>NZ_JAHWCI010000006.1 GCF_019550915.1 Mumia sp. zg.B17
GAAGGGCCTTACCGCTCGACTTGCATGTGTTAAGCACGCCGCCAGCGTTCGTCCTGAGCCAGGATCAAACTCTCCATCGAAACCCAACCAAACGGCCAGGCACAACAAAAACGTTCAACCCCGGACATCACTATTTGCTGACAAATAATTCTGTCACGGAATTTGACCAAAACAACAACCCAGCAAAACCAGGCCATCATCAAGGTCGCTGATTATCTCGTCGACTTTTGACACACTGTTGAGTTCTCAAACATCAGACACACAAAACCCTCAACCCCACACAGGAGCATCAGACCAAGGCGCGACCCCCAAACCTACCAGAGCTTTGCTCGGCAGCCAAGATGGCCAGCCGGTCGGTGGTCTCAGAGAGAGGGGGGTGTCTACCAGGGCCGCGTGCCCGGCCTCTCGGCCTTGCCCGCCGCCGTCCCCGGCAACAAGAAGAACATTACGCGGCGGAAAACGGCCGGTCAAATCGGGGTCGTGTGGGCTGGCTCACAAACACTGTCTTCGCAGGTCAGGGGCGGTTTTGGGTCGGAAAGCCCGAGGCCCGGCGCCGCGTTGGGGTGTCGAGCCTCGGGGATCTCTCGGACAAGCCTGGACAGACCGGTCAGGCGCTGCTCACCTCGGCGCCTGCGACCGCCTTCTTGCCGCGCCGCAGGACCACCAGGCCCCCGTGCAGGCCGGCGTCGTCGAGCGTCGCCTCGGGATCCTCGGCGCGGACGTTGTTGACGTACGCCCCACCCTCGGTCACTGCTCGACGTGCCGCAGACCGGCTGTCGACAAGGCCGGCGCTCACCAATGCGTCGACGACGGTGGTTCCCCGTGGGACGGCGACCAGGCCGGCCTCGCTCAGGGCTGCTCGCAGCGTCGACTCGGGCAGATCACCGAGCTCGGCCCGGCCGAAGAGTGCGGCAGAGGCCTGCTCGGCCGCCTTGACCTCGTCTGCTCCGTGCACCAGAGCCGTCACCTCGGCGGCGAGCCTGCGCTGGGCAATCCTCAACCCGGGCTTCTCGGCCGACTCCGCCACGATCGCGTCGATCTCCTCGAGATCGAGGAACGTGAACTGCCGGAGGTACTCGACGACCTTCGTGTCCTCCGCCTGGATCCAGGTCTGGTAGAAGGCGTACGGCGAGAGCATCTCGGGATCGAGCCAGAGCGCTCCCCCGGTCGACTTGCCGAACTTGGTGCCGTCGGCCTTGGTGATCAGGGGCGTGGACAGTGCGTGGACCTTGGCACCCTCGGCGCGCCGCACCAGCTCCACGCCGGCCGTGATGTTGCCCCACTGGTCGCTGCCGCCGGTCTGCAACGAGGTGCCGTACCGGCGGTAGAGCTCGAGGTAGTCCATCGACTGGAGCAGTACATAGCTGAACTCGGTGTAGCTGATCCCCGACTCCAGCCGGCTCGCGACGACCTGGCGGTCGAGCATCCGGTTGACCGGGAAGTGCTTGCCGATGTCGCGCAGGAAGTCGATGACGTTGACGTCTTTCGTCCAGTCGAGGTTGTTGACGACGCGCGCGGCGTTGTCACCCTCGAAGGACACGAACTGCTCGACCTGCGCCTGGATCCGCTCGACCCATTCCGCGACGGTGTCGCGGCTGTTCATCGTGCGCTCCCCCACGTCGCGGGGATCGCCGATCAGACCTGTCGAGCCGCCGACGAGGATCAGCGGCCGGTGTCCTGCCAGCTGGAGGCGCCGCGCGGTGAGCAGCTGGAGGAGGTTGCCCATGTGCAGGCTGGGCGCCGTCGGGTCGAAACCGACGTAGTACGTGACCGGCCCCGCGGACAGATCGGCGCGCAGGGCGTCTCGGTCCGTCGAGTGCGCGACGAGTCCGCGCGCCTCGAGGTCGTCCAGGACATGGGTGGTCACGTGATGTCTCCTCTGTCGGTGATCGCGGCCAGGAACGAGGCCGATCTCCCTGCAAGTCTGCCGCACGGCGCACGCAGCGCGCCGTGACGGCGCCCGACTCCGTGCCCCCGGTCGGCGGTCGCGGTGGTGGGACGATCCCTCGGGATCGGCTCGGCGTACGGGAGATCGCCGGTCCTGGGACCGGCACGCGCTTATGCTCAGGGCCATGTGGCTCGCTGTTCTCGGCCCGGTCGAGATGCACCGCGAGCAGGCCTCGCCGCCGGTCGCGCTCGGGACGCGCAAGCACCGCGTCCTGCTCGCCGCGCTCGCGCTCGGCGCCGGGAGCGTCCAGAGCGTCGACACCCTGATCGACTACCTCTGGGGCGGCCGTCCCCCGGCCGGTGCGCACGGCACGCTCCAGGCCTACGTCTCCGGCCTCCGCAGGGCGTTGGCGACCGTGGTGCCCGACGACGCGGACCCGCCGCTGCGGACCTCGAGCGGTGGGTACGTCCTCGACACGTCGGGCCTCGCGCTCGACGCCGCCACCGCGAGCGATCTCATGCACGGGGCCCACCGGCGGCTCGGTCCGCTCGTCCGGCACGCCGTCCCCCGACCCGGTGTCACGACGGCCGACGTGCTGGAGCAGGCTGCGCGTGACCTCGACGCCGCCATCGGTCTGTGGCGCGGGCGTCCGTACGACGAGCTCGGCGAGCACCCTCAGGCCGTTGCCGAGCGTGCCCGTCTCGACGAGCTGCGTCTGGTCGCGTGCGAGGACCGCGCCGCCGTGCGACTCGCGCAGGGCGAGCACGCGACGGTCGCGGCCGAGCTCGAGTCGCTGACGACGCAGCACCCCCTCCGTGAACGGCTCTGGACGCTGCGCGCGGTGGCCCTGGCGCGCAGCGGACGTCAGGCTGACGCGCTCCAGGCCGTCCGGGTGCTCACCTCGACGCTCGACGAGGATCTCGGTATCCAGCCCGGGACCCAGGTGCAGGAGGTGCAGGCGGCGATCCTGCGGCAGGACCCGGCGATCACCTGGACCGAGACGACTCCGTCGTCACCCTCGACGGCGACGGCCGAGCCGCAGACGGTGCCCGCTCCCCCTCGAAGTCTTCTCCCTCGAGGGCCTCAGCCCCGACTGCCGCAGCTGCCTGCGTGGCCGATGGTCGGCCGCGACCGCGAGCTGGCCGTCCTCCTGGACCGGTACGAGGTGGCCGAGACCGGACGCCCGCAATTCGCCTGCCTCGTGGGTGAGCCGGGGATCGGCAAGTCCCGCCTCGTCGCCGAGGTGCTGGCGCGCGCCCGCGAGCGCGGAGCGCGCGTCCTCGTCGGACGCTGCTCCCAGGACAGCGGCGCGCCGCCGCTGTGGCCGTGGGAAGCCGTTCTCGAAGGGCTGGGCCGTGACGTCCCGACCGCCGTGGGCGGCGACCCGGACAGCGAGAGGTTCGCCGCGTGGGAGCAGATCTGCCGGCAGGTGCTCGACGCCGCGGACGAGCAGCCGCTGGTCGTCGCGCTCGACGACCTCCAGTGGGCCGACCCGTCCTCGTTGGGCGTTCTGCGCCACCTCTGCGCCGTCGCCGACGAGGGCCGGTTGCTCCTGATGGTGACGATGCGCACCCACGCCGAGCAGGACGGGGCCGTCGCGGAGACGCTCGAGGCGCTCGCGCGCAGGCACGCGGTGTCAGTGGCGCTGACGGGTCTCTCCGCGGCGGAGACCGGGGAAGTCTTGACGGCCCTCTCCTCGCACCCCGTCGCCCCTGCGACGGCCCGGGTGATGCAGGAGCGTACGGACGGCAACCCCTTCTTCGTGGTCGAGTACGCCCGGCTCCTCGACGAGGCGGGTGGCGACGTGGCGCTCGAGCCGCCGACCGCCGTCACCGACGTCGTACGGCGCCGACTGGCCGCGGTGCCCGACGGCACCCTCGACGTGCTCCGTCACGCCGCCGTCGTGGGACGACGTTTCGACCTGCCTACCGTCGTGAGCAGCACAGGGCTCGACGACCTCACGGTCCTCGACCGCCTCGAGCCCGCGACCTCCGCGGGGATGGTGCGCGACGAGGGGGACGACCGGTTCCGCTTCTCGCACGCGCTCGTGCGGGACGCGGTGTACGCGACGCTGTCGCCGTCGCGCCGCCAGCGCATGCACGCCCGGATCGCCGAGGCGCTCCGGCTCGACCAGCGCGCCTCCAGCCGGACCGCGGAGATCGCGCGGCACTGGGCCGATGCGGGTGAGGACCATGCCGCGCAGGCGTGGACGTCGGCGTACCGGGCCGCGCTCGCCGCGCAGCGCCGCCACGGCCACGAGGAGGCCGCCGAGCTCCTGGCCCTGGCCCTCAGCCGCATCGACCTCGACCCCGATGCCACCCTCTCCGACCGCTACGAGCTCCTGCTGGCGCGCGCCGACGCGACGCGTTGGGCGGCCCGCTGGGACGACCTGACCGACGCCGTCGAGGAGGCGATCACGGTGGCGGACAAGCTCGGCGACCCCGAGCTGCTCGCCCGGGCCGCGGTCGCGACGACGCGCGGCGCGCTGTGGCAGAGCCCGACCTTCGGTGAGACGAAGGAGACCATCGTCGGCGCCCAGCGGCGCGCTCTCGCCGCGCTGCCGGGCGGGGACTCGCCCCTGCGGTGCACGCTGCTGATCAGCCTGGCCAACGAGGTGTACTACAGCGCCACGGAGTCCGAGTGCCAGCTGCTCGTCGCCGAAGGACTCGAGATGGCGCGACGGCTCGGTGACGACGCGCTCCTGATGGAGATGTGCTCTGCGGCGTTCCTGGCGGTCTGGCGTCCGTGGACGGCCGTTCAACGGCTGGCACTCGCCGACGAGGCGGTCGCGATCGCCCGCCGGCTCGGCGATGCCCGGGGTGAGGCGATGGCGCTCGCGCAGCGGGCCGCGGTCCACGGCGAGCTCGGTCATGTCGAGGACCTCGAGCGTGACCTGGCGGAGGCCGACGGTCTCGCGGACGATCTCCAGCTGACCTACGTCCGGTGGTTCCTGGACTGTATGCGCCTGCCGTGGCTCGCGATGCGCGGCGAGCTCGAGGAGGCCCGAGCGACCCTGGACGGCCTCATGACGCTCGTCGACACCATCGCCGTGCCCCACAAGTACGACGCCGTCGGCGGCCTGATGCTCGTGCTCGCGATCTGGGGCGGTCTCGACGACCGCGAGGACGGCGTCCTCGATGAGCTGGTGGCGGCAGCGCGGGTGCCGATCCACATGGCCGCGACCGGCTTCCTGCTGCGACTCGGTCGTACGGACGCGGCCCGGGAGCTCTTCGAGACCTCACGGCCGACGCTCGACGACGAGAGCTGGATCGCTCCGTTGATCTGGGGGTTCGGGGCCGAGGTCGGGCTCGCTCTCGGCGACCGCGACCTCGCAGCAGCCGCCTACGATCGGCTCGCCCCGCTGCGCGGGGGCGTCCTGAGCGCCGGCTCGACGATCGCCATGGGACCGGTCGACGCGTTCCTCGCGCTCGCCGCCGCTGCCGACGACGACATCGGGCTCGCGACGCGGCACGCCGACGACGCCGTACGGTTGATGCAGACGTGGCAGATCCCGTTGGCGGAGCAGTGGTTCCTCCGTCAACGGGACCTGCACGGCTTCTGAGCCTCGGTAGGGATCAGGGCGTCAGGGCTTCGCTGCCCGCGAGCAGACAGTCGATCCGCCGCCCGGTCTGCACGAGCCTGACGAGAAGCGCCGCCCGGATGTCGCGATCTCCGTTGCCGGCCATCCACGCGAGCCCTTCCCCGCACACCGCCATGGTCTCCGCCAGATCGGTCTCCTGGCGCATCAGAGCCTCGGTCTGTGGTGCGCCGCTGAGCCGGCCCCAGCGGCGGTGCAGGCGTGCCCACGCCAACCGGTCGCCGAGCGGCGTCGTCCGTGCGGCCTCGACGACCGCCGTGACCTCGTGCTGGAGGGGGTGCTCGCGCGTCGTGCCGTTCATGTCGTTCGTGCCGTTCATGTCGTTCGTGCCCTTCATGCCGTTCATGCCGTTCATGCCGGAGCCTGCTCTCTCTCGTCGGTCGCACCAGGACCGGACGGTGCCGGTGCGGTGACTGCGCCGGCGTCCAGCTCGGCGCGTACGTGCGGGAGCCGCCGGTCGATCCAGGGCGGCAGCCACCAGTTCGCGCGACCGAGCAGCGTCATCGTGGCCGGGACGAGCACGAGGCGGACCAGGGTCGCGTCGAGTGCGACGGCCACCGCCATCCCGAGTCCCAGCATCTTGACGAGGACGGTGTCCTCGGTCGCGAACCCGAGGAAGACCGCCACCATGATCGCCGCCGCACTCGAGATCACCCGTGCGCTCGCGCTGAGGCCGGTGACCACCGATCCCCGCGCGTCCCCTGTCCGCAACCAGGCCTCGCGGATCCGTGACAGCAGGAACACCTCGTAGTCCATCGAGAGCCCGAACAGGATCGCGAACATCAGGATCGGTACCCAGCTCGAGACAGGGACAGCGCGGTCCATCCCGAGCAGGGACGAGCCCCACCCGTGCTGGAAGACGAGGGTCACGACCCCGTACGCGGCACCGATCGACAGCAGGTTCATCGTGGCGGCCTTGAGCGGGATGATGACCGACCGGAACATCATCGCGAGCAGGAGCATCGAGACGAGGACCACGAAGCCGACGACCACCCACATCCGCTCGGACAGCATGGTCGAGATGTCGGCGAGGATCACCGTCGTGCCGGTCAGCTCGACGCCGTCAGGGAGCCCATCGGTCCGTAGAGACGCGATGAGGTCGCTGGTGCGCTCGTCCTGCGGACCCGTCGTCGGTTGGGCGTCGAAGACGGTGATCGCCCCGTCGCGCGACGTGGTCGCGGGACCGACCGACGTGATGCGCGGGTCGTCGAGGAGGTCGGAGCGGAGGCGCTCGGTGTCGGTGGGGTCGACCGCACCGGTGTCGCTCACGAAGGTCAACGGCCCGTTGGCGCCGTGCCCGAACTCCGCGGCGACGAGGTCGTAGGCCTGGCGGGTCGTGAACGAGGCAGGGTCCGCGCTGGCGTCCTGCGGGAAGGTCCGCATGCCGAGCGCGGGTGCAGCCAGGGCGATCAGGACGACGAGTGCCGCGAGCGCCCACGGGAGCGGTCGTTTGCAGACCCGGCGCGCCCACCGTCCCGTGAGGGTCCGGCGCACGCTGCGCGGGCCACCGTTCTCGTAGGGACGCCCACGGTCTTTCCGCGCCACGAGGCGATGGCCGGCGAGACCGCAGAGCGCGGGCACCAGCGTCAGCGCGGTCGCCATGACCGAGGCGACCGCGATCGCGGTCGCCGCCCCGAACGCCGAGTACGTCGGCAGACCGGCAAGGCCCAGGCCCGTCAACGACACGAGCACCGTGAGGCCCGCGAACACCACGGAGCGGCCGGCGGTCGCCACCGCGGTCCCTGCGGCGTCGACCCTGGACCGGCCGCGGCGGAGCTCCTCGACGAAGCGAGTCACGAGCAGCAGCGCGTAGTCGATGCCGACGCCCAGCCCCACCATCGTCGCGACGGTCGGGGCGGTCGAGCTGACGTCGATCACCGCGGCAAGCAGCGTGACCCCTGCGCTCCCGACCGCGAGACCCACGAGGGCGACCGCGAGCGGCAGACCTGCTGCCACGACGGAGCCGAACGTGAGCACGAGGATGACCAGAGCGACGCTCACGCCGATCAGCTCGCCACGGCCGCTCATCTCCATCGCCGACCCGGGGACCTCTCCCCCGTACTCGACGTCGAGGCCGTCGACCCCCGCGGCCGAGACCGCGTCCTCCAATGGTTCGAGCGCGCCCATGACCTCGTGGTGGGTGACCGGCACGTCGTAGCGCAGGGTGAGCAGTGCCGTGTCGGAGTCGGCCGACAGCCTCGGGGGCGAGACCTGGGCGACGTGCGGGACGTCCTCCAGCGTGCCGGCGATCCGGGACAGGTCGGCTCGGACGAGCGCGCCTCCGTCAGGGTCGTGGACGGCGACCAGTGCGCTCGCGCCACCGGACTCCGGGAGGTGGGTGCGGAGGGCGTCGAGGCCGACCTGGCCCTCGGCGCCGGGCACGTCCCAGTCGTCATGGGTCGCGCCTCCGGCGCTCGCGGCGAGCGCGAGCACCCCGACGACCACGACGAGCCATGCGCTGACCGTGCGCCACGGGTGCGCCGCGGTCGCTCGACCGAGGCGGTACAACATGCTGGACATCACCAGTGCTCCTTGTCATCCGGTCTGGATGACAACGAGCCTCACGCGAGCCGCTTGCGGATCCCTTGGGAAAGCCTTGGGGCGTCGCCGCAGCAGCGACGACGCCCCGTGGAGACTCCCGGACGAGGGCTAAGCGGTGCCGGAGCTCCGGCGCGCCCGTCTCGACAGGGAGTCGATCGTGACGGCGAGCAGCAGGACCGCGCCGGTGACGATGTAGCGAACCTCGGCCTCCACGCCGATGAGGTTCAGACCGCTGGTGATCGACTGGAGCACGAGCATCCCGAAGAGCGCCGCGTACGCCGAGCCGCGACCGCCGAACAGGCTGGTCCCGCCGATGACCGCGGCCGCGATCGCCATCAGGTTGGTGTCGGTGCCACCGCTGGACTGGGCGACCGACTGCAGCCGGCCGGCGGCGAGGATCCCGCCGAGGACGGCGAACGTCGAGGCTGCGGCGAACACGGTGATGTAGACCCTGTTCACCGGCACGCCGGCGCGCCGGGCTGCCTCCTCGTTGCCGCCGACCGCGTAGACCGACCGTCCGAAGCGCGTCTTGCGGAGGATCAGGTCGACCGCCACGATCATCGCCACCCAGAACAACGGCATGTAGCCGACGCCGCGGTCCTGGTTGAGGTACCAGGCGCCGAAGAGCATCGCGGCCACCATCAGCACCGTCCGGATCACCGCGCCCCGCAGGGACGGCGCCGACAGGTTCGCCGCACGGCGGCGACGGATCGTGCGCAGCCGCAGCGCGAGATAGACGGCACCGATCGCGACGGCCAGGGCGTACGACACCGGGTCGGGCAGGTAGGAGAAGTTGGCGAAATCGATGATCCACGAGTCGATCGGGAGGTTGACCGTGCCGCGGCTCCCGAGCACCCACAGCTGGACCCCGAGGAACGCGAGGAGTCCGGCCAGGGTGATCACGAAGCTCGGCACGCCGAACTGCGTGAAGAGCAGGCCGTAGAACGTGCCGATCGCGACACCCACGGCGAGCGCGAGGAGGATCGCCGTCAGCAGCGGCCACCCCTGATAGACCAGCAGCACGGCCATGATCGAACCGCCGACGCCGCTCACCGAGCCGACCGAGAGGTCGATCTCGCCGAGGAGCAGGACGAGCACGATCCCGAGCGAGATCATGCCGATCGTCGCGGAGTCGAGGCTGAGGTTGACGAGGTTGCGCGAGGAGAGGAACCGGTCGTTCTGGAGGAAGAAGATCAGCCAGATCAGGACCAGGCCGATGATGACCGGGGCCATGCCGAGGTCGCCCGACCGGATCCGTCGCCCGAAGCCGCTGAGGACGGCGCGGGGCGACTCGCTCTCGAGGAGCCGCTCGTCGGTCTTGTCGTAGGTCGTGGTCATGCGTCGCGCTCCTGGTCGGGGTCGGGGCTCACGTGCCCCGGCCCGCCGGCGCCGTCCGGCAGGACGGCGTACGGGTCGATGGCGTCCGGCGTGATCGGGGACCCCGAGCGGTCGCGGGCCGCACGCTCGGCCACAACGTTGTCGGAGGCGCCGGTGATGGCAGCGACGAGCTGCTCCGTCGTGACCTCGCCGATCGCGAACTCGGCGCTGTTGCGTCCGAGCCGGAGGACGTAGATCCGGTCCGCGACAGCCTGGACGTCGGCCATGTTGTGCGTGATGAGCACGACGCCGAGCCCACGCTTGCGCAACCGCTCGATCAGGTTGAGGACCTCGGCCGTCTGGGCCACACCCAGCGCCGCGGTCGGCTCGTCGAGCATGACGACCTTGGGCTCACCGACGAGGCTGCGGGCGATGGCGACCGTCTGGCGCTGTCCGCCGGACAGCGAGGCGATCGGGATGCGCACGGACGGGATCTTGGCCGAGAGCTGCTGCAGGAGCTCCCACGAGTGGCGTTCCATCTCCACCTCGTCCAGCACTCCGGCCTTGGTGCGCTCGTGGCCGAGGAAGAGGTTCGCGACGACGTCGAGGTTGTCGCACAGAGCAAGGTCCTGGAAGACCGTCGCGATGCCGAGGGCCTGCGAGGCCTTCGGCCCGTTGATCGTGACGGGGCGTCCGTCGAAGACGATCTCGCCGCCGTCGGGCTGGTACACGCCCGACATGATCTTGACGAGGGTCGACTTGCCGGCGCCGTTGTCGCCGACCAGGGCGACCACTTCACCGGGGCGCACGTCGACGGAGACGTCGCTGAGGGCTTGCACGGCGCCGAAGCGCTTGTCGATGCCGCGCAGCGAGAGGATCGGCTGGCTGCCGTCGTTCATGATGTCCTTCGCTGATGGTGAGGAACGGGAACGGCCCGGGTGGTCACGACGCGCGTGACCACCCGGACCCCGAAGGCTTGATCAGCTGAGGCCCGCAGCCTTGCACGCGTCGGCGTACTCGGGGGTGCAGATGTCCTCGACCGTGTAGAACCCGTCAGCCACGACCGTGTCCTTGATGTTGTCCTTGGTGACGACCGCCGGGTCGAAGATGAACGAGTCGACACCCTCGTAGTCGGTGGTCTCGCCGACGTCGTCGCCGTTGACGATGGCGACCGCCACCTCGGCGGCCTTCTCGGCCTCGGTCTTGATCGACTTGTAGATCGTCATGTACTGGTCGCCGCTGACGATGCGCTGGATCGCGGCGAGCTCGGCGTCCTGACCGGTGACCGGCGGGAACTTCGTCATGCCGTCGGCGCGGAGGGCAGCGATCACGCCACCGGCCTGGCCGTCGTTGGCGGCGTACACGCCGGCGAGCGCGGCGCCGTCGACGTTGTTGAGCTGCGACGTGACGAACTTCTGAGCGTTGTCAGGGCTCCAGTCGGGGTTGTCGTACTCCGCCGCGACGGTCAGTCCGCTGGCGTCGATGGCCTTGTGCGCGCCCTTCTTGAACTGGGCGGCGTTCGGGTCGGTGGGCGAACCGTTGAGCATCAGGATGTCGCCGGAGCCACCGGTGGCCTCGACCAGCGCCTGACCCTGGAGCTCGCCGACCTTCTCGTTGTCGAAGGACAGGTAGTAGTCCGCGCCCTCCATGAACCGGTCGTAGGCCACGACCGGGACCTTGGACGACTGCGCCGACTTCACGGCGCCGGCCGCGGCGTCGCCGTCGACCGGGTCGAACACCAGCACGGCGGCACCGTCGGTGATCGCCGACTCGGCCTGCTGCTGCTGCTTCGCCGAGTCCTGGTCGGCGTTGAGGTACTTGACGTCGCAGTCGTCGCAGAGCTCCTTGACCTTGGCCTCGAACAGCGGCTTGTCGAACGCCTCGTAACGGGTGGTCTTCGTCTCGGGGAGCAGCAGCGCGATCGTCTTGCTGTCGCTGCCACCTCCGTCGCCGTCGTCGTCTCCGCCGCAAGCGCCCAGTGCGGCCGTGAGAACCACGACCGACGCCGCCCCTACGACGGTGCGCGCAAACTTGTTCACGATGTCCTCCCAGATGATGTGGTGCGGACAGCTGCAGGTCCGCCGCCGACAGTCTTGGGACCTTCCGCGTAATCGTCAAGTCATGAACGAATGAGCGTTGCAGAATCGAAACATATCTGTGAAATGTTCACCTCTTGACGACTCACGAGATCTGATTAGGTTGTGCCCATGCCTCCCACCGGCTCGCCCTCGGCGCTGCGCTCTGCCAACCTCGAGCGCATCGTGGGAGTCCTCCGCACCGCCACGGAGGTGTCCCAGGCCGAGATAGCCCGCCGCACCGATCTCGCGCCCGCGACCGTGTCCAACATCGTCCGCCAGCTCGTCGCCACCGGGCTCGTCGAGACCTCCGGCGGAGCCGGCCGTCGAGGCCTCACGGTCCAGATCTCCCGTCGCGCCGGACTCGTCGCAGGACTCGACTTCGGTCACTCCCACCTCGAGGTCGCGCTCGGCGACCTCGCCGGCCGCCCGCTGGTCGGCGTACGCCGCCCGCTGGACAACGATCACCGGTACGCAGATGGCCTCGCGCTGGCGGAGGATCTCCTCGACGACCTGCTCGCCGAGCTCGGGGAGAGCCGCGACGCCGTGCGCGCCGGAGGCCTCGGGCTCCCCGCGCCGATCACGAAGGACGGCCGCATCACGGCCGGCTCGATCCTCCCGGGCTGGGTCGGCGTGGCCGCGGCCGACGTGGCCTCGGCCGTGCTCGGCATCCCGATCCTGGTCGACAACGACGCCAACCTCGGTGCGCTCGCCGAGCACCACCACGATCCCGGGGTGACGACCCTGGCCTACCTCAAGGCCTCCTCCGGCATCGGCTGCGGACTGGTGCTGGACGGCCGCCTCTATCGCGGCGGGCTCGGCACCGCCGGTGAGCTCGGCCACGTGACGCTCGACGAGAGCGGACCCTTGTGCCGGTGCGGCAGCCGTGGGTGCCTCGAGGCGTACGCCGGGGGTAGCGGACTGATCGAGCAGCTGCGTGGACGGGCCCCGGACCTGGCCGTCCACGACCTGGCCGACCTCGCCGTCTCAGGAGACGCGGGCGCCCGGCGCCTCCTCGAGGACGCCGGCCGGGCGCTCGGGCAAGGGTCGGCGATCCTCGCGAACCTGCTCAGCCCTGAGGTGATCGTGGTGGGCGGGGACCTGGCCTGCGAGATCCTCGTCGACGGCATCCGTGACGGTCTGCGCCGTCACGCGGTCGACGGGCTCGAGGGAGCGATCGAGGTGCGGTTGTCCACGCTGGGCGACAAGGCCTCGGTCGTCGGAGCCCTCGTGACCGCGCTCGACGCGGTGGCGCTGACCGGGTGACGTCCCCGGCGCCGGCCAGCCGCTCAGACCGTCGTACGGCCGAGCAGCGCGGTGAGCTCTACCGTCGTCGGCGTGCTCGTCAGCATGGTGCCGTCGACCTCGACGGCCGGTGTCCCGTCGATCTTGCCCATCGCGTCCTCGGTGAGCTCAGGGACCAGCCCGGCGTGCTGCCCGGTCTCGATGCAGGACCTCGCGTCAGCGGCGCCGACCTCATCGGCGAGTCCGACGAGGTCGGTGTCGGACAGACCGCCCGGGCGCTGATGCTCCAGGAGAGCGGCGACGAACGCGGCGTACTCCGCCGCCCCCTCGGCGGCGGCGACGCACAATCCGGCGTTGACGCTCCGCGCGGAGGCGCGGTCGGTGCTGCCGTTGTCGAGGAACGACACCAACCGGTACTCGAGCGTGATCGCGCCCTCCGCGAGCCGCGCCTCGAGCAGCCGCCCCTGGTCAGCGGCGAACGCCTTGCAGTGCGGGCACAGCGGCTCGACGTAGACGGCCACCGCGGTCGCCTGCTCGGGGAACGAGCCCGCGGGGTCGAGGTCGCGGGCGGTGACGACCACGCCGCCGCCGTCGGTGAGCGTCGGGACGGCCGCCGCGGCACCGGCTGGTCCTGAGCGACCCGTCGCGACATCGGCGGCGCTGCCGCACCCGGCGAGGACGCACGACACGAGGCACACCATGAGTCCGGTCACGAGCCAGGAGCGAGTCATGCCGCCATCCTCACAGAGGCTCCGCGTCGCCGGCCCGGGGGCTGCGGCGGTAGGCCGAGACCGTCGGGTCGTTGGTCACCCAGAACCGCCACGGGACGTCGGCCGCCCGTGAGACCCCCACCCGGGGCCCGGCACTGACGGCCTCGGCCGGGATCGGCGCGTCGCGGTGCAGCACGACCTGAGGTCCGTCCAGCGTGGCCCCGTTCTGCTCGATGGTGATCCCGAGCGCCGAGGTCAGGTTGGCAGGGCCTCGAGCGAGTCGGACGTCGGGCACTCCCCCACGCCGGTCACGGGCTGTCTCGACGCCCCGCACCACCTCACCGGCCCGCAGCAGCACGGCCGACGCGTCACCGTCGGCCCCCACGACCACGTTCGCGCAGTAGTGCATCCCGTACGAGAGGTAGACGTAGAGCACGTCGGGCGGTCCGAACATGATCCCGCTGCGCGGCGTCGGTCCACGGAAGGCGTGCGACGCCGGGTCGCCCGTCCCGCCGTACGCCTCGACCTCGGTGATCCGCACGGTCACGTCACCACGCGTCAGGGTCGCTCCCAGCAGGTGCCGCGCCTGCGTCTCGATCTCGTCCGTCACACTGCCGAGTGTGCCGGGCCGTCCGGCTTCACCGCGAGGACGGGGACGGGAGAGTCGAGGAGGAGTCGCTGGGCGACGCTCCCGGCGATCATCTTCCCGACCGGGGACCGGTGACGGATCCCGATGACGAGCTCGTCGGCACCCACCTCCGCGACGACGGCGAGCACCGCGCCGGCGACGTCGGGGTCGATCGGCTGACGGACGACCGCGTCGACGCCCAGCCGCACGAGCTCCTCACGGAGGTGGTCGGCCGCGCTGCCGGCGGCGAACCGCCGGTCGACGTAGGAGTCCCCGCGGGTCGCGTTGACGACCACAAGGTCGGTGTCCCGCAGCCTCGCCTCCGCCACACCGTGGGCGAGGGCGGCGCGTCCCTGGTCGTCCTCGCTGTAGGCCACGACGACGGTCATGGGCGGACCTCCTTCTCCAGGTCGTCGAGCTCCTTCTCCAGCGGGTCGGTGCCGCCACCGCGCAACCGGGCGACGAGAGGGACCAGCACGATCAGCGCGATCACCACGTACGCGACGACGGCGACCGGCTCGGAGAGCAGCGTGGTCCAGTCTCCCTCGGAGAGCTGGAGCGCCTGCCCGAGCTGGTATTCCAGCTGCGGACCGAGGATGACGCCGATGATGAGAGGCAGCACCGGCAGCGCGAACCGTCGCATCGCGAGGCCGAGGAGCCCGAACGCGAGCAGCACCAGCAGGTCGAACCACTGGAAGTTGACGCTGTAGGCGCCGAGCGAGGCAAAGAAGAGGATCCCGGCGTACAGGTACGGCCGCGGCGTGCGCAGCAGCTTCGCCCACACCGGCGCGAGCGGGAGGTTGAGCACGAGCAGCAGGGTGTTGGCGACGAAGAGGCTGGCGAGCAGGCCCCACACGAGCTCCGGCTCGTTGTCGAAGAGGCCGGGTCCCGGCTGCAGGCCGTAGCTCTGCATGGAGGCCAGGATCACCGCCGCGGTCGCGGTGGTGGGCAGCCCTAGGGCGAGCAGCGGCACCATGGTCCCGGCGGCGGAGGCGTTGTTGGCCGCCTCCGGACCGGCGACGCCCTCGATCGCGCCGTGGCCGAACTCCTCGGGGTGCTTCGAGAGCCTGCGTTCGGTGATGTAGGACAAGAACGTCGGCATCTCGGCGCCACCGGCCGGGAGCGCGCCGAACGGGAAGCCGTACGCGGTGCCACGCAGCCACGGCCTCCAGGAGCGCGACCAGTCCGCCCGCCCCATCCACGGCCGACCGACCGGCGTGATCTCGAGCGGGCGACGCCGCAGGTGCGCCGCCACCCACAGCGCCTCCCCGATCGCGAAGATGGCGACCGCCACGACCACGATGTCGATGCCGTCGGCCAGCAGCGAGTTGCCGAACGTGAGACGCGGCTGACCCGTCGACGTCCCGACCAGGCCGATCGACAGACCCAGCGCCAACGAGATGAACCCGCGCAGCTTGGAGTCGCCGAGGACGGCGGTGACCGCCACGAGGGCGAGCAGCATGATCGCGAAGTACGACGGAGCACCGAGGTTCACGACCCAGTCGGCGACGCTCGGCGCGAGCGCCACGAGGAGCACGGTCCCGATGGTGCCGGCGACGAACGAGCCGATCGCCGCGGTGGCGAGCGCCTGGGCCGCGCGGCCCGCCTTCGCCATCTTGTTGCCCTCGATCGCGGTGATCACCGACGACGACTCCCCTGGCGTGTTGAGCAGGATCGAGGTCGTCGAGCCGCCGTACATCCCGCCGTAGTAGATCCCCGCGAACATGATCAAGGCGCCCTCGGGCGAGACGTTGTAGGTCACCGGCAGCAGCAGCGCCACGGTCATCGCCGGGCCGATGCCGGGCAGGACGCCGACCGACGTGCCGAGCAGCACGCCGATGCAGGCGTAGAGGAGGTTGATCGGGGTCAGCGCGGTCGCGAAGCCGTCGAGGAGCATGTCCATCAGAGCACCCCGTCCAGGATCCCGGCCGGGATCGGGATGCCCAGCCCGACGTAGAACCCGTACCAGGTGCCGACCGACATGACGGCGCCGATCGCGAGGTCGCGCACGTGCGTCCGGCTGCCCAGGACCCAGGTGCAGCCGGCGAACAGGAGTGCGCCGGTGATCGCCCAGCTCAGCAGGTCGATGAGGACGATGTTGACGACGAAGACGCCCACGAGCTTGGCGACGGTGAGCCAGTCGGCGCCCTCGGTCAGGTCGACGTCCTCGCCGGCCTCCGCCTCCGGCACGTCGCCTCGGGCGGTGACGACGGCCAGCAGCACCGCGAGCACGACGAGGGCGCCCCCGACGACGTAGGGGAACGCCGCCGGGGACAGCACCTGGTCGGAGAACCCGGCGCTCAGGGTCGCGGCGTCGTACAGCACGTAGGCGCCCACCACGGCGAGAAACGCCGCGAGGGCGTACTGGGCGCGGTCGACGACCCGCGTCGACGGCTCGTCCGCCTTCGCCGCGCTCATACCAGCCCCAGCTCCTTCAGGGTGTCCTCGACCCGCGCGTCCTGCGAGACCAGGAATTCCTCGAACTCGGCCCCGGTCTGGAAGGCGTCCGTCCAACCGTTGCGCTCGAGCTCGTCACGCCATGCGTCCGTGTCCTGCATCTCCTCGAGCAGCGTCACCAAGGCGTCGCGCTGCTCGTCGCTGATCCCCGGCGGCGCGAGCACACCACGCCAGTTGCTGAAGGCGAAATCGACACCGGACTCCTTGAGGGTGGGTGCGTCGACGGTCTCCAGCCGCTCCTCCCCCGACACCGCGAGGACCCGCAGGCTGCCTTCGGCGATCTGGCCCTCGAACTCACCGAGACCCGACGTCCCGACGTCGATCTTGGCGCCGAGGAGAGCCGTCGTCAGCGGGCCGCCGCCGTCGTACGCGACGTAGTTCACCTCTCGCGGGTCGACGCCGACCGCCTGGGCGAGCTGCATCGGGAAGAGGTGGTCGGGTCCCCCGGGCGAGGAACCGCCGCCGATCGACACGCTGCCGGGATCGGCCTTCCATGCCTTCACGAAGTCCTCGACCGTCGTGAATGGCGAGTCCGACGGCACGAGGAGGCCCTCGGACTCCTCGACGAGGCGCGCCAGCGGCGTCGCTCTGTCGACGGTGGCGTCGGACCGGTTGGTGTAGACCGCACCGACCACGCCGAGCCCCATCGTCAGCATGAGGTCGTCGGCCTCACGCTCGTTGAGGAGGCGCTGCATCGCGACGGTGCCGCTGGCGCCGATCACGTTGGTGATCTCGAATCGGCCGGTCAGGCCGTCGTCCTCCATCACCCGCGCGGCGGCACGTCCGGTGAGGTCGTAGCCGCCCCCGGGGCTGTTGGGGATCATCATGCGGAGGCGCCGGTTGTCGGCCTCGTCGGCGCCGCGGGTCACCCCGCAGGCGGCGACGACGGCCGTCAGCACCGTGACCAGCACCACGACCCAGGCGGCACGCGCCCGCCGCGAGCCTGGGTCCCTCACGTCAGTCGGCATCGTCCCTCGTTCCGTCGCGCGCGCCCGTACGGCACGTCCGTCCCCTGCGAGGATGGACCATCCCGTGGTCTACGTCACGTCGAGCCGACCACCGGCCGGTGTGCCGGCTCAGCCCAGCCGGGTCCGAAGCTCCGCCAGCTGCTCGGCGACGCGCACCGGTGCCGTACCCCCGCGGGCGTCCCGCGAAGCGATCGATCCCTCGACGCTGAGCACGTCGCGGACCTCCGGCCTGAGATGCGGCGAGACGGCCGCGAGCTCGTCGTCGCCGAGATCCCACAGCTCCTTGCCCTGAGACTCCGCGACGCGGACGCACGCTCCCGAGATCTCGTGCGCCTCGCGGAAGGGCACGCCCTCGCGCACGAGCCACTCGGCGATGTCGGTCGCGAGGGCGAAGCCCTGCGGCGCCAGCGACTCGAGCCGCTCGGTGTGGAAGGTCAGGGTGGCGATCATCCCGGTGAACGCCGGGAGCAGGACCTCCAGCGTGTCGACGGTGTCGAAGACCGGCTCCTTGTCCTCCTGGAGGTCGCGGTTGTAGGCGAGCGGGAGCGCCTTCAATGTCGCCATCAGGCCGGTGAGGTTGCCGATGACCCGTCCGGCCTTGCCGCGGGCCAGCTCCGCGATGTCGGGATTCTTCTTCTGCGGCATGATGCTGGAGCCGGTCGAGAAGCCGTCGTCGAGCGTGACGAAGCCGAACTCTTTGGTGTTCCAGAGGATGATCTCCTCGGCGAGGCGCGAGACGTCCACGCTGATCATCGCCGCGACGAACGCGAACTCGGCGACGTAGTCGCGCGCCGCGGTCCCGTCGATCGAGTTCGGGGCCGACCCGGTGAACCCCAGGTCGGAGGCCACCTGCTCGGGATCCAGCCCGAGCGACGACCCGGCGAGGGCGCCCGACCCGTACGGCGACCCGGAGGCCACGCGCGCATCCCAGTCGGCGAGCCGGTCGAGGTCGCGGACCAGCGGCCACGCGTGGGCCAGCAGGTGGTGGCTCAGCAGCACCGGCTGCGCGTGCTGGAGGTGGGTGCGTCCCGGCATCGCGACGCCGAGATGCCGCTCGGCCTGGTCCGCGAGCGCGGCGACCAGCGCTCGCACCAGCCGGCCGATCTCGGCGGCGTGGTCCCGCAGGTAGAGCAGGCCGAGTGTCGCGATCTGGTCGTTGCGCGAACGGCCGGCGCGCAGCCGCCCTCCGAGCTCCGGGCCGAGTCGGTCGACGAGCCCCCGCTCGAGGGCGGTGTGCACGTCCTCGTCACCGGGCGCGGGAACGAACGAGCCCGAGGCGACGTCGGCCTCCAGCGCGTCGATGCCGGCCAGCAACGCCGTGAGGTCGTCCTCGCTCAGCAGCCCCGCGCGCCGAAGCACCCGGGCATGGGCGCGCGAGCCCGCGAGGTCGTACGGCGCGAGGCGCCAGTCGAAGTGCGTCGAGCGCGACAGCGCCTCGAGCTCGGGCGAGGGGCCCGACGAGAACCTGCTGCCCCACAGCACGCTCCGCTTCGCCGCCTCCCCGCCCGCTGCGTCGACCGGCTCGTCTCCCGCGACCTGCTCACCGGTCACGGTCACTCCCCCGCCAACGCCCGGTCGCGCTTGCTGGCCAGCGTGCTCGACATGCCGAAGATCTCGATGAAGCCCTTGGCCATGCTCTGGTCGAACGTGTCGCCCTCGTCGTACGTCGCGAGGTTGAAGTCGTACAGGCTGGTGGCGGAGCGGCGACCGGTCACGGTGGCCTTGCCGGCGTGCAGCGTCATCCGGACCTCACCGGTCACCGCCTCCTGCGAGGACGCGATGAAGGCGTCCAACGAGTCCTTGAGCGGCGAGAACCACAGCCCGTCGTAGGCCAGCTCTCCCCAACGCTGGTCGACACCGCGCTTGAAGCGGGCGAGCTCGCGCTCGACGGTCACGTTCTCGAGCTCCATGTGGGCCGCGATCAGGGCCGCCGCGCCGGGCGCCTCGTAGATCTCACGGCTCTTGATGCCCACGAGCCGGTCCTCGACCATGTCGATCCGGCCGACGCCCTGCGCGCCGGCACGGATGTTGAGCTGCTGGATCGCCTGGAGCATCGTCACCGGCTTGCCGTCGAGCGTGACCGGTGCTCCGGCCTCGAAGCCGATGACGACCTCGTCGGCGTCCCGCGGCTGGGCCGGGTCGGAGGTGTAGGAGTAGAGGTCCTCGATCGGACCGTTCCAGATGTCCTCGAGGAAGCCCGTCTCGACGGCGCGACCCCAGACGTTCTGGTCGATCGAGTACGGCGACTTCTTGGTGACGTCGATCGGGAGGTTGTGCTCGTCGGCGTAGGCGATGGCCTTCTCCCGCGTCCACGCGTAGTCGCGGACCGGGGCGATGACCTGGAGGTGCGGGGCGAGCGCCTTGGCGCCGACCTCGAAGCGCACCTGGTCGTTGCCCTTGCCGGTGCAGCCGTGCGAGATCGTCGTCGCACCGTGGTAGGTCGCCGCCTCCACGAGGTGCTTGACGATGAGCGGGCGCGAGAGCGCCGAGACCAGCGGGTAGCGGTCCTGGTAGAGCGCGTTGGCCCGGACCGCCGGGAGGCAGTAGTCCTCGGCGAACTCGTCCTTCGCATCGATCACGATCGACTCGACGGCGCCGCACGCCAGGGCGCGCTCGCGGACCACGTCCATGTCCTCGCCGCCCTGACCGACGTCGACGGCGACCGCGATCACCTCCGCGTCGGCCTCCTGGCCGAGCCAGCCGATCGCGACCGAGGTGTCGAGTCCGCCCGAGTAGGCGAGTACGACCCGTTCGCTCATGATGTCTCCTTGTTCTTCGCCGAGACACCGGTCTCGGCCGAGGTGAGTGTGTCGGGGCTTGCCAGGGCGCGGAACTCCTCCGCGACCTCCGGTCCCCCGGTCGGGTCCTTGCAGATCACCAGCACGCTGTCGTCCCCCGCGATCGTGCCGAGCAGGGCGCCCAGCGCCGCGTGGTCGATGGCCGAGGCCAAGAACTGCGCCGCGCCGGGCGGTGTTCGGAGGACGACCAGGTTGGCCGAGCCCTCCGCCGACACCAGCAGCTCGTTGCACAACCGGGCCAGCCGCGCGTTCGCCGAGACCGGCTCGACGGCCGGGCGGGGCGTACGGTCTCCGCCCTCTCCCGGGACGGCGTAGACGAGGCCGCCGCCCGGGTGCCGCACTCGCACGGCGTCCAGCTCGACGAGGTCGCGCGAGAGCGTCGACGGGTTGACCAGCACGCCGTCCTCGGCGAGGAGGTCGGCCAGGTCGGTCTGGGACCGGACGACGCGCGTCCGCAGGAGCTCGACGACTCTCTGCTGCCGCGCCGCCTTCGTGGCCGGGATCGTCGTCACGAGGCACCGCCCGTACGAGCCAGCAGCCACACGAGGAGGGCCTTTTGCGCGTGGAGACGGTTCTCGGCCTCGTCCCAGACGACGCTCTGCGGTCCGTCGATGACGTCGGCGGCGATCTCGAGCCCTCGGTAGGCCGGCAGGCAGTGCAGGACGATCGCGTCGTCGGCGGCGCGGGCGAGCAGGTCCGCAGTGATGCCGTACCGGCTGAAGGTCGCAACCCGCTGCGCCTTCTCGTCCTCCTGGCCCATCGACACCCAGGTGTCGGTCGCCAGGACGTCGGCGCCCGACGCCGCCTCGACCGGGTCGGTGAGGACGGCGACGGAACCACCCGTGGAGGCGGCGATCCGGGCGGCGTCGTCGAGGACGTCGCCTCGGGGCGCATAGTCGTCCGGAGCACCGACCCGTACGTGCATCCCGGCGGTGGCACCGGCGAGGAGGTAGGAGTGCGCCATGTTGTTGGCGCCGTCACCGAGGTAGGTGAGGGTGAGCCCCGCCAGCGTGCCCTTGTGCTCGCGGACCGTCAGGAGGTCGGCGAGGAGCTGGCACGGGTGGAAGTCGTCGCTGAGCGCGTTCACCACCGGCACGCCGCTGACGGCAGCCATCTCGTCCAAGCCGGACTGGGCGAAGGTGCGCCACACGATCGCCGACACCATCCGCTCGAGCACCTTCGTGGTGTCCGCGACGCTCTCGCCCCGTCCCATCTGGCTGCTGCTCGCGTCGATGACCAGGGGACTGCCCCCGAGCGCCGCGACGCCCACGGCGAACGAGACGCGCGTCCGGGTGGAGGCCTTGTCGAAGATCACCGCGACCGTCTGCGGCCCGTCGAGCGGCCGCTGGGAGTACGGCGCCGCCTTGAGGGCGTCGGCCAGGTCCAGGACCTCGGTCTGCTCGGCAGGTGTCAGGTCGTCGTCCCGCAGGAAGTGCCTCATCCGTTCTCCCCCTCGCTGGCGTGCGTGTCGAGCACGCGCATGATCACCGCGACGGCCTCGTCGGCCTGCTCCGCGGTCAGGATCAACGGCGGCACGAGCCGCAGCCGTCGAGGAGTGGCGGCGTTGATCACGACGCCGCGCTCGAGAACTGCGGCCTGCACCTGCGGCGCCACCGGAGCGTGCAGCCCGATGCCGACGAGAAGGCCGGCGCCCGAGACGTCGGTGACCATCGGGTGATCGGCCAGCGCGGCGCGCAGCCTCTCCCCTGTCGCGGTCGCCTGCGCCAGGAGCCCTTCACCCTCGATCGTGTCCAGCACGGCGTGGGCAGCCGCTGCGGCGACCGGGTTGCCGCCGAACGTCGTACCGTGGTTGCCGGGTTGGAGCAGCTCACCAGCCTCACCGACGGCGATGCAGGCGCCGATGGGGATCCCGCCGCCGAGGCCCTTCGCGAGCGTCACGACGTCGGGCACGATGCCTTCGGTGCTGTGCGCGAACCACGCGCCCGTGCGACCGATGCCGGTCTGCACCTCGTCGAGCCACAGCAGGGCTCCGTGGCTGCTCGTGATCTCGCGCGCGGCGGCCAGGTAGCCGGCACCGGGCACCACCGCTCCGGCCTCGCCCTGGATGGGCTCCAGCACGACCGCGGCCACGGTGTCGTCCACCGCTGCCCGCAGCGCCTCCACGTCACCGTAGGGAACGAACGTGACCTCGCCCGGGAGCGGCTCGAACGGCGCCCGGTAGGCCTCCTTGCTGGTGAGCGCGAGCGCACCCATGGTGCGTCCGTGGAAGCCGCCGGCGGCCGCCACGAGGCGGGTGCGACCGGTCCGCCGTGTCAGCTTGAACGCGGCCTCGTTGGCCTCGGTGCCCGAGTTGGTGAAGAACACCTTGCCGTCGGTCCCGAGCAGTGCCAGGAGCCGCTCGGCCAGGCTCACCTGGGGCTCGCTGGCAAAGAAGTTGGAGATGTGACCGAGGGTGCCGATCTGCGCGGTCACCGCCTTGACCACCGCAGGGTGGGCGTGCCCCAGCACGTTGACGGCAATGCCTGCGAGCAGGTCGAGGTAGCGGTTGCCGTCGGCGTCCCAGACGTACGCGCCCTCGCCACGCACGAGAACGCGCTGCGGAGGACCGAAGGTGTTCATGACTGCGCCGGAGTACCGCTCGAGCCACTCCTGCTGGTTGGTGCTCTCGGCACTCATGCCTGCCTCCTCAACGCGGTCCGTACCTTGGTCTCCGCCTCGGGGAGGACCTGCGTCCCGACACCCTCGTCGGTGAAGATCTCCAGCAGCACGGCATGCGGCTCCCGGCCGTCGACGACCGTTGCTCGTGGCACTCCCCCTCGTACGGCCTGGGCGCACGCGCCCATCTTGGGGACCATGCCGGAGGCGAGGCTCGGCATCAGGTCCTCCAGTGCGTCCACGCCGATCTCACCGATCACGTCGTCGCTGTCGGGCCAGTCGCGGTAGAGGCCTTCGACGTCGGTCAGGACGAGCAGCTTCTCGGCACCGAGCGCGACCGCGAGCGCGGCGGCGGCGGTGTCGGCGTTGACGTTGTGGACCTGGCCCGACGCGTCTGGGGCCACCGACGAGACCACCGGGACGCGTCCGGCCTCGATCAGGTCGAGAACCGCCTCCGGACGCACCTCGCTCACGGTGCCTACGAGTCCGAGGTCGACCTCCTCGCCGTCGATGACGGCGCCGGTCGCGACCGCGGTGAAGAGTCCGGCGTCCTCGCCCGACAATCCGACGGCGACAGGTCCATGGGCGTTGAGGAGCCCGACGAGCTCACGGCCGACCTGGCCGACGAGCACCATGCGGACCACCTCCATCGCCTCGGGCGTGGTCACCCGCAGCCCGCCCCGGAACTCCGAGCGGATGTCGAGCCGGTCGAGCATCGTCGAGATCTGCGGCCCACCGCCGTGGACCACCACCGGCCGGAAGCCGGCGTAGCGCAGGAACATCACGTCCTCGGCGAACGCCCGCTTGAGCTCGTCGTCGACCATGGCGTTGCCGCCGTACTTCACGACGATGATCTTGCCGTGGTACTTCATCAGCCACGGCAGCGCATCGGCCAGGATCGCGGCCTTCTCGGTCTTCCGCTTCCAGTGGGCCGGGACGTTGGTCGTCAGGTCGGTGCCGCTCATGAGGAGTACGCCGAGTTCTCGTGGACGTAGGAGTGCGTGAGGTCGTTGGTCCAGATCGTCCCCGCGGCGGACCCGGCCTTCAGATCGATCGTGACCGTGACCGCCCTCGGCTCCAGGTCGACCTTCTCCCGCGGGTCTCCTGGGCCACTGTTCCGGCAGACCCAGACCCCGTTGATCGCAACGTCGAGGTCGGCGGGATCGAACGCCGCTGCGGTGGTGCCGACCGAGGCGAGGATGCGCCCCCAGTTGGGGTCCCGGCCGAAGATCGCGGCCTTGAACAAGGCACTGCGCGAGACGGCCCTGCCCACCTCCAGCGCGTCGGCCTCCGAGGCCGCGTTGACCACGTCGATCGCGATGTCGTGGTCGGCGCCCTCGGCGTCGGAGAGCAGCTGGAGCGCGAGGTCGCGGCACAGCGTCTCCAGCTGGCCCTGGACCTCGGCGAGGTCCGGCTCTACGCCGGACGCGCCGTTGGCCATCAGGAGGACGGTGTCGTTGGTGGACTGGCAGCCGTCGGAGTCGAGCCGGTCGAAGCTGCGTGCGGTGGCGTGCCGGAGGACGGTGTCGCACTCCTCGGAGCTCAGGACGGCGTCGGTGGTGATGACGACGAGCATCGTCGCCAGAGACGGGGCGAGCATGCCTGCGCCCTTGGCCATCGCTCCGAAGGTGTATCCCGCACCCTCGAGCACGACCTGCTTCGGGCGGGTGTCGGTCGTCATGATCGCCCGCGCCGCGTCGGGCCCGGCCTCGGCGTCGAGGGACGCGACGGCCGTCCGGACCCCGGCGAGCAGGTCGTCGCGGTCGTTGAGCAGACCGATCAGGCCGGTCGAGGCCACCTGGACCTCGATCGGCGCGATCCCGAGCAGCCCGGCGGCCGTCTCGGCGGTCAGGTGGGTCGTCGCGAACCCTTCCGTCCCGGTGTAGCAGTTGGCTCCCCCGGAGTTGATGACGACCGCACGGGCGCTCCCGGCCTTGATCGCCTGCTCGCTCCAGAGGACGGGGTTGGCCTTGCAGCGGTTGGCCGTGAAGACGGCGGCGGCACCGGCGCGAGGGCCGTCGTTGACCACGACGGCGACGTCGGGCTCACCGGTCGACTTGAGACCGGCGACGACGCCGGCGGCACGGAAGCCTTGAGGTGCGGTCACGCTCACGGCGCCACCCCGACGACCGGCAGACCGAGCGTCTCGGGAAGCCCGAGCGCGAGGTTCATGGACTGGATCGCCGTGCCGGCCGTCCCCTTGGTCAGGTTGTCGATCGCCCCGACCGCGACGACCCTCCCGACCCTGGTGTCGACCGCGACCTGGACGTGGACGCTGTTGGACCCGAGCACGGCCTTGGTGGCCGGCCACTGCCCCTCGGGGAGCAGGTGGACGAAGGGCTCGTCGGCGTAGGCCTTCTCGTACGCCACCCGGACCGCGTCGGCGTCGACTCCCGCTGCGAGCGGAGCGCTCGCCGTGGCGAGGATCCCCCGCGACATCGGGGCGAGGACGGGAGTGAAGGAGACGCGTGCGTCGGCGGCACCGGCGCGCCGCAGGTTCTGCTCGATCTCCGGCGTGTGCCGGTGAACTCCCCCGACGCCGTAGACCGAGGCCTGCCCCATCACCTCCGATCCCAGGAGGTGCGGCTTGAGCGACCTGCCCGCGCCCGAGGTACCCGTGGCCGCGACAACGACCACCTCGGGCTCGACAAGGCTCTCGGCGACCGCCGGCAGGATGCTGAGCGTGGTGACGGCCGGGAAGCAGCCCGGCGCGGCGATCCGACGTGCGCCCGCCAGCCGGTCGCGCTGACCGGGAAGCTCGGGCAGGCCGTACGGCCACGTGCCGGCGTGCTCGCCGCCGTAGAACGCGGTCCACTCGTCGGGGTCGGCCAGCCGGAAGTCGGCGCCGCAGTCGACCACGAGGACGTCGTCGCCCAGCTCCCCCGCGAGTGCGGCGGACGCGCCGTGCGGGAGGCCGAGGAACACGACGTCGTGACCGGCGAGGGTCTCAGGCGTGGTGTCAACGAGCGTGCGTCCGGCGAGCGGGGTCAGGTGCGGGTGGTGGGCACCGAGCGCGGTCCCGGCGCTCGATCCGGCGGTGAGGGCCCCGATCTCGACCTCGGGATGGGCGAGGAGCAGCCGGAGGACCTCGCCACCGGCGTACCCGCTCGCTCCTGCGACGGCGATCGTGAGGGAAGCCATGTGCATAGTCTTGCAGTCGACTGCAAGGTCCTGCAAGGCGGGGTGGGGGTGGTGCCAGTCGTCCGGCCCCACCCCTCTCCCGTCAGGTGCGCTGAACCGCTCCGGTGACCTCGCCGGCGCGGGCAACGGCCGCGTCTCGTACGGTCGCCGTCTCGGCCTCGGTCAGCGTGCGCTCGGGCGCCCGCATCCGCAGCGCGAAGGCCAGGGACTTGTGCCCCGCGGGCACCTGCTCGCCGGTGTAGACGTCGAAGAGTCGCACCGACTCCACCAGGTCGCCGCCACCCTCGAGGAGGGCGTCGGCCACGTCCTGGCTGGGGACGGACTCCGCGACGACGAGGGCCACGTCCTCCTTGGCGACGGGATACGTCGAGAAGGAGGGCCGCGGGCCGAGCTCCGGCGCCGCACCCAGGATCGCGTCGAGATCGACCTCGGCCGCGACGGTGCGGGCCGGGACGCCGTAGGCGCGACAGACACGGGGGTGCAGCTCCCCGGCGAACCCGACCGGCGCACCGTCGACGCGCAGGACAGCCGTACGGCCGGGGTGCCATGGCGCAGGCACCTCACCGCCACCGACCGCCAGGTCGACGTGCACCGCGGACGCCACGCGGCGGACGGCCTCGACGGCGTCGGCCCACTGCACGCGACGGCCGTCCCCCCACCAGCCGGCCCGCTCGCGACGACCGGTCGCCGCCAGCACCAGGTGCAGAGGCTGGTCGGGCAGAGCCTCGTCGAAGGCGGCGTACTCCTCCGCGCTCGGCGCCCGGTCGACGCCGTAGACCGGGGCCTCCGGTGCGGACTCCTTGGGAAGGAAGACGCGGCCGGTCTCGAAGATCGCCACGTCGTCGTGCCCGCGCCCGACGTTGAGGGCGAGGGCCTTCATGGCGCCCGTCATCAGGGTGGTCGTCAGGCCGGGCTCCTCCGCGGAGAGCGGGTTCTCGAGGAGGACCTGGTCGCGCCGAGGATCGTCCTCGGGGATGCCGAGCTGGTCGAAGTCGGCGGGCCCCGCGAACGGGAACGTCTTGACCTCGACGTAACCGGCTCCGGCGAGCACCAGCCCAGCACGCCGTCGCAGACGCTGCTGGGTGCTCAGCCCGCGGCCGGCCGGGGCGTGCGGCAGCACGGACGGGACCTTGTCGTAGCCCACGTAGCGCAGCACCTCCTCCACGACGTCGTACGGGTCCGTGAGGTCCAGGCGCCACGAGGGTGGCACGACGTGGAGGGTGCCCGCCTCGTGCTCGACCGTGCACGCGTTGGCCTCCAGGGCACGCACCGCCGTCTCGGCATCGACGTCGACACCGGAGATCCGGGCCGGAAGATCGTCGGCGAGCGAGATCTGGGGCGCTGCAGGCGGCGTCCCGACCGATGTGAGGCCGTCGGAGATCCGACCTCCGCCGTGCTCCACGAGCAGCTCGGCCACCCGCTGGGCGGCGTACGGCGGCAGTGCCGGGTCGACCCCGCGCTCGAACCGACGGGACGCCTCGCTGCCGAGGCGCTGCAGCCGGGCCGTGCGCGCGATCGTCGGGGGGTCGAAGTGCGCCGCCTCGATGACGATGTCCGTCGTGCCGGCAGCGAGCTCTGTCGTCTGACCACCCATCACCCCGGCCAGACCGATCGGGCCGGAGTCGTCGGTGATCAACAGGTCGTCCGGCGTCACGTCGCGCACCACGTCGTCGAGGGTCGTGACCTTCTCCCCCGGACGTCCGCGGCGCACGGTGATCGGACCCGTCAACGCGCTGCGGTCGTAGCCGTGGATCGGCTGACCCAGCTCGAGCATGACGTAGTTGGTGACGTCGACCGCCAGCGAGATGGGACGCATGCCCATCAGCTCCAGCCGGCGTGCCATCCAGCGAGGGGTGGGCCGCGTCGGGTCGAAACCCGTGACCGTCCGGGTGACGAAGACCGGACAGGCGAGCGGGTCCTCGACGACGACCGGGTACGCGTCGGACCCGTCGCTCGGGACCTCGATCGCCGCCGGGTCGCGGAAGCCGACCTCGTAGCCCATCGCGGCGTCACGGGCGACGCCACGCAACGACAGCGCGTACGCACGGTCGGGGTTGACCTCCAGGTCGAGCACGTCCTCGCGGAGGCCGAGCAGCGCGATCGCGTCGTCACCGACCTCGGCGGAACCCTCGGGCAGCACGATGATCCCGTCGGGGTCACCCGCCGTCCCCAGCTCGGCACCCGAGCAGATCATGCCGTCCGAGACGTGGCCGTACGTCTTGCGCGAGCTGATCGCGAACGGTCCGGGCAGCACCGACCCCGGGAGGGCGACGACGACCAGGTCACCGGGACCGAAGTTGTGGGCGCCGCAGACGATGCCACGGGGCGCGCCGTCGGCGGCGTTGTGGTCCGGGCCGACGTCGACCGAGCACCAGTTGATCGTCTTGCCGTTCTTCTGCGGCTCGGGCTCGGCCGACAGCACCCGACCGACGACGATCGGACCCGAGATGTCGGCGCCGACGGCGTCGATCTCCTCGAGCTTGAGGTCGAGCATGGTGAGCCGGTCGGCCAGTGCGGCAGTGCTCAGGTCGGTCGGCAGGTCGGCGTACTCCCTCAGCCACGAGACTGGGACGCGCATCAGATCTCCACTCCGAACGGTTCGGTGAACCGGACGTCTCCGTCGAACAGGTCGCGCAGGTCGGCGATGTCGTACCGGCCGGTGATCGTCCGGTCGAGCCCGATCCCGAAGGCGAAGCCGGTGTAGCGCTCGGGGTCCACGCCGTTGGCGATCAGCACCCGCGGGTTCACGACGCCGCAGCCGCCCCACTCGACCCAGCCCTCGCCCTTGCACGTCCGGCAGTCGGCGACCGTGGCGGGATCGTTGTGGCAGACGTAGCAGAGCAGGTCCATCTCGGCGCTCGGCTCGGTGAACGGGAAGTAGGAAGGACGGAACCGCGTCGTCATGCCCTCGCCGTAGATCGCCTGCGCGAAGTGGTCGAGGGTGCCCTTGAGGTGGGCCATCGACAGACCCTCGTCGATCGCGAGGCCCTCGACCTGGTGGAACACCGGCGAGTGCGTGGCGTCGAGCTCGTCGGTGCGGAAGACCCGCCCCGGCACCACGACGTAGATCGGCGGCTTCCGGGTGAGCATGGTCCGCGCCTGCACGGGCGAGGTGTGCGTGCGCAGCACCATCGCGGCCTTGTGCGGGGCGACCCAGAACGTGTCCTGCATCGTACGAGCGGGGTGGTCCGGTCCCAGGTTGAGCGCGTCGAAGTTGAGCCACTCGGCCTCGACCTCGGGCCCCTCGGCGACCTCCCAGCCCATCGCCACGAAGATGTCGGCGACGCGCTCCTGGATGGTCGTCAACGGGTGACGCGCACCGACGGGCTCTCGGTCGGTCGGCAGCGTGACGTCGACCGTCTCCTCGGCGAGCATGCGCGCCTCGGCCTCGACCTCGAGCACGGCCGTACGCTCGGCGATCGCCTCCGCGAGGGCCTTGCGGGCCTGGCCGACACGCATGCCGGCGTCCTTGCGGGCCTGCGGCGGGAGCGCGCCGATCTCGCGGTTGGCGAGTGCCAGCGGCGAACGGTCTCCGGCGTGGTCGAGGCGCACCTGCTTGAGCGCCTCGAGCGAGTCTGCGGCCGCGACCGCAGCGAGAGCCGCGTCACGCATCGCCGCGACCTCCTCAGGCTGCAGCGGCGAGACCTCGACCGGGTCGTAGTCGCTGTTGGGTCCGGACATGGTCACCTTTCTTCGGCACGGGACGTCGGCCCCGGCGCTGCTCGCGCGGCACCGAACACGTCCTCGGCTCCTGCGTCGTCCCGTCTGGTCAAGTCTAGGGAGGTTGTCGAACCCGTTATCCCCGCGGGCCGTCGCGGAGCACCTCGGGCACGTTCTCGGGGAACCAGACCCCCACGCACGCGCCTCCCTTGTCACCGTCGCAGACCTCGATCTCGCCCCCGTGGGCGTCGACCACGCCCTTGACGATGTAGAGGCCGAGGCCCGTGCCGCCCCGGTCGCCCGAGCGCCAGAAGCGGGTGAACATCCGCGCGCGGATCTCCTCGGGGATCCCGGGTCCGAAGTCGAAGATCTCGAACGCCACCCCGTCGGGGAAGCGCGACGGGCGCCTCACGACGATCTCTCGGACACCCATCCCGTGCCGCTGGGCGTTCTCCACCAGGTTGGTCACGACCTGCGCGAACCGGTCGGGGTCGACCCACACCTTGGGCAGGTCCTCGTCGGCGGTCACCTCGAGCGTGAGGCCGCTCCCGGCCGCGACGTTCTCCAGGATCCGTCGTGTCTCCTCGGCCAGGTCGACCGGCTGCGGGCGCAGCGTGAGCCGCCCGGAGTCGATCCGTGCGGCGTCGAGAAGGTCGGTGATCAGACGCGAGAGGCGGTCGGCGTCGGAGTCGACGGTCTCGAGCATCAGCTGACGCTGCTCGTCGGAGAAGCGGTCCCAGTTGTTGAGGAGCGTGGCCGTGAACCCCTTGACGCCGGTCAACGGCGAGCGCAGCTCGTGGGCCACCGTCGCGACGAGGTCGGATCGTGCGCGGTCACGGTGGGCTCGTGCCTTCGCGGTGCGCAGGCACACGACGACCTCGCGGACGGGCTGGCGCGGGGCGTCGCGGTGGAGCGTCGCGGTCACGAGGATCTCGACCCCGGACTGGGTGTGCCAGCTGGACTCCGAGAGCCGGGTGCGCGTCGACAGCCCGGTGTAGGGGCGCATGCAGTCGAACCAGCAGTTGCCGGCCAGGTCGTCGAGCGGGAGGGCGTCGGAGAGGTGGAGCCCGATCAGCTCCTCGGCGCTGCGCTGGAGCATCCGGGACGCCGCCGCGTTGACACGGAACACCGTGCCGTCGGCGTCGGCGAGCACGACCCCGTCGGGAAGCAGGTCGACGTCGATCATGGCCGCCGTCCCTCGGCCGGGGTCGTACGCCCGGCGCGTGCGGAGGCGTACAGGCAGACCGCGGCGGCGGTGGCCAGGTTGAGGCTCTCGGCGCGGCCGAAGATCGGCACCGCGACGACCGTGTCGGCGAGCGCGCGGGTGGCGGCGGGCAGCCCCCATGCCTCGTTACCGAACAGCCACGCCGTCGGGCCGTCGAGCAGGCCGCTCTGCTCGGCGGCGAAGAGATCGACGTCGGCGACCCCGTCTGCGGCGAGGACTCGGAGTCCGACGGCCTGCAGCGCCGACACGGCCGCGGCCGTGTCGCGCTCCACCACCACGTCGAGGTGGAAGAGGCTGCCGACGCTGGCGCGGACCGCCTTGGGGTTGTAGGGGTCGACCGAGTCGCCAAGCAGGATCACCGCGTCGGCACCAGCGGCGTCCGCGCACCGTACGACCGCGCCGGCGTTGCCGGGGTCGCGAACCTCCGCGCAGACCGCGACCAGGCGCGGGGAACGCTCGAGCACCGAGGAGAGCGGGACGTCGAGGTAGTCACAGACCGCGACCACGCCCTGCGGCGACACCGTCTCGCTGATCGCAGCGACCACCTGGTCGTCGACGACCTGCCAGCGGGATCCCGCAGCTGCGACCAGCTCGGGGTAGCGGGCGGTGACGTCCGGGGTCGCGTAGACCTCGCGGACCTGGCCGGCCTCTCGCGTCGCGGCGTCGAGCGCCTCGCGGACGGCCTGCGGCCCCTCGGCGAGGAAGGCCCGCTCCTTCTCCCGGAAACGCCGCGTGGCGAGCCTGCGGGCAGCCTTCACCCTCCCCGTACGGGGGGTGAGGACGTGCTCGGGACTCGCCACGTTGCGTACGCAGAAGCCTGAATCAGGCCGCGGCGTCCTTCGGCTTGTTGACGTCGTCGGGGAGGCTGGCCTTCGCCGACTCGACCAGAGCCGCGAAGGCGCCCGGATCGCTGATCGCCAGGTCGGCGAGGATCTTGCGGTCGACCTCGATGCCGGCCAGGCGAAGACCCTGGATGAAGCGGTTGTAGGTCAGGCCGTGCTGACGGACACCGGCGTTGATGCGGGTGATCCAGAGGCGACGGAAGTCGCCCTTCTTGGCGCGGCGGTCACGGTAGCTGTAGACCAGCGAGTGGGTGACCTGCTCCTTGGCCTTGCGGTACAGGCGCGAACGCTGTCCGCGGTAGCCGGATGCGCGCTCCAGCGTCTCGCGGCGCTTCTTGGCTGCGTTGACGGAACGCTTGACGCGTGCCATGGGTTACTCCTCGTTCGGTGTGACTCGGGTGCGGCGTGCGAGGTCTCGGCTCAGAGGCCGAGCATCTTCTTCACGCGGGGGACGTCAGCCTTCGCGATCGGCTGGTCGCCGCTCTCGAGGCGGGTGCGCGCCGTGTTGGACTTCTGCATCAGGTGGGTACGACGACGGCCGTGCTTGTGCACGAGCTTGCCGGTGCCCGTCACCTTGACGCGCTTCTTCATGCCCGAGTTGCGCTTCATCTTCGGCATCTCATGCCTCCATGTCGGGGTCGATGTTCTCCGAGCGCTTGCGCGGCTTCTTGGCCGACACAGGCTGCTCGCTCGCGTCACGCTGCGCCTTGTCGAACTCTCGGTCGGCGTCGCGCTCGGCTGCCCGCTCGGCTGCGAGACGATCCTTCGCCTCCTTGGCCTCCACACGGGCTTCGGACTTCTTCTTGTGCGGTGCCACGACCATCGTCATGTTGCGGCCGTCCTGACGAGGGGACGCCTCGACGAAGCCGAGCTCCTCGATGTCGCCGGCGAGGCGCTGGAGGAGACGGAAGCCGAGCTCGGGCCGGCTCTGCTCGCGACCGCGGAACATGATCGTGATCTTGACCTTGTCGCCCTGCTTGAGGAACCGCTCGACGTGACCCTTCTTGGTGTCGTAGTCGTGCTGGTCGATCTTGGGGCGCAGCTTCATCTCTTTGATGATGGTGTGCGTCTGGTTGCGCCGGGACTCGCGTGCCTTCTGGGCGGTCTCGTACTTGAACTTGCCGTAGTCCATCAGGCGGCAGACCGGCGGGCGGGCCGTCGGAGCGACCTCGACCAGGTCGAGGTCGGACTCCTGAGCCAGCCGCAGGGCATCGTCGAGTCGGACGATGCCGACCTGTTCGCCGTTGGGTCCGACGAGACGCACCTCGTTGGCGCGAATGCGGTCGTTGACGCGCAGTTCTGTGGTGATGGGTCCTCCTGGGTTCGTACCGGTCGGTTCGTCGTGCGACGACCACCGTGAACGAAAAAATGGCCTTCGCTTGCGAAGCGAAGGCCAGGGTCCCCACGCATGAGATGCGCGCTGTCTCCTCGACGGTCCGGAGGACGTCTCGGTGACGAAGAACCCGACGATCCGAAGATCGCCCAGGTGGGAGTGGTCTCCACTTCGACGGCCCACAGTAGCAGACGGTCCGAACCGACCGAAATCCGACGGGGATCGTGCCGAGCACCACCGTCCAGGGTCAGAGCCTGCGACAGATTTGTTAGGCTTCCGCGCGTCCCCGGCCCTCCCCGGGACATGACCGAGGAGCAGTTGTGAGGATCCCCCTGCGTGTCGTGGCCGTCTGCGGCGCAGCCGCCCTGCTCTCCGCCTGCGGGAGCGAGCCGATCGACGCCGACCGCCTCGAGCAGCGCATCAGGACAGGGTACGAGCGCCAGGTCGAAGGGACCACGGTGAAGTCCGTCACGTGCCCCAGCTCGCTCAAGCGGGAGCCCGGCGTCACCGCCACCTGCCGCCTCACGCTCTCGACGGGTGTGTCCGGGACGGTCGACATCCGTGTGCGTGACGACAAGAAGATCGAGTGGAAGGTCGCCGGCGCCGCGGGCTGAGGCCAGGGACCCGCGGGCTAGGAGTGCCGGGTCCAGCCCCACGAGCCGCCGACCAGGACCAGCTCGTCGCCGGCGGCGAGGTGCTCGAGGTCGTCGGTCTCCACCACCACCGGCACGGTGCCGGCGAGGTCGAGAAGCAGCGCCGTGGCGCCCTCTGCGAGCGCGGCGCGTGCCGCCTCGCGGGCCCACACCGGCACCGGACGCGCCTCGGGGCGCCAGCGCCGGAGCGTCTCGAGCGCGCTGAACGCGAGGAGACCCTTGCGGCCGTCCGCCCCCGTGAGCATGACCGTCGCCATGTCGGCTTCCTTGTCGCCGTCGGTGGCCGTCTCACCCCGTACGGCGACGACCGGGACCAGCACCCGGGCGCGGGCGAGGGCGACCAGGACAGGCCCGAGGTCACCGTCGGCGTCATACGCCGTCAACGCCGCAGCGAGGCCCGGATCGACCGAGCCGTCGTCGCCCGGGAACGCGGGTTCAGCCAGAGATGCCACACCCACCACGCTAACCGGTGGGCACGACCGCGCCTGCTCCGAGGTCGGTGCGGCAGACTGGGGGCATGACCGCCGATGCCGTCACCCTGCTCCCCTGGGCAGCCCTGCTGTCCGCGATCGCCGTCTTCTTCGCGTGGCGGGCGTGGAAGGCAGGCGACCGTGCCGCCGTGGTCCGGCGCGTCGGATGGGCGCTGGTGCCATGGGCGCTCTGGCTCGTAGGGGCGCTGAAGCTCGTCGTACGCATCGGGTCCGCCGTCGCCGACTGGGCGGCCGGGTTCGTCTTCCGGCCCTCCGTCTGGCTCGGCATCGCCCTCGCGATCGTCGCGGTGCTGTTGATCGTCGCGGGGTCGCGGGGCCGCGGCAAGAGTCGTGCCGTCGAGGGCGGTGCGCCCACGAGGGACGCCCCGGCGGTGGGGGCCACGCCGAGCACGCGCCGGAAGAAGGGCAGCCCGAAGAAGAGCGGCGCCACGGCGCAGGACGACGACCTCGCCGAGATCGAGGACATCCTGCGACGGCACGGCATCGAGTAGCCGTCGCAGGTCGCCCTCACCGGTGCGTTCGCGTGAGCGTCGGCGGCTCAGCGCCCGGCGTCGAGGATCCGCTCGCGCAGGTACCAGACCGCGTCCCGTGCCCGCGGGCCGTCCGACGCCGGGATGCCCATCATCATGATGCGCCGGTCGTCCCGGGTCGCCAGCACGGGCCACGGGGCACCGGACGAGTAGGCGACATCGACGATCTCCGACCACCGGAGGTCGTGGTTCCGATAGCCGTTGCGGACGTGCAGCCCGTCGTTGTCGGCGATCACGCGACTGCGCCCGATCCCCCACATCGCGGCGTCGAACGCCAGAAGGAACAGGGCTAGCGTCGCCGTCTGCGGCCAGGTGAACTGCGCGCGGACCTCGGCGGGCAGGGTCAGCGCGATCGCGAAGAACAGCACCCACAGGCACACGATGGCCACGATCCCGACGACGCGGGGTCCGACAGGTCGGAACACCCGTCGACCGTCAGCCGCCGCGCCGGGCGTCTCGCCGCTCACAGCCGGCACGCCAGGATGTCGGTGACGAGCGTGCCGCGTGCGCCGAGGGTCCACAGCTCGTCCATGACCTTCTGGGCAGCGTCCCGACGCACCATCGAACGGACCGCGACCCACCCTTCGCGATGAAGCGGCGACACCGTCGGCGACTCGATCCCGGGGGTGAGCGCCACGGCGGCCTCGACCTGCTCGACCCGGATGTCGTAGTCCATCATCACGTACGACCGGGCGACCAGGACGCCCTGGAGACGACGCTCGAACACCGCGAAGCCGTCCGGCTCCGGGCGGTCCTTCGGACGGATGACGACGGCCTCGGAGGTGAGGATCGGCTCACCGACCACCTCGAGGCCGGCCTGTCGCAGGGTCGAACCGGTCTCGACCACGTCGGCGATCACGTCGGCCACGCCGAGGCGTACCGACGACTCGACCGCACCGTCGAGGCGGATGACCTTGGCGTCGAGTCCTCGCTCCTCCAGCCAGGCGCGCACGATGCCCGGGTACGAGGTGGCGATGGTGCGACCGCCGATCGCATCGAGGCTCGGCAGCTGACCCAGCGGTGCTGCGAAGTGGAAGCTGGATCCGCCGAAGCCCAACGACACCACCTCGTCGGCTGCCGCCCCGGAGTCGAGGAGCAGGTCGCGGCCCGTGACTCCGACGTCGAGCGTGCCCTCGCCGACGTAGATCGCGATGTCACGCGGACGGAGGTAGAAGAACTCCACGTCGTTGTCGACGTCGAGGGTGACGAGGTCCCTGGTGCTGCGGCGCTGGCGGTATCCCGCCTCGACGAGCATCTGGGCGGCGGACTCGGACAGCGAGCCCTTGTTGGGTACGGCGACTCTCAACATGGCGGTCTTCCCGATCGGTTCTGGTGCTCACCGGACCCGGAGGCACGGCGGTCGTCTGCAGGCGAAGGCACGGGCAAGGGTGACGTGGCAGCTTGCCCGTCACAGATGCGCGTAGACGTCGTCCAGCGTCAGTCCCTTGGCGAGCATCATCACCTGCACGTGGTAGAGCAGCTGGCTGATCTCCTCGGCCGTCCGCTCACGGGTCTCGTGCTCAGCCGCCATCCACGACTCGGCGGCTTCTTCGACCAGCTTCTTGCCGATCGTGTGCACGCCGCCGTCGAGCTCGACGACGGTGCGCGAGCCCTCGGGGCGGTTCACCGCCTTGTCGCTCAGCTCGGCGAAGAGTGCGTCGAAGGTCTTCATCGAGGCCTAGCGTACCGAGGCGAGGACGCGCGCCGTCGCGACGGCTGCCTGCGCCGCCTCCCGACCCTTGTCCTCCCTGCTGTGGGGCAGGCCGGCACGGTCCAGCGCCTGCGCCTCGTCGTCACAGGTCAGCAAGCCGAACCCGACCGGGACCCCGGTCTCGAGGGCGACACGGGACAGGCCGTCCGTCGCGGCCTGGCAGACGTAGTCGAAGTGCGGCGTGCCACCTCGGATCACGACGCCGAGCGCGACGACCGCGTCGTACCCGCTGCGGGCGTAGGCCTGGACGACGGGTGGGAGCTCGAACGAGCCGGGAACCCGTACGAGGACAGGCTCGGCGCAGCCCATCGCCGAGAGCGCGTCCTTCGCGCCGGCGATCAGTCCGTCCATCACCACGGTGTGCCACGACGACGCGACGATCGCGATCTTCAGGCCGTGTCCGTCGGCGCTGCTCAGGTCGGGCGACCCCTGTCCGCTCATCGTGCGTTCTCCTCCATGTCGGCAGCCTTCTCCTCGATCTCGACCAGGTCCGGAAGGTGGTGTCCCATCCGCTCGGCTTTGGTCTGCAGATACCGCAGGTTGTCCTCGGTCGGGTTGATCGCCAGCGGGACACGCTCGGTGACGGCGACCCCGAAGCGCTCCAGCGCCGCGACCTTGTCCGGGTTGTTGGTGAGCAGCCGCACCGAGGACACGCCCAGGTCGCGCAGGATCTGCGCTCCGTCGGCGTAGTGCCGGGCGTCGATGGGCAGCCCGAGCGCCAGGTTGGCGTCGACGGTGTCCTGACCGTCGTCCTGGAGCGCGTACGCCCGCAGCTTGGCGAGCAGTCCGATCCCCCGTCCCTCGTGCCCCCGCAGATAGACGATGACGCCGGCACCGTGCTCGGTCACTGCGGCCATCGACGCCTGCAGCTGCGGGCCGCAGTCGCAGCGCTGGGACCCCAGCACGTCCCCGGTCAGGCACTCGGAGTGGACCCGGACCAGCACGTCGTTCCCGTCACCCAGGTCGCCGTGGACCAGCGCGACCTGCTCGTTGCCGTCGACGACGTTGCGGTAGCCGTACGCGGTGAACGTGCCGAACTCGGTCGGCAGACGCGTCTCGACCTCCCGCTCCATCTGCGACTCGTGCCGACGGCGGTAGGTGATGAGGTCCTCGATCGAGATCATCGCCAGGTCGTGCTCGTCGGCGAACTCCCGCAGGCGCGGCGCCCGCATCAGGCTGCCGTCGTCGTTGATGAGCTCGCCGATGACACCGGCAGGCGTCAGGCCCGCGAGGCGGGTGAGGTCGACCGCCGCCTCCGTGTGCCCGGCTCGCGCCAGGACGCCGCCGGGCTTGGCGCGCAGCGGAAGGATGTGGCCGGGCTGCACGAGCTCACGCGGCTCGGTCGCGGAGTCGGCGAGGACTCTGACGGTGCGTGCCCGGTCGGCGGCAGAGATGCCGGTGGTCACGCCGTCGCGGGCGTCGACGGAGATCGTGTACGCCGTCTTGAGCCGGTCGCGGTTGTGCGGCGTCATCAGCGCGATCCCGAGCCGGTCGAGGATCTCGCCGGTCACCGGCGCGCACACGTACCCGCTGGAGTAGCGGACCATGAGCCCCATCAGCGCCGGGGTCGCCTTGCTGGCCGCGAAGATCAGGTCGCCCTCGTTCTCGCGTCCCGGGTCGTCCACGACCACGACCGCCTTGCCGGCCGCGATGTCGGCGACCGCCCGCTCGACCGTGTCCAGGCGTACGGCGTCCAGCGCCTCGTACGGGTCGGGATCCTGCTTCGCCGCAGTCCTCATGCCACCGCCTCCGCTCGCGGGTCGTCGATCCTCGGTGCCTCGTCGCGTGCCGCCCGCCGCCACACCACGAAGCCCCAGACGACGAAGCCCGCGTAGACCGCGTAGAGCACCGCCGACGGGTAGTACTGGAAATAGATGAGCTCGGGGACGCCGACCAGGTCGACGGCGATCCACACGAGCCAGAAGTCCACCCACCCTCGGGCCATCGCGAAGGTGGCGAGGATGGAGCCGACGAAGATCCACGCGTCGGCGACGTAGTACCAGCCCGGAGCCGGCCAGCCGGCACCGATCTGGGTGAACAGCCACGCGCAGAAGACGACGGCGATCGCGCCGGCGAGCAGGTACGCCGTCCGCTCGCGCCGGGTCGCCCAGCGCGGGACCACGGCCGGCGCATCGGGCTCGGTCCGGCTGCTCCGCCAGCGGTACCAGCCGTAGACCGAGACGGCGACGAAGAACACCTGGCGCGCGGCCTGCCCGAAGAGCGGCGCACCGTAGCCGCCGAGCGCGGTCCCGAGGAACACGGTGAACAGCAGCACGTTGCCGACGATCCCGACCGGCCACGCCCAGACCTTGCGGCGCATGCCCCCGATCGCGGACGCCAGCCCGAACCCGTTGCCCGCGATCTCGCGCCACGCGATCGGGTGCCCGCCGATCGTCAGGTGGGCGTCGTAGAGGTCGATGAGGACGCTCATGAGCGCGGTTCCCCCTCGGTCGCGCGGCCAGAGGCGAGCAGACGCTCGACGTACTTCGCGAGCACGTCGACCTCGAGGTTCACCGGGTCGCCCGGCTGCTTCGTGCCGAGCGTCGTCGCCGCCAGCGTGGTCGGGATCAGCGAGATCGTGAAGGTCTCGTCGTCGACGTCGACGACCGTGAGCGACGTGCCGTCGACGGTGACGGAGCCCTTAGGAACGAGGTAGCGACCGAGCTCGCGGGGATAGGCGACCGCGACGACCTCCCAGTGCTCGCTCGCCGTCCGCGACGCGATGGTCCCGGTACCGTCGACGTGTCCCTGGACCACGTGACCGCCGAAGCGTCCGCCGGCTCGCATCGCACGCTCGAGGTTCACCGGGTCGCCGACCGCCAGCGCACCGAGCGAGGTCTTGTCGAGCGACTCCTTCATCACGTCCACGGTGAAGGTGTCGGCATCCTGGTCGGTCACGGTCAGGCAGCAGCCGTTGACGGCGATCGAGTCGCCGCGGCCGGCGTCGGAGACCACCAGCGGACCGCGGAGGGTGAGCCGGATCGCGTCGTCCTGCTCCTCGATGCCGGCGACGCTGCCGAGCTCCTCGACGATTCCTGTGAACATCAGGCGCCTTCTTTCCGGGTGGATCCGGCCCGCTGAGGGCGGGCGGTCAGCCTCAGGTCGGGGCCGATTCGGGTGATGTCGGTGACGTCGAGCCGTACGGTGTCCGCGATCGTGTCGATGCCGGTCCCCCGCAGGGCGTTCGGGCCGGCGCCGAGGAGGGCGGGTGCGAGGTAGGCCACCACCTCGTCGACGAGTCCAGCAGCGATGAACGCACCGGCGAGCACCGGGCCGCCCTCGAGCCACACGTGGCGGATCTCCCGCTCGGCGAGCGCAGCCATGGCGTCGTCGACGTCGCGGGTCGGCAGGTGCAGGAACGGTGCCTCGTCGTCGCGGACTCGCGCGTCGGCCGGGACGGAGCGCTCACCGATCACGACCCGCGCCGGCTGCTCGTCGTACGGCAGGGGCGCGTCCTCGTCGTCGCGGAGGGTGAGTCGCGGGTCGTCGGTGATCACGGTCCCCGTGCCGACGACGATCGCGTCGCACACGCTGCGCAGACGCTGCACGTCCAGACGCGCGGCCGACCCGGTGATCCACCGGCTGGTGCCGTCGGCGGCAGCGCTGCGCCCGTCGAGGGTCGCGGCGAACTTCCAGGTCACGAACGGCCGGCCGGTGCGTACGGCGTGGGCCCACGCTGTGTTCAGCGCCTCAGCCTCGTGGGCCAGCACTCCGCCCTCGACGTCGACGCCCGCCGTACGGAGCCGATCGGCACCGCCGGCACCGATCGGATTCGGGTCGTCCATCCCGTAGACCACCCTGACGACCCCTGCGGCGATCAGCGCCTCCGAGCACGGACCCGTGCGGCCGGTGTGATCGCACGGCTCCTGCGTGACGACGACCGTCGCCCCGCGAGCCGCCTCACCGGCGTGCGTCAGCGCATCGACCTCGGCGTGCGGCGTCCCCGCACCTCGGTGGGCGCCCACGGCGATGACGGCTCCGGACGGGTCCAGGATCACGCAGCCCACGCGCGGGTTGGGCAGCGCCGTGTGCACCGCGTCTCGGGCGGCGGCGAGCGCGCGCCGCATCGCCGTTTGCTCGTGATCGTCTGCCACCGGTCCGCCCTCTCGTCTACTGACGCGGGCTCCGGGGTCGTCGAACGGACGCCTCTGCGTGCGGACCCACGGGTCCCACGTCAGAGGTGTCTGCGTGATCCTCCCATCCGGACTTTCACCGTCGGTCCTGGAGTTCCACCAGGTCAACCAGTCGCCCGGAGGCTTCTGGGTCGCGGACTGTCACCGCCGGCTCGGAATTACACCGACCCCGGAGCACGCAATGCTCTGCAGCCAGTGTACGAGAGGCCCCGCGACACCCGCACCATCCCGCCGGTCGGTGAGACGTACGCCACTCGCGCCCAGGGGTGAGCCGGGGCTCCTCAGGCGTGACGGTGGTTCGCGGCCGCGGCCTGCTCCCGCAGCTGGTCGACCATCGCCGCCGGGTCGTCCGCGCCGAAGACCGCGGAGCCGGCGACGAACGTGTCCGCACCGGCCTCGGCGCACCGCTCGATCGTCGTCGCGGAGACTCCGCCGTCGACCTGGAGCCAGATGTCGCCGCCGTGCTTGTCCAGCAGCGCCCGGGTGCGCCGGATCTTCGGGAGCATGATGTCGAGGAACGCCTGCCCACCGAATCCCGGCTCGACGGTCATCAGCAGCACCATGTCGAGCTCGGGGAGAAGATCCTCGTACGGCTCGATGGGGGTAGCGGGCTTGAGCGCCATCGACGCCCGTGCGCCACGCGCGCGCAGCTCGCGGGCGAGGCGTACGGGCGCGGCCGCCGCCTCGACGTGGAACGTCACGCTGCCCGCCCCGGCCTCGGCGTACCCAGGCGCCCAGCGGTCGGGGTCCTCGATCATCAGGTGCACGTCGATCGGGGTCTCGGTGACCTTGCCGATCGCCTCGACCACGGGCAGGCCGAGCGTGAGGTTGGGGACGAAGTGGTTGTCCATGACGTCCACGTGCAGCCAGTCGGCGTTCGCGATCCGCGTCACCTCGCTCTCGAGGTTGGCGAAGTCGGCGGAGAGGATGCTCGGCGAGATGCGCAGGCCCATGGCGTCAGGCTAGCCGGACCCGCCGATGTGCCCGACACGTGAGTCCCCGTCCCCTGCCGCTCGCGGGTCACCGTCGCGCGCTCGCGGGTCACCGCCGCGCGCTCGCGGGTCACCGCCGCGTGCTCGCGGGTCACCATCCGCGCAGAGAGTGACCCGCGGACGCCAGGAAGTGACCCGCGGGCGCCAGAGGGTGACCCGCGAGCGGAGAGGAAGGGGTCAGCGGGTGCGGCGCAGGGCCGCGACGAACATCGCGTCGGTCCCGTGCAGGTGCGGCCAGAGCTGGACGTACGGCTCCGAGCGCTCGAGGTGGGGCACACCGGCGAGCACGCTGGTCGCGTCGACGAGCTCGACGTCGTCACGTGCGGCGAGCACGGCCTCCACGACCTCGCGGGTCTCGCGCCGGTGCGGCGAGCAGGTCGCGTAGGTCACCACCCCGCCAGGTCGCGCAAGGTCCACCGCATGGTTCAGCAGGTCGCGCTGGAGCACCGTCAGGTCGTCGAGGTCCGACTGCTGCCGGCGCCACCGCGCCTCGGGGCGCCGCCGCAGCGCGCCGAGACCGGTGCAGGGCGCGTCCACGACCACACGGTCGTACGCGGTGCCGGTCTCCAGCGTGCGTCCGTCCTCGACCGACACATCGACGTGGTCGAGCAGCCGCACGGCCGATCGGACGAGCTCCGCACGGTGCGGCGTGACCTCGTTGGCGAGCACGTGCGCGTCACGTCCGCCGGCGATGGCGCCGAGCAGGGCCGCCTTGCCGCCGGGGCCGGCGCAGAGGTCGAGCCAGTGCTCGTCGGCCCCGTCGACGGCGAACGACGCGGCGGCGATCGCGACCAGCTGCGACCCCTCGTCCTGGACGCCGATCCGACCCTCGCGCACGGCCGGCACGGCGCCCGGGTCACCGCCGGCGAGCCGGAACGCGTACGGCGACCACTCCCCCGCCTCGCCCTCGAGGCCCTCGAGGTCCTCGGGCTCGGCGAGTCCCGGGCGAGCCACCAGCGTGACCCGCGGAGGTGCGTTGTCAGCCGCCAGCAGCGCCGCGAGCTCCTCCGGCGCGGCGTCGCCGAGCGCATCGCGGAACGCCTCGACCACCCATCGCGGGTGTGCGTGGACGACCGCCAGGTGGCCGACCGGGTCGTCGTCGTACGGCGGGGCGACGCGCGACACCCACGTGTCCAGGTCAGCGGCGGCGACCTTGCGCAGCACCGCGTTGACGAACGAGGCGGGCCGGTGCCCGATCACGGCGCGGGTCAGGTCGACGCTGGTCGAGACCGCCGCGTGGCTCGGCACCCGCATGGCGAGGAGCTGGTGGACCCCCAGCCGCAGGACGTCACGCACCGGGGCGTCGATCCCCTTGGGAGCGAGCCGGTCGAGCACCGCGTCATAGGTGCGGGACCGCCGGATCGTGCCGTGGGTCAGCTCGGTGGTGAAGGCCGCGTCCCGTCCCGTGATGGCGTTCTCGCGCAGGAGGCCGGGCAGCAGGAGGTTGACGTAGGCGTCCTGCTCCTCGACCGCGCGCAGCACCTCCCACGCGACCCGACGGGTGGGGTCGACGCGCTGGCGCGTCTGCGGACGGTCGCGGCGCTCAGCCAAGACGGGTCCCCGACTCGAGACGGGCGCCTCGCGCCCAGTCCGCGGCCGGCATCGCCTTCTTGCCGTGCGGCTGGACGTCGCCGAGCATCACGTCGGTGGTGCCGGTGCCGACCCGGACCTCCGACTTCGAGACACCGAGCGCGCCCGGCTTCAGCTCGGCGCTGTCGAGCACCGTGACCGGCCCGACCTTGAGGCGCTCGTCGCCGTAGGTCGTCCACGCGCCCGGGGCGGGAGTGCAGCCGCGGATCCGCCGGTCGACCCCGAGGGCGGGCGCGGACCAGTCAACCCTCGCGTCCTCGGTGGTGAGCTTCGGCGCGTACGACAGCCCGTCCTCCGGCTGGGGGCGCGCCTCGATGTCACCGAGGGCGAGATGGTCGAGCACGTCGACGAGCAGGCCTGACCCCACGTCGGCCAGCCGCGCCAGCAGCGTCCCCGCGGTGTCCTCGGGCCGGATGCGCTCGGTCAGCAGCCCGAAGACCGGACCGGCGTCGAGCTCGGGGACCAACGAGAACACCGACGCGCCCGTGACCTCGTCCCCGGCGATGAGTGCGTGCTGCACAGGTGCGGCTCCACGCCAGGCGGGCAGGACGGAGAAATGGAGGTTGACCCAGCCCAGGCGCGGGATCGCGAGCACGTCGGCCGGGATCAGCCCGCCGTAGGCGACGACGGGTGCGCAGTCCGGAGCGATCTCGCCCAGGCGCGCCACGAAGTCGGGATCGCTCGGACGCGGCGGCCGCAGGACCTCGATCCCGAGGTCGAGTGCCCTCGCAGCCACCGGAGACGGGCGCAGCGTACGGCCGCGGCCGGCGCGCGCGTCGGGTCGGGTGACGACGGCGGCCACCTCGTGGTCGCTCTCGACGAGGGCATCCAGGGCAGGCAGCGCGACCTCGGGGGTCCCGGCGAAGACGAGTCTCACAGGACCAGCGTAGGGGGCGCCTCCTGCCGAAATCCGGTCGCTCCGCGCCACCCGCGGTGATGGGGTGGGGGTATGGAGCATCAGCCGCACCCCGTCGTCCATCCCCCGAAGCCCCGACAAGGCGACCGTGTCGCGGTGCTCTCCCCCTCCTTCGCGGCCCCCGCGTACTTCCCCGCCGTCCACGAGCAAGCGATGGTCCGGTTGCGCGAGGTGACCGGTCTGGAGCCGGTCGAGTACGCCACGACACGGGCCGACTCCTCCGCAGAGGCACGGGCGAGCGACATCAACGCCGCATTCGCCGATCCCGACATCCGCGCGATCCTCGCCACGGTCGGCGGCGACGATCAGATCACGGTCGTCCGCCACCTCGACCCCGCCCTCGCCCGCGCCGACCCCAAGCCCTTCCTCGGCTACAGCGACAACACCAATCTCCTCAACTGGCTCTGGGTGAACGGCGTCGCCGGCTTCTACGGCGGATCGACGCAGGTCCACCTCGGGCCGGGACCCGGTGTGGACGCGGTCCACGCGGCCTCGTTGCGCGCGGCGTTGCTGTCCGGCGGCGCCCTCGAGCTCAGCGAACCCGGGGAGTCCGAGGACACCGGGAGGCCGTGGGACGACCCGACCGCGCTGACCGCGTACGGCGAGCGCGAGGCCACGGAGCCGTGGACCTGGCACGGCCCGGCACGCTCGGTCACGGGCCGCACCTGGGGCGGGTGCCTGGAGGTCCTCGAGTGGATCCTCACCGCCGACAGATTCCCTTTCCCGCCGAGAGTGCTCGACGGGGGTGTGCTGCTCGTGGAGACCTCCGAGGAGCTGCCCTCGGCACAGACGGTGGGTCGCATCCTCCGGTCGATCGGTGAGCGCGGGCTCCTCTCGGCCGTCGACGCGGTCGTCATCGCGCGCCCACCGACGTCCGACCTGGAGCACCGACCCCCGACCGACGAGCGTCGACGCCTCCGCGACGCCCAGCGAGACGTGGTCACAGCGACCGTCGCGACCTACAACCCGGAGGCGGTCGTCGTCGTCGGCATCCCCTTCGGACACACGCGTCCCCAGTGGATCGTGCCCTACGGCGGCACGATGACCGTCGATGGCGAGCGGCAACGGGTGGTGGCCGACTACTCCTGACAGCGCCTGGTCACCGGGGTCCGCCTCGACGGGCCGCAGCCTGTCAGCCGAGAGCCTGGGGATCGATCGCGATGCGGTACGGGCGAGCCTTGTGCACCGCCCGCTCAGACTGCGCCACCTGCAACCGGCGCGCGAGGGCAGCACCCTCCGTACGGGGCACTGCCACGATCAGCCGACCCCACGGGTGGTCCTCGTCCTCCCCTGCCGGCCGGAGCTCCACAGGCCCGAGGACCTGAGCGTGCTCCGGCCACGGTCCACCCGCGAGCTCGCGGAGGGCGGGCAGCTCGCCCTCGACGGCTGCGAGCCGGGCCGCGGGCGGGAGCCGGGTCTCGATCCGGGCGACCAGCTCTCGCTCGGCGTGGCCGACGGGATCGGCCCGCACCAACGCCTGGAGCACGGGCAGCCCGGGATCTCCGACGGCGACGACCTGGCCGCCGTCGGTCGACGACCGCACCAGCGCGGAGGCGTTGAGCCAGCGGCGCAGCGACTCCTCGTGCGTCCGCAGGTCGGGTCGGGAGAGGGAGGCGGCGGTGTCGAGGAGCAGCGCGGCAGCGTATCCGCGCTCGGCGCGCGGCTCCGCCCCCGGCGTCGCGACGACGATCGCCGGCTCGTCGGGCACCTCGCGCAGCACCGCGTCACCGGCGGAGCTGCGGACCCGCACGCCGGGGAAGGCGCGCCCGAGCTCTTCTGCGGTACGCCGCTCCCCCGACACCGGTGCCCGCAGCCGCCGCCCCCCGCAGGTGGGGCACGACCAGTCGGCGGCCGCCTCGCCGCACCACCGGCAGCGGGGGGCGTCCCCGGGCCGGTCCTGGCCGAGGGGTCCGCTGCAGCGCCCGCACCGGGCCGGTGTCCGGCAGTCCTGGCACGCGAGTGCGGCCCGATAGCCGACGCGCGGCACCTGGACGAGCACCGGGCCGACGGCGAGCCCCGACCGGACCGCGGCGAACGCCGCGCCGGGGATCCGTGCGGCCTGGAGCGCCCCCGCCCCCGCGTCGATGGTGATCCGCGCCCAGTGCACACGGCGTTCGCGCATCGGGGCCGTGAGAGAGCGGCACCACCCGGAGGCGACGAGCTGCTGGGCCTCGGCCGTGCGTGCATAGCCTCCGACGAGCACTCCGCACCCGGTGTCCCACGCCCGCGTCAACAGGACCTCACGGGCGTGCGGGTACGGCGCCCGTGGCTCGGCGAGCAGGTCGTCGCCGTCGTCCCAGACGGCGACGAGCCCCAGGTCGTGCACGGGTGCGAAAGCGGCCGCACGGGTGCCGACCACCGCGCGGACCTGACCTCGGGCGAGGGCGAGGAACGCCGCGTAGCGTGCCGACGGACCGAGGTCGGCGGTGAGGACCACATGGCGGCCCGGTCCGAGGACCTCGGTGAAGACGGCATCGGCGCGCACCACGTCGGAGACGTCGGGGAGACAGACCACCGCCCCGCGTCCCGAGCGCAAGACGGCGTCGACGGCCTGGGCGAGCGCGCGCTCGGGCGGATCGGACGGCACAGCGTTCCACACGGCGCGGGGGCCGGAGCCGTCGGCAAGGGCGTGGACGAAGTCGGAGCCGCCCTCGTACACCGCCCAGGCGTCGTCCTGGGCAGGACCGCGCGGCTCGATCGCGACCTCGCGCGGGGCCCTCTTCTCGGTGCGGGCATGACGGGGCGGGACGGCCAGGCGGACGACGTCGGCGAAGACACCGGCGTAGCGGTCGGCGACCTCGCGGCACAGGCGGACGACGTCGGGACGCAGCACCACCTCCGGCGAGAGGACACGACCGAGTCGGCCCAGACGGCCGACGTGCTCGGTCGTGGCCGCTCGCTCGAGGACGAAGCCGCCCACCTGCTTGCCGGCGAAGCGGACGGTGACTCGACAGCCAGGCACCGCGTCGTCGGCCAGGTCGGCCGGCACCAGGTAGTCGAACGGGCGGTCGAGGTGGGCGAGACTGACGTCTGCCGCCACGCGCGCGATCGGGAGGTGCTCGGCGGCACCGGCGAACCGTGGGTCGGCCGCGCGCGGCCCCGGCGGAGGGGTCTCCTCCACCAGGGCCGGCTGAGCGTCGCGCGTCTCGGTCACCAGGTAGTTCTACCAAGGGGTCCGGACGTGGGCGTGTGCCGCAGTCAGACTCCGGCGGCCGCGCGCAGGGCGTCGGCCCGGCCGGTCCCCTCCCAGGTGAACTCGGGGAGCTCGCGTCCGAAGTGACCGTAGGCCGCGGTCTTGGCGTAGATCGGGCGCAGGAGGTCGAGGTCGCGCACGATCGCGGCGGGACGCAGGTCGAAGACTTCATCGACGGCGGAGACGATGCGCTCCAGCCGCACCTTCTCGGTGCCGAACGTCTCGATGTAGAACCCGACCGGGTGCGCCTTGCCGATCGCGTAGGCGACCTGGCACTCGACCCGGCTGGCGAGTCCGGCCGCCACGATGTTCTTGGCAACCCACCGCATCGCGTACGCGGCGGAGCGGTCGACCTTGCTCGGGTCCTTGCCGGAGAAGGCGCCACCACCGTGGCGAGCCATGCCTCCGTAGGTGTCGATGATGATCTTGCGGCCGGTCAGGCCGGCGTCGCCCATGGGGCCGCCGATCTCGAAGCGACCGGTCGGGTTGACCAGCAGCCGGTAGTCGGCGTGGTCGATGTCGAACGTGTCCAGGACCGCGTCGACGACGTGCTTCTTGACGTCGGGGGTGAGCATCGCCTCGAGGTCGATGTCGGCGGCGTGCTGGGTCGAGACCACGACCGTGTCGACCCGGACAGGCCGGTGGTCGTCGTCGTACTCGATGGTGACCTGGGTCTTGCCGTCGGGACGCAGGTAGGGAACCGTGCCGTCCTTGCGTACGGCGGTCAGCCGCTCCGCGAGCCGGTGCGCGATCGTGATCGGCAGCGGCATGAGCTCGGGGGTCTCGTCGGTGGCGTAGCCGAACATCAGCCCCTGATCACCGGCACCCTGCAGGTCGAGCGGGTCGGCCGAGCCCTCGGCCCGCTCCTCGTAGGCCTGGTCCACGCCCTGGGCGATGTCGGGCGACTGCTGGCCGATCGTCACGGTCACACCGCAGGATGCGCCGTCGAAGCCCTTGGTCGACGAGTCGTAGCCGATCTCGAGGACGCGGTCGCGCGCGATCCGGGCGATGTCGGCGTACGCGCGGGTGGTCACCTCTCCACCGACGAGGACGAGTCCGGTCGTCACGAACGTCTCACAGGCGACGCGCGCCTGGGGGTCCTGCGCGAGGAGTGCGTCGAGCACGCTGTCGCTGATCTGGTCGGCGATCTTGTCCGGGTGACCCTCGGTCACGGACTCAGAGGTGAACAGGCGGCTCACAGGGTGTCCTTTCGGCTGCCGTTGGACGAGTCGACCCAGCCTATACCGCGGGTCGGCGAACGATCAGCCGTTGTCCAGACGCTGGGCGACCGTGTCCCAGATCGCGTGGGCGACCGCGACCTTGGGGCCGTACGGGACCTCGGCGACGCTGCCGTCGCGGCCGAGGACGACGACCTCGTTGTCGGCACGGTCGAACGCCTTGCCTCCGCTCACGTCGTTGAGAACCAGGAAGTCGCAGCCCTTGCGTGCCAGCTTGGCCCGAGCGTGGTCGAGGACGCCCGCGCTGTCGTCCCCGGTCTCGGCGGCGAAGCCGACGATCAGCGGCGCGGCGGCGCCCGAGCGACGCTCGACGAGATCGCGGAGGATGTCGGGGTTCTGGACGAGCGTGACCTGCGGGACCGACCCGGCGTCGTCCTTCTTGATCTTGGTCGCGGCCACTGCGGCGGGACGGAAGTCGGCGGGCGCCGCGGCCATCACCACCACGTCGGCCGACCCAGCCCGCTCCAGCATCGCGTCGTGGAGCTCGGCGGTCGTCTCGACCCGGACGACGTCGACACCGGCCGGCACGGGGACCGACACGTTCGCGGCGACCAGCGTGACCTTCGCTCCTCGGGACACGGCGGCCTGGGCGATCGCGATGCCCTGGCGCCCGGAGGACCGGTTGCCGAGGTAGCGGACGGGGTCGAGGTATTCGCGGGTGCCTCCGGCACTGATCAGGACGCGCACGTCACCGAGGTCGTTCGTCCGCGCCTCGTCGCGCGCAAGGACGGCCAGTGCGGCCTCGACGACCTCGCCCGGGTCGGGGAGACGCCCTTTGCCGGTGTCCTTGCCGGTCAGTCGACCCACGGCGGGCTCGAGAACGATCACGCCGCGCGACCGCAGCGTGGCCACGTTGGCCTGGGTCGCCGCGTGCTCCCACATCTCTGTGTGCATCGCCGGTGCCATCACGACCGGGCACCGGGCGGTGAGCAAGGTGTTGGTCAGCAGGTCGTCGGCCAACCCGTGCGCGGCCTTGGCCAGCAGGTCGGCGGTCGCCGGTGCCACGACGACGAGGTCGGCGGACTGACCGATCGAGACGTGCGGGACCTCCGGCACGGACGTGAAAACGTCCGTGCTGACCGGCTGTCCCGACAGCGCCTCCCAGGTCGGGGCACCGACGAACTTCAGGGCCGCGGCCGTCGGCACCACGCGCACGCGGTGGCCGGACTCGCTGAACCTGCGCAGGATCTCCGCGCCCTTGTAGGCGGCGATGCCGCCGCCTACACCCAGGACGACGTTGCTCATGGGCTTCGACGCCGTCAGCAGGTCATGCCTGCTTGGCGCCCTGCTCCTCGGCGTCGGGAGTCTCGGGCTCGGTCTTGAGCAGGCCACCGTCGATCTCGCGCAGCGCGATCGAGAGCGGCTTCTCCTGGACGTGGGTGTCGAGGAGCGGACCGACGTACTCGAGCAGGCCCTCGCCGAGCTGCGCGTAGTACGCGTTGATCTGGCGGGCGCGCTTGGCGCTCACCAGGACGAGCTCGTACTTCGAGCCCACCTTGCTGAGCAGGTCGTCGATGGGCGGGTAGGTGATGCCTTCAGGGGCAGCCTGGGTGCCGGACACGTGGTGGCCTCACAAGGGATTCGTGGGTGTGCCCCGGACGACGTCCGGGGGATTCTGGACCAATGCTACCAACTCGGCACAGGCGCGGCGGACGTCGGCGTTGACGATCGTCACGTCGAACTCCTTCTCCGCGGCGAGCTCCACCCTGGCGGTGGCCAGCCGACGCTCGCGCTCGGCCTCGTCCTCGGTCCCTCGTCCGACGAGGCGGCTGACCAGCTCCTCCCACGACGGCGGCGCGAGGAAGACGAACAACGCCTCGGGCATCGCCTCGCGCACCTGGCGGGCACCCTGGAGGTCGATCTCCAGCAGGGCGGGCGTGCCGGCGGCGAGGTGCTCGTCGACGGGAATCCGGGGTGTCCCGTAGCGGTGGTTGCCATGGACGACCGCCCACTCGAGCATCTGCCCGTCGTCGACCAGCCGGTCGAACTCGGCCGGGGTCACGAAGTGGTAGTGGACCCCGTCGACCTCTCCGGGCCGTGGAGGTCGCGTCGTGGCCGACACCGAGATCCAGATGTCAGGATGCTCGGCGCGCACGCACGCCGCCACCGTGCCCTTGCCGACAGCGGTCGGTCCTGCCAGCACGACGAGCCGGGCAGCGCCCGAGGCGGGGGGCACGGACTCAGCCACGGTTGGCGAACTCGTGCTCCAGAGCCGCGATCTGCTTGACGCCCAGTCCGCGCACGCGCCGCGAGTCGGCGATGCCGATCCGCTCCATCATCTGGCGAGCACGCACCTTGCCCAGGCCGGGCATCGACTGCAGCAGGTCGTAGACCTTCATCTTGCCGACGACGTCGTTGGTCTGGCCGTCCTCCAGCACCTCCGAGAGCGAGGCACCCGAGTGCTTGAGGCGATTCTTGATCTCGGCGCGCTCACGGCGCGCGGCCGCCGCCTTCTCGAGCGCGGCCTGGCGCTGCTCAGGCGTGAGCGAAGGAAGGGCCAACGTGGGTCACCTCGTGGGGTCGGGTCGATTCAGTGAACTTAGCCAGGGTTTCCGCAGGGCGGCAACACGAAGTCGCCCACCGCGGCGCGGGTCGGCGACAGCCTAGTAGGCCGCGCTGGTCACGACGCGGAGAGGTCGACCCGGCACACGCGCTTCACCTGCGCCTCGACCGCCGCACGGGTCTTCGGGACGCGGCTCTGACGCTGCACGGCCTTCCGGACGGCGACCCGTTGCTGCGCCGAGAGCTCGGCGGTGACGGAGGCGTCGGCAATGTCCTCCATGCGCAAACCCGCTCGTGCGATGCCTCGCTGAAGGTCGACCAGGCTCTTGTGGAGCACGCCCCAGCGAGGCGCGACACCCCGTGGCGATGCATCGCGGACCGCAGCGACCGCCGCCACGGTCTCGCTCAGCGCGTCGTCGGTGGGGTAACCGTCACGACCGATGCCGGTGAGACGGTCGCGATGGGCGACCACGACGTCGCAGTACGGCGAGGTGACAGGGCGCGGCGTCGGCGACGCCGTCGCGGACGGGGTCGCCGACGCCGTGGCCGGAGCGTCTCCGCTCGCCGAGGCCTCGTCACCGGCCGCGGCGGCAGGCATGTCCTGGTCGCGGTCCTCGCCGCCGCTGCACCCGGCGAGACCGACGACGAGAAGGACAGCGACGACGGTGGGAAGCGTGCGACGGGACATGCGGGGGGCCCTCCTCAACGACACCGGACACGAGGTGACACCAGAGGTGCACCCCGAGGTCCCAGCACCTTAGCCCGCGATCGGGGTCCCCGAGAAGGGACCCGAGCTAGCTGGTGCTCTCGTTCAGGTCGATGTCGCAGTCGGCCTTGACCTGCTTCTCGAGGTCCTTGCCGGCCTTCTCCAGCTTGGCGGAGTCGACGTCGGCGACATCGCCCTTCTGCACGGCCTCGTACGAGGTGATCAGGATGTCCCAGTTCTCCTTGGTCTTGCCCGAGGCCTCGTCGCGAACCTTCTTGAGACTGTCTACCGCGGCCTTGATGTCGCCCTGTCCCGTGACGCCGTTGATCGACTTCGCGGCGGACCGTACGGAGTCGCAGTAGGCCTCGTTGGTGTCCTTGTCGTCTCCACCGCATCCGGCCAGGGTGGCGACGGCCAGCGTGGCGCTCGCGATGGCGAAGGTGAGACGGCGCATGGAAGCTCCTTGTCGTGCGGCCGCTCGGCGACCTGGTGGGGCGTACGTATGTATCCGCGATCGCGGGGTACGAGCGCAGCGACCGGGAGAGGGGACGTCGCCGCACGGCGAGTGCCACCTTAGCCGCCGTCGAAGTCCTGGGCGAGGGCCCTGGTCAACCGAGCTGGTCGCGCACCGCGCGTGCCGCACCCCGCAGGGCGGACACGTCGGGACCCGCGGCGAGGATGCCGCGGGAGCTGGCGGGCAGCACGTGCTCCCACACGTGCCCGAAGAGCCGTCGCAGGTCGGCGACGGTCCCGCCCTGCGCTCCGAAGCCCGGGATCAGGAGAGGACCGCCGATCGCCACGTCCTCGGTCAGGTCACCCACTGTGGCGCCCACGACGGCACCGTACGAGCCCTGCGGCTGCGCCCCGGCGTTGCGGTCTCGGAGGTGGCCCAGCATCCGTCCGGCGACGGTCTGCTCCCCCACACGGGCGTGCTGCACCTCGGGCCCCTCCGGGTTGGAGGTCAGGGCCAGGACGAACACCCCTCCCCCGTGCCGCTCGGCTGCGCTGAGGAACGGCTCGAGGGACCCGAAGCCGAGGTACGGCGACACCGTGACCGCGTCGACACGCATCGGCGAGGCCGGATCGAGGTACGCGTCGGCGTACGCAGCAGCCGTCGAGCCGATGTCTCCGCGCTTGACGTCGAGCAGGACGAGGAGCCCGGCCTCGCGCGCGGTCTGGATCGTCTGCTCGAGGACCGCGACACCGGCAGCGCCGTGCCGCTCGAAGAACGCCGACTGCGGCTTGACGACCGCCACCTCGCCGGACATCGCCTCGACGACGGTCGACGCGAACCGCTCGAGTCCAGCGACATCGTCGGAGAGCCCCCAGTCCGCGAGCAGCGACGCGTGCGGGTCGATGCCGACGCACAGTGGGCCGTACTCCCCCACCGCCTCGCTCAGCCGTGCGCCGAACGACCTCGTCGCGTGCGCTGTCTCAGCCATGCGCGGCTCCTCTGACCTCGTCGAGCGATCGGATCCCCCGCCGCGCGAGCTCGTCGCGCAGCTCGCGCACGATGCGGGCAGGGGCGCTGGGGTCGTTGAAGATGACGGTCCCGACCTGCACGGCGAGCGCCCCGGCGAGCACGAACTCGAGCGCGTCGAACCCCGTGCGGATGCCGCCGACGCCGATGATCGGCAGGTCGGGCAGCGCCTTTCGGATCTGCCAGACCGCGCGGACCGCGACCGGACGGACCGCCGGACCGCTCAGGCCACCGGTGACACCGCCGAGCCGAGGGCGCAGCGTGTCGGGGTCCATCGAGAGACCGAGCAGGGTGTTGATCACGGTGACGCCGTCGGCTCCGGCGTCGGAGACGGCTCCCGCGATCGCGGCGATGTCGGTGACGTCGGGCGTCAGCTTGGCGAACACCGGGATGTCGGCGGGGATGTGCGGGCGGACCTCCTCGACCACCCGGTACGAGGAGTCAGGGTCGCAGGCGAAGACGAGTCCGCGGTTCTCGACGTTGGGGCAGGAGATGTTGACCTCGATGGCCGCGACGCCGGGGGCCTGGCCGACCCGCCGGGCCAGCTCGACGTAGTCGTCCGGCTTGTCCCCCGCGATCGAGACGATCGCTCGAGCCCCCCGCTGGACCAGCCATGGGAGGTCGCGGGCCAGGAACGCGTCGATCCCGGGTCCCTGGAGGCCGATCGAGTTGAGCATCCCTGACGGCGTCTCGACCATCCGCGGCGTCGGGCGACCCGACCGCGGGTTGAGCATGATCGATTTGGTGACGACCGCACCCAGCGCCGCGACGTCGAAGAACTGGTCGAGCTCACGACCGGCGGCGGCGCAGCCCGAGGCGGTCATCACCGGGTTCGGAAGCGTCACACCGCACAGGTCGACCGAGAGATCGACCTCCTCGGGCGCGATGGCAGCCGTCGTCGTCATCGCGGACCTCCCAGCGTCCCCGGCGGGATGGTCCCGACGGCGTCCCACAGGACCCGGTCGCCCCGGAAGACGGGGCCTTCGACGCAGCTGCGGACCATACGGACGATGCCGTCCTCTCCCTCGACGGGCAGCACGCACGTCATGCAGACCCCGATGCCGCACGCCATCGACTCCTCGACGGCGCACTGGCTCCAGGCGCCGTTGTCCTCGGCGACCTCGGACACCGCTCGCAGCATCCCCATCGGGCCGCAGGCATAGACCACCGCCGCGTCGGTGTCGTCGACGAGGGTGGCGAGGACGTCGGTCACCCGGCCTCGGGTGCCGGTCGACCCGTCCTCGGTAGTCACGTGCACGCTGCTCGCGACCTTGTTGGCCTCCAGCAGCCCGAAGAGGCGCGGGGTCGTGGCGGCACCGAGCACGAGGTGCGCCGCGCAGCCGCGCTCGCGCAGCGTGGTCGCGAGCGAGAACATCGGTGCGGAGCCGTACCCGCCGCCGACGAGCACGCAGGAGACCGGCTCCTTCGGCAGCGCGAACGGTCGGCCGACCGGCCCGACGACGTCGATCGGGTCGCCCGGTGCGAGATCGGCCATCCAGCGGGTGCCCTTGCCGTGCTCGGCGAAGACGATCTCGACGGTCTCGCCGTGGCGTCCGGTCGCCGACGTGCGATAGATCGAGAACGCCCGCCGCAGGAGCATCGCACTGTCGGCTCCTCCGACGGCCAGCGCGACGAAGTGACCGGGGCGCGTGTGCGCCGCGATGCCCTCGGCGGCGATGACGAGGTGGTGGTAGTCGCCGACCAGGGTGCGCGACACCACCGTCCCCTGGGCCTGCGTCGCGCTCACGAGTCGTCCCGCGCGGGAGTCGACCGCGGGCGTACGGCCTCGGCCCACGACTGCAGCGAACGCACTCCGACGCCGCCCTCGCGAGCCGCCTCGATGCCCTGCACCGCGGCGGCGAGACCCTGCACCGTCGTGATGCACGGCACGCCGGCAGCGATCGCCGCCGTACGGATCTCGTAGCCGTCGACGCGCGGGCTGCCTCCCGAGGTCGTCCCGTGCGGGGTGTTGACGACGAGACCGACCTCTCCGGAGGTGATCAGATCCACCAACCGTCGGCCGTCGTTCGTGGCCGAGGACTCGCTGAGCTTGCGGACCACGGTCGCGGTGACGCCGTTGCGGCGCAGCACCTCGGCCGTGCCGGACGTGGCCACGATCTCGAAGCCGAGGTCGGCCAGCCGCTTGATCGGGAAGATCATGTGGCGCTTGTCGCGGTTGGCGACCGAGACGAAGACCTTGCCCGAGGTCGGCAGCCCTTCCTGGGCTCCGGCCTGAGCCTTGGCGAACGCGGTGCCGAAGAGCGCGTCGATCCCCATCACCTCGCCGGTCGAGCGCATCTCGGGGCCGAGCAGGGTGTCGACGGACATGCCCTCGAGGGTGCGGAACCGGTTGAAGGGCATCACCGCCTCCTTGACCGCGACCGGGGCGTCCGGGCCGACGTCGGCCCCGTCTCCCTCCGCCGGCAGGACGCCGGCGGCACGCAGGTCGGCGATCGACTCCCCCAGCATCAGTCGAGCGGCTGCCTTCGCCAACGGGACGCCGGTCGCCTTCGAGACGAACGGGACGGTCCGCGAGGCGCGCGGGTTCGCCTCGAGGACGTAGAGCACGTCCGAGCTCAGGGCGAACTGGATGTTGATGAGTCCGCGGACCCCGACGCCCTCGGCGATGGCCCGGGTCGACACCCGGATCTTGGCGAGGTCCTCGGCGCCGAGCGTGATCGGCGGGAGCGCGCACGAGGAGTCGCCCGAGTGGATCCCGGCCTCCTCGATGTGCTCCATGACGCCGCCGAGGAAGAGGTCGGTCCCGTCGAAGAGCGCGTCCACGTCGATCTCGACGGCGTCGTCGAGGAACCGGTCGACCAGGACGGGGTGCTCGGGCGAGATCTCGGTCGACCGCGCGATGTAGTCGGCGAGCGTCGGCTCGTCGTACACGATCTCCATGCCGCGCCCGCCCAGGACGTAGGACGGCCGGACCAGCACCGGGTAGCCGATCTCGTCGGCGACCTTCTTGGCCCCGGGGAACGAGGTCGCCGTGCCGTGCTTGGGTGCGGGGAGGTTCGCGTCGGCCAGCACCCGCCCGAACGCCCCGCGGTGCTCGGCCAGGTCGATGGCCGCCGGCGACGTCCCGACGATCGGGACGCCCTCGCGCTCCAACGCCGCAGCGAGCCCGAGCGGGGTCTGGCCCCCCAGCTGCACGATGACGCCGACGACCGGGCCGGCCTGGCGCTCGGCGTGGATGACCTCGAGCACGTCCTCGAGCGACAGCGGCTCGAAGTAGAGCCGGTCGGAGGTGTCGTAGTCGGTCGAGACGGTCTCCGGGTTGCAGTTGACCATCACGGTCTCGTAGCCGATCTCCGACAGCGCGAGCGCCGCATGGACGCACGAGTAGTCGAACTCGATCCCCTGCCCGATGCGGTTGGGGCCGGAGCCGAGGATCAGCACCGCCGGACGCTCGCGCGGCTCCACCTCGGTCTCCTCGTCGTACGACGAGTAGTGGTAGGGCGTCCGGGCGGCGAACTCGGCGGCGCAGGTGTCGACCGTCTTGTAGACGGGGCGGATCCCCAGCGCGTGCCGCACGCCCCGCACGACGTCGGCACTCATGCCGCGGATCTTGCCGATCTGGTCGTCCGAGAACCCGTGCCGCTTGGCCTTGCGCAGCAGACCGGGCGTGAGCTCGTCGGCGGCCGTCACCTCGGCGGCGACCTCGTTGATGAGCGCGAGCTGGTCGAGGAACCAGGGGTCGATCCTGGTCGCCTCGAAGAGCTCGTCGGGCGTCGCGCCGGCACGGATCGCGTCCATCACCTTCTTGAGCCGGCCGTCGTGAGGGACGGCGATCTCGGCGAGCAGCGCGTCCTTGTCCAGGTCGACCCACTCGCGGCGCCAGTCGAAGGCGGCGTTGGGCCGCTCCAGCGAGCGCAGGGCCTTCTGGAGCGCCTCGGTGAAGCTGCGGCCGATCGCCATCGCCTCACCGACCGACTTCATGTGGGTCGTCAGGCGCTCGTCGGCGGACGGGAACTTCTCGAACGCGAATCGCGGCACCTTGACGACCACGTAGTCGAGCGTCGGCTCGAAGCTCGCCGGCGTCTCCCGCGTGATGTCGTTGGGGATCTCGTCGAGCGTGTAGCCGATCGCGAGCTTGGCGGCGATCTTGGCGATGGGGAAGCCGGTCGCCTTCGACGCGAGGGCGCTCGAGCGGGAGACCCGCGGGTTCATCTCGATGACGACGATGCGTCCGTCTGCGGGGTTCACCGCGAACTGGATGTTGCACCCGCCGGTGTCGACGCCGACCTCGCGGATCACGCCGATCGCGATGTCGCGCAGCCGCTGGAACTCGCGGTCGGTCAGTGTCATCGCTGGCGCGACCGTGATCGAGTCGCCGGTGTGGACGCCCATCGGGTCGAGGTTCTCGATCGAGCACACGATGACGACGTTGTCGGCCCTGTCGCGCATCACCTCCAGCTCGTACTCCTTCCAGCCGAGGATCGACTCCTCCAGGAGGACCTCGGTGGTCGGGCTCGCGGCGAGGCCCGCACCGGCGATGCGGTGGAGATCCTCCTCGTCGTGGGCGATGCCCGAGCCGACACCACCCATCGTGTACGACGGCCGGACGACGACGGGATAGCCGAGGGTCGCGACGGCCTCCAGGCACTCGTCCATCGTGTGGCAGATGAGCGAGCGGGCGACCTCTGCGGCCCAGGCCTCCGGCAGTCCCTCGACGATCGCCTTGAACAACTCGCGGTTCTCGCCCTTCTCGATCGCCTCCACCGAGGCCCCGATCAGCTCGACGCCGTACTTCTCGAGCACACCGGCGGCGTCCAGCGCCATCGCGGTGTTGAGCGCGGTCTGGCCACCGAGGGTCGCGAGCAATGCGTCGGGCCGCTCCTGGGCGATCACCCGCTCGACGAACTCCGGGGTGATGGGCTCGACGTAGGTGGCGTCGGCGAACTCGGGGTCGGTCATGATCGTCGCCGGGTTGGAGTTGACCAGCACGACCCGCAGGCCCTCGCTGCGCAGCACCCGGCACGCCTGCGTGCCGGAGTAGTCGAACTCGCAGGCCTGCCCGATCACGATCGGGCCGGACCCGATGACCAGGACGGAGGAGATGTCGTCACGGCGGGGCATTCAGCGCACCGTCCCTTCTGTGCTGCGGGTCCGGCGCGCCGTCATCAGCTCGGTGAACCGGTCGAACAGGTGCTCGGCGTCGTGCGGGCCGGCGGCGGCCTCGGGGTGGTACTGGACGCTGAACGCGACCAGGTCGCCGTCGTCGTCGCGGACCTCGAGGCCTTCGACGACGTCGTCGTTGAGGCACACGTGGCTCACGGCGGCGTCGCCGAAGGGCGTCGCCACGGTGTCGCCCAGGTCGGTCGGCCACGCGACCGCGAACCCGTGGTTGTGCGCGGTGATCTCGACCCTGCCGGTGGTGCGGTCCATCACCGGCTGGTTGATGCCCCGGTGCCCGTAGGTGAGCTTGAACGTCTCCAGCCCGAGTGCTCGGCCCAGCATCTGGTTGCCGAAGCAGATCCCGAAGAACGGCGTGCGCTCGCGCAGCACGTCCTGGAGCAGCGACACGGCGTCGGTGGTCGCGGCGGGGTCGCCCGGCCCGTTTGAGAAGAAGACGCCGTCGGCTCCGGTGGCACGGACCTGCTCCAGCGTTGCGTCGGCCGGCAGGACGTGCACCTCGATCCCGCGCTCGGCCATCCGGTGCGGCGTCATCGCCTTGATGCCGAGGTCGACCGCGGCGACCGTCAGCCGCGTCTCGCCGACCGCAGGCACGACGTACGGCTCCGACGTCGTCACCTCGCCGGCGAGATCGGCGCCGGCCATCGACGGGGACTCCCGCACCACGGCGAGCAGCGCGTCGGCGTCCTCGGAGACCGAGCTGATCCCGACCCGCATGGCGCCCCGCTCGCGGAGGTGACGGGTCAAGGCTCGGGTGTCGACACCGCTGATGCCGACGATCCCCTGCTCGACGAGGTCGTCCTCGAGGGTCGCGGTGGCGCGCCAGCTGCTCGCGACCCGCGCGGGCTCGCGGACGACGTAGCCCGCGACCCAGATCCGGTCCGACTCGGCGTCCTCGGTGTTGACCCCGGTGTTGCCGATGTGCGGCGCCGTCATCACGACGACTTGGCGCCGGTAGGAGGGGTCGGTCAGCGTCTCCTGGTATCCGGTCATCCCGGTGGAGAACACCGCCTCTCCCACGGTCTGGCCGAGCGCACCGTACGACTCCCCGCGGAAGACGCGGCCGTCCTCGAGCACCAGGATCGCCGGCGTGCGGGTGGCACGGGTGGTGGCGGCGGCGTTCATGCGGCCACCTCCTCGACCACGGCGCCGTGGAGGACGGTGGGCCGCCCTCGGAGGAAGGTCGCGACCACGCGGCCCGGCAGCTCCATGCCTCGGTACGGCGTGTTGCGCGAGCGCGACACCGAGTCGGAGGGCTCGACGACGCGGGTGGCACGCGGGTCGTACAGCACGACGTTGGCCGGCTCCCCCGCGGCGATCGGACGACCGTGGGTGGCGACGCGACCGATCCGCGCGGGCGCGGCCGACATGCGCTCGGCGACGCCGGCCCAGTCGAGGAGCCCGGTGTCGACCATCGCGTGCTGGACGACCGACAGCGCGGTCTCGAGGCCGGTCATGCCGAACGCGGCCGCCGCCCACTCGCAGTCCTTGTCCTCGCTCGGGTGCGGCGCGTGGTCGGTGGCGACGATGTCGATCACACCCTCGGCCAGCGCCTCGCGCAGCGCCTCGACGTCGTCGGCCGTGCGCAGCGGCGGGTTGACCTTGTAGATCGGGTCGTACGTCGCCGCCAGCTGGTCGGTCAGCAGCAGGTGGTGCGGGGTCACCTCGGCGGTCACGTCGATCCCGCGGGACTTCGCCCAGCGGACGATCTCGACCGATCCGCGGGTCGAGAGGTGGCAGACGTGCAGACGGGAGCCGACGTGCTCGGCGAGCAGGACGTCACGCGCGATGATCGCCTCCTCGGCGACCGCGGGCCAGCCGGTGAGGCCGAGGACACCCGAGAGCTCGCCCTCGTTCATCTGCGCGCCCTCGGTGAGGCGCGGCTCCTGGGCGTGCTGCGCGATGACGCCGTCGAAGGCCTTGACGTACTCGAGCGCCCGGCGCATCAGCACCGCGTCCGAGACGCACTTGCCGTCGTCGGAGAAGACCCGGACGTGAGCGGCCGAGTCGGCCATCGCGCCGAGCTCGGCGAGCGTGGATCCGCCGAGCCCCACGGTGACCGCACCGACGGGCGCGACGTCGCAGAAGCCGTGCTCACGCCCGAGCCGCCAGACCTGCTCGACGACGCCGGCGGTGTCGGCGACGGGGTCGGTGTTGGCCATGGCGTGGACCAGGGTGAAGCCGCCGACCGCGGCGGCTCGCGTCCCGGTCTCGACGGTCTCGGCGTCCTCGCGGCCTGGCTCGCGCAGGTGGGTGTGGAGATCGACCAGGCCGGGGAGCGCGATCAGGCCGTCGGCGTCGAGGACCTCGGCGTCTCCCGTGTCGAGGTCGCGACCGATCTCGGAGATGACGCCGTCCACGATGCGCAGGTCGGTGACCTCGTCACCGAGGAGGTTCGCGTTGCGGATCACGTAGGCGGTCATGCCTGCCCTTCTGTCTGGTCGGAGAGGACGCCGCCGGCGTCGCCGGGGGTCGGCTCGGGGGTGCGGGCGCCGCTGAGCAGCAGGTAGAGCGCCGCCATGCGGACGGCGACCCCGTTGGTCACCTGCTCCACGATCACCGAGCGCGTGGAGTCGGCGACGTCGGCGCTGATCTCCATGCCGCGGTTCATCGGGCCGGGGTGCATGACGATCGCGTCGTCGGGCATCTTCGCCATCCGCTTGCTGTCGAGTCCGTAGCGCCGGCTGTACTCGCGGGCGCTCGGGAAGTACGCGGCGTTCATGCGCTCGTGCTGGACGCGCAGCATCATGACCGCGTCGGACTTGGCGAGGACCGGGTCGAGGTCGTACGAGGTCTCGACCGGCCACGACGCCACGCCGTACGGCATCAGTGTCGGCGGGGCGACGAGAGTGACCTCGGCGCCGAGCGTGCTGAGCAGGAGGGCGTTGGACCGCGCGACCCGGCTGTGCAGGACGTCACCGACGATCGCCACCCGCCGGCCCTCGAGGGTGCGGTCGCCGGCGGGCGCCAGGTGCCGGCGCATCGTGAACGCGTCGAGGAGCGCCTGCGTCGGGTGCTCGTGCGAGCCGTCTCCGGCGTTGAGGATGGCCGAGTCGATCCAGCCGGCGCGGGCCAGCCGCGCGGGCGCACCGGAGGCGCCGTGGCGGATCACGACCGCGTCCGCGCCCATCGCCTGCAGGGTCAGCGCCGTGTCCTTCAGGCTCTCACCCTTGGACACGCTCGATCCCTTGGCGGCGAAGTTGATCACGTCGGCGGAGAGCCTCTTGGCGGCGGCCTCGAAGGAGATCCGGGTGCGGGTCGAGTCCTCGAAGAAGAGGTTGACGACCGTCCGGCCGCGCAACGTCGGCAGCTTCTTGATGGGTCGCTCGGCGACGCTCAGCATCTCCTCGGCGGTGTCGAGGAGAAGGACGGCCTCGTCGCGGGAGAGGTCACCGGTGGAGAGGAGGTGCCTCATCGGGTGCCTGCCCCGGGTGCGACCTGGCGCGCGGAGACGATCCGGACCTCGTCGCGCTCATCGAGGCCGGACACGGCGACCTTGACCTGCTCGGCGAGGGAGGTGGGGAGGTTCTTGCCGACGAAGTCGGCGCGGATGGGGAGCTCTCGGTGGCCGCGGTCGACCAGGACCGCGAGCTGGACGGCCCGGGGCCGGCCAAGGTCGTTGAGGGCATCGAGGGCGGCGCGGATGGTGCGGCCGGAGAACAGGACGTCGTCGACCAGGACGACGACCCGGTCGTCGAGATCGACGGGGATGTCGGTCTTCTCCAGCGCGCGTGCGGGCTTCATCCGCAGGTCGTCGCGATACATCGTGATGTCGAGCGAGCCGTACGGCACGGGGTGCCCGTCGACCTCGCTCATCCGCTCGGCGACACGGCGGCCGAGCTCGACCCCACGCGTCGGGATGCCCAGGACGACCACGCGGGACGAGCCGCGGTTCTTCTCGATGATCTCGTGGGTGATCCGGGTCAGCGCCCGGGAGATGTCACCGGCGTCGAGGACCACGGTCGAGGTGCCGCCCGCAGGATCCGAGGATGCTGGGGACGTGGAATCAGGGGTGTGCGCAGACACCGGCTGACCTCCTTCTCCGCCTCACGGGACGGTGGTTAAAGGATGTCTTTCGGTTCTCAGCCTACACGTGCGAGGCGGCGCTCCCGGCACCGCGGGGCGGGGGTGGTCACCCCACCAGCCCTTGCTCCCGCAGCCAGTCGCGGGCGACGAGGGCGGGTTCTCCCCCGTCGACGTCCACCTTCGCGTTGAGCTCGAGCATCACCTCGTTGGTGAGCAGGGGGCGCACCTTGGCGAACACGTCGGCGATCTCCGGGTGCGCGTCGAGCAGGTCGGTGTTGACGACCGGTGCCAGGTTGTAGAGCGGGAAGAACCGCTTGTTGTCCTCGAGGACCGTGAGGTCGAGCGCCAGGATGCGACCGTCGGTGGTGAAGACCTCGCCGAAGTTGCACGCGCCGCGCGCCGTCGCGTCGTAGATGACACCGGTGTCCATCCGCAGCACGTTGCGGGCGGGGACGTCCTTGCCGTACTTCATGCCGTACGTCTCCAGCATCGGCTGGAAGCCGTCCTCGCGGCTGAAGAACTCGTCCTCCACGCAGAACGTCCGCTGCGCGACCGGCAGATCCTTGATCTGCGAGAGCTTCGTGATCCCCAGCCGCTTGGTCGCCGCAGGCCCCATCGCGAACGCGTACGTGTTGTTGACCGGGCTGTAGGGCAACCAGGTCAGGCCGTAGCGGAGGTCCGCGTCGTGGACGGCCTGCCACTGCGCCTGCTCGCCCTTGATCGGCTTGGCGTTGCCGAGGTAGCTGATCCAGCCGGTGCCGGTGTACTCGGGCGCGACGTCGACCGAGCCGTTGAGGAGCGCGTTGCGGACGCCCACGCTGCCGGCGATGTTGCTGCGGTTGGTGACGTCGGCGCCGGCGGTCTGCAGCAGCGTGGCGTACATGTTGCCGAGGATGAGCTGCTCGGTGAAGTCCTTGGAGCCCACCGTGATCTCCACGCCCTCGAGCGAGTCCATCCGCTCGACGGCCGCAGGCTCGGCCGGTGCGATGTAGCCGTTGGCGTTCTCGAGCCCGCATCCCGCGACGACCGCGGTCACGGTGGTCAGGGCGACGAGCGCGAGCGTACGGCGCAGCGAGCGGTGCCCGCGAGCGATGGTGGTGCGCATCAGAGTCCCTTCGGCGTCGCCGCCTGCTCGATCAGACGGGCGAGCCAGTCGATGAACAGCGCGAGCGCAGCGATGGCCAGGGCGCCGACGACGAGGACGTTGTCGAGCCCCAGCTTGATCCCCGTGTTGACGAGCGTCCCGAGACCGCCGGCGTTGACGAACCCGCCGAGCGCCGCAGTGCCGGTCATCAGGACGAGGGCGGTCCGGACCCCGGTCATGATCACCGGGACCGCCAGCGCCAGCTCGACCCGCATCAGCGTGTCGAATGCCGACATCCCCATCCCCCTGGCCGCCTCGACGAGACGGCGGTCGACGCCGTCGAGGCCGGTGACGACGTTGGCGAGGACGGGCAGGATCCCGTAGACGGCGAGCGCGCCGATGAACGGGAACCGCCCGGTGCCGAAGTAGAGCGCGGCGATGACGATGAGTCCGATCGCCGGCGCCGCCTGACCGAAGCCCGCGACCGCGATGATGGGCGTGGAGTAGCGCCGCATCGGACCCCGGGTCAGCAGGATCCCGAGCGGTATCGCCACCACGACCACGAGGGCGGCCGCGGCGAAGGCCAGCAGCATGTGCTCCCACGACAGGGTGAGGAGCCGGTCGACGCTGAGGGTACGGGCCTCCACCGACGAGAGGTCGGCGAACGAGACGTAGGCGAGCAGGGCGGCGAAGACGGCGACGCAGGCCAGCAGCTGTCCGACAGCGCGGCCCCGTCGCAGACGCGCAGGGCCGTCCGTCCCGCTCGCCGTGGTCGCGGCCGGGGCGGCGTCGACGGCGGTGGAGGTGGTCACCGGACCACCCGTCCGGCATCGCGGGACGCCGCGGGAATCCGCTGGATCGCGTCCATGACGGTCTCGATCCGCACGACGCCCTCGTAGCGGCCACGCCGGCCGATCACGACGACGACACCGTGCGAGGAGGTGAGCATCGTGTCGAGCGCGTCGTTGAGCGTCGAGGACAGGCTCACGGACTCGAGGTGCTCGTCGGGGGTCACCTGGGAGAGCGCGTCGGCACGCCGAAGGTCGCGCAACGACAGCCAGCGCAGCGGCCGTTCGGAGGAGTCCAGCACGATGACGTGCTCGCGGCCGAGCGCCACCGCGGCTGCGGCCGCCTCAGCCGGGTCGTCACCGACGTGGGCGACGGCCGCCTCGTGCAGCGGCACGTCACGCACCCGGGTCAGGGTCAGCTGCATCAGTGCCGCCCCGTGGCCGATGAACCCCTCCACGAACTCGTTGGCCGGCTCGGCGAGGATCGCCTCGGGCGTGTCGTACTGGGCGATCGTGGAGCCCATGTCGAGGATCGCGATCCGGTCACCGAGCTTGACCGCCTCCTCGAAGTCGTGCGTGACGAAGACGATCGTCTTGTGGAGCTCCTCCTGGAGCCGCAGGAGCTCGTCCTGGAGCCGCTGGCGCGTGATCGGGTCGACGGCGCCGAAGGGCTCGTCCATGAGCAGCACCGGCGGGTCGGCCGCGAGCGCGCGGGCGACGCCGACGCGCTGCTGCTGGCCACCGGAGAGCTCGCGCGGGTAGCGGTCGGCGTAGGTGTCGGCGTCGAGGTTGACGAGCTCGAGCATCTCGCGGACCCGCGCGTCGACGCGGTCCTTGTCCCAGTCGAGGAGCCTGGGGACGAGCGCGATGTTCTTGGCGACGGTGAGGTGCGGGAAGAGGCCCGCTCCCTGGATGACGTAGCCCACGTGGCGGCGAAGCTCGTCGGGGTTCTTGCGGGTCACGTCCTCGTCGCCGATGAGGATACGACCACTCGTCGGCTCGATCAGACGGTTGATCATCTTGAGGGTGGTCGTCTTGCCGCATCCGGACGGGCCGACGAGCATGACGATCTCGCCGGCGGGGATCTCCATCCGGATGTCGTCGACAGCCGCGCTGTCCTGACCGGGGTAGCGCTTGGTGACGCCGTCGAGGAAGATCCGCTGCCCGCGCGCCTCGGTCAGCACGGTGTCGTCGGCCGGGCGGTCGGCAGGCGGGTTCACGTCGGTCTCAGACACGGATACCCCTCGAGGTGGTCAGGCGTCCCAGGACGTTCAGGACGAGGTCGAGCAGGATCGCGAGGCCGACGATGGCCAGCGTCCCTGCCCAGGCGGAGTTGGTCGCGTTGGCGCCGCCGATGCGCGACAACCCGGAGAAGATGAAGGTGCCGAGCCCGGGACCGGAGACGTAGGCGGCGATGGCGGCGATCCCCATCAGCATCTGCGCCGAGATGCGGATGCCGGTGACGATCACCGGCCACGCGAGCGGGATCTCGAGCCGCACGAGGGTAGCCGTCCGGCTCATGCCCATGCCGCGCGCAGACTCGACGAGGGTGGAGTCGACGCCGGCAAGACCGACGATGGCGTTGCGCAGGATGGGGAGTGCTCCGTAGAACGCCAACGCACCGACCGACACGGTGACCCCGTTGGGGATGAAGGCGATGAGAAGGCCGAACAGCGCGAAAGACGGGAAGGTCAGGCCGACCGAGCTCGCCGACAGCGCGACGTTGGTCACGCGCGACGAACGGTAGGAGAGGCACGCGATCACGACGGCCAGCACCGTGGCGATCGCCAGCGACTGCACGACGAGGCTCACGTGCTGGTAGCCCTGGAAGGACAAGAGCGACCAGCGGTCCTGCACGAACTCCCACAGCGTCACCCTGCGCTCCTCAAGCCGTCACCCGTCCATTCCGTCTCACCCGTCGACGTCGCCGAGCGCTCCGGTGACACCGGGGGCGACGCCTACGCATGCCCGAGACGCTGCTGTCGAGTGGCTCGCAGCTCCCGTCACGTCGTCAGCAGCGCCGATGATTAAGCCTTGACTTATATTAGTGACTGCGAAAGTATGCGGCATATGGGGGCTTTCGACATCCTCGGCGAACCGGTCCGACGGCGCATCTTGGAGATCCTCGCCGACGGGGAGAAGGCAGCCGGCGAGGTCGCCGTGATCGTGGGCGAGGAATTCTCGATCAGCCAGCCCGCCGTCTCGCAGCATCTTCGTGTGCTGCGAGAGAGCGGGTTCGCCACCGTACGCACCGAGGGCACCCGCCGCCTCTACGCCCTCGATCCCACGCCTCTCACCGAGGTCGAGGAGTGGACCGCCGGACTCCGGCGGTTCTGGGACCAGCGGCTCGACGCCCTGGGCACCGAGCTGGCCCGAGGCGCCCGCAAACGCCGTACCACCGACGCGAGGAGAACACCATGAAGGACCTCATCGACGAGATCGACGCCGCACACCGTGCCGTACGCGATGGGAAGCTTCCCGCCGGGGACGCCCACGTCGTCGCCCTGTCACGGACCTACCCCGCGCCCGTCGAGGAGGTGTGGGACGCCCTGACCGACGCCGAGCGGATCCCCCGCTGGTTCCTGCCGATCAGCGGGGACCTCCGACTCGGCGGGACCTATCAGCTCGAAGGCAACGCAGGCGGCGAGATCCGCGTCTGCGAGCCGCCCGAGCGCCTGCTGGTCACCTGGGTCATGGGCGAGCCGGCCGGACCCGAGGACGCGTCGATCGTCGAGGTCCGGCTCGAGCCGGCCGGAGACGGCAGCACCCACCTCCGTCTCGACCACACCGCCGTCGTCCCGCCTGAGATGTGGGACCAGTTCGGGCCGGGAGCCGTGGGGGTCGGCTGGGACCTCACCCTTCTCGGGATGTGGGCGCACCTCACCGGGCTCGCGCTCGGATCACCGGAGCAGCTCGACAAGGATCCGACGATCAGAACCTGCATGACCAAGAGCAGCCAGGCTTGGGGCGCGGCACTCGCCGAGACGGGCGCGTCGCCTGACGACGTGGCGGCCAAGGTCACGGCGACGACCGCGTTCTACGTGCCTCCGCTCGACGGCGCGTGACGCGACGCAGCAGGTGGTGCGGTCAGACCGACAGCGTCGGCTTGACCTCCACGATCCGGCTCAGCAGACCCTGCACGAAGCTCGGAGAGTCGTCGGTCGACAGCTCGGCGGCGAGGTTGGTCGCCTCCGACACCGCCACGGCATCGGGGACCTCGTCGCGATAGAGCACCTCGTACACCCCGATGCGCAGCAGGTTGCGGTCGACGGCCGGCATCCGGTCGAGCGTCCACCCCTGCGCGTACTCCTCGAGGAGGGCGTCGATCCGGTCGCGGTGCTCGCGCACACCCTCGACCAGCTCGATCGTGTACGGGTTGACCGGCGGGTCGCCCGCGGCGACGCGACCGTCGAGGGTCGCGCCGACGCCGCGGCTCTGCAGCTCGCTCTCGAACAGGACGTCGAGAGCGCGCTTGCGGGCCTTCGTGCGAGAACCCGCCATCAGGAGCTGACGCGGCCCTGGTAGGAACCGTCGCGGGTGTCCACCTTGACCTTCTCGCCGGTCGTGATGAAGAGCGGCACCTGGATCTCGCGACCGGTCTCCAGCTTGGCCGGCTTGGTGCCGCCGGACGAGCGGTCGCCCTGCAGGCCAGGCTCGGTGTACTCGATGGTGAGCTCGACGGACGCCGGCAGCTCGATGTAGAGCGGGTTGCCGTCGTTCATCGCGACCACGGCCTCCTGATTGTCCAGGAGGAAGCCCGAGGCGTCACCGACGGTGGCCTCGGGCAGCTCGTACTGGTCGAACGTCGAGGTGTCCATGAAGACGTACGAGGTGCCGTCGTGGTACAGGAACTGCATCGTGCGCTTGTCGACGTTGGCCACGTCGACCTTGACGTCGGCGTTGAAGGTGCGGTCCACGATCTTGCCCGAGAGCACGCTCTTGAGCTTGGTGCGGACCACGGCGCCGCCCTTGCCGGGCTTGTGGTGCTGGAACCACACGACGGACCAGAGCTGCCCGTCGAGGTTCAGCACCATGCCGTTCTTCAAGTCGTTCGTCGTTGCCATCAGGCGAGCTCCAGGAGGTCTTTGGTCGCGACCGTGAGCAGCTCTGCTGGTCCGTCGGTCACGACGAGGGTGTCTTCGATCCGCACGCCGCCGCGACCAGGCACATAGATGCCGGGCTCCACGGTCAGGGCAGTGCGACGTTCAAGTCTAGCGGGGGCCGGTCGGCTCAGGAACGGGTCCTCGTGGATCTGCAGTCCCACACCATGACCCAGTCCCGTCGTGAACGCCTCCAGCCACCCCGCGTCCTCGAGGCTGCGGCGGACGACCGCGTCCACGTCGTGCGTCTGGGCACCGGCAGTGACGGCGTCGACACCCGCCTGCTGGGCCGTACGGACCACCTCGTACACCTCGGTCTGCCAGGCGTCGGCCCGGCCGACGACGACCGTACGGGTGCAGTCAGCGTGGTAGCCGTCGACGCGGGCGCCGAAGTCGATCTTGAGGAGCTCGTCGCGACCCACGGGCCGGTCGGTCGGGTCGTGGTGCGGGATCGCGGCGTTCTCCCCGGCGGCGACGATGGTCTCGAACCCGATCGCCTCCGCGCCCATGGCGTACATCGTCCACTCCAGGTCACGGGCGATCTCCCGCTCGGTACGCCCGAGCAGCGGTCCCGCGAGCAGCTCGTCGAGTGCCTGGACCGAGATGTCGCAGGCCCTCCGCAGCGCGTCCAGCTCGTCCTCGTCCTTCACGACGCGCAGCACCTCGACCGCCCGGTCGAGCGAGACCAGCTCGACGCCGGCGAGGACCTCGCGGGCGTGGACGTGGTCGTCGACGGTGAGCACGTGGGTCTCGATGCCCACGCGCGCCGCGCCACGGGCGCCGCCGGCGAGCACACCGAGAAGGTCTCGACCGATCGTCACCGCGACGTCCGGCGCCTCCTCCGCGGCCTGGTCGCGATAACGACCGTCGGTGGCGAGCTCGGCCGACCCGTCCTCCGCGACGCGTACGGCACCGTTGGACCCCGTGAATCCGGTCAGGTAGCGGACGTTCACCAGGTCGGTGACCAGCGCGGCGGCGAGACCGCGCCCGCGCAGCTGCGCGGCAAGGCGTTCGCGGCGGGCGACGTGCGGGGCGGGCATGGCGCCAGCCTACGGGTCGGGGACTCCTAGCCCGAGATCTCCGCGTACGCCGCCGTGAGCAGGCCCTCGTCGGGACCGGGGAAGATCACCGGCTGGGCGAGACCGTCCAGCACCACGAACCGCAGCTGTGACCCGCGCGACTTCTTGTCGAGCCGCATCCCGGCCGCGAGCTCGTCCCACACACCGGGTCGGTAGCCGGTCGGCAGTCCCAGCGAGCCCAGCACGGACCGGTGCCGATGGGCGAGGTCGGCGTCGATGCGTCCGTCGAGCCGGGCCAGCTCGGCGGCGTACACCATGCCGATCGAGATCGCGGCCCCGTGACGGAACGCGTACGACTCGTACCGCTCGATCGCGTGCCCCAGCGTGTGCCCGTAGTTGAGGGCCTCGCGGCCGATCGTCCCGTCTGCCCCCGTCTCGGTCAGGTCGGTCGCGACGACCGACGCCTTGACCCGGATGCCTCGCTCGACGACGTCACGCAGCACCTCGCTGCGGACGTCGAGGACAGCGGCGGGGTCGGCCTCGATGCGGTCGAGGATCTCCGGGTCGGCGATGAACCCGCACTTGACGACCTCGGCAAGGCCGGAGCGCACCTCGTTGACCGGGAGCGTGCTCAGCAGCGAGAGGTCGCACAGCACCCCGACCGGCTCGTGGAAGGCGCCGACGAGGTTCTTGCCCTCGGCGGTGTCGATGGCGGTCTTGCCGCCCACCGCCGCGTCGACCATGCCCAGCACGGTCGTCGGGATCAGCACGTGGCGTACGCCCCGCAGCCACGTCGCGGCGACGAACCCGGCGAGGTCGGTGGCCGCTCCGCCGCCGACCCCGATCACCACGTCGGACCGGGTGAATCCCCCCTTGCCGAGCACCGACCAGCAGAACGCCGCCACGTCGGACGTCTTCGCGGCCTCGCCGTCCGGGATCTCGATGGCGTGCGCCTCGCGTCCCCCGGCGGCGAGCGTCGCGCGGATCGCCTCACCCAAGGCGCGCAGAGAGGCCGGATAGAGCACGGCGGCGCGGACGGCGTCCTCGGGGATCAGCCCTGGGAGCTCACCGCTCAGTCCGGTCCCGAGAAGGACCTCGTACGGGGCGTCGGTGTCGACATTGATCCGGGTGGTCTCTGCCACGACGAAACTCCTCGATGAGCGGCCGGTGGTGCGCGAGCGGCGGACGGACGGGGTCTGGTGCTCGGTCACCCGAGCAGAGTCAGGATCTCCTCGGCGATGTCGGACGGCGTACGGCCGTCGGTGGCGACCACGTGCGTCGCCACCGCCTCGTACGTCGGGCGCCGGGCGTCGAGCAGAGCCTTCATCTGCGAGCGTACGTTGCCGAGCAGAAGTGGCCTCGTGCCCGTGAGGCCGACGCGCGCCGCAGCCTCGGCGAGCCCGACGTCGAGGAAGACCACCGTGTGGCCCGAGAGCGCCGCCCGCGTCTCCTCGCGCATGACCGCACCTCCGCCGAGGGCGACGACCCCGCGGTGCTCAGCGAGCGCCGCGGCGACCGCCTCGACCTCGAGCCGCCGGAAGTGCTCCTCGCCGTGCGTGACGAACAGGTCGCCGATGCTGACGCCCGCGGCCTCCTCGATGTCACGGTCGGTGTCGCGCACGTCGACCCCGAGCGCGTCGGCGAGCAGCGCCGCCACGGTCGACTTGCCGGCGCCGGGCGGACCGACCAGGACGACGAGCGGCCGCTGCGGGGTCCCGGGCGTCGACGCGCTCACGCGGGCGTCATCGCGTCGAGGTAGGACGCGACGTTGCGGGCGGTCTCGGTGACGGAGTCGCCACCGAACTTCTCGAGCAGGACGTCGGCCAGCGTGAGCGCGACCATGGCCTCGGCGACGATGCCCGCAGCGGGCACCGCGGCCACGTCGGAACGCTGGTGGTGAGCCTGCGCGGGCTCGCCGGTCGCCACGTCGATCGTCCGGAGGGCGCGGGGCACGGTCGCGATCGGCTTCATGGCGGCGCGCACCCGGAGCACCTCGCCCGTCGACATGCCGCCCTCCGTCCCACCCGAGCGACCCGACGCACGGCGGATGCCGTCCTCGGTGCCGACGATCTCGTCGTGGGCCAGCGACCCACGGGTACGGGCGAGCTCGAAGCCGTCACCGACCTCCACACCCTTGATCGCCTGGATGCCCATCAGTGCGGAGGCCAGACGTGCGTCGAGGCGGCGGTCCCAGTGGACGTGGCTGCCGAGACCCGGCGGGAGGCCGTGCACGACCACCTCGACGATGCCGCCGAGGGTGTCGCCATCCTTGCGTGCGGCGTCGACCTCCGCGACCATCGCGGCCGAGGTGGCCGGGTCGAGCGTGCGCACCGGGTCGGCGTCGAGTCGCTCGACGTCGTCGATCGTCGGGAGGAGGCCCGCGGGCGCCTTGACCGAGCCGAACTCGACGACGTGGCTGAGCACCGTCGCCCCGCACACCTGGCGCAGGAACGCGGTCGCGACTGCTCCCAGGGCGACGCGCGCGGCTGTCTCGCGAGCGCTCGCCCGTTCGAGGATCGGACGGGCCTCGTCGAAGCCGTACTTCTGCATGCCGACGAGATCGGCGTGACCGGGTCGCGGGCGGGTCAGCGGGGCGTTGCGGGCGACGCCTGCGAGCTCCTCGGGGTCGACCGGGTCGGCCGACATCACCTGCTCCCACTTCGGCCACTCGCTGTTGCCGATCCGCAGGGCGATCGGGCTGCCGAGCGTGAGCCCGTGGCGGATGCCGCCGACGATCTCGAGCTCGTCGGCCTCGAAGTTCATCCGCGCACCGCGGCCGTAGCCGAGCCGACGTCGCGCGAGCGCGTCCGAGATCGTGGCGCTCGTCACCGAGACGCCCGCAGGCATCCCCTCGACGACGGCAACCAGTGCAGGACCGTGCGACTCCCCGGCCGTCAACCAACGCAGCATGGGGCAAGTCTGTCATGCATGCGCGCCGCGCCCGCCGCGGTCTCGCGCCGGGCTCAGCCCCATGTCCCGAGGAGTGCGCCTCCCCACATCGCGCCGGACCACGCGCCGAGCACCATGAACGGACCGAAGGGGAAGGCCAAGCGGTCGACCAGACCCGCGACGGCGAGCGCGACTCCCCCGACGGCGCCGAGCACGAACCCCGCATAGGCACCGACGATCAGCTCGGCCCACCCGAGCGTCGCCAGCGCGATCGCGATCAGGCCCGACAGCCGGACGTCGCCGTAGCCGATGCCGCGCGGGGCGACGAACCAGAGCAGGGCGTACACGCCGGACACCGCGGCCCAACCCACCGCCACGCGGACGAGCACGTCGGCGCTCCCCTCGGCGAGCGCGACGACCCCTGCGAGGAGCAGCGCGACAGGGTAGGCGGGGAGGACGAGGCGTTTGGGCAGGAGGTGCGTGTGCCAGTCGATGGACGAGAGCACGACCCCGAGGACGATGAAGCCGATCCAGAGCGGTAGCGCGGGATCGAGACCCAGACGCCAGCCGAGCGCCGAGGCGAGCACCGCGCAGACGGCGGCGAGCGCCGCGGGAAGGTGCGGCCGCGCCGCCAGCTCGGCGTACGGGATCTTGCGCCGGGCGGAGGGCACGGTGACGGCCGCGTCGGTTGCCGGCTCCGGCAGGCGGGCGATCGACCACGGCGCGACCAGGCCACCGACCGCCGCGGCGACGGCGGCGATCATGGCGGCGACCAGAGGCTCGGGCACGGGGGAACGATAGCCCGGTTGAGGACATGCTCAGCCGCGTTGTCCCCAGGCGCTGCGACGATGCCCCAGTGACCCCGGACCTCCGATCCCAGCTTCCGCTCGACGAGCAGGTCGCCGCACTCCGCGACGCTCTCTCGCAGAACCCCACCCTCGTCACCGTGCTCGAACGCACCGCGGCGCTCGACCTCCCCGGCTGGTACGTCACGGCGGGCGCTGTCTTCCAGACGGTGTGGAACGTCGTGTGCGATCGCCCGGCCGACGCGGGGATCCGCGACTACGACGTCTTCTACCACGACGCGAGCGACCTCTCCTGGGAGGCGGAGGATGTCGTCGTGCGTCGGGCGGCGGAGGTCTTCGACGACCTCGGCGTGGAGGTGGAGGTCCGCAACGAGGCGAGGGTGCACCTCTGGTACGAGGCTCGGTTCGGCGTCGCCTGTCCCCCGTTCCGGTCCTCGGAGGACGCCATCGACCACTTCGCCGCCACCACGTGCTGCGTCGGCCTCCGCCTCGGAGCCGACGGCGGCTGGCAGGTCTACGCGCCGCACGGTCTGGGCGACGTCTTCGGGATGGTCGTGCGACCCAACCCGGTGCTCGCGCCGCGGCACGTCTACGACGAGAAGACCGCCCGCTGGGCACGCGAGTGGCCGCGGCTGCGCGTCCTCCCCTGGCCCGAGCACGCGTGACCGGGTGTCAGTGACACCCGATAGCGTCGTACACATGTTCGATCACGCCCTTCCCGAGACGGCCGCCGCCGACCTCGCGGCCACGCTCGTCGCGGGGGTCCACGCGGTGGTGGCGGCGGTGCGCTCGCGAGCCACGCAGCACGGCGCCGACGCGATCGAGCTGGGCGCTGCCGAGGTCGACCTCGTCACGGCGTGCGAGGAGGTGGTGCGGATCGCCCAGGGCACCCAGCTCGAGGCCGTCCAGATGCTCGACGAGCGCCGGCGGCGGGTGATGGACGACCGGGTCGACGAGACGGTTCTCACGCGGTCGTTGTTCGCCGAGATCGCACTGGCTCGCCGCGTCTCGACTCCGTCCGGCGAGACCACGTACGCGCTGGCCCGAGCGCTCGCAGTCCACCCTCAGACCCACGACCTGCTCCGCGACGGCACGATCTCGCAGGGTGTCGCGGCAGCGGTCTGCCGTGAGACGACGTTCGCGTCGCTCGACGACCGGCGCCTCATCGACGCCCAGCTGGCGCCGGTGCTCCCCGAGCTCTCACCGCGACGCGCCGCCCAGGAGGCGCGCCGTCTCGTCCTCGCCTCCGACCCGCACGCCGCCTACGAGCGCGTGGTCCGTGCTCGCGCCGAGCGTGCCGTGTCGCTGCGACCGGAGCTCGATGCCATGGCCACGATGACGGTGTACGCGCCCGCGGAGCAGCTCGTGAGCGCCTTCGAGCGCCTCGACCGTGACGCGTCTGCCCGCCGCGCGGACGGCGATCCTCGCACCATCCGACAGATCACAGCCGACCTCGCGGTCGAGGCGCTGACCGGGGTCGGCGTGAAGCAGGACGGTTGGGCGCACCTCGGCGTCGAGGTCGGGGTGGTCATGACGGCCGACACGCTGTTCACGTCCGCTGACGCCCCGGCGACGCTCACCGGCTACGGTCCGGTCCCGGCCGAGCTGGCGCGCCGCCTCGCGTCGTCCGAGCATGCCTGGGTCCGTCGGTTCTTCACCGCTCCGGACGGCGAGACGCTCACCGGCTCCGACCCGCGGGCGCGCCGGTTCACCGCGGCGGTGCGGCGACTCGTGCAGGTGATCGACGGTCAGTGCCGCAGACCGTGGTGCGACTGTCGGATCCGCGACATCGACCATGTGGTGCCCTACGCGCGCGGCGGGTCCACGTCCGCCAGCAACGCCCAAGGTGCGTGCCGGTCCGACAACCTCGTCAAGGAGCTCCCCGGCTGGGCGGTCACAGGCAGAGCGTCGCCTGACAGGACCCTGCCCTCGGAGGTGCGGTGGCGGACACCGACCGGCCATCTCCACACGTCGCGGCGGCGCGGCGCCGCGCGTGTCCCACCGCCGGCCTCCCGAGGGGGCGAAGGCGAGCCTGAGTCAGCGATGGAGTCAGCGACAAGGTCGGCGATGGAGTCACGGTTCGCCGCCCTGCTGAGCGCGTGACCGCGACTCTCCGCGTGACCGCAACGAACCACGCGCCCGCGTGACCGCGACGACCCGCGGTGCGGGTCTCTAGCGGCACGCCGACAACGCCGCGAGCGCGGCGTCGCGGAGCAGCACGGCCGACACCTCGTGACCGGTCATGAGCCGGACCTGTTCGGCGCCCTGGTGCGCGAGCAGGTCGAGTCCCGAGACGATGGGGACCGCCTCGGCGTGAGCGGCTCGGGCGAGCGGGGTCGGCCACGGGTCGTAGACGACGTCGAGGACGGCGTCGCACCGCATCGCGAGCATCTGCGCGAACGGCGCGACCGCGTCGGCCGGGACGGTCGAGACCACGACCTCGGCCGAGCGAGCGAGGTCCGCCCCCATGCCGACGACCTCCACCGCGATCGCGTCCTCGCCGCCGGCCGCGCTCGTGATCCGCTCCGCGAGAAGCGCCCCGCGGTCCAGCGAACGGACGGCGAGGGTGACGCGGCGCAGGCCGAGACGCCGCAACGAGGCCACCATCGACTCCGCTGTCGCTCCGGCGCCGATGACGAGCGCGTCCTCGACCTCGTGGACGCCTCGCTCCCGGAGCGCTGCCGTACCCCCTGACACGTCGGTGTTGAACCCGTGCCTGCCTTCGACGTCGATGATGACGGTGTTGACGCCGCCGACCTCGCGGCCCGTCTCGTGAACGGTGTCGAGGTACGGGATGACCGCTCGCTTCAGCGGCATCGTCAGCGACAGCCCACGCCACGCCTCGTCGAGCCCCGAGAGGAACGGGCCGATGCCGTCCTCATCGACCTCCAACGCGTCATAGCTCCAGTCGGACAGTCCCAGCTCGGCGTACGCAGCCCGGTGCATGACCGGTGACAGCGAGTGCGAGATGGGGCTCCCGAGCACGGCACAGCGGGGCATCAGCACTTCTCGGACGTCGTGCAGAACTCCCGCAGCTCGGCGATGTTGCGGTTGTGCTCCTCGAGCGACGGCGCGAACTTCGTCTCGCCGGTGTCGAGGTCGACCGCGACGAAATAGAGCCAGTCGCCGTCAGCCGGGTTCAGGGTGGCCTCCAGCGCCGCCTCACCCGGGTTGCCGATCGGTCCCGGCGGCAGACCGACGACCTTGTACGTGTTGTACGGGGAGTCGGAGTCGCGGTCGGTGCTGTCGGTCCACACCGAGCCGTCCTTGCCGGAGACGAAGTGGACCGTGGAATCCATCTGCAGCGCCATGCCGACGTCCAGGCGGTTGTAGATCACCCGCGCGACCTTCGGCGCATCCTTCGCGCGACCCGACTCCGCCTCGACGATGCTCGCGATGGTGAGTGCCTCGTGCGGCGTGATCCCCAGCGCCGCGGCGCGACCCTCGAGGTCGAGGTCGCTCTCCATCTCGACCGCCTTCTTGACCATCTGCTGGAGCAGCGAGAGCGGCGTCGCGTCGGGCGCGACGGTGTAGGTGGCCGGGAAGAGGTAACCCTGAGGATCACCGTCGGCCGCCGCAGGGAGACCGAGCTTCGGATCCCCCAGGGCGGCCATGACGTCCTTCTTGGAGAACTCTGTCCGCTTGACGATCTGGGCGACGACCTGGTCGACCCGAGCGCCCTCCGGCACCGAGATGGACGCGTCGACGCGACTGTCCGGACTGATCAGCGTCGTGACCGCCGAGCGTGCCGCCATCTCCTTCTTGAGCTGGTAGAAGCCGGGCTGCACCTGGTTCATCTCCGGCGCACCCGAGGCTGCCTCGAGGAACGCATCGACACTCGCGACGACGCCCTTCGCCTTCAGCTCCCGCCCGATGGCCGCCACGGTGTCGCCCTTGCGGACCTCGATGACGACGCTCCCGGTGCCGTCACCGGAGTAGTCCTCGGGTCCACCGAGGAAGTCGCCGGCAGCACCCACGAGCTTGGAGACGCCGAGATAGCCGCCGACGCAGACGGCGGCGACGATGAGCAGGAGGAAGAAGCAGCCGGGTCCGCGGCGTTGCTTCTTCTGCGCGCGGGCGGCCCGGTGGCCGGCGGGGCGGCGCTCACGGTCGGGCAGGATACCGAGGTCGCTCACGAGCCCACCTCGATCAGCTCACCGGGAAGGTTGCCGCTCGTCCGCTCGATGTCGAGCGCGGACTGGAGGATCACGACCGCAGCGGCCTGATCCACGACAGAGCGTTGCTGCTTCGCCTTCCGGCCGGCCTGGCGCAGGCCCTGCTGTGCAGTCACCGTCGACATCCTCTCGTCCACGAGCCTGACCGGGGTTGGAGCCGACGCTGCCGCCAGCTCCTCGGCGTAGGCCCTCACCTTGCGTGCTGCGGGCCCCATGTCTCCCGAGAGCGACCGTGGCAAGCCAACCACAATTTCGATGGCTTGACGATCATCCGCGATGGCCAGGATGTCGCGGACCGACTCAGGACCGGCCGCCACCGTCTCGACGGGGGTCGCCAGGATCCCGGAAGGATCACAGGTGCTCACACCGATCCGTACGTCGCCGACGTCGACCCCGATTCGGGTCCCGCGGCGCACGTCAGACCGCGTCCTGGATCGCGCGGCGAACCGCCTCGAGCGCAGCCGGTGCCGCACCGACCTCGGTGCCGCCACCTTGCGCCACGTCGGCCTTGCCGCCGCCACGTCCGCCGAGCGCGTCCATCGCCGGCTTGATGAGGGTGCCGGCAGCGAGACCCGCAGCGCGCCCGGCGTCGTTGACCGCGACGACGCAGGCCGCCTTGCCGTCCGCCGTGCCGATCACCGTGACCACCGACGGCCGCGCGGGGTCGAGACGCCCACGAACGTCGAGCGCGAGTGTCCGTGCGTCCTTGGCGGCGAGCCCGTCGGCGACGTGGCCGACGTACGCGACGCCATCGACGTCCGCCGCGCCCGCGGCGAGGTCGGAGACCGACGACAGAAGCTGCGCCGAGCGGAGCTTCTCGACCTCCTTCTCGACCGCGCGGAGCCGCCCGACGAGGTCGGCGACCCGTCCCGGCACGTCCGCGCGCTGCACCTTGAGCAGGTCGCTGACCTGGGCGACGAGATCGCGCTCACGGGCCAGGTACGAGAAGCCCTCGAGCCCGACGACAGCCTCGACGCGTCGGTTTCCCGCGCCGACCGACGAGTCCGACGTGAGCACGATCGTCCCGATCTGCGACGACCGTGAGACGTGGGTGCCACCGCACAGCTCGCGCGACCACGGCCCGCCGATCTCGACGACCCGCACGTCCTCGCCGTAGGTCTCGCCGAACAGCGCCAGCGCGCCGATCTCCTTCGCCCGCGCGAGCGACATGGTCGCGGCGCTCACGGGCAGGTCCTCGCGGAGCGCGACGTTGGCGGCCTGCTCGACGTCGTGCAGCTGCTCCGGCGACAGCGCGCTGGACCAGCCGAAGTCGAGCCGGAGGTAGCCCGGCCGGTTGTACGAGCCGCTCTGGAGCGCGGTGGGGCCGAGCACCTCGCGCAGAGCGGCGTGGACCACATGGGTGCCCGAGTGTGCCTGGCACGCACCGACACGCCACTGCGGGTCCACGTCGGCCTGCAACGACGTGCCCTCGGTCAGCTCTCCCTCGAGGACCCGCACCTGGTGGACGACCAGACCGCGCACCGGGCGCTGAACGTCGAGGACCTCCGCTCGACCGCCGTCCCACACGAGCACGCCCGCATCCGCGCTCTGCCCGCCGGACTCGGCATAGAAGGGGGTCCGGTCGAGCACGACCTCGGCGACCTGGGACTCCCCCACGGCCTGTGTGCGTCCGGCCTCCTGGATCAGCGAGCGCACCGACGACTCGGTGCTCAGCGTCTCGTACGCCAGCCACTCCGTCGGACCGGACGCACTGAGGGCGTCACGGTAGATCGTGGTGTCGGCGTGCTGGCCCTTCTTGGACTTCGCGTCCGCCTTCGCACGTGCTCGCTGCTCGGACATCAGGGCCCGGAAGCCGGCCTCGTCGACCGCCAGCCCTTGCTCGGCGGCCATCTCGAGCGTGAGATCGATCGGGAAGCCGTACGTGTCGTGCAGCTGGAACGCCTTGTCGCCGCCGAGGGTGGAGGCACCCTCCTGCTTGACGGTGTCCGCCGCGAGGTCGAAGATCTGCGTGCCCTTGGCCAGGGTCTGGCGGAACGCGTCCTCCTCCGCGTACGCGATCTGCGAGATGCGCGCGAAGTCGGAGGCGATCTCCGGGTACGCCCGAGACATCTGGTCGCGGCTGACCGGCAGCAGCTCGGGCAGCGCCGGGTCGTCGTAGCCGAGGAGCCGCATCGAGCGCACCGCGCGACGGAGCAGACGGCGCAGAACGTAGCCGCGCCCTTCGTTGCCCGGCGTGACGCCGTCGCCGATGAGCATGAGCCCGCTGCGGACGTGGTCGGCGATCACGCGGAAGCGGACGTCGTCACCAGCGTCAGCGCCGTAGCGACGACCGGAGAGGGCCGAGGCCCGCTCGATCACCGGGAAGACCTGATCGATCTCGTACATGTTCTGCTTGCCCTGCAGCAGGTACGCCACCCGCTCGAGACCCATGCCGGTGTCGATGTTCTTGCGGGGCAACGGCCCGACCACGTCGAAGTCGGCCTTGCTCCGGACCTGGCTGAGCTCCTCCTGCATGAACACGAGGTTCCAGATCTCGAGGAAGCGGTCCTCGTCGACGACCGGGCCACCGTCCGGACCGTACTCGGGCCCACGGTCGATGTAGATCTCCGAGCACGGACCGCCCGGCCCGGGGACGCCCATGTGCCAGTAGTTGTCCTCCAGCCCGCGGTCCTGGATGCGCTCGTCCGGCAGCCCGGCGACCCGCCGCCACGCGTCGCGCGCCTCGGTGTCGCTCGGCAGGACCGTCACCCAGACCTTCTCGGGGTCGAACCCGAGGCCACCCTCGTCGACGGACCCGGTGACCAGGGTCCAGGCCAGCTCGATGGCGCCTTCTTTGAAGTAGTCACCGAACGAGAAGTTGCCGTTCATCTGGAAGAACGTCCCGTGCCGCGTGGTCTTGCCGACCTCCTCGATGTCCTGCGTGCGGACGCACTTCTGGACGCTCGTGGCGCGGGCGAACGGCGGGGTCTCCTGACCGAGGAAGTACGGCTTGAACGGCACCATGCCCGCGTTGACGAACAGCAGGTTGGGGTCGTCCAGGATCAGGGACGCCGACGGCACCACCGTGTGCCCGGACTTCTCGAAGTGTTCGAGGAACCGGCGGCGGATCTCGGCTGTTTCCATGGAGGGTGGCTGTCCTTACTCGTCGTACGGGGAGAGCGGAAGTGGAGCGTGCGGGGCCGCAGGCGGGGCGGCACCGAGGCTACGCCGGTCGTCCGCGGCCGGGGACAGGGCCGGGAGCCCGAGCTGGGCGGCGATCTCGGCCTCGCGGTGGGCCATGCCGGTGCGGAGCTCCTCGGCGAACGCCTGGGCGCCGAGCTGCCAGGCGGCGATCTGGTCGGTGACGCCTGCGGGGGTGAGCCGGTAGGCCAGGCGTCGAGCCTTGACGCTCCCGTACACGCCCGCGGTCGTGCCCGCGACGAACCACAGCACGCGGCCCTTCATCGTGTGCCCTCCTGCTCGGTCGTCGGGGGTGAGCCACCGATCCACGACGTCGTGCCCGTGTCGTCGTGGGAGACCGGGACCGACCGTGCCGCCATCCGTGCGGCACGCCGCCTGAGCTTGCGGCGACGGCGGAACTCGCGACGGACGATCCCTCGGATCCGGTCCCTGCTCTCGGGCCGCAACGCGTACATCAGTCCGTGGCTGAGCACGGCGCCGCGGACCAACGGACGTCCCATGGTAGCCGCCACCAGCTGCTCTCCCGAAGGAAGGACGATGACAGTCCCGTCCTGGGTGACCACGGCGTGCTCGTGCGGGAGGACCTGACGCGCACGTCCGTCGGTGCGTTCGAGCGGAACCGGGGCGTAGACGACCTCCCCCGTCCCGTGCTGCGTCGTCGTCGCGTGCGGCGTCTCTGCCGGCAGACGCCGATCGACGTCGTGCGGCAGGTCACCGGCGCGCTCCTGGAGGCCCCGTACCTCTCGTCGTAGCCGCCGCAGCGCGCGGAAGGCCATCAGCGCGGCAGCGAGAGCGAGGATCGCGACGCCGCACGCGAGCACGGTGACCCAGGACTCGTTCGGCATGAGCCGACCCTACCGATCGACGCCGAGCCCCTACCGATCGACGGCGCTCTCAGCCGCCACCGCGGGCACGGGGGTCGCGCAGGATCTCTCGGAGCCGGGCCACGCGCTCGGCGTACGCCGCCTCCTGCCCGCGCCCGGTCGGGCGGTAGTAGTCCTGCCCGTCGATCTCGTCCGGGGCGTACTGCTGGGCCGATACGCCGCGCGGGTCGTCGTGCGCGTACTTGTAGTCGTGGCCGTGCCCCAGCTTCTTGGCGCCGGCGTAGTGGGCGTCGCGCAGCGCCGGGGGGACCGAACCAGCCTTGCCCGCGCGTACGTCGGCGGTCGCGGCCGCGATCGCCTTGTAGGCGGCGTTGGACTTGGGGGCGAGGGCGAGCGTGATCACGACCTGCGACAACGTCAGGGCGGCCTCGGGGAAGCCGATCATCGCGACGGCCTGCGCTCCCGCGACCGCGGTCTGGAGGGCGACCGGGTCGGCGAGGCCGATGTCCTCGCTGGCAAGGATCATCAGCCGGCGAGCGAGGAACTTCGGGTCCTCCCCCGCCTCGACCATCCGCGCCAGGTAGTGCAGCGACGCGTCGACGTCGGACCCACGGATCGACTTGATGAGCGCGCTCGTCACGTCGTAGTGCTGGTCGCCCTGGCGGTCGTAGCGCACCGCCGCCCGGTCGACCGCGCTCGCGGCGTCCTCGACGGTGATGTGCTCCCGCTCCTGAGACGCCGCAGCGCCGGCCGCCGCCTCGAGATAGGTGAGGGCACGGCGCGCGTCGCCGCCTGCCAGCCGGACGATGTGGTCACGCGCCTCGTCGTCGAGGCTGACCGTGCCGCCGAGCCCTCGCTCGTCGAGCACTGCCCGCTCGACGAGGGTCGCGACGTCGTCGTCGGTGAGCGGCTCGAGCGTCAGGAGCAGCGACCGCGACAGCAGCGGCGAGATCACGGAGAAGTGCGGGTTCTCCGTGGTCGCGGCGATCAGCGACACCCAGCGGTTCTCGACCCCGGGCAGCAGGGCGTCCTGCTGAGCCTTGGAGAAGCGGTGGACCTCGTCGACGAACAGGACCGTCTCCCGACCGCCCTGGGAGAGCTGTCGCCGCGCCGACGCGAGCGTCTCACGGACCTCCTTGACCCCGGCGGAGACCGCTGACACCTCGACGAAGCGCCGGTTGGTCTGATGACTCACCAGCGAGGCGAGCGTCGTCTTGCCGGTGCCCGGAGGTCCCCACAGGATCAGCGACATCGACTGGTCGCCGTGGATCATGCGCCGAAGCGGCGACCCAGGGCCGAGCAGCGACTCCTGGCCGACCAGCTCGTCGAGGGTGCGCGGGCGCATCCGCACCGCGAGCGGCGCGGCGCGGTGCTGCGCATCGCTCAGGCTGCCGCCACCCGACGCAGGCGGAGCGACGTCGGGGACGTCGAACAGGGCGTCGGAGTCCATCGCACCAGCGTACGCGGCGCCTCAGGTGCCCTGGTCGACGTACGACTCAGTTGCCCTGGTCCACGTACAGGTCCGCGAAGATCGGCATGCCGAGCATCTCGTTGACCGACATGCCCCCGACCCTGCTCCCCCGCGCGAGAGCCACTCCGCGGTGGCCGAGCACCACCGCCGGGTAGTAGCGCGTGCCGATCCGCTCGTCGAGCGCACCCCACGCCCTGGCCGCGGCCGCGGCGGTGAGGGTGCCGAGGATCCGGTCGATCTCGCGCTGGACGCCTGGCTCAGTCAGCATCGACGGATTGGGCCGACCAGGGCCGTCAACCGGGGCGGTCTCCCACTGCGCAGGGAACCACGACGAACCCGTCGGCCAGTCGGAGCACCGAGCCGCATCGACCACGTCGTGCGGGCCGTCGGGGTCGAGCTGAACGGTGCGGAGACGATCGGCGGTGGTCGCGATCGGTCGTGGATCGAAGCCTGCACGGCGCAGCGACGTGACCACGACGTCCTTGACGGCGACCTTCTCCGGGACGTCGCTGGCGTAGTACCACCGGACCCGCGACCCGAGGGCATCGGCACGCGTCAGGAGACGCCGTGCCTCGGCGACGTCCGTACGACGCCCGCCGTTGCCCAGCGGGTCGTACGAGCGGTGTCCTGTGGTCCCCGGCGGGAGGATCGTCGTGCCCGGGAGCCGGGTCGTCCCGACGGTCTCTCGGCCGGCCCGCCACGCCGCCTCGTACGGGTAGGCCCAGCCGAGTGCACGTCGCACGCGCGGGTCGGGGATCCGGCGGGTGTCGACGTGCCACAGGTAGGTGCAGGGCGACGCCGCCACAGCGACCCGCGAGGGGGCGCGTTCGCGCATCGCGACCAGGCCCTCGGGGCCGAGGGAGTCGTAGCTCAACGCGCGCTGGGCGTCACCGTCGTTCTCGAGCAGCAACTCGTCGATGCGTTCGGGGGCCTGTCCCCAGAGGAACGTCCAGCCGTCGGCGTACTGGTGGCGTCCCGGATCGGTCGCCGGGTCCCACTGCGCGTTGCGGACGAGGACGAGGGTGGTGCCGCGACGCAGGCTCGCCACCCGATAGGGGCCGGTGGAGACCAGCCGGTCGCCGTACGCCGCCGGGCGGGCGTCGGCGGCGCGGGGCACCGGCGAGAACTGTGGCAGGGCGACGACGTAGGGCATCTCGGCGACCGGCCGCCGGAGGCGGAAGGTGATCGTCCGTCCGCGCACCTCGACGCCGCGGAAGGCTGCGCCGGCGTACCACCCGCGGGCGTACCCGGGACGGCGACGCAGCTCGGCCGCGGACGCGTACGGCCCTTGATAGCGGTCCCCGTCACGGAAGAACGCACGGAGGTACGACGGGGCGCCGGGCAGCACGTCGGCGGCGAAGGCACGCTGGAGGCCGTAGGCGATGTCCTGCGCGGTCACGGCGGTGCCGTTCTCGAAACGGACGCCCGACCGCAGCGTGAACGTCCAAGCGGTGCGGTCGTCGTTGGCCACGCCGAGGTCGGTCGCGAGATCGGGGACGAGCTCCATCCGGCCCGTGACGGGGTTGCGGCGGAGCTGCGTCAGCGAGCGGGTCAGCAGCCCCGACAGGATGCCCCGGGTGTCGACGAACGACGATCGCGCTGGATCGAGCGACTCGGGCACCGTGGAGCTGAGGACCGTCAGCAGTCCGCCGCGCGTCGCCCCCGGGACCTCGGCGGCGGGCGCGGCGGCGTCCGGGGCCGTGGCGCTGCCCGCACGGCCCGCTGCCACCTGGTCCGGCGTCTCTGTGGTCGCCGCGGGACCCGCCGGCCGGTCAGGCGAGGTGCAGGCGCCGATCAGCACGCCGACGCAGAGCACCGCGAGAACCTGCCTCAGCCCGCGTCTCACGAGCACTCCTCCGTCCCGGGGCCCCGTGGGCGGGACACGCTCCCACGACCCTAGGGGAGCCCACCGACACGCGGCGACCACACCGCGGTCACGGTTTCGTCAGCCGTCGGTACCCGGCGGTGGCGCGTCGATGCCGGCCTCCTTGCGCTGCTGCGCCGTGATCGGCGCGGGCGCGCCGGTCAGCGGATCGCCGCCGGAGGCCGTCTTCGGGAAGGCGATCACGTCGCGGATGGTCTCCGCGCCGGTCAGCAGCGCGACCACGCGGTCGATCCCGAGGGCGATGCCGCCGTGCGGCGGCGGGCCGTACTGGAAGGCCTCGAGGAGGAAGCCGAACTGGCCCTGCGCCTGCTCCTCGGTCAGTCCGAGCACGTCGAAGACACGCTTCTGCATCTCCGAGCGGTGGATACGGATCGACCCGCCACCGAGCTCGCTGCCGTTGAGCGTGATGTCGTACGCCTGGCTCAGCGCCGAGTCCGGATCGGTGTCGAAGGTGTCGGCGAACTCCGGCGCCGGGGCGGTGAACGGGTGGTGGATCGACGTCCACGCGTCGTGGCCGTCCTCCCCCACGTACTCGAACATCGGGGCCTGGTTGACCCAGAGGAACTCCCACCGGTCGTGGTCGATGAGGCCGCAACGCTCACCGATCTCCACGCGCACCGCCGCCAGCAGCGCCTTGGCGGCGTTGTACTGGTCGGCGGCGAAGAAGATGCAGTCACCCGGCTTGGCTCCGGCGTGCGCGACCAGACCCTCGCGCTCGGACTCCGAGAGGTTCTTGGCGACCGGACCGCCGAGGGTCCCGTCCTCCTGGACGAGCACGTACGCAAGCCCCTTCGCGCCGCGCGCCTTCGCGAACTCCTGCCAGGCGTCGAGCGTGCGTCGGGGCTGGTCGGCGCCGCCGGGCATCACGACCGCGCCGACGTGCCAGTGACGGCCCTTCGGAGCGAAGACGCGGAACGGTGTGTCCTTGAAGTAGTCGGTGAAGTCGACCAGCTCGCACCCGAACCGCATGTCGGGGCGGTCGATGCCGAACCGTGCCACCGCCTCGCGGAAGGACATCCGCGGGATCGGCAGCGGGATCTCGTAGCCGAGGATCTCGCGCCAGATGCGCACGAGGATCTCCTCGGTGAGCGCGTAGACGTCCTCCTCCTCGAGGAAGCTCATCTCGACGTCGAGCTGGGTGAACTCGGGCTGCCGGTCGGCGCGGCTGTCCTCGTCGCGGAAGCACCGTGCGATCTGGTAGTACCGCTCCATGCCGGCGACCATCAGCAGCTGCTTGAACAGCTGCGGCGACTGCGGCAGGGCGTACCAGGTGCCCGGACGCGTCCGGGCCGGCACCAGGAAGTCGCGAGCGCCCTCCGGCGTCGACGCCGTGAGGTTGGGCGTCTCGAACTCGAGGAAGCCCTGCTCGGCCATCACCTCGCGGATGATCCGGGTGACGGCGGCGCGGGTGCGCAGGTTCTTGGCCATCTCGGCACGGCGCAGGTCGAGGTAGCGGTACTTGAGGCGCACCTCCTCGCCGACGGGGCTGGCGTGGAACTCCTCGACCGGGAACGGCAGCGGCGCCGACTCGCTGAGGATCTCCACGGAGTCCGCGATGACCTCGATCTGACCTGTCGGGAGGTTCGGGTTGTCGTTGCCCTCGGGCCGGCGCTCAACGGTGCCCACGACCTTGAGGCAGAACTCGCTGCGCAGGGGCCGGGCCACCTCCTCGTCCCTGATCACGACCTGCGCCACACCCGAGGCGTCGCGCAGATCGATGAACGCCACGCCTCCGTGGTCACGGCGGCGGGCCACCCAGCCGGCCAGCGTGACGCGGGTCCCTGCGTCGGTGGCGCGGAGGCTGCCTGCCTCGTGGGTGCGGATCACGATGTTGCTCCTCGGGTGTCGTTCGTGGGGGTCGGGGCGTTCGGGGTGACGACGGCGGGCCGCAGGTCGTCGGCGGGTGGGGTCCAGACGTCCGGATCGGCGTCGGCCTGGTCTCCGCTACGGATGTCCTTGACCTGGTCGGCACCGTCGCCAGTCGCCGGGAACCAGACGTACGGGATGCCCCGACGCTCGGCGTACCGGATCTGCTTGCCGAACTTCTGCGGAGCGGCGGCGACCTCCGTCGGGACACCGCGTGCCCGCAGGCGCTGCGCGATCGCGTTGCTCCGCGGACGCGACTCCTCGTCGACGAGCGCGACGAGGACAGCGGAGGGGACGACACGCGACGTCGTCAGGTGTCCTCGGGAGATCAGCGGGACGAGCAGGCGGGTCACGCCCAGCGAGATGCCGACGCCCGGATAGACGTTGCGGCCGTCGTCGGCCAGCTTCTCGTAGCGTCCGCCGGAACAGATCGACCCGAGGCTCTCGAAGCCTTCGAGCACCGTCTCGAACACCGAGCCCGTGTAGTAGTCGAGGCCGCGCGCGATGCGGAGGTCGGCAGTCACCGTGACACCGTCGAGCTCGACGGCTGCGAGTGCCTCGACCAGCTGGGCGAGCTCCTGCAGGCCCTCGTCGAGCAGCGGGTCGTCGACCCCGAGCGCGCGGACCTGGTCCACGAACGACGCGTCGGAGGTCCGGATGCCGGCGAGCGCCAGGCACTTGCCGGCCTGCTCCTCGTCGAGGTCCTCCTTGGCGAGGAGGTCACGCACGCCGTCCGCCGGGAGCTTGTCGATCTTGTCCATGACCCGCATGACGGCAGCCGGGTCGGCCGCGCCGAGCCCGCGGTAGAAGCCCTCGAGGAGCTTGCGGTTGTTGACCTGGATCCGCAGCGGCGGGACCGGCAGACCAGACAGCGCCTCGGCCATCACGGTCGCGATCTCGACGTCGAAGTGGAACGGGAGCTCGTCCTTGGCCACCACGTCGATGTCGGCCTGGGTGAACTCCCGGAACCGCCCTTCCTGGGGCCGCTCGCCTCGCCAGACCTTCTGGATCTGGTAGCGCCGGAACGGGAACTCCAACTTGCCCGCATGCTCGAGGACGTACCGCGCGAACGGCACGGTGAGGTCGAAGTGCAGGCCGATCCCGGCGTCGCCCTCCCCCTCGGCCGCCTGGAGGCGCCGCAGGACGTAGACCTCCTTGTCGATCTCACCCTTGCGGAGCAGCTGGTCCATCGGCTCGACGGCGCGAGTCTCCACGGGCGCGAAGCCGTGGAGCTCGAACGTGCGGCGCAGGTGGTCGAGGACGTGCTGCTCGGCGAAGCGGTCGGCAGGCAGCAGCTCGGGGAACCCCGACAGGGGTGTGGGACGTGCCATCGTCAGGCGTCCTCTCGTCCGGACGCAGACGGCGAGCCGACGTACTGCTGCACGAACGGGTTGGTCGCGCGCTCGCGGCCCACCGAGCTCTGGGTGCCGTGCCCGGGCAGGACCGCCACGTCGTCGGGCAGCTCCATGAAGCGCCGCAGGCTGGCCACCATCTCGTCCATGTCGCCGCCGACGAGGTCCGTGCGTCCGATCGAGCCGGCGAAGAGGAAGTCGCCGGTGAACGCGACCTGGGAGACGGGCTCGTCGCCGGTGTGGTCGACCCGGTAGACGACCGTGCCCGGAGTGTGACCGGGGAGGTGGTCGACGGTGAAGCTCAGGCCTGCGGCCTCGATCACCGCGCCGTCGGTCGCGTCACGCACGTCGGCGGGCTCGCGGAACTCCGGAGCGTCGTCGAGGCCGAACTGCGTACGGAGCATCGCCGCGGACTCCCCGGAGATCGCGGCCATCGGGTCGGCCAGGAGGTGCCGGTCGGCCGGGTGGACGTAGACCGGCACACCGTACTCCTCCGCGACATCGGCGACCTGCCACATGTGGTCGAAGTGGCCGTGCGTGACGAGGACGGCGACGGGCGTGAGGTTCTGCTCGGAGACGACCGTACGGATGCCCGTGAGGGACTCCATCCCGGGGTCGACGATCACGCACTCCGTACCGGGTCCGCGACCCACGAAGTAGCAGTTGGCCGCCAGCGGGCCGGCGGGAAAAGCGGCGATCAGCACACGGAACAGCGTACGCGAGCGCCCGTGGCGGCGGCGACTCGCTTCGTCGCGACGAGCGCCGCGCTCGCCAAACGGACGGACAGGAGCACCATCGGCCCGTCATCCTTCTAGACTGTGCCCGACACAACGGACAAGGTGGATACGTGAGCGAGAACCTCTCGAACCCTTCTGAGGCCTGGGGCCGCATCGACGACCAGGGGACGGTGTACGTCCGGACCCGGGACGGCGAGCGCGTCGTCGGGCAGTGGCCGGACGGCGACCCGGCCGAGGCCATGGCCCTCTTCACCCGCCGCTACGAAGGGCTCGCGGTCGAGGTGGAGCTCCTCGAGAAGCGGATCGCCTCCGACAGCCTGTCGCCGGAGGACGCCAAGCGTGCCGTCGACCAGGTCCGTACGGCCGTCGACAACGCGGCCGCCGTCGGAGACCTCGACGCCCTGAAGGACCGACTCGACGCGCTCGGCCCGCTGATCGAGGCCCAGCGTGAGCGCCGAAAGGCCGCCCGCGCGGAGCGAGCCGCCGAAGCGCAGGTCCAGAAGGAGGAGATCGCGCGCACCGCCGAGGAGATCGCCGTCAGCGACGACTGGCGACGGGGCGCCGACCGTCTGCGCGAGATGCTCGAGCAGTGGAAGTCGCTCCCCCGGCTCGACAAGGCCGTCGACGACGAGCTGTGGCACCGGTTCTCCACCGCCCGTACGGCCTACACCCGCCGCCGCAAGGCGCACTTCGCGGAACAGAACGAGCGGCGTGGTCAGGCCCAGCAGATCAAGGAGCGCCTCACCCTGGAGGCCGAGGCGCTCGCCGACTCCACCGACTGGGGACCGACCGCCGGCAAGTTCCGTGACCTCATGGCGCAGTGGAAGGCCGCCGGCCCGGCGCCGCGCGGGATCGACGACCGCTTGTGGAAGAGGTTCCGCGGCGCTCAGGACACGTTCTTCGGCGCGCGCGACGAGGCCAACTCGCGCCTCGACGAGGAGTACGCCGCCAACGCCGAGGTCAAGCTGGAGATCCTCGCCGAGGCCGAGGCGCTCCTACCCATCGAGGACCTGGACGCTGCTCGTGCCGCATGGCGCGGCATCGCCGACCGCTGGGAGGCCGCCGGCAAGGTGCCGCGTGGGCAGATGAAGGAGCTCGAAGGCCGTCTGCGCGCGGTCGAGAAGGCGATCGCCTCCGCCGCCGACGAGGAGTGGCGCCGGAGCAACCCGGAGACGCGTGCCCGTGTCGACGACACGGTGAGCAAGCTCGAGAAGTCCGTGGCCGACATCGAGGCCCAGCTGGAGTCGGCCAAGACATCGGGCAACGACCGCAAGATCCGCGAGCTGCAGGATGCGCTCGAGGCCCGGCAGGCGTGGCTGGACCAGGCACGCAAGTCCGCGGCCGAGCTCACCTGACCCGTCCGTGCTCGCGGGTCGCCGACGGTGACCCGCGAGCGCCAGACAGTGACCCGCGAGCGCCAGACAGTGACCCGCGAGGCTACTGGTTGACGCGGTAGACGTCGAAGACGCCCTCGACCGTGCGTACGGCCTTGAGGACGTGACCGAGGTGCGCCGGGTCCCCCATCTCGAAGGTGAAGGTCGACTTCGCCACGCGATCGCGCCCGGTCGACAGCGACGCCGACAGGATGTTGACGTGCTGGTCGGAGAGCACACGCGTGAGGTCCGACAGCAGCCGCGCCCGGTCGAGCGCCTCCACCTGGATCGCGACCAGGAACATGCTCGACGCGCTGGGCGCCCACTCGACGTCGACGAGCCGCTCCTGCTCCTTGAGCAGGCTCGTGGCGTTGGTGCACGACCGCCGGTGGACCGAGACCCCCTGGGTGCGGGTCACGAAGCCGATGATGTCGTCGCCGGGCACCGGGGTGCAGCAGCGCGCCAGCTTGATCGCCACCGAGCCGTCCATGCCCTTGACGAGGACACCCGGGTCGCCACGGCGCACACGGCGACGGCGCGTGGACTCGTCGGGGACCAGCACCGCCTCGGCGAGATCCTCGGTCGCACCCTCCTCGCCGCCGAGGAACGCGAGCACCCGCTCGACGACGTTCTGCGGGCTCACGCGTCCCTCGCCCAGCGCCGCGTAGAGCGAGGTCACGTCCGACAGGTGCAGATCCTTGGCCACCGTCGCCAACGTCTCGTGCTTCAGGAGACGCTGCAGCGGCAGGCCCTCCTTGCGCATCTGCCGCGTCAGGGCGTCCTTGCCGCGTTCGACCGCCTCGTCGCGCCGTTCCTTGGTGAACCACTGCTTGATCTTGTTGCGCGCCCGCGGGCTCTTGACGAAGTCCAGCCAGTCTCGGCTGGGTCCGGCGCCGGGTGCCTTGGACGTGAAGACCTCGACGACGTCGCCGTTCTCGAGCTTGGACTCGAGCGACACCAGGCGCCCGTTGACACGCGCACCGATGGTGGCGTGCCCGACCTCGGTGTGGACCGAGTAGGCGAAGTCGATCGGTGTGGCGCCGGCGGGCAGCCCGATCACGTCACCGGCAGGCGTATAGACGTAGACCTGGTCGGACAGGTCGAAGCGAAGGCTCTCGAGGAAGTCCTGCGACTCCTCGTTCTCCTGCTGCCACTCGAGGAGCTGGCGGATCCACCCGAGGTCGTCGGTCCCGTCGGCCTTGCCCGCGGGCGCGCCGGCGGCACCCTTGACCGCGCCGTCCTCCTTGTACTTCCAGTGGGCCGCGACGCCGTACTCGGCGCGCCGGTGCATCTGCCTGGTCCGGATCTGGAGCTCGACCGCGTTGCCCTGCGGACCGATGACGGTCGTGTGCAGCGACTGGTACATGTTGAACTTCGGCATCGCGATGTAGTCCTTGAACCGGCCAGGCACAGGGTTCCAGCGCGAGTGGACGACGCCGAGCACCGCGTAGCAGTCGGTCAGCGAGTCGACGAGCACGCGGATGCCGACCAGGTCGTAGATGTCGGCGAAGTCGCGGCCGCGGACGATCATCTTCTGGTAGATCGAGTAGTAGTGCTTGGGTCGCCCCGTCACCGTCGCCTTGATCTTGGACCGCTTGAGGTCCTCGTTGACCTGGCTGATGACCGTCGACATGAAGTCCTCGCGCGACGGCGCGCGGTCGGCGACGAGGCGGACGATCTCGTCGTACACCTTCGGGTGGAGGGTCGCGAACGACAGGTCCTCGAGCTCCCACTTGATGGTGTTCATGCCGAGACGGTGCGCGAGCGGCGCATAGATCTCGATCGTCTCGCGGGCCTTGCGCTCCTGCTTGTCCTGCCGCAGGTAGCGCAGCGTACGCATGTTGTGGAGGCGGTCGGCCAGCTTGATGATGAGCACTCTGATGTCACGGCTCATCGCGACGATCATCTTGCGGATCGTCTCGGCCTCGGCGTTCTCGCCGTAGCGGACCTTGTCGAGCTTGGTCACACCGTCGACGAGCTGTCCGACCTCCTCACCGAAGTCCTTGGTGAGCTGGTCGAGCGTGTAGGGCGTGTCCTCGACGGTGTCGTGAAGGAGCGCGGCGACGATCGTCGGCGGGGTCATGCCCAGCTCGGCGAGGATCGTGGAGACCGCTAGCGGGTGCGTGATGTAGGGGTCGCCGCTCTTGCGCTTCTGACCGCGGTGCATCTTGGCTGCGATCCGGTAGGCACGGACGATCGCCGCGGTGTCGGCCTTGGGGTGGTTGGTGCGGACGATGCGCAGCAACGGGTCGAGAACGACCGGGTTGTCCGAGGACGACCGTCCACCACCGAGCCGGGCCAGACGGGAGCGAACCCGCGCGGGAGTCGGGACGGACTCCTTGCGGGGCTCAGACTCGGTACGAGCGCGATCGGCCACGTGCACCTCCCCTTCCATCGTAGGCCCGCCATCTTAGGGTGCCGGGACCAACGACATGGAAGGCGGTGACGCGAGCTGGGGATCAGCCGAAGAGGACACCGAACGCGGTGGCGCCGCCCGCGAGGACGAGGGCGATCACGACAACGATGGCGACCAGCTTGGTGCTCTCAGGGCTCACGCTGGCAATCCTAACCGGCGGCTCGGCAGTGCCGGGTCAGTACGTCCGCAGGGCACCGAACCGCTCCGGGTCGAGCCGCGCCCGTCCGCCGAGCGCGCTGAGCTCCAGGACGACGACGTTGGCGGCGGCCTTGGCCCCGGCCTGCGCGATCACCGCGTCGACCGCGGCCATGGTGCCCCCGGTCGCGAGCACGTCGTCGACGACGAGCACGCGATCTCCGGGGGCGATGGCGTCGGTGTGGATCTCGACCGTCGCCGACCCGTACTCGAGGTCGTAGTCCTCGGCGTACGTCGTCGACGGCAGCTTGCCGGCCTTGCGTGCCGGGACGAACCCGGCGCCGAGGGCCACCGCGACCGGCGCCCCGAAGATGAAGCCGCGCGCCTCGATCCCGACGACCTTGTCGATGTCGGTCCCGGCGAGGTCTCTCCCCAGCGATGCCAGGGAGTCGACGGTGGTCCGGAAGCCCTCGGCGTCGGCCAGCAACGGCGTGACGTCACGAAACGTGATCCCCGTCTCCGGCCAGTCGAGGATGTCGCGGACCAGCGAGTCGAGCATCTCGTCGAGCCCGAGCGGCATCAGACCTTGCCGTCCTCATCCTCGATCGGACGGGTCTCGACGACCTCGTGGGTCGCGGTGCCGGCGTCGGTGCCGTCGATGATCTTGGCGACGACGTTGCGGTGGACCTCGATGTCGACACCGGGGGCGATCTCGAGCGTCATCGTCTCGTCGTCAAGAGCCTTCACCGTCCCGAAGACGCCGCTGGTGAGCATGACGCGAGAGCCGACGACCACGCGATCCTGCATGCTCAGGAACTCGCGGCGACGCTTGCCCTGCGGGCGGATGATGAAGAGATAGAAGATGGCGACGAGCAGGATGATCGGCAGCAGTGCTGCGAGGTCGTTCACGGGTGGCTCCAGCCAGGTCGGTGTCAGGGGGCTTCGTGGTGCGGGACGAGTCTAGCCGGAGCCCGTCAGTCCAACGGCAACGTGGGATCGGCGGTCGTCGTCGGTGGAGTCAGCCCGAGATGCCTCCACGCGGCCGCCGTCGCGACGCGTCCCCGGGGCGTGCGGGCCAGGAACCCCTGGCGTACGAGGAAGGGCTCGGCGACCTCCTCGACGGTCTCCCGCTCCTCGGCGACCGCGACGGCGAGGGTCGAGACACCGACCGGCCCGCCCCCGAAGCTGCGGCACAGCGCGTCCAGCACCGCACGGTCGAGACGGTCCAGGCCGATCTGGTCCACCTCGTAGAGGTCCAGCGCGCGGTGGGCGATGTCGAGGTCGACGACCCCGCTCCCCCGGACCTCGGCGTAGTCGCGGACCCGGCGAAGGAGCCGGTTGGCGATCCGGGGCGTGCCGCGCGACCGCGACGCGATCTCGAAGCCCCCCTTGGGCGTCGTCTGGACGCCGAGCAACGCCGCGGAACGGTCGACGATCCGGTGGAGCTCGGTGGCCTCGTAGTACTCCAGCTGCGCGGTGAACCCGAACCGGTCGCGCAGCGGTCCCGGCAGCAGACCGGCTCGCGTCGTCGCGCCGACGAGCGTGAACTGCGGGATCTGCAGCGGGATGGCCGTCGCTCCTGGACCCTTGCCGATCACGACGTCGACCCGGAAGTCCTCCATCGCCATGTAGAGGAGCTCCTCGGCGGGACGTGACATCCGGTGGATCTCGTCGACGAACAGCACGTCGCCCTCGTTGATCCCCGACAGGATCGCGGCGAGGTCTCCGGCGTGCTGGATCGCGGGCCCGCTCGTGAGCCGCAGCGCCGTGCCCAGCTCGGCGGCGATGATCATCGCCAGGGTGGTCTTGCCGAGCCCGGGAGGACCCGAGAGCAGGACGTGGTCGGGCGTACGACCGCGCGCCCGCGCCGCGGTCAGCATCAGCGCGAGCTGCTCGCGGACACGCTCCTGCCCGATGAGCTCGTCCAGCGACCGAGGGCGCAGAGCCGCCTCGTACGCCTGCTCGTCGGAGACGACGTCCGGGCCGACGAGCCGCGCTTCGAGCTCGGCCCGCTCGGCCGCCTCGAGCCGGCTGGTGTCCTGCTCCTCCATGCCGATCTCCTCCCTCATGCCTTCGAGAGCGTACGGAGGGCCGCGCGCAGCAGGACGGACACGTCGACCGCGCCGGTCCCCTCGATCTGCTCGGTGGCGACAGTGACCACGGCGGCGACCGCGGACTCCGCCTCGCGGGTGCTCCATCCGAGCCCGACCAGGGCGGCGTGCACCTGAGGACGCCAGTCCGCGTCGGCGGGCGTCGAGGCAGGTGCGGTCGCGGTCGCCTGGGAGACAGCCGCCGCAGCACCGAGACGGTCCTTGAGCTCGAGCACGATCCGCTGGGCTCCCTTGCGCCCGATGCCGGGGACCTTCGTGAGCGCGACGAGGTTCTCCTCGGCGACCGCACGGCGCAGACCCTCGGGGCCGAGGACCGCGATGATCGCCTGCGCGACCTTGGGGCCCACGCCGCTGGCGGTCTGAGCGAGCTCGAAGGTGTCACGCTCGTCGTCGTCGGCGAAGCCGTACAGCGTCATCGAGTCCTCGCGCACCACGAGGCTCGTCGACACCTGCGCCTGGTCGCCGTGCCGGAGGTCGGCCAGGGTGCCCGGCGTGCACTGCACGAGCATCCCGACCCCGCCGACGTCGAGGACGGCGGAGTCGAGGGCGGTCGAGGCGACGGTGCCGCGGACGAAGGCGATCATCGGGGCTTCCTCTCGGGGAATCTGGGGTTGGTGCGCGCAGCGCCTGGGATGCGGGAACGGATGGGCTCGGCGGCCGTCCGCATCGGACCTGACGGGCGTGCCGCGGCGGCGAGGGCGTCGTCGAGCCGGCTGACCGACGTGCCGCGCCAGACGTGGCAGATCGCGAGGGCGAGCGCGTCGGCGGCGTCGGCGGGGCGCGGCGCCTCGACCAGTCCGAGGATCCGCGTGACCATCGCCGTGACCTGCGCCTTGTCGGCGCGACCGTTGCCGGTGACCGCCGCCTTGACCTCGCTCGGGGTGTGGAGGACGACGGGGAGGCCGTGGCGGGCTGCGACGACCATCGCGACCCCGCTGGCCTGGGCGGTGCCCATGACGGTCGAGACGTTGTTCTGGCTGAAGACCCGCTCGATCGCGACCACGTCCGGCCGGTGCGTGGCGATGGCTTCGGCCAGGCCGCGTTCGATCGCGAGGAGCCGGTGGGCGACGTCGTCGGCGGCCGGCGTACGGATCACCCCCACCGAGACCGCCCGCAGCGCGCCCCCCACGCGTCCGTCGACCACGCCGACCCCGCACCGCGTCAGGCCGGGGTCGACTCCGAGAACACGCATCGCGCCGGCGGTCATGCCACCTCGCGGAGGACCCGCAGCGAACACATGTTCGACACCCTAGTCGCACGACGGACGAGTGTGGCGGCGACGCGCCGAGGACCCGTACGAACGACGAGGCCCCTCCACGGCGTACGTGGAGGGGCCTCGTGTCGTAACCTCTACGGCGTACGTGGAGGAGACTCGCGCCGAGCGCGGCGGCTACTTCTTGAAGGCGTCCTTGACGTTGTCGCCGGCCTTCTTGAAGTCGGCCTTGCTCTGGTCGGCCTTGCCCTCGGACTCCTGCGACGTGTCGCCGCGGAGCTTGCCGGAGGCCTCCTTGGCCTTGCCCTCGACGTCCTCGGCCAGGTGCTTCAGCTTGTCATCCAGACCCATAGCACTCACTCCTCGAGATCGGGTTCGGGTGGTGCCCCGACCTTAGGACGGATCGAGCGCGGGCGCAGATCGCCGTGGCGGGCGCAGACCTATCACGACGACGAGCCCTCCCCCATCCCGGGCGCCTGCCCTGGGTGCCCCCACCCTCCGGTGGTGCCAGGGCCAGGCGGCGGCGCGTACGGAGCCTGCGACACGTCGTCGCTGGTGCTCACCGTCAGGGGTAGCGCGTACACCGCGTCGCCCAGCTCTCTGATCCGGGCCTTCGATGTCGCGCGTCCCGGGGCCGGCTCGACGTGCACGACGACCCCACCGCGGGTGACCACGAGAGGGCGCCGGCCCACCTCGTCCGTCGGAGCGACTCCCTCGCCCGCCAGCTCGGGCATCCACGGGAGCGGATCGGGGGCCGCGCCTCGCCGACGTCGTGCGATCCGCCACATGATCCCGCCGGGCCTCAGGATGTCCATGGCCCATCCTGGCACGTCGGCAGCTCGGGCAGGCGGGTTCGCCGCGAGCCTTCCGCCCGGCACGGGAGAATCCCTCCGCCCCGAGCCGGGCAGAAGGTGGAGCGGCGTGTCAGCCGACCTGCGCCATGACCTCGTCGGAGGCGTCGAAGTTGGCGAACACGTTCTGGACGTCGTCGCAGTCCTCGAGGGCGTCGATGAGCCGGAGGACCTTGCCGGCCACGTCGGCGTCGACCTCGACGGTCATGGACGGCACGAACGACGACTCGGCGGAGTCGTAGTCGATCCCGGCGTCCTGGAGAGCCGTGCGCACCGCGACCACGTCGCCGGCCTCGCTGATCACCTCGAACGAGCCGTCGTGGTCGTTGACGTCCTCGGCGCCCGCGTCGAGCACCACCTCGAGGACGTCGTCCTCCGCGAGCGTCTTGCCGTCCTGCTCGGCCGGGACGATGACGACGCCCTTGCGGGAGAACATGTAGGACACCGAGCCGGGGTCTGCCATGTTGCCGCCGTTGCGGGTCATCGCCGTCCGGACCTCCATGGCCGCACGGTTCTTGTTGTCGGTGAGGCACTCGACGAGCAACGCGACACCGCCGGGGGCGTAGCCCTCGTACATGATCGTCGTGTAGTCGACGCCCGCGCCGTCGAGACCGCCGCCGCGCTTCACGGCGCGGTCGATGTTGTCGTTGGGGACCGACGACTTCTTGGCCTTCTGGATCGCGTCGTAGAGCGTCGGGTTGCCCGCGGGGTCAGGCCCGCCGGTGCGTGCGGCAACCTCGATGTTCTTGATCAGCTTGGCGAACATCTTGCCGCGCTTGGCGTCGATGACCGCCTTCTTGTGCTTGGTGGTCGCCCACTTGGAGTGGCCAGACACGGCACTCACCTGCTCTCGCTGTTACGACGGCGTACGGCCGCGGCTCGCGACCGCCCTCGATCCTAGCGGCTGGCCACGCCGCCGTTCGCGTGCACCGACCGGACGAACATCTGGTGGAGGCGGTGGTCCGACCCGAGCTCGGGGTGGAAGGACGCGGCGAGCAACGCCCCCTGCCGCACCACGACCGGGCGGCGCCCCTCGTCGCCGCGGTCGACCGCCGCGAGGACCTCGACACCGGGACCGTGGCTCTCGACCCAGGGACCGCGGATGAACACCGCGTGCAGCGGGTCGTCGAGGCCCTGGACCCGGAGATCGGTCTCGAAGGAGTCGACCTGCCGGCCGAACGCGTTCCTCCGCACGGTCATGTCCATCCCGCCGAAGGTCTGCTGGTCATCGGTGCCGCCGTCGATGCGGTCGGCGAGCAGGATCATGCCGGCACAGGTCCCCAGCACCGGCATGCCCGACCCGATGCGCTCACGGATCGGATCGCGGAGCTCGAAGGCCCGCGACAGCTTGTCGATGGTGGTCGACTCCCCGCCCGGCACGACGAGGGCGTCGACCACGTCGAGCTCGCTCGGCCGCCGCACGGTGGTCGCCTCCGCGCCGCTCGCCGCGAGCATCCGGAGATGCTCCCGGACGTCGCCCTGAAGGGCGAGGACACCGACCCGGGGCGCACTCACGCGTCGGTGAGGCGACGGTGCCAGAACGCCCGGACCTCGATCCGTCCTTCGTCGAAGTGCGCCGCGAGACCGGCAGCGTCCAGCGTCGCGACGACCGCGGAGCACAAAGGGTCGCCGTCGGCGATGTTGGCGGAGTCGGGGTGCCACACGTTGACCTCGAGCATCCCGTGATCGACGGCGTGCCAGACATCGGACGGCGTGAACCACACGATGCCTCGGAGCGCGCTCCCCGTGGCTCCCCCGGCCGCCTCGCGCACGACGCCGGCCGCCGCCCAGTGGTCGTCGACGCCCTGGAGCACGACGAAGCCAGCGGCCTCCAGTGCCTGGAAGGCCTCCTGCAGCGCGTCGTAGTCGGTGCGCGCCGGCCAGCCCGACTGCTCCTCCGCGAGCGCCGCGCGCTCGTCGTCGACGAGTCGCTGGGCCTCGGTCCGGGCCTTCGTGTCAACCAGCCCGGCATCCTCGCGTGCCGCGATCTCGACCTCGGTGACGCAGGCAGCGCGCTCGGTGAGGCCGGCGCGTACGAGGACCCGGGCGTAGCTCCGCAGCGCGTCGGCGTCGGTCAGGCGCGGTGCTGAGAAGAAAGGCACCGTTCACCAGCCCCGCTCGGCCAGCCGGTGCGGCTCGGGGAGGTCGGCGACGTTGATGCCGACCATCGCCTCGCCGAGCCCGCGCGAGACCTTGGCGATGACGTCGGGGTCGTCGTAGAAGGTGGTGGCCTTCACGACCGCGGACGCGCGCTCGGCCGGGTTGCCCGACTTGAAGATGCCCGAGCCGACGAACACGCCCTCGGCACCGAGCTGCATCATCATGGCGGCGTCCGCGGGCGTCGCGATGCCTCCCGCGGTGAAGAGCACTACGGGCAGCGCGCCCTTCTCGGCGACCTCGCGGACCAGCTCGTATGGCGCCTGAAGCTCCTTGGCCGCCACGTAGAGCTCGTCGGCCGGAAGCGTCTGGAGACGGCGGATCTCATCACGCATCGCCCGCATGTGGGTCGTCGCGTTGGAGACGTCGCCCGTGCCGGCCTCGCCCTTGGACCGGATCATCGCCGCACCCTCGGTGATGCGACGAAGCGCCTCGCCCAGGTTGGTCGCGCCGCACACGAACGGCACCGTGAAGGTCCACTTGTCGATGTGGTGGGCGTAGTCGGCGGGTGTGAGGACCTCGGACTCGTCGATGTAGTCGACGCCGAGGGACTGCAGCACCTGCGCCTCGACGAAGTGGCCGATGCGCGCCTTGGCCATCACCGGGATGGAGACGGCCTCGATGATGCCGTCGATCAGGTCGGGGTCGCTCATGCGGGCCACGCCGCCCTGGGAGCGGATGTCGGCGGGCACGCGCTCGAGGGCCATGACCGCGACGGCACCGGCATCCTCGGCGATCTTGGCCTGCTCGGCGTTGACGACGTCCATGATGACGCCGCCCTTGAGCATCTCCGCCATGCCGCGCTTCACGCGTGCGGTGCCCGTGCCCTCCCGGGACACGGCCGGTGTCGGGGCAGTCGGGTTCTCGGACATCGTTCACCTCGGGGCCTGGGACGCGGTGCGCCCGCTCGGACATTGGCCTCATCGTACGACCGTGCACCGACGCCGGAGCGGTCCCGCCACGAGGTGAGCCGATCAGCCCTGCTGCTGCCCCATCTCGGAGGAGGCCACGGGGCGCTCGTGCGCGACGAGGTGCGGCGGCGGCGTGTCGTCGAAGTCCATCCGATTCGGCCACGGCGCGTAGCCGGCGAGCCTCGCCCACCGTACGATCCGCTTGCGCCGCATCCGCTGGGTGCGGGCGACGAGGTCGTCGTGGAAACGGTGCGCCAGCTGGACGCGTTCGCACGCGTCGCCGAGGTCGGCCAGCAGCTCGGCCTGCGGCTCGTCGGCGGCCGCCCACAGCGCGTCGACGTCCTCGGCGTCACCGAAGACGGTGCGCATGACCTCGCTCAGCGCCGTCTCCCGCTCGGCCTGGTCGCTCTTGCCGATCGCCGCGCGCGAGGCATCGGCGGCTTCGACCGCGACCAGGGCGCTGGCAGGGTCCAGGACTCCGCCCACCGCGACGTTGCGCAGGCACGTCGACCGGTCGAGGAGCTGACGGTCCAACGAGGCCTGGGCGGTCGCCAGACGGATGTGCAGCCGGTCGAGCCGGCCGGCCGTCGTCGACAGCGCGACCGTGATCGCCGCGACCACGGCACCGACGACGAGGATCCACTCGAGCGTGCTCATCCGACGCTGCCTCCTCCGAGGACTGTCTCGTACACACGGACCACCTGCGGCGCGACCACACTCCAGTCGTACCGCCGGACCTCGCGTCGCGCCAGGTCCGCACGTGCCTGACGAGCCCGGTCCTCGAGCGTCGAAATGAGGGTCTTGGCCAAAGCCCCGGGGTCCTCGTTGGCGAAGAGGGCACCGAGGCGGCCGTTCTCGAGCACGTCCGCGAACGCGCGGATGTCGCTGGCCACCACTGGTGCGCCCGCCGCCATCGCCTCGATGAGGACGATGCCGAAGCTCTCGCCACCGGTGTTCGGCGCGACGTAGACGTCGGCCCGGGCGAGCAGCTGGGCGCGCTCGGCGTCCGAGACCCGCCCGACGACCTCGACGTGGTGGCGCAGCCCCTCGGGGACCATCGCCGACCCGACCTTGGGGTCCCCCGCCCCGGCGACGACGAGACGGAGGTCAGGGAACCGGTCGACCACCGGCGGCAGGGCGCCCAGCAGGACGGGAAGACCCTTGCGTGCCTCCTCGAACCGCCCCAGGAACAGCAGCTCCGTGCGGCCGGTGGTCCCCGCACTCCGCGGTACGGCGTCGAAGTCGTCGACGTAGAGGCCGTTCGGGATGATCACCGAGTCGCCGCCCTGGTACTGCTCGACCACGCGGTGCGCCTCCCGCGAGACCGTGATCCGCGCGCTGAGCTTCTCCATCGCCGGGCGCAGCAGCGACTCCGTCGCCGCGAGAGCGCGCGAGCGGCCGATGGAGGTGTGGATCGTCGCGATCGAGACCCCGGAAGACAGGCTCAGCGCCACCAGCGATACGCTCGGCGTGGCCGGGTCGTGGACGTGCAGCACGTCGAAGCGGCCGTCGCGCAGCCAGCGTCGGGTGCGGGCCATCGCCATCGGCCCGAACGACACGCGCGCGACGGCACCGTTGTAGCGGACGGGCACGGCGCGGCCGGCCGGTGTCACGTAGTCGGGCAGGTCGTCGTCGTCGGCGGCCGGCGCGAGCACCGACACCTCCACGCCCAGCCCTCCGAGCGTCCGGGAGAGGTCCAGGACGTGGTTCTGGACGCCGCCGGGGACGTCGAACGAGTACGGGCAGACCATCCCGATCCTCATCGCACGCCTCCGTCCGGAAGCCGGTCGACCTCGAAGACGCGCTGGAGCATGTGCCAGTCGGCGGGGCTGCGGCGGATCTCTGCGCTGAAGACGTCGGCGAGGTCCTGCGCCATCGCCACCAGTCCGTCCGGGCCTTCCCGGGTCGGCACGACCTCGTGCACGGTCATGCGCAGCCGGTCCTGCTCGTACCGCGAGGTCGCCGCGAAGAGCGCCGCCCCGGTCTGCTGCGCGAGGAGCGCCGGTCCGACGGGCATCCGCGCCTTCTCGCCCAAGAGGTCGACGACAAGTCCGCTGCGGGACATGTCGCGGTCGGCGAGCAGACACACGAAGCCCCCCGCCCGCAGGTGCGCGGCGAGCCGCGGCATCGTCGGCTCTCCACCGGTCAGCGGGAGCACCGTCATGCCGAGTCCCTCGCGGAACGCGACGAACTCGTCGTACAGGCGCTCGGGCCTGAGACGCTCCATCACCGTCATCAACGGGAGGCCGTGGCTCAGCGCCCAGGCGCCCATGAGGTCCCAGTTGCCCATGTGCGGCAGTGCGGCGATCATCCCCCGCCCCTGCGCCTTCAACGCGAACACGCGCTCGGGATGGTCGACCGTGATCCAGTCGTCGACGGTGTCGGCGGTGAAGCGCGGGAGACGGAACGCCTCCCCCCAGTAGCGCAGGTAGGAGCGCATGGCGTCTCGCCCGAGCTCGTCGAGCTCTCCGGCAGTCGCGTCCGGCGCCGCCCGCGACAGGTTCGAGCGCAAGCGGTCGATGCTGCTCCCGCCGCGCGCGTACAGACGGTCGGCGGTCGTCCGCATGGCCCGGTCGACGAGGGGCTGCGGCAGCCGGACCGCGAGGTCCCAGCCGATCGTGTACGCCGCAGCCTCCGCGTGCGTACGCGCCACGTCCAGGACGCGACCGATGGGGGAGCTCATACGTCCGCCAACGACTGCTTCCGCACCATCAGGATGCGCTGCACGACCGTGATCGTGCTCGCGACCGCCAGCGTCCAGAGCACGATCGTGCGGAGGATCGGCAGGTCGAAGATGCCCGACAGGCCGGTCATCATGAGGATCGCGACGAGCCGGTCCGAGCGCTCGGCGATGCCGCCCTTGGCCTCCATGCCGAGCGACTCCGCCCGGGCACGGGCGTACGAGGTCAGCTGCCCGCCGACCAGGCACCACAGTGCGACGGACGTGAGCACGAGGTCGTCCCCCGTGCCCGCGTACCAGAGGACGAGCCCGCCGAAGACCGCCGCGTCGCCGATCCGGTCGAGGGTGGAGTCGAGGAAGGCACCCCAGGCGCTCGACCGTCCCGACTTGCGGGCCATGAGGCCGTCGATCATGTCCGAGAACACGAAGAGGGTGATCACGGCGGCACCGAGGAAGAACTGTCCCCGCGGGAAGAACCAGAGGGCGGCGGAGGTGACCCCCAGCGTCCCGACGAACGTGACCGCGTCGGGGCTGACACCGAGTCGGAGCAGCAGATCGGCGATCGGCGACATGATCCGAGCCCAGGTCGCGCGGAACCTCTCGAGCATCAGGCGTTCCACGCTTTCGCGAGCAGGTCACGCGTCTGCGACAGCAGCTGCGGCATCACCTTGGTGTGCCCCGTGACGGTGATGTAGTTGGAGTCGCCCATCCAGCGCGGGACGACGTGCTGGTGGAGGTGCTGCGACAACGACCCGCCCGCCACCGCCCCGAGGTTGAGGCCGACGTTGAACGCGGCCGGCGCGCTGACGTGCTTGAGCACCCGCAACGCCTGCTGCGTGGTTGCCGTGAGCTCCCACGCCTCGTCGTCGGTCAGCTCCTCGAGCTCTCCCACGTGGCGGTTGGGCACGACCATCAGGTGACCCGGGTTGTACGGGTGCAGGTTGAGCACCGTGTAGACGTGGTCACCGCGAGCGACGATCAACGTCTCCTCGTCGGGCCGCTGCTGCATCACGCAGAACGGGCAGCCCCCCTCGCGTGGGCCGGTATCGGTGATGTAGGCCATCCGGTGCGGGGTCCAGAGCCGGTCGAAGTCCTCGAATCCGGTCTCGGGGCGTCCCCACGGGCCGGAGTCGCCGGCGTCGTGTCCAGACGTCATACCTGGGCCCGGTCGGCGATGGCCTGCGCGATGCGGGCGACCGCATCGTCGAGGGCGACGCCGTTGTCCTGGCTGCCGTTGCGGTAGCGGAACGACACCGCGCCGGCCTCGACGTCGTCGTCACCCGCGATCAGCATGAAGGGGATCTTCTGCGTCTGCGCGTTGCGGATCTTCTTCTGCATGCGGTCGTCGGCCTCGTCCACCTCGACCCGGATGCCCTGCGCCTGCAGCGTCGCCGCTACCTCGCGCAGGTAGTCGACGTGCCGCTCGGCGACTGGGATCGCGACGGCCTGGACGGGCGCGAGCCAGGGAGGAAAGGCGCCGGCGTAGTGCTCGACGAGCACCCCGAGGAACCGCTCGATCGAGCCGAACTTGGCCGAGTGGATCATCACCGGCTGCTGCCGTGAGCCGTCGGCGGCGACGTACTCCAGGTTGAACCGGTCGGCGGACGGCTGGTTGAAGTCGTACTGGACGGTGCCCATCTGCCAGGTCCGGCCAATGGCGTCGCGCGCCTGGACGGAGATCTTGGGACCGTAGTAGGCAGCTCCGCCCGGGTCGGGCACGAGCTCGAGCCCGGTGCGGAGGGCGACGTCGGCGAGGACCTTGGTCGCGGTCGTCCAGTCCTCCTCCGACCCGATGAACTTGTCCTTGGCCGCGTCGCGGGTGGACAGCTCGAGGTAGAAGTCGTCGAGACCGAAGTCGCGCAGCACGCTGAGCATGAAGCCCAGCAGGTGCTCGACCTCGTCGGGGGCCTGCTCGGGAGTGCAGTAGGAGTGCGAGTCGTCCTGCGCGAATCCGCGCACGCGAGTCAGGCCGTGCACGACGCCCGACTTCTCGTGCCGGTAGACGCTGCCGAACTCGAACAGCCGCAGCGGCAGCTCGCGGTAGGACCGCTGCCGGGACCGGTAGATCAGGTTGTGCATCGGGCAGTTCATCGCCTTGAGGCGGTAGTCCATGCCGTCGACGTCGAGGGGCGGGAACATCCCCTCTCCGTAGTACGGGAGGTGCCCGGAGGTGTAGAACAGCTCCTCCTTGGCGATGTGCGGGGTGCCGACGTACTGGAACCCCTCCTCGATGTGCCGGCGACGGACGTAGTCCTCCATCTCCCGCTTGATCACCCCGCCCTTGGGGTGGAAGACGGGGAGCCCGGAGCCGATCTCGTCAGGGAAGCTGAAGAGGTCGAGCTCGCGGCCGAGCTTGCGGTGGTCGCGGCGCTCGGCCTCCTCGATCCGGTGCAGGTAGGCCTCCAACGCCTCCTTCGACTCCCAGGCGGTGCCGTAGATGCGCTGGAGCTGCTTGTTCTTCTCGTCGCCTCGCCAGTACGCCGCCGCGCTCCGCATGAGCGTGAAGGCGGGGATGCGCTTGGTGGTGGGCAGGTGGGGTCCGCGGCACAGGTCGGTCCACACCCGCTCGCCGCGACGGTCGAGGTTGTCGTACATCGTGAGGCCACCGGAGCCGACCTCGACGCTCGCGCCCTCGGCGGCGTGGTCCAGGTCGTCGCTGCCCGCAGTGCTCTTGAGCCCGATCAGCTCGAGCTTGTAGGGCTCGTCGGCGAGCTCGACCCGCGCCTCCGCGTCGTCGATCGCGCGGCGAGAGAAACGCTGGTTCTCCTTGATGATCTTGCGCATCCGGGACTCGATCTTGGCCAGGTCCTCGGGCACGAAGGGGGTCTCGACGTCGAAGTCGTAGTAGAAGCCGTTCTCCACCGGGGGCCCGATGCCCAGCTTGGCCTCCGGGAACAGCTGCTGGACCGCCTGCGCCATCACGTGGGCGGTGGAGTGCCGCAGGATGTCGCGGCCGTCCTTGCTGGTGATCGCGACCGGCTCGACGGCGTCGCCGCCCACCAGCTCGTACGCCAGGTCCTTGAGGTCACCGTTGACCCGGGCCGCGACGACGTCGGGGTTCTCGGCGAACAGCTCCCACGCCTTCGTGCCGGACGTCACCGTGCGCTCGGCCTTGGAGTCAGGGCCGACGACGAGGACTACGAGCTCGGACACGGGTGCTCCTCAGGTGGTGCGGACAGACGCCTCGATGCTATCTGCAAGGCCGCCGTGGCCGCGCACCCCTTTGGTCGTGGTCTGTTCTGGCGCACGAAAGGCACGCGGCATGGCGACGCCCCGGCTGGGTACCTCGTCGGCACGCCACGGAGGGAGAGTCATGACCGACGAGCAGAGCACGCTCCTCGAGCTGCTGGACGATCTCAGGATCGCGATGTTCACGACCGTGGACATCGACGGGACGATCACGAGTCGGCCGATGGCCCGCCAGCAGGTCGAGCCGAGCGCCGACATGTGGTTCATCACCGCACGGGACTCTCGGCAGGTCGCCCACATCACCGCCCGTCCGCACGTGGGCATCACGTTCTCCTCGCCGAGCACCTGGGTGTCGTTGAACGGGACGGCGACGGTCGTCGACGACCGCGCGAAGCTCGAGGAGCTCTGGAACACGTTCGCGGAGGCATGGATGCCCGAGGGACCCGACGACCCCAACGTCGTCCTGATCCGGGTCGACCTCCAGGGCGGCGAGTACTGGGACACGCCCGGCGGGCGCGTCGCGTCTCTGATCAGCCTGGCCAAGGCAAAGATCACCGGCAACGCCTACGACGGCGCAGACAACGAGCGCGTCGACCTCTAGGGCCGAGGGGTCGGCCATGAGACCCCATGGCCGACCCCTCGCCTTCGACTTACAGTCGTCAGGTGCACGTACCCGACGGCTTCCTCGACGCATCCACCTCGGTCGCGACCGGCGCCGCCGCCGTCGCCGGCCTCGCGCTCGCCCTCCGCGGCGCGCGACGTGAGCTAGACGACCGGACCGCCCCGATGGCCGGACTGGTGGCCGCCTTCGTCTTCGCCACCCAGATGATCAACTTCCCCGTCGGGGCCGGCACGAGCGGGCACCTCCTCGGAGGCGTGCTCGCCGCGGTCCTGGTCGGACCGTGGACGGCGGTGCTGTGCATCAGCACCGTTCTCCTGGTCCAGTGCCTCCTCTTCGCCGACGGTGGCATCACAGCGCTCGGCACCAACATCACGCTCATGGGGCTCGTCGGCGTCGGGGTGGGCTGGCTGGTCCTCCGTCTGATCAAGGCCGTGCTGCCGGACCGGCTGGCGTCTGTCACGCCCGCCGCGGCGCTCGCCGCGCTGGTGTCCGTGCCGGCTGCCGCGCTCGCCTTCACCGGCCTGTACGCCGTCGGTGGCGAGGCGCCGATCCCGCTGGGGTCTCTCGCCACCGCGATGGTCGGCTGGCACACCGTCATCGGGCTCGGCGAGGCCGTGATCACCGGACTCGTGGTCAGCGCCGTGCTCGCCGTGCGTCCGGACCTCGTCTACGGGGCACGGTCGGCACTGACGGCGCGGACCTTGGAGCTCCGCCCCTCCAAGAGGGCGGCAGCGTGAGCGCGCGCCGGACGCGGGTGTCGACCCGAGCCCTCGTCCTCGCCGGCGTCCTCGTCGCGCTCGTGCTGGCGGGGTTCGTCAGCCACTACGCCTCGAGCCACCCCGATGGGTTGGAGTTCGTCGCCGGTGACAAGGGGTTCCTCGGCACCGCGGAGGAACACCGCTCCTCGGCCGACAGCCCGATGTCGGACTACTCGACCAAGGGCATCGACAACCCTCGGCTCTCCGGCGCGGTCGCCGGCGTCACCGGTACGGTCCTGGTCCTCGTGATCGCCGGAGGTGTCGCACTCGTCGTGCGCCGCCGCGGGCGTCACACCGTCTGAGCACCTCGCGATGGGACCAGCGCACCGGCGCAGGACGCACGTCCCGGGACGTACGCCGGTGCACCGTGCGCCCGCACACCTCAAGCTGCTCGCACTGCTCGGGTTCATGCTCGTCGTCGTCGCCACACCTCGGACGGCGTACCCAGCGTTCGCCGCCTACGCGGCTGTGCTCGTCGCCCTGATCGTCGTGGCGCGGGTGCCGCTCGGCTTCCTGCTGCCGCGGATGCTCGTCGAGGTCCCGTTCGTCGTCTTCGCCGTCCTGCTGCCGTTCATCGCCACCGGGCCCACGACGACGTTCCTCGGCCTCACGGTCAGCGAGCCCGGTCTCGAGGCAGCCGCGGCACTGCTCATCAAGGCCACGATCGGCGTCGCGGCGAGCCTGACGCTGGCCGCCACCACCGAGCCGCACGAGCTGCTGGCCGGCCTCGGCCGGTTGAGGCTCCCCCATGAGATGGTCCAGATCATGGCGTTCATGATCCGTTACGTCGACGTCGTCGCCGACGAGATGCACCGCATGCGCATCGCCCGCGAGTCTCGCGGCTTCCGCGGCTCCTCGATCCGCCAGTGGGGCGTCCTCGGCCGTACAGCCTCAGCACTGTTCATCCGGTCCTACGAGCGTGGCGAGCGGGTGCACCTGGCGATGATGTCGCGGGGTCACGACCCGTCGGGCGGTCGATCGTGAGCGTCCCCGTCATCGACGTCCGCGGGCTGGCGTACGCCTATCCGGACGGCAGCCAGGTCCTGTACGGCGTCGACCTGCACATCCACGCCGGCGAGCGCGTCGCCCTCCTCGGACCCAACGGCGCGGGCAAGACCACGCTCGTGCTCCACCTCAACGGGATCCTGCTGCCCGGTGCGGGGACGGTGGCGGTCTCAGGGCTGCCCGTGGAGAAGAAGAACTTCCGGGAGATCCGGCGCCGGGTCGGCATCGTGTTCCAGGACCCCGACGACCAGCTGTTCTCCGCGACGGTCCGCGCCGACGTCGCGTTCGGCCCGGCCAACCTCGGCCTGCGCGGCGACGCACTCGAGCAGCGGGTGATGCACGCACTGGACCAGGTGGGCATGGCCGACTACGCCGACCGCCCGCCCCACCACCTCTCCTTCGGCCAGCGACGGCGCGTGGCGGTGGCCACCGTGCTGGCGATGGAGCCGCAGATCCTCGTGCTCGACGAGCCGTCGTCGAACCTCGACCCGATGGCGCGCCGCGAGCTTGCCGACATCGTGCGCTCGCTGTCGGTCACGGTGCTGATGGTCACCCACGACCTCCCGTACGCGCTCGAGCTCTGCCCGCGGTCGGTGGTGCTCGCCGACGGGGTCGTGGCCGCCGACAGCGACACCCGCAAGCTGCTCTCCGACGAGGACTTCATGCGCGCTCACCGGCTCGAGCTGCCGTTCGGGTTCGACCCGCGGACGGTGTGAGGCCGTGGGTCACGCGGCGAGGTGGAACGTGCTCGCGAAGCGGGCGAGGAGATCACCGCGGCCACGGAGGACCTCGATCTCACCCGTGGCGAGCGCTCGGTCGGGAGCGAGCTCGCCGGAGATGAGCCGACGGAGGCCGGGTCCCGCCGCGAACGCCAGGTCGACCGGACCGTCTCCACGTGTGACGTGGAGCGTGGGGCCATCCACCCGAACGAGCAGCTCGGCGGGACCGAGGCGTGCCGCGTAGGCGGTCGCCGGCAGCTCCAGGGCCACCTGCGGGCGGAAGGCGGTCCGCAGGGTCATGGTCAACGAGTCGGGCGTGACGACCTGCTCCTCTCGTGGCTCGTCCATCGCTTTGAAGCCCCACGCGCCGAGGGCCAGCACGACGGGCTCCAACTCGCGTCCGAAGGGCGTCAGCTCGTAGACGATGACCCGCGAGCGCGGGGCCCGGCGGAGGATGCCGGCCGCCTGGAGCTCCTTGAGCCGTGCCGCCAGGACGTTGCTCGGGATCCGGGGAAGTCCCGCGGCAAGCTCTCCGTAGCGGCGCGGCCCGACGAGCAGGTCGCGGACGATGAGGAGGGCCCAGCGCTCACCTACCAGCTCCAGGGCTCGCGTGATGCCGCACCACTGCCCGTAGTCGCGTGGCGCCATCGACCTCAGGCCTGCTGCTCCATGAAGGCCTCGGGACCTTGCTCGGCGGCGGCTTTGTCCATGTAGCCGAACTCGATGATGTTGCCGTCGGGGTCGGCGAGCCCACGCTGGTACATGAAGCCGTAGTCCGCAGGGGGACGAGGCTCGGAGCCGCCGGCACCGATGCCGTTGGCGACGGCCGCGTCGACCCCCTCCCGCGTGTCGACGAAGATCGCGGTGGACGAGGCTGGGCTCGCGGCCGGGTCACCGAGCGGGAGATCGGTGAAGGTCTGGAAGTAGTCGCGCACCAGGATCATGACGTAGCTGTGGTCCTCCTCGACCACGACGCAGGCAGCGTTGTGATCGGAGAAGGCTGGGTTGATAGTGAACCCGAGCGCTGTGTAGAACGCCTTCGCGCGCTCCAGCTCGGTCACCGGCAGGTTGACGAACATCGCGGTCATCGTGGGGTCTCCCTCATGGGTAGGTCGTGCGTCTTGCGGTTCCGTCACACTTGCAAAAAACAAGTGCCGAGGTCAAGACCTTGTCGACGGCTACATTTCCTGCATGACGCTCACCGTCCCGCTCGACGACGGCCGCGCTGCGTGCCTGGACACGATCGACGCGTTCGTGCGTGCCGTCGACGCTCTGAGCGAGTACGAGCTGCTCGGCGCCTCTCGCTGCCACGGCTGGAGTCGCCTCGACGTCGTGGTCCACGTCATCGGCGGGTGGCAGTCGATGCTCGGGGGCCTGGTGTCCTCGGTCGACTCAGAGCCCACAGTGGATGCGGCCAGCTACTGGTCGGCGTTCGTCGTCGAGTACGCGACCGACGACCCTGTCCCGGAGCTGATGTCGCAGCGCCGCCGCTCGATGGCGTACGCGCGACCGGCCTCGGCGACAGCCCAGCTCCGCGACGTCGCCGCAGCGCTGCGCCGCGGGGTCCTCGCACTCGGCGAGAGCCCGCGTGCGCGGCAAGGGCACGTCTTCGCTCCAGGCGACTACCTCGCTGTCTGGGCCGTCGAGGTCGTGGTGCACCACCTCGACCTGCTGTCCGACGAGCCGCCACCGCCCGGCGCCCTCGCGCTCGCGCGAGCGACGGTCGAGGCCCTCGTCGACGAGCCCCTCCCGTCGTCGTGGACGGACCTGGACGTCACGCTCATCGGCACCGGTCGACAGCCCGCACCGGCGTGGCCGGGAAGCGCGACCGTCCGGTTCCCGGTCTTCGATTGACGGGCAGCCCGCTAGCGGACGTTCGCAGCTATGGCGGCAGCGACCGGCGTGGTCCCCTGGTTGAGCTCGAGGACCTGTCGGCCGATGCGGTGTTCGTACAGAAGTCCAGCCAGGACGCTCGCGACGTCGGCGCGAGCGATCTCCTCGTGCCTCTCGGCCGGGCCGAGTGACACACGACCGAGACCATCGCGGTCGTGCAGCATCGCGGGCCGAAGGATCACCCAGTCCAGATCGCTGTGGCTGAGGAAGATGTCGGCTTCCTTCTTCACGGCGAAGTAGTACTCGGTCTCAGCATCGAGACCGCGCTCTCGCCATGCCTCGGGCATCACGGACACGTGCAGCAGACGGTCGATGCCCGCCAGGCGCATGGCGCCCACGGTCTTTCGGAGCCCGTCGGCGTCGAGCGCATCGGTGACCGCTCGAGAACCGCCGTTCGAGCCCGTCGCGAAGACGACCGCGTCGACAGAGCCGAACGCAGGCGCCAGGTCTTCCTGGGACAACGTCGTCAGGTCACCGACGACGGCGTCGACACCCGACGCCGCGAGATCGGCCCGTTGTCCAGGTCGGCGTACGAGCCCGCGCACCGAGGCGCCCCGACCACGGAGCTCCTGGGTCAGCAACCGTCCGACTCCCCCGGTCACCCCGATGATGAAGACGTCCACATCGAGTCCCTTCATCAGCGTTCGACCGATCGGGTCGGCCCCTGGAACGGCACGAGGCCGGCTCCGCTTCGGGAACCGACCTCTGACCTGCGGTGCTGCTGGTGGGCGATACTGGGTTCGAACCAGTGACCTCTTCGGTGTGAACGAAGCGCGCTACCACTGCGCCAATCGCCCGCTCGGACGTCCCACCGGAGCGGGACGACACAGAGACTAGCGTACGCGCATGACCTCTCCGAAATCCGGGTCTGGCTCGTCGCGCCGTACCCTCGCCGTCCTTGACATCGGCGCCAAAGCGTTGCTCGTCGTCCTCCTCCTCGTCGCCGTCGCGTACCCCGATCTCGGGAACCTTCGCGGCAAGGCGATGGGGTTCCGAGCGGTCGCGTATCCCCTCGGCGCCGCCATCGTGCCGCTGCTGTGGTGGTGGCTGTGGCGGCCTCGCGGCACGGCGTACCCGTGGCTGGGCGACCTGCTGATCACCCTCCCCTGGCTCACCGACACCCTCGGCAACCGCTTCGACCTCTTCGACACCGTCTGGTGGTTCGACGACTGGATGCACTTCATGAACTGGGGTCTGCTGACCGCCGGCTTCGTCGTCCTCACGCTCCCCCGTGACGCGGCTCTGAGTGCCGTGACCGAGAGGGCGCTCGCCTTCGGGCCTGTGACGGCCGTCGCCTGGGAGGCCGGGGAGTACGTCGCGTTCGTCCGCCACTCCTCCGAGCTGGTGACTGCCTACACCGACACGCTCGGCGACCTGACGCTCGGCACCCTGGGCGCGTACGTCGGCGGCCTCTGCGTCTACGCGCTGTCGCGCCGCCGCACGATCGTCGAGGATCCGGTCACGGGTCGACCGTCTCCGCCGAGCGTCGCGCAAAGATCTTCGCAGCCAGCGCGGTGACCGGGCCGGGGGCGGCCAGCTCGCGGTCGTCGACCCGGTGAATGCCCTGGACGTCGCGCGTCGTGCCTGCGAGGAAGACCTCGTCGGCACGCTCCAGCACCTCGATCGGCTCGTCGCGCTCGACGACGTCGATCTCGTCGCGGCACCACTCGAGGACCAGTGCCCGCGTGACGCCGGCCAGGCACCCCGACTCGAGGGTGGGCGTCACGAGCTGACCGTCGAGGACGTAGAAGATGCACGACCCGGTGCCCTCGCAGAGCAGGCCGGCGGTGTTGGCCATGACGGCCTCCGAGGCGCCGTGACGGAGCGCGTGCTCGACCATCAGCGCGTTCTCGGCGTACGAGGTGGTCTTGAGGCCGCTGAGGGCGCCACGCTCGTTGCGCGCCCAGGGCACGGTCGCGATCGCGGTCGTCGCCGGAGGGGGCGTGGACGGCTCGGCCACGACTACGACCGTCTGCCCCTGGTCCCCGCGCGGCGAGCCGAGCGGACCGGGCCCTGAGGTGACGGTGATCCGGATCCGCCCGAACGGGATCACCTGCCCGTTGACCGTCGCCTCCACCCCACGGCGTACGAGGTCGAGGTCCGGCTCTCCGATGCCGAGACCGCCGGCCGAGCGGGCCAACCGCTCGAGGTGACGGGTGAGAGCGAACGGGACACCGTCGACGACCTTGATCGTCTCGAAGACGCCGTCGCCGACGACGAGGCCGTGGTCGAGGACCCCGAGAGCGGGTTCGTGTGGGGATTCCAGCGTTCTTCCGTTGATCCAGGCGCGCATGACGCCACGTTAACGTGCGTGGGCGACCCCCCGTTTGGACCACCTGAACCCATCCGCTAATGTTTCTCTCGCACCGGGGAAGCCCGGAAGCACGCGGACGTGGCTCAGTGGTAGAGCATCACCTTGCCAAGGTGAGGGTCGCGGGTTCGAATCCCGTCGTCCGCTCGGAGTGGGTCCCAGGGCCCCTTCTCAGACATCGTAGATGTCCGGTGGAGTGGCCGAGAGGCGAGGCAACGGACTGCAAATCCGTTTACACGGGTTCAAATCCCGTCTCCACCTCGATGGGGCCGCAAGGCTCCATCCCTGGTCCGCAAGGACCACGGGCGATTGGCGCAGCGGTAGCGCGCTTCCCTGACACGGAAGAGGTCACTGGTTCAAACCCAGTATCGCCCACCAGCATCACTGCAAGGTCGAGGCCGGTTCCCCCACGGGAGCCGGCCTCGTCCCGTTTCGGACGCCGAGATGTCGTGACCGTGCGCGGCCGTCGACCGGCGAGTGTGAGAGCCCGTCAGGCGACGGACTGCTGCGACTGCTCGAGGCGCCGGGCGACCCGAGCCTGCCACGTCAAGACCAGAATCGGTCCGACAACGGGCACGGCGAGCAGAACGACCCAGCCGAGAATCCCGTACGGCACCGTCAGCCGGCCCCGCAGCAGCTGAACGACCACCAGCAGGATGAGAGCCACGTTCACGACCGCAGCGACCCCGGCACCCAACTCCGACCAGGTGGGCGTGAGGGGTTCGAGCTCGGCCGATTCGGGCATGGCGGTCCATCTCCTGCTCACGACGGGGTTTGCAGTGCGGAGGCTCCAGGCCCGAGCACGACACGAGGCGCGCGGCGTACGGGCGACTCCCACCGATCAGCCGATCTCCATCGCGGCGTCGGCCGCGGATCGGAGTGTCATGATGGTTCATGGACATCCTCCGGGCGGGCGGCACGTTCTGGCGCATTCGGCGTCGACGGTGTCCTGAGGTCGGCGACGCGGCGCCCTGGATGCCGGAGTTCGCCGCAGGCGCGGACGCTCCGCCGGCTGCCTCGGAGCTCGGCCGCCGCCCGATCGTCGTGACGTGCGACGGCGTCGTGATGCACGTCGAGCCGGCGCCGGGACGCCGTGACACGGAGCGCCGGATCACGGAGATCGCCGCGGCTCTCTACGCGCTTCCGTGGGCGGTGGGGACGGCCGACGACCCCGACCACCGGCCGCACGGTCCGGTGCCCCGCCCCAGCGACGCCAGATGGCTGGGACACACCTTCAACGGGTTCGGACCGCCCTGACCCCCGTACGAACGAGGACGTCTCCCCCCGGCCGACGTCACGATCACGGCGCCGAAAGGTCCAACACCCCGGCATAAGTCGGCCCCGAGAAGAGGTGGAAGCTCTGCTCGGGGCCTCGGCACAGGAAGGCGAGTTCCCGTGAACCGTGCCTCCATTGTCGCACCCTCCGGTGACGACCGGACGTGCGGCCTCATCGCTCGTCCAGCAGCTGGGTCAGCCCGTGCTGGCCGACCGCACGTAGGACGGGCGCGTCGTCGGACGCGGCGATGAGGACCGCCGCGAAGAGCACCGCCCACCCACGTGCGCGTTCCCACGTCATGGCGTCGGCGTAGCCGGCCCGGGACACCTGCTCACGGAACTCGGCGCGCCCCGGTGCGTCGAAGGTCAGCCACGCCGTCGCGAGGTCGGTCGCCGGATCACCGGACGTCATGTCGCCGAAGTCGATCACCGCCGACAGAGCGAGGTCGTCTCCCCCGTCGGTGACGAGCACGTTCGCGGGATGGAGGTCGCCGTGGAGCCACGGCGGCGGCCCCTCCCAAACAGGCGCCGCCACCGCCGTTTCCCAGAGGCTCAGCAGCTCCCCCGCGTACGGCACGTGTCCGGTTGCGACGCGCTCCCGCATCCCCTCGTCGCGGGCGGCGAGCGGAACGCCTCGGTACGGGTTGCGCGGCGCGTCCTCCGGAGCCGGTCGGTGCAGTGCGGTCACGACGTCGGCGAGCGGCCGCGCCACCGTGCGGCGGTCGACCACCGGAGTCTCCCCCAGCATGCGTCCGTCGAACCAGGCGACGATGCTCCACGCCCACGGGTATTCCGGCCCGCGCGTGCCGTCGCTCGGCAGCCCGGTGCGTACGGGCTCGGGGACGGGGACCGGGAGGTGCGGCGCGAGGATCGGCAGCCAGTCCTGCTCGTGGCGGACGAGGTCCGCGGCGAGTGCCCGCCGAGGCACTCGGAGCGCGAGGTCATCACCGAGCCGCAGCACCACGTTGTCCCACCCGTTCGCGACGAGTCGGATCGGGAGGTCGGCGAGATCGGGATGCTGAGCCTCGAGGAGCCCTCGGACGAGCGGTATCGTCACGTCGATCTCGGCGGCAGGCATGGGCGGCACCGCTCGATGCTAGTGCGATGCAAGAACTCGGCCCGGCTGAACCGCCTTTGCGATCATGCGGGGGTGGACCGGTCGGTACCGTCCCCCACGACCGCGCTCGTCGGTCGTGACCGCGAGCGCAAGCTGCTTAGCGCCCTCCTCGACGAGACCGAGGCGGGACGTGCGTGCACCGTGCTCGTGCACGGTGAGGCGGGAGTGGGCAAGACATCGCTCGTCCGTGCTGTCACCGAAGCCCGCACCGAGGGTGTCGCCCTGTACGGAGCGGGTCTGCCCTTGTCGAGCCTGACGGTGCCGCTGCTCGCCATCCGGTCTCTGGTGCGCGAGCTGCCCGACGACGTCCCGCCCCTCGATCTGCCCAACGGCCATGACGCCGCGGACGCTCTGGTGGGTATCGATGCCTGGCTCGACAGGCTCGCGGAGACACGCCCCGTCGCACTTGTGGTCGACGACCTCCACTGGGCAGACCAGACGTCGTTGGACGTGCTGCAGTACGTCGTCGCCGGGCCGGAGCGCCGTCGGTTGTCGATCATGGCCACGGTCCGTTCCGGGGCGGTGACCGATGAACACCCGCTCACGCGCTGGCTCGCCGACGTGCGTCGACTGCCGCGTGTCGAGGAGATCGAGCTCGCACCGCTCGACCGGGCGTCCACCCTCGACCAGCTCACCAGCCTCCTCGGGGAGACGCCCCACGGCTCTCTCGTCGGCGAGGTGTACGCCCGGGCCGGTGGGAACCCCTACTTCACCCGCCTCCTAGCGACCGGTCTACGCAGCGACGCTCGTCACCTGCCCACCGCGATGCCGGGATCGTTGCACGACGCGCTCCTGCGAACCTCCTCCACGCTCTCGGCGTCGGCGAGACGCGGGACCCAGACCCTCGCCGTCGGTGGCCATCCGGCGACCTACGACGAGCTTGATGACGTCGCCCCGGATCTCCGGTGGGACGAGATCGTGCCCGAGGCCGTCGCCGCTGGGGTCGTCGACGCGCTTCCAGCTGGGCGGTTCTGGATCCACCACCCGCTCCTCGCCGAGACCATGGAGGCAGAGATGCCCGGGCGGGAGCGACGTGCCCGGCACCGCGCCTTCGCGCAGTGGTGGGAGCGACAACCGCCGTTGCACGAGGAGACGGCCGAGGCCGCACGCGTCGCTCTGGTGGCCGACCACTACTTCCAGGCCCAGGACACCGATCACGCCCGGACCTGGGCGCTGCGTGCGGCAGAGGCCGCCGAGTCGGCGGGCGCCTGGTCGGAGGCACATCGTCTGCTCGAGCGAGAGCTCACACACGACTCGTCGGACGGACGCGACGACACGCGGCTCGGCCTCCTTCACCGCGCCCGGGCCGCCGCCGAGATGTCCGGGGACCTCGACGCCGAGCTCGCCCTGGTCGACGAGCTGATGACGTGCGTGGACCCAGCGACCGACCCGCTCGCCGTGGCCGACCTGATCGTGCGGCGCGCCAGCGTCCGCCACCTGACGGGCCGGACGTACGTCGACGACGACGCACTGGCGGCCGCCGAGACGCTCGCCCGCTCACAGCCTCCGTCGGCCACGCTGGTGCGAACGCTTGCGTGGAGCGCGATGCATGGTGACTGGGAGCCCGCCAAGTGCGCCGCGCTCAGCGAGGAAGCCGTCATGATCGCCCAGGAGATCGGCGCCGCCGTCGGCATGGCGCTCACGGCCAAGTCCGTGACGGCCTTCGTCGGTGACGACGCCGCGGCATCGATCGCCTGCGCAGGTGAGGCAGTTGCCGCAAGCATGCGCGAAGGCGACTGGCCATCGGCGGCGAGGAGTGCGGAGTACCGCACCTGCGCGGGCGACTCGGCCTGGTCACCCTGGTTCGCCGAGCAGATCGCGCGCGACCGCGAGCACCTCGCCGCTTCCGGCGCACCGCGGCACGAGATCGTGCTCTTCGACATCCTCGAAGCCGATGCTCGCCTCTGGATCGGCGAGTGGGAGGAGTGCGTGGCGATTCTCCGCTCCTGCATGGCGACGCGGCTGCAGCCGATGTGGGACGCCGGCGGGCGTCTGTCGCTCGCCCATCTCGCGGCGGGGCAAGGGCGCCACGAGGAGGCAGCGTCGCACCTGGCGCGAGCCGAGGAGCTCGTTGTCGACACGCAGAGCTTCTACGAGCTCGAGTTCGACGCGGTCCGGGCGCTGGTGGCGCTCGCCGCTGCCGATCCTGAGGCTGCCTACTCCCACGCGGTCGCGGGTCTGGGGTTCGACACGCTTCCGCCGTCCATGATCGAGTACCTGCTCCCGCTGGCGGTGCGGGCTCTCGCCGACCAGATCGAGCGACGTCGAGCCGCCGGGGAGGGCACCGACGACCTGCTGCGCATGCTCACCGAGCTCGCTGCGACTCACCGCCACATCGTCCTGGACATCGGTGAGATGCAGCCGTGGGTGGCAGCCCAGATCGAAGCGATCCAGGTGCTCTACCGTGCCGAGCTCGCACGCGCGATGTCGAGCCCGGACGCGCCCCTGCTCTGGCGTGTCACCACGGTCCGCGCCCGCCGCGCGCACCTGCGCTGGGACGAGGCGTACGCGGGATGGCGCTGGGCCGAAGCGCTGCTGCGCTCCGGCGATCACGGACGTGAGACCAACGGGATCCTGCGCGACGCCCACGTGCTCGCGAGCCGGCTCGGGGCCGTCCCCGTGATCGACGCCCTCGAACGGCTCGCGGCAAGCGCCCACATCTCGTTGGCGGAGGTGGTGGGCGAGCCCGCCGGGACGTGGGCCGACGGCGCCCTTCCCGGCCTCACCCCACGCGAGAACGAGATCGTGGCGCACCTGGTCGCCGGGCGGACGTACGCGGAGATCGCTGATGCGCTCGTCATCAGCGAGAAGACGGTGAGCTCCCACGTGTCGAACATCTTGCGCAAGAGCGGTGCGAAGAACCGCGTCGAGCTCGCGGTGCTGGCCCAGCACCGGGTGGGCCCCTGACCGTCAGCGACTGGCACCCTGCTCTGGCACCGTCTGAGGTGCCGGAGCGGCTCCGGCCAGGTGGTCGCACCGCACGAGCCGATCTCCGACACGTTCGATCTCGCATTTGCTGTCGTCCAGCGAGGGTGAGACCGTCGCGGCGGGAGCATCGTCGGCGTACGGGCCGTCCTCCGGGACTGGCTTCGCGTGCGTGGGTTGCGTACCGGCGAGCACCAGGGCGAGGGTCGCGGCAACAGCAAAGATGCTGCGGTGTGGGTGGCGAGCTGTGTTCACGGGATCCTCCTGCGATGTGGATTCCACCGTCGAACGCGCGAACGCCGGTGAGCATCGGGGAGCACCCCTCAGATCTCTGCATCCGATCCCTCAGAGCATGACCCCCGTCTCACGGTTGAACTTCGCTGGACCGGTGCCGCCGCCGCACGCCATCCTTGTCCGTATGAGCGACGACCCCGCAACAACGGCCGCCAGCGGGGTCATCTACGGCAAGCGGGCCGCGCACCGTCCGCCGAGTGCGCCGGGTCCCGAGTGGCCGTATCCGACCTGTGTCCGGTTCTGCGCGATGCCCCACGAGGTCGGAGCACCGTGCCGCTCGTTCGGCGACGACGTCTTCCTCAGCCTTCGCGGGGTCGACCCGAAGACCGGCGAGCCGGTGTTCGTCCTCGTCTTCCCCGAGCACCCGGACTCGCCCGAGGTCGTGCTGACCGCCTACCAGGCCTCGGTCCTCGCTGCCGAGCTCTCACCGGAGAGCCTCCGCTAGCTCCGCGTCGGCGTCAGTCAGTGCGTGTGCGGCTCGAGGGGGACCGTCGGCGACGACGGGTCGCCGCCACCAACGCCGTACGAGAGAGCGAGGGTCAGAAGGCCCAGGGCGACGACGACGAGCGTGCCGTCGCCTCGAGGGACGTTGCTGCCGCGCCTCCGCTCGAGCACCCCCAGCACAGTGGCCACGGCCATGGCGACAAGGCCGTGGCCGATCATCACCGCCGTCATGAGGACGCAGCAGGTCGCGACGCACCGCCGCCCCGTCGCGACGCCGTAGCGGACACAGTCGCGGTCCGCCCTCCATCCGCTCACCGCCAACGGCATCGTCATCGCGCACTGGCGGAGGAGGCGTCGCCGCGACGGGGCTGCGTACGCCGCGGCGGCGACCGCGAAGCCCACCACGATCGCGGGGCGCCATCCCACGAACGTGACGAGCAGGCCGCCGAGGACGACAGACGCGGTCGCGACCGCCGTCCAAACGGCGAGATAGCCGGTCAGGTAGCCCGCCGCAGCCCGGTAGCGCCGCGACCAGAGGCTGGACTGGGCGACGAAGGCGACCTGCGGAAGGACGAACGGCACCATCATCGCCACCACCATCACCGCCGCATGCCCGATCGCGTGCAGCGGCGGGTGGACCTCGGGCGAGCCGAAGAAGCGTCCGGGATCGGCGAGCGCGAGCCACGCAAGTACAACCCAGGCCGATGCCGCGAGCACCACGGCGCACCACTCGGGGTGGTACCAGTGCGTCCGTACGACGAACGTCGCGCCGCTCATGCGTGGACCATGCTCATGCGTAGAAGAGGCTGACCCGGCCGACCGCGACGTCACCCGACGGGACGTTGCCGGTGGCGTCGGGGATCGGCGTGAACGAGACGTCAAGCTTCTTGGGGTCCCACTGCCCCGCCGCCGCCAGCGCCTTCACGATCCGGGTGATCTCGAACGTGGCGTTCTTCCCGCTGCCGCTGTGGGTGTCGGACTTCGTGGAGGACTCGATCACCCCGAACATCGAGAGCAGACCCGCCTTGCGGTCGGGGAAGTCTCGCGGCGATGCCCCCGGGGGTACGTTCACGTGAACGACGACCGATCCCGCACCGAGCCGGGTCGCGGTGACGTTCTCCAGGCGGAGGAAGACACGCGAGCCTGGGGGGACTCCCCCCGACTCCTCGATCAGCCGCGCGACCGGACCCCTCGGGGCGTTCACGTCCACGCGCGCCGAGGAGGGTCGTGAACCCACCTGTACGGGCCCGCTGGACGCACCGACCATCTCCGGCGGCCGTTCCTCCTGCTCGGCAACGGGCTGCGGCACCTCGTCGAACCGTTCGGCGAGCGCTTCGCGGGCGGCGGCAGCGGGCATGTCCGCGTACCGGTATCCCAACGGCGGCCGGCGGGGGTCGATCACCTGTGCCGTGGTCAACGTCGTGGTGGTGGTGCCGGACCCGAACACCCATCGGGCGTCTCGCCAGTCGTTCCGGGTCGGGTTGCGGTTGTTGCCTCGGCGCAGCCACGCCTCCCAGAGCCGGTCGATGTTGGCGTGGTGGAGCCAGAAGAGCGGATCGCGGCCCGCGGTCTCGAAACGTGCCATGAGTCCTCGGGGCGCCGAACCACCGACGGCCATGTGGACACCGCCGTGGGGTGAGTCCTCCAGCGCACCGGAACCGGGACCACCGGCGTGGGTGCCCACGGGTGCCGCCCGCCCGCCGAACCCTGGCGAGAACGGCCCGGTGAACTGGTTGGTCTCCATGGCGCTGGTGAGCTCGACGGCGTCCGCAGCCATCGCTGCCCCTCCGTTGATCCCGGGTGCACGCTGGGACACGAGCAGCGGGTTGGGCTGGTTGTCGGGCGTCCGGGCGTCACGAAACGCCGGGGGGATCCTGCGGACGTCCGAACGGGACTGGTCGCTGTAGTTCCAGAACGGCAGCGCCCAGCCCTGCGGACCACCGAGGCGGGTGATCTCGTCTCGCACGATCCGCTCGAAGTGGTGGAGGTAGACGCGGTGCCACGGCAGGAAGTGCCAGCTCTCGTGCTCACAGGCGTTCCAGCGCGCACCGGACGGCCAGGACGACCGGTCGATGTCGGTGCCGTGCGTCTCGGCGAGGTGACGCCAGCAGCGCGGGTCGGCGAACGTCGTGCCGTCCCTGGCCTGGAGCGCGGTGATCGCGCGGGCGTACCAGAGGATGGTGGGGTGCCACCGGTCGGCCGCGCTGAGAGTCCAGACGTCTTCACGGACTCGTACGCCCGGCGTGGGCATGGGTGTCGGGGTGGGCGCAGGTGTCGGGGTGGGCACAGGTGCGGGGCCGGGTACTGGCGCCGGGCCCGGCGCGAGCTTCTCGAGCTCCGGCCACGTCTTCGGTCCGATCACCCCGTCACGGACCAGGCCGCGACACGCCTGGAACATCTTCGTCGCGAGCTCCGTCCCCTGCCCGAACCGGCAGTCGACGACGAGCGGGTCCTGGCCGATCGCCTTGAGCTGCGGCTGCAACGACGCTATGTACTGACGCGTCGCCTGGCTGGTGTCGCTGCACGCCGGCGTGCCGGAGCGCCATGCCGCCAGGAACCGGTTCAGGAGGTGCTGCGCGTAGCCGACCGCGGGGTTGCGCGCCTTCGAGGCCGAGGTGCTGCGGTGGATGAGCGGCCGCGGCCCGACCGGGGCTGCCGGCGGCCCGTCACCCGGCGCGCACCGGTACGCGCCCCAGGTCTCGGCCTCCGTGGTGGGATCTTCTCCCCACTCGGTCTCGCCCCACTCGGTCTCGCCCCACTCGGTCTCGCCCCACTCCGTCTCGCCCCACTCGGTCTGGGTCGACGACACGGCCTCTGCCCCACCCTCGGTCCGGAACGGGCTCTCGTCGAACCACTCCTGCGTGCCCGCATCGGTCTCGGTCTGCCACGGCACCTCGTCCTCGAGCATGGTTCACCCCGTCATCGCTTGGTCAGCGGCCGCGGCGCGGCGACGACCTGGATCGGTGTCGGGCGTTCCTTGAGGTTGCGCCCGCTCGCAGCCGCCCACTCGGTGATCACGCGACGCACCTCGGTGCCCAGCGGGACCGCGCCGGGCGGCAACGGTGGCAGGGCCGGCGGCACCGTGCTCTGATACAGCAACCATGCGGTGCCGCTGTCGGTCACCCAGCCGGCCTCGAGCGCACGCAGCACCAGGGACAGCTCCTGGGCCATCGCGAAGAACGAGTTCGCCCGCGAGTGCGGTGTCAGCCCGACCCGCTCGCCGATCACCCGGAGCCGGTCGGCCGCGCTCGTCGCCTGAGCCCGCAGGTCCACCACGACCGGAGTGTTGGAGCCGAGCGTCAGCTCCACCCATCCCATCGCGGTCGTCGCCGCGAGCTCCTCGCGGCTCAGCAGCGCGTTCTGGCGGCGGGAGCGCAGCATGAACCCGATCTGCTCGGCGAGCCGATAGATCCGGTCGTCGTCGGTGGTGTTGCCAGCGACCAGGTTCCGCACGTTCTCGATCGCGCGCCACAGCTCGTACAGCAGCTCCTCGAGCAGCGCGACGAACGTCCGGTTCGAGGCCTCGGCCTTCTCGTACGGGTACGGCGCGTTGGCGTCGGTACCGTGGGCGAGGTCCATGCCGAACATCCGGTAGTACGCGTTGCGGCGTACGGCTTCGGCGTCGGGACGCACGGCGCTCGTCGACAGCCACGCGGCCACGGGGTTGTGGGCGCCGAACAACAAGGTCTCGGTCGCGTCCAGCCAGCGCTGCGTCGACACCGAGGGGATGCCGAGCCCTTCGCCACCACGGAACGCACGCACGACACGCGCCAGGATGTGGGCGGCACGGGTGTTCTCGATCGCGTAGGCATAGATCAGGTGGTCCCACGCCGGCTGCGACGGCATCGCGACGCCGCCGAACGCCCCCTGGTTGAAGAGCGCGACGCGCGCGGGGCCGGCCGGGGGCGGGTTCGGTGCCCACGGGTTGGCCGCGTCGAGGACCTGCTCCATGCGCCAGACGAGGTCGAGCGGGTCCGCGGTGATGACCTGGGCCTCCGCGGCGGGACCGCCACCGAGCTGTTGGACGAGCTGCGTGATCATGCCACCTGCTCCTCGTAGTACGGGCCGGTGACCACCGGCCGGGCCTGACCGATGAACGAGACGGGGAGCTCGTAGTCCGTGGCCAGCTGCTGGAAGTTGGAGTCCCGGTCCCCGCCGAGCGAGTCCCGGATGACGGCGAGTGCCTCACCGACCCCGGGATCGAGCTCGAGGGCGGTGGACGGCGGGACGATGCTGCGCAGCGGTCCCATCACCTCCGCGATCTCGGCAAGACCGACCGCGAGGCCGTCGAGCCCGGCGATCCCGCCGAGCGTCGTCCACACCTTGGCGAACTCCCGCGACGAGCTGTGCTGCATCGCCTCGACAGCCTCGAGCAGCTCCTCCGTGCGCTCCTCGATCGTCTCCATCGACGACGCCAGCGACCTGGTCGTCGGGTTCGCGCTCGTCTTCTTCGCCACGTCTGCCACCTCCGCTAGGCGCCGCTCACGCGGCGACGCTCCGTTGTCCGGTCATCCAGGTCCTCGCCCGCGAGATCCACTCGCCGGCCCTCTCAGGGTTCTCGGCCTCCCGCAGCCCGGCGAGGGCGATCAGCCGGATGCCCTCCGTCCCGCGCCAGTGCGGCGAGGTCCACAGCGCGGGTCCTGCGCTCCGCTCCAGCTCCGCGAGCGCCGACGGCGACACCCGCTGGGGGTCGACCAGCGCACTGACCGGCCGGTCCCGGAACCCGGGCACCGGGGTGTCGAGGCAGGTCGCGGCGATCGCGTCCAGGCGACGCTGCGAACGCAGGATGAGCGGCACGCTGCTCGCGTCGGCACGGCTCGCCGGATAGGTCGTCATGACCGCCCGCTCGAGCCGGTCCCACGGCCCAGGGCCGTACGCACGCCGACACATCGCGCAGCCCAGCAGGGTTCGCAACCACCCGATCGGGTGCGGATCCCCCAACGGCCACCGGAAGAGCGTCCGCTCGTCGCCGACCACGTCGTGCAGGGCGGCGACGGAGGCGAACCCGGTCAGGACGAACGCGTACACGTCCGCAGCGATCTCGCTGCTCCACGGCTGCCACATCGCCTTCAGGGCGGGATCGTCGGCGAGGGTCTTGCCGAGCGCGTCCGCGAGGGCGGCGTTCCATCCCGCGAGGTGGGCGACCTGGTGCCCCGTCTCGTGGAAGAGCGAGGTGGGACGATAAAGGTTGTGCCGCACGATCTTGACGGCGGCGACGGGGTTGACGGCCCCAGGGGCCCAGAGCCGGATCCCCACCCGGAGGATGCTGGCGCCCAAGCCCTCCCCCAGGTACGTGAGCACTGGGGGAACAGGGAGGCCGAGCGGCCGCAGGACCGGCTCGATGCTCTGGTAGGCGACCGAGTCGAGGAACTGCAGCGTCGTACGGAGATGTGTGCTCGTGCGGGTGTTGACCGCCTGTCCGAAGAAGTCCAGCGTCGTCTCCACCTGGACGTAGCGACGGCGGAACTGCTGCACCGCTGCGTGCGCCTCCGCGAGCCGCCCGGGATCCAGGCGACTGGCCCGGACCGCCGCCGTGGTCGTCCGGCCGTTCTCCAGCAGCTGGTCGACCGTCTGCGCCAGCTGGGTCCGCACCGGCAGGCCGATCGAGCGCTCGAGCGACTCCCACGCGTGCCGTGACGCGAACTCCTCGGCGTCGACGAAGCACTGCGCGGCACCGGTCCAGTGACCGAGCTGACGCTCGAGCTCGTCGGCGATCAGGCGGTGCTCGTTCACGGTTCGACCCTCCCGGGGACGACCGTGACCGTGGCGGGCGCCGCGGGCACCGCCGTCGTCCCGTTGCTGCCGGCGGTCGCAGCCTGTGGCGCCGTCCCGGGCGTCTCACCGGCGTCCGCGTCGTCGGCCGGGCCGGCGACGCCTCGCAGATGCACCTGAACGGTGACTCCGCGAGCCGGGTCCTGGGCGGCCCGCACGAACTCGTTGCCCCGCGTCCGGACGAACTCGGCCAACGCCTTGGCCAGGCCCGCACGCAACCGCCGCTGCGCACGCGACGGCCCTCGCCCACGCCCTCGGCCCCGTCCCCGCGGTGCCGTGGGTCGACGCCGACGCGGACCCCGCGCCGTCGCGAAGGCAGAGCGGAGCAGCGCGCGGAGCAGGGTCGTGCCCCCGCGGCCCGAGGCGACGGCAGCGGCGAGGCGTTGCGCGTCGGCCTCGGAGAAGAACAGCGACAGGCGGACGTCGCCACGTGACTCGTCGCTCCTGACCCTGCCGTCGCTCGGACGGACGGCCTCGGCGGCCGAACCCGGCGTCGCGTCGGGAGCGCCGCTCTGGCCCACAGGCTCGAGACGGAAGAAGCGCTGGCCCACGGAGATGCGGTGGCGCGACGCCAGGAAGCGGACGGGGGCATCGACACCGAGCCGCGGCTCGCGCAGCAGCACCCCCGCGTTGGCGATCGTCAGCGGATGCAGCTGGCTGTGCGCACCTCGGGCGGACGCCGACCCCGCGATCCTCTCGAGTCGCGCGAGGCGCACCAACGTCGTCCCCGGACCTGACTCGTACACGTGCACGCGGAACCGTCCCGGCAGGGCGATCCCCGCTGCTCGCAGCGCGGCAGCCAGCGTGACGCCGCCGAACGTCGTCACGGTCGAGGCGACCGCAGCGGTCACCTCGATCTCGGGCACCCGGGAGAACTTCTTGTAGGCGTAGGCCGTGCGAGCGTGCCGGACGACGAACGACCCGCCGAGCGACGGCGCGATCTGCAGGTCGGGCCGTACGAGCTGGGTGGGGAAGTTCGCTGCCACCGCCTCCTCGAAGGCCTCGGACAGAGCCACCTGGAGGAGGTCCTCGTCCTCGAAGAACGCCGCCGGCTGCTCCGAGAGCCGCCGCACCGTGTCCTCGACCGTCGCAGCGAGCGCCGCGGGGGCAGCCTCCTGCTCGAGATCGCCCGGACGGCCTTGCTCGAGCCCGATCACACGCATGCCCACATCGACGATCGCCGACGACAGGGGGCCGGAGAGCTTCGGCCCGACCCACTGTCCGATGAGCTTGGCGAGGAAACCCGACAGGAAGCCCACCACCTTCGGGCGACCGACGAGCCGGACGCCGAGCCTGAGCGCGGGCAGGATCGCGGGGAGGAACTGGTCGATCGCCGGGGTGAGGTCCTCACCCTCCTGTGCCGAGGCGACGCGGTCGATGAACGCGCTGCGAGCCGCTGCCAGCGACTCGAGCTCGTCGGACGCCGCCGGAGCGGCACCGCGTTCCTGGTCGTGGCCGAAGCTCTCCCCTTGCTCCAGCGACTCACCACCGAGGACGGACTCCGCCAGAGCCGCGTCGAAGGACTCGGCAAGACTCTCGGGATCTCCCGCGGTCACCGGCGTCGGGGCGAACGACGAGACGAGGAACTCCTCCTCGGCGTCACCCTCGGTCTCGACGAGGTCCTCGGTCTCCTTCTGGGCCAGCCCGAAGCGCCGCGCGAGAGCGCGAGCGGGTTCGTGCAGCGCTGCCGGAAGCTTGTTGATGGCGATCGCGAGGACGCGCTGGAGCAGCGGGCGCACGAGCGCCTTCAGCTTGTTGAGGATGGGGCCGAGCACCGAGAGCGCCGCCTTCCCGATCTTGCCCGCAGTGCTGACCACCGTCTTCACGACGCTCTTGGCCTTCTTGATCAGGCCTCCGATGAACTCCTCGCCCGCTGGAGTGACGTCCAGCTCCCCGACCTCGAAGCGGCCGAGGAGCTCGTCGAGCTGGTCGGGTGCCATCGCCTCGACGTCCAGGTTCTGCAGGTGGTCGGCGAACCGTTGGACGCACCGCTCGGCCTCGGAGCCGATCGGTGCCAGGTGGGCATCGGCGATCTGCTGCCGCTGCAGAGCGAGCTGCTGCGGCTGCTCGGCGACCAGCCCCGTCTCGGCCGCTTCCGCGGTCTCCGCGATGAGCTCGGCAAGAGCCTCGTCGAACTGCTCGTCGTGGATGCTCTCGAAGGCTTCGGCGATGACCTCTGCCGTCTCCCCGTCTCCCTCGGCCTCGCCGGTGAGCAGCTCGGCGAACGGCGTTGTCACCTCGGTCCACGGGAGGAAGCCGAGGGTCGAGGGCAGCGTCTCCAGCGTGGCGGCGTCCTCGGCGAAGGGGGTCTCGACCTCTCCCTCGAGGCGTTCCCCTGCAGCTTGGTCGATCACGGTCATGAGACCCTCCCGGAGCTTGTCGATGCGCGACAACCAGCAGCCTGCAGGGCCGCCGTAGCCGGCGGGGTCTCGCTGTCGTCCCCGCCGCGACGAGGCCCCGTACCCCGCCCTGGTCGGTTCGCGTCCGTGCTGCGTCCCTGTTTCGTGCGCGGCGCGTCCTCGTCGTCGGGCGCAGGCGACAATGCCCGCGAGCGCGAGCCCGAGGGCCCCTATGCTCGTGAGGTCGAACCCACGCCGCCGTCGCCCGGCCCTCGCTCGACTCCGCGGCACGTGGCCCCCGGACGCCTACTCAGGACGTGCCAGGGACCAGGAGCAAACGGTGACCAGCTCGAACGGATCGCGCCGCGTCGGCGTCCTCGGAGGGCTCGGGACACGTCCCCCCGAACGCCTCTCGGGAGCCGGACGGCGGCTGCTCGCCTACGCCGCGGTGAAGGGACCCCGGGTGAATCGGCTCCTCACCGGCACCGACCTCTGGCCAGAGCTGACGGAGGCAAGGGCGCGCGCGAACGTGCGGCGTGCCCTCTGGCAGCTCCCCCGCCGCTGGGTCCGTGCCGACGGCCCCGACCTGGAGCTGGCGGCGAGCGTCGACCTGGGCGAGGCGCGCCGCGTGGCCGACCAGGCCCTGGCCGACGTCGAGGTGGGAGCGGAGGAGGTGGAGATGCTCAAGCACGACCTGCTGCCCGGGTGGTACGAGTCCTGGGTGCTGGACGAGCAGGACCAGTTCCACCTGCACCGTATCCAGGCTCTCGAGGCGGTGTGCAGGACCGCGTCGGCGGCAGGCGCCTACACGTTGGCGACCGGAGCAGGACTTGCCGCCGTCTGTGCGGAGCCGCTGCGCGAGTCGGCGGTGACGGTCCTCGTCCAGGCGCTGGTGACCGAGGGGAACCGCTTCGAGGCCGCGCGACGCTACCGTGCGTACGCGCAACGACTCCGCCACGAGCTCGGCGCCGCTCCGGGTGACGACCTGGTCGCGCTGGTGCGGCCCTTCCTCCGCCGTCGGGCGTGACGGCCGCGTACGACGGCCCCGTCGACCTCTCGCGCGATCGGTCGGTCGGAGTGAGACTGAGGTATGAGGAGATCCGCCGTCGCCATCGCAGGCCTGGCCGCCGCGGCCCTGCTCGTCCCCGAAGCCGGGGCGGGTGCGGAGCGCGAGAGCGGGGCTGCTCAACCGATCGCATCCCGCACCGCCGGTGCCCGGCCTGCCGCTGCCCCGGCAGTGCGAGCCGCGCCGATGCGCGTCACCACCGTCCTGCGTGGCCTCGACCATCCCTGGGACATCGCGTTCATCTCTTCTCGGCAGTTCCTGTTCACCGAGCGCGCCCGCCGTACGATCTCGATCGGCACCCTCAGCGGCGGCAAGCGCGTCGTGGGGCGAGCGAGGGGAATCTGGGCGAGCGGGGAAACCGGGCTCATGGCGCTCGAGCTCGCGCCTGACTTCGCCCGTACCGGGGCCTTCTACACCTGCCACGGCTACCGCTCGGGCTCGACGACGGACGTCCGTGTGGCCCGCTGGCGCCTCAACGCCGCCCGCACCCGTGCCCGCCTGGTCACGACGATCGTGCGAGGGCTCCCCGCCACCACCGGACGCCACGGTGGGTGCGCACTGGCCTTCGGCGCGGGCAGGACGCTCTTCATCGGGACCGGTGACGGCGTGGTCGGGCGCAACCCGCAACGGCTCCGGTCCGGGGGCGGGAAGGTCCTCCGCGTCGATGCGCGGACGGGCCGCGGTCTGCGGACGAACCCGTACGCGAAGTCCCGCTACGCGATGAAGCGCCGGGTCTACACCTACGGCCACCGCAACGTGCAGGGCCTCGCACGGCGTGCGGGCCGCATGTGGTCGGTCGAGCAGGGCTCCTCACGCGACGACGAGGTCAACGCACTGTTCCGCAAGGGCAACTACGGGTGGAACCCGGTGCCGGGCTACAACGAGTCCGTCCCCATGACGAACCACCGGCTCCCGGGCAAGCAGCGCAGCGCACGGTGGCGTTCGGGCCGCACGACCCTCGCGACGACGGCTGCCGCCTGGCTGCGGGGGTCGGTCTGGGGCAACCGGGCCGGGCGCGTGCTCGCGGTGACGGCGCTGAAGGCCGAGCAGATCCGCCTGCTGCGGTTCGACAAGCGAGGCCGGCTGCGTGGCCAGTCGGTGGCGCTCCAGGGCCGGTACGGCCGGCTGCGGGCGATCACGGTCGCACCCGGGGGCGCGCTGTACGTGTCGACCTCCAACGGCAACGGAGCCGACCGCATCCTGCGCGTGCTCCCGGGCTAGGCGTCGGGCCCGAGGTCGGCGGGTGTGGCCGTGGACGCCGACCTGCGGAGGTCCGGCTCGAGGTAGATGACCCGGGCGATCGGGACGGCGGCGCGGATCCGAGCCTCCGCACCGTCGATGGCCGCGGCGATGTCGGCGGCGTCCTCCGTGGTGTCGACCTCGATCTTCGCGGCGACCAGCAGCTCCTCCGGGCCCAGGTGGAGGGTACGCAGGTGGATGACCGACGACACGCCCTCCCCGACGACAGCCGCCTTGATGGCGTCGACGTCCTTGCGGCTCGCCGACTCACCGAGGAGCAGGGACTTGGTCTCGATCGCCAGCACTACGGCGATGGAGACGAGGAGCACCCCGATGCCAGCCGTACCGAGGGCGTCCCAGCGCCCGTCGTCGGTCGTCAGGGTCATGCCGACACCGAAGAGCGCCAGGACCAGGCCGATCAGGGCGCCGAAGTCCTCGAGAAGGACGACCGGGAGCTCCGGCGACTTCGCGTTGCGGATGAACGAGACCCACGACTGGGGCCCGCGGACGGCGTTGGACTCGACGATGGCGGTGCGGAAGGAGAACCCCTCCATCCCGATCGCGGCCAGCAGCACCACGATCGGCACCCACTGCCAGGAGTCGATCGGGTGCGGGTCCTCCCACTTGTGCCAGGCCTCGTACAACGCGAAGAGACCACCGACGGAGAACAGCACGATGGACACGATGAACGCGTAGATGTACCGCTCCCGCCCGTACCCGAACGGATGGCGCTCGTCGGCCCGACGCCGGGCACGCTTGCCTCCGAGGAGCAGCAGCCCCTGGTTGCCGGAGTCGGCGACCGAGTGCACGGACTCGGCGAGCATGGACGAGGCACCGGTGAGGAGGAAGGCGACGAACTTCGTGACCGCGATCCCCAGGTTGGCCGCGAGCGCGGCGACGATCGCCCTGTTGCCCCCGTGTGCCGACACGTCCGTCCTCCTCGAGCCAGGGCCGGAGCCCGCCTGTTCCGCGCCTGGCAGCGTACCGCCGTGAGACCGTGGCCGCCGTACGTCAGCGCGCCCTGCAGAGGCCTCGGCGGTGCGGGATCCCACTGATACGCTCCCAGTGACCTCGGACACACGCATGCCTCAGGAGCCCCCGTGCCGCACTCACCTCGCGTCCACGCGTTCGGTGACGACGTTCTCGGTGACCTGGACGCGACCGGCGTCGCCGAGCTCGTCGCGACCCGTCAGATCAAGCCGCGCGAGGTCGCCGAGGCGGCGCTCGCCCGGGTCGAGGCGGTGTCCGCCCTCGATGCCGTCGAGCACCTCGACGCCGACCGAGCGCTCGACGCGGCCGACCGTGCCGCAGCGGGCGCGTTCGGTGGAGTGCCGACCTTCGTCAAGGACAACGTCGACGTCGCGGGCTGGCCGACGGGCAACGGCTCGGAGGCGTACGCGCCGCGACTCGCCCGCGCCGACAGCGACTTCGTACGGATGTGGTCCGACCAGGGCCTGACCTACCTCGGGAAGTCCCGGCTCCCGGAGTTCGGGTTCAGCGCGACCACCGAGTTCATGACCCGGCCGCCGGTGCGCAACCCGTGGAACCCTGCGTACTCGTCCGGTGCGTCGTCCGGTGGCTCGGCGGCGCTCGTGGCCGCCGGGGCGGTCCCCCTCGCTCACGCGAACGACGGCGGCGGATCCATCCGCATCCCGGCGGCGGCGTGCGGGCTGGTGGGCCTCAAGCCGACCCGTGGTCGCATCACTCCTGACCGCCTCGACGAGACGATGCCGGTCAAGGTGGTGACGCAGGGTGTCGTCACGCGGTCGGTGCGTGACACGGCTCGGTTCTTCGCGGCCGCCGAGCGCACCTACCGCAACCCGCGCCTGCCTGCGGTCCGGCTCGTCGAGGGCCCGGGCACGACCCGACTGCGCATCGGCGTCATCCACGACTCGGTGACGCGGGCCAGCGACCGCGAGACCCACGACGCAACCACCGGGACCGCCGAGCTCCTGGCGTCGCTCGGCCACCACGTCGAGGAGATGCCGCTCCCGATCACCCAGCAGTTCGCCGACGACTTCGCGCTCTACTGGGGGTTCCTCGCCTGGTACCTCACCGTCTCCGGCAAGCGTGGCCTCGGACCCGACTTCGACCCGGCGCTGACGGACAATCTCACCCAGGGCCTCGCCGCGGCGTTCCGCAAGGGTGTCCGCCGGTTCCCCGGAGCGATCTACCGCCTTCGCCGCGCCCAGCACTCCTACCGCGCGCTCTTCGCGACGTACGACGTGCTGCTCTCCCCCGTGCTCTCGCACACGACGCCCAAGCTCGGCTACCTCTCGCCGACGCTGGACTTCGACCGGCTCTTCGCGCGTCTGTATTCCTACGTCGGCTTCACACCGCTCAACAACGTCGCGGGAGGGCCGGCGATCTCGCTGCCTCTCGGACAGACCCGCTCGGGGCTTCCCATCGGGTCCCACCTGTCCGCCGACCACGGTGACGAGCGGACGCTGCTGGAGCTCGCCTACGAGCTCGAGGCAGCGCGTCCCTTCGCCCGCATCCAGGACGCCTGAGACCCCGCGTCCACCGCGTGCGCCGGACGAGCCAACGGCTCTGCCGGGGCCTACGGTGGGATGGTGAAAGCAGCTCGCGCGCTCACCCTCCTCGTCACCGTCCTGGTCGGCGCCCTCGTCGGCTCGCTGCTCGGTGCGGCACCGGCCTCCGCCGCACCGCCCCAGCTCACCGTCTCGGCGCCGGCGAGCGCGTACGCGGGGACGACCGCCACGATCCGCGGCACCACCTCACGGTTGGACGGCGAGATCCTGCTCGAGCGCGGTCGCAACGACGGAGCCTGGGAGAGGCTGGCCGCGACGCGGCCCGCGTCAGACGGCTCGTACGCGGTGGGCGTCTCCGTCGTCCCGGGCGCCCAGCGACTGCGTGTACGTCACGTCACCGTTGAGGGGACCGCGGTTCGCGAGCTGGGTCTCACCGGGACCGCCGCACCGTCTCGACTCGCCCTGTCCGGGCCGGCCAGGCTCACCGACGGCCGTACCGCCACGCTGACGGCCCGCTGGACGACCGGTGACGGTCGCGCGGTGACCGGGACGGCCGCCCTGTGGGGTCGTCGCTCTGGGGAGTCGGCGTGGACACCGCGCGGCTCGGTGGCGGTGCGCGCAGGGTCCGGGAAGGTGCGGGTCAAGCCTCGTGTCGACGTCGCCTACCAGCTGCGCACCGCCCGGACGGCGTACGTCCTGGCGGGAACCTCAGCCACGCACGTCGTCGACAACGTGCCCCCGGGTCGGGTCTTCGTCCGTCCTCCGGGCGCAGCCTCGCCGCGCATCAGGCTCCCCCGGCAGCCTCGAGCACGTAAGGCCGGCGCGCACGTCTCCGTCAGCCGGATCTCCAACGCGGTGTGGCGCTCGATGAAGGGCCGCACCTGGCACCGCGGCTGCCCCGTGGGCCGGTCCTCACTCCGGATCCTCCGGACCAACTACTACGCCTACGACGGTTATCGGCGCCGTGGCGAGATCGTGATCCACGCGCGCGTCGCGAAGGCGACCAAGCGCGTGTTCCGCGACCTGCACGCCGCGAAGGCTCCGATCCGGTCGCTCTACCGGGTCGACCGCTTCGGCTGGTCGCGCAGGCTGCGCGGTGGCAACGACATGAAGTCGATGGCCGCCGGCAACTCCTCGGGATTCAACTGCCGCAGCGTCGTGGGACGACCGGGACGGCGCAGCCCGCACAGCACGGGGCGCAGCATCGACCTCAACACCTGGGAGAACCCGTACCGCTCGGCGTGGGGCCTCGTCCCCAACCGCGACTGGGACTCCCGACGCAGCCCGGCGGCGTTCGTCTACCGCAGCCGCAACCATGCGGTGGTGCGGATCCTGGCGCGGCACGGGTTCCGGTGGCTGGGGAGCGCGGACTGGCAGCACTTCCAGTACTCCGGTCGCGGTGCTCGCCACCTGCCGGCGCCGAAGACGTTCTGGGACTGAGGTGCTGGTTCTGCTCGGCGGCGAGGCGGGCGTCGGCGCGTCGCAACCTCGACGGCGCCAGCGGTCCTCGCCCAGAAACGATCAGTTGAGGTCGCTTGTGCGATCCGCACGACAGCCGGAGTCCGGCACAGAGTCCAGCTAGGTACATCCTCCGCTGAATACAGCGAATCGTGTACGGTCACGCTCATGGAGACGGCCACCCTCACGCACACCTCAGCACTTGCTCGGTTGGGGCACGCCCTGTCCGACGAGACGCGCACGCGGATCTTGCTGGCGTTGCGCGAGGCGCCCGCCTACCCGTCGGACCTTGCGGACGCGCTGGGCGTCTCGCGGCAGGTGATGTCGAACCAGCTCGCATGCCTACGCGGCTGCGGTCTTGTGGAGTCACTCCCCGACGGGCGCCGGACCTGGTACCGGTTAGCCGATCCGCACCTGGCATCAGCGCTCGGTGATCTGCTGCAGCTGGTGCTCGCGGTCGACGCGACGTGCTGCGGCCCGGACTGCAGCTGCGCATGAGCAGCATCTCGATCGGCCCACGCCCCCTGCTCCCGGACCGCCGCTTAGTGCTCGAGCGACGGATCCGGTGGATCGTCGCGGTGACGATCACTTACAACGTCATCGAGGCCGGCGTCGCCCTGGTCGCCGGCCGGCTCGCGTCCTCGTCGGCGCTGATCGGGTTTGGCCTGGATTCGATCGTGGAGGTGCTGTCCGCGGCGGCGGTCGCCTGGCAGTTCTCTGCCCCGAACCCGCACACCCGTGAGCGCGCCGCGATGCGGACCATCGCACTGTCGTTCTTTGGCCTCGCGGCATTCGTCACCGTCGACGCCGTCCGGACCTTGCTGAATGCGACCGAGCCGGAGCACTCCACGGCCGGGATCATCCTGGCCGCGGTGAGCCTGGCGGTCATGCCGTTCCTGTCCTGGTTCGAGCGCCGCACCGGCCGCGAGCTCGGGTCGGCATCCGCCGTTGCTGACTCCAAGCAGACCTTGATCTGCACCTACCTGTCCGCGGTCCTGCTGGTCGGGCTCGTGCTGAACAGCACCCTGGACTGGTGGTGGGCGGACCCGATCGCCGCCATGGCGATCGCCGCGTTCGCGATCCGAGAGGGCATCGAAGCCTGGAAGGGCGACGCCTGCTGCACACCCGTCTCCCAGCTGGTCGGCGGCGGGATGGCGCACTGCGACGACGAGCACTGCGAGGACGGCGGCTGTGCCGACTGATCACACCTCGTCGAGGGGTTCCCGCTGATAGGCACGACCGCGACCACGCACCGCCCGGGGCTGCCGACCACCGCGGCCGGCTAGCGATCGTGTTCGGGATCATCGGCCTGGTCGGCAACGTCGCCTCGATGCTGGTCCTCTCCTCGGGGCAGGCGGCGAACGTCAACATGCGCGCCGCGTTCCTGGAGGTCGTCAACGACTTCCTCGGATCCGCGGCACTGATCGTGACCGCGATCGTGATCGCCACACCGGCTGGGAGCAGGCGGACGCGGTCGCAGGACTGCTCATCGGGGCGCTGATCCTGCCGCGCGCATTCAGGCTGATGCCAGGTTTCTGGCGATAGCTCTGCTGAGACGGCCCTGCACGCCAGAAACGATCGATTCTGGGGACTCGCGGAGCGATCGCGCCGCCGTGCAAGCCAGTTCTCGGCTACAGCGGTCCCAGGACGTCGCTCACGGCATCATGCAGTTCGAGTCTTTCGAACACACGCAGGAGCTGTCGTTCCTCGTAGAGGAAGTGAGTCTCCATCACCGCACCAACTCCGTCCAGGTGCATCGCGAGTTCTGCCGCCGTCGCTGATCGGTCGACGGCCGCACCAAGTTCCCCAAGGAGATGAGCAATCATCGAGTGGTCTTGTTCGAGGGATCGGAGCACGGGGGCCAGGTGAGGATGAGCGGCCTCGATCGCGGGAAAAAGGGCGCGGTCTTCGCCGCGATGGTGACCGTCGAGTGCCGCACAGAATCCGTGGCAGTACAGCAGCAGATTACGCGTCGCGTCTTCGGATGGACCGCCGTCGCGTACGGCTGTCTGTGCGACGGCCAGAGCGTCCCGCAGGCGTTGGTGCACGCGGCGTAGTTCGTTGCTCCAGGCAATCAGCCTGGTCGTCTCGCGCTCAGTCACGCGAGGACGAAGGGAGCGATGAAAGCATCCTCGGTCCTTCGGGTTCGACGCCTCCATGCCTGACACAGACTGTCACCGACACGCGACGCTGCACTCATGTTAGACGGGCGCACCGTTCTTTCGCGAGAGGCCAGGACGAGGGTGGCGGTAGATTTCCGCAACTGGCCGAAGCTGATCGTTTCTGGTCGAACAGCCCATGGAGATAGATGGGACCACCGCTGAGATGTGGAACGAGGACCAGCTCCGCCGCCCCAGGCCGTCGCGCTGCCGTTCTGCGTCTCCATGAGCCTGACCGTACGAACGGCCGGCAGCGCGCGCGAACGATTTAAGGTGTCGCCATGGACCCGTTGCAGCGTGCCTCCACCAACCAGGCCGCCCCTCTCGTCGGCTACGACGCGGTGAGCTCCGACGCCGCGCTCGTCGCCTCGGTGCGCGCGTTCGCCGGTGACGACGCCCCGGCAGTCCTCTCGTCGCTGGAGCCCGTCGGACGGCTCGCCGGCTCGGCGGAGGCCCGCGAGCACGGGATGCTCGCCAACCAGAACGAGCCCGTCCACCACCCGGTCGACCGCTACGGCAACCGGGTGGACGAGATCGCGTTCCACCCGTCCTGGCACTGGATGATGAGGCAGGGGATCGGGTTCGGGCTGCACGCGACACCGTGGGTGAGCGACCAGCCCCAGCCGCACCTGCGGCGTGCTGCGGCGTACGTCGCGTGGACCCACAATGACCCGGGGCACGGCTGTCCGCTGACCATGACGTACGCCGCGGTCCCCGCGCTCCGCGCCGACGACGCGCAGGCCAAGCAGTGGACGGCACTGCTCGCCTCCACCTCGTACGACTTCGGGCTGCGCAACCCCGCGGAGAAGACGGGGATCCTCGCCGGGATGGGGATGACGGAGAAGCAAGGCGGCTCCGACGTCCGGACCAACGTCACGACGGCCACGCCGACGGCCGTCGACGGTGAGTACGTGCTGCACGGTCACAAGTGGTTCACGAGTGCTCCGATGAACGACCTCTTTCTGGTGCTTGCGCAGGCGCCGGGCGGACTCACCTGTTTCGTGGTGCCGCGGGTGCTCCCCGACGGGACGCGCAACCCGCTCCAGGTCGTCCGCCTCAAGGACAAGCTCGGCAACCGGTCCAACGCGTCCTCGGAGCTGGAGTTCGCCGGCACCTGGGGAGTCCGGCTCGGCGACGAGGGCCGCGGCGTCCGGACGATCATCGAGATGGTGGCCTCGACCCGCCTCGACTGCGTCCTGGGCTCGTCGGCGCTGATGCGCCGCTCGGTGGCGGAAGCCACGTGGCATGCCGCGCAGCGGTCCGCGTTCGGCGCGCCGTTGTCGCAGCAGCCGGCGATGCAGAACGTCCTCGCCGACCTCGCGATCGAGTCCGAGGCCGCGACGCTGCTCGGGCTCCGGCTGGCCGCGAGCGTGGAGAGGTCCGACGACGAGCACGAGAAGGCGCTGCGCCGGATCGCGCTGCCCCTCGCGAAGTTCTGGGTGTGCAAGCGCACGCCCTTCCACGTTGCGGAGGCGCTCGAGGTCCTCGGCGGCAACGGCTACGTCGAGGAGTCCGGCATGCCGCTGCTCTTCCGAGAGTCGCCGCTCAACTCGATCTGGGAGGGCAGCGGCAACGTGAACGCGCTCGACGTCCTCCGCGCCCTCCAGCGTGAGCCCCAGGCGCTCGAGGCGTGGTTGAACGAGATGGGTGCCGTACGGGGTTACGACCCGCGCGTCGACGGCATCGTGGACGACGTGCTGGTCGAGCTCGCCGATCTCGACGACGCGGAGTTCCGGGCGCGGCGCATCGCCGGTCAGATGGCGGTCGCGCTGCAGGCGTCCCTCCTCATCCGCCACAGCGATCCGGGGGTCTCCGACGCGTTCGTCGCCTCGCGGATCGGGGGCGACTGGGCGGGCACCTTCGGGACGCTCCCCCGCGGGGTGGAGGCGGCCCGCATCGCCGAGCGGGCCACGCCCGTCCTCGGCTGATCTCCGCCCCCGTCGTTTCGGTCACGCCGTTGGGTTAAGCCGTTGTCGCTGTGGCGCGGGTCACAGAGACCCCTGTCGATCCCTGCAACGGCGGGAGGAGAGACGGCAACGTCTCATCATATGGATGGGGATCTCATCTTGTGAGATGAAGCGTTGCTCTCGACGGGGTACCCGGCGCAGACTGACGACCATGCTCACAGCGCAGACGACCCACCTGGCGGTACGCCGTCACGTGGACTTCGGTCGGATGCGCAGCATGATGTGTCGCTGCGGTTGATCGTCCCCGCCCCGGCCCTCTGACGCGCCGGCTGACCATCGCACCCGAGCATTCTTCGACAGGACGCCACATGACCGCGACCACCGACGCCCCCGTGCGCGTCGCCCGCCCCCGCCGCGCCAAGGGCGACGGCCAGTGGGCCCTGGGATACCGCGAGCCGCTCAACGCCAACGAGCAGTCCAAGAAGGACGACAACCCGCTCAACGTGCGTGCTCGCATCGAGAACATCTACGCCCACGGCGGGTTCGACTCGATCGACAAGGCCGACCTCCGGGGACGCTTCCGCTGGTGGGGCCTCTACACCCAGCGCAAGCCCGGCATCGACGGCGGCAAGACTGCCACGCTCGAGCCCGAAGAGCTCGAGGACTCCTTCTTCATGCTCCGCGTCCGCATCGACGGAGGCCAGCTCGACCTGCGCCAGCTGCGGACCATCGCCGGCATCTCGACCGAGTTCGGCCGTGACACCGCCGACCTGACAGACCGCCAGAACGTGCAGTACCACTGGATCCGCGTCGAGGACATGCCCGAGATCTGGGACCGGCTGGAGTCGGTCGGGCTCAGCACCCAGGAGGCCTGTGGCGACTGCCCTCGGGTCATCCTCGGCTCCCCCGTCGCCGGCATCGCCTCCGACGAGATCATCGACGGCACCTGGGCGGTCGAGGAGATCGAGCGCCGCTACATCGGTGACCCCGAGCTCTCCAACCTGCCCCGCAAGTTCAAGACCGCGATCAGCGGGCACCCGAGCCACGACGTCGTCCCGCAGATCAACGACGTCGCCTTCACGGGTGTCGTGCACCCCGATCACGGCCCAGGCTTCGACCTGCTCGTCGGAGGCGGCCTGTCGACCAACCCGATGCTCGCGCAGCGCCTCGGCGCGTGGGTCCCGCTCGAGGAGATCCCCGAGGTCTGGCACGGCATCGCGTCGGTCTTCCGTGACTACGGCTACCGGCGGCTCCGGACCCGCGCACGCATCAAGTTCCTCATCGCCGACTGGGGCCCGGAGAAGTTCCGCGACGTGCTCGAGAACGAGTACCTCAAGCGCAAGCTCGTCGACGGGCCCGAGGCGCCCGCACCTCGTACGCCCGGGGACCACGTCGGCGTCCACCGCCAGGTCGACGGCAGCTACTACGTCGGCGTCGCGCCGAAGGTCGGTCGCGTGACCGGCACGATCCTCTCCCGGCTCGCCGACGTCGTGGAGGCCCACGGGAGCAACCGGATCCGTACGACGGCCCAGCAGAAGCTGCTCGTCCTCGACGTCGCCCCCGACAAGGTCGACTCGTTGGTCGCCGAGCTGGCCGCGATCGGTCTGGAGGCGGACCCGTCGCCGTGGCGCCGCAACACGATGGCCTGCACGGGCATCGAGTTCTGCAAGCTCGCGATCGTCGACACCAAGAACCGCGCGGACCTCCTCATCGACGAGATGCAGCGCAGGATCCCCGAGCTCGACGAGCCGATCACCGTCAACGTCAACGGGTGCCCCAACTCCTGCGCCCGGATCCAGACCGCCGACATCGGTCTCAAGGGCCAGCTGGTGCTGGACGGCGGCCGACAGGTCGAAGGCTTCCAGGTCCACCTCGGCGGCGCCCTCGGCCTGACACCAGGCTTCGGGCGCAAGCTGCGTGCCCACAAGGTCACCGCGGAGGCGCTCCCCGACTACGTGGAGCGGGTCGTCCGCGGATACCTCGACCACCGCAGGGACGACGAGTCGTTCGCCGAGTGGGTCTCCCGAGCCGACGAGGAGCAGCTGCGATGAGCGGGCGCGCGGCTCCCTTCCACTGCCCCTACTGCGGCGACGAGGACCTGCGTCCTCACGGGACCCGTCACGGCGCCTGGGAGTGCCGCGCCTGCCTCCGCGCCTTCTCGCTCTCGTTCATCGGGTTGATCCCCGCGGGGGGTGACGTCGCATGACGCCCACCGCGATCCGTCACGACGTCCCTGCGCGGTCCACCGAAGAGCTCGAGGAGCTCGCCCGCATCGCCGGACCGGAGCTCGAGCTCGCACCGGCCGAGCTGATCCTGGAGTGGGCGGTCGAGCACTTCGGCGACCGCTTCTGCGTCACGTCGTCGATGGGTGACGCCGTCCTCGCCGACATCGCGAGCAAGGTCGCTCCGGGGCTCGACCTTGTGTTCCTCGACACCGGCTACCACTTCGCGGAGACCATCGGGACCCGCGACGCCGTCGAGGCCACCGTGCCGGTCAACCTGATCACCGTCACGCCCGTACAGAGCGTCGCGGAGCAGGACGCCGCGCACGGCAAGGACCTGTTCCGTACCGATCCCGACCTGTGCTGCGCGCTCCGCAAGGTCAAGCCTCTCGAGGCGGCCTTGGCCGGCTACGACGCATGGGCCACCGGACTGCGCCGGGACGAGACGCACAGCCGCGTCATCGCCCCTGTCGTGGGGTGGGACGGCCGCAAGGGCAAGGTCAAGGTCTCTCCGCTCGCACGCTGGACGGCCGACGACGTCGACCGCTACATCGCCGAGAACGGCGTCCTCGTCAACCCTCTGCAGTACGACGGATATCCCTCGATCGGGTGCTGGCCCTGCACCCGGCGTGTCGCTCCGGGCGACGACGCCCGTAGCGGACGCTGGGCCGGCACCGGAAAGAACGAGTGCGGCATCCACCTCTGATGCCGCACACCACTCTTCGACACCCTCTCGGAAGGAGGAATGCACCATGACCGCCCCTGCACTCGTCACTCTCGCTCACGGGAGCCGTGACCCCCGCTCGGCCGCAACCATCGCATCACTGACGGAGTTGGTCCGGTGCATGCGTCCGGACCTCCGCGTGGAGGAGTCCTACCTCGAGCTCTCCGAGCCGTCACCCCTCACGGTGATCGACCGGCTCGTCGCCGAGGGGCACGACGAGGTCGTTGTCGTCCCGCTCCTCCTGACCCACGCCCACCACGCCAGCGTCGACGTCCCCGCCGTCGTCGAGGCGGCGCGGCGTCGCCATCCTCACGTCCGGGTGCTCGCGACCGACGTCCTCGGCATCCACAAGAGCTTCCTCGGCGTGCTGGACCTCCGGTTGCGCGCGGCCCTTCGCGAGGCCCGAGCCACCGAGCTCGACGGCCTCGTGCTCGCAGCGGCCGGGTCGTCGAACCCGCTCGCCAACGCGCACGTCGCCCGCGTCGCCCGCGCCTGGGGCGCCCGCCACAAGCTGCCGGTGATCGCGGCCTTCGCCTCAGCGGCACCGCCAGCAGCGGGCGAGGCGGTGCGGGAGCTGCGCCGTGACGGCAAGCGTCACATCGCCGTCGGGTCGCTGTTCCTCGCCCCGGGCTTCCTGCCCGACCGGGCCACCGAGCTCGCCCTCGAGGCCGGGGCGGTGGCGGTCTCCGACCCGCTCGGCGCAGCACCCGAGCTCGCCGAGGTGGTCCTCGCCCGCTACGCCGTCGGCGCAGTCGATCTGGTCCCGATCCCGGCCTGACGCGGTCGGCCGCGCCACGCCTGCGCTCGGTCTGCCGCTCAGGCGCGGCAGACTGAGCGCATGACGACCTCGGGCGACTCTCCAGCCACTCCCCTGCGTCTTGGCTCCGCCGTCGTGCACGGCGCCACGGGATACGTCGGGCGGCACCTCGTCCGCGCCTTGCTGCTCGAGGACGTGACGGTGCTCGCGGTCGGCCGATCCGACGCCGGGCTCGACGCGGTGCGTGAATGGCTGGGTGAGGCCGGCGCCCTGATGCGTCCGGTCGTTGCTGACGTGTCCACCGACGAGGGCTCCCACTACGTCGCCGATCAGCTGCGCCGGCGCGGTGGGATCGACGCTGCCTTCGCCGCGATCGGGGGGTGGTGGGAGGGCGCCGACCTGGTGGATCTCGACACCGCCACCTGGGACGGTCTGCTCCGGAGCCACCTGACCGCCCACTTCCTCGCGGCGCGGTCGACGGTGCCGTCCCTGGCACCCCAGGGGTCGGCGTACGTGGCCCTCAACGGCATCGCGACCCTGAAGCCGGAGGCCGGATCGGGACCCGTGAGCGTCACCGGGGCGGCACAGAGCATGCTCCTCGAAGTCCTGCGGGCCGAGGAGGACCGACCGCGGGTCCGCTTCCACGAGCTCTGCGTGGTGAACCCGGTCGTCGACGACGGTCAAGCCCTGGACGCGCGCGAGGCCGTCGTCGAGATCACCGACGTCACCGCCGCCGCCCTCCGGCTCGCCCGCGCCGGCGATCCCACCGTCGTACGCACCGAGCTCGGGCAGTGGCAACCGGCACCCGCCGCGACACCCCACAGCGGTGACTCGGCGGTAGGCTGACCCCGTACCGACCGCAGTCGGCGGACTCGTCACGAAAGGCCTCACCGATGACCGAGCCCACCCAGGACGCCCGCACGCCGTACGACGTGGCCGTCCTGTTCGAGCAGGAGCTCTCCGAGCTCGACGCGCGTCAGCTCACGTCGCTGCACGAGGGTCTCGACGACCCGGTCGTCTATCACCTGCTGCTCCCGGTCGAGGACGCTGCCGCGACGATGGCGACCTCTCTCGGCGTGCTCGGTGGAGCCGATCTCGCTATGCCCGACTCGCAGACGGTCGGAGACGTCGACAATGCGATCGTCGAAGCCGGCCAGGAGTCGTTGCAGCGCTCGATCGACCTGATCGTTGCTGCGGGCAAGGCCGACACGACCGCACGCGGCGCCCTGACCCACGACGACCCGGTCAGCGCGCTCGCCGACCTCGTCACGCGGGTGGGGGCCGAGGAGGCGATCATCTTGACGACGTCGCACGTGTTCTCGGAGTTCTTCCACGTCGACTGGGCCTCGCGCGCCGAGCGCAAGCTCCACGTGCCGACGCTCCGTCTCATCGAGCACGAGAGCTTCGACGCGCAGTCGGCCGGTGCAGGCGAGGGCGCTTCCCTCATCTGACGCTCGCGGGTCACCCCCTGGCGCCCGCGGGTCACCCTCTGGCGCTCGCGGGTCACCCTCTGGGCGTGTGCTCGTCCGTACGATGGAGGCATGGCGTACCAGGTCGAGAAGACGGATGACGAATGGCGTGTCGAGCTCACGCCCCAGGAGTTCCACGTGCTGCGGGAGGCGGGGACCGAACGCGCGTTCAGCAGCTCCTACGAGACCGACGAGACCCCCGGCGTGTACGAGTGTCGAGCGTGCGGCGCGGAACTGTTCCGCAGCGACACGAAGTTCGACGCGCACTGCGGTTGGCCTGCGTTCTTCTCACCGCTGGCCGGAGAACGCGTCGAGCTGATCGAGGACGTGTCGCTCGGCATGCGGCGCGTAGAGGTGCGCTGCGCGCGGTGCGGCTCGCACCTCGGTCACGTCTTCGAGGGTGAGGGCTTCCCGACGCCGACCGACCAGCGCTACTGCATCAACGGTGTGAGCCTTCGGCTCGTCCCTGACGCATCCTGACCCGCGGACCCCAGACAGCGACCCGCGGGCGCCAGAAACTGACCCGCGGGCGCCAGACAGCGACCCGCGGTCAGGGAAGGGTGTCGACGAGCTCGGCGACGGTGCGCAGCCGACCCGTGTAGAACGGGATCTCGTCGCGCACGTGCAGCCGCGCCTTCGAGGCCCGCAGCTCGCGCATGAGGTCGACGATGCGGTGCAGCTCGTCGGCCTCGAACGCGAGCAGCCACTCGTAGTCGCCGAGCGCGAACGACGCGACCGTGTTGGCCCGGACGTCGGGGTACGGCGCCGCCATCATGCCGTGCTCGCGCAGCATCTCCCGGCGCTCGGCCTCGGGCAGGACGTACCAGTCGTACGACCGCACGAACGGGTAGACGCAGAGGTACGCCTTGCCTCCAGGCTCGGTCATGAACGCCGGGGCGTGCGAGCGGTTGAACTCCGCCGGGCGGTGCAGCCCCATCTGTGACCAGACCGGAGCCAGTCGCTCACCCAGGGCCGTACGGCGGAACGCGTGGTAGGCGTCCTGGAGCGCGTCGGCGCTCACGGCGTGCCACCAGATCATGACGTCGGCGTCCGCGCGCAGCCCTGCGACGTCGTACGCACCCCGCACGACCACGTCGGCGTCGGCCAGCTCCGCGAAGAGCTTCTCGACCTCGGCGATCACCTTCGTCCGGTCCGCGATCTCTCCGAACGGCGTCTCCAAGCGGAACACCGACCACATCGTGTAGCGGATCGTCGCGTTCAGGGCCTCGTGGTCAACCTCGGGCGTCGTCATGGCTTCATTGTCCCCCTCGGCCCACGGGCCCCTCGAGGTGGTCGCAGATGCTCCGGGCGGCGGCCTGGGCGGATGCGACGACCGCCGGGATCCCGACCCCGCCGTACGCCGCGCCGCACACGGCAAGCCCGGGCGTGCGGCCGACGGCGTCGGAGATCTGGTCGACTCGGGCGAGGTGCCCCACGGTGTACTGCGGCAGACCACCGCCCCAGCGCTGGACATCCGCGTCCACCAACGGCCCCCGGAGGCCGATGGCCTCGGCGAGGTCGGACACCGCCGTCGCCACGAGGTCGGCGTCCTCACGCTGGAGGACGTGCTCCTCACCCGCCCGGCCGAGAGAGGCGCGCAGGATCATCAGGTCACCGGTCCGGCGCCCCAGCCAGCCCCACTTCCACGACGAGAATGTCGCCGCCTTGATCGCCTTCCCCTCCACGGGCGGGACCAGGAAACCCGATCCTGCGGCGTCGGCGGCCACCTGGTCGCGGGGCACGGCCAGGGTGACGATCGCCATCGAGGCGTAGTCGACCTCACGCAGCAGCCGCGCCGCCACCGGGACGCACGGCGCCAGCAGCCGCGCAGCAGGCGCAGCCGGGGTCGCGACGACCACGGCATCGACCTCCACCACCTCGGCGGCGTTCGCGGGGCCGACGACCAGGCGCCACCGACCGAAGCCCAGCGCGCTGATCTCACGCACGGTCGCGCGGGAGCGTACGACGATGCTCGGGTGGTCGACCACCGCGGCGGGCAGCTGCCACATCCCGCCCTCGAGGCCCGCGAAGACCGGCGGAAGATCCTTCGGCGCCGCTGCCGACTGCTCGGCGGCGGCGTGCGCGAGACGCCGTCCGCGGTGGTGGAGCGCCCAGATCGCCGGCGCGGCCGCACGCACGGAGAGCTCCGAGGCGTGACCGGCGTACACACCGCCGAGAAGCGGCTCGACCAGCATGTCGACGACCTCCCGCCCCAGACGCCGCCCCACGTACGACGCGACAGACACGTCGTCGGCGGGCTCGGGCAACGGCAGGTCGGCGCGGGCGCGCAGCATGCCGGCGCGACTGAGGACGTGGGTCTCGGCGAGCGCGTCGAGGTCGGTGGGAACGCCCATCACCGACGGCGGGATCGGGCGCATCTCACCGCGCGCCCAGAGTGCCGCCGCGACCGGCTCGGGATGGACGAGACGCTCCCCGAGACCCACCTCGCGGGCCAGACGCACCGCCTCGGGACGCCGGTTGAGCATGGACTCCGCCCCGACGTCGACCGTGATCCCGGCGACCTCCGTGCCCGCGAGCTTGCCTCCGACCCGGTCAGAGGCCTCGAACAGGGTCACGACGGCGTCGGGCAACGCCTCCACCACGGCGCGCGCTGCCGTCGCGCCCGCCAGGCCGCCACCGACGACCGCCACGCGCACGGGGGACCTCACCGGCACGCTCAGCGCAGCTCGTAGGCGTGGACGTGGTCGACCAGGCGCTTGAGGGCATCGGGGTCGGTGGCGGGGAGAACGCCGTGACCCAGGTTGAACACGTGGCCGCGTGCCTTGCTCCCGGCATCGAGGATCGCATCGGCCTTGGTCTTCATGATGTCGTCGGGTGCGAACACGACCGTCGGGTCGAGGTTGCCCTGGACCGACCGGCCCGGACCCACCCGTGCGATCCCGTCGTCGAGCGCGACCCTCCAGTCGACGCCCACGACGTCGGCTCCCGCGTCACCCATCTCGCTGAGCAGCTCGCCGGTGCCGACACCGAAGTGGATGCGCGGCACATCGAGGTCGGCGACCGCATCCAGCACGGTCTTCGCGTACGGCTTGACGTAGCGGACGTAGTCCTCACGGGAGAGCGAGCCGGCCCAGGAGTCGAACAGCTGCACCGCCCGGGCACCGGCCTCGACCTGCACCCGCAGGAACGCGGCCGCGATCGAGGCGAGCCGGCCGAGCAGCGCGTCCCACGTCTCCGGGTCCCGGTACATCAGCTCCTTGGTCAGCCGGTGGTCGCGCGACGGCCCGCCCTCGATCAGATACGAGGCCAGCGTGAACGGTGCGCCGGCGAAGCCGATCAGCGGCGTGTCGCCGAGCTCGCCGACGAGCCCGCGCACGGACTCCGTGACGTACTCGACGTCGCTCGGCTCCAGGTCGCGCAGCTGCTTGGCGACGGCCTTGGCCGTACGGATCGGCGTCGCGACGACGGGGCCGGTGCCGGGGACGATGTCGAGATCGACTCCGATCGCCTTCAGCGGCACCACGATGTCGGAGTAGAAGATCGCGGCGTCCACGCCGTACCGGCGCACCGGCTGCATCGTGATCTCGACCACCATCTCGGGCCGCGTGCACGACTCGAGCATCGGGACGCCCTCGCGGAGCTTGCGGTACTCCGGGAGAGAACGCCCGGCCTGACGCATGAACCACACGGGCACATGGGTGGGCTTCTCCCCCCGGCACGCGGCGAGGAAGGCACTGGTCGTCTTCGGCGTCGTCCCGTCCTTCGCAGGGCTGGGCGCGGCCGTGGTCGACGACGAGGCCTCGGGCTTGTCGTCCTTCTGCGGGGCACTCACCCTCCGATCCTCGCAGGTCGAACGGCGCGTCGCTGCGTCAGGTCTGACGCTCCGCGAACTATGGTGGAGGCATGGCAGCACGCAACGAGCTCGACGGTCAGCCGTCCGAGTTCATCGAGGCTGTCGCTGCCCTGCGAGACGCGGAGCTACGTCCCGAGGTGGTCTGCGAGGAGCTGGCAGCACCCCGTCGGATCGCGCCGTACTCGTACGCGCAGAGCGGCGATGTCACCGCCGATGGCGACGAGGTCGGCACCGGCCGGCTCGTCCTGCTCCACGACCCGGCGGGCAACGACGCCTGGCAGGGCACGTTCCGGTTGGTGACGTTCGCCCGCGCCGAGGTCGACGCCGAGATGGCCAGCGACCCCGTGCTTCCCGAGGTCGGCTGGAGCTGGCTGGTCGAGGCGCTGTTCTCCCAGGGCGCCTCGTACGTCGCGCCCAGCGGGAGCGTCACGACCGTCCGGACGGAGGGCTTCGGAGGGATGGAGGAGGACGGCTCCAGCGCGCAGCTGGAGATCAGAGCCTCCTGGACACCCCTGTTCGGCACCGGTGACACCCTCGCCTCGCACGCCGTCGCGTGGAGCGAGCTCTTGTGCACCGTGGCCGGGCTCCCCCCGCTGGCCCCTGGTGTACTGACCCTGCCCCGACGCGGGCGCGAGGGACGGCCGCCGCGGTGACCTCCGAACCCGACGACTCCCCCACCGAGGAGGTCGTCCTCCCGCCCCTGCAGCTGCACGACCCCCTCCCGGCGGTGGTCGACGACGCCCAGGCCCTCCAGCGCGTGCTGGACGCCCTCCGCCACGGGACCGGCCCGGTCGCGATCGACGCGGAGCGCGCCTCCGGATACCGCTACTCGCAGCGGGCGTACCTGATCCAGCTGCGCCGTGAGGGAGCTGGGACGGCTCTGGTCGACCCGATCGCGTTCGAGGACCTCCATGAGCTCGACGACGTGCTCGCCCCCACCGAGTGGATCCTCCACGCGGCCACCCAGGACCTGCCGTCTCTCGCGGAGGTCGGCCTGCGCCCCCGTGCGCTCTTCGACACCGAGCTCGCCGGCCGACTTCTCAACCTCCCGCGCGTCGGCCTGGCCGCGCTCGTCCAGGACGTGTACGGGATGAGCCTGGCCAAGGAGCACTCCGCCGCCGACTGGTCACGACGGCCGCTCCCCGAGCCGTGGCTCGTGTACGCCGCCCTCGACGTCGAGCCTCTCGTCGGGCTGCGCAACGCCCTCGAGGAGCGCCTCGAGCGGGCCGGCAAGCTGGAGTGGGCCCACGAGGAGTTCCAAGCACTTCTCCACTTCGCCGGTCCCGCAGTCCGGACGGAGCCGTGGCGGCGGACGTCCGGCATCCACAAGGTCCGTGGGCCGCGACGGCTCGCGCTCGTGCGAGCCCTGTGGGAGGCGCGCGACGTCATCGCCCGCGAGCGCGACGTAACCCCGGGGCGGATCCTCAACGACGCCGCGATCGTCACGATCGCCCGCACCGCGCCGGCGAGCCGCCAAGAGCTGCGTGACCTGGAGGTCATGCGCAGCCGCGGGGCGCGCCGCTACCTCGACACGTGGGACAGTGCCCTCGCCGCCGCCCGGGACCTGCCGGAGTCAGAGCTGCCCTCCAACGCGTCGAGCGACGCCGACGGTCCTCCGCCTGCTCGTGCGTGGCCCGAGCGGAACCCTGAGGCTGCCGCCCGGTTGGCGGCGTACCGGACCGCTCTGACGGCGATCGCCGAGCGCCACGACCTGCCTCTCGAAAACCTTCTGACACCCGACATCCTCCGGCGGCTCGCCTGGGACGCGACGGTGGCACCGGACCGCGACGCCGTCGCGGCGTTCCTCACCGACCGTGGTGCCCGCCCGTGGCAGGTCGCGCTCACCGCCCAACCGCTCGCCGAGGCGCTCCGCGCGCTCTGAGCACCCACTACGCTGGCCGGGTGGCTGAGTTCAAGAAGCCGCTCGTCGCGGCTCCCGAGCTGTTCGCGGCGCGCCAGGGTGACCAGGACCCGGTGGCACGCGCGGAGGCTGGCGCACGCGTCGCCCACCTCCTGGTCCGCGGCGCCCGAGACGCCTCCGACCAGGCCACCACCGAGCGGGTCCTGGCGCTGGCCGACGAGCACGGGCTCGACCTGCTCGCCGAGCTGTGGGCCGACGCTCCCGGCGACTCGCTCGCCGGTGCGCTGTGGCGCCTGTACGTGCTGCGCACCTGGGTGCGACGCGACGCCGTCCAGGCTGCCCGCGAGTTCGACGCCGGCAAGGCCCACGCGCCCGTCGACGAGGTGGTCGCCGGTGTCGTCGATCCCCCGGGACCGCAGGAGGTCGTCGCGCTCGCCGACGCGGTCGTGCGCGGTGTCGTGACCAACGACCTCGCCGACACCCTCGACCGGGCAGCGGCGTTCGCCCGGATCGTCGGGGTGGGCAGGGCCGCGCTCGGTGAGGACGACCACGGCCAGGCCATCAGCGCGTCACGGCTCGTCGACACCGCCGCCGCGTTGGAGAGTGCCGCCCGGAATGAACGCCGAGGCAACCTGGTTTAGTCTGGGAGTGCGCCGGGCTGCGGTTGCCCCGGGTCCCAAAATTAGCCGCTACGAGCGGCCACGCGCCGTGAGGTGCTCCCAGCCCGGCGCACTAGCCTTCTCCCCTCCCTCGTCCCGCCGATCGGCGCTGCGGGATGTCCCTCGGTGAGCGATGCTCGCGTCTATGGACACTGCTCCGTACGGCCGTACAGGCTCCACCGTCGACGTGGTGGTCATCGGCACGGGTCCCGGCGGCGAGGCGGCGACGGGGGCGCTCGCACGCTCCGGGCTCGACGTGGTGGCGGTCGAGGACGGACTCGTGGGAGGCGAGTGCCCCTACTACGGCTGCATCCCCTCGAAAACGCTGATCCGCTCCGCCGATCTCCTCGCGTCGGCCCGTCGAGCCGACGGCGTGGCCGGTGAGGTCGCCGTGACCCCGCGCTTCGCCGACGCCTACGCGCGGGTACGGGACGTCACCGCCGACTGGGACGACTCGGCGTCGGTCGCACGGCTCGAGAGGGCGGGCGCGACGATCGTACGGGGGACTGCGACCCTCACCGGGCCGCGGACGGTCGCCGTCGGTGACCGGACCTGGTCGGCTCGCCGGGGTGTCCTCCTCGACGTCGGGACCCGTCCGTCGGCACCGCCGATCGACGGACTGGACGGCACGCCGTACTGGACCAACCGCGACATCCTCCGGAGCCCCGACCTCCCCCGATCGCTGCTCGTCCTCGGCGGTGGCGCGGTGGGGCTGGAGCTCGCACAGGCGTACGCGCGCTACGGCACGGTGGTCACCGTCGTCGAGTCCGGGCCACGGCTCCTCGCGCACGAGGAGCCGGAGGCGGGGAACCTGGTCGTCGGCGCCCTGCAGGCCGACGGAGTCACGGTGCGCACCGGGAGCCCGGTCGCGGCGGTGGCGTACGACGGGGAGCGCTTCGCCATCACCCTCGATGACGGCTCCGACCTCGACGCGGAACGGCTGCTGGTCGCCACCGGGCGGACTCCCAACACCGACCGGCTGGGCCTCCAGGAGCTCGGTGTGCCCACCGAGCACGGATTCGTCACCACCGATCCGCACCAACGGGTCCTGAGCGGCGGCGCGGTGGTGGACGGGCTGTGGGCGATCGGGGACGTCACCGGCCGCGGCGGGTTCACGCACGTCTCGATGTACCAGTCCGCGATCGCCGTGGCGACGATCACCGGTCAGAAGGGCCCTGGTGCCTCGTACCGCGCGCTTCCTCGTGTCACCTTCACCGACCCCGAGATCGGCGCGGTCGGACTCACCGAGGAGCAGGCACGCCGCCGCGGGCTCCCGGTGCGTACGGGGATCACCGACCTGGCAGCGTCCTCGCGGGGCGCGACGTACGGACCGGGTGCGAGCGGGCTCATCAAGGTCGTCGCCGACGCCGAGCGCCGCGTGCTCGTCGGAGCGACCTCCGCGGGGCCGGCGGGCGGGGAGATCCTCGGAGCGCTCACGGTCGCGATCCAGGCCCGGGTCCCCGTGGAGGAGCTGCTCCGGACCATCTGGGCCTATCCGACGTTCCACCGCGCCATCGGGTCCGCCCTCGCCGACCTGTCGTGAGCGTGAGAGGCGGAGGACGGCGGGAGTGACCACGATCACCTCGACGGAGGAGTGCCCCCTCCTGTCCGGTTAGACTGGTCAAATGCTCAGGACCGTCCCGCGCCTGCCTGCCGTGATGCTTGCGGCAGCGCTGTCAGGACTCCTGCTCATGCTCGCGGGTCCGGCCTCGACCGCGACCGCTCGCAGCCAGACACCCGCGCCGTCCGACGCACGCAGCTCTGCCGACCGCGCCGTGACGGTGACCAAGGTGACGGTGCACAAGGTCGACGTCGGGGCTCGCGCCCATCACGACCAGAACGGGCTCGGGCCCGACCTCGCGGCGCTCCCTGCTGCCCACATCGGCGGCACGGCAGTGACTGCCCGCAGGCTCCTGGCTCTCGACGATGCGGCGTCGGCCGCTACCGCCTCGCCCGAGCGCAGCCGCGCGCCGCCCCGCTGACGGACGACCTCCACAGTCCTGACCGCGCTGACCGCGGTCGCCACGTCAGCAGATCCCGGAGCCTTCCGTGTCACGTCCCGATTCTCGCGCGCCGTTGTGGCGCGCTCTGGCGGCCCTCACCGTCCTCGTCATCTCGGCAGTCGTCGCCCTGAACTTCACCCCCCGCCTCGGTCTCGACCTCAAGGGCGGGACACAGATCGTCCTGGAGACCCAGGACACCGAGCGCGTGAAGGCCGACGGCGAGGCGACCGACCGTGCGCTTGAGGTCCTGCGCGGCCGCGTCGACGCCCTCGGTGTCGCCGAGCCCACCCTGGCTCGCTCCGGCGAGAACCGGATCATCGTCGAGCTCCCCGGCGTCCAGGACCCGCGCGAGGCCGCCGAGGTCATCGGCCAGACCGCCCAGCTGACCTTCCACAACGTGATCGGCCCGGCTCAGGAGGGCGCCAAGCCCGCTGAGGGGCAGCAGATCGTCGAGGACGAGGACGGCAACCCGATCATCGTCGGCCCGCAGCTGCTCGACGGCAACGGCGTCTCCAGCGCCAAGGCCGAGCAGGAGCAGCAGTCGCTGCAGTGGGTCGTCAACGTCCGCTTCAACGGGGAGGGCACCCCCGGCTGGAAGCAGCTCGTCAACGAGGCGTGCGCCAACACCGCCGGCGGGCAGCGCATCGCGATCATGCTCGACAAGAACGTCATCTCCTCCCCCGCCGTGCAGCCGAGCCTCTGCGCCGGCCCCGGATCGACCACCAGCATCACCGGTGACTTCTCGGCCGACTCGGCCAAGGATCTGGCCGTCCTGATCGAGGGCGGCGCGCTCCCCGTCCCGGTCGAGGTCATCGAGCAGCGCACGGTCGGCGCGACCCTCGGCGACTCCGCCATCGAGGCGTCGATCGAGGCGGCGCTCATCGGCGTCGCGCTCACCGCGGTCTTCATCATGCTCGTCTACCGCCTCATGGGCTTCCTGGCGAGCATCGCCCTCGGCACCTACGCCCTCCTGTCCTACGCGATGCTCGTGTGGCTCGGGGCGACACTCACCCTTCCCGGCCTGGCGGGCTTCGTCCTCGCCATCGGCCTCGCGATCGACGCCAACGTCCTCGTGTTCGAACGAGCGCGCGAGGAGTACGCCCGGCGGACCGGTGAGGGCTTGCCACGAGCGCTCGACACGGGCTACAAGAAGGCCTGGACGGCCATCCTCGACTCCAACGTCACGACCATCATCGCCGCGGGACTGCTCTTCTTCTTCGCCAGCGGGCCCGTCAAGGGCTTCGGTGTGACGCTGACGATCGGCACGATCGCGTCGATGGTCTCGGCGCTCGTCATCGCCCGCGTCCTCACCGACTGGGCCGTACGACGGTCCTTCGCCCAGAAGCGCCCCGGCATCACGGGTCTCACCGGGACCGGCAAGTTCCGCACGTGGCTGGTGACCAAGGGACCGTTCATCCTGAAGCGCTCGGGCCTGCTCGTCGGGCTCACGCTCGCCGCGATCGCCGTCGCCGTGACCGGCGTCGTCACCCAGGGGCTCAACCTCGGCGTCGAGTTCACCGGCGGCCGCGTCCTGGACTACAAGGTCAGCAAGCCCATCACCACCGACGCCGCCCGTACGGTCGTCAGCGACGCCGGCTTCCCGAGCGCGGTGGTCCAGGAGAGCGGTGGCGAGTCCGGCGACCAGAACAACATCACGGTCCGCACCGACAAGATCACCGACGACGAGGCCGTCAAGATCGAGGACGCCCTGGACGAGGCGGCCGGTCCCGTCACCAAGGAGCGTGACGAGCTGATCGGCCCGAGCCTCGGCAAGGAGCTCCGCAACCAGGCGATCATCGCGTTCATCATCGCCCTGGCCGCCCAGATGCTCTATCTCTCGATCCGGTTCCGATGGACGTTCGCGACCGCAGCCGTGCTGGCGCTCGCCACGACAGTGGCTCTGGTGGTCGGCATCTTCGCGTGGTTCGGTGAGCCGGTCGACGGGGTGTTCCTCGCCGCGATCCTCTCGATCATCGGTCTCGACGTGAACGACACCGTCGTCGTCTTCGACCGCATCCGAGAGAACCTGCGAGAACGCAAGAAGGGCGACAGCCTGCGCCGGATCTTCAACGACTCGATCATGCAGACGGTCCCCCGTACGGTGAACACCGGCCTGGGTGCGATCTTCATCCTCGCCGCCCTGGCGATCCTCGGTGGTGCCTCGCTCCAGCCGTTCGCGATCGCCCTGCTGCTCGGTCTCACGCTGGGCACGCTCGGCACGGTCTTCGTGGCCTCGCCGATCGCCGTCCTCCTCGAGGAGCGGTTCCAGCCCAAGGACAAGGCCGACCGCGTGGCGGCTGCGGACCCGTACGCGACCGTGCCCGCAGGTGGTCGCGAGAGCGGCGCGCTCTGACCGGACTCGCGTCGCTCTGACGCGGGCTCGCCCCTGACGAGACGGAAGCCATCGGGCCGCTGCGGCGGCCCGATGGCGGGTCCTTGTCGTCGTGTCGGGTGGCGCGCCTCAGAAGGTGCCGGCGCGCTCGCGCGAGACGGTGAAGCCCTCGTCGGTCTCGGTGTTCAGGCACGTGATGCCCGTGCGCTGACTGGTGCACCCGAAGGAGCCGAGGGTCGTCGACTTGCCGTAGGCGAGCTCTGGGGAGTTGCCGGCGAGCGTCGGCGCGTCACAGCTGAAGAAGCCGCCCTCGTCGTCGACGACCAGCGTGCGACCCCATCCGTCCTCGCAGCCCTCCGGCTTGGGCGGGGGCGAGAAGTCGAAGTCGCCGATGTCGCAGCGCGCACCGTCGGTGTTGAGCCGGCACACGATGTTGCCGCTCGGGCTCCGGAACGCCCTCATCGGACCGACGTCGTCGGTCAGGTCGGTCGCGACGTCGTCGAGCGGGAGCTGCGCGGTGCGCGGCGACGTCGTCGGGGCGGATGCTTCGGCCGCTGGCTCGGCGTCGGCCAGATCGGACGCGGAGCCGCAGCCACCGAGCGCGACCGCCAGGAGAATGGCGGCGCCGCGGGCGAGCACGAACGACCTCGATCGGTGCACATCTGTCCTTCCGTACGGGCTGGTTCGTCGGCCACTCTAGGTGACCGCCCGACGGCTACGACGAGAGGTAGCGGGCGAGACCGACCTGACCGCGACGCATCATCGCCGTGTGGTTGAGCCGGAGGACCGGGGACACGAGACTGCCGATCGCGTTCATCCACGGCTCGCTCGTGACGACCTCCTGCGAGTAGCGGAGGACCGTGGTCTCGCGGTCAGCGCCGAGCCGCCAGCTCGCCCAGCCCTCGAGGTCACCGGCGATCTCGGCGAGCAGATGGCGTGACGTCTCGTCGACGCGGGTCCGGTGGAGGGTGAGGTGGAGCGTGTACGGGAGGGTCGCTCTGATCGCCAGCCGCGCGGTGTCGTCGTCGATGCCGGTGACGTGACGCACGTCGGGCCACCACACGGCATAGCGCTCGAGGTCGGCGACGGCGTCGAAGGCCTGCGCGACCGGCGCTGTCACCCGCCACGTGCTGGCGAAAGAGTAGTGCCGTGGCTTCATGACAGGGTGAGCCGCTCCGTGCGGGCGCCGCCGACGGACTCGAAGCGCCGGGGCTGACAGGTCAGGAGCACGACCTGTGCCGAACGGCCGACATCGTTGAGGACCACCGCGAGACGCTCCAGACGATCGGGGTCGGAGAAGCCGAGGGTGTCGTCGAGGATGACCGGAGCGCCCTCGTCGGGGTCGACCAGCTGTGCGCAGGCGAGGCGTCCGAGGACGGCGAGCTGCTCGCGGGCGCCGCCGGACAAGGAGCCGAACGGGACGGTGCGTCCCCGCAGCGTCCGGGTCTCGATGGCGAGGTCGGTGCTGACCTCGACCTCGAAGTCGGGCCCGAAGACGACCTTGCCGAGTCTGTCGATGCGTTGCTTGAAGGGCGCGACGTAGTGGCGCTGAGCCTCGTCGCGGTGCCGCAGCAACGTGGCGCTGAGAAGGTCGGCGGCCTGCGCCGATCGGGCGAGGCGCCGGTGGGTCGCGCTGGCGACGTCCAGCGCGGCTTCGACGTCGGTGAGCCGGTCGTGGATGCCCTCGGCCGCGCGGTCGTCGAGGAGCGTCTGCAGCTCGACGCGGCGTTCGTCGGTCCTGGTGAGGTCGCGGTCAACCCCCTCGACGAGCTCGCGGGCGTTGGCGAGCTCCATCGCGAGAGTCTCCGGGGACGCGGCCTCGAACGTGGCCCGCGACGCCCTGCTCGTCGTCCTGGCGCGCTCGTACGCCTCGTCCGCGGCGACCACGGCTTCGGTGAGTGCCTCGTCATCCACCTCTGCTCTGGCGGCAGCCAGACGCGCCGTCTCGCGCGCCAGCTCATGCTCGGCGCTCTCGAGCTCCTGCCGAGCTCGAACCGAAGCCTCGCCCGCCACCGAGAGAGCCTCACGCGCACCGTCGTGGGCGTCCCGCGCGGCCGCCGCGTCGGCGTCGGCGTCCTCCGCGGCACTGCGGGCGGCGTCCGCGGCAGCCTCGAGGGCGTCGCGCTCGCCTTCGGCGCTGCCTTCGGCGCTGGGGTCGGAGCTGGGCTCGGCGCTGGGGTCGGCGCTGGGGTCGGAGGCGCGTCGTCGCTCGAGTGTGGCCAACCGGAGCTCGAGATCGTCCAACGTCGTGCCACCGAGGGCGTCGGAGAGCGAGTCCTCGGCAGTGGCGCACTGGGACTCGGCAACCCGACGACGCTCGTGCGAGGACCGGGCCTCGTCCAGAGAGTCCACCCCGGCCTCGTGGAGAGCCACGTCGAACGCCGCGCGCGCCCGCGCGACGCGACGGTCGAGATCTGCGGGCGGCGTGCCCGGACTGACCACGACCTCGACCACCCCGTCGACGGTGATCCGGACGTCGTCGAGGACCGAAGCCTCGTAGGTCTCGCCGACGACCTCCGCACCCCCAACGTCGACCCGGTGGCCGCCGAGGGGACGGACCGACACCCGCGCGGCGGCGGCGTCGCGCGCGCCGACCGCCACCTGGACATCCGTCGACATGTCGGTCAGGCGCGCCAGCACCGCGTCGTCGACGCGGAGGACCTCACGCTCGGCCCGTGCGCGGGCGCACCGCTCCCCCGCCTCCCTCGCACGGCGGACCCGGTGAGCGAGCGCGGTCCGCTCGAGCTCGTCCCGGTGGCGTGCCACGGCGAGCGCGGCAGTCTGTGCAGCATGGCGGGCCACACGTGCGCGCTCGGTGGCGACGCCGACCTCTCGTCGCGCGTCGTCCTCGGCCGTGCGGGCGTCGGAGTGAGCCGCCACTACCGCCGCGACACGCGTCCGCAGCGCGTCGATCGTCTCGGCACGGCGAGCGAGGTCGTCGACCATGCTGCGGCGGTCGTCGCGCGCCCGGACGGCGTGCGACAGGGCGCGCTCTGCCACCTCGAGGTCCTCCTCGGAGCGGCGCAGCTCCTCGCGCAGCGTCTCGAGAGCCCGGACGGCGTCCTCCGAACGGCGAAGACGAGCGTCGGCCTCGATCGACAACGTCGACAGGCGCGCGTGCTCGTGCTCGTTGGCCGCGTAGTCGTCGACGTAGCGGTCCATCTCGGCGCTCCGGGCACGCAGCCGCGCAGCCTCGGCCTCGAGCTCCACGATCTCGGCCGCTGACTGTGCGTGAGCCCCCCGCGGCTTGCCTCCCGCGGTGAGGAGACGGTCGCGCTCGGCGAGGACGGCGGCCATCAGCGCGTCGTGGTCGCCGGTCGCGCCGGCCGAGTCGTCCAGGGCGCGGTGGAGCGCGGAGATGCGGGCGAGCTCCGGCTGGTCGAGCGACTCGCCCTGGACGATCTCGAGCGCCTCCCACAGGTCGACGTCGACCGTCTCGCTCAGGATCGCTGCGAAGCGCTGGTGCGCCTCGTCGCCGCTGTGCTGCTCTCGCGAGGGCGCGGTCACGTCCAGCTCGGTCATCGGAGACTTGAGCCAGCGCTTGCGGTAGACCAGCGCGTACGGGCCGGTGCGCAGCTCGACCTCGGCCTCCGGTCCGACGTCGAGCCCGACGGGCTTGACGTCGCGGACCGCCTGACTGCGCGAGCTGGACTTGGTGGTGCGGAGCAGACGGACCGCTTCGGCGACCGACGACTTGCCCGCCTCGTTGGGTCCCACGACCACCGTCACGCCGTCGCCGAACCGGACCGTCGACTCCTGAACACCCCTGAAGTGCCGCAGCGTCACCCGCACCAGCCTCATCGGCCGGCCCCCGCGAGCCGGTAGAGCAACCCGAGCGCGTCTTGTGCCACGGCCGCGTCCGGTGCGTCGGAACGGGCGAGCTCGGCGAGCTCGTCGAGAGCGGCCTGAGCGAATCCGCTGAGACCGAGATCGGCGAAGTCGTGACCGTCAGGCAGGACGACCAGGTCCGTGTGCCGTTCCCAGGCGTCGAGCCGTGCGAAGAGGTCGCTCCCGTGCTCGAGAACGCCGTCGAGCCGCGCCATCTCGGCCGTGGAGAGCGTCCCGCTCAAGGCCAGCCACACGGCCGTGCGGTCCTTGTCGGGCATCTGCTCCAGCCGATCGGCGAGTCGGTCGACGTCCTCGGAGGAGGCCAGCTCCTGCTCGACGACCTCGAACCGCCAACGGCCGACCCGGACCGGATCCACGGTCACGGCCCGCGACTCCGGGTCGACGTCCACGACCAGCACGTTGCCGGGATCGTCCTCGCGGCGCGACGTGACCTCGGGAGCACCGGCGTACCAGATGCGGGACTCGATCTCGGTGGTCGAGTGGCGGTCGCCGAGGACGGCGACGTGAGCGCGGCCGGAGTCGAGTGCCTTGGTGAGGGTGGGCACGTCGATCGCCGCGAGCGCGTCACGGTCGGGGTTGAACGTGCTCGCCACGCCGTGTCCGGCAACCACGCGCACCAGATCGCCCGACGTCGGCCGGAGTCCGGCGCACGCGTCTGCCACCAGGTCACGCGTGGGGTGCTTGCCGAACCACGGCGCACCGACGACCTCGGCACCCTCGACCACCGTGAAGGGGGCGCTGTCGCGCAGCACGTGCACGTGGTCGGGCTTGCGCTCGGCGAAGACACGCGAGTCGTAGATCGACGCGGCGTCGAGCGGGTCGTGGTTGCCCGGGAGCAGCACGACCGGCACCGAGAACCCTCGGAGGACCTCGAACGTCCGCGCGACGATCGCCCGGTCGAGCTGGTTGGACTCGAAGACGTCGCCGCAGACGACGGCGAACGCAGCGTCGCGCTCAGCGGCGAGGTCGCCGATCCGCCGGACGGCGTCGAGCCGGGCCTGCTGGAAGCGCGCACGCGCCTCGTCGCCGAGGAACCAGGCGGTCATGCCGAGCTGCCAATCCGCTGTCGCGATGAAGCGCATGCATCCACCTCCAGGGTCCGTGCGAGCCTCCGAGCAGGCTCCCTCGGAGCCTAGTGACGAGGGCGGACAGGTTGAGGGACGCGCGCCGGGCTGGGGACGGCCGGATCGTGTGGACAACACCACTCCCGTCACGCCGCCACGCCTGCCGGGCGGGCCCTGGTCTCAGCCCGGCTGGGCACCGAGCCAGGTGGTCGCCTCCGCGCCGGCAGCCACGGCGGCCCCGAGCGCGCCAGCACGCCCCTCCCCCGCGGCCAGCGCGGCGGCGAGGGCCCCGGCGAACGCATCCCCGGCACCGGTCGTGTCCACGACCTCGACCCGTGGGGGCATCGCCGAGTCCTCGCCCCAGCGTGCACCCGCGGACCCGAGCGTGACGCAGAGCGAGACGGCGTCGTACTCCCGCGCCTCGTGCTCGTTGACTACCAGCGGGTCGGCGAGCGCGAGCAGGGACGGCGGCAGCGGTCGTACGGGCGAGGCGTTGAGCACGAGCCTCGTGCCCGCCTCCCCCGCGACCTCCGACACGGCGTCCACGGCGTCCTGGCCGATCTCGAGCTGCACCAGCACCACGTCGGCCTCGCGGATCGCGCCGGCGGCGTCGCGCACGTCGGCGGCCGTGAGTCGGGCGTTGGCGCCGGGGGCCACCACGATGGTGTTCTCTCCCTGGCCGTCGACGACGATGAGGGCCGTCCCGGTCGCCACGTCAGGCGTGGTCCGCAGATGGGTCACGTCGACTCCCGCCGCGGCCAGCGCGTCACGGTACGCCCGACCGTCGGCGTCGTCACCGACCCTGCCCAGCAGGGCGACCGAGGCGCCCGCGCGGACGGCACCGATCGCCTGGTTGGCGCCCTTGCCGCCGCGGGATCGGCGAAGATCCCCACCGAGGACGGTCTCGCCGGGCGAGGGATGGCGGCGGACCTCCGTGACGAGGTCCACGTTGAGCGATCCCACCACCGCGACCCGCGCTGACGCACGCGACGGCGGGGAGGGATCCGGGTGGGCCTCCGCGGGCGTCACCGCTGGACCGCCCGTGCCGTGTCGTCGCCGTGCGACGCCTGCGGGCCGGCGCAGATGGTGGTGAGGAACAGGTCACGTGTGGCCTCGTGGTCGACGTCGACCGCCACGTCGACCAGATGGCCGAGGGAGTCCACGCCGTGCACCGCGTCCTCGCCGAGCACGTAGCGCCGGTCGACGACCGTCTGCCCCCGGGTGAGGCCCGGCGCCAGTGCGACGTGGACCGGCCAGCGGCGAGTCGTGAGCAGGCCCGGGGACGCGACCGAGCAGACGGCACCGGCATCGCCCACCAGGCCGCCGTGCCCGACCCGGGGGTCGCTGCGGATCACCTCGTGCGAGTGGGCGAGCAGCCGTCCGGCCAGCGCGACGGCAGGGTCGGGGTCGTCGCGCAGCACCTCATACGTCTCCGCCTCGACGACGACCCGCGAGAAGACGTCCAGCCCGTAGAGCGTGACCGGAACCCCGGAGGCGAGGACGATCGCCGCCGCCTCCGGGTCGTGCCAGACGTTGAACTCGGCGACAGGCGTCGCGTTGCCCCCCTCTAGGGCTCCGCCCATCGCGACGATGCCTCGAAGGTTCTCCTTGACCTCCGGGTAGGCCCTCAGGAGCAGCGCCACGTTGGTCATCGGCGCCAGCGAGACGAGCGTCACCGGGTCGGGAGAGTCGAGGATCGTCATCCGCATCAGCTCCAGCGCCCCGCCCGCGAACGGCATGCGCGAGGAGGACGGGAGCCGTTGCCCCCCGAGCCCATCGGCGCCGTGGACGTGCCGGGCGTCGCGGGAGCCGCCGAGCAAGGGCTGCTCGGCTCCCCGCGCCACGGCCACGTCGGGCGCGTCCAGGGCGTCCAGGACCGCCAGCGAGTTCGTCACGACCTGGTCCACGTCGGTGTTGCCGGCGACGCAGGTGATCGCCCGCACGTCGATCGCAGGGTGCCGGACCGCGAACATCAGGGCCAGTGCGTCGTCGACGCCGGTGTCGACGTCCAGCACGACCGGGACGGGCGGCGTGGTGCTCGGCTCGAGCGGGGGGTTGCTCATGCCCACACCGTAGTCCCGGCGACATGTGCGCGATCCCACTTGGACGGGTCGCTCGACTTCGCTAACGTCGAAGGTTGGCGCGGAGCCGGCCGCTCCCCGGCCCGACCCCGCGCTCGACCACCGAACCACCCCCGAGATCAGGGGTACGAGACGTACGCGCATGTCGCGGGAAGGGATGTATGGCGGCCAAGAAGCCCGAGTTGGATGCCGAGGACGACAGCGGAGGTGTCCTTTCGGGAGTCTCCTCCAGCCAGGTCGTCGGGAGTGCTCTCGCCGCGATGACCGCGGCCGTGGCGGGCTCGTTGCTCGGCGTCGCCGGCACCCTCATCGGCGCGGCCGTCGGCTCCGTGGTGGCCACCGTCGCCGGCACGATCTACACGAACTCCCTGCGCAAGAGCCGCCAGCTGGCCCAGGCCGCCCGGCTCACGAGCCTCGCGACGATGGCCAAGCGCGATGTCGGTGCGGGTGCCGGTGCCGGCGGTACGGCCGTGCTGCCTGTCCCCGAGGCGCTGGACGAGGTGGGCCAGCCCGGCGACGGTGGTGTCGAGGACACCGTCGACCCGGAGACCGCCGTCGACGCGCCGGACGACGGAGCCGAGGTGGAGGCCGACGGCACGGACACCGAGGCCGCCGACCCCGATGCCGCCTCCAAGCGACTGATCTCGTGGCGCGGAGTCGCGGCGGCCACGGTCGCGAGCCTGCTCCTCGCCCTCGGAGGCATCTTGGCGTACGAGGCGATCGTCGGGCACCCGCTCGGAGACAGCGGCAAGTCGGGGACCACGTTCAGCAACGTCGGGACGACGTCGGACGACGGCAAGGACGGCGGCGGCGACAAGGACGGCGGCACCGACCCCTCCCCGTCGTCGACGCCGTCGACGACGGATTCCGACCCGGACGAGCCCGCCCCGACCGACGAGGTGACCCCGCCGGCCGAGGAGGCCGTCCCCCAGCAGCCCGGGCCGACGACCGAGCCCACTCCCGAGCCGTCGACACCCTCGACGGAGCCTGCCCCGCAGCCCGACAACCTCGACGAGGATCCGTCCCTCGGCCAGCCGTCGCCGGCTCCCGCTGCCGACGAGGCGACGCCCTCGTCGTTCGAGGGATGACCGCTGGTTGGATGGTCCGGTGACATTCAACTTCTCGGTCGGTGACCGCCTCGGCGAGACCGTCGACGGCGCCCAGGGCCGTACCGGCGTGATCTCGACACCGCACGGCGACATCCAGACACCGGCGTTCATCCCCGTAGGCACCAAGGCCACGGTCAAGGCGGTGCTGCCCGAGACGATGGGTGAGCTGGGGGCCCAGGCGCTGCTGGCCAACGCCTACCACCTCTATCTCCAGCCCGGCTCCGACATCGTCGACGAGGCTGGCGGGCTGGGCGCCTTCATGAACTGGCGCGGTCCGACGTTCACCGACTCGGGCGGCTTCCAGGTGCTGTCGCTGGGGGCCGGCTTCCGCAAGGTGCTGGCGATGGACACCACCGACCGTACGGCCGACGACGTCATCGCCGACGGCAAGGAACGGCTGGCCCACATCGACGACGAGGGCGTGACGTTCAAGAGCCACCTCGACGGGTCCAAGCACCGGTTCACCCCCGAGGTGTCGATGCGGATCCAGCACCAGCTGGGTGCGGACATCATCTTCGCCTTCGACGAGTGCACGACGCTGATGAACACCCGCGGCTACCAGGAGCGCTCGGTCGACCGCACCCAGGCGTGGGCGGTCCGGTGCGTCGCCGAGCACGAGAAGCTGACCGCAGAGCGGGCCGGCAAGCCGTACCAGGCGTTGTTCGGCGTCGTCCAGGGCGCGCAGTACGAGGACCTCCGGCGGCGGTCGGCACGCGGCCTGGTCGAGCTCGGGTTCGACGGGTACGGCATCGGAGGCGCGCTCGAGAAGGAGCAGCTGGGCACGATCGTCGGCTGGGTCAGCGAGGAGCTTCCGGAGGACAAGCCGCGCCATCTGCTCGGCATCGGCGAGCCGGACGACCTCTTCACCGGGATCGAGAACGGTGCGGACACGTTCGACTGCGTGAGCCCCTCGCGGGTGGCGCGGTCGAGCCGGGTCTACACCCACGACGGTCAGCGCAACCTGGCGGTGGCGTCCTCGCGGCGGAGCTTTGCGCCGATCGACGCGGAGTGCGACTGCTACACGTGCGCGAACTACACCGAGGCGTACCTGCACCACCTGTTCAAGGCCAAGGAGTACAACGCCGGCACGCTGGTGACGATCCACAACGAGCGCTTCATCATCCGGCTCGTCGACCGGATCCGCGCGTCGATCTCCGACGGCACCTACGCCGACCTCAAGGCGGACTTCCTCGGCCGCTACTACGCCTAGCCCGGCGGCCCTGGCCGCGCGCGGGCGGTGGTGGCCGGGTCAGCGCCAGTACGAGGGCTCGCGGGACTTCAGCCAGCGGATCACGAGCATCGTCACCGGCATGACGAGCAGCTCGACGCAGACCTTGTAGACGAACCCGATGACGGCGTAGTTCCAGAACTGGCCCCACGTCGTGATGCCGATGACCGACGCGGCGATCGCGCAGAAGATCAGCGTGTCGGCCAGCTCGCCGGCACCGGTCGAGGTGGCGAGCCGCGCGAACAGCCCTCGCTCGGCGGTACGCGCCTTCATCCTGACCAGCACCACGCTGTTGAGCAGCTGGCCCACCACGTAGCCCGCGAGACTCGCCAGCACGATCTGCGGCACGAACCCGAGGACGCTCTCGTACGCCCCCTGGTTCTCATAGAACGACGCTGCAGGGGCTTGCTGGACCACCCAGAACGTCACCGCCGCGACCACCGCCATCGCGAAGCCGGTGATGATCGCCCGGCGCGCCGCCCGGAACCCGTACACCTCGGAGATGACGTCGCCCAGGATGTAGGCGAGCGGGAACAGGAACGCACCGCCGTCGGTGATCACCGGCCAGAGCTGCAGGCCGCCGAACGTCCAGCTCCCCGACCCGATCTCGATGCCCTTGGTCGCCACGATGTTGGAGACCACGAGGACGACGCAGAACGCCGCGAGGATGACGTCGAAGTGGGTCGACCCCCGCGAGGCATAGCGGACGACGCGGCGGTCGGTGTCCTCGGGCGCGCGGAAGGTCATGCGCGCGGCCTCACGCGAACGGCTGCCGGCGGTCGACGCGCAGCGACATCCGGCCGGCCCAGCGCCACAGCCGTGCGACGGCGTCGCGGTCCTCGTCGGTGACGAGGTTGCCCATCAGCCGCAGCGCGATGGTCATCAGTGCGTACGAGCGCATGCCGACGGGGCCGCCGTACGTCACCACGCCCGGGACGGTCAGGAGCCCCGCGAGTCGGCGCGCGATCGAGAACGCCTCGCCGTAGTGCTCGCGCAGGACCGCCGGCCACGCGGTCGCCAGGTCGGTGCCGGCGGCGAGCTCGTCGGCGACCAGCCGGCCGGTCTCGAGCCCGTAGTCGATCCCCTCGCCGTTGAGCGGGTTCACGCATCCGGCGGCATCGCCGATCAGCGCCCAGTTGGCACCGGCGACACCCGACACCGCGCCGCCCATCGGCAGCAGCGCCGACGTCGGGGCGCGCAGCTCGTCGGCCAGCTCCCACTCCGTACGGCGCAGGCGGGCGTAGTGCTCCATCAGCGGTCGCAGCTGGACGTTGGCGGGACGCTTGGAGGTGGCGAGGGTGCCGACGCCGAGGTTCACCTCGCCGTCGGCCAGCGGGAAGATCCAGCCGTAGCCGCTCAGGACCTCGCCCTGCTCGTCGCGCAGCTCGAGGTGGCTGGAGATCCACGGGTCGTCGCTGCGGTCGGACTTCACGTACGACCGCGCAGCGACGCCGTACGCGGTCTCGCGGTGCCACTCGCGGCCGAGCACGCGGCCCAGCGGGGAGCGGACGCCGTCGGCGACGACGAGGCGGTCGCACGCCACGTGGTGCGGGCCGTCGGTGGTCTTGAACACCACCTCCCGGACCCGGTCGCCGTCCCTGACCACGTCGACCGCGCGGGCGCCGTCGACCGGGGTCGCGCCCGCGTCGAGGGCCGCGGCGCGGATGTGCGCGTCGAGCTCGGTGCGCGGGACCGCGGAGCCGTGGTCGGGCAGCGACCCACCCGGCCACGGGAGCATCAGCGTCTGGCCGAACCCGGAGGCCCGGAGTCCGCGGTTGGTGCCGTGGCGGCGGATCCAGGGGCCGAGGTCCAACCGGTCGAGCTCGGCGATCGCTCGCGGCGTCAGACCGTCGCCGCAGGTCTTGTCTCGCGGGAAGCGGGCGGCATCGGCCAGGACCACGTCGAGCCCGTGCCGCGCAGCCCACGCAGCCGCGGCAGAGCCGGCGGGACCGGCACCGACGACGAGGACGTCGGTACGGGTAGGAAGGTTGACGCTCACGCGCTCGATTGTGTCACCCTGCCGCAGCGCCGCGATCTTCCGGCGTGTCTGTGCCGCGCAGCACAATGGGTCGCATGCTCCTCGCCGACGTCGTCGCCACCTCTCGGGCCGTCGCCGCGACACGGTCGCGCCTGGCAAAGCGGACCGCGCTGGCCGACCTGCTGCGCGGGACACCACCGGAGGACCTCGAGGTCGTGGTGACCTACCTCGCGGGCGAGCTCCGCCAACGCCGTACGGGGTTGGGCTGGGCGTCGTTGCGCGACCTCCCGCCGCCGGCCGAGGAGCCGAGCCTCACCGTGGCCGAGACCGACGCGACGTTCGCGGCGATGGCCGGGCTGTCGGGACCGGGGTCGCAGACGGCGCGTGCCGAGACCGCGCACGACTTGTTCGCGAGGGCGACCGCCGACGAGCAGCGCTTTCTCGCGGGACTCGTCTCCGGTGACGTCCGGCAGGGCGCCTTGGACTCCGTCGTCCTCGACGCGGTCGCGGAGGCCGCCGACGTGCCGGCTGCCGCGGTGCGACGGGCCGCGATGCTGCAAGGGGCGAGCGCGCCGGTCGCCGTCGCCGCTCTGACGGGTGGCGCCGAGGCCCTGGCTGCGGTGATGCTCGAGCCGGGTCGCGCCGTACGCCCGATGCTGGCGTCCTCGGCGCCCGACGTGGCCGCCGCGCTCGACAAGGTCGGTCCCGCGCTACCGGCCTCGGTCGACACCAAGCTCGACGGCATCCGCATCCAGGTCCACCGGGTCGGCGACGACGTCCGTGTCTACACGCGCAGCCTCGACGACATCACCGAGCGGGTGCCTCAGATCGCCGAGACCGTGCGCGGGCTCGCCGCCGACCCCCTCGTCCTCGACGGTGAGGCACTCATCGTCGAGCACGACGGGCGGCCCGCCCCGTTCCAGGACATCGCCTCGCTCGGAGCGACCCACCCCCGTGACACCGCACCCGACCTGCGCTCCGGCGAGGACGTCCACGTGCTGTCCCCGGTGTTCTTCGACGTGCTGCACGCCGACGGCGACGACCTGCTCGACCGCCCGTTGCGTGAGCGGCTCGAGGTGCTGGAGCGGATCGCGCCCGGGCTCGGCGTGCCGCGTCTGCAGACCGCTGACGCCGAGGAGGCGCAGGAGTTCTTCGCCGAGGCGGTCTCGTCCGGATACGAGGGCGTGGTCGTGAAGTCGCTCGACTCCCCGTACGACGCGGGCCGGCGCGGCGCGGCCTGGGTCAAGGTCAAGCCCCGCCACACCCTCGACCTCGTCGTGCTCGCGGTCGAGTGGGGGTCGGGGCGCCGCAAGGGCTGGCTGAGCAACATCCACCTCGGTGCCCGCGATCCCAACGGCGGATTCGTGATGCTCGGCAAGACCTTCAAGGGGATGACCGACGAGATGCTCGCCTGGCAGACCGAGCGGTTCCTCGAGCTGGAGGAGTCGCGCGACGGCCACGTCGTGCACGTTCGACCTGAGCAGGTCGTCGAGATCGCTTTCGACGGTGTGCAGCGATCGCCGCGCTATCCCGGCGGTGTCGCGCTGCGGTTCGCGCGCGTGCTGCGCTACCGCGACGACAAGACGCCCGACGAGGCCGACACGATCGACACCGTACGCGCGCTGGGCTGACGGGACGGAGACACCAGGTGACGGCACGGTCCCGGACGGCGCGCGAGGCCGACATCGAAGATCTCGCGATGGCGCTCCCCCGCGCCGAGAAGGTGCCCGGGTGGGGCGGGCTCCCCCGCTATCAGGTGAGCAAGAAGTTCTTCGTCGGCTACCGTTCCTCGCGTCCGGACGCCGTCGACGCCGCGACGGGCGAGCGGCTGACCGACGTGCTGGTCTTCAGGGTGCCCGACGAGAGCGACAAGCTCGCCCTGGTCCACGGTGACGGGCCGTGGTTCACGACCGACCACTTCAACGGGCACAGCTCCGTGCTGCTCCGGCTGGCGCACCTCGGCCAGCTCTCCCTCGATGAGCTCGCCGAGGTCATCGAGGACGCCTGGCGGTCGCAGGCGCCCAAGAGCGTCGTCGCGCGTTGGCAGGGAACCCGCACCGACTGACCAAACGATCACTCCAGTGGGCAGACGGGAACGGTGTTCCAGCGCTACAGTCCGGCCGTGGACCTCGACCTCGAGACGCGACAGGCCCTGCAGCGTTTGGCGTGGACTCTCCTGACACCGCTTGCCGCGAGCGTGTCCGCGGTGGCGTGTGGGGGCAGCGCACCCCACGAAGGTCAGCCATGACGGCTGAGGAGGAGGTCCGCAGCGCGTTCGCTGCGCGCATCATCGGCATCGCCCTGGCCTGCGTCCTCGTGGCCGGTGCCACCGTCTACTGGGCCGTCGACCCATTCCGCGCCCAAAGCGGCCTGCGCGACCTGCGCCACGCGCGCGACCTCGTGTCCACGCAGGAACCCCAGAGAGCCGTCGTCGCGACAGCGAAGACGTGCCCGCGAAGGAGTACGAGGATCTCGGCTGGGGCATTGCCGTCGTACGACTGCCCGACGGCTCGTATGCCGACCTCTGGACGATGGACGTCGGCTTCGCCGTCTTCTTCGGCGCGCCGGAGGAAGGCGAGCGCCTGACCGTCCTGGTCGACCCCAAAGACCCGACGTGGGCCGCGAGCGTCGCGGACGCGGACGCTTCGACGCTCTCGCAGGCGCGCTACCTGTTCGTCAGCTTCTTCCTGCGGCTCGGGCTCGTCCTCCTGGTCGCGCGCGTGCTCCTCACCTGGGGGGCACGGATCCCGTTCCGTGCGTACCGCGCGCTGCGACGCCCTCGCGACCACGTCCGTGCAGAAGTGGTCGCGGTCATGTCGAGGGCCCGGCGAGACGAGGAGCACGTCACCCTGCGCATCCGCGTGGGCGATGACGACTACAGCTGGGACGCGACTCTCCCGCCAGGATGCGTCCCCTACGTCGGCGGCTTCCTCGAGCTGCGCGGCGACGTGCGCGACGGCGGCTGGGTGATGGCGGGCGACCCGGACCACGGCTTCGCGTACCCGCGGACCACGCTCCGCAAGTGGGACGCAGCGCCGTCAACCCGCTCGTGGCACCCCGCAGTCTGACTCACTCCCCCGGCGCGCCCGAGCGCGCCCTCACCGCGGCCTCCGTACGACTCGCCACCCCGAGCTTGCGCAAGATCGCCGACACGTGCACCGACGCCGTCTTGCGGCTGATGAAGAGCCGCTCGCCGATCTCGCCGTTCGACAGCCCTTCGGCCACCAGCGCCAGCACCTGCCGCTCGCGCTCCGTGAGCTCGTCGGGGTCCCCGCGCCTACCGACCGCATCCAGCCCTCCGCTCTCGAGCACGGCCTCCGCCCGCTGCACCACGAGCCCGGCGCCGATCGCGCTCCCTGCCGCGACGGCCTCCGTCAGACGCTCCCGCGCGCCCGCGCGGTCCCCCTCAGCCAGCAACGCCTCTCCGTCGCGCAGCAAGGCGTACGGGCGCAGGTGGGCGGGACCCGGCGCGTCGGCCACCGCCGACCACGTTCCCTCACCGAGCTCGGCGGCGACGGCACCACCCCATGCGGCGAAGGTCGGCCAGGACGCGCACTCCTCGGCGATCGCGCGGTACGGCGCGACGTCGGGCGCCGCGCCCACGTCCTCGCGGCGGAGCACGGCGATCGCTCGCGCCGCGACCGCGACGACCGGAAGCTCGTCGCCCGGGCTCCGGTCCTGACCTTGACGCAGCAGGATGTCGGAGGCGAGCCGCAAGGCCTCGTCCGGGTCACCGCGCAGCAGCGCCATCTCCCCCAGCGTCGCGGCGACCCGCGTCCGGACCTGCTGCTCGAGCCTCCCGAACCGCTCCCACCCGGCGAGCTTGGCCCGCGCGATCGCCTCGGACGCGTCCAGCTCGCCCCGCCACATCTGGAGCCACGCCCAGCGCTCGCGCAGATACATCGCGAACATGCTGTCCGACACGAGCGGGATCGCCCGCTCGTACCAGGCTGCGGCCTCGTCCCACCGACCCAGACCGATCATCGCCTCGGCGGCGTTGCCCTCGAGCATCGCATCGGTGCTCCACCCGGACCCGAGCGCGCGCGAGCGCCGTGCCCCCTCCGAGGCGAGACCGAGCGCGATCTCGAACTCGCCTCGCAGGAGGTGGCAGTGGGAGGCATTGACGTAGTAGCGCGACAACGCTCTCCAGTCGTCGACGGCGAGGTCACGAGCGCGTTCGAGGTCGTCCAGACCGCCCACGTCCCCGAGCGACACACGGGAGACGCCGCGCATGTTGAGCGCCAGCGACGCGCTGGACGTCGCCCCCGCTGCCGTCGCCGTCTCGAAGCACTCGGTCGCGCTCGCGATCGCCTCGCGGGAGCGGCCGTCGAGCATCCCGTCTCGCGTCTTCGTGACGAGGAGCAGCGCGCGCACCTCGTCGTTCTCGCCCGGACCCACGAGGGCGAGCGCCCGCTCGAGGAACGCGCGCCCCTCGGTGCTGCCGGCCTGCGCGGCGATCACCGCCGCGTTGTCCAGCGCCCGGGCCAGGCCGTCCGTGTCGTCGGGGGGCCATTCGGCGAGGGCCTGCTGGCACAGCGCGAGCGCACGGTCGAGCCGGGTCGTCGACCGCACGGAATCGGCGACGCCGATCACGAGCTGGTGATGGGAGACGCCGGCGGCCTCCTCGGCGTCCGGGACCATCTCCCAGAGGTCGAGCGCGCGCTCGCCCAGGGTCGCGGCGGTCGTCCAGGAGCCCGCACGGTCTGCTGCCTCCTGGCCCCGGACGGCGGCCGCCAGCGCACGGTCGGGCACCCGCGCCCGCCACCAGTGCTCCGCGATCTCGGACAGGCGCGCGACGGTCGTCGGATACGACTCGAGAGCGTTCGCGTACGCCGAGTGCAGGCGGCGACGCTCACCGGGAAGGAGCTCGGAGAGCACCGCCTCCTGGACCAGCGCGTGCCGGAAGGCGTAGCCGTCCTCGTCGCCCTCGAGCACCGCGGCTGCCACGGCCTCGCGGGCGGCGCCCTCGGCCGCGACCACGGCATCAGGCCCGAGGGCGTCGGAGAGAAGGTCGTAGGAGGCGCGCGGGCCGGCCGCGGCCACCTGCCGGCAGAACTCCTGCGCAGCCGGTGACAGCCGCGAGTAGCGCAGGAGCAGCAGGTCGCGCAGCGAGTCGGGGAGGTCGGTGCCGAGGAAGCCGACGAGCTCCTCGACATAGAAGGGGACGCCCTCGCTGCGGTCGATGAGGTCGGCAAGGCCGGGCCCGACGTCGTCGTCTCCGAGCAGCGCCGCGGCGAGCTGGGCGATCTCGCCCTCGTCGAGGCGCGGGACGGCGAGCCGGGTGACGAGTCGTGCGCGCTCGAGCTCGGCCAGCATCGACCGCAAAGGGTGCCCCCGGCCCACGTCGTCGCTGCGGTAGCTCGCCACGAGCAGCAAGGCACTCCCCTGCGGCAGCCGTGCGAGACGGTCGACCGTCGCCCGGGTGGCGTCGTCGGCCCAGTGGAGGTCCTCGACGACCACGACGAGCGGCTGGCGCTGCGCCACCGAGGCCAGCAGCCCCGCCACGACCTCCGGCAGCCGCCCAGGGCTCGCCTGCACGCGCACGTCGATCAGCCGCGGCGCCACCAGCCCGAGCGCGTCGGCGCTCGGCCCGGCCTCGTCGAGCGTCCGGTCGGCGCCGAGCGCACCGACGACGTCGCGGACCAGGCCCTCCAGCGCCGCGTACGGCAGCGGTCCGGAGCCTGAGTCGGCACACGCACCGGACACGACGAGCGTGTCGCCGCTCTCGCGCAGCTCGGAGACGAACTCACGGAGCAGCCGGCTCTTGCCGATGCCGGCCTCCCCGGCGACGAGGACCGAGCGGACGGCACCCCGGCGCGCCTCCGCGTACGCCTCACGCAGAACGGCGAGCTCTGGGGCGCGGCCGACCAACGGTGCACGGACGTGAGCCATGGCCTCATCGTGCCGTACGCCGCGGTCAGACCGGCCTACGCCGCTCGCCTCCCTATGTGGCTTCGGAGTCCCCCGTCGCGACCGGCCGGGACGGGTCGCTCACCCACTCGCTCCAGGAGCCGGGATAGAGCGCCGCGTCGACGCCCACGCGCCGCAGCGCGAGCACCTCGTGCGCCGCGGTGACGCCCGATCCGCAATAGACGGCGACCTCGTGCCCCGGCACGGCACCGAGGTCCACGAACCGGTCCGCGAGCACCTCTGCCGGGCGCCAGCGTCCCGCGGCGTCGACGTTGTCGAAGGTCGGCGCGCTCACCGCTCCCGGGATGTGGCCCGCGACCGGATCGACCGGCTCGACCTCTCCGAGGTAGCGAGGCGTCACACGGGCGTCGAGGAGCACGCCGTCCCGCCCGACCCGCGCAGCACCGTCGGCATCTACGACGGGCAGGTGCCCAGGATCTGCCGCGAAGTCCCCCGGCTCGGGTGCCGGGGTCTCCGTGGAGACCGGCATCCCCGCCGCCTCCCACGCCGCGAGCCCGCCGTCGAGCAGCCGTACGTCGCGGTGGCCGTGATAGGTGAGCAGCCACCACGCCCGGGCGGCGGAGGTGCCGTCGTCCGCGTCGTACACGACCACGGGAGCGCCCGCCCGTACCCCGTGCGCCCGCATCGCTGCCGCGAACCGGTCGGCGTCCGGCAGCGGGTGACGCCCGCGGCGGCCGTCGCCCGGCGGGTCCGCGAGCTCGGTGTCCATGTCCACGTACGAGGCTCCGGGCACGTGACCGGCCTCATAGGCGGCCCGGCCGGCGCTGCCGCCCAGGACGTAGCGCACGTCCAGCAGGGTCACCCCTCCCCGGCGCACCATCGTGCCGAGCTCGTCCACCGTGAGCAAGGGCTCCCGGAGCGGATCGGCTCGGTCGTCGGGCGAGGGCTCGGCGGAGGAATGATCGGCCATGGCGACACGGTAGCCTCGTGCCTCGTGGCGAGCCTCCTCTTCTTCACCGGGACGATGGACAACGGCAAGTCGACCCTGGCGCTCCAGACCAATCACAACCACGCGGCCCGGGGACGCGTCGGCCGGATCTTCACCAGTCAGGACCGTGCCGGCGACGGGCGGCTCTCGAGCCGCCTCGGACTCTCGACCGACGCGATCGAGGTGGACCCCGACTTCGACTTCTGGGACTACGTCGTCCGGTCGCTGACCGGTGGTGGGCGGATCGACTACCTCATCTGTGACGAGGCGCAGTTCTACACGACCGCCCAGGTCGAGGCGCTGGCGCGGATCACCGACGAGCTGCAGATCGACGTGTTCGCCTTCGGCATCCTGACCGACTTCCGGACCCGCATGTTCGAGGGCTCGGTGCGCCTGGTGGAGCTGGCCGACCGGATCCAGCCCCTCCAGGTCGAGGCGCTCTGCTGGTGCGGCAAGCGGGCGACCCACAACGCCCGCACGGTGAACGGTGTGATGGTCACCGAGGGTGACCAGATCGTCATCGGCGACGTCGACGAGCCCGGCTTCCCCACCCCGCAGGTCGGGTACGAGGTGCTGTGCCGCCAGCACCACCGTCGTCGTATGACGACGGCGCGGGCCCGTGCGGTCACGACGCTCAACGACCCGCTGCCGTTCAACGGCTGAGGCTCACCGCTCCACGGCGAGCAGCCGGAACACCTCGACCGCCTCGCTCTTGCCCTTGAGCTCCAGGGCACCGAGGGGCTCGGTGACGACCCCGGAGAGCAGCTCGAGGGTCGCCGCGCTCACCGCGACGCCGCCCGCGGGCGCCTTCCCCTCGATCCGGGACGCGGTGTTGACCGTGTCGCCGATGACGGTGTGCGTACGTCCTCCTGCGGTGCCGAGCACGCTCACCGAGACCGGACCCGAGTTGATCCCCACCCGGAACCTGGGCCATCCGGGGTGCTCGCGGACCACGGCCTCGGTCGCCTCCTGGAGCGCCAGGCCGGCGAGGGCCGCGCGACGGGCATGGTCGGGCTGGTCTCCTCGCCGGTTGAAGGTGACCATGAGCGCGTCGCCGATGATGCGGTCGACGTCTCCCCCGTAGCGCCCGACCACCGGCGGCACCGCCACCTCGAAGAACGTGTTGAGCATCTGCGTGACCTCCTGGGGCGCGTGGGCCTCGGAGAATGTCGTGAAACCCTGGAGGTCGGCGAACAGGATGCTCATGTCCCGTCGTCCCTGGGTCGTCTCGTCGAGATAGAGAGCGGCGAACCGCTCCTCGTGCCACTGGCGCCGGGCCGTGAGGGCGACGAGCAGCACGGCCGCGAGCACCAGGAGGTGCCACTCCCACCACGACAGGTGCCAGCTCCGGGAGAAGGCCACGGCGACCGACGCCTCCGCCAGCAGCAGGAACGCCGAGGCGACGGCGAGCGGCAGCGCGTTCCGGCGACGCCTCCAGATCCTCAGATAGCGCCACGCGGCGACGCTGTGCCCGACGATCGCCGCGCCCGCGATCGCGGACAGCATGCCGTCGACCTCCTCGGGCACGGGACCGGCGTCGAACGGCCAGATCTCTGTCAGCGACAGGACCGCCCACCCGACGACGACCGCGGCGACCACCGCCCGGATCACCCCGGCCCGCTGGACGAGGCGGACGTCACGCTCGCCGCCGAGGTCGCTGCCGGACCACACCGCGAACACCGCACCCAGCGCCAGGCCCACGGGCGTCGCGAGCACGAAGCCCGCGTTGGGAGTGGTGAGGAGGACGCCCGGCGTCGCCAGCGCGTGCAGCCCCAGGAACAGTGCGGTGACCAGGAAGGCGTACGAGGCGAGCAGCACCCGGGCGTCACCGCGCTGGAGGGCTGCGGCTCCCATCGCGTACGCCAGGACGGCGCCGATCACCGCGGCCGACAGGACCAGCCAGAAGTGAGCGGGATGGTCCTCCCAGGCGATGTCGATCTCGGGTTGCCACATCAACAGGGCGAGACCGAGCAACGGCAGCGCGAGGCACACGCCCAGACCGATCGCGCCGGTCCGCCCACCCGGGGACGGGCGGCCGCTCGGCGCCGCGCGGTGGCCCTCAGGCATCGCCCTCGGCCAGACACTCGTGAACCTGCGAGACCACGACCGACCCCTCGCCCACCGCGGAGGCGACACGCTTGACCGATCCCGAGCGCAGGTCACCGACGGCGAACACGCCCGGGAGCGTCGACTCGTTCGGCCGTGGCGGCCGGTCCCGCGGCCAGGTGCCGTCGGTCACCGCGTCCATCCCGGCGAGCAGGAAGCCGCGGACGTCCCGGCGCACCTCCTCGGGCAGCCAGTCGGTCCGTGGCTGGGCACCGATCATCAGGAACAGTCCGTCGCACCGCTCCTTGTGCTCGGCGCCGCTGGAGCGGTCGCGGAGCACGACATGCTCGAGCCAGCCCTCACCACCGCCGCCGACGACCTCCGTCCCGGTCAGGACGGTGATGTTGTCCGCAGCGGCGATCGCGTCGACGAGGTACTGCGACATCCCCTCCTCGAGCGACGCGGCCCGGATCACCAGGCTCACGTGGGCGCAGTAGCGCGCGAGGTGGAGCACCGCCTGACCGGCGGAGTTGCCACCGCCGACGACGACCGCCCGCCGCCCGGTCATCGCGTGCGCCTCGGAGACGCTCGCCCCGTAGAACACCCCGGCACCGCTGAGCGTCTCCAGCTCCGGCACTCCGAGGCGGCGGTACGAGACGCCGGTCGCCAGCACCACCGCCCGCGCCGTCACCGTGCCCACGTCGGCGATGTCGAGCTCGAAGCCGCCGCCCTCGGCCAGGCGCCGCAGCGCGACGACCTCACGCATCAGGAGGACGTGCGCCCCGAAGACCCAGGCCTGCTGGTAGCCCCGCTGGGCCAGCTCGGCCCCGCTGATGCCGCGCGAGAAGCCGAGATAGTTGCGGATCAGCGAGCTCGATCCGGCCTGCCCACCGATCGCCTCGCGCTCCACGACCAGGGTTCGCAGGCCCTCGGACGACCCGTAGACGCCTGCGGCGAGTCCGGCCGGGCCCGCACCGACGACGACCATATCGAACGAGCGGTCGCCCGCCTCCTGACCCAGCGACGTCGGGACGCCCCAGGCCTCGGCGATCTCGACGTCGCTGGGATCACGAAGGACCGTGCCGCCGAGGGCCGGCATCGTCACCAGCACGTCCACGCCGGTGAGGTCGTGCCCCCGGTCGCGGACGGCCCGCTCGGCGTGGTCGGCCAGCGCTGTGCCGCGCTCCCGGAAGGCGTGTGGGATGCCGTTGCGTACCAGCAGGCTGCGGACCCCGGCGGCCCGCGCCGACTCGCGTCCGGCCACGACGACCACCTCGCGCAGGGTGGTCGCGTCGCTGCGGGACCACTCCTGGACGAACTCGGCGACGGTCCGGTGGAAGAGCTCGTCGCGTGACGTCCACGGTTTGAGCACGTAGTAGCTGACGCCACCGACCGCCACCGCCGACAAGATGGTGCGCGCGGCCTCCCTGCTCGCCCAGGCGCCCCACGGCACCAGCATCGCCCGCCGTGCGTCCGGGTGGAGCCGTCGGGCGGCGTCGAGGACCTCACGGCGGTCGTCCGGGTCCAGTGCGTGGTCGACGAGGACCACCGCGACGGCGGCCGAGCGGGCGTGCGCCCGCTCCAGGGTGCGGACGGCCTCGTCCGCGGTCAGCTCACCGCGGATGCGGAAGTCGCTCCCGAAGGCACGCGTGAGCTCGCCTTCGACGCGTTCGAGGAGAGCCGGGTCGCGGTCGACGGCGAGCAGCAGCGGACGCGCGGAGTCCCCCGCGCGGGCATGGGCCATGAGCGCACGCTATCCAGGGCGCAGTCCGCCGACGACGTCCTTTGCAGTCTCCGCTCAGACGTCGACGAGCAACGGCACGCGCATCTCGGCCGGGGTCACCGACCCGTGGAAGCCGGCCATGCGGAGCTCGATCCCGAAGTGACGCGACGAGAACACGCCGAAGTCACCGAGCGAGGCCACCACGACGTCGCCGATCCGGGGACGGACGGCGTCGTCGATCGAGCCGAACCAACCGGCGGCCTCGGCCTCGTCCCTGGTGAGGACCAGAGCCTGCTCTCCGACGCGGTCGCGCCAACGACCGGCGACCTCGTGCTCGGCACCGGACCGCGTGTAGAGGTGGCGGAACCGCGCCTCACCGGCGAAGACCGTCACGTCGGTCAGCAGCTGGGGCTCCGCCTCGACGTCGAACCGTCCGGCGCGCGGGAGGTCGAGCATCCCGTGGTCGGCGGTGACGAGCATCGCCGTCCCCGACCCGAGCTCGGCACGCAGGTCGGCGAGGTCGTGGTCGATGCCGCGCAGGCGGTCACGCCACTCCGGGGAGGTGCAACCCTTCTCGTGGCCGGTGTGGTCGAGCGTCGACTCGTACGTGTAGACCAGCGACCCCGGCGTCGCCTCGGAAGCCTCCACGACCACGTCGAGGCGCTCGTACACCGAGCCGAACGGGTGGAACGGCACCCCGCCCTGGCTGCACACGGTCAACCCGCTGCCCTCGAACTCGGCCTTGTTGACCGTCGACGTCGGGATGCCGGCGGCGTCGATGCGCTCGAACATCGTCGGGTACGGCTGCCACTGCGAGGGGTCGACCTGAGGGTCCCAGCGCAGCGAGTTCATGACGCGGTCGGTGCCGGGGATCCGGCTCGTGTAGCCGACGACGCCGTGGCGCCCGGGCGGCAGCCCGGTGCCCAGCGACGTGAGGCTCGTGGCGGTGGTCGACGGCAGACCACTGAGCAGCGGCTCACGGTCGAGGAGACCCGCGAGGTACGGGGCCGCATCAGCGTGCTCGGCGAGCAGGTCGTAGCCGAGCCCGTCGACGAGCACGACCACGTAGCGCTCGGCGGGGGGCAGCCCGAGGGTGTCGGTCCAGCTGGGGACGCCCATCGCCGCCGCGACGCTCGGGAGCACCGAGGTCAGAGCACGGGCGTCGTAGTCGACGGCAGGAAGCACCGTCCCGGCAGCCGTCACCGCGGACGGCTCGTCGCCGCCGACAGCTCACGGGTGAAGGCGAGCAGACGCTGCACGGCGGCACCGCCGTCGGCGGCCGCGCTCACGCGCAGCGAGAAGTCGTCGGCAGTCGCCGAGCCGGTGTATCCGTGGTCGGCCTCGCAGTCGGGGTCGGAGCAGGCGGCCGGCTCCAGGTCGAGACGCCGTACTGCGCCCCAGCCGATCGTCAGGACGGCCTCGGCAGGGTCGTTGGACCGGTCCGAGGTGACGGCGGTGGCCGTCGGAACGGTGCGGGTGACCACGACCGAGTCGACGGCGCGCAGCGGCACCGCCTCGGTCGTCGTCGAGGTGTAGGGCTCCGGCAGCACGTCGTCGGCCGGGTGCTCGTCGGTGTGGGCCAGGACCAGGCGTGTGGGCGTCAGGGTCAGCACCGTCATGTGGCGGCGCACCTCGTCACCGTCGAACGTGGGCTCGTGGTGGAGCACGTACGCGAGGACGGGCTCGCCCGCGAGCGCATCGGCGATCCCGGCGGCCACCACCTGCGGGTAGTAGCCGGTGGTCTCGATGTCGGCGCTCAGCGTGGCGGTGCGGTCGCCCGGCTGGTCCGAGGTCTCGGTCTCGGGCCGCTGCGGCAACGGATGTCGGTTGGCCATGTCTACCAGTCTCCCACTGTCACGGAAGTCACGTCGGCCCCTCCCCGGAACCTGGCGCCGCCACCTCATGCACCGGCCAACGTGTCTCCGAGGCCAGCCGGCGTGCTGAGGCGCCGCACGTACCAGTCGCGCCGGGTGTCGGTCGGCTGCGCGACCCGTGCGCGCGCCTTGAGGACGTGGTGTCCCGCGGGGCTCGCGACCACCGGCTCGAGGCTCAGCTCCGACACCTCGGGAAGGTCGTCCTTGAGCGCGGCGACCCGCTGCAGGAGGTCCTCGATGGACTTGAGGTCGGCACGAGGTCCGCCGCGGTAGCCGAACAGGAGCGGCGCCGACTTCAGCTCGCGGATCATGCTGGCGACGTCGACGTCGGTGACCGGCGGGATCCGGTACGAGCGGTCCTCGAGCAGGTCTGCGGCCGCGCCCGAGAGCGCGAACGACAGCACCGGCCCGAAGAGCGGGTCCTCGACCGTACGGATCGACATCGGGACGCCGGGAGGTGCCATCTTCTGGACGACGAACATCGCGCGCTCCGGCGGGCCGATGTCGGCGGTCATCACCGCCCACGCCTCACGCATGTCGTCGGCGTCAGCGATGTTGCGCCAGACGTGGGTGAGATCAGGGCGTGCCCGGACCGTGTCGGCGGTCGCCTTGAGCACGACGTTCCATTCGAACTGCTCCCCTGCCGCGATCGCGGCCTCGAGCGTCGGAGCCGGCTCCCAGTCCCACAGGTCGATGCCGTACATGGCGAGCAGCTGGTGCACCTCGTCGTCGGTGAGCCATCCGCCATCGGGGTTGCGAGCGAGCCCGGCGCGGACGAGGTCGCTGGCGGCCGTACGGTCGACGTCGTCGTAGTGGGCGATCACGCCCTGCTCGCTGCCTGCCCACTGCGCATAGCTGACGACGCGCGCCAGTGCGCGTACGGCGGACTCAGGCGCGGAGTACGACGGGACCGAGCCGCGCCCCGCCGCTCCCTCGACGTCGGGGACGCGCAGCAGCTCGGGCACCCCCTCGGTGCCGAGGAACGTCGAGACGATCGGCTTGTCGGACTGCTCCCCCACGGCAGCGAGCACATTGGCGACCTCCTCGCCGGAGGTGTTGACCGGCGGGATGTAGACGGCGACGATCGCGTCCACCTCGGGGTTGTCGATCGCAGCGTCGAGGGCGGCCTCGAAGTCGTCGGCACCGGCGCTCGCGCCGAGCGCGATGGGTTCGGCGACGGTGAGTCCGGACGCGGCGGCCGCGTCGGCGACCAGCAGCGCCAGCGCGTCGCTGTTGCCGACCACCGCGACCCGCGGACCGCGCGGCAGCGGCTGGTGGGCGAGCAGCTGGGCGACGTCGAACATCTCGCCGAGCGTGTCGACCTGGATGACGCCCGCCTGACGGAACATCGCATCGACCGCCGACTGCGGGGCCGTCGTCTTGCGCACGGCATGCCCCACCGGGACGCCCTGCGTCGAGCGACCCGACTTCACGGCCACGATCGGCTTCTTGCGGCCGACGCGCCGGGCGATGCGGGAGAACTTGCGCGGGTTGCCGATCGACTCGAGGTAGAGCAGCACGACCTCGGTCGCGTCGTCCTCCTCCCAGTACTGGAGGAGGTCGTTGCCGGAGACGTCGGCGCGGTTGCCCGCGGAGACGAAGGTGGACAGCCCGAGGCCCCGGCGGTCGACGTTCTCGAGGATCGCGAGACCCAGCGCGCCGGACTGGCAGAAGAACCCGACGCGCCCGCGCGGCGGGATGATCGGCGACAACGACGCGTTGAGGCGTACACGTGAGGAGGTGTTGATGACGCCCAGGCAGTTCGGCCCGACCAGACGCAACCCGTACGACCTGGCGAGCCCGACCAGACGACGCTGACGCCGGCGTCCCTCCTCGCCGATCTCGGCGAATCCCGAGGAGATCACGACCAGGCCGTGGACGCCCTTGGCGGCGCAGTCGAGCACGACCTCGGGGACCGACTCGGCGGGGACGGCGATGACGGCGAGGTCGACCTCGCCCGGGATGTCCTGGACCTTCTTGTAGGCCGGGAGACCGGAGACCGCCTCCGCCTGCGGGTTCACCGCATAGACGGCGCCGGCGAAGTCGCCCAGCACGAGGTTGCGGATCATGCCCTGGCCGATGGTGTCCTGACGCCGGCTGGCACCGATGACGGCGACGCTGCGGGCGTTGAAGAAGCGCTCGATCGAGGCGGCCTCGGCCCGGTGCTCGCGAGACTGCATGACCCCGATCGCGGTCTCGGTCGGGTCGATCGAGAAGACCAGACGCATCACGCCGTCCTCGACGCTGCGCTCGACCTGGTAGCCCTGGTCGCGGAAGACCTGGATCATGCGGACGTTCGCCGGGAGCACGTCGGCCACGAACCGGTGGATGCCCATCTCGCGGCCGGCCTGCGCCAGGTGCTCGAGCAGCAGCTGTCCGAGCCCGCGTCCCTGGTGGTCGTCCTCGACGAGGAACGCGACCTCGGCCTCCCCTTCGCCGACCGCGTCATAGCGCCCGACGGCGATGATGCTGTCGCCGATCGTCACGACGAACGCGACCCGGGTCAGGTAGTCGACCACGGTGAACCGCTTGACGTCTCGGTCGGAGAGGGTCGGGTACGGCGCGAAGAACCGGTAGTACTTCGACTGCTCCGAGACGCGGGAGTAGAAGCGTACGAGCTCGTCGGCGTCCTCGGGGATGATCGGTCGGAGGTGGGCGGTGCCGCCGTCACGGAGCACCACGTCCGCCTCCCAGTGCTCGGGGTAGCGGTCGTCAGGTGCGTCGGATTGCTCGGCCACACCCAGAATCTACCGTCTGCTGCCCGGGTCACGGCGTCGCGACCCAGGGTCGTCGAGACGATGGCCTAGGGTTCTCTGGAGCGCTGACCGAGGCAGCGACCGACGAGAGAGGACGTGCATGGCCCGTCGTACGCCGAGCGCCCCGCCACCGGCCGACTACGAGGAGCACATCCTCGACGTCGACGTGCGCGAGGAGATGCGGTCGAGCTTTCTGGAGTACGCCTACTCGGTCATCTACTCCCGTGCGCTGCCCGATGCCCGCGACGGCCTGAAGCCGGTCCAGCGTCGGATCCTCTACACGATGGACGACATGAACCTGCGGCCCGACCGCGGGACGGTCAAGAGCGCGCGCGTGGTCGGCGAGGTCATGGGTCGCCTCCATCCGCACGGAGACGGGTCGATCTACGACGCGCTCGTCCGGATGGTCCAGCCGTGGTCCCTGCGGCTCCCGCTGGTGCACGGCCAGGGCAACTTCGGCTCTCCCGACGACGGTCCCGCCGCGATGCGCTACACCGAGTGCCGGATGGCGCCGCCGGCGACCGCGATGACCGAGAGCATCGACGAGGACACCGTCGACTTCCGGCCCAACTACGACTCCCGCGAGGAGGAGCCGTCGGTCCTGCCCGCCGCGCTCCCCAACCTCCTCGTCAACGGAGCGTCCGGCATCGCCGTGGGCATGGCGACCAACATGGCGCCGCACAACCTCGTCGAGGTCGTCCAGGCCCTGCGCCACCTGATCAAGAAGCCGGACGCGTCCCTGGACGACCTGATGCGCTTCGTTCCCGGCCCTGACCTCCCGACCGGGGGCAAGATCGTCGGTCTCGAGGGCATCCGAGAGGCCTACGCGACCGGCCGAGGCAAGTTCATGATGCGTGCGTCGGCCCAGATCGAGAGCATCACGCCCCGCCGCAAGGGCATCGTGATCAAGCAGCTCCCCTACAACGTGGGGCCCGAGAAGGTCATCGAGCGGATCAAGACCCTGGTCCAGTCCAAGAAGCTCCAGGGCATCTCCGACCTCAAGAACCTCTCCGAGGCCGACATCAACCTGGTGATCGAGGTCAAGAACGGCTTCAACCCCGACGCGGTGCTCGCCCAGCTCTACAAGATGACGCCGCTGGAGGACTCCTTCGGGATCAACAACGTCGCCCTCGTCGACGGGCAGCCGCGCACTCTCGGGCTCAAGGAGCTCCTGGAGGTGTTCCTCGCCCACCGCCTCGACGTGGTGCGACGCCGCAGCGAGTTCCGCCGCCGCAAGGCCGCCGACCGCCTGCACCTCGTCGAGGGGCTGCTGATCGCGATCCTCGACATCGACGAGGTCATCCAGCTGGTCCGGAGCAGCGACACCCGCAGCGAGGCGCACGAGCGGCTCAAGTCCGTCTTCGACCTCTCCGACGTCCAGGCCTCCTACATCCTCGACCTCCAGCTGGGCCGGCTGACCCGGACGTCACGGATCGAGCTCGAGCGGGAAGCCGACGAGCTCCGCGCGACGATCGAGCAGCTCGACGCGATCCTGGCCGACGAGACGATGCTCAGGGGCCTGGTGTCGGACGAGCTGGGGGAGGTCGCCAAGAAGTACGGCACCCCTCGGCGTACGGTCCTGCTGGAGAGCGCCGGTCAGGCCGTCACGGCCGCCGTCCCGCTCGAGGTCACCGACGACCCCTGCTACGTCCTGCTCTCCGCCACCGGTCTGCTCGCACGCACCACCGACGACACGGTCCCGGAGATCGAGTCCGGGCGCCACCTCCATGACGTCGTCGCCTCGGCCGTCCGTACGACCGCCCGCGGCGAGGTCGGGCTCCTCACCTCGGCGGGCCGCGTCATCAAGCTGTCGGTCATCGACCTCCCCGGTCTTCCCCCCACCGCGGCCGCGCCCAACCTCCAGGGCGGCGTGCCGCTGACGGAGATGACCACGACGGGTCTGGGCCCGGACGAGCGGGTTCTGGCCCTCACGACGTTCGACCCGGAGTCGCCAGGGCTGGCACTCGGCACCCGCAAGGGGATCGTCAAGCGGGTCAAGCCCGACTACCTCGCCAGCAAGGACTCGTGGGACGTCGTGTCGCTCGACGACGGCGACGAGGTCGTCGGTGTCCGCGAGCTCCGGACGGGTGGCGAGGAGCTCTGCTTCATCACCACCGACGCCCAGCTCCTGCGCTTCCCCGCGTCCGTGGTGCGACCTCAGGGGCGTACGGGTGGCGGGGTCGCGGGCATCAAGCTCGCCGCGGGGGCGTCGGTGCTGTTCTTCGGAGCCTTCGAGCCGGTCGAGGACGCCCAGGTCGTCACGATCGCGAGCGCCGCAGGGACGATCCCGGGCACCGAGGCCGGGTCGGTGAAGGTGACGCCGTTCGACGCCTACCCCGGCAAGGGGCGCGCGACCGGTGGCGTCCGCTGCCACCGTCTCCTCAAGGGCGAGGCGGCCCTGGTCCTCGCGTGGGCCGGCCGTGGTCCGGCGATGGCCTCCGGCTCGGGCGGCGCGGCAGCCACCCTCCCGGCCGTCGACCCGCGCCGTGACGGGTCCGGCACGCCCGGTGCCCAACCCGTGCTGGCCGTGGGCAGCCCGGTCGCCACCCAGATCGGCTGACGTCAGCCCTCGGCGCCCTTGTGGTGGGCCTCCTGGACGTGCCAGGAGTTGCCGTCCGGGTCGTTGAGGTAGACGTAGGACATGAAGTCACGGTGCTCGGGGTCGACGCCGGGCGCCATGCCCCCGGTCGCGACGTCGAAGTGCTGGATGCCGGAGCTCACGACGCCTCGTCCCTCGAGCTCCGCGTAGGCGGCCTCGATGTCCTCCACGACGAGGTGAAGGCCCTTGGTCGCGCCGGGCTCGGCCCCGTTGAGGCCGACCCCGAACGTGACCGAGCACCCCGAGCCGACAGGCGTGACCTGGACGACCCGGAAGTCGTCGCTCGCCTGATGGTCGACGTCCAGGTGGAAGCCCAGACTCTGGGTGTAGAACTCCTTGGCCCGGTCGACGTCGGTGACTCCCAGGATGATGTTCTCGAGCTTCCAGTCCATCGGCTCGTCCTTCCGGTAGGTCGGTCACGACAGCCGCCTATGCTGACGCCATGCCGAAGTCTGCCAGCCTCGCCCTCCTCCTCTCCACGGTATTCCTGGCAGTAGCGGGGTGCTCCGGGGACGACGGCACGGACGAGCCCGCACGCGATCCCGGCGAGCGGCTCGCTGCCGCTCGTGCCGTGCTCGACGACGCCGAGAGCATCAAGCTCGATCTCGCGACCAAGAGCCTTCCGTCGGGCGTCACCGGGCTCCTCGAGGCCAAGGGGACGGGCACCCACGCTCCCGCTTTCGAGGGTGACGTCAAGGTCTCGCTCAAGGGCGTGCCGGTCAACGCCGAGGTGATCTCGGTCGACGGCACCGTGCACGCCAAGACCGGCTTCGCTCCCGACTTCCTGCCGATCGATCCGGCGTCGATCGGCGCGCCCGACCCGGCGACGCTGATGCGGACCGACGGCGGCGTCTCCTCGCTCCTGACCGAGACCGACGACGTCTCGACCGAGGGCGAGAGCCGCGACGGTCGAGACGTGCTGACGACCATCAGCGGCACGATCGACGGCGCCGTGGTCCGAGGGCTGATCCCGACGGCCCAGGCCGGAGCGACGTTCGACGCGACCTATCGCCTGACCGACGACGACGTCCTCCGCGACATCACCCTGGAGGGTCCGTTCTACAAGGACGTCGAGCCGGTCACCTACACGGTCGCCGTCACCGCCTCCGACGACGCGGTCGAGATCACCGCACCGTGAGCGAGCCGTCCGCGGCCGCGGCACCGGTCGCGAACCCGGCGGCGCGCCTCCTGCTCGCACTCGCCGCGGTCGCGGTCGCGTTCGCCGCCGCCGACACGTACGTCGTCGTGATGGCGTTGCCGGACATGATGACGGCCGGTGGGCTGGGGCTCGACGAGCTGCAGCGGGCAGCGCCGATCGTGTCGGGCTTCCTGCTGGGCTACGTCGCGGTCCTCCCCCTCGTCGGCCGGATCGCGGACATCCGTGGACGACGCCCCGTCCTCGTCGGCTCGCTGGTGCTCTTCGCCGTGGGGTCCGTCGTGACCGCTGCCGCCGACGGGCTCACGGTGATGGTCGTCGGTCGGTTCCTCCAGGGCGTCGGGGGTGGCGGGCTCGTTCCGGCGACGCTGGCACTCGTCGCGGACCTGTGGCCCCCGCGCCGGCGTGGTGTCCCGCTCGGCATCGTCGGCGCGGTGCAGGAGCTCGGGAGCGTCCTCGGCCCGCTGTACGGCGCCGCGGTGCTCGCGGTCGGCGACTGGCGCGCGATCTTCTGGTTGAACTGTGCCGTCGCCCTCGTGCTGGCTGCGGCGATCGCGGCCTCCGGCCGGATGCTCGCCCTGTCTCACGAGCGAGGGTCTGACGAGCGAGGGTCTGACGAGCGAGGGGCGGGCGCCGGCTCGCCGGGCGAGCGAGGGGCGGGCGCCGGGTCGCCGGGCCGCGACGTCCTCGGCGCCGCCCTCGCCGTCCTCGCCGTCATGGGCCTCGCGCTCGCGATCGGCCAGCCCGACCGCGTGCGCAACGACGTCGAGCTCGGGACCCTGCTCCTCCCCCTCGTGGCGGAGTCACGCTGGACGACCCCGGTCGCGCTGGCGACGTACGCACTCGCCGCCGCCTTCGTCGCCCGTCAGCTGACGGCCCGGCGGCCGCTGATCGCGGTACGCACCTGGCCGGCGACGGTCCGCGCCGTCGACCTCGTCGGCGCCGCGCTGCTCGGCCTCGCGCTGGGCTGCGTGATCGTCACGTTCGCCTCGGCCGACCCCGAGCAGAGCGTCGTGTCCCCCAACGCTCCCCTGCTGCTCGGCGCGGCCGCTGTCGCCACCGCGGCCTTCGTCGTTCGGCAGCGCACGGCTGCCGCACCCCTCATCCCCCGCCGTACGCTGCGCCAGCGCCCGGCGTGGGGCGCGCTGGTCGTGTCGCTGTTCGTAGGAGCGGCCTTGATCGCCGCCCTCGTGGACGTCCCGTTCTTTGCGCGGCTGACCGAGCACCGCGGCTCCCAGCTGGCCGCCGCCCTCGTGCTCGTCGAGTTCCTGGTGGCGATCCCCGTGGGTGCTGTCGTGGGCGGTTACGCCACCCGCCGGGTCCGGCCGGCGTGGATCGCCGGCGCGGGGATGGCGCTCGCCTGCGGGTGCTTCGTCGCGATGGCCGGCTGGGACGGTGACGCGCTCGCCCACGTGTCGTCGGCAGTCGTCCTGGCGCTCGCCGGCCTCGGCTTCGGTCTCGCCGTGGCCCCGGTCAACGCCGCGCTGCTCGACGCGACCCCGGACGAGACGCACGGCGTTGCCTCGGCGCTCGTCGTCGTGGCCCGGATGGTCGGCATGCTGGTCGGGATCTCGGTCCTGACGTCCTGGGGGCTGCGAGCCTACTACGACGCGGTGGACCGGATCCCTCCCCTGTCCGAGGTCTGTCCGGGGTCCGCCACCGCGTGCAAGGCCTACAACGCCGAGCTCGTGGACGCCGGCATCGTCCAGCTCAGCACGGTCTTCGCCGGCGCCGCGGTGTGCGCGGGTCTCGCGGCGGTCGCGGCCGTCCTGCTGCTCGACGTGCCTCGACGCCGTACGAAGGACGCCGCAACCAGGGAGCGGCCGTCGGGGTCGTGATCCTCATCACGAGGGCTGCTCCTGATCCACGCTCCTCCGCGACTGGTCGTACGCTCCTGCCCATGAAGGACGACTTCGACGACCTCCTCGCCGCCAACCGCCGGTACGCCGACGCGTTCGACCTGGCCGGGTTCGACGGCGTGGCCCGAGCCGGCATGGCGATCGTGACGTGCATGGACTCGCGCATCGACCCGCTGCGGATGGTCGGCCTCGAGCCAGGTGACGCCAAGATCCTGCGCAACCCGGGAGGGCGTGTCACCGAGCAGGTCCTGGTCGCTCTCGTGCTCGGCGCGAACCTGCTGAAGGTCGACCGCGTGATGGTCGTCGAGCACACCCGGTGCGCGATGGCGAGCGCGTCGGAGTCCGATCTGCAGGCACGGATCGGCGATGCCACCGGCACGGATGCGACGTGGATGTTCCTCGGGGCGATCAACGACCAGCGCGCGGAGCTGGCCGAGTCGGTGCACAAGATCGACTCGCACCCGCTGATCCCGCCGCACGTGAAGGCCGGCGGGTTCCTGTACGACGTCGACACAGGGCTGCTCGAGCAGGTCGTCTGATCGCGGCCACCCCGCGTCACGACGACGTACGCCCGCCTCAGCGCGGGCGTACGGTCGTCCCGCCCCAGGTCTCCGGACGCAGGTCCTCGACGGTCTCGGTGAACAGCCAGCGGTGGCCGGCCAGGTCCTCCGCGGCGTACTGACGTTCGCCGTACTCGAAGGTGATCGGCTCCATCACGATCGTCGCGCCATGCGATCGGGCATGGGCGCAGTGCTCGTCGACCGCATCGACGCGGACCAAGACCTCGTGGGTGACCTCACCGGCGCGAGGGGGCCGTTGGTCGTGGCGGACGTCAGCGACGATCACCGCCCCGTCACCGACGCCGAGCTGCGAGCGATGGTCCTCGCCGATCCGCACGTGCTCCTGGAATCCGAAGGCCGACTCGAGCCAGTCGACGGCCGCACGGACGTCGGGATAGACGAGGACCGGGACCACCGTGGCGGCAGGAATCGAGCGATTGCGTCTCATGCGCTCCATGCTGCACCCGGCGTAGGCCCCGAGTCACGCCTTACGCGTCGATGCGGTCCGCGTCCAGCTCGTACGCTCCCTGGACGATGAACTCCTTGCGCGGCGCCACCTCGTTGCCCATGAGCAGCTCGAACACCGCGCTCGCCTCCTCGGCGTCGTCCACCGTGAGACGCCGGAGGGTGCGGCGCCTGGGATCCATCGTCGTCTCCTTGAGCTGGTCGGCGTCCATCTCACCGAGGCCCTTGTAGCGCTGGATCGGGTCCTTCCAGCGCAGGCCCTTCTTGGTGAGCTCGGCGAGCTTCCGCTGGAGCTCGGGGTCGGAGTAGGTGTAGACGTACTTGTCCATCCCCTTCTTGGGGTTCGACAGCTCGATCCGGTGCAGCGGCGGCACCGCGGAGTAGACGCGGCCCTCTTCGACGAGGTCGCGCATGTAGCGGAAGAACAGTGTTGCGAGGAGGCATCGGATGTGGGCGCCGTCCGCATCCGCGTCGGCCATGAAGATGATCCGGCCGTAGCGCGCCTGCTCGGCGTCGAACGTGCGCCCCGACCCTGCGCCGACGACCTGGATGATCGACGAGCACTCGGCGTTCTTGAGCATGTCGGCGATGGAGGACTTCTGGACGTTGAGGATCTTGCCGCGGATCGGCAGCAGCGCCTGGAAGTCCGACGAGCGGGCGGCCTTGGCCGTACCGAGCGCGGAGTCGCCCTCGACGATGAAGAGCTCAGTGCGGTCGTTGTCGTTGCTACGGCAGTCGGCCAACTTGGCCGGGAGCGAGCTGGACTCCAGGGCGCTCTTGCGACGCTGCGTCTCGCGCTGCTGTCGGGCCATCTCGCGGGTGCGGGCGGCCGCGACGACCTTCTCCATGACGGCGCGCGCCTTGGCCTTGTGAGCGGTCTTGTTGGACGTCAGGAACGCCTTGAGCTCCTCGGAGACCACCTTGGCGACGATCCGGGTGACCGGCGGGGTCCCGAGGACCTCCTTGGTCTGCCCCTCGAACTGGGGCTCGGCCAGCCGGACCGTGACGACGGCCGTCATCCCCTCGAGGATGTCGTCCTTGATGACGTCCTTGTCGTTGGCCTTGAGCTGGCGGTTGGCGCGCAGGACCTCGTTGAAGGTCTTGGTCAGCGCTCGCTCGAACCCGCTCACGTGCGTGCCGCCCTTGGGCGTGGCGATGATGTTGACGTAGGACCTGGTCACCGTCTCGTAGCCGGTCCCCCACCGCAGCGCGATGTCGACGCCGAGGTCGCGCTCGACGTCCTGGGGACTCATGTGGCCCTTGTCGTCGAGCAGCGGAACGGTCTCGGTGAAGTGCCCGCTGCCCGCCAGCCGCAGCACGTCCGAGACAGCGGGGTCGGGGGCGAGGAACTCGCAGAACTCCGTGATGCCTCCGTCGTGCTTGAACGACTCCTTGAGCGGCGCGTCGCCGCGCTCGTCGCGCAGCACGATCTCAAGACCCGGCACCAGGAACGACGTCTGCCTGGCTCGGGCGACCAGCTCCTCGTACGAGAACTCCGCACCCTTGATGAAGATCTGGTGGTCCGCCCAGTAGCGGACGCGTGTGCCGGTCGTCGCCTTCTTGATGCGCCCGAGCTTGCGCAGTCCGCTTGAGGGCGTGAAGGGCGCGTCGGAACCCTCGCCGTCGAACGAGCCAGGTGCTCCGCGACGGAACGACATCTCCCAGCGCCCACCGTCCTTGGCGACCTCGACGTCGAGCCGCTCCGACAGCGCGTTGACGACCGAGGCGCCCACGCCGTGGAGACCGCCGGTCGCGACGTACGAGCCGCCGCCGAACTTGCCGCCCGCGTGGAGCTTGGTGAAGACGACCTCGACACCGCTCAGCCCGGTCTTGGTCTCGGTGTCGACGGGGATGCCTCGACCGTTGTCCTGGACCTCGACGGAGCCGTCGGGATGCAGCACGACCTCGATCCGGTCGCAGAACCCACCGAGCGCCTCGTCCACCGCGTTGTCGATGATCTCCCAGAGGCAGTGCATCAACCCACGGGTGTCGGTCGAGCCGATGTACATCCCTGGCCGCTTGCGGACGGCCTCCAAGCCCTCAAGGACCAGCAGGTTGCGGGCGTTGTACTCGGTGTCGATGACAGGCTCCTTATCCACACGCTCCGGGGTCGTCCGGCGCGTCGGTGCCAAATCTACCCAGCCCGTACGACGCCCTCGGTGCACCGTACGGCCCTCGCGGCGCGGCGTGTCGTACGCCACACCGCAGGTCGCCACGTGGCGTCGTTGCCCGCTGCGGGTACCGTCGAGTTGTCGAGCCATTCGCGAGGTGATCCGCTGCGGGAACACGCGCTCATGGTTGGATGTTGAAGCAGAGGAAGGCACTGAAGCCTTCCGCCCTGAAGAACCGTTGTTCGGAGAGAAGAGGTCAGACGTGACAGCTGCTGTCGCCCCCACCGCTGCCCTCAGCGCCGCTGATCGTTGCGACCGTTGTGGAGCCCAGGCCTACGTCCGTGTTGAGCTCGCCAACGGCTTCGAGCTGCTGTTCTGCGCCCACCACGGCCGCGCGCACGACGCCAAGCTTCGCGAGGTCGCGGCGAACATCCACGACGAGAGCGACAAGCTCACGGCCACCCCGGCGAACGCGCCGGCCGAGGAGCACTGAGCCTCGGCGCCGCCGACGCCTGAACGAGCGTGATGAAGGGCCCCGTACCTGGTGGTACGGGGCCCTTCTGCGTGTCGGTCAACCTGATGGGCTCCCCGTCACGCTGCGCCTCTCACTGGGCCCAACGCGGTACGACGGCGAGTCCGTCGATCACGATGGACCCGGGCCGCGACGCAGCGATCGAGACCGATCCCCCGCGGCGCGCGGCGTCGTCGAACCGCCACACCTGCCGGAACCGCGTAGGCCCGCGTTCACCGAAGACGAAGTTCACGTTTCCTCGAGGGCGGAGGTGTCCCGCGCCCATGCTGGGCGTCCGCTTGTAGACGACGTAGACGATGGAGCCCGCCTCGACCCCGCGCAACGTCAACCGCCCGCTCTTCGTGAGTCGTGTCGCGACACGGTTGAGGTGGCGCCGGTCGCGCACCTTCTTGGTCACCCCGCTGCGGCGGAGAGCCCGGTCGTCGTAGGGCCGGGACATGCACCCGACGCCGGACCATGCCGAGACTCGCCCGGCGCGGTCGTGCGCCCGTGCCTGCACGCACACGGCCTTCCCCCTGGGGATCGCCAGCCGGACCGACGGAGACTGCCTCCGTGTCAGCGCCCGAGACGTCCGCCATGACCGTGACATCCGCGAGGCGGTCTGCGAGGTCGTCGAGTAGCGGACGTCGTACGAGGCGACTCCCGAGTCGGCATCGAACGCGGACCACCGGAAGGTGTGGGCCGTACGGAGGCTGAAGGACTTCCCGCCGGTCTGGTACGGGCCGTCCGGCGCCGCCTGGTCCAGCACCCACCGTGTCGTGGCGACCGGTGAGACGCGGCCGGCGGCGTCGGTGGCACGGACCCGGAGGGACTGGTCTGAGCCGTGAAGGTGCGGATACCACTCTCTGAGGTTGTGCGGGCTCGTGCACGGCCGGAACTCGTTGGCGCCGTAGGCGCACTCGTACATGAGCCACGCGTCGGCCGCGTCGGCATCGGCTCCGGTGAACCGGACCACCTGATCGGGCTTCGTCGTCACCGCGGGAGGGACGGCGGTCAGGCGTACCGACGGCGCACGCGTGTCGGGGAACGAACGCAGGAGGGTCGACCCGTGCATGGTCAGGACTCCATCGGACGCCACGGCGACCGAGGTGCGCGAGGCATCGGCGAGGAATCCCGACGTCATGGACGAGACCACGCGGTGGTGCTCGCTGATGAAGCCCCAGGAGGCGCCACCGGTAGATCGCCTCAGGGAGAGGCCATCACCGCTGGCGACGAGGTTCTCACCGTCCGCAGCGAGGTCGACGACCTGAGTAGCCGACAGCCACGCCAACGAGGCCGCCGGGCTCCACGTCGTTCCGTCGAGGGACGTCCGGACGTCGCCGCGGCGGCGGCTGGCCTCGAGGTGCGACCCAGCAAGAGCGATCCGACCGCTCGGCGTAACCGCGACTCGAGGCACGGCAGCATCGTCGCTCGAGGTGGCGAGGCCGTGCGCGGCCCCCCAGGTGGCGCCCGCGTCGTCGGAGACCCTGACCGACCACGTGCCGCCCCCGGATGCCAACACGACGACCGCCCTCGTGCCCTCGATTCCGACGTCGAGGCTGCCGTTGCTGGTGCCGACGACGACCGGCGTCGACCAGCTCGCACCTGCGTTCTCGGTGCGCATCGACATCACGGTCGAGCCGACGCGGAATGCGAGCACCCCTCGTTCACCCGAGGCCGCGAGGCGCAGGTTCACCGGCCTCTGGGCGACCGCGAGATCGTGGCTCGTGGGCGTCTGGCGGATCCAGCGCTGGACTCGTACGACGTGCGTTCCGGGTGCCGCCACCGCCGGAGAAGCGGTGAGCACGGTGGCCGCCGAGACGGCGACCACGGGCGCGCTCGCGGCGTCGTCGACGATCTGCGGCGGCCCGAACGTGCGGCCGGCGTCGCTCGAGACGCGCAGGTAGCTCCGTGACCCGCAGGCACTCCTGGTGCACGGACGCCAGCGCGCCGCGACGACCGTCCCCTCGGCATCAACGTCAACGAGATCGTGGGTCTGCGGCGACCCGTGACCGAGCGCACTCGCGAGGTTCGTCACCGCCCAGCCGGTCTGGGTGCGGATGGGTGCCGGCTCTGCGGCCGCCGTCGTCTCTCCCACGGCGCTTCCTGGCGCGAACGCCAGGGCCCCCGCCACCAGGACCCCGCCGAGCGAGGTCGCCAGCATGGCCGCGAGACGCGGCCGTCGTCTGATCTTCACGTGACCCTCCAGTCAGGTCACGCCACCGTGACTCTCAGACGTTGTTCTACCGCACCTCGGGGGTCACGCGACAGTGGCGGGGTAACGATTCGTAACAGCGTTTCAGGGACAGTCCGTACGCCCGAACTCGACGTCGTTGCCGGGTCCGTCCGGTGTGAACCGGTAACAGCCCTGCTCGATCTTCTGCTGCTGCCCGAGCCACCCGTCTCCCACGGTGCGCTCGTACCGGACCACCACGGCCAGGTCGTCTCCGTCGCGGGTGCCCTCGACCGCGACGACACGCCCGTTGCGGACCCAGGTGCCCAGCTCCTCCCCCGTGTCGGCTCCCCGGAAGAGCCCGAGGTTGAGCCGGTTGCGGTCGAGGTCGGCCGCCTTCCAGTGCCAGGAGTGCTCACAGCCCGCAAGCGCCAGCGCGAGCAGCAGCACCGCCGCTGCCGTACCGAGTCTGCGCGTCACCCGTCCGATCCTGCGCCGTCCCCAGACCGGACGGCAGCGTCGTCGTACTCAGATCGCTCTGGCACCCTTCCCCCATGGGAACCCTCGGCACCGTCCTCGTCGGCCTCGCAATCCTCGTCGGGCTCGCGGGGATCATCGTCCCGATCCTCCCCGGGTCTTTGCTCATCTGGGCGGCGATCGTCGTCTGGGCGATCGCGGTGGGCGAGCCGACCGGCTGGGCCGTCCTCGGGGTGGCGACGCTCGTGTACGCCGTCGCCCTCGTGGTGCAGTACGCGATCCCGGGCAAGCGGCTGAACCGGGCCGGGGTTCCTGGACGCGCCATGCTCGTGGGCGGCCTGTGCGGGATCGTCGGCTTCTTCGTCGTTCCGGTGCTGGGCCTGTTCCTCGGCTTCGTGCTGGGCGTGTACGTCTTCGAGATGGGGCGGCACCGGACGCACGCCGCTGCCTGGGAGTCGACGAAGCACGCGATGAAGGCGGCCGGCCTGTCGATCCTCATCGAGCTCGCGGGCGGTCTGGTGTCGGCGACGCTGTGGGTCGTCGGCGTCGTGTTGACCTGAGAGTTCCTGACCCGTGGTTGCGGGGTGGCCGCGCTGAGCACGTGCCCCGACGCGTGTCAGACCGGCGCTCTACTATCGAACACATGATCGAGCACAGGGTCGGAGCGGAGGCCGCTGCGACGCTGCTCGACGCACTCTCGGCCCGTGTCGAGCAGGTCGTCGTGCTGACACGTGCCGACCTCTCTCGCACAGACGACCTCGACCGGGCCGCCGGCGCCACGGAGATCGACGTCATCCGTGCGTGCGAGGCGGTGGTACGGATCGCCCAGGGCGTCCAGCACGACGCGGTCTCGGCCCTCGAAGCCCGCCGTTCGGGTGCCGACCCGAGCCAGGACCCGAGTGCTGCGCTGCCGCGGACGCGTTCGCTTCGGGCCGAGGTCGGGATGGCTCGCGGTGTGGGCAACGGCGGCGGTCAGCACAGCCTCGACGTGGCGATCGCGCTTCGTGACCACCCGATGACCCACGCGCTCCTCCGCGATGGAGCCATCAGTGCCTCTGTCGCCGCAGCGGTCTGCGCCGAGACGGCGCCACTCGACCGACGACGGCGTCGGCGCATCGACGAGCGAGTCGTCACCGCTCTTCCCGGCATGTCCGTCCGCGAGGCCTCCGCGGCGGCGCGGCGCCACGTCCTCGCACTCGACGCGGAGGGCAGCGCGGACCGGGCCGACGCGGCACGAGCAACACGGCACATCCGGCTGCGCCGACTCTCGGACGCGATGGCCGAGCTGACGGTCCGCGCTCCCGCCGAGCAGGTGATCGCCGCATGGCGACGTCTCCACTCCGACGCCTTCCGGCAGAAGGCCTCGACCGATCCGCGGACGACTCGCCAGATCGCCGCCGACCACGCGATCGAGGCGCTCACCGGTGTTGACATCGACACACCGGTCGGCTCATCGACGCACGCACCGGCGGAGATCGGTCTGTTGATGAGGCCGGAGACCTTGTTCGGCGTCGACGACGCTCCTGGCGTCCTCGACGGCTACGGACCCGTGCCGGCGGCCCTCTGCCGGCGGTTGGCCGGACGAGAGGCGAGCTGGCTCCGCAGGGTCTTCACCGACGACCGCGGCGACCCGCGCGACGCCGACGAGAGACGGCGCCGCTTCCCAGCACGGATCGCGCGGCTGATCCGGACGATCGACGGGCACTGTCTCCGCCCGTTCTGCGACTGCGACGCCACCGACATCGACCACGTCGACCCGCACGGTGCTGGAGGGCTGACGACCGTCGACAACGCGCAGGCACTCTGTCGTCACGACAACCTCGTCAAAGAGGTGCCCGGCTGGAGAGTGCACGCCTCCACGGGGTCCGCGGCGACAGGCGACCGCACTCCCATCCCTGACACGGTCACCTGGACCACGCCGACCGGCCACCACTACGCCGCCCGGCGTCGCCACCGCCTCGACCAGCCATGGCCACACCGGGCCGGGCGAGGGCGCGGCGAGCTGAGCCCACTCGAGACCCACCTGCGCGATCTCGTCAGCGTCCATCGACCAGACCGGCGGTGAGGGTAGCCGCACCCAGGAGCCGCGACGGCTGGACTCAGGAAAACCTCGACCGCTGGGGCTGTCGACGCTCGTGGTTGTCCCGCCGGCCGAGCCACCACGCCATGACGACGCCCGCGACGGCGCCCATGAGGTGTCCCTCCCAGGAGATGCCGGCCTGACCGGGGAGGATCCCACCGACGATGCCGCCGTACATCACGGCGACCACCACCGCGACGAGCACCGACAGCAGACGGCGTGTCACGATCCCCCACACCACGAGGAACGCCGCGTAGCCGTAGATCAGCCCGCTCGCTCCGATGTGCACCGTGTACGGGGCACCGATCAGCCACGTGCCGAGGCCTCCGAGGAGCACGATCCCGAAGGTGGCCGGCCAGAATCGGGACCGCGCCGTGTAGGCGAGGAGGATCCCGAGCACGACGAACGCCGTCGAGTTGGCGATCAGGTGGTCGAAGCCACCGTGCAGGAACGGAGCGGCCGCGATGCCGTACAGGCCGTCGGTGTCCCGCGGGCGGATGCCGTGCTGGTCGAGGAAGACGCCCGGAAGCGCGTCGAACAGCTCCAGCAACCACATGGCGCCGAGGAGGACGAGCACCGGGATCGCGGGGCCGAGGAACGACCGACGGCCCGGTGTACGCGTCGTGGACATGCCCTCAGCGTATCGGCGTACGACAAGGCAGCTCACGCACGAGCGCCGCGTACGGGATCCGTACGCGGCGTTCGTGAACGCTGATTGTGACTGCTGAGTTATCGCTCAGTCGAGGTAGTCGCGCAGGACCTGCGAACGCGACGGGTGACGCAGCTTGCTCATCGTCTTGGACTCGATCTGACGGATCCGCTCGCGCGTCACGCCATAGACCTTGCCGATCTCGTCGAGCGTCTTGGGTTGGCCGTCGGTCAGGCCGAAGCGCATCGACACGACACCGGCCTCACGCTCGGACAGCGTGTCGAGCACCGCGTGCAGCTGCTCCTGGAGCAGCGTGAACGAGACGGCGTCGGCGGGGACGATCGCCTCGGAGTCCTCGATGAGGTCACCGAACTCCGAGTCGCCGTCCTCGCCGAGAGGCGTGTGGAGGCTGATCGGCTCGCGGCCGTACTTCTGAACCTCGACGACCTTCTCCGGAGTCATGTCGAGCTCCTTGGCGAGCTCCTCCGGCGTAGGCTCGCGACCCAGGTCCTGCAGCATCTGACGCTGGACACGGGCGAGCTTGTTGATGACCTCGACCATGTGGACCGGGATGCGGATGGTGCGCGCCTGGTCGGCCATCGCGCGGGTGATCGCCTGGCGGATCCACCACGTCGCGTAGGTCGAGAACTTGAAGCCCTTGGTGTAGTCGAACTTCTCCACCGCACGGATCAGACCGAGGTTGCCCTCCTGGATCAGGTCCAGGAACAGCATGCCGCGGCCGGTGTAGCGCTTGGCCAGCGAGACGACCAGTCGCAGGTTGGCCTCGAGCAGGTGGTTCTTGGCGCGGCGACCGTCCTCGACGATCCACTCGAGCTCCTCGCGCACCGGCTCCGACAGCTTGCCGCCCGAGGCGAGCTTTTCCTCGGAGAACAGGCCGGCCTCGATCCGCTTGGCCAGCTCGACCTCCTGGCCGGCGTTGAGCAGCGAGACCTTGCCGATCTGCTTGAGGTAGTCCTTGACCGGGTCGGCGGTGGCGCCGGCGACGGTGACCTTCTGCTCCGGCTCGTCGGTGTCGTCAGCCGCGGAGATCGTGAAGCCCGACGCCTCGTCCTCCTTGAGGGTGGGGTCGGTCTTGAGGTCCTTCACGAAGACCTCGTCGGGGATGTCCGGCAGGACCTTCTTGCCGTTCTCGTCGACGATGATCGCGCCGGCGGTGATGTCGACCTCGGCGGCGCCCTTGGCCGCGGTCTTCTTCGCCGGCGCCTTCTTGGCCGCCGTCTTCTTGTCGGCCGCGCTCTTGGCCGGTGCCTTCTTGGCCGCCGGAGCCTTCTTGGCAGGCGCGGCCTTCTTGGTCGCGCCCTGCGAGGCCGAAGCCTTCACCGTGGTGCGGGCGGATCCCGCCTCCGCCACGACCGTCTTGCGTGCTCGGCTATCGGGCGCTGAAACCACGAGATGACTCCCTAGGGGTGCTCGGACCAGAAGGTCGCTGCAGTCTTGAGGGCGCGATCAACCGGCCTCCCGTCAACCGCGGCTCGTCCAGTCTGCCACGCGCTGGGGGCGAACCACGAACCGCCTGGCCCACGATCTCGTACCGTGACCGAAACGCGACCTTTTCGACCAAGGACGGCCGCGTCGTCGACCCGCCAGTCGCCGGTCAGGCCTTGACGGCGAGCACCGGGCAGGTGGCGTCGAGCAGCACGCGCTGCGCGTTGCTCCCGAGGATCAACTTGCCGACCGGCGACCGGCGACGCAGGCCGATGACGATGAACTCCGCCCCGGTCTCCTCGGCGACCTTGATCAGGTCGTCGGCGGGATCCATGCCGCGGACCAACTGGCGAACCTCGGAGTCGACGCCCGAGTCGGCGAGCTGCTCGCGGACGTCCTTGAGCTGGGCCTCGGTCCGGACTGCGTCATCGTCGTCGAAGTCTCGCCCGCCGCGGTGAGAGTTGACCACCACGAGGCTCGACCCCCGGAGCTTTGCCTCCTCCACGGCCCGCGCGAGAGCCGCACGTCCCTCTGCCTTAGGGACGTATCCCACGACGATCGTGCCCATCCTCGACCTCCATAGCTCGACGGTGCTTCGACAGTATCGTGATCCATGTCGCTCGACAGCCTTCCACCGCCCTCGGCGCCGCGTCACCCCGACGTGTGGACATCCGAGCTCCGGCGAGACGAGGAGGACCCACCCTGGGTCCATGCCCTCGCTTCCCTCCGGCCCGTCGGTCGGCATCCCTCCTGCGGCTGCTTCGCGGCTCCTCGACGCGCTCGTCGAGCGGTGGGTGCGGCGGGCGACCCCGCCGGACGGCGAGCCGAGACTGTCGCTCTGGTCGTACGACGCAGGGCACGCGTCCCTCGTCGGGCGCTGGTCGTCGTCGCCGCGCGTCGTCCAGCGACTTGACGCGTGGATGCGTGCCGACGTCGTCGATCGGCTCGTGGCGCCGGTCGCCGCAGGCACAGGACCGCGCGGCCGCGTGCTCGTCTGGGAGCGCGCGGGTCGGCCGGAGGTACGCGGCGCCGACCTCGCCTGGTACGCGGCGTGGCGGACCTGCGCGCACGGTGACGGTGCGGTGTTCCTCGTCGTCACGCGGGCGGGCTGGGTCAGCGTGCCGGACGCCACCGTCGGGCCGCGCCGCTCGCGTCGGACGGCACGGTGAACCGTCGACACCCCGCAGCGGGACGAGCGCGGTCAGTCCCAGGTGTGCACGGGCTCGTTGGTGTGCATCCGCTCGCGATAGTGCATCGTCATCTCGCGCAGCGCCTCCGTGCGGTCGGTGCCGGCGCGTTCGTACAACGTGCGGAAGCGTTCGCTCTGCCAGGTCGCACCGTTGCGACCCGTCAGGCACCGCTGCTCGATGATGCCGAGGTACTTGTCGCGGTCGGAGGGGTCCACCCCCATGGCGTCCAGCCCGTCGGCCGCCATCGGGAGGAGACGACGGAGCACCAGCTCGGTCACACCGACGGTGCCGATGCCGGGCCAATAGATGCTCGCGCCGATCCCGCCCCTCGCCGCACTCGTGAAGTTTTCCTCGGCCGCGCTGAACGACATCTGCGTCCAGAGCGGACGGTCGGCATCGGCCATGGCCCGGACAAGCCCGAAGTAGTAGGCCGCGTTGGCCACCGTGTCGACCACCGTGGGCCCAGCGGGAAGCACGCGGTTCTCGACGCGCAAGTGGGGGCGGTCGCCGATCACGTCGTAGATCGGTCGGTTCCACCGATAGATCGTGCCGTTGTGCAGACGCAGCTCCGCCAGTGTCGGCGGGTCGCCGGCGGCGAGGACCGCCTCCGGGTCCTCGTCGTCGAGGACCGGCAGCAGGGCCGGGAAGTAGCGGACGTTCTCCTCGAAGAGGTCGAAGATCGACGTGATCCACCGCTCTCCGAACCACACGCGCGGGCGGACCCCCTGGGCCTTGAGCTCCTCCGAGCGGGTGTCGGTCGCCTGCTCGAAGAGCGGGATCCGGGTCTCGTGCCACAGCTGCTTGCCGAGCAGGAAGGGCGAGTTCGCGCCGAGCGAGAGCTGGGTGGACGCGATGGCCTGGGAGGCGTTCCAGTACGACGCGAACTCGGCCGGTCCCACCTGGAGGTGGAGCTGCACGCTGGTGCAGGCGGCCTCGGGCATGATCGACTCGGAGGTCGTGGTCAGGCGCTCCTCCCCCGAGATCGAGATCGCGATGTCCTCCCCGCGAGCGGCGAGGACCTGCTCCGAGAGGAGGGAGTAGCGAGGGCTGGCGGAGATCGTCGACGGGGTCATGTGGCCCGCCTTGAGGGTCGGCATGATGCCGATCATCAGCAGATGTGCGTCGACCGACCTCGCGCGCTTCTCGGCGTGGTTGAGGTCCTCGCGGATCGTCTTCTCGTAGTGGCTCAACCCGTAGCCGTCGAGGGGCCGGGGGTCGATGTTGATCTCGATGTTGAACTGGCCGAGCTCGGTCTGGAAGTCCTCGTCGGCGATCGCCGCGAGGACGTCCTCGTTGCGCAGCGCGGGGTTGCCCACCTCGTCGATCAGGTTGAGCTCGATCTCCACCCCGGTCATCGGCTGGACCGCGTCGAATCGGGTGTCGCGCAGCATCCGGGAGAACACGTCCAGGCTGCGCCGGACCTTCTCCCGGAAGGCGGTCCGGTCCTCGCGGGTGAAGACCTGGTCGTCGACCTCTTGACCCATCTCAGCCTCCTCGGCCTCGTGACCGCGTCGTCGGCGTGTCGCAGCACCAACACTATGAGAGGCCGGGCACCGTCCGCAGAACGTCGTCGGTGTCGAGTCCCTCCCAGTGCGCCGGGTCGAGGCACTCGGTGAGCGCCTGCTGCACCAGGGCGGCCATAGAATATCGCGGCGCGACCTCGGCGACGCGGTCCAGCGCGCACTGGGCCTGTGCCCCGTCCCCTGCCAACCATGCCGCGAACGCCGCAAGCGTCAACGGGGCCGCCTGGAACGGAGCCACGGCGCTCACGGCGACCTCGCGCCACATCGTGAGGCTGGCGAGCGCGTTGGCAGGCGTGATCCTCGACCAGAGGACGTCGCGTACGACGACGAGCGACGTCCACACCGACAGCGCAGCCACGTCGTCGGGGGCCAGGCGATGGCCGCTGCCGCTCCCCCCGCCGCCCGTCGCCGGTCCACCCGGCCCTGCGCCGAGAGCCGCATCCACCACCGGGAGGACGCGGGCGAGTCCACGGCGCACGATCTCGGCGTCGCGCTGAGCAGCTCCGTGCGCCCCGACGCGGCCCAAGCCCTGCACCTCTCGCTCGGTCGCTCGCTGCGCCTCCTCGAGCGCACGACCCGACACGGGGGCGAACCGGCGTACGAGGTCGTCCCGGTCGGACAGCACCTCGTGGCCACGGAAGACCGCCTCCGCGAGCAGCGGGGACGAGGAGACGTCGCACGGCACCCCCTCGCGAGGGCAGCACGTCGGGTCCTGGCAGGAGTAGGAGTAGTAGCGCGTGCCGTCGTAGCGGACGGCGTCGGTGACGTGGACGCCGTCCGCGCGGAGCAGTCGGGTCATCGCGTCGGTGAGTGCCCGCGCACCCTCGTCGAGATCGGTGTCGGCGTAGGCGATCAGGGCGACCGCGTCCGGATCCTGGCGGAGCAGGTAGCCCACCAGCTGGTCGGCGGCGAGCTCGGCGGCCTCCGGCGGAGGCAGGTCGACCCGCAGCCGGAAGCCGGCACGGCCGGCAGGACCGTCGAGGCACACGGCCACCAACGAGTCGCGGGGGTGGAACCCGAGCAGGACGGGGACAACACCGATCAGGTCGGACAGGGTGCGAGCGCGCATCACATCGGTCATGCCGAGAGGGTGGGTCCTCGGAGAGCACTCGGGACAGGTGACTTCTGGCCTGTGGACACCGGCCGGTCGACACCGGCCTGTGGACACCCGCCCGTGAACACTGGCCTCTCGACACTGGCCTCTCGACACTGGCCGACGAGCCGTCCGCCGCCGGAGCGAGAATGGGCCCATGCGCCGCCAGGCCACGATCCTCCACCTCGACCTCGACGCGTTCTTCGCCGCCGTCGAGCAGCGCGACAAGCCGTCGCTGCGCGGCAAGCCGGTGGTGGTCGGTGGTCTTGGGCACCGGGGCGTCGTGTCCACCGCCTCGTACGAGGCTCGGCTCTTCGGCGTCAGATCCGCCATGCGGACGGCGGAGGCGCGAGCCCGGTGCCCGCACGCGGCCTATCTGTCGGGGCGCTTCGACGCCTACCGTGCCGCGAGCCGGGTCGTGATGGGTCGGCTCCGCGAGATCTCTCCGCTCGTCGAGCCCTTGTCTCTCGACGAGGCGTTCGTCGACCTCGCTGCCGGAGACGAGTCACGCCACCTCGACCTGGACGGCGTGACCGCGCTCGCCGAGCAGGTCCGCGCCGACGTCGCCGAGCGCACCGGCGGTCTGACCGCCTCGGTGGGTGCCGCCTCATCCAAGTTCCTCGCCAAGATCGCGAGCGAGCTCGCCAAGCCCGACGGGTCGTACGTCGTCGCGCCCGGCACCGAGATCGCGACGCTCGACCCGCTCAGCGTGCGTACGATCCCGGGCGTCGGCCCGGTGACCGCCGAGCGCCTGCGCCGGATCGGCGTCCACACGGTCGAGCAGCTGCGCCGGCTCGACCTCCTCGAGCTCACGTCCCTGCTGGGCACGGCGTACGGGACCTCGCTGCACTCGCTCGCTCGCGGAGAGGACCACCGTGGGGTGGTCGCGGAGCGCGAGACGAAGTCGCTGAGCGTCGAGGACACGTTCGAGACCGACATCACCGATCCGCGCGTCCTCGCCGACGTGGCGACCACCATGAGCCGTCGAGTGTCGGAGCGGCTGCGCGCCAACGCCACCTCCGGCCGTACGGTCACGCTCAAGATCCGCCACCACGACTTCGAGACCCACACCCGGTCGGCGACGCTCGCCGGACCCACCGACGACGCGCGCGTGATCGCACGCACGGTGACAGGGCTGCTCGCCGAGATCGACACCTCGTCAGGCATTCGGCTGCTCGGGGTCGGCGTCTCGGGGATGGCCGACTGGGTCCAGGACGACCTCTTCCCGCCCGACGACGACGAGCTCGCGGCCGCCACCGGATCGACGGGCGCTGCGACCACGCTCGCCGGCGAGCCGGACATCGCGACCGCCGGCGCGGTCCCGCGTCCGCTCCGTGCCCGCTCGCGATGGGCCCCAGGCGCCGACGTGGTCCACGACGAGCACGGCCCGGGATGGGTCTGGGGGTCGGGTCTGGGGCGGGTCACGGTGCGCTTCGAGACGGCCACCACGGGGCCTGGTCCCGTACGCACGTTCGACGCCGAGGACCCGTCCTTGACACCCGGTACGGTCGAGCCATGAGCACGTCTTCCGGTCCGCGGCCTCCGGTCGCGCCGCGCCACCCCCAGGTCAGGGTCCACCACGGCGACGAGGTCGTCGACGACTACGAGTGGCTCCGTGACAAGGACGCGCCCGAGACCCGCGCCTATCTCGAGGCCGAGAACGCCTACGCCGCCGAGCGGACCGAGCACCTCGAGGCGCTGCGCGGGCGGATCTTCGACGAGATCAAGTCGCGCGTCCTCGAGACCGACCTGTCCGTGCCGGTCCGGCGCGGATCCTGGTGGTACTACGCACGCACCTTCCAGGGCCGCGAGTACGCCGTCCACTGCCGCTGCCCCGTGACGAGCCCCGGCGACTGGACGCCGCCCGAGCTCGGCTCGGACACGCCCGTCGAGGGCGAGCAGGTCCTGATCGACGGCAACACCGAGGCCGAGGGACACGACTACTTCGCCCTGGGCGCGCTCAGCGTGAGCCGTGACGGGTCCCTGCTCGCCTACTCCGTCGACACCGCCGGCGACGAGCGGTTCACCCTGCGGGTCAAGGACCTGAGCTCGGGCGCCCTGCTCGACGACGAGATCAGCGACGTGTCGTACGGCGCGACGTGGTCGTTCGACGCCGATCACCTCTACTACTCGACCGTCGACGACGCGTGGCGTCCGGACAAGGTGTGGCGGCACACGATCGGGACGCCCTCGGACGCCGACGAGCTCGTGTTCCACGAGACCGACGAGCGCTACTTCACCGGTGTGGGCGCGACCCGCAGCGACCGATTCCTCGTGATCGCCTCGGGCTCCAAGGTCACGACCGAGATCCGGGTGCTCGACGCGACCGACCCCACGGGCGAGTTCCGAGTGGTGGCCCCCCGGCGCGAGGGCATCGAATACTCCGTCGAGCACGTCGTGGTCGGCGGCGAGGACCGCTTCCTCGTGCTCCACAACGACGGCGCGGTCAACTTCGAGCTGGCGAGCGCCCCGGTGTCCACGCCCGGACCGGAGCACTGGCGTACGGAGATCCCGCACCGCGACGACACCCGTCTGGAGGACGTCGACGCCTTCGCCGGGTTCGTCGCGCTGAGCCTGCGACGCGACGCGCTCAGCCAGGTGGCCGTGATCACCCTCGACGACGACGCCCGACCGGGCGCTCCGCTCGGCGACCCTGTCGCAGTCTCGTTCGACGAGCCCTTGTTCACCAGCGGGCTCGGGCCCAACCGCGAGTGGGAGCAACCGCTCGTCCGCCTCGGATACACCTCCTTCGTCACACCCGAGACCGTGTACGACTACGTCGTCGCGACGGGTGAGCTCCTCCTCCGCAAGCAGCAGCCCGTGCTGGGCGGCTACGACCCCGCCGACTACGAGCAGCACCGGCTGTGGGCGGTCGCGCGCGACGGCGCGAGGGTGCCGATCTCGCTCGTCGCTCGCAAGGGCGTGGCCCGCGACGGGAGCGCTCCGGCGCTGCTGTACGGCTACGGTGCCTACGAGTCGAGCATCGACCCCGGCTTCCGAGCGACACGGCTGTCGCTGCTCGACCGCGGGGTGGTGTTCGCGGTCGCCCACGTCCGCGGCGGCGGTGAGATGGGGCGCGGCTGGTACGAGGACGGCCGCCTCCTGCACAAGAAGAACACCTTCACCGACTTCGTCGACTGCGCTCGTCACCTCGTCGCCGAGCGGTGGACCACGAGCGAGCGCCTGGTGGCGGAGGGCGGTTCGGCCGGGGGCCTGCTGATGGGTGCCGTGGCCAATGACGCCCCGGACGACTTTGCCGGCATCTTGGCGGTCGTGCCGTTCGTGGACGCGCTGACCTCGATCCTCGACCCCTCGCTCCCCCTGACGGTCATCGAGTGGGACGAGTGGGGCGACCCGCTGCACGATCCCGAGGTCTACGCCTACATGAAGTCCTACACGCCGTACGAGAACGTCACCGCACAGCGATATCCCAAGATCCTCGCGATCACCAGCCTCAACGACACCCGCGTGCTCTACGTCGAGCCCGCCAAGTGGGTGGCACGTCTTCGTGCCGTCGCCGGCGCAGACGTGCTCCTCAAGACCGAGATGAGTGCGGGACACGGGGGCGTGAGCGGGCGGTACGAGTCGTGGAAGGAGCGGGCGTACGAGCTCGCGTGGGTCATCGACACCCTCGGCGCTGCTCACGAGCCGCTCGCCGTCCGAGACTGAGGAAGGACGTCGGCGAGACTGACCGACCGGGCCAAAACTGTCGGTGCTGTCCGGGACGATCAGCCGATGACCCGGACGATCTACTACACCGCCAGCAGCCTCGACGGATTCATCGCCACGTCCGACCACGACCTCGGCTGGTTGCTCTCCCAGCCTGTCTCGGAGGACCTCGCGGGTGAGATGGAGGGTCTCACCACGCGCTTCGGGGCAATGGTGATGGGTTCCAGCTCCTACGAGTGGATCCTCGACCACGAGAGCCTGCTCGACAACCCCCAGGCCTGGCCCTACACCTCACCGAGCTGGGTGATGACACATCGCGACCTCCCGCGGGTCCCGGGGGCCGACATCCGCTTCGCCCAGGGCGACGTGGCGGCGGTCCACTCCGAGATGCTCGCGGTCGCCGACGACAAGGACGTCTGGGTGATCGGCGGGGGCGAGCTCGCCGGCCAGTTCGCCGACGCAGGTCTCCTGGACGAGCTCGAGGTCTCGTACGCTCCCGTCACGTTGGGTTCAGGCCAGCCGCTCCTCCCCCGGCGCCTCGACCTCACGCTGCGTGACGTTCGTCACGACGACCCGTTCGTGATCGCTCGATACGCGGTCGCCCACCCCTGAGCGGCCCGTGGTTTAAGGGATATGGCCTAAGAAACACCTGAGACCGGCACCTTTAGCACGCTCTGTTCGTCTTTTCCAGTGCCAGACGGAATCGACCGGCGGCTGATCGCGTTGTGATGGATCGAGCCGAGAACGAAGTGAAGGAGCTGGTCTGCGTGACGACAGCAACGACTCAGGTGCGTGAGCGCGCCGAGGGACGAGACAGCGTCGGTATGTACCTCGACGAGATCTCGCGCACCCCTCTGCTCGACGCCGCCCGTGAGGTCGAGCTGAGCAAGACCATCGAAGCCGGACTCTTTGCCAAGCACCTCCTGGCCGAGGGTCGCGTGGGCCGCAAGAAGGGCGGAGCCCCGAAGTCGGCGACCCAGGAGGAGCTCGAGTGGATGGTCGCCGAGGGTGAGCGCGCCCTCGACGAGTTCATCACCGCCAACCTGCGTCTGGTCGTGTCGATCGCCCGCAAGTACGGTCGCTCGCAGATGCCGATGCTCGACCTGGTCCAGGAGGGCAACACCGGCCTGATCCGGGCGGTCGAGAAGTTCGACTACCTCAAGGGCTTCAAGTTCTCCACCTACGCCACGTGGTGGGTCCGCCAGGCCATCACCCGCGGCATCGCCCAGCAGGGCCGTGTCGTGAGGCTCCCCGTGCACGTCGTGGAGGAGCTCAACCAGGTCGGTGCCGCTCGTCGCAACCTCGAGCGCAAGCTGGGCCACGAGCCCGACCCGGCTGAGATCGCCGAAGAGCTCGGAATGCAGGTCGAGCGGGTGATCGACCTCATCTCGTGGGGTCGCGATCACGTCAGCCTCGACTCCCCGGTGGACGAGGACGGTGACACGTCCCTCGGCGACCTGGTCGCCCGCGAGACCCAGCCCGGCCCGGACCACGCGGTGCTCGACACGGAGTCCCGTGACCGCCTCTCGGGTCTGGTGGAGCACCTCGGCGAGCGCGAGGCCGACATCATCCGCTGCCGTTACGGTCTGCTCGACGGCCGCCAGCACAAGCTCGCCGACATCGGCAAGCGCCACGGAATCTCCGCCGAGCGCGTCCGCCAGCTCGAGCGAGAGGCGATCCAGCGTCTCCGCAAGATCGCCGACCCGGATCTCGCCGCCTGACGGGGGCGCAGCGAGTCCGCAGACGAACGGGCCGGTGTCCGCGACCGAAGGGTCGAGGCGCCGGCCCGTTCGTCGTCCCAGGCACCGCGCTGCCCCGGCGAGATCAGCGAGGGGCAAGTGCGGGACGGAGCTCCTCGTACGCCCAAGCGGCCAGCGTCGTCGGCGTCGTGGTCACGGCGTCCCTGGGCTGCTCGGGGACGAATCCGTCGCGGATGCCCGACGTCATGCCCACGATCCCCTGCGCAGCCCTCTTGCCGAGACCGACCGACGTGAGCATCGCGAAGAGCTCGTCGTCCTCGACGTGGTGCACGGCCACGGGATGACCGGTGACGTCGCTCACCGTGCGCGCGACGTCGGAGAACGACAGGTCCTCTGGTCCGTGCACACCCTGGATCCGTCGCCCCGGCCGTCCGCTGAGCAGGTTAGCGGCCACGACGTCGCCGATGTCGCGCGGCGCCACCCACGGCAGCCGGCGATCGGGGGCCATCGCCGTCAGGAGCACACCACCACGGATCGCGTCGATGTCGTCGAGCAGGTTGGTGAAGAAGTAGCCGCAGCGCAGGACCAGCAGGTCGACGCCGGTGGCGCCCAGGATGTCCTCCGCAGCGCCCAGCCCGTCGATGAGTCCGACGCCCTGCCGGCGCTCGGCTCCGACGCTGCTCTGCAGCACGAACCGCGAGATCGTGTTGCGCCGCACCGCGTCGGCGGCGTGCTCGGCGAGCTCTCGTGTCGAGGCATTGGGGTCGTCGACGGTCAGGTCGGTCGGATCCACCCAGAACAGGGCGTCGACGCCCTCGGTCGCGCGCACGACGTAGTCAGGGTCGTGCAGGTCTCCCTCCCTCACCTGCACGTAGGGCAGGAGGTCAGGGTCGAGTCTGGCCGCGTCTCGCAACAGGAGGACGGGCCGCGTGCCGGCCTGGACGAGCAGGCGCACGACATGCGCCCCGACGTGACCGGTCGGCGTTGTCACAGCGATGGTCGTCATGCGATCTGACGCTATCGGCGGTGTCTGACAACCTCTGGGCTCAAGAGCGTGGTCCAGAGCTGCTCCACCTCGCGCGCGAGGTCGTCGAGCGAGCCGGTGTTGTCGATGACGACGTCGGCCGCCGCGAGTCGGTCATCACGTGACGCCTGAGCCGCGATCCGGCTCGCGGCTTCCTCGCGCGACATGCCCCGCTGGGTCACCAGGCGCTCGATCTGGACCTCGACCGGAGCGTCCACGACGACGACCAGGTCGAAGCGAGAGGCCTGCCCCGTCTCCACGAGGAGAGGGACGTCGTGGACCACGACAGCATCTGGCCCTGCCTGGGCCTCGAGGTCTGCGCCACGAGCACGGACCAGCGGATGGACGATGTCCTCGAGGTCTCGACGAGCCGACAGGTCGGAGAAGACCAGCGCGCCGAGCGCCGGACGGTCGAGCTGCCCGTCGGCGGTCAGCACATCGTCGCCGAAGCGTTCGACGACCGCAGCCAACCCCGGCGTACCAGGCTCGACCACCTCGCGCGCGAGCACGTCGGAGTCGATGATGACAGCGCCGCGGTCTCGCAGCAGGGTTGACACAGCGCTCTTGCCGGAGCCGATCCCCCCGGTCAGACCGACGCGGATCACGCGGTCCGCCGTGCGCCGGGGTCAGCGCCCACGCGATGGTCGCTCTTCAGGCTCTCCGCACGCTCGCGGGTCGCGTCGTCGAGCGGGACCACGTCGACGCTGGTCATGCGGTCGTACGCACGCAGCAACGTGCTCGCCACGGTGTCGACGTCGAGGCCTGGCACCTCGTCGTAGACCGCGCCCACCGAGCGGCGGCGCATGGGCAGCTCCAAGCGGTTGTGGATCACCGGCAGCGCCGCGCGGAGCATCGGGGCGTCTCCGAGGACGATGACAGCGCTGAACAGCCAGGCGCCTCGCACCACGCGCTGTGCGGTGCCGACCAGCTTGACGAGGCCGCGTGCGTTGACGCTGTAGTCGCCGGGGCAGTACTCCCCCGGGACAGCACCGACACGGGCATCGACACCGAGCTCGCCGAGGACCGAGGTCAGGAGGACCCCGTAGTCACGGAACCGGTCACGCATCCCTGTGCCCGGGTCGGGGTCGGGGCTGACGTGGTCCACGACCAGGGTCTGCTCGGTGTACGCGGCCACCCGGCCGCCCGCACCGCGGATGATCGGCTCGAAGCCGAGGGCACGACAGGCCTGCGCCGCAGAGGCGAAGCCAGGCCTGCGGACGTCCGAACGTCCGAACGCCGCGGTGGGGCCCACCGGGACGCTGATGCGCACCGTCGGCCCGATCTCACCGTCGGACGCCTGGCGGAGCAGGGCGTGCGCGGTCGCGACATCGGTGACCGGGTCGTGGTCGACCGGCCGGGGGTCGAGGATGAAGCGCACGGGCACAGGCTACCTACCGCCCGTGGGACGCGACGAGGCCCCCGCCCAGATGGGCAGGGGCCTCGTGCAGCATGTCAACGGGAGCGGGTGATCACTCGCCGCCGGTCAGCTTGTCGCGCAGTGCCTGAAGTGCCTCGTCGGAGGCGAGCGCACCGCCGGTCGACCGGCCGTTGTCCTGCGAGGACGACGACGAGGACGACGAGCTGCTGGAGCCGCCGCCGGTGCTGCCGCTGCTGCTGCTGCTGCTGGCGCCACCAGACGAGTACGACGAGCCGCTCGCGGCCTGCTGGCCGGCCTCGCGGGCCGAGGCCTCGGCGTCCACGATCTGCTTCTTGTGGGCCTCCCAGCGCGAGTGGGCCTCGGCGTACTGCCGCTCCCAGGTCTCCCGCTGGTCGTCGAACCCCTCGCGCCACTCGCCGGTCTCCGGGTCGAAGCCCTCGGGGTAGATGTAGTTGCCCTGCGCGTCGTAGGACGATGCCATGCCGTACAGCGTGGGATCGAACTCGTCGGCGTCCTGCGCGACCTCGGTCTCGTTGGCCTGCTTGAGCGACAGCGAGATACGACGACGCTCGAGGTCGATGTCGATGATCTTGACCATCACCGAGTCACCGACCTGGACGACCTGCTCGGGGATCTCCACGTGGCGCTCGGCCAGCTCGGAGATGTGCACCAGGCCCTCGATGCCCTCCTCGACGCGGACGAATGCGCCGAACGGGACGAGCTTGGTGACCTTGCCCGGCACGATCTGACCGATCTGGTGGGTCCGGGCGAAGTGCTGCCACGGATCCTCCTGGGTCGCCTTCAGCGACAGCGAGACGCGCTCGCGGTCCATGTCGACGTCCAGGACCTCGACCGTGACCTCGTCGCCGACCTGGACGACCTCGGACGGGTGGTCGATGTGCTTCCAGGACAGCTCCGAGACGTGCACCAGGCCGTCCACGCCGCCGAGATCGACGAACGCACCGAAGTTGACGATCGACGAGACGACGCCCTTGCGGATCTGACCCTTCTGGAGCTGCGTGAGGAAGTTCTGGCGGACCTCGGACTGGGTCTGCTCGAGCCACGCGCGACGGGACAGGACCACGTTGTTGCGGTTCTTGTCGAGCTCGATGATCTTGGCCTCGAGCTTCTGACCGACGTACGGGGCCAGGTCGCGGACACGACGCATCTCCACCAGCGAAGCAGGGAGGAAGCCGCGGAGCCCGATGTCGAGGATCAGGCCGCCCTTGACGACCTCGATGACCGTGCCCTCGACGACGCCGTCCTCTTCCTTGATCTTCTCGATGTCGCCCCAGGCGCGCTCGTACTGCGCCCGCTTCTTCGAGAGGATCAGACGTCCCTCCTTGTCCTCCTTCTGGAGGACGAGGGCCTCGACGGCGTCTCCGACGGAGACGACCTCGTGGGGATCGACGTCGTGCTTGATGGACAGCTCCCGCGAGGGGATGACACCTTCGGTCTTGTAACCGATGTCGAGGAGCACCTCGTCCCGGTCGACCTTCACGATGATGCCGTCGACGATGTCACCGTCGTTGAAGTACTTGATGGTCTTGTCGACCGCTGCGAGGAAGTCCTCCTCGCTGCCGATGTCGTTGATCGCGACCTGCGGCGCGGGTGCTGCCTGGATGCTGCTCGTCATATGGGATTGAGCTCCGATGGGTGGATAGGAGTTGTGCGGGGGGCTGCGGACCCGGATCGCAGCGTGCCGGTCGTTGCCGCGTGAGAACCTCGTGCGGTAGGACTGGAGACGCTGGCGAGCACGAACCCGCTCGGTCTGGGGCCGTACGAGTCCACAACGCACATCCAGGGTACGGGGTCGTTCGTCACACGGTCAACGCGGGCTAACACACGCCCGCGGACCACTCAGTACTCGGGGGCCAGGAACGCCGCGAGCGCGTCGGTGTACATCGCCGGGTCGGCCGCTCCCATCAGCTCCCTCGCCGCGTGCATCGCCAGCTGCGGGGCTCCGACGTCCACCGTGGTCATGCCGGTGCGGGCGGCCGTCAACGGACCAACGGTTGACCCGCAGGGCAGGTCGGCGCGGTGCTCGTAGCGCTGGAGCGGGACGCCGGCCTGCTCGCAGGCGAGCGCGAAGGCGCCGGCGCCCGACGCGTCCGTGGCGTAGCGGAGGTTGGGGTGAACCTTCAGGACGGGACCGCCGTTGGGGAGGATCCGGTGCGACGGCTCGTGGCGGTCGGCGTAGTTGGGGTGCGTCGCGTGAGACATGTCGCCCGACGCGACGACGGACCCCGACACCGCGCGATGGTAGTCGTCACGCGTGCCGCCGGCGGCGAGGACGATGCGTTCGACGACGGTCACGAGGAGGTCGGAGTCGGCGCCGCGGTCAGAGGTCGAGCCGACCTCCTCGTGGTCGAAGAGGACGAGCAGCGGAACGACGCCCTCGGTCGGCCGGTCGACCACGTCGAGGAGGGCGGTCGTCCCCGCCCAGCACGTCGTCTGGTTGTCGAGGCGAGGAGCCGCCAGCAGGTCGGCCTTCCGGCCGAAGATCTGGCTCGGCACCAGGTCGTGCGTCATGATCTCCCAGCCGAGGAGCGCGTCTGTCTCCACATCGAGCCGGCCGGCGACGTCGGCCAGGAGGTCGGCCTTCTCCCCCACCCCGTAGATGCCGTCGAGATGACGCTGCGGGTCGAGCGCGACGCCCTTGCGGTCCTCCGAGAGGTGGATCGCGAGCTGGGCGACGGTGAGCACCGGTTCGTCGATGCGCACCAGCAGATGCTCCGCGCGCCCCCCGCGCCTCACGGTCACCCGACCTGAGAGGCCGAGCTCGCGGTCGAGCCACGAGTTGAGCAGCGGGCCGCCGTACGGCTCGAGGGCCACGGTCTCCCAGCCGGCGCTGGAGCGGTCCGGGCGCTGCTTGACACGCAGGTTGGGAGAGTCCGTGTGCCCCCCGACGATCCGGAACGCCGACTGAGGTCCGGCCGCCGACTCGGTGGACCAGGCCACGACCGAACCGCCACGGACGAGGAAGTAGCGTCCCTGCTCGGTCGGCCAGGCCTCGGTCTCACGAACCTCGACGAACCCGGCCGCCCCGAGTCTGCGGGCCACCTCCGCGCAGAGGTGGAACGGACTCGGGGAAACGTCGACGAGCGCGCACAGGTCCTGTGCGCGCTCGTCTCGTGGGCTGGGGTCAGTGCTCTGCGTCGACATCGCCGTCATCGTAGCCAGCCGCTACGACAACGTCACACCGCTAGGCCTTGGCGGTCGACGGCTCGGCCGGCGAGTCCTCGTCGGACGAGGTGTGCTTGGGCGTCGAGTCGTCACCGTCGCGGCGTCCCCGGAGCAGCAGCAACGCACCGGCGATGATCAGCAGTCCGCCGAGGATGGCGCCGACCAGCGGGATGGTGGTGCGCACCATCCCGAGGAGCGAGGCCTTCGTCTTGTACTCGTCGACCGTCGCCTTGACCGTCTCGTCGTCGTAGGCCAGCTCCGCGTCGGTGATCGTCGCGCGAGTCTCGCCGTCGACGTCGAGCGTCGCGAGCTGGGCCTCCTGACCCTTGATGATCACACCGGTCTCCGGCTCGACCCACAGGGTGCGAACGTTGCCGTACATGCGGTCGGCGACCACGGTGGACGCCTCGGGCATGCCCACGAGGTTGCCCGGGACCTGCTGCTCGGCGATCTTGGTCGGCTCGATCGTCTGGACGAACTTGTAGACGGTGAGGCCCTCAAGCTCGTCGGTGCCCTCGTACTTGGCCGGCACCGCCTTCTTGAGCGAGCCGTCCCAGAAGTCGAGCGACTCCTTCTGCGTGTTGAACGGGAACTTGAAGTAGTTGCCGAAGAAGCTGAACGGCTCGATCTCGACGCCGGTGCTCTCCGTCTTGGCTCCGGCCCACCGGACCGTCTCGCCGGTGTGGCGGTCGAACGGCACCACGTCGCGCGTGCCGCTGAGCGCCTCCTCGGCCGGCGTGCCCGGAGGAGCCGTGTAGGAGAGCGTGTCCCACACCGCGACGTCCTTGTCGAGCTCGTCACTCGCATCCTTGCCGGCCTCGACCTGGCCGACGACGACGCGACGGGACTCGAGCGGACCCGACTCGATCACGGGGCCGCTCGGAGCGGCGACGTTCAGGTAGGACGCGTCCTTGCCCTCGGCAGTCTTGGAGACCGTCGTGGACTCCTGGTCGAGCGGCACTACGGCCAGCTGGTCGTACGCGTACGTCTTGGCCAGAACGGCCAAGACCAGAAGGAACGCGCCGATCACAACAGCAGCGAACCCGGTCTTCTTGCCCACGTGAACTCCCTCACAGTCGATGAGACGCGGCAGACACTACCAGCCGGTAGCGCCCCAGCGGCACGCCGTCTACAACGATTCGGCAAAGCCGGTTATCGTGCCGCGGGCGAGCCCGGAACCGTGGCAGTCGAGAATGTGGCCGCGGCTACACTCCGTGCGGTGAACACTCTCGCCGCGGACACCAGCCGCGCGCTCCGAAGCTGGATCCCCTCGGACGTCTCCCGCACCCAGAAGGTGACGGCAGTCGCTCTCACGCTCATCGCCGCACAGCTGGCGCTGCGGACCTGGGTCGTCTCCGACAGCTGGTTCTTCGAGGACGACTTCCACTTCCTCAGCGACATCGCGGCCGGGGAGGACGATCTCGCCTGGTACTTCCGGCCCCACAACGTTCACTTCATGCCGTTGAGCTTCGTGCTGGTCAAGATGGTCACCTGGGCCGGCCCGTTCGCGTGGTGGGTGGCTGCCGTCCAGACCGTCGTGCTCCAGGCCGCGGCCAGCCTGAGCTGCTGGTGGATGCTGCGCAAGCTGTTCGGCGACCGCCCCGCGATGCTGATCCCGCTGGCGTTCTACCTGTTCTCGATCTTCAGCATCCCGACGCTCACCTGGTATGCGGCGATGATCAACCAGCTCCCGCTGCACACCTGCATCTTCCTCGGCGTCGCCGCCCACGTGGCATACCTGCGGACCCGGCGCTACCGCTGGGCGCTCGTCGCGACCGCCCTCACCGCTGTCGGGCTCCTCTTCTACGTGAAGGCGATCGCACTCCCGATGGTCTTCGGCCTGCTCGCGGTGCTGTATTTCGCCAGCGGCCGGCCCGTGCGGCGGTTCGTCGCGGTGGTGCGCCGCTATTTCTGGGGCTGGTTGACGTACGCGGCGCTCGGCGCGGCCTACCTCGCGATGTACTGGGTCCGGATGCCCCGCTCGGACGCCGGCGAGACCGACCACGCCGCGCTCGCGCAGTCGATGCTGGTCGACGTCCTCGGCACCGGGCTGACCGGCCTCAGCTGGACGTGGGCGCTGCTGGGGCAGGGCCCACGGTCGATCAGCGTGCCGTCGACGCTCCTGGTCTCGCTCTCATGGCTGATCGTGGTCGGCATCTGGGGCTATCTCTATGCGACCCGCACCCGGGCGCTGCGTGGTCTGGTGATCGCTGTCCCCTACCTCCTGCTGACCTACGCGATCCTCGCGGTCGGCCGTTCCGGGACCTTCGGGGACGTCGGCCGGGAGGTGCGCTACCTCTCCGATGCCACGGCCGTCCTCTGCCTGGTCCTGGCGCTCGCGATCATGCCGCTGCGCGGCGCGGTGGAGTCGTCGGAGCCTCGTGACCAACCGCTGGTGAACGCCTCGCTGTCGCGAGGTGCGGTGCTCGTGATCGTCTCCGGGTACGTCGCGGCCTCGGTCTGGTCGTCGATCACGTACGCCCGGCCCTGGCACGACACCAACCCGACGAAGGACTTCGCTCTGACGGCGATCGACGAGATCACGAAGGCCGACCGGCCGGCGTTGCTCGACGCGCCCGTCCCCGAGGCCGTGATGTGGTCCGTCAATGCGCCGTACAACCTGCCCTCGCGCATGTTCGCACCGCTCGGCGACGTGTTCACCACTCCCGACCAGGGCAACGACCTGGAGACCTTCACGGCCCAGGGCATGCTCGAGCCGGCAGAGATCGCCTCCGGGACCACCGCGCTCCCCGGCCCCGACGTCGGCTGCGGATACTCGCTCAAGGGGGACGACACCCCGGTCGTGATCCCGCTGGCGAGCGCCACCTACGACTTCCCCTTCTGGATGGCGATCGGCTACCTCGCAGGTCAGGACGGGTACGCCGCGGTGTCAGCCGGTGACAACGCGTACCGTGTCCACCTGGAGCGCGGCCTGCACACGCTGTACCTGCGGACCGACGGCTCGTACGACCGCCTCACCATCGACGCAGGTGGGGCCAACGTCTGCGTGGACCGGGTGGCCGTCGGCCCGGTGGAGGTGAAGCCGTGAACGACCGGATCGACGAACGCGAGCAACCGCAGGTCTACCCCGTGCTGGACAGCCTGCGCGCGGTCGCCTCCATCTTCGTCGTCGCGACGCATGTGGCGTTCATCGCCGGCTTCTACACCGAGGGACAGCTGGGCGCGCTCACGGCTCGCCTCGACGTCGGCGTCGCGATCTTCTTCGTGCTCTCCGGGTTCCTGCTCGGACGTCCGTTCCTGGCCGCGATGGCAGACGGCAGGTCGCTCCCGTCCACCGGGCGCTACCTGTGGAAGCGCGCCCTGCGCATCCTCCCCACCTACTGGATCGCGGTGATCGCCGCGATGCTCCTGCTGGACGAGAACGACGGTGCCTCGTTCGGCGAGTGGGCGAAGGCCCTCACGATGACGACGCTGTACGGGACGCAGCCGTTCCCCTACGGCCTCGCACAGATGTGGAGCCTCGCGGTCGAGGTGAGCTTCTACCTGGCGCTCCCCGCTCTGGCGTGGGTGGTCGCCCGGACGCTGTGCCGCAGTCCTTGGACGGCGCGCGACCTGATCTCGTGGACCATGGTGCTCGTCTACGTCAGCGTCGGGTGGCTCATGATCGGCTACACGCTGGTCGACGCCGACCTGATCTTCGCCCACCAGTGGCTGCCCGGCTATCTGAGCTGGTTCGCCGGAGGGATCGTCCTGGCGATCGCGTCGCTACCCAGCACCGACGGCAAGATCGTCGCCCTGGTGCGTCAGCTCGGCCGAAGCCCGTGGACGTGCTGGGCCACGGCGGCGGCGCTCTTCGCGGTGGCCTCGACGCCGCTCGCAGGACCGGTCACGCTCGATGTGCCGACCGCGGGCGAGGGGGTGGTCCGCAACCTTCTGTACGCCCTGATCGCCACCCTGATCATCCTGCCGGGCGTCTTCGCCCCCGAGACCTCCGTGTTCTCGAGGATCTTCTCGGTGAGCTGGATGCGGCACCTCGGGCAGATCTCCTACGGCATCTTCTGCATGCACATGACGATCCACTTCCTCATCTTCGAGTGGCGCGGCATGGAGCTCTTCCAGGGCCGTGGCCTCGAGCTGTTCGTGCTGACGCTCGCTGCCAGCATCGTGGTGGCCGAGATCATCTACCGCGCGGTCGAGGTGCCCTCGCTGCGCCTGCGCAACCTCGGCCGCCGACCGACCACGCCTCCCGCGACGACCGACGAGGCGAGCAGCCCGAGCGAGCAGACGACCAGCAGCTGAGGCCACCCCCACTCCCCGGCCCAGCCATCGCCGGACCCCCACGGGCGGACGACGTAACCGGCGGCCGCGACTGCCACCGGCAGTCCCGTCGCCCAGGCGAGGATCTCCGGCGAAAACCGCCGGATGCCAAGGCCGACGACCAGCCCGCCCAGCGCGACCAGCACTCCCGTCGTCCCGGCGAGCAGCCCGACCACCACGCCGGTCGCCACCAGGACGGGCAATGCCCAGACCTGTCGGCAGCCGCGCTCAGGCGGAAGGCTGCTCCGTCGCCTGCGCATCAGCAGCACCGACACCAGCAGGCCGAGGAAGGCCACAGCGCCCGCCAGGAGCCCGGCGCGATACGCCCCGCTCGGCCCGAACTCGAGCGACAGGTCGCCGGTGCCGGCAGGCACGACCCATCCCTGTTGCCACCCGTTCACCTGGACCGACTGGTAGCCGTCACGCGCCCGCCAGCCTGCGTTCGTGTTCTCCGCGACCGTGACGAGCCGGTCACCGTCGCTGTCGGCACCGTCCAGCGAGACCGACCGCTCCGTCTTGCCCCACGACGACGCCGTCGCCGGTGACGCCTGAGTCGTGGTGCCGAGCGAACCCAGCACGAGCGAGGTCGGACGGAAGGCGTCGTTGCCGACGACCCGGATCCGGTGGTTCCCCTCGGCGAGGTCGACCGTGCGGACCCCGCACAACGTTGCCGAGACCGGTCCGCCCTCGAGGATCTCTGCCGCCGTGGCGGTCACCCGCGTCGGGATGCGCTTGCCGTCCACCTCCACGGTCGGTCCACTTCCACACTTGCCGATCGGGGCGTCGTCGCGCGGTCGCTGCGGGTAGAGCTGGAACCGGCCAGGCAGCTCGGCCTCGCTCACGCCCACTGGAAGGGGCTCGGTGAGGCCGAACGCGTCCGCACTCGAGCGAACGTCGGTGCGGCCGAAGTGGATCTCGATGAACTCCGTGGCTACCGGCGTGAAACGTGCGAGGCCGTCGCGGAACGTCACGTCCTGCGACGTGCCGTCGGAGAAGCGCAGCGTGGCCTCCTGCGGCACCGACGCCGCCAAGCGCCGGCTCGTCTCGACCCGCAACCGCGACAGCCGCCGCTCCCCCACCCACCGGAGTGTCAAGGTGGGATCGAGGTCCTCGGCTGCTGCGATCCATCCCGTCGCGGGGTCACCGTCGATCGTCTGTGCGGCGCTGTTGCGCGCGTCCTCGACGGCGTACGAGCTGACGCTGGCGCCTGCGAGGCGACCGGCCTGAACGAGCGCGTCGAGCCCTGCGCCACCGGCCGGCTCCACCGTGAGGGACGGCTCGTACGTCGCCGCCTCGTTCAACGTGAGCTCCCGGTCGAGCGTACGACCGTCCTCTCCCCAACGCTGCTGACCCTCGACGCACCGCGTCGCGCCCTTGACGACCAGGCAGCCCGAGCGGTCCGCCTGGTCGACGGCCATCACGATCTGCTCCGGAGCACCCCAGCTCTCGGCAAGCCGCGGCATGACCAGCGGCCGGGACAGCTGCAACCCAGGGACCTCGACCTCGCTGAGCGTCAGCGGGTCGAACGCGGAGGCTCCGCTGCTGATCCGCAACCGCCGGGTCGCCCCCTCGGGGAGCGAGACATCCACCGACACCCCCGGTTGGAGCCCCGCCTCGACGGTGCCGGCGTCGGTGTGCACCGTGACCGTGCGCTGACGCTCCGCGCTGCTGTCGAGGGTGAGGCGCACCCGCGGAATGTCGGTCCTCCCGCTCAGCCGCATCTCGATCCACGACGTCCCGGTGTCACCGGCGCCGGCTTTCCACGCCGTCAGCGGGTCGCCGTCGAACGCCGACCACGGGTGCTGGCCCGGCACGAGGGCACCCGGCGCGTTCGCGTCGGACTGCGACGAGGACGCGGTGATGCTCTGCGCGCCTTCCAGGCGCCGTACGGAGACGTGTTCCTCTTCGGGACTGACGCGATAGTCGTGGACTGGGCGGTCCAGGGTGAACGGTTCGTCTGCGGTGAGTGACGCCGACCTGTTCTGCTCCGCACGGCCGAACGCCGCCTCCTGGCGGCGGGCGCCGTCGGTGAGGACGACCCGCTCGGGCACCTCACCAGACGCGACGTCGTCCGCGAGCACCGCGGCACCGAGCCCGTCGCCGATCTCGTCGAGCGTCAGCAGCGACGCCGGGCCGCCGGCCACGACCGCCGTGCTGTCCGCGTCCTGCACGGTCACAGGGCCGGCGTCGTCCTCGCCGACGTTGAAGATCTCGACCGCCGCGCGCTCGGCCTGCCAGCCACCGGCGACCCAGACGGGTCCGCCGTCCTCCCCCGTGACGAGCGGTTTGCTGCCGAGGGTGGGCCCGAACTGGGCGGCCAGGGTGATCTCCGGTGTGGAGGCGAGCGTCGAGTACACCCGCGTGGTGTCGGTGTGCTCGGTACCGAAGCCGAGGTCGTTGCGGACGACGAGGTGGCGAACCCCGGCTCGCTTCAAGTAGCGCAGGAAGCCCGCCGAGCCTTCGCCACTGGCCAGCTTGCGCTCGATCGCGTCGAGCGTGCGGATGTTGCCGCCCGGCACCAGAGGGATCGCGTTGCGCGTCGCCCAGGGCGTGCGGGCGAGCGGCTGGAGCACGTCGTCGCCGGTGCTGCCCCAGAGGTAGTCGCCGAACGAGGCAGCCGGGACCACGAGCGCACGCTGGTCGGAGTCCTGCTCGGCGAGCCAGTCGGCCGCCTCCTCCCAGTACCCCGGGACGCTCTCGTAGGTGCCTCGGTTGGCGATCTGGCCGGTCCAGGCGGGCACCGTCGCGCCGAGCACCGCGACGACGCCGAGCACCGCGACGCCCAGCCGCATCGCCCGGTCGCTCTCGCGGTTGCGGGCGGCCGCGGTGGCCAGGCCCGAGATCAGGTGGGCGAAACCGAGCACCAGCGGGATGCGGATCAACAGGTCGAACTTGTGGGTGTTGCGCAGAGGTGAGAGCACTCCGTCCAGGACGGACTGGAAGGTGGCCGACCCCCACCCGTCCACCGTCCCGGTGTGGCCGAGCGTGACGAGCACCAGTCCGAGCAGGAGCCCACTCACGAGGAAGCGACGGTACGGGGTTCCGCGGCGGGCGAGGCCGACCAGCCCGAGCGCCACGACGACCGCGCCGTTGGCGATCAGTCCGATCGAGCGGACCAGCTCGTTGCCGGCGAGGGAGTCGGTGTCGACGTAGGGAACCCAGTTGCTGGTCCCCCGCAGAGCGTCGAAGACGGTGGCGGCGAAGGTGGTCGTCGACGCGCTCTCGATGTAGTCCAGGAAGGGCGGGCTGTACTGGCCCAGCACGAACAGCGGGACCAGCCACCACAACGTGCCCATCAGCACGAAGACCGGCCACCAGATCATCATCGCCCGTCGGCGCGGGCCTGCCGGCGCGAGCAGCAGCCACAGGGCACCAAGGGGGATCACGGCGAACGTCGCCACGGCGTTGACACCGCCGACGCAGGCGACCGCCAGTGCGCTGAGCGCCGCCATCCGGCGCGGGTCGGCCCGACGCAGCCCGAGCACGAGCGGGACCAGCACCCACGGCGCGAGCGCCATCGGCCAGACCTCGATCGAGCTCGGCCCGATCACGCTGAGGATGCGGGGTGAGAGGGCGTACGCCAGCCCCGCCACGATCCGAGCCCACGGTGCGCCGATCTGCATCGCCGCGCAGAGCTTGACGATGCCGAGGAACGCCGTGACCAGCAGCAGCGACCACCACAGTCGTTGAACGATCCACGGCTCGATCTGCACGAGGTCGCCGAGCAGGAAGAAGGGCCCCATCGGGAAGAGGTAGCCGTACGCCTGGTTCTGGACCTGGCCGAACGCCCCGATGGGGTCCCACATGGTGAGCGCTCGTCCAAGGAAGCCGGCGGGGTCGACGACGAGGTCGAGCTTGGTGTCGGTGAGGACCCGTCCCGGCGCCTGCACGAAGGCGAGGGCGAACAGCCCGAGACTGACCGCGAGCAGGCGGAAGCGCCAGGCGAGTGTCTGGGCCGACCGTGTCGAGGGAGTCAGCGCTTGCGGAGCACGATCGCGAGATTCCACGTCGTCACCTCCCGCAGCACCGGTACATGCAGGGTCCACCACGCCCACCGCGGGTGGTAGCGCGGGATCAACGCCAGCACCTCCGCCTCGGACTGGGTGCGGGCCCAGCGCATGCCCGCGCCGGCGGTGACGGGGAACAGCGAGGTGCCGAAGTCGTTCTTGGGCCGCTTGCCGTGCGTACGCGCATAGCGGTCGGCGGCGCGGTAGCCGCCCAGGTAGTGCCAGGGCGCCGTCTCGTGACCACCCCACGGCCCGAACCAGAGGGTGTACGACAGGAAGACCAGACCGCCGGGCCGTGTCACCCGCAGCATCTCGTCAGCCATCGTCCAGGGCTCGGGCACGTGCTCGAGCACGTTGGACGAGTATGTGACGTCGAACGCGCCGTCGCGGAACGGGAGCGACATTCCGCTGCCGATCACCGTGCCGGGCTCGGGGTCGCCGAGGCCGGACAGCTCACCGAGGTCGGAGTCGAGCGGCGTGTATGTCGCCCCCACCGCCCGGAACGCCTTCGCGAAGTAGCCGGGCCCGCCGCCGACGTCGAGCACGCTGGCGCCCGTGAGGTCGGCGTACTGCGCCAGCTGCCCCACCGAGTCCGCCGCGAGCATCCCGTAGAAGTGGTCGGGATCGGTCTGCTCGACCCTGTGGGCGCGGAAGAGCTGGACGGACCGGCCCAGCGTCGGGCGCGAGGTCGGGGCGTGGAGGGGCGGTGCAGTCACGGCGCCGACGATATCCGACGGCCACGAGCGCGCAGTGACGTACCTAACTCGCTGGTAACCTGGGCCGCTCTTGGGAGGGAGAACACCTGTATGTCCACGAGCCACGTGCTGATCTGCAACTGGCGCGATACCCGCAACCCCGAGGGTGGCGGCTCCGAGCGTTACGTCGAGGAAGTCGCGCGCGGCCTCGCCGCGCGCGGCCACCGGGTCACGCTGTTCTGCGCAGCGCACCCGAACGCCTCTCGCGACGAGATCCGCGACGGGGTCCGTTTCGTCCGCCGCGGCGACAAGATGGCGGTGTACGCCTTCGCGCTGCTAGGGCTGCTGCTGCGCCGGTTCGGTCGGATCGACGTCGTGGTGGACGTCCAGAACGGACTCCCCTTCTTCACCCGGCTCGCGACCCGCAAGCCCGTCGTGGTGCTGGTGCACCACGTCCACCGCGAGCAGTGGCCGGTCGTCTACCCGGGGTTGATCGGCCGGATCGGCTGGTGGATCGAGTCGCGGCTGGCACCCCGGCTCTACCGACGCTCACGCTATGTCGCGGTCTCGACGGCGACCCGCGACGAGCTGGTAGCGCTCGGCGTGGACGCCGAGCGGATCTCCATCGTGCACAACGGCACCGACCCCACGCCGGTCACTCACGCCCGGCGCAGTCTCCACCCCTCGATCTGCGTGGTCGGCCGGCTCGTCCCGCACAAGCAGGTCGAGCACGCCATCGACGCGGTCGCCGAGCTGACCGAGATGCCCGACCTGACGGTCACCGTGGTGGGAGACGGCTGGTGGGAGGAAGAGCTCCGGGCGTACGCCCGCGCGCGCGGCGTGGCCGACCGGGTGGTGTTCACCGGGTTCGTCGACGAGCGGACCAAGCACGAGGTCTACGCGAGCTCCTGGCTGATGGCGCTCCCCTCGCTGAAGGAGGGCTGGGGCCTGGTCGTCGGAGAGGCCGGGTCGCACACGACGCCGACCGTCGCCTACCGCTCGGCGGGCGGCACCCAGGAATCCATCGACCACGAGGAGTCCGGCGTGCTCGTGGAGGATCACGCCGAGTTCGTGGCGGCGGTACGCCGGTTGCTCACCGACCACGAGTACCGCACGCGCCTGGGCAAGGGTGCCTACGAGAAGTCGCTGATGTTCACCTGGGACCAGACGCGAGAAGGCTTCGCCAGTCTCCTGGCGAAGCCTTCTCGGTGAGAGCTAGTCGGTCAGCCGTTGTTGCCGTACTCGACGACCTGAGTGGTCGGCTGAGTCGGGTTGTCGTCCGCACCCGAGGTCTGCACAATGCCCACGACGGTTGCCGCCCCGAGCCCGGCGCCGACGATGATGGCAGCCACACCGCCAAGAAAACTACTCACGTGTTCTTCCCTCCTGAAGTCCGAGCCGCCAGGTTACCAGTCAGTCGCAGCCGATGACCAACGTCACACCCACCGGCACGTCACCATCGGGACCGAGGCCCTCGGGTCGCAGGGGATCCTCTAGTGTGAGCCCACCATGAGCACGACCACACCCCGCCGATCTCAGGTGGCGAGCCTGCTCGCGACCACCCGCCCCCGTCAGTGGCTGAAGAACGTCATCGTCGTGACGGCGCCGCTCGCGGCCGGAATCCTCGCCCAGCCGGACGTCCTCGGCCGGGTCGCGGTCGCGCTGGTCGCGTTCATCATGGTCTCGGCGGCGGTCTACCTCATCAACGACGTCTGCGACGCCGAAGAGGATCGCCGTCACCCGGTCAAGTCGGCACGTCCGGTCGCGGCCGGCGAGGTCACGCCGGCGGCCGCGCTCGGGCTGGCGGTGGTGCTGACCATCGTCGGCGTGGGCATCGGGTCCTGGCTGACCTGGGAGCTCGGCCTCACCCTGGCTGTCTACGTCACGCTCCAGGTTTCGTACGCGCTGTGGCTCAAGCACATGGCCGTGATCGACCTCGCCGTGGTCGCGTCGGGGTTCCTGCTGCGCGCGGTCGGCGGTGGTGTGGCGACCGGTGTCGCCCTCTCACAGTGGTTCCTGCTGGTCGCCGCGTTCGGGTCGCTCTTCATGGTGGCGGGCAAGCGCTACTCCGAGTTCCATGCCCTCGGCAGCCAGGCCGGGACCCGCCGCTCGCTCACGCTCTACTCCGAGTCGTACCTGCGCTTCGTCTGGGGTCTGGCCGCGAGTGTCACGATCACCGCGTACTGCCTGTGGGCCTTCGAGATCGCGCCCGAGTCGGGCATCCCTTGGCAGACCATCTCGATCGCGCCGTTCGTGCTCGGACTGCTCCGCTACGCCGTGGACATCGACCGCGGGCTCGCGGGTGAGCCGGAGGACATCGTGCTGCGCGACCGGGTCCTGCAGTCGATCGGCGTCGTCTGGCTCATCACCTTCGCCCTCGGCGTCCTCGGGTAGCACACTCCGTTCGGTCGCTGGTTCGAGCCGCGCCGTCACGGCACTGCGTAGACCGTGAGGTCGTCGCCGGTGAAGACGGGGGTCAGGCTGTTGCGGAGGCTGTCGAGATCGTCGGCACCGTAGGCGTCCTCCTCTACCAGGACCAGGCCGATCCCTTCCGCCCTCAGAGCGGCGGCCGGGTCCGGCGAGTCGAGAGCGCGAGCGGCGGCGCGTGCCCGCGGGTTCTCCCCCGCGATCACCTCGCCGGAGACCACGAGGTCGTCGTTGACCACGGTCTCGCGCGGGAAGTAGCGCCCGGCCGGGTCGAGGACGACACGCCCGCCGTTCCAGGCCGGGGCGCGGAATGCACTGAACGGCAGCACCAGCAAGTCCCCGGCAACGTCGCTGTCGGCGATGGCTGCACGGGCCTGCTCCCACTCTGCGGGGTACGACACCGCCTCGAGCCGCCCGCCCGCGCCCCAGGCCAGATCCGGCATCACGGCGATCGGGAGCAGGACGGCGACGGCCAGCACGCTCCAACGGGCGACGCGCTCGCGCAGGCGTCGTGTGAGCGCTTCGACGCCGGCGGCGACGAGGACGGCCTGCAGCGGCGCGAGCAGGGCGAGATAGCGCGCTCCGTCACGCAGCAGACCTGCGCCCGGCACGTTCTCCACCAACCAGCCGAGCAGGTCCGGGGCGAGCGTCCCGAGAAGGGCGATCGCGAGCCCCACCGCCGCCGCGGGGACCAGCGCGACGACCATCGTCCGCCGTCGCGGACGGCGCCAGGCGGCGACGGCACCCACTGCCATCACTGCCCACAGCAGCAGACAGAAGACCGTTGCGGTCGCCAGGTCCCGCGATGACGGGACGACGTCGGCATTCCAGATCCCCCCGAGGCTGAGCGCGGCGCCGAGCCGCCCGAGGCCTGCCTCGGCCTGCAACGCGAACGCCGCCACGCCGGCGGCATCGCTGCGTCCGCTCGCCGAGTGGGCGAACCCGGCCACGATCCAGGGCAGGTTCAGCACCAGCGCGAGCAGCGCACCCCGGCCCCATCGCCGGCCGCAGACAGACACCGCAAGCACCGCGCCGATCATCCCTGAGGCCGGCGACAGCGCGGTCGCGGCGAGCGGCACGACGAGCCGCCACCACCGCATCCGCTCGCCCGCGCGCACCTGCAGGCAGGCCACGACGAGCCAGGGCAGCGCCGCGTAAGCCACCAGCAAGGGCCAGTGGCCGATGACGAGACGCTCCGCGACGTAGGGGTTCCAGACGAACCAGGTGGCACCGGCGAGCTGGGCGCCGAGGCCGAACCGCTCCAGCAGCCGCATCGCTCCCACCCCGGCGAGCAGCAACGAGCCGAACAGCACCGCCTTCTGGAGCAGCCAGCCAGGGACGATCAGGTTGAGGACCGCGACGACGGCGTCCGAAGGCACCGCTCGGGGGGTCGCCGACCCGAGCCCCCACACGTCCGCACGGCCGAGATCCAGGCGCGGGACGAAGACCATGTCGTACGACAGCACGTAGCCGCCGACGAGCATCGGGGCGCAGATCAGCAGCGCCATGGCCCACGGCCAGGCGCGCCCCAAACGACGTCGTCCCATCACGCATGGTTATATCGGGTCCGTGTCTGGGCCCCCCGCTGAACCGTCCCGCGCGCCCGCCAACGTCAGCGCCGGCGGGAGGATCGCGGTGGCCATGACGGTGCAGAACGTCGGCGCGTACGGCTTCACGCTGCTTGCGGCGCGACTGCTGGTGCCGTCGTCGTTCGGCGCGCTCACCGCACTGCTCGGCGTCATCCTCGTCGCCAACGTCGCCTCGCTGGCGGTGCAGACCACGACCGCACGCCGGATCTCGGTCGACCCCGGCAGCGCCGAGCGGGTCGCTGGGACCGCCACGGCGGCCTCGGCCGCGCTCGGTCTGGGCGTCGGGCTCGTTCTGGTCGTGCTCAGCCCGGTGCTGTCGAGCATCCTCCAGCTCGACTCGGTCTGGCCGGTCGTGCTGTGCGGGGCCGCGGTCGTTCCGTTGACGCTGATGGGCGCCCTTGCGGGCATCACCCAGGGCCAGCACCGCTGGAAGGCGCTGTCGGCGATCTACATCTCGAGCGGCGTCGGCCGAGCGGTCTTCGGCACCGCCGCGATGGCGATCAGCGCCACCCCCACCGCGGCGGTCGCCGGGATCATGGTGGGCGCCTGGCTGCCGGTGCTGGTCTGCCTGCGGTACCTGCGGCCGGGCAGGCTGTCGGGAGCGCGCAACTACCTGTGGGAGGTCACGGTCGGCTCCCACGCCATGCTCGCCTACCTGGTCCTGAGCAACCTGGACGCGCTGCTGGCACGGGTCGCCCTGAGCCCGCACGACAGCGGGTTGTACGGCGCCGGCCTGATCCTGACCAAGGCCGCGCTGTTCCTCCCCCAGTTCGTCGGCATCGTGGCGTTCCCGCGGCTCGCCCGGGCCCGTCCTGAACGGGCCCGCCGGCTCGCGACCGGCGCCGTCGCAGTGGTCGGCCTGTGTGCCACCGCGGCCACCGCGGCGATGCCGTGGCTCGCCCTGGTGCTGGTCGGCGGCGACCAGTACGCCGAGGTGAAGCCCCTGTTGTGGCTGTTCGCGCTCGAGGGCTCGATCCTCGCCATCGTCCAGCTGCTGGTCTTCGACGCGCTCGCCCGCCGCTCGCACGGCATCGTGGCGGTGCTGTGGGTCGCCAGCGGGATCGCCGCCGGCGTGATCCTGGTGGCTCCGTTCCACGTCGCGGGCATGGTGATGACGATGGCCATCACGGCAGCCGTCGTCGCAGCGGCGGCTTGGTACCTGTCCGGCCGCACGCCCGAGCTGGTGCGATCGCCGCGCCCCTGAGCCGGCGGTGCCGCGCTAGTGGCCGGCCTCGTGCCAGGACCGTCCCACACCGACGGACACGTCGAGCGGGACAGCGAGGGTCGCAGCTGCCGCCATCTCGGCGCGGACGAGCTTCTCGACCTCGTCCCGCTCCCCCGGCGCCACCTCGAGCACCAGCTCGTCGTGGACCTGGAGCAGGAGCCGCGACGCCAGCCCCGACTCCCGCAGGGCCCGGTGCACGCCGAGCATCGCAACCTTGATGATGTCGGCGGCCGATCCCTGGATCGGGGCGTTGAGCGCCATCCGCTCGGCCATCTCGCGACGCTGACGGTTGTCGCTGGTGAGGTCGGGGAGATAACGCCGGCGACCCATGATGGTCTCCGTGAACCCGGTCCGGCGGGCTTCGTCGACCACGCCTCGCAGGTAGTCGCGCACCCCGCCGAACTGAGCGAAGTATTCGTCCATGAGCGCCTGGGCCTCACGGGTCTCGATGCCCAGCTGCTGGCTCAGGCCGTACGAGGAGAGCCCGTAGGCCAGGCCGTAGTTCATCGCCTTGATCCGTGAGCGCATGCCCACGTCGATCGACTCCGGGTCGACCTGGAACACCCGGGCCGCGGTCTGCGTGTGGAAGTCGGTGCCGGAGTTGAAGGCGTCGATGATGCCGTGATCCTCCGACAGGTCGGCCATGATCCGCATCTCGATCTGGCTGTAGTCGGCCGTCAGCAGTGTCTCGAACGCCTCGCCGACGACGAACGCCTCACGGATCCTGCGCCCGGCAGCCGTGCGGATCGGGATGTTCTGGAGGTTGGGGTCGGCCGAGCTGAGTCGACCGGTGGCGGCGATGGTCTGGTTGTAGGTCGTGTGGATGCGACCGTCGGGCGCCACCGTCTTGCGCAGGCCCTCGACCGTCACCCGCAGCCGGGTGGCGTCGCGGTGCTCGAGCATGTGCAGGAGGAACGGGTGCTCGGTCTTGACGTAGAGCTGCTGCAACGCGTCGGCGTCGGTCGTGTAGCCGGTCTTGGTCCGCTTGGTCTTGGGCATGCCCAGCTCGTCGAACAGGACGACCTGCAGCTGCTTGGGCGAGCCGAGGTTGATCTCCTTGCCGATCACCGCGTACGCCTCCTCGGCGGCGGTGCGGACCCGCGTGGCGAACTCGTCCTCGAGCGACTCGAGGGCGTCGCCGTCGACCGCGACCCCGACCTCCTCCATGTCGGCCAGCACCTGGACGAGGGGCAGCTCGACGGTGTCGAGAAGCGTGCGCCCACCCTGCTTGTCGAGCTCCGCGTCCAGCGCCGAGCCGAGCTCGACGACGGCGGCCGCCTGGAGCATCGCGTCCTGCGCCGCGGCGTCGTCGGCTACGTCAAGGGTGAGCTGGTCGCCGTGGTCCTCCACCCGCAGCTCGCGCTTGAGGTAGCGCAGCGCGAGGTCCTCGAGGTCGTAGGAGCGCTGGTCGGGTCGTGCGAGGTAGGCGGCGAGCGCGGTGTCGCTGGCGATCCCGTCCACGGCCCATCCCTGCGCCCGCAGCGCGAGGATCGGCCCCTTGGCGTCGTGGATCACCTTGGGCCGGTCGGCATCACCCAGCCACGACGCGACCGCGGTGTCGTCGGCCGGTGTGAGGGTGGAGACGTCCCACCAGGCGGCAGCGCCCTCGGCGGTGGCGACGGCCAGGGCATCGACGCGCCCCGTGCCGCGCCCCCAGGCGCCGCTCACCTGGACACCGACCCGGACGCCGGGAGGCGCGTGCTCGGCCAGCCAGGGGCCGACCTGGCCCTCGCCGAGCACCTCGCCGGCCACCTCGAAGCCCTCCTCGGCCTCCGGCTCCTCGGTCGAGAGCGTCTCGAAGAGGCGGTCGCGCAGCACTCGGAACTCCAGCCCGTCGAAGACGCGGTGGACGGCATCGCGGTCCCACTGCTGCAGGCTGAGGTCGGCCGTCGTGACGGGGAGGTCGAGATCTCGGACCAGGGCGTTGATCCGACGGTTGCGCACGACGTCGCCGAGGTGGTCGCGGAAGGACTGCCCCGCCTTGCCCGGCACCTTGTCAGCGTCGCGGACCAGGCCCTCGAGGCCGTCGAACTGGGCGAGCCACTTGGCCGCCGTCTTGGGACCGACGCCGGGGACGCCGGGGAGGTTGTCGCTGGTCTCGCCCACGAGTGCGGCGACGTCGGGATAGCGCTCCGGGGCGACCCCGTACTTGTCCTGGACCGCCTGCGGCGTCATGCGCGCGAGGTCGGAGACGCCCTTGCGGGGATAGAGGACGGTCGTGCGGTCGGTGACCAGCTGCAGGGCGTCGCGGTCGCCGGTGCAGATGAGCACCTCGAAGCCGTCCTGCTCGGCGCGCGTCGCGAGGGTGCCGATGATGTCGTCGGCCTCGTAGCCCTCGAGCTCCAGATAGGTCACCCGCAGCGCGTCCAGCACCTCTTTGACCAGGGCTACCTGGCCGCTGAACTCCTCCGGCGACTTGGAGCGGTTGGCCTTGTACTCGGCGTACTGCTCGCTGCGGAACGTCTGCCTGGACACGTCGAAGGCGACCGCGAGATGGGTCGGCTGCTCGTCGCGGAGCACGTTGATCAGCATCGACGTGAAGCCGTAGACCGCGTTGGTGTGCTGTCCGGTGGTGGTCGAGAAGTTCTCGACGGGGAGCGCGAAGAACGCGCGGTAGGCGACGGAGTGACCGTCGATGAGGAGCAGACGGCCGTTGTCGACCGTTGCGTCGTCGGCCGGTGCGGTGTCAGCGGTGCTGGTCGAATCCACGCACCGACTCTAACGGGCGCGGCAGACAGCGTTCGTCCGGCCGACCGGCCCCTCCCTCGACCGACCGGCTCAGTCGCCGGCGGGGACCGCGGCGAGCTCCCCGCGCGTACGGCGCAGCGACCGGCGCACGGCGATCAGGCGCCCCGTGCCCCGGCTGGCGCCCGTACGGCCGACGGCGCGCGCCCTCAGGACCCGCACTTTCGCGGCACGCACGGTGGCGTAGTGGCCGAACCCGAGCCGGGTGAGGAAGCGGTGCGCGTCGCGCGAGTCCGACGGCGCCCACGCGTACACCAGCGAAGAGTCGACCTGCTCGGCCCAGTCCACCGCGACGTTCATCAGCGCGCAGGCGACGCCCTTGCGGCGGAAGCGCGGGTCGACGTGCAGCTCGCTCACGACGACGACCGTCCGAAGGTGCAGCGGCGTCGCCGGGGACAGGTCGACGTGGATGGCGCCGACCACCCGGTCACCGAAGACCGCCACGCACAACCGCCGAGACGTGGAGTCGCCCACGAGGGTCAGCGCCTGCCGCGCCTCGTCCTCCGAGGGTTCCTCCCACGCGGCCACGACCTGCGTCGGGTCGGCGAGCGCAGCGCCCTCCGCGACGCAGACCGACCACAGGTCGATCAGGCTGCGGGCGTCACCGGGGACTGCCTCACGGACCTCCATCTGAAGGCGCGCCACCACTCCTCCTCCTGCGAGCGGCGGCCCGCGACTCGTGCTCCGGCGGGCGAAGGCCCGCACCGAGCGGCATGGTGTCGAGTTCGGAGTGAAACACTACGCCGTGGCGGAGCCCGCTGTCAGCGGGCTGGGGAGGGAGACTCGTGTTCGTCGGAGCAGGAACGGTCGCCAACGTGGTCGCCGTCCTCGTCGGGTCCGGGATCGGCCTGCTCGTCGGCAACCGTCTGCCGGCCCGCACCCGTGTCGTCGTCACCGACGGGCTCGGCCTGGTGACGCTCCTCATCGCCGGGCTCTCGGCCGTCGCCGTCACCGACCACGTCCTGTCCGACGCCGTCGGCCCGAGCGCGCCCGTCCTCATCGTGCTCGGTGCGGTCGTCATCGGCGGGCTGATCGGGTCGCTGCTCCGCCTCGAGCACCGTCTGGAGAGCTCGGGCACGTGGCTCCAGGGCCGTCTCGGCGGATCGGACGACGAGGGGGCGCGCGCACGGTTCGTCGAAGGCTTCGTCACCGCGTCACTCGTGTTCTGCGTGGGGCCGCTGACGATCCTGGGAGCCCTCACCGACGGTCTCGGCGGGGGTGCCGAGCAGCTCCTCCTCAAGTCCGCGCTCGACGGGTTCGCGGCGATCGCGTTCGCCGCGTCGCTCGGGGTCGGCGTGATGGCAGCGGCCATCACCGTCGGGGTCGTCCAGGGCGGCCTCACCGTGCTGGGGGCGCTCCTGGGGTCCTTCGTGCCCGAGCCGCACGTCGTGGCGCTCACCGCCACCGGTGGCGTCCTCCTCGTCGGCGTGGGCCTGCGGCTGCTCAACCTCAGATCCGTCGCGGTGGGCGACATGCTGCCCGCGCTCGTCGTCGCGCCGCTGCTCGTCCAGTCGGTGGTCTGGCTGCGCTGACGACCGTCGGGCCTACTCCCGCGCGTCGTCTGCGGGTCCGGCAGCGCCGTCGACGACCGCCGCACCACCGAGGGTGGGCCCGTGCTCCACGACGCCCTCGGCCACGGCACGCATCGGCAGACGCAGGTCCATCGCGGTCTTCTGGATCCACCGGAACGCCGCCGGCTCGGACACCCCGAGAGCCTCCTGCAGCAATCCCTTCGCCCGCTCCACCGCGCGACGCGTCTCGAGCCGGTCCTCCAGGCTCGCCACCTCGGCCTCGAGGGCCGCGACCTCGGCGAACCGGCTCACGGCCATCTCGATCGCCGGGACGAGGTCTGCCTTGCTGAAGGGCTTGACGAGATAGGCCATCGCGCCCGCGTCCCGGGCCCGCTCGACGAGCTCGCGCTGGCTGAAGGCGGTCAGCATGACGACGGGCGCGATCCGCTGCGCCGCGATCCGCTCGGCGGCCGAGATCCCATCGAGCTTGGGCATCTTGACGTCCATCACGACAAGGTCCGGACGAAGCTCCTCGACGAGGGCGACCGCCTGCTCGCCGTCGGCCGCCTGACCGACGACCTCGACGCCCTCCTCGGCAAGCATCTCGGCGAGGTCGAGGCGGATGAGGGCCTCGTCCTCCGCGATGACGACGCGACGGACGGGAGAGGGACTACCAGGGGTGCTCTGCGCAGATGTCACATGAGTAAGGTTATCCCGCGCCTGCCGGTGTCCGACGGGCGCGAGCCGGGTTGGCGGAATGGTAGACGCGGTGGTCTCAAACACCACTGTCCGAGAGGGCGTGCGGGTTCGAGTCCCGCACCCGGCACACCTCCCTTCGCGAGCGCACCGAGAAATCTCCGCGCACCTTGCGTCCCTGACGCTCGCCCTCGCCCAAGATCGTTGACCGGGACAACCGTGTCGTAAGGGATTCCAACCGTTTCATAACGGCTTGCCATCATCGGGCTGCGAACGCCCTCGGCTGTGCTAAAACGATGCAGTTACTGCATGGGACGCACCACCCCCGCCCTCGGCACTTCCGGGGCCGGGCACGACGAATCGGAGGACACCACCGTGTCTCGTTCCACGAAGGCGCTCGCGCTCGCCGCAGCGCTGGCCCTGGCCCTCGCGGGCTGCGCCAACAACGACGATGGCGACAACGGCGACGACAACAACAACGCCGCTCCCGAGCTCGAGGTCCAGACCGCAATCGACGCCCCGGACGATGCCGTCACCCCGGCCGGCGATGGCAAGGCGGAGTGCCCGGCGACGACCACGCTCGCCTACCTCGGCGCCGAGACCGGCCCCAACGCCCAGCTGGGCATCAACATCCTCAACGGCGTCCAGCTCGCGATCAACGAGCACAACGAGGCCAACCCGAACTGCCAGGTCAAGCTGCGCAAGTTCGACACCGAGGGCGACCCGAACAAGGCCACCGGCCCGGTGACGCAGGCGACCAACGACGAGAACATCATCGGTGTCGTCGGTCTCCCCTTCTCGGGTGAGTCCAAGGCCACGGGCAACATCTTCGAGCAGGCCGGACTCGTCCACATCACGCCGTCGGCGACGAACCCGCTGCTGACGACCAACGGCTGGACGACGTTCTTCCGCGGTCTCGGCAACGACAACGTCCAGGGCCCGGCCGTGCCGGTGCTCGCCGAGAAGCTCGGCGCCGACAAGGTCTACGTCGTCCAGGACGACTCCGACTACGGCATCGGCCTCGCGACCTCCACGACCAAGGCGCTCGGTGACGCCCTCGTCGGCACCGACAAGGTGACGACGGGCCAGAAGGACTTCTCGGCCACGATCTCCAAGATCCTCGCCGCGAAGCCAGACGCGGTCTTCTACTCGGGCTACTACGCCGAGGCGGCACCGTTCAACCAGCAGCTGGTGAGCAAGGGCTACAAGGGCATCTTCATCGGCCCGGACGGCGTCAAGGACGACCAGTTCGTCAAGCAGGCCGGCGATGCCTCGAGCAACGCCTACTTCACCTGCCCGTGCATCCCCGGTGAGCTGATCACCAGCTTCGCCGACGCCTACAAGGGAGTCTCGAAGGGTGTCGACCCCGGCACCTACTCGGTCGAGGGCTACGACGCCACGACCGTGCTCCTCGCGGGCATCGATGCCGGCAACACCGACCGCGCCAAGCTGAAGGACTGGGTCAAGAACTACGACGCCCAGGGCATCAGCAAGACCTTCAAGTGGGACGAGACCGGTGAGCTCACCGAGCTTCCCGTCTACGGCTACAAGGTGCAGGACGGCAAGATCGTCTCGGTCGGCGTGATCGAGTAACAACCGACTGCCCAACGGAGGGGGTCCGTCTGATCCAGACGGGCCCCCTTTCTGCCCCTTCCGACTCCCAAAAGGAGCCCTAGTGGACCAGTGGATCACCCTCGACTGGGAGGCACTGGGCGCGAACTTCTGGAGCGCGACCGTCGACGGACTCACGTTCGGCGGCATCTACGCACTCGTCGCGCTCGGGTACACGCTCGTGTACGGCGTTCTCAACCTCATCAACTTCGCGCACTCCGAAGTCTTCATCGTCGGTGCGTACGCGATCGTCTTCACCCTCACGTCCCTCGGCTTCGGCCCTTCCGTCCCGAACCTCGCCTGGTACGCGATCGCAGCGAACCTGCTGCTGGCGGTGGTCTTCGGCATGCTCGCGTCCGCCATCACAGCCTTCATCGTCGAACGGGTGGCCTACAAACCACTGCGTGACAAGGGCGCGCCACGGCTCGTCTTCCTGATCTCCGCGATCGGCATGTCGTTCGTCATCCAGTACCTGATCTTCGTCTGGCGCGGGCCCAACCCCGAGCCGTCGGTGATCATGTTCGAGAACAAGGCGATCTTCGACATCGGCGGGACGCTGATCTACTTCGACTCGATCCTCATCGTGAGCGCAGCGATCCTCATGATGATCCTGGTCGACCAGTTCATCCGGCGGACCAAGCTGGGTCGAGGCATCCGCGCTGTCGCGCAGGATCCCGACACGGCCACCCTCATGGGCGTGAACCGCGAGCGGATCATCATCAGCACGTTCATCATCGGTGGCCTCCTCGCCGGTGTGGCAGCGCTCTTCTACGTCATGAAGGTGCCGTCGGGCGTCCTCTACCTCGGTGGCTTCCTCCTCGGGGTCAAGGCGTTCACTGCGGCAGTCCTCGGCGGCATCGGCAACGTCCGGGGAGCACTCCTCGGCGGGCTGCTGCTCGGACTGATCGGCAACTACGGGCAGATCCTGCTCGGGAGCGCGCAGTGGACCGACGTCGTCTGCTTCGTCGTCCTGATCGTCGTCCTGATGGTCCGACCGGAAGGCATCCTCGGGAGCAACCTCGGAAAGGTGAGGGCATGAGCACCGGTACGCCGATGGGCGGGGCCTCGGAGTCCCAGGCCCGCGCCGACGAGCTGGTCGAGGAGACGACCAAGCCGTCCCGCCTGCGAGGTCTCTCGTACTGGTGGAACCATCTTCCGCGCACGGGTCAGTGGGGCTTCCTGCTGATCGCCGTCGCGGCGGCCTTCGCGCTGCCGCTGGTCAACATCCCGCTGATCACCACCGAGCCCGGCAACAACTGGCCGCTCGCCTGTGCCGAGATGGCCCGTTACGCCCTCGTCGCGATCGGCCTGAACGTCGTCGTCGGCCAGGCGGGCCTCCTCGACCTGGGCTACGTCGGCTTCTTCGCCGTCGGTGCCTACGTCGCCGCTCTGTGGACGTCGCCGGACTCCACGCTGGTGCACATCCCCTACCTCCTGACGCTGCCGCTCGCGGCCATGGTCACGGTGGTGTTCGGGGTGCTGCTCGGTATCCCCACGTTGCGGCTCCGCGGGGACTACCTGGCGATCGTGACGCTCGGCTTCGGCGAGATCATCCGCCTGCTGGCGACGATCATCCCGGCGCTGAAGGGCCAGGTCGGCTTCCAGAACGTGGGTCGCCCGCCGGGCCAGGACGCGGACGGCAACGACGTGTTCGTCAACAGCGCCGGCGCGCCGTGGTACTGGCTGACGATCACGGTGATCATCGTCATCATGATCGCGCTGGGCAACCTCGAGCGAAGCCGTGTCGGACGCAACTGGATCGCCCTGCGTGAGGACGAGGACGCCGCCGAGATCATGGGCGTCCCCACCTTCCGCTTCAAGCTGTGGGCGTTCGGGATCGGCGCCGCCCTCGGCGGCGGCGCAGGTGCCATCGCGGCCGGTCAGATCGGCTTCGTCAACAACCAGCGGTTCGACGTCCAGATGTCGATCATGTTCCTCGTGGCAGTCGTCCTCGGCGGCCAGGGCAACAAGTTCGGAGCGATCATCGGCGGGGCGCTCGTGGCCTACATCCCGCTGCGGTTCACCGCGATCGCCGAGTACAAGTACCTCATCTTCGGTGCCGTGCTCGTCGTGCTGATGATCTTCCGGCCGCAGGGTCTCTTCGGCAAGCGTCCCCACCTGCTCACGTTCGAACGCCGAGCGCACAAGCGGATCGCGAACCTCTCCGAGGCTCCCTCCGCTCCGGCCACGAAGGAGGCAGGACAGTGACCGACAAGCTCACTCCCCCGTCGGCCACCCCGAAGCCGGACGCCCCGCCGCCGCTCGACTCCGAGGTGGCCCAGCTCGCTGCTCCGGAGCGCGAGATCGCCGTCGAGGTCGGGGACAAACTGGTCGAGATCCAGAACCTCACGATGCGCTTCGGCGGACTCACGGCGCTCGACGACGTGTCGTTCGACATCAAGCGCGGAGAGATCCTGGGTCTCATCGGTCCCAACGGTGCCGGCAAGACCACGTGCTTCAACGCGATGACCGGCGTCTACCGCCCCACCGAGGGCCAGGTGCTCCTCGAGGGCGAGGCGATCGGCCGACGCAAGCAGCACAAGATCACGAGGCTCGGCATCGCGCGGACCTTCCAGAACGTCCGCCTGTTCGGCGAGATGACGGCTCTGGAGAACGTCGTCGTCGGTCTCGACGCCCGGCACAAGGTGGGTGTCTGGGGCTCGCTGTTCCGTACCCCGCGGCTCTACCGCGAGGAGAAGGAGGCCATCGACCGCGGCATGGCGCTGCTCGAGTTCGTGGGCATCGCCGACAAGGCGATGGACCAGGCGAGCGCTCTCCCGTACGGCTACCAGCGCCGGCTCGAGATCGCCCGCGCGCTGGCGACCGACCCCAAGCTGCTGTGCCTGGACGAGCCGGCGGCAGGCTTCAACCCTGCCGAGAAGGAAGAGCTCATGGAGCTCATCCGGACCATCCGCGACGACGGCTACACGGTGCTGCTCATCGAGCACGACATGCGGCTCGTGATGGGGGTGACCGACCGGATCGTGGTCCTGGAGTTCGGCAAGAAGATCGCCGACGGGCTCCCCAAGGACATCCGTAACGACCCGACGGTCATCGCCGCCTACCTCGGAGAGGAAGACTGACGTGGCGTTGCTCGAGATCAACGACGTCTCTGTCCACTATGGACGCATCCAGGCGCTGCACGGCATCTCGCTGACCGTCGACGAGGGTGAGATCGTCACCCTCATCGGCGCGAACGGTGCCGGCAAGACCACGACGATGCGCGCGCTCGCCGGGCTGCTGAGCCTGTCCTCCGGCACCGTGATGTTCGAGGGCGAGGACATCTCCAAGCTCGCGGGCCACAAGCGCGTCGTGCGTGGCATCTCCCTCACGCCGGAGGGTCGAGGCATCTTCCCCGCGATGACGGTGCGCGAGAACCTCGAGATGGGGACGTACGCGCTCAAGGAGCGTGACACGGTCAACGAGAGCTTCGACCGGGTCTTCGACCTGTTCCCTCGGCTCAAGGAGCGGGAGACCCAGGCGGGAGGCACGTTGTCCGGCGGCGAGCAGCAGATGCTCGCCATCGGGCGCGCCCTGATGGGCCGACCCAAGGTGCTGCTGCTCGACGAGCCCTCCATGGGACTGGCGCCGCAGTTCATCCGGCAGATCTTCTCGATCATCTCGCAGGTGAACGAGCAGGGCATCACGGTGCTGCTCGTGGAGCAGAACGCCAACCAGGCGCTCAGCCGTGCCGACCGGGCGTACGTGCTGGAGACGGGACGGATCACGCGCTCGGGCACCGGCCCCGAGCTGCTGGCCGACCCGGCCGTCAAGGAGGCCTACCTCGGCGTCGCCTGAGCGCCGTCGCCGTACGACGAAGCCGGCCCACTCCCTCTCGGGGTGGGCCGGCTTCGTCGTGGCAGGAGTCCGCGCGCGCGGCGACGCTAGTCGCGGACGAGCCGTGTCGTGTACGCCGGGGAGATGCCCTTGATCGCGTCGCCCATCCGGTGGATCCGCAGGGCGTTCGTGGAGCCGGCGATCCCCGGCGGGCTGCCGGCCACGATGACGACCTCCTCGCCCTCCGAGCACTGACCGATGGCGAGCAGCGCACGGTCGACCTGGAGCACCATCATGTCGGTGTGCTCGACCTCGGGCACCAGGAAGGTCTGGACTCCCCACGACAGCGCGAGCTGGTTGCGGACGACCGGGTCCGGGGTGAAGGCGAGGACCGGCACCGTCGACCGGTAGCGGGTCATGCGCCGGGCGCTGTCACCCGACGTCGTGAACGCGCAGAGATATCTGGCACCGATGCTCTGTGCCACACCCGCCGCCGCACGGCCGATGACGCCGCTGCGGGTCCGGGGGTCCCAGTGGTACGCCGCCATCCGCGGGAGCCCGTGCTCCTCGGTGCTCTCGACGATCCGCGCCATCGTGCGGACGGTCTCCATGGGGAACTCCCCCACGCTCGTCTCGCCCGACAGCATCACGGCGTCGGCACCGTCGAGGACGGCGTTGGCGACGTCGGAGGCCTCGGCTCGTGTCGGCCGCGGAGCCGAGATCATCGACTCGAGCATCTGCGTGGCGACGATCACCGGCTTGGCGTTGCGCCGAGCCTTCTCGACGATCAGCTTCTGGACGATCGGGACGTCCTCCAGCGGCAGCTCGACACCGAGGTCGCCTCGCGCGACCATGATGCCGTCGAAGGCATTCATGATCTCGTCGAGGTTCTCGACGGCCTGGGGCTTCTCGATCTTGGCGATGACCGGTCGGCGGACGCCCACCTCGTCCATGATCGCGCGGACGTCGTCGGCGTCCGCGCCGTGGCGGACGAACGACAGCGCGATGAAGTCGACGCCGGCGCGCAACGCCCACCGGAGGTCGTCACGGTCCTTCTCGGAGAGAGCGGGCACGCTCACGGTCACGCCAGGCAGGTTGATGCCCTTGTTGTCGCTGAGCAGGCCGGGCACCTCGCACTCGGTGACGACGTCCTTGTCCGTCACCTCCGTCGCGCGCAGACGCACCTTGCCGTCGTCGATGAGGATCGCGTCGCCCGGATTGACGTCGCCGGTCAGCCCGGCGTACGTCGTCGAGCACCGGTGCTGGTCACCGACGACGTCCTCGACGGTGATCGTGAACGAGTCACCGACCGCGAGCGGGACCGGCCCGGAGCCAAACCGACCGAGGCGGATCTTGGGGCCCTGGAGGTCGGCCAGGATCGCGATGGGCTCCCCGTGTACCTCTGCGGCGTTGCGGATCCAGGCGAACGAACGATCGTGGGTCGCGTGGTCGGCGTGGCTCAGGTTGAGGCGGGCGACGTTCATGCCTGCTTCTGCCAGCTCGAGGATCTTCTCCTCCGACCAGACGGCGGGACCGATGGTGCAGACGATCTTTGCTCTACGCACCACTCAACCCTAGAGCGCACCCCCAGGACCACGCGACCCGACCCGCGATATTTGTTGTTCGAAAATCAGAATTCTGTCGAACGGCGGCCCCACGGCAGGGCCGCGTTCCCGATGTGGGCAGTTGGACACGAAACCGGGTACGGGATTCCGTGATGAACTGCCCACATCGGGGACGAGAGGTCCGCTCAGACGACGAGGGGCCGCTCGGTCGGCCGGATCGGCGACGGCAGCGTGGTGGCGCCGTTCAGGTAGGCATCCACGCCCGCGGCGCAGGACCGGCCTTCGGCCAGGGCCCAGACGATCAGCGACTGCCCGCGGCCGGCGTCGCCGGCGACGAAGACCCCGTCGACCGACGTCATGTAGGACGCGTCCCGCGACACGTTGCCACGCTCGTCGAGCCCGACACCGAGCTGCGAGACGACTCCGTCGGTCTCCGGGCCGGTGAAGCCCATCGCCAGCAGCACCAGCTGCGCGGGGATCTCACGGACGCTCCCCTCGACCTCCTGGAACCGGCCGTCGACCAGCTCGACCTCGACCATCCTCAGCGCGCGGACATTGCCCTCGTCGTCGCCGAGGAACTCCTGCGTGGAGACGGCGTAGACACGCTCGCCACCCTCCTCGTGGGCCGAGGCCACCCGGTAGGTCATCGGGTACGTCGGCCACGGCTGGTGGCCGGGTCGCTCCTCGGCCGGACGGGGCATGATCTCGAGCTGGGTGATCGAGCGAGCCTGCTGCCGGATCGCGGTCCCGAGGCAGTCCGCGCCGGTGTCGCCGCCACCGATGATGACGACGTCCTTGCCCTCGGCCGTCACCTGTCCCTCGACCGACTCGCCGAGCGCCACCCGGTTGGCCTGCGGGAGATAGTCCATCGCCTGGTGGATCCCTCCGAGCTCACGTCCCACCGTGGGAAGGTCCCGGCGCACCGTCGCACCGGTGGCGAGCACCACGGCGTCGTAGCGGTCGCGAAGCTCGTCGCCGGTGATGTCGGCACCGACCGCCACCCCGTTGCGGAAGATGGTGCCCTCAGCCGTCATCTGCTCGATGCGGCGGTCGAGGACAGCCTTCTCCATCTTGAACTCGGGGATCCCGTAGCGGAGCAGACCACCAGGGCGGTCGTCACGCTCGTACACGGCGACCGTGTGGCCGGCCCGCGTCAGCTGCTGGGCGACGGCCAGGCCGGCCGGTCCGGAGCCGACCACCGCGACCGTCCGACCCGTCAGCCACTCCGGCGGCTCGGGCACGACACGACCGTCGTCCCAGGCGCGGTCGATGATCGAGACCTCGACGTTCTTGATCGTCACGGCGTCGCGGTTGATCCCGACGACGCAGGCGGTCTCGCACGGTGCCGGGCACAGGCGTCCGGTGAACTCCGGGAAGTTGTTCGTCGCGTGCAGCCGCGAGAGCGCCTCGTTCCAGTCGTCGCGCCAGACGAGGTCGTTCCACTCCGGGATCAGGTTGCCCAGCGGACAGCCGGAGTGGCAGAACGGGATGCCGCAGTCCATGCAGCGTCCCGCCTGCTGCGTGATGATCGGCAGGAGGGCACGCCCCGGGCTGCCCGGATAGACCTCTTTCCAGTCGTGGATCCGGTCTCCGACCGGACGGCGCGGCGCGACCTCGCGCGGCGTGTTCATGAAACCCTTCGGATCAGCCACGGATCGCTGCCTCCATCATCGCTGCGGTGGTCTCGTCCTCGCCGAGACCGGCCTCCTCGGCTGCGGCTCGCGCCTGCAGCACCCTGCGGTAGTCCATCGGCATCACCTCGGAGAAGCGTGCCAGCGCGGTCTCCCAGTCGGCCAGCAGCGCCGCTGCCACCTCCGAGCCGGTCTCCTCGGCATGGCGCGTCACGAGTGCCTTGAGCTCGTCGGGCGCACCGACCTCGTGGACCTCGACCAGCTCACGGTTGACGAGGTCGGGGTCGAGGTCGAGGACGTACGCGACTCCCCCGCTCATGCCCGCCGCGACGTTGCGGCCGGTGCTGCCGAGGATCACCACGCGGCCACCGGTCATGTACTCGCAGGCGTGGTCGCCGACGCCCTCGACGACCGCGGTCGCTCCCGAGTTGCGGACGCAGAACCGCTCGCCGGCGCGTCCGCGGACGAAGATCTCGCCGCTGGTGGCGCCGTACCCGATGACGTTGCCGGCGATGATCTGCTCCTCGGCGGCGAACCGCGCCTCACGGGGAGGACGGATCACGAGGCGCCCGCCGGACAGGCCCTTGCCCACGTAGTCGTTGCCGTCACCCTCGAGCCGCAGCGTGATGCCGCGAGGGACGAAGGCGCCGAACGACTGACCGGCGGAGCCGGTGAACGTGATGTCGATCGTGTCGTCAGGCAGGCCCGCCCCGCGGTAGCGCTTGGTCACCTCGTGGCCGAGCATCGTGCCGACGGTGCGGTTGACGTTGCGGATCTCCAGCTGGGCCCGCACCGGCTCGCCCCGCTCCAGGGCGTCGGCCGAGAGGGCGATCAGCTCGTTGTCGAGCGCTCGCTCCAGGCCGTGGTCCTGACCGACGGTGTGGTGCCGAGGCGTGCCCTCGGGCAGCTCGGGCACGTGCAGGATCGGCGTCAGGTCGAGCCCGCTGGCCTTCCAGTGAGCGATCGCCTCGCGGGTGTCGAGCATCTCGGCGTGTCCCACGGCCTCCTCGATGGAGCGGAAGCCGAGCGTCGCGAGGTACTCCCGCACCTCCTGCGCGATGTACTCGAAGAAGTTCACGACGAACTCCGGCTTGCCCGAGTACATCTTCCGGAGCTCGCGGTTCTGGGTGGCCACGCCCACGGGGCAGGTGTCGAGGTGGCAGACCCGCATCATGATGCACCCGGACACCACCAGCGGCGCGGTCGCGAAGCCGAACTCCTCCGCACCGAGCAGCGCGGCGACGACGACGTCGCGTCCGGTCTTGAGCTGGCCGTCGGCCTGCACGACGATGCGGTCGCGCAGACCGTTGAGCAGCAGCGTCTGCTGGGTCTCCGCGAGGCCCAGCTCCCACGGACCACCGGCGTGCTTCAACGACGTCAGCGGGGAAGCACCGGTGCCGCCGTCGTTGCCCGAGATGAGGACGACGTCGGCGTGGGCCTTGGACACACCGGCGGCGACGGTGCCGACGCCGACCTCCGCGACCAGCTTGACGTGGACCCGCGCCGACGGGTTCGCGTTCTTGAGGTCGTGGATGAGCTGCTTGAGGTCCTCGATCGAGTAGATGTCGTGGTGCGGGGGCGGCGAGATGAGGCCGACACCGGGCGTGGAGTGGCGCGTCCTCGCGACCCAGGGATAGACCTTGGGCCCCGGCAGCTGACCGCCCTCGCCCGGCTTGGCGCCCTGGGCCATCTTGATCTGGATGTCGTCGGCGTTGGTGAGGTACTCGGCGGTGACGCCGAACCGGCCCGAGGCGACCTGCTTGATGGCGCTGCGCCGCTCCGGGTCGTACAGGCGGTCGGGATCCTCGCCGCCCTCACCGGTGTTGGACTTGCCGCCCAGACGGTTCATCGCGATCGCGAGGGTCTCGTGCGCCTCCTGGCTGATGGAGCCGTACGACATCGCGCCGGTGGAGAACCGCGTGACGATCGCTGAGACCGGCTCGACCTCGTCGACCGGCACCGGCGGGCGGGCGCCCTCCCTGAGCTTGAGCAGACCGCGCAAGGTCATCAGACGCTCCGACTGGTCGTCGACGCGCTCGGTGTACTGCTTGAAGACGTCGTAGCGACCTGCCCGCGTGGAGTGCTGGAGCCGGAAGACGGTCTCGGGGTCGAAGAGATGCTCCGCACCTCCACGACGCCACTGGTACTCGCCGCCGACGTCGAGCTGGCGACGCGAGGCCGAGATGCCCGCCGTCGGGTACGCCTTCGCGTGCCGGGTGCGCACCTCCTCGGCGACGACGTCGAGGTCGATGCCGCCGAGTCGCGACGTCGTCCCGCTGAAGTAGCGGTCGACGAGCGCGGCGGACAGTCCGACCGCCTCGAAGATCTGCGCGCCCGTGTACGAGGCGACGGTCGAGACGCCCATTTTGGACATCACCTTGAGCACCCCCTTGCCGAGGGCATAGCGCAGGTTGGCGACCGCCTTCTCGGGCGTGACACCGTCGATGTAGACGGCGTTGCGGGCGAGATCCTCCGCAGTCTCGAGCGCGAGGTAGGGATTGACCGCCGACGCGCCGTAGCCGAGCAGCAGGGCGACGTGGTGGACCTCGCGCACGTCGCCGGCCTCGACGAGGAGCCCCACCCGGGTGCGAGTCTTCTCGCGCACCAGGTGGTGGTGCACGGCGCCGGTCATCAGCAGCGACGGGATCGGCGCGAGCTCGTGGTTGGCGTGCCGGTCCGACAGGACGATGATGCGCGCGCCGTCGGCGATGGCCGCCGAGACCTCGGTGCACAGCTCGTCGAGCCGTGCGCGCATCGCGTCGGCACCACCGGCGACGTCGTACAGGCCACGGACCACGTACGTCGAGAGCCCGGGCATGTTGCCGTGCCGGTTGACGTGGCGGATCTTGGCCAGCTCGTCGTTGGTGATCACCGGGAACGACATCTGGAGCTGCCGGCACGACGCCGGCGTCGCCTCGAGCAGGTTGCCCTCGGCACCGACCGTGCTCAGCAGCGACGTGACGAGCTCCTCACGGATGGCGTCGAGCGGCGGGTTGGTGACCTGGGCGAACAGCTGGTTGAAGTAGTCGAAGAGCAGCCGCGACCGGTCCGACAGCACCGCGATCGGCGTGTCGGTGCCCATCGACCCGATCGGCTCGGCACCCGTGCGTGCCATCGGCGCGAGGAGGATGCGCAGCTCCTCCTCGGTGTATCCGAAGACCTGCTGGCGTCGCGTCACCGAGGCATGGGTGTGGACGACGTGCTCGATGTCGGGGAGGTCCGAGAAGCGGACGAGGCCGGAGTAGAGCCACTCGTCGTACGGGTGGGCACCGGCGAGCTCGTGCTTGATCTCGTCGTTGGTCACCACACGCTTCTCCTCGAGATCGAGGAGGAACATCTGACCCGGCTCCAACCGGCCCTTGCTGACGATCGTCGCCGGGTCGAGGTCGAGGACGCCGGCCTCGGATGCGAGGACCACGAGTCCGTCCTCGGTCTGCCAGTAGCGTCCCGGTCGCAGCCCGTTGCGGTCGAGGACCGCGCCGATCTGCGTGCCGTCGGTGAAGACGACACAGGCCGGCCCGTCCCACGGCTCCATCATCGTCGAGTGGAACTCGTAGAACGCCCGCAGCCGCGGGTCCATCACCGGATTGTTCTCCCAGGCCTCCGGGATCATCATCATCATCGCGTGAGGGAGGCTGCGACCGCCGAGGTGCAGCAGCTCGAGCGCCTCGTCGAACGACGCCGAGTCGGAGTCCTCCGGGTCGACGATCGGGAAGAGTCGGCTCAGGTCGCCCGGGATCAACGACGACTCGAGCAGAGCCTCGCGGGCCCGCATCCAGTTGCGGTTGCCGCGGGCGGTGTTGATCTCGCCGTTGTGCGCGATGAAGCGGAACGGGTGGGCCAGCGGCCAGCTCGGGAACGTGTTGGTCGAGAAGCGGCTGTGGACCACGGCGAGCGCCGAGGCCATCCGAGCGTCAGTGAGGTCGGGGAAGAAGTGGTCGAGCTGGTCGGTGGTCAGCATGCCCTTGTAGGTCAGGGTGCGGGCCGACAGCGACGCGAAGTAGACGTCGAGCTCGTGCTCGGCGCGCTTGCGCAGTGCGAAGGCGCGGCGGTCGAGATCGATCCCCGTACGCTCCCCGTCGGCGTCGGCGACGAACAGCTGGGCGAACGAGGGCATCGCGCCTCGCGCGGTCGCCCCCAGGATGCCGGGATTCACCGGGACCTCACGCCATCCGAGCACCGTGAGGCTCTCCTCCGCGGCGAGCCGCTCGACACCCTCGCGTGCCGCCTCCGAGAGCGCCGCGTCGACGGGCAGGAACGCCGTGCCGACGGCGTACGCCCCCGGGTCGGGGAGCGCGAAGTCGACCGCGTCACGCAGGAACGCGTGCGGAACCTGGATGAGGATGCCGGCGCCGTCGCCGGAGTCGACCTCGGCGCCCACGGCGCCGCGGTGGTCGAGGTTGCGCAGGGCCGTGAGGCCCTGTGCCACGATCTCATGGCTGGCCTGGCCGGTCAGGGTCGCGACGAAGGCGACGCCACAGGCGTCGTGCTCGTCCTCGCCGGAGTACAGGCCTTGAGCTGGGGGAATCCCGCGCATGCCGCTCTTCTCCCGTCGTCTTCGCGATGGTGCTGCGGACGGGGGACTCACGTCGAACGCGAGGGCCAGTCCGTCAGCGGGGAACAACCACACCGAAGGGACGACAGTGGCCCTCTATGGCCTGCTCAGGTTACACGATTGTTGCCGCTGGCGACCCGCTGGTACGAATCGGACTCAGACGGCCACTCCCCCGACGAGACTGCCGACGAGGAACGTGAGGCCGGCGGCAGCTCCACCGAGGATCAGCTGGCGCAGCCCGCCGAACCACCAGGGCCGGTCGGTGATCGCGGTGACGACGGCGCCGACGCCGAACAGCGCGAGCAGGGACACCGTGACCGTCGGAACGACCGAGACGATCCCGAAGAGCAGGGGTACGAGCGGGATGATGGCCCCGACGGCGAAGGACAGGAACGAGGAACCCGCGGCAAGCATCGGCGACGGGAGGTCGGTGAGGTCGACCCCGAACTCCTCTCGCGCATGCACCCGTACGGCGTTCTCGGGATCGGAGTGGATCTGCTGCGCCACCTCGCGCGCCACGTCCTCGTCGACGCCCTTGGCGACGAACATGGACGCGAGCTCCGCCTGCTCGGCACGGTCATGGCGGGCGATCTCTCGGCTCTCCCGCTCGACCTCCGCGCGTGCGAACTCTGCCTGGCTGGCGACGGAGGTGTACTCCCCCACCGCCATGGAGAAGGCACCCGCGGCTAGTCCGGCGAAGCCCGCGAGGATCACGGGCTTCGGGTCGGTGGTCCCGCCCGCCATGCCCATGATCAGCGCGAAGTTGGAGACCAGTCCGTCCGAGGCGCCGAAGACCGCTGGTCGGAGCCAACCGCCTGTGACGTCGGGGTGCTCGCTCCCGATGGTCGCCGGATCGGGCAGCGGGTACGACGGCTGGTCCGGCGCGTCGTCGGGCGTGCGGCGGTCGCTCATGCCCTGAACCTACGACCGCGGCTCGTCGCCGTCATCCCGGACGCGGCTCGTCGCATCGTCGCCGGACGCCGTCGTCCGGTCCTCCGCGGGGTCCTCGGCAGCACCGCTGTCGTCACCGTCGGACGCGTCGTCCTGGTCGCGCCCGTCGATCTGGACGGTCGTCTCGCGGTCGCCACGACCGGTCCGGGTCAACCAGACGAACAACGCGACCGCGGCCACGAACAGCACGATCGACGTCCACTGGTTGAGCCGGAGCCCGAGGAACTCGTGGGCGGTGTCGATCCGAAGACCTTCGATCCAGAACCGGCCCGCGGTGTAGATCGCGACGTACAGCGCGACGACGCGGCCGCCGCCGAGCCGGAACCGTCGGTCGGCCCAGATGAGCACGAAGAATCCGAGGAGGTTCCACAGGGACTCGTAGAGGAAGGTGGGGTGGAACGTCTCGTACTGCGCCACGTCCGCGGGACGGTGGGCAGCATCGATCTCCAGGCCCCACGGGAGGTCGGTCGGGCTGCCGAACAGCTCCTGGTTGAACCAGTTGCCGAGGCGACCGATGGCCTGGGCGAGCAGGACCGCAGGCGCGAGCGCGTCGGCGAAGGGAGCGAAGCGGATGCCTTGGCGACGGCAACCGATGTAGGCGCCGAGCGCGCCGAGCGCGATCGCACCCCAGACCCCGAGGCCACCCTCCCAGACGTAGAGCGCCCGGATCGGCTCTCGACCCTCGCCGAAGTAGAGCTCAGGGTTGGTCGCCACGTGGTAGAGCCGAGCGCCGACGAGGCCGAAGGGGATCGCCCAGACCGCGACGTCGGCGACGGCTCCGGGCTTGCCGCCGCGAGCCTGGAATCGGCGGTCTCCGACCACGATCGCAGCGACGACGCCGGCGATGATGCACAGCGCGTACGCCCGCAACGGGAACGGCCCGATGTGCCAGACCGACTCGGCCGGGCTCGGGATGGACGCGAGGATCACGCGGGAGCTCCCTCTTCTGGGCTGTGAACGTCGGCACGAGCCCGCTCGACGCCGGCGCGGAGGTCCTGGGCGAGGCTGCGGACGGCGGCCACACCCGCGGGGCGGTCGGAACCAGCCTGGAGCAGGCACGCCACCAGGGCGGAGCCGACGATCACCGCGTCGGCGAAGCGACCCACGTCCGCGGCCTGGTCACCGTTGCTGACCCCCAGACCGACGCCGATCGGGATGTCAGTGAGGCGTCGGACGCGTTCGACCAGCGCCGGCGCCGCCGTGCTCGTCGCGGTGCGCGCGCCCGTCACTCCCATGACCGAGGTCGCATAGAGGAACCCGCTCGACGCGGCACCGGTCATCGCGATGCGCTCGTCGGTCGAGGAGGGCGCGACGAGGAACACCCGGTCGAGGCCGTGCGCAGAGGCTGCGGCGACCCACTCACCGGCCTCGTCGGGGATGAGGTCCGGCGTGATCAGGCCCGCACCTCCCGCAGCCGCGAGCCGGGAGGCGAACGTGTCGACGCCGATGCGCTCGACCGGGTTCCAGTAGGTCATGACCAGGGTGGGCGCCCCCGTGGCGGCGACAGCCTCCACGGTGTCGAACACGTCGGCGATCCGGGTGCCGGCGCGCAACGCCGCGTCGGCCGCCTTCTGGATGGTCGGCCCGTCCATCACCGGGTCGGAGTAGGGCAGCCCGATCTCGACGATGTCGACACCGGCGTCGACCATCGCGACCATCGCCTCGATGGCCGTCTGCTTGTCCGGGAAGCCCGCCGGCAGGTAGCCGACGAGTGCGGGGCGACCCTCCGCGCGGGTCTTCGCGAGGACCTCGTCCAACCGGCTCATGCGTCATCCTCGGCGAGCAGGCCGAAGTGCTCACCGGCGGTGTGGACGTCCTTGTCACCGCGACCGGACAGGTTCACCAGAATCGTCGGCGTGCGCCCGAGCGTCTCGGCGAGCTGCGGTGCGATCCGCAGCGCGCCCGCGATCGCGTGCGCGGACTCGATCGCGGGGATGATCCCCTCGGTCTTGCAGAGCAGGTCGAAGGCGGCCATCGCCTCGTCGTCGGTCACCGGCTCGTACGTCGCCCGGCCCGTCTCGGCGAGGTAGGCGTGCTCGGGACCGACCCCCGGGTAGTCCAGGCCTGCCGAGATCGAGTGCGACTCCATCGTCTGCCCGTCCTCGTCCTGCAACAGGTAGGAACGTGTGCCGTGCAGGACGCCGACGTCACCGGCCGTGATCGTCGCGGCGTGGCGCCCGGTCTCGAACCCGTCGCCACCAGCCTCGAACCCGTACAGCCGGACGTCGGCGTCGCCGACGAAGGCGGCGAAGAGCCCGATCGCGTTGGACCCGCCGCCGACGCACGCGGCGGCGGCGTCGGGGAGCGAGCCGGTCAGCTCGAACATCTGAGCGCGGGCCTCGTCGCCGATCCCCCGCACGAGGTCGCGGACGATCTCCGGGAACGGGTGGGCGCCGGCAGCGGTGCCCAGGAGGTAGTGCGTGTCGTCGACGGTGCCGACCCAGTCGCGCAGCGCCTCGTTGATGGCGTCCTTCAGCGTGCGGCTGCCGGTGGTCACCGGCACGACGGTGGCACCGAGCATCTGCATGCGGGCGACGTTGAGCGCCTGGCGCTCGGTGTCGACCTCGCCCATGTAGACGACGCACTCGAGATCGAGATACGCGCAGGCGGTGGCCGTCGCGACGCCGTGCTGGCCCGCACCGGTCTCGGCGATCACGCGACGCTTTCCCATCCGGCGGGTGAGCAGGGCCTGGCCGAGGACGTTGCGGATCTTGTGGGCCCCGGTGTGGTTGAGGTCCTCACGCTTGAGCAGGATGCGCGCACCGGCCCGCTCCGACAGCCGGGTCGCCTCGTAGAGCGGGCTCGGCACGTTGGCGTACTCGCGGAGCATCCGGTCGAGCTCGCCGGTGAAGGTCGGGTCGGCCTTGGCCTCACGCCATGCTCGCTCGAGCTCGTCGAGGGGCGCGATGAGCGCCTCGGGCATGAACCGCCCCCCGAACTGGCCGAAGTGGCCGTGCGCGTCGGGGAGCGTCGAAGGGCTGGTGCCGGCCGAGGCCGCGGAACTACTCATAGATCGATCCTTGCAGGTGGCGTCAACACGAGGTGCGACGGGAGACGGAGGCCGGAGCGAGTCCGGTCACCATCGGTGCTGCAGCGCCGGGTGGGATCCGGCCGCCACCAGGTCGGCCACCGTCGAGCGCGGGTTGCCGCCGGTGACCAGGGTCTCGCCGACCAGGACGACCTGGGCCCCCGCGCGGGCGTACTCGATGACGTCCTTGGTGTCACGGACACCGGACTCGGCGATCTTGACGACGGAGTCGGGGATCCGTGGCGCGAGGCGTGAGAACGTCGTGCGGTCGACCTCGAGCGTCTTGAGGTTGCGGGCGTTGACACCCACGAGGGTCGCGCCCGCGTCGATCGCCCGCTCGACCTCGTCCTCGTCGTGGACCTCCACCAGCGGGGTGAGGCCGATGGACCTGGCCCGCTCGATCAGCGACTCGAGCGCCGACTGGTCGAGGGCGGCGACGATCAGGAGCGCCATGTCGGCCCCGGCTGCCCGCGCCTCCCACAGCTGGTAGGAGGTGGTGATGAAGTCCTTGCGGAGCACCGGGCAGTCGACCTGGGCCCGCACCGCGCGGAGATCGTCGAGGCTCCCCGAGAAGCGACGCTGCTCGGTCAGGACCGAGATCGCTGCGGCACCTCCCGCGGCGTAGTCCACCGCGAGCGCCGCCGGGTCCTTGATGTCGGCCAACGATCCCTTGGACGGGCTGGCACGCTTGACCTCGGCGATCACGGAGACACCGTCGGCGCGGAAGGCCGGCATCGGATCGAGGGCCGGGTCCTGGCGTCCGGCGCGCTCCTTCAGGTCGGCGAGGGGGATGGTAGCCATCCGCTCCTCGAGGTCCTCGAGAACTCCCGCAAGGATGTCGTCAAGAACAGACATCGCGGCCCTGCCTTCCCACCCGTGGACGCCGGCGCACGCTCCCCGACGTGACCGACCTGCCTCACAGCGTATCCAGCCCGGCTTCCATCAGGACACCGCCCCCTCGCCGCGACGCGCGACGGCTCGCCCTCCGGACACCAGGCGTACCGGGAGCCACGGTGCGCACCCGCCGAGGCGTACGGCAGAATGCGGGACTCCCAGCGCCTGATGAAGGAGCACCATGAGCTATCCCCCGCCCGGTGGGCCGACACCACCCGACAACGACCCGCCCCGATACGACCCGTCTCAGGGCGGCTACGGCGATCAGCCCCCCGGCGGGTATGGCAACCAGCCCCCCGGCGGCTACGGCTACACGCCTCAGGGCGATGGGCCGTACGGCGAGCCGCCCAAGAACTCGCCCAAGGCGATCTGGGCGCTGGTCACGGGCATCCTGGGCCTCTGCTGCGGCCCGCTCGGCATCGTCGGCATCATCCTCGGCCGTAGCGCCAAGGCGGAGATCGACGCCTCGAACGGCCGTCTCACCGGAGGCGGCCTTGCCCAGGCAGGCCTCATCATCGGCATCATCGCCGTCGTCCTCTGGGTCCTCACCGTGCTCGTGCGATTCGTCTTCTCGGCCGGCAACTAGCCGGTCGACGCGAAGCGCCCCTCACCGCACCTGCGGTGAGGGGCGCTTCGTCGCTCCGGGCACTAGGGAGCCAGCGACGAGCCCCACGGGGTGTTGCGGACCACGGTGAAGACGAAGCCGACCACGATCAGCACCACGCCGACACGCGACGTGATCGCGATCATCGGCGCTCGGGCGTCGCGGAGCCGACGAGGGATCCACAGGGCGAACGCGACGGCGAGGGTCGTGACGAGCAGGACCGCCAGGACGTTGCTCGAGAGAGCGGCACCCACATCCAGGTCGGTGAGGGCGTGAACGGCACGCAGCCCACCGCAACCGGGGCAGGCCCAGCCCGTCACGGCCTGGAACGGGCAGAAGCCGTAGCTCCCGGACGTGTTCGGGTCACGGAAGTGCAGCAGTGCCGCGGCGGCGATCCCGCCCGCCCCGACCAGGGCCGGCGTGCGCAGGGCACGCCACCTGGAGACGCGGGGCGGGACCTCCACCGGCATGGTCACGCCTTCACGACCACCGACGACACGATCATGTCGTGCCAGGTCTGCTTCTTCTTGTCCCACAGGGGCCAGAGGAGGTCGAGGAAGCACAGGCTGGACAGCACGCTGTAGAGCAGCCAGCGCAGCACACCCGTGCCGGCGCCCTGTGGCTGACCGGTCTTCAGGTCGACGACCTTGATGCCGAGAATCTGCTTGCCGATGCTCTGGCCGCCCTTGCCCTGGCGGGTGCCCTGGTTCCAGATCTGGAACGCGAGGCCGACGAGGAAACCGAGGATCAGGATGATCACGCCGGCGGTCATGAGGCCGCTGTTGCTGACCTCGCTGGTCGTCGTGCCGAAGGAGTCGGTCTCGGTCTCCGTCGCCGCACCCATCATGACGGCGCCGATGACCACCGGGATGATCATGATGAGCCACGCGATGATCCCGTCGATGAGGAGCGCACCGACCCGTGACCACCAGCCCGCGTACGGCGCCGGAGGCTGGTAGTCCTGGACCTGCCCATAGCCGCTCCCCCCGTACTGGCCGTACTGCGGCGGCTGCTGACCGTAGCCCTGCGGCGGCGGACCGTAGCCCTGCGGCGGCGGACCGTAGCCCTGCGGCGGCTGGCCGTAGCCCGGGGGCGGGGGCTGCTGGCCGTACGGCGGGGGCTGCTGGCCGTACGGCGCGGGCTGCTGCGGCGGGTACGGCGGTTGGTCGGACACGGGATCTCCCTCGGGGTCACCACCGCTCGAGCGGTGGGATGTGCGTACGGCCGAAGTCTGGCGGAATCAGTGCTCCTTCGCGCCGAGACCCGCCGCAGACATCACCTTGCCGACGAGGGCCGAGCCGAGGACGAGCGCGACGCCGATCCAGAACAGCACCCAGGCGGGGCCCATCAGCAGCGCCACACCGCCGACGGTGAAACCGATCAGGCAGATGACGACCGCAGTCCAAGCGGCCGGGGAGGAACCATGCATCGTGCAAACCTCTCTACGACGGGTCGTGCTCGCAGGCGAGCGTCAGGGGGGATGCCGCTCAGCCTAGACGGTCGGGTCCTCGCCCCGGTCGAGTGCCTTCCACGGGTCCTCGTCGGTCTGGGCCCGCTGCTGCCCCACGGAGTCGTAGCGGCGCCCCATCGACGGCCAGCCCCGGCCCCAGCGCACGACCGCGAGCCCGGCCAGCGCGGGGAGGACGAGCGCGACGAGGCACGCCCATCGCCAGGCCGTGCCGGTCGCCCGGTCGGCGAGCCGATCCTGCAGCGCGGCGTCACCTGCCATCGCGGGCGAGTCGGCGAGCGACGTGACCAGCGCGTCGTGGACGGCATCACCGCCGGTCGCCACGACCACGATCGCGCCGACGGACGCGAGCGCCACCAGGAGACCCACGCCGGTCCGGACCCGACCGGCGCTCGCGAGCACGGCGACGCTGCCGGCGAGCGCGACGAGGGCGAGCCCGCCGACGACCGGGAGTGCGTCGTTCCCGCTCACCGAGACCGCGTCGCGGGCGAGACCCTGGGTCTCCACCGTGACCTTCGACCAAGGCTGCGACGCGGCGAAGAAGGCCGCCGCCGCTCCCACCACGCCGAGCAGGACGGTCAGGCCGTAACCGCGGCGGTTCACCGCTCCGACCCCAGCAGCACGTCGTCGTCGAAGCAGGTCCGTGCCCCGGTGTGGCAGGCGGGACCGGTCTGCGCCACCGTGACGAGAAGGGTGTCGCCGTCACAGTCCAGCCGGACCTCGCGCACCTCCTGGACGTGGCCCGAGGTGGCGCCCTTGACCCAGTACTCCCGCCGACTGCGGCTCCAGAACGTCGAACGCCCCGAGGTCAGCGTGCGACGCAGCGCCTCGTCGTCCATCCACCCGACCATGAGGACCTCGCGCGTGTCCGCCTCCTGGACGACGGCGGGGACGAGACCGTCGGCGTCCCGCTTGAGGCGAGCGGCGATCGCAGGGTCGAGGCGTGCGGAGTCAGTCACGCCAGCCATTGTCCCAGGCAGCACCAGCGGCGTCGTCGAGGCCGTCGGGCGAGGGCGACGCCTCGATGCCCAGGTGGGCCTGGGCCACCCAGGAGGCGTGCAGGCGGGCGTACGTCCCGTGACCGGCGGCGAGCCGGGCGTGCGGTCCGTCCTCCACGAGGCGTCCCGCATCGAAGACGAGCACCCGGTCGGCCGCCTCGGCGGTCGAGAGACGGTGAGCGATCACCACCGACGTCCGGCCGGCCAGCAGGTGCTCCAGCGCCCGTGACGCCCGCATCTCGGTCTGCGGGTCGACCGCGCTCGTCGCCTCGTCGAGAACCAGCAGATCAGGATCGGCGAGGTAGGCGCGGACGAGCGAGACGAGCTGCCGCTCACCCGCCGACATCGACTCGCCACGCTGCCCGACCTGGGTGTCGAGCCCGTCAGGAAGGGACATGAACCAGTCGTCGATCTGCAACGCGGCGAAGGCCTCGCGCATGCGCTCGGGAGACGCGTCGAGATCCCCGTAGCGGAGGTTCTCGGCGAGCGACGCGTCGAAGAGAAAGCCCTCCTGCGGCACCATCACCACCCGCTTGCGCAGGGTCGCGAAACCGATGTCTCGCAGGTCGACGCCGTCGAGCGTCACCCGGCCGTCCGACGGGTCGGTCAGGCGCGTGAGGAGCTTCGCGAACGTGCTCTTGCCGGAGCCGGTCTCGCCGACGACGGCCACCCTCTGCTCGGCGGGGATGGTGACGTCGAGGTCGTGGAGCACGTCCGGACCACCCGGGTAGGCGAAGCGCACGCCTTCGAACCCGACCTCGAGGGCACCGCCGGGCAGGACCGACCGCCCCTCGCCCGGGTCACGGATGTCAGCGGGCGTGTCGAGGATCTCGATCACCCGGCGCCAGGACGAGATCGCGTTCTGGGCCTCGGTCAGCACCTGGGTCGCGGTCTGGACGGGACCGACGAACAGCGACACGAGGAACGCGAAGGCGATCACGCCGCCCAGGGTCAGGTCTCCAGCCACGCCGAGCAGCACGCCGACGACGATGACGGCCGCGTTGGCGAGGCCTCCCGCGATCCCCGCCGAGGCGAAGGTGCCGGCGACCAGCCGCTGTGCCCGCACGTTGGCCCGCAGGTTGGTGTCGATGGCCTCGTCGATGCGGCGCTGGGTGCGGCGCTCCACGGCGTACGCGCGGACGACGGATGCGCCGACCACCGGCTCGGCGATCACGCCCAGCATCGTGCCGACCGTGGCACGCGCATGGTCGTACGCCCGCGACATCCGACCCTGGAGCAGCACCAACGTGAGGACCAGCGGGACGAAGCAGGCCCAGACGACGAGCGTGAGCTCCCAGCTGTAGAACGCCATGATCACGGTCGCGACGGCGACCTGGCCGACGCTGGTGACGATCATGATCCCGTTGAACTGGAGGAACAGCGACACCTGGTCGATGTCGGACGTGACACGCGAGACCAGCGCGCCCCGGCGCTCGTGGTTCTGGGTGAGGATCGACAGGTCGTGCACGTGGCGGAACGCCTTGATCCGCAGCTCTGAGAGCCCTCGCTCGCTGGCGGAGAAGAGCCGGACCTTCATCGCCCACGCGCACACGGCGGTGAGAAGGACGACGAGGGCGGCCACGGCGCTCCATCGCAGCACCACACCCTCGTCGGGCCCGCCCTCGGTGGCAAGGCCGCGGTCGATCGCGACCTGGACGACGATCGGGACCACGGCGCCGCCGACCGTGCTCAGCGCGGCGAGGAGCAGGGTGAGGGGAAGCCCTTTGGAGAGGGCGGGCGACAGCGCGAACCCTCGGCGGATGACGTCGAGCCCGCGGACCCGGGGCGCTCCGCCACCGCCGACACCGGTCATGGGCGGTGCGGTCGGCGTGGCCGTCGTCTGCGTGCTCACGGCGCCTCCCGGGTCTGGTCGTAGGCCTGGACGATGTCGGCGTACTCCGGCGAGCGCGCGACCAGCTCGGCGTGGGTGCCGCGGTCGACGACCTTCCCTCCACGCAGGAAGAGCACCTCGTCGGCGAGGGAGATGGTGGCCTTGCGGTAGGCGACGATGAACACCGTCGGTCCGGCGCCGGAGGCGGTGGAGCGGGCGAGCGCGGACAGGATCCGCTGCTCGACGTCGGGGTCGAGGGCACTGGTGGCATCGTCGAGGACGAGCAGCCTGGGGTCGCGGACGAGGGCGCGGGCGAGCGCGAGCCGCTGGCGCTGACCACCGGAAAGCGTGGTGCCGCGCTCCCCCAGCTGCGTGTCGAGGCCGTCCGGGAGGGCGTCGACGAACCCGCTCGCCTGGGTCAGCTCCAGCACCTCACGCAGGCGTGCGTCATCGACGTCCGCGCCGAGGGTGATGTTGTCGCGAACGGTGTCGTCGAAGACGAACGTGTGCTGCGGCACCAGCGCGACCGCCTCGGCGAGCGCGTCGTGGGTCAGTGACGCGATGTCGGTGCCGTCCAGCCGGATCGTGCCCTCCTCCGGGTCGACCAGACGGTCGAGGAGGGACGCGAGGGTGCTCTTGCCCGATCCGGTCAGCCCGACGACCGCGGTGACCGTGCCGGGCTCGAGCGTGAAGCTGAGGTCCTGGAGCACCGGGCGGCCCGGGTCGTACCCGTAGGCCACCGCGTCGACGTCGACGCGGAGCGCACCGTCGCCGGGCAGCCCTTCACGGCCGTACGGCATGTCGCCCGTCGCGCGGAGGACAGCCTGGATACGGTCCCATCCGACGACGGTGCGTGGGAGCTCGCCGAGCACCCACCCGAACGCGCGGACCGGGAAGCCCACGACCGTGAAGAGGTAGGCGACCTGCACCACGGCGCCCGCCTCGATGTCACCGGCGATCACCCGCTCGACGCCGATCACCACGACGAGCAGGACCGCGAGGTTGGGGAGCATCTCGATCAGGGGGTCGAAGACCGAGCGGATCCGGCCCGAGGCCACGTTGGCGTCGCGGAGCTCTCTCGTGACGGCGGCGAAGCGCGCGGTCTCCTCGTCCTCGCGGCCGAGCGTCTTGACGACCAGGGCTCCGTCGAACGACTCGTGCGCGACGGCGCTGACCCGGCCGCGCAGCTCCTGGGCGCGGGTCACCCGCGGTGACAGCAGGCGCTGGTAGCCGACGTTGATGGTGAACAGCAGGGGGAAGACCACGAGACCGACGACGGTGAGCACGATGTCGGCGGTGAGCATCGCCGCCACGGCGGTGACGAGCATCGCCGCGACGCCGACCGCCATCGGCAGCGGCATCATCACCGCCCAGGTGGCCTCGACGTCGGCGTTGGCGTTGGACAGCAGCTGGCCGGTCGGGTGGCGGGCGTGCCACGACATCGGCAGCGCGAGATAGCGGCGGGTGACCTTGCGGCGGTACGAGGCCATGAGCCGGTAGTAGACGATGCCGCCGACCAGACGGCGCACGATCACGCCCCAGGCCCGGAGCAGGGCGACCGAGATGAAGAGCAGGCTCGCGACGACGGCAGCGCCGGTGGCGAGCTCGCCGTCACGGAACGACGGGACCACCACGTGGTCGGTCGCCCACCCGAGCACCCAGGCGTCGGCCACCGTCATCGCGCCGTAGACGAGAGATCCGACGACCGCGAGCGCGAAGCGACGGCGCTCCTCGGCCACGCCTCGCCCGATGATGCCGAAGCCGCGCCGGGTGACGCTGCGGGTCGGCCGGCTCGCCGTACGGGGGGAGACCTGCGCGGAGCTCACCGGACGACGTGCCCGGCGTTGCGAAGCGCACTCTTGACGTCGCCGACCGTCAGGGTGCCGAAGTGGAAAACGCTGGCGGCGAGAAGAGCGTCCGCCCCGGCGTCGACCGCCTCGCAGAAGTGCTCCGGCGTGCCGGCGCCCCCGCTCGCGATCAGCGGCACCCCGGTGACGGTGCGGGCGGCCCGGATCATCTCCAGGTCGAACCCGTCGCGGGTGCCGTCGGCGTCCATCGAGTTGAGGAGCACCTCGCCGATGCCGAGCTCGGTCGCGGCGCGCACCCAGGCGATGGCATCGCGTCCGGCGGACTGCCGCCCGCCGTGGGTGGTGACCTCGAAGCCGGACGGCTGGTCGGCGGCACGGCGCGCATCGACGCTCAGCACGAGCACCTGGTTGCCGAAACGATGGGCGATCTCGGCGATCAGCTCCGGTCGCTGGAGAGCCGCAGTGTTGACCCCGACCTTGTCGGCGCCGGCTCGCAGGAGCCGGTCGACGTCGTCGACGGTGCGTACGCCGCCGCCGACCGTCAGCGGGATGAAAACCTGCTCGGCCGTCTGCGACACGACGTCGAACGTCGTCGCGCGGGCGTCGGAGGACGCGGTGATGTCGAGGAAGGTGAGCTCGTCGGCGCCCTCGACGTCGTAGACGCGGGCCATCTCCACCGGGTCGCCGGCATCACGGAGGTCGACGAAGTTGACCCCCTTGACGACGCGGCCGGCGTCGACGTCGAGGCAGGGAATGACACGGATCGCCAGCGTCACCGAGCGCTGCCCGGGTCTGCTTCGGAGACGGCCTGGAGCGCCTCGGGGAGGGTGAAGTTGCCGGCGTACAGCGCCGTCCCGACGATCGCGCCCTCGACGCCGATGCCGGCCAGTCCGGCGAGGGCGCGCAGGTCGTCGAGCGTGGTGATGCCGCCCGAGGCGACCACCGGACGGTCGGTGACCGCGCAGACGTCGCGCAGAAGCTGGAGGTTGGGACCCTGGAGCATCCCGTCCTTGTTGACGTCCGTCACGACGTAGCGGGCGCAGCCCTCCGCGTCGAGCCTCGCGAGCACCTCGTAGAGGTCGCCGCCCTCACGGGTCCATCCGCGGGCTGCGAGCGTGCGGCCGCGGACGTCGAGACCCACGGCCACCCGGTCGCCGTACGTCGCGATCGCCTTGGCGCACCAGTCGGGGTCCTCGAGCGCGGCGGTGCCGATGTTGACCCGGCGGCAGCCGGTGGCCATCGCGCGCTCGAGGGAGGCGTCGTCGCGGATACCGCCCGACATCTCGACCTTCATCTCCACGGAGTCGACGATCCGCGCGAGCAGATCGGCGTTGGAGCCACGGCCGAAGGCGGCATCGAGGTCGACGAGGTGCAGCCACTGCGAGCCGCCCTCCTGCCAGCGCAGAGCCGCCTCGAGGGCGTCGCCGAACGCCTTCTCGGAGCCGGCCACCCCCTGGACGAGCTGGACGGCCCGCCCTTCGATGACGTCGACGGCGGGGAGGAGCTCGAGCGTGGTCACGTCCTTGATCGTACTGACCCGGTCGGACAGGGACGCCCGAGGCCAGCACTCGGGACCACCGGTGTCAGGCGACGGCCACCCGGTTCTGGACGACGGCCGAGAAGAAGTATCCGCCGTCGTTGAACGGCACCTGGTCCGGCTGGGTGCGCCCGGTGACGTCGGTCGCGCGGGCCAGCAGCACGTGTTCCCCCGAGGACCGGGGCCGCCACGGGTGCGACCACTGCGTCCAGCCACTGCCGCGGGCGCGGTCGGTACGCGCGCGCTGCCACGTCTCGCCACCGTCGGTGCTCACCTCGACGCGGCGGATCGCTCCCGCACCCGACCACGACCGCCCGGTCAGCACCGTGCGGCGACCGCTCGCCAGCCCGGTCGGCGGCTCGAACGCCGACTTCACCGGGAGGACGGTCAGGGGCGGCGAGTCCGCGGGGTAGTCCGGCCCGGTCATCCGGTACCACTTCGTGTTCCAGGGCGAGGTCAGGGTCGTACGCGACACCTCGAGCTCGCCGAGCCACTTGATGCTGGCGATGCCGACCCAGCCCGGCAGGAGCAGGCGTACGGGGAAGCCGTGGTCGGGCAGCAGCGGCCGCCCGTCCATCGCGTAGACGAGCAGGGCGTCCTCGAGGGCCTTGGCGACGGGGAACGGGCGGCGCACACGCCCGTAGTCGACTCCCCCGCTGACGAACGGCTCGTCGAGCCCGGTGGCCTGGATGTCGACCGCGTCGCGACGGATCCCCAGCCGCCGCAGGACGAGTGACAGCGGCACCCCGGTCCAGCGCACGGTCCCCACCGCTCCGAGGCCCCACGCCGTCCCGCTCACCGGCGTCCCCTGCTGGGTCGCGAACAGGGTCCGACCGTTTCCGGTGCACTCCAGGACGGTGGTGACGGTCCGCGCCGGGAGACGACGGAGGTCGCGGTAGGTCAGCACGTGCGCTCGCTCCGGCGTGCGGGGATCCGCGAGGCCGTCGCCGTGGATCCTCAGCTCCCAGGTGCGGGCGTCGATGATCGGTGTGCGCGTGTGGTTGCGGACGAAGAGCCGCTCGGGTGCCGTGAGGTAGCGGCGCGGGTCCACCGAGTCCCACCGCATCTCCGCGTTGGTCCCGAGCGGCACGAACCACTCCGGGGGCAGCGGCTTGAGGATCGGTCCTTCGGTCAGAGGGAGGAGAGACCCTGGGGCGGGTGCCGCTGCGGCCGCCGATCCTCCGACCGCGCGCGCAGCGACGAGGGCGGCGGCCGCGCCGGCACCGAGCCGGAGGACGTCGCGACGGGCGTAGGACGACGAGGCAGGCGGCATGCCCGTGACGCTAGAGGGCGTCGATCCTCGCGGGCAGGGTTTCGCGCGCTCCGATCACAACGCTCGCGCAGGTCGTCTCGCGCACGCGCTCAGGAGAGCGACCGTACCCAGTTGCGCAGCAGCGCCGCGCCCGCGTCGCCGGACTTCTCCGGGTGGAACTGGGTGGCCGAGAGCGGCCCGTTCTCCGCGGCGGCCACGAACCGGTCTCCCCCGTACGACGCCCAGGTGACCCGCGCCGGCATCGCCGCATGGGTGTCGGTCAGCTCCCAGCGGCGTACGCCGTAGGAGTGGACGAAGTAGAACCGCTCGTCGGCGATCCCGTCGAACAGGACCGAGTCGGCGGGTGCCTCGACGGTGTTCCACCCCATGTGCGGCACGATGTCGGCGTCGATCCGCTCCACGGTGCCAGGCCACTCGCCGCACCCCTCGGTGCGCACCCCGTGCTCGATCCCGGTCTCGAAGAGGATCTGCATCCCCACGCAGATCCCGAGCACCGGACGTCCTCCGGCGAGCCGTCGACCGATCAGCTGGTCGCCGCGGACCGCCCGCAGACCCTGCATGCAGGCGGCGTACGCCCCGACCCCGGGCACGACGAGGCCGTCCGAGCCGAGGGCGGTGGCGAAGTCGGAGGTCAAGGTCACGTTCGCGCCGGCCCGCTCGAGCGCGCGCACCGCCGACCGCAGGTTGCCCGACCCGTAGTCGAGCACGACGACGTCCGGGCTCACAGGGCACCCTTCGTGCTCGGCACCCCGGTCTCGCGCGGATCGCGCTCGACGGCCTGGCGCAGGGCCCGGGCGACGGCCTTGAACTGGGCCTCCGCGATGTGGTGCGGGTCGCGACCGGCCACGAGCCGGACATGCATCGTCAACCCCGCGTGGTGGGCGAGCGACTCGAGGACGTGCTGCGTGAGGGAGCCGCTGTACTGACCGCCGATGACGACCGTCACCTGCGACTCGGGCTCACCGCTGTGCACGAAGTAGGGGCGTCCCGACACGTCGACGACAGCCTGGGCGAGCGCCTCGTCCAGGGGCACGAGCGCGTCGCCGTACCGTCGGATGCCGGCCTTGTCGCCCAGCGCGGCCTTGATCGCCTCGCCGATGCAGATCGCGGTGTCCTCGACCGTGTGGTGGGCGTCGATGTGGAGATCACCCTCCGACCGCACCGTGAGGTCGATCAGCGAGTGGCGCGAGAGCGCGGTGAGCATGTGGTCGTAGAAGCCGACGCCCGTGGAGATGTCGTGCGTCCCGGTACCGTCCAGGTCGACCTCCACCACGACGTGGGACTCGGAGGTCTTGCGCTCCACCCGGGCGCGGCGGGGTCCGGTGGTCTCGATCGTGGTCATGCGTTCTCCTGACGGATCGACGGGGTCTCGAGGGTGGTGACCAGGGCCTCGCGGAAGGCCGTCATCTCCTCGGGCGTGCCGACGCTGACCCGCAGCCACCCCTCGGGACCGGTCTCGCGGATGAGGACGCCCTGGTCGAGCAGGCCCTGCCACACGGCGTGCCGGTCGCCGAACGTGCCGAACAGCACGAAGTTGGCGTCGGAGTCGACGACCTCGAGGCCCTGCTCGCGCAACCAGCGTGCCGTCTCGTCCCGCGTCTCCCGAAGCTCGGCCACCCGGGCCAGCATCTCGTCGGCGTGACGCAGCACGGCGAGCGCCACGGTCTGGGTGACGGCCGACAGGTGGTACGGGAGGCGGACGATGCGGAGCGCGTCGACGATCGCGGGGTCGGCCGCCAGGTAGCCGACCCGGCCCCCGGCGAAGGCGAACGCCTTGCTCATCGTGCGTGTGACGACCAGCCGGGGGTGCTCGCCGAGCAGCGTTAGCGCGGTCGGGGTCTCAGGCCGGCGGAACTCCGCGTACGCCTCGTCGACGACGACCAGGCCGGGCGCCGCGTCGCAGACCGCGCGCACCGCCTCGAGGGTCAACGACTCCCCTGTCGGGTTGTTGGGCGACGCGAGCAGGACGACGTCCGGCTGCTCCGCGGTGACCAGGGCGAGCGCGGCCTCGACGTCGAAGGTGAAGTCGTCGGCGCGGCGACCGGTGAGCCAGCGCGTGTGGGTGTTGCGGGCGTACTCGGGATACATCGAGTACGTCGGGGTGAACGACGCGGCAGTCCGCCCCGGGCCGCCGAAGGCCTGCAGGATCTGCTGCATGACCTCGTTGGAGCCGTTGGCCGCCCACACCGCGTCGGCGGTGAGACCGTGCCCGAGGTACGACGCCAACGCCGTCCGCAGCGCCCACGCCTCACGGTCGGGGTAGCGGTTGAGGTCCGTGGCGACCACGCGCAGCGACTCGGCGACGTCGTCGGCCGTGGCCTTGGACGGGCCGTACGGGTTCTCGTTGACGTTCAGCTGCACGGGGACGTCGAGCTGCGGCGCGCCGTACGGCTCGAAGCCTCGGAGATCGGCCCGGATGGGCACCCACTCCGGGACGCTCACGAGCCGCTCCTCCCCTCAGGTGCGTCGAGACGCGCCGACACGGCCGCGCCGTGGGACGGGAGGTCCTCTGCCTCGGCGAGGACCACGACCTCGGGGCCGACCTCACGCAGCGCCGGCTCGTCGTAGGTGACGACCTGCATGGTCTTGCAGAACGAGCGCACCGACAGCCCCGAGGAGCGGCACGCGCAGCCTGCGGTGGGGAGCACGTGGTTGGAGCCGGCCGCGTAGTCGCCGAGCGAGACCGGCGACCAGCTCCCGACGAACACCGCGCCGGCGTTCTCGACCTGCGAGGCGACACCGGCGGCGTCGGCGGTCTGGATCTCCAGGTGCTCGGCGGCGTAGGCGTTGACGACCTCGAGGCCCTGCTGCACGTCGCGGACGAGAACGGTCGCCGACTGCGTGGAGGTCAGCGCGGTCTCGATGCGCTGGGCGTGCTTGGCCGCGGGCACCTGGCGGGCCAGCTCCTCGTCGACGGCGTCGGCCAGAGCGGGGCTCGGGGTCACCAGCACGGCCGCCGCGAGGGGGTCGTGCTCGGCCTGGCTGATCAGGTCCGCGGCGACGAAGGCCGGTGTCGCCGTGTCGTCGGCCAGGATCGCGATCTCCGTCGGCCCGGCCTCGGAGTCGATCCCCGTCACGCTCTGCACCAGGCGCTTGGCCGCCACCACGTAGATGTTGCCCGGTCCGGTGACCAGGTCGACCGGCTCGCACGGGCCGGCGCCATAGGCGAACATCGCGATCGCCTGGGCGCCGCCGACGGCGTACACCTCGTCGACACCCAGCAGCGCGCACGCTGCCAGGACCGTCGGGTGCGGAGCGCCGCCGTACTCGCGCTGCGGCGGCGTCGCCAGGGCCAGCGACCGGACGCCCGCGACCTGGGCCGGGACGGCGTTCATGATGACGCTCGAGACCAGCGGGGCGAGCCCGCCCGGGACGTACAGGCCGACGCGTCCGACCGGCACGATGCGCCGCTCGACACGGGCTCCGGGGCCGAGGTCGGTGACGACGTCGCGATCGAGCTCGGCCTCGCAGGTCGCGCGGAGCCGGCGGATCGACTCCTCGAGCGCGGCGCGGACGTCGGGCGCCAACGACGCGAGCGCAGCGTCGGCCTCCTCGGCCGGCACCGCGAGGGACGCGCGTTGCACCTGGTCGAACCGCTCGGTCGCGTCCAGCACCGCCGCCTCACCGCGGTGTCGCACGTCGTCGACGACCGGACGGACGACCTCGACGGCCGCCTCGACGTCGAACGGCGCGCGAGGAAGCAGCGCGCGGTACTGCGCGGGAGTCGTGCCCGCGGGGGTCTCCCGCAGGTCGGTGCGACGGATCATGCCTCAAGTCTACGGAGAGTGACGCGTCGGCCCTGCCCGTGTCCGCCGCGCGGCTAGGCTGACGGCGTGGCACGCGCGATCCCGCTGTTCCCCCTCGGAAGCGTCGTCCTCCCGGGACAGACGGTGTCCCTGCACGTCTTCGAGGACCGCTACCGCGAGCTCGTCACCTATCTGCTCGACCTCCCCGAGCCCGAGCGCCGGTTCGGCATCGTGTCGATCCGCGAGGGCTACGAGGTCGGCGAGAGCGGGGTGCAGTCCATCCACCGGGTGGGTGTGGAGGTGGCACTGACCGACGTGACCGGCTACGACGACGGCCGGTACGACGTGACCGTGGACGCGATCGGCCGGATCCGGCTCGACGCGGGTGTCACGGGCGAGAGCTTCATGTGGGGCCACGTCGAGGACCTGGAGGAGCCCGTGGGCGAGGGAGCGGTCGTGGCCGCCGACAAGGCGCACGCCGTGTTCGACGTCTACCGCACCGAGCTCAACCGCTTCCGGCTGGACGCGAGCGTCGACGACCTGCCGGGCGACCCGGTCGACCTCTCCTACCTCCTGGCCTCGAGTGCGGTGCTGACGCTCCCCGACCGCCAGGAGCTGCTCGAGGCGGACGACGCGGCCGAGAGGCTGCGCCGCTACCACCACCTGATGATCACCGAGATCGGTGCCATGAGGGCGGTGCCGAGCCTCCCCGCCGTGGACGTGGCCCGTACCGCCTGGTCGCCCAACTAACGCGGCCAGGTGGCGGCTCGTCCCGTCCGCCCGTCCGCCCGTCCGTCGGCCCCGTCCGCGACGTGAAGGGTTCGGGTCGCTTTTCAGACGCAGAAACGACCGGAGCTCGACACGTCGCGGACGACGGCCTCAGGCGGGCTCGACCAGGCCCGAGGGCTTCGCGGGATCCCAGCGCAGCACCGCACCGACCCCGTCGGTGAGGAGGTCGTCCTCGCCGTAGACGATCGTGATGCCGGCGTCCTGCTGCGCCGCGGCCGTGCCGAGCGCGATGTCGCCGCGTCGCGCTCGGGCATCTCCGGACGAGAGCTGACGGATCTCGTCGCGGTGCATGGACAGCTCGAGCGGCTTGTCACCCACCCAGACCATGACATCGGCAAGCGTGCTGACCGGTCCTGCGACCTCGTCGGTGATGAGAAGCTCCTCCACCTGCGCCTTACGCAGGGCGTCGATGACCCGGTCGATGCCCGTCACGGCCATGGCGTTGCGGCCGAGCTCCTGACGGAAGCGGTCGACCGAGGCTGCCCGGCGCCGGACCCGGAACGCCTCGAGCACCTCGTCCACCTTCGCCTCGAACGCACCGTTGATCCCGTTGTGACGAGCGCCGCCCGGCACGTGCTCGGTGAGGTCCTTGGCGGCCGCGCCGAGCGCACCGTGAACCAGCGCGACGGCCCGGACGTCTCCGGTGATGACGAGGAGGTCAGGACGACGCTCGCTCACGATCCGGTCGAGATCCGCGGCGACGGTCTCGGCGTTGCGCTCCCACGAGTCCTCGACGCGGCTCTCGATCCGCTTGTGCGAGAGTCCTCCCCCGCGGATCTTGTTGAGCACGTCGTGGTCACCGTCCACGCTCTCGCGGACCGGTGAACCGCCGACGGCGCCGGAGGTGGAGTCGTACAGGGTGACGTCGGCGCCGGTCCGGTCGATCGCCGCCAGGAGATATCTGACGGTGTCGTCGGCCTCCCGCGCGAGGGCGAACACATCCGGCCCCGTGGAGAGGACGGCCTCGTCCTTGCGGGGCGGGAAGAGGAGCAGGCGGTCCATGAGGATGCCTTCGTCCGAGGCGACGATGAGACGCCCGTGCGGACCTGTGGCCCTGGTCGGCTGCAGCACCTGCTCTTCCAGCACCGCTGACATCTCCGGCGTGATCCCTTGCCCGTCGAGCGAGCGGCGAAGCTCGGACCATCGCGCCGCGACGGTCCGGTCCCCGCTCTCGGTGTCGCGACTTGCGTCCATGACCACGGTCGCCAGCATCTCGTCGGACGGAAGCTGCTCAGTCAGCCACTGGAAGTGCATGCGTGCCCCTCTCTGCGGTGGGATCCCGGTCCTGCCTGCAGGGTCACGCGCTGAGCGCCCCTGGGCAGGTCATCGGCTTGCCTCCACCCTGCCCCAGCCCGACGTTGCGGACAACCGTGATGCACCGGCGGCTCGGGGCCCCGGCTGGCCGTCAGACGCCGACGGGAGGCAGCGGCGCGTCGCCGCGGTGCGTGCCGGCGGCCGGCTCCCGCGGGAGGGTCAACCACGCGACGAGGAGCAGCCCGAGGAGCGCGGCGACCGGCCAGACGAAGAGCATCCCGTACGCGTCGAGGGCGACCTGCCCGGAGACCGTGGCACCCGCCGGCCGCGAGCCGACAGTCGGCTCAGGGGGCCCGGCCAGCACGCCTGTCCCCCATGCCACCAGCGCACCGACGACGGCGCCCAGAGCAGTCCGGACGATCACGGCGTTGCCGCCGGCGCGTCCCCAGAGCCAGGTGGCGACAGAACCCCACAGCGCCGCGATCACCGCGCCGATCCAGGCATAGGTGACTTCGACGCCGAACTGCGCGGTCGACGCCGCCTCGTCTGCGCTCAGCCCGGACTGGTCGCCGATCCGGACGACGGTGTACTGGATGGGGTCGCTGAGCAGGGCCCAGAGGACCCCGGCGACGGCACCGGCAACGACGAAGCCGACCACCGTCGCGAAGCCACCCTTGCGTGTCCTGCGCACACGTTCCTCCTGTGCCCTGCGCCCGCGACGGGCGCGGTGTCCATCCTCCCCCACGGGGTACGGACGCGTCGGCGCGGTCACGAGACGAGGCAGCCGGGACCGAGCAGTGCCTTGAGGTCGGCGATCAACGACGACGACGGGGACACGCGAAGGCGCGGGTCCAGGCGCATGAGCTTGGTGCTCTTGGTCCCCACCAGACGCAGGTGGACCTCGGTGGCGCCGGGGTGGCTCGCGAGGACGTCGCGGAGCTGGTCGAGAGTTGGCGGGGTGCAGCGCGCGGTCGGGATCGAGAGGACGACGGGACCATCGTCACCCACGCTCAGATCCGCAGCCGTGAGCTCGGTCGCCGCGATCTCGGGCGTGTCCTCCTTGCGCTTGAGGCGTCCCTTGACCACCACCACCGCGTCCTCGACGAGAAGGTGCCCCGACAAGGTGTAGACCGACGGGAAGAGCATCACGTTGACCGCACCCTCGAGGTCCTCGACGGTCACGATGGCCCAGGGATCGCCCTTCTTGGTCAGCTTGCGCTGGATCGAGGTCACCAGGCCGGCCACCGCGATCTGCGCCCCGTCGGGTCGCTCCTCGTCGGCGATCACATCGCCGATCGTGCAGTCGCTGGCCGCACGGAGGACGTGCTCCAGACCGAACAGCGGATGGTCGGAGACGTACAGGCCGAGCATCTCGCGCTCGTGGGCGAGCAGCGTCGTCTTGTCCCACTCGTCGAGGTCGGGGACGACGACGGCCGAACCGGCGAACCCGGCATCGGCGTCGTCGAGGCCGGCGAAGAGCGAGTCCTGCCCGATCGCCTCGTTGCGCTTGATGTCGACGTACTGGTCGACGGCATCCTCGTGGACGGTCACCAGGGCGCGGCGGTGGTGCTTGAGCGAGTCGAAGGATCCGGACTTGATCAGCGACTCGATCACGCGCTTGTTGCAGACGACCGGCGGGACCTTCTCCATGAAGTCGGCGAAGTCGGTGAACGGGGACTTCTCCGTCCGCGCCTCGACGATGGCGTCCACGACGTTGTGCCCCACGTTGCGCACGGCTGACAGACCGAACCGGATGTCGCGGTCGACGGCCGTGAAGTTGGCCTCGGAGTCGTTGACGTCGGGCGGAAGCACCTTGATGCCCATCCGGCGGCACTCGTTGAGGTAGATCGCCGACTTGTCCTTGTCTCCGCGCACGCTGGTGAGGAGGGCGGCCATGTATTCGGCCGGGTAGTGCGCCTTGAGGTAGGCGGTCCAGAACGACACGACTCCGTACGCCGCCGAGTGCGCCTTGTTGAAGGCGTAGTCGGAGAACGGCAGCAGGATGTCCCACAGCGTCTTGACCGCCGCCGCCGAGAAGCCGCGCGCGTTCATGCCGGCGGAGAAGTTCTCGAACTGCTTGTCCAGCTCGGACTTCTTCTTCTTGCCCATCGCGCGGCGGAGCAGGTCGGCCTGTCCGAGCGAGTAGCCCGCCAGCTGCTGCGCGATGGCCATGACCTGCTCTTGGTACACGATCAGGCCGTACGTCTCGCCCAGGATGTCCTCGAGGGCGTCAGCGAGCTCGGGGTGGATCGGCTCGACCTTCTCGCGCCCGTTCTTGCGGCGGGCGTACTTGTTGTGCGAGTCGGCGCCCATCGGGCCGGGACGATAGAGCGCACCGACGGCGGAGATGTCCTCGAAGCTGTCGGGGCGCATGCTCCGCAGCAGGGCTCGCATGGGGCCGCCGTCGAGCTGGAAGACGCCGAGGGTGTCGCCGCGCGACAGCAGCGCGAAGGTCTCCTCGTCGCTCAGCTCGAGGTCCTCGAGGACGACCTCCTCGCCACGGTTGGCGCGGATGTTGTCGAGGGCGTCGTCGAGGACCGTGAGGTTGCGCAACCCCAGGAAGTCCATCTTGATCAGTCCGAGCGCCTCGCACGTCGGGTAGTCGAACTGGGTGATGATCGCGCCGTCCTGCTCGCGCTTCATCACCGGGATGATGTCGAGCAACGGCTCGCTCGACATGATGACGCCGGCGGCGTGGACGCCCCACTGACGCTTGAGGCCCTCGAGGCCGACCGCCGTGTCGACCACGCGCTTGGCGTCGGGGTCGGTGTCATAGAGCGACCGGAACTCGCCGCCCTCGTTGTAGCGGGCGTGCCCGGCGTTGAAGATCTCCTTGAGCGGGACGTCCTTGCCCATGATCACCGGCGGCATCGCCTTGGTGATCCGCTCTCCCATGGAGAACGGGTAGCCCAGCACGCGCGACGCGTCCTTGACGGCCTGCTTGGACTTGATCGTGCCGTAGGTGACGATCTGCGAGACACGGTCGTCGCCGTACTTGTCGGTGACGTAGCGGATGACCTCGCCGCGCCGACGCTCGTCGAAGTCGACGTCGAAGTCGGGCATCGAGACACGGTCGGGGTTGAGGAACCGCTCGAAGATCAGGCCGTGGACGATCGGGTCCAGATCGGTGATGCGCATCGCGTACGCGACCATCGATCCGGCGCCGGAGCCTCGGCCGGGCCCCACTCGGATGCCGTTCTCCTTGGCCCAGTTGATGAAGTCGGCAACGACGAGGAAGTATCCGGCGAAGCCCATCTTGAGGATGACATCGACCTCGAAGTCGGCGCGGGCCCGCACCTCCTCCGTGATGCCCTGGGGGTAGCGCTCAGCCAGCCCGCGGTCGACCTCCTTGAGGAGCCACGTCTCCTCCGATTCGCCCTCGGGGACCGGGAACCGCGGCATGAAAGTGCCGTTGCCCTCGGTGAACTCGACCTCGCACCGCTGCGCGATCAGCAGTGTCGTGTCGCACGCCTCGGCCAGACCGGCGTCCTGCTCCCAGATCTGCCGCATCTCCTGCGGCGACTTGATGTAGTAGCCGTTGCCGTCGAACTTGAACCGCGTCGGGTCGGCCAGCGTCTTGCCGGACTGCACGCACAGCAGCGCCTCGTGCGCCGTGCTGTCCTCCGGGTTGGTGTAGTGCGAGTCGTTGGTGGCGACGAGGCGGAGGTCGAGGTCCTTGGCGAGGCGCAGGAGGTCGTCCCGGACCCGCGTCTCGATCGAGAGGCCGTGGTCCATGAGCTCGACGAAGAAGTTGTCACGGCCGAAGATGTCCATGAACTCAGCGGCGGACTGGCGAGCCCTCGCGTAGTCGCCGATGCGGAGCCACGTCTGCACCTCGCCGGACGGGCACCCGGTCGTCGCGATGAGCCCCTCGGCGTACTCGGCGAGAAGCTCGCGGTCGGCACGGGGCTTGTAGAAGAAGCCCTCGAGCGAGGACCGCGACGACAGCCGGAACAGGTTGTGCATCCCGGTGGTGCTCTCGGCGAGCAGCGTCATGTGCGTGAACGCACCGCCGCCCGAGACGTCGTCACCGCCGCCCTTGTTCCACTGGACGCGCTTGCGCTCCGAGCGGTGGGTGTCGGGGGTGAGGTAGGCCTCCATGCCGATGATCGGCTTGACCCCGGCCGCCTTCGCCTTGGCGTAGAAGTCGTACGCCCCGAACACGTTGCCGTGGTCGGTCATCGCGATGGCGTCCATCCCGAGCTCGGCCGTCCGCGCGAACATCTCGGTCAGCCGGGCCGCCCCGTCGAGCATGGAGTACTCGGTGTGGACGTGCAGGTGCACGAACGAGTCGGCGCTCGACATCGGGGTGGGGCCTCCTGGAAGAACGGGCCGGCGAGGGGGTCGATGACAGCCTACGACCACCGACCGACACCCGGGACGAGGCTCGCGGGGTGGTCTCGATCGGTGGTCGGCAGGTGTCAGTCGGCGTTGCGGATGACCTCGAGCGCACGCTCCAGGTCGTCGGGGTACGGCGAGGTGAACGTCACCCAGTCACGGGTCCGAGGATGCTCGAAGCCGAGCCTGTGGGCGTGCAGCCACTGGCGCTCGAGCCCCACCCGCTTGGTCAGCGTGGGGTCCGAGCCATAGAGCGGGTCACCGACGCACGGGTGCTTCAGCGCGGCCATGTGGACTCGGATCTGGTGCGTACGACCGGTCTCGAGCTTGATCTCGAGGAGGCTCGCGAAGCGGTGCGCCTCGAGCGTCTCGTAGTGCGTCACGCTGGCCCGTCCGTCGGCCATCACGGCGAACTTCCAGTCGTGCTTCGGGTGACGGGCGATCGGGGCGTCGACCGTGCCCTCGAGCGGGTCCGGGTGCCCCTGCACCATCGCGTGGTAGGTCTTGTCGACCTCGCGCTCGCGGAAGGCGCGCTTGAGGACGGTGTAGGCGTGCTCCGACTTCGCGACGACCATCAGCCCGCTGGTCCCGACGTCGAGCCGCTGGACGATGCCCTGTCGCTCCGGGGCGCCCGAGGTGCTGATCCGGAAGCCGGCGCCGGCCAGGTGACCCACGACGGTCGGCCCGGTCCACCCGACGCTGGGGTGGGCGGCGACCCCCGCCGGCTTGTCGACGACGACGATCTCGTCGTCGTCGTGGACGATGCGGAGGTCGTCGACGATCTCGGGGACAACCTCGGCGACGTCGCGCTGCCGCGGGATCTCGACCTCCAGGAACGCCCCGGCCTCGACGCGGTCCGACTTGGACGCCGGCTTGTGGTCCACCGTGACCAGGCCGTCGGCGACGAGCTCGGCGACACGGCTGCGCGAGAGGCCCAGGAGGCGGGCCAGCGCGGCGTCGAGCCGCTCGCCCGCGAGCCCGTCCGGGACGAAGTAGGCACGCTGCTCCGCGGCTGCGGCGGGGCCGGTCATGGCGCTTCCGGCTCGGAGCCGGCCTTCTTGGCTGCCCGGGTGCCGTCGAGACCGACACCGCGGACGGTCTGCAGGACGATGATGACCGCCGCGATGTTGATCATCACGTCGGCGATGTTGAAGACCGGCCAGTTGGGTGGCCAGTCGGGGAACTGCAGAAAGTCGACGACGTGGCCCTCGAGCGGCGAGGGCTCTCGGAAGATCCGGTCGGTCAGGTTGCCCAGGGCGCCTGCCAGGAGGAGACCCAGTCCGACGGCCCACAAGGGGTCGCGCAGCTGTCGGGCCATCCGGATCACGACCACGCACACCGTGATGGCGATGAGCGTGAGCACGATCGTGAACCCGGTCGCCATCCCGAAGGCGGCGCCCGGGTTGCGCAGGAAGGTGAGGTGGAGCACGTGCGGCACGAGGACGACGGGGTCGGCGTCCTCGAGGCGTGCGACGGCGATGATCTTGGTGATGAGGTCGGTGAGGTAGCCGACCAGCGCGACCACCGCGAACAGCACGATCCGTCGGGACCGTGCTGGGGGGTGGTCGGCGTCGTGATCGGGGGTCAGCGACGTTCCTCGCGTTGCTTGCATGTCATGCACAGTGTGGCACGGGGGAACGCCATCAGCCGCATCTTCCCGATCGGCTGACCGCAGATCTCGCAGTTGCCGTAGGTGCCGGCCTCGATCCGGGCGAGGGCCTTCTCCACCTGGAGGAGAAGCTCGCGGTGGTTCGCGGCGAGCGACATCTCCGCGTCGCGCTCGAGGGACGTGGAGCCCACGTCGGCCTGGTCGTTGCCCGCCCCGTCTACTCCCCCGCTGAGGAGGTCGGCGAGTCCACGCTCGGCCACCTGGATCTCGTCCAGGAGTCGGGTCCGGTCGGCCTCCAGCGCGGCTCGGACCTCCGAAATCTCGTCGGCGGACCAGGGAGCCTCGTCGGCCTTGACAGCCAAGGAGCCGGTCGTCGTCGGGTTCGTCACAGTTCTCGGTGCTCCTGTCGTACGGGGTCGCTTCGCGGCGCCCTTGGCTGGTGTCTTCTTCGCGGTCGCCTTCTTGACCGGCGCCGCCTTCTTCGCGGTCGCCTTCTTGACCGGCGCCGCCTTCTTCGCGGTCGCCTTCTTGACCGGCGCCGCCTTCTTCGCGGTCGCCTTCTTGACCGGCGCCGCCTTCTTCGCGGTCGCCTTCTTGACCGGCGCCGCCTTCGTGGCGGTCGTCTTCTTAGCCGCCGGCGACTTCTTGGCGGTCGCCTTCTTAGCCGGCGCCGCCTTCTTGGCCGCCGGCGCCTTCTTCAGGGTCGCCTTCTTGGCCGGCGCCGCCTTCGTGGCGGTCGTCGTCGTGGCCGGCGCCTTCTTCGAGGGCGTCGCCTTGCTCGCCACCTTGCGTGCGGCACCCTTCACGGCTGCCACGCCGCGCGACGCGGCACTGCGCTTGCTGGTCTTGGTCGTGCTCGCCATCTCTGGCCCCCTCGATGTGCACGAAATGCCACACATCGAGGCCATCCGCTCGGGATCGCCTCGATGTGACGTGGTGCCCGAACAATAGGCGGGCGTTCGGCCGTTCACAAGCCGATTTGCCTGTGTCGCCCGCTCTGCCCGACTCCTGGCGCGCTGCACTAGACTGGTGTCCGCCGCAGGCATCGACGAGGACGCGCGGCGTACGTCTCCTGAGCACGAGCGATCCGGGGTTGGTGCGAGCCCGGAGCTTAGCCGTACGCCGTATCACCTCGGAGCCGCCGGAAGAACGGCGCACACCGTGCGCTCACTAGACCCGCGCAGCGGCAGACCAGAGAGGGTGGGCGGATCGTCGTCCACCAAGGAGGGTGGTACCGCGGGGCCGAGCGCCTCGTCCCTTCGCCGAGCCGAAGCTTTCGTGACTTGTCGGAGGAAGACCGTGACCGCCGCGTACCCCGCTGTTCCCGCCCACGTGGACCTACCCGCCATGGAGCGCGACATGATCGCGCTCTGGGAGCGGGAAGGCACCTTCGAGACCTCGCTCGAACAGCGCGACGGCGCCCCGCGCTGGACGTTCTACGAGGGGCCTCCGACCGCCAACGGCACGCCGGGCGTTCACCACGTCGAGGCACGGGTCTTCAAGGACGTGTTCCCGCGGTTCCGCACGATGCAGGGCTACCTGGTCGAGCGCAAGGGCGGCTGGGACTGCCACGGCCTCCCCGTCGAGATCGCCGTCGAGAAGGAGCTCGGCTTCAACGGCAAGCCCGACATCGAAGCCTTCGGTGTCGCCGAGTTCAACGCGAAGTGCCGCGAGGCGGTGCTGCGCAACGTCGGCCTGTTCGAGCAGATGACCGAGCGGATGGGCTACTGGGTCGACACCGACAACCCGTACCGCACGATGGACACGCCGTACGTCGAGAGCGTCTGGTGGGCTCTGCAGCAGATCTTCGACAAAGGGCTGCTCGCGGAGGACTACCGCGTGGCGCCGTACTGTCCGCGATGCGGCACCGGCCTGAGCGACCATGAGGTCGCCCAGGGGTACGAGTCGGTCGTCGACCCGTCGGTCTACGTGCGCTTCCCTCTGACCTCTGGTCCCCTGGCCGGCGAGGCGTCGTTGCTGGTCTGGACGACCACGCCGTGGACGCTGGTGTCCAACGCGCTGGTCGCGGCCAAGGCCGACATCACGTACGTGGCGGTCAGCAACGGGCACGAGACGCTCGTCGTCGCCGAGCCCTTGGTCGAGACGGCGCTCGGCGAAGGATGGACGGTCGATGCGCGCTTCGAGGGCGCCGAGCTCGAGGGGTGGACGTATGCGCGCCCGTTCGACCTCGTCGACTGGCCCGACGACAACGCGCACTACGTGGTGACCGAGGACTACGTCACCACCGACGACGGCTCGGGCCTGGTCCACCAGGCGCCAGCGTTCGGCGCGGACGACTTCGCGTCCGGGAAGCGCAACGGCGTGGCGATGGTCAACCCGATCGACCCCACCGGCCACTTCGAGGACGGGCTGGACCTGGTCGGCGGCGCGTTCTTCAAGAAGGCCGACGCGATCCTGGTCGAGGACCTCGAGCGTCGAGGCCTGCTCTTCCGCCACCTCCCCTACGAGCACAGCTACCCGCACTGCTGGCGCTGCCACACGCCGCTGATGTACTACGCCTCCCCCGCCTGGTACGTCCGCACCACGGCAGCCAAGGACGCACTGCTGCGCGAGAACGAGGGCACCAGCTGGTTCCCGCAGACGATCAAGTGGGGCCGCTACGGCGACTGGCTGCAGAACAACGTCGACTGGTCCCTGTCGCGCAACCGCTACTGGGGCACCCCGCTGCCGATCTGGCGCAACGACGCCGATCCCGGCCGGCTGGTGTGCGTCGGGTCGCTCGCGGAGCTGTCGGAGCTCACCGGGCGCGACCTGTCCGACCTCGACCCGCACCGCCCGTACATCGACGACGTCACCTTCACGGTCGAGGGCGAGGAGGGCACCTACCGTCGAGTGCCGGAGGTCATCGACGCATGGTTCGACTCCGGGTCAATGCCCTTCGCGCAGTGGGGATACCCGCACCTGCCCGGCTCGGAGGAGAAGTTCCGCCAGGCCTTCCCCGCCCAGTACATCTGCGAGGCGATCGACCAGACGCGGGGATGGTTCTACTCGCTGATGGCCGTCTCGACCCTCGTCTTCGACCAGAACTCGTACGAGAACGTCGTCTGCCTGGGCCACATCCTCGCCGAGGACGGCCGCAAGATGTCCAAGCACCTGGGCAACATCCTGCTCCCCGTCCCCTTGATGGACGAGCACGGCGCCGACGCCGTCCGCTGGTTCATGGCCTGCTCCGGCTCGCCGTGGCAGGCCCGCCGTGTGGGGCACTCGGCGCTGCAGGAGATCGTGCGCAAGGTCCTGCTGACCTACTGGAACACCGTCGCCTTCCACGTCCTGTACGCGCGCACCGCCCACTGGTCGCCTGCCGACGGCGCACCGCCCGTCGCGGAGCGCCCGATCCTCGACCGCTGGCTGGTCTCGCGGACACAGGGCCTGGTCTCCGAGGTCACGACCTGCCTGGAGCGGTTCGACACCCAGCGCGCCGGCGCCCTCCTCTCGCAGTTCGTCGACGACCTGTCCAACTGGTACGTCCGCCGCTCCCGGCGCCGGTTCTGGAGCGGTGATCCTGCGGCGCTCGCGACCTTGCACGACACGCTCGACGTGCTCACGCGTCTGATGGCGCCGTTGGTCCCGTTCGTCACCGAGCGGGTCTGGCAGGACCTCGTCCGTGCGTCCGACCCCGATGCGCCGCCGTCGGTGCACCTGGCGTCGTGGCCCGTGGCCGACGAGTCGCTGGCGGTCAAGGGTCTGGACGAGCAGGTCGCGCTCGCGCGGCGGGTCACCGAGCTGGGACGTGCCGCACGCGCCGAGGCCAAGGTCCGGACGCGGCAGCCGCTTCGCCGTGCGCTGGTCCCCTCACGTGCGTGGGAGCAGCTCGGCGACGAGCTTCGGGCAGAGGTGTGCGACGAGCTCAACGTCGGCTCCCTGGAGTCTTTGGCGGCTGCGTCGGGTGACCTCGTGGAGCACTCGGCCAAGGGCAACTTCCGCAGCCTCGGCAAGCGGTTCGGCAAGCAGACGCCGAAGGTGGCCGGTGCTGTCGCAGAGGCCGACGCCGCCGAGCTCGCCGCAGCCGTCGCGGACGGCGGGTCGTACGCCCTGCAGGTGGACGGCGAGACGATCGAGGTGACGGCCGACGACGTCATCGTGTCGGAACGTCCTCGAGAGGGCTGGGCCGTCGTCAACGACCAGGGCGAGACCGTCGCGCTCGACCTGGACCTCGACGAGGACCTCCTCCGGGCCGGCACCGCACGCGAGGTCGTCCGCATGCTCCAGGAGGCGCGCAAGAACGCCGGTCTCGACCTCACCGACCGGATCCGCGTGACGTGGGCGGCCGAGGGAGAAACCGCGGAGGCGGTCCGGGCCCATGAGTCCACGATCGCGGACGAGGTCCTCGCGGTCGAGATCGCGCAAGGTCCGGCAGTCGTCGACGGACACGTGGCGACCGACGAGGACCTGGGGGTGACCGTCTCGCTGCGCAAGGCCTGAGCAGGTCGCCGACGTGCGAAGGCCCCCTCCGACCCGATGGTCGGAGGGGGCCTTCGAACGTGCGGTGAAGAGCCGGTGGCTCAGGAGCGCTCGTCGTCGCCGAACAGCGACTTGAGACGGCGCGGCGCGTGCTCCGGGGTGGGGGACCCGTGCACCGCCGCAGGCGTCGGGCTGCTGGTCGGCAGCGACGCCGCGACCGGCTGCTCGCCCTCGAGGTGCGAGAGCTGCGCCTGGAAGTAGCTCTTGAGGCGGCTGCGGTACTCGCGCTCGAAGGTGCGGAGCCGCTCGAGCTCGCGGTTGAGGTCGTCGCGCTCCTTCTCGATGTTGCCGAAGGCCTGCTGGCGGCGCTCGGCGGTCTCGGCGTCGAGCTTCTGGGCGCGCATCCGCGCCTCGCTCTCGAGCCGCTCCGCCTTGCCCCGAGCCTCGTTCTCGACCCGGTCGGCCTTGGTCCGGGCCTCACCCAGGATCCGGTCGGCCTCGTTCTTGGCGGCGTCGACGAGCTCGTCGGCGTTGTGCGTCGCGATCTCGAGGAGGCGGGCAGCGGCGCTGGAGGCGTCACCCACCGACGAGGAGGCCGGCGACTGCGCCTGGACCGGCATCGGAGCCGGCGGCGGCGGAGCCATCGGCGCCGGAGCCGGGGCGGGCGCGCGGAAGCTGTCGAACGACGAGGTCGACGAGCCGGAGCCGGACGAGGCGGAAGCGAGCTTGCTCCTCAGGTCCTCGTTCTCCAGGGTCAGACGCTCGAGCTCGGCCTCAACCTCGTCGAGGAACTGGTCGACCTCGCCCATGTCGTAGCCCTCACGAAGGCGGACCGGGGTAAATCGCTTGTTCCGCACGTCCTCTGGCGTCAACGGCATGGTTTCACCTCGGGGTCATGTTTCATCGGACAGTCCTGACAACGGTACTTGGTCGGGGAAGCCATCCCTGCGGCACCCCGTGGGGAACCACCTTAGTGCGACTCCCCCGCGGGAAAGAAGGCTCATGCTCAGCGGAAGAAGATCTGAGCGTTGATGATCTGGAGAAGGTAGAGGCCGATCAGCAGCACCATCGGCGACAGGTCGAGCGCCATCCCGCCGAAGCGGATCGGCGGGATCACGCGGCGCACCGCCCGCATCGGCGGATCGGTGACCGAGTAGATCGCCTCGCAGAACACGAGCACGAAGCCCTTGGGCTGCCACGAGCGTGACAGCACCTGGACCCAGTCGATGACGAAGCGGGCCAGCAGGAGCAGGATGCACGCCCACAGAACGAAGTTGATGACCTCACCGACGACGACCATGAACGACAGTGTGTCCTACGTCAGCTCTGGTTGAAGAACCCGCCCTGCGCGAGGCGCTGGCGATCCTCCGCAGTGACCGTCACATTGGGCGGCGAAAGAAGGAACACCTTGCTCGTGATCCGCTCGATCGACCCGTAGACGGCGAAGATGAGTCCGGCCGCGAAGTCGACGAGACGCTTGGCGTCGTTGTCGTCCATCTCGCTGAGGTTCATGATGACCGGGGTGCCCTCGCGGAAGTGCTCGCCGATGATCCGGGCCTCGTTGTAGGTCCGCGGGTGCAGCGTCGTGATCCTCGTGAACTCTGCCGGCGCGGGCACGACCGTCGGGGTCGACGCCGGTCGGCGCCGGTCGTCGATCCGGGCGACAGGCCGCGGCTCCGCCTCGCGCACGGCCGGGCCCGCCGGTCGGACGGGCCGACGCGCGGCCTCCGGCTCCGACTCGTAGTCGTCGTACTCGTCGTACTCGCCGGACTGCTCGACGAGGCCGAGGTACTCACCCATCTTGCGCATCGCGCCAGCCATCGCCTGACCTCCCTGAAAACCACGCTGCTTGCTCGAACTCATGAACCGGCGGTGTGCTCACCGTCGCCCTCAACCTACCGGAGCGGAGGGCGCTCTCCGAGCACCGAGCGCCCGATCCGTACGTGTGTCGCGCCGTGCTTGACAGCCACCTCCAGGTCACCGCTCATGCCCGCGGAGATCGCCGTCGCACGCGGGTACGCCGCCGCGACGCTGGCCGCCACCTCCGCGAGGCGCGCGAACGCGTCGTCGGGGTCGGCGTCGAGGGGGGCCACGGCCATCACGCCTTCGAGCCGCAGCGCCTCTGCCGCGTCGACCTGCGCGGCGAGCCCCAGGACGTCGCCGGGGGCGGCGCCGGCCCTCCCGGCGGGGTCGTCGTCGCGGCCCTCGAGGTTGACCTGGACGAGCACGCCGAGGGTACGGCCCGCCTGACGCGCTCCACGGTCGAGCGCATCGACGAGCCTGGGCCGGTCCACCGAGTGGACGACGTCGGCGTAGCGGGCCACCGCGGCAGCCTTGTTGGTCTGCAGGGCGCCCACGAAGTGCCACCGGAGGGCGGCGGCAGGATCGCCCGCCTCCTCCCGCTTGCGGGCCGCCTCCGGGTGGCGGTTCTCGCCGACGTCGGTGACCCCCAGGTCGGCGAGGAGCGCGACGTCGGAGGCAGGGTAGGTCTTGGTGACCACGATCAGGGTGATCTCGTCCGGTGCGCGACCGGCCATGGCGGCCGCGGTCTCGATGCGGTCGCGGACCGCACGGAGGCTGCGGGCGAGCTCGTCACGGCGTGCGTCGTGGGTGTCGGTCACGCGCTCAGCCTCGCACGCGGACGAGCGCGGCGAGCCGGCCGGAGCGCTCACCCTGGCGCCGGTAGGAGAAGAAGTCCTTCTCCCCCTCGATCGTGCACATCGGGTGGTGGTCGGCGAGGTCGACGACGTCGACGTCCGCGGCACGGAGCTGGCCGGCGACACCGGCCGCCAGGTCCAGGGCAGGCGTGCCGCTCCGGGTCTGTGCCCACGTGCCGGTGACCTGGCGTGCAACCTCGTCACGCATCGCCTCCGGGACCTCGTAGCAGTGCCCGCACGCACGAGGTCCCAGCCACGCCGTGATCCGCTCGGCACCCAGGGCACGCATCGCCTCGACCGCGGCACCGGCGACGTCGAGGACGACGCCCTTGCGCCCGGCGTGGACGACCGAGGCGACCGCGTTCTCGTCGTCGACGAGCACGACAGGAAGGCAGTCGGCCACCCGGACGACGAGCACCGCGCCCGGCACAGCTGTCACCAGCGCGTCGGCAGCGGCGCGCGGGGCGGTCGGGTCGTCGTCGGCCGTCACGACACGGACACCACGGCCGTGCACCTGGCGTACGAGATGCGTCCGGTCAGGGTCCCCACCGAAGGCCTCGACGGCGTCTCGAAGGTTGCGCGCGACTGTGGCCTCGTCGTCGCCGTTGCTCGCCCCCAGGTTCAGCGAGGCCCAGGGACCCGTGCTGTGACCGTCGTGACGGTCGGTGAACGCGAGGTCGGCGCGGGAGAGGGTCTCGTGGAAGGCGAACACTTACTTCAGGAAGTCGGGGATATCGAGGTCGTCCTCGAAGGGATCGACAGCCTGACGCTTCGGGGTCGACGGCCGAGCCCCGTTGCCTGAGCCGGTCGCCGGACCCGTGACAGGGGACGGGCCGCGCGAGGCACGGGACTCGGTGGTCGGGGTGGTGCTGTCGCCGGCCTGGCTGCGCACCCCCACGGGGACACGGTCGCCGCGGCTGGCCGTCTCCGCCGGCGCTGCCGGTGCGGCGGGCGGCTCCTTGGTCACGGGCCGGGCCGGCGCTGTGTCGCGGCGCAGGGCTGGACGTGACGCGTCGCGTCGTTTGGGCGTGCCTCCGTCGAAGCCTGCGGCGATGACGGTGACACGCACCTCGTCGCCGAGGGCGTCGTCGATCACGGCACCGAAGATGATGTTGGCCTCGGCGTGAGCTGCCTCGCTGACGAGCGCCGCGGCCTCGTTGATCTCGAAGAGGCCGAGGTCGGACCCGCCGGCGATCGAGAGCAGCACGCCGTGCGCACCGTCGATCGACGCCTCGAGCAGAGGGCTGGAGACGGCCATCTCCGCGGCCGCCACCGCGCGGTCGTCTCCCCGAGCGGACCCTATTCCCATCAACGCTGAGCCGGCATCAGACATCACGGACTTGACGTCGGCGAAGTCGAGGTTGATCAGGCCCGGCGTCGTGATCAGGTCGGTGATGCCCGAGACGCCCTGGAGGAGGACCTGGTCGGCCTGCTTGAACGCGTCGAGCATGGTGACGTTGCGGTCGCTGATCGACAGCAGCCGGTCGTTCGGGATGACGATCAGCGTGTCGACCTCCTCCCGCAGCCCTTCGATGCCGTCATCGGCCTGGTTGGCGCGGCGTCGACCCTCGAAGGAGAACGGGCGGGTGACGACGCCGATCGTGAGGGCGCCCAGCGAGCGGGCGATGCGGGCGACCACCGGCGCACCGCCGGTGCCCGTGCCGCCTCCCTCACCTGCGGTGACGAACACCATGTCGGCGCCCTTGAGCACCTCTTCGATGTCGTCCGCGTGGTCGTCGGCCGCCTGTCGCCCGGTGTCGGGGTTGGCGCCGGCGCCGAGGCCGCGGGTGAGCTCGCGACCGATGTCGAGCTTGACGTCGGCGTCGCTCATCAGCAACGCCTGGGCGTCGGTGTTGATCGCGATGAACTCGACTCCCTTGAGGCCGGCCTCGATCATCCGGTTGACCGCGTTGACGCCACCTCCGCCGATGCCGACGACCTTGATCACGGCCAGGTAGTTCTGAGCTGCCACGATGGTGCCCCTCACGTGCTTGTGTGTCCGAGTCTTCACGAGGCACCGCAGTCCGGTGTCGGCGCCACAGGCTCCGAGCGGTGAGCCCAGAACCCTAACCCTCAAGTTCAGGGTTATAGTTATGTCAACCTCGTGTCTGTGCATGAACCTACGTGCTCGACCGCGCCGCTCTGCGCCGACACGCCGCCGGTCCCGCCGCTCCTCGTCGAGATGTCACCCACAGAGCGTGCTCGGAGGTCGGTCACGGCCGGATGGTCGGCCGTTCAGGTGCACGGACGTCGTACGCGCTGGCCTTCTGGGGCAGCAGCGCCGAGAGGACCTGGGCCTTCAGACCGGCATGGTCGGCGCTCCCCCAGGCGACCTCGGCACCGTCCCGCAGCTCGAGCGTGATCCCGTCCCGACTGCTCACCCGGACCTCACGGACCCTCCGGGCGAGGTCTCGGTCCATCGCGCGGACGGCGTCGGCCGCCTCCTTCAGCGCCTCCGCCCTGGGCCCCGACCCCGAGGCGAGGACGACCCGCGGCAGCCGGCGCGGCGTCTTGCCGGCAGGGGGATAGACGACTCCGTCGCGATCGAGCAGGCGTACGTCGTCGCCGGACAGGCGTGCCACAGGAGTCCGCTCGGTGACCTCGACGACGACCGAGCGCGGCCACCGGCGGCTGACGTCGACGGTCGCCACCTGCGGGATCTGCTCGACACGTTCGCGCACGGCCTCCACGTCGAGGCGCGCGAGGGGACGGCCCTCCACGACGTCGGCGCGTGCGCGGACCACGCTCGGCGACACGGTGGTCGCCCCACGGACCTGGACGGAGTGGGCACCCAGGACGGACGTCTCGAGGGTGACCCACGCGCCGGCGCCGATCACGGCGAGCGCGGCCGCCACGAGGAGGTACGGACGCAGCCGCCCGAGCCGCGCCCGCCAGCGCCGCCCTGCGAACCGGTCCGTGACGGTCACGAGCCCGCTGCCCTCTCCCGCAGACGCGCGACGAGCCGGGGTCCGACGGTCGTGATGTCACCGGCGCCGAGCAGGAGGACGAGGTCACCCTCCGCCGCGAGGTCGGCCAGCTGGGCGTCCAGCGTCTCGAGGTCGGCGCCCGCGTGGACGTCCTCCGGCGGGAGGGACACCGCCTCCCGAACGAGGGCCGAGGTCACGTCGGGGTCGGCGTCCTCGCGGGCGAGATAGACGTCGGTCACGACGACGACGTCGGCCGCGCTGAGCGCCTCCCCCATCGCCGTGCCGAAGATTCGGGTCCGGCTGACGAGGTGGGGCTGGAACGCCACGACGACCCGCCCGTCACCCGCGAGTGCCCGCGCCGCCTGGAGGTCACCGGCGATCTCGACCGGGTGGTGGGCGTAGGAGTCGTACACCGTCACGCCGGCACCCTCGCCGATCCGCTCCATCCGCCGGCTCGCGCCGGTGTAGGCCGCGAGACCGGCTGCGGCGTCGGCGAACGACGCGCCGCACTCGAGCGCGGCGCCGAGCGCTCCGAGAGCGTCGACGACGTAGTGCTCCCCCGGGACCTGCAACCTGACCCGCCCGAGCGACTCCCCCCGGCGGACCACGGCGAACGAGGTGCCTCCACCCTCCGTCACCAGGTCGGTGCCGCGCAGCTCCGCCGACTCGCCGAGACCGGCGCGCAGGACCCGCAGCCCACGTCCCTCGGCACGGGCCTCCAGCGCCGCAGCACCGGGATCGTCGACGCAGAGCACGAGGAACCCGTCAGGCGAGACGCGGTCGACGAACCGCGCGAAGGCCTGCTCGTACGCCTCCGGCGTACCCCAGACGTCGAGGTGGTCGGCGTCGACGTTGGTGACCACGGCGGCGTACGGCTCGTAGACGAGGAAGGCGCCGTCGCTCTCGTCGGCCTCCGCGACGAACCAGCGACCCGTGCCGGCGTGCGCGTTGGTCCCGAGCGAGGCGACCGGCGCCCCGATCGCGTACGAGGGGTCGAGCCCGGCGTGCACCAGCGCGCTCGCCAGCATCGACGTCGTCGTCGTCTTGCCGTGGGTGCCGGCCACCGCCACCACGTCGTGCCCGACCATCACCGACTGCAGACCCGCGGACCGTGGATACAGCCGCAGGCCGCGTGCCAGGGCCGCCACGATCTCCGGGTTGTCGGCGCGGACCGCGGTCGTCGCGATGACGGTGTCGGCCTCACCGAGGTTGTCGGCCGCCTGTCCCACCGTCACTGTCGCCCCGTCACGCTCGAGCGCCCTGAGGAGGTCCGAGTCGGCCGCATCGCTGCCCTGCACGGTGATGCCCCGCTCGAGCATGATGCGCGCGATCGCCGACAGGCCGGCGCCGCCGATGCCGACGAGGTGGACCACGCCGAGCCGTTCGGCCGCGTCGATCTGCTCCGGGACCTCGATCTTCATCCCTGCGCCGCCTCACCGGCAGCCTCGAGCACGATCCTGGCCAGCACCTCGTCGGCGTCACGGGGCATCAGGTGCGACGCCGCCGTGGACATCCGCGTCAGCCGGTCGGGATCGCGCAGCAGCGACACGACCGCGGTCGCCACCCACTCGGGCGTCAGCGCCGCGTCGTCGACGAGGATGCCGCCGCCGGCGCCGACGACCGGGTGTGCGTTGAGCGCCTGCTCGCCGTTGCCGATCGGCAGCGGGACGAAGATCGCGGGCAGTCCCACGGCTGCCACCTCGGCGACCGTATTGGCCCCCGACCGGCAGACGATCGCGTCAGCAGCGGCGTAGGCCAGGTCGATGCGGTCGATGAACGGGAGGGTGACGTACGGCGGCTCGCCCGGTCCACGCTCGACCTGCGCCTCCTCGACGCGGCCTGCGGCGTGCAAGACCTGCACGCCGGCAGCGGCGAGCTCGTCGGCGGCGCCCGACACGGCCTCGTTGATGCGCCGTGCGCCCTGCGATCCGCCCGTCACGAGCAACGTCGGGAGCTCGGGATCGAGCCCGAACGCACGGCGGGCCTCGGCGCGCTCGGCGCCCCGGTCCAGACGCGCGATCTGCTCGCGCATCGGCAGGCCGATGTAGCGCGAGCTCGGCAGGGGCGTCTCGGGGAAGCTGGTGAAGACACGCGAGGTGAACCGCGCTCCGAGCTTGTTGGCGACGCCGGGGAGGGCGTTCTGCTCGTGGACGACGATCGGCACCTTGCGCTTGCGGGCGACGAGGTAGGCAGGGACCGACACGTAGCCGCCGAACCCGACGACGACGTCCGGACGCACCCGGTCGAAGACCTCACCGGTCGCCTTGACGGTCCCGGCGAGCCGGCCGGGAACCCGGAGCAGGTCGGCTCCCACGCTGCGTGGGAGCGGCACCGCCGGGACCAGCTCGAGGGGGTAGCCCGCCTGCGGGACCAGCGTCACCTCCAGCCCTCTGGGGGTCCCCAGTGCCGTGATCTCCGCCTCGGGGGTGAGCCTGCGGACCGCAGCAGCGGTGGCCAGCAGGGGTGAGATGTGGCCGGCGGTGCCTCCGCCGGCCAGCAGGACGCGTGGCGCCACCGATCATCCTTCCTCGCGGACGATGCGTCCGACAGGTCGTGGGGCAGGTTTGATGGGGTCGTGCAGCGGCACCGTACCGCTCGCGCCGCGCCCCCGAGCACGGCGGCGTCGGTGCGCCCGCAGCGCCGTCTGCGCACCAGGCTCGTTGCGCGCGAAGTTGGCGAGCATCCCGAGCGCGACCACGGTCGGGACGAGTGCGGAACCACCGTAGGAGATGAGCGGCAGAGGGATGCCGATGACCGGCAGCATGCCGAGCACCATCCCGATGTTGACGATCGTCTGGACCATCAGCCAGACGGTGATCCCGGCGGCCGCGAGGCGGCAGAACGGGTCGCGCGCCCGTCGCGCGATGCGGAAGCCGACGTAGGCCAGAAGGCCGAAGAGCAGCAGCACGCTGAGGGCTCCCACCAAGCCGAGCTCCTCGCCGATCACGGCGAACACGAAGTCGGTGTGGGCTCCCGGCAGCGAGCCCCACTTCTGCCGGCTATATCCGAGCCCTACCCCAAACCACTGGCCGGTCGCGAGCCCCATCAGTCCGTGGGCGGCCTGGTAGCCGCTGTTCTGGGCGTCGGCGAAGGGATCGGTGAACGAGGTGATGCGCTGCAGACGCTCTGCGCTGGAGCGCACGAACACCAGGACCACGGCACCGATGCCGAGGAGCGAGACCAGGAAGAGGCGTCCCGGAAGTCCGGCGACGAAGAGCAGGCCCAGAATGATCGCGAAGAGCACGAGCGCCGTACCGAGGTCGCGCTGCAGCACGACGAGCATCGCGACGAACCCCGTCACCGGCAGCATCGGCAGGAGGACGTGCTTCGGCTGGTGCAGCAGGCGCTGCTTGCGGGCGAAGAGGTCGGCCGTCCACAGCACGATCGCGAGCTTCGCGACCTCCGACGGCTGGATGAGGAACGGGCCTCCGAAGTCGAGCCAGTTCTGGTTGCCACGCACCTCCTCGCCCAGCGGGGTGAAGGTCAGGCCGAGCAGCACCAGGGCCAGCAGCAGCAACGGGTAGACGCACCATCGCATCGCGCGCAGCGGCATCTTCCACGCCACCAGGCCCAGCACGAGGGCCGCCACGAGGAAACCTCCCTGGCGGGCGGCGATGGCGTAGGGACTTCCGTTGTTGAGCTGGGAGGTGACCGAGCTGGCGCTGAGCACCATCACCATGCCGAAGCCGATGAGCAGGCCGGCGACCGCCAGCACGAGGTAGTAGGAGGTCAGGGGCTTCTCGAGGGTGTCGCGCAACGTCGCGACCCACGTGTGCCTGCCCGACCTCGCCACCGGTCGCCTCCCGCTCGTGTGCTCGTCGGGCGGCGGCGGTCTCACCGTCGCGTCGCCGCGTGCCTGGCCACGGCTGCGGCGAAGGAGTCGCCTCGCTCCGCGTAGCTCGTGAACTGGTCCAAGGACGCGCACCCCGGGGCGAGCAGCACCGTGTCGCCGGGCCGGGCGAACCGCACTGCCGCGTCCACGACGCGATCCATGAGCACATCCTTGCCCGCATCGACCTCGACGACCGGCACCTCCGGCGCGTGTCGCCGCAACGCGTCCCGGATCACGGCGCGGTCGGCGCCGATCAGCACCGCCGCCCGCAGCCGAGAGCCCGTGCGCTCGACGAGACCGTCGAACGTCGTGCCCTTGGCCTGTCCGCCGGCCACCCAGACGACCGAGGGGTACGCGAGGAGCGACCCGATCGCCGCGTGCGGGTTGGTGGCCTTGGAGTCGTCGACGAACGTGACGCCGTCGACCTCCGCGACCTGCTGGATCCGGTGGGCTCCGGGCTGGTAGGCCCGCAGCCCGTCGCGCACGGCGACAGGCGGCACCCCGTGGGCACGGGCGAGCGCGGCGGCCGCCAGTGCGTTGGCGACCACGTGAGGCGCGGGCGGCTCTCCCGCGGGACCGGCGAGGTCACCCAGCGTGGCAAGCTCTGCGGCGCTGGTCGTGCGCTCGGGGACGAAGGCGCGGTCGGCGAGCACGTCGTCGACCATGCCGACCATCCCGACCGACGGCACGCCGAGGGTGAACCCGATCGCGCGCGCGCCTTCCTGCACGTCGGCGTCGCGCACCAGACGCTCGGTGGCCGGGTCGTCGACGTTGTAGACGCACGCCCGCTCCACGTGCTCGTAGATCCTGCCCTTGTCACGGGCGTAGTCGGCCGGGCCACCGTGCCAGTCGAGGTGGTCGTCGGCGACGTTGAGCACGGCCGACGCCTCGCAGGCCAGGGATCGGGCGAAGTGCAGCTGGAAGCTCGACAGCTCCACGGCCAGCACGTCGTAGCCTGCGGGGTCCATCACCGCCTCGGTCACCGGGACCCCGATGTTGCCCACGGCGGGCGCACGGAGCCCGGCGGCAGCGAGGATCGACTCGAGCATCTGGACGGTGGTGGTCTTGCCGTTGGTGCCGGTGACCGCGAGCCAGGGTGCCGCGCCCGGTTCGCGCAACCGCCACGCGAGCTCGGGCTCGGACCAGACCGCGACGTCGCGGGCCTGCGCCGCCTCGGCGACGATCGGCGTGCGAGGTGGCAGTCCCGGGAACGGAACGAGGAGAGCGGCCCCGGCGGGCAGGGTCGCGGTCGCACCCGGACCCAGCCGCACCTCCGCCCCGAGCACCTCGAGGATGCCCGCCCGCTCGCGCAGGAGGTCGCCCTCGCCGTCGTCGAGGATGGTGACGCGCGCACCGACCTGCACCAGGGCGTCCGCGGCGGCGTAGCCGCTGGCGCCCAGGCCGGCGACGACGGCGTGCACCCCCTCCCACGAGTCGTGCCGTCCGAGGTGGTCCACAGAGGGCTCGGCGGTCACAGTCCGCTGACCCACTCGGAGTAGAAGATGCCCAGGCCGAGCGCTACGAAGAGCCCGCTGATGATCCAGAACCGGACGACGATGGTGATCTCGGCCCACCCCATCAGCTCGAAGTGGTGCTGCAGCGGCGCCATCCTGAACAGCCGCTTGCCCCCCGACATCTTGAACCACCCGACCTGGAGGATCACCGACAGCGTGATGATGACGAACAGGCCGCCGAGGACCAGGAGGAGGACCTCCGTACGGGTCATGATCGCGAAGCCGGCCATCGCGCCGCCCAGCGACAGCGACCCGGTGTCGCCCATGAAGATCTTGGCCGGTGAGGCGTTCCACCACAGGAAACCGAAGCAGGCGCCGGTGAGGGCGGCCGCGACCACGGCGAGGTCGAGCGGGTCTCGGACGTCGTAGCACTTGGGGCCGGGGTTGAAGGCGCACGACTGGTTGCTCTGCCAGAGGTTGATCAGCATGTAGGCGCCGAAGACCATCACGGACGCTCCGGTCGCGAGACCGTCGAGACCGTCGGTGAGGTTGACCGCGTTGCTGGTGCCCCAGATCATCACGAGCACCCAGATGACGATCAGCGCGGCGGGGACGGTCCACCCGGGGATGTCACGGATGAACGAGATGCCCTCGGAGATCGGGGTCCGACCGTTCGCGTCGGGGAAGCTGAGCGCGAGCAGGGCGAAGCTGAGCGCGACGAGCGCCTGCCCCGCCAGCTTTGCCTTGGACCGAAGACCGAGGCTGCGCTGCTTGATCACCTTGATGTAGTCGTCCAGGAACCCGACCAGCCCGAGCCCGACGAAGAGGTAGAGCAGCAGGACCGCTGAGGCCGACGGCACGCTCCCCGTGATCAGCTTGGCCAGCGCGTAGGCCAGGACGACCGAGATGATGATCACCAGGCCGCCCATGGTCGGCGTCCCGCGCTTGGTGTGGTGCGAGGTAGGACCGTCGTCGCGGATCAGCTGCCCGTAGCCCTTGCGGACGAGCAGACGGATCGCCAGCGGTGTGCCGAGCAACGTGCCGATCAGCCCGAAACCGCTGGCGATCAGAATGGCCCTCATCGACCGTCGTTCCCTTCGTCGTCGCGTCCTCCGCCGTCCTCGGGCTCGGTGCCCGCGACTCGTTCGTGCTGCGCCGGTGGCGAGAGCAGCGCGTCAGCCACCCGCTCCAGACCACTCGCGCGAGAGGCCTTCACCAGCACGATGTCACCCGGGCCGGCGTACGTCCGCAGCCACGCGACGGCGTCGTTGACGTCGTCGACGGCGACGGACGGAGCGCCGGCGGCGAGCACCGCCTCGTGGATCGGGCGTGCGCCCGACCCGACGGCGACCACGTGGGTGACACCGAGGTCCGCGGCGAGACTACCAACGTCGGAGTGGGCACGGTGAGACGCATCGCCGAGCTCGAGCATCTCTCCGAGGACGGCCACGACCCTCCCCTCGCCCCGCATCGCCGCCACCGCGCTCAGCGCGGCTGCCGTCGACTCCGGGTTGGCGTTGTAGGCGTCGTTGACGACCACGAGGCCGTCGTCGCGCACGAGGCGCTCCATCCGCCAGGCCGAGCGCGTCGTGGCCGCACCGAGGGCGTCGCTCACGGTCGGAAGGTCCATGCCGACCGCGAGTGCCACCGCGGCCGCCGCAGCAGCGTTGGAGGCCTGGTGAGCACCGAGCAGCGGGACGTGGACCCCGACGCTCTCGTCACCGGCGACCAGCCGGAAGCGAGGCTCGCCGTCGGGTCCGACGGCGAGGTCGCGCACCGCCACGTCGGCGCCGTCGGACATGCCGTAGGTCACCACCCGCGCCCTCGTGCGTGTCGACATCGCCGCGACGGTCGCGTCGTCGGCGTTGAGCACCGCCACACCCTGCGGAGGGAGCGCTTCCACGAGCTCGCCCTTCGTGCGCGCGATCGTCTCCACCGACCCGAACTCACCCAGGTGGGCCGACCCGACGCTGAGGACGGCGCCGACGTCCGGGCGGGCGATCGCACACAGCTCGGCGATGTTGCCCAGCGCTCGCGCCCCCATCTCGACGACGAGGAACCGGGTGTCGGGGTCGGCGCGCAGCACGGTGAGCGGCACCCCCAGCTCGTTGTTGTAGTTGCCTGCGGTGGCCACGGTCGTCCCCGCACGGGTGAGGACCTGCGCCAGCAGGTCCTTCACACTGGTCTTGCCCTGCGACCCGGTCACCCCTATGACCGTGCAGCCGTCCAGCCGGTCGCGCACGTCGGCCGCGAGCGTGCCGAGCGCTCGGGTCACGTCGTCGACGACCACGCAGGGGCCGTCGACCCGGCGCTCGCCGAGGACGGCGGCGGCACCCGCCCGCAGCGCCGCGGGCGCGTATTCATGACCGTCGACGTGCTCGCCCCGGACGGCGACGAAGAGCCCTCCGGACGCGACGTCGCGCGAGTCGAGCGTGGCGGGGCCGGTGACGACCACGTCGTCGGAGTCGTAGGCCGTACCGCCGACGAGGTCGGCGACGCGGGCGAGCGAGGTCGCGATCACCCGTCTCTCCTCTCCCGGTCACGCAGCGCCTCGGCGACGACCTCGCGGTCGTCGAACCGGTGCACGACGTCGCCCACGACCTGTCCGCTCTCGTCGCCCTTGCCCGCCACGACGACCGTGTCGCCGGGCCGGGCGTCGGCGACGGCGTGGGCGATGGCCGCCCGTCGGTCGCCGATCTCGACCAGCGTCGCGGTGGCCCCGCGGAGGATGGCGTCCTGCGCCCCGGCCAGGATCGCGGCCCGGACCGCGGCCGGCTCTTCCGTGCGCGGGTTGTCGTCGGTGACCACCACCACGTCGGCGAGCTCAGCAGCGACGGCGCCCATCAGCGGGCGCTTGCCGGGGTCGCGGTCGCCGCCGGCGCCGACCACGACCAGCAGCCGCCCGGGGCCCAGCCCACGCAGGGACGCCAGCACCGCTCGGAGGGCGTCGGGCTTGTGCGCGTAGTCGACCAGGGCGACGAAGTCCTGACCCACGTCGACGGGCTCCATCCTGCCCGGCACGCCGGTGCAGGCGGCGATCCCGGCCAGCGCGTCGTCGACCGCACGGCCAGTCGCGGTGACGGCTGCGAGGACGGCGAGCGCGTTGGCGACGTTGAAGCGGCCCGGCAGGCCGACGACGAGCGTCTTCTCCTGACCGTCCGGTCCGACGACCTCTGCGGTCGAACCGGAGGGGGTGCTCTCCAACGACGCGACCCGCCAGTCGGCCTCCTCGCGCCCGTCCACCGAGACCGTGGTCACCGGGAGGGCGGTCTCCGCGGCCAGCCGACGGCCGTACGGGTCGTCCACGTCGACGACGGCGTGGCCGGCGTGCTCGGGAGTGAACAAAGACGCCTTGGCCGCGAAGTAGTCCTCGACGTCGGCGTGGAAGTCGAGGTGGTCGCGGCCCAGGTTGAGAAAGACCGCGACGTCGTAGACGACACCGTCGACGCGGTGCAGCGCGAGGGCGTGGCTGGAGACCTCCATCACGACCGCGTCGGCCCCGTGGTCGCGCATCACCGCGAAGAGCGCGTGCAGCGCCGGGGCCTCGGGAGTCGTCAGCGCCGAGCTGACCGGACGGTCCTCCAGGAAGGCGCCGGTCGTGCCGATCACGCCCACACGGTCGCCGCACGCCCGCAGCGCAGATGCCATCAGGAAGGCACTGGTCGTCTTGCCCTGCGTGCCCGTGATCCCGATCGTCGTCACGCTCTCGGCAGGCCAGCCGTAGACGTGCGCAGCGACGCGACCGAGCACCTCTCGGGGGTCGTCTAAGCGGAGGACGGGCACGTCCACGCCGGCCTCGGAGAGAAGGTCGGCACCTGGCCCGTCGGTGAGCACGGCCACGGCGCCGGACGCCACGGCGTCCGCGGCGAAGCGCGCCCCGTGGGTTCGCATCCCCGGGAGCGCGGCGTAGAGGTCGCCGTCCCGCACGTCGCGCGACGACAGGGTGACACCGGTGACGACGCCTCCCGTACCGCCGACGAGGGTGGCGCCGACAGCCTCGGCGAGATCATCGAGAGCGACCGGGACCACCGAGGGCGGTCGCGTGTCGAGAGGGGTGAGAGGCTCAGAAGACATCGCAGCCGAGCGTATCGAGTCTCACCACTTGACCGGCGTCCTGGGCGCACGCGACCCGCTCGGCGCGATGCCGTAGCGCTGCAGGGACTGCTGCATGATGTCTCGGAAGACCGGGCCTGCCGTGCCGCTGCCCGATCCTCCCCCCTGCGGGTTGTCCAGCACGACGTAGGTGAGGAAGCGCGGCTTCTCCGCGGGCGCGAACCCGATGAACGACACGGTGTTCTCGCCGCGCACGTACCGCCCGGTGTCGGGGTTCACCCGCCAGGCGGTGCCGGTCTTCCCGGCGACCCGGTAGCCGGGGATCGACACGTTGGGCGCCGACCCCCGCGGCGAGGTGACCGCCTCCATCATCGTCGTGACCATCGACGCGGCCTCGGGCGAGACGACCTCACGGGACTCGGGCGCCTTCCGCGGGACCGTGGTGCCGTCGGCACGACGGACCTCGGTGACCAGGGTCGGGCTGGTGTAGCGGCCGCCGTTGGCGATCGCTGCGACCGCGGCGGTCTGCTGCATCGCCGTCACCGAGATCCCCTGACCGAACGAGATGGTCGCGTGCTGCGCCCTCGACCACCGCTCCGCCGGGGTGAGGATGCCTCGCGACTCCGATGACAGCCCGACGCCCGTGGGCTGACCGAACCCGAACTTCGTCAGGTAGTCGTGCATCGTCGCGTCGTCCATCTGCTGGGCCAGGGCGATCGTGCCGAGGTTGGACGACTTCGCCACCACACCCGCGGCGGTGAGCCGCAGGCGTCCGTGGTCCCACCAGTCGCTGATCGTGAACCCGTCGAGACGCAGCTCGCTGGGCACCCGGACCTTGGTCTGCGGCGTCACGAGACCGGCGTCGGCGAGCGCGGCCATCGTGACGACCTTCTGCACCGAGCCCGGCTCGTAGACGTTCTGCACGGCGCGGTTGTTCATCGACGCCGGCGTGACGGTCGAGCGGTCCTCGGCGTCGAACGTCGGGAGCTGCGACAGCTGCAGCACCTGCATCGTCTCGAGGTCGACCGTGATCGCGACGCCCCAGTCGGAGTCGCTCGCGCGCACGGCCGCGGCGAGACGCTTGTCGGCGTACCACTGGAGGTCGCGGTCGATCGTGGTCACCACGTCGGCGCCAGGCACCGCCTCCTTCATCGTCTGACGCGCCAGCGGGATGCGTACCCCCTTGGGGGAGGTCTCGTAGGTCGCCTTGCCGTCGCTGCCCGTCAGGTCGTCGTCGAACGCCTTTTCCAGCCCGCTGGTGCCCTCGCCCGTCTCACCCGAGACCAGGCCGATCAGCGTGGCGCCGAGAGTGCCACCGGGGTACGTCCGGACCGCGTCGCGCTCCGTCGTCACACCGTTGAGGAGGCCAGCGTCGGCGAGCTTCGCCATCGCGCTGCTGGCCTGGTAGGCCGGGACCTTGCGGGCGACGTAGACGAACTGCGTCCCCTCGCGTCGCAGCTTCGTCACCGTGTCGAAGTAGTCGACGCCCAGCTCCGCGGCGAGGATGCTCGCAATCTCGGTGGCCGGCTTGGCGGTGAACCTCGGGTTGGCGATGATCGACTGCGCGTCGAGCGAGGTGGCCAGAGGTTCACCGTCGCGGTCGAGGATCCGCCCACGGTCGGCGTGCAGCACCGTCGGCTGCACCGTCTCCTTCAGAGCACGCTCGGCGTACGCGTTCGCGTCGACACCCTGGATCTGGAAGAGGCGGCCGGCGAAGATCACGAGGAGGGTCGCGACGACCACGAAGCAGAAGCGCGCACGGTTGCGGACCGCCGGACTCACTCGCGGGCTCCCACGGCGGCCGGCGACGGCCCTCCGACCCCGGAAGGGCTCTCGCCCCGGGCGGCGGGCTCCGGGTCGCCGACGACCTTCCCGTCGGAGAGTCGCAGGAAGACGGGAGTCGTGTTGGGCACCATGCCGAGCTCTGCGGCTCGCTCCGCGAGTGCCGCCGGGGTCGCACGCTCCTCGACCTCGAGGGACAGCTGGGCGTGCCTGCTCTGCAGCGTCTCCGCCTCCTTCTCCAGCTCGGCGAGCTGGAAGGCGCCGTTCTGCATCGAGGTGTTGAGGAGCAGCAGACCGACGAGCCCACCGGCGAGCAGGGTGACCACGAGGAGCACGAAGGGCGCGCGCGGCGAACGGGGGCGAGCGGCCGGGACGACGCGCAGGGGACTGCGCGTCGGCTGCGGACGACCCGGCGCCCGGCGCGGAGCGCTGTGGACGACACTCATGCTGCCTCCTTCACTCGCTCGACGACGCGAAGCCTGACGGGCTTCGCGCGGGGGTTCTGCTCGATCTCGGCCTCCGACGCCGTCTCGGCGCCGCGGGTGACGAGTCGGAACCGGGGCTCGAGGGCCTCGGGGACGACGGGGAGTCCTGGCGGGACGTCCAGCCGGGTGACCTTCGCGAACGCCTGCTTGACGATCCGGTCCTCGAGGGAGTGGTAGGCCATGGACACGACTCGACCACCGAGGCCGACCGCGTCCAGCGCGGCCGGGACAGCACGCCGGAGCACGCCGAGCTCGTCGTTCACCTCGATGCGCAGTGCCTGGAAGGTCCGCTTGGCGGGGTTTCCGCCGGTGCGCATCGCCGCCGCGGGGAGGGCCTCGCGGACCAGCGCCACCAGTTCGTCGCTCGTGCGCAGGGGTGCTTCGGCCCGCCTCCGTACGATCGCGTCGGCGATCCGCCCCGCGTGCTTCTCCTCGCCGTAGGTCCGCAGGATGCGGGCCAGGTCGTCCCGGCTGTAGGTCTCGAGGACCTCCGCCGCGGTCGTCCCCTCACTCCCCATGCGCATGTCGAGCGGAGCAGGGCGGGAGTACGAGAAGCCGCGCTCGTCGAGGTCGAGCTGCATCGAGGAGACGCCCAGGTCGAACAGGACGGCATCGACGTGGGAGCGCCCGGCCTCGGCGATCGCCTCCTCGAGCTGGTCGTACACCCCCTCGAAGAAGGTCACCCGGTCTCCGAAGGGAGCGAGGCGCTCGCGAGAGCGCCGGAGGGCCTCGGGATCACGGTCGATCCCGATCAGCTGCACGCCGGCGAAGCGCGACAGCACCGCCTCCGCGTGCCCGCCCAGGCCCAGCGTCGCGTCGACCAGGACCGCGTCGCTTCCGGCCAGGGCGGGCGCGAGGAGCTCGACCGTCCGATCCAGCAGCACCGGTACGTGCTTCGTCTCACCCATGCGTCCCGGCCCCGGGACGTCCGACCACCATCTCGACCCCTCGTTCCGTGTGGTTCAGCGTTGTGTGCGCCTCGATCCGCTACCCGTGCGGTCTGATCGCGGGTGGTTCGTCCGGCCAGGTCCCTGGCCGCTTGCCCTGGGAAGTCACCTCTTGGCACCGGGGAAGTGGAGCCAGGAGGTGGAGCAAGCGGCCCAGAGGCCTCGACGGACGAGCCTCTAGAGCAGTCCCTCGATCACCTCCTCCGAGAGGGTCGCGAAGCTCTCCTCCTGCTCGTCGGAGTACTCCGCCCAGCGTGCGGCGTCCCAGATCTCGACCCGCTCCATCGCCCCGACGACCACGCAGTCGCGGTCGAGCCGGGCGTAGTCACGCAGAGGTCCCGGGACGGTGATGCGGCCTTGCTTGTCGGGAACCTCGTCCGAGGCGCCCGAGAACAGGACGCGGACGAAGTCGCGAGTGGCCTTGTTGGTGAACGGCGTCTTGCTGATCCGGTCGCTGAACTCCTGGAAGCTCGCCTGCGGCCAGACGTAGATGCAGCGGTCCTGCCCCTTCGTCAGCACGAGACCCTCCGTGAGCCGGTCGCGGAACTTGGCGGGGAGGAACAGGCGACCCTTGTCGTCGAGTCGAGGCGTGTATGTGCCGAAGAACATCGCACCGCACACTCCCTCGTCTCGCGCCGCCGAACCGGACACCCGAGGACCCGAAAGTCGATGACCGGCTGTTGCTCCACTTTGCGCCACCATACTCCACAACGCACCACGAATGCCGATCTTGCACGTCGGCGCGCCCTCCTGACGCCGTCGCGCACGAGAGGGCAGGTCAGGCGTCGATGCCTCGCGATCGCTGGAATCCCAGGCACTCCCCTGGCCGTGGCGCAGAGGATGGGGAAGAGTGGAGGAGAAGTGGAGGACGAGAGCGCGCGCTCCGCGTTCCGAGGTGGCCCGTTGGGACGCGCGGGTAGTCTCGGAACCTCCGGGGGGTGATCGCGTCATCTCCCGACCGAGCCCCGCTGGAGCCCCAGGAGACTGCCGTGACGACGACACCTCGCCGAGAGCCGGCCGCCCCTCCCGCGCCGGACCAGACCGACGAGCTCGTCGTCGCCGCGCAGCGTCTGGTGGACAACGTCGGGACGGTGATCGTCGGCAAGGCCGACGTCGTCCGCACCGCCGTCATCGTGCTCCTCGCCGGCGGACATCTCCTCCTCGAGGACGTCCCCGGAGTCGGCAAGACGATGCTCAGCAAGGCGCTCGCGCGATCCATCGACGGGTCGATGCGGCGGATCCAGTTCACTCCCGACCTACTCCCCAGCGACGTCACCGGCTCGTCGGTCTGGGATCCGGCGACCCGCACCTTCGAGTTCCGGCAGGGCGCGGTGTTCGGCAACGTGGTCGTCGGAGACGAGATCAACCGCGCGTCCCCCAAGACGCAGTCGGCGCTCCTGGAGTGCATGGAGGAGCGTCAGGTCACCGTCGACGGCACCTCGTACCCGCTCGACGACCCGTTCATGGTCGTCGCCACCCAGAACCCGCTGGAGATGGAGGGCACCTACCCGCTGCCCGAGGCGCAGCGTGACCGGTTCATGGCCCGCGTGGCGATGGGCTACCCGTCCGCCGATGCCGAGGCGGCGATGCTGCGCGAGCACGGCAGCACCGACCCTCTCGCCGACCTCGTCCCGGTGACCGACGTCAAGCAGGTGGCCGACCTCGTCGCCACCGTGCGCACCGTCCACGTCGCGCCCGCCATCGAGAAGTACGCCGTCGCGCTCACGACCGCGACCCGCTCCTCGCCCCGCCTGCGGCTCGGCGCCTCCCCGCGCGCCACGCTGCACCTCGTGCGTGCGGCTCGCGCACGCGCTGCGCTGGAGCGGCGTCCGTACGTCCTGCCCGACGACGTCTCGACCCTGGCCGTCCCGGTGCTCGCTCACCGTCTGCTCCTGTCCCCCGACGCCGTCGTCGCGGGTTGGCAGGCTGCCGACGTCGTCCGCGAGGTCCTGTCCGACGTCCGCGTGCCCGACCCTGGGCGATGACGTGCGCTCGACGCTCGGTGCTCTGACGTCGCGCGGCCGCGCGTTCCTGGCCGCGGGGACCACCGTGGTGCTCGGGGGCATGTTCCTGGGACTCGACCTCCTGGTCCGCATCGGCGCCCTCGCGCTCGCGCTGCCGCTGCTGGCGGTCATCGCGGTCGCTCACAGCCGGAGCACGGTGGGCGCCAGCCGCGAGGTGTCGCCGGCGCGGGTGCCTGCGGGCACGGACGTCGACGTGTCGCTCGACCTTTCCGGCCGTGGTCGAGGCACGTCGGGCACCCTCCTCCTGGAGGACCGGCTGCCCGACGCCCTGGGGGGCGACCGCCGCTTCGCCGTCGACACGGTCGGAGCGCGGTGGCAGTGCCCGGCCCGTTATCGACTGGTTCCTCGGCGGCGCGGCTTCTATTCCCTGGGTCCCCTGTCGGTCCGGGTCGGAGACCCCTTCGGCTTCCTGTCCGTCCGCAAGACCTTCCACACCACGACGCCCCTCGTCGTCACCCCCACCATCCACCCGCTCGGCCGGCTGTGGGCGGGAGGCGTGGGGACCGAACAGGGAGAGCACCGGGTCCGGCTCGGCTCGAACGGACGCCCCGACGACGCCTCCGTACGCGAGTACCGCATCGGCGACGACCTCCGCCGCATCCACTGGCGCACGACGGCGCGGACCGGAGAGCTGATGGTCCGCCGCGAGGAGGAGGGTCGCCACGCCGACGTCACCGTCTACCTCGACACCCGCCGCCACGTCCACCGCCCTGGCTCGGACGGCTCCTTCGAGTGGGCGGTGTCGGCAGCCGCCTCGGTCGTCGCCCACTTCGCCGGCAACGGGTGGGACGTCCGTCTGATCACCGACACCACCGACTCCCACGACTCCGCACGTGACGAGCTCGGCCTGATCCTCGACGACCTGGCCGCCGTACGCATGTCGGCCCGGCGCGGGAGCGACCTGGTGCCCGCCGACGTGATGGCGTCGCGAGGAACGGTCGTGGCCATCGTCGGCGGAGCAGACCCGGACTCGCTGGAGCACGTCAACCGGTGCTCGCTCGGCGCCGGACGGCGACTGGCCCTGGTGCTCGACGGCGACGGCTGGCTGCGCGGGGCCCACGGTGGTTCGGGCACCGCGGCCGACCTCGCCTCCTCGGCACGCGCGCAGGGTTGGGCCGCCACGGCGGTCGGCGGCGGCGACACGGTGGGCGAGGCGTGGCACGCCCTTGCGGCCCAGTCCACGAAGGATGCGGTGCGATGAACGCGTCGGTGGCGCACACGTTCTGGGTCGGGCTGTGGGTGTGGCTGCTTGCGGTCACGACGGGAGCCGCGTTCTCGCCGCTGGTGGCCGACAGCCGCTTCCTGCTCGAGGGCGCGCTCGGCGCCGCGGCCGTGGTCCTCGTCGGCGTCGTCGTCCGCGCGGCAGGCGGACGCCGACCCGTCGTCGTCGCCGCGCAGGCCGCGGTGACGCTCGGGTGGCTCACCGCGGCGTACGGGGCAGGCACCGGGATCGCCGGGGTGATTCCTACCCCCGACACGCTCGAACGTGCCGGTGCCCTGGCCGAGGCGACCTATCTGCACGCCCAGCGATATGCGGCGCCTGTCCCCGACACCGCGGCGCTCACCGCGACCCTCGCCGCCCTCGTCATCGTCCTGGCGCTGGTGATCGACGTCCTCGCCGCCGAGCTGCGATGGACGCCGGCCCTCGGGCTCGTCCTCCTCGCCGTCGTCATGGTGCCGGCGACCCTCCTCGAGGGTCGCTCGCCGCTCCTCGTGTTCGTCCTGGGCGCTGCGGCGTACGCCGGCCTGCTCGCCGTCACGCGCAACGACGACGGCCGTGCCTGGGGACCGCGCGTCACCGCGGTCGGCTCCCAGCCGCGGGACCCCGTCGACTCCGCGGTCGGGCACGTGCGCGCGTCGATTCCCGCGGTCGGGATCGCGATCGGCGCGATCGCCGTCGCCCTGGTCGTCCCCCTGGTCACGCCGACCGCCGGTGAGAGCTTCCTCGACGGGGCCGGCTCGGGTGCCGGATCCGGCATCGGCACGGGCCTCGACAACCCGGTGCTCGACATGCGCCGCAACCTCCGCGGACAGAGTCGCGACGTCCTCCTGACGATGACCGAGGAGAAGGACGCGCCCCGGCCGCGATACGTCCGGCTCGCCTCGATGCAGTCGGTCGGCGACCAGGGGTGGACCCTCGGTGACCGCGTCGGTGCCGGCCAGCAGCTCGACGACGACCTCCCGTCGGTGCCGGGTCTCAATCCCGGCGTGCCGACGACGACAGCGCGCTACCGGACCGCGGTCTCACCCGGGTTCGAGACGCGCTGGCTCCCCCATGTCTATGCTCCGACCGCCGTGAGGCTCGAGGACTCCTCCGGTGTCGAGATCAACCGGAGCATGCTCGACATCAGTCGCCTCCCACGTCTCGGGTCCTTCGCCGGAGCGTCCTACGACGTCGAGGTCATGGTCGCGCGTCCGACTCAGGCCGACCTGCGCACCGCTCCTGCCTCGACGCTGACGATGTCGTCCTACGTCGATCTCCCCTCCTCCACGCCGGATGTCGTGAACGAACGCGCGGAGGAGGTCACCGCCGGCGCGTCCAACGCGTTCGACCGTGCCCTCGCTCTCCAGCGGTGGTTCCGTCAGGACGGTGGCTTCAAGTACTCGCTCGCCCAGCGCCCCGGATCGGGGATGGAGACGATCGAGGCCTTCCTCACCGACGATCGGGTCGGCTACTGCGAGCAGTTCGCCACCGCGATGGCAATGATGGCCCGGTCGTTGGGGATCCCCTCACGCGTCTCCGTCGGCTTCCTCTCCGGTGAGCCCGCCCGTCAGAAGGGCACGTGGGTCTTCCGGGGAACCGCCATGCACGCGTGGCCCGAGCTGTACTTCGCGGGCGTCGGCTGGATCGGCTTCGAGCCGACACCTGGCGGCAGCGGCTACACACCTCCGACGTTCGCCGAAGGCTCGGCCGACCCGCAGGAGGCTCCGGACCCGTCAGCAGACCCGACGGCGCTGCCGACCGGCGCCGCGTCCCCGGCTCCGGGCAGCGCTGAGGCAGACGCCGCGGGGGACGCCGCTGACGGCGGAGGGTCGTGGGTGCCCGTGGCCCTCGTGGTGCTCGGGCTCCTCACGGTCGCGCTCGCCGTCCCCGCGGCCGTCCGCACCGCCCGGCGACGCCGTCGACGCGCGGCCCACGACGATCCGGCGGCGGCAGCCGAGGACGCCTGGGCAGAGGTCCGCGACACCGCGACCGACCACGGGATCGGTTGGACCGAAGGCGTCTCACCGCGAACGTCGATCGCGCCGCTGCGGGCACGGCTGGACGACGACCCGGTGGCGCGAGAGGCGATCGACACGCTCGTCGACGCGGTCGAGCGCAGTCGCTACGCGCCTGTCTACGAGCCGGCAGACCTCACCGCGGTGGTCGACCACCTTGTCGGTGCGACGGCGGCCAGCGTCACGCGCCGGCAGCGACTGGGTGCCGCGGTGCTCCCCCGGTCGGTCCTCGTGCCGGCCGAGCGGCGTGTCGGGGTCCGGGAAGAGGACGAGGTTCTTTCGCTGCGGGAGTAGCCCGCGGGGCGAGAGTCGGAAGCTCGGTCCCGAGCGTGCACGCCCGCTCAGGAGGCCGCAGCCGTCAGGAGCCGGAGTCGTCGCGCCGGCGGCGCCAGCGCTCCTCCATGCGGTGCATGAAGGAGTCCGAGGTGCTGCCGCTGCCCTGCTTCGGACGCGGCGGCGCGGTCTGGGTGGACTCGTCAGGTCCTTCGACGTCACGCGAACGCCACGTCGTGAGGAAGAAGTAGGCGCCCGCGACCATGAGGGCGAACCCGGCAACTCCGACGGGCGTCGAGGCGGCGATCACGCCGATCATCAGCATCGCGACCCCCGCGACGAAGCCGATCGACGCCAGGACGATGATCCGGCGAGCGCGGGCTCGGAGCTTCGAACCGCGCAAGGTCGAAGCGAGTCGCGGGTCTTCGGCAGCAAGCGCCTGCTCAAGTTGCTCGAGCAGTCGCTGCTCTTCCTCTGAGAGCGGCACTTCGGGCCTCCCCTGAACTCGACCGGCGGTTGCCGCCGGACCTTGGGTGTCCAGTCTAGGCAGGCGTCATCGGCTGCGCCACAGCACGGGCTATTGTTTGTGCGCAGGGGGGCAACGGCTCCCGTCTGCCATCCCGGAAGGACGCCGATGCGCCGGTCCACCACCCTTGTCTGCTCTGCCGCCCTGGCCTTCTCAGGACTCGCTCTCGGCGCTGGGTCGCCGGCGAGCGCAGCCCCGGCCGCCGTGGTGCCGGCCGTGGTGTCACCGGCCGCCGTCGGCCAGTCCACGGTCGCGGCCGCGCCGGCAGCCCTCCGCGCAGCCAAGCCCTCCCGCAAGGACCGGTTCTACCGGGCGACGACGCGTCCGGGCGACCGCGACCGGTCGGTGACGTCGATCAAGCACGTCCGCGAGCTCCAGTACCGCCTGCGTTGGGCCGGCGTCTACGGAGGCTCGGTCAACGGCGTCTACACCGCCCGCACCGCGAAGGCCGTCAAGAAGTTCCAGAAGCGCCACGGGCTCAAGCGCTCGGGCGTGGCGAACACCGCGACCTGGAAGCGCCTCATCCAGAAGACGGTGCGTGGCAAGTCCAAGATCCCCAAGCGGTGCAAGTCGTCGGGCTGGAACGCCTGCTACGACCGCCGTCGGCACCAGGTCGTGCTCTACCGCAACGGCACGCTGTGGAACAGCTGGCTGGTGCGTGGCGGCGCCGCCTCGTCGAAGACCCGCACCGGCAAGTTCACCGTGTTCTCCCGTAGCAAGAACCACGTCAGCTCGATCTACGAAGCCAAGATGCCGTACGCGCAGTTCTTCTCGGGCGGTCAGGCCTTCCACGCCTCCTACCTGATGATGGACCCCTTCGTCGGGCACAGCCACGGCTGCGTGAACCTCTACATCCCCGACGCCAAGCAGCTGTGGGCGCTGACCTCCAACAAGAAGCTCAAGGTGACCGTCTACGGCGCCTGGAGCTGAGGGCGCCGGCGAGCGCTGGCCCCCACAACCAGTACGGTCGCCCGATGACTGCGACACATCCGAGGGTCCAGCAGGTGATCCAGGCCCTTGCCGATCGTGGGGTCGTCGACGAGGTCGTGCGGATGCTGCCCGACTCCGTACGTACGGCGCAGGAGGCGGCCGACGCACTCGGCGTCGACGTCGCCGCGATCGCCAACAGTCTCGTCTTCGACGGCGGGGGCGAGGTGGTGCTTGTCCTGACCAGCGGCGCGCACCGCGTCAACACCGAGGCCCTGGCTGCCGCCCACGGACTGCCGACGCTCGAGCGTGCCCGGCCCGAGGCGGTCCGGGCCGCGACCGGCCAGGTGATCGGCGGGGTGGCGCCGGTCGGCCACCCCGCACCGCTTCGGACCTTCGTCGACCTCGCCCTGAGGGAGCACGAGGTGGTCTGGGCGGCGGCCGGCCATCCGCGCGCGGTGTTCGCAACCTCGTTCGACCAGCTCGTCGCGATCACGGGCGGCACTCCCACCGAGGTCGCCTGACCCGGCAGCGCCGATCACCCGGAGACATGGAGCTGCCCGCCCGGCTCGACCCCCGACGCGAGCCGGACGAGCAGCGTCGCCACCATCGTCTCGCGCGTGAGCGCCGATCCACATGAGCATTCGTACTCAGATCGTGACCTGAGCGAGGACCGCGACGTGCACGTCGGCGCGTCGGCGCGTCGGCGTCGCTCGGTAGCCTGACCCGGTGGCTGACGTGGTGGTGGTCGGGGGCGGGTTCGCGGGCATCTCTGCTGCGGTCCGCCTGGCCAAGATGCGGCACCGCGTCGTCCTGCTCGAGGCCGACGACCGTCTCGGTGGGCAGCTCCGGCCGTACGAGGCGGGAGGCTGGTCCTTCGACCACGGGTGGTCGGAGCTGACGCTGCCCGCGACGGTGCGTGACCTCTTCAAGAAGTCCGGCCGGCCGCTCGAGCGCGTCCTCGACCTCGAGCCTCTTGCCGTCGCCCGGCGGCATGTGTTCGACCGCGACCTCGTTCTCGACCTTCCCTCCGGCAGCCGGGGAGCCCAGACCGACGCGATCGACGCCGTGCTCGGCCGTGGCACGGGCGAGCGGTGGACCCGGTGGCTCGACGGGTTCGACGACGCGTGGGAGGTGCTGCGCCACGTCGCGCTCGGCCGGCCGCTGGCCGGACGCGACGACTTCGACCGTGAGCAGTGGCGGACGCTGCGGACGCGCCTGTCGCTCGAGCGCGCGGCTCGACGCGGTCTTCGCGATCCTCACCTGCGCGCGCTCGTGCTCGACCGCCACCGGCTCGACGGGCAGCAGCCCCGTTCGATGCCCGCCTTCCTCGGGGTGTACGACCTGGTCGAGCGTTCGTTCGGCCGCTGGCGGATCGCCGGCGGCTCGACGGCCCTCCTCGCGGCGCTCGAGCGACGGCTGGAGGAGCGGCGGGTGGAGATCAGGCTCGGCGTGCGTGCCCACGACGTGACAGGGACCGACGTCGTCGACGGTGTCCTCACCGACGACGGCAGGGTCGGCGCGGACGTCGTCGTGTGGGCAGCCCCGACCGGACCGGGCGGGCGGTCGGAGACCGACGCCCTCCCCCGGGTGCCGTCGGCGGTCACCTACCTCGGCCTGGGCCCGTACGCCCCCCGGCTGGCTCAGCAGACGGTCGTCCACGGCACCCCCGTCCGGGTCACGCCCAGCGCTACGCACACGGGCGACGGGCAGGCATGGACGGTCGAGCACCTCGCCGCCGAAGACCCCGTGCTGACCTTGCGCCGGGTCGGGATCGACGTCGGCGACCACGTCGTCCACCGGGAGGACGTGAGCCCGGTCGACGTGGCGCGCCGCCACGGGGCGCGCCACGGCTGGCAGTGGTCGGGGTGGCGTACGGCGTTCACGCTCCCCGGGGTCGGGCCGGAGCGACGCGGCCTGCTCCGGGTCGGCGTCAACGCCCACCCAGGCCCGTCGACCGAGCTGGTCGCACTCGGGACCGCCGCGGCGGCCGAGACCCTCCGACCATGAGGCCGACCGCTCAGCGGCGCCCGTGGGTGCCGGTGTGGCTCCACTCCTGACGGAGACCGGTGACGAGCGAGCCGAGATAGTGGGGACGCTCGATGCCGTCGTCCTCGACGCCACAGGTCGCCACCCCCAGACCGACGCTCACCAGGCCGCTGGTCCACCACGCGACGACGAGGAGGCCCCCGTGGACGCCTCCGTGGAAGTACAGGTAGGCGCAGCCGACGAACACGACGGCCCCGATCAGACCGCCGAGCACCAGCATCCCCCGCTTGCGGTGCTGCTCCCGAGTCACAACGTCAGGATCGCACCGCTGGGGTCCACGCGCCGGACGCAGGCGATGGCCGCGCGTGTCGCAGGTCACATCACGGGGAGCGGAGCGAGGCTCTCGTAGATGCGCCGAGTCGCCGTCGAGCGGTTGAGCGTGTAGAAGTGCAGGCCCGGCGCCCCGCCCTCGAGGAGCGCGTCGCACAGCTCGGTCGCGACCAGCGTCCCCTCCGCACGCAGGCCGTCGGGATCGTCGGCCCACGGCTCCAGCCGTGAGACCACCGACGGCGGCACGTCGTGACCCGAGAGCTCGGCCATGCGGGAGATCTGCTTGAGGTTCGTGATCGGCATGATGCCCGGCACCACGGGGATCTCGCATCCTCGGGCGCGGACGCGCTCCACGAGCGCGAAGTAGTCCTCGGCGAGGAAGAAGAAGTCGGTGACCACGAACTCCGCCCCGGCGCGGGCCTTGGCCACCACGACGTCGGCGTCCGCCTCCAGGCTGGAGGACTCGCGGTGTCCCTTCGGGTACGCCGCCGCACCGACGCAGAAGGTCCCCAACCCCGCGACCAGGGCGACCAGCTCGTCGCCGTGGTCGAGGCCGCCCGGGTGCGGCGTCCAGGGCGCACCGGGACCTCCGACCGGGTCACCGCGCAGCGCGAGGATGTTGCGCACACCCGCGGCCGCGTACTGGCCGAGCACCGTACGAAGGTCGTCGCGCGACTGGCCGACGCAGGTCAGGTGCCCCATCGGGCGGAGCGTGGTCTCGGTGGCGATGCGCTCGGTGATGCGCACGGTGCGGTCACGGGTGGACCCGCCGGCGCCATACGTCACCGAGACGAACGTCGGGTGCAAGGGCTCCAGCTCGCGGATCGCCGTCCACAGCGCGCGCTCGCCGGCGTCGTTCTTCGGCGGGAAGAACTCGAACGAGAAGCTCGGCGCCGAGGCGGCGATGTCCTCGCTGAGACGGCGGGCGGTCGACATGACCTCACTTTAACCGGGCGTACGGCCGCAGGCGGCGTTCCGGCCGAGTCGTGGACGTCGGCGTGGACGTCGGTAGGGTGGAGATCGTGTCCGACTCCCCCGACCTCTCGACCCGGGTCGGTGAGGAGCTCCAGGCCTTCGCGGCCGCCCAGCGCGAGCGACTCGCCCCCCTCGGGCCCCGCCTGATCCCCTTCCTCGCCGCCGCGTCGGAGGCCGCGGCAGGCGGCAAGCGTCTCCGCGCGGCGTTCTGCCACGCGGGGTGGGTCGTCGGCGGCGGGACCGGCGACGACGCGGCAGTCGCTCGCGCGTCCGCCGCCCTCGAGTGGCTCCAGGCGAGCGCGCTCGTGCACGACGACGTGATCGACGCCTCGCTGACTCGGCGTGGCAACCCGTCCGCGTACGCCGCCTTCGCGATCGCCCACCGAGCGGCCGGCTGGTCAGGAGACCCCGACGCGTACGGCACCGGGGCGGCGCTCCTGCTCGGCGACCTCCTGCTCTCCTGGTCGGACGAGATGTTCCGTACGTCCGGGTTCGCACCCGCCGTCGTCGCACGGGCCACCCCGTACCTCGATGCCTGCAAGACCGAGGTGGTCTCGGGCCAGTTCCTCGACCTCGTCGGCCAGGCGATCGGCGAGAGCTCGGTCGAGGAGGCGCTGCGAGTGGTGCGCTACAAGGCGGCGAAGTACACCGTGGAACGCCCCCTCCACCTCGGTGCGGCCCTGGCGGGGGTCGGTCAGGACACGATCGACGCGCTCAGCGAGTACGCCGTCCCGCTCGGCGAGGCGTTCCAGCTGCGCGACGACGTGCTCGGCGTGTTCGGCGACCCGGCGGTCACCGGCAAGCCGGCCGGCGACGACCTCCGCGAGGGCAAGCAGACGGTGCTCGTCGCGCACGCCTACGAGCGGGCGACGAGCGAGCAGCGCGCGGCTCTCGACGGAGGGCTCGGTGATCCGTCTCTCACCCCGGAGGCGGTCGACCGCCTCCGCGACGTGATGCGTGACACCGGTGCCCTGGCTCGGCTCGAGGAGGACATCGTCGCCCTCGAGGACCGGGCGTCAGCCGCGCTCACGCATCCGCGGCTGGCGCCGTACGCCGGGTTGCTCTCGGATCTCGCGACCCGCGCGGTGCGTCGCTCGGCCTGAGCCGGTCGGGCGCTTCGCTCAGAAGCCGAGCGCCTGCGCGCGCCGGCGGACCTCACGGCCGCGGCCCTCGCGCAGCGCGTCGACCGGGCGACCCGGCAGCGTGTCGTCGGCGGTGAAGAGCCAGACCGCCGCCTCCTCGTCGGTGAAGCGTGCATCCCCCAGGAGCACCAGCGTGCCGCGAAGCCCTTCGAGCGGGGCGCCGTCGACCAGGAGCAGCGCGGGGACACGCTGCTTCGACGACGACGCCGTGCGCACGGCGAGCAGGTCCCGCTCGCGCACCTTCTGGCGTACGCGGCTCACCGTCGTCTCCAGCGCCGTCGCAGCCTCGTCCAGCGTGAGCCACTCGTCAACGAGCTCGTCGAGCTGTTCGCCCGTCGTCGGGACGGATCCGGTCTCGTCAGCCATGGGTCAAGACTCGCACGACCCGACGGAGTCGCCTCCGCCGGTCGGGGTAGGCGCTCACCTACACTGAGGCGGGGCCGTTCCCCGCGTTGGCCTGCCCGGACCACGATCCGGCCCGCACGCCGTGAGGAGGTGACCGTGACGACACTCGACGACGATCTGCTCGTAGGACGAGTGCTCGACGGTCGCTACCACCTGCGCAAGATCCTCGCCCGCGGCGGCATGGGCACCGTCCTGCTCGCCACCGACACGCGCCTCGACCGTACCGTCGCGGTGAAGGTGATGCAGTCCGGTCCCGACGCCGACGGCTTCACCACGCGCCTCCAGGGCGAGGCACGGGCCGCAGCCCGCCTCAGCCACCCCAACGTCGTCGCGGTGTTCGACCAGGGGGCCGACCTGGGGCTCCTGTACCTCGTCATGGAGTACGTCGCCGGCCACACTCTCCGCGACGTGATCAGCCGCGAGGCCCCGCTGCCCCCTCGCCGCGTGCTCACTCTCGTCGAGCCGCTGCTGCTGGCGCTCTCGGCGGCGCACGACGCACGGATGATCCACCGCGACGTGAAGCCCGAGAACGTCCTCATCACCCCCGACGGACAGCTCAAGGTCGCCGACTTCGGCCTCGCCCGGGCGATCAGCTCTGACTCCCAGGCGACGGGCGGCGTCCTGGTCGGGTCCGTCTCGTACCTCGCCCCCGAGCTCGTCCTCAACGAGGCCGCCGACGCCCGCTGCGACGTCTACGCGGTCGGCGCGATGATGTTCGAGATGCTGACCGGCTCCAAGCCGCACACCGGTGAGACCCCGCTCCAGGTCGCCTACCAGCACGTCCACGCCGACGTCCCCGCGCCGTCGACCCTGGTGGCCGGCATCCCGCCGTACGTCGATGCGCTGGTCGCCCGCGCGACAGCGCGCGACCGCGACCAGCGCTCCGCCGACGCCCGGGTCCTCCTCCACCAGGTGCGCAGAGTCCGGTCCGCGTTGGAGGCTGACGTCGCCGACGACGTCGAGCTCACCCAGGACCTGCGTCTGCACAAGATCGTGATGGCTCCGAGCGACGAGATCCCGCACCACCCGACGGAGGCGATGACGGCCCTCGCGCCCGCCGACGCCGCGCACGACCACTGGGGGCCGCGCGACCCCTCCGCGGACGCGCCGACGACGGTGGCGTCGTACGCCGACGGTGACCACGGCGGCTACGAGGCGACCCGGACCGTCACCCGCGACGCGTCCGGCATCCCCTCAGCGCCCGCGTCTCCCCCGTCGACGCCCCGCGGCGGACCACGGAGCCGGCGCGGGCGACTCCTGCTCGTCGGAGTCCTCCTCGTCGCGCTCCTCGCGGCGGGCGCCGGCTGGTGGTACGGCGTGGCGCGCTACGACTCCGCACCCGACCTCGTCGGGCTGCCGCTCGCCGAGGCGCGCGCCGAGGGAGAGCGCGCGGGCTACGTGGTCGAGACAGGCGGTGACTCCTACAGCGAGACGGTCGCCCGCGGGTCGGTCGTCTCCACCGACCCCGGTCCCGGCGGACGAATCCTTCCCGACGGCACGCTGACGCTCACCGTGTCCAAGGGCAAAGAGCGCTACCCCCTCCCCGACCTCGAAGGCATGTCCGAGAGCGAGGCGGAGCAGGCGCTGGCCGACATCAAGGCCGTCGTCGGTCAGGTGGACCGCAAGTACGACGACTCCGTCGAGCTCGGTGACGTGATCGCCGTCTCGTTGCCGGTCGGACGGATGATCCGGCCCGACACCGAGGTCGACCTGGTGGTGAGCAAGGGACGGCGCCCGGTCAAGGTGACCGACTACACCGGCAAGCCGGTCGACCGGGCTCAGCAGGAGCTTGAGAAGGCGGGCTTCGAGGTCGAGGTCACGCGGGTCAACGACGACGAGGTCCCCAAGGACGAGGTCATGAGTCAGGACCCCTCGGGCGGCACGGCCTACAAGGGCGACACTGTCACGCTCACGGTCTCCGACGGTCGCGAGCCCATCGAGGTCCCCGGCGTGGTCGGCAAGAACGTCGATGACGCGCGGGCCATCCTGGAGGCCGCCGGCTTCGTGGTCGAGGTCGAGAAGGAGCGCATCCACTTCGGGAGCAACCTGGTCTCCCGGCAGTCGCCGGGCGGTGGCGACGAGGCTCCGCCCGGGTCCACGATCATCCTCAGGATCGTTTGACCGGTCCATCGGTCGTCGTACCGTCCGGACGGTACGACCTAAGATGGTCGGCGTGCCGAACCCCTCCCCCTCTGCCCCCGTCACGCACGCCCGCAACCCTCTGGGGGCGCACATCGCCGTCGGAGCCGGGCTCGCCCGAGGTGCGTGGACGACCATGCGCGCCCTCGGGGCCGACACGCTCCAGGTCTTCGCCGGGAACCCGCGTGGATGGGCGGCGTCGGCGGGCAACCCGGGCCAGGACGCCGCGTTCCGCCAGCGGTGCGAGGACGAGGACGTGCCGGCGTTCGTCCACGCGCCGTACCTGGTGAATCTCGGCAGCCCGAACCCCACGACGTACGAGAGGTCGATCGCCGCGGTCGCGCACAACCTCGGACGCACCGCCGCCATCGGGGCGCAGGGTCTGGTCGTCCACACCGGGTCCTGCGTCGACGACGGGGCGTACGACACGGGCCTCAAGCAGGTGCGCGAAGGGCTTCTTCCGCTCCTCGACGCGCTCCCGGATGACGGCCCACGACTGCTCCTCGAGCCCACCGCCGGACAGGGGCGATCGCTCTGCGCCCGGGTCGACGACCTCGAGCCCTATCTCGACATCCTCGAACACCACCCTCGCCTCGGCATCTGCCTCGACACGTGCCACGCCTTCGCGGCCGGCGAGCCGCTCGACGAGCCAGACGGGGTCGCCACAACCCTCGAACGCCTGGTGAAGATCGCCGGGCCGGGTCGGCTGGCGCTGGTCCATGCCAACGACTCGATGGACGTGCGGGGGAGCTTCAAGGACCGGCACGAGCGGATCGGGCAGGGGCACATCGGGACGGAGGCGTTCGCGGCGCTGCTCGCGCACCCGGCGACTGCGGGCGTGCCGTTCGTGCTCGAGACACCGGGGGGCGACGCCGCGACCGCCGAGGATCTCGTCCTGCTCGCCGGGCTCCGCGACCGCTAACTTCCTCCGCCCGCGGGTCACCCTCTCGCAGTCGCGAGTCACCATCTCGCGCCCGCGAGTCACAGTCGAACTCCGGGAACTGACCCACGAACACCAAAGACTGACCCGCTAGCGCAAGAAACTGACCCGCGGGCGGAAGGGGGTGACCCGCGGGCGGAAGGAGGTGACCCGCGGGCGCAAGAAACTGACCCGCGAGCGGAAGAGGGTGACCCGCGAGCGCCAGGGACTGACCCGCGGGCAGTCAGCGAAGGCGCTCGACCGCGAACTCCATCGGCGGGTCGGCGATGACATCCTGCGCGGCCACCACTTCCATCTCCCGCGCCCCGGTACGGCGGGTGTGCTCGAGGATGCCGAAGATCGACGAGGCGACCGTGCCCAGCGCACCGGGCACGTCCATGTCCGACTGCAGGAGGCGGCCGAGGAACATCGACGTCGTCGCGTCGCCGGATCCGGCGACCACGTTCATCTCCAGCTTCGGCGTGGTCACCACGTACGCCCCCGTGTCGTCGACGGCCACCATCGAGATGGTCTTCTCGCTGGGGTCGAACACCTCGACCGAGGTCACGAGCACGATGCGGGGTCCACGCGCGCGCAACGCGTCGACGGCCGCCAGCAGCGCATCGAGGGAGCCGACCTCGGCGCCGGTCAGCAGCTCGAGCTCGAACTGGTTGGGCGTGGTGATGTCGGCCGCGGGGACGATCCGGTCGCGCATCAGCTCCGCGATGCCCGGTCGCACGTAGACGCCGCGTCCGCGGTCGCCGATCACCGGGTCCGCGCAGTAGACGGCACGTGGGCTGGCCGCCTTGACCTGCGCGACGGCATCGAGGATGACCTCGGCGATCTCAGGCGCCCCCTGGTAGCCGGAGAGGACCGCGTCGAGGGAGGGGAACACTCCCCGCTCGGCGACACCGGTGATGACGTCGGCGACCTGGGACGCCTCGAAGACGGTGCCACGCCAGACGCCGTAGCCGGAGTGGTTGGAGAACGCGACCGTGTTGACCGGCCATGTATCGACGCCGAGGCGCTGGAGCGGGAAGACGGCCGAGCTGTTGCCTGCGTGGCCGTACGCGACGGAGGACTGGATCGAGAGCACCTGCACGAAGCACAGCGTACGACCTGTCGAGCCGACGGGCGGTGCCGACCGACTCTCCACCGACGAGGCCGGGCGGCCTGCGGCGTACGGAAGTCAGCGTGCGCGCAGCATCTCCGCGACGAGGAACGCCAGCTCGAGGGACTGGGCACGGTTGAGGCGCGGGTCGCAGAGCGTCTCGTAACGGTGCGTGAGGTCTGCCGCGACGAGCTTGCCGCCACCACCGACGCACTCGGTCACGTCGTCACCGGTGAGCTCGACGTGGACGCCGCCCGGCCAGGTCCCGAGCGCCCGGTGCACCTCGAAGAAGCCGCGCACCTCGTCGATCACGTCGTCGAACTCGCGCGTCTTGTAGCCGTTGTCCGTGGCGAAGGTGTTGCCGTGCATCGGGTCGCTGATCCACGCGACCTGGACGCCGGCGGCGTGGACCTTCTCCACGAGCACGGGCAGCAGGTCGCGGATCCGGTCGGCACCGAAGCGGGTCACGAAGGTCAGCTTGCCGGGGATGTTCTCCGGGTTGAGCTTGTGCGCGTACGCGAGGGCGTCGTCGGGTGACGTCGTCGGGCCGAGCTTGATGCCGACCGGGTTGGCGATCCTGCTGAGGAGCTCGACGTGCGCCCCGTCGAGCTGGCGGGTCCGCTCGCCGATCCACAGGAAGTGCCCGGAGACGTCGTAGAGGTGACCGGTGCGCGAGTCGACGCGGGTGAGCGCCTGCTCGTACTCCAGGAGGAGCGCCTCGTGGGACGAGTAGAAGTCGACGGTGTGGAACTCGTCGGGGTCGACCCCGATCGCGTCCATGAAGGCGAGCGCCTTGTCGATCTCGTTGCCGATCGTCTCGTACTTGGTGCCCACCGGGCTGTTGCGGACGAAGTCGGAGTTCCAGGCGTGCATCTTGCGCAGGTCGGCGTAGCCGCCCTGGGTGAAGGCGCGGGCGAGGTTCAGGGTGGCGGCCGACGCGTGGTAGACCTCGAGCAGACGCTGCGGGTCGTGGGCCCGCGCCTCGGGCGTGAACTCGAAGCCGTTGACCGCGTCGCCGCGGTAGGCCGGCAGCGTCACACCGTCGCGGGTCTCGGTGTCGCTCGAGCGCGGCTTGGCGTACTGCCCGGCGATCCTCCCGATCTTGACGACCGGCACGCTCGCGGCATAGGTGAGCACGACGGCCATCGACAGCAGGACGCGCAGCTTGTTGCGGATGTTGTCGGCGTTGACGCCGTCGAAGGTCTCGGCGCAGTCACCACCCTGCAGCACGAACGCCTCACCGCGCGCCACGGCGCCCAGCTTGTCGCGCAGCTGGTCGGCCTCGCCGGCGAACACCAGCGGCGGCATCCCCCGCAGTCGCTGCACCGCGGCGTCACGGGCCGCGGGGTCAGCGTACGTCGGCTGCTGCGCGGGGCCCATGGCGCGCAGGGCTTCGAGGCTCGGGATGCTCACGATCCCAGGGTACGACGCCCCGCCCACGGGGCTCTCCCGGTCCCGGTCGGCGGGACGAGCCGTCAGCCGAGCAGCGCCGCCACCTCGGCATACCGCTCGGGCGACACGGTCTTGAGCTGCCCCACCGCGTCGGCCAGCGGAACCCGGGTGATGTCGTCACCCCGCAGGGCGACCATCGAGCCCCATGCCCCGTCGACGACCGCCTCGACGGCGTGAAGTCCGTAGCGGGTCCCGAGGCTGCGGTCGTACGCCGTCGGCGTGCCGCCGCGCTGCACGTGCCCGAGCACCGCGGCCCGGGTGCTGGGGTCTTGCGCCCGCGCGAACTCGGCGGCCAGCCAGTCACCGACGCCACCGAGCTGGGTGTGTCCGAACGCATCGGTGCCGGCGTTGGCGAGCACCTCGGCACCATCCTCGGGGACCGCACCCTCAGCGACGACGACGATGGGAGCACGTCCCCTCGCGACGACGCGGGCGCACCGCTCGAGGACATCGTCGACGACGACCGGCTGCTCCGGGATCAGGATGTCGTCGGCGCCACCGGCGAGACCGGCGCGCAGCGCGATCCAGCCCGCGTGCCGTCCCATCACCTCGAGGACGATCGGACGGTGGTGGGACTCGGCGGTGGTGCGAAGCCGGTCCACGGCCTCGGTCGCGATCACGACGGCGGTGTCGTGACCGAGCGTGATGTCGGTCGCGGAGAGGTCGTTGTCGATCGTCTTGGGCACTCCGACGACGGCGACGCCCTCGTCGGCGAGGGCGTGCGCCACCCCCAGGGTGTCCTCGCCCCCGATCGCGATGAGCGCGTCGCAGCCGGCGGAGTCGAGTCCTGCGCGCACCCTCGCGATCCCGTCGTCCATGGCGACCGGGTTCGTGCGCGAGGATCCGAGCATCGTGCCGCCGCGGTCGAGCAGGTCGGCGACGTCGTCCCAGCCGAGCGGGCGGGTGTCGACGTCGATCGGCCCCCGCCAGCCGTCACGGAAGCCGACGATCTCCATCGACGACTCCGACCGGGCACGGCCGACGATCGCTCTGAGGGCCGCGTTGAGACCGGGGCAGTCTCCGCCACCGGTCAGCACTCCGACTCGCATGTGACTCCCCTTCCAGCGTCAGCGGCGGTGTGGTGGCTACTCGTCGAGCCCGCGCTCGATCGCGTAGCGGACCAGCTCGACCCGGTTGTGCAGCTGGAGCTTGCGCAAGGTGTTCTGGACGTGGTTCTGGACCGTACGGTGGCTCAGCACCAGGCGTTCGGCGATCTGCTTGTAGGTCAGACCCTTGGCGACGAGGCGCAGCACCTCGGTCTCCCGCTCGGTCAGGCGGGGCGCGTCCGGCTCGTCGGTCGGGGGTGCCTCCGACAGCCGGCGGTACTCGCCGAGCACGAGGCCCGCGAGCCCGGGCGTGAAGACCGATTCTCCACGAGCCACCGCCTGGACCGCGTCCAGCAGCGCCTCGCGTGACGCCGACTTGACGAGGTAGCCGCTCGCACCGGCCTTCACGGCGTCGAGGACGTCCTGCTGCTCGCCGGAGGCGCTCAGGACGAGGACCTTGGTGTCGAGCCCGCGCTGGGTCAGCGTCGCGGTCACCTCGACGCCGTCGGGAGCGGGGATGTTGAGGTCAAGCAGGAGGACCTCCGGCCGCGTGGCGAGCACCCGGTTGATCGCGTCGACGCCGTTGGCCGCGGTCGCGACCACGTCGAGGCCTGCCTCGGTCAGATCACGCGCGACGCCCTCCCGCCACAACGGGTGGTCGTCCACAACCATCACTCGCACCATGGGCCGCACCCTATCGCGCGCCTGTGGGCCACGACACACGCGTCAGGGGTACGGAGAGCTCCCACTCGCACCCCTGTCCGCCGGTGTCGACGAGGTCAGCGCTCCCGCCCAGGTCACGCAGACGTCCCTTGATCGACGTGGCGACACCCATCCGGCCCTCGGCCTCCGCCTCCTCCAGCCGTCCTGACGGGATCCCGGGTCCGTCGTCGCGCACGCTCACGACCACCCGGTCGCCGACGGTCTCGAGCAGGATCCACGTGGACGGCTCCGGCCCGCCGTGGAGCGTGGTGTTGGCGCGGCACGCCCGGATGGCAGCGACCAGCTCCTCGACGACCTCCGCCGGAAGCATGACCGGACGGCTCGGCGTCGCGACGCTCACCCGCGGCTCCGCCAGCGTGTCGAGGGCACGGCCCAGGTCGATCATCTGACCGTCGGTCGTCGGCTCGTCGCGTCCCCGGGACTGGATGAGACTCCGCAGCGCCAGCTCCTGCTCCCCCGCCAGACGCCCCAGCTCGGCGGCCTCGCCTCCGATCTCGTTGCCGCGTCGCTGGACCAGCGCGAGGATCTGGAGAACGCCGTCGTGCACCGCGCGACCGAGCCGCTCGCGCTCGCTGGCCATCGCCGCCGCACGCTCGGCCTCGACCCTGCGCACCGCCGAGACCCTCAGGGCGTGGGCGCAGAAGCCGACGAGCATAGAGGCGAGGACCATCAGGAAGATGTTGCCGACGGTGGACGAGTTGACCGTCGGACGCATGGTGACGTCGACGGTCTGCACGATGGCGGTGGCGAGCAGCCCTCCCGTGACCCCCCAGCGCACCGCCCAGCACACGACGACGGTGGTCACCCAGTAGGTGGTGAGGGTGAACGTGTGCTCGGCGAGCATCTCGGGCGTGTGGACGTACTGCGTCGAACGCAGGAGCGCCAGGGTGACCACCATGTCGACGATGAAGACCCACGTCGCGCGGTGGCGGGGCTCGTACAGCCACGTGACCACGCCCGACCAGATGACCATCACGCCGATGAGCAACCACGCTGCGACAGGATGCTCGAAGTCGCGCCAACGGGCGGCGTTGACGCCGACGGCGTAGACCAGCGTCACGGCCCGCAGGACGGTGAGGACACGGTAGAACTGGTCGTCGACCTGCTGCGCAGCGCGCGTCACGCGGTCCATGCTCGCGGCCTACGACGCCTTCGGGAGCTCGCGGGGCGGAGCGTCCGAGAGCGACTCGGGCCCTGGCCTGCGAGAGCGGGATGCGTACGTGTCGACGTACTCCTGGCCCGAGAGCCGCATGATCTCGTACATGATCTCGTCGGTGACCGCCCGAAGGATGTAGCGGTCGTCGGCCATGCCCTCGTAGCGGCTGAAGTCGAGCGGCTCGCCGAACCGTACGGTCGGCCGCGTGTAGCGGCCGAAGACCTTGCCGGGGGGTGCGACGACGTTGGTGCCCCGCACTGCCACCGGGACGACGGTCACCCCGGACTCGAGCGCCAGCCGGGCGACGCCGGTGCGCCCGCGGTAGAGGCGGCCGTCGGGCGACCTCGTGCCCTCGGGATAGATCCCGCACACCTCGCCCTTGCGCAGCAGACGGAGCTGGGTGCGCAGAGCGCCCTCGGATGCACGTCCACCGGTCCGGTCGATGGGGACCTGACCGGTGGACGAGAAGAACGTCTTCTGGAACCACCCCTTGATGCCGGGGGTGGTGAAGTATTCCGCCTTGGCGACGAAGGTGACACGCCGCGGGACGACGAGCGGCATGAACAGCCAGTCGCTGTAGGAGAGGTGGTTGCTCGCGATGATCACCGGGCCCTCAGCGGGGACGTTCTCGGCCCCGGAGGCCTCAGGCCGGAACACGAGCCGCAGCAGCGGACCGAGGAACACGAACTTGAGTAGCCAGTAGGTCACATCATCCCCTCCTTGATCAGCGAAAGCGTACAGCGCCTGACACCCTCTGCTGTACGGACGGGCGGCACTGGGCGAAGATGGGCTCATGGCCGACTCCCCTGCGCTGCACCCCCTCGCGCACCCGCTCGTCGCCGACGGAGGACCGACCGGCGTGCTGCTGCTCCACGGCTTCACCGGCTCGCCGGCGTCGATGGCTCCCTGGGGACGCCACCTTGCCGACCGGGGCTTCACCGTGCGGGTCCCCCGTCTTCCCGGCCACGGCACCACCTGGCAGGAGCTGAACCGCACCCGCTGGGACGACTGGTACGCAGAGGCCGACCGGACCCTGTCGGAGCTGCGTGGACGCTGCGAGCACGTTGCGGTCGCCGGGCTGTCGATGGGCGGCGCCCTCGCGCTTCGGCTCGCCGAGCAGCGACCCGACGACCTGGACGCCGTCGTGCTGGTCAACCCGGCCGTCACCATCGCCGACCGCCGGCTGGCCGCGCTCCCGGTGGTGCGTCACCTGGTGCCGTCGCTGGCCGGCATCGGCAACGACATCAAGAAGAGCGGCGTCGAGGAGTCCGGGTACGACCGGACCCCGCTCCACGCGCTGTGGTCGCAGACGCGGCTGTGGGCCGACGTCCGCGCCAACCTCCACAAGGTCTCGCAGCCGCTGCTGATGTTCCGGTCGGCCGAGGACCACGTCGTGGACCCGTCGTCGGGTCGCCTCATCCTCGCGGGGGTCTCCTCTGCGGTGGCGGTCGAGGTCGTCCTCACCGACAGCTACCACGTCGCCACGCTCGACAACGACGCCGAGCGCATCTGGTCGGAGTCGGCCGACTTCATCGCCCGGCACACCGCCGGCACAACGCTGGAGGGTGACCCGGCCCTGTGAGCGGCGCGACCTCCGACGACGAGGAGTTCGAGCGGATCGTCGCAGGCCTCGAGCTCTCGATGCCCGACCTCGACCCGCCTGCCGAGGAGCGTCCGACGTCCGATCCACATGACGCAACAGGCACCTCCGATCCCCGCGACGTCCTCGAACCCCAGGGCGTCTTCCAGCCGCGCTGGTCCGACCCGGTCCCCGACGAGGACGACGACGCGTGGGACGAGGAGGAGTTCGTCCCACCCGAGCCCGAGCCGATGCCGCGAGGTGACCTGTGGACCAGGGTGGCGTGGGGCGGCCTGGTCGGAGGGCCGTTGCTGCTCTTCGCCCTCGCCGTGATCGGCGCGCCGGTGCCGGGCATCATCCCCGGCGTCGCGGTGGTCGCCTTCGTGGTGGCTCTGGTGTTCCTGCTCGTCCGCCGAGGAGACCACGACCGGGGAGACGACCCCGACCACGGCGCGGTCCTCTGAGAGGTCAGTGCTCGACCGTGAACGCGTCGCGGAAGCGCTCGAGCGCGAGGTCGGAGTCAACCGAGGCCCACGCCTCCAGGGCGACGACCCCGTCGTACCCGGCCGCCGCGAGCTCACGGGCGACGTAGGACCACCGGATCTCGCCGGTGCCGGGCTCGCATCGTCCCGGAACGTCGGCGACCTGCACCTCACCGAGGTACGGGATCGATCGCCGTACGAGATCGACGAGGTTCCCCTCGCCGATCTGGGCGTGGTAGAGATCCAGGTTCATCCGGAGGTGCGGGCTGCCCACCTCCCGGACGAGCGCAAGGGTGTCGGTGGCGCGTGCGAACGGCGTCCCCGGGTGATCGACCTCGGTGTTGAGGTTCTCGAGGACGTAGGTCACGCCCTCCCCCTCGGCCAGCGCAGCGAGCCGCTCGAGGGTCCGCCGGGCGGCGAGCCACATGCCGCCCGTGACGTGCTCGACCGGCCGGACCGGGAGGCCACCGTCGCCCAGGCCGGTGCCATGGACGTTGAGGGTAGGGCAGCCGATCTCGTGCGCGAACCGGATCGACGCTGCCGCGGTCCGAAGGAGGGCGTCGGCTCCCTCGGGCGTGGTCAGGTCGCCGTGCAGGTAGCCGGTCATCGAGGTGAACCGTGCGCCGGTGGCGGCGAGCGTCGCGGCGTCCTTGTCGGTCCAGCCCCAGATCTCGACGGCGAAGCCGGCGTCGTGGATCCTCCTCACGCGTTCGAGGTGCGGCAGGTCGAGATGGACCATCTCGGCGCAGGCCGCAAGGGTGAACGTCACGCCAGGACTCCTGGGTCAACCTCGGCCCGGCCTCCGGAGCGGATCGAGGCGATGCATGCCTCGGCGATCGCGAGCGCGGCGCGGGCGTCCGCGCCGGTGACCTCGGGGGCCCGGCGCTCCTGGACGGCGGCGACCAGCTCGGCGAGCTCGGCGGCGTAGGCGTCACCCAGCAGCGCGACGTCGCTGCGGGCGGTGGCAGCACGTCGCCCGGACGCATCGTGCAGCCGCATGGACGAGGCCGCCGCGTCGCCGGCGGTCACCATCCCCGCGGAGCCCAGGACCTCCGCCCGTACGTCATAGCCGTAGGCCGCAGCAAAGCTGGCCTCCGCAGTGCCGATGGCGCCGTTGTCGTAGCGGATGACCACGACCGCCGAGTCCAGCAGCCCGGACGACTTCAGCCGGGGCGCGACGAGGGCGTCGGCGGTGGCGAGGACATCGACCGCACGAGCACCCGGATTGAGCCAGTTGAGCATGTCGAAGTCATGGATCAACGTCTGGGTGAAGATCGTCCACGGAGGCACGGCAGCAGGGTCGGGCGGTCCTTCCCCGGCGTCGCGGGTCAGCGAGCGGAGCATCCGCACCTGGCCGATGGCGCCGTCGACGACCGCGTCGTGAGCCGCGCGGAAGTCCCGGGCGAAGCGCCGGTTGAAGCCGACCTGGAACACCACGCCTGCAGCCGAGGCCGCCGCCACACCGGCGTCGATCTCGGCGATCGTCATGCCCGCCGGCTTCTCGCAGAACACGTGCTTGCCAGCCTCTGCCGCCGCGACCACCAGTGCCGAGTGCGCAGTCGAAGAGGCGGTGATGACGACCGCGTCGATGTCGTCGGCGGCTGTCACCGCCTCAGCGGTGGTCTCCCCGCGGGCTCCCAGCGGTTGCGCGAGCGCCGCCGCGACACCCGGTCGCGGGTCGGCCACGGCGACGAGATCGGCTCCGTGCACCCTCCGGACCAACGTCTCGGCGTGGGCAGCACCGATACGACCCGCGCCGATCAGCCCGATGCGCACCCCGTTCATCAGTCTGCCCGCCGGGGGTAGAGGTCAGGACGCGGGACCGGCGTGACGGCCTGCCGCACGCCGCTCGTCAACGCGGTGACGCCGGCCTCGGCGACGAGGTTCGCGAGGTAGCCGTCCCAGGCGGTCGGCCCGTCGACGCCGCCGGCTCGCGCGGCTCGGGTCCACGCTGACAGCTCGATTCGGTAGGCGTCGGCGAAGTGGACGACGAAGTCGCTCGCGACCACGATTCCTTCCACCCCGGCGATCCGGGTGCTGACGTCGGCGCCGCGCGTCAGCGCCGCGGTCCCGCTCGTGCCGACGACCTCGCACCGCACGTCGTAGCCGTAGCCGGCGTTGACGAACACCTCGACCGTCGCGAGTGTCCCTCCGGCCATCTCCAGCGTCGCCAGCTGGGGGTCGGGCAGGCCGTCCTTGACCGGCGACTCGACCCGGATGCCGACGACCTCGTCGTCGAGCAACCACGGGACGGTGTCGAGCTCGTGGATCATCGACCCGGTGACGATGCCGGGTCCGGTGGCGCTCGTGGCGCTGGAGGCGTTGCGGTGCACGTTGTGGACCACCCTCACCTCGCCCAGCGCACCCGAGGACACGGTCGCCTTGAGGCGGTTGTAGCCGGGGTCGTACCGACGCATGAATCCCACCTGGACCAGCCGGCGTCCGGCCGACACCTCGGCGTCGACGACGCCGAGCGCCTCCTCGGAGGTGACCGCGAGCGGCTTCTCGCACAGCACCGGCTTGCCCGCGGTGATGCAGGCCAGGACCAGGTCGGCGTGGGTCGCATCCGGGGAGGCGACCACCACGGCGTCCACCTCGTCGGAGGCGATCAGGTCCTCGGCGGACCGCGCCGCGACACCCCCGGCCGCCGCGGCGACCTGCTCGGCACGGTCGGTGTCGCGGTCGTAGACCTGGGTGACGGCAACGCCCGGGACCGTCGTGGTGAGGGTACGGACGTGGTCGGCGCCCATCGCCCCCGCACCCACCACGCCGACCCGCAGCATGCCCGTCACAGCGCCACCCACCGTCGCTCGACGATCGAGGCACGCATCGCCTCGACGATCTCGGCAGCGACGACCGCATCGTCGATCGTCGCGCCACGCGGCGTGCCGGTGGCGATCGACTCGACGAGCCGGAGGGCCTCGACGACCTTCAGGTCGTCGTACCCCATCGCGATCCCCGCCCCGGGCTGGAACGCGGACACGACGCCGTCCTCCGGTCCGACGAACACCGTCGCGTACGAGGCGTCCTGGTAGTCCTGGTCGAGGCAGACGCGCAGCTCGCCCATCCGGCGGAAGTCCCACGCCAGCGCACCACGCTCGCCGTGCACCTCGATCCCGTACGAGCACTGCTCGCCGACGGAGGTCCTCCCCGCCTCGAGCACGCCCCGCGACCCGTCGGCGAAGCGCAGCAGCGCGGAGACGTAGTCCTCGTTCTCGACCTCCTGCAGCGGTCCCTGACCACCGCGGGAGAAGTGCGACGCAGCACCGACAGCCGCCGGACGCCGAGGGATGAAGCGACCGTCGTCGGCGACCAGCTCGCCGATCTCCCCGACCACGTGACGGGCGAGGTCGACCGCATGGCTCACGAGGTCACCGAGCACACCGCTGCCGGCCAGGTCCTGGCGGAACCGCCAGGTCAGCGCCCCGGCGGGGTGCGCGGCGTAGTCGGAGAGGAACCGGACGGTCGTGTGGGTCACCGCGCCGATCCGGCCCGAGGCCACCAGCTCCCGTGCGCGCTGGACAGCGGGCGCGTTGCGGTAGTTGAACCCGACGGTCGCCTGGACGCCCGCCTCTCGGGCCGCGGCAGCGATCTCGCGCGTCTCGACCGCGGTCCGCCCGGCCGGCTTCTCCACCCACAGGTGCTTGCCGGCCCGAGCCGCCGCGACGGCGACATCTCGGTGGACGTGGTTGGGTCCGGTCACCGAGACGACGTCCACGTCGTCGCGGGCGACCAGGTCGTGCCAGTCCTCCACGAGCACCTCGGCACCGTACGCCCTGGCGGCCCGCCCGAGCCGGTCGTCGGGGGCAGGATCGGCTGCGGCGACCACCCGGACGCGCCGGGGTAGGTCGGCGAAGTGGTGGGCCAGGCGGCTGACGGCTCGCGCGTGGACCTCGCCCATCCAGCCGAACCCGACGATCCCGAGCCGGAGCTCGTCGGTCATGGGCGCGGGGACGTGCCGTGTCCGGGGGACGTCTCGGTCGTCGCGCCGTGCGACGTCTCGACCGCTGCCTCGACACCGGCGGCGTCTGCGCTCATCTCCTGCGCGATGGGGGAGTCGGCACCCAGGTCGCGGCTCAGCTCGTGGCTGAGCGCCTCCAGCTCGGTGCCACCGGCCATCATCGCGGTGAGCTCGTCGAGCGTCATCTCGGACTTGGGAAAGTCGCCCATGCTGCGTCCGCGGCGCAGCAGCACGAAGCGGTCACCCACGGGGTAGGCGTGGTGCGGGTTGTGCGTGATGAAGACGACGCCGAGGCCCCTCTCGCGAGCCTTGGCGATGTATTTCAGGACGACGCCGGACTGCTTCACCCCGAGCGCGGCGGTGGGCTCGTCGAGGATCAGTACGCGGGCCCCGAAGTGCACCGCGCGGGCGATCGCGACGCACTGCCGCTCTCCGCCTGACAGCGTGCCGATCGGCTGGTCGACGTCACGCAGGTCGATCCCCATGTCGCCGAGCTCGCTCTTGGTGATCCGCTTCATGGCGGGGATGTCGAGCCGCTTGAGCGGACCACGGCCCTTCGTCGGCTCCGAGCCCAGGAAGAAGTTGCGCCACACCGGCATCAGCGGCACGACCGCGAGGTCCTGGTAGACGGTGGCGATGCCGAGGTTGAGAGCCGCGCGAGGGCTGGAGAACTGCCGCGCGATGCCGTCGACGAGCAGCGTCCCCTCGCTGTGCTCGTGGGCGCCGGCGAGGATCTTGATGAACGTCGACTTGCCCGCGCCGTTGTCGCCGAGGACGCAGGTCACCTCACCGGCCTTCACCGTGGTCGAGACGTCGCTGAGCGCGATGATGTTGCCGTAGCGCTTGCCGATGTCACGGACCTCGACGATCGTCGTCCCGCGAGGCGGCGGAGCGCTGGTGCTGACGTCGTCGCTGGTGGCCTCGTCCCTGCTCGCTGTGCTCATCGCGCGTTCTCCGCCCTCTTGCGAACCCAGTTGTTGATCAGGCAGGCCCCCAGGAGCATCACGCCGAGGACTGCCTTGAGCCAGTTGCTGTCCCACCCCGAGTACGGGATGCCCTGGTTCACCATCCCGTAGATCAGCGCGCCGAGGGCGGCGCCGATCGCCGAGCCGTACCCGCCGGTCAGCAGACACCCGCCGACGACCGCGCAGATGATGTAGATGAACTCCTGGCCGATGCCGGTGTTGCTCTGGACCGTCGAGGTACGGAACAGCACGAGCATCCCGACCAGCCACCCTGCGAAGGCCGTGGTCATGAAGAGACCGATCTTGGTCCGGAAGACGGGCACGCCGACCTGTCGCGAGGCGGTCTGCGCACCGCCCACGGCAAAGATCCAGTTGCCCGCGCGGGTCCTCATCAGCACCCACGAGGCGATGATCGTGACGGCGATCCACCAGAAGACCGAGACGTGGATGGTGGCGCCGCCGACAGTGACGGTCGATCCGAAGATCTTGTGAGGCTGGTCGTAGAAGGGGACGTTGGACATCCCCTGGATGGCGACCTGGCCGATGATGAGCTTGACGAGGGCGAGGTCGATGCCCTGGAGCACGAAGAACGTGCCGAGCGTGACGATGAAGCTCGGCAGGCCCGTCTTCATCACCATGAAGCCGTTGAGCGCGCCGACCGCGAGCGCGAGGGCCAACGCGACCAGGATCGCGACCCAGATGTTGAGGCCCCAGTGCGTGGTGAGAACCCCGACCGTCAGTCCGGTGAAGCCGGTCATGACGCCGGCGGAGAGGTCGAACTCGCCGCCGATCATGAGCAGCGCGACGGCTACCGCCATGATCCCGATCGTCGAGGAGGTCTGGAGCCACGTGCTGGCCCCGGCGGGAGTGGCGAACGTCTCCGTGGTGAGGGCGAAGAAGAGGAACACCGCGAGCGCGGCGATCAGTGCGCCGATCTCCGGGCGCTTGAGGAGTCGCGCGACCGGTCCCGTCGCTGCGACCCGCTCGTCTGGTTGTGCGGTAGCCGTTGCCATCGTCGTTCTCCTGTCACGGTGGCTGAGAGGGGTGGTGGGGCCTCGTTTTCACGAGGCCCCACCAGGCGTTGTCAGCGCGTGCCGTTCTTCGCGAACTGGAGCACGTCGTCGGCATTCTCCTGCGTGACGAACGCAGGTCCCGAGTTGACCGGCTGGCCACCACCGAGGTCGTTGCCGTTGAGGTCCTTGAGGTACAGGGTGGTCACCCCGAGGTAGCCCTGGACGTACGGCTGCTGGTCGACGGCGAAGAGGATCTTGCCGTCCTGGATGTTGGTGATGACGTCCTCGGACAGGTCGAACGTCGCGACCTTCGCGCCACTGCCTGACTGCTCGACCGCTGCGACCGCGTCGATCGCGTACTGCCCACCGAGGGTCAGCACACCGTCGACGGCGGAGTCCGCCTGGAGCTTGGAGGTGATGCTCGCCTGGACGGCCGCGTCGTCGGTGCCGTCGACCTGGAGGTTCTCGACCTTGCCGCCGAGCGTCTCGTTGACGGCCTTGCACCGCTCCTCGAGACCGACGTTGCCGGCCTCCTGGATCACGCACACGACGTTCTTGAGGCCCTCGGACTTGAGCCGCTCCCCCACGGCCTTGCCGGCGATGGCCTCGCTCTGACCGATGTGGGTGATCGCGCCGAACTCCTGGAACCGGTCGACGCCGGAGTTGATCGTGACGACCGGGATACCGGCGCTGACGGCTCCCTTGATGGCCGTCTCCAGGCCGTCGGGGTTGGCCATGGAGACGACGATGCCGTCGACCTTGTCGGCGACCGCGCCGTCGATCTTCTGCGCCTGGCCGGCCGGGTCGGGATCGCTCTCGTAGCGGACGGTGACTCCGTAGTCGTCCGCGGCCTGCTCGCCCCCGGACTTCACCCGGTCCCAGAAAGCGTCGCCCGAGCTGGAGTGCGTGATGACGGCGTAGGTGAAGTCCTTCTTGTTGTCTGACGCGCCGTCGTCCTGGCCCGTACCGCTGCACGCGGTCAGCGTCAGCGCTGACGCCGCGACGACTCCGAGGAGCCTGAGTTTGTTCATGACTGGCGATCTCCTTGCTGTTCTGTGATGGTCCCGAGATGGTGGCGCTGGGCCGCCTTGTGCTGCTCGTACGTGGTTCGGGCGGCCCGGGTCGTGTCGAGGGTCGACACCTCCGAGACGGGGACGTCCCACCAGGCCGGACTGTCCGGCGCCGGGACGAGCGGATCGGTCTCGACGTGGATCACGGTCGTACGCTCCGACGCCTTCGCGCTGCGCAGCGCCGCCCTGAGGTCGTCGAGGCCCTTGGCCACGATCACGTCGGCCCCCAGCGACGCGGCGTTGGCGGCCAGGTCGACCGGAAGACGCTCGCCGTCGAGGCCGGTAGGCGTCCGATAGCGGTACCGCGTGCCGAAGCGCTGCGAGCCGAGCGACTCCGACAGCGCACCGATCGAGGCGAAGCCGTGGTTCTGTACGAGCACGACGATGATCTTGACATCCTCCGCGACCGCAGTGACCAGCTCGGTCCCCATCATGAGGTACGAGCCGTCCCCGACCATCACCACCACGTCGCGCGGATCACCGGTGTCGTCGGCCGCCAGCTTCACCCCGAGACCGCCCGCGATCTCGTATCCCATGCACGAGAAGCCGTACTCCACGTGGTAGCCCTTGCGGTCGCGCGTACGCCACAGCTTGTGGAGGTCACCCGGCATGGACCCCGCCGCGCACACCACCACGTCGCGCGGGTCGGTGCCGTCGTTGACAGCGCCGATCACGGCCGACTGCGCGAGCAACGGCTCGTTCTCGACCGCGTACGCCGCCTGGACGACGGCATCCCACGCGCGGGCGCGCTCCGTCGCCTCGCTGGTGTGCTCCGCCGGCGCCCGCCACCCCTCCAGCGCGACCCCGAGCGCCTCCAGACCGGCGCGGGCATCGGCGACGAGCGCGAGCCCGGACTGCTTGTGAGCGTCGACGCTCGCCACGTTGAGGTTCACGAAGCGCACCTCGGGACGCGCGAACACCGTCCGGGAGGCCGTGGTGAAGTCGCTCCACCGGGTGCCGACCCCGATGACGACGTCGGCCTCGTTGGCGAGAGCGTCGGCGGCATCGCTCCCGGTCGCACCGATCGCCCCGACGGCCTGCGGGTGGTCGTACGGCAGGGACCCCTTGCCCGCCTGGGTCTCGGCGACCGGGATGCCGGTGGCCTCCGCGAAGTGGCGGAGCGCACCGTCGGCACCGGAGTAGATGACGCCGCCGCCGGCGACGAGCAGCGGTCGCCGCGCCGACCGGACGAGGGCGGCGGCCCGCTCGACGGCCGCGGCCTCCGGCACCGGCCGGGCGACATGCCACACCCGCCGGTCGAACAGCGCCTCGGGCCAGTCGTACGCCTCGGCCTGGACGTCCTGGGGCAGGCAGAGCGTGACCGCTCCGGTGTCGGCGGGGTCGGTGAGGACCCGCATCGCGGCCAGCAGCGCGGACGGGAGCTGCTCGGGGCGCTCGATGCGGTCCCAGTAGCGCGAGACCGGGCGGAGTGCGTCGTTGACCGACGCCGTCATGCTGGCCGGGTCCTCGAGCTCCTGGAGGACAGGGTTGGCGACCCGGGTCGCGAACACGTCGCCCGGGAGCAGCAGCACCGGCAGTCGGTTGATCGTGGCGAGCGCCGCACCGGTGACCATGTTCGTCGAGCCCGGCCCGACCGACGCCGTCACCGCGAACGCGGCCAGCCGGTCGCGCTGGCGGGCGTAGGCGACGCTCGCGTGGACCATCGCCTGCTCGTTGCGGCCCTGGAGGTAGCGCAACCGTCCCGGGTCGTCCGACAGCTCCCGCTCGAGCAGAGCCTCCCCGATGCCGGCGACGTTGCCGTGCCCGAAGATGCCCCAGCACCCTGCGAAGAAGGCGTTCTCGGCACCGTCGCGTTCGACGTGCTGCACCTCCAGGAAACGGACGACGGCCTGGGCGACGGTCAGTCGGGTCGTGGTCATCGGGGTCCTCCCATCGGGAGCCGGGGATCGACCGGCTGCGTCGTCCACGTGTCGCGCACCCAGGCGTGCTGGGGATCATCGCTGATGAGCCACGCCCGCTCGTGACCGGGGCCCGCCATCACGTTGAGGTAGTAGAGGTCGTAGCCGGGTGCCGCCATCGACGGGCCGTGCCAGCCGTACGGGATGAGGACCGCGTCGCCCGAGCGCACCTCGGCGAGGACGTCGATGTCCGCACCGTCGTGCCCGTACACGCGCTGGTAGCCGAAACCCGCCCCGTGCGGGCCGTCGGCGACCTCGAAGTAGTAGATCTCTTCCAGCGCACTCTCACCGTCCCCGTCCTCGTCGTGCTTGTGCGGCGGGTAGGACGACCAGTTGCCTCCTGGAGTGAGCACCTCGCACACGATCAGCCTGTCGGCCTCGAAGGTGCCCGGCAGGCAGAGGTTGTGGACCTGTCGGCTGGCGTGGCCCGCGCCGCGCAGCTCGAGGGGCACGTCGACCGCCGGTTGGTGCCGGAACGCGAGAGTACGGTCGCACCGCGCCGAGGCCAGCGCGAACCGGCCGCCCTCCTCGCTCACGACCTCGAAGTCCGCCCCCCGAGGCACGTACACGAAGTCGCTCGGTCCGGTGAAGACGTCGGGCCGTCCGGCGACGACGTGCACCTGGTCCCCGCAACGGACCCGGCAGGAGCCCGACAGCGACAGCACGAGGACCTCGGTGTCGTCGGTGGCGGCGCCGTACGACTCGCCTGCGGCCAGCCGCAGCACCCGCAGCCCGCTGAACTCCCACCCCGCCACCTCCGGCGTGACCTCGAGGGCGGTCGAGCCTTCGGCAGCGCTGTGCAGCACATGACGGCTCATCGGGCGATCATCTCCACCGTCGCGTCCACGGCGGCCTCCACGTCGCCGTCGGGGGGATAGAGGAGCGAGCGACCCACGACCATCCCGCGCACCTGCGGGCTGGTCAGAGCCTTGGACCAGGCTGCGAACTGAGCCCCCTGGTCGGCCGACACCTCGCCGCCGAGGAGCACCACCGGCAGCGTGGTCGCGGCGAGGACCGACTCCATGTCGTCGACGACCGGGAGCTTCAGCCACGTCCGCGCGGAGGTCCCGCCGAGACCCGCGGCGACCGAGGCCGCGCGCACCACAGCCTCGGTCGTGAGGTCGTTGCGGACCCGGCCCCGGTCGTCTCGGTGGGAGATGAACGGCTCGACCATCGCCGCGAGCCCGTGGGCGGCGAGGTCGTCGACCGCACGTGCGCAGGCTTCCATCGTCCGCACGGTAGCGGGGTCCGTCGGGTCGATGCGCAGCAGCATCTTGCCACCCTGGAGACCTGCCCGGTCGATCGCCGCAGCCTCGTACCCGGTGAAGCGGTCGTCGATCTCGAAGCTCGTGCCGGCGAGACCGCCGCGGTTCATCGACCCGAGCACCACCTTGCCCTCGAGAGCGCCCAGGAGGAGCAGGTCGTCGACGAGGTCGGCGGTGCCGAGGAATCCGTCCACACCAGGACGGTCGAGCGCCCTCACGATCCGGTCCAGCAGGCGGGCCCGGTCCCCCATGGCCAGCGGCTCGTCTCCGGCGCGCAGTGCACCGCGGGCAGGGTGGTCGGCAGCGACGAGCAGGAGCCGCCCGGTCTGGCCGGTCAAGCCCTCCGGTCGCCTCCGGCCGCGGGCGAGCCGCGCGATCCGGTCGGGGTCGCGGACCCGCGCGTCGACGAGGTCGGCGACGGTGGCGTCGGTCACGCGCGCGATCACGCGGCTCGTCCGAGCATCGTCGTCACCTGGTCGACGTCCGGCATCGCATCGGCACACGCGAGCTGACCGGCGACGTACGCGCCGGCGGCGTTGGCGAACTCCAGCGTCCGGCGCAGGTCCCAGCCCGCCAGCAACCCGTGGCAGAGGGCGCCACCGAAGGCGTCACCGGCCCCCAGTCCGTTGACGACGTCCACGGCGACCGGCGGCACCACCACGTGCTCGCGCCGGTCCGACCCGAGCACGCCGGCCGGGCCCTGCTTGACGACGGCCAGGTCCACCCCGGCGTCGCGCAGAGCCTTCGCCGCGGACTCGGGGTCGGACTCGCCGACCGCGACCTGACACTCCTCGCGGTTGCCGACGGCCACCGTGACGTACGGCAGCGCTCGCGCCACCTGCGCGGTCGCCTCCGCGGCCGACGACCAGAACATCGACCGGTAGTCCAGGTCGAGGACGGTGACGCCGCGCCTGCCTCGTGCCTCGAGCGCGGCCAGGGTCGCTTCCCGGCTCGGCTCCTCGGCGAGACCGGTGCCGGTGACCCAGAAGACATCAGCCGCACGCACCGCGTCCAGGTCGAGCTCGTCGGCGCGGATCTGCAGGTCGGGCGCGGTGGGGAGGCGGTAGAAGTAGAGCGGGAAGTCGTCCGGCGGGAAGATCTCGCAGAACGTGACCGGGGTCTGCAGGCCCGCCACGGCCGTCACGAACCGGTCGTCGACGCCGAAGCCGTCGAGCGCGCGGTGGACGAACCGGCCGAAGGGGTCCTCGCCGGTGCGGGTGATCACCGCCGCCCGGCGCCCGAGCCGGGATGCAGCGACGGCGACGTTGGTCGGGCTTCCGCCGAGGAACTTGGCGAACGACGTCACCTCGTCGAGACCGACCCCGATCTGCTCCGGATAGACGTCGACACCGACCCGGCCCATCGTGAGCACCTCGAAGCCGGTCACGAGGCGAGCCCTTCGAGGTAGGCAAGGCTCGTGCGCACGTCCTCGAGGGGTCCGTCCCCCGTCGGGTCACCGTCGAGCATCACGTCCTGCTCGAGGACGTACCAGCCGTCGTAGCCGCGCTCCTCGAGCGTGGTGACGAGCCCGACGACGTCGACGTCGCCGCGACCGAGCGGGCGGAAGAGACCACCGCGGACGGCCTCGCTGAAGGAGACGGAGCCTTCGTGGACCTCGGTCGCGAGCCGCGCGTCGACGTCCTTGAGGTGCACGTGCCTCACCCGCTCGGCGTGCACCTTGGCCAGCGGCAGCGGGTCGACACCGGCCGCCATCAGGTGACCGGTGTCGAGGCACAGCGCCACCCGTGACCGGGCCATGACCGTCCCCACGTCCTCAGCCCTCTCGACCACCGTGCCCACGTGGGGGTGGAGCGCGAGGCTCAGACCGCGCGCCCGGACACGGTCGTCGAGAACATCGAGGTTCACGCAGAGCGTGCGCCACTGCTCGTCGGTCAGCTCCGGGCGCGCGTCGTACCCGGTCACGCCCGTGGCGGCGGCAAGGACGACGACCATCGCGCCGGCAGCGACGCAGGCGTCGGCGAAGGCGTCGAGCTCGGGCGCCGGGTCGTGACCGGCGTCGTGGAGCACCACCGGAAGGAATCCGCCGACCGCCGTCAGCCCGTGCTCACCCAGCGTCCGTGCCCTGGTCGCCGGCTCCCGTGGCAGCCAGCCCTCGGGGCCGAACTCGGTCGCCGTCAGGCCCAGCCGGCTCATCTCCTCGAGCACCCGCTCCACCGGCAGCTGGAACCCCCACCCGTCGACCTCGCTCACACCCCACGAGATCGGGGCACCCGCGATGCGGCCACGCTCCATCGTCACCCGCCTCCGTCGATGCTTCACCTGATCCGTCAGTGTGACGTGGAGCACAATCGACTGTCAACGATTTGTCCGGACATATAGACCTAGTGGCCGCACCCGCCCCTATAGTGCTCGCATGGGTGCGCGGCCGGAGATCTCGCTGGACCGCTCGAGCCCGGTCCCTCTTTACTTCCAGATGGCCGAGCAGCTCGAGGGCGCGATCGTCAGCGGCACGCTCGCACCCGGTGACAAGCTGGACAACGAGCTCGTCCTCGCCGACCGGCTCGGACTCTCGCGCCCCACGGTCCGCCAGGCGATCCAGGTGCTCGTCGACAAGGGCATGCTCGTCCGCAAGCGAGGCGTCGGGACGCAGGTGGTGCACGGCAAGGTCAGCCGTTCGGTCGAGCTCACCAGCCTGCACGACGACCTGACCGCGGCCGGGCAGGCCCCCCGTACGGAGGTGCTGAGCCTCGCTCGCCTCGAGGCGAGCGAGGAGAGTGCGCGCGCGCTCCAGCTGGAGCCGGGCAGCCCGGTCTGGTCGCTCGAGCGGGTCCGCTACATCGGCGACGAGCCACTCGCGCTCATGCAGAACCTGCTCCCCGCCTCGCTGCTCGACCTCGCCGCGGTCGACCTGGCCGACAACGGCCTGTACGCGGCACTGCGCCGCGCCGGGATCTGGATGCGGGTCGCCAAGCAACGGATCGGCGCCCGTCGCGCCGACGCGCGGGAGTCGCGGCTCCTCGGCGAGCGCAGGGGGGCGCCCCTCCTCACGATGCAGCGCACGGCGTACGACGACGCCGGGCGTGCGGTCGAGTACGGCGAGCACGCCTACCGCCCCGACCTCTATGCGTTCGAGCTCACCCTCGTCGACCGCTGAGCCGCACCAGCGAGCCCTCGGCGCGAGGTCGGCGACGCCGCCCCCGCCGTGCACGACGACGCACCGAGCGGGCCATGTCGGCCGCGCCGATCATGCCCGCGTCGTTGCCGAGGTGGGCCCGCACGATCAATGCCTCCGGGCGGAAGCCTCGACCGGTGAGCGTCCTCCGGAACGACTCGCGCGCAGGCTCGAGCAACAGCTCGTCGGCGTCGGAGACTCCCCCGCCGATCACGAACAACGCCGGGTCGAACGCAGCCGCCAGGTTGGCGATGCCGATCCCGAGCCACGCGCCGACGTCCTCCAAGCACCGCAGAGCGTCTTCGTCCCCGTCACGCGCCAGCTCCGACACCACCAGCCCGCTCACCTGGTCCGGGTCACCGTCGAGGCGCTCCAGCAGCCGCTTGCCGTAGTCGTCGCCGCGATCCATCGCCTCGCGTGCGTCCCGGATCAGCGCATTGCCGCTCGCGTACTGCTCGAGGCAGCCGTGGTTGCCGCACTCGCACGCCCGGCCGTCCGGCACGACGATCATGTGCCCGAACTCCCCCGCGATGCCGTACCGGCCGCGGTGCGGTCGCCCGTCGATCACCAGCGCCCCGCCGATGCCGGTGCCGAGGGTGAGACAGACCATGTACTCCTCGTTCTGGGCGGCACCGAACCGCCACTCCGCCCAGCCGGCGGCGTTGGCGTCGTTGTCCACCAGGACCGACAGCCCCGTACGCCGCTGCACCGCGTCCCGCAGCGGCTCGTGCCGCCACGCCAGGTGCGGGGAGAAGAGCACGGTCGACTGCGTCGCGTCGACGAAGCCCGCCGCGCCGATACCGACGGAGGTGACGTAGTGGTGCCGTCGTAGCGTCGCCACGATGTCCGCGATCGCGTCGAGGACCGCCATCGGGCTGCTCGTCGGCGTGTCCCGGCTCAGACGTGCCAGGACATGACCGTCGAGGTCCACCACACCGGCCTTGACCCGAGTGCCACCGATGTCGATCCCGATCGAGAGCCGCTCAGCCATCGTGCCTCGTCACCGCGCGCGAGCGAGGTCGGCGGCACCGATCATGCCGGCGTCGTTGCCCAGGCTCGCGGGCCGCAGCGTCGCCTGCGGACGATAGACCGGGGCCGAGAGCGTACGGAGGAACGACGCGTGCGCGGGCTCGAGCAACAACGCCCCTGCCTTGGCGACACCACCGCCGATTGCGACCACGCTCGGGTCGATGACCGCCGCCAGCGACGCGATGCCCTCTCCGAGCCACCGGCCGACGTCGGCGATGAGCTCGATGGCCAGAGGGTCGCCCTTCTGGGCCTGCTCGGTCACCATCTGCCCCGTGATCCGCGTGACGTCACCGTCGATCAGCGCGGCCAGGGGCTGCGCCTGCGCCATCCCCGCACTGATCCGGTCGCGGGTCTCGCGCACCAGCGCGCGGCCTGAGGCGTACTGCTCCCAGCACCCGTACTGGCCGCAGCCGCACCGGATCCCGGCGGGGACCATCCGCAGGTGACCGATCTCACCGGCGACGCCGAACGCGCCCCGGTCCAGGCGTCCACCCTGGATGATCCCGCCACCGATGCCGGTGCCGACCGTGACGAGGAGCATGTCGTCGACGTCGGCCCCCGCCCCGAACCGGAACTCGCCCCACGCCGCGGCGTTGGCGTCGTTCTCGATCACCACGGGAAGGTCGATGAGGTCTTCGAGGCGGTCGGCGAGCGGTTCGTCGATCCACTTGATGTTGGGGGCGAACAGCACGGAGCGCCGCGCGGCGTCGACGAACCCGGCGGCGCCCACACCGACGGCCTCCACCTGGTGGTCTCGCTTGAGGGCGTTGACGGACCGGCCGACGGCGTCCCCGATGAGGGTGGGGTCCGTCGCCGGCGTCTCCAGCTGGTCGTGAGCGATAACGGTGCCGTCGACGTCGACGACGCCCACAGCGATCTTGGTGCCGCCGATGTCGACGCCGACCGTCAGCCCCATGGCTCGTCCTCCCCGTCCCTGTCCGCCGGCCCGTCGGCGGCCGCCCGCCCGGACGCGTGCGGCGGACGCGTCTGCGCCCACGCGTCCACCACACCACGCGCGGCGAGGGTGAGCGAGGCCAGGGCCGACGTCAGGTGGTCGGCCACCTCGGGGCGCGCGTGACGCACGACTGTCATGAGCTGGCACAGGGGGCAGGAGTCGCAGGTCTCGGGACGATGCTCGGCCGACGAGGTGTCGTCGGCTCCTCGCCGGCCCTGCGACGCCTGGTCGGCGAGCACGCGAGCGAGCTTGAGGGCCTCCTGCGCGAGGGTGCCGACATGGTCGTCGCCGGTGTGTTCGGTCATGCCTCTCCTCGTGCAGAGAACCTGGGGACGTGCGAGCGCGGTCGTCAGATCCTATCGAGACCCGCGCCTCGCCACGTCGTCCCGGTCACACCTCGGATGACTCGACGCGCTTCTTGAGGCCCTTGAGAGCTGTCTCGATGATGACCTTCTCCGCCTTGCGACGGAGCATCCCCAGCAGCGGGATGGAGACCTCGACAGCGAGACGGTAGGTGACGCGGGTCCGCCCGTCCTCGAGGGGTTCGAGGACGTAGGCCCCGTCCATGCCCGTGACCATGGACCCCGGCTCGGTGACTCGCCAGTCGACCTCACGGTCGCCGTCCCAGGTGTAGCCGAGGGTGTAGGTGTCGCGGATCGGCGTGGCGTCGAGGACGAACTGCACCTCGGTGGGGCGTGCCCGGAACTCGTCGAGCTCCACGACCCGCGCCTCTTTCACCCCCGTCGCCCACGAGGGGTACGACGCGAAGTCGGCGATGACCGCCATGATGACGCCGGGATCGGCGTCGACCACGATGTCGCTGGTCGTCTGGTCAGTCATCCAGAGCCCTCCTGGTCGTCGGTGCTGCGGCCGACCCTATCGCGCATCCCGGACGTCCTCGGTCGGGGCAGCCCCGCGCTGCGCTGTGGCGGGCGGCTCCCCGACGGGCCGTCCGACGTCGAGAGTGTCCCGGACCTGGGTCACCCATCGCTTCAAGCGCTCCCGTACGTCGCGCTCCATCCGCCGGGCGCCCTGCGTCGACATCCCCGGCGCGCTCGGCTCCGCCTGCAGGAACAGGTGCACGATCGTCCCCTCGGGCGCCTGCTCCAGCCACACCTCGGCCGTCCCGTCGAGCGTGCCGCTCACGCTCCACCGCTTGCCGCGGTCGCCCCGGTCCTCGAAGCACCGCAGCTCCAGGCCGGGCAGCACCTCGGACCAGCCGGACTCCGCGCAGAGAACCTCGCGCAACTGGCGCTGCGGCACGGGCGCGTACGTCTGGTCGATCACGTCCACCGCCGGCATCGAGGTCTCCTTCGCAGGTGCTCCGAGTGGTGAATGTAACCTGCCCCAGGGGGAGTACGTCGTGTCGGCGTACCCAGATCACTCGATCGGAGGCAGAGTGCGTACCTACGCGACCCCAGCCACGTACCAGGTCCCAGAGACGGGCAGCATCACCAACGACATCCTGGTGCGGGTTGACGAGGACCCTGACCGGGTCGCCTTCCAGCGCAGGGTCTCCGGCGCCTGGACCGACGTCACCATCGCGCAGTTCCGCGACGAGGTCGTCTCCCTCGCCAAGGGGTTCGTCGCCGCCGGAGTCGCGCCGGGAGATCGTGTCGGTCTCCTCTCCCGCACGCGCTACGAGTGGACGCAGGTCGACTACGCGCTGTGGTGGATCGGTGCCGTCTCCGTCCCCATCTACGAGTCCTCGTCGGTCGAGCAGATCTCGTGGATCCTGTCCGACTCCGCCGCGGTGGGCTGCGTCGTGGAGAACGAGGAGCACGCGGAGCGGGTCGCGGCGTCCGGCACCGATCTCACCGACCTCAAGAACGTGTGGGTCATCGACTCCGGTCTGGACACTCTCGCCGCGTCGGGTGCCGTCATCTCCGACGCCGACCTTGCCGCCCGTCGTGACGCCGTGGCTCCGTCGGACCTCGCCACGATCATCTACACCTCCGGCACGACCGGACGCCCCAAGGGCGCAGAGATCACGCACGCCAACTTCATGTTCGAGCTCGGCGACGTCATCGACGTGCTTCCTGAGCTGTTCCACGACAACTCCGTGACGCTGCTCTTCCTGCCGCTGGCGCACGTCTTCGCCCGCATCGTCGAGGTCGGCTCCATCCGGGCAGGCGCGAAGCTCTCGCACTCCCCGGACGTCAAGAACCTCCTCCCCGAGCTGGCGGAGATCAAGCCGACGTTCCTCCTGGCCGTCCCACGCGTGTTCGAGAAGATCTACAACGGCGCCAGCCAGAACGCCCACGCGTCCGGCAAGGGCAAGATCTTCGACGTCGCGACCTCGACGGCGATCGCCTACAGCCGGGCGCGCGAGAGCGGCAAGCGCATCGGCCCGGTCCTCAAGGCGAAGCACACGCTGTTCGACCGGCTGGTCTACGCCAAGCTTCGCGACGCCATGGGCGGGCACGTCGAGCACGCGATCTCCGGCGGCGCTCCGCTGGGCGAGCGGCTCGCGCACTTCTTCTCGGGCATCGGCATCCCGGTGATCGAGGGGTACGGCCTCACCGAGACCACGGCCGCGCTCGCGGCGAACCTCGCCGGCGACTCCAAGATCGGCACCGTCGGGCGCCCTCTGCCGGGCACCGAGGTCCGGGTCGCCGATGACGGCGAGCTGCTGTTCCGCGGCGGACAGGTGTTCCGGGGTTACTGGAACGCGCCGGAGGCGACGGCGGCCGCGTTCGATGAGGACGGCTGGTTCCACACCGGTGACATCGGTGAGATCGACTCCGACGGCTTCATCTCCATCACGGGCCGCAAGAAGGAGATCATCGTCACCGCCGGCGGCAAGAACGTCGTGCCCGCGGTCCTCGAGGACCGCATCCGGGCGCACGTCCTGGTGAGCCAGGCGGTGGTCGTGGGCGAAGGCAAGCCCTTCGTCGGCGCACTCATCACGCTCGACCAGGAGTCGATCGGCTCGTGGCTCGAGAACCACGGCAAGCCGGCTGATACGCCGATCGAGCAGCTCGCTGACGATCCCGACGTGCTGGCGGCCGTGCAGACCGCGGTGGACGAGGCCAACTCCCACGTGTCCCGAGCGGAGGCGATCCGCAAGTTCCGGGTCCTCGCCAAGGACTGGACCGAGGAGGGCGGCCAGATCACACCGACCCTCAAGCTCAAGCGCAACGTCGTGATGCGTGAGCACCGCGACGACGTCGAGGCCCTGTACGGCTAGGCCCCGACCCCACGCAGACAGCAGCCCCCGGCGCACACGCGCCGGGGGCTGCTGTCGTCCGTGAGGGTTCGGAGCTGCTGCCCAGGGGTGGCCGCACGTCGTACACAGAAGAGCCACGACCCGAGACGGGTCGTGGCTCTTCGTACGGAGCGGAGGCGGTCAGCCGACGCGACGCACTCCGCTGACCGGCATGACGTCCACCGAGACGATCTCGACGCTGCGCCCGGGACGCGGGGCGTGGATCAGCTTGCCGTTGCCGATGTAGATGCCGACGTGGCTGACCGGGCTGTAGTAGAACACCAGGTCGCCCGGGCTCATCGACGACCGCGACACCGAGGAGCCCATCCCGGACTGCGCGGAGGACGAATGCGGGAGCGACACGCCGGCCGCGCCGAACGCCTTCATCGTCAGGCCCGAGCAGTCCCAGCTGCCGGGGCCCGCAGAACCGTAGGAGTAGGGCTCGCCCAGCTGCGCCATCGCGAAGTCGATCGCCTTCTTGGCCCGCCCGGACGCGTTCACCTTCGGGGCGCTGGTCGACGGACGGTCTTCGCTGCGGCTCGGACCACCGTGGTCGTTGTCGTAGACCTCTTCGCGCTCAGCAGGAGTCAGGCTCGCGACGAGAGCCTCGGCCTTGGTGACGCGATCGTCGAGCTTGGCCTTCTGCTTGGTCATCTCCTTCTGCGACTCCGAGATGATCTCGAGCTTGGAGGAGAGCTGCTCACGGCGGACCTTGAGCTCTCCGGCCTCGCGCTCGAAGGCGGCCAGCCGGTCGGCCTGGGTGCTGTTGTAGGACTGGAGCGCCGTCAGGCCCTCCAGGAACTCGTCGACATCGTCGCTCGCGAGCAGCTGGGTGGTCGGGCCCATCGGGGAGCTCGACAACCGCTCGGTGACGGTCTTGGCGAGGGCGTTGCGGACGTCCTCGACCTCAGCCTGCTGCGCCTTGACGTCGGTCCGGAGCTTCTTGATCTGCTTCTTGGCTCCGTCGACCTCGGTCCGGAGCTCGAGGAAGCGCTCGTTGGCCTGCTCGGCCTCGTGGCTGAGCTCGGCGACCTTGCGCTGGGCCTCGGACAGGCTCGGCGTCTGGGGGTCTGCTGCGCTGGGGGACGCGGTGAGCGTGGCAGCGAGGACCAACCCGGACCCGGCGGCGACTGCTGCCCTCATCGACAGCTTTCGGCCGTTCCGCACTCGGCGGCTCCTTCACGTTCTCGACGCCTACCGGGTGAGCTGACGGGTTCGGGCCAAGAACGTGCCCTACCGTCCGAGCGGACGGATTCACCCCAGGAACGTGGGTCCCCGGCTCCAGCGTCGATCGGGGGATCTCGGCCGAACTAGGCGGCGTGCCTGCGCCCTCCGGGGTAGAGAACTCCTCAGACACGCGAGCCTCACCCTATGCGCCAACGGGGTGGGGAATCAACGTGAAGCAGTGGGAAAGTCAGATCTCTCTCGCGGGCGGCGGTGGTTGGGTGAGAAAGCTCACACGTCGTCGATGGTCTCGCTGTCGGTCTGGGTCACGAGGCGGAGCGGAGACACGAGGCCGGCGGCGCTCAGCGCCTGGAGCGCGGCACCCTCGTCGGCGTCGATGCTGACGCCCTCGTCGGGGGCACCGAGCAGCGCGGTCACCACGCAGTCGCCGCATGCCTGGGGCCGGGCGAGGCAGCGACCGCAGTCGATGGTCAGAAGCTCGCCGTGACCCGTCGCCGGGCCCGGCTGCTGATGGAGCACGCGGGATTCGTCCATGCCCTGGACGCTACGCAGCCGCTCTGACACAAACCCGTCGTGCGACACGCCGTACGCCCCGACGGCCGGACATGTCAGCGGACGCACCTACCGTCGTTCCCATGACCCTCGCCCCCGAAACCGCTCCCCCGCCGACCGTCCCGGTTCCCGCGGTCGAGGGCACCGCGGTCCAAGGGACTCTCGACGAGCTGGGTCGAGACCTGTCGGGCATCACGTTCTGCGTCGTCGACCTCGAGACGACGGGCGGCTCGGCGGCCGCCGGCTCCATGATCACCGAGATCGGTGCGGTCAAGGTCCGCGGCGGCGAGGTCCTGGGTGAGTTCCAGACCCTCGTCGACCCCGAGGGTCCGATCCCGACGTTCATCACGGTCCTCACCGGCATCACCGACGCGATGGTCGTGGCCGCCCCGAGGATCGGCGAGGCGCTGCCGTCGTTCCTGGAGTTCGCCCGGGGCACCGTGCTCGTCGCGCACAACGCTCCCTTCGACGTCGGCTTCCTCAAGCACTTCACCCAGCACCTCGGGCTGGCCTGGCCCGGCTTCGAGACGCTCGACACCGCCCGCATCGCCCGTCGCGTCCTGCTGCGCGACGAGGTCCCCAACTGCAAGCTGAGCACGCTCGCGCGCCACTTCCACGCCGCCACCACCCCCAACCACCGCGCCCTCGCCGACGCCCGCGCGACGGTCGACGTCCTCCACGCGCTCCTCGAGCGCCTGGGCACCATGGGGGTGTCGACGATGGAGGAGCTCGCCACCTTCAGCTCCCGGGTCAGTCCCGCCCAGCGCAAGAAGAGCCGGCTCGCCGACCACCTCCCCCACCTCCCCGGCGTCTACCTCTTCCGCGACCGTCACGAGAACGTCCTGTACGTCGGGACCTCCAAGGACCTCCGTGCGCGGGTCCGCTCCTACTTCACCTCCAGCGAGACCCGCACGCGGATGGGCGAGATGGTGGCGCTGGCGACCCGCGTCGAGGGCATCACGTGTGCGACGGCCCTCGAGGCGCAGGTGCGCGAGCTGCGGTTGATCGCACACCACAAGCCGCCCTACAACCGCAGGTCCCGACACCCCGAGCGTGCGACCTGGATCAAGCTCACCCGAGAGCCGTGGCCCCGCCTCTCGTTCGTCCGCAAGACCGACGATGACGCCAACTACCTCGGTCCCTTCACGCGCCGCTCGTCCGCCGAGCGTGTCGCGGCGACGCTCTACGAGGCGTTCCGCATCCGCCAGTGCTCCGGACGGCTCCCGCGCCGTCCGTCACGCAGCGCGTGCGCCCTCGCCGAGATGGGCAGCTGCCTCGCACCCTGCGACGGCACCGCCACCCCCGAGACGTACGCGGCCGAGGTCGACCGCGTCCGGACGGCTCTCACGCTCGACCCCACCGTGGTGGTCGACGCCTCGACCGACCGCATGCGCACGCTCTCGGGGCAGGGACGCTTCGAGGACGCCGCCCATGAGCGAGACCGGCTCGTCGCGCTCGTCCGTGCCACCCACCGCAGCCAGCGGCTCGCCGCGCTGCTCTCGTGCGCCGAGGTGGTCGCAGCACGCCCCCTCGACCCGCAGTGGCGGGAGTGGGAGGTCCACGTCGTACGCCACGGACGTCTGGTCGCCTCCGGGGTGATGCCAGCCTCGACGCCGTCCGGTCCGTGGGTGGAGGCGCTCCGGTCGACCGCCGAGACGATCGTGCCCGACGAGACACCGGCTGCCACCGCGGCCGAGTCCGAGCTGGTCCTGCGCTGGCTGGAGTCCGACGGGGTCCGCCTCGTCGACCTCGACGGCGAGTGGGCCAGCCCGGTACGCGGCGCCGGTCGGCACCTGCCCATCGTCGAGGCTGCCGAGCGATCACGTGCGGCCGCTGCGCCCTTCGACGAGGCGCGAGGCGAGGGCTGGCGGACCGAGCACCGCCCACGCCGCTGACGAGTAGGCTGCAGCCCGTACGCCGACTCGTCCGCAGGAGGACCCGTGATCACCGCGATCGTGTTCATCAACGCCGAGGTCGACCGCATCCCGGAGGTCGCCGAGGAGCTCGCCGCGCTCGACGGCGTGAGCGAGGTCTACTCCGTCACCGGACACATCGACCTGATCGCGCTCGTCCGGGTGCGGCGCACCGAGGAGATCGCCGACGTGGTCGCCGACCGCGTCAACAAGGTCCCGGGAGTGCGGTCGACCGAGACGCACATCGCGTTCCGCACCTACTCCCAGCACGACCTCGAGGCAGCCTTCAGCATCGGTGGCGACTTCGAGTGATCGTGCGCCGCTGACCGCGCCCCGCGTCGGTCAGCTCTCGCGCTGCGACGCGTCGGCCCACACCGCGAGCGCCTCGCGGGCCGCCCCGGAGTCGAGCGCCTCACGGGCGCGAGCGACGTTGCGCTCCATCCGGGTCACGAGGTCGTCCTCGCCTCCCTCGTACGCCGCCAGCCCCGCGGCGGCGTTGAGCACGACCGCGTCGCGGACGGGCCCCTGCTCGCCCGCGACCACACGTCGGAAGACGTCGGCGTTGAAGGCCGGGTCGCCTCCGCGCAGCGCCTCGGGGGGAGACGGCGCGATCCCGACCTCGGTGGGGTCGAAGGTGTGCTCCGCCACGGACTTCTGACCGTCCGGACCCGACACGACCCACACCCGCGAGGTCGTCGTCGTCGTGATCTCGTCGAGGCCGTCGTCGCCACGGAAAACGAGCGCATCGAGCCCGCGCCGCGCGAAGACGCCGGCGACGACGCTCGCCATCCTCGCGTCGGCGACACCCACCGCCATCGCGGCGGGCTTCGAGGGGTTGGTGAGCGGCCCGAGGAAGTTGAAGGCGGTCGGGATGCCGAGCTCCTTCCGCGGCGCCGCGGTGAAGCGGAACGACGAGTGGAAGACGGGGGCGAAGCAGAAGGTGATCCCCACCTCACCCGCGAGCGACGCCACGCGCTGGGGCGTCAGGTCCAGCCGGACCCCGAGCTCCTCGAGGACGTCGGCCGCCCCGCTGGCGCTCGACGCAGCGCGGTTGCCGTGCTTGACCACCAACGCACCGGCACCGCGCATGGTCACCGCCGACATCGTCGAGATGTTGACGGTCTTGGCGCGGTCACCTCCGGTCCCGACGATGTCGACGGTCCGGCCCTCGACCTCGATCAGCCTCGCGTGCTCAAGCATGGTCGCCGCGAGTCCCTCGACCTCGGCGACGGTCTCACCCTTCGCCCTCAGCGCCACGGCGAAGCCGGCGATCTGCGCGGCCGTGGCGTTGCCGGAGAGGATCTCCTCCATCGCCCACGCCGTCTGCTCTGCCGTGAGGTCCTCGCCTGCCACGAGCCCGCCGAGGACCTCCGGCCAGCGGGTCGCGACCGTCATGCGGAGGCCGTGGTCGCCGCGGGGGCGATGAGGCCGAGGACGGCGTTCGCGAGCTTGAGCGGGTCGATCGGGTGGCTCGCGATGCCGTCGGCGCGCGACCAGGTCGCGAGCCAGACGTCCTGGTCCCGCGCGGTCAGCACCAGGAGCGGCGGGCACTGGAAGATCTCGTCCTTCAGCTGGCGCGCGACGCCCATGCCACCCGCCGGCGTCGCCTCGCCGTCGAGGATCGCCAGGGCGATGCCACCGGCGTCCATGTGCTGGAGCACCACCGGGAGCGTCGCGCACTCGACGTACTCGACGGGCGGCAGGTCGGGGTGGATCCGACGGCCGAGGGCGGTCGTCACCTGCGTGCGGGTGTCACCGTCGTCGGAGTAGACGAGGACGCGCAACGGGAGTTGACGTTCGGATGCGACATCAGTGCTGGGATCGGTCACAGCGCGATCGTAGCGACTCGCGAGGGCGTGAGGCAGGGGCCGGGGATGCCTCGCACAGGTCGGGGGTTAATAATGACACCCGTGGCGACGACATCTGTGATCCCAGCATCCCGCCTGCACGGGCAACCCAACCGACCCTCGCAAGTGACGGTCGGGACCGTGGTCTGGCTGTCGAGCGAGCTGATGTTCTTCGCGGCCCTCTTCGCCGCGTACTTCACCATCCGTGCGGTGAGCCCGGAGCTGTGGGCGGCGGAGACGGCCAAGCTCAACGTCCCGTTCGCCACGGTCAACACGACCATCCTCGTGCTGTCCTCGGTCACCTGCCAGTGGGGCGTCTTCGCCGCCGAGAAGGGCAAGGTCGGCCGCAGCGGACGCATCTGGCAGATCGGCCAGTGGGGTCTGCGCGAGTGGTTCGCCCTCACCTACGTGATGGGCGCCGTCTTCGTCGCCGGCCAGGCCACCGAGTACGTCGAGCTGATCCACGAGAACGTCACGCTCTCGTCGTCGGGCTACGGCTCGGTCTTCTACCTCGCCACCGGCTTCCACGGTCTGCACGTCATCGGCGGTCTCATCGCCTTCCTCCTCGTGATCGGCCGTACCTTCATGGCGCGTCGATTCACCCACGAGCAGGCGATCTCCGCAATCGTCGTGTCCTACTACTGGCACTTCGTCGACATCGTGTGGGTCGGGCTCTTCCTGACCATCTACGCCCTGCAGTAGGGGCCCCGTCCTCGACCCGTCCTCGACGGCTCCGGCGACGAATTCTCTACCAGAAGATCTGAATCAAGGTTTAATCGAAGGAGACGCCCCTGCCGGGGGCGTCCCTGGCAAGGGGAACGAGGTTCACTCCGTGCGGTTCTTGTCCACCCACCGAAGGCACCCTCTCGCGGGTTACGCGGTGCTGCTCTTCGGACTGCTCGTCGCGGGAGCGCTGTACGCCTCCCTCGCTCCGGGGAAGGCCGACGCCGACACGGCGAGTGACACCGCCAAGGTGGAGCAGGGCCGCGAGCTGTTCCTCGTCGGCTGCGCCAGCTGCCACGGCATGAACGCCGAGGGCGTCATGACCAAGAGCGGCGGCAACTTCGGCCCCTCGCTGATCGGGGTCGGCGCGGCGTCGGTCGACTTCCAGGTGTCCACCGGTCGTATGCCGCTGGCTCAGACCGCGCCCCAGGCACCCCGCAAGGATCCTGTCTACGACGAGGAGGAGACCGACGCGCTCGCCGCATACGTCGCCAGCCTCGCCCCCGGCCCTGCGGTCCCTGACGAGGAATACACCGACGTCTCCGACCTCTCTGAGGAGGAGCTGACCCGCGGCGGTGAGTTCTTCCGTACGAACTGCACCGCGTGCCACAACTCCGTCGGCGCCGGCGGCGCCCTGCCCAGCGGCCGCTACGCCCCCTCCCTGCGGGGCGTGAGCGCGAAGCACATCTACGAGGCCATGCAGACCGGCCCGCAGCAGATGCCGGTGTTCAGCGACGACGTCGTCACGCCTGAGGACAAGCGCGCCATCATCGGCTACATCAAGTCCGTCGAGTCGCAGCCCCAGGGCGGCTTCGGTGGCGGTGGCCTCGGCCCCGTCGTGGACGGCATGTTCGCCTGGATCATCGGAATCGGCGGTCTCGTCGCCGTCAGCGTCTGGCTGGCAGCGCACGGCGCCCGGGTGAAGAAGAAGAGGTCATGAGCCCCGAATCGCACGACGAGCAGCCGACTGACGACGTCGCCGTCCCGGCGCGCAACGACATCGAGCCTGCCGAGCCGATCGAGAACCCGGGGCTGCCCGAGCATCTCCCGCGTCCCACCGACGTGGATCCCAAGCTGGCCAAGCGCGCCGAGCGTCAGGTCGCCGGGATGTTCACCGCCGCCATCGTGCTCGCCCTGGCCTTCTGCGTCGCCTACTTCACGATCCCCAGGGACGCGGAGGTCTTCGGCTGGTTCTCGCTGAACCTCGCCCTCGGGCTCACCCTCGGCCTGGCGCTGTTCCTCATCGGCATCGGGGCCATCCAGTGGGCCAAGAAGCTGATGTTCGACCAGGAGATCATCGAGATGCGCCACCCGGCGCGCTCGTCGGACGAGGACCGCGAGGCGGCGCTCGTCGCCGTCGGCCAGGGCGTGTCCGAGTCGGGCTTCGGTCGCCGGCCGCTGATCCGCAACTCCCTCATCGGCGCCGTGGCCTTCCTCGGTCTGCCGGCCATCATCATGCTGCGCGACCTCGGCCCTCTGCCGGGCGACAAGCTGTTCAAGACGGTCTGGCGACGCGGCATGCGGGTCGTCAACGACGTCTCGGGCATCCCGCTGCGTCCGGGTGACATCGAGGTCGGCCAGCTCGTCAACGCCCAGCCCGCGATCCTGTTCGAGACCGACAGCCACGGCCACGCGCTGTTCCACGGCACGGACCTCCTGCAGGCCAAGGCCAAGGCGTCCGTGATCGCGGTCCGGATCCGGCCCGACGACATCAAGCCGCGCAAGGGCCAGGCCAACTGGGACGTGGACGGCATCATGGTCTACTCCAAGATCTGCACGCACGTCGGCTGCCCGATCTCCCTCTGGGAGCAGCAGACCCACCACCTGCTCTGCCCGTGCCACCAGACCACCTACGACCTCGCTGACGGCGGCAAGGTCATCTTCGGCCCCGGACACCGCCCGCTCCCCCAGCTCCCGCTCGCGGTGGACCAGGACGGTTATCTGATCGCGACCAGCGACTTCCACGAGCCGGTCGGCCCGAGCTTCCCAGAGGTGGAGCAGAACCGTGACTGACACCATGAGCACTCCCACGACGCCGCTCCAGGACACCAAGTTCGGCAAGAAGTCCGCCGGACCCGTCGGGTGGCTCGACGAGCGCGTCGGCCTCGCCGGCCTCGTGCGCAAGAACATCCGCAAGGTGTTCCCGGACCACTGGTCGTTCCTGCTGGGCGAGATCGCTCTCTGGAGCTTCGTCGTCCTGCTGCTGACCGGGACGTTCCTGACCTTCTGGTTCCAGCCGAGCATGACCGAGATCGTCTACGACGGCCCGTACGAGCCGATGCGTGGCCTCGAGATGTCGCAGGCCTACGCCTCGACCCTCGACATCTCGTTCGACATCCGCGGCGGTCTGCTGGTCCGGCAGATCCACCACTGGTCTGCTGCGCTGTTCATGGCGGCGATCATCGCCCACATGCTCCGTGTGTTCTTCACCGGCGCGTACCGCAAGCCGCGTGAGCTCAACTGGATCATCGGTATCGGCCTGTTCGCGATCGGCCTGATCGAGGGCTTCGCCGGTTACTCGCTGCCGGACGACCTGCTGTCGGGCACCGGGCTGCGCTTCGTCGACGGACTGATCCGGTCGATCCCGGTCGTCGGGTCCTACCTCGAGTTCTTCGTCTTCGCCGGGGAGTTCCCGGGTGACCTGATCATCCCGCGGCTCTACATGGCGCACATCTTCTTGCTGCCGGGCCTCCTCCTCGGCCTGATCGCCGCCCACATGGTGCTTCTCGTCTACCACAAGCACACGCAGTGGCCTGGCCCCGGACGCACCGAGAAGAACGTCGTCGGGTTCCCCATGCTCCCCGTCTACGCGGCGAAGGCGGGCGGCTTCTTCTTCGTGGTCTTCGGCTTCACGACACTGATGGCGGCGGTCATCCAGATCAACCCGATCTGGGCGTACGGCCCCTACAACCCGTCCGAGGTGACCGCGGGCTCGCAGCCCGACTGGTACATGGGCTGGGTCGAGGGCGCGGTCCGCATCATGCCCAACTGGGAGTTCACCGTCGGTCCGGAGCAGTACTCGCAGACGTTCTCGCTCAACGTCTTCATCCCGGCCGTCCTCCTGATGGGCCTGCTCTTCACGGTGCTCGCGATCTGGCCGTTCTTCGAGTCGTGGGTCACCGGCGACAAGGAGGAGCACCACCTCCTCCAGCGTCCGCGCAACGCCCCGACCCGCACCGCGTTCGGCGTCGCCGGCATGACGTTCTACGGCGTCTGCTGGATCGCCGGCGGCAACGACATCATCGCGTTGAAGTTCAACCTGGACATCTTCACGATCACGTGGATCTGTCGTATCGGGGTGTTCCTCGGGCCGGTGATCGCGTTCATCATCACGCGGCGGATCTGCATCAGCCTGCAGCGCAAGGACAACGACGCTCTGCTCCACGGCTACGAGACGGGCATCATCGTCCGCTCCGCCGAGGGGTCGTACGCCGAGGCCCACGCGCCGCTGCCGCGGGACGTCGCGTACGCGCTCACCGCGCGTCCTCGGGTTCCCGAGCTCACCGCAGCGGTCGACGAGGACGGCAACGGGGTCCGCAACCCGCAGGGTCGCAAGGCAAGGCTGCGGGCGTGGGCGAAGCGGTTCTTCTTCGCGCACGACGTGGACAAGCCGACTCAGGCCGACGTCGATGCCGCGGCACACCACTTCCACGACGAGGTGTACCCGCCGCACGACCTCCCGGACGACTTCAGCGGAGTCAGCGAGACGGGCGTGCCCAAGCAGCACTGAGGTCCAGCCTCACGAGAAGGCCCCGCTCCCCCATCCGGGGGGCGGGGCCTTCTCCTTCCCCCTACCCCGGCCGGCGGGTCACTGTCTGTCGCCCGCGGGTCACTGCCTGCCGCCGACGGGTCATTCTCGGCCGCTCGCGGGTCATCCTCTGCCGCTCGCGGGTCATCCTCTGCCGCCTCGGCCCACGAACAGCGACCCGCGGGCCGAAGACAGTGACCCGCCAGTCCACGAACACTGACCCGCGAGGCGAAGACAGTGACCCGCGGGGCGGAGGGGTCAGGAGAGGGCCGAGCCCTTCGCGAACTGGGCGTACGAGACGTTCCAGTCCGTCCAGCCGTTCTGCGGCTCGAGAACCTTGCGGTCGGAGCGGATGAACTTCACCGGGTCCCCGATGTGGGAGATCCCGTAGAACCACGAGGCGTTGCTCGTGCTCAAGCCGGTGCACCCGTGGCTCACGTTCGCCGAGCCTTGTGAGCCCACCGACCACGGCGCGGCGTGGATGAACTCACCGGAGTTGGTCACTCGCATCGCATACCGGACGTTCTCGATGTTGTAGTACTCCGACGAGCCTTCGGCGATGCCCGTCGTCGCGGCGTCCATCCGCTTGACGGGATACTTCTCCATGATCACCTTGGTGCCGTTGCGGGTCTGGAAGCCGGGCTTGCCGGTGGTCGCCGGGATCACCCGCGCGACCTTGCCGTTGATCCTGACCGTCGCCTTGTGCCGCGCGACGTCCACCACCGTCGTCACCGCACGCTTGGTGACCGAGAAGCTGGTGTCGCGGTCCTCCTGGCCCCACACGCCCTTGGCCGTACGGACGCCGTTGATGCCTGCGTGGACCTTGACCGTGGTGCCTGCCGGCCAGTATCTCTTCGGACGGAAGTGGACCTCGGAGTCGCTGATCCAGCTCCAGGTGCCCTCCACCTTCGGTGTAGACGTCACTGCGAGGCGCTTCTCGACCTCGGCCCGCCGCGACACCGGGAGGTCGAATCGGACGATGATCGGCATCGCCACGCCGACGGTGGCGCCGCTCCTCGGCGAGATGGAGGCGTACGCCTGCTGGTCGAGCGTCAGAGACTGGGTCCGGAAGGTACGGGTCGTCGTGTCGACGTTGCCGTCCTCGTCACGGGTGCTGACGGCGACCGTGTAGCGCTTGCCGGGCTCGAGGAGACCCTTGGCCGTCCAGGCACTCCCGTCGGCCGTCAGATCGCCGGCAACAGAGGACTTCTTGGTCGCGCGCTTGCCGAAGTAGGCCGACACTGCCGTGATCGTGCCGTTGGTCGCTCCCACGGTGATCGCGGTGTCCACCGGGACGGCGCGGGCACCCTCCTCGACGTTCATGGTCACCTCGGTCGCCGGCGTGGGCGACGGCGACGACGAGGCGTTGGAGTCGCCAGCGTTATCGGCTTCCGCGTCTTCGGCGCCTGCCCCCTCGGAGCTGCCGCCGACGGCGCTGCACCCCGCCATGAGAGCACCCGCAACGAGGACGCCGAGCCATCGGCGTCCACCGTGCAGCGCGCGCTGACCGGTTTGTCTCTTCATGATCCCCCTACGAAACAGACATACGGCCTCTCAGGGTAGCAATCGCTACCTTGAGAGGCCGTACGAAGTCTGTCCGGCGCGTGGATCAGTGCGCGTAGAGCCCGCGGTAGTACTCGTAGATCCAGCCGACCAGGGCGATGACTCCGAACGGGAGCGCCATCACGACGAGCCACCAGCCGAAGATCAGGCCGAGGATGATGGCCAGCATCGCCAGGGCCGCCCACAGCGGCCACCAGCTCCACGGAGGGTAGAAGCCGTACTCGCCTGCGCCCTCAGCGATCTCACCGTCGTCGCGGTCCTCGAGGCGCGCCGGGATCTGCTTGGCGACCACACCCAGGAAGAAGGTGAGCAGGAGACCCAGCAGCGCGGCCATGACCAGGGCTGTCGTCCCGGTCGGGTCGCCTGAGGCGATCCAGTAGATCGGTGACACGATCACCAGGAAGACGGAGATCGATGCGATGATCCAGGCCTCGGCCTTCACCGGCTGCCACCATCCTCACGCTTGTTGTCGGCCTGTTCGCGCATCGCCTCCTCGTGCCCCGAGAGGTTCGGGGCGTCGGCGAGCGGGCTGTCGAAGTCGTTCTCGGCATGCTCGAGCATCGACAGCTCAGGGTGATGCAGGTCGAATGCAGGACTCTCCGACCGGATCCGAGGCAGCGACGTGAAGTTGTGCCGCGGCGGCGGGGAGGAGGTCGCCCACTCGAGCGAGCGGCCCCAGCCCCACGGGTCGTCGACGCCGACCTTGGGGTTGTGACGCGAGACCCACACGTTGTAGAAGAACGGCAGAGTCGAGATCGCGAGGACCGCCGCACCGATCGTGGACACCTGGTTGAGCATCGTGAAGCCGTCGGACGGCGAGTAGTCGGCGTATCGACGCGGCATGCCTTCGACACCGAGCCAGTGCTGCACCAGGAACGTCATGTGGAAGCCGATGAACAGCAACCAGAAGTGGATCTTGCCGAGTCGCTCGTTGAGCATGTGCCCGGTCCACTTCGGCCACCAGTAGTAGAACCCGGCGAACATCGCGAAGACGACGGTACCGAACACGACGTAGTGGAAGTGCGCGACGACGAAGTAGGTGTCGGACAGCTGGAAGTCCAGCGCCGGCGACGCCAGGATGATGCCGGTCAGGCCACCGAAGAGGAAGGTGGCGAGGAACCCGAGCGAGAACACCAGCGGCGTGTCGAAGCTGATGGATCCGCCCCATAGCGTGCCGATCCAGTTGAAGAACTTCACGCCTGTCGGTACGGCGATCAGGAACGTCATGAACGAGAAGAACGCGAGGTCGACCGACCCGGTCACGAACATGTGGTGGGCCCACACCGCGACCGACAGTGCCGCGATCGCCAGCGTCGCCGCGACCAGACCGATGTAGCCGAAGATCGGCTTGCGGCTGAAGACGGGGAGGATCTCACTGACGATGCCGAAGAACGGCAACGCGATGATGTAGACCTCCGGATGCCCGAAGAACCAGAACAAGTGTTGCCAGAGAACCGGCCCCCCTGTCGCGGGGTCGAACACGTGGGTGCCGAGCTGCCGGTCGGCGAAGAGCGCGAGCAGCGCGGCGGCGAGGATCGGGAACGCGATCAGAACCAGGAGGCTGGTGACCAGCACGTTCCAGGTGAAGATCGGCATCCGGAACATCGTCATGCCGGGGGCGCGCATCGTGAAGATGGTGGTGACGAAGTTGACCGCGCCGAGGATGGTGCCCAGGCCGGACATGTACAGGCCGAGGGTCCACATGTCTCCGCCGATGCCCGGTGAGTTGACCGAGTCGGACAGCGGCGTGTAGGCGAACCAGCCGAAGCTGGCCGCGCCGCCAGGCACGAAGAAGCCGCCGACCGCGACCGAGCTGCCGAACAGGAACAGCCAGAAGCTGAACATGTTGAGCCGCGGGAACGCGACGTCGGGCGAACCGATCTGGAGCGGCATGATCCAGTTGGCGAAGCCGACGAACAACGGCGTCGCGAACATGAGGAGCATGATCGTGCCGTGCATCGTGAAGAGCTGGTTGTAGGTCTCTTCGTCGACGACCTGCGTGCCGGGGACAGCAAGCTCGGCACGGATGAGCAGCGCGAGGATGCCGCCGATCAGGAAGAACGCGAACGACGCGACGAGGTACATCGTGCCGATCTGCTTGTGATCGGTGGTCGTCAGCATGGCGACGACGCGCTTGCCCAACGGCTTCGGCGGGGTGACCTCTTCAGGCGTCGCCCCAGCCTGGGGTTCTGCGACTGCAGTCACTCCTACTCTCCTGTCTCTAGGTTCTGCACCTCGGCGAGCCCGGCGATCCGGCTGGCTTCGGCACCGCCCTCGGGCTGACCGATCTGCCCGGCCGCCTGAAGCTGCTGCAGGTGGGCGTCGTACTCGTCACGCGAGACCACGTGAACCTTGAAGATCATGCGGGTGTGGTAGAGCCCGCAGAACTCGGCGCACCGACCGGTGAAGACACCCTCACGCGTCGGGGTGACGTCGAAGGAGTTCTCCTTGCCGGGGATGACGTCCATCTTGAAGTAGAACTCGGGGATCCAGAACGAGTGGATGACGTCCGGCGAGACGAGGTTGAACTGGACCGACTCGTCCACGGGCAGCCACAGCTCGGTGGGGTTGGAGGTGTCGCCGTAGTCGAAGACGTCTTGACCGGCGGTCGCCTCCTCACCGAGGTAGTTGAACGTGAACTGCCACTTGCTGCCGACGACCGTGATCGTGTGGTCCGGCTCCTCGACCCGCTCCAGCATCTTGTTCTGGGCGGTGACGGTCTCGGCGAAGAAGATCGCCACGACGATCACCGGCGCCACCGTGTAGAGGACCTCCAGCGGGAGGTGGTAGCGGAGCTGCGAGGGCACCTCGTTGCCCGGCCGGCGACGGTAGCGGACCATCACCCACAGGATCAGCCCCAGGACGAGCACCAGCACGACCGCGGAGGCGATCCAGGCGCCGACCCACAGGACGAACATGGCGTCGACACGATCACTGGCTCCGATCGGGAGCGCCAAGCGGCCCCACGCGCTCGGATCGTCTGGCGAACAGCCACTGAGCAGCACGATCGCAGCAGCGACGAAGCCGAGCCCGAGCGTCTTCGACCTGACCGGTCGACGACGTTCGCCTTGTGCCCGCTTGCCGCGCGCGAAGAGTTCCTGACCCACCAGGCGCCTTTCTGGCTCGATTCGAATCACACCGTGGTGCGCGTCCTCGTCGCCGCTGACGCAACGCCTGAGGTCCGTACCACGAACATCAGCACCCTACTCCAGAGCCGTCGGACTGACCTTCAGAGGTCCCCTCGGAACCGGGGCAGACGGTCGACTACGATGCTGGCCGCCGCGTCGCCGTACTGCGTCCGCAGACGGCCCATCAGGCTGTCGCGATCAAGGCGGTACTCCTGCGTGCCGGTGGTCTCCACGACGCTCGCGGCCAGGGCGCAACCCAGCTGCGCGCACTGCTCGTGCGGGAGGTCGACGCCGAGCCCGGCGAGGAAGCCGGCCCGGAAGGCGTCGCCGACTCCAGTGGGGTCGACGGGCGTGACCCCCGCGATGGCGGGGACGTCGATGACCGAGCCGTCGGCCTCGTAGACGCTGACCCCGTCTGCGCCGCGGGTCACCACGCGGGTCCCGACCCGCTGCTGGATCTCGCCGGCGCTCCACCCGGTCTTCTTCTCCGTGAGCGCGGCCTCGTACTCGTTGCTGAAGAGGTAGGCGGCACCGTCGATCAGCGACCGGATCAGGGCGCCGTCGGCGAAGGCGAGCTGCTGCGACGGGTCGGCGGCGAAGCGGTAGCCACGGGCACGGCTCTCCTCGGTGTGGCGGACCATGCCCTCGGGGTCGTCGGGACCGATGAGGACGATGTCCCAGCCGCCCACGCGGTCATGGATCGGCTTGAGCTCGATCTCTCTGGCCTCGCCCATCGCCCCGGCGTAGAACGTGGCGATCTGGGCCTGCGCGGCGTCGGTGGTGCAGACGAACCGTGCCGTGTGCTTGGTCTCGGACACGTGGACACCGGAGCAGTCCACACCGTGACGCTCCAGCCACGAGCGGTAGTCGTCGAAGTCCTCTCCCACGGCCCCGATCAGGACCGGCTCCTCGCCGAGCGCCGCGAGACCGAAGGCGATGTTGGCTCCGCACCCTCCCCGGCGTACGTCGAGGTCCTCGACGAGGAAGGACAGCGAGATCTTGTCGAGCTGGTCGACGACGAGCGAGTCGGAGAAGCGCCCCCTGAAGGTCATCAGGTGGTCGTTCGCGATGGAACCGGATACGGCGATCTTCAACGGAGCTCCTCGAATCGGGACGCGTGCGCGCCCACGATAGTCGCGAAGCCTCGCCCAGGGCGAGGCATGGTCACCGTGGGCGCGTGGTCCGGAGCGTCCGGACCGGCCCAGTGAGGTAGCCGTTGCGGGCGGTGATCCGGACCTGCGCCCTGATCGCACGGCGCGGGACGCCCAGCTTCGCGCGGTGGCCGGCGCGAGACGCCTTGCGCCACGTCGACCACGAGCCGGCGGCCGTGCGGGTGCGGTATGCCAGCGAGTAGGTGTCCGACACGACGGCCTCACGCCAGCGCACCCGCAGCGAAGCGCGTCGCCAGGAGACCGACGCTCCGCGGACCCTGTGCGGGACCCTCCCGGTGGCGCGCACCCGGATAGGCACCGACCACGCGCCGATCATCGCGCCGCGCCGCGGTTGCACCTGGACCTCGTAGGTCCCCCCGGCGCTCAGTGCTTTCACCGATCGAGTCTGGCCGGACGCCCACGAGGTCGTCACCCAGGCGCCGAGCCGCGGCGCGACCAGGCGGTGCCGCAGTCGGTTCGACCAACCGTCGATCGTGGTGCTGTCCCACGAGAGGTCGATCCGCCGGTTAGTCCCTCGCCCGCTCACGACGAACCTCGCCGGCCACGAGACCGCCGCATCGATCGCTGGACGCCGAGAGAGGGCGCCGATCTCGACAAGCCCGTCGGCCACGCGCTGGGCGAGCCGCGTCTGCCCCGTCGGCGTCGGGTGGATGCCGTCCCAGGTGTGTACCCGAGGGTCCCAGCCCTGCGCTGTCTGGGCGACAGTCACGCGGGAGTCCGGGGTGTTCAGCCCGGACACCAGACCGGCGACGAGCGCGTTGAACGTCTCGGTCTCTCGTACGCGGTCTCGGGCGCCGGTCGAGAGGTTCATGCCGGTCATGACCTGGCCGATCACCAGGTCCACCGCAGGGTCGACGGCACGCACCCGCTCGACGTAGGTCCGGATGTTCGCCGCGGCGGCCTCTGGCGTACGGATCCGCAGATCGTTGAAGCCGATGAGCAGGACGACGACATCAGGTCGGTGTGTCGCAACCTCCTCGGTGACCCCACCGAGGAGGGAAGCCGTCGTCGCCCCCGCCATCGCGGCGTGGTCCTGGTCGAAACCGGGCACGAGATAGCTCGTCTTGTCGTACGCCAGGGTCCGGCGTGGGCCGACGAGGTCGATCGTGGACCCGACCGACCGAAGACCGCGCCAGAGCCAGTATCGGTAGGTGTAGTCACCTGCGCGGCCCTGTGTGATGGAGTCACCGGCAACCATGACGCGCGTCGGCCCAGGAGGGCGTTCAGGGGCCTCCTGGGCCGTTCGTGCGCCGACGGCGTATGCGGGGCTGGCCGTCGCGAGCAGCACACCCAGAAGAGCCGCGACCGCTGACCGACTCAAAGCCGTACCAGTTCGCATCGAATGACCGTACACCCGCGCAGCGACGACGACGGCCGCCCGAAGAAACTCGGACGGCCGTCGTGACGTCAGCGCCCCGGAGGGCCGGCTCAGAGACTCAGTGGAACGAGTCTCCGCACGCGCAGGAGCCCGTCGCGTTGGGGTTGTCGATGGTGAAGCCCTGCTTCTCGATGGTGTCGACGAAGTCGATCGTCGCGCCGTGGAGGTAGGGGACGCTCATCCGGTCGACGACCAACGAGACACCGTCGAACTCACGGGTCTCGTCGCCGTCGAGCGTGCGCTCGTCGAAGAAGAGCTGGTAGCGCAGACCCGAGCACCCGCCCGGCTGCACCGCGATCCGGAGTGCGAGATCGTTGCGCCCCTCCTGCTCGAGGAGGCTCTTCACCTTGGCGGCGGCGCCGTCGGAAAGATTGACACCGGTCAGGGTCTCGCTGGTGTCGGTGCTCTGCACGGTCATGTGTTCTCCCGAAGTCTCTGGTGCGGGTCCGCCCGGATGGAGCGCGCTGTCCACGTCGAACGCAGGGTCCCGCCGTCTCATTCCACCGTACGTCACCTCGACACTCGGATCACGCCGCAGTGCCGCAAGGCTCGTCCTACCCTACGTCGCGGGTCCGACAGGGCCACCTGACCGTTCAGCGGTCGGACCAGGTCCGCGCCACCCGCTCGGCAAGCCGACGCAGCGACTCCGCCGGCCGGCCGAGGGAGTCGGCCTCCCCCACGACGTCGACCATCGCGTACGCCGCCTCGATCCCCATCGCGCGGCGTTCGCGCGCTCCCACCTCGACCCGGCCGGCGAGGACGACGCACGGCCGCAGCGCGCCGCCGGCGATCTCCGCGACCCCGTAGACGACCTTGCCCTCGCGCGACGTGACGTCGAAGGCGCCCTCTCCCGTCAGCACCAGGTCGCTCTCGCGCGCGCGGTCGGCGAGGCCCACCGCCTGCGCGACCATGCCGATGCCGGGCTCGACGGTGGCGCCGAGCAGCTGCAGGGCGAACCCGAGTCCGCCTGCCGCACCGGCGCCCGGCCGATCGGCCACGCGACGCTGCGCCGGGCCTGGACCGCACACCGCGACCACGAAAGCGTCGAGGATCCCGTCGACCCTGATGACGGCAGCGTCGTCGAGCCCCTTCTGCGGCCCGAACGTCCGCGCCGCGCCCAGGAGGCCCAGCAACGGGTTGCGTACGTCGGTGGCGGCGACGAGCTCCACGTCGCCGAGCCGCTCGCTCGCCGCGGTGACGTCCACCTGGCCGACCCCGGTCAGGCCACGGGGGCCAGCGTCCAGCGCGACGTCGGCCCGTGCGCCCAGGGCCGCGAGCATCCCCGCGCCGCCGTCGGTGGTCGCGCTCCCACCGAGTCCGACCACGACGCGGGCGGCCCCGGCGTCGACGGCCGCGGTGACCAGCTGGCCCACGCCGTACGTCGACGCGTCCTCGGGGCTGCGCCGGGGGTCGGCCTCGAGACCGCACGCGGTCGCCGACTCCACGTAGGCGGTCGACCGGCCGTCGAGGCCGTCCACGAGGAGCAGCGGCGCCTCCACGAGCGCCCCGAGCGGCCCGCGTACTCCGGAGACGAGGAGGCGCTCACCGCCGAGGGAGGCGTGGAGGACGTCGACGAACCCGGGGCCTCCGTCCGACATCGGCACGAGCGTCATCACGTCGTCGGGCGCGGTACGGAGCCAGCCCTCGGCGATGGCCTCCGCGGCTTCCGGTGCACGCAGCGTGCCCGCGAACGCATCGGGGGCGACCAGCACACGCACCGGTCAGGCCAGCGCCTTCTCGGCCGCCGCGAGCAGCACGCACGTCGCGAGGCCCTCCATGGCCAGGCGCAGGTCGTCGAGCGACGGGTACGTCGGCGCGATCCGGATGTTGCGGTCGCGCGGGTCGCGCCCGTACGGGAACGAGGCACCGGCCGGCGTCAGGGCGATCCCGGCGCCCTTGGCGAGCTCGACCACCCGGGCGGCGGTGCCGTCGACGACGTCGAGACTCACGAAGTAGCCGCCGCGCGGATGCGTCCAGGTGGCGACGTCGTACGGAGCGAGCCGGGACGAGAGCACCTCCTCGACGACCGCGAACTTGGGCGAGATGAGGTCGCGGTGCTGGCGCATCAGGGAGCGGACCCCGTCGGCGTCGCGGAGGAACCGCACATGGCGCAGCTGGTTGACCTTGTCGGGCCCGATCGACGCGAACTTGAGGTGGCTCTTGAACCAGGCGACGTTCTTCGGCGAGCTGCCGAAGAACGAGACTCCCGACCCGGCGAAGGTGATCTTGGAGGTGGAGGCGAAGACGAGGACCCGCTCGGGGTGTCCACCGGCAGCCGCCAGCGCGAGCGCATCGGCCGACTTCAGCTCGTCGTCGCTCAGGTGGTGCACGGCGTAGGCGTTGTCCCAGAAGATCCGGAAGTCGGGGGCCGCGGCCGGCATCGCCGTGAGGCGCGCGGCGACCTCCGGCGAGGTCACCCCACCGGTCGGGTTGGCGTAGGTCGGGACGAGCCACATGCCCTTGATGGTCGGGTCGTCGGCCACCAGCGACGCGATCGCGTCCGCATCAGGGCCGTCGTCGGTCATGTCGACCGGCACCATCTCGATCCCGAGGGACTCCAGCAGTGCGTAGTGGCGGTCGTACCCGGGCACCGGGCAAAGGAAGCGGACGGTCTCCTCGGCCCCCCACGGCCGTGGAGAGTCGGTGAATCCGTGCAGCATGGCCCAGGCGACGGTCTGGTACATCAGGGTCAGGCTCGAGCTGCCCTGCGCGAGCAGCTGCGGGACGGGGATCCCGAGGAGCTCGGCGAAGATCTCGCGAAGCTCCGGGAGGCCCTCCAGACCACCGTAGTTGCGGGTGTCGGTGCCGTCGGCGGCCCGGAAGTCGTCCTTGCCGGGCAGGTCGAGGAGCCCGTTGGAGAGGTCCAGCTGCTCGCTGGACGGTTTGCCCCGTGTCAGGTCGAGCGTGAGCCCGCGCGCACGCAGGTCCTCGTAGGCGGCGCGCTGCTCGGACAGCAGCGAGCCGAGCGCGTCACGATCCAGGGTGTCGATGCTCATGGGGATCCTCGCGAGACGGGGTTCGACGGTGCGTCGCGGCAGGCGGACGCTCCGGGGTGGAATCTATCGAGTGCCGCCGCCGAGCCCGGGAGCGCCCCAGATCGCGAGCCAGCGGCCCAGGTCCTTCTCGATCGGGAGGTCGTCGGTGACGATGCCCCGCACCTGGAGCTCGAGGGTGTTGTCACGGCGCGGCTCGGCGGCCGGGGCGAACGGGTAGAAGGTCCCGCGCTTGTAGAGGTAGACGAGCCCGAGCGCCCTGTCGTCGGCAGTGACGAAGTCGACCACCGAGCAGAGCAGCTGCGGTCCGAACCCGTTGTCGACGAGGGTGCTGTTGACGGCGTGGAGGTCGGTCACCAGCCCGCCGACGTCCTCGGGGTCGTGCTGGACGACGAGCCACGTGAAGCCGTACTGGTCCATCGTGCGCTCGACCTTCGGCCCTCCGTCGGCGTCGAGGAGCTCCTGCACGTCGGCCTGCATCGTGGTGAACGCGGCACCCTCGGTCTGCCGGTAGCACACCGACCCGATGCCGGTCGGCTTGATCGACGCGGCGGCGTCGAGCGTGATCGCTGCCGAGGGCAGCGCGAACAGAGCATCGAGGTCGGCCTGCGCCGGCTTCGATCGGCCCATCAGGGCATCCCAGAGTCCCATCGCCGGCTCAGAGGGGTCGGCCGAGATCGGCGGAGATGTGGGCGAGCTGCTCGAGGCGCTTCTCCACCGGCGGGTGGGAGCTCATCAGGCCGGCGAGCGAGTCGCGAGAGAACGCCGGGGTGGCGAAGAAGAACGCGCTCATGTTCTCGACCTGGCGAAGGTCCTTGCTGGGGATACGTCCCATGTCTCCGGTGATCTTGGTGAGTGCGGAGGCCAGGGCCGAGGGCTTGCCGGTGAGGTACGCACCCGACCGGTCGGCACTCAGCTCGCGGTAGCGCGACAGCGCCCGGGTCAGCAGGAAGCTGATGAAGTAGGCGATCAGGCTCGCGAGCCACACGACCAGGAACATCAGGGCCGCGTTGTTGTTGCGGTCGCGACCGCCACCCATGAACGGGAACCACCGGATGAGGAAGCCGGCGAGCAGGCCGAGCGACGAGGCCACCGTCATGACCGACACGTCACGGTTCGCGACGTGGGCGAGCTCGTGGCTGAGCACACCCTCCAGCTCCTCGCCATCGAGCCGACGCAGGATGCCGGTCGTGACGCAGACCGCGGAGTGGCTCGGCGAACGCCCGGTGGCGAAGGCGTTGGGGAGGTCGGTGTCGGCGACGGCGACGGCCGGCTTGGGCATGTCCGCCAGTGCGCAGAGGCGATCGATCATGCCGTGCAGCTCGGGCGCCTGCTCCGGCGTGACCACTCGGGCGCCCATCGACGCCAGCGCGAGCTTGTCGGAGAAGTACCACTGAGCCCAGGCCAGCGCGACGACCACGACCGCGGCCAGTGCCGCGTTGGGCATGACCGTGATCAGGACGGCGCCGAACGCCAGGTAGAGCACCACCAGCCCCAGGCTGACCGCGCCCATCCGGCGGGTCAGACCCGCGTCGCTGCGAAATCGGGTCTTCGACATGTTTCCTCTCTCGGCATGACTCATGCCCCCTGTCGATCTCAACGCCGACAGGGGCTCAGTCGTTCCCGCCTCGATCGGCGGGAACGACCGTCGTACGCGTGGGGGTCAGCCGGGGATGAAGCCGTCGGTGCCGAGCAGCTCCTCGACCTCGCCGAGCGAGGCGTCGGAGGGGGGCAGCACGAGGTCGGACTGGACGAGCTCCTCGGCCGGCACCTCCTTGCCGATCTCGCGGACCAGGTCGAGCAGACGGTTGAGGGCGTCGCCGAACGCTTCCTCGTCGTGGGCCGCCACCGCGCTCTCCACGACGTCGTCGAGGGAGTTGAGCTGATCGAGGGCGTCGTCGGCGACGTCGAACTGGCCCTCGGACATGATCCGGACGATCACGCCTGCCCCTCCTGCTTCTTCTCCTCGGCCCCTGCCTGCGGGGCGTCGCCGCTGCCGAGGGCCGGCTTGTCCGCCCCGGTCCCCAGCTGCCGCTTCATCGCCTCGAGCTCGGAGTCGACGCTGGAGGTCGACGCCAACGCGTCGAGCTCGCGGGTGATGTCGTCGTTGGGCCCCGCGGTGACGTCCTCGAGCGCACCCGACGCGAGGAGCTCGTCCACCGCTCCCGCACGGGCCTGCATCTGCGCGGTCTTGTCCTCGGCGCGCTGGACGGCCATGCCCACGTCGCCCATCTCCTCGGAGATGCCGGAGAAGGCCTCGTTGATCCGTGTCTGCGCCTCGGCGGCGGTGTAGGTCGCCTTGATCGTCTCCTTGCGGGTCCGGAAGGACTCGACCTTGGCCTGGAGGCGCTTCGACGCGAGCGTGAGCTTCTCCTCCTCCGCCTGGAGCGAGGCGTGCTGCGTGCCGAGGTCGGCGATCTGCTGGTCCAGGCCGGACCGGCGGGTCAGCGCCTCGCGCGCCAGGTCCTCACGGTTGGCGGCGAGCGCCTTCTTGGCCTGGTCCTGGAGCTTGGTCGACTGCTGCTGGAGCTGGTTCATCTGCAGCTCGACCCGCTTGCGGCTGGTCGCGACGTCGGCCACTCCACGACGGACCTTCTGAAGCAGCTCGAGCTGCTTCTGGTAGCTGTAGTCCAGCGTCTCGCGCGGGTCTTCTGCCCGGTCGAGCGCTGAGTTGGCCTTGCTGCGGAAGATCGTGCTCATCCGCTTCATGATGCCCATCGTGGAGTCTGTCCCCTTCACAAGTCCGCTGTTCCCCCCAACCTTACGGGCAGCGACGGCTTCGCGGGAGCGGCTCCGCGCCAGGTAGGCTCGTATCATCGCCGACGCCGCACCGGCCCCGCCGTCCAGCAGGCCCGCGGCACCGACCCCGAAGACCGAGGCACCCGTGTTCCGACGCAGCAACCAGACCGACGCTCCCGCCGAGCCGACCACCGTCGAGCCCAAGCCGTACGGCAAGGGCCGGCCGACCCCGACACGCAAGGAGGCGGAGGCGGCACGCAAGGCGGCTCTCAAGTCCCCGAGCTCGCGGCGTGACCTGGCCCGGGCCGACAAGACCCGCCGCGCGGCCGAGCGGATCAAGGTGCGCGAGGCGATGAGCAGCGGGGACGACCGCTACCTGCCCCGACGCGACAAGGGTCCGGTCCGCCGACTGGTCCGCAACGTCGTCGACTCGCGCCGCAACGTCGGCGAGTACCTGATGCCGGTGCTGGTGGTCATCCTGCTGGTGAGCCTCATCCGCGCCCCGTGGGCCGTCACGGCGATCTACGCCTTGTGGCTGGTCACGATCTTCGGCACGATCATCGACTCCTTCGTGCTGGTCCGCCGGGTCAAGCGCGAGGTGCGCGCGGCGTTCCCGGAGGCGAGCACCCGCGGTCTCACGGGCTACGCGATCCTGCGGAGCACCCAGATCCGCCGGCTGCGGCTGCCCAAGCCGCAGGTCGGGCACGGCGAGTCCTACTGAGGGGCGCGCCGCCTCAGGCGTGCAGGGACATCGGGCCGAACACCGCTCGACCGTCCTCCAGCAGCGTGACCTGGTCGACCCCCTGGTCGGCCAGGTCGCCGTAGAACTCCCCCACCCACGACTCCGCGTCTCCGCGGCTCGCGAACGTGCCGCCGTCGTCCTCGGGCGACACCGGAGTCCCGTCCTTCGTCTCGAACTGCCACGTCCACGCCATGGGCGGAAGCCTAGAGGGCCGCGGCTCAGCGCGTCGACGACGGCACGAACGGCGGCGCCGTCACGACGAACGCCTCCGTACGACCGCGGACGTCGACGGTGACCTCGTCGCCGAGTCCCACCGCGCGGTCGAGCAGCGCGAGCGCGACGCCCTTGCGCAGCGTGGGTGAGAACGTGCCGGAGGTGACCCTTCCGACCTCCGACCCGTCGGCGGCGACGGCCATGCCCGGTCGCGGGATCCCGCGACCGGAGGCGACCAGTCCTCGGAGCAGGGGGGAGTCCTTGGCGGCCTTCTGCGCCAGCAGCGCATCGCGGCCCCAGAACTCCGGCTTGTCCCACCCGACGGCCCACCCGAGGCGGGCCATGACCGGGGTGATCTCACGCGAGAGGTCCTGACCGTGGAGCGGGTAGCCCATCTCCGTCCGAAGCGTGTCGCGGGCGCCGAGACCGCAGGCCCGGATCGCGTACGGCTCGCCGGCCGCCATGATCGCGTCCCACGCGGCGACCGCGGCGGTGGCAGGGAGGACGATCTCGTACCCGCGCTCGCCGGTGTAGCCGGTCCGGCACACGGTGATCGCCTCGCTGCCGAGCTCGGCCTGCGCGTACGACATGTAGTCGTGCGCGACCGGCAGGCCCATCGCCTGGAGGGTCTCGTCGCTGCGCGGACCCTGGACCGCGAGCACGGCCAGGTCGTGGTGGCGGTCGGTGATCGTCACGCCGTCGGGAGCGCGTTCGACGAGCCGGCGGACCACCTCGGCGGTGTTGGCCGCGTTGGGGACGAGAAGGACGTCGTCGTCGGCGCGGAGATAGGCGATGAGGTCATCGATGACGCCTCCGTCGTCGTCGCAGCACAGCGTGTACTGCGCCTGACCGGGACCGATCCGGTCGAACGCGTTGGTGAGGCAGCGGTCCAGGTACGCCGCCGCCCCCGGGCCCTCGACCGTCGCCTTGCCGAGGTGGCTGACGTCGAAGACCCCCACCGCCTCGCGGACCGCCTTGTGCTCGGCGAGCACGCCGCCCCCGGCGTACTCCAACGGCATCTCCCATCCTCCGAACTCGGCCATCTTGGCGCCGAGCTGCAGGTGGCGGTCGTGCAACGGGGAGTGCGCAAGCGTCATGCATCAGAACCTATCCCCACCCGTCGGTAGGCTGGCCGCCATGGCCCCGAAGAACCCAGAGCCCACCCTGTCCCTCAGCTCCGCCGCCCCGACGACCACGCGAGCAGACGTCGTCGTCGTCGGTGTCGGGCCTGATCTCAAGCCGGCGGCTCCCGCCGACGAGGTCGGCAAGGCCTTCGGCAGGTCGTTCGGACCGACCCTGACTGCGCTCGGATTCAAGGGCAAGAAGGGCGACGTCGCCGTTGTCCCGACCTCCGGCGCGATCAAGGCCGGCATCGTCATCGCCGTCGGTCTCGGCGAGGAGCCGACCAGCTCCGACCTGCGCAAGGCTGCCGCCCGCGCGATCAAGGCCGTCCACAACGCCTCCACCGTCGCCGTGGCGCTCCCGACGGCCGACCCGGACGCGGTTCGCGCGGTCGCCGAGGGCGTCCTGCTGGGCGGCTACCGCTTCGACCGCTACCGCACCGGGAGCGACGCGAAGGATGCCGCCGCCGACCGGCCCAGCGCTGTCCTGGTCCTGACGCGACTGTCCCGCGACGCTGAGGCGCTCGCGTCCCTCGAGGCGGCGAAGGCGGTCGCCACCGCCGTCAACCGGACGCGCGACTGGGTCAACACGGGCCCGGGCGACCTGACCCCGGCGGCGTTCGCCGACGCGGTCACCGAAGCTGCCAAGGCCGACGGCACGGCTGGAGTGAAGGTCGCCGTGTGGGACGAGGTCCGCCTCGCCAAGGAGAGCTGCGGCGGCATCCTCGGCGTCGGTCAGGGCTCGAGCAACCCCCCGCGGCTGGTGCAGGTCACCTACAGGCCCAAGAAGCCGGTCGCGCACCTGGCGCTGGTCGGCAAGGGGATCACGTTCGACTCCGGAGGCCTCAGCCTCAAGCCGGGCGCCAGCATGATGACGATGAAGTGCGACATGGCCGGCGCCGCGTCGGTGCTGGCGGCGACGTTCGCGATCGCCTCCCTGGGTCTGCCGGTCCAGGTCACCTGCATCGCCTCCATGGCCGAGAACATGCCGAGCGGTACGGCGATGCGTCCCGGAGACGTGATCGCGATCCGTGGCGGCACCACCGTCGAGGTGCTCAACACCGACGCCGAAGGCAGGCTCGTGCTCGCCGACGGACTGGTCGTTGCGACGGAGGCCAAGCCGGACGTGCTCGTCGACGTGGCGACTCTCACCGGTGCCGCCATGGTCGCGCTCGGGCAGCAGACCGCCGCGGTGATGAGCAACGACGACGCGTTGCGCGACCAGGTCCTCGACGTCGCCGACTCCGTGGGCGAGGCCTTCTGGGCGCTGCCGATCACCGATGAGGTCACCACGCGGGTCACGAGCTCCGACGTGGCAGACCTGCGCCAGCACAACCCGAAGCCAGCGGGCGGCGCCCTCTTCGCCGCGGCGTTCCTCCAGGAGTTCGTCGGCGAGACGAGGTGGGCGCACCTGGACATCGCCGGCCCGGCCTACAACGACGGCGGCGCGTACGACGAGGTGCCCAAGGGCGGCACCGGGATGAGCGTGCGGACGCTCGTCGGGCTCGCGGAGCGCCTGGCCCGCAGCGTCGACTGACGGCGGGTGACCGGGAGGGTCAGTCCCCCGCCGACTCCTCCCGGTCGCGGCGCTTGCGCTCGGCCGCAACGCGCCGGTTGTATTCACGCATGCGCTGCGGGTAGCCGACCACCGCGGCGTCGTACGTCGGCACGCGATGCTTGTTGCCGAAGTCGTGGGCCCACGACGCCGAGGGAACCCGCCGACGCGTCCACTCGCCGTCCTTGGCGACCAGCAGCAGGGTGACCTGCGAGACCGCGGTCGGTGGCTCGACGAAACCCTCGACACCCGCCCGTGACTCGATGAACTTCTCCAGGTGGGCCCGGTCGGCGGTGTCCGAGGCGCGGTCGGAGACCACGGCGCCACCACCGGTGCGGTTGCGCTTCTTGCGTCGGAAGAGCCCCATCGGGTGTGCTCCTGAGGGTCGTGAGCGGGGCGGTCCCTGCTGCTGTCTGGGTCCAGTCTGCCGTACTCACGGGTAGCGCCCCCACGTGTGCACCGTGGTGCCCGCAGTGACAGGATGAGGGGCGGCAGCAGGCGGCGAAGATCTCGTCGCCCACACCGTCTGGAGGCAATTCGTGACCCGTTCCGCCCCCCCTGACCACGATGTCGTGGTGCTCGGCGGCGGAAGCGGCGGGTACGCCACCGCACTCCGGGCCCGGCAGCTCGGCCTGAGCGTCGCCCTCGTCGAGGAGGCCAAGCTCGGCGGTACCTGCCTCCACCTGGGGTGCATCCCGACCAAGGCGATGCTGCACGCGGCCGAGGTCGCCGACGCCGCCAGGGACGCCTCCGCGTTCGGCGTCCGCGCGACCTACGACGGGGTGGACCTCGCCGCGGTCGGCGCCTACCGGGCCGGTGTCGTCGAGCGCCTCTACCGAGGTCTCCAAGGGCTCGTCCGCGGCGCCGGCATCGACGTCGTCGAAGGCACGGGACGCCTGGTCGGACCGCGGTCGGTCGCCGTCGGCGACACCGTGGTCACCGGACGCACCCTGGTCCTCGCCACCGGGTCGTACGCTCGGACGCTGCCGGGGGTCGAGATCACCGGCCGCGTCGTGACCTCCGACGGCGCGCTCGCCCTCGAGGAGCTCCCGCGTCGCGTCGTCGTCGTGGGAGGGAGCGTGATCGGCGTCGAGCTGGCATCGGTCTGGCGCTCGTTCGGTTCCGAGGTCACCGTCGTCGAGGCGCTGCCGCACCTCGTGCCGCTGGAGGACGAGACCCTCTCGGTCCACCTCGAGCGCGCGTTCCGCAAGCGAGGGATCGCGTTCCGGACCGGGACGCCGATCACCGGCGTCAAGCAGGACGACACCACCGCGTACGTGACGCTCGACGGCGGGGAGACCCTCGAGGCCGACCTCGTCCTCGTGGCCGTCGGGCGCGGCCCTCGTACGGACGGGCTCGGCCTCGCCGAGCACGGGATCACCGTCGACCGCGGCTTCGTGGTCACCGACGAGCGGCTCCGGACGTCGGTCGACGGGGTCTATGCCGTCGGTGACGTCGTCCGAGGGCTGCAGCTCGCCCACCGCGGGTTCGCCCACGGGATCTTCGTCGCCGAAGACGTCGCGGGTCGCGGACCCCGGCCGGTCGTCGACAGCGGGATCCCCCGAGTGACCTACTGCGACCCCGAGATCGCCTCGGTCGGTCTGACCGAGGCGCAGGCCCGTGCCGCCCACGGAGACGACCGGGTCACGACGTACGAGTACAACCTCGCCGGCAACGGCAAGACCCAGATCCTCCGCTCGTCCGGCCTCGTCAAGGTCGTCCGCGAGGTGGACGGCCCGGTCCTCGGCGTCCACATGATCGGCGCTCGGATGGGCGAGCAGGTCGGCGAGGCATCCTTGTGGGTGAACTGGGACGCATTTCCCGAGGACGTCGCCGCTTTCGTCCACGCCCACCCCACCCAGAACGAAGCTCTCGGCGAGGCCGCGCTGGCTCTCGCCGGATCACCACTCCACGCACACGCCTGAGATCAGACAGGGGTTCTACCCATGGCAACGCCCGTCACGCTTCCAGAGCTCGGAGAGAGCGTCACCGAAGGCACCGTCACCCGGTGGCTGAAGCAGGTCGGCGACGAGGTCGCCGTCGACGAGCCGCTCCTCGAGGTCTCCACCGACAAGGTCGACACCGAGATCCCCTCCCCCGTCGCCGGGACGCTCCTGGAGATCTCCGCCGGCGAGGACGAGACCGTCGAGGTCGGCGCCGTCCTCGCGACCATCGGTGAGAACGGCGAGTCCACCGGCGACGCCGCTCCGGCCGCCGAGGAGTCGCAGGCAGACGAGCAGCAGCCTGCCCAGACCCAGTCCGCCGAGGACGAGGCTCCCGAGGAGGATCCGGGCGAGGCGAGTGCCCCACCGGCCGACGACACCACACCCGCCGCGGCCGCCGAGGAGGGTGACGACTCGGCTCCGGCGCAGGCCGAGCCCGCTGCCTCGTCCGGTGACTCCGGCGGCTCGGGTGACTCGGGCGGCTCGGGCGACGCGACGCCGGTGACCCTGCCGGAGCTCGGAGAGAGCGTCACCGAAGGCACCGTCACCCGGTGGCTGAAGCAGGTCGGCGACGAGGTCGCCGTCGACGAGCCGCTCCTCGAGGTCTCCACCGACAAGGTCGACACCGAGATCCCCTCCCCCGTCGCCGGGACGCTCCTGGAGATCTCCGCCAGCGAGGACGAGACCGTCGAGGTCGGCGGTCAGCTCGCCCTCATCGGGTCCGGTGACGCCGGTGGATCGTCAGCGCCCGCCGAGGCGCCGGCCGCACCCGCGGAGCCGCAGCAGGAGGAGCCTGCGCAGCAGGAGCAGCCTGCCGAGGAGCCGCAGCAGAAGACCGAGCAGCCGGCGACGGAGCAGACGCCTCAGGAGGAGCCGACCGAGGCTCCGAAGGCGCAGACCGAGTCGGACCAGCCCTCCGAGCCGTCCTCGGCACGGAGCCAGGAGCCCTCTGCCGAGACGCAGACGCCCGAGACGCAGACGGCCGGGACGGCACCGAGCGCGGTCAAGCCGGACGGGCGCCAGTACGTGACGCCGATCGTCCGCAAGCTGGCCGAGCGCGAGGGCGTCTCTCTCGACGACGTGTCCGGCACCGGCGTCGGCGGCCGTATCCGCAAGCAGGACGTCCTCGACGCCGCCGAGAAGGCACGTCAGGCCGCGGCCGCCGCCGCGACGCCTGCCGCACCCGCCGCGGGCTCGACCGGACCCGACACGTCGGGCTTGGCCGGCACGGTCAAGAAGGCCAACCGGATCCGTCAGCTGACCGCCATCAAGACCAAGGAGTCGCTCCAGGTCGCGGCCCAGCTGACCCAGGTCCACGAGGTCGACCTCACTCGCATCGCCGCCCTGCGCGCGAAGCACAAGGCGGCCTTCCTCGACCGCGAGGGCGTCAAGCTGACCTACCTGCCGTTCATCGCCAAGGCGACGGTCGAGGCCCTGAAGGCCCACCCGAACGTCAACGCGTCGTACGACGAGGAGTCGAAGGAGATCACCTACCACGCGTCGATCAACCTCGGCATCGCCGTCGACACCGAGCGTGGCCTGCTCTCGATCGTCGTCCACGACGCCGGCGACCTGAGCCTCGCCGGCCTCGCCCAGCGGATCAACGACCTCGCCACCCGCGCTCGCAGCGGTGACATCAAGCCGAACGAGCTCTCCGGCGGGACGTTCACGATCACCAACATCGGCAGCTTCGGCGGACTGTTCGACACGCCGATCCTGGTTCAGCCTCAGGCGGCGATGCTGGCGACCGGCGCCGTGGTGAAGCGCCCCGTCGTGGTCGCCGACGCCGACGGCAACGACACGATCGCGATCCGGTCGATGGCCTACCTGCCGATGACGTACGACCACCGTCTCGTCGACGGTGCCGACGCCGGACGCTTCCTGACCACGGTCAAGAAGCGCCTGGAGGAGGGCGCCTTCGAGGCCGAGCTCGGCTGACCCTCGGCGCGACGACACAGCAGGACAGAAGCGCGTGCCCCGGACAGGATGGGGGCATGCGCTTCTGTCTTGCCGGCGCGTCCGGCTTCCTCGGTACGGCGCTCGGCGCGCACCTGCGCGAAGAGGGGCACGAGGTGGTACGGCTGGTGCGGAGACCGGCACGCGGTCCGTTCGAGGCCAGCTGGGACCCCGACTCCGGTGATCTCGACCAGTCTGTGATCGATGGCGCCGACGTGGTCGTCAGCCTCTCCGGCGCTCCCATCGCGCACTGGCCGTGGACCTCCTCGTACCGGCGTGAGCTGGTCGACTCGCGAGTGAGCACGACGACCACGATCGCCACGGCGGTCGCTCGAGCGCCTCGCCCTCCCGTCCTGCTCTCCGGCAGCGGCATCAACGCGTACGGGGAGGACCGTGCTGACACGCTCCTCGTCGAGGGCACGCCGCGAGGACCGGGCTTCCTCGCCGACGTGGTCGAGGCGTGGGAGGCCGCAGCGGCTCCGGCGGTCGACGCCGGCGCACGGGTGTGCTTCCTTCGTACGGCGCCCGTCCTCGACGGGTCCGGCGGGTTGCTCAAGGTCATCTCGCTGCCGTTCCGCCTCGGCGTGGGCGGCCGACTGGGGTCGGGCGAGCAGTACTTTCCGGTGATCAGCCTGCGCGACTGGGTGGGCGCGGTGTCATTCCTCGCCGAGGACGAGGACGCCTCCGGGCCCTACAACCTCGTCGCCCCCGAGCCGTCGACCAACGCGGAGTTCACGAAGGCACTCGCCGGTGCGCTCCACCGGCCGTCGTTGCTGCCCGTGCCGTCACCGGCGATGCGTATCGCGCTCGGCGGACTGTCGGCGCTCGCTCTCGGCTCGCTGCGCGCGGCCCCGCGCCGACTCGAGGAGGACGGCTACGCCTTCGCCGACCACGACATCGGTGAGGTCGTCGCGACGGCGCTCGGCTCGACGTAGGGCTAGCGCCGGGCTCCGCGACACGGACGACACCGACGTCAGCCGGCCAGCCGGTGGACCGTCGCGATGCGCCAGCCCACCGACGTCCGTACGAGCACGATGCGGCGATCGGTCGCGCCGTCCCTCGGCAAGAGACGCCAGGAGCCGCCCGGGCGACGCACTCGGACCGGCTCGAGCCGGTCCACCACCCGGAGCACGGCTCGCGTCCCGGTCGCGCTCTCCACCCCGAAGCCCAGCACCTCGAACCGGACGTCGTCGATCTCGAGCCCTCGCGCGGCGTAGTCCCGTACGAGACGCTCGTCGTCGGCCCGCTGCGCGCTGCCGGGCGCGTACACGTCGTCGAGCAGGCTCGGGTCAGCGCGAACGAACGCGGCCGACCGGCCGTCGTCGAGCACCGCCAGGCGATCCATCCACGTGACACTCTGCGCGACGGGCCCCGCGATCGCCATCGCCGCGCACATCATGCTGACCGGATCCATCGCGCCAGCATTCCGCACTCGGCCCCGTCCCCGCGGCGGTCGTCCACAGGGCGTGCGGTGACCGCTCGAAGCAGTGCACGACCCGCGTTAGGGTGAGGTCGTGAGCGCGCTGGAGGTCCGCAGGATCGGGCTCGGGTCCGACGAGACCGACTACGAGGAGATGTGGGCGCTGCAGCGTGAGCTGCACGCAGCGCGCGTCGCCGACCGGCGCAGTGACGTCGTCCTGTTCCTTGAGCACTCCCCCGTCTTCACCGCCGGCAAGCGCACCGAGGGCTGGGAGCGGCCTCGCGACGGCAGCAAGGTCGTCGACATCGACCGTGGCGGCAACATCACCTTCCACGGCCCCGGGCAGCTGGTCGGATACCCGATCGTCAAGCTCCCCCCGCACGTCCTCGTCGTCGACTACGTCCGGCGGGTCGAGGAGGCGATGATCCGGACCGTCGCCGATCTGGGTGTGACCTGCGGACGGGTCGAGGGGCGCTCCGGCGTCTGGGTCGCGGCCGACGACCGCGGCCCCGAGCGCAAGCTCGGCCAGATCGGCATCCGCGTCGCGGGTGGCGTCACGATGCACGGTCTCGCTCTCAACGCGTGCGTCGATATGGACTGGTTCGCCAAGATCGTCCCGTGCGGCATCGCCGACGCGGGCGTCACCTCGCTCAGCCTCGAGCTCGACCGTACGGTCAGCACCACCGATGTCGCGGACGCCCTCGAGCCCCACCTGCGTGATCTGCTCGCCTGGGAGCCGTACGCGGCCAGCCCTGATCTCGCGCACGCGGCTCCGGCTGCCACCGTCTCGTACGGCCTCTCTCCGCACCTCTGACGGCCCTCCCCGTGTGATCACCCGCAGGCACGTAGGGTGAAGGACGTGACGATCGCACCCGAAGGACGCAAGCTGCTCCGTCTCGAGGCCCGCAACGCCGAGACACCGATCGAGAAGAAGCCCGAGTGGATCAAGACCCGGGCCAAGACCGGTCCGGAATACACCGAGCTCAAAAAGCTCGTGAAGTCCGAAGGCCTTCACACCGTCTGCCAGGAGGCGGGCTGCCCCAACATCTACGAGTGCTGGGAAGACCGCGAGGCCACCTTCCTCATCGGGGGTGAGCAGTGCACCCGGCGCTGCGACTTCTGCCAGATCGACACCGGCAAGCCCGAGGCTCTCGACCGTGACGAGCCCCGCCGGGTCGCCGAGAGCGTCCGGACGATGGGCCTCCGTTACGCCACGATCACAGGGGTCGCCCGCGACGACCTGCCCGACGGCGGCGCCTGGCTGTACGCCGAGACCGTCCGCAAGATCCACGAGCTCAACCCGGACACCGGCGTCGAGAACCTGATCCCGGACTTCAACGGCAAGCCGGAGCTGCTCGAGGAGGTCTTCTCTTCGCGTCCGGAGGTGCTCGCCCACAACGTGGAGACGGTGCCGCGGATCTTCAAGCGCATCCGGCCGGCGTTCCGCTACGAGCGGTCGCTGGACGTGATCACGCAGGCCCGCGCGTACGGGCTGGTCACGAAGTCCAACCTGATCCTCGGGATGGGCGAGACCCGCGAGGAGATCTCGCAGGCGATGCACGACCTGCACGACGCAGGCTGCGAGCTGCTCACCATCACGCAGTACCTCCGTCCTTCGGTCCGCCACCACCCGGTGGAGCGGTGGGTCAAGCCGGAGGAGTTCGTGGAGCTCGGCTCCGAGGCCGAGGAGATCGGTTTCGCGGGCGTCCTGTCCGGTCCCCTGGTCCGCTCCTCGTACCGCGCCGGACGGCTCTACAAGCAGGCGATCGAGGCGCGCACGACCGCGACGGCCTGAGGCCCCAGGGCGGTCGGCGACCGCGTACCCTGGGAGGCATGTCCACACCTGACTCGCCGCCGCAGGGTCGCCTCGCGCAGATCCGGTCCGCCTACACGATCACCAAGCGCTCCGACAAGACGATCGGTCTCAGGCTCCTCGCCTGGTTCCTGGTCGTCGGTGGTGCCGTGTTCGCGCTCGGTTGGTTCCTCGGTGGCAAGGGCAGCCTCCTCGGCATCATCCTGGTCTCTCTGCTCTCGGTGCTGACCGGTGTGCTCGCCGCGCTCATCGTCTTCGGGCGTCGCGCTGAGAAGGCGGCGTACGCGCAGGTGGAGGGCCAGGTCGGCGCCGCCGCCGGTGCGCTCGGGATGCTCAAGCGCGGCTGGAAGGTCGACCAGGCCGTGGCCTTCACCAAGAGCCAGGACGTCGTCCACCGCGTCGTCGGTCCGCCGGGGATCGTGCTCGTCGGCGAGGGCAACCCCAACCGCGTCCGCAACCTGCTTGCCGTCGAGCGCAAGAAGACGGTCCGCATCGTCGGTGAGGAGGTCCCGGTGACGACCGTCGTCGTCGGCCGCGACACCGACAAGGGCGAGGTTCCGCTCCCCAAGCTGGTCACCTCGATCCGCAAGTCCAAGCGCGCCCTGAAGCCGGCCCAGATCACCCCGGTGCTCAACAAGCTCAAGGCGCTCGACGCGATGCGGCCGCAGGCGCCCCTTCCCCGCGGCCCGATCCCGACCAGCGGCAAGGGCGCCCGTCGGATGATGCAGGGCCGCTGACCTAGCCGGCAGGCGGCGTGCTCCGCGGCCGGATGTAGGTGATCACGGAGCGGGCGACCACGTCGTGGAGGCCGCGGCCCTCCTTGTTCTGGAGCAGCGGCGGCACCAGCAGGCAGATCATGCCGGTACGGACGAATGCCCGCAGACCGATCGGACGTCCGTCCGGCCCGACGACGCAGATGCCGACGATCCGCTTGCCGATCGAGAAGCCGAGCGTCGCATCGAGCAGCGAGACCTGCAGCCAGAACGCCAGCAGCGTCCACCAGCCGCTCAGGGAGCCGGCGCCGAACGCGGGTGAGTTGGTCACCAGCGCCGCCGTGAACAGCGCGACGAACCAGTCGATCAGCAGGGCGACGACGCGGCGGCCGAACCCGGCGACCTCCGGCATCGACATGGTGGGGATGCTCGTGGACACGTCGACAACCCTACGTGGAGGTCCCGAGCGACCTGGTCGTCGCGTCGTACGTCTGGGGGCGCGTTCGCGGCCGTGATCCGCACTTCGTAACATGGCGGAAACATTCGGGTCATGGATGGGTAACTGGCTCTGCTTACGTTCGTGGAACACAGCGACGTGCCCCAGTTCGCCCCCCGCACACGACGGCCGGCCTGATCGTGCCCCGGCCGAGGAGGCTTCATGTTCTCAAACCGCGACGAGCTCTTGGCCTACATCAGGGACGAGGGCGTCAAGTTCGTCGATGTCCGTTTCACCGACCTTCCCGGCATCCAGCAGCACTTCACGGTGCCCGTGTCGTCGTTCGACGAGTCGGTGTTCGAGGACGGGCTGATGTTCGACGGCTCCTCGGTGCGCGGCTTCCAGGCGATCCACGAGTCCGACATGGCGCTCTTCCCGGACCCGGCGACCGCCTACATCGACCCGTTCCGCCCCGAGAAGACCCTCGCGCTCGAGTTCTTCGTCCACGACCCGCTGACCGGCGAGGCGTACTCGCGCGACCCGCGCAACATCGCCCGCAAGGCTGAGGCCTACCTCGCGAGCACCGGCATCGGCGACACGGCGTTCTTCGCCCCCGAGGCCGAGTTCTACGTCTTCGACAAGGCGCGCTTCGAGACGTCGGCCAACCGCGGCTTCTACGAGATCGACTCCATCGCCGGCGCCTGGAACACCGGCGCCGAGGAGGAGGCTCGCGGCTACAAGGTGCGCTACAAGGGCGGCTACTTCCCCGTCTCCCCCACCGACCACTTCGCAGACCTGCGCAACGACATGGTCCTCCACCTCGAGGACGCCGGCCTGCAGGTCGAGCGCGCGCACCACGAGGTCGGCACGGCCGGTCAGGCGGAGATCAACTACCGCTTCGACACGCTGCTCAAGGCGGCCGACGATGTCATGAAGTTCAAGTACATCATCCGCAACACCGCCTGGGCCGCCGGCAAGACGGCGACCTTCATGCCGAAGCCCATCTTCGGCGACAACGGCTCGGGCATGCACTGCCACCAGTCGATCTGGAAGGACGGCGAGCCGCTCTTCTACGACGAGGCGGGCTACGGCGGCCTCTCGGAGATGGCGCGCTACTACATCGGCGGCATCCTGAAGCACGCGCCGTCGCTGCTTGCGTTCACCAACCCGACGGTGAACTCGTACCACCGTCTGGTGCCGGGCTTCGAGGCGCCGATCGCCCTCGTCTACAGCTCGCGCAACCGCTCGGCGTGCGTGCGCATCCCGATCACGGGCTCGAACCCGAAGGCCAAGCGCATCGAGTTCCGCTGCCCCGACCCGTCGGCGAACCCGTACCTCGCGTTCTCCGCCCTGCTGCTCGCCGGCATCGACGGCATCAAGAACAAGATCGAGCCGCCGGAGCCGATCGACAAGAACATCTACGAGCTGCCGCCGGACGAGTACAACCAGATCGAGTCGGTGCCGACCTCGCTCGACGCCGTGCTCGACTCGCTCGAGGCCGACCACGAGTTCCTCACCCAGGGCGACGTCTTCACGCCGGACCTGATCGAGACGTGGATCGAGTACAAGCGCGAGAACGAGATCCTGCCGATCCAGCAGCGTCCGCACCCGCACGAGTTCGAGCTCTACTACGACATCTGATCCGCGTGGCCTGACGGCCGCCTGACAGGTGCCTGAAACGGCCCCTGACCTGTGAAGACGCCCTCCCACGTCTTCCAGCGTCAGGGGCCGTTCTTCGTGGATCTGCTGCCCTGCCGTGAGCCCCGGACGCCGGGGCCTGCAGCTCCCGCGTGACTCAGCGGGAGATCACGACCTTCAGCGCCTTGGTCTCCGCGGCGCGGCCGAAGGTGTCGTAGGCGTCCATCATCTCGTCGAGCTTGAAGTGATGGGTCGCGAACTTCTCGGCCGCCAGCTTGTGCTGGGCGACCAGCTTCAGCAGCATCGGCGTGGTCGAGGTGCTGACCAGGCCCATCGTGATCGCGATGTCCATGATCCACAGGTCCTGCAGCTGCAGCTCCACCGGCGCTCCGTGCACGCCCACGTTGGCGATGGTTCCACCGGGCCGGATGATCGTGGTGCAGGCGTCGAACGTCGCCGGGATGCCCACGGCCTCGATCGCCACGTCCACGCCAAGCCCGTCCGTCATCGCGAGCACCTGCTCTCGCCAGTCGGGGTCGCCGCTGTTGACGACGTCGGTCGCCCCGAAGCTCAGCGCCTGCTGCAGCCGGTTGGCGTCGAGATCCAGCGCGATGATCCGGGCCGCGCCGTACAGGGTGGCGGTCATCATCGCGGCCAGGCCGATCGGCCCGGAGCCGACCACGGCGACCACGTCGCCAGGCTTCACCTTGCCGTACCTGACGCCGATCTCGAACGAGGTCGGGAGGATGTCGGACAACATGACTGCGGCCTCGTCGCTGACGCCCTCGGGCAGCTTGTAGACGGAGTTGTCCGCGAACGGCACACGGACCAGCTCCGCCTGGGTGCCGTCGATGAGGTGACCGAAGATCCAGCCGATGCCGCTGGCGCCCTCGTCGGCCAGACAGTGCGCGTAGAGGCCCTGGTGACAGTACGAGCAGGCGCCGCAGGCGCTGATGCACGAGAGCAGCACCCGGTCGCCGACGGCCACCGTGGAGACCGCGGAGCCCACCTCGGTGACGGTTCCGACCCCCTCGTGACCGAGGATCCGACCATCCGTCACCGCCGGCACATCGCCCTTGAGAATGTGCAGGTCCGTGCCGCAGATCGTGGTCGTATCGATCCGCACGATGACGTCGGTCGGATGCTGAATCCGCGGATCGGGAACGTCCTCCCAAGCCTTGCTGCCGGGGCCGTGGTAGACCAGTGCCTTCATTTCTCCCCCTGAGATGTGTCGGTCGCCTGGTGCGGCCGCGAGTTCCGGGTCCACTGGTGCCGTCACCAGCGTCACAACAAACCTCGGTCTCTAGCCCACTATCTCCCCGGAAGCGGATACCTGCTTCGCGGCGATGCCTGTCTAGGTGGACGCGCTCGGTGACCCGGGGGAACCGTCGAGGTAGCGCAGGACGGCCGCCACCCGCCGGTCGGTGTGGTCGTCCGGAGCCAGGTCCAGCTTCATGAAGATGTTGCGGATGTGCTTGTGCACCGCGTTGTCGGTGATGTGCAGGCGCTCGCTGATGGCCGCGTTGCCCAGTCCCTCGGCCATCACCGAGAGCACCTCACGCTCACGCGCTGTCAGCCGCTCGAGCGGGTCGCCGGAACGCTTCTGGGCGAACAGCTGGGCGACCACCTCAGGGTCGATCGCCGTACCGCCGTCGGCCACCCGCTGCAGGGCCTCGACGAACGCCTCCACCCGACCCACCCGCTCCTTGAGCAGGTAGCCCACCCGCTCCGCGCCGTCGGCCAGGAGGTCGGTGGCAAAGCTCTGCTCGACGTACGCCGAGAGGACCAGGACCGCCAGCTCGGGATGGGCACGCCGAGCCGCGACGGCGGCCTTGATCCCTTCGTCGGTGTGGGTCGGCGGCATCCGCACGTCGACGACCGCGAGGTCGGGCCGATGGTCGGCGACCGCTGCCAGGAAGGAGTCCGGGTCACCGGTGGCGGCGACGACGTCGAAACCCTCCCCGCGCAGCACCAGACTCAGCCCTTCCCGCAGCAGGGTGTCGTCCTCGGCGATCACGATCCGCACGGCAGCTCCACCCCTACCTCCGTCGGTCCTCCACGAGGACTGGTCACCCAGGCTCGGCCGTCGAGCGCCTCGACCCGGCGGATGATGCCGGCCAGCCCTGTACCGTCGGCAGGGTCCGCGCCCCCGCGTCCGTCGTCGCCGACCCGCACGTGCAGCCGGCCGGCGTCGAGGCGCACCTCGACCTCGGCCCGATCTGCCCGGCTGTGCTTGGACACGTTGGTCAACGCCTCGGCGATCACGAAGTAGGCGGTCGCCTCGACACTGGCCGGGCAGCGCACCGGGACGTCGATGGTCACCGTGCAGGGCACCGCACAGTCGGCGGCAAGCGCGTTGACGGCTCCCGCGAGGCCGCGGTTCTCCAGCACCGGCGGCAGGATCGAGCGGACGACGGCTCGCAGCTCGGCGAGTGCGTCCTCCGTGGTGTCCTGAGCACGCGCGAGGATCTCCTCGGCCCGGACGGGATCGCGCGGCACCTCGCGGCGCGCGGCGCCGATCAGCACGGCCACTCCGACCACGCGGTTCTGCGCCCCGTCGTGCAGAGCGCGCTCGATGCGGCGCAGCTCAACCGTGTGAGCGTCGAGGGCCGCGGCCCGCGTCGCGGTCAGCTGGGCCACCCGCGCCGAGAGATCGGTGCCCGGCGGCGGACCGAGCAGGCGCAGGCCGGGCTCCGCCTGCCACCGGAGCAGACGAGGCGCGCCGAGGAACCAGAGCGCGAAGGCGATCACCGCGATCACGGGCCCGAGGAGCGCGCGGCTGTCGCTGCTCGCCGGCAGCAGCCCGTTCAGCAGCTCCTGCTCCCCCACGCCCACGTACTGCCACCACAGCGGGTACGCGAGGTCGTGCACGGTGATCAGCAAGAGCTGCACGACCACCGCGCCAAGGAAGACCCCGAACGTCCCGTGGATCACCAGCCAGCCGAGCTCCCGTCTCGTGGCCGGGTCAGCGGCCTGCTCCTCGGGGGACCCGCTCGGGCTGAGCGGCTCGGCGACGACGTAGCCCAGCCGTCGCAGACGCTCACGTTCGAGATCGCTCAACCAGCGCAGCCACGCGAGGGAGGGCAGGACCAGGCGCCGACCCACGCGCAGGAACCACAGGACGGCGACCACGATCCCGAACGGCAGGCTGGCCGCAGCGAGGAGCCCGATGCCCGCGCCGTAGGCGGTATAGCCGGTGCTGTGCACCGCATCGCGCAGTCGGCCGCGGAGGCTCCGCCCGGGGCCCGTCGCCTGTTCGCTGTCCATCGGCCGTCACGCTACCCTCCGGCGCACCAGAGGTCGGTACAGCGGGCTGTACCGTCGGTTGACCAGGTGGCTGGATGGGCCTGGCGGCCCGCCGTTCCTACCGTCGAGACATGAGCTTTCACACTCCCTCGATCCACGCGCTGGAGCTGCGCGACGTCACCAAGACGTACGGCCCCGTGCACGCCCTCGACCGGGTCAGCCTGCAGGTCCCGCGAGGCAGCTTCTTCGCCGTGATGGGCCCGTCCGGCTCCGGCAAGTCGACGTTGCTGCAGTGCGCAGCCGGTCTGGACACGCCGACCTCGGGCCAGGTCGTCATCGGCGGTCGCGAGATCTCCGGGCTGAACGAGACCGAGCGCACGCTCCTCCGCCGCGGGGCGGTCGGGTTCGTCTTCCAGTCGTACAACCTGCTGCCCTCCTTGAGCGTGGAGGAGAACATCCGCCTCCCGCTGCGAGTCGCCGGAACCGACGGCGACGACGCATGGCTGGCCGAGGTGATCGATCGCATCGGCCTGCGACCGTTCCTGCGACGCCGTCCCGCCGAGCTGTCGGGTGGGCAGCAGCAGCGCGTCGCGATCGCGCGCTCCTTGGCGGCTCGCCCCGAGGTGGTCTTCGCCGACGAGCCGACCGGCGCCCTGGACGCTCGTACGGCGAGCGAGGTGCTCGGCCTGCTGCGTGACCTCGTCGACGACGTCGGTCAGACGGTGGTGATGGTGACCCACGATCCCCTTGCCGCGCACCGCGCCCACGCCACGGTGGTGATGGACGAGGGTCGCATCCAGGACTACCTGGTGGACCCCACGCCGGAGATGCTCGCCGGAACCCTGGTCGGAGCCCGATGATGCCCGCCTCCACCCGACTCCCGGCCCGCGCGCTCGCACGGGGGCACCTCGGCGCCCTGCTCGCCGTCGCGTTCGCCATCTTCGGCGGAACCGCGCTCATCTCGGCCGGCGCCGTGCTCACCGAGACGAGCCTCAGTGCGCAGGCACCGCCTGAGCGCCTCGCCGGCGCCGCGGTGCTGGTCTCGGCCCCCCAGCAGGTCGAGGTCGTCGAGGACTTCGACGTACGGCTGACCGAACGCGCCCCCGTTCCCACCGCCCTCGCCGGCCGGATCGCCGACGTCCCGGGGGTAGCAGCCGCGGCCGCCGACGTGACGTTCCCGGTCTCGCTCACCGCTCCCGGCAGCAACCGCACCGTGACCGACGACGCCCACAGCTGGGCGGTTGCCGCCCTGGGCGATCCGGCACTCCGTGGGACCGCTCCGCGCACGACCGGCGACGTCGTGGTCAACGAAGAGGCCGCCGAGTCGGCCGGGCTCGCCGTCGGTGACCGTCTCGACCTGACCGTCGGCGACGCGCACCGGAGCGTACGAATCACCGGCATCGTCGACTCCCCCGGAGCCGTCCACCTGGCGCCGGTGGACGCGGCGGCGTTGGCTCCTCTGCCCGACGGTGTCAGCGACCTCATCGCGGTCGGGTTGAGCGAGGACGCGGACACCGCCGAGGTCACCGCCGACATCGAGGACGCCGTCGGCGGTGACTACACCGTGACGACAGGCGACGCCCGAGGCGCGGTGGAGTCGCTCGCGATCGGCAACGCCCGGGGCGAGCTGCTGGAGCTGGCCGCCTCGCTGGCCGGGATCCTTCTGCTGCTGGTCGGCTTCATCACCGCGGGCGCCCTGGCGATCTCGGTGGCCAACCAACGCCGCGAGCTCGCGTTGCTGCGTGCGGTGGGAGCGACCCCGCGCCAGATCAGGAGTCTGGTCGCCAGGCAGGCGAGCCTGGCAGCGCTGGTCGGGCTGGCGCCCGGTGTGGCACTCGGCTACGTCCTCGCCGGGTGGTTCTGCGACGAGCTGGCCCGGGCCGGCGTCGTCTCCACGGCGCTGCCGGTCGCGTACACGCCGATCGCCGGCCTCACCGTGGCCGCGCTGACCCTGCTGGTCGTCCAGTGCGCCGCCCGCCTCGCTGTCTGGCGGGCGTCGCGACGCCCGGCCACGGAGGCGATGGGAGACGCCCAGGTCGAGCCTCGCCGCCCGTCGCGGATCCGGACCGCGACCGGACTGACGCTCATCGCCGCGTCCCTTGCCCCGGCGTTCCTCGCCCTGGTGATACCCGGGGAGGAGGCCTTCTTGTCCGCGGTCAGCGGGACCCTGCTCGGCATCGTGGGGCTCGCCGTCGCCGGGCCGGCACTCGCGCGCACGATCACCGGCCGGCTGGCGCGGCGCAGCGACGGCCGAACCAGCGCCACCGGCTGGCTGGCGCTCAACAACACCCACGCCTACGCACTGCGGACCGCCGGGTCGGTGAGCGTGCTGGCCCTCGCGATCGGCCTCACGCTCACGCAGGTGTACGCCCAGTCGACCCTGGAGGACGTGACCCGCGCCGAGCAGTCGGCGGGCATGATCGCCGATATGCGGATCAGCGGTCCGCTCACGGCGGGCGACGTCACCACTCTCGCCGCGACCCCCGGGGTCGACGCCGCGGTGCCTCTCGTCTCGACCACCGTGCTGCGTACGAGCAGGACGCTCGGTGATGCGACGGCAGAGCGATACCCCGCGCTGGGCGTCGGACCCGAGGCACCACACGTGCTGGACCTCGACGTCGCTGCCGGTGACCTGGCTGATCTGCGCGGCGACAGCATCGCCCTGGACGTCAACGCCGCACGACGATGGGGCGTCGGTGTGGGCGACCGGACAGAGCTGCGCCTCGGCAACGGCGTGGCCGTGAATCCCCTCGTCGTGGCCACGTATCGCCGAGGCTTCGGGTTCGGCGGCGTGATCGCCTCGACCGACCTGCTGACGTCCCACGGCCTGGCACGGTCGCTCGACACCGTGCTCGTCGACGGCGACAGCGCTGCCGTCACCGCGTGGGCCGAGGACCACCCCGCCCACGCGGTGGCCTCCGGGTCGTCCCTGAACGGGGTGTCGGACGTGGACCGCTGGATCAGCCTGATCGTCCTGGTGCCGATGCTCGGCTACGTGCTGGTCGCGGTCGGCAACAGCCTGCGCACCGCCACGGGACGACGACGTGAGGAGCTCGCCCTGCTCCGGATGGTCGGCGCCACACCACGGCAGATCAGGGCGATGGTGACCCGCGAGGCAGCGCTGATCTCGGCGTTGGCGATCACCGCGGGCCTGATCTTGTCGGTGCTCCCGATGTCCGTGCTCGCCCTGGGAGTGGTGGGCCGACCCTGGCCGCAGGGCCCACTGTGGCTGATCCCGGCGGTCAGCATCGTCGTGGCGCTCATCGCGACGGGCTCGATGCGTGCCGCCACGCGACGGATCCTGCAGCGACCGGTCATGGGGTGACGATGTCGCGAGACTCCGACCAGGCCTCGAAGCCACCGACGAGGTCGGCGACGTCGCGGAGCCCGAGCCGGGTGAGCGTGTACGCCGCCAGGCTCGACCCATACCCCTCGTTGCACACCAGCACGATGCGACGACCCGGATCGTCGTGGCCGACCAGCCGGTGCGGACTGGTCGGGTCGAGCCGCCACTCGAGGACGTTGCGGTCGATCACCACAGCGCCCGGCAGCGGGCCGTCGGTGCTTCGCTGCTCGCTCGGCCGGATGTCGACGACGAGTGCGCCAGCGGCCGCCTCTCGCTCGAGATCCGCGGGCTGCACCCGGTCGATGTGTCGGCGGCAGTCTGTCAGCAGCCGATCGACGGCAGAAACCTGAAGGTCGCTCACCAGACCATTCTCACCGCGGTGTCCATGGCGGCACCTCCTGTTCGTCAAGAGGCAAAGACGAGCAAGGAGACCACCATGTACATCTACATCCCGACGACGCCGGAGACCTACCCGGAGATGGTTCTCGACGAGGCACACCGCCGTGTCGCCCGCCTCGAGCGTGAGCGGGCGCGGCGTGCCGAGCGGCGCGCCCGCCGCCGGCGCCGACTCAAGTCGTTGCGGAGCTGGCGGCGCGCGGACTACGCTCCGCCGCAGGAGGACCGATGAAGTACCTCATGTTCATCTGTGGTGACGAGAACCTCGACCTCTCGCCGGAGGAGACCGCAGCGATCAACACCGCGACCGAAGCCTGGGTCCGAGAAGCGACCGAGCGCGGCGTACGCCTCGAGGGCAACCGTCTGGCCCGTACGGAGACGGCCACCAGCGTCCGTTCCCGTGACGGTGAGCTGCTCGTGACGGACGGACCCTTCGCCGAGACGAGGGAGCAGGTCGGCGGGTACGACGTGCTGGAGTGCGCCGATCTCGACGAGGCGCTCGAGGTCGCCGCCTCGCACCCGGTCGCGACGATCGGCACGATCGAGCTTCGGCCGTTCTGGGGCCCGTGACCGTCGACGCAGCCCTCACGCAGGCGTTCCGCTCGGGGTGGGCGCGGATCGTCGCGACGCTCATCCGGACCACCGGCGACTGGGACCTGGCCGAGGAGTGCACGCAGGACGCGTTCGCGCGGGCGACGGAGGTGTGGCCACGCGACGGGGTCCCCGACGCGCCCGTCGCCTGGCTCACCACGGTCGCCCGGAACCGCGCGTTCGACCGCCTGCGCCGGGCGACGACCGAGGCGTCGAAGCTGAAGGAGGTCGCGGCCGCGCCGGCAGTGGAGGAGGTCGCCGTCGACGACGACCTGCCGGACGACCGGTTGCGGCTGATGTTCACCTGCTGCCATCCGGCGCTGCCGCTGGAGGGCCGCGTCGCACTCACCCTGCGCACCGTCGCCGGCCTCACCACGGCCGAGATCGCGCGGATGTTCCTCGTCCCGGAGCCGACGATGGCCAAGCGGCTCGTCCGCGCCAAGCACAAGATCCGCGCGGCCGGCATCCCCTTCCGGGTCCCACCCCCTCACCTCCGGGCCGAACGACTCAGCGGTGTTCTCGCCGTGGTCTACCTCCTCTTCACCGAGGGCTACGCCGCGACTCGGGGTGACGACCTCCTACGGCGAGGTCTGTGCGAGGAGGCGATCCGGCTCAGCCGAGTGCTCGCCACCCTCATGCCGGACGAGTCGGAGGTGCTCGGACTGGCGGCGCTCCTCCTGCTCCAGGACTCCCGTCGCGACGCGCGGGTCGACGCCGACGGGCGGATCGTCACCCTCGAGGAGCAGGACCGGTCCCGGTGGGACGCCCGAGCGATCGGGGAAGGCCGTGCTCTCCTGGCGCGCACGCGCGCCGCTGGCCCGTACGTCCTCCAGGCCCGCATCGCGACGTGCCACGCTGCCGCGCCGACAGCCGCGAGCACCGACTGGAGACGGATCGCCGGCCTCTACGGGCAGCTTGCCGAGCTCGCGCGGTCGCCCGTCGTCGCGCTCAACCGCGCCGTCGCGGTCGGCATGGCCGAGGGGCCGGAGGCCGGACTGACGCTGGTCGCTGAGCTGGAGGGGAGCGGCGCGCTGCAGGGCAACCACCTCCTGCCGGCCGTCAAGGCCGACCTGCTGCGCCGGCTCGGACACGCCGACGAGGCTCGCACGTCGTACGAGGAGGCACACGCGCTCGCCCGCAACCAGCCCGAACGCGACCACCTCGCCCGAAGGACCGCGGAGCTCGGCACACCGACGTGAGAGCGACCGGCCGAGGCACGACGCGCTCGATGGGGCAGGCTGTGCCTCATGTACTTCGTCGGAGTCGACCTCGCGTGGGGTGAGCGCAAGCCGACGGGCCTCGCGGTCATCGACGCGACGGGGCACCTGGTGCACGTGTCCGCGGCACGGACGGACGATGAGATCACCGAGGCGTTGGAGCCGTACACCGCGGGTGACTGCCTCGTGGCGATCGACGCACCTCTCATCGTCACCAACGCCTCCGGCAACCGGCCCGCCGAGGCCGCGCTCAACCGGGACTTCGCGCGCTTCGACGCCGGCGCTCACCCGTCCAACACCGCCAAGCCCGAGTTCTCCGAGAAGCCCCGCGGTGCACGACTCGCGGCGCGACTCGGGGTGGACATGAACCCGCGCTCGGGGCGTGCTCGCCGGGCCATCGAGGTCTATCCGCACCCGGCGACGGTCGCCCTCTTCCGACTGGGTCGGACGCTGAAGTACAAGAACAAGCCCGGCCGCGACCTCGAGCAGCTCCGTACCGAGCTGATCGTGCTGCTCGGCCTCATCGAAGGGCTCAGCGCCGCCGAACCGCGTCTGGTCGTGGACACGGCCGAGGCCGGGGACACGTGGCGCGCCCTGCGCGAGGCCGCCGAGGCAGCCGAGCGCAAGAGCACGCTCCGCGTGGTGGAGGACCAGGTCGACGCGGTGCTGTGCGCGTACGTCGGTCTCTTCGCGACCCGGCGCCCGGACGAGACCACCACGTACGGGGACTTCGAGACGGGCTACATCGTCACCCCGAGCCTCCCCGAGGGGTTGAGCCCCGCGCCACGGGCGAAGCGGATCGTCGCGCCCACCACCCGCGATCCCCGGTCAGCCGTGCGCGAGTACGCCGAGCGGCAACCGCGGCTGCGGGCATCCGCTGCCGAGTTCGTGCGGCTGGTGACCTCGATCCTCGACGACGCCGGCATCAACTACCTGACGGTGACCGGGCGTGCGAAGTCAGTCGCGTCCTTCGCCGACAAGGCGACGCGTACGGCCGACGGGGAGCCCGTCTTCACCGACCCGCTCCGCGAGATCACCGACCAGATCGGGATCCGGGTCATCACCTACGTGCAGAGCGACGTCCAGGCCGTCGTCGACCTGTTGGACGACCAGGTCGTCGTCCACGACGACCGCGACATGGGGCGGGAGACGGCGAGCGAGGGCCGGTTCGGGTACGCGAGCCGACACCTGCTGATCAGCCTCGGGGCGGACGGTGACGCCCAGCACCCGGACCTCGCCGGGCTCCGTGCCCAGGTGCAGGTCAGGACGGTGCTGCAGCACGCGTGGGCGGAGTTCGAGCACGACATCCGCTACAAGGGCACCGTCCCCGACGAGCACGTCCCCGACCTCGACCGCCGATTCACCCTGGCGGCCGGGCTGCTGGAGCTGGCCGACCGCGAGTTCTCCACGATCCGGGAGCGCCTCCGCGGCTCGCTGACCGATCCCGGGCTCGACGAGGGCGGGGAGGACCCCCGCATCACGCCTCGCGACCTCGCCGCGTTCCTGGCCGACCGCTATCCCGACGCGGGCTGGTCACGGCCCGACCACTACGACTGGATCGCCGGGCTGGTGCTGGAGCTGGGGATCACCTCGCTCACCGAGCTGGGCGAGATCCTGCGCTCGGTCGACGTCGCCGCCGTCACCGAGCGGATGGCCTACCGCTACCCACCGGGCGCCGTGCGCAGGCTCGACGACGCCCTCCTGCAGGAGTACGGCGAGCAGTACATCGCGCTGCACGGGAACGCGCACCGCGTGCCGCTCCTGCGCGCGCGGCTCGCCAAGATGTCCGACGGCCCGTCCTCGGCGGGTGACTCCGACGGCGAGGGGTGACTCCCGGTCAGTCGGTGCCGACGAGCCCTGTCTGGTAGGCGACGACGACCAGCTGCGCGCGGTCCCGCGCTCCGAGCTTGGTCATCGCACGGCTGACGTGGGTGCGAGCGGTGGCAGGGCTGAGGAAGAGCTCGCCACCGATCTCGCCGTTGCTCATCCCCTTGCCGACCAGCGCGAGGACCTCGCGCTCACGGTCGGTGAGGACGGCGAGCCGCTCGTCGGAGGCCTGGGCGGCCTGGCGGCGTACGGCGAGCTCGGCGATGAGCCGTCGCGTGATCCGCGGGGCGAGCAGCGCCTCACCGGCGGCGACGACGCGGATGCCGTGCAGCAGCTCGGCCGGACCGGCGTCCTTGAGAAGGAACCCGCTGGCACCGGCCTGCAGGCCCTCGAAGACGTATGCGTCGGTGTCGTAGGTGGTGAGGATGAGCACGCGGACGTCGCGGAGACCCTCGATCGCGGCGATCCCCCGCGTGGCCTCGATCCCGTCGACCCGGGGCATCCGGATGTCCATGAGGACGACGTCCGGGCGGTGGGCGAGCGCGAGGCGTACGGCCTCGGCTCCGTCGCTCGCCTCACCGACCACCGCGATATCGTCCTCGACCTCCAAAAGCAGCCGAAGCCCAGAGCGGACGAGGCCCTCGTCGTCGACCAGGAGCACACGGATCGGTCGACCGTCGGTCGCGCCGTCACCGCCGCTCACGGGACGACCGTCCCGGGCGTCAGCGGCAGCCTCGCGACCACCTGGAAGCCGCCGGCGGGCGTCGGGCGAGCGTCGAGGTCACCGCCGAGGAGCTGACACCTCTCGCGCATCCCGCGGAGGCCCCTCCCCGGCTCTCCCGGCGACGCCCCGGGCCTGATGCCGCCATTCCGGCCGTCGTCGGCGACCCGGAGCTCGACCGTGCGGTGGTCGCAGCTCAGCGCGACGGTGACCTTCGTGGGCCCCGCGTGCCGGATCACGTTCGTGACCGACTCCTGCAAGATCCGGTAGACCGCCCCTCCGACCGCGCTCGACACGGGTACGTCGGCGCCGGTGCGCTCGAACGTCAGGTCGAGGCCGGCTTCGCGCGCGGTGTGGGTGAGCTCGTCGAGATCGGCCATGCCCGGCTGTGGCGCGCGGTCGTCCCGGTCGTCGCGCAGGACCCCGAGGATCGCGCGCATCTCGTCGAGAGCCCGCGAGCTGGTGCGCTCGATGGCCTCGAGGGTCGCCCGCGCCTCATCGGGTCGCCGATCGAGCACGTGCGCGGTGACGCCCGCCTGGACGTTGATCACGGCGATGGCATGGGCCACGGTGTCGTGGACCTCCCGGGCGATCCGCAGCCGCTCCTCGTCGACCCTCCTGCGTGCCTCCTCCTCACGCGTCCGCTCGGCCAGCTCGGCCCGCTCGAGGGCCTCGGCCGCGATCACCCGCCGCGACCGGACGCTCTCGCCGAGCGCCGCGCTCATCACCATCGCGCCGATCCGGAAGAAGATCCAGCCGACCGCGGCCCTCGGCTCGACGTCGGCACCCGCCACCAGCCACACGACGCTCATCACGATGATCGCGGACGCCGCCAGAGCGAGGGACCGGTGGCCGTCCCCGAGCGCGGTGAGCGTGTAGGTCGCCACGAAGAGCGCGATCCACCCCGGACCGTCGGGGTAGTCGAGGGAGTAGTACGTGACGCTGGCGAGCGCGGTCGCGAGGAACACCGCCACCGGCCACCGGCGGCGTACGACCAGGGCGGCCGCGCTCGCCGCGAGCAGCACGAGGCCGAGCCCTCCGAAGTCCGCGAGCGGGCGGATGACCGTCGCCGGCTCGGCCTCGACCTTGCTCACCGTGCCCTGGACCTGGAGGACCACCACCACGAGCGCGAGCACCGCGTCCTGCGCCCGTGCGGGCAGGCGGTAGCGGTCGAGACGCTCGATCGTGAGCATGAACCGATCCTACGGTCCGGCGACCGGGTCGCGGCTCCGTCGAGAAGCGCGACCACGTACGTCGACGGGCGTACGTGCGAGCCCGGAGCGCACGTCCCACGCACGAGGGAGAGACGTCCGACGGAGGACGCGGGACCGCGTGGATGCTCGCGACCATCGGTGTCATGACGCCACCTCCGACTCACACCGAGCCCATGACCGAGGCTGTGCCAGACCGCCGTACCCGCATGGAACGGTTGGCCGGCTTCGCCGGCCGCCACCGCTGGACCGCTCTCGCCTGCTGGCTGGTCCTGCTCGTCGCAGCGACGTTCGCCGGCCAGGCGGTCGGCGATGCGTACGACGACGACTTCTCCCTCCCCGACACGCAGTCGCAAGAGGTCGCCGACCTGCTCGAGACGCATGCCCCGACCCGCTCGGGCGACACCGTCGTCGTCGTACTGCACGACGACGACGGCTGGGCCAGCGACGTCGACCTCGATGCCCTGACCCGTGACCTCGCCGCCGTGGACCAGGTCGAGTCCGTCACGCCGCCGGACGCGCAGCGAGGCACCGTCTCGAGCGACGGGACGGTGGGTCTTGTCGAGGTCACGCTCGAGGGCAGGACGGGCGACGCGCCGTCCGCGACCTACGAGGAGCTCATCGAGGTCGCCGGGTCGTACGACTCGGGCCCGCTGCAGGTCGAGCTCTCCGGTGCCGGCGTACGGCAGGTCGAGGGCGGTGGGGGGTCGACCGCCGAGGCGGTCGGGCTGCTCGCGGCGGTGGTGATCCTGGTGCTGATGTTCGGGTCGTTCCTGGCGGCGAGTCTGCCGCTCATCACCGCCGTGCTCGCGGTGGGGTCCACCTTCGGGTTGACGGTCCTGCTGTCGCACGTGCTCACCATCCCCAGCTACACCCCCGCCATGCTGGCGCTGGTCGGTCTGGGCGTGGGCATCGACTACTCCCTGCTGATCTTCAGCCGGTACCGCAGCGAGCTGCTCGCCGGGGCCGGCAGGGACCGGGCAAGCCGCGTCGCGCTCGACACGGCCGGACGATCGGTGCTGTTCGCCGGCGCCAGCGTGATCCTCGCCCTTGGGGGCCTGTTCACCCTCGGCGTCGACGCGTACGAAGGTGCCGTCACGGCGGTCGCCCTCACCGTCCTCGTGACGATGCTCGCCTCCGTCACCCTCCTCCCCGCGCTGCTGAGCCTCTTCGGCAGACGGATCGAGAAGCGGGTCCACCGGCATGCCGCGAAGCGGGGCCGCGGCACCGGTCAGGTCTGGCGCCGCTGGGCATGGTGGGTGCAACGCGCGCCCTGGCCGGCCCTGGTCGTCTCGGTCGTCGCACTCGGAGCGCTCGCGATCCCCGCGGGGAGCATGAACCTCGGCTTCAGCGACGCCGGCACCGACGACGAGAACACGACCGCGCGGGCGGCGTACGACCTGGTCAGCGAGAAGTTCGGGCCTGGCGCCAACGGTCCGCTGGTCGTCGTCACCGAGGGCACGGAGGACCAGGCGCGGTCGGCGTACGCCGAGCTGGCTTCGCACCCCGGCATCGTCGGAGACCGGGTGTCACCGCCGGTCGCCGTCGCCGACGGTCTGTTCCTCATCCGGGCCGAGCCGACGACCGGCCCGCAGGACGAGGCGACCGCAGACCTGGTGACCGCCCTCCGAGACGATCTCGGCGAACCGCATCTCGTGGGTGGCGCCACCGCGGCGTACGTCGACTTCTCCGACACGATGGCCGACCGGTTCCCTGTGTTCGTCCTCTGCGTCGTGGGGCTGTCCAGCCTCCTCCTGATGTGGGTCTTCCGATCGGTCGCCGTCGCCGTCAAGGCGGCGCTGCTCAACGTCCTCTCCATCGGCGCGGCGCTCGGCGCGATGACGCTCGTCTTCCAGGAGGGATACCTCGGAGCGCAGGCCGGTCCGATCGAGGCGTTCCTGCCCGTCTTCGTCTTCGCGATCTTGTTCGGGCTCTCCATGGACTACGAGGTCTTCCTGCTCTCCCGGATGCGGGAGGAATGGCTGCGGACCGGGGACGCGAGCCTGGCGGTTCGCGAAGGGCTGGCCCACACCGGCGGCGTCATCACGGCGGCGGCCGCGATCATGGTCGTCGTGTTCGGGTCGTTCGTCCTGTCACCCGACCGGATGCTGCAGCAGATGGGCTTCGCCATGGCGGTCGCCGTGCTCTTGGACGCCCTGGTGATCAGGTGCCTCGCCGTCCCTGCGGTGATGCGTCTCCTGGGTACCCGTGCGTGGTGGATGCCGAGGAGAAGCTCTCCTTCCCGAAACCGCGGGCAGGAGGCACCGGCGTGACCTAGGGTTGCTGCAAGTCATTCGCAACAACGTCGGCCTCGCAACTGTGCGATCCGTGGCGGCCTGAAAGGGCGGTGGCAACGCGATGCGCGGAGCGCTCCAGAGCGACCGACGACTCCGTCGGGGAGGGGTCCGCGGCCTCGTCGCGATCGTGGCCGCGGCCCTCGCGCTGGCCGGGTGCGGAGTCGGAGGTGGATCCTCCGAGCCGGGCGCGAGGACGACGATCCGGGTGGCGACCATGGAGCCGGTGGGGATCCTGGACCCGTGGGACTTCGTGGGCCAGTTCCATGCGATGGACCTGGTGTACGAGCCGCTGATCGCCTACGGCGAGGGTGGTGCGCTGGAGCCGGCGCTGGCGGAGTCCTGGGACGTGTCCGGCGACGGGTTGACGGTCACCTTCGCGCTCCGTGAGGGCGTGCGGTTCCACGACGGCACCGACTTCGACGCCGCGGCGGCGAAGTTCAACCTCGAGCAGTGGGTCGGCAAGGAGAAGTTCGCCTTCCTCGGCGGCTCCCGGGCGATCTCCTCGATCGAGACACCGGCCTCCCACACGCTGGTCCTTCGGCTGTCGGCGCCGTACCCCCCGTTGCTCCAGGAGCTGACGATCGTCCGCCCGGTGCGGTTCCTGAGTCCGGCCGCGGCTCCCGGCGGCTCGTACCGCGAGCCGGTCGGGACAGGTCCGTGGAAGGTCGTCTCCTCGACCGACACCTCGGGCTCGTTCGTGCGCAACGACGACTACTGGGGACCCGAGCCGGAGATCGAGCGGGTCGAGATGAGGGTCATCCCGGACTCGCAGACCCGGCTCTCGGCGCTGCGTGCGGGCGAGGTCGACCTCATCGGCGGCGGCTACCTGTCCCCGATCAACGCCGTGGAGGCCGCCAGCATCGCCGACGACCCGTCGCTCGATCTGGTGACCGGCGACCCGGACACGACGATGTCGCTCACCTTCAACCGTCGCGGCCCGCTCGGCGAGCGAGCGGTCCGTGAGGCGGTGTCCCTCGCCACCGACGTGGAGGCGATCAACGACGTGCTCTACGGAGGGAAGGAGTACGTCGCTCGCAGCTACTTCCCGCCCTCCGTGCCCCACAGTGGCACCCCGACGACGCGACGGTACGACCCCCACGAGGCGGAGCGGGTGCTCGACAGGGCGGGATGGACGATGAAGGGCTCGACCAGGGCCAAGGACGGCCGACCGCTCCGGCTCGAGCTGCTGCTGGTGTCCGACCCCGTCCACGGGATGACCGACTCGCGGACGACCGGGCAGGCCCTTCAGGATGCACTGTCCACGATCGGCATCGAGGTCGAGCTGACCGTGGTCGACGGCGCCACGTACTTCGACCAGCAGGCTGCGGGTCGGTTCGACCTGGTCTTCTCCACCACCTACGGCGCGCCGTACGACCCGGCGAACAGCGCGCTGTCGTTCCTGTCCAGCACGGCCGACACCCCTACCTGGAGCTCCCCCGCGCTCGACGCCCTGGTCGACCGGTCGGTCTCGGCGGGTGACCCGGCCACGCGCGACTCCTCCTACCAGGCCGTCTACGACCTCCTGGAGCGGGACGTGGCGTTCGTCCCGATCACCCATCCCCCTCGCTACTACGCCGTGCGTTCGGAGGTCGACGGGTTCCGCGTCCCGCCGCACGAGTACCGCCTCGACCTCACCCACGTGACCCTCGGCTGACCGGCAGCCGACGGACGGGTTGGGAGGGGACCGAGGTGGTGGACGGACGACGCCAGCGGGCACTGACGGGTCACGTGCTCTCGGCTGTCGTCGTACTGCTGGTGCTCACGTTCGGGACGTTCTCGCTGATCCGGGTGACGCCGGGCAGCACGGCCGCGTCGATCGCCGTCCGGCAGGCGGGGCCCGGAGCGAGCCAAGAGCAGATCGAGCGGATCCGTCACGAGCTCAAGCTGGACGAGTCGGTGGTCACGCAGTACGGCGTCTGGCTCACCCGTGCCCTGCGCGGCGACCTCGGCCGCTCCGAGCGGTCGGGGCGTCCGATCGCTGCCGAGATCGGCGAGAAGCTGCCCCGTACGGTGTTCCTCGGCCTTGGCAGTGCCCTCCTCGCCCTGGTCATGGGCTTCGGCGCCGGCATCGTCGCTGCGGTCGTCCGACGCGGGCCGCTGCCGGGTGTCCTGCGCGCGGTGGCACTCGTGGGGGTGTCGGTGCCGACGTTCTGGATGAGCTTCGTGGTCATCGCGGTCTTCTCCGAGCGCCTCAGCCTGCTGCCCACCTCGGGCCAGTCTGGTCCGGTGTCCTGGATCATGCCGTGGCTGGTGCTCGCGATCCCCGCTGCCGGGACGATCAGCCGGGTGGTCGCGGTCTCGCTGAGCGAGGCGCTCCGACAGCAGTACGTCACAGCCGCCCGCGCCCGCGGCGTCGCCGCCTGGTCGCCCACCGTGCGGGACGCCCTGCCGAACGCGGTGGGCGCGACGCTCAACGTCACCGCCCTCCAGCTGGGGACGCTGCTCACCGGGAGCGTGGTCGTCGAGACGGTGTTCGGGTGGCCCGGGGTCGGCGCCTGGTTCGTGGACTCCGTGACGTTCCGCGACAGCGGCGCCATCCTCGCCGGGGTCCTGGTGTTCGCGGTCGCCTTCATCCTCCTCACCCGCACCATCGACGTGGTCCAGACCGCCGCCGATCCGCGGCTGCGCCGCACGGAAGTCCGGTGACCCGGAGATGAGAGGCAACGTACGGCTCGTGGTCCTGGCCCTCCCCCTGGTCACCATCTCGCTGGCGGGGCTGCTCGCTCCCTGGGTCGCCCCGCAGTCACCGACCAGCACCGACCTCTCGGCGAGCCTGCTGCCACCGAGCGGCGGCCACTGGCTGGGCACCGACCAGCTGGGACGCGACCAGCTCAGCCGCATCATCTGGGCAGCGCGCACCTCCATGACCGTGACCGCTGCGGTGATGGTCGTCTCGTTCGTCGTGGGGGTGACCGTCGGCGCCCTCGGCGCCTACCTGGGTGGCGTCGTGGACCGCGTCGTGACGTGGGTGGTCGAGCTGGCCCTGAGCGTTCCCTCGATGCTGCTCGCCCTGGCAGTCCTGGGGATCCGTGGCAACAGCGCCCCGAACCTGATCCTGGCGCTCTCGGTGGTCGGGTGGGCCGCCTACGCCCGCATCGCCCGCGGAGCCGTGCTCGGCTACCGCGGCTCCCCGGCCGCCGACGCCCTCGTCGGTCTGGGCGCCCACCCGATCCGCATCGTCGCCGTCCACGTCGTGCCGACCGCAGCCCGCCCCGCGGCCGTGTTCGCCAGCACCGACGTCGGCGTCGTCGTGCTGACCGTCGCGGGACTGAGCTTCCTCGGACTCGGCATCTCTCCACCCACGCCCGAGTGGGGGCAGATGCTGGTCGAGTCGCGGCCGTACCTCGACTCCGCCTGGTGGCTCTGGCTCCCTCCCGGACTCGCCGTCACCGCCGTCGCCCTGTCCAGCAACCTGATCGGCGAGCACCTCGGTATCGCCCCGGAGCTTCGCCGCTGGCGGCTTCGCCGGATGCCGGACGCGTCCCGCCGTACCGTCGCCCGCGGCGTGGGTCGGGACGCCGAGCAGCCGGGGCCCTCCGCCGGCCCCGAGCCCTTGCTGCGGGTGAGCGGGTTGCGGGTCGACCTCGACACCCCTGCCGGTCGGGTCACCGCGCTTCACGGGGTGGACTACGCCGTACGGCCTGGTGAGGTGCTCGCCCTGGTCGGAGAGAGCGGCTCAGGCAAGACCGTCTCGGTCATGGGTCCGCTCGGACTGCTGGACGCGAGCGCCCGCGTCACCGGTCGCGCGAGCTACCAGGGGACGGAGCTGATCGGCGCCCCCGAGGAGACGTTGCGCCAGGTACGGGGAGCGGGCGTGGCCGTCGTCTTCCAGGATCCGTACGCCGCCCTCAACCCGCTCCGTACGGTCGGCTCGGTCGTCGCCGAGGCGCTCCGACCGCCCGCTCGGGGTGACGCGGCGCGCGAACGCGTGAAGGAGCTCCTCGAGGCAGTGGGCCTGCCGCGCCCGGACGTGACGATCGACCAGTACCCGCACGAGCTCTCAGGGGGGATGCGGCAGCGGGTTCTGATCGCTGCGGCGCTGGCCGGTGAGCCGACGGTGCTGATCGCCGACGAACCCACGTCCTCCCTCGACGTCACCGTGCAGTCCGAGATCCTCGACCTCCTGCGCGACCTCGGCCGACGGCGGGACATGGCCGTGGTCCTCATCAGCCACGACCTCGCGGTCGTCGCCGACGTCGCCGACCGCGTCCTCGTGATGTACGCCGGCCGGGCGGTGGAGGAGGCGCCGACCGGCGCGCTGATCTCCTCCCCGCTGCACCCCTACACCCGCGCCCTGATCGATGCCGTCCCCGTCGTCGGCCGTCCCACCGGGACGCGCTTCGCCACGCTGCCCGAGTCCGACCATGTCTCCGCCGGTCGAGAGCCGGTCGACGGGGGGTGTTCGTTCGCAGGGCGCTGCGTCCTCCGCGAGGAGACCTGCCTCACCGGGGCGATCCCCCTGTCCCCTGCCGCCGCCGCACACCCGGACGGGGTCGGGGGCCTCACTGGCGCGCACCAGGTGGCCTGCCCGCCCGCACTCGTCCGTGCGCACCATCGGCAGCACGAGCCCGAGGCAGCGCGGTGAGCACGCCGATGCTGGAGGTCACGGGCCTCACCGTCAGCCATGCCGACCGCGACCGCCCCGGTGGCCGGCTCGTCGCGGTCGACGACGTGAGCCTGAGCGTGGGGGCCGGGGAGATCCTCGGACTGGTCGGTGAGTCGGGGTGCGGCAAGTCGACGCTCGCCCGCGCGGTCGTCGGTCTCCAGCCGGTCGACCGCGGATCGGTCCTGCTCGACGGCGTCGACGCGCGCGCGCTGAGCCGGTGTCGTCGGCGCTCGCACCGTCGTCGGGCGCAGATGGTGTTCCAGAACCCGTTCACCTCGCTCGACCCCCATCGGACGATCGGGGCAGCGATCACCGAGGCCCTCGCCGTCGGCGGCACCGTTCCGAGAGCGGCCCGTCGAGCGCGCGTCGCCGACCTGCTCGACCTGGTCGGCCTCGACCCCGCTCTCACGACCCGTCGGCCGCGGGAGCTCAGCGGCGGCCAGTGCCAGCGCGTCGCCATCGCCCGCGCGCTGGCGGTCGAGCCCCGGCTCCTGGTCTGCGACGAGCCGGTCACCGCCCTCGACGTGTCGGTCCAGGCCCGCATCCTCAACCTGTTCATGCACCTTCGCGACACGCTCGGCACGGCATGCCTGTTCATCACCCACGACCTGTCGGTGCTGGCACAGCTCGCCGACCGCATCGCCGTCATGCACGAGGGACGGATCGTCGAGGACGGACCGACGCACGAGGTGCTCACCCGTCCCCGTGACCCGCAGACCCGGCGCCTCCTGGACGCCGTACCGACATTCGCCCGAGAAAGCGCCATGAGAGGACAGCGATGAGGACACAGACGAGTGCCGAGACCGCAGCGGACCAGGGTCGGCGAGCGGTGGCCCGGAGCCTGGTGGCGTCGTGGGAACGCCAGCAGGAGGCCTACATCGCCCATCGGGAGACCCGCTTCGACCTGATGCTGGACCTCGTCGAGCGGCTGTCGCCGTCCGGTCCGGACCGACCCCGGATCCTCGACCTCGCCTGTGGGCCGGGGTCCCTGTCGGCGCGCGTCCTCGACCGGTTTCCTCACGCCGACGTGGTGGCTGTCGACCTCGACCCCCTCCTGCTGACCCTGGGACGGTTGGACCACGCCGACCGCGAGCGGCAGCCGACGTGGGTCCGCGCCGACCTGCGCGACCCCGGGTGGACCGGTCTGCTGCCCGTCGCGCCGTACGACGCGATCGTCTCCACCACCGCACTGCACTGGCTCACCGACGAGCAGCTGGCCACCCTCTACCGGCAGCTGTACGCGCTGCTCGTCCCTGACGGCCTGTTCCTCAACGGCGACTACCTGCCCGCCAGTCGACCGTGGGGCGCCATCGCGACCGTCGTGCGGGAGATCGGCGAGTCGCGCAAGGACGCGGCGATCAGCGCCGGCGCCGACGACTGGGAGACCTGGTGGTCGGCCGTGCGCGCCACGCCTGAGCTCGCCGAGGAGGTGGCCGACCACGACGCGACGTTCGAGGGCACGACGCGCGGGGACGCGCCCAGCCTCGAGCTCCACGTCCGAGCGCTGCGCGACGGCGGCTTCGCCGAGGTCGAGCTGGTCTGGCACGACCTGACCGAAGGCCTGCTCTGTGCGCTGAAGACCGGCTCGTCGAGTCCGGCGCAATGAGTCCTGCTCAAGGCAGTCTGGGCGGACTACTGGCTAGGGAATACTGACCCGCGGGAGGTGGGCTCATGGCGGACACGTCGGGACCGGGCACCGGATGGCAGGCCGTGCTGCGGGCAGAGGGCTACCGGCTGACCCCTCAGCGCGAGCTCGTCCTCCGCGCCGTCGAGCGCCTGGGGCACGCGACCGTGGAGGAGGTCCATCAGGACGTCGTGCGCCAGCACGCGTCGGTGAACATCTCGACGGTCTACCGGACGCTCGCCCTGCTGGACGAGTTCGGTCTGATCCGCCAGGTCTACCTGACCGACCGCACACCGGTGTACCACTCCACATCGGTCCCGTCGCACGTGCACCTGTCCTGCACCGGTTGCGGTCAGGTCATCGACGCAGACCCCGACGACTTCACGCCGCTGGCCGCCACCCTCGTCCGCAAGCACGGGTTCGCCCCGCACGTGGACCGGCTGGTGCTCTCCGGGCTCTGCGCCGACTGCCGCCGCCGTGAGTCCGACGCCGACCCCGGACCTACAGGTGGTCAGGAACGGTCAGCGCGTCCGGGTCCGACCGTGGAGGGATGAAGGAGAGCGCCGTCTGGACGAGTGCGGCGCGGGCCTTCAGGAGGGCCTTCCGACGGATGCCGCGCACGTCACCGAGTCTCTCCTCGACCGCAGCCGCGATCTGCTCCTCGGTGAACGAGGGCCGTGTGCCGACCTCGACCTCGACGTCGGGCAGGCTCACGAGGACCGGCAGGAGCTGGTCACCGATCCCGCTCATCAGCTGATAGCGCTCGTAGCGAGAAAGACCCTCCCACGCCTCGTCGACGTCGCGCCGGCCCTTGCGCACGTCCTTGTCCTGCGACGCCATCACGGCCTTCGCGACGCCCGTGACCGCTGCCGACAGCTCGTGCTCGGTGAACCTCATGCTCCGATCATGCCGGGCGTCGACCGACGCCCGGCGACCGCTCCCCTCAGCGACGACGGAGACGGCTGAGCCAGCCGCCTGAGCGGTCCTCGGCGGGATGACCCGAGCACCACTGGGCTGCAGGGACGCCTGCCTTCACCTGGGCGACGTGCTGACCACAGCCCGCCCACGTCGTCTTTCCGCAGGTGCGGCAGGTGGTGCTTCGACACATGGTGGTTCTCCTTTGTTCGGTTCAACGTCGGGGCACAGGGGGTGGAACGGGATGAGGGTTGGCGTGCCGGCTCACACCAGCGCGGGGAGTGCTCGAGCGGCGGTGTAGGCCGCAACGGCGAGCACAAGCACGGTGAAGGCTCCTTGCAACCGCGCAGTGCCGGCCCCCGCGGCCAGTCGGACGCCGAGCACGGCGGCGATCACGGAGACCGCCGTCAGCAGGAGCACCGGCCCCCAGTCGGGTGCGCTGCCGCTGCCGGTGCGGACCATGAGCGCCGCGACGCTGGTGACGGTGATCGCGACCAGCGAGGTGCCGGCAGCGAGGTCGATGGGCAGGCCCAGGGCCAGCACCAGGGCGGGCACGACGAGGAACCCGCCGCCGACGCCCAGGAGCCCGGTCACGAACCCGACGAGCGTGGCGGTGGTCAGCACCATGAGCGCCTGCGGACACCGGCAGACGAACGTGGGGCTGATGCTGATGATCGGGTCGTCGATACCCAGGCCGGAACGATGCCGGGGTGAGGTCGTACGGCCGCGCCACGAGCGCACCAGGCGCCACGCCATGAGGCCGCCGACCAGGAGCAGAAGCGCCGCGAACGCGGCCAGCAGCACGTCCTGCGACACGGACGACGACAGCGTCGCCCCGGCCGCGGCGCCTCCCGTGCCGACCGCTCCGAAGACGATGCCGCGGCCGAGGAGCACGTTGCCTGCTCGGTGAGCGGCGACCGCCGCGATCAGCGACGTGACAGTCACGACGACGAGCGCTCCGGTCATGGCCTGCGTCGTGGACTGGTCGAGCAGGTAGACGAGGACCGGGACGGCGAGGATCGACCCACCGCCACCGAGCGCTCCGAGCGACAGGCCGATCACCGTGCCGGCACAGACCGCGACGGCGACGAGGGCGAGCGACATCTCAGGCCGGGGTGCTGACGGTCTCGTCCGCCGTGCGGACCAGCGGCAGACCTGCCTGCTCGGCGTGGTCGAACGCGTCGTCGATCGCGACCAGGTCTCTCCCGGCCGCGGCGAGGAACGAGGCGGCGACGGACGCCCGGTAGCCGCCGGCGCAGTGCACCCACACCTCGCCCGCCGGGACCTCCTGGACTCGGCGTGGCAGCTCGTGGATCGCGAGGTTCACGGAGCCCTGGATCGCGGACTCGGCATGCTCCTCGGCGCGACGGACGTCAAGGACGACGACCTCGCGGTGGTGGCGCACCTGTGCCAGGTCGGCGAACGTCGCGACGGGGAAGCGGCCCAGCTCGCCGGTCGTCCAGTCCCGAGGTCCGCCGGTCGCCTGCGCGGCAGGGCGGTCGATGCCGATGCGGACGAGGTCGCGTTGCGCCTCCGCGACGTCGTCGGCGGTCTCCCCGAGCAAGGTCACCGGTGTCCCCCACTCGATCAGCCAGCCGACGTAGGTGGCGAAGGCGCCGTCCAGGCCGATGTTGAGGGTGCCGGGGGCGTGCCCCGCCGCGAAGGCCTTGCGGTTGCGCAGGTCGATCACCCACTCGCCGGCCTCGATGCGTCGCCGCAGCTCGGTGGCATCGGCCTCCTGCACCGGAGAGAGGTCGGGCGCGGAAGGCCCCGCGGCGTTGGCCGGGCCCATGTGGACGTAGTACGCGGGCCAGTCCCCGAGACCGTCCAGGAGCTCGCGGACGTACGTCTCCTCGTCCTGGGTGAGCACCGGGTTGGACCGGCGCTCCTGCCCGATCGTCGAGGTGGTCGCGTCGGACTGGGTCGCCGCGCAGAACGACCCGAACCCGTGGGTGGGAAAGACCTCGGCGTCGTCGGGGAGCTCGGTGGCCAGCTTGCGGGCCGACGCGTGCTGGTGGCGCACCAGGGTGTCGGTGTGCGCCTCACCCAGCAGGTCGGGGCGGCCGGTGGCGCCGTACAGCAGGGAGCCTCCGGTGAACACGCCGTAGGGCTGCTCACCGTGGTCGCCGACGGACGAGAGGGCGTACGAGAGGTGCGTGAAGGTGTGGCCGGGGGTAGCGATGGCGCGCACCGTCATCCGAGAGCCGATGGACACCGTCTCCCCCGCCGCGACCGGGGTGCGCTCGAAGGAGACGTCGTCCTCGCGGTTGACGAGGTACGCCGCGCCGGTCGCCTGGGCCAAGTCCAGTCCACCGGTGACGTAGTCGTTGTGGAGGTGCGTCTCGAAGACGTGGGTGAGCCGGACTCCGTCGGCCTCGAGCACGTCGAGCACCCGGTCGATGTCTCGCTGGGGGTCGACCACGAAGGCGACCTCGCCGTCGTGCACGACATAGGTGCGGTCACCCAGCGACGGCGTCTCCAGGGTGCGAACCGTCAGATCGGTCATCGGCGGCGTTCTCCTCTCGCGGACCGGCGCCCGCTCAGCATCCCCCCGGGGGGTTATGATGAGGACGGTAACACATCCCCCCAGGGGGTTGTAGGATTGAGGAGACCGCGTCCCCGAGCCACGGGAGAACCACCATGGATCTCGACCCCACCGACATCAAGGCGGTCATCACGCGCATGAAGCGCGCCAACGGTCACCTGGCAAGCGTCATCCGGATGATGGAGGAGGGCTCGGACTGCGAGTCGGTCCTCACCCAGCTCGCGGCTGTCAACAAGGCGCTCTCGCGTGCCGGCTACGCCATCGTCGCGACCGGACTCCAGCAGTGCCTCACCGAAGGCGGTGACGGCCTCGCCGACGACGAGGTCAAGAAGATGGAGAAGCTCTTCCTCGCCCTGGCGTGAGCGCGGACGGCCTCGGCGTCGGTCCGGGTCATCGCTCCGACGCGACGGCCGTCTTCCGGTCACCCGGCACGCGGGTGATGAGGGTGAGCGCCACGGCGACCAGCGCGATGATGCCGATCGTCGTGTAGCCGAGCGTGTAGTCGGGCTCGCCGGTGTCACCGAGCAGGGCGGAGATGACGATCGGACCGATCACGCCGCCCAGGCTCCAGCCGATGAGCATGAGGCCGTAGATCGCCCCCGCGTACCTCACCCCGAAGTAGTCACCGGCCGTGGCCGGCATGGTGCCGAACCCGCCGCCGTAGCAGAGGTAGACGACCGCGGCGAGGGCGAACCACAGGGCTGCGTTGCTCGCGTGCGGCAGGACGATGAGGCACACGCCCTGGAGCGCGAGCATGGCGGCGAACGCCGGCATCCGTCCGACGTAGTCGGAGGCGGCTGCCCAGACGATGCGACCACCTCCGTTGAAGATCGCCAGCACACCGACGACTGTCGCCGCACCCGCCGAGCTGTAGCCGGCGATCCCCTCGGCGCTGCCCGCGGCCTGCGAGATCAGTGCGATGCCCGCCGTGACGTTGAGGGTCAGGATGGCGGTGAGCAGATACCACTGCGGCGTCCGCAGCGCCTCCTTCTCGGTGTACTCCTTGGCCGTCGGACCGGCCGCTCCTGCGGTCGCCGTCTCGTACCCGGGGACCGAGTAGCCCTGCGGCGGGTTGCGGAACAACGACGCGCCCGCGAGCGACATCACCAGGTAGGCCAGACCGAGCCAGAGGAACGCCTTGGACGGCTGGCTCTCGTCCTGGCCGATGAGCCACCGGGCGACGGGGGACGTCAGGACGGCCCCGAAGCCGAAGCCCCCGACCGCCAGACCGGTGATGAGGCCCTTCTTGTCGGGGAACCACTTCTGAAGCATGGCGATCGGGACGATGTAGGCGACGCCGAGCCCGAAACCGCTGATGACGCCGTAACCGAGAATCAGCAGCCACAGGTCCTCGGACCCCCGGGTGAACGACGCGATCACGATGCCGACCGCGTAGATGACGCCGCCCGCCAGGGCGACGACGCGCGGGCCGCGCTTGTCCTGCACCCGACCACCCGTATAGCTGCCGATGAAGATCATCGCGATCGTCACCGTGAACGGCAGCGATGCCTCGACCTTCGTCAGCTGCCACGGCTCGGCGTCCTGGTAGGCCTTCGCGAACACCGACCAGGCATAGACGGCGCCGATGGAGAACTGGAGCAGAAGGCCACCGCCGACCAGCACCCACCGGTTCACCGAGCCACTGTCACGACGTCCCGGCGAAGCGGTGTCGTGGCGGCCGGTCGAGTCGCTCACGGAGTCGGTCATCTGGGCCTCCTGGCTCGTTTACTGGTGGTAGCGCACGGGGCCCTGTCGCTCGAGGCGCTCGCGCTGGGGGACGACGGTGTACTTCGGGTCTCTCGCGGACTGCTGCCCTGCCTCGAACACCCCGAACCGGGTGCAGGCCGACCCCAGCATCAGCGCCGCTCCCGATGCCGCCGCGACGGCACGGCTGCGACCGGCCAGCAGCGTCCCGGCAGCACCAACCGCCGTCAGCGCCTTCGCCATCCGCATCAGGCGTCCTGCCTTGCCGTGGTGCAGAGGCTCCGCGGTCACACCCATCGACTTCTCCATCCGCTGCTCCATCCCCAGCTCGAGCAGCGCGCCGGCAGCGGCCATCCGCCGGACCGGACCGGTCTCGTGGGTCGGAGCGGCGATCATCCCCAGCCCGGCCGCCGCAGCGCTGGCGGAACCGACGAAGACGAACGGGAGCTCCTTGTAGGCGCCGTGCCAGGACGGTGTCGCCGTGTCGGAGAGCAGGACCGCGGTGTACGCGGCGACCGGCGGCGCAAAGAGTGCCGCCATGAGTCCCGCGGGCCGGCCGAGCGCGGACGCCAGCGGGAGCGGCCCCGCGCTGCGGTAGCGGCCCGGCAGCAGACTGACGACCTCCGCGCCCGCGGCAGCGCCGGCGAAGGGCCCGTACATCGACAGGATCCAGGTGCCGACCGACATCGGCGAGGTCAGCTTGGCGGTCCGGAGCATGTTCGCGAACCGTGAGGGCGTGCCGAGGTCGTGCACGAGCGCGGCCATCGAGAAGCCGAGCGCCCCGACCGCGGCCAGCCGGCCCGTACGCCGCAGCGCCGGCCTGCCGGTCAGGTCGGCGCCCGCGGCGATCAAGGAGGAGCCGGCGGCGAGGCCGCCGGCGAAGAGGTACGCCGGGATGTCGGCCTCCCACGGCGACGGCTTGACGATCGGCCGACCGTAGTAGGAGGTGAAGTCGGCCTCGGGCACCATGCTCTGCTCAGCACCCTTGCGGCGACGGCCCTTCTTGCGGCGTCCGCCCGCCGATCCGACGACCGCGTCCGTCTCGGCGGCGACGCCCACCATGCCGTCGCGCGTGACCGCGTACTCCGGGGTGTCGCCTGTCCTCGTCTGCTCCTGGCTCATCGCCGCCTCCCCAGGAACGACACCGCGGCGCCCGCGAGCATCACGGCTGCCGCCGCCGAGGCCCGCCGGAACATGTGCGGCAGGTCGCGGGTCGTCACCACCGGGTCCGGTGGGAAGCCGTAGACCTCGGGCTCGTCGAGCAGGAGGAAGAAGGCACCCGCGCCACCGACTCCGTCGTCGGGGTCGTTGCCGTACAGACGCGCGTCCATGACGCCCGCGTCGTTCAGCTGGGCGACCCGGGTGTTCGCGCGCTCGCGCAGCTCCTCCACGTCGCCGAACTGGATGGACTGCGTCGGACACGCCTGGGCGCACGCCGGTGTCTGGCCGGCCTCGAGCCGGTCGTAGCAGAGCGTGCACTTCTGCGCGATGCCCACGTTCTTGGCCCCGTCGGGGCCCTTCCGGCGCTCGATGACGCCGTACGGGCAGGCGGGGACGCAGTAGCCGCACCCGTTGCAGATGTCGTCCTGCACCACCACCGTGCCGAACTCGGAGCGGAAGAGCGACCCCGTCGGACACACGTCCAGGCAGGCGGCGTGCGTGCAGTGCTTGCACACGTCCGACGACATCAGCCAGCGGAAGTCGGGCTTCTCGGCGCCGTCCGGCGGCTGTTCCTCGGGCGGGCTCGACGGCGCCATCACCGGCATGCCGAGGTCGACCGACTGACGGAGCCCGCTCTCCTGGTCACCGAGCCGTTTGGGCTGCTCGATGAACGCGACGTGCCGCCACTGGTTCGCGTTGAGCGAGTGGCTGTTGTCGTAGGACGAGCCGAGCATGTCGAAGTGGTCGGCGGGGACGTCGTTCCACTCCTTGCAGGCCACCTCGCAGGCCTTGCAGCCGATGCAGATGCTGGTGTCGGTGAAGAACCCCTTGCGCTTCGGGCGGTCCTCGCCGTACCCCGCCTCCTCCGAGGGATCGAGCGGCCCCCACAGGTCGTTCTCCCGGAACAGGCTCGTCATGACTGACTCTCCTTCGTGTCCTCGACCGCGTGGGCGGTGGTGAGACCTGCATCGTTCTGGTAGTCCATGACCAGCCGTCGCAACGCCGGTCCCGTCGGCCGCCGACCCGGGCGTACGTCGCAGGTACCCACCTTCGACTCCTGGATGAGGACGTTGGGGTCGAGCGAGATCCCGATCAGGTCGTTGGCCGAGTCGCCCGTCACCAGACCGCCCTCGCCCCAGTGGTACGGGAGCCACACCTGGTGCACCGTCCTGCCCTCGACCTTGAGGGGCGTGAGCCGATCGGTGACCAGCACGCGCGCCTCGATCGCAGAGCGGGAGGTGATGATCGTCGCCCAGCCACCGGGCTCGAGGCCGCGCTCGTCGGCGAGCTCCGGCGAGACCTCGATGAACATCTCCGGCTGCAGCTCGGCCAACCGTGCGACGAAGCGGCTCATCCCTCCGGCGGTGTGGTGCTCGGTGAGCCGGCTGGTCGTGAACACGTACGGGTAGACCTCGCTGTGACCCTGCGACGGCGACGGGTTCGAGGGGTTGTCGGGCCGGACGTACTCCTTGCTCGTCGGGTTGGCCTGCTGGGCGTAGAACGGGTTGCGGAACGGGGACTCGACCGGCTCGTAGTGGGTCGGCATCGGACCGTCGATGAGACCCTGCGGCACGTAGAGTGCGCCCTTCCCGTCGCCCTGCATGATGAACGGATCGTTGCCCGCGAGTCCCTCGACACCGGCAGCGCCGTCCGGCGGCCGGTACGACGGCGGCTTGGTCTTCTCGAAGTCCGGCACGTCGTGCCCGGTCCACTCTCCGGCATCCTCGTCCCACCAGACGTAGGCCTTGCGCTCGCTCCACGGCTTGCCGCTCGGGTCGGCCGAGGCCCGGTTGTAGAGCATCCGCCGGTTCGCGGGCCAGGCCCAGCCCCACTCGGGTGCCACGAAGCTCTGGTCGCTCCCCGGCTTGCGGCGGGCGGCCTGGTTGACGCCGTCCTTGTAGACGCCGGTGTAGATCCAGCAGCCGCCGAGCGTCGAGCCGTCGGCCTTCATCTCGATGAAGCTGGACAGCGGTCGACCGGACTCCACCTCGAAGCCGTTGATCTCCATGAGCACCGCCTCGGCGCTCGGCTCCACCAGCGGACCGTGGGTCGGGTAGTCCCACGCGAGCTGCTGGATCGGCAGGTCGCGCTCCTCGGTCGAGTCCGCGTAGCGCTCCCGGACCATCCGGCCGAGGTGGTAGAAGAACCACAGCTCCGAGCGGCAGTCGTCGGGCGGCTCGACCGCCTTCTCACGCCACTGCAGCATCCTCTGGGTCTGGGTGAAGGTGCCCTCCTTCTCGACGTGGGACGCAGCCGGCATGAGGAACACCTCCGTCCGGCACTCCTCGGGCACGATCTCGCCGGTGGCGACCTCCGGAGACGTCTTCCAGAACGTGGCGCTCTCGATCTCGAAGAGGTCGCGGACCACCACCCAGTCCAGGTTGGCCATGCCCAGGCGCTGGGCGCGCCCGTGCGCCGACCCCACGGCCGGGTTCTGGCCGAGCAGGAAGTAGCCCTTCACCTTGCCGTCGATCATGTCCATGACGGTGCTGTAGGTGCCGTGGTCGCCGGTGATCTTCGGGAGGTAGTCGAAGCAGAAGTCGTTCTCCGGCGTCGCCGCGTCTCCGAAGTAGGCCTTCAGGAGGTTGACCCCGTACGCCGACGCGTTGGCCCAGAAGCCCTTGGCGTCCGGCTGGCTGACGGCCTCGATCCACTGCTCCAGGCTCTGGTGTTCCACGGCGTTGGGCATCGGCAGATAGCCGGGGAGGAGGTTGAACAGGGTCGGGATGTCGGTCGAGCCCTGGATGCTCGCATGCCCGCGCAACGCCATGACACCGCCGCCGGGCCGGCCCATGTTGCCCAGCAGCAGCTGGAGGATGGCCCCGGTCCGGATGTACTGCACGCCCACGCTGTGCTGGGTCCACCCGACGCTGTAGACCAGCGCCGTGGTGCGGTCCGGGTTCGAGTTCGCGGTCCACGCCTCGCACACCTCGCGGAACTGCTCCTCGCTCACACCGCACGTCCGCGCCACCATCTCCGGCGTGTAGCGGGCATAGTGCCGCTTGAGGACCTGGTAGACGCACCTCGGGTCCTGAAGCGTCTCGTCGCGCGGCGGATTGGCCTTCACGCCGCTGCCGTGGGACTCGTGCTGCAACGCGCTGGCGGTCTCTCGCTGCATCTCGGGGTTCTGCTCGTCGTCGGCCGCGGGCTCGTCGCCGGCGTACTGCCAGGACGTCGGGTCGTACGTCCGCGTCTCGGGGTCGTACCCGGAGAACAGCCCGTCGAGGTCGTCGGTGTCCTGGAAGTCGTCGCTGACGATCGCCGCGGCGTTGGTGTAGTTCACGACGTACTCACGGAAGTCCAGCTCGTTGGAGAGCACGTAGTTGACGATGCCGCCGAGGAAGGCGATGTCGGAGCCCGCTCGGATCGGCACGAAGGTGTCGGCCAGCGCGCTGGTCCGCGTGAACCGCGGATCGACGTGGATGATCTTCGCACCCCTCGCCTTAGCCTCCATCACCCACTGGAAGCCCACCGGGTGGGCTTCGGCCATGTTGGAGCCCTGGATGATGATGCAGTCAGCGTTGGCGAGGTCCTGGAGGAAGGTGGTGGCGCCTCCACGCCCGAACGACGTCCCCAGACCGGGAACGGTGGCGGAGTGTCAAATGCGCGCCTGGTTCTCGATCTGGATCGCGCCCATCGCGGTGAACAGCTTCTTGATGAGGTAGTTCTCCTCGTTGTCGAGGGTCGCCCCTCCGAGGCTCGCGATGCCGAGCGTGCGGCGGACCCGCTGTCCGCGCTCATCGACGTCCTGCCACGTGTCGTTGCGGGCCTTGACGACCCGGTCGGCGATCATCTCCATCGCCGTGTCGAGCGCGAGGTCGGTCCACTCGGTCGCGTACGGCGCGCGGTACTTGATCGTGGTCTGCCGCAGCGGGCTGGTGACGAGGTTCTTGCTCGCCGCGCCCTTCGGGCACAGCCGACCGCGGTTCACCGGGCTGTCCGGGTCACCCTCGATCTGGATGACCTTCTCGTCCTTGACGAAGACCTTCTGGGCGCACCCGACCGCGCAGTACGGGCAGACGCTCTTGGCGACCCGGTCGGCGGTCTCGGTGCGGGCGGTGATCTCGTCGGTGTTGCGGGAGCGTACGGCCGCGCCGCGTCCCAGCCGGTCCGCACCGGTCAGCTGTCGCAGCACAGGCCACGAAAGGAACGTCCTCGCCACCCGCCTCACCTCCGTTGAGGGCACGTTACCCCCGACGCCCCCCGTTCACACGTGGGTGAGGCGACCGCGTGCCGCTGTCAATCAACCGGTGTCAGCGCACCGCGACGACGAAGTCGGTGCGGGGTACGACCTCGCCCACCACCGGATGGCCCGGAATCTCACCGGCGACGAGGAGACCGCCCGACGTCTGCGCGTCCGCGAGCAGCAGGAGCTCGTCCTCCTCGACGCTCGCCTGCAGGTGCGGGCGGACCCAGTCGAGGTTGCGACGGCTCCCGCCGGGCACGAACCCGTCGCGGAGCGCGTCACGAGCGCCACCAACGTACGGGACGGCCGCCGCGTCGACCACGGCGCTCACCCCGCTGGCCCGGGCCATCTTGAAGAGGTGACCGAGGAGGCCGAAGCCGGTCACGTCGGTGGCTGCCGTGCACCCGCCGGCCACGGCCGCACGCGAGGCGTCACGGTTGAGGCCCGTCATCGTGGCGACGGCCTCCTCGAACCGCTCGCCCGTCGCCTTGTGCCGGTTGTTGAGCACCCCGAGCCCCAGCGGCTTGGTGAGCGTCAAAGGCGTCCCCGGCATGGCGGCGTCGTTGCGCAGCAGGCGGTCGGGGTGAGCCAGACCGGTGACCGCGAGGCCGTACTTCGGCTCCTGGTCGTCGATGCTGTGGCCCCCGGCCAGGTGGGTGTCCGCCTCGCGGCAGACGTCGCGGCCCCCACGGAGCACCTCGCGGGCCAGGTCGAACGGGATCCGGTCGCGCGGCCACGCCAGCAGGTTGAGCGCAACCACTGGCTCGCCGCCCATCGCGTAGACGTCCGAGAGGGCGTTCGCCGCGGCGATCCTCCCCCAGTCGTAGGGATCGTCGACGACCGGGGTGAAGAAGTCGGTCGTCGCGATGATGGCGCGTTCGCCGTCGATCCGTACGGCGGCGGCGTCGTCGCCGTGGTCGAGGCCCACGAGCAGGTCGCCCGACTCCTCACCGAGCCGCAGGTCACCGAGCACGCGTTCGAGCTCGCCGGGCGGAACCTTGCACGCGCAGCCGCCGCCGGCGGCGTACTGGGTGAGCCGGAGATCTGCAGCTGCGGTCGTCATGGTCCCAACCTAGGCGGGCGAGCGGGCGAGCGGGCGGTGGCGGAGGCGGACGGGAACACCGTCCGAGTGGCTCGCGCGGAACGGGACGCGACTGTGCGACATCTCGGAATGCTCTGGAAAGCGCTGGAGAGTGACGACGACTCTCCACGTTAAGGCGAAGACAAACCGGTCATTCGGATCGCTCCAACGGTAGCCTCGACGGCGCAGCGAAATCCTACGCACCGGGGGGACGTATGGCTGAGGAGAACTGGCATGAGGCGCGTTTGATTCCGACGTCCGGCATCAATGGGGCGGACGAACAGGAGCGCCGGGCCACGTCGGCGCTCCTCGCGGTCGTCTCGGCCGTGAAGGAGTTCGGACGGGCACTGCTGAAACCACTCGGCGCCCCCTCCGGCTCCATCGAGACCTTCATCGAGGTTCCGTTCCTGCTGGGCGAGAAGAAGCTGTACCCCGACGGACTGATCCGCGTCACTCGTGGCACCCGCTCGTGGACCGCGCTGGTCGAGGTCAAGACTGGCTCCAACGCTCTTCAGGCAGAGCAGCTCGAGAGCTATCTCGATATCGCGAGGGAGCAGGGCTATGACGCCGTGCTCACCATCTCCAACGAGATCCCGGCCATGGCTGGGCAGCACCCGACCAAGGTAGACAAGCGGAAGCTGCGCAAAGTTTCCCTCCATCACCTGTCATGGACCCAGGTACTAGCCGAGGCGGTGATGCAAAAGGAGTTCCGCGGTGTCGCCGACCCCGATCAAGCCTGGATCTTGGGAGAACTGATCCGATACCTCGAGCACAGCCGGTCGGGAGCTCTTGAGTTCGAGGACATGGGCGATACATGGGTCGCCGTCCGCGACGCCGTTGTCGCGGGCACGCTGCGGGCCTCGGACAAGGGACTGCCCGACGTTATCGCACGGTTCGATGCTCTTCTGCGATTCGCCAGCCTCCGCCTGGGCCGCCAGCTCGGCACCGAGGTGGTCCCGGTGCTGTCACGCAAGGAGCAGGCTGATCCCGCCCTGCGTGCCCAGGCGCTGACCACGATGCTGTGTCAGAGCGGGCAGCTGTCCGGCGCAATTCGTATACCTGACACCGTTGGTCAACTCGTTGTTACTGCTGACCTCCGCGCGTCCAAGGTCACCTGCCACGTCAACGTTGACGCGCCCCGAGAAGGACGGCCCAGCACCAGGGTCAAATGGCTGGTGCGGCAGCTGAAGGCCGCGCCGGACTCCGTGCGGGTCGAAACCTTCACCGCCCACGCTCGCGGCTCCAGTGCTGCTGAGCTGCTCGGCGTCGTCCGGGCGGACCCCACGGTTCTGGTTGTGGATCCGGCCAGAGAGATCCGGTCGTTCCGTCTGGCCCTGATCTCGCCGATGGGCACCAAGCGCGGCCGTGGCCGTGGATCCTTCATCGACTCGGTATTGAAGGCCTCCGATACGTTCTACGCCGACGTCCTTCAGTACCTGAAGCCGTGGGCGGCAACCCCACCGAAGCTGCGTCAGACCGGTCCACATCCGCCCAACGAGGAGCCAACGAAGCGTCCGAGCCTCAGTTCCACTGATTACTCCTCCCAGGACGGCACCGAGGCTGTCGAGCCGACACCGGCAAACGCCAACCAGGTCGGGTCCACTGATGTCACGCACGACGACGAGGCGGCGCCAGCGTCTAATGGCTGACCCCAACGGCTGAATTAGCGGGCGGGCGGTGGCGGAGGCGGACGGGAATCGAACCCGCCGGACCCAGCGACTGGGTCCCTACGGTTTTGAGGACCGCGCCCGTCACCAGACGAGGAACGCCTCCCCACGCACCGCGACCACTGTATCGACCACCGCTGTGTCGACCACCGCCCTCTCGTTTGGGACACAATGCCGATCAGTGGACCGCACGAGCGTCGAGGAGGACCACGTGGAGACAGACCCGCGGCGGCGTACGCCGCGCACAGACGCCGTGCTGTCCGACGAACGGCTCCGCAAGGCCGCGGACCGGCTCGGCGAGCACGTGGTGAAGCAGACGGTCAGGGCGACGCTCGAACGCTGCCGCGCGGGTGAGCTGGCACCGGAGGACGTCGTGGGGGCCGCGGTCGACGCCCTGCCGCCCGCGGCCACCAGCCTGCGTCGGGTCGTCAACGCGACGGGGATCGTCGTGCACACGAACCTCGGCCGTGCGCCGCTCTCCGATGCCGCGGTCGAGGCCCTCGGTGTCGCTGCCGGCGCCACCGACGTCGAGCTCGACCTGGCGACGGGTCGCCGCGGACGCCGGGGCCGCTCCGCGCTCGGCGCGCTCGCCGCGGCGGTGCCCGAGGCGGGCGGCGTGCACGTCGTCAACAACGGTGCCGCAGCGCTGGCCCTCGTCACCTGCGTCCTCGCCGGACGCGGAGGCACGGTCGTGGTCGCGCGCGGGGAGCTGGTCGAGATCGGGGACGGGTTCCGCATCCCCGAGCTGCTGGAGTCGGTCGGCGCGGTGCTGCGCGAGGTCGGGACCACGAACAGGGTCCGGCTGGCCGACTACGAGGCGGCCGTGGCTGAGGACCCCGACGGCACGGCCTTCGTCCTCAAGGTCCACCCGTCCAACTTCGTCGTCTCCGGGTTCACCTCCTCCGTGCCCGTCGAGGAGCTCGCGACGCTCGGGCCCCCGGTGGTCGTCGACACGGGCTCCGGCCTGCTGCGTCCGCACCCGCGTCTGCCCGACGAGCCGAGCGCGGCGGCGGCGCTGCGCGCGGGGGCCGACCTCGTCACCGCCTCGGGCGACAAGCTCCTGGGCGGACCTCAGTGCGGCCTGATGCTCGGGCGTGCCGACCTCGTCGAGAGCCTGCGCCGGCATCCGTTCGCCCGTGCCGTGCGTGTCGACAAGCTCACGCTCGCGGCGCTCGAGGCCACGCTCGTCGGGCCCCTCCCACCGGTCGTCGCCGCCCTCGAGGCGACTCCCGCAGAGCTGGCCCTGCGGGCCCAGCAGCTGGCCGATCAGCTCGGTGACCTCGGCCTGGACCCGCCGCCCGAGGCTGTCCCCTCCGTCGCCGCCGTCGGTGGCGGTGGTGCGCCGGGTGTCGAGCTGCCGAGTGCCGCGCTCGTGCTGCCCGCGCGGCTTGCTGGTCCGCTGCGTGACGACCCGTGCGTCCCGGTGGTCGGGCGGGTCGAGCGCGGCCGCCTCCTCCTCGACCTGATCGCGGTCCAGGAGAGTGACGAGGCCGACGTGCTCGCCGCGGTGCGACGCGCCGCTCGCTGACAGGGCCGGGCGACTCCTGCCAGAGTGGTCGCGTGCACGTCGTCGCCACAGCCGGCCACGTCGACCACGGGAAGTCCACGCTGGTCGACGCGCTCACCGGCATGCGTTCTGACCGGCTCCGGGAGGAGCGCGAGCGCGGACTCTCCATCGAGCTGGGATATGTCTGGACGTCGCTGCCACAGGTGGGTGACGTCGCGTTCGTCGATGTGCCGGGCCACGAACGGTTCGTCACCACGATGCTCGCCGGGATCGGACCAGTTCCCGCCGCGATGCTGGTCGTCGCCGCCGACGATCCGTGGATGCCGCAGGCTGCCGAGCACCTCGCGGCGCTCGACGCCCTGCAGGTCAGTCATGGCGTGGTCGCGGTGACCCGGGCCGACCTGGCCGACCCCCGTCCGATGATGGAGCGGGCTGCGGCGGAGGTGGCCCGGACGGCGCTGCGCGGAGCGCCCGTGCTCGCGGTGAGTGCTCCGACGGGCGACGGTCTCGCCGAGCTGCGCGTTGCCCTGGGCGACATGCTGGCGGCGGTGCCCGCCCCCGACCCAGGTGCCGACGTGCGGCTGTGGGTCGACCGCCGGTTCACCGTGCGCGGCGCCGGCACCGTCGTCACCGGCACACTGCCGGAAGGCAGGCTCGCACCGGGTGACGAGCTCGAGGTGCACGCAGCGAGCGGGGTCGGAGCCGTCAGGGTGCGGGGCCTCCAGGCGCTCGGTGGCTCCGTCGACCAGGTGATGGGCACGGCCAGGGTGGCCCTCAACCTGACCGGTGACGGAATGGGGTCGATCGATCGTGGAACGGCACTGGTGACCCCCGGCGCCTGGCGGCCCACCACGGTCGTCGACTGCAGAGTCCGGGGCGAGCCCGGCCGCCTCCCCGACCTCCCTCTCCTCCACGTAGGCGCCACCGCGGTGACCGCCCGTACCCGTTCCCTGGCCGGCGAAGGCGGAGACCTGGTGCGGCTGAGCCTGCGCGCGCCGCTCCCGCTCCGGGTGGGTGACCGCGCTCTGCTGCGTGACCCGGGGAGCCGGCGGATCTGGGGCGTCGACGTCCTCGACCCTGTCCCGCCGCCTCTGCGACGACGGGGCGCCGCCGCGGCGCGAGCCAAGGTTCTCGCTCCTCTCACCGCGACACCCGACCTGGCCGCCGAGCTCGACCGGCGTGGACTCGTCGAGGCCGATCTCCTGCATCGCATCGGTGTCCCCACCAGCCCACCGCCGCTGGGCACGGTCGAGGCCGCCGGCTGGTTCATGTCGCGGACGCGGGCAGAGGAGGCGGCCCTACGCGTCACCGATGCCGTCGCGACGCAGGCCGCGTCCCGGCCACTCGATCCAGGCGTGACCCCACGTGCCCTCGCGGACCGCCTCGGACTTCCGGCCCCCGAGCTGGTGCTCGCCGTCGTACGCCCTCCCCTGGCCGTCAAGGACGGTCGCGTGGTCCCCGGCGACGCCGCCGCGACGTTGCCGCCAGACGTCGAGCGCTCGGTCCGCGCGCTGGAGGCAGACCTCGCCGACGCCCCGTTCGCTGCTCCCACCGCCGGACGCCTCGCCGAGCTCGGTCTCGACGACCGTCGTACGGCTGCCGCCGCCAAGGCGGGACGGCTGCTGCGCCTTGCTCCCGGCGTGGTCCTCCTTCCGGGCGCGGACACGCTGGCGGCACGGCAGCTCGCCGACCTTCCCCAACCCTTCACCACCAGCGAGGCGCGACAGCGACTGGGGACGAGCAGGCGCGTCGTTCTGCCGCTGCTCGACCACCTCGACAGGGCCCGCCTCACGCGGCGGCTCCCCGACGACCGTAGAGAGCTTCTCTCAGCGCCGAGGTGACTGGTCTGCGCTCTCCGTCTGCTGCAGCATCGTTCCGTGCTGCGAGCAGGACTGACGTCGCCACGGGACGCTGATCAGCACCGGCCAGACAACCGACCGTGTCCATGAGGCCCCCTGCTCGGCCGACCGTTCCGCCACCCGCCCCGTCAAGAACACCTCAGGACGCATCAACACGGCGTCTGGAGGCAGGACCTCGGCCTGCGGATCGGGCACGGTGCAAAGGTGAACAGATACGCCGACATCGACGCTCTCCTGCGGAGCAGCAGTCACGCCTTCCACGATGCGGTGCGTGCGGCGCTGACCGGGGACCGGGAGCACGCAGGCGCGGTCCTGGCCGGTTCGCAGGCGCGGCACGACCTCGCCCGCGCGGCCGAGGAGACGCTTCGAGAGCGGACGTGGGTGCCCGCCCCTCAGCTCGCGCGCGAGCTGCAGCTCATCAGCGGGATCGTCCGCGTCGCCACCGTGACCGACCGGCTCGCCGCACAGGTCGTCATGAACCCCGAGCCACCCGGCCCGTGGCTGGCGCTCGAACTCACGGTCCTGCTCGATACCGGCGATCGTCGCTTCCGCCAGCTTCTGGACACCGGATCGACGGCAACCCTCGACCCATCCAGCCGCGGCTGCGCGGCGCGGCTCTTCGAGGTCGCCGACCACTCCGTCGGTGACGCCTCCCCGACGGCTGCGCTTTGCGGGGTGCTGGCAACGGCCCTGCTGCAGGTCTCGCGTCAGGCCGCGGCGGCGTGACGCGACGACTACGGCTCGGTGATCGGCGCCTGGAGCATCCCGGCGATCGCGTCACAGAGGAACGTCCCCGCCTCCGTCCAGCGCGCGGGCTCACTCGACCTCGCCGCGCGCTCCTCGATCTCCGCACAGGCCGTGCTGACGGCGTGGGCCACCAACCTGGCCCTCGCCTCGACGATCGAGCGGTCGAGGTACGCCAGCCGGTCCGCGACCGAACCGACGATCTGCGGGGTGCTCGAGAAGATGCCGGCGCCGCCGCGCGCCAATGCTCTGATCTCGGGGTCGTGGACGGCCTGATCCAGGAAACGGGCTCGCCATGACGGGGTCGGGAGGTCGGCGAGGGAGTCGACGAGAGGGATGACGAGGGCGCGGATGTCCCCGAGCAGCGAGTCGGACTGTGCGTACAAGCGCTGCTGCGCCGGCTCGACGGCGGCACGGTGCCGGTCCAACAACGTCTGCAGGAGCCCTGTTCGGCCACCGAAGTAGTAGTGGACGGCGGAGTGGTTGCTGTTCCCCGCGGCTTCTGCGACCTGCCGGTCGGAGACGGTGTGCACGCCCTGCTCGGCGAACAGGCGTTCGGCTGCATCCAGCAGGTGGTGCCGGGCGTCAGGACGGGGCATCGCATTCTCTCGCTCGGCGCTGTGACGGGCGGCTCACGTATCGCCCTCACGATAATAAGCCACGTGACTTAGGGTAGGGCGCGCGGCCCACTCCGTGCCGACCGCCTCTCGAGGAGATGACCTTGGCGTCCAGCGTCGAACCAGCACTGCCGGCTCCCACCGACCCGGCGACGAAGTACCCCCCTCCGCCACCGGAGACGCCGGCCGAGCGCAAGGGTCGCCTCGTCGCCCTCTTCGTGATGCCGTTCCTGATCGTCACGATGATGTACGCGACGTACATGGGCACCATGCACAGCCCGCACGCCCGGGACCTCCCGGTCGCCGTCGTGGGCGCGGACGCCACCGCTCAGCAGTTCGCCGACGATCTGCAGGAGAGCTCCGGCGACGCGCTCGAGGTGCGCACGGTGGACACGCTGCCCGAGGCGAACGAGCTCCTCCGCGAGCAGGAGATCGCCGGCGCGATCGAGATCCCCGCCGCCGGCGGGAGCGCGTCGATCCATCGCGCGATGGCTGCTGGCGCGTCACAGGCGACGCTCGTCGACAAGGCACTGACGCCCGCGGCTGCCGCCGCGGGTTGGCAGGTCGACACGGTCGACGTCGAACCACTCACCGACGGCGACGGGTCCGGCACGCTGGTGCTCTTCGCCGCCATGGGCATGATGCTCGCGGGGTACGTTCCGCTGAGCACGCTCCTGTCCGGTCTGCCGAACCTGCTGCGCCTGCGGCGGTTCCTCCCCCTCGCGGTCGGCTGGGGCGCGTTCACCAGCTCCCTGATCTGGTTGATCCTCGGCCCGATCGTCGGCGCCCTCGATGGCCACTACCCACTGTTCCTCGGGATCGGGACGCTGGCGGTCACCGCCGTCGGCATCACGCAGCTGCTGTTCACCAAAGTGCTGGGCCCGTTCGCCGTCCTGCTGGGCATGCTGCTCTGGGTCGTCTTCGGTGTCCCGGCGTCCAACCTCGCCATGTCGGTCCACTCGATGCCAGGGATGTTCCAGTGGCTGCACGGCGTGCTGCCACTACCGGCCGCGGGTGAGGCGCTGCGATCGGTCCTCTACTTCGACGGCGACGGTGTCGGCGAGCACGTCACCACCCTCGGCGTGTGGCTGGTCGTCGCGCTCGTGCTCGCAGCGCTCAAGGAACGTCGGTCCGGTGATCTCATCATCGCCGGCCCGCTCTACACGGCCCCGGACGCGCCGCTCCCGGCCCTGCCGGGCGGACCCGTTGCGCGCTACCGAACCCGGCTCGTCGCAGCCATGATGTTCCCCCTGACGATCGTCGTGACGGTCGTGACGCTCATGAGCTTCTCGATGCACGAGCCGGACGTGAGCGACATGCCGGTAGCGGTGGTGGCACCGGCCGCCCAGGCCGAGCCGCTCGTCGCCGCACTCGAACCCGACCTCGGCGAGTACCTCGACCTCAGCGTCGTCGAGTCCCGGGAGGAGGCCGACGACCTCATCCGCAGCCAGGAGATCGTGGCCGCGTACGTGCTGCCCGAGGCAGCCGGCACGAGCCCCACGCTCGTTACCGCCGGTGGCGCCGGCGCCAGCCAGCAGACCGCCGTCACCCAGATGTTCACGCCGATCGCCGCGGCGAGCGGCAGCGAGCTCGCCCTCGAGGACGCCGCACCGCTCACGGACGACGACGTCAACGGCAGCAACAGCCTGTACGCCGGCATGGCATGGATCATGGCTGGCTTCCTCTTCTTCGCCGTCATGCGCGGAGGCGCGCCCGACCTGACCCGGACCCGGCAGCTCCTCCCGCTCGTCGCGGGCTGGTCGGTCGGCATCTCGGTCTGGCTGTGGTTCCTCTTCGACGTGCTCATCGGCGCGGTCGACGGGCACGCCTTCGAGATGATCGGCTACGGCTCGTTGACCGTGTTCGCGGTCGCGTGGGCCAGCGCCGTGCTCACCCGGACGCTCGGTCTGTTCGGTCTGATCCCGGTGATGATCGTGGTGATGCTCGCCGGTGTGCCCGCCTCGGGGGGTGGCTTGTCGCTCTACATGGTTCCTGAGCTCTTCCGGCCTCTCGCGGAGATCCTGCCGCTCCCGGCCGCGGTCGACGTCGTCCGGTCGATGACCTATCTCGACGCGACCGGGATCGGACGCGACCTGCTCGTCCTGGGCATCTGGGGCGCGGTCGGGCTGCTGCTCAACGTGCTCGTCGTCGACCGGTGGCTGAACCGGAAGCACGTCCGGCCACCCGCCCCGTTGGGCCCGAAGTATCGGCCCGAGCGAAAGAGCAGGGCGGAGTCGACCGGCGATGGGGACGGCGACCTGGCTCCTGCCGCCCTCTCACCGGTGGGGACACCATGAGGGCGTGACGGCGGCCCCGCTCAGTCGAGCATCTAGCCGTCGACGCCGACCAGATCCTCTCCGTCCTTCCCGCCGGCGGGAGGGACAGCGGGGGGAGCGACCGCGTCCGTGTGCGGTGCGGTCCCCTCGCTGCGGGCGAGCCTCTCGGCCGCTGCGGCCATCGCGGCACGGTCCGGTGGCAGGACGCCACGGACAGTCGTCAGGCTCTCCTCCCAGTCGGGGTTGCGCGCGTACCAGGAGTGTCCGTAGATCTCGGCCACCGGCCCGTCCTGGAGGCGCTGGTCGTACGCGATCGGGTCGGCGAGCCGCCAGTCCGCGCCGCACCGACGGGTGCGGTACGGGCTGGTGTACTCGTCGTCCTGCTCCCCGCCGAACGCGTCCGGGAAGTGGTGGGACCGTGCCCGTGAGTCGGCGGTGTCGACCTGGTGCCCCCACGAGAGCACCGGTCCCGCCAGCTCGTCGGTGGTCCGGTAGAGGTTGACCCACGCGCCGTTGAGCTCGCGGTAGAGCTGGTTGATCGCGGCGAAGTTGACGTAGGCAGGGAAAGCCTTCGGGAAAATCACCCGGAGCTGCGAGCCGAAGGTGACCAGGCCGACGCGGTCGCGTTCGTGCTCGTCGAGCAGCATCATCGTGGCGAAGCTGATGAGGCTGCCCTGGCTGTGCCCGCAGACCACGACGCGTCGGGTGCCGTCGTCAGGGAGCCGCGCGAGGTGCCACCGGATCCGCTCGCGCAGGTCCTCGACGCACCGCTTGGAGTAGGCACGCGGAGAGAAGGGGTGCACAGCGTGGGGCCAGAAGGCCAGCACGTCCCAGACGACGTTGAGGCCGCGCCGCTTGCCTTCCTGAGCGACGGCCTTGCGGCTCTGGAGCAGCAGCCACCCGGCGGCTGTGATGAGCAGCCACGCCCCGAACAGCGCGACGACGTTCGACTTGGCGACCCCGTCCGCGCCGACGACGTACTTGGGCTGGCTGAGGACGTCGAGCCACCCCGGAGCGTTGCCGCACGTGCTGGGGTCACGTGAGTTGATGCAAGGGACGAGCTCGACGGCGAGCACCACGGCGAGGACCATGCCGGCGCCGGCGAACGCGAGGCAGATCGCGCCGATCGCGTTCTTGACGCGCGCCTTCTGCACCGCGAAGCGCACGCGGCTGACCCAGCGAGCAGGGACCAGGAGCGACCCGCCGTCGGTGTACATGGCGGTGACCCGTTCTCCGGTGCGCCGGCGTCGACGCATGCGCCACACCACGACGGCGACCGCGATCATCACGAGGATGACCACGTTGAGCCCCCACGCGTACGCGACGCGGTCGAGCATCGGCGTCGTGCCGACCGTCACCGAGGCGGCGTCGGACGACCCCTCGACCGGGGTCGAGAGATTGAGCACGGACGAGATCCCGGTGGCGACGGCAGCGGAGAACCCGACGCCGATGAAGGTCCCGACGGCGGTGAACAACGCGGCGCCCATCCCCCACGCGTACGGGGTGAAGTAGCGGGCCGGGCTGCCGTCATCCGCCCGCTGTGAACGCTGGGCGAGGACGAGCGCGAGGTTGACGACGAAGAGCGCGAGCAGCGCTGCGACACCGATCACGAGCAGCCAGTTGGCGATGATGTCGAAGGACTCGGGACGGTCCCGGACCATCGTCCACTCGGTCCGGCTGACACCGCGCAGGCCGACGAGGGCGGAGACCAGCAGGGCGACGCTGCCGGCGAGCGCGAGCAGGCCGAGCACGGCGGTCGTCTGCTTCCACACCTGCCGCCAGGTCGTGTGTCCGGACGGCAGGTGGTCACGGGTGCCCTTCTCCGGGTCGCCCAGCAGTGTGACCACGGCGACCACGGCGATCCAGCCGCACAGTGCGAGCTGGATCGAGACCATGTCGTGCTCCCACGCGAACGGGTGCCCCGCCCACACCCCCATCGCCGCCACGACGAGCAGGGCGGCGGCGAGGTGGAGGTCTCGCAGCGTGGGGGTGCGGGTGTCGCCGGAGTAGAACGACTCCTGGGCCAACGGCGTGACCGAGCGCTCCTTCGGCGGCTCGAACGTCTCGATCTCCGGCGGCGCGGCGCCGGTCCGCCGAGCCGCCAGGCGGTCCCAGAGCCTGCGGGGACGGCCCGTGCGGTAGCCCTTGCCGAGGTACGCGATCACGAAGACCACGAGTGCGGTGAGGATGACCGCGGTCCCGAGGACGACGCTCGGGTCGAGCGACCGGAGGAAGCGCACGTTCGGGGCCCAGCGCCAGGCGATGAGGTCGATGATCACCAGACCGGCGGCGAAGGCGAACATCGACGTGAGGAGCACGGCGACCAGCCGGAGCAGGGCGTCGCACACCGCATGGAGCGCTCGCGGGAGGCGACCGCCGGTGATCGGCGGAAGCATGTAGTGGGCCGCGTTGACCATGCCGAACGGCAGCAGGACGAGCCACAGCGCCTTGACCCTGCTCCCGGAGGTGAGTCGCCCCCAGTGATACGCCTCCAGCGTCTGCCCGGCGGTGCCCGGCAGCTCGCCGCCCGCGGCGTCGACCGAACGGAAGTAGCGGGACTCGTCGTCGCCGCCGACCTGACGGACGTACGGCCGGTCCAGCATCGAACCGGCGGGCGTCCCGCTGACCCCGTGCACGCGGAGCTCGACCCACTCGTCGGACATGGCAACCACCTCTTTCTCGGCTCGACAGTAGACCTCGCGAGGTCCTCTGGTGCCGTGCTTGCCGCACCCCGGCGTGCCAGAGTGGGGCATGGCGTCGAGCACTCTGGACGTAGACGGTCGGACCCTCAAGGTCAGCAACCTCGACAAGGTGCTCTATCCCGAGGAGGGGACGACGAAGTTCGACGTGATCCAGTACGTGCTGTCGGTCGCCGACCCGCTCCTCGGCCAGCTCGCCGATCGCCCCTGTACGCGCAAACGGTGGCCCGACGGCGTGGCGAAGGAGCCGTTTTTCGAGAAGAACGTCCCGCGAGGCACCCCGGACTGGGTGCGCACCGTCGAGGTCGCGACACCCGGGAGCTCGAGGGGTCGCGACTCGCTGATCTTCCCCGTGGTCGAGCATCCCTCCGACCTCGTGTGGCTGGCGAACCTCGCCGCGCTCGAGCTGCACACCCCGCAGTGGACGGTCGGTCCACGGGGCGGGGTCCGTGACGCCGACAGGCTCGTGATCGACCTCGATCCCGGCGAGCCCGCCGGGCTGGCGGAGGCGGTGGAGGTCGGCCACCTGGTTCGTGAGCGGCTCGAGGCCGACGGCTGGCGCACCGTCCCCGTCACGAGCGGCAGCAAGGGCGTTCACCTGTACGCGTCCCACGGACGCGACTCCTCACCCGACGCCCTGCGCGAGTACGCCCGCGGCATCGCCGACGAGCTGTCGGGCGAGCACCCGGATCGCGTCCTCTCGGTGATGAGGCGCGCGGACCGCCACGGCAAGGTCTTCCTCGACTGGAGCCAGAACGTCCGCGCGAAGACCACCATCACGCCGTACTCGCTCCGCGGCAGGTCGCGGCCCTGGGTGGCAGCGCCACGGACCTGGGACGAGCTCGACGACCCGTCGGCGGTGCGGCAGGTGCTCTTCACCGAGATGGCCGAGCGCCTCGAGCGCTTCGGCGACCCGATGACGGACCTGACCGACGTCTGATCGTGTCGTCTCAGCGCGTGGTGGGCGCGGCCTGCACCCGTCCGACGAGCAGATCGGCCGCGGCCGGAAGGTCGGACGCCACCTCCACCTCCACACCGTCGCGCGCGATCTCGGCGACGTCGGCGGCGATGGTGCTCCAACCCCCGCCGCCGAGCAGGATCGTCGTGGGCGTCCCCGCCTTCATGGCGGCGAGGACGGTGTCACGCGCCCCGTCCTCCGAGGTGGACCACAGATAGACCGCGGTGGGCGTGATCTGGCGCAGCAGGCCGACGAGGGCCTCGCACGGCACCCCGAATCCCAGCGAGACGGCGGCGATCCCCTTGCCCGCCAGCGCCGCCTCGAGCGCGAGCACGGCCAGCGATTCCGCTCGGCCGTCGAGTGCGGCGAGGACCACCGGGTGGCTTCCGACGAACCTCGGCGCGAACGCACGCGCGACCGATCTGAGCTCCGCCTCGACCCGCTCACGGAGGACGGAGGCGACCTCGATGCCGAGCTCACCCTTCTCGACCCGCTCGGTGACGTGGTCGAGTGCTGGAGAGAGCACGTTCGTCCACGCTCCGAGGGCGCCCCACTCGTGCAACGTGGTGGCGAGCACCGAGGTGACGCCGACGACGTCCATCGCGGCAGCGGCGACGACGATCCGCTCGACCGACTCGACGGGAGTGGCGATCATGTCGTCGGGTGACGTCGAGAGGACGTCGTCCGAGGCGAGGGCGGCGGCCAGCCCGCCGGCGTCGAGCGACAGGGCAACCTTGGCCGCCGACTCCGCGGAGACGCCGCTGCTGACCATGCGGTTCATCAGCTGGACCCGGCGGATGTCGATCTCGCTGTATCGCCGGTGCCCGCCCTCGGTGCGGCGGCTGGGCCCGATCCCGTAGCGGCGCTCCCACGTGCGCAGCGTCGGGGTCGCGATCCCGATGTGCTCCGCGACCGCTCCCACGCCCCACAGGAACTCTGAACCATCACTCATGCGCGTCTCCACCCCCGGTCGAACCGGGTGTCGTGCTTCGAGGACCCTCTCCGTAACCGGTCGGCGCCCCCTGCACTCATACCGATCCCAGAGTATCCCGCGTGAGGGAGTCACCCGCAGAAAACCGCGGCCGGCAGGACCTTGTGCGATGAATCAGATTTGGATAAGTTCTGAATCGGTTGCATGCCGCGTTGATTCATAGGGGGTACCAACATGGCAAGCATTGCCCGCCTACCCATGCCTCTGATGGAGGCTTACGAGTGGCAGTACGAAGGGGCATGCCGAGAGGCTGACCCTGAGACGTTCTTCTCTCCCGAGTCCGAGCGCGGCCCACGTCGGCACGCTCGTGAGCACCTCGCCAAGACCTACTGTGCACGTTGCCCAGTACGCGGTGAGTGTTTGCAGCACGCGTTGAAGGTGAAGGAGCCGTACGGCGTCTGGGGTGGCCTGACGACTGGTGAGCGAGCAGCGCTGCTCACCGGAGAGAGGACCGCTGGATAAGAAGCAGCACCGATGGGTTGGCCGGACCCCCGCTCCGGTTGCCCACGACGAGTACTGAGACGTTACGCATCGACATCACCGCTGCGAGACGGGCCGGATGTCGATACGCAAAGTCTCAGCCGAGGTCGTTCCTCAGCCCCAGAACACGTGCTCCACGACGTGACGTGCCCGACGCGTCGCGCGCAGGTAGTCGTCGACCATGTGCTCGCCGCCGTCGATGCCGTAGCCGAGCAGCCAGGCCACGCCGGCGCGGTCGTTGGCGTTCTCGGGCAGCGATGCGACCGGCCGGTTGCGCAGCAGCACGTAGGCGTTGCGGATGCGGCTCACCAACCGCCACGCCTCCTCCAGCACCGCTGCCTCCTCCGACGCGAGCAGACCGGCCTCGGCGGCCGCGTGCAGCGCCGGCAGCGTCTCGGTCGTCCGCAGGCCCTCGACCGTGGAGGCGTGCTGCATCTGCAGGAGCTGGACCGTCCACTCGACGTCGGCGATGCCTCCGCGGCCGAGCTTGAGGTGCGTGGCGGGGTCGGCGCCGCGCGGCAGGCGCTCGGAGTCGACACGCGCCTTGATCCGACGAATCTCGCGGACGTCGTCATCCGAGACCCCTGCCTCCGGCCAGCGCAGCGGGTCGACCATCTCGCGGAAGGCCGCGCAGAGGTCCGGATCGCCCACGACCGGCGCAGCGCGGAGCAGCGCCTGCGCCTCCCAGACCATGGACCAGCGAGCGTAGTAGGCGCGGTACGACGCGAGCGTGCGCACCAGCGGACCGGACCGACCCTCGGGACGGAGGTCGGCATCGACCTCGAGCGCCGGATCGGGGCCTGCCGTGCCGACCATGCGGCGCAGCTCGGTGGCGACGGCGCTCGCCGCCTGCGTGGCGGCCGACTCGTCCGTGTCCGGCAACGGGTCGTGGACGAACATCACGTCGGCGTCGGATCCGTACGCCGACTCGCGACCGCCGAGGCGCCCCATGAGGACGACGGCGATGCGGGTGCCCACCGGTGCTCCACGCTGGCCCTCGACCGTGCGGGTCGCGATCTGCAGGGCGGCGTCGAGCGTGGCTGCGGTCAGATCGCTCAGCGCGTGCCCGACCTCGACGATGTCGAGCCGACCGAGCACGTCCGACATGGCGATGCGCGACAGCTCACGACGGCGTACGCGGCGGACGGTGCGCAGCGCCTCGTCCGCACTCGCGTGACGCCGGACCGCCGAGCGGGTCTCGGTCGCTATCCGGTCGTACGTGCGCGGCTCGAGCTGGCTGTCGTCGCCGAGCATCGCGACGGCCTCCGGCGCGCGCTGGATGAGGTCCGTGACGTAGGCGCTGCCGGCGAGCATCTTGGCGAGCTGCTCCGCACCGGCGCCCTCGTCCCGCAGCTTGCGGAGATACCAGTGGGTGGCGCCGAGGCTCTCCGAGACCTTCCGGAACGCGAGCAGGCCACCGTCGGGGTTGGGTGAGTCGGCGAACCACGCGAGCATCGCCGGCATCAGGTGCCGCTGGATGGCGGCCGAACGGCGCACACCCGACGTGAGTGCCTTGATGTGGATGAGGGCCGCGCGCGGGTCTGCGTATCCCAGCGCCTCGAGCCGTGCCTGCGCCGCCTCCGGCGTGAGCCGCAGCGCATCGGAGGGCATGGAGGCGACGGCGTCGAGGAGCGGGCGGTAGAACAGCTTGTGGTGCAGCCGCAGGACCTCGCGACGTTGCGCCTGCCACTCCTTCACCAGGTTCTTGGCGGGGTCGCTGCGGAACGCGAGCGTGCGCCCGATCATCCGCAGCGTGTCGTCCTCGGTCGGGACCAGGTGCGTACGGCGCAGCGCGTCGAGCTGGATGCGGTGCTCGAACATCCGCAGGAACGTGTAGGCCTCCGTCATCGCCGCGCCGTCGGTACGGCCGACGTACCCGCCGTCGACGAGCGCTCGCAGCGCGTCGGTCGTGGAGCGGACGCGCAGCCGCTCGTCGGTACGACCGTGGACGAGCTGGAGCAGCTGCACCGCGAACTCGACGTCGCGGAGGCCGCCCGGCCCGAGCTTGAGCTCGCGGTCGAGCTGCGGCGCCGGGATGTTGTCGATCACGCGGCGCCGCATGCTGCGGGTGTCGGCCATGAAGTTGGGCCGGGTCGCCGCCTGCCACACCATCGGGGCGAGCGCGTCGACGTAGTCCTGGCCCAGCTCGGCGTCGCCCGCGACCGGCCGCGCCTTGAGCAGCGCCTGGAACTCCCAGGTGCTCGCCCAGCGCTCGTAGTAGGCCACGTGGCTGGACAGCGTGCGGACGAGCGGCCCGTCCTTGCCCTCGGGACGGAGGTTGGCGTCGACCTCCCAGATCGTCCCCTCGCGGGTGTGCTCGCCGCAGATCCGGATCAGTGCCGCCGCGAGCCGCGTCGCGACCTTCGTCGCCTTCTGCTCGTCGGCGCCGTCGGCCGGCGCGTGGACGAAGATGACGTCGACGTCGCTGACGTAGTTGAGCTCCCGGCCACCGCACTTGCCCATCGCGACGACGGCCAGGCGCGCCGCGTCGGAATCGTCGACCTCGTGCCGGGCGAGGCGGAGCGCCGTCGAGAGCGTCGCACCGGCGAGATCGGCGAGCTCGGCCGACGTCGTCTCGTACGGGCTGCGTCGGGTGAGGTCACGGGCGGCGATCTGGAGGAGCTGGCGCTTGTACGCCACCCGCAGCGCGTCCGGGTCGTCGACGTCGGCGAGGACCTGCTCGAAGGCGTGCTGGTCCCGGGGCGCGAGCGGCATCGTGGTCGCCCGCAGGTCGAGGACCGCCTCCGGATGGATGACGAGGAACTCCCCCAGTGCGCGACTCGCGCCGAGCACGGCGACCAGACGGGTCAGGAGCTCGGGGTCGGCCTCGAGGTGCGACACGAGGTCGGGGTCGTCGACCCCCGGCAGCTCGCGGTACGCCGCCGCGACCTCGCAGAGGTGGCGCAGCGCCAGATCGGGGTCCGCCCCGTGGGCGACCCGCTCGACGACGGCTTCGGAGCCCACCCCGCACTGGTGGAGCAGCCGGGAGGCGCCGTCGGCGTCAGCGAATCCGAGCCGAGCCAACCACCCCGACGTCGTCCGCAGCCGCTGCGGCCTCTGGTCGTCGGCCACCTCAGACCCGGGTGATCAGCCGGTCGAGCTCGAACTGCGTGACCTGCGTGCGGTAGTCGTGCCACTCCGCACGCTTGTTGCGCAGGAAGAAGTCGTAGACGTGCTCGCCCAACGTCTCCGCGACCAGCTCGCTGCTCTCGGCCTCGCGGATCGCCTCGTCGAGGTTGCGGGGCAGCGGCGCGATGCCGAGCGCACGTCGCTCGGTCTCGGTCAACGCCCAGACGTCGTCCTCGGCCTCCGGCGGCAGCTCGTAGTCCTCCTCGATGCCCTTGAGGCCAGCGGCGAGCACCATCGCGAACGCGAGGTAGGGGTTGCAGCCGGAGTCGATCGCGCGGTGCTCGATGCGTGCCGACTGCCCCTTCTGCGGCTTGTACATCGGCACGCGGATGAGGGCCGAGCGGTTGTTGTGACCCCAGCACACGTACGACGGCGCCTCGCCGCCGAAGATGAGCCGCTTGTAGGAGTTGACCCACTGGTTGGTCACCGCGGTGATCTCGGAGGTGTGCCGGAGGATGCCGGCGATGAACGACCGCCCGGTGCGCGACAGCTGGTATTCGGCTCCGGCCTCGTAGAAGGCGTTCTCGTCACCCTCGAACAGGCTCATGTGAGTGTGCATGCCCGACCCGGGGTGCTCGGTGAACGGCTTGGGCATGAAGCTCGCCCACAGGCCCTGCGAGAGCGCGACCTCACGGACCACCGTGCGGAAGGTCATGATGTTGTCGGCCGTGGTGAGCGCGTCGGCGTAGCGCAGGTCGATCTCCTGCTGACCCGGCCCACCCTCGTGGTGGCTGTACTCGACGGAGATGCCCATCGCCTCGAGCATCGTGATGACCTCGCGGCGGAAGTCCTGTCCGCCACCCTGAGCGGTGTGGTCGAAGTAGCCGGAGTCGTCCACGGGCGTCGGGATGCCGCCGGGCTCGGGCTTGCCCTTGAACAGGAAGAACTCGACCTCGGGGTGGGTGTAGAAGGTGAACCCCATCTCGGCGGCCTTCGCGAGCGTCCGCTTGAGGACGAACCGCGGGTCGGCGTACGAAGGGCTCCCGTCGGGCAGCTGGATGTCGCAGAACATGCGCGCGGTGGCGGGGGTCTCGCCTCGCCACGGGAGGATCTGGAAGGTCGACGGGTCGGGCTTGGCGAGCATGTCGGCCTCGTGGACACGCGCGAAGCCCTCGATGGCCGATCCGTCGAAACCGATGCCTTCGTCGAAGGCGCCCTCGAGCTCCGCGGGCGCGACCGCGACCGACTTGAGATGTCCGAGGACGTCGGTGAACCACAGCCGTACGAAGCGGACGTCGCGCTCCTCGAGCGCGCGCAGCACGAAGTCTTCCTGCTTACCCATGGGGTAAGCATGCCTGGGATTCATGACGAACGGGTGAACCGGGGTGGGAGGCCGCCACCGCTAGGCTCGACCCGTGCCTCAGCTCCGCGTCGCTCTCGCCCAGGTCAACGCTCGGGTGGGAGACCTCGACTTCAACGCCGCCCTCGTCCTCGAGCAGTGTCGTGCCGCCCACGAGGCCGGCGCGCACGTGGTCGTGCTCCCCGAGATGGTGCTCACCGGCTACCCGCTCGAGGACCTCGCGTTGAGGGCTTCGGTGGTCGCGGCGTCCCGTGCGGCGGCCGAGGACCTCGCCGCCCGTCTGGCCGACGAGGGTCTCGGCGACCTCGTCGCGTTCGTGGGCTTCCTCGATCAGGCCGACGGCGCCCCCGAGGGCCTCGGCATCCCCAAGAACGCGCCGCAGAACACCGTCGCGGTCATGCACGGCGGCCGGATCGTCGCCCGCCAGGCCAAGATCCACCTCTGGAACTACGGCGTCGGCGACGAGCTCCGCACCTTCGTCCCCGGCGACAGGCTGCAGGTCGTCGAGGTGCGCGGGGTCGACGTGGCCACCCTGATCTGCGAGGACCTCTGGCGCGACGGCATCGCCTCGGCGGTGCGCGCCGCGGGCGCCGGGCTGCTGGTCGTCCCGAACGGCTCGCCGTACGAGGCCGACAAGGACGACGTCCGGCTCGAGCTCTGCCGCCGTCGTGCGGTCGAGGGGGACGTGGCGCTGGCGTACGTGAACCTCGTCGGCGGGCAGGACGAGCTCGTCTTCGACGGCGACTCGCTGGTCGTCGACGCGGCCGGCGCGCTGCTCGGAAGGACCGCGCAGTTCGTCGAGGAGCTTCTGGTCGTCGACCTCGACCTCCCGGCGGCACGGCGCCTGATGCCGCCGGCGGACACCCGCTTCGCCGGCCTGCGCATCGAGCGCACGGTGATCTCCACCGACCCTGTCGAGCCGTACGAGCCGGTGACCTCCCCGATCCTCCCCCGCCTGGGCAACCTCGAGGAGATCTACCGCGCGCTCGTCACGGGCCTGCGCGACTACGTCGACAAGAACGGCTTCCGCTCGGTGCTGCTCGGGCTGTCGGGCGGGATCGACTCGACCCTGTGCGGGGCCATCGCGGTCGATGCGCTCGGTCCCGAGCGGGTGTTCGGCGTGTCGAACCCCAGCGAGTACTCGACCGAGCACTCGCGCTCCGACGCCGCGGAGCTGGCACGCAGGACGGGCCTGAACCTCCGCACCGTCCCCATCGCGCCGATGGTGACGTCGTTCCAGGACGCCCTCGGACTCACCGGCCTCGCCGAGGAGAACCTTCAGGCGCGGGTGCGGGCGGTGGTGTGGATGGGTCTTTCCAACCAGGAAGGCCACCTCGTGCTGGCCTGCGGCAACAAGTCAGAGGTCGCCACGGGCTACTCGACGATCTACGGGGACGCGGTCGGCGGCTACGCGCCGATCAAGGACGTGCGCAAGACGCTCGTGTGGGAGCTCGCGCGGTGGCGCAACGCGCACGCCGAGGCTCGCGGCGAGGAGCCGCCGATCCCCGAGAGCACGATCAGCAAGCCGCCCTCGGCCGAGCTCCGTCCCGGGCAGCTCGACACCGACTCGCTGCCGCCGTACGAGGTCCTCGACGGGATCCTCGACGCCTACGTCGAGCGCGACCTGCCGGCGGCTGCCGTCGTCGCGGAGGGCTACGACCCGGAGCTGGTCGAGCGGGTCGTCACGCTGGTCGACCGCGCGGAGTACAAGCGCCGCCAGTACCCGCCGGGCCCGAAGGTCACCCGTCGCAACTTCGGCCGCGACCGTCGGGTCCCGATCACGCACCGCTGGCGCGAGCACCTCGCCGAGGGCTGACGGCGGTGCGCCGGTGCCCGGGCTCTCCACCCCGGGCACCGACGCACTCCGCGCTCAGCAGCTCGGTGGCAGCGCCGTACGGTCGAGCGTCACCTCCTGGCCACGCGTCACCCGTACCGTCCCGGCGTCCTTCCAGGCACCGTTGCCTCGGCGACAGCTCAGGCTCCACGACTCCCTCACGTTGGCCGTGAACGCCTGGCTCGGGCGGTCCGAGGGATTGACGTGCCACGTGAAGCGGCCGCCCTTCGGCACGGTCATGGTCGTCTCGACGCGGTCGTCGACCGGGAGAACCAGCGGAACCGTCTCACCGGGCAGCGTCACGGGCGACGTCGTCAGGGACACGTCCTTCCGCAGCGCCAGCTCGGTGCCCGGCTTGGCCGCCCCCGAGACCACCGCGTGATAAGCAGGGTCGCTCGCCTGCCCGAACGCCGTGAGGAACGCCTCGCGTGCGGTCGACCCCTCGTACTCCCCCGTCCCCAGGTACTGGTCGATGACCGACGGGTACGGCGGGTGGAAGCGGTCGTTGTCGCGGTGACCCGGTGTGTTCTCGAACGTGAACGCGAACGTGCCGCTGGTGTAGAAGGACGTCTGCTCGGCCGTGCCGCTGGCGTCGTAGTAGATCTCAGGCCACGGGCCGGCGGGCCACCCCATGATCTGACCGAGGATCTCCGCGATCTTCTGGTAGACCGCCTCCTCGGCGGGAGTCGGCTCGTTCGGTGCACTCGGTACCCGCAGCACCCGCTCGTCGGGAGTGTGGTTGCTGATCGCCAGCGTGACGTGGTGGGAGTTCACCAGGTCGATCATGTTGGCGATCTCCGGCTCCGAGGCCGGTGCGGCACCGCGGTAGTTGCTGTCGGTCGCGCGTGCCCCGGACCCCGGACCGCCCCAGAACGCCGTGTAGTTGCGGTTCAGGTCGACGCCCAGGTTGGCCGCCCCGGCTGCTGCGCACTCGGCCCGTGTCGGGACGGCACCGTCGCGTACGCGACAGTTCTTTCGCTTCTGCTCGTGGACCAGCCCGCGTGACATCTCGTACCCGTCGGGGTTGACCACGGGCACGGCGACGAGACGTCCTCGCTCGAGCAAGGACGTGATGCGTGCGTCGTCGCCGTCGTTCTGGACGAGGTCCCAGAGGAACTCCATCGTCAGCTCGGTCGTGGGCCACTCCCGCGAGTGCGTCAGACCCGTGAGGAGGAACACGGGCTTGCCGCTGTCAGCCGTCACGTCGTGCGTGACCTCCACGCCGTACACGGGCGTGCCGAGCAGCGAGGGGCGTGGCAGCCGGAACAGCGACACCGTCCGGGGGTAGCGCCTCGCCAGCTCCTTCAGCTCGGCGTTGACGTCCTTCAAGGTCCGGTAGGACACCCGCCCGGTCGGGAGGTCCGAGCGCTCGGCCGGGTCGGCGGCAGCTGCTGCCGCCGCCTGTGCTTCGGCGGCACGCGCCTTGCGGTTGACGGCGTCGACGTCCTCGACCACCACGTCCCAGCCGAAGCCGGCCTTGCGCAACGCGCGTGCGTCGGACTCGCCGTGCAGCATCACCTCCACGTCACCACCGCGGTGTCCGGCGCCTCCGTGGTGTCCGACCTCGTCCAGTCCGAGCGCCGTGAGCCGCTCGTGGTCGGCCCGCCCGTCGAGCGCGACCTCGACGATCGTCGTTCTCCCGGGCTCGTACTCGCTCGGCTCGTCGGCCACCGCGGACCCTTGCCCGAGCGCGCCCACGGTCAGGGCGAGCGCTGCGAGCGACGCCACCATCCCTCCCCGTCGACTGCCGGGCCTCTGACGTTCCCTCATCGCTCCACCTCTTCGCTCGATGAAATCGTGTGGGCCCAATCTGGCGGCATTCCATTTCTCGCGCACGGCAAACGGTTAATTGCGTGTTACGCAAAACACATCAGGGTCGTCGTCCGGGGGTGCAACGAGCCGTTGACCCCGTGGCAGGCTGAAGGCGTCCGCGGACTCCGTCCGGGAGCTGCGAGAACGAAGGAACGACGATGACCGAACCCACAGGAACGCCACCCTCCGTTGAAGAACCCGCGCCGTACGGCACCGCGTCCACGCCGCCGCCGGCAGCACGCAAACGCGTCCGCACCCACACGCTCCAGCAGATGAAGGAGCGCGGTGAGAAGTGGGCGATGCTCACCGCCTACGACCAGTACGCCGCGGAGATCTTCGACGAGGCCGGCGTGCTCGTCCTGCTCGTCGGCGACTCGGCCGCCAACAACGTCTACGGGTACGAGTCCTCGCTGCCCGTCTCCGTCGACGAGCTGGTCCCGCTCGTGCGGGGTGTCACGCGTTCGGTGACGTACGCACACGTCGTCGCCGACCTGCCCTTCGGCAGTTATCAAGGATCGCCGGAGCAGGCCTACGACACCGCCGTCCGCTTCATGAAGGAGGGCCGTGCCCACAGCGTCAAGCTCGAGGGCGGGGCAGAGATGGCGCCGCAGATCCGGCGACTCACCCAAGGTGGCATCCCCGTGATGGCTCACATCGGCTTCACCCCGCAGTCGGAGCACTCGCTCGGCGGCTACCGCGTGCAAGGACGCGGTGACGCGGCCAAGAAGACGATCGACGACGCGCTCGCGGTCCAGGAGGCAGGCGCGTTCGCGGTGGTCATGGAGATGGTGCCGGGTGACGTCGCAACCGAGATCACCCAGCGTCTGACCATCCCCACGATCGGGATCGGAGCCGGCGTCGGCACCGACGCCCAGGTCCTGGTCTGGCAGGACATGATGGGGCTGCGCACTGGCAGGCTGCCACGGTTCGTGAAGACCTACGCCGACCTGCGGACGACGATGCTCGTCGCCGCGCGCGCCTACGTCTCCGACGTGGAGGGCGCGGCGTTCCCCACCGACGAGCACACCTTCTGAGGCCGTCGCCGGGCGCGCCCGGCGCGCGGGGGGCCGTCAGCCCAGTCGGATCCCCGCGAGCTGGGTCGCCTGCGCGACGAGCCGTCCGGTGCTGTCCCAGACGAACGTGGCCTCGTCGACCCTCTGGGCCGCGACGGTCTGGGCACGGTGCAGGATCGTGAGCGGACCCGGCGCGGGCAGCGCCCGCACGTAGACGGTCATCTCAAGCGTGGGCACCCAGCCCGTCGGCTCGATCTCGAACGTCGCGGGAGGGAATGCGTCGACGGCGTAGAGCAGCGAGACCGGGTCGAACGGCGCGTCGTCGAGGAACGACAGCCAGCCGCGCAGCTCCCCCGACCCGCTCGGACGACCGGCGGCGAAGCCCAGGGTCGCGGGGTCGAGGCGCAGGTCGACCTGCTCCATCACCGGCACCGGTACGCCGGTCGGGCTGGTGCCGGGCACCCGCACTCCCTCGTCACGGTCGCCGACCGGCCGGGGTGGCGCACCACGGTCCCAGTGGGCAGGGGCGCCGTCGGCGAGTCGCCCGACCATGAGCACCGCCTCGACGCAGGCCTGGCCGTCCTGCCGCATCGTCGCTCGTACGTGGTCGGCGCTGCGACCCTTGCGCAGCACCACGGTCTCGATCTCGACCGGCCCGGCATCGGGCGAGTGGAGGAAGTGTGCCGACGACGTGATCACGTGCTCGTGCCCGACGCTCGCGACCGCTGCTCGCCCGAGCAGCGCGAGCAGGTAGCCGCCGTTGGGCTTGTCCGCGACCGCCCACTCGGGGTCGACCTCAGCCGCGAAGCCGTCGTCGGTCGGACGGACGGCGCTGACGTCGGTGAAGGGCCGGAGCGCAGGCATGGGACTCCTCGGGTCGGCAGGATCCCATCATGACCCCGTCGACCGGCAGCCCGGTCACGAGGTCAGGTGGTGGACCGCCCGGGACCGGGAGCATCGTCGTTCCACTCGGGATCGTTGTCCCACCGCTCGTTGCGCTCCTGCGCCAGCTCGAGCGCGTGCTCGGCCTCCTCGCGGGTGGAGTACGGGCCCAGGCGATCGATCGCCTTGCAGCCCTCCTCGCCCTCGACCGTGTGGTGCCTGATGCAGTAGTAGAACTTCGCGTCCGCCATCATTGACCTCCTGCCCCCATCCTGCCCGAGCAGGACGAGGCTCGCCGAACGCCCCGGCGGTCCCGCCTACACTCGACGCGTGACCGTGCTGAGCCCCCACACCCTCTCCCCCCGTCGCAGCGTCCCCGCCTCGATCGAGGTGCCCGAGTACGTCGGCCGCAAGGCGCCCGCGCCGTACGAGGGCCCTGAGATCCGCAGCGCCGAGACGATCCGGGCGATGCGCTACGCGGGCCGGCTCGCCGCCCAGGCCCTGGACGCGGTCGAGGCAGCGATCGCGCCAGGTGTCACGACCGACGAGCTGGACGCCGTCGGCCACGCCTTCCTCGTCGAGCACGGCGCGTACCCCTCGACGCTCGGCTACCGCGGCTACCCCAAGTCGCTGTGCACCAGCGTCAACGAGGTGATCTGCCACGGCATCCCCGACGCCCGCCCGCTCGAGGACGGCGACATCGTCAACATCGACATCACCGCCTACGTCGGCGGGGTGCACGGCGACACCAACAAGACCTACCTCGTCGGCGACGTCGACGAGGAGTCGCGGCTCCTCGTCGAACGCACGGAAGAGGCGCTCATGCGCGCCATCCGGGCGGTGAAGCCCGGACGTCGCATCAACGTTGTCGGCCGTGTCATCGAGTCCTACGCCAAGCGCTTCGGCTACGGAGTCGTCCGCGACTTCACCGGGCACGGCGTCGGTCCGGCCTTCCACGACGGACTGATCGTGCCGCACTACGACGACCCGGGACACGACACCGTGATCAAGACCGGGATGACCTTCACGATCGAGCCGATGCTCACCCTCGGCACCATCGACTGGGACCTGTGGGACGACGGCTGGACGGCGACGACCAAGGACCGGTCACGCACGGCGCAGTTCGAGCACACGCTCCTGGTGACCGACTCGGGCGCGGAGATCCTGACGCTGCCGTGACCGGGGTCAGAGTGATCTACGACGCACTGTCGTAGGGACCGTGGGATGCTGCCGCACCACCAGGTACGGTCGGTGCCGTGACCGCACTCGCCACACCCCCGCAGACCCACGCCCGCACCCGGACCGCCTTCCGCGTGGTCGCCTTCGCCGAGGCGGTGTCGTGGGCCGGCCTGCTGATCGGGATGTTCTTCAAGTGGGTCCTCGAGACCACCGAGCTGGGCGTCAAGATCTTCGGTCCCATCCACGGCGGCATCTTCGTGGCGTACGTCCTCATGTGCCTCGTCGCGTGGCGCGCGTTCGGCTGGTCGTTCAAGGTGACGATCGCCGCGCTGGCGTCCGCCGTACCGCCGTTCTTCACCGTGGTCTTCGAGAGGTGGGCGGATCGCCGCGGCCTCCTCGGCCGCGCCGTCGGTCGCTAAGGGCGGATGAGCCGGCCTGTAGGCCGGATTCTGTCAGGGCGTCTCCGCCCCGGCGACCATCTCTCTCGGCGTCGCGTCACCACGACGCTCCAGCGACCTACCCGCAGGCTCGGCGAGCAGCGTCAGCGCCTGCGCGGACCCGAAGGTCCTTCTTGGTCTTGCTCCCGATGGGGTTTACCTAGCCGCCCCGGTCACCCGAGGCGCTGGTGGGCTCTTACCCCACCCTTTCACCCTTACCCGCACCTCACGCGTCGCGTGAGGCCGCTGGCGGTCTGCTCTCTGTGGCACTGTCCCGCACGTCGCCGTGGGTGGGCGTTACCCACCATCGTGCTCTGTGGAGTCCGGACCTTCCTCGGCGCCCTCGGTGCGAGACCGACGACGACGCGGCCGCCCGGCCGACTCATCCGCAGCAGCCACAGTAGCCGACATCACCCTCCCCGGTCTGGCCGCATCCCCCCGCCCGCCGTACGCTGGGTGGAGCGAAAGGGAGTAGTCCCCAACATCCGTGTCGACACACTGACCTCCGGGTCCGGTACGGACGGCGTCGCCTCGCGCGGCGCGGACGAGACTTTCGGCCAGCGACACGACCCTATGGACGTGCCTGGTCGAAGGGACTCCCTCGAGGCTCCTCGACCAGGTGCCGAGGAGCCCTTCTCATGCTGTACGCGTTCTTGCTGAGCACCGCGGTCATCTTCGTGGCCGAGCTCGGCGACAAGAGCCAGCTGATGGCGATGACGTTCGCCACCCGCTACCGACCCCGCGACGTGCTGATCGGCATCACGGTCGCCACCGCGGTCGTCCACCTCCTCTCGGTGGGCATCGGGTTCTGGGTCGGTGAGGCGTTCGCGGATGCGCAGCAGTGGATCACCCTCGCCGCCGGTCTGGCGTTCCTCTTCTTCGCCGCCTGGACCCTGCGCGGCGACGAGCTCAGCGCCGACGAGCGGGAGAAGGCCACCCGCAGCAGCGGGTCCGCGGTGTGGGCCGTCGGCGGGGCGTTCTTCCTCGCCGAGCTCGGTGACAAGACGATGCTCGCGACCATCACGCTCGCCACGCAGGAGGACTGGTTCGGCACGTGGGTCGGCAGCACGGTGGGCATGGTCGCCGCCGACGCGCTCGCGATCCTGCTCGGCGCCTGGATCGGCAAGCAGCTGCCGGAGAAGGCCATCCGCTACGGCGCGTCGGCGTTGTTCGCGGTCTTCGGGCTGTGGCTCGTCGCGGAAGGCGCCGGCCGGCTCTGAGGCAGCCCACGGGTTCCTGTCACGGCCCGTCCCACCGGAAGCGTACGGAGCGCGCGTCGACGTCGGCCCGCGCCAAGGTCAGCCGTACGGGCTCACCCAGGGGCAGCGGCACGTCCGCCGCGACCGGAGCCTCGACCGCAGGGTCGTCGAGGAGGGCCGTCCCGCGAGTCGGATCCTTGTCGTCGGCGTCGATCACCGTGCCGGTGAACGTGCGTCCGACGGCGTCGGCCAGCACGACGGCCTCCACCAGGTCGAGCACCGCTCGGTCGAACGACGAGGCGACGCGGCCGGTCCCCGCCATCACCGCGGGCAGCCTCGGAAGCCCGGCCCGTACCCACTCGGGCACGTCCACGCCCGCACTGACCGCGAGGCACACCTCGCTCACGTAGCGGTCCGCGAGCCGCCGCAGCGGCGCCGTCGCGTGGGCGTACGGCGCCGCGATCGCGCTGTGCTCGGCGTAGTCCGGCGGCGCCCCGTCGAACGCGGCGTAGTCCGCCCCGCGCAGCAGGCCCGTGCACGCCTCGAGCATCGCGACGTGCCGGGGGTTCGCCGGATCGAGGGTCCGGACGAAGTCGGGGTACGACATCGCCTCGGGCCACGGGACCTCGAGCCCACGCGCCGCCCTCTTCAACCGCCCGACCGCTCGCTCGTCCGCGGGCGGCAGCGTGCGCACCAGCCCGACTCCCGCCTCCAGCATGAGACCGGCCGCCGCCATCCCGGTGAGAAGCGAGATCTGCTCGTTCCACCCCTCCGCCGGCACCGGCTCGCGGAACGTCAAGGACCACGAGCCGTCCTCCGCGCGATCGATCTCCTGCGAGGGCAACGGGAGGCTCACACCGCCCCGTTCGGCCTCCAGCGCCTGTCGCCGCTCCCCCACCTCACGCAGCAGCGTCAGCGTCTCCGGGCCTGAACCGGCCACCACCTGGGCCTGCACACCCTCGTAGTCGAGCCGGGCCGTGCTGCGGACCCGTGCGCGCGTCACCGCGACGCCGACCTGACGGCCCGCGGCGTCGAGGTCGATCGACCAGAGCACGGCGGGACGCACGACGTCGGGAAGCAGGCTCGCAGCATCCTCGGACAGCACCGCAGGGTGGAGCGGGATCCGTCGCGTCGGGGCGTACAACGTCTGGCCGCGCCGGTGCGCCTCCTCGTCGACCGCACCGCCGGGGACGACGTACGAGGCGACGTCGGCGATCGCGTAGTGCACGGTCCACCCCTCCCCGCGACGCTCGATGAACATCGCCTGGTCGAGGTCGCGGGCCCCGGGTGGGTCGATGGTGAGGAGCGGCAGGTCGGTCCGGTCGAGGTCGGGGAGCTGGACCCTGGCCGCCGAGGTCGCTGCCTCCTCCAGGACCGCGGGCGGGAACGCCGCATCGATCCCCAGCTCCTGCGCGACCGCGTCGATGCGGCTCTCGAGGGCGGGCACGGCGGACGGGTCGACCGAGTAGTACGCACGGGTCATGCCGCCACCCTAGAGAGCGGTCGATCCCCGCGCGGGCCGACGCGATCGGTCCGATGCCCTCTCCGTAGGATCAGTGGGTGCTGGTCCTCCTCCCGCCGTCCGAAGGCAAGTCCGTCCCCCGGCGGGGTCGCCCGCTCGATCTCTCCACGCTGTCCTTCCCGACGCTGACGCCGACCCGTCGCCGGATCGCGGACACGCTCGTGGACCTGTGCACCCGGGACCCTGCCCGCGCGGCTGCGGTCCTCGGGCTCGGCCCGACCCAGGCCGACGCGCTCGCCCGCGACGCGAGCCTCTGGACCGAGCCGACCGCGCGGGCCGACTCGGTCTACGACGGCGTGCTGTACGCCGCGCTCGACCTCGGCACGCTGGACCCCGCCGCACGACGACGGGCCAGCCGGAGCCTGGCCTTCGCCAGCGCCCTCTTCGGGCTCGTCCGTCCGACGGACCGCATCCCGGCCTACCGGCTGTCGGGCAACGTGACGCTGCCCGGGCTGGGCACCATCGCGAGCCAGTGGCGCGACGAGCTCGGCCCGGTGGTCGCGGACACGCTCGGCTCCGGTCTGCTGATCGACCTCCGGTCCTCGACGTACGCCGCGCTCTGGCGACCCGACGGACCGAAGGACCGGGTCGCGACCGTCCGTGTCCTGCACGAGTCGAACGGTCGTCGGAGCGTCGTCAGCCACTTCAACAAGGCCACCAAGGGCAGGATCGTCCGGGCGCTCCTGCGCGAGGGCGCGTCACCGGCGACGGTGTCCGCGCTCGCCGCCGACCTGCGCGACCTCGGCTGGACCGTCGAGCAGCACGCGGGCCGCCTGGACGTCGTCGTGACCGAGGTCTGACCCCCCCGCTCCGTCCGCGCTGTGTGCAGTACGTCAAGGAATCCGGTACGCAATTCCTTGACGTACTGCACACAGCGCGGAGGGGACGGCCTGTCGGGGAGGGGAGGGACGGCCAGCCGGGGGCGGGACGGTCAGACGGGGACGACGTCGTACGCGCGCAGGGTCGAGATGCCGTCCGGCCAGACCCGCACCGTGCTCACCGACGCGGGCTGCAGCTCGAGCCGGTGGATGACCGGCATCGGTGCGTCGAGCGCCAGCCTCACGAACATCTTGATCGGCGTCACGTGGCTCACGAGCACGACGTGCTTGCCGCCGTACGACGCCACGAGCCGCCGCTGCAAGCGCTGGACGCGCGCGAACACGTCGTCGTACGACTCACCGCCCGGCGGCGCCACGGCCGTCGAGGCGAGCCACGCGTCGAGGGCCTCCGGGTCGCGCTCCCGGACCTGCGCGAACGTCAGGCCGTCCCACGCGCCGAACGACGCCTCGACCAGTCCGGGCTCCACGACGACCTCGACGCCGAGGTCGTTCGCCAGCACCTCGGCGGTCTCGCGGCAGCGACGCAGCGGCGAGCTCACGACGACGTCGACGGCCTCGGCGTCGGCACGGGAGACGTACGCCGCCGCACGGTGGACCTGGGCGCGGCCGACGTCGTTCAGGCCGGGGTCAGCGCCGTCGGACCCGGAGAAGACCTTCGCGAGCGTGCTGTCGGTGGCGCCGTGGCGGACCAGCGTCAACGTGGTCGGCGGGTCGGCCAGCGGATCGCGCCACCCGACCATCGGGTTGCGTGACCCGGCCGGGGCAGCGGTCGCCGTCGCCCCGGGGGCCTGGGGGGCCGGGTCTGCCGCTCGGCGCCGTTTGGGCTTGCCGGCCGCCTCGTCGAGCGCGTCGTTGAGGATCGCGTCCGCAGCCTTGTTGCGCTCGCGCGGCACCCACGTCCACTCGACGCCGAACGGGGCGAGCTGCTGGGCCCGCAGGGCGAGCGGCTTCATGTCGGGATGCTTGACCCGCCACCGGCCCGCCATCTGCTCGATCACGAGCTTGGAGTCCATCCGGACCTCGACCTCGGCCTCCGGGGCGTGCTCGGCGAGGAGCTCGAGGCCGGCGATGAGCCCGCTGTACTCGGCGACGTTGTTGGTCGCGATCCCGATCGTCTCCGCCCGCTGGGCGATGACCGCCCCGGTGTCGGCATCACGGAGGACCGCACCGTACGCCGCGGGGCCAGGGTTGCCGCGCGAGCCCCCGTCGGCCTCGATGACGACGCGACGCGGCACCGTCACAGGCCGGACTCGCCGGTCCGGACGAGGATCCGGTTGCACTCCGGGCAGCGCAGCACGACGTCGCTCGGCGTGGCGGCGATCTCGCGAAGGTCGGCACCGTTGATCTCGAGCCGGCAGCCCTCGCACCGCTTGTGGCGCAGGGCCGCGGCTCCGACGCCGCCGTGGGTGTCGCGGATCTTGTCGTAGAGCGCGAGCAACGGGTCGGAGACACGTCCGACCGTCTGGCCGCGCTCGGCACGCAGCGCCTCCGCCGCCGCGTCGAGGTCGGCTGTCGACTCCTGGAGAGCACCGAGCTCGTCGGCGATCCGTGCCTCGATCGAGGCCAGCTCTCCGGTTGCCGCGGCCAGCTCGTTCTGGGCCGCCTCGAGCTCCTCCATCACCTCGAGCTCGTCGTCCTCGAGCGAGCCGATGCGCCGGTCGAGCGCGACGATCTCGTCCTGGAGCCGCTGCAGGTCCTTGGGGCTGCCGACCTGACCCGAGTCGAGCCGGGTCTGGTCGCGGTCGCGCCGTGCCCGGACGTTGGCGACCTCGCGGTCGGCCTTGGCCTGGTCGGCCGTGAGGTCCGACACCCTGGTCTGCGCCTGGACGCTGCGCGCGTGGACCGTCTCGCGCTCCCGGCGCAGCTGCTCGAGCGTCGCGACCTGGGGCAGGGTCTTGCGGCGGTGGGCGAGCCGTGCGAGCTGCGAGTCCAGACTCTGGACGTCGAGCAGGGCAAGCTGGTCGAACGGGTCAGCCTTCAGCGTGGGCTCCTCTGACGGGTACGGACCGGTGAGTGCGTACCGCTGGACATGGCAGGTGCTCCACCGTATTACTCCGGCCACCCGAGGTGCGACGTCCACGGGTCGGTCACGGCGGTCGAGACCTGGACCTGAACCGTACTCCCTCGCTCGTCGAGCCAGCCTCGCAGCCGCTCGGCCAGCACGGGCAGCCAGGTCCACTCGGCCGCCCAGTGCGGCACGTCGAGGACCGCGGGGGCGTCGGCGTGCTCGCGCAGCTCCGAGACGGGATGGTGCCTGAGGTCGGACGTGACGTACGCGTCCACGCCGAGCGAGCGCGCGCGGTCCAGGAGGAAGTCACCGGACCCGCCGCAGACGGCGACCGTGCGCACCGGCGCGTCGGGATCGCCCGCGACCCTCACGGCGCTGTGGTGGGCAGGCAGCGCTTCGAGGACCTGCGTCGCGAACCGGCCCAACGGCACCGGGTCCGCGAGGATTCCCACGCGTCCGCTGCCCCGGTCGGGATCGGGGACCTCGGCGATCTCGGTGACGGTGTAGGCGACCTCCTCGTACGGGTGGGCCGCGAGCGCAGCGGCCAGCACGGCTTCGCGCAGCCGTCGGGCAGCGACCATCTCGACGCGGGTCTCCGCGACGTGCTCGACCGCACCGACCTCCCCGATCGCCGGTGCCGCCCCCTCCCCAGGCCGGAACGACCCCGTCCCGTCGCTGACGAACTGGCACCGGTCGTAGTCGCCGACCGACCCCGCGCCCGCGTCGTGCATCGCGGAGGCGACCGCAGCGGCGGCCTCGCGGGGAACGTAGACCACCCACGCGTCGAGCGGTTCGACCGGATCGGCGTCCAGCGGCCTGAGGTCGGTGAGCCCGAGTGCACGGGCGAGCGAGTCGGAGACCCCGAGCGCCGGCGAGTCGGCGTTGGTGTGGCAGGTGTGCAGCGTGATGCCGTGGCGTACGAGGTCGGTGACGACCCGGCCCTTCGGGGTCGTGGCCGCGACCGAGTGCACGCCCTTGAGCAGGAGCGGGTGGTGCGTGACGACGAGGTCGGCCTCGAAGGCGATCGCCTCGTCGACCACCGCGCGTACGGGATCGACCGCGAGCAGGATCCGACGCAGCGGGGCGTCGGGATCACCGACCGACGTCCCGACCGCGTCCCAGGAGTCGGCGTGACCCGGTGGGTACCACCTGTCGAGGAGGGCGATGACGTCGTGGACTCGCAGGTCGCTCACGCCCGTCAGCCTACGACCCCGGTGTCGTCCGTCCGTACAGCGCAGGACACCACGACGTCCCCGACCCGACGTCGCGCTCGACGTCGGAACGCAGGTAGACGCGGTGCCCGCAGACGTCGGCGACCTCGCGGTATCGCGTCGCGACCACCCGGTTGAACGCGTCGGTGTCGATCCCCCACCAGGTGAAAGACCCCATCTCCACCAGCCACTCCGGCGCCTCGGGGCCGGCCAGCAGCGCCGTCATCTCGTCGAGATCGGGGTCGAGGACGCGGACGGGCAGGCTCCACGAGTAGGGGTACGGCGCGAACAGCCCTGCGACCCGCAGGACCTGCGGCGAGCCGTAGGCGACCAGGCCCGCGTCGCCGGGCTCGGTCCGCTCGCCGATCCACTCCCCCACGGCCGTGCCGCTCGTCGGCCGGCCCTCGAGCGCTGCGGGAGTTCGCCACGCCACGGCCACGAACGTGGCCACGAGGGCCAGGGCGACGGCCACACGCGTGGTGCGCAGGAGCCCGCTGCGCACGGCGAGCGCCGCACCGAGGGCCAGCGGGAGCGCGAGCTGGAGCGCGTAGTGGCGCCACCAGGACCCACCGCCGACGATCCCGACAACGGCGCAGGCCAGGACCGCGAGGGTGGCGACCGCGACCGGCCGGCGGCGTTCGCGGACCGCCCCCCACACGGTCAGGACACCGAGGAGGAACGCACCCGTTCCCACGAGGGCGAGCACGAAGAGGCGCATCCGCAGCTCGGGCGCGACGGAGCTCGAGCTGATGATGACCTCCGCCGCCTGCTCGCGGAAGCCGTACATCGCCTCCCACAACCCCCCGAGGCCGGGTCCGGTCACCGCCCAGACGAGCGTGGCGAGGAGCGGCAGCGAGGCACCGGCCGCGCCCGCCGCCGCCAGCTTCCAGCCACGGCGACCGCTCATCGCCCAGAGCACCGCGGCGAAGACCAGTCCGTCGACGACGTTCTGCTTCATCAGCACGGCCACCACGCCGGTGACACCCGCCCCGGCCGCGAGCGCCGCGCGCACCCGTGGAGACGTCACCTCGTACGCCGCGGCGAGCGCGAGCGCGACGGTGACCGCGGCGAAGACGACCGCCGGGAACACCGTGGCCATGCGCGGCCCGCTGAACGCCGGGGTGGAGGTCACCGCGCACATCACCAGCGCGGCGGCCAGCGCGCCGCGCGTGCCGCCGACAGCTCGTCCCGCGTACCAGGCGGCGGCGACCGCGACGAGGGCGAGCACCAGCGCCACCAGGCGGAGTGCGACCCGGTCTCCGAGGGGGCCGGAGAGCAGATCGGCGAAGCCGAAGAGGAGGATCAGGCCGGGAGGACGGTCGACCCACTGGTTGCCGTACAGCGAACCGTCCGTCGTCCCCCACTGGTGGGCGACGAGAAGGAACCCGCCCTCGTCCGAGGACAGCGGCGCCCACAGGTACGGCAGGCGGAACGCGGTCGTGAGCGCCAGCACCGCGACGAGGACCGCGCCACGTCGCCTCTCGATCCGGTGGACAGCACGACGCACCGTCGACCACATCGCCGGTGCGTCCGCCCCACGAGCCTGCGCGCTCAGTACTCGATCACCACCCCGATGTCCCACCCCGTGATCGCGAGCGGCGCCGTGACGTCAGTGACGGTCGCGGCAGGCATAAAGTCGGGCACGTGTCCCCCTGGTGACAGTGTGCGGCGTCTCCGACCATAACCGCCGCGACCCCGCGACACGACCGCTAATACGTGGCATCAGGCTGCGCGCACGACGAGAGCCCTGCGCACACAGACAACGCGACTCTCGTGGGATTCGTGGTGGGCGCAGAGGGGATCGAACCCCCGACCGCCTCGTTGTAAGCGAGGTGCTCTACCGCTGAGCTATGCGCCCGACGCCGCGCGGCGCTCCAGAGTATCGGATGGCGCCCTGGATGAAGACAGAGGCGTGGCCGCTGGCGTCTCGGGTCACCAGCGGCCACGCGCTCATCAGTCTTGCACAGATCCGGGTCTGCGCGGCAGGATCATGCAGAGATTTCCTGCAGTGCGCCGAGGTAGCCGGCAAGGTCGCGCGCGTCGGGAAGTCCGTTCTCGATCTTCCACCGCACGACACCCTCCTCGTCGACCAGGAAGCTGCCTCGCAGCGCACACCCACGGTCGGCGTCGAAGACCCCGTACGAGGTCGCGACCGCACCGTGCGGCCAGAAGTCGCTCAGCAGCGAGAACGTGAGCCCGTCCTTCTCGGAGAAGGCCCGCAGAGCGAACATCGGGTCGCACGAGATCGCCAGCACGTCGGCATCGAGCTCGTTGAACGCAGCGAGGTTGTCGCGCAGCTCGCACAGCTCGCCGGAGCAGATCCCGCTGAACGCGAACGGATAGAAGACGAGCAGCGTCTTCTTGCCGCGGAGCGCCGAGAGGGAGACCTCCTCGCCATGCTGGTTCTTGAGGGTGAAGTCAGGGGCCGTGGTCCCGATCTCGATCGTCATGGAGGGAAGTCACTCGCTCTCGTCGGTGTGGGTCAGCCGGCGCTTCAGGATCTTGCCCGTCGCGTTGCGCGGCAGCTCGTGCAGGAAGCGTACTTCGCGCGGGACCTTGTACCGAGCGAGACGCTCGCGCACGTGGAGCTTGAGGTCGTCCTCGGTCAGGTCGTGCCCCGGCCGCAGGGCGACCCAGGCCAGCAGGCGGTGCCCGAAGTCGACGTCCTCCACGCCGACGACGGCGACCTCCAGGACGGCCGGGTGCCTCGCGAGACAGTTCTCGACCTCTTGCGGATAGACGTTCTCCCCGCCGGAGACGATCATCTCGTCGTCACGGCCCTCGACGAAGAGCAGACCGTCGCGGATGGTGCCGACGTCGCCGGTCGACATCAGACCGTCGACGACCTCCTTGCCGCCGCCGTGCGTGTACCCCTCGAACGGCAGGCCGTTGCGGACGAAGATGCGTCCGCTCGAGCCGGTCGCCGGACGCCCCTCGGTGTCGTAGAGGGCGATCACCGTCGCGATCGGTGGTGCACCCGCCGTGCCGGGGTGCGCGCGCATCTCGGCGGGTTGCGCGATCGTCACCCACGCGCACTCGGTCGAGCCGTAGGTGTTGTAGAGGTTGTCGCCGTACTGGTCCATCCACGCGGTCGCGAGGTCGCCGGGAAGCGACGAGCCGCTGGCCGCGACGATCGTGAGTGCGCTCAGGTCGTAGGAGTCGAGCTCTTCCTTCGGCAGCTGGAGCGCGCGCTGCAGCATCACCGGGATGACCACCGCCGCGTCGGACCGGGTCCGGGCCAGGGTGTCGAGGAAGTCACGCGGTGTGAAGCGGCGTCGCAGGACGAGCGTGGACCCGAGGAGCATCGCGAGGTTGAGGTGGCCCCATCCCCAGGTGTGGAACAGCGGGGCCGCCACGTGGACGGTCATCCGCGCGCGGAGCGGGATGCGGGACAGCAGCGCGGCTCCGGCGCTGAGCGAGCCGGACCCCCTGGCCGCGCCCTTCGGCGCTCCGGTCGTGCCCGAGGTGAGGATCACGGAGCGGCCCTCGCGCCGCGGGGCCGGCAGGTCGGTGCCGGGACGGGTGCTGACAAGCGATCCGACGGTGCCCGGACCAGGAACGTCGGCCCAGGCGACGACGCGGGCTGCGTCCGAGGGTGCCGACGCCACGACGTCGGAGAACTCGTCGTCGTGGACGATCGCCGACGGCTTCTCGCGCTCGAGCAGCTCGCGCACCTGAGGGCCGGAGAACGCGGTGTTGAGATAGAGGACGTCGGCGCCGAGCCGCGCGACGGCGATGGCGGTGATCACGAACCAGCGGTGGTTGCGAGCCATCAGCGCGACGCCGTCGCCCTCGCCGACGCCCAGGTCGGACAGCGCACGGGCGAACGCATTGGCCTGGGCACCGAGATCGGCGAAGGTGATGGACCCGAGATCGTCGTGGATGGCGACGGCGTTGGGGGTCCGCGCGGCGAGCGAGGCGTAGCCGCCGGCCAGACCGGTGCCCCAGCGGGCCAGGGCCCGCCCGACGCCGACGAGGGCACGGGGACCGTACGGTCGGACGACGCCGCACGTGGCGAGGGAGGCGAGAGTCAGCGCGGATGCAGCGGCGGGGTGCTGGCCCGGTCCGCGGAGCTGGTTCGTCATGGTGGTACCTCGGAAGTCGGGGGCACGTGGCCCTTAGTGTAACCATGAGTTACACCAAGGAGAACCCGCGCTCCTCCGGCGTCGGCCACCCGGCTTCGCGCCTCCCGGCGCGACGAGTCAGCGCTTGTGGGTGGACAGCTTCGTCGCGGCCCAGTCAGGGCCTGCCGACGCGGTCGTCGTGGTCGACAGCCCTGCGATCGGAGCTGCCTCGGCGATGTCCCCGTTGTCGACGTACCCGGGTCGGCCGACCTTGGGCGTCAGGAGCCATACGGTCCCGCCCTCGGCAAGGTCTTGGAGCGAGTCCATCAACGCGTCGGCCAGGTCGCCGTCGTCGTCCCTCCACCAGAGCACGACACCGTCCACGACCTCGCCGTAGTCGCCGTCCACCATCTCGCTGCCGATGCGACTCTCGATCGCTTCCCGAAGCGCGTCGTCGACGTCCTCGTCCCAACCGAGCTCCTGGACCACCATGTCGGGCTTGAAGCCCAGACGGTCCCCATGCCCCGGACGGTCCGCGTCCTGCGCGGTGGCGCTCACCGATGCCTCCCCAAGTGATGTGTTCCCAGGCTTCTTCCTGCCTAGGCGCCACACACTAGCGGCTCTCGGCGAAGGTGGGGCAGGGAGCGCTCCGCAGAGCCCTTAGGTCCGCCCGGAGGGGCGGCTACTCGCGGGTACTGGAACGCAGTGGAAAGATGGACGGCGGACGGCAGGCGACCCACCTGGAGCCGTCGACAGCGTTGCTGCCCACATCCGGCGCAGTCGCGATCTCGCGAGAAAAGGATTCGAAGTGGCCCAGTCATCCGACCGGCCCCCCGTCATCCACGAGGGCCTCCCGTCCCAGCTTCCCGACATCGACCCGGACGAGACCACAGAGTGGCTCGAGTCCTTCGACGAGATGGTCGAGGGACGGGGCCGCGGACGCGCGCGCTACATGATGCTGCGCCTGCTCGAGCGGGCCCGGGAGAAGCAGGTCGGGGTCCCCGCTCTCACCAGCACCGACTACATCAACTCGATCCCGCCCGAGCGCGAGCCCTGGTTCCCCGGAGACGAGGACGTCGAGCGACGCATCCGCGCCTACATCCGGTGGAATGCCGCCGTCATGGTCTCGCGGGCCAATCGAGAGGGCCTGGGCGTCGGCGGGCACATCGCGACGTACCAGTCCGCAGCCAGCCTGTACGAGGTCGGCTTCAACCACTTCTTCCGCGGCAAGGACCACCCGGGCGGCGGCGACCAGGTCTTCATCCAGGGCCACGCCTCCCCCGGCATCTATGCCCGCGCGTTCCTCGAGGGTCGCCTGACCGCCGAGCAGCTCGCCAAGTTCCGCCAGGAGGTCAGCCATGGTCCGGGCAAGGGGCTCGCGTCCTACCCGCACCCCCGGCTGATGCCCGACTTCTGGGAGTTCCCGACCGTCTCGATGGGGTTGGCGGCCCTCAACTCGATCTATCAGGCGCGGTTCAACCGCTACCTCCAGAACCGCGGCATCAAGGACACCAGCGAGCAGCGCGTGTGGGCGTTCCTCGGCGACGGCGAGATGGGCGAGCCCGAGTCCCTGGGCGCGATCGGACTCGCCGCCCGGGAGGAGCTCGACAACCTCACGTTCGTCATCAACTGCAACCTGCAGCAGCTCGACGGGCCGGTCCGAGGCAACGGCAAGATCATCCAGGAGCTCGAGTCGACCTTCCGCGGCGCCGGCTGGAACGTCGTCAAGGTCATCTGGGGGCGCGAGTGGGACGACCTTCTCGCCCGTGACGTCGACGGCGTCCTGGTCAACCAGATGAACCGCACGCCCGACGGGCAGTTCCAGACCTACTCGATGGAGGACGGCGCCTACACGCGCGACCACTTCTTCGGGGCCGACCCGCGGCTGCTCAAGATGGTGGAGCACCTCACCGACGACCAGATCTCCAAGCTGCCGCGCGGTGGTCACGACTACCGCAAGGTCTTCTCCGCCTTCGATGCGGCGATGAACCACACCGGGCAGCCGACGGTGATCCTCGCGCAGACCATCAAGGGCTGGACCATCGACGCGCTCGAGGGCCGCAACGCGACCCACCAGATGAAGAAGCTCACCAAGGCCGACCTCAAGAAGTTCCGCGACCGGCTCTACCTGCCGATCAGCGACGAGGAGATCGACGGGTCCGAGCTCGCGCCGTTCTACCACCCGGGCGAGGACTCCGACGAGATGCAGTACATGCGTGAGCGTCGCCGTCAGCTCGGCGGGTCGCTGCCCAAGCGCGTCGTCCGGGCCAAGCCGCTCGAGCTGCCCGGCGACGCGACGTACGCCGAGCTGCGGGGCGGGTCCGGCAACCAGCCGGTCGCGACGACGATGGCCTTCGTCCGCCTGCTGCGCAACCTCATGCGCGACAAGGGTGTGGGCTCGCGCGTCGTGCCGATCGCGCCGGACGAGTTCCGGACGTTCGGCATGGACTCGATGTTCCCGACGGCCAAGGTCTACAACCCGCACGGGCAGTCGTACGAGTCGGTCGACCGCAAGATCCTGCTTGCCTACAAGGAGTCGACGTCCGGCCAGCTCCTTCACGAGGGCATCAGCGAGGCCGGCGCCGTCGCCTCGATGACCGCCGCCGGATCGGCGTACTCGACCCACGGCGAGCCCATGATCCCGGTCTACATCTTCTACTCGATGTTCGGGTTCCAGCGCACCGGCGACTCGCTGTGGGCGATGGCCGATCAGCTCTCGAAAGGCTTCCTGATCGGCGCGACCGCCGGTCGGACCACCCTGACGGGCGAGGGGCTGCAGCACGCCGACGGCCACTCGCCGCTGCTCGCCCGCACCAACCCCGCGGCTGTGCACTACGACCCGGCGTTCGGGTTCGAGATCAGCCGCATCGTCCAGAACGGCATGGAGCGGATGTACGGCTCCACCGAGGACCACCCGCACGGCGAGAACATCTTCTACTACCTCACCGTCTACAACGAGCCCATCGTCCAGCCCGCCGAGCCCGAGGGCCTCGATGTGGACGCGCTGCTGAAGGGGATGTACCGCTACCGCGAGGCACCCGAGCGTGGCGAGGGGACCCCGCAGGCGCAGATCCTCGCTTCCGGCGTCGCCGTGCCGTGGGCGCTGGAGGCGCAGCGGATCCTCGCCGAGGAGTACGACGTCCGAGCCCACGTCTGGTCGGTGACGTCGTGGAACGAGCTCGCCCGTGACGCCGACGCTGCAGAGCGGGCGACCTTCAACGCCCCCGGAGACGAGCCTGCGACGCCGTACGTCACCAGGGCGCTGGCCGATGCCCACGGCCCGGTGTTGGCGGTGACCGACTACATGCGTGCCGTCCCCGACCAGATCGCCCGCTGGGTGCCCCAGCCGTGGACGTCCCTCGGCGCGGACGGGTTCGGCTTCGCTGACACCCGGGCTGCCGCGCGGCGGTTCTTCCAGATCGACACCGCGTCGATCGTGGTCGGCGTCCTCGAGGCCCTGGCCGCCAACGGCGAGGTCAAGGCCGAGACGGCGGCAGAGGCGTACGCACGGTTCCGGCTCGATGATCCGACCGCGGTCGCCGACGTCCCCCAGGAGGGCAGCGACGCCTGAGGGCGGCGGCACGGACGCGGTGGTGACCCCCGGCACACAAATTGGTTGCCGGGGGTCAACCCCCCGTCCTCTAAGATGTCCCCATGGCCCCCCGTGACGATTCGACGCCGGACAGCGCCACGGCAGGGTCCACGAGCTCGAGAGCGAGGGGTGGTCCGGTCATGGTCGAGACCGCGACACCGCCGGCGCTGCGACGGACCCCGACGTGGGTCCGCATCCTGCGCTGGCCCTACACCTTCCTGGTCGCCTTCTCGATCGCCGTGGGCGGTTTCACCATCTGGGCGTCCTACTACCTCGACCTGCCGATGCGGGACCCGGAGGGCTTCCTCGGGCCGGCCTACGTCCGGCTGCCGATGCTCGGGCTGCTCTTCATCGGCGGCGGCCTCGCCGTCCAGGCGTTCCTGCAGACCAGGAGTCTTCGGGGCCTGCGGTCCCGCGTCACGACGATCGTCCGCACGGAGTGGAGCTGGAGCCGGCTCATCCATGCCGCGCTCGGCCTGATCGCCTTCTACATCTCCTACGTCAGCTATCGCAACCTCAAGAGCTTCCTGCCGATCGTGCGCGAGGAGGTGCTCCACGACGCCGACCTGATGAAGATGGACCACTGGCTCTTCTTCGGTCACTACCCGGCACTTGTCCTGCACGACGTCCTCGGCACGGGGTTCATCGCGCTGATCCTGTCAACGATCTACGTCTCCTACCTGATGCTGACCCCGGTGTCGCTCGCGGCGGTGCTCGTCCTCAACAAGGACCTCTCGCTCGGCGCGTGGTACGCGACGGCGCTCAGCCTCAACTGGATCCTCGGCGTCGGCAGCTACTACCTCGTGCCGACGCTCGGACCGGTCTTCGCCAACCAGTCGCTCTTCGCCGACCTGCCTGGCGACAGCGGGGTGGCGGCGCTGCAACGATCGCTGGCGCACGCACGCTACGACGTCCTGAGCGACCCGTGGGCGACCGAGAAGATCCACGGCATCGCCGGGTTCGCCTCACTCCACGTCTCCGTCGTCCTGACCGCGTGCCTCTTCTTCGCCATCATCGGGATCAACAAGTGGCTGATGCGCGGCCTGTGGGTCTACTTCACAGGCACCGTGCTGGCCACGATCTACTTCGGCTGGCACTACGTCGCCGACGACATCGGTGGCGTCGTCATCGCCGTCCTGTCGATCGCGATCGGCGCTGCGGTTACCGGCAACTGGGGCTACCGCAAGACACGCAGTCGCGAGCGCAAAGCTCAGCAGGCCGCCCTCGACTCCTCGTCGGTCTGACGGCGTACGCGCGGGGCGGCCCGCGCCGGCGCGTCAGCCGGCGACCCCGAGGTCGTCGGTGGTGAGCTCGACGATGCTCGCCGCAGCCCCGACAGAGTCCTGCGGGCCCTCGGTCTGCGCTCCGTCCCTGAGCGTGGCCCCCCACCGCCGCGGGCGGAACCTCGCGGGCGGTGCTCCGTCGACGAACCGCGTGAGCACGTCGACGAACAGCTCCGGCTGATCCTTGTGCGGGAAGTGTCCGGAGTCGGGGAACAGCTCCACGATCGTGTGGGGCGACCGTCTCTGGGCGGCGAGCGCGTGCCGGGACGGGATGACGGAGTCACCGGCACCCCACACCAGGCAGAGCGGAATCACCTCGGCGAGGTAGGCGCGGTCCTTCATGGTGATGCGCTGACCGCGCCAGTCGACGACGTGACTCGTGACGGCGCGCACGGCGGCGCGGGCACCGGGGTCGCTGAGCGACTCGTAGATGTCGGCGGCCTCGTCGAGGTCGCGGGTGTAGGGAAGACCCGTCCGGGCGAGCGTGCGGAGCGCGACGCGGACCGGCACCCGCAGCGGTGGGATCGTGGCCAGCCCGAGACCCACGCCCGCTCCCGGGACGGTGATCAGCCTGATCAGCGGCGACACCTCGGTGCCGAGCCCGCCCGTGGCGACGAGGCAGATCCGCTCGGTCCGGTCGGGATACTGGTAGGCGAACTGCATGGCCACACCTCCGCCGAGGCTGTGACCGACGACCGTGACGCGATCGATCTCGAGATAGGTCAGGAGGTCGCGCATGCCGTTGGCGTAGCCGCCCAGCGAGTAGTCGGCCCGTGGCTTGTCGGACTCGCCATGGCCCAGGAGGTCGGGGATCACCACGGTGAAGCGTTCGGCCAACCGTTCGGCCACCGGCAACCACGTCGTCGAGTCGCAGCCCAACCCGTGCAGGAGCAGCAGCGCGGGCCCTTCACCGGTGATCCGGTACGCGCGGCGGTAGCCGTGCAGCCTGACGAACCGCGTCTCCAGCGAACCTGGGCTGAGTCCATTCATCGAGCAGCTCCTCGGCGCCGGGGGAAGTGGAGCCACGATACCGGCCGATGAGCCGTCCTGCACCTAGTCTGGGCCCTGTGACCGCCGGGACTCACGAGGACTACGCGCAGGTGCTGGACAAGGCATCCGGCGATCTGACGACGGCCGCGATCGCGACGATGGAGCGCGAGCTCCGGTGGTTCCACGAGCTCGACGCCGAGCACCGGTCGTGGATCTCCCTGATCGCGCACGCCGGGATCGCCCAGTGTGCCGAGTGGATGCGCACCGGCACGTCGGCTCTCGACGTGACGGGCTCGGTGTTCGGCGCAGCGCCGCGGGAGCTGACGCGCCACGTCACACTCCACCAGACGGTGTCGATGGTCAAGACGACGATCGAGGTCATCGAGCGCCACATCGACGACCTGTTCTCGGCCGACCAGGCCCAGGAGGTGCGCCGGCAGGTCTCGGCCTACGCGCGGGAGGTGGCGTTCGCGACCGCAGACGTCTATGCCCGCGCAGCGGAGTCGCGCGGGCAGTGGGACGCGCGGATGGAGGCGCTGGTCGTCGACGCCGTGGTCCGCGGCGAGCCCGAGGAGGTCATCCGGTCTCGAGCAGCGGCCCTGGGATGGGAGGCAGAGGGCGGCGTCACCGTGCTCGTCGGTGCCGCACCGCCCCCCGCAGGTGCCGGTGACGAGGGCGTCGAAGAGGAGGTTCGCCGTCGGGCTCGGGTGGCGGGGATGTCGACGTTGACCTCCGTGCAGCTCGAGCGGCTCGTCGTCCTCCTCGGCGACGTGGCTGATCTCGAGCACGCGGCGGGGGCGGTGGCCGACGCGTTCGGCCCCGGCGCTCTCGTCGTCGGCCCTGTGGTCGACCACATCGTCCACGCGCACCGCTCGGCGAGGGCCGCGCTCGCCGGACTCCGTGCTGCTCGCGGCTGGGCGGGTGCGCCGCGGCCGGTGCACGCCGACGACCTCTTGGTCGAGCGGTCGCTGGCCGGCGACGGTCATGCCCGGCGGGCGCTGGTCGACATGGTCCACACGCGGCTGTCCGGGACCGATCCCACGCTGCACGGGACGTTGGCGACGTTCCTCGAGCAGGGAGCGTCCGTGGAGGCCGCCGCGCGCCGCTTGTTCGTCCACCCCAACACCGTCCGCTACCGCCTCCGGAAGGTCCGCGACGCGACCGGGCTCGACCCGCTCAACCCTCGCGGCGCCTACACGCTGCGGGTCGGTCTCACGCTGGGCGGGCTGCTGTCGGTCCCCGACGAGACGCGACCACGTCCGTCGTTGTAGGAACCCCACAACCGACTCCCGCAATTTTGGGTCGAGTCTTCTTCGTGGTCAGAGTTTCTGGCAGGCAGTCTTGGTCTCGTGCTCGCGAAATGCCATTCGCGACCGACATCGCAGGGAATCCGACCTACGCGGCTCGGACCGGCCCGGCGACCAGGGAGCGGGGCATGGCGCGGCGGCCGCGAGAGCGGCCACAACGGGGGTCGTCCATCGCCGTACGCCGACGATGACGAGTCGCGCAACGAGCACACCTCGCAGGGGCGTTCGGGGGTCGCCCTTGTAGAGTCGTGGGGCGCGGCCCCACCCCGGCGCGGCCGCCCAGCCCACCCGCCGCGCGGGGCCGGGGCCCCCCCACCCCAGAGGTCACCATGCACGCGCCCCACGTCCCCGTGATCGACGAGCTCGCCGCGATCCTCGAGCAGATCGCTCCCGGATCGACCACGGCTCCGCTCAACCCGTCGTCGTCGTTCACCGAGGACCTCGGTCTCGACTCGCTGTCCCTGGTCCAGCTGGCGCTCGCCATCGAAGAGCGTCTCGGTGTGCGTATCCCCGACGCCGACCTCGCGACGTTGCGTACGGTCGGGGACGCGGTCGCCTACGTCGAGCGGCGTCTCGCCTCCTCCTGACGCACCCCTCCCGACGGCCCCGTGTGTGGTCCCCCGTGTCGTTTGTCATGATGGAGACCGATCACCGAGGAAGGGCCTTGATGGATCTCAGCAGGGAGACGGCGGACGGCGCGCGCAATCGTCTTGTCCTCAAGATCGTGCTCGGGCTCGTCGCGGCAGGGATCACGATCGGGCTCCTCATGGGGATCGCGGGTGCCTCCGCGATGCGGGCGCTGGGGTTCAAGGCGGACGACGCTCCGGCGGAGCCGGCCGCAAGTTCTCCCACCACCACGCCCAGCGCACCGGGCACGGAGCCGACGACACCCGCGCCGACCGCGCCCAGCGCGACGCCCGAGGCGACTCCGAAACCGAAGAAGGAGCCCGCGTTCCGCGCCAGCAGCAGCCGGGTCAGACCCGGGGAGCGCATCGAGTTCCGAGGCCGCGCACCCGGCCTCGGAGCAGGCGCCACCCTGACCATCCAGCGCAAGGGCGACGGCGGCGGGTGGTCGGACTTCCCGGTCCGCCTCGAGACCCGCAAGGGCGGAACGTTCTCGACCTGGATCGTGACGAGCCGGTCAGGGCGTTGGGAGTTCCGTGCGGTTGGTGACGGCTTCTCGTCCCCGTCCGCGACGGTAGAGATCGGCTGAGCGGGAGGCACTCAGCCGACGTGCAGCCAGCGAACCGGCGCCCCGTCCCCGGCGTACCGGAACGCCTCGAGCTCGTCGTCCCACGGACGACCGAGAAGCAGCGCCACCTCCTCCTCGAGTGCCGCGGCCCCCAGCTCGGCCTTGGCCATCGCCGCCTTCAGCCGCTCTTCGGGGACCATGATGTCGCCGTGGAGGCCGATCGCCGCGTGGAAGACGCCCAGCGACGGCGTGGACGAGAACCGCATGCCCTCGCTGCGCGCTGTCGCCTCCTCGGTGACCTCGAAGCGCAACCGGTCCCAGCTGCGCAGGGTCGACGTGAGCGTGGCCGCGAGACCGACCGGCCCCTGCCAGGACAGCTCGCAGCGGTAGGTGCCCTGCTCGGCCGGCTGCGGCGACCACGCCAAGGTCGCGGGCATGCCGACGACGCCTGCGACCGCCCACTCGACGTGTGGGCACATCGCCGACGGTGCGGAGTGAACGTACAGAACACCCCGGGTGGCGTTGCTCATCAGTGCCTCCTGGATCGAGATCCGCCTTCCCCAACGTCCTCGACGGCAGGCACTTCCCTCATTGTGCCGCATCGGGGGGCGACGCACCACGCCTGTTGTGGGTCGTGCCGCTCCGCGTGCAAGGATCGGATGGAACCGTCCCACGCTCGAAGGAGGATCCTGTGAAGGTCGCCATCGCCGGAGGACACGGCAAGATCGCCCTGCTGCTGGCCCGCCAGCTCACGGCAGCCGGTCACGAGGCCGTGAGCCTCATCCGCAAGCCCGAGCAGTCCGACGACGTCCGCGCCACCGGGGCGACGCCCGCGGTCCTCGACCTCGAGCACAGCACCGCGACGCAGGTCGCCGAGGCCCTCACGGGATGCGACGCCGCCGTCTTCGCCGCGGGCGCCGGGCCCGGCTCGACCATCGAGCGCAAGTGGGCGGTCGACCGCGACGCTGCTGTCCTCCTGGCGGCGGGAGCGCAGCTCGCAGGTGCCTACCGCTTCGTCGTGGTGTCGTCGATGGGCGCGGGCGAGGGCGATCCCGACAGTGACGACGTCTTCCAGGTCTATCTCGCCGCCAAGGGCCAGGCCGACGACGCCGTTCGAGAGAGCGGTCTCGACTGGACGATCGTGCGTCCCGGCGGGCTCACCGACGACCCCGGCACGGGCCGGGTCGCGGTGGGCGACCACGTGGGACGCGGCACGATCCCGCGGGCGGACGTCGCAGCGGTCCTGGTGGCGGTGCTCGAGGCCCCGTCCACGGCACGCACCACCTTCGAGCTCATCGGGGGTGACGTCCCGATCGACGAGGCGTTGGCCTCGCTGCCGCCGGGCCCGCCGGTCTGACGAGGTCTCCGTCCGGCCTCAGCTGCGGATCGTCGCGATGGCGGAGACGACGTACTCGCGCGGCCGGCTCTTGCCGGTGAAGGCGACCCGCATGCTGCTGTCGTCATCACCCGACCCGACGACGGTCACGTCGTGGCTCACCGCGACGATCTCTCCGCCGCCCTCGGCGGCGACGGTGTCCTGCAGGCGAACCGACACCTCGGCCATGGCGGTCTGGATGCTCGTGCTGGCCGACGAGACGGCATAGACCAGAGCCGTGCCTGCAGCGGTCGGTTCGTTCGACATGGATCGCGTCCTCCGGCAGGGTGAGGGCCCATCTCGGGGCCGCGTTGGTCACGCGCGGACGTCGGGCGTGTTGGCGCACCACCCTCGCGTCGCACGTGGGGCGGGTGGGGCTCGAACCCACGACCTGACGGATTATGAGTCCGCTGCTCTAACCGGCTGAGCTACCGCCCCGGGAAGGACAGCCTAGTGCGGCGAGGGAGGGCGCGAACAGCCCGGACAGGCCTACGATCGCGGGATGACAGACCTCCAGCGCGACGTTCCGCAGGCGCTCGAACCGCTCGACGAGAGCTGGTCCACCGCGCTCGCCGTCGTGGCCCACCCCGACGACATGGAGTTCGGCGCAGCCGCCGCCGTGGCGCGCTGGACCGGTCAGGGCAAACGTGTCGTCTACTGCATGGCGACCGCGGGCGAGGCGGGCATCGACGGCATGGAGCCCGAGACCACGAAAGAGGTCCGGACCGCCGAGGAGATCGAGTCCGCCCGGATCGTGGGCGTCGACACCGTCGAGTTCCTCGGTCTCCCTGACGGGACGATCGAGTACGGCGTGCCGCTGCGTCGTCTGATCGCCCAGATGGTCCGGACCCACCGACCGGAGATCGTGATCACCGGCAACTTCGACCAGTTCTTCCCCAACGGCATCCTGAACCAGGCAGACCACATCGCCGTCGGGCGGGCGACCCTCGACGCGGTGCGAGACGCCGGCAACCGCTGGGTCTTCCCCGAGCCAGGGCTGGAACCCTGGGGAGGCGTGCGTCAGGTCTGGGTGTCTGGCTCGCCGGGCGCTCGCCACGGCGTCGACATCACTGACACCTTCGATGCCGGTGTGGCGTCGTTGCGAGCGCACCAGGCCTATCTGGACGGGCTCGGCTGGGTGGACTTCGACCCGGCGGCATTCCTGGGGAGCATGGCCGAGCCGGCCGGCGCCCTCATGGGCACCCGGTATGCGGCGTCGTTCGAGGTGTTCTCCCTGGGGTTCCCCGACGACGACTGACGGAGGCTCCGGGACACGAGAAAGCGGCCTGACTGCGGAAGTCTCCGCCTGTCAGGCCGCTGCTTGCTCCCCCGACTGGACTCGAACCAGTAACCTGCCGGTTAACAGCCGGCTGCTCTGCCAATTGAGCTACAGGGGAACGCCCCGAAGGCGCGACCGCTAGCCTACCAAGCACGTCGCGGGCCGCCCAAACCGGGGTCGTCAGTCGTCGGACGCGAGCCCGAGGTCGGAACGCACCACCGCCAGCGCTCGGGCGGTCGCCTCCTTGACCGCGGCGTCCTCGGAGGAGAGGCCCCGGTCGAGCAGGTAGGAGAAGGTGACCGGACCCTGCCGGGTCGGGGATCGCCGTGCCACCACCGTCACCGCGTCGCGACCGTCACCGACCCGCTGGTGCGCGCGAGCGAGGATGCTCGCATCGACGCGCTCCCGGGCCAGCTCGACCAGCCGCCCCGACCCTTCCAAGGTGACGACGTCGCGTCGCAGGGCTCCCTCGTCCGCGGTGAGGACGGTGACGGTGGACGCCTCGGCGTCCCACGCGAGCGACTCCACCCGCTCCCACGGGATGCGCCGCCGGTCACCGTCACCGAGGTCGAGGTGCAGGGCGGCGTCCGTGCCCAGCTGCCAGGCGCCACGTAGGTCTTGCTGGGCAGCGAGCACCCGCTCACCGTGCTCGCGGGCGATGTCACGGCGGACCTGGCGGGGCAGGGTGGGGGCCATGTCCCCCATCATCGACCATCACCCTCCGAGCCCGGACACGGCGGGATGCGTCCGCAGCGCTCGCAGCACGCGTCGCTCGGTCGCCCGGACCCAGGCGGTGGTGCGCCCGAGCTCGTCGGCCACGGCGCGGGCCGTACGAGGACCGCCTCCGTCGAGCCCGAACCTGCGCTCCACCACCTCACGGTCGCCTTCGGGAAGCGTCCTCAGCGCCTCACGCACCGCTGCCTCGGCGGTGAGGTCACGGCTGGCGGCCCCCCCGACCACGGCCACGTCGAGACCCGCGGCGTCGAGAGACACGACTGGGGCATCGGCAGCCATCAGGCGCTCGACGACCGACACCGCGAGGCCCGTCCGAGCGGCGATCGCGGCAGGCGCGGGCACACGTCCGGCCTCGTGGACCAGCGCCTCCGCCGCCTCGCGGCACGAGACCGCGTCACGCTCAGCCCTCGGAGGCAGGCGCACGGCACGCCGAGTGCTCATGCCGTCGGACACGTGGCGGCGCACCCATGCGACGGCGTACGTCGAGAACCGCGTGCCGTGTGAAGGATCGAACCGGTCGACCGCGGCGATGAGACCCAGCGTCCCCTCCTGGACCAGGTCACCGAGAGGCACGCCACGGTGCTGGTGGGACCGTGCGAGCGCCACCACCAGCCTCATGTTGGCCAGGACGAGGTGCGAGCGTGCCCGCAGACCGATGTCGACGGTCTCCTCGAGGGCGACACGGTCGCCTGGAGGATCCTCGAGCGAGGTCAGCCGCGCAGCAGCGCGCCGCCCGGCGGCGCAGGCCTCAGCGAGGCGGCGTTCGTCCTCGGCGCTCAGCAGCGGTGTGCACGTCAATGCGCGCACCGGATCGAGTCTCAGCGGCACGGGGGCAGGAGGCATGCCCACAGTCTCGTGCCGGGGTCGCCGCCGTCGCGGGCCCGCGCACGGCCGCTGTGGACGGCGCCTGTCATGGCGACAGTGGGGACGAGGTCGCCGCGGGCTCGAGGGTGCTGGCGACTCAGGCCAGCGAGCCGCCGATGGCCCTCTCACGCAGCTGGCGGCGCTGCTGCTCGAGCGCCACCAGGTCGCCGAACATCGCGTTGTAGTCGGCCGTCGACTCCAGAGGATCGGTGCGCTGCAGCCTCGACTTGACCGCGGCGATCCTGCGCAGGATGGCGAGCTCCTGGACGCGGGCGGCGAGGGCGACGACGAGCGCGGCGTCAGGGACGCCCGACACCGGCAACGGGTCGACCGACAGATGGGCGAGCGTGCGCTGTGCCTGCGGGTCCCCGAGGCGGTCGCGAACCCGGGCGGCCCAGGCGTCGTCGGGCTTCGACGGCAGCCCTTCCGCCTTCGCCGCCGACCAGATCGCCGTCGCGTACGGGTGCGTGAAGACGTCGTCGTCGAGCGCGTCGGCGTACGGGGCGAGGAGGTGAGGGTGCTGGACGAGCACCTTCAGGAGCTCGCGCTCGTCGGTGAACCGCTGCTCCCCCAGGCTCGGCACCGGCGCCACAGGCTCGTCGGCCGCAGGACCCGACGTCGGGCTTGCCCCGTCGGTCACCCCTGCCTCGTCGGACCGGCCCGCGCCACGGCTGCTGCTCGTGCGCGTGGCGGGGCGCGGAGCGGGCCGGCGGCGGGCCTCACCCAGCTCGCGGCGGACCTCGTCGAGCTCGACGCCCACCGTGGAGGCGATCTCGCGGACGAACTGCTCGACCTTGCCCTGGTCGCGGACCGCCGAGACGAGCTCGACCGCCGATCGAAGGGCGTCGACCCGTTGGTCGGCGTGGTCGAGGTCATAACGGGCGACGACGTTGCGCAGCACGAAGCGGTAGAGCGGGATCCGGGACGCGACCAGCTCCTGCACCGCCGCGTCGCCCTGGTGGAGCCGTACGTCGCAGGGGTCCAGGCCGTCGGGCTGGACGGCTACGTAGGTCTGGGCGACGAACTGCGCGTCGCCCTCGAACGCGCGCATGGCGGCCTTCTGGCCCGCCTCGTCCCCGTCGAACGTGAAGATCACCTCACCGCGCATCGCCTCGTGGTCGAGGAGCAGCCGCCGGAGGACACGGGCGTGCTCCTCCCCGAACGCCGTGCCGCAGGTCGCCACCGCCGTGCCGACGCCGGCCTCGTGACAGGCCATGACGTCGGTGTAGCCCTCGACCACCACCGCCTGGCTGGACTTGGAAATCGCCTTGCGTGCGAGGTCGACCCCGTACAGGACCTGGCTCTTCTTGTAGAGCGGCGTCTCCGGGGTGTTGAGGTATTTCGCCTCGATCCGGTCGTCGTCGAAGAGGCGGCGCGCGCCGAAGCCCACCACGTCGCCGGACGCGTCGCGGATCGGCCACATCAGGCGGCCACGGAAGCGGTCGTACGGTCCGCGGTTGCCGCGGGCGACGAGGCCGGCGGCCACCAGGTCGTCGTCGGCGAACCCGCGCCCGCGGAGGTGCCGGTAGAGCGCCTCTCCGTCGCGAGGGGCGAACCCGACGCCGAAGCGTTCGGCCGCGTCGCGGGAGAACCCTCGCTCGGAGAGGAACTGGCGCCCCTTCACGGCGACCTTGTCGGACGCGAGCTGGTCGGAGTAGAACTCCTCTGCGGCGGCGTTGGCCGCGACCAGTCTCCCCCGCTGGGCGAAGTCCCGCTGCGGGCCTGCTGGACCATCGACGTAGGTCAGGGTGATCGCGTACTTGGCGGCCAGTCGCTCGACGGCCTCGCTGAAGCTGATCTGGTCGATCTTCTGGAGGAACGTGAAGACGTCACCGCCCTCTCCGCAGCCGAAGCAGTAGTACATCCCGCGCGACGGAGTGACGTTGAACGACGGCGACTTCTCGTCGTGGAACGGGCAGAGGCCCTTGCGGGAACCACCACCGGCGTTGCGCAGCGTCACGTACTGCTCGACGATCTCGTCGATCCGCGCACGCTCGCGCACTGCTGCGATGTCGTCCTCGCGGATCCGGCCTGCCACGCAGGCGAGTCTACGGTGCTCCCACGAGCCGGCCGCCGCCGTGCACGACGATGCCTAGAGCAGTCGTCGTCCCCAGGCGCGGGCCGAGTCGTCGGTGAGCGAGGCCACCTGGTCGACCACCACGCGCAGCCGCGACTCATCGGAGTCGGCCAACCGCAGATCGGCCGCGAACGGCGCCTCCAGCAGCTCCGGCCCCTTGGTGACCAGGACCTCGACGAGACCGGTGAGGAGGGTGCGCTGCTGCGCCAGCAGCTCGACTCTGGCGTCGTCACGCATGACGTAGTGCGCCGCGACCGCCTTCAGGACCGCGATCTCGTCGCGTGTCTCGTCGGGGACGACCAGGTCGGCCTCGTAGCGGGTCAGCGGGACCGACCCGTACGACGCACGGGTCGCGTCTCGCGCAGCCGCCGCGAAGCGTCCGACGAGCGCGCTCGTGAGTCCCTTGAGCGCGCCGAGCGAACGGCGGCTCCCGTCGTACGGCGAGGTGGGCCACTCGGGCATCGCGGTGAGCCGGGAGTACGCCGCGTCGAGCCGGCGGTCGGACGCGTCACGGACGTACCACTCGCGGACGGTCGACCAGATCACGTCGCGGTCGTCGGGGATGGCGAACAGGTCGACGCTGCCGGCGACGATCCCGTCCTCGACGTCGTGGACGCAGTAGGCGATGTCGTCGGAGAGGTCCATCACCTGGGCCTCCACGCAGCGGCGGTCGCCCGGGGCGTCGCGGCGGATCCAGCCGAAGACGGCGAGGTCGTCGTCGTAGACGCCGAACTTGCGCACCAGCCGCGGAGACCCGTCGCCGTGGGTCCCCTCCGGGACGGGCGCGGCGTCGCGGGTCCACGGGTACTTCGTGCAGGCGTCGAGCGTCGCCCGCGTGAGGTTGAGGCCGACGCTGACGCCGTGCGGGTCGAAGGTCTTGGCCTCCAGCCTGGTGAGGATCCGCAACGTCTGGGCGTTGCCCTCGAACCCCCCGCACGCCGCCGCCACCTCGTCGAGCGCGCGCTCGCCGTTGTGCCCGAACGGGGGATGACCGAGGTCGTGAGCCAGCGCGGCCGAGTCGACCACGTCGGGGTCGCAGCCCAGCGACTTCCCGAGCTCCCGGGCGACCTGCGCGACCTCGAGGGAGTGCGTCAGACGGTTGCGCACGAAGTCGTCGGTGCCGGGTCCGACCACCTGGGTCTTGGCGGCGAGACGACGTAGCGCCGCCGAGTGGAGGATGCGTGCCCGGTCACGCTCGAACGCGCTTCGGCCGGCCCGCTTGGGCGGCTCCGGCACGACCCTCTCGCGGGCCGATGCGGGGTAGGGCTCGCGCGAGGGGGCGGGCACGTCGGGCGGGGTCACGTCCACGAGCCTAGCGATCCGTCAGACCCTCTTGCGCATGCGTGCGGGAGGCCATACGTTTCGGAACGCCGTTCCACCGTCATCTCGGGAACGCGTCGGTCGGTGCCGTGTCCATCACCTCACGCACCAGGAGCACCGTTGAAGAACTCGTCACCGCGGCGTCTGCCGCGCCTGCTCGCCACTGCCGCCGGAGCCGTCGGCGCGATCGCCGCACTCCTCGTCGGCTCGCCGCCTCCGGCGTCGGCCGCCGTCGCCTGCTCGGGCTACTCCTCCTCCACCACCACCTGTGTCAGCTCCCCGATCACGGTCGGCGGCACGTCGTACGCCGCCGACTGGTACCTGCCCAACGGGACCGCCACCGGGCTGATGCTGGTCGAGCACGGCTTCAGCCGCAGCTGCAAGCACCTCCGCGGCACCAGCAAGGCGATCGCGCAGAAGGGCCTGATGGTCGTCTGCCTGAACGAGGACATGACAGCCGGCAACCCCGGGCTCGCCACGATCATCGGCAACGCCCTGGCCGACAGGGCCGTCGTCCCACCCAACGGCAAGCCCCTCCCCACGGCCTACATCGTCGGAGGCCACTCCGCGGGCGGGCACTTCGCCGCCCTCGTCGGGCAGCGACTCGCTCAGCGCGGCTACGCCGGGCTCAAGGGCGCCGTGCTCTTCGACCCGGTCGCGGCCGACGGGTTCACCGCCGCGCTCCAGGCGGTCTCTGCCGGCGGGTCGCGCCCGGTCCTGAGCATCGCTGCGCGCCCGAGCGTCATCAACCTCTTCAACAACTCGTTCGGTGCACTCACCTCGCTCGGCGCGGACTTCGTCGGTATCCAGCTGGTCTGGTCGAAGATCTCCCTGGGCACCCCGAGCGGCGGCAGCTGTCACATCGACAGCGAGGGCGAGAACACCGACTTCATCGGCGTGGCGGGAGCGCTCTGCAGCCCCAACGCCACGCAGACCGCCCGGCTGCGTGACTTCGCCTCGACCTGGGCGAAGGACCTCGCGACGGGCACACGCACGGCGTCGCACTACTGCACGGACGCCGACGTGGTCGCCACCTGCGGGTCGGTCGTGAGAGACCTCGTCGACCGGTCGCTGCCGCTCGCGGCACCGATCCGATGAGGTGACGTGTCCCCGCTGCCGGCCTCACCAGCGCCCGTTGCGCGGCCGGGGCTGGCAGCGGGGGCACGTGTACGACGAGCGGTTCATGAAGGAGTCGCGCCGGACGGGTGTCCCGCAGCGCGAGCACGGCTCGCCCTCCTGCCCATACACCTCCAGCGACCGCGAGAAGTAGCCGCTCTCGCCGTTCACCGCGACGTACAACGCGTCGAACGACGTGCCGCCTTGCGCGAGCGCCGCGGTCATCACCTCCCGTGAACCCTCGAGCACCCGCTGCGCCTCGGCCCGCCGGAGGGTGTCGGTGGGCCGGGCGTAGTGCAGCCGCGCGAGCCACAACGCCTCGTCGGCATAGATGTTGCCGATCCCCGAGACGAGCGTCTGGTCGAGCAGCGCACGCTTGAGCCCCGTCCGACGACGGCGCAACCGATCGACGAACTCCGCGTCGTCGAACGAGTCGTCGAGCGGGTCTCGCGCGATGTGCGCGATCTCGGAGGGGAGCTCGGCCCCGCCGTTACTGAGGGCCAGCCCGCCGAACATCCGCTGGTCCACGAACCGCAGCTGCACGCCGTCCTCCAGGTCGAGCACGACCCGGAGGTGTCGCTCTGTCGGGGCGTCCGGCGGCTGCACCAGGAACTGGCCGCTCATCCCCAGGTGCGCCAGGACTGCGTCGCCCGACTCCAGCGGCAGCCAGAGGTACTTGCCGCGACGTGAGGCTCCCAGCACGCGGTCGCCGGTGAGGCGCAGCGCGAAGTCCTCGGGCCCGGCGAGGTGGCGACGCACGGGGCGGGGGTGGAGCACCTCGACCCGCTCGATCCGGCGTCCCGACACGTGATCGGCGAGGCCACGCCGGACGACCTCGACCTCGGGAAGCTCAGGCATGGCTGGCCGACCGGCTCAGGAGTCGGCGCGTGACCTGGACGTGCCGGCGCCAGAACCTGCCGCGGCGGCCTCGGCCGACTCCGCGGCATCGACGACCTCGGCTGCCGGGGCGACGGTGCCGTCCTCATGATCGACCGCGTCGACGGTCGCCTTGATGGCCCGCCAGGCCGTCTCCGCGACCTGCTGCTCGGCTTCCTTCTTGGAGTGGCCGGTGCCCTCGCCGTAGACCTGCCCGCCCACGCGGACGTGGGCGGTGAAGGTCTTGTCGTGGTCGGGACCCTCCTCGGTGAGGCGGTACTCGGGCACGCCGAGGCGTCGGTCGGAGGAGAGCTCCTGAAGACTCGTCTTCCAGTCGAGGCCGGCGCCGAGCTCGGCAGCGCGCGCCATCACCGGGTCGAAGAGCCGGTGGACGACCGTGTCGGCGCCGCTGAACCCGTCCTGGAGGTAGACGGCCCCGATCACCGCCTCGACGGTGTCGGACAGGATCGAGGACTTGTCGCGACCACCGGTCGCCTCCTCGCCCCGCCCCAGCCTCAGGTAGGCGCCCAGCCCGAGCGTGCGAGCCACGTCGGCCAGCGCGCGGGCGTTGACGACCGCAGCTCGCAGCTTGGCGAGGCGGCCTTCGGGAAGGTCGGGGTGCGCGTTGTAGAGCGTGTCGGTGATCACCAGACCGAGAACGGCGTCCCCCAAGAACTCGAGCCGCTCGTTGTTGGGGATGCCGCCGTTCTCGTACGCGTACGACCGGTGCGTCAACGCCTGCGTCAGCAGCCCCGGCGCGAGGCCGGGCACGCCGAGGCGCTCCAGAAGGGCAGCGTTCGCTGCCCCGTCACCGTCGTCGACGACGTCGGACACGAGAGGCTTCTCAGACGACCTGGCGCAGCTCGCCGCGGGGACCGTACTGGCCGCAGTCCGGGCAAGCGCGGTGCGGCAGGTGCTTGGCGCGGCACGCCGGGTTGGCGCAGATCACGAGCTGAGGCGCGGAGGCCTTCCACTGCGAACGACGGTGGCGGGTGTTGCTGCGCGACATCTTGCGCTTCGGGACTGCCACTTCTACTCCTCGTTTGGGCCGGACTCACGCCCGGTCTGGTCCGTACCGCCCGCGGGGCGGTCGTTGCCTTGCTTCAGCTGGCTGAGCGCCGACCACCTCGGGTCGACGGCCTCGCCGTGTGTGTGCTCTGGGTCGTCCGCGAGCCGTGCTCCGCACTCGGCGCACAGTCCCGGACAGTCCGGGGCACACAACGGGTTGTGCGGAAGTGCGAGCACCACCGCGTCCCGCAGGACAGGCTCCAGGTCGAGCAGGTCTCCCTGGAGTCGGGCGATATCGTCCTCCTCGCCCTCGTCGTCATACACGTACAGCTCCTGAAGGTCGACGGTGACCTCACCGTCGATCTCCTGCAGGCAGCGTACGCACTCACCAGAGGTGTGCACCGAGGCGGTCCCTGTCAGCAGGATGCCTTCCATGACCGACTCGAGCCGGAGATCGAGATCGACGTCACTTCCCTCGGGCACGCCGAGCATGTCGACACCCATGCCCGCCGGAGCCTTCGCCGAGTAGGTGAACTCGCGCTGCGTTCCGGGTCGGCGCGCGATCTCGTGCGTGTCGAGAACGAACGGCGCCCGGGAGTCGAGCGTGGTCACACGTACTCCTTAAAGGCATGGCGAGGTGCGGCCCAGTTGCAGGCCACGGACCAGGATAGCGAACCCACCCACGCGAGCGCGAACCCGCATGCGCGGGTGGCCCGCCGGGCGCCAGGCCCCGCGGGCTACCCCTCGGCGGCGAGCTTGCGCTCGAGTGCCGCGAGGACTACCGGCGGCACGTGCGGAGACACGTCTCCCCCGTGTCGCGCGACCTCCTTGACGAGGCTGGAGGCGAGGAAGGAGTATTCCGGGCTGGTCGGCATGAACAGCGTGTCCACCCGGGCCAGCGTGGAGTTCATCTGGGCCATCTGGAGCTCGTAGTCGAAGTCGGAGACCGCCCGGAGACCCTTCACGACCGCCTGGATGCCGTGGGCGGTGCAGAAGTCGACGAGCAGCCCGGAGAACGTCATCACCCGGACGTTGGCGAGATCGCCCAGCACCTCCTCGAGGAGCGCGACCCGCTCGGCCGTGTTGAACATCACCCGCTTGGAGTCGTTGATCCCCACCGCGACGACAACCTCGTCGAAGAGATGGGACGTGCGGGCGACGATGTCGACGTGCCCGAGCGTCACCGGGTCGAAGGATCCGGGGCAGACGGCCCTACTCATGCGGCCGACCGTACCAAAGCGTCGTCTCGCCATAACGGCGGTCTCCGAGCGGCTCGACGGCCTCGGGCCACGCGAACGCGCCGTCGCGGGTGGAGCGCTCGACGACCACGATGCCGTCGCTCGACCACCATCTCTGGGACGTCACCACCGCGACCACGGCACTGACCTCGTCGTTCGGCACGTCGTACGGAGGGTCGAGGACGAGGAGGTCGTACGGCGCCGGCGGCGGCGTCCGGACGAACGAGCGCACCTTCTCCGCCACGACGTCGACGGCGCCGGAGACCCCCAGCTCACGCGCGTTGCGGCGGATCACCTGCGCCGTACGCCGGTCGGCCTCGACAAGCGTCGCGTGGACCGCCCCACGCGAGACCGCCTCGAGGCCGAGAGCGCCCGACCCGGCGTACAGGTCGAGCACCCGTACGCCGTCGAACCCGCCGAGCCGCGTCTCCAGCGCGGAGAACATCGCCTCGCGCACACGGTCGGAGGTCGGCCGCGTCGCGGAGCCGGGCGGGGTCGCCAGCCGCCGGCCGCCGAGCGCGCCCGCGATGATCCGTGTCATGAACGCCCTCGCTCGTCGATCTCCAGGTCCCGCAGCGCGAACCGGAGATGTTCCCACTCCTCGTTGAGGACGACGTGCAGGCACTGCAGCACGCTCACCCTGACTGTCGGCCTCCACGGGTCGACGCGTGGCTGGGCGAGGAGCTCGTGAGTCACGTGGTCGAGGAACTCTCTGACCAGCGCCTGGTGCTCGCCACGGACCGCGAGGATCTCCTCGTACGAGGTCGGCTCGCGGAAGATGGTGACGTCGCCGCCGGTGTCGGCGAACTCGGCGAACGGCTGGCCGATCGGGTGGTACGGCTGCTGCTCCCCGAAGATCGCGCCCTTCAGCCACACGTCCGTCGCCATGACGAGGTGGCGGAGGGTCTGGGCGAACGTCCACTCGCCGTCGACCGAGACGCCCCCGCGCCCGCGCGCCGTGACGAGCGCCTCGGCCCACGCGGCCTCCACGGCCGACCAGGCCTCGCGCAGCCCGTCGGGATCGGTCGCGTCCTTGAGCTCACGACCGGGGAAGCGCTTGGCAAGCTCGCTCTCAACGTAGGGCGCGACGTCGATCCCGTTGACGAAGAGCGGACCGTCGGCGAGGTCGGGCGTGTCGAGATCCATCCCCGCGACGTAGACCCCGCGCATCACCACATCGGCCAGGTCGGAGCGGAGGACCCTCGCCCCCGACAGGTCTTCGTCGACGAACTCCCTGCGCTCACCCGTCATGTCTTCTCCAGGTAGTCGGCCTGCGTGCTGTCCTCGAGCTCGCGCACCACCGCGGCCAGCGCCGCGTGGGCCGCGAGCGACGGGTCGTCGGCCACCACCTCGGCCGCGTCCTCTCGCGCGTCGGAGATCACCTGCTCGTCGCGCACGACCGAGAGCAGCCGCAGACTCGACCGGACCCCGGACTGGCGAGCCCCGAGCACGTCTCCCTCGCGCCGCATCTCCACGTCGAGGCGCGACAGGGCGAAGCCGTCCGACGTCGCGGCGACGGCGTCGAGGCGCTCGCGCGCGGCGCTCCCGACGGGCGCGCCCGTCACCAGCAGGCAGAGCCCGGCGTGCGCGCCGCGGCCGACGCGTCCGCGGAGCTGGTGGAGCTGAGAGACGCCGAAGCGATCGGCGTCCATGATCACCATCGCGGTCGCGTTGGGGACGTCGACGCCGACCTCGATCACCGTGGTGGCGACGAGGACGTCGATCTCACCCGCTGCGAAGGCGCGCATCACCGCCTCCTTGTCCTCGGCTGCCATCCGGCCGTGCAGCGCCGCGGTCCGCAGACCGGCCAGCGGCCCGTCTCGGAGCAGCTCGTGCAGCGCGAGGACGGAGGTCAGGGGGCGTGCGGACTCGTCCTCGGCGGGCTCGAGCTCCGCGCCGTCCTCGGAGGCGTCCGCGCGGTCGCCGCCGTCGCCGATACGCGGACACACGACGTACGCCTGGCGTCCGTCGGCGACCTCCTCACGCAGTCTCTCCCACGTCCGGTCCACCCACGCCGGCCTCTCCGCGACCGGCACCACCGTCGTCTGAATCGGCTGCCTGCCCCGCGGCAGCTCGGTCAGGGTGGAGGTGTCGAGATCTCCGAAGACGGTCATCGCCACGGTCCGCGGGATCGGTGTCGCCGTCATCACCAGCAGGTGCGGCGCATCGACGCCCTTGGCGGTCAGCGCCGCTCGCTGCTCCACGCCGAACCGGTGCTGCTCGTCGACCACGACGAGCCCGAGCTCGGCGAGCTGCACCTTGTCCTCGAGCAGAGCGTGGGTGCCGACGAGGATCCCCGCCTCTCCCGACGCCGCGTCGAGGAGCGCCTCACGTCGGGCCTTCTGGCCCATCGAGCCGGTCAGGAGACGCACCCGGGTCGCGGCGTCGGCCGACCCCAGCATCCCCGCCTGAGCCATCGGTCCGAGCATCTCCACCATCGACCGGTGGTGCTGCTGTGCGAGCACCTCCGTCGGCGCGAGCAGCACTGCTTGTCCACCGGTGTCGACCACCTGGAGCATCGCGAGCAGCGCCACGACCGTCTTGCCGGAGCCGACCTCGCCCTGAAGCAGCCGTTGCATCGGCTGGTCGCGGTCGAGGTCTGCCTCGATCTGGGCCGCGACCTCCTGCTGCCCGGCGGTGAGCGCGAACGGCAGCTGCGCCTCGAACCGGTCGCGGAGCCCGTCGGCCACGTGCGGGCGCCTGGTCGCCGGCGCCGACGACAGCGCGTGCCGGCGGACGGCCAAGGTGGTCTGGAGGACGAACGCCTCCTCGTACTTCAGGCGCTCCCGCGCCCGCTGGTAGTCCTCGAGCTCGCGGGGACGGTGGACGTCCTCGTACGCGGTCCTCAGGTCGACGAGCCCGCGCCGGCGGCGTACGGGCTCGGGGACGGGGTCGTCGACCTCGTCGAGCGCGTCCAGCACGATCGCCACCGTCTTCTCGATCGTCCACGACGACACCGCCTGGGTGGCGGGATAGATCGGCACGATCGTGCCGGCGTACTCCTCGGCCTCGTCCCGCGCCTCCTCCTCCGATCCGGTGGGACGGATCTCCGGGTGCAGCAGCTGCTTGCGGCCACGGAACTCGCCCACCTTGCCCGCGAACATGCCGAGGGTGCCCGGGCGCAGGCGTTGCGCGATCCACGGCTGACGGAAGAACGTGAGCACGAGCTCGCCGGTGCCGTCGGTGACGACAACCTCGCTGCGGACGTTCTTGCCGCCGGGCCGCCCGCCCCCTTTGGGCCGGAACGGGTACTCCTTGACGTGCACCACACGGGCGAGGACGGTGACGTGCTCGTCGACGCGCAGCGCGGCGAGGTCGGTCAGCGACCCCCGCTCGGCCAGACGTCTCGGGTAGTGGCGGAGCAGGTCGCCGACGGTCGTGACGTCGAAGCTCCGCTCGAACGCGTCGGCGGTGCGCGCGCCGACGACGTTGGCGAGCCTGGTCCGTGGTCCGACGCCCACTACTCGACCGCCACCAGCAGCGGGTAGCGCTCCTGCCCGCCGTCGTACACGACCAGCTCGACGTCGGGTCGCCGCGCCCGCAGCCAGCGTTCGACCCGCGGCACCACGTCGTCGTCGAGCCCGGCGCCGGTGACGAGCGTGACCAGCTCGGCGCGCCCGGTGATGAGGCGGTCGAGCACCTGGCGTACGACGTCGGCCTGCTCGTCGCCGATGATCGAGAACTCGGCGTCGACGACGCCGAGCACGTCACCGACCAGGCAGGGACCTGCCATCGTCATCCCGGACTCGGTCGCGACCGTGATGGCGCCGTGCTGGGTCCCGCGGGCCGCACTGGTCATCGCCACCACGTCGTCGTCGAACGGGTGACCCGGCTCGTGGACGGCGACCGCGGCGAGCCCCTGCACCTGCGTCCACGACGGGATCACGGTGGCATGCACGCCAGCCTCGCGGGCCTGGGAGGCGGCCGCGTCGCAGACGGCACGGAAGTCGCGGCTGTTGGGCAGCACGATGACGTCGTCGGCCCCGCAGTCGAGGATCGTGTCGAGGACGGTGCTGACAGCGAGCGGACCGCCGGGCACCGTGGTGACCACCACCGCGCCGGCATCGCTGAACAGGGAGGCGAGTCCTGGCCCGGCCGCGACGGCGACGACGGCCCGGCTGCCGGAGGTGCTCGCACGGACGCCAGCCTGCTCGGCGAAGTGGGTGACGGAGATCCGGTACGGCCGTCCGGCATCGAGCCCTGCCTCGATCGCCGCACCGACGTCGTCGACGTGGACGTGGACGTTCCACAGACGGTCGCCGCCGACCACCACGAGACAGTCCCCCAGGCCGTCCAGGCGCGAGCGCAGCGCGGGGACGGCCGCGTCGTCGGCCTCCAGCAGGTACATCACCTCGTACGACGGCCCCGCACCGTCGAGGGTGTGGGGGCCGGTGTCGTCGACGAGCGGTCGCGGGAGGTCGGCCGCCGGCTCGGGGTCGGGGACGAAGCGGCCGGTGATCAGGTGCTCGGTGGTGTCGAGCACGACGACCAGCGCACGTCCCCCGGCATCGACCACGCCGGCACGGGCGAGGCGGTCCAGCTGCTCGGGCGTCCGCAGCAGCGCCTCGCGAGCCGCCGCCGCGGACGCGCTGACCATGGCGGCCAGGTCTCCCTCGGCCGCGACGACGTCCTGCGCCGCCTCGGCCGCCCGACAGGCGACGGTGAGGATCGTGCCCTCGACCGGGTGGCCGACCGCCGCGTACGCCGCCGCCGAGGCCTTGCTCATCGCATCGGCGAGGCTGGCTGCCGACACCTCCGCACCCTCGGAGTCGGCCAGCACCGGCAGCGCGGCGCGGAGCAGCTGGGCCATGATCACGCCGGAGTTGCCCCGCGCGCCGAGCAGCGCACCGTCGACGTAGTCGCGCACGACCGTCGGGAGTGGCGCGTCGTGGTCCAGGGCGGAGACGATCGCCTGCGCCGCGGCCTCGAAGGTGACGTAGACGTTGGTCCCCGTGTCCCCATCGGGGACCGGGAAGACGTTGAGCGCGTCGATCTCGGCGCGCGCTGCGCCGAGAGCCTCGGTGCAGGCCCGCGCCCAGGTGGCGAAGGACTCCGAGGAGACGTGCGTCGTCATGGTCTGAGAGACTATCCCTGGGCAGGCCCGCACCGTGAGCGACAAGGCCGATTGGCTCCGGCCTTGCTCGATCAGATAATCTTGATCTTTGGTATCCCCCCTTCGACTCAACCGGGAGTGTTCGCTGTGGCTGCAGTCTGCGACGTGTGCGGCAAGAAGCCGGGTTTCGGCAACAACAAGCCGTGGTCGCGCAAGCGCACGCGGCGTCGTTTCGACCCCAACATCCAGCGCGTGCGTGCGGTCGTCGGTGCGACTCCGAAGCGCATGAACGTGTGCACCGGATGCCTCAAGGCCGGCAAGGTCAGCCGCTGACCGGATCGCCGGTCGGTCGCCGCTGACGCTGCGACCCCGCGTCCTCGCACGACGAGGCGGGCAACACCCTCTGGGTGGGCCCGCCTCTTTGGCGTCCCCCCTCGGCGCGTGGCGGCTCAGCGGTAGTGCTCGTGTCCTTCCGGGCCGTCCCACGCAGCACCGTCCACCGTGACGTCACCCTCGCCGTCCACGACCCGCCCGACGATGGTCCAGCCCTCCGGTGCACCCCGGTCTGCAGGAAAGGTCGCGGCCAAGGTGTGGTCGTCTCCACCGGTGAGCAGGAACCCCAGCGGATCGGCGTTGGTCGCCGCCGCCACGTCCGCGATCGGGTCCGGGACATCGAAGGCCGAGCCCACCAGCGCGATGCCGACGCCGCTCGACGTCGCCACGTGGCCGAGGTCTGCCAGCAGGCCGTCGCTGACGTCGATCATCGCCGTCGCTCCGTGCGCCGCGGCACGCGGTCCCTCGTCGTACGGGGGCTCGGGCCGCCGGTACGCCTCGACGAGCACCCTCGGGGACCGGAACCCACGCGCGAGGACGTGGAGACCCGCCCCCGCCCACCCGAGTCGGCCCGTGATCGCGACGAGGTCGCCGGGGCGAGCACCCGAGCGGAGGACCGGCGCCTGCGCGGACTCCCCCAGCACCGTGATCGCCAGGGTGACGGCGTCGGCGGCAGTCACGTCGCCGCCGACGACCTCCGCGCCCACGAGCGCGGCCTCCTCGACGATCCCCCGGGTCAGGTCCTCCGCCCACACGGTCTCGAGGTCTCCGGGAGCGGCGAAGCCCACGGTGAGCGCCGTGGCGACACCGCCCATCGCCATGACGTCGGCGAGGTTGGCCGCGGCCGCCCGGCGGCCCACGTCGTAGGGCTCGGCCCAGTCCCTGCGGAAGTGACGGCCCTCGACGAGCATGTCGGTCGAGACGAGCACCGAGCCCGCCCCGACGCGGACGGACGCGCAGTCGTCCCCCGGCCCGACGATGACCCGGCTCGACAGTGGTTCACGGACTACCCGGGCGATCAGCCCGAACTCGCCGAGCTCGCCGATGGTCCGCCCGCCGCTCGTCTCCGCGCGTGTCGTGTCCATCTGCCCATCCTGTCATCGCAGTCGCACCGCGACCCCGCCGCCGCGGCCGCGGCCGCGCGATCCCTCAGCGTCACGACGCCGTCACGATCCTGTAGCGTGTCGGAGGCGGTGAACGTTGTCGAGCCACGGAGGAAGCCCAACATGGTCGTGCAGGCCTACATCCTGGTCCAGACCGAGGTCGGCAAGGCTGCCGACGTCGCCACCGCGATCGCTGAGGTCAGCGGCGTGACGCTCGCCGAGGACGTGACCGGACCGTACGACGTCATCGTCCGCGCGGAGGCCAAGCACGTCGACGAGCTCGGTGAGATGGTCGTCGCGCAGATCCAGCGCATCGACGGCATCACCCGGACCCTCACGTGTCCCGTCGTGCACCTCTGACCCACCCCCGGCGGACCGCCCTCGCCCTCGGACTGGTCGCTCTGGCCGCCCTGACGCCGGCCTGCGCGGACACGGTCGCGATCGACCCTCCCACTCCGTCCGACGACGTGGCGGCGATCTGCTCCGCCATGCTCGACGACGCGCCGGCGACGGTCGCGGGACAGGACTCGGTCCGTGTCGCACCGGCCGGCTCGGGACGTGCGTGGGGAAGCCCGGCGATCGTGCTCCGGTGCGGCGTCGAACGCCCTGCCAGCCTCGAGCGGACCTCGCGCTGCGACGTGGTCGACGACGTCGGGTGGTTCAGCCAGAAGGACGACGAGCGCTACGTGTTCACGACCATCGGCCGCCAGGCGTACGTCGAGGTCGCGGTCCCGCGTCGCTACGATCCGCCCGCCGACGCACTCAGTGACCTGGCCGCCACGGTGGCCGAGCACGACCCGGTCGTCACGCCCTGCGTGTGAGGGGTCGAGCGCCGCCAGCCGTCAGCGCAGGTCGGTCGGACGCGCGAGCGCGTGCGCGATCAGGCGCTCGACCAGCTCGGGGTAGCCGAGCCCCTTCGACTCCCACACCTGGGGATACATCGAGTACGGGGTGAACCCGGGCATCGTGTTGACCTCGTTGATGTAGAGCGTTCCGTCGAGGAGGAAGAAGTCCACCCGGGCGAGCCCTTCGCAGCCCAGGGCCTCGAAGGCGCGAGCGGCCTTGGCGCGCACGCGCTCGACCAGGATGTCCTCGAGCGGAGCGGGGATCAGGTTCTTGGAGGTGCCGTCGAGGTACTTGGCGCTGAAGTCGTAGAACTCGTGCCCGGAGCCGAGGTCGACCGCGATCTCGCCCGGCGCGCTGACCTCCAGGGAGCCGTCCGGGTTCTGGAGAACCCCACACTCGATCTCGCGCGCGTCGGCCGCGGACTCCACGATGACCTTGGGGTCGTACTCCTCGGCGAGCGCGATCGCCGCGGCGAGGCCGTGCTCGTCGTGGACGAGCGTGCCGCCCATGCTCGAACCCGCACGGGAGGGCTTGACGAACACGGGGTAGTGGAGCGACGCGACGGTCTCCCTCACGGCCGCGGCATCGGTGCGCCACTCGTCGGCGGTCACGACGGCGTACGGCAGCTGAGGGAGCCCGGCAGCGGCGAAGAGCTGGTTGGCGACGGCCTTGTCCATGGCGACCGCGCTCGCCAGCACGCCGGAGCCCACGTAGCGGATCCCGGCCATCTCGAAGAGTCCCTGGATGGTCCCGTCCTCGCCCCACGGGCCGTGAAGCAGCGGGAACGCCACGTCGACGCGCGCCAGCACGCGGCTGGACCCGTCGGGCTCGAGGGCCAGCAGGCGCTCGCCGGCGAGGGCCACGGGCGTGCCGGTGGAGTGGACATCGGGGAGGCCGTCGGCGTCGGTGGTCATCGCGTCGTCGGCCAGCACCCAGAGGCCGTCCCGGGTGATCCCTACGGCGACCACGTCGTAGTGGTCGCGGTCGATCACCCGCAGGACCTCTCGAGCGGTCATGCAGGAGACCGCGTGCTCGCTCGACCGGCCGCCGAACACGATCAGGACGCAGGGGCGACCGGACGTGGGCGCCAGGGTGGACGTCTCGGAAGTCGTATCGCTCATCGGGGCGACCCTATCGTGAGGCTCCACAATGGTCGGCATGGCTCGCTCACACTCGTTCAGCCCAGAGACCCTCGTCGTCGCCGCCGGGCGCCCGGCCCGCACCCCCGACTCGCCCCTCAACGTGCCGCTGACACCCGCGAGCACCTATGTCGCCGGTGGCGAGCTCGAGTACGGACGCTTCGGCAACCCGACCTGGGCAGCGTTCGAGGACGCCGTCGGTGCGCTCGAGGGCGGACAGGCGGTGATGTTCGCCTCGGGGATGGCTGCCGCGAGCGCCACCCTGTCGCTGGTCCCCGACGGCGGCGTCGTCGTCGTTCCCCGTCACGCCTACAACGGTGTCCTGGGCCTCCTCTCGGAGGCGGAGCGGCGCGGGCGGATCCGTTTGCGGACGGTCGACGTCACCCAGCCCGGTGCGATGGTCGACGCCGCGGAGGGGGCGGCGATGGTGTGGATCGAGTCGCCGACCAATCCCGCCCTGGAGGTCGTCGACATCGTCGAGGTCGCGACCGCCGCGCGGGCTCGCGGCGCCCTGGTCGTCGTGGACAGCACCTTCGCGACGCCGCTGGTCCAGCAGCCGCTCGCGCTCGGCGCGGACGTGGTGGTCCACTCCGCGACCAAGCTGCTGGCCGGTCACAGCGACGCGCTCGCCGGTGTGGCGGTCGTCGCGGACGACGCGACGTACGCCCTGCTCGAGTCGTACCGCCGGGTGCACGGGGCCGTGCCGGGGACCCTCGAGGCGTATCTCGCGACCCGTGGGCTGCGAACCCTCGCCGTACGGTTCGAGAGGGCCCAGGACAACGCTCGGCGGGTCGTCGACGCCCTGCGGTCCCACCCGGCCGTCGGCGAGGTGCGCTATCCCGGGTTCGGGACGATCTTGACGTTCGAGCCGGTCGCCGGTGCGGACGCGGCGCACCGGGTGGTGACCTCGAGCCGGTTGGTCGTCTGCGCGACCAGTCTCGGCGGTGTGGAGTCGACCTGGGAGCGCCGCAGGCGGTGGTCCGGCGAGCCCACCACGGTGCCTGAGGCGCTCATCCGGATGTCGGTGGGCATCGAGGGGTTCGACGACCTGTGGGACGACGTCGAGGCAGCGCTCGGTCACGCCTGAGGCGTACGCCGCCTCGGCCGGGCACGCGTCAACGGACCTCAGGCTGCGGCGTACGCGAGACCAGCGCCGCGACGAGCTCCTTCGGCGTGGTCTCCCCGCGGATCAGAGCGGCGACCTGCTCCACGATCGGCATGTCGACGCCGTGGAGGCTGGCCAGCTCCGAGAGCGAGTCGCTGGACTTGACGCCCTCGGCGACCTGCCGGGTGGAGGCGACGATCTCGTCGATGCTCATGCCCCGGCCGAGCTTCTCTCCGAAGGTCCGGTTGCGCGACAACGGTGAGCTGCAGGTCGCCACCAGGTCCCCCATGCCCGCGAGCCCCATCATCGTCATGGGGTCGGCTCCCATCGCCATGCCCAGCCGTGCGGTCTCGGCCAGTCCGCGCGTGATCACCGACGCCTTGGCGTTGTCGCCGAACCCGAGACCGTCGGCGACGCCGACAGCCAGGGCGATCACGTTCTTGGTCGTGCCCGCCAGCTCGCAGCCCACGACATCGGTGTTGGTGTACGGCCGGAACGCGGGGCTGTGGCACCAGGACTGCAGACGCTTGGCGACCGCCTCGTCGGCACAGGCGACCACCGCGGCGGCCGGCTCGCGCTGGGCGATCTCGCGCGCCAGGTTGGGTCCGGTCACGACCGCGACGCGCTCGGGTCCGGCGCCGGTGAGCTCGGCGATGACCTCGCTCATCCGCAGGTGCGTCCCCAGCTCCACACCCTTCATGAGGCTCACGACGACCGCGTCCTGGGGGATGTGGCGGGCCCAGTCGGTGAGGTTGGCGCGCAGCTGCTGCGACGGCACCGCCAGGACGACGACCTCCGCGCCGGACAGGACGATCTCCGGGTCGTGACTGGCCTTGATCGTCTCCGGGAGCAGGATCCCGGCCAGGTACTCCGGGTTCTCGCGCGTCTGGTTGATCGCGTCGCAAACCTCCGTCCGTCGCCCCCACAGGTGCACCTCGTTGCCGGCGTCTGCCAGCACCAACGAGAAGGCGGTCCCCCAGGAACCGGCGCCCAGGACAGCGGTCTTCGCCATGCGTACTACTCCTTCGTGGCGTTCAGGCGTCGCGGTCGCGGACGCTCTCTGACCCGCGGATCGTCCAAGGACATGCGCTGCGTCGGCACCGGCAGGTCGCGGAGCTTCGCGAGCTGCTCGGTGACGGCATCCATGATCCGATCCGTGGCCGTCGCGAGGATAGCCGCCGAGACCTCCTGAGCGCGAAGGTCGTCCAGATCGACCGGCGGACCAGCCGAGATCTGCATGGTCTTGCGAGGCAGCAGGTGCGGCCGGCCGTACGGCTCGAGGAGCATGTTGGGACCCCACTGCGCGATGGGCACGACCGGCTTCCCGGTCGCGAACGCGACGCGAGCCGCGCCTGTCTTGCCCGACATCGGCCACTCGTCGGGGTCTCGGGTGATGGTCCCTTCGGGATAGAAGATCACTCCCTCACCGTCAAGGACCGCCTGCTTCGCGGCGGCGAACGCGTCCGTGGCCGTGGTGGTGCCGCGGTAGACCGGGATCTGTCCCGTGGCGCGCAGGATCTTGCCCACGACCGGGAGATCGAGGATCGCCGCTTTCGCGAGGTAGCGCGGGGGGACACCGTTGTCGTACAGGAAGTGCGCCAGCATCACCGGGTCGATGTGCGAGACGTGGTTGCAGGCGATCACGAACCCGCCATGAGAGGGAAGGTTCTCGACGCCGCTCCACTCCCGGCCCACCATCGCCGTCACCGGCACGCGCAGCGCCGCGACGATCGTCCGGAGCACCATCCCCGGGTCGCGCCCGGCGGACGCGGTGGCAGCGGTCTTCACCGGCCCGAGCCTAGTTCATCCCGGCGGGTGCGATGCCGCTCTTCTGGGCCCGTGGGGCAAGATCGATCCCGTGGCAGGACGGTGGGCCCTGGTGGTCCCGGTGAAGGACACCGCGGTGGGCAAGTCCCGGCTCGCGCCGCTCGGCGCGCAACGGCCGGCGCTGGCGCGCGCCATGGCGCTCGACACGCTCGAGGCCGTCGTCGGCAGCCCGCTCGTCGCCCGTGTGGTCGTGGTGACCTCCGACGGCGCGCTGGCCGATGCCGTCCTGTCCGAGGTGAGCACCGACGTGGAGGTGGTGCCCGATCCCGGCGCAGGTCTGCGTGCCGCGGTGCTCGCTGGCGCCGACGTCGCGGCCGACAGCGGTCTGCACCTCGCGGTCGTGACGGCCGACCTGCCGGGCATGCGCCCGGAGGACCTCGACGCTGCCCTGACCGAGGCCGATGGGTACGAGATGTCGATGGTCGCCGATGCCGACGGGGTGGGGACGACTCTTCTCGCGGTGACCGATCCGACGACGCTCGATCCCCGGTTCGGCGAGAGGTCGCTCGACGCGCACCGCGCAGCCGGGGCGGAGTCGCTCCCCGCCGCACTCGGGCTGAGGCGCGACGTCGACCTCCCCGTCCACCTCGACGAGCTTCGGGCGCTGCTCGGCCCGCGCACGGCCGCCGTCGTCGCTCGGCTCGCGATAGGGTGAGCGCCGTGCAGGCGACCATCGCGAGCTACGACGCCGACCAGGGCGGCACGCTCGTCCTCGACGACGGGGTCACCATGGACTACGCGGCGGACGTGGTCGTGGCGTCGCCGGTCCGCCACCTCCGTCCGGGGCAACGGGTGATCGTCGAGCTCACCGACGGGGCCGACGCGACGGTGCGCGCGCTGCGGATCCACTGAGGCGGGCACAGGTGCGGCCCCAGCGATGGCCGGGGCCGCTCCTGTGGCTCGTCAGACGCGTGCGGTTGCCCGAGCGGGAGCCCTCTTCGCGGTGCCGGATGCCTTCTTCGCCGCGGTCTTCTTGGCGGTGGACTTCTTGGCGGTGGACTTCTTGGCGGCGGTCTTCTTGGCGGCCGCCGCCTTCTTGGCGGCGGTGGTCTTCTTGGCGGCGGGCCGCTTTGCCGCGGTCGTCTTCTTGGCGGTGGACTTCTTGGCCGTCGACCTGGTGGCCGCGGTCGTCTTCTTCGCCGTGCTCTTCTTCGCGGTGCTCTTCTTCGCGGTGCTCTTCTTCGCGGTGCTCTTCTTCGCGGTGCTCTTCTTCGCCGCGCTTGTCTTCTTGGCCGGCGACTTCCTCGCCGTGCTCTTCTTGGCCGCGGTGCTCTTCTTCGCCGCAGTCGTCTTCTTCGCGGCGCTCTTCTTGGCTGCGGTCGTCTTCTTGGCGGCCTTCTTCGCCGTCGTCTTCTTCGCCGGCGACTTCGCCGTCCTCACACCTGCCACCACGTTCTTCAGCTCCCCTCCGGGTTTGAACTTCGGGATGGTGCGATCCGCGATCACGTGGATCTCCCCCGTCCGCGGATTCCGAACCTCACGGCCGGTGCGGATGGACTGGTGAAACACTCCGAACCCGCTGAGCACGACGCGCTCTCCCCCGGAGAGCCGTTCGGTCAGCGTCGTGATCACTGCGTCGAGAGCGCGGCGTGCCTCGGCGCGGTTCCCCTCGAAGGAGACCGCGAGTGCCTCGACGAAGTCGCTCTTGTTCAACGGTTCCTCCGTGAACGGTTCGGTATTTCGCTTTTGACGGTAAGCATTCCGCTTGTCCGTCTCAAACACCGTAGGGGTATTTGACCGAACGTGTTGCGTCGTGCCGCGGCGACGGTGTCGCGCCGCGTGGCGCCGCCGGTCCGCGAACGCGCACCGAGGCAACGACGACGAAGCCCGGAAACCACCGTGGCTGCGTAGTTTCCGGGCTTCGTCGAATCGACACTCTCAGCGACGTCACCTCGTCTGGGCGACGTCGCGCTCTGTCACATCGTCACGGGCTTGAAGGACGGTCGCGACGACTCGTACGTGCTGATCGCGTCCTCGTGCGAGAGCGTGAGGCCGATGTCGTCGAGACCCTCGAGCAGTCGCCAGCGGGTGTAGCCATCGATGTCGAACGAATCCTCGACGCGGTCGATGCCCTCGCCGGCGACGACAGTGCGCGCGACCAGATCGACGGTGACGGTCGTGCCCGGCTGCGCCTCGATCAGGTCCCAGATCTTCTGCACCGTCTTCTCCTCGACCTGTGCCGCCAGGAGGCCGGCCTTGCCCGAGTTGCTCCGGAAGATGTCACCGAAACGCGGCGAGATCACCACGGCGAACCCGTAGTTCTGCAAGGCCCACACCGCGTGCTCGCGCGACGACCCGGTGCCGAAGTCCGGTCCGGCGACGAGCACGGTCGCGCCGGCGTACGCCGGCTGGTTGAGGACGAATTCCGGGTCTTTGCGCCATCCGGCGAACAGCCCGTCCTCGAACCCGGTGCGCGTCACGCGCTTGAGGTACTCGGCAGGGATGATCTGGTCGGTGTCGACGTTGCTGCGTCGCAGCGGCGCGGCCACACCGGTGTGCGTGCTGAACTTCTCCATGAGGTTCTCCGTCCAGTCCGGGGTCAGGCGTGCGCGAGGTCGGCGGGTGAGGCGAGGTGACCGAGGACGGCCGTCGCGACGGCGACCTCGGGTGAGACCAGGTGCGTTCGTCCGCCCTTGCCCTGGCGTCCCTCGAAGTTACGGTTCGACGTCGAGGCGCTCCGCTCCCCCGGCATCAGCTGGTCGGGGTTCATGCCGAGGCACATGGAGCAGCCCGCGCCGCGCCACTCGGCTCCTGCCTCCTTGAAGACGACGTCGAGCCCTTCCTCCTCGGCCTGCAACCGGACCCGGACCGATCCCGGGACCACGAGAAGGCGGGTGTCGTCGGCCACCGTGCGACCCTCGATCCACCGAGCCGCCGTCCGCAGGTCCTCCATGCGGCCGTTCGTGCACGAGCCGATGAAGACCGTGTCGACGGGGATGTCGCGCATCGGCGTGCCGGCCGTGAGACCCATGTAGTCGAGCGCGCGCTGCGCGGCGATCTTCTCGCTCGGGTCGTCGAAGTCGTCGGGCGAGGGGACCACGGCCGAGAGCGGAACGCCCTGACCCGGGTTGGTGCCCCAGGTGACGAACGGGGTGACCGTCGAGGCGTCGATCGTCACGACCTTGTCGAACTCCGCGTCGTCGTCGGTGGCGAGGCTCCGCCAGTGCTCGACCGCAGCGTCCCAGTCCGCGCCCTTCGGCGCGTTGGGCCGGCCCTGGAGGTAGGCGAAGGTGGTCTCGTCGGGAGCGATCATGCCGGCCTTCGCACCCCACTCGATGGACATGTTGCACACCGTCATCCGCGACTCCATCGAGAGCGAGCGGACGGCCTCTCCGCGGTACTCGACGATGTAGCCCTGGCCGCCGCCGGTCGTCTCCTGCGCGATCAGCGTAAGGATCAGGTCCTTGGCGGTGGAGCCCTCCGGCAGCTCTCCGACGACGTCGACGGCCATCGTCTTGGGCGTGGCCTGCGGCAGCGTCTGGGTGGCCAGCACGTGCTCGACCTCGCTCGTGCCGATGCCGAACGCGAGGGCGCCGAACGCACCGTGGGTCGACGTGTGCGAGTCGCCGCACACGATGGTCATGCCCGGCTGGGTCAGACCCAGCTGGGGACCGACGACGTGGACGATGCCCTGCTCGATGTCGCCCATCGGGTGCAGCCGCACTCCGAACTCCGCGCAGTTGCGGCGCAGGGTCTCGACCTGGGTCCGCGACACCGGGTCGGCGATCGGCTTGTCGAGGTCGGTGGTCGGGATGTTGTGGTCCTCGGTCGCCAGCGTCAGGTCAGGGCGGCGTACGGCACGGCCCGCGAGCCGTAGACCGTCGAACGCCTGCGGGCTGGTCACCTCGTGGATGAGGTGGAGGTCGATGAAGAGCAGGTCCGGCTCTCCGTCGGCACGCCGTACGACGTGCTCTTCCCACACCTTCTGTGCAAGGGTCTTGCCCACTGCTCTCTCCTCCACCACCATGGCCCACGAAGGACCTTTCTCGGCGAGCGGCCTCACGCTCGACCCCTGCTTGCATTTCACAATGCGAGACGGCAATATCAAGGCATGGACAACTCTAGCGGAGTCGGCGTTCTCGACAAAGCCGCCCTCGTCTTGTCGGCGCTCGAGGCCGGGCCTGCCACACTCGCCGGTCTTGTCTCGAGCACCGGGCTCGCCCGGCCGACCGCGCACCGACTCGCGGTCGCGCTCGAGCACCACCGCCTGGTGGCCCGCGACATGCAGGGAAGGTTCGTGCTCGGGCCACGGCTGCTGGAGCTCTCCGCCGCGGCCGGCGAGGACCGCCTCCTCGCGGCTGCCGGACCGGTGCTCGCGAGGCTGCGGGACATCACCGGCGAGTCCGCCCAGCTCTTCCGGCGCCAGGGCGACTACCGGGTCTGCGTCGCCGCCGCGGAGCGACCCACCGGCCTCCGCGACACCGTGCCGGTGGGCAGCCAGCTGACGATGCGGGCAGGCTCTGCGGCTCAGATCCTCCTCGCCTGGGAGGATCCCGAGCGGATGAACCGCGGCCTCCAGAACGCTGCGTTCACCGCGGCCGCGCTGTCGCAGGTACGCCGCCGCGGCTGGGCGCAGAGCGTCGGTGAGCGGGAGCCCGGCATCGCGTCGGTGTCGGCCGGAGTCCGCTCGCCCTCCGGCAAGGTGATCGCCGCCGTCTCGGTCTCCGGCCCGCTCGAGCGGCTTACGCGCCAGCCGGGACGGATGCACGCGCCCGCCGTCGTCGCCGCCGCCGAGCGTCTCTCACAGTCGCTACGTCGCAGCGGCGAGTAGGCGCTGACGACCGCGAGCGCGGCAGCGCGTGGGGATCATCCGGCGCGGACCCAGAACTCGTTGCCGTCCGGATCGGCCATCACGACGACACCGTCTCGGCCGGCCTCGAGCCGGGTGGCACCGAGGGCGACCAACCGATCGATCTCGCGCTCCTGAAGGCCTGGGGCGGCGAGCAGGTCGAGACGCTGCCGGTGCGGCCGGGTCTCTGTGATGACCGGCGGACCTCCCCAGGCCACCTTCGTCCCGCCTCCGAGCGACTGGATGGCGGTCTCCTCGTCCTGGTCCCACACGAGCGGCCATCCCAACGCCTCGCTCCAGAAGACCCCGACCGCCCGGGTGCCCTCACACGCCAGCTCGCCGAGGAAGCCACAGCCGGCCAGGTACGCGTTGTCGGGCTCGATCACGCAGAGCGCATTGCCCTCCGGGTCTGCGAGGACGATGTGTCCCTCCTCGGGACGCTGACCGACGTCGAGGTGCGCTCCGCCGAGAGAGAGCGCCTTCGCCACCGTCGCGCGCTGGTCGTCGGGGTCTGCGCTGGTCAGGTGAAGATGCATGCGGCGGGGGCCGGTGGTGACGGTGGGGCTGGGCGCGAACCTCACCCCGAGTTGACCGTCCTCGCCCGGCAGCAGCGCGGCGTCCACCTCGTCGACGACGTCGCGCTCCAGCAACTGGGCCCAGTACCGTGCCAGCCGACTCGGGTCGTGCGCGTCGAAGGTCGCTGCTTGCAGGGTGACCATCATTCGAGGTTAGGTGTCGGCCATCGGCGACGTCGAACGACTTTCGGGGCGCCACGGAGGTGCCGTAGAGTCCGCGGGATGGGTGGTCGGGCAGCGGGATTCGAGTACGTCATGCGCGCCGACGGCAGCGTGATCATCACCCACCACGGCCGGGTGGCGGCAAAGCTGCGCGGCGGCCGCGCCGCCGAGTTCCTCGCGGAGGTCGAGAACGATCCGCAGCTCGTGATGGCCCGCTGGACCGGCAACTACCGGCACGGCAACGAACGGACGGCGCGCCAGCACCCTCGCAACCGCCGCTGAGTACGGGAGCGACCGCGGTGGTCGCTGCCCCACCCACACTCAGAACAGAGCAGGCCCCTGCTCGAGGTCGAGCAGGCGCTGCTTGCGGTCCAGCCCGCCGGCGTACCCGGTGAGGGTGCCGTTGGCCCCGATCACGCGGTGGCACGGGACGACGATGGGGATCGGGTTGGAGGCGTTGGCCGACCCGACCGCACGGGCTCCGAACGCCCCGAGCTCGAGCGAGGCCGCCAGCTGGCCGTAGGTCACGGTCTTCCCGTACGGGATGTCGCAGAGCGCCTGCCAGACCGCGCGCTGGAACCTGGATCCCTTCTGCGGACCCAGCGGAAGGTCGAACGTCATCCGCTCTCCGGCGAAGTACTCCTCGAGCTGGGCCACCGCGACGTCGAGCACCGCGTCGCGGGGCGAGTCCGGCTCCGCAGGGTCGGCACCGAAGTCGATCGCGACGACGGCCGAGCCGTCGCTGTGGACGCGGAGCCCGCCGATGGGGCTGTCGAGGTAGGCCGTGGTGGTCGTCGTCATGAGTGCCTCTCAGTGGTCGAGGTGTCGGGAAGGCGCCAGAGGTGCATCGCGGCGTACGAGCGCCACGGGCTCCAGCGGGTCGCGGGATCGGCAGCGCCGGTGCGTACGAGGAGCGCGTCGAGCCGTCGTCGGATCACCAGGTCCGTGGCCAGCAGGACGTCAGGGTCGCCCGCCGCGCGCATGAGGACGTAGTCCGCGGTCCACGGGCCGATCCCTCGCAGCTCGAGCAGCTGCGCCCGGAGAGCGGCACGGTCGGCGCTCGGCCCGATGTCGAGCTTGCCGACGGCGACGGCGTCCGCGAGTCCGGCGACCGTCGACGCACGCGAGCGTGGCATCCCCAGCGCCGCGGGGTCGACGGCCGCGAGGACGCCCGGCTCAGGGAAGACGTGAGTCAGCGCGTACGCCGCCGCGAGCGGGTGCGCCTCGGGGTCGAGGACGGCACCGTGCGCGCCGACGATGCGGGCCAGGGTCGTGCGGGCTCCCGCCACCGACACCTGCTGCCCGACCACGGCACGGACCGCCAGCTCGTAGCCGTCGACATGACCGGGCACACGGATCCCGGGCGTCGCTCGGACCCTGTCACCCAGCAGGGGGTCCGCACCGAGGACCTCGTCGACAGCGACCGGGTCGGCATCGAGGTCGAGCATGCTCCGACAGCGAGCCACCGCCGCCATCGTGTCGCGCAGGTCGCTCAGCTCCAGGACGCACTGCACGTGGTCGTCGGCCGGCGCGAGTGCGACGACGCCGGGACCGTGCGGGAGACGGAGCGTGCGGGCATACGTACCCTCGCGCACCGTCTCCAGCCCGGGCACCGCACGCGCGGCGAGGAAGTCGAGCAGCGGACCGTGCGCGAAGGGGCGGCGGACCGCGAGCCTGAGCTCGATCCGGGCGGAGGAGGACGTTCGCGGGGTACGGCGACCGCGGCGACGCGCGCTCACGCGCAACCCGCTCGGTGTCGCGTCGTACACCGTCCGGAGCGTGTCGTTGAACTGGCGGACCGAGGAAAACCCCGCCGCGAAGGCGACGTCGGTGACCGGGACGTCGGTCGTCTCGAGCAGGATGCGCGCGTGGTGGGCACGGTTGCTGCGCGCGATGGCGAGGGGTCCCGCGCCGACCTCGTCGACCAGCATCCGGTGCACGTGCCGGGCGCTGTAGCCGAGCCGGCCGGCGAGCCCCGGCACTCCGTCGCTCTCGACGACGCCCTCACGGATCAGGCGCATGGCGCGACCGACCGTGTCGGTGCGCATGTCCCACTCCGGCGACCCCGGCACCGCGTCGGGGCGGCATCGGCGGCACGCCCGGAACCCGGCGTCGTGGGCCGCGGCAGCGGTGGCGTAGAAGCGGACGTTGCGGCGCAGGGGGGTCCGGGCGGGACACGACGGTCGACAGTAGATCCCGGTGCTGGTGACCGCGGTGAAGAAGACGCCGTCGAACCGCGCGTCCTTGGAGCTCACCGCCCGGTAGCGGCGGTCGTCGTCGATCCTCATGGGTCCAGCATGCCTCGCGGGACCGACGGGTTACTCGCGGGAATCGGACACGACGGTCCGGGCGTCCGCTATCGTGTCAGGACGTCAACCCGGCGAGCAGCGCGCTGTCAGCCCACAGGGCCGCTCCCGTGGCGGCGTCGCGGGCACGCACCGACGGCTCCGGCCATGTGATCCGTCCGCGGCGGAGTGCGGCGTACGTGCGCCCGGCAGGGGGGCGCGTACGCCCGAGGGCGAGGTCGGCGAGCGCGTCACCCGCCGCCTCGCGCGTGTTGTGGGTCGCGTTGACCGCGCGCAGCGGCCGCCCCAGCACGGGTCCGCCCAGCGCGGACCAGGCCGCCCGCATGGGCAGCGGCAGGCTCCTCGCCAGCCCTGTCCCGAAGACCTGGCCCGGACAGAACGCCACCGCCGTCACACGGCGTTGACGGACGTCGGCGAGCACCGAGAGTGCCCGCACCGTGAGGACGACGCAGAGCTTGGACGCCGTGTAGGCGTGCTCGGCGGCCTTCCGGGCGCGATCGTGGGTGCCGGGATCGCGGTCGGGATGCGCGAGGAGCACGGCGTCCGCGTGTCGAGGAGCCTCGAGCCCCGCTCCGGTCGCCGGGTCGTGCGACCCGCTCGTGGTGATGACGACGGCCCCGTCCTCCGCGACGCGTGGCACCAGCCGCCGCAGCAGGAGGTAGTGCGCGAGGTGGTTCATCGCGAACGTCGTCTCGAACCCGTCTTCGGTCCGTCCCGCGACGTCGCGACCGATGCCGCCGGCGTTGAGGACGAGGGCGTCGATCGGCGCCTCGCCCAGCAGATCCTCGACTGCCGAGGCGAACCTCCGGGTCGAGGCGAGCCGGGTGAGGTCGAGCGGAAGCACCTCTCCGTACGGCGCCGTGCCCCGGGCACCGACGAGCAGGCGTGCGTCGTCGGACTGCGCAAGCTTCTCGGCGGCGGTCGCACCGATCCCGGAGGAGCCGCCTGTCATCACGATCGTCGGCACGCCAGTCCTCCGGACGTCGTCGCTACCCTCGCACCACCGTAGCGGAGACGCGGAGACCCTCGGAAACACCAAGGCGCCCGAGTCCTGAGGACTCGGGCGCCTGTTGTAGCCCCGACGGGATTCGAACCCGCGCTACCGCCTTGAGAGGGCGGCGTGCTAGGCCGCTACACAACGGGGCCTGGTGGTGAAAGAAACCTACCGGACGTGCCGGTGGACTCTCTCGCTGGGGTACTAGGACTCGAACCTAGACTAACGGTGCCAGAAACCGACGGGCTGCCAATTACCCCATACCCCATGGCTGTGGTCCGGATCCTTGCGTCCCCGAACCGAGAAGAACATTACCGGACGGCTTCGTGGCGCCCAAATCCGGGGGCCGCCTTGATGTCGTCTTCGCAGGTCAGCGCGCCGTTCTCGGGTCGCGACGCCGTCCCTGGCCGCCGCCGCGCCCGTCAGCGCCGAGCGCCGCGGCGGCGGGACCGCGACGACGCCTCCGGGCGGCGGGGTCGCGCAGCGCAGGCAGAGCGCGACCCCGTCGTGAGAATGTTCACGTCACCCGATCAGCCGACGGAGGTGAGGGCGCTGTCGAGGCGCGTGAGAGTCCGCTCCTTGCCGAGCAGCTCGATCGACTCGAACAGCGGTGGCGAGATCCTCTTGCCCGACACCGCGACTCGGACCGGCCCGAAGGCGTGGCGCGGCTTCAGGCCCATCCCGTCGACGAGCGCAGACCGCAGCGCCCCCTCGATCGACGCCGTGTCGAACGAGTCGAGCGCCGCGAGCGCGTCGCGCGCGGAGCGGACGACGGCGAGGCCGTCCTCGGTGAGGACCTTCGCGGCGTCGTCGGGATCGATCGAGAACGTGGCCTCGGAGACGAAGAGGAACGCGAGCATGTCGACGGCCTCGCTCAGCACGGTGATCCGCTCGTTGACCAGCGGTGTCGCGGCAGCCAGGAGGCCGAGGTCCTGCTCCGAGGGCTCCGCCGCGACCAGACCGGCGTCGACGAGGTACGGGAGCAGGCGCGTGGCCAGCTCCTCGACCGGCAGGTCGCGGATGTGCTGAGCGTTGACGGCCTCGCACTTCTTGGGGTCGAACTGCGCAGGGTTCGGGTTGACGCGGGCGATGTCGAACGCCTCCGCCATCTCCTGGAGCGAGAAGATCTCGCGGTCGCCGCCGATCGACCAGCCGAGCAGCGCGAGATAGTTGAGCAGTCCCTCCGGCAGGAAGCCGCGCTCGCGGTAGCCGGCGAGACCGCCGCCGGGATCGCGTTTGGACAGCTTGCGGTTGCCCTGCCCCATCACGAACGGGAGGTGCCCGTACTCGGGGACGACTCCCTCACCGACGCCGAGCTCCACGAGCGCACGGTGGAGCGGGATCTGACGGGGCGTGGAGCTCAGAAGGTCCTCGCCCCGGAGGACGTGGGTGATGCCCATCATCGCATCGTCGACCGGGTTGGTGAGGGTGTAGAGCGGCTGGCCGTTGGCGCGCACGATCACGTAGTCGGCGACGTGCTCGGGCTCGAACGTCACCTCTCCTCGCACCAGGTCGGTGAAGGTGATCGCCTCGTCGGGCATCCGGAACCGGACGACCGGCTTGCGGCCCTCCGCCTCGTACGCAGCCCGCTGCTCTGCCGTGAGGTCACGGTGCAGCCCGTCGTACCCGCTGGAGCGTCCCTCCGCTCGTGCGGCCTCGCGCCGCTGCTCGAGCTCCTCAGGGGAGTCGTACGCGTAGTAGGCGTAGCCGGCCGCGACCAGCTTCTCGGCGACCTCGGTATAGAGGCCCATCCGCTCGGACTGCCGGTAGGGCCCGAAGTCGCCACCGACCTCAGGGCCCTCGTCCCAGTCGAGCCCGAGCCACCGCAACGAGTCGAGCAGACCCTGGTAGGACTCCTCCGAGTCGCGGGCGGCGTCGGTGTCCTCGACGCGAAAGACGAACGTGCCGCCGTGGTGGCGCGCGTACGCCCAGTTGAACAGTGCGGTCCGTACGTTGCCGACGTGCAGGTTGCCCGTCGGGGACGGGCAGAAGCGCACACGGACAGCGCGGTTGGACTCAGTCACGGGAAACCACCTTGTTGGTCAGCGTTCCGAGGCCCTCGACGGTGATGCTGACCTCATCACCAGGGTTCATGGGTCCGACACCCTCAGGGGTGCCGGTGAGGATGACGTCGCCCGGGAGCAGCGTCATGAAGCTGGACGTGTACGCGATGAGGTCCGGGATCTTGTGGACCATGTCGGAGGTCCGACCGTCCTGGACGACCTCTCCGTTGACGGTCGTGGTGAGCCGCAGGTCGGACGGGTCGAGGTCGGTCTCGATCCACGGGCCGAGCGGACAGAAACCGTCGGCCCCCTTGGCCCGGCTCCACTGCCCGTCGGTCTTCTGCCGGTCACGCGCCGTCACGTCGTTGGCGACCGTGTAGCCGTGGATCACCCTCGCGGCGTCCTCGGCGGGCACGTCCTTGCAGATCCGGCCGATCACGACCGCGAGCTCACCCTCATAGCTGAGGAGCTCGGTGAAGCTTGGATAGAGGATCGGGTCGCCGGGCCCGGTGACGCTGGTGTTGGGCTTGAAGAACACCAGCGGCTCGTCGGGCACCTCGTTGCCGAGCTCGGCGGCGTGGGCGGCGTAGTTGCGGCCGATCCCCACCACCTTGCTCCGCGGCAGCACCGGGGCGAGCAGCCGGACGTCGTCGAGCGGGATCCGCTCCCCCGTCAGCTGGATGCCTGCATAGAGAGGATCGCCGGTGATCACCGCGATCACGGAGACGCCGTCGGCCTCGCCGACGACGCCGAACCGGGGGTCCTCGTCGGTCGTGAATCTCGCGATACGCACAGGGCTCAGCCTAGCCCCGGCGTGCAGGGCGAGACCGACCGCGCCGGACGACGCCCCTACGCCTCGCCCACGTAGACCCACCGGCCGGCGCGTCGCTCGAACCTGCTGCGCTCGTGCAGGACACCCGGCCCCGACGCGGTCGTGCAGTGCGCTCGGAACTCGACCTCGTCACCGACGGCGTCGACGATCTCGAGGCCGACCCACGTCACCCCCGGCGTGTTCGCCACGTCGTCGGGCCTGGTACGGGGATGCCAGGTACGGAAGACGTGGTCGAGGTCGCCGACGGCGTACGCCGCGTAGCGCGAGCGCATCAGCTCCTCCGGCGTCTCCGCCTCGGCCTCCCCGCGGTGCAGCCGCCCGCAGCAGCGGTCGTACGAGATGCCCGAACCACACGGGCACGTGCGCTCGAAGACGCTCATGCCGAGCCGTAGCGACGGTTGCGGCGCGCGTACTCCTCGATCGCCTCCCACAGCGCACGCCGGTCCACGTCCGGCCATGCGATGTCGGAGAACACCATCTCCGCGTACGCCGACTGCCACAGCAGGAAGTTGCTCGTCCGCTGCTCGCCGGAGGTGCGCCAGAAGAGGTCGACGTCGGGCATGTCGGGCTCGTCGAGGTAGCGGGCGAGGACGCGCTCGTCGATCTTGCCCGGCTTGACGCGTCCGTCGGCCACGTCACGCGCGAGCGCCGCGGTGGCGTCGGCGATCTCCGCGCGCCCGCCGTAGTTGACGCACATGGTCAGCGTGAGCACGTCGTTGTCCTTGGTGAGCTCCTCGGCGGTCTCGAGCTCGTCGATCACGCTGCGCCACAGCCGCGGTCGGCGACCCGCCCAGCGGACCCGGACGCCCAGGGCGTGCATCTCATCGCGACGGCGGCGGATGACGTCGCGGTTGAAGCCCATCAGGAATCGCACCTCGTCCGGCGAGCGCTTCCAGTTCTCGGTCGAGAACGCGTAGGCGGAGATCCACTTCACACCAGCCTCGATCCCGCCCTCGACCACATCGAACAACGACGACTCGCCGGCCTCGTGCCCCGCGGTCCGCGGCAGGCCGCGTTCCTTGGCCCAGCGCCCGTTGCCGTCCATGACGATCGCGACGTGTCGTGGGACCTGGTCGGGCGGCAGAGCGGGCGGCATCGCGCCGGAGGGATGCGGGATCGGCCGTCGTACGGGGTGGCTCACGTGCTCATTGTGTCCGGTCAGCGATCGACGTAGTCCAGCGACCGCAGTCCACGCTCGAGGTGCCACTGCAGGTATGCCGCGACGAGAGCGCTGGCTTCGCGCCGCGCCCGGTCGCCGGCCGCCTCGGCCTGGGGCCACGCGCCGCTGAGGAGGAAGCCGAGCAGCGCGACCGTGTCCGGCGCGGGATTCGCCGACCCCGGGACGCGGCAGTCGGCGCACAGCATGCCTCCGGAGCCGGGGTTGAACGAGCGGTGCGGACCACCGACGCCGCATCGCGCGCAGGCGTCGAAGCTGGGGGCGTAGCCCGCGATCGAGAGGGAGCGGAGGAGGAACGAGTCGAGGATCAACCCGCTGGGGTGGCGCCGGTCGGCCAGTGCGCGCAGCGCTCCGACGAGCAGCAGGTACTGCTGTGACGCCGGGTGGCCGTCCTCGCCGACGAGCCGGTCCGCGGACTCGAGCATCGAGGTGCCGCAGGTGTAGGCGCCGTAGTCGTTGCCGAGGCGTCCGGCGTACGCGTCGAGCGTCTCCACCTGCGTGATGACGTCGAGCGTGCGGCCCTCGGCGAGCTGGAGGTCGACGTGCATGAACGGCTCGACGCGTGACCCGAAGCGCGAGCTCGTCCGGCGTACACCTCTGGCGACCGCTCGGACACGACCGTGGCGCCGCGTCAGCAACGTGACGATCCGGTCCGCCTCGCCCAGCTTCTGGGTCCGGAGGACGACAGCCTCGTCACGGTAGAGCGCCACGGACCCATTGTGCCCGGCGGCGCACGGTCGAGGGTGGGCCGCGCCGGAGGCACGCTGCGCAACACCGCCGGTGACCGCGCGGTCGTGGCGCTAGCGCGGGGTGGCGTCGTAGGCAGCCCTGGCAGCATCGACGGCGGGCATGTGGAGCTCGGCCCACTCCTTGAGCTCGCAGACGACCGCCAGCAGCGACCGACCCAGGTCAGTCAGCGAGTAATCGACCCGGACCGGGACCGACGGAGTCACGCGACGGTGGACGAGGCCGTCACGCTCGAGGTTGCGCAGCGTCTGGGTCAGCATCTTCTGGCTGACGCCCTCGATCGTCGCGGCGAGCTGGGAGTAGCGCAGCTCGCCGCGGACCCCCAACGCCGCGATCGTCAGGCTGGCCCACTTGTCGCCGATCGTGTCCAGCAGACGCCGGCTCGGACAGTGGGCGCCGAACGCGTCGAACCGGGGCGCCTCGGGCGTGACATCTGCGGTCATGGCATACCTCCGGGTGCGTTGACCACCGAAAAGTCGGTACTTCCGGATAGAGAGTAGGTCTCCGATAGTGAGAGGGACAAGCCTCAAACCATCAGGAGTCCTCGATGCACGTCCTCGTCTCACGCACCGGCAACCCCATCCCCACCTGGGAGGCTGCTTCCCCCAGGTCTCTGGCTCCGCGCGACGTCCGCGTCCAGGTCGCGGCGGCGGGATACACGTTCTTCGACAACTTCGTCGCCGCAGACCACGCGACGCTCGGACTGCCCGATCTCATCGGCCTCGGTTTCGACTTCTCGGGCACCGTGGTCGAGGTCGGCCCCGGGGTCGACGCCGTCACCGTCGGCGACCGCGTGGCAGGTCTGCACGCCGACCCGACCGCGCCGGCTCGCGCCCACGCCGAGCAGGTGGTCGTCCCCGTCGACGACCTCGCGCGGGTGCCGGACGGCCTCGACCTGGAGACCGCCGCGGCCGTCCCGCTCAACGCTCTTGCGGCCCTCCAGGCGCTCGATCTGCTGCGTGTCACGGACGGGTCGCTCCTGGTGACCGGTGCCGCGGGCGGCGTCGGGACGTGGGCGACGGTGCTCGCAGCGCGCGCAGGGTGGGCCGTCGACGCACTCGTGACGCCGGGGACCGAGCACCTGGCGGACTCGCTCGGAGCCAAGCGCGTCCTCACGGAGGTGCATGGGCGGGGCTATGACGCCGTTCTCGACGCCGCCGGCCTGCAGCAGGCCGCGCTCGCGCCTGTGGTCGATGGTGGGCAGCTTGTGGGGTTCAAGCCGGGATGGCCGGTTCCGCCCGAGCGGGACATCACCGTCACCGCGGTCACGACCCGTCCGGACGGGCAGGCCCTCGCCGACCTGCTGCCCCTCGCTGCCGACCAGACCGTGCCCGTACGGATCGCAGCCCGACGCCCCATGAAGGACGCGGCCGCCGCCTACGCGGAGGCCGGAGCGGCCCGTGGATCCGCAGGTCGTTGGATACTCGTCCCCTGAACCCATCCCCGGTGGAACGCTGTTACGATCCGCCGGATGAGCACCACTCCGATCACCCCGCGCCAGTGGTTGGCGATGCTGACGCTGTCCCTCGGCGTCTCTCTCGTCGTGATGGACATGACCATCGTCAACGTCGCCGTCCCCGTGATCATCGAGGACCTCGGCCTGACCGCAGCGGGCGCGCAGTGGATGAACGCGATCTACCTGCTGATGCTCGCCTCGCTGCTGCTGGCGGCGGGCCGCCTGGGTGACCGGATCGGACGCCGCCGGGTGTACGCCGCCGGTCTGGTGCTGTTCATGGTCGCGAGCCTCAGCGCCGGCGCGGCCCAGAACCAGGAGATGCTGATCGCGGCCCGCTTCGTCCAGGGTCTGGGCGCCGCCATGATCGTCCCGGCCAGCCTCTCGACCCTGAACGCGACCTTCCAGGGCCGTGCCCGCGGGATCGCGTTCGCGATCTGGGGATCGACGGTCGGCGGCATGGTCGCGGTGGGACCGCTGCTCGGCGGATGGCTCGCGACCGAGTCGACGTGGCGGTGGGCCTTCTGGATCAACCTGCCGTTCGGGTTGCTCGCCTTGGTCGGCATCGTGAAGGTCCTCGACGAGACACGGGACGACGACATCCGGCCCGGCATGGATCTCCCCGGGCTCCTTCTCTCGACGCTCGGCCTCGGCGGCGTGGTGTTCGGCCTCATCGAGGGTCAGTACTACGGATGGTGGCGCCAGGAGTCCGGGGCGCTCTCCCCCGTCCCGTTCGCCCTCGCACTCGGTGCCGTGCTCCTGTCCGCGTTCATCGTCGTCGAGGCGCGCCGCGCCCGGGCCGGCGCGGTGACGCTGGTCGACCTCACGCTGATGCGCTTCCGCTCGCTGCGCTACGGGTCGATCGCCGCCATGGTGGTCGCGCTCGGCGAGATCGGGCTCATCTTCACCCTTCCGCTGCTCCTGCAGGGTGCCCTCGGCTACACCCCGCTCGGCACCGGAGTCCTCGTCCTGTGGCTGGCGATCGGCACCTTCCTCGCCTCGGGCGCCACCCCTCCCCTGACCCAGCGTCTCGGTCAGCGCGCGGTCATCCGGATCGGACTCGCCCTCGAGGTCGTGGCGATCGCAGGGACGGCGCTCGTCATCGCCGAGGACGTCAGCGGGCCCGTGATCGCGGCGCTGCTGTTCGTGTACGGCGTCGGCGTCGGCATGGCGACCGCACAGCTGACCAGCGCCATCCTCGTCGACATCCCGGTGGGGTCGAGCGGACAGGCCTCAGGGTTCCTGACGACGGTCCGACAGCTCGGCTCCGCACTGGGGATCGCTGTCCTCGGTGGTCTGCTCATCTCCACCCTGGCGGCGCAGACGGCCGACGAGCTCGCGGACACCGATCTTCCCGCCTCCCAGCAGGACGAGGTCGTCGCGCTCGTCCGCGACAGCGCGGGTGCGGTGATCCCCACGCTCGTCGAGGACCCGGCGACGGCCGAGGCCGGGCAGGCCGCCGAGGCCTCGATGATCACCGCCAGCAAGATCACCACCGGCGTCGCGGCCGTCATCCTCGTCGGTGGGCTCGCAGCAACGCTCGCGATGCCCGCCGCACCGATCGGACCGGTTGCCCCGTCGCCGTCAGCCCCCGGGTCGACGCCAGGCCGACCGACGGCAGGAACGAGCCGACCTCCCCGACGCGGGTGACCCCGTCACCGCTGGGGCGCCAGGAGGCGGCCCCAGCGGTGCACCACGAGTCAGTCGCGGGCGGCGGCCGCGCGGTTGGCTGCTGAGACGACGGCCTTGAGCGACGCCGTCACGATGCTCGGGTCGACACCGACCCCCCAGACGATCTGATCGCCGATCTCGCACTCGACGTACGCCGCCGCGGCCGCGTCGCCGCCGGAGGACAGCGCGTGCTCGGCGTAGTCGAGGACGCGGATGTCGCCGTTGACCGCCGCGATGGCGTCGACGAACGCGGCGACCGGGCCGTTGCCCTCGCCCTTGAGCGACTGGACCGCGCCACCGACCCGGACGTCGACGACGAGCTCGTCGAGGCCGTCCTGGATCGTCGACGAACGGAACGCCTCGAGGGCGTACGGTGACGTCCGCTCGAGGTACTCCGCCGAGAACGCCTGCCAGATCCCGTCGACCGACATCTCACCGGCCTCGCCCTCGGTCATCGACTGCACCACCCGGCTGAACTCGATCTGGAGCCGGCGCGGGAGGTCCATCTTGTGCTCGGACTTCATGATGTAGGCGACGCCGCCCTTGCCGGACTGGCTGTTCACCCGGATGACGGCCTCGTACGACCGACCGACGTCGTGCGGGTCGATCGGCAGGTACGGCGCCTCCCACGGCATCTCGGAGACCGGGATGCCACCCTCGGAGGCCTGACGGTCCAGGTCCTCCAGGCCCTTCTTGATGGCATCCTGGTGCGAGCCGGAGAACGCCGTGTAGACGAGGTCGCCGGCGTACGGGTGGCGCGGGTGCACGGGCAGCCCGGTGCAGTACTCGACGGTGCGGCGCACCTCGTCGATGTCGGAGAAGTCGATCTGCGGGTCGATGCCCTGGCTGAAGAGGTTCATGCCCAGCGTGACGAGGTCGACGTTGCCCGTGCGCTCCCCGTGCCCGAACAGGCAGCCCTCGACCCGGTCGGCACCGGCCATCATCGCCAGCTCCGTGGCGGCCACCGCCGTACCGCGGTCGTTGTGGGGATGCAGCGAGATCGCGACGTGCTCGCGACGGCTGATCGCACGACCGAACCACTCGATCTGGTCGGCGTAGGTGTTGGGGGTGGCCATCTCCACGGTCGCGGGCAGGTTGAGGATGATCTCGCGACCGTCCTCGGGCTGCCACACGTCCATCACGGCCTCGCACACGTCGACGGAGAAGTCGAGCTCGGCGGCGGTGAAGATCTCGGGCGAGTACTGGAAGCCGAAGTCGGTGCCCTGCAGGTACTCCTCGGCGTACTTCATGACGAGCTCGGTGCCACGGACGGCGATCGACCGGCACTCGTCGCGGTCGACGCCGAACACCACGCGCCGAAACAGCGGGGCGACCGCGTTGTAGAGGTGGATGGTGCCGTTCTTGGCGCCAACCAGCGACTGTGCCGTCCGGTCGATCAGGTCCTCGCGAGCCTGGGTCAGGACGGAGATCGTGACGTCGTCGGGGACCAGGTCGTCCTCGATCAGGTGGCGGACGAACGCGAAGTCGGTCTCGCTCGCGCTCGGGAAGCCGACCTCGATCTCCTTGTAACCCATCCGTACGAGCATGTCGAACATCCGCCGCTTGCGGGCAGGCGTCATCGGGTCGATCAGGGCCTGGTTGCCGTCACGGAGATCGGTCGACAGCCAGCGGGGGGCCTCGGTGACGGTCTTCGCCGGCCAGGTGCGGTCGGGCAGGTCGATCGGCGGGAACGGACGGTATCGCTCGTACGGCATACCGCTCGGCTGCTGCGGGGAGATGGCCATGGTGGGTCCTCGTTCGGTGCGGTGGGTTCGACGGTCGAGACGGGCGCCGCGGTGCGGCAGACGGTCGGCCATGACGAACCCCGCGACGAGGGGGTCCGACCTAGAGCGAACCCTCGCCGCGGCACCGAAGGAGGAGGCGCGCGAAGTACATGGCTACCGGCAGCATAGCCCACGCCGACGCTAGTCTCGCCAGGTGGCAACCCTGCTCCTCGTGCACCACGCCCCGACCCCCACCGTCTGCACCCTCGCCGACGCGGTCATCGAGGGCGCGCGCGACCCGAGCATCGAGGGCGTCGACGTCGTGGTGCGGCCCGCGCTCGAGGCATCGGCGTCCGACGTTCTCGCCGCCGACGGGTACGTCCTCGGGACGCCGGCCAACTTCGGCTACATGTCAGGGGCGTTGAAGCACTTCTTCGACACGATCTTCCTGGAGGCGGGAGGAGCGCTGACCGACGACGGCTCGGCGGGTGGCGCCACCTCCGACGGCCCTCCCCGACGGACCAAGCCGTACGGCCTGTGGGTCCACGGTCGCTACGACACCACCGGCGCCGTCCGAGCCGTGCAGTCGATCGTCGGGGCGCTGCCCTGGTCGCAGTCCGCCGCGGTCCTCGACGTCATGGGCGACGTGGGCGAGCGGGAGAAGGGTCAGGCGTACGAGCTGGGCGCGACCGTGGCCGCGCTGCTCTCGGCGTGATGCCGGGAACGGCCCCGGCTCCTACGGTGGAGGGGTGCCCGCTCGGACGCCCGTCGCCGGTCGTGCCGTCGTCGCTCTGGTCGCGGCGTCGGCCATCACCCTGTCGGCATGCACCGGGGGCGATGGGTCCGACGATCCGGGATCGCGTGCGACCGGCGACTCCCCGAGCGCGTCGCCGAGCCCGACGACGGCGCCCGAGCCGATCGCCGGCGCCTGCTACCGGCTCTCCGCCCCCCAGCTCGCCGAGGCCCAGGTCGGGGTCGCCCCGGTCCCGTGCACGCAGCCGCACACCACCGTCACGTACCTCGTGACGAGCCTGTCAGGCATCACCGAGCCGATCGACGCGACCGCCCTCGCCGCCAACGCCGAGCGCCGGTGCCGCGCTGCGCTGCGCACGTTCGTCCGCGCCACGCCGGCACGGCTGGCGCTGTCTCGCGTCCGGTCGGCGTGGTTCGTCCCGAGCGACCAGGACCTGGACGCCGGCGCACGCTGGTTGCGCTGCGACCTCGCCGTGTCCCGGACGGACACCACCCTCATGAGGCTGCCGGCCCAGGCCGCGGGCCTCCTGCGGCGCGACAGCGCACTCGACCGCTACGGCCGGTGCGCGCGGACCGATCTGGCCGGGGTCCGGGCAGGACGGGGTGGCCGGGTGTGTGCCCTCCCCCACACGTGGCGCGCCGTCGCGGCCCGCCGGCTAGGAACGGCCCGCACGCCGTTCCCCGGCCCCTCCATCCGCGGTGAGGTGCTCGGTCGCTGCGAGGGCGCTGCCCGTGCGTTCACCGACAACAGCACCCGTGACATCGAGGTCGGCTGGCTTCCACCCGACCGCGCGGCCTGGGCCCAGGGGCAGCGCTTCGGACTCTGCTGGACCCGTACGCGCAGGTGAGTCACCTCGCAACGGACGGCTCGGGTGCCCCACCCCCGTAGACTGGCACCCGTCGTGCCGTCGAACCCCCCGGAAGGACCTCCCGTGACGGCTGCCCGCCGCCTCCGCACCCGCGACCTCGCGCTCGCCGCGCTCGGCGCCGGAGCGCTCGTCCTCGTCACAGCGTGCGGGTCGGCGACCGACCTCGCGACCGACGAAGACTCCACGAGCGTGACCTCGCCCGAGGACCCGCCACTGCGCACCTTGCCGCCGACCACTGGGACCCCGGCCCCTTCGGCGACGCCTTCGACGCCGGCGGTGGTCCTGCCCAAGATCGGTGAGTGCCGCAAGCCGGGTCCGGTCGACGCCGCCCTCCGCGTGAGCGACGACGACGTCGCTCCGGTCTCCTGCTCGGGAGCCACCTCCGTCACCTACCTCGTCCGCTCGATGCCGACGGCGGTCCGCTCCGCGGTCACCGCGTACGACACCACCCGCATCCTGGGGTCGGCGCGGGGTATCTGCGAGAAGGCGGTGATCGCTCACCTCGGGGCCGACCAGTCGACCTTCAAGCGGTCCCAGTTCGACTTCATCGTGGGCGTGCCCAGTGCGGCCCAGACCGCCGCCGGGGCCGGCTGGATGCGCTGCGACCTCGTGCTGCCCGCCTCCCCGACCCGGCTCGCTGCCGTCCCGGGCAAGACCAAGGGGGCGTTGAAGGGGCGCGCGTCGTCGCGCTACATGCAGTGCGTCCGAGGCGACATCCGCGTGGCAACAGGGACCGTGCCGTGCACGACCAAGCACCAGTGGCGCGGGGTCGACAGCGTCAAGCTCGGCGCCCCCAAGGCCAAGTACCCCGGCGCCAAGAAGGTCCAGGCCACCATGCGCGACCGTTGCCCGGCCGGGGTTCGGCGCTACCTCGACACCAGGGGATCCTTCGACTACGGCTACATCTCGCCCAGTCGTACGGCCTGGCAGCGCGGAGAGCGCTGGGGCGTCTGCTTCGCCAAGACCCGCAAGTAGGCGGCGAGCCGCCTCAGAAGCCGAGGCGCCGCAGCTGCTTGGGGTCGCGCTGCCAGTCTTTTGCCACCTTGACCCGCAGGTCGAGGAAGACCGGGGTGCCGAGGATCCGCTCGATCTGGCCGCGCGAGTCCGACCCGATCTGACGCAGCCTCGATCCGCCCTTGCCGATCACGATGCCCTTCTGGCTGTCGCGTTCGACGAAGATGGTCGCGCGGACGTCGACGAGCGGCCGGTCCTCCGGGCGGTCCTCGCGGGGCACCATCTCCTCGATGACGACCGCGATCGAGTGCGGCAGCTCGTCTCGGACGCCCTCGAGCGACGCCTCGCGGATCACCTCGGCGACCAGAGTCTCCTCCGGCTCGTCCGTCAGCTGACCCTCCGGATACAGAGGGACACCCTCGGGCAGCTCGTCGATCAGCAGGTCACGAAGGTGCGCGACCTGGTAGCCCGACTTCGCCGACACCGGCACGATGTGCCGCCACTCCACGCCCAGCTCCTCGCCGGTCGTGGCGATGTCGGCGAGGTGTGCCATGAGCCGCTCGGGGGCGACCTTGTCGGTCTTGGTGGCGACCGCGATCATCGGCGTCCGGCGGATCTTGGCCAGCTCGCCGATCAGGTAGCGGTCGCCGGGGCCGATCTTCTCGTCGGCGGGCAGGCACACGCCCACCACGTCCACCTCGCCCCACGTGCTCCGAACGAGATCGTTGAGGCGCTCGCCCAGCAACGTGCGCGGCCGGTGCAGGCCTGGGGTGTCCACCAGGATCAGCTGCGCCTCGGGCGTGTGGACGAGACCTCGGATCACGTGCCGGGTGGTCTGGGGACGCGATGAGGTGATCGCGACCTTGTCACCGACGAGCGCGTTGGTGAGGGTCGACTTGCCGGCGTTGGGCCGCCCGACGAAGCAGGCGAAGCCGGACCGGAAGGCGCTCACGACTGCACCACACGCTGGGCCGAGCCCTGGGCGTCGGCGACCAGGACCGGCACGCCGCTGCCCGCGAGGTCGCGGACGACGGCGAGGTCCTCGTCGCGTACGCCGTCGGCGTCGGTGCTCACCGCCACCGCCTCGAGACCGGTCGCACCCGACGACACCGCCATCGCGACCGCGAGACTCAGCGCGGACAGCTGCAGCGACGGGAGGTCGACGGTCGAGGCAGCGTAGGTGCGTCCGTCACGGTCGCGGACCGAGGCGCCCTCTGCCGCCCGGGTCCGGGCGCGGGTGGCGCGTGCGAGGGTCAGGATCTTGAGGTCCTCGGGGTCGTCGACGCCAAGCGGTGCGGATGCCATGGAGCCAGGGTATCGGCGAGCCCTCAGCCGGACGCGGCCGCGCCGACCGACTCCGCGGAGTCGTCCTCGGTCTCCTCGCGGCTGACCAGGACCGTGCCGATGCGGTTGCGGCGTCCGCGAGGCGCCTCGGCGACGAAGCGCAGGCCGTCGAGCAACACCTCGCTGCCGGCGATCGGGACCTTGCCGAGGTGCTTCGCCATGAGACCACCGACGGAGTCGACGTCGTCGTCCTCGATGGGGACGCCGAAGAGGTGCTGAAGATCGTCGACGTCATAACGAGCGCTGATCCGCACCGAGCCGTTGGAGAGGTGCTCGACGTCCTCCGGCGGCGCGTCGTACTCGTCGGTGATCTCACCGACGATCTCCTCGAGGATGTCCTCGATCGTCACCATCCCGGCGGTGCCGCCGTACTCGTCGACGACGATCGCCACGTGTGTCCGCTCCGACTGCATCCCGCGCAGCAGGTCGGCCGCGGGCTTGGAGTCGGGCACGTAGGAGCACGGCCGCATGACCGACTCCACCCGCTCGGTGGTCTCGGCGTCACGGTTGTCGAAGACCCGCTTGGTGATGTCCTTGAGGTAGGCCATGCCGACGACGTCGTCGAGGCTCTCGCCGGTCACCGGGATGCGGGAGTAGCCGCTGCGCAGCGCGAGCGACATGGCCTGGCGAAGGGTCTTGGTGCGCTCGATGAACACCACGTCGGTCCGAGGCACCATCACCTCGCGCACGACCGTGTCGCCGAGCTCGAAGACCGAGTGGATCATCTGACGCTCGTCGGACTCGATGAGCGCGCTCTGCTCTGCCAGGTCGACGAGCTCGCGCAGCTCGGCCTCGGAGGAGAACGGCCCTTCCCGGAACCCCTTGCCCGGCGTCAGCGCGTTGCCGACCATGATCAGCAGCCGCGGCACCGGTCCGAGGATCCGGGTGATGGCGGCCAGCGGTGCGGCGGACAGCAGCGCGACGCGTTCGGAGTTCTGGCGCCCGAGCGTGCGCGGACCGACTCCGATCGCCACGAACGACACGACCGCCATGACCAGGGTCGCGACGACCACCTGCTCCCACTGCCCGTCGAGAGCGTGGACGAAGACGACCGCCACCATCACGACCGCGCCCGTCTCGGCGAGGATGCGGAGGAACAGCGCGGTGTTGATGTACGGGGCGGGGTCGCGGACGATCTTGGCGATCCTCGCCGCTCCGGAGCGGCCCTCGGCGACGAGCTCGTCGGCGCGCGCCTTGGAGAAGGTCGAGATGGCGGCGTCCATGCTCGCGAGGAGCCCCGCGAGGACGACCAGCACGATCGCCGACACCACCAGCCACACGTCGGAGCTCACGACTGCGCCTCCTCCGTCGTGCGTCCGCCGTCGCGCCAGCGCGCGAGCAGCGCGTCCTGCAGCGCGAACATCTCCTCGTACTCCTCGGGCTCGGCGTGGTCGTAGCCCAGCAGGTGAAGGATCCCGTGCACCGTCAACAGCTCGAGGTGGTCGGCGAGGACCAGGCCCTCGGCCTCGGCGTCGGCCGTGGCGACCTCGGGGCACAGCACCATGTCGCCGAGGTATCCCTCTTCGGCCTCCAGGTCGTCGGTGCCGGGTCGGAGCTCGTCCATCGGGAAGGACAGGACGTCGGTGGGGCCTGTCTTGTCCATCCACTTCTCGTTGTACTCGGTCATCGTGCCGGCGTCGACGACGATCATCGTCATCTCCGTCGCGGGCGCCAGTCGCATCTGCTCCATCACGAACCGCGACAGGCGGGTCAGGCGCTCGATGTCGACGGGGGCCCCGTCGGCATCACGAAAGCTCGACTCGTCAAGAATGTCGACGTTCACGACTCTCGCCCTCACCCTCGTACTCGTCGTAGGCGGCGACGATACGGCCGACCAGCTTGTGACGAACCACGTCGGCCGAGGTCAGCACCGGGAACGAGATGTCCTTGACGCCGTCCAGGATCTCGCGGACGATCCTCAGCCCGCTGCGCTGGCCGTTGGGGAGATCGATCTGGGTCACGTCGCCGGTCACGACCATCTTGGAACCGAATCCCAGGCGCGTGAGGAACATCTTCATCTGCTCCGGCGAGGTGTTCTGTGCCTCGTCGAGGATGATGAAGGCGTCGTTGAGGGTCCGCCCGCGCATGTACGCCAGCGGTGCGACCTCGATCGTCCCGGCCGCGAGCAGCTTGGGGATCGTCTCGGGATCCAGCATGTCGTGGAGGGCGTCGTACAGCGGCCGGAGGTAGGGATCGATCTTCTCGCTCAGCGTGCCCGGCAGGAAGCCGAGGTTCTCGCCGGCCTCGACGGCAGGACGCGTGAGGATGATCCGGTTGACCTCCTTCGCCTGCAGGGCCTGGACGGCCTTGGCCATGGCGAGATAGGTCTTGCCCGTACCCGCCGGACCGATCCCGAAGACGATCGTCTGTCGGTCGATCGCGTCCACGTAGCGCTTCTGGTTGAGCGTCTTGGGGCGGATCGTACGGCCGCGGTTGGAGAGGATATTGAGGCTCAGCACGTCGGCGGGGCGCTCTTCGGTCTCAGCCCGGAGGATCGCGATGCTCCGCTCGATCGTCTCGGGCGTCAGGCCCTGGCCGGTTCGGATCATGGTCACGAGCTCCTCGAGGAGACGCTCGACCATCGCCGACTCCGCGGCCGTCGCGCGGATGGAGACCTGGTTGCCGCGGACGTGGATGTCAGCGTCGAAGCTGGCCTCGATCAGGCGCAGGAACTCGTCGGTGGGGCCCAGCAGCGACACCATGGGGATGCTCGCCGGGATCGTGACCATGTGCTGCAAGGGTTCAGGCGTAGTCATCGGCGCTCCCGCGGGAGCAGTTCTCCTTCTGTGAGTTCGGACTCGTCCATCGTAGGCGGCATCGGCGGTCGCACGAAAGCACGATCTCGACCGCCGGGTGCCGCCTCGGTGGCTCCGATCAGCGGAAGGCGTCCCGGATGCGGTCGAACACCCGCCGGTGCGGTGCGGCGAACTCGCCCTCGACCAGCTCCTCGCCCCGCTCGGTGGCGAGGAGGCCGAGCAGCTCGCGCTGCCGGTCGTCGAGCTTGGTGGGTGTCTCGACGACCACGCGGACCTTGAGGTCACCGCGTCCGACCCCGCGCAGGTGCGGGACGCCGCGACCGCGGATCGTGACCGTCTCGCCGGACTGGGTGCCGGGGACGATGTCGAAGCCGATCGTGGCCTCCTCGGCCGGGACACCGGTGTCGGCCTCGAGCGTCGGCAGGTCGATCTGAGTGCCGAGCGCCGCAGCGGTCATGGGGACCCGGACGTCGCAGTAGAGGTCGTCGTCGGAGCGGGTGAAGACGTCGTGCGGCTCCACCTCGACCTCGACGTACAGGTCGGCGGCGGGACCGCCGCCGGGCCCGACCTCACCCTCGCCGGTCAGCTGGATCCGAGTGCCGCTGTCCACGCCGGCGGGCACCTTGATGGTCAGCGTGCGACGGGCGCGGACCCGGCCGTCACCGGAGCACTCCTCGCACGGGTTCGCGATCACGGTGCCGTAACCCTGGCAGGTCGGGCAGGGGCGGGCCGTACGGATGTCTCCGAGAAACGACCGCTGCACGTGCTGCACCTCGCCGTGCCCGCGGCACGTCTGGCAGGTGATCGGCTCCGCGCCGTCGGCCGAGCCGTTGCCGTGACAGGTCGAGCAGACCACGGCGGTGTCGACCTTGAGCTCGCGCGTGGTCCCGAAGGCCGCCTCGGCCAGCTGGACGCCGATGCGGATCAAGGCGTCGTTGCCGCGCCGGGCACGACCACGTGGGCCGCGCTGGGTCTGCTGCCCGAAGAACGCGTCCATGATGTCGTTGAACGAGAAGCCGGCGCCGAAGCCGCCGCTGGCACCCGCACCGGCGAGGGGATCGCCTCCGCGGTCGTAGAACGACCGCTTGTCCACGTCGGAGAGCACCTCGTAGGCGACGGTGACGGTCTTGAACCGCTCCTGCGCCTCAGGGTCTGGATTCACGTCCGGGTGCAGGCTGCGCGCCAGCCTCCGGTACGCCTTCTTGATCTCCTCCGGAGTCGCGTCGCGACTCACACCGAGGGTCTCGTAGTAGTTCTGGCTCATGCGTCGTTGTCTGTCTCTCAGTCGCTGAGGGTCTGGCCGACATAGCGTGCGACGGCGCGTACCGCCGCCATGGTGCCGGGGTAGTCCATCCTGGTGGGCCCGACGACGCCGAGGGTGGCGAGCGGCTCGTCGTCGGTGCCGTACGCGGTGGCCACGAGGGAGGTCGCCGAGAGCTCCTCGTACGGAACCTCCGTGCCGATGCGGACGGTGAGCGTGGTCGGAGAGGTGGCCTCGCCGAGGAGCTTGAGCAGCACCACGTGCTCCTCGAGCGCCTCGAGGACCGGCTTGATCGAGGTGTCGAAGTCGGTGCCGAACCGGGCGAGGTTGGCGGCCCCGCCCACGGCAACGCGTTCGTCGGCCCGCTCGTCGGAGAACGCCCGGGTGAGCGTCGCGACGACAGCGGTGGCGATGGGCTGCTCCTCGGGACGGAAGGTCGTGATGAGGTCGGCCACCGATGCCGAGGCGTCCGGCAGCCGCTGCCCGACCGCAGCGCCGATCATCCGCGCTCGCAAGTCCGCGAGGAGCATCTCGGACGGCTCTTCGGGGAGCTCCACGATGCGCTGGTCGACACGTCCGGAGCTGGTGATCAGCACCAGCAGGATGCGGCCGCGCTCCATCGGGACCAGCTCGACGTGACGGACGGTCGAGCGGGTCAGGGAGGGGTACTGCACGAGCGCGACCTGGTGGGTCAGCTGAGAGAGCAGCCGGACACTGCGCTGGACGACGTCGTCGACGTCGACCGCGCCGTCGAGGAACGACTCGATCGCACGGCGTTCGGGAGGACTCAGCCGCCGGACGGAGGCAAGCCGGTCGACGAAGAGGCGGTAGCCCTTGTCGGTCGGGATCCGGCCCGCGCTGGTGTGCGGCTGGGCGATGAACCCGTGCTCCTCGAGGATCGCCATGTCGTTGCGGACCGTCGCCGGCGACACACCCAGCTGATGGCGGTCGACGAGCGCCCGCGAGCCCACCGGCTCCTGGGTCGCCACGTAGTCCTCCACGATGGCGCGCAGGACCGCGAGCTTGCGTTCATCGAGCACGACGTCAGCCACGGTCCCTCCTCGTGTCGATGATCTTTGGCACTCCGGTGCCCTGAGTGCCAGTCTAGCCAGCCTCACCAGTCGCGTGTGGCTGCGAGGTGCCGCACGTTCTTTCGGCTAGTTTGCTCCTCGTGGCTCACGACCGATACGGATCCGATGTCCTGGCCGGCGACTGGCGCGTCCCCAAGCGAGGGCGGTCCACCGAGGTGGAGGCGGAGGCGGGGATGGTGCTCGAGGAGGTCCAGACCGACTTCTGCGGCGCCGTGACGCGCACCGACCGAGATCTCGACACCGTCGAGCTGGAGGACCGTCGCGGGAGGCGGCGTACCTTCCCCCTCGGGCCGGGCTTCCTCCTCGAGGGCAAGCCGGTCGTGCTCAAGGCGCCGGTACGACGCGCCGCGCCCGCACGCGCGACGCACACCGCGTCCGGCTCGGTCGCCGTCCACGACGCGAAGGCACGGGTCGCACGCGCGAGCCGCATCTACGTCGAGGGACGTCATGACGCGGAGCTGGTCGAGAAGGTGTGGGGTGACGACCTGCGGATCGAGGGGGTGGCGGTCGAGTACCTCGAGGGGGTCGACGACCTCCCGTCGGTCGTCGACCGCTTCAAGCCCGGTCCGGGACGCCGCCTGGGCGTGCTCGTGGACCATCTCGTCCCGGGGTCGAAGGAGTCGCGCATCGCCGCCTCGGTGCTGCGCGGACCGCACAAGGAGCACGTGCTCGTCGTCGGGCACCCGTACGTCGACGTCTGGCAAGGCGTGAAGCCCGAGCGCCTCGGGCTGGAGAAGTGGCCGGTGATCCCACGCTCGATGTCGTGGAAGCACGGCATCTGCCAGTCGCTCGGGTGGCCCCACCGGAACCAGGCCGACATCGCGCACGCCTGGAAGCGCATCCTCGGGTCCGTCCGCTCCTACGCCGACCTCGAGCCGGCGCTGCTCGGGCGGGTCGAGGAGCTCATCGACTTCGTCACGACCTGACCGCGCCCGCCCCTACGGTGCGTCGCCGCGGATCCGCCAGAAACACAGCCCACCGAGGCCGAGCGCGAGTACGAGGAGCAGCGCCGTCTCGCGCCACTGCAGAGTCCAGAAGGCGCTGGACGGGTGCCACGTGACCTGCTGCCGATAGCCCTCGTCCGCCAACCGGTCGAAGCACGCCGCCCGCGCACCCGCCTGCGCGCTCTCCCCTGGTGGCGGCCCGCCGCAGTCGGCCACCCACGCCGGCAACGACCGCATGCGCTCGTCGTCGGCATCGAGCGTGACGTTCGACAGCTCCCACGTGCCGGTGCGGCCCGTCTCGACACGGATCTCGGAGACGTTCTCGATCGGGTCTCCTGGACCTGAGGCTCCTTCGACCATCAGACCGACGAGGTTCTCCTGCGTGATCGAGCTCGTGGCCTTCTCGGGTTCGACGAGCTGGGCCCGCACGACGACCCCGACGAACAGCTGGACGCCAAGGACGAGGACGAGCGTCACTGCCATCGCCGCGACGGTCCGTCGCACCACGAGCCCAGCCAGCACGCCGATCACGAGCGCCAGCACGGCGTACCCGATCGGGACGAGGCCCCGGGCTCCGAAGACTGCGGGCTCGATGCGCGAGACCATGAACGGCCCCGTCCCCTCGCCGGTCGCGATCGCGCGCTCGATCGGTCCGGCCCACCAGGTCACACCCCACGACAGCAGCCCAGCGACCGACACCGTGACCAGGGCGGCGCCGAGGAGCTTGACGGCGAGCCACCGTGTGCGCGTGACCGACTGGCTCCACGCGAGGCGGTGCGTCCGCGCCTCCAGCTCGCGCGCGACCATCGGCGCCCCCCAGAACGCCCCGACGACGAGCGGGAAGACGTACGCCGCCGCGATGCCGACGTAGTAGAGCGTGACCTTGAACGCGTCGGCGCTCAGTCCTGTCAGGAACGAGCGTGCGCCGTCCTCTGCCGCGTCGACGATCCCGGGCCCGGTGATGGCCAGTGCCACGAGCAGCAGAGCGACGGCACCCGCGACCGGAATCGCCTGGACACGCAGCTGGCGCCATGTCAGCCAGATCATCGGATCACCTCGACGGTCGGGCGCGGGCGCTCGTACGAGGCGTCGCCGCGCAGGTAGGCGAGCACCAGATCCTCGAGCCCGAGAGGGGTCACGTCCCAGGAGGGATCGACCGCGGGTCCGCCGGTGCGGACGACGAACGTGCTCTGGCGGTCGGTATGGCTCGCCGTCACGACGTGGTGGCCGGCTGGGCCTGCGTCGGAGGGACGCCGCGCGCCGGTCATGCGGCGGTGCGAGGCCAGCAGATCGTCGAGGTCGCCCGCGACCCGGACCTCGGAGTCCACCAGCACGACGAGGTAGTCACAGGCGCGCTCGAGGTCCGAGACGAGGTGCGAGGACAGGACGACCGTGAGGTCCTGCTCGGCGACCGCCTCCATCAGGTCCTGCATGAACTCGCGTCGGGCGAGCGGGTCGAGGGCCGCGACGGGCTCGTCGAGGATCAGCAGCTCCGGCCGCTTGCCGATGGCCACCGTGAGCGCGATCTGGGCGCGCTGGCCTCCCGAGAGGCTGCCGGTGCGGCGCCGCAGGTCGATGCCGAGCCGGTCGATCCGGTCCCGGACGAGCACGTCGTCCCATCGCGGGTTGAGGTGCGAGCCAATCCGGAGGTGATCGGCGACACTCATCCCCCGATAGGTCGGCGCGTCCTGACTCACGTAGCCGACGCGCGCCTGGTGCTCAGCGCCGGACGACGGCCCCTCGCCCAGCACCTCGATGTGACCGACGGTGGGCACGAGCATCCCGGCCGCGAGGCCGAGCAGCGTGCTCTTGCCGGCGCCGTTCGGTCCGACGAGACCCACCACGCGGCCGGCCGGGAGCTCCAGCGTGCAGTCCTTCAGGGCCCAGTGGCGACTTCGGCCGTATCTCTTGCCGAGCTCATGCGTTCTCAGTGCTGTGGTCATGCGATGTCCTCCTCGGAGGCGGCCCGAAAGGTGGTCATGAACAACGCCTCGATGCTCTCGTCGTCGAGGCCGGCGCGGCGGGCCTTGGACAGCCACCGCTGGAGGTCGGTACGCAGCGGCCCGTGCGCCGCCAGCGTGTTGTCGGTGAGGGTCCGCGTGACGAACGTGCCGACACCCGGACGCGGAGCAACGAGGCCGTCGCGCTCGAGGTCGCGGTAGGCCTTCAGGACGGTGTTGGGGTTGATCGCCAGCGCACGCGCGACGTCCTTGACGGTCGGGAGCTGGTCGCCCTCGTCGAGGAGCCCGAGGCGGAGGGCGCGGCGTACCTGCTGAACGAGCTGCAGGTATGCGGAGACGCCCGACCGGGAGTCCAGGTGGAACTCGATCATTCGATACTCCTAATGTGCTATCTGAATAGCACTATAGGTAGCAGCGGATCCGACCGCAAGAGTCCTTGCAGCCGCCCTGCGACACTGGAGGCATGCCGTCCACGCTTCCCGAGGGACAAGCCGTCCCCGCTGACGGCGCCCTCCCTGCAGCCTCGCTCGACGCCCTCGGGGGCGCGCCCTTCGGCGTGTACGTCCACGTCCCGTTCTGCGTGACGCGGTGCGGCTACTGCGACTTCAACACCTACACGTCGTCCGAGCTCGGACCGGGCGCCTCGCACGACTCCTACGCCGACACCGTGCTCGCCGAGATCGCGCTGGCGGCTCAGGTGCTCCAGCGTGCCGACCGCCCGTTGCCGGAGGTCGAGACGGTGTTCATCGGCGGCGGCACGCCCACACTCCTCGCCTCCGACGACCTCGGACGCATCCTCGAGGGGATCGACAAGACCTTCGGGCTGGCGGCCGACTACGAGGCCACCACGGAGGCGAACCCTGACAGCGTGACCCCCGCGTCTCTCGCCACGCTCCGCTCACGCGGTTTCACCCGCATCTCGTACGGCATGCAGTCCGCGGTCCCTCACGTTCTCGCAACGCTGGACCGCACGCACGACCCGGCCAGACTGCCTGACGTCGTGCGGTGGGCCCGCGACGCCGGCTTCTCGCAGGTGAGCGTCGACCTCATCTACGGCACGCCCGGAGAGTCGCTGGCGGACTGGGAGCGGTCGCTCGACACGGCACTCGCACTCGGTCCCGACCATGTCAGTGCCTATGCCCTCATCGTCGAGGAGGGGACCGCGCTCGCACGCCGCGTCTCCCGCGGCGAGGTCGCAGCTCCCGACGACGACCTGATGGCCGACATGTATCTCGCCGCGGACGCGCGGCTCAGCGCCGCCGGCCTCGGGTGGTACGAGCTGTCGAACTGGGCCCGCGACGACGCCGCGCGGTGCCGCCACAACGAGCTCTACTGGACCGGTGCCGACTGGTGGGGCTTCGGGCCGGGGGCGCACAGCCACGTCGCCGGCACCCGCTGGTGGAACGTCAAGCACCCCGCCGCCTACGCCCAGCGGCTGGCCGAGGGCCGATCCCCCGGGCACGGGCGCGAGATCCTCGACCTCGAGACCCGTCGTGTGGAGCAGGTGCTGCTCGAGTCGCGCCTGCACGACGGCATGCCGCTCGTCCGGCTGGATGCCGCGGGACGTGCCGCCGTGCCGGGGCTCGTCTCCGACGGGCTCGTCGAGCTCTCCGACGACAGCCACCGTCTCGTTCTCACCGTCCGCGGCCGCCTCCTCGCGGACGCGGTCGTGCGCCGCCTCCTGCCGTAGGCGACCCCGCTCTCATGCAGAGGAGGGCCGCACCCCGACGGGGGGCGGCCCTACTGAGACAGCTGCCGGTCAGGTGGCGGCGTAGAACACGTCCAGGATCGGGCGGTACTTGTCCTCGACGAACTTGCGCTTGAGCTTGAGGCTCGGCGTCATCTCGCCCTCCTCGACCGACAGGTCGCGGTCGAGGATCTGCCACTTCTTGATCGTCTCCCAGCGGTTGAGCTTGGAGTTGAGCTCCTCGACGTAGCCCTCGATCGCCTTGTGCATCTGCGGCGACGTCACGATCTCGGCGTACGACTTGCCCGCCAGGCCGTGGTTCTCGGCGAAGAGCGTCGCGGCGTCGGGATCGATCGTGATGAGGGCGCTCACGAAGTTGCGGTTGTTGCCGTGCACCACCATCTGGCTGGCGAGCGGGCACACACCCTTGAAGACGCCCTCGACGTGCGACGGCGCGACGTACTTGCCGCCCGAGGTCTTGAAGAGGTCCTTCTTGCGGTCGGTGATCCGGAGGAACCCGTCCTCGTCGATCTGGCCGATGTCGCCCGTCGCGAGCCAGCCGTCGTCGGTCACCGTGGACGCGGACTCGGTCTCGAGGTTGTGGTAGCCCTGCATGACACCGGGACCCTTGATGAGGATCTCGCCGTCCTCCGCGATCTTGACCTCGGTGCCAGGCATCGGCAGGCCGACGGTGCCGAGCTTGTACTGGTCGGGGTGGTTCACGAAGGAACCGGCCGCACTCTCGGTGAGGCCGTAGCCCTCGAGGATGAGGATGCCGGCAGCCTCGAACCACTCGGCGACCTCCTGCGACAGCGCGGAGGCTCCGGAGATGAAGAAGCGCACGCGTCCACCGAATCGGTCCCGCACCTTCGAGAGGACGATCTTGTCGGCCAGCCGGTGCTGGAAGGCCAGCCCGGCGGGGACCTTCTTGCCCTCTCGCTCGAGAGCCTTGACCTGGGCCGCCACCTTGGTCGCCCAACGGAAGAGCTTGAGCTTGGCGCCGCCCTCCTCCTCCATCATCCCGACGATGCGGCCGTAGGCCTTCTCGAAGATGCGCGGTGCCGCGCCCATGAACGTCGGCTTCACGACGGCGAGGTTGTCGACGATCTTGGGGATGGCGCCGTCGACGGCGGTCGGGAAGCCGATCTGCAGCTGCGTCGACAGGAGCACCTTGCCGAAAGAGTGTGCCATCGGGAGCCAGAGGTACTGGAGGTCGTCGATGGTGATGTAGCCGCCCGCGGCGACCGCTGCTCCCTCGTACGTCCACGAGTCGTGCGTGAGCCGGACTCCCTTGGGACGGCCGGTCGTGCCGGAGGTGTAGATCAGGGTCGCGAGCTGGTCCGGCGAGATCGCGGCGACGCGCTCCTCGACGACCGACGGCTGCTCGGCGAGCAGCTTGTCTCCGAGCTGCTCGAGGTCGGAGAGGGTGATCACCCAGTCGCTGTCGTGGTCACCGTCGAACAGCACGACCTTGATCACGTCGGGGAGCTCGCTGCGCTTGTCCTGGAGCTTCGCCAGCTGGACGGCGTCCTCGGCGAAGACGATCCGGCTCCCGGAGTCCGCGAGGATGTAGGCGACGTCGTCGGTCACGGTCGTCGGGTAGACGGTGGTCGTCGCAGCCCCCGCCGCCATGATGGCGAGGTCGGCGAGGATCCACTCGTAGCGGGTCCCGGACGCGATCGCGACGCGCTCCTCCGGCTTGATGCCGAGCGAGACGAGACCTGCCGCGATCCGGGAGACGACGTCTCCGGTCTCGCCCCAGGTCAGGGAGCGCCAGTTCTCGCCGACCGGGTAGCGGTAGGCCTCACGAGTGGGGGTCTCGCGTACTCGGGCGAAGAACATCTCGCCGACGTTCTTGGCACGGGACTCGACAATCTCCAGATGCTCGGGTGTCGGGGCGTTGGCCATGAAGGGTGCACCTCATCGTTAGGGGTGGTGATGGCGATCACAGGATGGCTCGAATCGTACGTGATCGACGTGATCCGAGGCACATCCACCAGATAATCGTTATCGATCAGCACCCCTGGTGACGCAGGGTGCCCGTCGGCCGCGGACCAGGTCAGCCGAGCGCGACCGGAAGGAGCCCTCGCCGCGTGCGCGACGCGATCTCGCCGAGCGCCCCGTCGAGGTCGGGATGGGCGAACGCGAACCCGGACCCTCTCAGGGTCGCCGGGTCGACCCAGCGGCTCTTGAGCACGAGCTCGGCCTCGGTCCTGATGAGCCGCGCTCCAGCTTCGAGCGCCCAGGTCGGCAGCGGGACACCGTGCGAGCGGCCGAACGCCCGGCGCACCGATCGCATCATCTCCGCGTTCGTCACCGCGTCAGGGGCGGCCACGTTGACCGGTCCGGCGATCTCGGGGTGCTCGGCGAGATGGTCCACCACGCGCACGACGTCGTCCACGTGCACCCAGCTGAACATCTGACCGCCGTCCCCCATCGGTCCACCGAAGCCGAGGCGGGCCAGGTTGATGAACGGGTTCACGGCACCACCGCCGGCACCGAGGACGATCGCCATCCTCAGCGCCACCTTCCGTACGGCCGTGGGCGCGTCGAAGAGCTCGTGCTCCCACGCCCGCGCGACGGCCACGGAGAACCCGGCGCCACGCTCTCCTGTCACCTCGTCCATGGGACGGTCTCGCGCATCGCGGTAGATCGTCGCCGTGCTCGCGTTGACCCACAGCGACGGCGGGGACGCCGACGCGGCGAGGGCCCGGCCGAGTAGTGCGGTGGTCTCCGTACGTGAGGCGAAGATCGCGTCAGCGTTGGGCTTGGAGTAGCGGCAGCTCACCGAGCGCCCGGCGAGATTCACGAGGAGGTCGGCACCGCCGAGCACGTCGGCGAGCCCCGCCGCGTCGCCCCAGCTCGCGTCCGCGTCCGGACCGCGCCCGATCGTCCGCACCACCGCCCCGTGGCGCGACCAGGCGCGAACCAGGTGCTGACCGATGTATCCGGAGGCTCCGGCGACGACGGCGACCGCACCGCGCCTCATCGCAGCGCACCGGAGGACGGCTGGGTGAGCGCCACGACGTCGTCGACCAGGCCCCGCGCCACCGGGAGTCGGGACAGGGCGACCGCCTTCGAGACCACCGGTGCGAGCCGATCCACGAGCGACCGTGTGCGCTGCTGCTCCGGCGACGGATCGACGACCCAATGGAGCGTCACACCGAGGTAGAGCAACCAGAGCAGGTCCGGGAGCCGGTCGCGTAGTCCGCTCGGCAGTCGCACCTTGGAGGTGGCGACCACGTGCTCCATGAGGTCGACCGCCATTGCCCTCGCATTCCCCGACTCCGCGGAGAACGGGCTCGCCGACGACGAGGCGGGGAGCGCCTGCTGCACGAACGTGGTGCCGAAGCCGTGGTAGGGCGTCATCACGTCGAGGCCGGCGTGCAGGGCCGCGCGCAGGTTGTCCGCGAGCGGAGCCCTTTCGACGAGGCGCGGGAGCGCAACGTCACGGTGCTCGCGCTGGACGCTGACGTAGAGCTCGTGGACAAGCTCGTCCTTGCCCGAGAAGTAGTAGTAGGCGTTGCCGAGCGACAGCCCGGCCTCGTCCGCGATGCGGCGCATGGTCGTCGCCTGGTAGCCGTCCTCGCGGAACAGCCGTAGCGCGGCAGCGGTCAGCCGGTCGCGGGTGTCCTTGGCCATCAGAGTGCGCCGTCAGGAGACTTGAACATGTTCGAATCTAGCATCAGCCTTCGAACGTGTTCAAGAGTCGGCGCAGATCAGCGCAACGGCCTCGCCATGACGATCCGTGGCCAAGGGCGGAAGTACGCCGACTCGGCGACATGACGCTCACGCAGACCCGCGCTCCACCGCGCCTCGGGCACCACCTCGAAGCCGAGGCGCCGGTAGTACGGCGCGTTCCACGGCACGTCGGCGAAGGTCGTCAACGTCAGCTCGGCGTGCCCGCCTGCGAGTGCCCACCCCGCGACCACGTCGACGAGCGCTGCACCGATCCCCTGTCGGCCGTACTCCGGGAGGACGGAGAGCTGCTCGAGGAAGGCCCGGCCGTCCAGCACGTCTGCGAGCGCGTACGCCACCGGCGCGCCGGCGTCCCCGACCTCGACCCACGCCGTGCCGCGACCGACCGCCGCGGCCACCGTCTCGTACGGCGCGGGTTCACCGTCCGCGACCAGGTCCCGGCCGATCTCCCGGAACCGCTCGTCCGCCGCTCGCTCGATGTCTCTGAGGAGCTCGACGTCGGCGAGCGTGGCGGCCCTCACGGGAGGCTACTTCTTGCCCTTGTCACCCGAGTCGCCGGTGGAGAGCGCGGCCACGAACGCCTCCTGCGGCACCTCGACGCGGCCGACCATCTTCATCCGCTTCTTGCCTTCCTTCTGCTTCTCGAGCAGCTTGCGCTTGCGGCTGATGTCACCGCCGTAGCACTTGGCGAGGACGTCCTTGCGGATCGCGCGGATGGTCTCGCGGGCGATGACCCGAGCACCGATCGCCGCCTGGATGGGCACCTCGAACTGCTGGCGCGGGATGAGCTCCTTGAGCTTCTGCGCGAGCGCGACGCCGTACGAGTAGGCGTTGTCGCGGTGCACGATGGCGCTGAAGGCGTCGACCGGGTCGCCCTGGAGCAGGATGTCGACCTTGACCAGGTCGGCGGCCTGCTCGCCGGTCGCCTCGTAGTCGAGCGAGGCGTAGCCCTTGGTGCGGCTCTTGAGGTTGTCGAAGAAGTCGAAGACGATCTCTCCGAGCGGGACGGTGTAGCGGATCTCGACCCGGTCCGCCGAGAGGTAGTCCATCCCGAGGAGGGTGCCGCGTCGCGTCTGGCACAGCTCCATCACGGGTCCGATGTAGTCGGTCGGCGTCAGGACGGTCGCCCGCACCACCGGCTCGTAGACCTCGGAGATCTTGCCCGTCGGATACTCGCTCGGGTTGGTGACCCGGTGCTCGCTGCCGTCCTCCATGACGACCCGGTAGACCACGTTGGGAGTCGTCGAGATGAGGTCGAGGTTGAACTCGCGCTCGAGCCGCTCCCGCACGATCTCCATGTGGAGCAGGCCGAGGAAACCGATGCGGAAGCCGAACCCGAGGGCTCCGGACGTCTCCGGCTCGTACTGCAGCGCGGCGTCGTTGAGCTGGAGCTTGTCGAGCGCGTCACGCAGCGTCGGGTAGTCGTCGCCGTCCATCGGGTAGAGGCCGGCGAAGACCATCGGGTTGGGGTGCCGGTAGCCGCCGAGCGCCTCGGTGGCCGGCTTCTGCGCCGAGGTCACGGTGTCGCCGACGCGGGACTGGCGCACCTCTTTCACCCCGGTGATGAGGTAGCCGACCTCCCCCACGCCGATCCGGTCGGCCTTGTTCGGCTCCGGCGAGATGACGCCGACCTCGAGCAGCTCGTGCACGGCACCGGTGGACATCATCTTGATCTTGTCGCGGTGCGACAGGTGGCCGTCGATCACCCGGATGTAGGTCACCACGCCGCGATAGGTGTCGTAGACGGAGTCGAAGATCATTGCGCGGGCCGACTCGTCGGGCTTCCCGACGGGCGCGGGGATCTGGTCGACGACCGCGTTGAGCACCGCCTCGACGCCGACCCCGGTCTTGGCCGAGACCCGCAGGACCTCGTCGGGCTCGCAGCCGACCAGGTGCGCCAGCTCCTCGGCGAACTTGTCCGGCTGCGCGCTCGGGAGGTCGATCTTGTTGAGCACGGGGATGACCGTCAGGTCCGCGTCGAGCGCGAGGTAGAGGTTGGCCAGCGTCTGGGCCTCGATGCCCTGCGCGGCGTCCACCAACAAGATGGCGCCTTCGCACGCCGCGAGGCTGCGACTGACCTCGTACGTGAAGTCGACGTGGCCGGGGGTGTCGATGAGGTTGAGGACGTACGTCGTCCCCGCGTCCTCACCGGTCGACTTGGTGAACGGCAGCCGTACGGCCTGGCTCTTGATCGTGATGCCGCGCTCGCGCTCGATGTCCATCCGGTCGAGGTACTGCGCGCGCATCGCGCGACCGTCGACGACGCCCGTGTGCTGCAGCATCCGGTCGGCCAGCGTCGACTTGCCGTGGTCGATGTGGGCGATGATGCTGAAGTTGCGGAGGATCGCCGGATCGGTCGCCCCGGGAGCGGGCGCCGAGGAGGCAGGAGAGGTCTTGGCCATGGTGCCTCCCATCCTCCCATGACGGCCCCAGGTTCCCGAATGCATGAGGGCACAGGTCGTACGTCGCCACGCAATGCGCCTTACAGTTCGAGCGTGAACGTGATCCTCAACGTCATCTGGCTCCTGCTCAGCGGGATCTGGCTCGCGATCGGCTACACGCTCGCCGGTGTCCTGCTCTGCATCACGATCATCGGCATCCCCTGGGGGATCGCGTCGTTCCGCATCGCCTCCTACGCGCTGTGGCCCTTCGGGCGCACCATCGAGCCGAACCCGTCCGCCGGGGTGGCGTCGATGATCGGCAACGTGATCTGGATCGTCCTGGCCGGAGTCTGGCTCGCGATCGCCCACCTGGTCAGCGGGATCGCCCTCTGCCTCACCATCATCGGCATCCCGCTCGGTCTCGCGAACTTCAAGATGATCCCGATCTCGCTGATGCCGCTGGGCTACCGGATCGTGCCGGTGCGCTGACGCCCCGGGCTTTTCTCGCCCCGGCGGCGGCCGCGGTGGCCTGACGGCCGGGACCAGGCCGGGTACGTTGAGCGCCACCATCCCCCAGAGAAAGGACTGTCGTGGTCATCGGACTCGGCATCGTTCTCATCGTCCTCGGCCTGATCTTCGCCCTGGACGTCATCAACATCGACACGACCGTGGTGGACACGGGGACGCTCGGCTGGATCCTGCTCCTCGCGGGCGTCGCCGCCATCGTCGTCTCGCTGATCGTCAACCACCAGCGCACGCGCTCGACGCACGTGGTCGAGGAGCGCCGCGACGGCGGTTATCCGCCGCCGCGCTAGTACGGAGGCGACCCGACGCGGCCCTCGTCCACTGCACGCGTGCGGTGGCCGGGGGCCGCTGGCTTCGGCCATCCCGGCTCGTCGTCGGACGGCTCCCGGCAGGATCGAGGCGCGTTTTGGCCGACCGGTCTGCCGCTGATACAGTGGGTGGTCGCGTGTCCGTGTCCGCGCGCGCACCCATCCACTTCGACAGAACAACGAGGCTTGCCCCGTGGCAAACATCAAGTCGCAGATCAAGCGCAACCGGCAGAACGAGCGTGCGCGTGAGCGCAACAAGGCCGTGCGCTCGGAGCTGAAGACCGTCGTCCGCCGGTTCACCGACGCCATCGACGCCGGCAACACCGACGAGGCGCAGCAGCTCGCGAGGGCAGCGACCCGCAAGCTCGACAAGGCTGCGTCCAAGGGCGTCATCCACAAGAACCAGGCGGCTAACCGCAAGTCGTCCATCGCGAAGAAGTCAGCAGCGCTCTGAGCGCCTGACCTCACCGACGCAACGGCACCTCCCGGCGGGGGGTGCCGTTCGTGCGTCCGGGCGAGATCGCGCCGTCACTGGACGCGCGAGGCGGCGACGGTGAGGACCATCCGCTCCAGCGCGTAGTGCGGGTCTGACGCTCCCTTGACGTCGAGGTCTGCTCGGGCGACGGCGCCGATGGCCGTCGTGAGCCCTGCGGTGTCCCACCCCCGCAGCTGCGCACGCAGCCGCTTGAGCCGGAACGGCGGCGCACCGACCTCGCGCGCCAGCTCGGCCTCACGGAGGCCCTTGCTCGACGCCACGCCGTAACGGGCGAGCGAACGGAGCCCTGTCGCGAACGCCGAGGTGATGAGCACGGGGGCCACGTTGTTGTTGAGGGCCCACCTCAGCTGTTCGAGCGCGCGAGCCGTCTCACCGTCGATCGCCGCGTCGGCGATGTCGAAGCCCTTCACCTCCGCGCGTCCACCGAAGTATTGACGGACGAGCTCGAGGGAGATCGGTGCGCGCTTGCCGTCGGCACCGGTCGCGGCGTCGACGAGCTGGTCGGCGGCCGCGGCGAGGGAGCGAAGGTCGTGCCCCACCGCGTCGACCAGGTAGCCCGCCGCCTCCTCGGAGATGGAGGCGCCGAGGTGACGGACCTCTGCGGCGACCCAGCGCGAGACCTCCCAGGGCTTGGGTGCCGTGGTCGTGACCTCCTTGACGGCCGCGAGCTTGCGGAGCTTGTCGAGGACGCCCTTGCCCTTCTGGCCCCCGCCGTGGGTGAGCACGACCGCGACGTCGGGCGCCGGCGCTGCGGCGTAGGCGAGCAGCTCGTCGGCCGCGGTCGCGTCGAGGCTCTCGATCCCGCGTACGACGACCGCGCTGTGGGAGGAGAACAACGATGGACTGGTGAGCGCGGCCAGCTCGCCCTGCCCGATCGTCGAGCCCTCGACGTCGGAGACCGACACCTCGGGGTCTTCGTCGTGGAGCTGAGCGAGAGCACGTCTCATCGAGCGGTCGGTGAGGAACTCGACACCGCCGGTGACGAGGAGCACGGTGCTGAACAAGGACGCCATCGCCGCTCAGCATGCCACGTCGCGAGGACACCGCCGACGACGGTCAGCGAACGACACCGGACACCTGGCCGTCGCGTACGACGACCGCGACGTCACGACCCGGATCGGTACGCAAGATCGTGGCCCCGGCGTCTCGGAGGTGCTGCAACGTCTCCGGTGCCGGATGGCCGTGGGTGTTGCCCTCCCCCGCGCTGACCGTCGCCCAGCGCGCACCGAGCCCGGTCAGCCACGCCACCTCTTGGTGCGCGCTGCCGTGGTGCGGAACCTTGAGGACGTCGACCTGGAGTGTGGGGTAGGCCGCGGCGAGAGCCCGCTGCGCGGGGGGCTCCACGTCCCCGGTCAGCAGGACCCGGACGTCCGAGGTCTCCGCGAGCAGGACGAGGCTCGCGTCGTTGGCGGTGTCCTCGGTCACCGCCGCGGGGGCGACGCCAGAAGGCCCGGGGCGGGCAAGAGGCCCGAGAACGGTCAGCGTGACCTCGCCTGCGCGCCAACGGTCTCCGGCCGTCAGCTCACGCACGGGCGCGTCCGTGACGTCGGGGCGGCTCGGACCGGCGCCGATCCAGGCGAGCGAGCGGCGACGCGTCACGCCGGGCAGGCCGTCGACATGGTCGGCGTGGTCGTGCGTCACGAGCATCGCGGGCACGTTGCGTACGCCGAGGTCGCGGAGACAGCGGTCGACCGAGCGCGCGTCGGGGCCGGCGTCGACGACGACCGCTGAGCCGGGACCGACCTTCAGGACCGTGGCGTCCCCTTGCCCCACGTCGCAGGCCACCATCACCCACCCGCGAGGGGGCCAGCCCGGGCGAAGGGGGGCGACGGTGACCGCCGTGACAGCGGCCAGGACCAGGCCGGTGAGAACGGGTCGTCGCAGGAGACGGTGGCCGGTCACGGCGATGGCGGCACTGACGACCACCAGCGCGCTCACCGCCACCGGCCCGTCACCGACGGTCGCGGCGGCACCGGGGAGGTCAGCCGCACGACGACCCACCAGGACGATCCAGCCGGCGGGGAGCGCGGTCACCAGGCCCACCGCAGCACCCGAGGGCGCCCACACGAGCCCGAGCAACCCACCCGAGAGACCCAGCACGGTCGCGGGTCCGACGGCGGGTGCGGCGAGGAGGTTGGCGACGACGGCCACGACCGAGACCTCCCCGGACAGCGCGGCGACGGGTGCGGTGCAGGCGAGCTGCGCGGCGGCCGGCACCGCCACCGCCTCGGCGAGCCAGCGCGGCATCCACCGGGCCAGGGCATCGCGCCAGACAGGCGCGAGCAGGAGGATGCCGCCGGTCGCGACCGCCGAGAGCAGGAATCCGGCCGACGTCGCCAGCCAGGGGTCGAGAACCACCACGGCGACGACGGCCCAGGCGAGGCAGCGGGCACCACGCCTGCGTCCGCCGGTGCTCAGCCCAGCGACCCCGACCAAACCCATGATCGCGGCGCGGACGACCGACGGCTCCGGACGCGCCAGCAGCACGTACGCGACCGTGGCGAGCACGGCGAGCACTACCCGGCTCCCCGGGCCTGCACCGAGGGGTCGTGCGAGGGCGAGCAGGAACCCGACCAGCAAGGTCAGGTTGGTGCCCGAGACGGCGAGGAGATGGGTGAGTCCGCTGGTCTGGAACGCCGCCCTCAGGTCGTCGGGCAGAGCGTGGTCGTCGCCGTGCACGAGCGCCGGGACCAGCGCCGACACGTCGTGCCCCCGGGATGCGACCGACGCACTCACCGCCGCGCGTGCGGATCCGGCAGCGTCCCACCACCACGCGGGGTCGCCCCCGGGACGAGGACGCACGCTCGTCGCGGACAGCGTGGCGGCGTGGGCGGAGTCGTCGGCCGGACGCGTGCGGCCGACGACCTCGACCTCCTCGCCGACCCCGATGATGGGTGGGTCTCCGCGCACCCACACCGTCACTGGCGCGCGCAGGGTGACCGCCCGGCCCCGTGCCTCAGCCCGCACCAGCGTCGCCGCGAACACCGTGGCCGAGCCGAAGGTGCCGCGGACCACCCGAGGGTCCGTCGTCACCCGCGCGACAGCGCGGACCGTCGCTCCGTCCTGAGCGAGCTCGGCGACGAACGACCGCCGGTGGGACTCCGCCCGGACCGACCCCAGCACCACGGAGGTGAGGAGCAGCACCAGCGTGAGCCCGACCCACGCCGAGCGCCGGCGCAACGGCGTGAGCACCCGGGACAGCACGAGACACACGAGAACGGCCGCCGTGGTGACGGAGACGGCGGTGACCAGCTCGAGCCGCGTCGCCACCACCGCACCGGACCACGCACCCAGAGCGGGCCCGAGCATCCGCAGGTCGACCTCGTCGTCACGGTCGACCGCGACAGCGGCACGGGGCCGAGGTGCAGGCGCACGCGGCGACCGGTGAGGGTCGCCCGTCCCGGGGTGGGGCGTACGAGTCGACACCGTGCTCAGACGGTGACGAGGTCGCGCAACCGCGCCAAGGTGGCGTCACCGATCCCCCGGACCTCGAGGAGCTCCTCGACCGCGGTGAACCGTCCGTGCTCCGTCCGCCAGTCGAGGATCGCCTGCGCGGTCACCGGGCCGACCTGCGGCAGCGTGTCGAGCTGCTCGAGCGTCGCGGTGTTGAGGTTGACGACCCCGCCAGGGCCTGACGGACCTCCGCCTGGCGCCGTCTGAGGAGCCGGCGCGGGAAGGCCGGTGACGGCCGGGAGCCCGACCACGACCTGCTCGCCGTCGACGAGCACGCGCGCCAGGTTGACCGACGACAGGTCGGCGCCGCGCCGCGAGCCGCCTGCCGCCGTGATCGCGTCGGCGACGCGCGAGCCGGACGGCAGCGTCACGATGCCGGGCCGCCGGACGCGCCCGGTGACGTCGACGACGACCTGCGCCGGCGCGGTCGCGCCGGGCACTGCGGCGCCGGCAGCCGGCTGTCCGTCCGCCTGGGGCACCGCGACGTCCGAAGGGCTCCCGGACGCCCCTGGCGCGACCGGCTCGGCGACGACCGCCTGCGGCTGCGCGCGCAGCACCCACCAGATCACCGCCCCGGCCGCAAGGAGCACGACCACGATCGCGACTCCGACGTGACGAGGCGTCACCCCGTCGCCGAGCACGCTCAGGCGAGGAAGGGGTGGTCGACTGCCCTCGACCGGTGACTGCCCGGTCGCTCGCACCGTGCCCGAGCGGTGACGCCCCCACCCCCTCTCGTCGAGCTCGGTCGAGTCACTGGACAGTCCGCGCGATCTGCGCGACGACCCGGTCGCCGGACCCGGGATCCGGGTCGCCGGAAGCATCCCGGTCGGCCAGAGCTCGTCCAGACCGTCGCCTGCCGCGTCCGCACCCACCTCGTCGAACTGGTCATCGAGCTGGTCACCGAACCGGTCACCGAGCGGATCGCCGGCGGTCGCGGCGGTGGAAGGGGCGTCCCACGCGCCCCCGCGATGGTCGAGCTCGCGCGCCAGCAGCTCGAGGCGCCGCCTCGCCGCCTCGCTCGCTCTGTCTGCTCCCCGTCGCTCCACACGACAGACGCTAGAGCGGCGGACCGTTGCCGCGCCGTCTCCGACCGCTCACCTGTGGACAAGCAGCACGGACATCAGCCTGGGGGCGCTCAGCCCAGCGACGGCATCTGCGCCGAGACCGTGACGGCGAGCAGACCTGGACCGACATGGGCGCCGATGACCGCACCGACCTCCATGACGTCGATCGACTCGCGCCCCAACGACTCCCCGAGACGCTCAGCCAGAGCCCGCGCCTGCGCGTCCGCATCGAGGTGCTGCACCGCGACGTCCACCTCGTCACCGTGGCTCGCGACGGCCTGTGCCGTGAGCTCCTCGAGACGGGCGATGGCGCGCGTCGAGGTCCGGACCTTCTCGATCGGCCGCACCCGTCCGTCCTTCACCCCGAGGATGGGCTTCACCGACAGGGCGGAGCCGAGCAGCGCGGATGCCGTCCCGATGCGACCGCCTCGGCGCAGATAGTCGAGCGTCGCGACGTAGAAGTACGTCGTCGCGCGTTCCGACCGGTCGCGGGCAGCCTTGGCGACGTCGTCGGCGGACTTCCCCGCGTCGCGCGCGTCCGCGGCAGTCAGCACGGCGTACCCGGTGGCCATCCCGACCTGGAGGCTGTCGACGCAGGTGACCGGCACGGTGCAGTCCTGCGCGGCCAGCTGCGCCGACTCCAGCGTCGCGGAGACCCGGGAGCTGAGGTGCACGGAGACGATCGCTTCCGCACCTCGTTCGGCCAGGCCGGCGTAGACGCGGGAGAAGCGCTCGGGCGCGGGCCGCGAGGTGCCGACGGCGCGCCCCGCACGAAGCGCCCGCGCGAGGTCGGCCGACGTGACGTCGAGACCCTCGGTGTACGAGCGGCCGTCCACGACGACCTCGAGCGGCACGACCGTGACGTCACGCGCCGACGCGATGTCGACCGACAGCGATGCCGTCGAGTCGGTGACGATGGCGAGGGTCATGGGGGTGAGGGTAGTCGGACTCTCTCTGAAGCACCCCCGGTCCGGTGCCGGGCTCCCCTGACCGGATGTCATCGAAGCGACGGGACGCGAGCCCAGGAGGAGCACCAGCGCGGCGCCTCGCGATGTGATCGTTAACACCCGAGAGGTTGTCATGACACGGCCCGCCCGCGCGGGCGGGCACCGCCGCCAGGACGGCCACCTTGCGCGGCAGCGCGTGTGACCGCGTGTGCCGAGGCGAGAGGCGGGCGGCGGTGACGGCCATGACCTGCGCTGATGCCGTGATCGAGCCAACTCGCACCCTTCCCGTACGGACTGCAGCCAGGACCGCCGCGCGCCCGTCGGGCGACGGCGAACTGCCACGCCTCTTGACGGCAGCGAATGTGAGCGTTAACAATCTCTTCTTATCAGTGTGGCGTCCGTCACATTGAGAGCGACTGGGGAGCAGTTGTCCGCCTGCGCCCCTGGCCCGCACCAGAGCCGGTGCCGGCCCCGTAGACGGAGGAACCTCATGATCAGGAGAGTGAGCGCAGCCGCCGTCGGCGCCGTGCTCGTCGGCAGCCTCGCCGCGTGCGGGGGCGGCGACAGCAGCGACGCGTCGGACGACGACAGCATCACCATGGGCTTCGCCCAGGTCGGCGCCGAGAGCGGGTGGCGCACAGCCAACACGAAGTCCATCAAGGACACCGCGAAGCAAGAGGGCGTGACCCTCAAGTTCTCCGACGCCCAGCAGAAGCAGGAGAACCAGATCAAGGCCATCCGGTCCTACATCCAGCAGAAGGTCGACGTGATCGCCTTCAGCCCGGTGGTTGAGACGGGGTGGGACACCGTCCTCCAGGAAGCCAAGCGGGCCAAGATCCCGGTGATCCTCACCGACCGCTCGGTCGACTCCGACGACACGTCACTGTACGAGACCTTCCTGGGCTCCGACTTCGTCCTCGAAGGCGAGAAGGCCGGCGACTGGCTCGTCGAGAACGCCGACGCAGCAGACACCGACACCAACGGCTCGATCAACGTGGTCCAGCTCGAGGGGACGACCGGCGCGGCACCCGCGATCGATCGAGCCGACGGATTCAAGGAGAAGATCGGCGCGGACCCGAGGATCGAGGTCACTGCGTCGCAGACCGGTGACTTCACCCGCGACGGGGGCAAGAAGGTCATGGAGTCGTTCCTGAAGTCGCAGCCGGACATCGACGTGGTCTATGCCCACAACGACGACATGGGGCTCGGCGCCATCGAGGCCATCGAGGCGGCCGGCAAGAAGCCCGGGACCGACATCAAGATCATCACCGTCGACGCCGTCAAGGACGGGATGACGGCGCTGTCCCAGGGCAAGATCAACTTCATCGTCGAGTGCAACCCGTTGCTCGGCCCGCAGCTGATGGACCTCGCCCAGAAAGTCGTCGCCGGCGAGGAGGTGCCCGAGCGCGTGGTCACCGAGGAGACGACGTTCGACCAGGAGCAGGCCAAGGCTGCGCTGCCCGACCGTCAGTACTGAGCGCTGACAGCCGGTCGGCGCCACCGCCGACCGGCTGCCCGGCCGCCACACCCGTCCCGACACGAGGCGAGGACTCGAGATGACCCACATGTCCGCCGACGCGTACCCCTCCTCGGGGACGTCGCCCCGGGGACGGACGCCGGTCGACCCGGTGGTCCAGATGACCGGGATCACGATCAGGTTCCCCGGGGTGACGGCGCTCGACGACGTCGACTTCCGGCTGTTCCCGGGAGAGGTGCACGCACTGTTGGGCGAGAACGGCGCGGGGAAGTCGACGTTGATCAAGGCCCTCACCGGCGTGTACGCGACCGACTCGGGCACGATCTGGGTCGGTGGAGCCGAGCATGCCTTCACCGGGCCCGCGGCTGCGCAGGACGCAGGGGTGAGCACGGTCTACCAAGAGGTCAACCTCTGCACCAACCTGAGCGTGGCCGAGAACATGCTCCTCGGTCGGGAGCCTCGTCGGCTGGGGCGCATCGACCACCGGGGGATGAACCGTCGCGCGAGCGAGGTGCTCGGCCGGCTCGGGCTCGACATCTCGCCCCGTTCCCGCCTCGGTGACCATCCGATCGCCGTGCAGCAACTGGTCGCGATCGGTCGTGCGGTGGACATCGAGGCCCGCGTCCTCGTGCTCGACGAGCCGACGGCAAGCCTCGACAGCGAGGAGGTCGCCAAGCTGTTCGAGGTCGTCCGGTCCCTGCGCTCCCAAGGTGTCGCGATCCTCTTCGTCTCCCACTTCCTCGAGCAGGTCTTCGCGATCTCCGACCGGATGACCGTGCTCCGCAACGGTCGCATCGTCGGTGAGCACCTCACGCGTGACGTCACGCGCCTGGAGCTCGTCGAGGAGATGCTCGGGCGCGAGCTCGAGGTCCTCGAGCGGCTGCACCGTGAGCCCTCCCGCCAGCCGGACGAACGCCGTACGCCCGTCCTGCGCGCGAGGGGTCTGGGGCGCAAGGGGTCGCTCGCCCCGACCGACCTCGACGTCTACGACGGTGAGGTGATCGGTATCGCGGGCCTGCTGGGCTCGGGCCGCACCGAGCTGGCGCGGCTCCTGTTCGGTGCCGACGCCTCGGACAGCGGAAGCGTCGAGGTTCGCGGGCGACGGGTCGCGCTTCGGTCACCGCGTCGGGCCGTGGACCACAAGATCGGCTTCTCCAGCGAGAACCGCCGTTCCGAGGGGGTGATCGGCGACCTCACGGTCGCCGAGAACATGATGCTCGGTCTGCAGGCCGCTCGCGGCTGGCTCCGTCCGGTGCCACCACGTACCCGCGACCAGCTCGTGATCAAGCACCTCGAGATGCTCGACATCCGCCCGGCGAACCCGGACGCGCTGATGCGCAACCTCAGCGGTGGCAACCAGCAGAAGGTGCTGCTCGCGCGGTGGCTGATCATGCAGCCCGACGTGCTTCTGCTCGACGAGCCCACCCGCGGCATCGACGTGGGCGCCAAGGCACAGATCCAGCAGGTCGTCGACGATCTCGCGTACGAAGGGATGGGCATCGTCTTCATCTCGGCCGAGCTCGAGGAGGTGCTGCGGCTGAGCGACCGGCTGGTGGTGATGCGCGACCGTCACAAGGTCGATGAGATCCCGAACACCGGGGTGACCACCGACGACCTCATGGCGATCATCGCGCGTGAGGAGGAGTCCGCCCGTGCGTGACCTCGCCCGGCACCGCCTCTTCTGGCCCGTGCTCGCACTGGTCCTCCTGCTCGCCGTCAACGTGGCCGCCACGCCGTCGTTCCTCCAGATCCGGATGCAGGACGGCCACCTCTACGGGAGCCTCGTCGACATCGCCCGCAACGGCGCGCCCGTGCTCCTGGTCGCCCTGGGCATGACCCTGGTCATCGCGACCCGCGGCATCGACCTGTCGGTCGGGGCCATCGCGGCCATCGCGGGCGCGGTCGCGTGCGTCCATCTCGCCGGGTCCCCCGCCCCCGCGTCGACCGGGACCGCGATCACCGCGGTCACGCTCGCCCTCGCCGTGTGTGTCCTCCTCGGCCTCTGGAACGGCTTCCTCGTGTCGGTGCTCGGGATCCAACCCATCATCGCGACGCTCGTGCTCATGACCGCCGGGCGCGGCCTCGCGATGCTGGTCACCGGAGGCCAGATCACCACGGTGAACAACTCCTTCTTCCGAGGACTCGGCGCCGGCTACCTCCTGACGCTCCCGATCGCGGTCCTCATCGCCATGGCGGTGTTCGCGGTCACCGCGCTGGTCACCCGCCGTACCGCGCTCGGGATGCTGGTCGAGTCCGTCGGGGTCAATCCCGAGGCGAGTCGGCTCGCCGGCGTGCGCTCACGGACGATCCTGTGGACCGTCTACGTCTTCTCTGCGTTCTGCGCCGGCCTGGCCGGACTGATGATCGCGGCCAACACCAGCGCGGCCGACGCGAACAACGCCGGTCTGTGGATCGAGCTCGACGCGATCCTCGCCGTCGTCATCGGGGGTACGTCGCTGGCCGGCGGGAGGTTCTCGCTGGCGGGGACGTTGGTGGGCGCCTTGTTCATCCAGACGCTCTCGACCACCATCCCGACCATCGGCATCCCGGCGGAGACCAACTACCTCTTCAAGGCCGTCGTCGTCATCGCGGTCTGCCTCCTCCAGTCGCCCAAGGCACGGGCTGCGGTCTGGCGTCGTCGACGCGACCGATCCGCCCTCGTGAGAGCAGGTCGAGCATGAGCACCGTGACCAGGCCGGAGATCGCCACGCGCTCCCTCGCCGACCGGGTGAAGGGCTACTCCCCTCCGTCCCAGCTGCTCCCCGTCCTGGCGACGTTCGCCCTGCTCGTCGGGATGTTCGGAGTCGGCGCGGTCCGCTACGAGGGCTTCGCCTCGCCTCAGGTCGTCCTCAACCTCTTCGTGGACAACGCGTTCCTCATCGTGCTCGCGGTCGGCATGACGTTCGTCATCCTGACCGGCGGCATCGACCTGTCGGTCGGCTCGGTCGTCGCCCTGTCGACGATGATCGCGGCGGCGACGTTGCGCGCCGGCTGGCCGCCGGCGCTGGCGATCCTGGCGGTCCTGCTCACCGGGACCGCGCTCGGGCTGGCGATGGGCCTGGTCATCCACTACTTCGAGGTGCAGCCGTTCATCGCGACGCTGGCGGGGATGTTCCTGGCCCGCGGGCTCTGCTACCTCATCAGCGTGAAGTCGATCCCGATCAGGGACGAGACGTTCCAGTCGATCTCCGCTGCGTCGATCACGCTTCCCGGGGAGCTCTACGTGACCCCGACGGTGTTGATCGCGCTCGCCGTGGTGCTCGCCGCGGCGTGGGTGCTGCACCTGACCCGCTTCGGGCGCAGCGTGTACGCCGTCGGCGGGAGCGAGGCCTCTGCGGTGCTGATGGGTCTGTCCGTCGCACGCGTGAAGGTGGGCGTGTACGCGATCAGCGGCTTCTGCTCCTCGCTCGGCGGCCTGCTCTTCTCCCTCTACATGCTCTCCGGCTACAGCCTGCACGCGGTCGGCATGGAGCTCGATGCCATCGCCGCGGTCGTGATCGGTGGCACGCTGCTGACCGGTGGGTACGGGCTGGTGATCGGCTCGCTCCTCGGGGTGCTGGTGCTCGGCACCATCCAGACGTTCATCTCCTTCGACGGGACACTGAGCTCGTGGTGGACGCGGATCTCGATCGGCGCGCTGCTGCTCGTCTTCGTCGTCCTGCAACGCTTCTTCAACCGCCGGGAGATCTCGTGAGCACCGATCGTCAGAGCCCACCGGTGATGGCGGACGTGGCCCGGGCTGCGGGGGTCTCCCACCAGACCGTCTCCCGCGTCATCAACGGCTCCCCCAACATCCGCCCGTCCACCCGTGAGCGCGTCGAGTCGGTGATCCGCCAGCTGGGCTACCGACCCAACACCGCCGCGCGGGCACTGGTCACTCGACGGTCCTCGACGATCGGCATCATCAGCACCGGCAGCGGCCTGTACGGGCCCAACAGCATCCACCGCACGGTCGAGGACGCCGCCCGCGGTGCGGGATGGTTCGCCGGGTCCGTGAGCCTCGCGTCGGTCACCGAGTCCACGCTCACCGACGCGATCGACCACCTGCTGCGCCAAGCGGTCGAGGGGATCGTCATGATCGCCGGGCAGGTCGAGGCCCTCGAGCTGGTGAGCCGCCAGGACTTCGGAGTGCCGTTCGTCGTGGTCGAGGGCGACCTCTCGAAGGCGCCGAACGTCGTCGGGGTCGACCAGCGTGCGGGGGCGTACGCAGCCACGTCGCACCTGGTCGAGCTCGGTCACACGCGGATCGCCCACGTACGGGGTCCCCGCAGCTGGACGGAGGCCGACGGACGTGAGACCGGATGGCGGGAAGCCCTCGCCGACGCGCGGCTCGACCCGGGCACGCTGCTGCTCGGCGACTGGTCGGCCCGCAGCGGCTATGCCGCAGGCAGGACGCTCGTCGCCGCCCAGGAGACGACGGCCGTCTTCGTCGCCAACGACCAGATGGCGATCGGCCTGCTTCGCGCCTATCAGGAGGGCGGACGCCCGGCACCGCAGCACGTCAGCGTGGTCGGCTTCGACGACACTCCAGAGGCGGAGTACCTGCAGCCACCCCTCACGACGGTCCGGCAGGACTTCGCCGAGGTCGGCCGTCGGGCGATCGCGTTCCTCGACGCCGGCATCAAGGGGGTCGAGCCCCCGCTCGAGCGCCTCGTCTCCCCCGACGTGATCCTGCGCGCGAGCACCGCGCGCCCGTACCGGCCGGAGGTGTCCTCGTGAGCAGGGCAGAGTACGTGGTGGGGGTCGACTTCGGGACGCTGTCAGGTCGCGCGCTCGTCGTCGCGGTCGACGACGGCCGAGAGGTGGCGAGCGCGGAGTCCGTCTACGCCCACGGGGTCGTCACCGACGCGCTGCCGGGACGACCGGAGCGGCGGCTGCCGCCCGCCTGGGCGCTCCAGGTGCCGTCCGACTACATCGACGTCCTTCGGACGGCCGTGCCCGAAGCGATCCGGCAGGCCGGCATCGACCCCGCCGACGTGATCGCGATCGGCACCGACTTCACCGCGTGCACGATGGTGCCGACCACCGCCGACGGCACCCCGCTGTGCGAGGTGGAAGGGTTCGAGGACCGCCCGCACGCGTACGTCAAGCTCTGGAAGCACCATGCGGCGCAGCCGCAGGCCGACCGCATCAACGCGTTGGCCGCCGAGCGCGACGAGCCGTGGCTGTCCCGGTACGGAGGACTGATCTCGTCCGAGTGGGAGTTCGCCAAAGGGCTCCAGGTGCTCGAGGAGGATCCGGAGGTCTACGCCGCGATGGACCGGTGGGTGGAGGCGTCGGACTGGATCGTCTGGCAGCTCTGCGCGACGTACGTGCGCAACGCGGGCGCCACCGGCTACAAGGCGATCTATCAGGACGGGCGCTATCCGGACACAGACTTCCTCACGACCCTCCATCCCGCGTTCGGTGGGTTCGTCGACGACCACGTCGATCAGCCGGTCGCCGAGCTCGGAGAGGCGGCGGGCACGTTGACGGCCGCCGCGTCGGCGTGGACCGGCCTGCCGGAGGGCATCCCGGTCGCCGTGGGCACCGTCGACGCGCACGTGAGCGCGCCGGCGGCACAGGCGATCGACGACGGTCAGATGGTCGCGATCATGGGGACCTCGACGTGCCACGTGATGAGCTCGTCGGTCCTCCGCGAGGTCCCGGGGATGTGCGGCGTGGTCGACGGCGGCATCGTGCCGGGACGCTGGGGCTACGAGGCGGGCCAGAGCGGCGTCGGTGACATCTTCGCCTGGTTCGTCGACCACGGGGTGCCGCCGTACGTGCACGAGGCTGCGGCCGCGGCGGGGGTTACCGTCCACGAGCACCTCAGCGCGCTCGCGGCGGAGCAGGCCGTCGGTGAGCACGGTCTCGTCGCGCTCGACTGGCACAGCGGCAACCGCTCGGTCCTCGTCGACCACGACCTCTCCGCCGTCGTGCTCGGCCAGACCCTCGCGACGCGCCCCGAGGACGTCTACCGCGCGCTCGTCGAGGCGACCGCGTTCGGGACGCGCACGATCATCGATGCGTTCGGGCGCAGCGGGGTGCCCGTCGAGGAGCTGGTGGTCGCGGGTGGTCTGGTCCGCAACGCGATGCTGATGCAGATCTACTCCGACGTGACCGGGCTCCCGCTGTCCGTGGTCGGGTCGGCACAAGGCCCCGCCTTGGGCGCCGCACTCCATGCCGCCGTCGCGGCCGGCGCGTACGCGGACATACGCGCTGCCGCGAAGGCGATGGGGTCGGTGCGCAAGGCGGTCTACGTCCCCGACGAGGAGCGTGCGCGTGCGTACGACCGGCTCTATGCCGAGTACGTCACGCTGCACGACTACTTCGGTCGGGGTGGCAATGACGTGATGCACCGGCTGCGCACCCTGCGAGACGACGCCTCACGATCACGCGGAGGTGCCCGATGACGGTCGCCGATGAGGTCCGCCGGACCATCGAGAGGTTGCGCCGCGAGGTGTGCGACCTGCACGCCGAGCTGACGCGCTACGGCCTCGTCGTGTGGACGGCTGGCAACGTCTCGGCGCGGGTCCCCGGTGAGGACGCGTTGGTGATCAAGCCCAGCGGGGTCGCGTACGACGCGCTGACCCCGGAGTCGATCGTCGTCACGGACCTGCACGGCCGGTTGCTCGACGGTGACCTGGCTCCGTCCAGCGACACGGCCGCGCACGCCTACGTCTATCGCCACCGACCGGACGTCAACGGCGTCGTGCACACCCACTCGACCTACGCGACGGCGTGGGCGGCGCGCGGCGAGCCGATCCCGTGCACGCTGACGATGATCGCCGACGAGTTCGGCGGGGAGATCCCGATCGGTCCGTTCGCGCTGATCGGCGACGACTCGATCGGTCGCGGCATCGTCGTCACGCTGGCACGGAGCCGGTCGCGCGCGGTCCTGATGCGCAACCACGGCGTCTTCGCGGTCGGCGCGGATGCGTTGGAGGCGGTGAAGACCGCCGTGATGTGCGAGGACGTCGCTCGGACCGTCCACATCAGCCGCCAGATCGGGGAGCCGGTGCAGATCGCCCCTGCGGACGTCGATCGCCTCTACGAGCGCTACCAGAACGCCTACGGCCAGGGGGCCGGAGAGAGAGAACACCGATGACCGATCGCGTCTTGTGGTTCCTGACCGGCAGCCAGACCCTCTACGGCGAGGACACCCTCCGCCAGGTCGCCGCCCAGTCGCGCGACATCGCCGACGCGCTCGACCGCACCGACGACCTGGCGCTCCCGGTGGTGTGGAAGCCCGTCCTGACCTCGTCCGACGCCATCCGCCGCCTCGTGCTCGAGGCCAACGCCGACGACGCCTGCGCCGGCCTCGTGGCGTGGATGCACACCTTCTCGCCGGCGAAGATGTGGATCTCCGGCCTCGACGCGCTCGCGAAGCCGCTCCTCCACCTGCACACGCAGCACCACGTCGAGATCCCGTGGGCGACGATCGACATGGACTTCATGAACCTCAACCAAGCGGCGCACGGCGACCGCGAGTTCGGGTTCGTGCAGACCAGGCTCGGCATCCCCCGCAAGACCGTCGCCGGCCACGTCACCGATCCCGCCGTCGGCGCCCGGGTCGCGACCTGGGCGCGCGCGGCGGCGGCGTTCGCCGACCTCCGCTCCCTGCGGCTGGCGCGCTTCGGCGACAACATGCGTGACGTCGCTGTCACCGAGGGCGACAAGGTGGAGGCCGAGCTGCGCCTCGGAGTCTCGGTCAACACCTACGGCGTGAACGACCTGGTCGCCGTCGTCGACCAGGTCGGCGACGAGGAGGTCACCAAGCTCGTCGCCGAGTACGACGACCTCTACGCCGTCGCCCCCGCTCTGCGCGCCGACGGTGAGCAGCGCGCCGCACTGCGGTATGCCGCTCGGCTCGAGGCCGGCCTGCGGGCCTTCCTCATCGAGGGCGGATTCGGTGCGTTCACCACCAACTTCGAGGATCTCGGAGGTTTGCGGCAGCTCCCGGGCATCGCCGTCCAGCGGCTGATGGCCGACGGCTACGGCTTCGGCGGCGAGGGCGACTGGAAGACGGCGGCGCTGGTCCGGGCGACCAAGGCGATGGCGGGCGGCCGGCCGGGCGGCACCTCGTTCATGGAGGACTACACGTACAGCCTGGCGCCGGGCCGGATGAAGTCCCTCGGCGCCCACATGCTGGAGGTCTGCCCGAGCCTCACCACGGAGCGCCCGACCGTCGAGGTTCATCCGTTGTCGATGGGAGGGCGGGAGGATCCGGTGCGCCTCCGCTTCGTGGCCGATCCCGGCGAGGGCATCGTCGTCGGTCTCTCCGACCAGGGCGACCGGTTCCGCCTGAGCGCCAACGACGTCACGCTGGTGGAGCCCGACGAGCCGCTCCCCCGGCTCCCCGTCGCCTGCGCGGTGTGGGAGGCCCACCCGTCGCTGACGGCGGCGGCCGAGGCCTGGCTGATGACGGGCGGGCCGCACCACACGGTCCTCACGACCGCGGTCGGGTTCGAGGAGTTCGACGACCTGGCCGAGATGCTGCGCACCGAGATCGTCCACATCGACGCCTCGACCACGACGCGCGGGCTGCGCCACGAGCTGCGTTGGAACCAGGCCTACTACCGGCTCGCCGCAGGGTTCTGACCGTCGTCACCAGCGGCGTGGCGTTCGCGGAACAGCGCGGCGTGGACGATGCGTCGCAGCGCGAGGATGACGGGCTCGACGAGCACCGTCCCGAGCACGACGTCCTGGACCACGGTGGCCACCGGATCCTGGGCGCCGCTGCCGTCGGGCTCGACCGACGCGACCTCGCGCCGAGCGATCGCCGCGACCTGCTCGGCGTACCGGCCGACCGCCTCCGCGTCGAGCGGCCGTCCCGCCGCCTCGAGACCGGCGAGCGCCGCTTCGAGCTGGGCCACCGCCGCTGATCCGGGATCGTGGGCGAGGCCGATGGCTTCGAGCGCCGCCGTGGCGCGGGCGTACGGTGGTTCGTCGCGGACGTACGGCGGCAGGGCCGCGAGCGCGTCACCCACCGCCGCGTACGGGTCGGGACCTGGGTCGTCGATGACCGCCAGCACGGCGCGGACCTTGGCCAGCGGAAGCCCGCCGACCTCGACGAGCGAGCGGACCAGGCGGAGCCTCTGGAGGTGGCCCTCGTCGTACGTCGCCTGCGTCGCGCTCGTCGATCGACCGGGCGGGAGCAGGCCCTCGCGCAGGTAGTACTTGATCGTCGCGACGGCGACGCCGGATGCGTGGGCGAGCTCGGAGATCCTCACGACGTGTCCCCTTCGAGAAGTCCCTTAACGTACTGGAGAGTATCACTATCTAATATTGGATAGTCGCACTCTCCAAAAACGGAGGGTTCACACGTCAGGAGAACGTATGAACGCCGCATCCACGCTCACCGCGGGCATCGTCGTGCTCACGGTGATCACCATCGAGTCGGGCGGGGTGTTCCTCCTGCGCGTCGTGGGCGGTCGCAAGCCGGCCAACGCCCTGCAGACGTCGTTCTTCCGGGCGGGCCACGCCCACGCGGGCGTGCTCGTGATCCTCGGGCTCGTGACCCTCCTGCTCACCAGCGCCGCCGACGTCGCCGACCCGTGGGCGTGGCTCGGCCCGCTCGGCGTCCTCGTCGCGGCGATCGTGATGCCCGCCGGCTTCTTCCTGTCGGTCCTCGGGCACGACCCGCAGCGCCCCAGCCGACTGGTCGCCCTGATCTGGACGGGCGCCGCGGTCCTGACGCTCGGGCTGGCCACCACGGGGATCAGCCTCGTGGTGACCGGCGCGACCGCGTGATCAGACGACGATGTTGACGAGCTTCGGAGCGCGGATGATCACCTTGCGGATCACGGCGCCCTCGAGGTGCCGAGCGACGTTGGGCTCGGCCAGCGCGAGCGCCTCGAGCTCGTCGTCGGAGATCGAGGGCGCGACCTCGAGCTTGCCGCGCACCTTCCCCTTGACCTGGACCACGCACGTGACGGTGTCGTCGACCAGCAGGGCCGGGTCGACCGTCGGCCACGGCTGCTGCGAGACGGAGGGAGCGTGGCCGAGCTCCGCCCACATCTCCTCGGCCACGTAGGGCGCTGCCGTGCTGAGCAGGATCGCCGTGACCTCTGCCGCCTCGCGGACCGCGGGATCGGCCGCACCCGCACCGGAGTCGATCGTCTTGCGCGTGGCGTTCACGAGCTCCATCACACGCGCGATCACCACGTTGAAGCGCTTGGACTCGTAGAGCTGCTCGGCGTCGGCCACCGTCTTGTGCGTGACCCGACGCAGCGCGACGTCACCGGCGGTGACGTCGGCACCCGGATCGCTCGCCACCTCGTGCGCAACGCGCCACGCCCGCTGCAGGAACTTCGACGAGCCTGTCGGTGACACGTCGGCCCAGTCGATGTCGTCCTCGGGTGGCCCGGCGAACAGCAGCGTCAGGCGCACCGCGTCGACGCCGAACTGCTCGATCTGCTGACCGAGGTCGACGCCGTTGCCGAGCGACTTGCTCATCGCCTTGCCCTCGTTGATGACCTGGCCCTGGTTCATCAGCGACGTGAACGGCTCGACGAAGTCCACCAGGCCCATGTCGTGGAGCACCTTGGTGAAGAAGCGGCTGTAGAGCAGGTGCAGGATCGCGTGCTCGACCCCACCGACGTACATGTCGACCGGCATCCACCGGTTGACGTCCTCGGGGGCGAACGGCGCGTCGGTCCGGTCGGGCGAGCAGTAGCGCAGGAAGTACCACGAGGAGTCGACGAACGTGTCCATCGTGTCGGTGTCACGCTGCGCGGCGCCACCACAGCGGGGGCAGGTGGTGTTGACCCAGTCCGTCGCGGCGGCCAGCGGGGAGGTGCCCTTCGGCGCGAGGTCGGCGCCGGTCAGGTAGGGCAGCTCGACCGGCAGCTGCTCGTCGGGCACCGCGACCTCACCGCAATCGGGGCAGTGCACGATCGGGATCGGGCAGCCCCAGTAGCGCTGACGGCTGAGCAGCCAGTCGCGCAGCCTGAAGTTGACCGTGCCCTCGCCCAACCCCTTCTCGGTCAGCGTCTCGATCGTCACCTCGATGCCCTCGGCCTTGTCGGTGACGCCCTCCAGCACCGGCGAGCCGACGTACGCCCCGTCACCGGTGGTCGCGACGCCGGTCTCGGCCGGGTCACCCTCCCCCGGCACGTCGACGACGCGGCGGACCGGCAGGTCGTACGTCCGGGCGAAGTCGAGGTCGCGCTGGTCGTGGGCCGGCACGGCCATCACGGCGCCGGACCCGTAGTCGGCCAGGACGTAGTCGGCGGCCCACACCTGCATGGGCTCGCCCGTCAGCGGGTTGGTCGCGTGGACGCCCAGGAACACCCCGGTCTTCGGACGGTCGGTGGACTGGCGCTCGATCTCCGTGGCCTGCTTGGTGCGCTCGAGGTACGCCTCGAAGGCGGGCCGCTGATCGTCGGACACCAGCTCACCGGCCAGCGTGGCGTCGGGGGCGACGACCATGAACGTCGCGCCGTACAGCGTGTCGGGCCGGGTGGTGAAGACCCGCACGGGCTCCTCGCGCCCCTCGACCACGAACGACACCCACGCACCCTCTGAGCGTCCGATCCAGTTGCGCTGCATGGTCAGCACGCGCTCGGGCCACCGGCCCTCCAGCTGCTGCATGTCGTCGAGCAGCCGCTGGGCGTAGTCGGTGATCTTGAAGTACCACTGGGTCAGCTCACGCTTGGTGACCACGGCGCCGCAGCGCTCGCAGAACCCTTGGACGACCTGCTCGTTGGCGAGAACGGTCTGGTCGTTGGGACACCAGTTGACGTAGGACGCCTTGCGGTAGGCCAGGCCCCGCTCGAACAGCCGCAGGAACAGCCACTGGGTCCAGCGGTAGTACTCGGGGTCGGAGGTGTGCAGGCGACGCGTCCAGTCGAAGCTCACGCCGTAGCGCCGGATCGACTCGGCCTGCGTCTCGATGTTGTCGTACGTGAACGTCGCTGGGTTCTCGTTGCGCTTGATGGCAGCGTTCTCGGCGGGCAGCCCGAAGGAGTCCCAGCCGATCGGGTTGAGCACGTCGTAGCCCTTGAGCCGCCAGTAGCGCGCCAGCATGTCGTGCAGCGCGAAGACCTCGCCGTGGCCCATGTGGAGGTCGCCGGACGGGTAGGGGAACATCGTGAGCGCGTAGCGCCGCTCGCGACCGGGGTCGGTGCCGTCGGCGTCGTACGGCCGCAGCTCGTCCCACACCGCGCGCCACTTGTCCTGGACCGCGCGGACGTCGTACGACGCCGCCTCGCCCTGCTGGGTGCTCACCTGGGTCTCCTCCGCAATGACGTCCTCGTACGACCGGGTGATCTGCGACACCGAACCGTGCCCGTACACAGAACAGCCCCTCTGGGCAGAGGGGCTGCCACGCTGACGGGGTCGGGATCAGCGTGGCTCGACAAGGTGCAGGTCGTACACGGCTCCCATGCTAGCGCGCTACTCGGCGCGCTGGTCGCGGTCCTCCAGCGCCTCGGGCGGCACGTCCTCGACGACCAGCGGCCGCAGGATCGCCCAGGTGACGAACACGGCCGAGACGCCGAGCAGGATCAGCCCGTTGACGAGGTTGACGTTGAAGCCGTCGGCCTTGCTCAGCTCGGCGTCGGAGGCGTTGAAGATGCCGAGGAAGGTCAGGATCACGCCATAGATGCCCATCAGGGCACCGATGATCGTCCGGATGTCGAACGCCGACGCGATCTTGAAGCGGCTCTTGCCCTCAGCCATCGTTGCTCCTTCTCACCAGAAGATGATGTTCAAGGCGATCACCATGACCAACGAGATCGCGGCGAGCACGGTCGGGCGCTGGTACCACGGGAGCAGGTGCGCGAGCGGGTCGCGCAGCTGGTCCTTGGGCGTCAGCGAGTAGACGAAGCCACGCAGCGAGGCGGCCGGCTTCGGCTGGGTCATCAGGCTCACGACGTAGCTGACCACGATGTCGACCACGAACGCTGCGCTCGCCGCGACGAAGCTCGCACCCTGGCCCCCGAGCGGGATGACGCCCACACTGGCGCTGCCGAAGGCGTCCTCGCTGAGGAAGGCGACGACGACCGCTGCTGCCGTGCCGGACACGAGACCGACCCAACCGGCGGTGGCGGTCATCCGCTTCCAGAACATGCCGAGGATGAACGTCGCGAACAACGGCGCGTTGAAGAACCCGAACAAGGTCTGGAGGTAGTCCATCAGGTTCGAGTAGCTCGACGCGATCAGCGCGGTGAAGATCGCCACCACGGTCGCACCGACCGTGGCCCAGCGGCCGACGCTCGTGTAGTAGCCGTCCGGCTTGTCCTTGCGGACGTACTGCTGCCAGAGGTCCACGCTGAAGACCGTGTTGAACGCCGAGATGTTGGCTGCCATGCCGGCCATGAACGACGCGAGGAGGCCTGCGATCGCGAGTCCGAGCATGCCGTTGGGCAGCAGGTCGCGTATCAGGAGGAGGATCGCGTCGTTGTACGCGACCCCGGAGCTGTCGTCGCCGGCCTTGAGGTCGATCATCTCCGGGATCAGCACGGCGCAGATCATGCCGGGGACGACGACGATGAACGGGACGAACATCTTGGGGAAGGTGCCGATGATCGGGGCGCTGCGCGCGGCCGACATCGACTTCGACGCCATCGCCCGCTGCACCTCGACGAAGTTCGTCGTCCAGTAGCCGAACGACAGCACGAAGCCGAGTCCGAACACGATCCCCACGACGGACCAGAACGGGTCGTCGATGCCCGTGAGGTTGGTGCCGGGCCAGGACGAGAGCTGTTCGCCGCCGCCCGGGGTGGCCGAGATCTTGTCGGTGAGCCCGCTGACCCCGCCGACCTTGTGCAGAGCCACGAGCGTGAGCGGCAGCAGCGCCGCGACGATGACGAAGAACTGGAGGACCTCGTTGTAGATCGCCGCCGACAGGCCACCGAGGGTGGTGTAGGTCAGGACCACGATCGCTGCGGCGATCAGCGACACCCACAACGGCCAGCCGAGGATGACGTTGACGATGCGGGCGAGCAGATAGAGGTTGACGCCGGCGATCAGCAGCTGGGCCACGGCGAAGCTCAGCGCGTTGACCAGGTGCGCGCCCGTCCCGAAACGCATCCGCATGAACTCCGGCACGCTGCGGACCTTGGAGCCGTAGTAGAACGGCATCATCACGACGCCGAGGAACAGCATCGCCGGCACCGCGCCGATCCAGAAGTAGTGCATCGTCGGGAGGCCGTACTGTGCACCGTTGGCCGACATGCCCATGATCTCGACCGCGCCGAGGTTGGCTGAGATGAAGGCCAGACCGGTCACCCACGCGGGCAGCGAGCGCCCCGACAGGAAGAAGTCGATGCTGCTGGAGACCTGGCGCTTGGCGAGGAGGCCGATGCCGAGGACGAAGGCGAAGTAGATCAGGATGATCAGGTAGTCGGAGAAGCCGGTGTCCAGACGAAGCCTCTCGTCTGCCGCCCAGACCACGGTGCCGTCCATCCGCCCTCCCGGTCGTCGGTGGTGTCGGGTCAGAGGTCTGTCCCGAACGGCACGTTACTCCCGAAGCGCAGCATCGGCAGGGCAGAAGAGAACGTCGTCGGAGGTCGTGCCACGGTCCCGTCACCACCGGTGGGCCACACTCTCCCCATGACGCTGACTCGCCGCGAGCTTCTCGTTGCGCTCTCCGTCGCCGGAGCCGGCCTGGCCACCGGCTGCCGCGGAGACGGCTCCACCGACCCGACTCCGACGACCGTCCCCACCACCGACCCGTCGTCGGTGCCCCCGACGACGCCCGCTCCCCGCGGCCCCGACGACCCGACCCGTCTCCGGATCGACGGTGTGGTCGCCGACGGACTGACGGTGCCGTGGGGGCTCGCGTTCCTCGATGCTGGCCAGGCCCTCGTGACCGAACGAGACACCGCGCGGGTGGTCAAGGTCGGGGGCGGCAACGCGACGACGATCGGTGAGGTGCCCGACGTCGACACCGACAGCGGCGAGGGCGGGCTCCTGGGGATCGTCCTCGTCCCCGGCGGCGACGCCGTGATCGTGTACCTCACGTCCCCAGACGACAACCGGATCGTGCGGATGTCGTACGACGGACGCCGCCTCGGACGCCCGCAGGTGCTGCTCGACGGGATACCGCGAGCGTTCAACCACAACGGCGGCCGCCTCGTGATCGGACCCGACCGGATGCTCTACGCCAGCACCGGTGACGCCGGCGAACGCGACCGAGCCCAGGACGTCGACTCACCCTCGGGCAAGGTGCTGCGGATGACCCTCGACGGCCGTGCCGCCGAGGACAACCCCTTCGGCAACCGCGTCTGGTCCTACGGCCACCGCAACGTCGAAGGGCTCGCGTTCGATGCACAGGGCAGGCTGTGGGCGGCCGAGTTCGGCGACCAGACCACCGACGAGCTCAACCTCGTCGAGCGTGGCGGCAACTACGGGTGGCCCCAGACGGAGGGGCCCACGGACGAACGCGGTCTCGTCGGGCCGAAGGCGTGGTGGAGCACCGACGACGCGTCGCCTGCGGGTGTCGGCGTCGCGTACGGGACGGCGTACGTGGCTGCGCTGCGCGGTCAGTGCGTGTGGGCGGTGCCGCTGTCCGGGGCCGACGCCGGCCGACCGCGCCGCCTCCTCGGCGACGCCGGCCTCGGGCGCGTGCGCAACGCCGTGCCGGCACCCGACGGAAGCCTGTGGGTGACGACCAGCAACACCGACGGTCGCGGGGAGCCGGGAGCCGACGACGACCGGATCCTGCGCGTCGTGGTCGGTTAGGGTCGATCGCATGACCTGGCTCGTGACCGGCGGCGCCGGCTACATCGGTTCCCACGTCGTCCGCGCGTTCACCGACGCCGGGATCGGCGTCGTCGTGCTCGACTCGCTCGAGTCGGGCCACCGCGAGTTCGTCCCCGCCGACGTCCCGTTCGTCGAGGGCAACGTCACCGACACCGAGCTCGTCCGTACGGTCCTGCGCGAGCACGGGGTCGTCGGGGTGGTGCACCTCGCTGCGTTCAAGTACGCGGGCGTGTCGGTCCAGCGGCCGATCCACACCTACGAGCAGAACGTCACCGGCACCGTCCACCTGCTGCAGGCGCTGGCTGAGGTCGGCGTGAACTCGGTCGTCTTCTCGTCCTCGGCCGCGGTCTACGGGACTCCCGACACCGACCTCGTCACCGAGTCGACGCCGACGGCTCCGGAGTCGCCGTACGGCGAGAGCAAGCTCGTCGACGAGTGGGTGCTGCGGGCGCAGGCCCGAGCCACCGGGCTGCGGCAGACCTCGCTGCGCTACTTCAACGTGGTCGGCTCCGGCGACGACGACCTCTACGACTCCAGCCCACACAACCTCTTCCCGAAGGTCTTCAAGACGTTGACCGACGGCGGCGTCCCGGTCATCAACGGCGTCGACTACCCGACGCCGGACGGCACCTGCGTGCGCGACTACGTCCACGTGTCGGACCTCGCCCACAGCCACGTCGTCGCCGCGCGCTCCCTCGCGGAGGATGCCTTGCTCGAGGACGTGTACAACCTCGGGAGCGGCGAGGGCGTCTCGGTGCGCCAGATCATGGACACCATCGCGCACGTCACCGGTGTCGACTTCGTCCCCGAGACCGGTCCACGACGCCCCGGCGACCCTGCGCGCATCGTCGCCTCGGGCGACCTCGCCGCTCGGGACCTCGAATGGCGGATGCGTCACTCTCTCGAGGAGATGGTCCGAAGCGCCTGGGGGTCGTGGGTGCACGTTCTCGGCCAGGACGTGCCGGACTGACCCGCGAGCGCAAAAGAGTGACCCGCGAGCGCCAGGGAGTGACCCGCGGGTGTCAGGAGAGGCCGGCGAACCGCTCGACCTTCTTGGTCGGCCCCGAGATGATCAGCTCGTCGAACTCACCGAGGAACGTCTCGGGCCGCGCGTAGGTGAAGTCCGACCCCGGTCGCTTCACGCCGACCACGGTGATGCCGTACTGGTGGCGGAGCGCGGACTCCGCGAGCGTGCGCCCGACCGCTCCCGACGGTGCCGCCGTACGCGCGATGGCGAAGCCGTCGTCGAACTCGATGAAGTCGATCATCGACCCCGAGACCACGTGCGCGACCCGCTCGCCCATCGCCGACTCGGGGTACACGACGTGGCGCGCGCCGACGCGCTCGAGGATCTTGCCGTGCTTCTTGTTGATCGCCTTGGCCCAGATCTCACGAACGCCGAGCTCGGTGAGCGTCAGCACGCTGAGCACGCTCGCCTCGATGTCGGTGCCGATGCCTACCACGGCGCGGTCGAACTGGTCAGCACCGATCTGGCGCAGCGCCTCCTCGTCGGTGGAGTCGGCCTGGACCGTGTGGGTGAACTCCGTCGCCCACTTCTGGACGAGCTCCATGCTCTCGTCGATCGCCAGCACCTCGTGTCCCAGCCGGGTCAGAGACGACGCCACGGCGGTGCCGAAGCGACCGAGGCCGACGACGAGCACGGGGGCGTCGGGCGGAGGGGTCGAGTTCTTGGGCACGGGTCATCTTCTCCTAGCCGATGATCGGTCGCTCTTCGGGCAGGTGGAAGCGACGCGGGCGGGCACGCAGGGCGAGTGCTGACGCCGTCGCGACCGTACCGACACGGCCGATCAACATCAAGAACATCAGCACCGCCTGGCCGGCAGGCGGGAGATCACCGGTGACGCCCATGGAGAGACCGGCGGTGGCGAACGCCGACGTCGCCTCGAACAAGGCCTCGTCCAGGCTCACCTCCGCCACCACGAGCAGCGCCAGTGTCGAGGTCACGACGAGCATCACCGCCAGCAGGGCGACGGTGAGCGCCTGCCGCAGGGTGCTGACCCCGATCCGCCGCGAGCCGATGGTGACGTCGGGGTCACCACGCACCTCCGCGAGGATCACGTAGCCGAGCAGGAGAAACGTCGTGATCTTGATGCCACCGGCGGTGCTGGCCGACCCGCCGCCGATGAACATCATGATGGTTGTGATCAGGGTCGTCTCGGACCGGGCCTCCCCGTAGTCGATGGAGTTGAACCCGCCCGAACGCGGCATGATGCCGCCCTCGAACGACGTGACGAGCTTCTCGCCGAACGACTGGCCGCCCATCGTCGCGGGGTTCGACCACTCCACGACCCCGAACAGGACCGTCCCGGCGCCCAGCAGGAGGAACGAGCCCCACACGGTGAGCTTGGTGTGGATCGACCAGCGGTCGGGGCGCCTCCACCGGCGTGACAGCTCCGCGAGGACGGGGAAGCCCACCGCCCCCACGAACACCGCGATCGAGATCGGCAGGATCAGCGCGGCGTCGCCGACGTACTGGACGAGGCTGTCGGGTGCCAGCGCGAAGCCGGCGTTGTTGAACGCCATCACCGAGTAGAAGATCCCGTGCCAGATCGCCTCGCCCCAGCCTTCGTCGTGACGCGACTCGAACCCGAAGGTCAGCACCACGGCGACCACGGCCTCGAAGCCCAGCATCGTCACGAGGATCCGCCGGACGAGCGGGATCACCTCGCCGAGGTTGACGAGGTGGAGGTCCATCTGGGTGGCGAGCCGCGAGCGCAGGCCGATCCGGCCCCCGACGACGACACCCAGGATCGTGGCCAGGGTGACGAAGCCGAAGCCGCCGACCTGGACCAGCACGAGGATGACGACCTGCCCGAGCGGCGTCCAGTAGGACGAGACGTCGACCGTGCTGAGTCCGGTCACGGTCACCGCGGACACCGACGTGAAGGCGGCCGGCAGGACCGCGCCACCCTGCTGACCGTCGGTCCGCATGCCTGGGAGGAGCAGGAGGAGGGTGCCGGCGACGCTGCCGAGCACGAACGTCGCCGGGAGGATGCGGACGGGGTGCGCCAACGCCGTCAGCATGCCGCTCATGCCCGAACGCCGGGAGGACACAGCCACCCGAGGCACGCTACCGCGTGCGTGGCCCGTCCGGGCGTGGAGCCATCGTGCTCGAGCGGATCACGAGGTCCAGGCCGAGCTCGGTGTGGACGGGCTCGCGGTCCACGGAGTCGTCGTCGAGCTGGCGGAGGAGAAGGTCGGCGGCCTGGGTCGCCTGCTCGCGCACGTGCTGGTCGACCGTCGTCAGACCGAACACGCCGCCGAGGTCGTGCCCGTCGATCCCCACCACCGACACGTCACGCGGCACGTCCAGACCGAGGTCCCGCGCGGCGGTGATCGCCCCGATGGCCAGCTCGTCGGAGGCGGCAGAGATCGCGGTCGGACGCAGTCGTGGGTCGGACAGCAGACGCTTGGCGGTGGAGTAGCCCTCCTGCATCGTGAAGTCTCCGAGGGCGACCAGCTCCGGTGCGACCTCGAGGCCCGCATCGCGCAGCGCGCGCGCATAGCCGTCCTCCCGGGTCGCTGCCAGAGCGAAGTCCCCGGCGCCCTCCCAGCCGATGTGCGCGATGCGGCGGTGTCCGAGCGCGACGAGATGGTCGGTGGCGAGACGCGCGGTCGCGAAGTCGTCGACGCTGACCGTCGACACGCCGGGGATCACGCCGCCGATGCAGACGACCGGGGTGCCGACTCGCAACAGGTCGACGCGCTCGGTGTCGTCGAGCTCGAGCGCCACGGCAAGGAGCCCGTCGACACGCTTGCGGAGCAGGAAGTCGCTGAAGACGAGCCCTCGCTCGCGCTTGCCGCCACCGAGGTAGTAGAGAGTGACGTCGTACCCCGCCGCCGCCAGAACCGTCGACGCGGTCTCGATGATCGTGCTGAAGAACCAGCGGTTCACCCAGGGCACGACCAGCCCGACGTTCTTGCTGCGTCCCGAGGCGAGGCTGGCCGCGTTGTACGAGGCGACGTAGCCGAGGTCACGAGCAGCCTGGGCGCTCAGCGTCCGGGCGGTCTCCGAGACGTGACCGCGCCCGCTGAGCGCGCGCGACACGGTGGCGACCGACAGACCCGCCCGTTCGGCGACGTCCTTGATCGTCACTCCCGCCACCGGATCAGCCTTCCGTCAGACCGTGCCGGCCGGCGCGCGGAACCACGCGGTCGCGTCCGGGGCCAGGAGTCCGTCGCTGACCGCACCCGGGACGCTCTCGAGCACGATCTCGCCGGCCTCGGCGGGGACGGGGTGGTCGGAGAGGTTGGCGACCACGAGGACCTCCCCGTTGACGAAGGCGAGCACCGCCGGCTCGTCGGCGCGGACCCACCGTAGCGAACCCGCGCCGAGCCCGAGGACCTTTCGCGTCGCCAGGGCGTGGGTGTAGAGCGCCAGGGTCGACGTCGGTTCGGCGCCTTGGACGTCGCGGGCGTAGCGGGCCCACTGCGCGGGCTGTGGCAACCAGGAGGAGCCGCTGCCGTTGAAGCCGTACGCGGGGGCGTGCGCCTCCCACGGGATCGGCACCCGGCAGCCGTCGCGGCCGACCACGGCGCCACCGCTGCGCAGGAAGTAGGGGTCGTGCCGCTGGTCGTCGGGGATCTCCAGCACCTCGGGCAGCCCGAGCTCCTCGCCCTGGTAGAGGTAGACGGCACCGGGCAGCGCCAGCATGAGCGCCGTGGCGGCACGAGCCCGCCGCTCCCCCCGCTCGGGGTCGAGGGGCGTGTCGGCCCGGAAGCCGTGCCCATGGGCGACGTGAGCGGCGTCGACCAGCGCGAAGCGCGTGGCGTGGCGGACGACGTCGTGGTTGGACAGGACCCACGTGCTCGGTGCGCCCACGCCACCGAACGCGGCGAGCGACTCGTCGATGACGCGGCGCAGGGCGACGGCGTCCCACGGCGCGTGGAGGTAGGCGAAGTTGAACGCCTGGTGCATCTCTCGCGGACGGACCCACTTGGCGGCACGCTCGAGGGGCGCGACGTTGGCCTCGGCGCACAGGATGCGGTCGGGCCCCCAGCGCTCGAGCCGCTCGCGCCAGCGCTCGTAGACGGCGTGCACGCCGGGCTGGTCGAACATCGGGGCCTCGTGGCCGGGGAACCCGGGTGAGCTGGCGCCATCGGCCCGTCCGCCCCAGTCGGGCAGGCCGGGGGCCTTGACGAGCGCGTGGGCGACGTCGACGCGGAAGCCGTCCACACCCCGCGCGAGCCAGAAGTCGAGGACCTCGTCGAAGAAGGTGAGGACGTCCTCGCTGTCCCAGTTGAAGTCCGGCTGGGTGGGGTCGAAGAGGTGCAGGTACCACTGCCCCGGGCGCCCGTCGGGCTCGGTGACACGGGTCCACGCGGAGCCGCCGAAGTGCGACTGCCAGTCGTTGGGCGGGAGCTCACCGTGCTCGCCACGGCCGTCACGGAAGTGGAAACGCGCTCGCTCCCTGCTGTCCGGAGGCGCCGCGAGAGCCGACCGGAACATCGGGTGGTCGCTGGAGCAGTGGTTCGGGACGAGATCGATGATCACCCGCAGGCCGTGGGCGTGCGCGACGTCGACGACACGGTCGAGGTCGGCCAGGGTCCCGAAGGCGGGATCGACGTCGCAGTAGTCGCTCACGTCGTAGCCCCCGTCACGCTGCGGCGACGGATAGAACGGCGACAACCACACCGCGTCGACTCCGAGCTCGGCGAGCGCCGGCAGGCGGTCGCCGATGCCCATGAGGTCACCCGTCCCGTCCCCGTCGCCGTCGGCGAAGGAGCGCGGATAGACCTGGTAGACGACGGCGTCACGCCACCAGTCACGCTGCGGCACAGGGGTGTCGGCGGGTCCGTCGGCGCGAGGTGCCACGTCGATCGCCATTGCTGCTCTCCTTCGAGGCCGGGTTTGTGGAAGCGATTACACCATAGTCAACACCCATGGCTTATCCGGCCATCCGGCCCGTACGGAGGCCCGTTATCGAAATGTTGCGATCAGGTTTCGTCGCGCGACTTGCTTGAGGTGACTCTTGTCGCTTAGAAATGGAACCGATTCCACTCTTACGAAGGAGCACACCTCATGCTCGTGAACCGCAGAGGCGTCCTGGCCGCAGGTGCCCTGGCCGTCGCCTCGTCTCTCCTGCTCGGCGCCTGCGGCGGGTCGTCCGACGACGACGCCGCCGACGACTCCTCGAAGTCGTCGGAGTCGACCCTCACGATGTGGGTCGATGCCGAGCGCGCGCCGGCTCTGAAGGACGCGGTCGCCTCCTTCAAGAAGGACAAGGACGTCGAGGTCAAGCTCGTCATCAAGGACTTCCAGTCGGCTCGTGACGACTTCATCACCCAGGTGCCGACCGGCAAGGGTCCTGACATGATCGTCGGCCCGCACGACTGGCTCGGGAAGTTCGTCCAGAACGGCGTCGTCGCCCCCCTCGAGCTCGGCGACAAGGCCGGTGAGTTCGAGGACGCGGCCATCCAGGCGATGACCTACGAGGGCAAGACGTACGGCCTCCCGTACGCGATCGAGAACGTGGCGCTCGTCCGCAACACCGCGCTCCTCCCCGAGCCGACCAGCACGATGGACGAAGTCGTCGCCGCCGGCACGAAGGTCGTCGACGCCGGCAAGGCGAAGTACCCGTTCCTCGTCGGGCTCGACCCGAAGCAGGGCGACCCGTACCACCTCTACGGCATCCAGACCTCGTACGGCGTCCCCGTGTTCGAGCGCAACGCCGACGGCGACTACGACCCGAGCAAGCTCGGCCTCGGCAACCCCGGCGGCATCGAGTTCGCGAAGGACCTGGCGGCGTGGGCGAAGGCCGGTGCGCTGAACCCGAGCATCACCGCGGACATCGCGAAGGAGACCTTCAACAAGGGTCAGTCGCCGTACTTCCTGACCGGACCGTGGAACGTCCCGGACATGCAGAAGGCCGGCCTCGAGATCGCCATCGACCCGATCCCGACCGGTGGCAGCGAGCCGGCGACCCCGTTCATCGGCGTCAACGGGTTCTTCATCAGCGCGAAGGCCACCAACGCCCTCGCCGCCAGCGAGTTCGTGCTCAACTACCTGAGCTCCGAGGACGCCCAGGACGCGCTCTTCGCCCAGGGCGGTCGTCCGCCGGCGCTGAAGGCGTCGTTCGAGAAGGCGGCGTCCGACCCGATCGTCGCGGCGTTCGGCGCGATCGGCAAGAGCGGTTCGCCGATGCCGGCCATCCCGCAGATGGACGCGGTGTGGGCCGACTGGGGCGCGACCGAGCTCGACATCATCAAGGGCAAGGCTCAGCCTGCCCAGGCGTGGCCCAAGATGGTCGCGAGCGTCCAGACGAAGGTCGCAGGCTGACATCTCTCACTGACGGCCGGGGAGCGGTTCCGCTCCCCGGCCGGTCTGCTCTCCCCCGCTCTCACCCCAGGAGGGGCACGCCCTGATGACGCTCACCGACGAGCACCGCAGCGAGGACTCGGGCTCTCCCGACCAGCGACCGGGGCGCCGGGGCCCGTGGGCACGGCTGCGCCGGCCCGGAGAGACCGACGGGCTGATCGGCATCCTCGTGAAGATCGCGCTCCTCGCTCTCGTCGACGCGCTCGCGGTGTACGCGGTCTTCATGCTGGCCGCCCAGGAGAAGTGGCTGGTCCTTGCCGTCACGGTGGTCGTGACCGTCGCCGTGAACGTCGTCTACCTGCGCCGCGACGGCCTGCCGGCCAAGTACCTCGCGCCCGGGATCACGCTGCTGCTGATCTTCCAGGTCTTCGTCATGGTCTACACCGGCTACATCGCCTTCACCAATGCCGGCGACGGGCACAACAGCACCAAGGAGGACGCGGTCACGGCGATCGCGACCAAGGGCCAGGAGCGTGTCCCCGACTCCCCGCAGTACCAGCTCGCCGTCCTCGAGAAGGGCGACGACCTGTGGTTCCTGGTCACCGCTCCCGACGGCACGGTCTCCCTCGGCTCGGCCGACGAACCGCTCTCCGAGGTCGAGGACGCCGAGGCCTCCGGCGGCGGAAAGGCGACGCAGGTCGACGGCTACGCCCCCCTCGCGTTCGAGGACCTCCTCCAGCGCCAGGACGAGATCCTCGACATCTCCGTCCCCGTCTCCGACAACCCCTCCGACGGCACACTGCGCACGGCCGACGGCAGCAGCGCCTATGAGTACCGCTCGAACCTGCGCTACGACGAGGACGCCGACAGCTTCACCGACGTCGCCACCGGCACGGTCTACACCGACGGCGGCGAGGGCGCGTACGTCTCGGCCGAGGGCGAGGAGCTGGTCCCGGGCTGGAAGATCAACGTGGGCCTGGAGAACTTCCGCCGCGCGGTCGAGACACCCCAGCTGCGCGACTCCCTGGTCTCCGTGATCGTGTGGACGTTCGCCTTCGCGACCCTGTCGGTCGTGCTCTGCTTCGGGCTCGGGCTGTTCCTCGCGATGGTCTTCAACGTGCCGAGCATGCGTGGCAAGAAGGTCTACCGGGTGCTGCTGATCCTTCCCTACGCCTTCCCCGCCTTCCTGTCGGGACTCGTCTGGTCGGGGATGCTCAACACGGAGTTCGGGTTCGTCAACCAGGTGCTGCTGGGCGGCGCCGAGATCGAGTGGCTCACAGACCCGTGGCTGGCCCGCTTCAGCGTGCTGTTCGTCAACCTCTGGCTCGGCTTCCCCTACATGTTCCTCGTCTGCACCGGGGCGCTGCAGTCGATCCCCGACGAGATGACCGAGGCCGCCCGCATGGACGGCGCCGGCCCGTGGCGGGCCTTCCGGTCGGTCAAGCTCCCGCTGCTGCTCGTGTCGGTCGCACCGCTGCTGATCACGACGTTCGCCTTCAACTTCAACAACTTCAACGTCATCTACATGCTGACCCGCGGCGGGCCGCGGTTCGAGGACACGAGCAACGACATCGGAGCCACGGACCTGCTGATCACGATGGTCTACAAGGTCGCGTTCGGCACCGGGACCGGTCGCGACTACGGCCTCGCCAGCGCGCTGGCCATCATCATCTTCGTCGTCATCGGCGTCATCGCGGCGATCATGTTCCGCCGTACCAAGGCCCTGGAGGACATCCACTGATGAGCACCGTCCACGCTCCGCGCCGGCGCAGCTTCCGGCGCTGGTTCACCGCCCTGGGCTGGCGGCACCTCGTCGGCATCGCCGTCGTCGTCTATGCGACGTTCCCGATCCTCTATGTCCTGTCCGCCTCGCTCGACCCCGCCGGCACGCTGTCGGGGAGCAGTCGGCTCTTCAGCACGTTCGACCTCACCAACTACCGTGCACTCTTCGACGACCCGAGCCGGCCGTACGGGCGGTGGTTCGTCAACACGCTCGTGGTCGGCACGGTCACAGCGCTCGGCACGGTGTTCCTCGGTGCGCTGGCAGCGTATGCGTTCTCGCGGATGCGGTTCACCGGGCGGCGGTTCGGGCTGCTGTCGCTGATGCTCGTCCAGATGTTCCCGCAGATGCTGGCGGTCGTCGCGATCTTCATCCTGATGTCGAACGTCGGTGACGTCTTCCCCGCGCTGGGCATCGGCACCCACGCGGGGCTGATCCTCGTCTACCTGGGCGGCGCGCTCGGCGTGAACACCTACCTGATGTACGGGTTCTTCAACACGGTGCCGGTCTCGATCGACGAGGCCGCCCGGCTCGACGGAGCCAGCCATGCTCAGATCTTCTTCGGGATCGTCCTGCGCCTGGTCACGCCGATCCTGGCGGTCGTGGGCCTGCTGGCCTTCATTACCGCCACCAGCGAGTTCATGATCGCCAGCGTGTTCCTCACCGACCCCGACAACCAGACGCTCGCGGTCGGGCTCTTCGGGTTCGTCTCCGAGCAGACGTCGTCGAACTGGACGATCTTCGCGGCCGGCGCGGTGCTGGCCGCCCTCCCCGTCACGATCCTCTTCCTCGCGCTCCAGCGCTACATCGTCAGCGGACTCGTGTCGGGATCGGTCAAGTAGGACCGGCAGCAGGCGTCGCCATAATGCGTGAGGTCTCGGAGACCCTCCCTGCCTAGACTGACGAGGGCGTGAGGCGAGAGCCGCCGCCACGAGGTCGATGACGAGGAGTACGCGTGAGATCAGGGATCGACGGCCGCGGCAGCGACCAGGCGGTGCGTCCCCAGGACGACCTGTTCCGCCACGTCAACGGGGGCTGGCTCGCCACCGCCGAGATCCCGCCGGACCGCGCTGTCGCCGGCTCGTTCGTCACCCTCGTCGACGAGGCCGAGGTGCACGTCCGCGCCATCGTCGAGGAGTGCCAGGCAGACCCGGCCGGAGACCCGGCCGGTGGCAGCGTGAACGACGAGGGCGCCAAGATCGGTGCTCTCTACGCCAGCTTCATGGACGTCGACCGGGTGGAGGCGCTCGAGGCGGCCCCGCTGGCCGACGACCTCGCCCACGTCGACGAGGTACGCGACCTCGCCGCCGTCGTCGACGCGCTCGGCCGGCTGGAGCGCCAGGCCGCCTCCGGCGCCTTCGGGATGTACGTCGGGCCCGACCCAGGTGCGCCCGAGCGCTACGTGGTCACCGTCGTGCAGGGCGGCCTGGGTCTTCCTGACGAGGCCTACTACCGCGAGGAGCAGTTCGCCGCGGCGCGCACGGCCTACCAGGCGCACGTCGCGATCATGCTGGGCCTCGCCGGTTTCGACGACGCCGACGCCCGGGCGGCGCGGGTCTACGGCCTCGAGGAGCGGCTGGCGAAGGGGCACTGGGACCGGGTGGCGAGCCGCGACGCGGTCGAGACCTACAACCTCCTCGACCTCGACGCCCTCCAGGCGCTCTCCCCGGCCCTCGACTGGCACGCGTGGGCCGCCGCCGCACGCTTCGACCCGGCGGTGCTGTCCGAGGTCGTCGTCTCCCAGCCGTCCTACCTCCAGGCGCTGTCCGACGCGCTCCGCGAGGAGCCCGTGGCCGCGTGGCAGGACTGGCTGCGCTTCCGCCTCGTGTCCGCGGCGGCCCCGTACCTGTCGGGTCCGTTCGTCGACGCGAACTTCGACTTCTACGGCAAGACGCTCTCGGGCACCGACGAGCTGCGCGCCCGCTGGAAGCGCGGCGTCGCGTTCGTGGAGGGCGCGATCGGCGAAGGGCTCGGCCGGCTCTACGTCGAGCGTCACTTCCCCCCGACCGCCGCGGCACGCATGGACGCCCTCGTCGCGAACCTCGTGGCGGCCTACCGGCACAGCATCTCGACGCTGCCCTGGATGAGCGACGAGACCAAGGAGCGCGCGCTCGAGAAGCTCGACGCGTTCACCCCCAAGGTCGGTTTCCCGAAGCGCTGGCGTGACTACGCCCCGCTGGCCGCCGACCCCGCGGACCTGCTCGGCAACGTCCGCCGCGCCTCCAACGTGGCGACCGACCGCGAGCTCGCCAAGATCGGGAAGCCGATCGACCGGGACGAGTGGCTGATGACGCCGCAGACGGTGAATGCGTACTACAACCCGACGATGAACGAGATCGTCTTCCCCGCGGCGATCCTTCAGCCGCCGTTCTTCGACGCCGAGGCCGACGACGCGGTGAACTACGGCGGGATCGGCGCCGTGATCGGCCACGAGATCGGCCACGGGTTCGACGACCAGGGATCGCAGTACGACGGTTCCGGAGCCCTGCGCAGCTGGTGGACCGACGCGGACCGGGCGGCGTTCGAGAAGCTCACGAGCTCGCTGATCGCTCAGTACGACACGCTCTCCCCCGACGGTGCCGACGGCAGAACGGTCAACGGTGCCTTGACGATCGGCGAGAACATCGGGGACCTGGGCGGGCTGGGGATCGCGTACCAGGCCTACCTCCTCGCCCTCGACGGACAGGAGCCGCCCGTGCTCGACGGTCTGACGGGCGCGCAGCGGTTCTTCATCTCGTGGGCGCAGTGCTGGCGGGGCAAGGTGCGCCCGGCCGAGGTCGTCCGTCGCCTCACGATCGACCCGCACTCCCCGCCGGAGTTCCGCACGAACCAGGTGGTCCGCAACCTCGACGCCTTCCACGACGCGTTCTCCGTGACCTCCGACGACGGCATGTGGCTGGAGCCGCACCAGCGCGTGACGATCTGGTGACGACGACGTCCTGGTCTCCCGAGCACGTCGCCGCCGTCCAGCGGCGTACGGTCGGCGTCCTCTCGTCCGCCCAGGTCATCGGTGGGCTGGGAGCGGGCGCCGCGCTCTCGATCGGGGCGCTGCTGGTCAAGGAGGTCTCGGGCTCTGCGGCCGTCGCCGGACTGGCGACGACGATGCTGACTCTCGGCGCGGCCGTGCTCGCGCTGCCGCTGGCTGGTCTCGCCTCGGCTCGTGGGCGGCGGACGAGCCTGGCCACCGGATGGCTCGTCGCCGCGATCGGTGCGGTCGTGGTGGTCGCGGGCGCCGTCGCCGACTCGACGTGGATCCTGCTCGCCGGGCTCTTCGTGGTGGGCGCCAACAGCGCGACCAACTTCCAGTCGCGCTACGCCGCCACCGACCTCGCCGAGCCGATGCACGTCGGCCGCGCGTTGTCCCTGGTCGTCTGGTCGACCACGATCGGATCGGTGATCGGGCCGAACCTCACCGGCCTCGGCGCCCAGGCGGCCGGTGCTCTCGGCATCCCGGACCTCGCCGGCCCGTTCGTCTTCGCCGCGGTCGGGTTCGCGCTCACCGCGCTCCTCATGGCCGTCGCCCTGACGCCGGACCCCCTCCACGTCGCCAAGGAGATCCGTCCGGCGACCGACGGGCCGCGCCCGCGGTCTCGCATGAGCGACGCGTGGCCGCTGCTCCGGTCGAACGCGGCGGCACGGACGGGCGTGGTGACCGTGGCGGGGGCCCACGCACTGATGGTCGCGGTGATGGCGATGACGCCGGTCCACATGGAGGACCACGGATCGAGCCTCACCATCATCGGCCTGACCATCAGCCTGCACATCGCCGGCATGTTCGCGATCGCACCGGTCATGGGCCTGCTCACCGACCGGTGGGGGCGCGGGCGCACCATCATCCTCGGTCAGGCGACGCTGCTCCTCGCCGCCCTCGTCGCGGGCACCGCCGGCGCGTCGGAGCCCCAGATGATGGTCGGCCTCGTGCTGCTGGGGCTGGGTTGGTCGGCGTCGACCATCGCCGGGTCCTCGCTCGTCGCCCAGTCGGTCCTGCCGGCGTCCCGTCCGGCCGTCCAGGGTGCCTCCGACCTCCTCATGAGCCTGGCCGGTGCGTTCGGCGGCCTGCTCGCGGGCGTGGTCGTCAACGTCTGGGGCTTCGGCCCGCTCAACGTCGTCGCCGCCTTCCTGACCGTCCCCGCGATCCGGATGGTGGTGGCACGGCGGCACCGCATCACCGGAGCAGGCAGACTGGGGAGGTGAGCACCACGACGGACGACCCCAACTCGACCAAGGGCGCGTACGTGCACGTGGGCGAGGACTTCACCCGCGACATGCGCTACCTGACCACTCGCATCACACGCGACGGCCGTGACGGCTACCCGGTGGAGCCGGGCCGGTACCGGCTCGTCGCCGCCCGCGCCTGCCCCTGGGCGAACCGGACAATCATCGTCCGTCGCCTCCTCGGCCTGGAGGACGCGATCTCCCTCGGCCTGTGCGGACCGGTCCACGACGCACGGAGCTGGACCTTCGACCTCGATCCCGGCGGCGTCGACCCCGTCCTCGGCTACGAGCGCCTGCAGCAGGCCTACTTCGCCCGTGTCCCCGACTACCCCCTCGGCATCACCGTGCCCGCCATGGTCGACGTGCCGACCAAGGCCGTGGCGACGAACGACTTCGACCAGATCACCCGTGACCTGTTCTTCGAGTGGTCCGACCACCACCGCGCCGGCGCGCCGGACCTGTGGCCCGAGCACCTCCGCGACGAGATGGAGACCGTGATGAAGCGCGTCTTCACGGAGGTCAACAACGGTGTCTACCGGTGTGGCTTCGCGGGCTCGCAGGCCGCGTACGACGCGGCGTACGAGCGCCTGTGGACCGCGCTCGACTGGCTCGAGGAGCGGCTCGCGACACGGCGCTACCTGATGGGCGAGACGATCACCGAGGCCGACGTCCGCCTGTTCACCACCCTGGTGCGCTTCGACCCCGTCTACCACGGCCACTTCAAGTGCAACCGTCAGAAGCTGACCGAGATGCCGGTCCTGTGGGCGTACGCACGAGACCTGTTCCAGACGCCTGGCTTCGGTGACACGATCGACTTCGACCAGATCAAGGCGCACTACTACGTCGTCCAGACCGACCTCAACCCGACGCAGATCATCCCGGCCGGTCCGGACCTCACGGGCTGGCACTCCGCTCACGGACGTGAGGCGCTGGGCGGCTCGCCCTTCGGGGAGGGGACCGCTCCGGACGCGCTCCCCGAAGGCGTCCTGGCGCACTGAGGTAGTGACCGGCCGCGGTCGCCACGTTCACGCAGCCCTTGCCAGCCGCCGAGCAGCGACCTAACGTCGTGCTCAGGCTGCTGGGGGGCAGCGCTGAACCTCGGGGGACGTTATGAAGGACGAGATGCCATGGGGGCCGTCGCCGGCTCTCGGTCACTACACGTACTGGGTGCGCGACGACCGGTGGGAGTTCTCCGACGGGCTGTACGCGATCCTCGGTCTCGGGCCGTCCGACGGCATCACGACGGAGCTGTTGCTCCGCCACCAGCACCCCGACGACATCGAGCGCACCCGCGCGCTGATCGCGGGGGGCTTCAATGAGTCGGCCGGCTACAGCTACCAGCACCGGGTCGTCGACACCGCGGGCTTCGTCCACGAGGTCATCGCGGTGGGGAGCAACGTCGGCAGCGAGGACGACGAGGGCGGTCCGCGAAGCGAGGGCTTCGTGGTCGACATCAGCGAGGTGGGCGGCCACCCGGCAGTCAGCACACCGATGATGCCGGTCGAGTTCGATCCGGACGACCTCGTGATCACACCGTGCCCGCACTGTCCGCACTGGTGGGCGGAAGTGGTCCCGTCGGCCGGCTCGACCGTTCTCCGCGAGTGGCACGCGCCCTTCTGCCCCGAGGTGCTGCACTGGACCACCCCCGACCCGGCGACGCTGACGCGCGGACCACGCTGAGGCTGCTGCTACGGTGGCGGCCGTGCCCGACTCGACCGCTGCCAGGCCCGATCGCCCGACCCTCGCGGAGTATCGTGCGGTCGCCCAGCCACCCGAGGTGCGCGCCAGGCGCAGCGCCGAGCACTGGGTCGCCGACCTCTACCTGAGAGACATCTCGCCCTACGTCAGCCGTCCGCTGGTGCGCCTCGGTCTGAGTGCCAATGCGGTGACGGGTCTGATGATCCTGAGCGGCTGGTTCGCCGCGGGGTCCTTGCTTGTCCCCGGCATCGTCGGAGTGGTGCTCGCCGTCCTCTTCGGACAGCTCCAGATGCTGCTCGACTGCGCCGACGGCGAGGTCGCGAGGTGGCGTCAGACGTTCTCCCCCGCGGGAGTCTTCCTCGACAAGATCGGCCACTACACGACCGAGTCGCTGATCCCCATCGCGCTCGGCGTACGAGCGGCCGGCGGCCTCCCCGACCTCGACGACCACTACGGGTGGACGACGCTCGGTGCGCTGCTCGCGGTGATCATCCTGCTCAACAAATCGCTCAACGACTTCGTGCACGTCTCCCGGGCCTTCGCCGGCCTCCCCCGGGTGCCTGACAGCGCCGAGGCCTCGGCGCCCCGGCCGGGCGTCGTCGCGCGTCTGCGCCGGGTCGCCCGCTTCGTCCCGTTCCACCGCCTCTACCACTCCGTCGAGCTGACCCTGCTCGCCCTCGTCGCCGCGGTGGTCGACCTCGTCGCGGGCGACGCCTGGGGCGGCCTGGCCGGGACGCGGACCCTCGTCGTCGTGCTCGTGCCCCTCGCGCTGGCTGCGGTCGTCGGCCACTTCGTGGCGATCATGGCGTCCTCCCGGCTTCGCGCTCCCGCGCCGTGACGGGCGGCGAACGCCGGTGCGACCGGCGGTAGAGTGACCGGCGTGCATCGGATCCGCCGCCTCGCCTCTGTCGCGCGCCGAGGCGTCGCGACGGTGCGCAACCGCCTCGACCGCGGGGCGTTCGCCGCTCGTTGCAACACCGACCCGGCTGCCCTCGAGGCGCCGATCGTCCTCTACTTCGCCGACGGCCCGGAGAACCTCTACCAGCTGCACCAGTGGGACCGCGTCCTCGCCGCGCTCCCCTGGCCGGTGGCCGTGGTGGTCGCCCGACCCGACACGGGACGGCGGGTTCTCGAGGAGACAGCGTTCCCCGTCTACTTCGCGCCAGGGTCCTCGTACCTCGAGGACCTCGTCGGTCGAGGCGCCGTCAGGGTCGTGCTCTACGTCAACCATCTCCCCCTCAACTTCCGCATGCTGCGGTTCGCACGCCCCGTGCACGTCCACCTCGGGCACGGTGAGAGTGACAAGGACTCGAGCGTCACCAACCAGAACAAGGCGTACGACCGCGTCCTCGTCGCCGGCCCGGCGGCGCGCGAACGCATCACCGGAGCGCTCCGGGAGTTCGACGCGACGACGCACGTCCGCGAGGTGGGCCGCCCACAGCTCGATCTCGACTACCCGGGGGCGCCGTCCTGGCCCGCCGACGGCAGTGTCCGCGTGCTCTACGCGCCGACGTGGGAGGGTGACCGGGCGAGCATGGCCTACGGGTCCGTGGCTTCCCACGGGGTGGCGCTCGTCACCTCGCTGGTGGCCGACCCCCGCTACCGGGTGATCTACCGACCCCACCCGCGCAGCGGCGTGCAGGACACCGCGTACGCTGCCGCGGACCGCCGGATCCGCGGCCTGCTCGCGGACCACCGAGACCGTCACCTGGTCGACACCGGCCCGTACGGCTGGCAGTGGTCGTTTGCGGACGTGTGCGTGACCGACCTGTCGTCGGTGGCCTACGACTGGCTCGCCACAGGCAAGCCGATGGTCGTCACCGTCCCGAGCGAGCCACGGACGACCCTCCCAGCGTCGCGGTTCCTGGACGAGGTGCCACGACTGTCGGCCGAGGATGCGTCCCGGACCGCGGAGATGCTCGACCGTCCGTGGCCGCGCGAGCGGATGCACGCGCTGTCCTTCCACTACTTCGGCGAGACGGCCGACGGGGCGAGCACCCGCCGGTTCACCGACGCGCTCGACGAGGCCCTCAGGCTCGCTGACGATCCGGTCGGACCACCCTCCGCGCCTTCGACCTGATCCGGTCGGCCAGCGCACGGGACCGTCCGACCCCGACGACGGGCTCTCCGACGGGCGGCGGGAACGTCTTGCGGGCGATCCGTTCGTCGAACGCCTGGGCACCGGCGGCCTGACCGGGGTCGAACACGTGCGAGAGGCCGTGGGCGTGGAGGAACGCGGAGTAGCGCCCGAAGCGCTCGGCGTGGCCGGCCTGCATCGGGGTCCAGTCCGCCTCGGCGTACAGGGCCGCCGCATCCACACCGTCGATGTCCACGTCGATCCGACGGTGCGGGATCTGGTGGTAGCGCGCCAGCTCCAGGGTGCGGGCGTCGTGGGCGAGGACGTAGGCCGGCGTGCCCGCGAGGAGGGCCGCGATGTTGCCATGGATCCGCGTGCCGTACGAGAAGGGGTACGTCGCGAGCGCCTCCATCCACGTCGTCGCGTCCAGCGGGAACCGGGTCCGGCCCTCGGCGATCAGAGGATGGTCGGCGTGGATCGGCAAGCGCTCATCGATGACCGTGCGATCGCTGCTGCCCTCGAGCAGGAGCCCGAGGGTCTGGATGTCCTGGGCGAAGTAGACCAGTCCCGGGTAGCGCGCGACCTGGTCCTCGACGACGGGTGCCATCTGGGGCAGATACGTCGAGAGGTTGAACGCGACCGGCCCACGGGGGTCGAGCGGCCGCGTGGAGCGGCGCAGGGGGAGCTGGTCGCCGTGGAGGAACATCGACGGACAGCCGATGACCTCGACATGGTCAGAGCCGAAGCCGAGCCCTTCGAGATACTCGGCGGTCCACTCGCCACGGACGCCGATCGACGGCGAGTGCTCGAGCACCGCCCGGACGAACCGGGTGACCGACTCGCCGACCTGCCGAGGGGCCCTCACGCGCTCCCCCACCGCCGACTGCACCCCGACCCCGACCACGGTGACGGGGATCTCGAGCTTCTCGATCGTCTCGCTGATCGCGTCGAGGTTGGGCAGGAACCGTTTGCGGAAGGCGTTCGCCAGCGGGATCACGACGTGGTCGTACCGCTCGGTGATCTCCTCAGGGCTCAGCGTGCGTGCACGGTTGAGACGCGCCACGTCGACCGACGACCCCGGCACGGACAGCGTCCGCTGGACCGCATAGCTGAAGACGAGGTTGCCCACGTTGTCACCGACCAGGTTGCGCGCGAGGACCCGCGCCGCGGACGGCGTCGTGAACGGGTTCCGGTGAGCCCGCAGCAGCAAGCGCGTCATTTGTCTCCTAGATTAGTCGACTAACTTGTGAGAAAGCCTATCCCCCAGGCACCGTGCATCGTCACCATGGCCACCGGAAGCCGCCGGCGCGCCTGCGGATCCAGGTCACGGCCCTCCCACAGCGCCGCGGCCGTGACGCCCGCCAGGTAGCCTGCGGGAGCCGCGAAGCCGAGGAGCAGCCACGGCGTCGTGAAGAGGCCCGCGACCCCTGCCGCGAGGCCCAGGCCCGAGGCCACCACGACCGCCGGAGGCGCGAGATAGCGTACGGAGGCCGTCTCCGGGTGCTCCTTGATCACGCGACGCCGCCAGCCGCCCGTGCGGTACTGCTGCGTGGCGAAGGCCTTCCAGGTCTCCCTCGGATGATACGTGACGGCCACGTCGGGCAAGAACCAGACGATCTCGCCGTTCTCACGCAGCCGGTGGTTGAGCTCCCAGTCCTGAGCCCGGACGAAGCGCTCGTCGTAGCCACCGACCTTCTCGAGCGCGCTGCGGCGGAAGGCACCGAGATACACGGTGAGCTGCTGGCCGGGCTCGCCGCCGGTGTGGAAGGCAGCACCGCCGATCCCGAACCGGGAGGACATCGTCCGAGCGACCGCACGGCCGAACGCGCTGTGACCGACCGGGTGCATGCGGCCCCCGACGTTGGCCGCGCCGGTGGTCACCAGTGCCGAGACCACGCGTTCGAGGTAGTCCCGCGGGAAGAGGGCGTGCCCGTCGGCCCGGACGAGCCACTCGTGCCGCGCGGCGGCGACCGCGGCGTTGAGACCGTGCGGGGTGAGGCCCGTCGGGTTGTCCACCACCGTCACCGTGGGGTGCCTCGACGCGAGCTCGTCCGCGATCTCGCGCGTCCGGTCCTCCGACGGACCCACCGCGACGACGACCTCGACCTCTCCGTCGTAGTCCTGCGCCAGGATCCGCTCGACGCACTCGGCCAGGTCACGCTCCTCGTTGCGCACGGCCATGAAGACCGAGACCGGCGGCATCGACGTCGCACGCTCGGGGATCAGGGTCTCGTCCGTGGTCATCGCAGTCCTTCGTCGAGGGGCCCGGCATCGACGAGACGCCGCGCTCTGGTCAGGAACCCGTCGGCGTACGAGCCGGCAGGGAAGTCGCCGAGGTAGTACGTCCGCGTCTTCTGGCGGTCTGCGGCGAGCGGGTCGTCACCCAGCATGGCGTCGAGCGCCTCCTCGACGTTGGACAGTGCGCCGTCCACGACGTACGCGGCGCGCGCCGCCGGGGCCTCCGTCCGGAGCTGCTCAGGCGACCTGCCGACCGAGATCATCGCGAACGGCTTGCCGGACTGCAGGTAGTCCGAGACGACCGCGGAGACGTCGGCGACCATCGCGTCGGAGGCGTTGAAGCAGTCGACCAGCGACATCGCCTCCTCCGCGGCCGGACCCCAGACGTGCTGGCGACCGGTGCGAGCACGATCGGCGTCGAGCAGCGCACCGATCTTCGTGATCATCCGCTCGGCGTCGGGGAAGCGGTAGTTGAACGGGTGCGACCGGAAGATCACCCGCGCACCGCGCTCGAGCAGCGCGGAGACGATCTCCTTGCCGCGAGGGAGGGAGTAGACCTCGGAGTCGGCGTACGGACCCCTCCAGGTCGGTGCGTAGAGGACGGTGAGGTCCTCCAGCGAGTCGACCGGACCGCGTGCGGGCGTGATGTCCTCGACCTGGGGCCGGCCGACGATCTCGAACTTCTCCCGCGGGATCTCCACGCCGTGGCGTGCGTACCGGTCGATCCCCGCCTGCCCCGCAGCGAAGATCCGGTCGTAGATCGCGTGGACCGGGTTGTAGCACGCGGGCTTCTCCGAGTCGCCGTGGTTGAGCCAGACGTGCACCATCTGGCGCCGCTCGAGGAAGTGAGTGTTGTTGGGGGCGTTGTTGACGTAGAACGACGCCCGCATGCTCGGGACGACGACCTCCTGGAGGCTCCTGATCGTCGGCCGGTGGACCAACGGCGCGTCGGTGAGGCCCTCGATCGCCCGGAACATCCCGAGGTTGCGGGTGACCACCACGAAGGGTCGACCGATCCGTTCGAAGTACGGCATCCACATCCCGAGCTGGTACTGCGCGCCCACGTTGGACCCGAAGTAGACGGCGAACTCGGGGGCGACACCCTCCAACGTCGCATACAGGCGGTCCTCGGCGTCGACGCAGCGGTGGACCCGCCGCAGGCCCGTGACCAGGGCGACCACCGTGGCGGCAGCGACGACGAGGGCGAGCAGCACGAGCGCAGCCGTCAGCCCGGCCATCCCAGCGAGCCAGGCGAGGGCGAGGGCAGCCACGTCCACCACGCCGACCGTGCCCCGCGAGACGATCTCCCGTGTGTCGACACGCAGCGACGGCAGGTTGCGCGCCTCGAGTCCCACCCGCTCCCAGCAGTCGAAGATCGTGGTCTCGACCGCGGTCGCCGCGCCGATCACCGCCAGACTCACCGCCACCGCCCAGGACGCGCCGTGCCAGTCGAACCATCCGACGAGCAGCGCGAGCACGAGCAGGAGCCGCGAGAGCTGCAGGGTGCCGGCGATCTCCGGATAGTTGCGGTTGCCCGGTCGGGCCCGACGGTGCAGCACCACGAAGAGAGCCAGGGTCACCAGTGCGCCGGCCAGCGGGAGGACTCGTGAGGCCCCGACGAGGGTGGCCACGAAGGTCAGGAGCGCCAGGCCGCCCGTCACGACGTCGCGGGCGGCCACGGCGAGCTGGCGACGGACCGCCCCGAGTGTCAGCCTGACCCCGGCGTCCTCCGTCTCCCCCTCGGCAGCCTCACCCTCCAACGACGAGGCCCGCGGATGGTCGATGATCTCGCGGGCACGCTCGACGAAGACCTCGGAATATCCCTCCGCCGGGAAGTCACCCAGGTAGTCCTCGCGGACGGCGCGGCGTTCGAGCGCGAGCGGATCACTGCCGAGCATCGCGTCGAGCGCCTGAGGGAGGGTGGAGGCGTCCCCCTCGATGACGTACGAGGCAGCGGCGATCGGGTAGTGGGCGACGAAGTCACGACCGTTCTCGGTCATCGCGGTCATCGCGAACGGCTTGCCCGAGAACAACCAGTCCACCACGACGCTCGAGACGTCGGACACCATCGCGTCGGCGGCGTTGATGCAGTCGAAGACCGACATCTCGCGCTCGGCCCGGTGGCCGTAGACGTGCTGGCGCCCGGTGCGCTCCGCGTCCTCGCGCAGCATCTGGTGGATGGTCCGGATGGTCTCGGTGTCGGTCTCGAAGCGGTAGCTGAACGGGTGCGGCCGGAAGACGACCGTCGCCTCCCTCTCGAGCAGCGCCGCGACGATCTCGGTGCCGATGGGAAGCGAGTGGTACGCGGTCTCGTCCACGTGCCCGCGCCACGTCGGTGCGTACAAGACGGTGGGGTCTGCGGGGACCGGGCCTTCGACCTGCCGGACGCCCTCGACCTGCGGTCGGCCGACGACGTCGAAGGTGTCGCGCGGGATGGCCACCCCGTGGGCCGCGTAACGGCGGACGGCCGCCTCGCCTGCGGCGAAGATGCGGTCGTACATGGCGTGGGTCGGGTTGTACGACGTCGGCTTGTCGGAGTCGCCGTGCCCCAGGAAGACGTGGGTGATCTGGTGGTGGCGGACGAAGATGCTGTTGCCCGACGACGCGTTGACGTAGAAAGCGGTGGTCAGCGACGGGACGACCAGGTCGTCCAGATCACGTGATCCGTGTCGCATGACCACGGGAAGGTCGGTGTGCTGAGCGAGGAGCTCGGCCGGGTAGTTGTGGCGCGTGACGACCAGCAGTCGTCGGCCCGTCCGCTGGAGGTACGGGAGCCACATGGTGACCTGGTGCGTGCCGTCGTCGGGCCAGGCGGTGTAGACGATCGCCTGGGGCGCGTAGGCCTCGACGGCCGCCGGGAGGTCGGCCTCGATGCGCCGGCCGGCGCGCATCCGCGCCACGGCGTTGATCCCCATGATCACGTCGGGCAGGGCGGCGGCGAGCGTCACCGCTGCCCACCACCACGCGGACAGGCCCAGCCCCGCGGCGATCGCGCCGAACGCCAGCGCGCCGAGGTGGGCCCCTGTGGCGGCGGCCTCGAGGTCGATCTGCTTGGGCGCTGGTGTGAGTCCGGGGACGTTGGCCACGAAGGTCACGCGGTACTGACGGGCCTGGCTCAGGACGGGCTCGAGGACGACGATCCCGATGCTCGTCAGCGCCGCGAGCGAGGCGACCCAGGCCGAGGAGTCACCCCACGCGACGAAGCAGACGGTGACCGCAGCGCCGACGGCGCCGCGCAGCGCGCCGTCGTGCCCGAGGAGCAGTCGCTCCACGGTGGGCGGCAGGTCGTCTCGTCGCACGAAGCGCCACGCGTCGAAGCCGAGCGCGGCCACCACGGCCAGGAGGACCGCGACGACCACGGCGTGGACGGCGCCCGTCAGGGCGGCCGCCGTGGCGATGGCGATCGCCCCGGCATTCCCGACCTCGGTCAGGGCGTCCCCCGCCCGAGCGGCGGTGACCCGCCCCGCCTCGGGCGGCGCCAGACCGGCGTCAGCCATTCGTGATTGCCGCGGGGCCGTTCTCGCGGCGGATGTCGATCACGTGCCCGGTCTGTGCCGAGAGGAGGACGTCCAGCGACTGTCGGGCGACCTCCTCGGACGACAACAGCGTGCCCGCCGGCTCGTCGCCGAAGGCCTTCGTACGCATCGGCGTGCCCGTGCGCTCGGGGTTGACGCAGTTCACGCGGACCTGCCCCGCCCACTCGTCGGCGAGCGCCTGCGTCAGGTTGACCACCGCCGCCTTGGCGGACGAGTAGAGCGAGTAGCCCGAGCGTCCGCGGGTGTAGGAGGACGAGGTGAAGAGCAGGAGCGCGCCCGACGTCTCGGCCAGGTGGGGATAGAACTCCTGAGCGATGAAGATGGGCCCGAGGTAGTTGACCTCGGTCGCGTTGTAGATGGTCTCCTCGCTCGTCTCCGACAACGGAGCGATCGGCAGGACGCCGGCGGTGTTGACGACGTAGTCGATCCGCCCGGTCTTGGCCAGGACCTCGGCCGCGGCCGCGTGTACCTCGTCTCGGCGCTCGACGTGCGTCCCGGTCGTCGAGCGAGAGAAGGTGAAGACTGTCGCGCCGGCCCGCTCGGCCGCCTTGGCGATGTCGCCGCCGATGCCGTACGACCCTCCGAAGACCACCATCGTCCTGCCCTCGAGCGCGGCCGCCTGCTCCGACTCGGACAGGGCCGCCGGACGCTCGGCGGACGCGAGCTGGAACAGCTTGTCGGCGATGTACACGTCGATCGGCTCGGTGACCTTCATGTTGCGCTCGTGCCCGTCGACCACCGTGATCGGGACGTCGGGCGTGTAGCGCAAGACCACCGTGCAGTCGTCCGTGGCCACGAAGTCGGGGTCCTTGGCGGCCTCGGCGTAGGCCGCACGGATCACCGAGAGCCGGAAGGCCTGCGGCGTCTGTCCGCGCCGCAGCAGGTGTCGGGGCAGCACGTCGGCGATGGTGCCGGAGTCCTCGTGGACGGAGACGATCGTGTCGGCCGACGGGATCACGGTGTCGACGGCCTCGTACTTCTCGAGCGCCGACACCACGTCCTCGATGATGGTCTGGGAGACGAGCGGGCGCACGGCGTCGTGGAGGAGGACGTTGCACTCGGTGTCGCCGAGGGCCGCCAGCGCCCGCTCCGTCGTCGCGTTGCGGGTCTCGGCGCCCTCCAGGATCGCGGTCACCTTGTCGTATCCGCCGTTGCGGACGATGGCCCTCACGGGATCCAAGTGGCCCGGCGCCATCAGGACCAGGATCTCGTCGATCAGCGGCGACCTCTGCATGGACGCGATCGTGTGCTCGATGATCGGCTTGCCGGCGATCTTGATCAGCTGCTTCGGGATCGACAGCCCGACACGCGTGCCGGTCCCGCCGGCTAGCACGACGGCCACGTTTCGCATCTTAGTCACGACCAAGAGAGTAACTTGTGGCGCGAGGCCAGACCCGGAGGGTGTGCGTGGACCCGCGGGATATCGCGCGTACAGTAGCCGTGCGACACGGGGTCTGTCCCCGAGCGGGGCTAGGCTTCGGACGGAAAGGGACCGATGGTCGACTCGAGCTACACGCGGTCGCCCTGGGCGCGGACACGCGCAATCTGGGGCGCCCGCAAGATCTTCTTCCTGCTGGTACGCCGCGACCTGAAGGTCCGGTACGCCGACTCCGTCCTGGGATACGTCTGGACGGTCCTCGACCCGCTGCTGATGAGCCTGGTCTACTGGGCGGTCTTCTCCATGCTCTTCATGAGAGACGGGGTGCCCGGTGACGATCCCTACATCGTGTTCCTCCTCGCGGGCATGCTCCCGTGGCAGTGGTTCAACTCCACCGTGTCGCAGGGCGCCAAGGCGCTGCGGAGCTCCTCGCGCCTGATCCGGTCGACGAACCTGCCGCGCGAGATCTGGGTGCTTCGGGTCGTCGCCTCCAACGCCGCCGAGTACGTCTTCGCGCTGCCGGTGCTCGCCGGGTTCCTGATCGCCTTCCAGGTCCCGATCCACTGGAACATGCTGGTCACCCTGCCCCTGGCGTTCCTGCTCATGTGCGTGCTGCTCTCCGGCATCGGACTCGCGCTCAGCGTGCTCACCGTGCTGGTGCCGGACCTGAACCGGATCGTGGCGATCTTTCTGCGGCTGTTCTTCTACGCCTCGCCGGTCCTCTACTCGACGACGCGGTTGCCCGAGGAGATCCGGTGGGTCTATGTCGCGAACCCGGTCTCCGACCTCCTCCAGCTCTTCCGCGCGGGGATCTTCCCGCACTACCTCAACTGGCTCCACGTCGGATACGCGGCAGCGGTCTCGGTGCTCGTCCTCGCGCTCGGCTGGTGGGTCTTCGCCCGCCTCGAGCGCACAGTCCTCAAGGAACTCTAGGCATGGCCGAACCCATCATCTCCGTCCAGGACGTCTCCGTCCGGTTCCACCGGTCACGGCGGCACCGCAGCATCCGTGACCTCGTCTTCCGGGGCGAGGGCGGGGTGCGCGCGGGCGAGTTCTGGGGCCTGCGCCACGTCTCGTTCGACGTGCAGCCGGGCGAGGCGATCGGTGTCGTCGGTCGCAACGGTCAGGGCAAGTCCACCCTCCTCAAGACGATCGCGGGTGTACTCATCCCCGACGAGGGACGCGCCGTGATCAATGGCGGCGTGGCACCGCTCATCGAGATCACGGGCGGGTTCGTCGGTGACCTCACGGTCCGCGACAACATCTATCTGGCAGCCGGCCTCCACGGCATGAAGAAGAAGCAGATCAAGGCGTCGTTCGACGACATCGTCGAGTTCGCCGAGATCGAGAAGTTCGTCGACACGCCCTACAAGCACCTGTCGTCCGGCATGAAGGTCCGCGTGGCGTTCAGCGTCGTCTCGCGCCTCGACGAGCCGATCATGCTCGTCGACGAGGTGCTGGCCGTCGGTGACCGCGCCTTCCGCGAGAAGTGCTTCGAGCGCATCGACGAGATGCTCGCCGACGGGCGGACGCTGTTCATGGTGTCGCACAGCGAGGCGAACCTGACCCGGTTCTGCAGCCGCGGTCTCTATCTCCGCGAGGGCAAGCTGATCAAGGACGGCCCGATCGACAAGGTGGTCGAGGACTACTTCAGCGACTCCGGCAACGAGGCTGCTCTGCGACGCCGCCACGAGCGCCGGATGCGTCGGATGCGAAACCTCGGTCTCCTGAACGACGGCGACAGGGACGAGGACGACGACGACGACGACGGTCAGACCGAGGGCCGGCGCGTCGGCTGACGCCGGTCAGACCACCGGCGGGCGGCCTCGTCGCGTCATCGCAGCGATGGTCCGCCATCGCATCGGACGCCTCGGGCCCGGGTCGCCGCGCCACCCCTCGGACCACCCGGCGAACCATGGCCGCAGCGCCGCGCGTCCCGACGCCGTCCGCACACCGCGCAGCACCGCCACGGCCGTCCAGGTCGCGACGTACGCCCACGTGAACGGCCACGGCAGGTTCCGGCGCGCGAGCCACACACGGTTGCGCGCGTTCAGCCGGTAGTAGAAGTCGTGCCGGGCCGGGTCGATCGCCGGGTGGGCGCACCGCAGGTCCCCTCGGTACCAGACCTCGTACCCCGCGTCCCACACCCGCCATGCGAGCTCGATGCCCTCGTGCGCGTAGAAGTACTCGTCGCCCCAGCCGCCCGCGGCGTCGAAGGCCGCTCGCCGGACGACCAGCACGCCCTCCCACAGCGAGAACGCGGGCGAGGAACGGCGCGGGTCGCCCTTGCGCATCCGGGGGATCCACCGCGTCGGCGCCTCCTCCCCCGGGCTCTCGACGCGAGGCTGGACCACCCCCAGCCGCCGGTCGTCCGCGAACAGCTCCGAAGCCCTCGCGAGGAAGTCCGGGTCGACCAGGCGCGCGTCGTCGTCGACGAAGAGCAGCAGGTCGCCCGTGACGTGGGGCACACCGGCGTTGCGGCCCGCCGGGATCCCGAGGTTCTCCGGGAGCGCGAGCGTCGCGACGCCCTCGGGCAGGTCGACCGGAGCCCACCCGTTGCCGACGCACACCACGTCGACGTCGACCCCCTGCTGGGCCAGCACCGAGTCGATCGCGGCGCGGAGGTCGTCAGGGCGCTTGCCCTGGGTCAGGATGACGGCTCCGACACGGGGGCGTACGGCGGTGGTCACGCGAGCCACCGTACCCGCGGGCCTCAGGGAGGCTCGCTGCCGGTCAGGACGCGACAGCGTCGCCGCACGTCACGGCGAGGCGCCCCGCGGGTGCGACGTCGACGATCAGCGCAGAGGCCCGGACGGCGAGCTGGCCCGAGGTGTGGAGGATCCGGAAGCGCCCGCCCCGTCCACGGCTGAGCTCGACGACCTCGGGCAGGTCCGTGGGGCGTCGGCGCAGCCGCTCGCGCCACGACGGACGCCAGACCGGCACTCGGACGCCGTCGAACGTGAGCACGACGTGGACGGGCACGTCCCCGAGCGGCGAGGAGTCCTCCGAGATCGCCAGCGACACCGACAGCTGCGGCGTCATCCCGCCGTGGAAGGAGACGTGCTGGAGCCGCGAACCAGGGATGCGGGCAAGGATGTCGCCCGCCCACAACCCGTATCCGCGCGCCCGGTCGGAGAGTGTCACGGGCCGTCGCATGAACGCATCACAGCACATCGAGCGGTCACGCTCGCGCTGCCACGCGGGCTCACCGACCCGCCAGCATGTCCTCGAACGAGGACGTCAGGGTGAAGGGATCGGCTGCCGGAGGCGCCTCCCGTGCCGCGACAAGCGCTGCCAGCTCGCCGCCCGCCCGCTCGATCCGTTCCTGCAGAGGACCGGTCGCGCCGTCCGCCCCGCCCCAGTCCTCGGCCGCGGCGAACACCGCGGTCGGCACGACGACCGCGCGCAGGTAGGCGAACAGCGGCCGCAGGGCATGCTCGAGGGCGAGCGAGTGGCGTGCGGTCCCGGCGGTGGCCGCGATCAGGACCGGCTTGGCCGCCAGTGCGTCCTTCTCGAGGACGTCGATGAACGACTTGAACAGCCCTGAGCACGAGGCCGTGAAGATCGGCGTGGCGACGACGAGACCGTCTGCGGCGACGACATCGTCGATCACGGTCTGCAGCCCTGCCGGGGCGAACCCCGTCAGCATCGCGTCGGTGATGTCGTGCGCGTGCTCGCGGAGCCCGTGCACCCGCACATCGGCGTCGATGCCTCGGGTGAGCAGTCCGTCCCGGACGGCCTGCGTGAGCCGGTCGGCGAGCAGTCGCGTCGAGGACGGATCGCTCAGACCGGCACTGATGACGGTGATCGTGCGGCTGGTCATACGGTCGCCTCCTCGGTGCTCTCCTGGACGGACGTCCCGGTGACGTCGTCGCCGTCGGCATGGACGGTGGCGTCGTGGCCGCCGCCGGCAGCGGCCACCAGCGACGCGTGGGTGGGTGCGTCGGGGACGTGGTCGGGCTTGAGCGCCGCGAACTCCTTGCGGAGGACAGGCACGACCTCCTCGCCGAGGAGGTCGAGCTGCTCGAGGACCGTCTTGAGCGGCAGGCCCGCGTGGTCCATGAGGAACAGCTGGCGCTGGTAGTCGCCGACGTACTCCCTGAACCCGAGCGTCCGCTCGATCACCTGCGCGGGACTGCCGACGGTCAGCGGCGTCTCGCGGGTGAAGTCCTCCATGCTCGGTCCGTGCCCGTAGACGGGCGCGTTGTCGAAGTACGGTCGGAACTCGTCGACGGCCTCCTGGCTGTTCTTGCGCATGAAGACCTGTCCACCGAGACCCACGATGGCCTGGTCGGCGGTCCCGTGTCCGTAGTGCTCGAACCGCTGACGGTAGAAGGCGATCATCCGCTCGGTGTGGCTCGCGGGCCAGAAGATGTGGTTCGCGAAGAAGCCGTCACCGTAGTACGCGGCCTGCTCGGCGATCTCGGGACTGCGGATCGATCCGTGCCAGACGAAGGGCGGCACCCCGTCGAGCGGGCGCGGCGTCGAGGTGAAGCCCTGCAGCGGCGTACGGAACTTGCCTTCCCAGTCCACGACGTCCTCGGTCCACAGGCGTCGCAGCAGGTGGTAGTTCTCGATCGCGAGCTCGATGCCCTGCCGGATGTCCTTGCCGAACCACGGATAGACCGGGCCGGTGTTGCCGCGGCCCATCATCAGGTCGTTCCGGCCGTCGGAGAGGTGTTGCAGCGTCGCGTAGTCCTCGGCGATCCGGACGGGATCGGTCGTCGTGATGAGCGTCGTCGACGTCGAGAGGATCAACCTCTCGGTCTGTGCGGCGATGTAGGCCAGCGTCGTGGTCGGCGCGGACGGGATGAAGGGCGGGTTGTGGTGCTGCCCGGTGGCGAAGACGTCCAGTCCCACCTCCTCGGCCTTCGTGGCGATCGCGACGGTCGCCTTGATCCGCTCGTGCTCGGTCGGTGTCCGGCCCGTCGTGGGGTCGGTCGTGACGTCACCGACGGTGAAGATCCCGAACTGCATCGTGTCCTCGTCTCCGACCGCGTCTGCGGTCTCACACCAAAGTAGTGCACAGTTCAACTAAATGACAACGCGCGCTATTCCCCTACCGTGGGTGGATGGCGACAGACTCCGCGCTCGATGCGCTGCGATCCATGCTTCTCGACCGCGTCGACCGCACCGACGAGCTGGTCGATGCCCTCACGGACGACCTCCCGACACCGATCGGCACCTACCGCCCGGACGGCGAGGCCAACACCGTCTGCTGGTTGCTCTGGCACCAGGCACGCGTGCTCGACGACCACGGCGCGGATCTCGCGGGCACGCTCCCGGTCTGGACCGACGGCGGATGGTACGACGAGCTGCGCCTCCCCTTCACGAAGGAGGCCACCGGGTACGGCCAGTCCGCCGACGAGGTGGCCCAGGTCGTCGCGAGCGGCGGACAGCTCGCCGGCTACCACCACGACGTCACCGCGCGGGTGCGCGACTACCTCGCAGCGGTGGACGTGGCCGAGCTCGAGCGCGTCGTCGACCGACGGTGGGACCCGCCGGTCACGGCGGCGGTCCGGATCGTCAGCATGCTCGACGACAGCGTCCAGCACCTCGGCCAGGCGGCATACGTCCGCGGCCTGGCCGAGCGTGCAGGTCTCGGCGACGAGTGACCGTCAGGCCGTGTCGATCAGCACGATCGGGTCTGCCGTCGGCTCCTTGGAGCCGCCGGCCGGCTCGACGCTGATCGCGACCGCGGTGACGCCCGAGACGTCCTCCATGACGTGCGCGCCTCTGCCACCCTGCTCATCGCGTGGCAGCACGCCGGCGCTGTGCATCGTGCCGTCGCTCTGGGTCCACATCTGGTAGTCGTACCCGTCGGCGAGCTTCGGCAGGTCGGCGACGACCATGACGGCCTTCGCGAGATCGGCCGACTGCACCACGCTCACCGTTCCGCCACCCGCGACCGGCGCCGACACCATCGCGGCGTCGGGGGCCGAGAGGACCTCGGTGATCGCGGCCTGCTGCGCCTCGATCTGGTCGGCCTGGTCGCGCTGGGACACCCCGAAGACCGCGGCACCGACCACGAGGGCGAGCGCGGCCGCAGCGACGAGCACGCGGGTGGGCCAGCCCTTCAGCCGGCGCCGGCGTCCGCCGAGCTCCACGACCACCGGACGCTCCTGCGGCGTCCGAGCGATCGCGTCGAGGACGCCCTGCCGCAGGTGCGGAGGCGCCACGACCTCCTCGGCGGCACCGAGCCGAGCGGCGGTCACGAGGAACCCTCCGACCTCCTCAGCGCAGTCGGAGCACCGGCTGAGGTGAGCCTCGTACGCCTCGCGCTCCTCGGTGTCGAGGGCGTCGAGGGCGTAGGCACCGGCGAGGTTGTGGGGGTCCGTGGTCATGCCGTCACCCCCAGGCAGTCGCGCAGCCGGATCAGGCCGTCGCGCAGTCGTGTCTTCACCGTCGCCGGATTCGCCTCCAGCATCACCGCAACCTGGGCGTAGGTGTGGCCCTGATAGTAGGCCAGTCCCACGGCCTCTCGCTGCAAGTCTGTCAACGTGCCGAGGCAGCGACGAACCTGTTCGTGCTCCAGCCGCACGGTCACCTCGTCGGCGACCTGGTCGTACGCCGGACCACCGGACCAGTCGTACCGCGCGTCCCGGTCGGCCGCCGCCTGGTCGTGGCGGACGGCGTCGACGGCCCGCCGGTGGGCCAGGGTGAGCACCCACGACCGCGCCCGGCCCCGGCCGGCGTCGAAGTTCGGCGCCTTCTGCCACACCTGCAAGAACACCTCCTGCGTCACCTCCTCCGAGCGGACCGGGTCGCGCAGGACCCGGCGTACGAGACCGAAGACCGCCCCGGACAGGGCGTCGTAGACCGAACCGAAAGCGTCCTCGTCCCCCCGCGCGACACGCGCCATCAGGGCCTCGAGGTCGTCGGTCGCCGGTGGAGGGACCGCGTGCGGGTCCCCGCGTCGATCGTGCTCCGGATCTGGCATCCGTACTCCTGCGCTCGGGGGGTCTCACTGGTGATTCGTCACCGCCCACCACGTGGATGGTCCGTGGCCCGATCACATTCTCGCCCGTCGCGCCCATCCCTGTCGCGGGCGGCCGCGAAGCAGGAGCATGGTCCACCACCAAGCATCGCGCCAGGCGCTCGCAGCAGGGTCGGGCGTCCTCGCCGCCCTTGCCGGCACGGCGGCGGGTGCTGCGGTCGCGACCCTGACCGGTGGTCCCTCGCCGGTCGTGGCCGTCGGCAACGCCTTCGTCGCACGGACACCGGGGTGGCTGAAGGACTTCGCCGTGCGCCAGTTCGGGGAGGACGACAAGGCCGTCCTGCTGGCCGGTACCGCGGTCGTGCTGGTGCTGATCGCGGCAGGTGCCGGCTGGATCGGGCTGACTCACGCGAGGATCGCGGTCGGGCTCGTCGTGGTGACAGGCGTGCTCGCCGTGGCCGCGACCCTGGCGGACACCACGACGTCGGTTCCGCCGGACGTGGCGGTGCTGGCACCGCTGGCGACGGTCGCCGTCGGCGTCGCCGCGCTGGTGGTGCTGCTCGCCCCCTTGCGCACCCCGTCGCCGCTGGGCCTACGTCGCGAGGACGACCTCCCGTCGGGGTTCGACCGGCGCGCGTTCCTGGTGGCAGCGCTCGGGACGGCGGCGGTCGCCACGGTCGGCGGGGGCGTGACGCGGCTCCTCGGGACGTCCGACGCTGCTGCGTCCCGGGCGACCGTGACGATCCCCCGGCCGATCGACGCCGCGGTGCCGGTGCCCGCAGGCGTCGACCCGCTGCGAGGCATCTCTCCGTACCTGACGGACAACCACGACTTCTACCGCGTCGACACGGCGCTCACGGTCCCCGACGTCCCCGCCGACACATGGCGGCTGCGGATCCACGGCGACGTCGACGAGGAGCTCGAGCTGACCTTCGCCGACCTGATCGCCGAGCCGCTGATCGAACGGCGCATCACCTTGACGTGCGTGTCCAACGAGGTCGGTGGAGAGTACGCGGGCAACGCGACGTGGATCGGCGTCCCCCTCGCAGGCCTGCTGCGGCGTGCCGGCGTGCGCGACGGCGCCGACGCGCTGAAGTCGACGAGCGCGGACGGCATGGTCATCGGCACTCCGCTCGAGGCGGTGCTCGACGGCCGCGACGCCATGGTCGCCGTCGCGATGAACGGCGATCCCCTCCCGCTCGAGCACGGCTTCCCCGCCCGGATGGTCGTCCCCGGACTCTACGGTTACGTCTCCGCGACGAAGTGGCTCGTCGACCTCGAGGTCACGCGGTTCTCCGACTTCACGGCGTACTGGACCTCCCGCGACTGGGCCGAGCAGGCGCCGATCAAGCTCGCCTCCCGCATCGACGTCCCCCGAGGATTCCAGTCCTTCGAGTCCGGCGACGTGCGCGTCGGCGGTGTCGCGTGGGCACAGAACGTCGGGATCAGTGCCGTCGAGGTCCGCGTCGACGACGGCTCGTGGGAGCCCGCGCGGCTGGCGCCTGAGGACGGGATCGACACCTGGCGGCAGTGGACGTGGCGATGGGCCGACGCCACCTCCGGCGACCACACGCTCGCCGTCCGTGCCGTCGACGCCGACGGCAACACCCAGACCTCCGACCGCGCTGACCCGCGTCCGGACGGCTCCACCGGCTGGCACAGCGTCCAGTTCTCGGTGGAGTGATCACACCATCGAAGGAAAAGGAAAAGATGATGCGCACCACCACACGCAGGACCCGCTTCATGGCGACGGCGGCGCTGCTCGCCTCGCTCACGCTCGTCACTACCGCGTGCGGCGGTGACGACTCCGACTCCGACTCGAGCTCCAGCGACTCGACGTCGAGCGCCTCGGCCTCGCCGTCGGAGTCGGCGACTGCCGACGACGCCGCGTCCGAGCTCGTCGGTCCCGGCTGCGCGGCATACGCCGAGCAGGTGCCGGACGGCCCCGGGTCGGTCGAGGGCATGTCCCAGGACCCGGTCGCGACGGCGGCAAGCAACAACCCGCTCCTGAAGACTCTCACCGCGGCCGTGAGCGGACAGCTCAACCCGGAGGTGAACCTCGTGGACACGCTCAACGGTGGTGAGTTCACGGTCTTCGCGCCGGTCGACGATGCGTTCGCGAAGCTGCCGAAGGACACCGTCGCGTCGCTGGGCACGCCCGCCGGCGCCAAGACCCTCGAGTCGGTGCTGACGTACCACGTCGTTCCCGGCCAGCTGAGCCCCGACGAGGTCGTCGGCACTCACAAGACCGTGAACGGCGCCGAGGTGGAGGTCGCCGGCTCGCCCGACGCGCTGACGGCCGGTGCGGAGGGTGCCGCGGTGGTCTGTGGCGGCGTCAAGACCGCGAACGCCACCGTGTACCTCATCGACACGGTGCTCATGCCGCCGGCGTGACCTGAGGAGACCAGACCGCCCGCCGGCCCTCCCCCACGACTCGGGGGTGGGGAGGACCGACGGGCGGTCCGTCGCGTCCGCCCTCAGCCCGAGGAACCCCGCTCGGCCTCGGACCCGGGAGACTCCGGCAGGTGCAGGTAGCCGCCGAGCAGCCGGCGGAGCCGAGCGAGCGCGCGATCCTTGGCCGGCACCGGCGACTCCGGGTCGGTCGACGAGAGACCGCGGGATGCCTGGACGATGAGCGAGTCGATGTGCTCGGCGACCGCCTCCGGCTCGGGCTCGCCGAACTCGCTGAGCGCCTCGCGCAGCGGCACCTGGAGCTGGGCGTGGAACTCCGTCATCGGACCGGCCAGGACGTGCGGTTCCACGACCCGGCTCAGCGCCTGCGCGACGGCCTGCTCCGAGCTGGCGAAGAGGTCGATGTTGGCCTCGATGTAGGCCCATACGCGGCCGCTCGGCGTGGAGGCTTCCGCCACCCTGCCCAGGACCTTCCCGGCCCAGTCGGGGAACAGCTCCTCGACGAGGGCGCCCAGCAGCTCGTCAGCCGACGCGAAGTACTGGTACACGCTGCTTCGTGCGAGGCCCGCCCGGCGACCGACCTCGCCCATCGAGGGCGCCTCGCCGGTCTCGGCCAGGATGGTGTGTGCCGCGTCCAGGAGTGCCTGGCGCTGGCGAGCGTGGTGCTCGGCCACCGTCGGCGCCGCGATCCGTGGCATGTCACTCCTTCAGCAGTGTCGGAACCTCCGACGATCCCATCAGACCGACTCGGCGACGACGGGCCCGAGTCGGCCGTCGACCATCTCGAGGACACGGTCGCAGTGGTGGAGGACGTCGTGGTCGTGGGTGACCATGATGCTCGCCACCCCGTGCTCGTGCGCCTCCCGGGCCAGCAGTCCCACCACCTCCTGGCTGCGACGGCGGTCGAGGGCCGCGGTCGGCTCGTCGACGAGGAGGACCTCGGGGCGGGTGACGAGCGCGCGGGCGATCCCGACGCGTTGCCGCTCCCCGCCGGAGAGCTCGTGCGGACGGCGCCGCGCCTTGTGCTCCATGCCGACCTCGGCCAGGAGCTCACGCGGGTCGCGGGCGTCGGCGACCTTGCCGAACGTCAACGGCAGTCGGACCTGGTCGAGGCTGGTGAGCGCCGGGACCAGGTTGCCGCTCTGGAAGACGAAACCGATCCGCTGGCGACGTACGCGCGTGAGCTCACGCGGTGACGCGGTCGTGAGGTCGACGTCGCCGAGGCGGACCTGGCCGGAGGTCGGCGTGGTGAGTGCGCCGGCCACCGCGAGGAGGCTCGACTTGCCGGAGCCCGAAGGTCCGACCACGGCCACGAGCTCGCCCTCGGCGACCTCGATGCTGACCGAGTCCAGGGCTCGGACCGTCTCGTCACCGTCTCCGTGCAGGAGCGTGACGTCGGACAAGGACAGGACGGCGGTCATCGGCTGCCTCCCAGGGCAGTGAGGGGATCGATGCGGGTGAGGCGCACGACGGCGACCGCGGCGCCGGCGAGACCCAGCACGAGCAGCAGCACCGTGGCACCGATGACCGGACCGGCCTCGAGGGCGAACGGCATGGACGTCGTCGCGAGAGCGGCGCCGGCGGCCAGGCCGATGCCGATGCCGATGCCGGCGGAGGCGACGAGCAGGACGATGGACTGCATCAGGCTGTCGCGCAGAAGGTAGCCGGTGCTCGCCCCGAGCGCGCGGAGCACGGCGATCTCCTGTCGCCGCTGGATCGTCAGCACGGTGAAGAAGGCACCGACGACGAGCGCGGAGATGGCATAGAGGAAGCCCTGGATCAGCTGGAGCGTCGAGGTCTCGGCGGTGTAGCCCGGAGAGCCGCCGTACGACTCCTCGCGGGTCAGCGAGGTGGTGCCTGCCGCCTCGTCACCTGCGGCCAGGTCGACCTCGGCGCTGTCCTCGGCCTTGACCGCGACGGCGGTGAACTCGTCGTAGACCCGGTCGGGCACGGCGTCACCGGCGCGGACGCCCGCGCGGATCTCCTGCCACGTCTTGAGCGCGATGTAGCCGAGGTCGACGTGGCCGAAGGTGTGCTGGTCGGCGAGCACGCCGACGACCTTCAGCTCGGTGCCTGAGGGTTGCAGCACGACGGTGTCGCCGATCTTCACCCCCTCCTCGGCGGCGGTCCCGCTCACGACGACCTCCCCCTCACCGGCGATGGGTGAGCCCTCTGCCACGTCGGGATCGAGGAAGGATCCGACCTCGACACCGAACAACGCAAGGTCGATCTCGAGACCCTTGTCGGTGCGGGCGTTGACCAGCGTGTTGCCGAACGGCTCGGCCTCGGCGACGCCGTCCTGCTTCGACCAGGACTCGACCGCGTTCTCGCCGACCACGCTGCGAGAGAAGGCGGAGTCCTTGGAGACGTCCTCCTGGAAGGCGAGGGAGGTCACCGGCATCCGCTGGAGACCGGAGACACCGTCGTTGGCGAGCCCGACCGAGAGGCCGCTGAGGAGCACCATCAGGATGGCGATGAGCGCGACGACGGCTCCCATCAGAGCGAAGCGACCGCGGGCGAAGACGAGTTCGCGAAGGGCTAGGAACATCAGGACCGACCGTCCTGGCAGTTAATCGACACCATGTCGACATGATACCAACAGCATGTCGACAAACCCCCGCAGGCTACTCCTTGTCCGCGGCGGCCCGCTTCTTCTGCTTCTTGAAGTCACGGACCTTCTGCAACGAGTCGGCGTCGACGACGTCGGCGACCGACCTGTAGCCCTCCAGGGCGTAGTCCCCGGCCACCCCCTCCCAGCCCTCCGGCCGTACGCCGAGCTGCTTGGCGAGCAGCGCGACGAAGATCTGGGCCTTCTGCCGGCCGAAGCCCGGCAGCTCCTGGACCCGTGCGATCAGCTCCTTGCCCGTGGTCGGCTCGGTCCACAGGCGGGTCACGTCGCCGCCGTACCTCGACTCGACCAGGGCCGCGAGCGCCTGCAGCCGCGCGGCCATCGACCCGGGGAACCGGTGGATCGCCGGCGGCTCGCTGCACAGCTCCTTGAACGCCTCAGGGTCGGCGGCGGCGATCGCGGCCGGCTCGAGAGTGCCGAACCGGCTCAGCACCTTCCAGCCGCCGCGGAAGGCGTGCTCCATCCCGTACTGCTGGTCGAGCATCATCCCGACCACGACGGCGAAGGGGTGCTGGTCGAGGACGTCGTCGGCTTCGGGCAGCCCGGTCATCTCGAAGGACATGCCCCCATCCTCTCTCATCAGAACGGATGGCCCGCCGACGGCGACGGCGCGTACGGCGGTGGCCCGGCCGGCGCCGTACGCTGAGACATGCCCGCCCCAGTACGTCACGCCACCGCGGTCGCTGCACTCCCCCTGCACCCCGACAGCGACGTGCTCGAGGTCGGCGGCGGCGGCGGGGTGGCGGCGCAGCTCGTGCTCGAACGCCTGGGTCCGGACGGAAGCTATCTCGGCGTGGACCGCTCGCCGGTTGCGGAGGAACGCACTCGGCGGCGCTGCGAGGCGACCTCGGGCGACGCCCGCTGGGACGTCGTCCGCGGATCGGTCGAGGACGTCGCCCCGAGCCTTCTCGAGGCCTCGCGCGACCTCGTCTTCGCCGTGAACGTCAACCTCTTCTGGACCGGCGACGCTGCGGAACCCAGCCGCGCGCTGCGGCGGCTGCTGCGGCCTGGCGGCTCGTTCTGGCTGTTCTACGAGACGCCCTCGGGCTCGGTCACCCGCAGGGTTGCCGACGCGGTCGTCGCCTCGCTGCGCGGCGGGGGCTTCGACGTGGTGACCGCGTTCGTCTCGGGTCCGCGGCTCGCGGGCTTCACCGCCACCTGCCAACGAGACCGGCCGTCATGACGCGGCGACCGACGGACGTGTCCGTCGGTCGCCGCGTCAGACCGTCACTCGTGGATCGGGCGCGGGATGCTGCGGTTGGCGATCCGGTTCTCGGCCTCCACCATCCACGCGAGCTGCTCGATGCGCTCGAGAACGGCGTGGAGGAGATCGGCCGTCGTCGGGTCCTCCTCGTCGACGGCGTCGTGGATGCGCCGCGCTGTCGCGGCGACCGCGTGGAGCGCGCTCGTGATCAGGTCGACCGTCTCGCCGGTGTCGACCTCGTCGGACGGGAACTCCGGCAGGCTGCTCTGCTTGGCCACCGTCGCTGCCCGACCGTCCGGCGTCACGTAGATCGCCCTCATCCGCTCGGCGACGTCGTCGGAGAACTGACGTGCGGCCGCCACGATCTCGTCGAGCTGGAGATGGAGGTCGCGGAAGTTCTTGCCGACCACGTTCCAGTGCGCCTGCTTCCCCTGGATGTGGAGGTCGATCAGATCGACGTGGATCTGCTGGAGGTGGTCGGCCATCTGCTTCGACGCGCGGTACGGGGCATCCACCGTGGTGCTGTCGCCGCGGCTCATCGTCTTGCCCATGCTTCCTCCTACGTCATCGCTTGTGCTGGCCCTCCCAGGCAAACACGGATGTGAGGACCTTTCCACCGGTGTGGCCCAGGTCTCGTCAACCCGCCAGGCCCGTCACCACGAGCAGGGCGGCCACCGCGACGACCGTGACACCGGTCGTGATCAGTCCCGGGGCCAGGCGGAGCATCTGTGGTGGCCCCACGCCGCGGTCGCGGCGGGCCTCTGCCGACCAACGAGCCGCGAGCACGAGGAGCCCGACGACGACCAGCAGGAGTGCGAGGAGGTCCCAGGCGATCGCCCGGCCACCGACCTCGACGACCGGCAACACGCGGTCGATCCAGGCGAACGGCGCCCGGACGGCAGCGTCGGCACCGGAGAGGCAGCCCACCAGGACGGCGAGAATGCCGACGAGAGCGACCAGACCGGCCCCCTTGTCGCTCCACCATCCGCGACGGATCAGCGCCCGCTCCTGCTTCCAGCCCTCGTCGGTGTCGGGGAAGCGGCGGCGCTGGGCGAACTGGCCGTCCCACCACCGGTTGCGACGCCAGATCGTGGCCTTCACACGGGCGGGATCCAGCGCGCGGACGGAGCGCCGGTGCGTGTGCCGCTGGGCTCGCGACACCACCTCCACAGCCGCCCGGTCGTACCCCCGGGCGTGGGCGGCCTCGAGCTCGACCGCGAGACGGCCGTTGTCCAGCAGCCGCTGGAGACCGTCGGGAGGGAGCGAAGCGGCCGCTGGCGCGGGGACGGCGACCGTCTGCGGCGGGGAGGTCACGCTCCGCGGAGGGGGCGCGGCCGGTGTCACGACAGGCGCGACCACCGGCCGGGGCTCGGGCGGCCGAGGGGCCGTCGGCTTGGCGACCGGCCGCTCCTCGTCCGGGGCCAGCCGTACGAGCTCGGCGACCACCTCCTCCATCGGAGGACGGTCGCCCGGTGAGACCGCGGTCGCCGAGCGCACGAGAGGGGCCAGCGCGTCAGGAACGCCCCGCAGGTCGATCCGGCCCTCGGCCACGGCGCTCAGCGTCGCCGCGTCGTCTCCTCGCGGGAACGGGGTGCGACCGGAGGACGCGAACGCGACGAGCAGGCCGAGACCGTACACGTCCGTGGCCGCGGTGGCCCGGTCCCCGGTCAACCGCTCGGGCGCCGCCCACGCGACCGAGCCCACCATCTCGCCAGTCGAGGTGAGGTCATGGGTGTGGTCGCCCTTGGCGATGCCGACGTCGATCAGCGTGGCTCGTCTGCCGGCGAGGACGGCGTTGGCCGGCTTCACGTCACGGTGGACGTAGCCGAGACCGTGGAGCCGCCCGAGCGAACGCCCGACGTCGAGCGCCGCCACCACGACGGTCGGGACAGCGAGCGGTCCGGCATGGCGTACGGCGTCACCCACCGTGACGCCCTCGAGGAGCTCCATCGCGAACCACGGGCGCGCGGCCTGCAGGTCTCCGTCGATGTAGCGGGGGAACCCGTTGCCGCCGAGCCGGTCGAGCAGCGCCGCCTCTCGGGCGAACCGCTCCCGCGCTCCCGACCCCTGGAACGTCAGCACCTTCACGGCGACGGGCGGACCGCCCGCGGCACTTCCGACGTACACGGCACCGAAGCCACCCGACCCGAGGAGCACCCGGAGCTGGTAGGGCCCGACAGCGGCCGAGGTGGGGTCGCGGGGAAGCGTGGCGCCCGTCGCGAGGTGCACCGTCGGGGCAGCGCCGTCCGCCCGAGGGTCCGGACCCTGGACCGTCGGGACGTGGTCCTCCGCGGTGTCGCCCGCTGCCATGTGCCCCTCTCAACCGTCGTCGATGCTCGTTCGAGCGTAACAACGAGGCGATCTCCGAGACGTCCGTCACGGCACGCCGCGTCAGGCGTGGCGGACCAACGAGACGGCGATCGCGAGCATCACCACGGCGATCCCCGCGTCCAGGACGCGCCAGGCGCCCGGCCGGGAGAAGACGGGACGCAAGGTCCGCGCGCCGTACCCGAGGCCCAGGAACCAGGCCCAGCTTCCCGCTACGGCGCCGATCGCGAAGAGCCAACGGTCACCTCCGTACGAGCTCCCCACCGACCCCAGGAGCAGCACGGTGTCGAGATAGACGTGCGGGTTCAACCAGGTGAGCGCGGCGGCTGTCGCGACCACGGCCCCGCGCGACGCCGGGGCGCCACGGTCGTCGACCTCCAGCCGGCCGCCGACCCACGCGCGCCGTGCCGCGAGCACACCGTACGCGGTGAGGAAGGCAGCCCCGCCCCAACGTGCCACCGCGACCAGAGCTGGGGCCTGGACGACGAGCGATCCCACGCCGGCGACCCCCGCCGCGATCAGGACGGTGTCCGAGGCGGCGCAGACGAGGACGACAGCACCGACGTGCTCGCGACGCAGACCTTGCCGGAGGACGAAGACGTTCTGGGCGCCGATCGCCACGATGAGCGAGAGACCCGTGACCATCCCTGCCACGACGACCGACATCGCATCTCCTGTCTCCATGCTTCGACGGTAGGTGCGGCGCGCCATCCAATCCAGCTAAACTTCCTTCAGCAGATGAAGGAGCGCTTCATGACCGACCTGGCCCTCGACCAGCTCCGCACGCTCGCGGCCGTGGTCGGCGAGGGCAGCTTCGAGGCGGCCGCCGCGTCGCTCCACGTCACCCCCTCCGCCGTGAGCCAGCGCATCAAGGCGCTGGAGGCGGCGACCGGTCGCGTGCTCGTCCGCCGTACCCGTCCCGTCGCGGTGACCGAGCAGGGCTCCGCCGTGCTGCGCGCCGCCCGCCAGGTCGACCTCCTCCTGGCCGACCTCGTGCCGTCGGTCGCACACCCAGGACCGGTCACGATCCCCGTCGTCGTCAACGCCGACTCGCTGGCCACCTGGTTCGTCCCCTCGATCGCGGTCGTCGCCGACCAGGTGTGCGTCGACGTCCACCGGGAGGACGAGCAGCACTCGCTCGGACGGCTGCGCGACGGTACCGTCCTCGCCGCGGTCGCCGCGGACCCAGGACGCGTGCCCGGGTGCACCGTGACGAGTCTCGGGACGATGCGTTACCGGGCCATGGCCACGCCGGGGTTCGTCGCACGGTGGTTCGCCGACGGCGTCTCGGCTGCCGCCCTCGCGACGGCGCCGGTCGTCCAGTTCGACCGCCTCGACGATCTCCAGCACCGGTTCGTCCGACGGGTCACCCGCCGCCGCGTCGATCCTCCGCACCACTACGTGCCCGGTTCGGAGGCCTACCGCGACGCCATACGCCTCGGGCTGGGATGGGGGATGCTTCCCGACCTCCAGTCCGCCGCGCTGGAGCAGACGGGAGCGGTGCGGGAGATCGGCGAGCGCACGCGGATCGACGTCAGGCTCTTCTGGCACCTGGCGCAGCTCGAGTCGCGACCTCTGGCGCTGCTGTCGGACGCCGTGCACGCAGGCGCTCGCCGGCACTTGAGCTGATCGGCGCTCATCCGGCGGCAGGGACGGTCCCCGCCGTCAGGAAGCTGTCGGCGCCCAGCGCGCGAAGGAACGGGCGGACCAGCGCCGGCACGGCGCGGTGCTGCGGGTCGCGCGCGATCCTCGGGGAGACGAGCGGGAGCGTACGTCCCCGCGTCACGACCGCCGACTTGCCGGGTCCCAGCACGTTGCGGACCCAGTCGGTGTCGTCACCGTACGGCAGCGCGACCACGATCTGCTCACCGTGGCGGAAGACCATCACTGGTGTGCGGTAGACATGGCCGGACCGGCGGCCGCGATGGACGACCATCCCCAGTCCGGGCAGCCGCGGGGCAACGTGCACGACGAGCCGGTTGAGCCCGACGCGGTTGACCCGACGAAGGCGTCGCGGGAGCACCATGGTCGTACGCTCTCATGCGCGCGGCCCTCACGCCACGAAGAACGGCGCATGATGGGCGCATGACCGAGGAGCCTGTCGAGGTGCTGACCCGCTGGGAGCGCGCGGGCGGGACGTGGCGCGTGGTCGCGCACAGCTCGTCGGCGGCGACCGTGACACTGTGCCGGTGCGACGGCGGCGAAGAGGTCGACCGCCTCACATCGACCGATCCACGACTCCTCGCCTTCCTCGGCTCGCGCAGCAGCAGCGACGACGCTTGGCAAGGCTCCTCCGACCCCCGAGGATGAGCCCATGAGATGCCCGAACGACGAAACCACCCTTGTGATGAGCGAACGCAGCGGGATCGAGATCGACTACTGCCCCGAGTGCCGCGGGGTGTGGCTCGACCGTGGCGAGCTCGACAAGATCATCGACCGCGCCAGCTCCCAGTCGGCCCCCGCCGCACCGTCACCGCCGTCTCCGGGCTCGTACCAGCAGGCGCCGCCGCAGCAGCAGTACCAGCAGCGCGGCTACGACGACCGCCGCTACGACGACCGGTCCCCCAGGCGCAAAAAGAAGGAGAACTGGCTGTCCGACCTCTTCGACTGAACGGCCTCACCGAACATCACGGGCGGGGCGGCACGTCAGCACGACGGCCGCCCCGACGAGCGAGAAGGCCGCGGTGAGGAGGACGGCGACGTTCCACCCGTCGAAGAGGTCCTGTCGGCTCGTGCCGTGGCTCGCGACGATGACGGCGACGACGGTCACGCCGATCGCCGAGCCGACGTAGCGGGCGGTGTTGTTGGCCCCTGCACCCATCGCCTCGCGGCCCACGGGCACGGCCGCCACAGCCTCGCGACCCAGCGCGGCGTTGAGGACACCACTCGCGACCCCTGCGACGAGCAGAGCGGGGACGAAGCGGGGCCACGACGTGTCCGGCCCGACCGCCGCGAGCCCCGCCTGACCGACGGCGACGCCGACCAGACCGATCGCCAGCTGGACCCGGCCCGAGACTCGGTGCTCGGGGATCCGACGTGCGAGCAGGGACGCCGCCACGCTGGTCGCCGACCACGAGAGCAGGAGCAGGGAGGCACCGAGCGCGTCGATGCCGAAGCCGGTGTCGAGGAAGACCGCCATGAACGAGAACAGGGCGATGATCCCCATGCCCGTGGCGAACGCCGCGACCGTGACGGCCAGGAACCGACGATGGCGCAGCAGCATCAGGTCGAGCATCGGCGCCCGGCCTCGCCGTTCGACGGCGACGAAAGCCACCAGCGCGAGGACGGCACCACCGAACAGCGCGAGCGCCGACGGATCACCGAGATCCTGACGGCTCTCGACGAGACCCGCGAGAAGGCTCCCGAGCCCGACAGCGAGGAGCAACCCGCCCCACCGGTCCACCGGACGCGGACGGGCCGCGCGCGACTCCCTCACCACGCCCAGCGCGAGCGCCGCCGTCGCGACGCAGGCTGCTGCCAGCAGCGCGTAGGCGAGACGCCATGACACCCACGCGTCACAGAGCCCGGCGACCACCGGTCCGACGGCGATGCCCGCGCCCAGCGCGGCACCCCACACGCCGCTGGCCGACGCGCGTTCAGGTCCCGCGGGGAAGGTATGGGCGATGATGCCGAGACTCGAGGCGGTGACGGCGGCGCCACCGACACCTTGCAGGACGCGCGCGAGCACGAAGGTGACTGTGTCGGGCGCGACCACGCACACGACGCTCGTGAGGGCCATCAGGAACAGCCCTGCCACGAAGGTGCGGCGACGGCCGAAGTCGTCAGCGACCGCCCCGCTGGTCAGCAGCGCGGACGCCAACCCGATGCTCATCGAGCTGAGGACCCAGGTCCGGCCGGCGACTCCGGCGTCCAGAGAGGCAGCCGTGGGGACGATCGTCGCGAGCGGCATCGTGAAGGCGACGAGCATCAGGAAGGTGCCGCAGGCGACAGCGGCAAGGGTCCATCCTCGCGACGGCACCCCACGAGGGACGCTCACATCGCCCTGCGGCAGCGACATCGCGGTCCCCCGGCTGCTCTCACGAAAGGTCTTGCACGAACACCGACCTCGACCTCGACCTCGAGACCGCCCTCTTCGCCGAGCGGATCGGATCTACTGGGTGTTCCGCACGACCCGGTTCGGCACGGTCAAAGGCTTGTTCAACGCCTCCGGCCCCGCCGGCACCTGGACCAACCTAGCCGGTACCCGTATGTCGTCAAACGGCGTTTCGGTGAGGATGTACGGCCTTAAAGGGCGGACGTTGGTGCTACCTACCCGATCGTCGCCGACCCTTCCTCGGCACGTTCGACCCATTTCGAGTACGCGCTCTTGACCACCCGGGTTTCTTCGTGACCCCAGCACGTCGTAGGGGGCCGGCGCATAGGGTTGGAGAGAGCTCTGTGCGAGTGGCGCCGCGGCGCCTCAACAGGAACCTGGACACGATGCGCGATCAGTACATGTGCCCGCGGGGTGGCGCATATGCCTGTTGACCTCGTCCTCGACCTTGCGTGCGTCGTCGGCGCCTTCGGAAGTCCACTCTGGCTCGCGATGGGCATCATCACGACCCTGACAGATCGGACTCCGCACGCATGGCGCGTCGGAAACGGGGCACTCACCGTCGTAGGAACCGCTTCCCTGCTCGCCTACATGTGGCTTTGGGCACAGGGGTGGAAGTACGTCGACACGCCGGAAGAACGAGGCCCCTCAGCGATCGAGAACGGTCTCTTGCTCGCCACCGCTGCTGCTGGCATCGCCGTCATCACACTGGCCACGTGGTGTCTCACCCACTTTCGAACACCAACGGCAAAGTTTGGCGGACAGTGACCGAACAACACCGAGCGTCGAACGACATCGCATCTCTAGAGCGACCCGTCTACGCGATGCACCGCAACGAGCCCAGCCCTCGATGTGTCGTCGCCCGCGAGATCCGGCCGGCTCTCGCGACCCGGGAGGACCGATGAACGAGCGCGAGCGCCTCGTCGAGGTGGCCGACGGCGTCTTGGTGATCACCCACCCGTTCTGCGCCACGACCACCACCGTGGTCGTCGGGCACGACGGACGGGAGTGCGTGGTGGTGGACCCGGGTGTCACGGCCGACGAGATCGACGCGCTGGCGACAGCACTGGCGTCACGCGGCCTCACCGTCACCGGAGCGTTCTCCACCCACCCGCACTGGGACCACCTCCTGTGGCGTCCGTCCCTGGGGGACGCGCCACGGTGGGCCACCGACGCCGGCGCGGCGAGGGCGCTCGCCGTCGTGGACGACAACGCCCGCAAGGCGCGTGCTGCTGTCGAGGAGGTCGACACCTCCGGACTCGGGCGGGTCGTCGCCCTCGAACCCGGCGCGATCGTGCTCCCCTGGACCGGCCGCCACGTCCGCGTGCTCGAGCACCGCGCGCACGCGCCAGGCCATGCCGCGCTGATGGTGACCGACGTCGGCGTCCTGGTGGCCGGCGACATGCTCTCCGACGTGGAGATTCCGTTGCTCGATCTCGAGGCCGGTCGCCCCTGGGACGACTATGCCGAGGCTCTCGACGTCTTCGACGAGGTCGCACGCTCGGTGGCAGTCGTGGTGCCCGGGCACGGGTCGACGGGGGACGGTGTCGAGCTTCGGCGCAGGATCGACACCGACCGCGCCTATCTCGCGTCGCTCCCGCTGGAAGGCGAGGGCGACCCTGACCCTCGCCTCGCCGGCGCCGCGGACTGGCTCCTCGCCGAGCACGAGGCCGCCGGTCGCCGTGTCCGTCACGACCTGGGCGCTCAGTGACCGGATCACCGGAGATCTAGACGGCGAGCTCGACACGGTCTCCGGGAGCGAGCAGGACCGCCCGCGTGGGCGACCCCTCGGTGGCGTCGACGAAGCGCTCGCCCGGTGTGTCGAACAGGTGGTGACGAACCGCGGGAGCGACGCGCCCCAGACCCACCGGCCAGAACGTCCCCCAGTGCACCGGTACGGCCCAACGAGCTCCCACCCGTGCCACCAGCTCAGCCGCCTGCTCGGGATCCAGGTGGTCCTCACCGAGCGTGGGGCCCCACCCGCCGATCGGCACCAGTGCGAGGTCGACCGGCGCGATCCGCCTCACGTCCGCGTGCGGGCCTGTGTCACCGGGGAACCAGAACGTACGGTCACCGACGATCCGGAACCCGAGCGGCTGCGAGGCTCGGCGGGACCAGCGGTGGCGCGACGCGGGATGGTCGGCGTCGGTCACCTCGACGTCGAGACCGGCCACGCGGAGCCTGTCGCCAGGAACCGCCTCGTACACGTCGAGCCCCAGCCCTCCGAGCAGCCCTCCACCGGCCTCGGGGACCACGACGGGCGTGCCCCGCGGAAGGCGTCGCAACGAGGGGACGTGGAAGTGGTCGAGGTGGAGGTGGGAGACCAGCACGAGATCGGCCCGTGCCGCAGACGCCGACGGCGACATCGAGCGGCGGCGCAGGTGGACCACCCGGTCGAGGAGCACCGGGTCGGTGAGGACGCGGGTGTCACCGATCTCGACCGTCGCTGTCGAGTGCCCCCACCAGGTGACGGCCATCGGCGTCACGGGCGCGCGGTCCACACGCGCCATCGTGCCACGGGCTCACGACAGGGACGTCCAGAAGCCCGTCAGACGAAGAAACCCTGTCCAGCGTCGCGGGACAGGGTCGGGACTTCAGAACACGTGGTGGAGCATAGGGGATTCGAACCCCTGACCTCTTCCATGCCATGGAAGCGCGCTACCAACTGCGCCAATGCCCCGTGCTTCGAGCGGTCTCCCGCTCATCGAGCCGAGGTCGATCTTAGCGGGTCGCCCCGGTCGGACCGAAATCGGGGTCCCCCTGTCGCAAGGGCCCACGGTCGTCGGTGTGCGCCGCGTCATCGCTCATCTCCGGGACGGGCAGGTTGCCGGCGTTCCACTCGGTGACCTGCCAACGGGCGAAGCCCTCCTGGAGGACGGCCCAGCAGCCGTTGCTGAAGCCGCCGAACGAGCGCCAGTGCTCCTCGGGCAGCCCGATGAAGGCACAGATCCCCACCCGGATGACGGCACCGTGCGCGACGACGACGACCGTCTCGTCCTCGCCCATGGCCTGGACGATCTCCTCCAGGGCCCGGCTGAACCGGACCGCGGCTTCGGCGTGCGTCTCCCCGCCGGGCGAAACGATCTCCTCACCACGCCGGAAGCGACCCTCCGCCTCGGGATAGCGGCGCGCGATCTCGTGCCGCGTCATCCCCTCGCGCTCTCCGAAGGCCACCTCTCGCAGGCGTTCGTCGGTCTCGACCGGAAGGTCGACGATCCGGCCGAGCGCGGCCGCGGTGGCCGACGCCCGCTGGAGGTCCGAGCTCACGATGCGCACGGGGCCGAGCACGGCCAGCCGCGCCGCCATCTCCGCCGCCTGGGCTCGGCCGGCGGCATTGAGGGGGGTGTCGGTCTGGCCCTGCAGGCGTCCCGCGACGTTCCAGTCCGTCTGCCCATGGCGCCAGACGATGATCCTGCGACTCATGCGTCCGCGACCGGTGGCTCGCCCGCCAGCGGGACCTCGTCCTGCTCGGTGGACTCGCGCGACGTGGGCGCCGAGGGGACGCGCCCCGCAGCCTCGCCGATCTCGGGCAGCGCCACGGCCGGGCAGTCACCCCACAGCCGCTCCAGCGCGTAGAACGACCGGTCCTCGTCGTGCTGCACGTGAACGACGATCTCGGCGTAGTCGAGCAGCACCCAGCGCCCCTCACGCTCCCCCTCACGGCGTACGACCTTGGCGCCGTGCTCGAGGAGCTTCTCCTGGACCGCGTCGCTGATCGCACGCACCTGGCGGTCGTTGCCGGCCGAGGCGAGGACGAAGACGTCGGTGATGACGAGCTGCTCGGAGACGTCGTAGGCGATGATCTCGTGCGCGAGCTTGTCCGCTGCGGCAGCCGCCGCGGCATGGGTGAGCTCGAGCGCCCGCTCGGATGCGGTCACTGGGGTGCCCCCTTCGGGTGGCGTTCTGGGTGGTTCGACGCGGCGACCGCGTCGATGTAGAGACGATGCTTGGCGATGTACTGGACGACCCCGTCAGGGACGAGGTACCAGACGGGTTCGTGTCGCGACACCCGCTCGCGGCAGTCGGTGGACGAGATGGCCAGGGCCGGGATCTCGACGATCGTGACGCGGTCCTTCGGGAGTCCGTCCAGCGTGTGGGGGTCGATCGCGTGCCCTGGTCGCGTACACCCGACGAACTGGGCGAACTCGAACATCTCCCCCGCGTTGTGCCACGTCAGGATCTGGGCCAGCGCGTCGGCGCCGGTGATGAAGAACAGCTCCACGTCACCGCCATAGTGGGCGCGGAGGTCCCGCAGGGTGTCGACGGTGTAGGTGGGGCCGGCGCGGTCGATGTCGACGCGGCTCACCCAGAAGCGAGGGTTGGAGGCGGTCGCGATGACCGTCATCAGGTAGCGGTCCTCACCTGGCGAGACCTTGCGGTCGGCCTTCTGCCACGGCTCACCGGTAGGGACGAACACGACCTCGTCGAGGCCGAACCACGCCTGCACCTCAGATGCCGCAACGAGGTGGCCGTGGTGGATGGGATCGAACGTTCCACCCATCACCCCGACGCGGGGGCGGCGGCCGACCTCGAGCGGCAGGCTCATCAGGTGTGCTGACGTCCCTTGCCGAACGCGAAGAGACCGATGATCAGGAGGAGGAAGAAGACCAAGGTCGCCCCACCCACGACGAACGGCGAGAGGGCTTCCTCGTGCTCGGCGCCCTGCGCCACCACCTGGGTGAGGACGGACCCGTTCAACACTGATTCAGTCAACGACATGGGGTCAATCTACCGTCCCACCCCGGCTCACACGCGGGCCACCCCGGTCAGCGGACGTGCCCGTCACCCGTGACGACAAACGTCGTCGTGGTCATCTCTGGCAGACCCATCGGTCCGCGGGCGTGCAGCTTCTGCGTCGAGATGCCGATCTCGGCCCCCATCCCCAGCTCTCCCCCGTCGGTGAACCGGGTCGAGGCGTTGACCATGATCGCCGCGGCGTCGACGGCCGCGGTGAACCGCTGGGCGGTCGCCAGCGAGCGGGTGACGATCGCCTCGGTGTGGCCGGACGAGAAGGTACGGATGTGGGCGACCGCGTCCTCGAACGAGTCGACCACCCGCGCGGCGATGTCGAGCGAGAGGTATTCGGTGGCGTAGTCCTCGTCGGTGACCGCCACGACATCGGCGTCGGCCGCGGCGAACGTGGCATCCCCGTGGATCGTGACGTCGCGCTCGTGCAGCGCAGCCACCACCCGCGGCAGGAAGTCGTCGGCGACCGCCTTGTGCACCAGCAACGACTCGGCCGCGTTGCAGACGCTGGTCCGGTGGGTCTTGGCGTTGACGACGATCGCGAGCGCCATGTCGAGGTCGGCGTCGGCATCGACGTACACGTGGACGTTGCCCGTCCCCGTCTCGATCACCGGCACCTGGGCGTCGCGGACGACGGCCTCGATCAGCCCAGCGCCGCCGCGAGGGATCACGAGGTCGACGAGGCCGCGCGCCTTCAGCAGCGCCGTCGAGCTCGACCGGTCGGACGGGTCGATGGCCTGGACGGTGTCGACCGGCAGACCCGCCGATGCGACGGCGTCACGGAGCACCGACGCGATGGCGGCGTTGGAGTGCTCGGCGGAGCGCGACCCTCGCAGCAGGACGGCGTTGCCCGCCTTCAGGCAGATCGCGGCGGCATCGGCGGTGACGTTGGGTCTGCCCTCGTAGATCATCCCGATCACCCCGATGGGCACCCGGACCTGGCGAAGTTGCAGACCGTTGGCCAGGGTCGAGCCGCGGACCACCTCACCGACCGGGTCGGCCAGGGCGGCGACGTCGCGGATGCCCTCGGCCATCGCGGCGATGCGGTCGGTGTCGAGGAGGAGTCGGTCGATGATGTTGTCACCGACCCCGGCCTCACGGGCGATCGTGATGTCTCTCGCGTTGGCCTCGACGATCTCGGCGGCGTGAGAGACCAGCGCGTCGGCCATCGCGTGCAGAGCCGCGTCCTTGCCGGCCCGCGGGACCGCCCGCAGGTCGAGTGCGGCAGCGCGGGCCCGCCGGGCGGACTCGTGGACGTGGTGCTCGAGGTCGTGGCTCACGTCACCAGGATAGTGACTCAGAAATGGACGGGGACCGGAGCGACCATGCCCACCGCAGGAGGCGACTCCGCGCGGCTGCGACGGTCACGTGTGTCCCGCTCGAGGATCTCGAGACCCACGACCGCCCAGGGAGGCAGTCCGGCCGAGTCGCGGTGCTCCGACCACACGCGCATCGCCATCGCAGCGACGTCCAGCATGTCGGGAGCCTGCTCCCAGTAGCAGATCTCGGCGCGGTCGACGTCGTAGCGAAGGGAGTGCAGGAACGCGTGCTCGTCACGCAGGCGCAGCATCGCCGAGCGCACCGCTTCGTCGGCGAACGGCGTGCCGGCCACCGTCAGGGTGACGTGCCACATCTTGTCCTGCGCAACCACGGATCCTCCTCACCGACGGCCTGTCCGCGGCCACCTTAACCGGGGCTCGGCAACGCAAGCCCCGGGTTTCCTCGATTGGGTCGAGCACCACGCTCGGACCGCGGCCGGTTCAGTCCAGGAGCACGAGATCGTCGCGGTGGACGAGCGCGCGCGCGTACTCCCCGCCCATCTCGGCTGCGAGGTCGTGGGTCGAACGACCGACCATCTTGGGCAGCTCGGTGCTGTCGTAGCCGATCAGCCCACGGGCGACCAGACTCCCCGACTCGTCCACGAGGTCGACCGGGTCCCCAGCCTCGTACGTCCCCTCGCTGGCGACGACACCTGCGGGGAGCAGGGACGCACCCCGCTCGACGAGCGCGCGGACCGCTCCTGCGTCGAGGACGAGGCGGCCCTTGCCGGTCGTCGCGTGCGCCAGCCATAGGAGGCGGGTGGGGCGGCGCCGTCCCGTGGGGTGGAACGTGGTGCCGACGTCGCGTCCCTCGAGCGCTCCGTTGACCTCCGAAGCGCTCGTGAGGAGCACGGGGATCCCGGCGCCGGTCGCGATCCGGGCGGCCTCGACCTTGGTGACCATGCCACCGGTGCCGACCTTCGACGGGCTCGGCCTGGCGATGTCGAGCCCTTCGAGGTCGGCGTCGCCGTGGACGTGGCGGACGAGCCTGGCACCCGGGGCCGCCGGGTTCCCGTCGTAGAGTCCGTCGACGTCCGACAGCAGCAGGAGCCGGTCGGCGTGGACGAGGTGGGCCACCAGCGCAGCGAGGCGGTCGTTGTCACCGAAGCGGATCTCGCTCGTGGCGACCGTGTCGTTCTCGTTGACGACCGGGACGACTCCGAGGTCGAGCAGACGAGCGAGGGTCCGGTACGCGTTGCGGTAGTTCGTACGGCGCACGACGTCGTCGATGGTGAGAAGGACCTGACCGACGACGAGGTCGTGCCGCGCGAACCGCTCGGTGTACCGCGCCACCAGCAGGCCCTGTCCGACGCTGGCGGCAGCCTGCTGCGTCGCGAGGTCACGCGGGCGCGCCGTCAGGGCCAGCGGCGAGAGCCCGGTCGCGATGGCACCGGAGCTGACGAGCACCACCTCGTCACCGCGTACGCGCGCTGCGGCGAGGGCGTCGACGAGGCCGTGCAGGCGCGCCAGGTCGAGGCCGCCACGCGGTGAGCTGAGCGACGACGAGCCGACCTTGACGACGATCCTCACCTCAGGGCCTCACACGTCCTCGTCGCCGTCCGGCGCCGGTTCCTCGGACCAGAGCGTCTCGGGCGGCACACGCCCGGCCTCGCGATCCCTGCGGGCCGCACGCTCGTACTCGCGCTTGCGTGTCAGGTCCTCGCGGCGCTGCTTGTTGGTGCGCCGGTGGTTCTCGATCAGCCGGTCATCCTCGCCACGTCGCGAGCCGAGCAGCTCAGCGCCGGCGTTCACCTGCGGGTCGAAGTCGAACACGACCGCGTCGTCGACGCCACCGATCACCACGTCGTCGCCCGCCTCCGCGCCCATGGCGATCAGGCGGTTCTCGACGCCGAGACGGTTGAGCCGGTCTGCGAGGAACCCGACGGCCTCGTCGTTGGTGAAGTCGGTCTGGCGAACCCAGCGCTCCGGCTTCTCGCCGCGGACGACCCACTGACCGGCGGTGTGCGTGATCGTGAAGTCGTCCTCGCCGTCGGCCGAGCGCGGCCGGAGGACGATGCGCGTCGCTGGGGCCGCGGTGACGCTCTTGCGCGAGGACGCGACGACCTCAGCCATCGCGTACGAGAGGTCCTTGAGGCCCTCGTGGGAGGCGGCCGAGATCTCGTAGACGTCGAGACCGCGCGCCTCGAGCTCGCCGCGGACGAACTCGGCGATGGTCTTGGCGTCGGGGACGTCGACCTTGTTGAGTGCCACCAGACGGGGGCGGTCCTCGAGGCCGCCGTACGCCGCAAGCTCGCTCTCGATGACGTCGAGGTCGCTCAAGGGGTCTCGCCCGGGTTCGATCGTCGCGCAGTCGATGACGTGGACCAGCGCAGCGCAACGCTCGACGTGACGCAGGAAGTCGTGACCGAGGCCGCGCCCGTCCGCCGCGCCCTCGATCAGGCCGGGGACGTCGGCGACGGTGTAGGTCACGTCGCCGGCGACCACGACGCCGAGGTTGGGGACGAGGGTGGTGAAGGGGTAGTCGGCGATCTTGGGCCGAGCTCGCGAGAGCGCGGCGATCAGGCTCGACTTGCCGGCGCTCGGGAACCCCACGAGACCGATGTCGGCCACGACCTTCAGCTCGAGAGAGATCGTCCGCTCGTCGCCCGGCTCGCCCTTCAGCGCGAAGCCGGGGGCCTTCCGCTTGCTGGAGGCGAGCGCGGCGTTGCCCAGCCCTCCACGACCACCCTCGGCGATCACCAGCTCCGAGCCGGGCCCGACCATGTCGGCGAGGATCTCGCCGTCGGCCCCGCGGACCACGGTGCCGTCGGGCACGGCGAGCACGATGTCCTCGCCCTGGGATCCGCTGCGGTTGCCACCGCTGCCGTGATGCCCCTTGCCGGCTCGACGGTGCGGCTCGTGGTAGAAGTCGACGAGCGTGGTCACGTCGGAGTCGACCCGCAGGATGACGTCACCGCCACGGCCGCCGTTGCCGCCGTCGGGCCCACCGAGGGGCTTGAACTTCTCGCGGTGGACCGAGGCGATGCCGTTGCCGCCGTCGCCACCCTTGACGTGCAGGGTCACCTTGTCGACGAAAGTCGGAACTGCCATCCGTGCCACCTCCTCAGTACGCCGCGCTCAACCTGCGCTGATGCGCGGTCCCGTACGACGGGCGCGGACGCCGTCGACGGGGCTGGAACGAGACGAGGGGCGAGCCCGCGCGATGCGGACCCGCCCCTCGTCGTGGAAGTCCTTCAGGTCACTCCGCCGGGACGATGTTGACGACGCGGCGGCCGCGACGCGTGCCGAACTCGACCGCGCCCGCGGCGAGGGCGAACAGCGTGTCGTCGCCACCACGGCCGACGTTGGTGCCCGGGTGGAAGTGCGTGCCGCGCTGACGGACGATGATCTCGCCCGCGCCGACCTGCTGGCCACCGAAGCGCTTCACACCGAGGCGCTGGGAGTTGGAGTCACGGCCGTTCTTGGTAGAAGCGGCGCCCTTCTTGTGTGCCATGTGCTCGAGCCTACTTTCGCGTCACTTCGAGATGCCGGTGATCTTGACCTGGGTGTAGTGCTGACGGTGACCCTGGCGCTTCTTGTAACCGGTCTTGTTCTTGTACTTCTGGATGATGATCTTCGGGCCCTTGGTGGCGCCGAGGACCTCAGCCGTGACCGAGACCTTGCCGAGGGAGTCGGCGTCCGACGTCACCGCGTCACCGTCGACGAGGAGCACGGCGGGGAGCTCGACCGACTCGCCGACCGTGGTCTTGATCTTGTCGATCTCGATGATGTCGCCGACCGCGACCTTCTGCTGCTGGCCGCCACTGCGCACGATCGCGTACACCGCCGACTCACATCCTCACTCGTTGCTGCTCCGCTGTCGGAGCTTGGCTGTCTTGAAACTCTGGGGTGGTGCCGTCACCAGGCGCGAGGCGCTCGTGCGGGCACACAGACCGACACGCTCACAGGCGCGCCGCTCATCTAGTCTACGGAGTCTCCCTGTCACCGGTCAAAGCGGGGTCCGGGGCTCCTCCGTCGAGCGTACCGGGGGCCTCAACACCGGCCTCGGCCGACGGGCCGTCGCTCGACTCCTCCGAGCCGCTGCGGCGACGGCGACGCTTGCGCGGGGTGGTCGCCTCCGGGGTCTCCTGCGTCGCGGCGTCTGCCGTGTCGTGAGACGTCGGCTCCGGCGCCTCGGGCTGCGCGTCGTCCGCGGGCTTCGGCTCCTTCTTCGCCTTGGAGTCGGCGCCCTTGGCGGGCTTGTCTCCCTCGTCGCTGCGCCCACGACCTCGGCCGCTGCGACCGCGCCGGCTCTCCTCCGAGCCACGCTTGGACTCGACGGGGTGGTCGTGGATCATCAGGCCGCGGCCGTGGCAGTGCTCGCACGGCTCGCTGAACGCCTCGAGGAGGCCCGTCCCGATCCGCTTGCGGGTCATCTGGACCAGCCCGAGGGAGGTCACCTCCGCCACCTGGTGCCGGGTCCGGTCGCGGCCGAGGCACTCGACCAGACGGCGGAGCACGAGGTCGCGGTTGCTCTCCAGCACCATGTCGATGAAGTCGACCACGATGATGCCGCCGATGTCGCGCAGCCGGAGCTGACGGACGATCTCCTCGGCGGCCTCGAGGTTGTTCTTGGTGACCGTCTCCTCGAGGTTGCCGCCCGATCCGGTGAACTTCCCGGTGTTGACGTCGACGACGGTCATCGCCTCGGTACGATCGATCACCAGCGAGCCGCCGGACGGCAGCCAGACCTTCCGGTCTAGTGCCTTGGCGATCTGCTCGTCGATCCGGTAGGCGGAGAAGACGTCACCGGACTCGGATCCGCTCCACGCCTCCACCCGGTCCTTGAGATCGGGGGCGACGTGGCTGACGTAGCCGTCGATGATCTCGGTGGCGTCGGTCCCCTCGACGACGAGGCGCGCGAAGTCCTCGTTGAAGAGGTCACGGACGACCTTGATGGTGAGGTCCGGCTCGCCGTACAGCAGCTGCGGGGCCGATGCGGAGGCGGCCTTCTTCTCGATGTCCTTCCAGCGGGCGTCGAGCGCCTCGACGTCGCGGGTGAGCTGGTCCTCGGTCGCGCCCTCGGCGGCGGTCCGGATGATCACGCCCGCGTCCTCGGGGAGGATGCCCTTGAGCAACGACTTGAGCCGGTTGCGCTCGGTGTCGGGCAGCTTGCGGGAGATCCCGCTGGTCTGGCCGCCGGGCACGTAGACCAGGAAGCGACCGGGCAGGCTGATCTGGCTCGTGAGCCGCGCGCCCTTGTGCCCGACCGGATCCTTCGACACCTGGACGAGGACCGACTGGCCGGACTTGAGCGCCTCCTCGATCTTGCGCGGCTTGCCGTCACCGAGCTTGCTCCAGTCGACCTCGCCGGCGTAGAGCACCGCGTTGCGGCCCTTGCCGATGTCGACGAACGCCGCCTCCATCGAGGGCAGGACGTTCTGGACCCGCCCGAGGTAGACGTTGCCGATGAGCGAGGTCTGCGACTCGCGCGCCACGTAGTGCTCGACGAGGACGTCGTCCTCGAGAACGGCGATCTGCGTGAGGTCCTCGCGCTGGCGGATGACCATCTCGCGCTTGACCGACTCGCGCCTGGCGAGGAACTCGGCCTCGGAGACGATCGGCGTGCGGCGACGACCCGCCTCACGACCCTCGCGGCGGCGCTGCTTCTTGGCCTCCAGCCGGGTCGAGCCCGAGACGCTCGTGATCTCGTCCTCGGCGCTGCGGCGCTCGCGCACACGGACGACGGTGTTCTCGGGGTCGTCCGCGGCCGCGTCGCTGTCCTCGCCGCGACGACGGCGGCGACGACGACGACGGCTCGAGGTGCCGCTGTCGTCCTCACCGGTGCTCGAGGACTCGTCGTCGGACGTGTCGTCGTCCTCGGACTCGTCAGGGGTCTCATCGGCTGCCGTCGTCGCGCCTTCTGCGACCTCGCCGGAGTCGGACTCGGCGTCGAGGTCGAGGTTCTCGACGTCGTCACCGTTGCCCGAGCGACGTCGACGACGGCCACCGCGGCGGCGACGGCGACGGCCGGGCGTGCTGCCGTCGCTCTCGTCCTGGCCCTCGTCGGAGTCGGAGTCGGAGTCCTCGTGGTCGCGCTCCGGCAGGTCCGCGTCGTCACGGCTGCGTCCACGGCGGTCGTCCGAGCCGTACCCGCGGCCGTCCTCCTCGCGGTCCTCCGTCTCGTCGGCCACGTCGGCTGCACGGCGGCGGCGGCGCGGCGCGGCCTTGGGCTCGGGCGCCTGGAAGAGCGGTGCGACGAAGGGCGCGCGAGCCGAGGTTGCCGGTCGAACCTCCTGCTCGTCCTCCTCGTCGACCTCGTCGACGCGCTCGACCACAGCCGGAGCGGCTTCGGCGGGCGCGACGGGGTCGTCGTTGATAGGGAGCTCGTCGGCCGGCTCGACGGCGGGCGTGTCGCCGGACGGCACGTCAGCGGCGACGGGCGCAGGATCTGCGGGACCTGCCGACCGCGAGGCGGCCTTCTTGCGGGTCCGGGTCGTACGGGTGACCTTGGGCGGCTCGGCGGCCTCGGGAGCGGCCGTCTCGACCGAGGTCTCGGGCTTCTCCTCGGACACGCTCTGCGCGGCGCCGGCGCTCGCGGGAGCCTTGCGTGACCGGCTCGAACGCGCGGGCTTCGCAGGTGCCCCGGGCTCCGAGAACACGGCGGCGGTCGGGGGGCCAGCCGGTCGGGAAGCGGTGCGACGCCGGCGGGTCACGGCAGCGACCGGCTGATCACCGGGGGCCTGTGGGGTGTCGACGTCTTCCGAGGTCGAGTTCGGCGGGTTCTGCTCGTCGAGCATGTGTGCTCCTCCGGCCCCGCGGCCGCCGAAGCTGCACGCGAGGCGATGTCGTCGCCGCGTGCAACGGGGTCGCACTGCGGACGCAAGCCTGCGGTCGGCCCGGCTACCCGGGCTACGGCGACGCTCCCCACTTAGGTCGGCCTGTCACGGGCTCTCCCCTCGCCGCCGCGGTCGTCGCCGCAGGCATCGTGCGCCTACGACGCGTCGCGGTCGGGCGCGAGTGGATCGCCGACCGTGCCGGACTGCGCATCGAGTGGACCTTGTGCCGTCCGGGTGGCCACAGGGACCTCCGAGGGCACGAGACCCGCGATGGCGCGGAGCCCGGCGAGAACATCGTCGGGTCGTACGGACGGGGTTCCGTGACGCACGACCACGTCCAGTATCGCACACGTGCCCTGAGTGTCAGGGGACCTCCGGCTCTCCAGGCGCACCACGGCGGCGCGGCTGTCGAACGTCCGCAGGCCCTTCTTGGTCATCCGGTCCACCAGAACCTCAGGGGCCGCGAGGAAGGCATCGACCGCCGAGGCGGCCGTCTCGGGCGACACGGTCGGCAGCACCAGCGTCCATGCACTGGCCTCCAGCCGATCGGCCAGACTGCCGCTCCCCTCGCGTACGGCGACGACCTCGAGGATGTCCAGGCCCGGCGGGAGCGCGGTGTCCAGCGCCCTCGCGAGCTCGTCCGGGTCCACGTGGCGCACCACGCCGATCTCGAGGTACTCGGCCTCGCTGGCGGCACCGGTCGGCGAGGCGCCGGCGTACGAGATCTTGGGGTGAGGGGAGAAGCCGGAGGAGTGGGCGATGGGGACACCGGCGCGACGCACCGCGCGCTCGAAGGCACGTCCGAAGTCCCGGTGGCTCGTGAAGCGCAGCCGACCTCGCTTCGCATAGCGGATCCGTAGCTTCTGGACGCTCGGGAGCTGCGGGTTCGGCGCCTCCGGGTTGGCGGGGACGCGGTCAGGGCTGGTCACCGTGCGAGGGTACCCAAGGGCGCCCCTCCGCCGGCTCCCGCGCGTCCCGTGACAGATTTGTCCGGTGACGTCCCCCACTCTCGAGTCTCGTGGCAACCGAGCCTTCGTCCTCGCGTGCATCATCCTGCTCGCGCTGAACCTGAGGGCGTCGGTGGGCAGCGTCGGCGTGGTCCTCAACGACATCCGCGGTGACCTCGACATGTCGGCGACCGCCGCCGGCGCGCTCACCACGCTCCCGGTGATCTGCTTCGCCCTGGTCGGCTCGCTCGCGAACACGATCGTGCGCGCGATCGGCCTGCACACCACCGCTATCGCGTCGACCGCGGTCGTCGCGGTCGGACTCGCGGCACGGACGTTCGCCGAGAGCGGCGGGCTCTTCCTCATCGCCTCGGCTGTGGCACTCGCGGGCTGCGCGATCGGCAACGTGATCCTTCCGCCGTTGGTGAAGGTCCACTTTCCCGACCGGATCGCCCTGGTGTCGTCGATCGCCGGCGCCGCCATCGTCGGAGGGGCGACGCTGTCGGCCGCCCTCACCGTTCCCATCGCGGAGGCGACGGGTGACTGGCGGTGGGGCCTGTTCACGTGGGCCCTGCTCGCGGCCGTCACGCTCGTCCCCTGGCTCCGGCTGCTCCGCCACGACGTCCGTTCCACCGACGCGGCGACCCCGATCACGATCGGGGAGCTGGTCCGCGCTCCGCTGGCCTGGATGATGGCGGTCTGCTTCGGGGCACAGGCCGCGCAGGCGTACGCCCAGTTCGGCTGGTTCCCCGCGATCCTGGAGGATGCCGGGCTCAGCGACGCCTATGCGGGCAGCATGCTGGCGATCGTCACCGGGATCGGGATCCCGGCCGCGCTCCTGCTGCCGGCGGTCATCGGCTGGTCACGCGACCGCGCGTGGTTGCCCTGGTCGTTCGCCGTGGTCACGGCGGCCGGCTGGCTCGGCGTCCTCTGGTGGCCGACCGCGGCGCCGTGGGCCTGGGCGGTCCTGCTGGGCATCGGAGGCGCCGCCTTCCCCTGGGTCCTGACGATGATCGCCAAGCGGTCCCGCACGCACGAGGGCACGGTCGCGCTCTCGGGGTTCGTGCAGGGACTCGGCTACCTCATCGCGGCGCTCGGCCCGTTCGGGACGGGACTCCTCCACGACTCGACGGGTGGGTGGGGCGCCCCGGTCGCGATGCTCGTCGCGCTCGCGCTGCTGATCGGGGTCGTCGGGACCTACGTCGCCCGGCCCGTCATGGTCGAGGACCAGCTCCACGCTCGCTGAGTCCTTCCTGGGGCCGCAGCATGAGGTCGTGGTCGCCGCTGAACCCCGCGCGTGCGTAGAGCGAGACCGACCGTGCGGTCGGGCTCAGGACGAGACGGACCAGGCCGGTCTCGTCCGCGTACGAGGTCAGTGCCCCCATCAGCCGCCCTCCGACACCCGCGCCCCGGTGCGCGGGCACCACGTAGACGTTGGCGACGTAGCCCCAGCTGCCCGTGGCCCGGCCCGGCCGCGGCATCCGCTCGAAGATCATCACGTTGAGCATGCCGACCGGCGAGCCCTCGCCGGTCTCGGCCAGCCAGACCACCCGCTGCGCCGACTCGCGGGCGAACCACGCGTCGAAGCGGTCGAGGAACGACGGGTCGTCGGTCGGACCGTCCCGCTCCTCGGTCCACCGCGCCCGGAGACCGGAGAGGGCCCGCACGTCGGCCGCCCCGGCGCGGCGTACCCGCATCAGAGGACGCTGAGCGGGAGCAGCGTCTTGCCGGTGGGGCCGATCTGGATGTCGAGGTCCATCTGCGGGCAGACGCCGCAGTCGAAGCAGGGGGTCCAGCGGCAGTCCTCGACCTCGCGAGCCCCGTCGGGGTCGATGGCGTCCTGCCAGTCCTCCCAGAGCCAGTCACGGTCGAGCCCGGAGTCCAGGTGGTCCCAGGGGAGCACCTCGGCGTACTCGCGCTCCCGCGTGGTGTACCAGTCGAGGTCGACCGGCTCGTCGGCCAGCGCCTCGTCCGCGCAACGCTCCCAGCGCTCGTACGAGAAGTGCTCGCTCCAGCCGTCGAATCGGCCGCCGTCACGCCAGACCGCCTCGATGATGCGGCCGACCCGTCGGTCACCCCGCGAGAGGAGGCCCTCGATCGTGCCCGGCTTGCCGTCGTGGTAGCGGAAGCCGATCGCCCGGCCGAAGCGCTTGTCGGACTGCACCGAGGAGCGCAGCTTGCGGAGTCGCTCGTCGGTGGTCTCGTGGTCGAGCTGGGCGGCCCACTGGAACGGGGTGTGCGGCTTCGGGACGAAGCCGCCGATCGACACCGTGCAGCGGATGTCCTTGCGGCCGGACACCTCACGGCCGGTCTCGATGACCTTCTTGGCGAGCTCACCGATCTGCATGACGTCCTCGTCGGTCTCGGTGGGGAGGCCACACATGAAGTAGAGCTTGACCTGGCGCCAGCCGTGCGAGTACGCCGCGGAGACCGTCCGGATCAGGTCCTCCTCGGTGACCATCTTGTTGATCACCTTGCGCAGGCGCTCCGACCCGCCCTCGGGAGCGAACGTGAGGCCGGACCGGCGCCCGTTGCGGCTGAACTCGTTGGCGAGCGTGATGTTGAACGCGTCGACGCGGGTGCTCGGCAGCGACAGCGAGGTGTTGGACCCCTCATAACGGTCGCCGAGCTGCTTGGCGACCTCTCCGATCTCGGTGTGGTCGGCGCTGCTCAGCGAGAGGAGGCCGACCTCCTCGAAACCGGACTTCTTGAGCCCGTTGTCGACCATCTCTCCGATGGTCTGCAGGCTGCGCTCGCGCACCGGGCGGGTGATCATGCCGGCCTGGCAGAAGCGGCAGCCGCGGGTGCAGCCGCGGAAGATCTCCACCGAGTAGCGCTCGTGGACGGTCTCGGCGAGCGGGACCAGCGGGTTCTTCGGGTACGGCCACTGGTCGAGGTCCATCAGCGTGTGCTTCGTGACGCGCCACGGGACCCCGGGACGGTTGGGGGCCACCCGCTGGATGCGACCGTCGGGGAGGTAGTCGACGTCGTAGAACATGGGAACGTAGACGCTGCCGGAGCTCGCGAGGCGCATCAGCAGCTCCTCGCGACCACCGGGACAGCCCTCGGCCTTCCACTCCCGCACGACCTCGCTGATCTTGAGGACGATCTCCTCGCCGTCACCGAGCACCGCCGCGTCGACGAAGTCCGCGATCGGCTCGGGGTTGAAGGCGGCGTGCCCACCGGCGAGGACGATCGGGTCGGCGTCGGTGCGGTCGGCCGCGCGCAGCGGGATGCCCGCGAGGTCCAGAGCCGTCAGGAGGTTGGTGTATCCGAGCTCGGTGGAGAACGAGACACCCAGCAGGTCGAACGCCCTGACCGGGCGGTGGCTGTCCACCGTGAACTGAGGGATCCCGTGCTCGCGCATCGCGGCTTCCATGTCGGGAAAGACCGCGTACGTGCGCTCGGCGAGGAGCCAGTCGCGCTCGTTGAGGACCTCGTACAGGATCTGGACGCCCTGGTTGGGGAGACCGACCTCGTAGGCGTCGGGATACATCAGGGCCCACCGGACGTCGACGGCGCTCCAGTCCTTGTTGACGGAGTTGAGCTCCCCGCCGACGTACTGGATCGGCTTGCTGATCGTGGGAAGGATCGGCTCGAGCCGGTCGAAGACCGACGCGACGGAGTCGTCGAGGTGGTTGACGGGCATGCCACCAGGGTAACGAGGGATGTCCCGCCCACCGAATCCCTCGCGGGTCACCGTCTGGCGGCCGCGGGTCACCGTGTGGCGGCCGCGGGTCACCGTGTGGCGGCCGCGGGTCAGCGGGAGCGGATGGCCCGGGACCGGACGACCACGGCCGGAGGCGCACTGCGACGGCCGATCGCGACCAGCAGGCCCACGGCCATCGCCGAGGCGAACAACGCCGTGCCGCCGTACGACACGAACGGCAGCGGCACGCCGGTGATCGGCATGATGCCCAGCGACATCCCGATGTTCTGGAACGCCTGGAAGCCGAACCAGCACCCGATCCCTGCCGCTGCCAGCCGGTCGAAGAGGTCGTCGGCCCGTGCGGCGATCCGCAGGCACCGCCACACCAGGACCCCCAGGAGCAGCACGACGAGCCCGGCGCCGAGGAGACCGAGCTCCTCCCCCGCCACCGTGAAGACGAAGTCGGTGTGCTGCTCGGGGACGAAGCCGGCCTGCGTCTGGGTGCCGTGGAAGAGTCCTTGACCGAGCAGACCACCGTTGCCGATCGCGATCCGTGCCTGCACCGTGTTGTAGCCGGCCCCGCGCGGATCGAGCTCAGGGTCGGTGAAGGCCTCGAAGCGCAAGACCTGGTACTCCTCGATGACCCCCACGGCGATCGCTCCGAGGACCACCGCCAGCCCGACCGTCACGAGTCCGCCGAGCCACAGGAGACGGACACCCGCGACGGCGAGCACACCCAGGACGATCGCGGCCATCACCATCAGCGTCCCGAGGTCGGGCTGGGCGAGGATCAAGGCAGTCGGCACGGCAGCGCAGGCCAGGGCCAGCAGGACGTCGGACGAACGGACGACCCGGCGCATCCTGCCCTCGGTCCGCTCGGCGAAGAGCAGGGCCATCACGAGCACCACGCCGAGCTTCGCGAGCTCGGCCGGCTGGAGCGAGAGCCCGCCCACCTGCAGCCACGAGCGTGACCCGTTGACCACGGCGCCGACACCGGGCACGAAGACCAGCACCAGCCCCAGGACCGCGGCGCCGTAGACGACCGGCGCCCACAACCGGATCCACCTCCGGTCGGTCGACGCCATGACCACGCCGAGCCCGACGGCGATCACGACGTTGGTCGCCTGCTTGACCAGGTACGCGGTGGGATCGCCACCGGTGAGGTCGTCGCGCGACGCGGTCGCCGACCAGACCAGCAGAGTCCCGACGACCGAGAGCGCGAGGGCCGACGCGACCAGAGGCAGGTCGACGTCGCCCCACGAGGTCCGCACCGAGGCGCCAGGCCGCAGCGCCGGGCGTACGGTCCCCCGGCCGCTCACCGGTCGTCCTCCTCGTCGGCATCGGCCTTCGTGCGCTTCGTGACCGGCGGCAGGATCCTGCCGTCGTCGGCGACCCGAGGGAGCGAGACCGGCGGTCTGGCTCTCGGCATGAGTGCCCGGTCCCGCCGGACCTTGCCGCCCTCGATGCCGTACAGGCCCTCCCAGATCGCCCGCACCGCGTCGCCGGACGACCCTGAGCCGGTGCCCGCCTGCTCCATCATCATCACGACGACGTAGTTCTCGTCGTACGAGGCGACCCACCCGGTCGTCTGACGCCCTGTGACCTCGGCGGTCCCGGTCTTGGAACGGACCTTCACCTGGTCGAGCGGGAAGCCGCCCATCTTCCAGGCCATCGTGCCCGTCTTGGCGGTGTCGAGGAGCGCGCCGTCGATGTAGCGCAGGTGCTTCTTGCTGACCGGCACGCGTCCGGCACGCTCCGGAGCGATCTCGCGCACCACCGAGCCGTCGGCGTCCAGCACCGCCTTCGCCACCCGGGGCTCGTAGAGCGTGCCTCCGTTGGCGAGCGCGGCGTAGCCGACAGCGAGCTGCAGCGGCGTCACCAGGGTCTCGCCCTGACCGATCGAGAAGTTGACCGCGTCTCCCGCTCGGTAGACGTAGCCGTCGGCGCAGAACTCGCGCGCGAACAGGCGCAGGTAGGCGCTCTTCACCTTCTCGGGCTTGCGGGCGATCGCGCAGTAGCGGTCCTTGTTGGCCTTCCAGTAGTCCTGGCGCCACTGCCGGTCGCCGAGGCGCCCGCCGGCCTCGCCGGGGATGTCGATGCCGGTGCGCTCGGAGAACCCGAACGCGCGTGCCATCTCGACCAGCGGGTCGTGGACGCCGGTCTTGGCGTCGGTGCCGCCCTGGTCCGTCCATGCGGCGTATGCGATCCGGTAGAAGAACGTGTCGCAGGACGCCGCGAGCGCCCGGTCGAAGCCGATCGGCCCGTACGAGGCCGACTCGTAGTTCTTGAACCACCGGTTGCCCACCTGGAGCCCGGAGGAGCAGTCGAGGCGCGATCCGGTGTCCCACCGGTCCTCGAGCGCTCCCGCGGCGACGAAGGGCTTCCACGTCGACCCCGGCGCGAGCTGCGCCTGCGTCACGCGAGACAGCAGCGGGGTCCCGGAGTCCTCGGCGTAGAGCGACTCGAGCTGCCGGTTGGTGATGCCGTCGACCCAGACCTGCGGGTCGTACGACGGGTAGCTCGCCGCCGCGATCACTCGCCCGTCGTCGGGGTCCAGGACGACGGCGGCCCCGGCGGTCGCCTCGTAGCTGCGTCCGGTGACGTCGTCGTGGGTCGTGCGGGCCTTCTCGATCGCCTTCTTCAGCTGCCCCTCGGCGAGCGCCTGGACCCGGGAGTCGATGCTCGTGACCAGGGTCCTGCCCGCCTGCGGGTCCACCGCCGTACCCTCCGCGATGACCCGACCTCGCGAGTCCACCGACTTGCCGGTCGTCCCCGGGACTCCACGCAGGTCGGCGTCGTAGCTGCGCTCGACCCCGGCCCGTCCGACCACGGAGGCCGCGTTGAGGCTCTCGTCGTCGCGCTCGCGCGCCGCGTCGTACTCGTCAGCGGTGATCGGCGTGACGTAGCCGAGCAGCTGCGCGGCGTTGACCCCCTCGGGGCGCGGGTACGCCCGCACCGAGCGCTGCTCGGCGGCGACCGCGGGGAACTCCTCGGCCCGCTCCGACAGCGACAGCGCCACGTCCCGGGGGACGTCCTGCGCGACCGGGACCGGCTCGTACGGCGAGCCGTTCCAGCAGGCCGGGGGCTCCGGCGCCCCCTGCTCGCCACACAGCTTGATCCGGTCGAGGAGCACGTCGTAGTCGAGGTCGACCAGCCGGGCGAGCCGTCCCAGCACGTCGCTCTGCTCCTCGGACTCGAGCCGCGTCAGCCGCGAGCGGTCGACCGTGACGACCCAGGTGACCTCGTTGGCAGCCAGCGGGCGCCCCATCGCGTCGACGACGAGGCCGCGCTGAGGCTGCACGAGGACCTGGCGGTTGGCGTTGTTCGCGGCACGCGCTTGGTATTCGTCGCCGCCGACGACCTGGACGTACCAGAGGCGGGCGCACAACGTCGCGAACAGCGCGACCACGAGCACCTGCACCACGACGATCCGTGCCCGCCCCCGCCGCACCGTCACCACCTGACCTGTGGGGCAGGCTCGACCCTGCCGAGCAGAGCACGGACGCCGGGCACCAGCGCCAGGCCCAGCACCACGTCGTAGACGACGGCGAGCGCGACGACCGGGAGCACCATCGCGAGGTGCGCCCCGGGCTCACCGAGGGCGAGGCTGCTCAGCGCGAAGATCGAGGTGCCGACGAAGGCGGCCGCAGCCACGGTGAGGCTGTCGCTCAACCACGACGGCCGGCTCCCCCGGTCGACGGTCCCGGCGAGGTAGCCGACCACCGTGAGCGATAGCGCCCACTGACCGAGGACGTGGTCGGAGGGCGGCGCGGCGTCGAGCAGCAGGCCGCCGGTGAACCCGGCCCACGCGCCTTCGGTGGTCCCCCCGCACAAGCCCACCGCCACCACGAGGACGAGCACGACGTCGGGAACCACCGCGGTCGGGACCAGCGGCGCCAGCACGCTGGTCTGAGCGACCACGCCGACGACGAGCAGGGCCACGACGAGGGCGACCCGACGGCCGTCCACCGTCACGATCCCTTCCGGGCGCCGACGACGACCGAGACCGTGTCGAGGGCGGAGAAGTCGACGTAGGGCGCCACCGTCACCGATGCCGTCTCGTCACGCGGCGACTCCACGACCTTCTCGACGCGGCCGATCGGGACCCCGGCGATGTACGGGACACCGTCGCGCGATCCCCACGAGACGATCGGGTCACCGACCTTCGGCACGGCGGAGCGGTCGAGCACCTCGAGGTTCAGCCGCCCCGTGCCCGACAGGCTGCCGTCACCACGCAGCATCCCGAGCTCGTGCTCGGCTCCGAGCCGCGCACCGACCACCGAGTCGGCGTCGACGAGCAGGAGCACGACGGCGTTGCGCGAGGTGGCGCTGATGACGCGACCGACGAGGCCGTCGGGACCCAGCACGGTCATGTCCCGGCGGACACCGCGTGACGTGCCCGCGTCGAGGACGACCGTGCGCCGGAAGGACTGCGCTGCACCGATCCCGACGACGTGGGCCGTCACCGTCTCGAGGTCCGCCGAGGTCGCGAACGCCGCGAGCGCGTCGTACTCGGCGAGCCGCGTCCGGTCGACGTCGGACGAGGCCACCAGCCCTCGCAGGCGGGCGTTCTCCCCCTCGAGCGCGGCCTTGTCGTCGCGGAGCTGGTCGCGGGTGGCGAAGCTGTCGACGCCGAACGGCGACAAGAGCCGATGGGCGCCCGACTCCAGTGGTCCGAGCACGGAGCCGGCGAGCGTACGGGCGGGCGATCCGGCTCCGGACAGGTCGACGCTGATCAGGGCGACGGCGGCGAGCAGCAGCACGAGCAGAACCGTCCGCGGACGGTGCTGCTGGTCGGGGCGACGACGGGTCCTGGCCACGCCGTCACCTGCGGGGCTCGGAAGTGAGCACCTGCTGCAGGGCGTCGAACTCCTCCACGCACTTGCCGGCGCCGAGCGCGACCGAGTGGAGGGGGTCGTCGACCACGTGGACCGGGATCTGCGTCTCGTGGCGGATCCGGTCGTCGAGGCCCGGCAGCAGCGCCCCGCCGCCGGTGAGGACGATGCCCCGGTCCATGATGTCGCCCGCGAGCTCGGGCGGCGTCAGGTCGAGCGTGCCCCTGATGGCGTCGACGATCGCCGCCACGGGCTCCTCCAACGCGCGACGGACCTCGCCGACGGTGACGTCCACCGTCCGAGGGAGACCTCCGACGAGGTCGCGGCCGCGGACGTGGACGGTCCGTTCGTCGGGCAGGGGGAAGGCTGATCCGGCCGTCACCTTGAGGTCCTCGGCCGTACGGTCGCCGAGCAGCAGCGCGTGCTCCTTCTTGAACCACGCCACGATGGCCTCGTCCATGTCGTCGCCCGCGGTGCGGATCGAGCGGCTGGCCACGATGCCCCCGAGCGCGATCACCGCGACCTCCGTCGTGCCTCCGCCCACGTCGACGATCATGTTGCCGGTCGGCTCGTGCACGGGCAGACCCGCACCGAGCGCTGCCGCCATCGGCTCCTCGACGATGAACACCTGGCGGGCTCCGGCCTGGTAGCCGGCCTCTCGGACCGCACGCTGCTCGACCGAGGTGATGGCGCTCGGGACGCACACGACCAGGCGAGGCTTGGTGAAGTAGCGACGCCGGTGGACCTGCTGGATGAACAGCCTCAGCATGTGCTCGCACGCCTCGAAGTCGGCGATCACGCCGTCCTTCATCGGTCGGACCACCGAGATCGCGTCAGGCGTGCGCCCGTGCATCCGCTTGGCCTCAGACCCCACGGCGAGGATCTCATGGGTCTGCGCAGCGAGGGCGACGACCGACGGCTCGTCGAGCATGACGCCCTTGCCCCGCACATAGACGAGGGTGTTCGCCGTGCCCAGGTCGACCGCCATGTCGCGCCCGAGCAGGCTGCGCAAGGGGAAGGACATGGGCTCAGGCTAGGTCGGCGTCGCAGTCTTCCCGGGCAGACACGCCCGCGAACCGCCGTACGGCCCGTCCGAGCGGGGATGTCGGTGCCTGCTGCCAGGGTGTGGTCATGTCCTCTGCGCCTGCCCTCGTCGAGCTCCGCCGCTACGCGCTGCACGCGGGTCAACGCGAGACGCTCGTCCGCCTGTTCGAGTCGGAGCTCGTGACCCCGCAGGAGGAGGTCGGGATGTCGGTCCTCGGACCGTTCCGAGACCTCGACGATCCCGACCAGTTCGTCTGGATACGCGGGTTCGACGACGCCGCGAGCCGCGGGCCGGCACTGCGCGCGTTCTACGAGGGGCCGGTGTGGGCCCGGCACCGCGACGCCGCGAACGCCACGATGATCTCGTCGGACGACGTCCTGCTGCTCCGTCCGGTCTCGGGACGTGCCTTGTCCCCCACCGCCGACCTCGCCGCGGACATCGTCGTCGTCACGCTGTACGAGCCGGACGACGTCGACGACTTCGCCGCACTCATGGCAGAGCAGGGCGACGACCTCCTCGCCGAGCTGGGCTCGGTCGCCGTCGCGGCGTACGCCACCGCCGACGTCGTCAACGCGTTCCCGGCGCTGCCGGTGCGCGAGGACGTCGACGTCTACGTCCGCGTTGCACGGTTCGCCACGGCGTCGGAGCACGCCGCCCACCGACGGCGGCTGGAGTCCGCCCAGCAGTCCGACGGACTGTTGTCCGCGCTGCGCGCAAGTGTCACCGGCGAGCTCCGGCTCGTGCGGACGGAGCAGTCCGCCTCGCGCTAGGTGGCGCGAGACCTCAGCCGGCCACCGCCCGGTGCAGGGCGTCGCGGTGCTCGGCCAGCCAGACCTGGCGACGTCGGATCGCCTCGCCGACACCCTCGTCCCACATCCGCGCCCAGCCGCCACCGAGCGTCTCGGCGTTGTGCCGCATGCGGAACCATGCCCGCGCCGCGGCGTTCTCGACGACGTCGACCAGCCGTGCGCGGTCGGCCGCGGCGAGCCCGTACGCGTCGACCAGCAGGCGGGCCCGCGCGAAGACGTCCACGTCGGCGAGGGGGCGAGGTCGGTCCTGCACAGGGACGAGGGGAGCCCACCAGAGCAGGAGGTTCTGCACCTCCTCCGTCCGGGTGGCCGGACGAACGAAGTCGAAGTCGATGAGAGCACGGGCCTCGCCGTGGTCGAAGACGACGTTGTCCGGCGTCACGTCGAGGTGGCCGATCAGCTCGGGTGTCCCGGCGACGCGCGCCGGGGTGCCGGCTGGGTCGGCAGTCGGCAGGCCGGTTGCCGCGGCCGGGACGCCGAGGGTCTCGACGGCGTCGTCGTAGCGGCGAAGCAGCCGCGCGACGCTCACGATCCGTGCCTCGTCGGCGATCCAGCCCGGTCGCGGGCGTGAGGCGACCTCCCCCGGACGTACGAGACCACCTGCCGGCCGGCCTCGTCGATCCCGAGGTGGCGCGGGGCACCGTCGAAACCGACCCGCTCGAGGTGCGTCAAGACATCGATCACGAGCGGCGTCTGCGGACCGGTGGGTCGGCGTACGGTGTCGCCGACGCGCACCAGGCCCTCGGTGACGTCACCGCCGAGGAGGGGGACCTCGGGGAGCGAAGGGTTGGGCTCGCGATATCTCACGCGGCCCGCGCGGTCAGACCAGCTCGGGGAACCACAGGGCGATCTCCCGCTCCGCCGACGCGGTGGAGTCCGAGCCGTGGACGAGGTTCTCGCGGTTGGACAGCGACAGGTCGCCGCGGATGGTGCCCGGCGCCGCGACCCGGCCGTCGGTCGCACCGTTGAGCACGCGCACGACGTCGATCGCCGCGTCGCCCTCGAGGACCAGTGCCGCCATCGGGCCGGACGTGACGAACGCGCGCAGCGGCGGATAGAAGTCGCGCTCGACGTGCTCGGCGTAGTGGGCGTCCGCCTTCGCGCCGTCGATCATGCCGAACCACATCGCGGCGATGCGGAGCCCCTTGGACTCGTAGCGGCCGAGGATCTCACCGACGAGACCGCGGCCGACGGCGTCGGGTTTGAGCAGGACCAGAGTGCGTTCGGACATGGACCGAAGCCTAGCGAGCCGGGGTGGAGCGGCTTCTCAGCGGGCGTAGAACTCGGGGTTGGCGGCCCGGTCGCGCTCGATGCGGCGGCCGAGCACCCACGCCGTGGCCCAGATCGCCGCGAACACGCCGCCGACGAAGAACGCGATCGGGAGCAGGAAGCCCATCGCCACCGCGCCCACCTGGACGAGCCACCCCAGGGCGTACGCCCACGGGAAACGCAACAGACCGGCTGTCACCAGCGCCAGGGCAGCCAACCCCAGGCCCCAGGCGAGCGCCACGCCGGTGGACACGCCCTCGACCTGGATCATCACCGGCGTCGCCAGTGCGAGGACGATCGCCTCGAAGAACAGCACTCCGGCACACATGCCGCGCATCAGTCCACCGTCTCTCTCGGGGCAAGCAGCACTCGCGCCTCTCCCACGGTCACCACCGAGCCGGTGACGAGGACACCCCCGCTGCCGACGCCCTCGCCGTAGCGCTCGCTCTCGGCCAGCGCGACGGCCTTCTCGATCGCGTCCGGGAGCCGTCGCGCGACGTGGACCCGATCCGAGCCGAAGATGCCCTCGGCGACGTCGGCGAGCTCGTCGGCGGGCATCGCCCGGTCGGTCGCGTTCTGGGTGCAGACGATCTCGGCCATCACCGGCTCGAGCGCCTGCAGGATCTCGTCGACCTCCTTGTCGGCCATCACGCCGACCACCCCGATCAGAGGGGTGAAGGAGAACGCCTCCTGGACCGCCTCCGCGGTCGCACGTGCACCGGCCGGGTTGTGGGCCGCGTCGAGGACGACGGTCGGGCTGCGCCGTACGACCTCGAGCCGGCCCGGCGAGGTCACCGCGGCGAAGGCGTCGCGCACGATCGTGCCGTCCAGCTCCTTGGACCCGGTGAACGCCTCGACGGCAGCCAGGGCGTACGCGGCGTTGTCGGCCTGGTGGCTCCCGAACAGCGGCAGGAAGACCTCCGGGTAGGTCCCCCCGATGCCCTTGAGCGTCAGGAGCTGACCACCGAGGGCGGGCGTCCGGTCGATCACGCCGAACTCCACGCCCTCACGGTGCAGCGTCGCTCCGACCTCGGTGGCCCGCGCCGCGATCTCGGCGGCGGCATCCTCGGGCTGGCGGGCCACCACGACCTGGGCGCCGGGCTTGATGATCCCGGACTTCTCGACGGCGATGTCGCCAGGCGTGTCACCGAGGTAGCTGGCGTGGTCGACGTCGATGGGAGTGATGACCGCGACCGCGGCGTCCACGACGTTGGTGGCGTCCCAGGTGCCGCCCATGCCGACCTCGACGACGGCCACGTCGACCGGGGCGTCGGCGAAGGCCTGGTAGGCGATCCCGACCATGAGCTCGAAGTACGACAGCGGGACCGGCTGGCTGTCGTCGACCACCTGGGCGTACGCGGCGACGTCGGCATAAGCCTCGACGAAGAGCTCCTCGCTCAGCGGCTGGCCGTCGATGCTGATGCGTTCGGTCATCGAGACCAGGTGCGGGCTCGTGAACCGGCCGGTGCGCACTCCCAGCTCGCGCAGGAGTGCGTCGATCATGCGGCCGGTCGAGGTCTTGCCGTTCGTGCCGGTGAGCTGGATCACCGGGTACGCCGTCTGGGGGTCGCCCATCAGACGGCACAGGGCGCGGATGCGCTCCAGCGACGGCTCGAGCCTGGTTTCGGGCCAGCGCGCCAGCAGGGCCTGCTCGACGTCGGCGTACGTGGGGTTCGTCATCGCGTCCAGTATCCCAGGGATGCAAACGATGACTTCCTGACGCCCGGCCGGTCGTAGGGTCGAACAGCTGCTTTTCAGGGGGAACACCATGCACCGATCGATCGCCGGATGGATCAACCACCGCTTCACACCTGTACTTGCGATCGTCTTCTGGGTCGTGGTCGTCGGTCTGCTCGGCTCGACGGCCGGCCAGCTGACCGACGTTCAGGAGAACGAGGCCGAGAACTGGCTGCCCACCAGCGCGGAGTCGACGAAGGCGCTCGACGCTGCCAAGAGCTTCTCCTCCCCCAACCTCATCCCGGCGGTGGTGGTGTACGAGCGCGAAGGCGGCCTGCAACCGGCCGACACGGCTGCCGCACAGGAGGACGCGGCGACGTTCGCCCAGCGCGACGACATCGACGGGAAGGTCGTCGGTCCGATCCCGTCCGAGGACGGCGAGGCCCTCGAGATCATCGTCCCGCTCAACCTGGGCGAGGACGGCTGGAACAAAGCAGCCGAGGTCGTCGACGAGCTGCAGGCCACCGCGGGCGACGGTGATGACGGGCTCGAGACGTACGTGACCGGCCCTGCGGGGCAGGCCGCGGACTCCGCCGCGGTCTTCGAGGGCATCGACAGCACCCTGCTGCTCGCGGCCGGCGGCGTGGTGACCATCCTGCTGCTGCTCACCTACCGCAGCCCGGTCCTGTGGCTCCTGCCGGTCGTCTCGGCCGCCGTCGCGCTCGTCGTCGCCCAGGCGGTCATCGTCCTGCTGGCCAAGTACGCGGACCTCACCGTCGACGGTCAGAGCGCGAGCATCCTGACGGTCCTGGTCTTCGGCGCCGGCACCGACTACGCCCTCCTGCTGGTCGCCCGCTACCGCGAGGAGCTCCGACGGCACGAGAGCCGTCGTGAGGCGATGGCGAGCGCTCTGCACCGCGCGGGACCCGCGATCGTCGCCAGCGGCGCGACCGTCGCGATCGGCATGCTGTGCCTGCTGCTCGCCCAGATGACGTCGACCCGCGGCCTCGGTCCGGTCGCCGCGATCGGCATCGTGTGCGGTCTCGCGGTGATGCTCACGATGCTGCCCGCGCTGCTGGTGGTCCTGGGGCGATGGATCTTCTGGCCGCGCATCCCGCACTTCGGCGACGTCGACCCGAGCGCGCACGGCGTGTGGGCCGGCGCCGGTCGCCGCATCGCCCGGCGCCCCCGGCGGATCTGGGTCGGAACCTCGCTCTTGCTGGCGGTCGCGAGCATCGGCATCATTCAGCTCAACGCGACCGGTCTCAGCACCGAGGAGGCGTTCCTCGGCACGCCCGACTCCGTCGCGGGCGAGAAGGTCCTCTCCGACCACTTCCCGGGCGGTGCCGGCGCGCCGGTCGTCGTGGTCTCGAGCCCCGAGACAGTCGATGACGTCCGCGCGGCGTTCCAGGCCGACGACGGGATCGCCGACCAGAGCGTGACCGAGCCGACGGTCAAGGGCGACCTGGCCTACATGGAGGGCACCCTGGAGTCCGAGCCCGACAGCGACGCCGCCTACGACGCGATCGAGAACCTCCGTGACGACCTCGACGCCGCCGACCCCGACGCGCTGGTCGGTGGCACCACCGCTGTCACCCTCGACATCCAGAACGCCTCGGCCCGCGACAACCGGGTGATCATCCCGGCGATCCTCGTGGTGGTCGTGCTCATCCTGATGGCACTGCTGCGCGCCCTGGTCGCGCCCGTCATCCTGCTCGCCACGGTGGTGCTGTCCTTCGGGGCGGCCCTCGGCATCAGCGCGCTGGTCTTCCGTCACGTGTTCGGGTTCGCGGGGACCGACACGGCCTTCCCGCTGTTCGTGTTCGTCTTCCTCGTCGCGCTCGGGATCGACTACAACATCTTCTTGATGACCCGGGTGCGCGAGGAGGCGCACCGGGTCGGCACACGCAGGGGTGCCCTCATCGGGCTCGCCGCGACCGGCGCCGTGATCACCTCGGCGGGTCTGGTGCTCGCCGGCACGTTCTCGGTGCTGGCGACGCTCCCGCTGGTGTTCTTCGCGCAGATGGGCTTCACGGTCGCGTTCGGCGTGCTGCTCGACACCCTCGTCGTACGGTCGGTGCTGGTGACCGCTCTGAACCTCGACGTGGGGCGCCACATGTGGTGGCCGAGCGCTCTCGCGCGCCAAGAGGACGTCGCCGGCGAGGACGCGCTCGGTCCGCACGCAGATCCGGTCGCGGTCGGAGGCGAGGGTGGACCACGGACCCCGTGACGGGAGGTTGCAGCCGGGTCACGGTCGAGGATCGCCGCACTCCTAGACTGGCGTCATGAGCAACGTGCCGGAGAAGCCTGCCCTGGAAGGGCTCGAGCAGAAGTGGTCCGCGCTGTGGCAAGAGCGTGGCACCTACGCGTTCGACCGCTCCAAGACGCGGGACCAGGTATACGCGATCGACACACCGCCGCCGACCGTCTCCGGGTCGCTGCACGTCGGCCACGTCTTCTCCTACACGCACGCCGATCTCATCGCCCGCTTCCAGCGCATGCGTGGCATGGAGGTCTTCTACCCGATGGGTTGGGACGACAACGGTCTGCCCACCGAGCGCCGCGTCCAGAACTACTTCGGTGTCCGCTGCGACCCCTCGCTGCCGTACGACGAGGACTTCACGCCGCCCGAGAAGCCCGACCCGAAGCGCCAGATCCCGGTGAGCAGAGAAAACTTCATCAAGCTCTGCGAGGAGCTCGTCGAGATCGACGAGAAGGCGTTCGAGGACGTCTGGCGCACCGTCGGCCTGTCGGTCGACTGGGAGCAGACCTACACGACGATCGGTGACACCTCGCGGACCGCGTCGCAGCGGGCCTTCCTCCGCAACCTCGCACGCGGGGAGGCCTACACCTCCGACGCCCCGACCCTGTGGGACGTCACCTTCCAGACGGCGGTGGCGCAGGCCGAGCTCGAGGCCCGCGACTACCCGGGGCACTACTACCGGGTCGGTTACACGCTCCCCGACGGCTCGAAGGTCCACGTCGAGACGACCCGGCCCGAGCTGACCCCGTCGGCGGTCGCGCTGATCGCCCACCCCGACGACGAGCGCTACCAGCACCTGTTCGGCACGACGGCGACCTCGCCGATCTTCGGCGTGGAGCTGCCGATCATCGCGGATGCCGCCGCCGATCCTGAGAAGGGCTCAGGCATCGTCCACTGCTGCACCTTCGGCGACCTGACCGACGTCCAGTGGTGGCGCGAGTACGACCTGCCGACGCGGACGGTCGTCGGTCGCGACGGCCGCATCCTCCGGGAGGTCCCGGGCTGGATCTCGTCGCACGACGGACGCCGGGCGTACGAACAGCTGGCCGGCAAGACCGTCTTCTCCGCGCGCGAGGCGCTCGTCGCCGCGCTGCGCGAGTCCGGTGACCTCGACGGCGAGCCCAAGCCGACGACCCGCATGGCGAACTTCTACGAGAAGGGCGACAAGCCCCTGGAGATCGTCTCGACGCGCCAGTGGTACCTCGCCAACGGCGGTCGGGAGCCGGAGCTGCGCGGTCAGCTCGTGGCGCGTGGCCACGACATCTCGTGGTCCCCGGCCTACATGCAGACGCGCTACACCAACTGGATCGACGGTCTCAACGGTGACTGGCTGCTCAGCAGGCAGCGCTTCTTCGGGGTGCCCATTCCCGTCTGGTACGCCCTCGACAACGAGGGTGAGCCCGACTACGAGAACCCGATCGTGCCGACCGAGGCCGACCTACCGGTCGACCCGCAGGCACAAGCACCGAGAGGCTTCGAGGAGTACCAGCGCGGCAAGCCGGGCGGGTTCGTCGGCGACCCGGACATCTTCGACACCTGGGCCACGTCGTCGCTCACCCCGCAGATCGCCTGCGGCTGGGAGCGCGACCAGGACCTGTTCGAGCGGACGTTCCCGATGGACCTCCGGCCCCAGGCGCACGACATCATCCGCACCTGGCTGTTCTCCAGCGTGGTGCGTGCCCACCTCGAGAACCACACCGCGCCGTGGTCGCACGCGCTGATCTCAGGCTTCGTGGTCGATCCCGACCGCAAGAAGATGTCCAAGTCCAAGGGCAACGTGGTCGTCCCGACCGACATCCTCGAGAAGTTCGGGGCCGACGCGGTGCGTTGGCGCGCCGCGGGCGCACGACCCGGTGCCGACTCGCCGTTCGACGAGGCCCAGATGAAGGTCGGGCGCCGCCTCGCGATGAAGGTGCTCAACGCGTCCAAGTTCGTGCTCGCCGCGCCCGAGGCGTACGGCCTGGGGGTCGACGCCTCCTTCCTCGAGCCGCACCGGGTGACCGAGCTCCTCGACCTCTCGATGCTGCGCCGGCTCCGCCAGGTCGCCATCGAGGCCACGGAGGCGTTCGAGGCCTACGACTACACGACGGCGCTCGAGGTGACGGAGCGGTTCTTCTGGGACTTCTGCGACGACTACCTGGAGCTCGTGAAGGACCGCGCCCGTGGCGAGGGCGCGGGCGCGGACTCGGCACGCTGTGCCTTCGCGATCGCCCTGTCGGTCCAGCTGCGCCTGCTCGCACCGTTCCTGCCCTACGTCACCGAAGAGGTCTGGTCGTGGTGGCAGGAGGGCTCGATCCACCGTGCTGAGTGGCCCGTGGCCGACATCGAGATCACGACCACTCCCCACGATCCTGCGCTGCTGGTGGCGGCCGGTCAGGTCCTCGCCGGCATCCGCGGCGCGAAGTCGACGGCGAAGGTCAGTCAGCGCACCGCTGTCACCGGACTGGTCGTGCGCGGCGCCGAGCAGCGCCTCGAGATCGTGAAGCGGGCCCTTCCCGACCTGCGTGCCGCCGGCAACGTCACCGGCGACGTCGAGTTCGTCGTCGACACCTCGCAGCAAGGTGACGAGATCGCGGTCGAGGCCGAGCTCGCGGACCCGGAGCCGAAGAAGCCCGCCGAGAGCGCGGCGAAGCCGAGCGAGTGAACGACCCGGCGATGCGGGACGCCGTCCCCGACGACGTCCCGCAGATCGTGGCCATGCTCGCCGACGACCCGCTCGGCGCGACCCGTGAGTCGCCTGACGACCTCAGGCCCTACTACGAGGCGCTCACCGCGCTCACGGGCGACCCGAGCCAGCGCATCGTGGTCGCAGAGCGCGGCGGAGAGGTGGTGGGCACGCTCCAGCTCAGCTTCCTGCGCGGGCTGGGGCGGCGTGGAGCGACGCGAGCCCAGATCGAGGCCGTACGCGTTCGGCGGGACCTGCGCGGTGACGGGCTCGGGTCGACGATGATCCAGTGGGCCGTCGACGAGGCCCGTGCTGCGGGCTGCCACCTCGTGCAGCTCACGTCGGACGCCTCACGTGAGGGTGCACACCGCTTCTACGAGCGGCTCGGGTTCACGGCGAGCCACGTCGGGTTCAAGCTCACGCTCTGACGGGGCGCGACGTGTCAGATCGTGTGGAAGTACGGCAGGCGCGCCAGCAGCGCGTCCCCGGCCGCCACCGCCGTCGTGACCTGGCCGGCCGTCTCCGGCAGGTCGTCGTACGACAGCGCCAGCATCGTCTCGCCGAGCATGCGCGCGGTCTCGGTGTATCCGGGGTCGCCGCCGGCAGCCTCGGTGATCAGACGGGTGTCACCCGCCTGCGCCTCGAACCGGACCCGGAACCACGAGCGCGCACGTCGTGCCTCGCTGGGCCCCTCCCCCGACCCCCTCATCCCCAGCAGCGCCTTGCGGACGGGCGGGACCTGCACGCCGACAGCGAGCGCACCCAGCCCGAGCGTCGTGGCGACCGCCGTCGGCAGATGACGGAACTGCGCATAGTGCCCGTAGGAGAAGTCAGGTCCGTACGCGGGCAGGGCTCGAGCGGACCTCAAGACGACCTGCGGGTCGATGGTCGGCAGCGGGAGCGCCCACCCTCTGCCCGACGCTCCACGCCCGGGCCGCTCCGACAGAGAGTGCACCCTCCTACCCTCGGGACGTGGCTCGCGCCGGCGGCGTTCCTGCGCCGTCGACCGGCTCGTACGGACCGCGGCGAACCCGCCGAGTGCGGACTGGTAGGTCCCACCCGAGACCTCGCCCGAGGCCCGGACGTACCCCCGGATCGTGATCGGCACGCCCGTCGGGAGCTGCCTCACCGTGTAGAGCACGCCGATGTCGTGCGGTACCGAGTCGAAGCCGCAGGAGTGCACGAGACGCGCGCCCGTGCCTACGGCGGTGTCGTGGTGCTCCAGCCACATGCGGTTGACGAAGTCGGGCTCGCCGGTGAGGTCGCAGTAGGTGGTGCCGGCCCCCGCGCAGGCTGCGACGACAGGCCCGCCGTGGAGGGCGTACGGGCCGACCGTGGACGCCAGGACGGCGGTGGACTCCGCCAGCGCGCGGAGAGAGCGCGGATCGGTCACGTCGGCGACGACGACGTCAGGTGTCGCCCGACCGGTCGCGGCGATGCGATCAGCGACGGCGTCGAGCTTGGCACGGCTGCGTCCCGCGATCGCCCACGAGGCACCGTCTGGCGCGTGCGCGGCGAGGTAGTCGGCAGTGAGGCCGCCGGTGAACCCGGTGGCACCGAGCAAGGCGAAGTCGTAGGTCACGCGGCGAGTCTAGGCTCACCGACGCGGGCGGTCCGACTCAGGAAGCCTTGTCGCGACGCTCTTCGTCACGGTGCGGCACGAGCGTCGGGTTGACGTTGTCGAGGACCGTCTCCTTGGTGACGACGACCTTGGCGACGTCGTCACGGCTCGGGACGTCGTACATGACGTTGAGCAGGACCTCTTCGATGATCGCGCGCAGTCCTCGGGCACCGGTGCCGCGCAGCAGCGCGAGGTCGGCCATCGCGTCGATGGCGTCCTCGGTGAACTCCAGCTCGACGTGGTCGATCTCGAAGAGCTTGGCGTACTGCTTGGTCAGCGCGTTCTTGGGCTGGGTGAGGATCTCGACGAGGGCTTCCTTGTCGAGGTTCTCGACCGTCGCGATGACCGGCAGACGCCCGATGAACTCGGGGATCAGACCGAACTTGAGCAGGTCTTCGGGCATCAGTTGGTTGAACGACTGCCCGGTGACGCGCTCGGCGGCCGCCTCCTCGCGGTTGGGGTTGAAGCCGAGCGACATCTTGCCGTTGCGGCTCTCGATGATCTGCTCGATGCCGGCGAACGCGCCGCCCACGATGAAGAGGATGTTGGTGGTGTCGATCTGGATGAACTCCTGGTGCGGGTGCTTGCGCCCGCCCTGGGGCGGCACGGAGGCCGTCGTCCCCTCCAGGATCTTGAGCAGCGCCTGCTGCACGCCCTCGCCGGACACGTCACGCGTGATCGACGGGTTCTCGCTCTTGCGGGCGATCTTGTCGACCTCGTCGATGTAGATGATGCCGGTCTCGGCCTTCTTGACGTCGTAGTCAGCGGCCTGGATCAGCTTGAGGAGGATGTTCTCGACGTCCTCACCCACGTAGCCCGCCTCGGTGAGCGCGGTCGCGTCGGCGATCGCGAACGGGACGTTGAGCATCCGGGCGAGCGTCTGCGCGAGATAGGTCTTGCCGCAGCCGGTGGGACCCACGAGCAGGATGTTGGACTTGGCCAGCTCGACCACGTCCTCCTTGTGACGGCCGGCGGCGGCGCCGGCCTGCACCCGCTTGTAGTGGTTGTAGACCGCCACCGCGAGCGACTTCTTGGCCGGGTCCTGGCCGATGACGTACTGGTTGAGGAACTCGTAGATCTCGCGGGGCTTCGGGAGCTCGTCGAGCGAGACCTCGGACGTCTCCTGCAGCTCGTCCTCGATGATCTCGTTGCACAGCTCGATGCACTCGTCGCAGATGTAGACGCCCGGCCCGGCGATCAACTTCTTGACCTGCTTCTGACTCTTGCCGCAGAACGAGCACTTGAGCAGGTCACCGCCGTCGATGCGTGCCACCGCTTCCTCACCCTTCGTCGTGCGGGGCTGTGTCCCCCGCCGCTGCTTCTTCGACCGTACCCTGTGCCGGGCCGACGTGTGGCCGACCCGGCGTCGGGCGTGTCAGTTCTGTCAGACCGCCGGAGTCTTGAGCGTCTCCAGGATCTGGTCGACGAGGCCGTACTCGACGGCCTGGTCGGCGGTGAGGATCTTGTCGCGCTCGACGTCGCGGCTGACCTCGTCCTTCGGCTTGCCCGAGGCCTCGGAGATCATCGTCTCCAGCAGGTCGCGCATGCGCAGGATCTCGTTGGCGGTGATCTCCAGGTCGGAGCTCTGACCGTAGGTGCCCTCGGTGTAGGGCTGGTGGATCAGGATCCGGCTGTTGGGCAGTGCGAGGCGCTTGCCCGGGGTGCCGGCCGCCAGCAGGACAGCCGCGGCGGAGGCCGCCTGCCCGAGGCACACCGTCTGCACGTCGGGCTTGAGGTAGCGCATCGTGTCGTAGATGGCCGTGAGCGCCGTGAACGAGCCGCCGGGCGAGTTGATGTAGAGCGAGATGTCGCGATCGGGGTCCATCGACTGCAGGCACAGCAGCTGTGCCATCACCGCGTTGGCGACGTCGTCGGAGATCGGCGTGCCGAGGAAGATGATGCGGTCCTCGAACAGCTTGGCGTACGGGTCGATGCGGCGGAAGCCGTACGACGTCCGCTCCTCCCACTGAGGGATGTAGTAGTTCATCGAGGGGGCGAACTGCTGGTGGGGCATGGTCATGCCGGCTCCTGGGGTCGGGCCGCTGATCGGGAGGACGGAGGCGGTCACGACGCCTCACCCCGTGTCACGTCGTTCACGCGGGCGATCACGTGGTCGATGAACCCGTAGTCCTTCGCCTGCTCGGCGGTGAACCACCGGTCGCGATCGGAGTCGCGCTCGATGGTCTCGAGCGTCTGGCCCGTGTGGGTGGCCTGGAGCTGGTTGAGCTGCAGCTTGAGGAGCAGGCTCTGCTCGGCCTGGATGCGGATGTCGGAGGCCGAGCCGCCGAGACCGCCGGACGGCTGGTGCATCATGATCCGCGCGTGCGGGAGCGCATAGCGCTTGCCTGGAGCGCCGGCGGCGAGGAGGAACTGCCCCATCGAGGCGGCGAGCCCCATGCCCACGGTCACGACGTCGTTGGAGATGAACTGCATGGTGTCGTAGATCGCCATGCCGGAGTCGACGGAGCCGCCGGGCGAGTTGATGTAGAGCCGGATGTCGGTCTTGGGATCCTCCGCGTTGAGCAGCAGCATCTGCGCGCAGATCGCGTTGGCGTTCTGGTCGCGCACCTCCGACCCGAGGAAGATGATGCGCTCCTTGAGGAGGCGCTGGTAGATGTGGCCGTCGAGATCGTTCGGGCCGACCTCGCCAGCCATGCGCGGTGTCATCTCTGTGTTCACGCCCTCGACCCTAGCGGGGCCGGGAGACGAACCCGAGGGGAACCCGGCCGATTTCGCTACGGGCGCACAACCCGACCCGCCGCGACCCTGGACGTGGTCGCGGGACGGAGGTGAGGCATTCACGGACGACGCTCGACCGCAGCCTTGATCCGATCCAGCGTCGCTTCCATGTCACGCTCGAGCTGGGAGCCGTAGGCGGCGTCCCCGCCGAGGAACCGCTTGATCAGTGCGCGCGAGACCGGCGTCGTGCCCTGCGGCGCCTCACGGCGCTCGACGAGACGGGTGCGGCCCTCGCCGAGGTCCTCGAGGTGGTAGGACCACACCGTGCCGTTGACCGGCACCGAGAACGCGATCGCCCGCTGCGGGTCGTACCTCACGACGGTGGAGGTGGTGGGCCACACCCTCCACCCGTACTTGTTGATGTTGAGCGTGCGGGTGCCCTTCCCGATCCGCCCGCGCACGATCATCCGCCGGGTCTGCGGGCTCCACTCCGGCATCCGCCGGAGGTCGGAGACGACCTCCCACACGGCGCGGGGCGGCGCGTCGACGTCGGTGCTGACCTCGAGGAGGTACGGGTCGGGGGCGACGTTCATGGTCGTCCTTCCTGGGTGGGGGTGGAGTGCGGGTGGTCTGAGCCGGTGACGAGCGCGGGAGGGCGGCCGTTGACCCACCCGACGAGCCGCTCGGCGATGCGGGGATGGTTGAGAAGGCCGAGGTGGCCGCCGGGGACGCGGGAGGCCGACGCGTGAGCCACCACGACGGCGCCGTCGCGCCCTGCTCCGGCCGCCGAGCGACCGCTGACGATCAGGTCGGCCGCCGCGGCGACGAAGTGGTAGGTCGCATGCGGCAACGGTGCCACGGCAAGCCGGCCGTCGCCCCAACGGGCGGTGAGGTCCTGCCCGTGCCACTCGTCGCGGGTGACGTAGCCGTGGCGGAGGTCAACGATCCCGGCCGACCGGGCGCCGAGGACGGTGGCGAACGGGAGGCTCTCGGGGACGGCGCTCAGGACCCGCGAGCCCGCGTGCGCGGCGCGTTCCATCGCGGCGCCGAGGTGCGGTGTGCCGAGGCAGACGACCGTGGCGACGATCTCGGTCCACGCTGCTCTGCCCGCGACCCCGTGGGCCGTCGCGGACCGGACCACGAGACCACCCATCGAGTGCCCCACGAGATGGAGCCGGGTGACCGGAACCGGCCACGCGGCGACGAGGTCGGCGAGCAGGTCAGACAGCTCGGCGCCGTTGTCGGAGACGTGGCGGCCGGTGTTGTAACGCAGGCGGACGGGGGTCGCGGCCGTCTGCTCGTGCAGGGCGTCGTCGTACGTCCGTCCGTGCCGCTGCGCCCGGAAGTCCCAGGAGTCGTCGTTCTCCCCGAGCCCGTGGACCAGCACGGCGACCTCGCCGGTGGCGGCCGGGTAGGCACGGGCGAAGCCGGCCCCATCCGGCACGACGTCGGCGCCATCGCTGCGGAGCACCATCGGCAGCGCGTACGGGTCCTTCCCGTCGGCGAGCCGGTCACCGACGAGGGCATTGACGGCAGAGCGCAGCAGCCGCGTGCGCGGCGTGCTCTCGACCGACCGGCCGACTCCTCGGTCGGCGAGGCGCCGCAGCCCGCGGCTGGCCCCACGGAGCCCGCCGGAGACACCCGCGTAGGCCACCGAGGCCACGGCGTCGTGGGCCACCTTGGGGACGTGACCGCCCCACCACCTGCCGAACACGCGGCGCGCGACGGCGTCGTGGACCTCGCGGACGCACCGGACCACCACGTCGTCGGCGTAGCCGAAGGCGACCGCGGCGGTGTGCGCGGTGCGGGGAGCGGTGGACGTCACGCCTCACATACTCGCGGTATCCGACCGCTCGCCGCTACCCCGCCCCTGGACGGCCAGCCCGAACACGGCGACGGCCCCTCCCCGCAGCGCGGGAAGGGGCCGTCGTACGGTTCAGGACCGACGTCAGCTCTCGTCGGAGTCCTCGGCCGCGGCTGAGTCCTCGTCGTCGGCGAAGCTGCCGTCGCCGCGGAGCTTGGCGAGGTCGATGACGTTGCCCGACTCGTCCTTGACGGTGGCGTTCTCGACGACCGCCGCGAGCGCCTTGCCGCGCACGACCTCGGCGACGAGCTCGGGGATGTGGTTGTGCTCGACCATGTGCTGCATGAACGACTGGGGGTCCTCGCCCGACTGCTGGGCGCGACGCAGCATGTGCTCGGTGAGCTCGTCCTGCTCGATGCCGATCTCGGAGTCGGCGGCGACCTGGTCGAGGAGGAACTGTGCAACGAGCGAGTCGCGGACGCGCTTGTCGAGATCGGCCTCGAACTCGTCGGCGGTCTGCTCCTCGGACTCGAGGTAGGCGTCCATCGTCATGCCGGCGTAGGCGAGCTGCTGCTCGATCTGCTGGCGACGGCTGGCGATCTCGGCCTCGACGACCGAGTCGGGGACCGGGACGTCCAGCTTCTCGAGCGCGGCCTCGAGCACCGCGTCGCGGGCATCGGCGGCCTGCTCGATGCGCTTGCCGCGCGTGAGCTTCTCGCGGATGTCAGCACGCAGCTCGTCGACGGTGTCGAACTCCGACGCCGTCTGCGCGAAGTCGTCGTCGAGCTCGGGAAGCTCCTGCTCCTTGACGGTCGTCACGGTGACCTCGACGTCGACGTCCTCGCCCTTGAGATCGCCACCGGCGAGCTGGGTCTGGAACGTCGTGCTCTCGCCGGCGGACATGCCGGTCACGGCGTCGTCGAGCCCGTCGAGCATCGAGTCCTTGCCGACCTGGTAGACGATCCCGCTGGCCTGCGCGACGTCGAGCTTCTCGCCGTCCTTGCTGGCGGAGAGGTCGATCGTGACGAAGTCGCCGTCGGCGGCCGGGCGGTCGACCTCGGTCAGCGTGGCGAAGCGCTCACGCAGCGCCTGCACCTGCTCGTCGACGTCGGCGTCGTCGACCGAGACGTCGGGCACGGTGACCTCGACGTCGCTCAGGTCGGGCGTCTCGAACTCGGGGCGCACGTCCACCTCGACGGTGAACTCGACGAGCTCGCCGTCCTCGAGGCGGCTCACGTCGACCTCAGGCTGTCCGAGGGGCTGGATCTCGGCCTCCGCGACGGCCTGCGAGTAGATCCCCGGAAGGGCGTCGTTGATCGCCTGGTCGAGGATGGTGCCCCGTCCCACGCGCTGGTCGACGACCTTCGTGGGGACCTTGCCCCGACGGAAGCCGGGGACCGAGATCTGCGACCCGATCGTCTTGTAGGCCTTGTCGAGGCTCGGCTTGAGCTCCTCGAACGGGACCTCGATGGTCAGCTTGACCCGGGTCGGGCTCACTGTCTCCTGGGCACTCTTCACGAGTACGTTCTCCTTGGTCGTCGTGCAGGACAGTCGCCGGATGTGGCGACACGTCGTCGGCTGTCGGGATGACAGGATTTGAACCTGCGACCCTCCGCTCCCAAAGCGGATGCGCTACCAAGCTGCGCTACATCCCGGTACGCACCGTTCCAGCGGTGCGGGCGCCCGCTCCACTGTAGTGGACGAACACCTCGCACCCAGAACTGCGGGCACACGCGACGCCCGCGAGGATCGGCGCCACCGGGTCGCGAGAGTGCGGCAGGGGTGTGGCATCATGGTCGCGGTCGGCCGCACGGCTCAGTGCCCCGAAGTCGACACGCGGACGTAGCTCAATGGTAGAGCCTCAGTCTTCCAAACTGATTACGCGGGTTCGATTCCCGTCGTCCGCTCTCAGTACGAAACCGCTGGTCAGAGCCACTTTTCGGTCGGCCCCTGACGGTCATCCAGCGGCGCGTCTGAGGCACTCCGTGCCCTACGTGCCCTAACGACCGCAGGAGCAGCGCCATGAGCATCCCGACTGATGATCCCCGCGTCTTCGTCCTCGTTTCGGCAGACGACAGTTTTCTGTCATCCTTCATGCCGGCGGGTGACAGTGACGTCGTCTCACCACACCCGCTTCCGGGACCACGAAGGGCGCGTCAGACTGCGGCTCAACCGGATATCCCGCTCACACTGAACGAAACTCTTGGCCCGTGATGTCCGTATTGACACTGTTAACCCCGATGTCACCGCGGGCTAACCGGTCGGAATCCTCGGCCGTCTAACGTGACGAGCGTCGGTCGGTGATCACGCATCACCAGGACGACGCAGCACGCGGCGCCTGGCCGGTCTGGGCAAGGGTAGGCGGACCAGGCGCCGCGTCCGAGTCCCGACAATCCTCTGGAGGAATCGATGAGACCGCTCAGCTTCGCCTGGCATGTCGCGACCTCCGGGCTCGCGCGGTTCGCGTCCACCGACGTGGCGTGCGCCAACGCGCTGGGGTCCGCCAACGAGCTCGCCGCCGTCCGCCGTGAGCGCGAGGAGATCAGCGCGCTGCTCGCCGCCCGCGCCCTTCCCGACGTCAGCTGACCGACACCACGCTGTGACGGATCAGAGGCGGACGGGGGTGCGCCGTCGGCTCCTTGGCTGACACCGCGGACACCAGAAGAGGTTTCGGCCCGCCACCACCTCGGTGCGCACCGGCGTACCGCACACCAGGCACGGCAGGTGGGTGCGCCGGTAGACGTAGACCTCGCCGCCGTGGTCGTCCTTGCGCGGTGGCCGGCCCATCGCCTCCGGCTCGTGCTCGGGCCGGACCGTGTCGATGCGGTTGTGGACGACGCCGTACGCCATCAGCTTCACGAGGTCGCCCCACACCGCGTCCCACTCTGCTCGTCGCAGGAACCGCCCCTCCATGAAGGGGTCGAGGTTGTGCCGGAACAAGACCTCTGCCCGGTAGACGTTGCCGACCCCGGCCAGCACCGACTGGTCCATCAGGAGCGCGGCGATCGAGACCCGCGAGCGGGCGATCCGCCGCCACGCGGCGGACGGGTCGGCGTCGTCGCGCAGCGGATCGGGTCCCAGCCTGGCGACGTACGCAGCCTTCTCGTCCGGCGTGAGCAGCGTGCAGACCGTGGCACCTCGCAGGTCCGCCCACGCCCGCACCGACTCGAGCCGCCAGCGGACCTGTCCGACGACCGGCCGGGCCGAGACACCACCGACCGCCCCAGGCTCGGGCAGCCCGTCGTGGATCGTCAGCCCGCCGATGAGTCCGAGGTGGACCCGGACCTCGTCCTCCAGCCCGGCGAACCGGACGAAGAGCTGCTTGCCGTAGGCCTCGGCGCGCTCCATCACACGTTGCCCGATCCGGGCAGCGCCGTCGGCGAAGCGTCCCTGCGGGCTCGACGACCACGTCGTGTCGCCGGCGAAGGTCGCGTCGAGGTCCAGCGCGAGGCGGTGGAGAGTGTGGCCCTCGGGCACCCCTCAGAAGTCCTCGCGCCGGTCCGCGACGTCGGTGCCGCGTGACTGCTCGTAGGCGGTCAGCAGCGACACGCGCCGCGCGTGACGCTCCTCGCCGCTGAACGGCGTCGCGAGGAACGTCTCGACCAGGGCCACGGCATCCTCCGTCGAGTGCATCCGCGCGCCGACGGCGACGACGTTGGCGTTGTTGTGCTGGCGGGCGAGCCGCGCGGTCTCCGGTGACCAGGCCAGCGCGGCGCGGATCCCGTCGACCTTGTTGGCGGCGATCTGCTCACCGTTGCCCGAGCCACCGATCACGACACCCAGGCTGCCCTGGTCGTCGACCACGGCCTCCCCCGTCGCGAGGCAGAAGGGCGGGTAGTCGTCCTCCGCGTCGTACGTGGACGGGCCATGGTCCACCACGTCGTGGCCCTGTCGGCTCAGATGGTCGACGAGGTGGTTCTTGAGCTCGAATCCGGCGTGGTCGCAACCGATGTGAACGCGCATGCGGTCAGTCTCTCAGCGAGGCGGCGAGGTCGCGCAGCGTCCCCGCCACCAGCCGTACGGCCGAGCGCGACGCGTCGAACTCCCACGGGCGTCGCCAGAAGCCGTGAGTCATGCCGAGCGCCCGCCAAGCCACGGTCGAGACGCCCGCGTCGGCGAGCCGTGCCGCGTACGCCTCGCCCTCGTCCCGCAGCAGGTCGTGCTCGGCGGTGATCACGAGCGCCGGCGGGAGGCCGCTCACGTCGACGGCCCGCAGAGGCGACACCTCCGGCTCGGCCCTGACCTGCGCCGACGGGACGTACTGGTCCCAGTACCAGTCGATGTCGGCGGCCACGAACCCGTTCTCCGCGACGCTCTCCGTGCGGCGCGACTCCGTGTCGGCGAGCGCGTCCAGCACCGGGTAGACGAGGACCTGGTACGCCAGCGCACCGGGGTCGCGCACGCAGAGCCCGGCGATCAGGTTCGCGCCGGAGGAGTCTCCGATCCCGGCCACGAGCGTCGTGTCCACCTCGAGCTCGTCACCGTGGGCGCGCAGCCACGTCAGTGCCGTGGCGACGTCGTCGAGCGGAGCGGGATACGGGTGCTCCGGCGCGAGCCGGTAGCCGACCGCCAGCAGCGACCACCCGGTCGCGTTCGCGAGGTAGCGGCAGAACGCGTCGTGGGTGTCGAGGTCGTGGAAGACCCAGCCGCCGCCGTGCACGTAGAGGAGGACCGGAGTGTCCTCCTCGGGGCGGTAGAGGCGCACAGGCACCCCGTCCGCGTCGAGGTCGGCGACGTGGGCGACGTCGATCCGGATGGTCTCGGCGAGCGCGGCCTCACGGTCGGCGAGGCGTTCGGCCGCGAGGTCGCGGACGCCGGCGCCAGCGTCCACGTCGGCATCCGCGACCGCGGTTCGTGCCTGTGGATAGAGCATGTCGCGACCCTAGCCACTCGGCACGCGATCCACCGTGTGGTGACGGTCAGTCGAAGATCGGCTCCCGCGTACGGGTCCGCTTGAGCTCGAAGAACCCGTCGGTGCCCGCGACGAGGAGACAGCCGTCCCACAGCCTGCCGGCAGCCTCGCCCTTGGGAGCCGGCGAGACGACCGGGCCGAAGAAGGCGACGCCGTCGATGGCGACCACCGGGGTGCCGACGTCCTCGCCGACCAGGGTGATGCCGCGCTCGTGGGACGCACGGAGCGCCTCGTCGTACTCCTCGGAGTCGGCCGCCTCGATCAGGTCTGCCTCGAGCCCGACCTCCTCGAGCGCCTCGGCGAGCACGGTGCGGTCGAGCGTGCGGCCGCCGGGGTGAACGCGGGTGCCGATCGCGGTGTACAGATCGCGCAGGACGTCGTCGCCGTGCTTGTGTGCGGCCGCGACGGGGACGCGGACCCCGGCCCAGCCACGGGTGAGCATGTCGCGGTACTGCTCGGGAAGGTCGTCGTTGCCCTCGTTGAGGACCGACAGACTCATCACGTGGAAGCGGACCTCCACGTCACGGACCTTCTCGACCTCCAGCAACCAGCGCGATGTCATCCAGGCCCACGGGCACAGCGGATCGAACCACATGTCGACGGTCTTGGACATGCTCACCTCTCGGTCGGGGAGCCCGAGTCGTGGATCGCTTCGGGCACAGGCGCAGAAGGATGATCCCCTGCACCACGTCACAACACCGGGCAACCGGCGTACATTTCCTCGACCAACGAGAACACCACCGGTTGAAGGTCTCCCCCATGACGGCCCGCGATCTCGCGCTGCCGCTGGTAGGAGGCACCGACGCGCAGGATCGTCTCCACGTCAGCCAGCTCCTCGGTGCAGCCCAGCCGCTCGGCGGCGGGCGCGAGCACCTCCAGGAGCCGGCGTACGTCGGTGGTCACCAGGTCCTCGTCACCCTTCGCGTTCAGGATCAGGATGGCGTCCATCCCGTAGCGCGCGGAGCGCCACTTGTTCTCCTGGAGGAACCACTGCGGCAGGTCCGGCAGCTCCCGGCCGGCGTCGAGCTCCCCGGAGAAGTGCTCGACGAGGCACTGGGTGAGCGCGGCGATCGCGAGCAGCTCGGTGAGCGTGGGAGTGCCATCGCAGATACGCACCTCGAGAGTGCCGAACCGCGGGGAGGGTCGGATGTCCCACCGCACCTCGCCGAACTCGTCGATGACGCCGGTGTGCAGCATGTCGTCGGTGTAGCGCTCGAGGTCCTCCCACTCCTCGAGCCGGAAGGGCAACCCCGCCGTGGGGAGCTGCTGGAACATCAGCGCGCGGTTCGACGCGTACCCGGTGTCCTTCCCTCCCCAGAACGGGGACGACGCCGACAGCGCCTGGAGGTGACCGAAGTAGGCGAGCACCGCCCGCATCAGCGGCAGCACCTTGGCCCGGTCCTCGATGCCGACGTGCACGTGGACGCCGTAGATGAGCATCTGGCGCCCCCACCACTGCGTACGGTCGATGAGCGTGTTGTAACGCTCCTTGTCGGTGACCTTCTGGTGGTCCCACTGCGCGAACGGATGGGTGCCCGCGCACATCAGCTCGACGCGCAGCGGCCCGGTGACCGCCCGCACCTCCTCGATGCTGCGCTGGAGGTCGCGCCCGGCGTCGCCGATCCGCTGGTGCACACCGGAGACGACCTCGACGGTGTTGAGGAGGAGCTCCTGGTGGACGTGCGGGTGCGGCGCACCGCCGGGGCCGGCGAGGCCCTCGAGCACGGTCCGGGCCACCTGACGGAGGTCACCCGTATCCGCGTCGACGAGTGCGAGCTCCCACTCGATGCCGACGGTGGAGCGCCGAGACTGCGCGAAGGGCAGGACCATGTCTCCATCCTGCCAAGCGCCCCCTCAGAGCGTGTATCGCAGGGTGAACCTGTATCCCGTCTCGCTGTGGCCCTCCACCTCCGGGACGCCCGTGCCGCGAAGGGTCTGGAGGCCGCCCGTCCCCATGCCCTCGACCACCTCGACCGCGTCGACGACGGACTCCGCCTCGTGCGATCCCCGGTGCAGCATGACGCAGGTTCCCTCGTGGCCCCCGATCGATCCGGTGAAGCGCTCGAGCGCCACGACGGGTGCGGGCCCCTCCTTGTAGGTCATCAGGTAGTGGACGACGCCCTCCCCCTCGAGATCACCGCTGTAGGCGTACCGGACGGTCGCGCGGGTGATCCCGCGATCGGGGTAGTAGGTGCCGTTCCGCTCGCTGCCGGTCCCGTCGATGTCCTCGACCACGGACTCCTCCCAGCCCGCCACCGTGAACATCGCTTCTGCTGTCTTCTCGTCGCTCATGCCTCGAGACTAGGACCGACGACGCGGCCGGGTCTTGAAGGAACGCGACAGGTCTAGGCTGAGGCGGTGAGCGCTGGACCGTCCGACGAGCCACGGGGCTATCCCGCGGCGATCGTGGGGCCCGCCGGTCCCATCGCCGTCCGCCGGATCGAGCCCTCCGCCGACACTCCCGGTGTCGACTACCTGTGGCGGGTGCGCTGGGAGGTCGCCGAGCCGTACGACCAACGGGTCGTGCCGCAGCCGCGGCTCCACCTGGCTGCCGAGCAGGGCCGCCTGCTGGTCCACGGCGTCACCCGGCGACCGTTCTCCCGCCACCTGGTCGGCCGCGGTCACGTGCTCGGCGCGTCCTTCCGTCCGGGAGGCTTCCACGGCTACCTGCGCGCGTCCGTCGGTACGCTGACCGACGCCGTACGCCCCGCCGGTGACGTGCTCGGTGTCGATGACCGCCCGCCCGCCGCCCGCATCCTCGACGCCGAGGCCTCCGACGAGACGATGGTGGCCGCGCTGACGGACTACCTCCGGGCAGTGGGCTACGAGGCCGAGCCGCGGGCTGCCGAGATCGAACAGCTGGTCGCGCTCGCCGAGCACGACCGGAGCCTCGTGCGCGCCGACGCTCTTGCCGACGCCGGCGGCGTGAGCCTGCGGACGCTGCAGCGCGAGTTCGCGACCTACGTCGGCATCGGCCCGAAGTGGGTGCTGCAGCGGTTCCGCCTGCTCGACGCCGCGGCGGCGGCGCGTAGCGGCACGGTGGTCGACTGGGCAGCGCTCGCCTCGGAGCTCGGCTTCAGCGACCAGGCACACCTCGTACGGCGCTTCACCGACGTCGTCGGCACCCCGCCGGCGACGTACGCCCGCGAGGTGACCGAGGGCTGAGCGCCCGTGTCACACGGTGACGCGGGCGGCCACGACCCCGGCGACGATCAAGGCCAGAGCGGCGATACGCCCCGGCGAGACCGGGTCGCCGTGGACGACGACGCCGAGCGAGACGGCGCCGACGGCGCCGATGCCGGTGAACACCGCGTACGCCGTCCCGACCGGCACGGTCTGCATCGCGCGAGCCAGCAGGTAGACCGCGCTCGCGCCGAGCAGGACACAGACGACGGTCGGGCCCAGCCGTGTGAAGCCGTCGGTCGGCTTGATGCTCTGGCTCCACACGATCTCGGCGAGCGCTGCCGCTCGCGAGGCTCGGTGCGTGCCCAGAAGGTCGCTCAGCAACGGGTCGACGAGCGCGTTCACCAGCTCGGTCGTCAGGAACCGGACGTCGTCGATGCCGAAGTGGCCCGCGATGAAGTCCCGCAGGTAGCTCTCCTGATACTCGTACGGGGCGCGGGGTGCCCCTTCGGCGTACGAGCCGCCACGCGCTCCGACGACGACGAAGCTCGTCCCGGTCAGTGACATGCGTGGGAACGTCACCTTGTCGATCCAGGCCTTCAGTGCGGCAGGGATCCCGAAGTTGTACATCGGCGCCCCGACCAGGACCACGTCGGCCTCGAGCAGCTCGTTGAGCAAGGGCTCGGCGATCGCCCAGGCCTCGCGCTCTGCGGGCGTGCGCACCGCGCACGGGTAGTCGCCGGGGTCGGTGATCTGCTCGGCGAGGAGGGTGTCACAGATGCTCGTCCAGGCCTCCCCGATCACCGGGACGGGCTGACGTGCGAGGTCGCGGTAGACGTAGTCGCCGTCCGGACGAGCCTCTCGCCATCGTGCGGCGAAACGTGCGCCGAGCTCGCGCGTGTGCGACTGGGTGCGGGCGCTGGAGTCGAGATGGAGCAGGCGTGGCATGGTGGCCCTTCGCTAAGCGGACACGACGTCCGGATGCTGTCGACAGGACACTCGCCTGGACGCCGCAGCACGGCTGTACGCCGAGCGAGGCGCCGCGCACGTGACGATGAACGACATCGCACGCGCGGCAGGGGTGGGCCGCGGCACGCTCTACCGCCGCTATCCCGACCGTGCCTCCATCGCCACCGCCCTGCTGGACGAGCACGAGCGCAGACTGCAGGAGGCGCTCCTCTCCGGGCCGCCGCCGCTCGGGCCCGGCGCCCGCCCGCCGATCGGCTCGCCGCGTTCTACAACGCGATGACGCAGCTCCTCGAGGACCACGCCCCTCTCGCGCTCGGCGCCGAGGTCGGACGCTCACGGTTCATCGTCGGCGCGTACGGCTTCTGGAGAGTGCACGTGCGCATGCTCGTGGCGGAGGCGGGCGCCGCGGATCCGGACGCCATGGTCGAGCCGCTGCTGGCACCGCTCGCTCCGGAGGTGTTCGTGCGGCAGCGCGAGCTCGGCCTCTCGGTCGAGCGCATCGCCGCGGGCCTCGGTGTCCTGGCGCACGGCGTGCTCGGCCATCCCTGAGCCATGCGGTCGTCCGCCCCGGAACGGCGAGCCGCCGCGCGTGGAAGGATGGGCGCATGCCTGGAACCAACCTCACGCGCAACGAGGCGCAGGAGCGGGCCGCGCTCCTCGACGTCCATCACTACGCCGTCGATCTCGACCTGACCGTCTCCGACACCGAGTTCTCGTCCACCACCGTCGTCCGGTTCTCCAGCCGTGAGGCCGGCGGCGCGACGTTCGCCGACCTGGTCGACGCGCGCGAGCCTCGGATGTGGCTGAACGGCACCGAGCTGGACGCCGCGGCGTACGCGGACAACCGCATCGCGCTGAGCGGGCTGGCCGAGGGCGACAACGAGCTCCGGGTCGAGACGCGTCTCCCCTACTCGCGCACCGGCGAGGGCCTGCACCGCTTCGTCGATCCCGCCGACGACCGCGTCTACCTCTACACCCAGTTCGAGGTGCCCGACGCCCGCCGCGTGTACACGACGTTCGAGCAGCCCGACCTCAAGGCGACGTTCACCTTCACGATCGACGCCCCCGAGGGATGGACCGTCGTCTCCAACTCTCCGACCCCGGAGCCAGAGACGCTCGGTGAGGGCGTGAGCCGCTGGGCCTTCGCCGAGACCAAACGCATGTCGACCTACATCACCGCGCTCATCGCCGGCGAGTACGACACCGTCACCGACACCTACCGCGGCGACTACGACGAGATCCCGCTCGGCATCCAGGTCCGCAAGAGCCTCCGGGAGCACCTCGACCACGAGGAGATCTTCGAGATCACCAAGCAGGGCTTCGCCTTCTTCGAGAACACCTTCGAGATGGGCTACCCGTTCGGCAAGTACGACCAGGCGTTCGTGCCGGAGTACAACATGGGCGCGATGGAGAACGCCGGCGCGGTGACCTTCCGCGACGAGTACATCTTCCGCAGCCGCCAGACCCACGCCGCGTACGAGAGCCGTGCCAACACGATCCTCCACGAGATGGCGCACATGTGGTTCGGCGACCTCGTGACCATGAAGTGGTGGGACGACCTCTGGCTCAACGAGTCGTTCGCGGAGTTCGCCTCGCACCATGCCGAGGTCAACGCCACGAAGTACACCGGCGCCTGGACCGGCTTCACGAACCAGCGCAAGAACTGGGCGTACCGCCAGGACCAGCTCCCCTCGACGCACCCGATCGCCGCCGACAACTACGACCTGCACGCGGTCGAGGCCAACTTCGACGGCATCACCTACGCGAAGGGCGCCTCGACCCTCAAGCAGCTCGTCGCCTGGGTCGGCGAGAAGGACTTCTTCGCCGGACTGCGGTCGTACTTCACCAAGCACGCCTTCGGCAACACCGAGCTCAAGGACCTGCTGGCCGAGCTCGAGGCCGCCTCGGGCCGTGAGCTCGGCTCCTGGTCGCAGGAGTGGCTCCAGACGTCCGGCGTCAACACGCTCCGGCCCCGCTTCGTCGTGGACGAGCAGGGCGGGTTCACGTCGTTCGCCGTCGAGCAGACCGCCACCGACGACTACCCGACGCTGCGGCGCCACCGCATCGCGATCGGTCTGTACGACCACACCGACGCCGGTCTCGTCCGGCGCGCGCGGGTCGAGACCGACATCGAGGGAGCACTCACCTCCGTCGACGCCCTCGTCGGGCAGCCGCAGCCCGACCTCGTGCTGCTCAACGACGACGACCTGACCTACGCCAAGATCCGTCTCGACGAGCGGTCGCTCGCGACGCTGACCAGCTCGATCGCCGACATCCCCGACTCGCTGGCGCGCGCGCTGTGCTGGGGTGCGGCGTGGGACATGCTGCGCGACGCCGAGCTGCCGGCGCGCCAGTTCGTGCCGATCGTGCTCGCCGGCGTCGGCACCGAGTCCGACCTCACCGCCGTGCAGACGCTGCTGCGTCAGGGCGGATCTGCCGTCGCCCTGTACTCGGCGCCGGACAACCGGGCCGCGCTGGCCGCCGAGTGGGAGCACGGCGTCCGCGCGCTGCTCGATGCCGCTGCACCCGGTTCGGACCACCAGCTGGCGCTCGTCAGGGCCTACGCCGGGGCCGCGGAGTCGGACGAGGCGATCTCGTTCGTCACGGGTCTGCTCGACGGGTCGACGACGCTGGAGGGCCTGACCGTCGACACCGACCTGCGCTGGTCCCTCGTCACCGGCCTCGCCCGCGCCGGCGCGTACGGGGACAAGGAGATCGACGCGGAGCTCGCGCGCGACAACACCATCGCCGGTCAGGAGAACGCGGCCGGGGCACGTGCGGCGCGTCCGGACGCCGCCGCGAAGGAGGCGGCGTGGGAGTCGGTCGTCGTCCGCGACGACCTGCCCAACGAGACCCAGCGCAGCATCGCCGGCGCGTTCCAGCAGCCCGGTCAGGCCGAGCTGCTGCAGCCGTACGTCGAGCGCTACCTCGACACCGCCCGCACGGTCATCCAGAAGGGCGTCTGGCGCGCCTCGGAGATCCTCCAGAGCTTCTTCCCGCGGGCCAACCCGAGCGCCGAGAACCTCGCGACGATCGACGCGTGGCTCGCCGACAACGACGACCTCGACCCGACGACCCGCCGCTACGTCGACGAGGGACGCTCCGACCTCGCCCGCGCACTCGCGGCACAGGCGCGCGACGCCGCCGTCTGACGCCGTCGGCCGTCCATCAGGGCCCTCGCTGCGCGGGGGCCCTGGCGGACGGCACCGCTCAGCGGGCGGGACCGCGGAGACCGGCGGTGACCAGCGCCCGCTGGATCGTGCGGTCGCGCTCGAACGGTGCCGGGATGAACTGGATGTCGCGCAGCCCCTGAGCCTGGGCCGCCGACTCGAACACGAAGTGGCCGTACCCGAGAACCCTGCCGAGGAGCGTCCGCTCCACGGTGATGTCGAGGATTCGGGCCATCGGCATCGTCGCGACCTTCACCTCGAAGACGCCACGGATCTTGAGCACACGGTGGTTCGTGATCACGAAGACGTCGAGGTGCTGCTCGGCCGCACGGTACATCCCGTACCCGACGACGCCCAGCCCGACGATCGCGACCACCCCGGCGGTCCGCATCGGGAGCACCGGGAACAGCGCGATCATGAGCACCCCGATGAGCACGATGGCGTACGGCACGACGAAGACGATCCAGTGGTGGCGCACGACGTCCTTCACGCGCTCACCGTCGTCCAGCAGCAGGTGGCTGCCGATGTTGCGGTCGGGCACCAGTCTCAGGATCGCGCGCAGCACGACGGGCTCCTCGTCAGGACAGCAAGGTCTGGAAGAAGGCCGCGAGCTGTCCGAGCGCCTCGATGATCCACGTGAAGACCAGCTCCACGGTATTGGCAGCACCGGTGGGGTTCGTGAGCAAGAAGTAGATCAGGAACACCACCACGATGGCGGAGATCGCCTTTTTCACCACTGCTGCCTTTCTCGAGGGCAGAAAGCCGGCGGGCACGCTGCACGCTCACGACGTTTATAGCCGATCGCGGGGGGTTCGTGACGCCAGGCGCGCCGGATCTGGACGGGCTGGGTCACAGATTTTGTCATGCCGATCGTCGCACGTCTGCCGTGCGTTCGGTCACAGCTCCTCCAGCAGCGCCTTCGACGCGGCGAACGTGTCCGAGCGTCCCGCGACGACGTCAGCGGCGAGCGCCTCGAGCCTCCCGTGGGTGCCGAGAGCGGTGAAGCGAGAACGCAGCTCCGTCGTCGCGAGGGTCTCGATCTCGTCGCGCGTCCGCCGCAGCCGCCGGCGCTCGAGGCCGCCGCCGGCGCGCAGGTGCCCCAGATGAGCGTCCAGGGCGTCGACGACCTCGGCGACGCCCTCCTGCCGGTGTGCGACCGTCAGGAGGATCGGCGGCTGCCACCCACCGTCCGGACGCTCCGTCAACGACAGCATGCTCCGCAGCTCGCGGCGGACCTGCGGTGCTCCGTCGCGGTCGGCCTTGTTGACGACGTAGACGTCACCGATCTCGAGGATCCCCGCCTTCGCGGCCTGGATCCCGTCGCCCATGCCGGGCGCGAGCAGGACGACGGTCGTGTCGGCCAGGCGTGCCACCTCGACCTCGGACTGGCCGACCCCCACCGTCTCGACGAGGACCACGTCGCAGCCGGCGGCATCGAGCACCCGCAGCGCCTGGGGGGCCGCCCACGCGAGCCCGCCGAGGTGCCCTCGCGTCGCCATCGACCGGATGATCACCCCTGGGTCGCCGGCATGGTCCTGCATGCGGATGCGGTCACCGAGCAGCGCGCCCCCCGAGAACGGCGAGGTCGGGTCGACCGCCAGCACGCCCACCTTGCGCCCCTGCGCGCGCATCGCCGCGACGAGGGCGCCGGTGGTGGTCGACTTGCCCACACCCGGGGATCCGGTCAGGCCGACCACGTGGGCGCGTCCGACGTGGGGCGCGAGGGCCGCGCTGACCTCGGGCAGGAGCGGCGACGCATCCTCCACGAGGGAGATCAGGCGCGCGACCGCGCGCGGATCGCCGCCGGTGGCTCGTTGGACGAGCTCACCGACGGCGACCGTACGACGTGCCATCGGTGCGATGACCTCCTCCGCCCCGCCGACCGGCGCCCGGCCCGTCTCAGCGCTGGGGGACGCGGATGATCAGCGCGTCACCCTGACCACCACCGCCGCACAGCGCCGCGGCGCCGACGCCGCCACCGCGCCGTCCGAGCTCGAGCGCGAGGTGCAGCACGACACGGGCGCCGCTCATGCCGATGGGGTGGCCGAGCGAGATCGCGCCGCCGTTGACGTTGACCTTGTCCTCGTCGATGCCGAGCGCCCGCTGGCTGGCGACACCGACCGCGGCGAACGCCTCGTTGACCTCGATCAGGTCGAGGTCGGTCGGAGCGATGCCCTCCTTGGCGCAGGCCTTCGCGATCGCCTCGGCGGGCTGCAGCTGCAGGGTGGAGTCCGGACCGGCGACGTAGCCGGCGGCACCGATCTCGGCGATCCAGGTGAGGCCGAGCTCCTCGGCCTTCTCCTTGGACATCACGACGACGGCGCACGCCCCGTCGGAGATCTGCGAGGCGGTACCGGCCGTGATCGTGCCGTCCTTGGCGAACGCGGGACGAAGCCTGCTGAGCGTCTCTGCCGTCGTGTCGCCGCGCACGCCCTCGTCGGTGGTGACGGTGACCGTCTCGCGACGTCCGACGATCTCGACCGGGACGATCTCGTCGTCGAAGACGCCGTTCTTCTGCGCCTGGGCGGCGCGGTGGTGCGAGCGCGCACCGAACGCGTCCTGCTCCTCCCGCGTGAGCTCCTCGACCTCGCTGTTGCGCGCCTCGGTCAGCTTGCCCATCGCCTGGTCGGTCAGCGAGTCCCAGAGGCCGTCGTACTCCATGTGGTCGAGGATGGTCTGCGCGCCGTACTTGTAGCCCTCGCGCGAGCCCTTGAGGAGGTGCGGCGCCTGCGTCATCGACTCCTGGCCGCCGGCCACCACGACGTCGTACTCGCCGGCCCGGATCAGCTGGTCGGCCGTCGCGATCGCGTTGAGCCCGGAGAGACAGACCTTGTTGATCGTGATCGCCGGGACGTCGAGCGGGATGCCGCCCTTGTGGGCCGCCTGGCGAGCGGGCACCTGGCCGGCACCGGCGCCGAGGACCTGGCCCATGATCACGTACTCGACCTGGTCGCCGGTGATGCCTGCGCGCTCGAGCGCACCCTTGATGGCGACGCCACCGAGATCGGCGGCCGACTGCGTCTTGAGGCCTCCGAGGAGGCGACCGATCGGCGTGCGGGCACCAGCGACGATGACGGACTGACGGGACATGTGAACTCCTTCAGGCGCAGCGTCTGCGCGCGTTCGGCCAAGGACGGCAGGCTTGTGCTCTCAGCACGATACTCGCCCGTAACATCGCCGAGGGCTGCGGTGAGGAAGGTCACAGCAGGGGTCGTGGCCTCTGCGCGGCGGCGCTCTGCCCTAGGGTGCGTCGCATGGTTCCCGATCACCTGCTCATCGCCATCGACCACGTCGGCATCGCGGTGCCCGACCTCGACGAGGCGCTCGAGTTCTACGCCCGCGTCTTCGGACTCCACTCCGTCCACGAGGAGATCAACGAGGAGCAGGGGGTGCGCGAGGCGATGCTCGCCGTCGGTGACACCAACCAGCGGATCCAGCTTCTCGCGCCGCTGTCGGACCAGTCGACGATCGCGAAGTTCCTCACCCGCAACGGACCGGGCATCCAGCAGCTGGCCTACCGCGTCAGCGACATCGACGCCGCCAGTGCCGTGCTCCGCGATCGGGGCGTGCGCCTGCTCTACGACCAGCCCAAGCGCGGCACGTCCGACAGCCGGGTGAACTTCGTGCACCCGAAGGACGCCGGCGGCGTGCTGGTCGAGCTCGTCGAGCCTGCGGCCCAGCCGTCCCACTGACGCCGGCCGCGAGGGCGGCGAGGGCGGGGCCTCAGATCCACCGGAACCGCAGGGACTGACCCGGCCTCGCCTGCGCGGCCCGGTCGACGTCGGCGTCGACGACCACCCCGACGACCGGGTAGCCACCGGTGACCGGATGGTCGGCGAGGAACACGACGGGCTCACCGCCGGGCGGCACCTGGACGGCGCCGCGGTACGCGCCCTCCGACGGCAGCTGGCGTCCCGGCACGGCAGGACGCATCGGCGGTCCCTCGAGCCGCATGCCGACGCGGTCGCTGTGCGGCGAGACCGTCCAGCGATCGCGGACGAGTCCGTCGGCGTCGCGGACCCAGTCGTCGCGCGGGCCACGGACCACCCTGAGCGCGACGTCGCCGTCGTGGACGGGCACGGGTACGGCGTCGACCTGCGGGTACGTGCGCGGCGGGCGCCCGACCGGCAGCCGGTCACCCACCACCAGCGGAGCGGGCCCGATCGCGGCGAGCACGTCACGGCTGCGCGACCCCAGCACCGGCGGCACGTCGACGCCGCCTCGCACGGCGACGTACGACCGCAGCCCGGCCTTCGGCACGCCCAGCCGCAGCCGCTCGCCCTCACGGACGCAGACCGCCGCGTACGGGTCGACCACCCGTCGCCCCACCCGCAGCTCGACCGGCGCACCCGTCACGGCGACCCAGACGTCACCGCCGCGAGCCGCGACATCGAACCCGCCGAGCGTCACCTCCACCGCCGCGGCGCCCTCGGGGTTGGCGAGGAGGCGGTTCGCGAGCTGATAGGCGCCGCGGTCGGCAGCACCCGAGCGGCCGACGCCGACCGCCGACCACCCCGGTCGGCCGAGGTCCTGCACGAGAGCGAGCGGCCCAGGGCGGACCACCTCGAGCTCCCTCACACCCGCACCGCCTCGAACCGGACCGTGGCTCCCGGCCGCAGCAGCGCCGGTGGGTCGCGGTCGAGGTCCCACAGCACGGCGTCGGTGGTGCCGATAAGCTGCCAGCCGCCCGGTGAGGGCCTTGGATAGATCCCCGAGTACTCCCCCGCCAGCCCGACCGCGCCCGAAGGCACGCTCGTCCGAGCGGTGTGCCGGCGCGGCACCTGGAGGCGGGGGTCTCCACCGACGAGGTAGGCGAATCCGGGCGCGAACCCGCCGAAGGCGACCCGCCACGAAGTGGCGGTGTGCGCCGCCACGACGCCGTCGGGCCCGAGGCCGGTCAGCTCTCCCACGTCGCCGAGGTCGGGCCCTCCGTACTCCACGCGGATCACGATCTCGTCGTCGCGCACCTCGGCCGCGCTGGGCTCAGCCTCACCTCGCCCGGGGTCCACCTCGACGTGCTGGAGCACTGCGGCGAGCGCCCCGACGTCGGTGCCGTCCGCGGCGGCGACCAGGACCGTCCGTGCGGCGGGGACGACGTCGGCGACGCCGGGCAGACGCGCCTCACGGATCGCCGACACCCACGACACCACCTCGCCGGCATCGTCCAGGTCCAGGATCAGCGCGCGGTCGCCGTACGGCCTGACCCTCACACGAACGCCCCGAGTCTCACCCCGGCGCCCTCGAGCATCGTGCGCACGTATCGCGCCATCGTGACCGTCCCCGGCGAGTCGCCGTGGACGCACACGGAGTCGGCCGCCACGGCGACCAGCGTGCCGTCCACGGCCTCGACGTCACCCTCGGTCACCATCCGCAGCACCCGCCGAGCGACGTGGTCGGGATCGAGCAGGACGGCGCCAGGTTCCCGGCGGCTGAGCAGGGAGCCCTGGGGGGTGTAGGCGCGGTCGGCGAAGGCCTCGCGCACCGTCCTGAGTCCCAGCCGCTCCCCCCAGGCCAGCAGCCTCGAGCCGGGAAGGCCCAGCAGCGGCAGCCCTGGGTCGTACGCCCGCACCGCCTCCGCGACCGCTCGGGCCTGCTCGTCGTGGTGCACGACGGCGTTGTAGAGGGCCCCGTGCGGCTTCACGTAGCGGACCCTCGTGCCCGACGCCCGCGCGAGCCCGTCGAGCGCACCGATCTGATAGACCACGTCGTCGGTCAGCTCGGCCGGCTCCATGTCGATGAAGCGGCGGCCGAACCCGGCGAGGTCGCGATAGCTGACCTGCGCACCGACCGCGACCGCGTTCTCCGCCGCGTGCTCGCAGGTGCGGCGCAGCGTACGGGCGTCGCCGGCATGGAAGCCGCAGGCGATGTTGGCGCTGGTGACGACCTGGAGGATCGCGGTGTCGTCCCCGAGCTCCCATCGCCCGAAGGACTCGCCGACGTCGCTGTTCAGGTCCAGTGTCGTCACGTCGCTCCCGAGCGGTGGATGGGCGGCGTCCACGGTACGCGTGGAGAATCAGGCCCGGCAAGCGCCGTCGCCGAGGGCAGATCCGGCCCGCCGGACACCACTCGCGGCGGCGCGCGGCGGACTCTACGAGCAAGCGACATCGGTCACACTCCTGACCACATCCATTACTGCTGAGTAATATCCGCGTAACGCATCCGCGCGGCACAACTCTGGAGGACGACGTGCAGCACATTCTCGACGCCATCATGGCCGGGGACACCTCGAGCGAGGACTTCGCGAACATCTCGGTGCCCGAGTCGTACCGGGGCGTGACCGTCCACAAGGACGAGGTCGACATGTTCGAGGGCCTCGCCACCCGTGACAAGGACCCTCGCAAGAGCCTGCACGTCGATGACGTCCCGGTCCCCGAGCTCGCGCCCGGGGAGGCGCTGGTCGCCGTCATGGCCAGCTCGATCAACTACAACACCGTGTGGACCTCGATCTTCGAGCCGCTCTCGACGTTCAGCTTCCTCGAGCGGTACGGCCGCCTGTCGGAGTACACCAAGCGTCACGACCTGCCGTACCACGTCGTCGGCTCCGACCTTGCCGGTGTCGTGCTGCGCACCGGCCCGGGCGTCAACGCCTGGAAGCCGGGCCAGGAGGTCGTGGCGCACTGCCTGTCGGTCGAGCTGGAGAGCCCCGACGGCCACAACGACACGATGATGGATCCTGAGCAGCGGATCTGGGGCTTCGAGACCAACTTCGGCGGCCTGGCCGAGGTCGCGATCGTGAAGGCCAACCAGCTGATGCCGAAGCCCGCCCACCTCTCGTGGGAGGAGGCGGCGAGCCCCGGCCTGGTGAACTCCACCGCCTACCGCCAGCTCGTGTCCAAGAACGGTGCGGCCATGAAGCAGGGCGACACCGTGCTGATCTGGGGCGCCTCGGGCGGCCTCGGCTCGTACGCCACCCAGTTCGCCCTCAACGGTGGAGCGACGCCGGTCTGCGTCGTGTCCTCCCCCGAGAAGGCCGAGATCGTGCGGTCGATGGGTGCCGACCTGGTCATCGACCGGTCGGCGGAGGGCTACAAGTTCTGGAAGAACGAGCATGAGCAGGACCCGCGCGAGTGGAAGCGCTTCGGCGCCAAGATCCGCGAGCTGACCGGCGGGGACGACCCGGACATCGTCTTCGAGCACCCGGGCCGCGAGACCTTCGGCGCCAGCGTCTTCGTCGCCCGCAAGGGCGGCACGATCGTCACCTGCGCCTCCACCTCGGGCTACATGCACCAGTACGACAACCGCTACCTCTGGATGAACCTCAAGAACATCTTGAGCTCGCACTTCGCCAACTACCGCGAGGCCTGGGAGGCCAACCGGCTGATCGACAAGGGCATGATCCACCCGACCGTCTCCAAGGTCTACAGCCTGGAGGAGACCGGCCAGGCAGCGCTCGACGTGCACCGCAACGCGCACCAGGGCAAGGTGGGCGTCCTCTGCCTCGCCCCCCAGGAGGGCCTCGGCGTCCGGGACACCGAGAAGCGCGCTCGCCACATCGACGAGATCAACCGGTTCCGAGGAGTCTGAACACGGTGAGGGGCGGGGTGAGGTCGCGCTAGGATTTGGCGGAGCGACCTCACCCCGAACTACGAACTGAAGGCACCCCATGTCAGACCCTTACGGCAGCTACTCCTCAGACGGCGACTCGTACGCCCGCACGACCGGTGACCCGGCGACGGGGGCCGGTTTCCCTCTGGTCCGTCGCGGCGGCTACGACAAGGACGCCGTCGACGCCTACCTCAACCAGCACCGCAGCGACCTCTCCCGGGCGCAGGCGGCGGTCCAGGCGGCCGAGACCAAGATCGCGCGCCTCGAGACCGAGCTCGCCGACCTGCGGAGCCAGCTCACCGAGAACAACAAGCCGAGCTACGCCGGCCTCGGTGGACGCGCTGCTGAGCTGCTGGGGCTTGCCGAGTCGCAGTCGGCCGAGATGCTCGAACGCGCCAGGCGGGAGGCCGACGACCTGCGTCGTGTCGCCGAGTCCGAGGCCACGGCCATCAAGGCGTCGGCGGCCAAGGAGGCCGACGACCTGCGCGCCGTGCAGCTCGCAGACGTCGAGGAGACCCGTGAGCGCCTCCTGGCCGAGGCCGAGAGCGAGCGTGCCCTCGCGCTGGCCGAGGCCGACGACGTCCTGGCCAAGGCCAAGCGCGAGGCCGAGCAGATCCAGCTGGCAGCCAACCAGGCCGCGAGCTCCGCGCGCCTCACCGCGACGCGTGAGGCCGAGCAGGTCCGCGCCGCCGCCGACCGCGAGCTGACCGAGGCGCGCCGGGTCCTCGCCCTCGAGAAGGAGCGGATGGCCAAGGAGGCCACCGAGTCGCACGCCGTCGCGACCGAGCAGACCTCGCGGATGATCGCCGACGCCGAGTCGCGCGCCGCAGCCGCCGAGTCGCGGGCGCGTGAGGCGATCGCCGCCGCGACCAAGCGCCGCGAGGAGACCAAGGCCGAGTCCGAGCGGATGGTCGCTCGGTCGCGCCGCGAGGCCGAGCAGATCATGCACACCGCTCGTACGCAGTCGGAGCACTCGCTCGCCCAGGCGCGCGCCGATGCCGAGAAGCAGATCTCGACGGTCCGACACGAGCTCGACTCGCTCGTCGCCAAGCGTGATGCCGTCAAGACCCAGCTCACCAAGCTGCGCGAGGTCATCGGCTCGTTCGCGGGTCTCGACGCGCTCGACAGCGACGCTGAGACCGACAAGGCGGGGGCGCTTCCCGCGCCGGCCGTCGCCGAGGTCGCCGCGGCAGCCGACGAGGTCGCCGCTGCCGTCGAGGAGGCCACCGCAGCGGCCGAGGAGCCCGACCTGGAGGAGATCGACCGCGCGGGCACCGACTCCCGTGCGCACGACGCCACCACGATCGTCCCGGCCGTCCAGAACGACTCCACCGTGGTCGACGGCACGCCGACAGATCGCCCGACGGCCGAGCGCAGCGTGCGCCGTGCCAAGCTCGGCGGCCCGGCGGCAGCCGAGCTCGCCGAGGACGACGAGGAGTCTCAGGCCTCCTGATCGCCAGGCTGCGGGCCGACGCTCTCGAACGCCGCGACCGTCTGGTCGCGGTACGCCGAGGCGTCGGCCTGCTGCATGTCACCGGACCACTGACGGGGCAGCGGGACGGAGACACGCGGGTTCAGGCGAGAGGCGACCTCGTCGAGCACGCGTTCTGAGTCGCCCACCCAGAGGTGCTTCGCGCCGTCCACGCCGATCACCTCGGCCTGCGGCACCCGGGAGAAGCGTTCTGCGGCCTCGGCGGGACGCAGGTAGTCGTCGTGCTCGGGGACCAGCGCGACGAGGGGTTTGCCGGACTGCGCCCAGGCGTCGAGGTCGGCGTCGTCGGAGTAGCGCAGCGGCGGCGACAAGAGGACCGCGCCGCGTACCTCGGCGTCGAGCCCGTACTTGAGCGCGAGATCGGTGCCGAAGGACCATCCGACGAGCCAGATGTCGGGAAGATCCTCGAAGTCGGCGAGTTCGATCGCCGCAGCGACGTCGTACCGCTCGCCCTGCGCCTCGTCGAACGCGCCGCCGCTCGTCCCCTGCACGCTGGTGGTGCCGCGGGTGTTGAACCGAAGGACCGCGATGTCGGCGAGCGCGGGAAGGCGGTACGAAGCCTTGCGGAAGAGGTGGCTGTCCATCATGCCGCCGTGGGTCGGCAGCGGATGGAGGCAGACCATCGTCGCGACCGGCTCGCGCTCCAGCGGGAGCGCCAGCTCTCCGACGAGGTTCAACCCGTCGGCGGTGTGGAGGGTGATGGGGGTGCGGCGGGCAGGGAGAACCGAGTTGCCGCGGATGACCTGAGCGTCTTTCACGCCTGTCAGCCTACGTTCCGCGGCGGCAAGAGCCGTGCGGGGCAGGTCCGGTGCAGCTAGCCTCCGAGGTGCCAGCGCGCACGGGGGTGCAGCCGCTCGGCACCAGGGGGCGGGCATGGCGTTGGAGGCGCACCAGCAGGTGTTCGTCGACGAGGGGGTCATCGTCCGTCGCCGACTGCTCGCCACACTCGATCGCGCGACGCGGCGACCGGTGACGCTCGTCGCCGCACCGACGGGGTACGGGAAGACGACCCTGCTGCGCCAGTGGGCGGACGAGCACGCGCCGGACGCCGCGTGGCTCGACGGCAGCGGCACCCGGCCCTGGGAGACGGCGACCAGGGAGCTCCACCGCGGGCGCCCTGTCGTCATCGACGACGCCCACCTTGCGGGGTGGGGCCCGTCGTTCACCCGCGCGTGCGAGGCGGCACGGGTGGCGGCGCCCCTGGTGCTGGTGGCACGCCTCGACCCTCTGGTCGCCCTCCATCCTGCTCGTCTGGCGGGGCGTGTCTCGGAGGTCCGGGCCGGCGAGCTCGCCTTCACGGTCGGCGAGGTGGCCCGCGTCGCCAGCCGCTCAGGGCGTCGGCTCGACCACGAGCAGGCCCAGGCGCTGCACGACCAGACCGATGGCTGGCCCGCCGGTGTCCGTCTCTGCGCCACCCAGGATCCGGTCGCCCCCACCCCGACCGGCGCCTATTCGCCGACAGGCAGCTATCTCCTCGCGCACGTGCTCGACACCCTCGACCCTTCGCTGGTCGACTTCCTGCGGACCACCGCCGTACCGGTGCGGTTCGACACCGACCTCGCCGCCCGTCTGTCCGGACGAGAGGATGCGGCGGCGGTGCTCGACGAGGTGACGCACCGCGTGGGCTTCGTCTCGGTCGACGGCGAGACCGGTCTTTTCCGCTATCACCAGCTCCTCCGGCAGCTGCTTCTCAGCGAGGTGGAGCGGCAGTCGCCGGGCCGGCTCCCCGGTCTCCACGACGTAGCCGCCCGGTGGTCCGCGGCGCGAGGTGACGCTCGTGCGGCGGCCGCGCACGCCCTGCATGCTCGCTCCTGGGACATCGCCGTCGACTGCGCGGTGGCGCTCGCGTGCACGGCTCTCGGTGACGGCGACTGGACGTCGTGCGACCAGGTCATCGACGCCGTTCCGGAGGTCGAGGTCCTCGCAGACGACCGGCTGCGCGTGCTCGCGGCCGTGCAGGCGCTGCGCGCCGACGACGTGCTCCTGAGCCGTCAGAAGCTGGGCGAGGGCAGGGGCGCGGTCGGCCGGAGCATCACCTCCGAGCGCCTGGAGGTGTTGCGGCGCCTGTGCCTGGCGCGCCTGGCACTGATCGACGGCCACGTCACCGACGCCGCGGCTGCTCTCGGCAGTCCCCAGCCTCGCCTCTCCGAGGGCGGCTCGTCGCCGCACTCCCCGGCCGCGGCGCTGCAGGCCACGTGGGCCTCGACCTACGGCCTGCTGATGACGCTCCGCGGAGACACCGGTGGCGCCGCGGGCCATCTGGCGACCGCCCGCCACGTCAGTCGTGGCGAGCTTCCCCTCTCGGAGGCTCGCGAGGCGGAGGTACGGATGTGGTCTGCCGTCGGCAGGGGAGATCCCGCTGCCGCCGACGCATCGATCGCCCTCCTCCGCGCGGCCGCCGACGATACGGTGCCGGGCGCGACGGCGGTTGTCGACGAGTGGCTCGCGATGGAGCGCGGAGGCGCGACGGTGCCAACGCACCACGACGCGCTCTCGTCCGACCCACCCCTTGGCCTTCTCCCGGTGCGGTTCCTGGAGGCCTTCCACCGCACCGTCGCCTCGCGCGCGAGCGACGGGCCGCCGCCCCGGGACGTGCTCCTCGGAGAGCTCCCAGATGGGTCAACCTGGCTGGTGGCGCGGCACACGGCGCTCGCCGGGGTCACCAGGCTGCTGGCTCAGGGCGACGCGGCCGCGGCGACGGCCGCCGTCGACCGAGCAGCCGAGCACTGCTCGGTGCTGGACCGCACGCCGTACGACCTGTGGATCGCAGCGACCTCCGTGCTGCAGCGGCCCCGCCGCGAGGCCGCGCCGGACGAGCTCGAGGTGGTCCTCGCCGACGAGGTGGAGGTGCCGGAGGATCTGGCGGTCAGGATCGCCGCGACGGCTGCCGTCATCGAGCTCGCCCAGGGCCCCTCTGCGCGGGGCACGGCGTTCCTCCGGCGTGCGCTCGTGAGCACGGAGAGGCACGGTTGGCGACGCCCGTGGCGCGAGCTCGGCACGTCCGCCATCGAGATGCTGACCGCCGAGCGCGCCCGCCGCGGCACGAACGGCCCGCTGGTGGCTCGGCTGCTCGTCGAGCTGCGCGACGAGCGCCCTGGGAACAGCCTCGGCCTGGTGGTCGCCCTCTCATCCCGCGAGAACGAGATCCTGCAGTACCTGCCGACGGCGATGGACCAGTCCGACCTGTGCGAGGCCCTGTTCATCTCGCGCAACACCCTCAAGACGCACTTGCGCGCGATCTACCACAAGCTGGGCGTGGAGTCGCGACGCGAGGCGGTCCTGAAGGCCCAGCAGTGCGGGCTGCTGTGAGTGGGAACATCTCGCCCGCCAGGGGTGAACCGTCACCGCCTCGTGTCCCGCACACTGAGGCCATGGCCCGGGACGGTTTCGCGTCGTCGTACGAGGTGGTCGTCGAAGGTGGGGCGGCGTCTGAGAGGGTCGCGGCGGAGCTCGTGCGTCGCGGGCTCGAGATCGCGCCGCGCGGCGACCACCTGGTGCTGCGGGGCGACTTCGCCGACCTGGCCCAGCTCAACGCTCTGCTCTTCGCCCTCGACGACCTCGGCCTCGCGCTGGTCTCCGTCCGACAGCTCCCGTGACCGACCGCGATCTCACTCCGCCGGGGTGGGGGAGCCCGTCATGAGTGCGCCGGACGAGGAGTTGGCGCGCCTGCGCGCCGAGGTCGACGAGCTCCGCGCGCGCCTGAGCGCGTCGCCGCCCGGCACCGACGAGCGTGAGGCCGACCACGGACGCGCCGGCTGGTGGCGCACCCCGCTGGTGACCGTGCTGGTCGTCCTCGGTGCTCTCACCGCTCCCCTGTCGGTGGTCGCCACCTGGGCGCACGACGAGATCGGGGACAGCGACCGCTACGTCGAGACCGTCGCCCCGCTCGCCACCGAACCGGCGATCCAGGGGGCGATCGCCGACGCCGTGACCACGGTGATCGTCACCAATCTCAGGATCGAGGACGTGACCTCCGACGCGCTCTCGGCGCTCTCCCAGCAGAGCTTCATCCCGCCGCGCGCCGCTCCGCTCCTTCCGGCGCTCGCCGTCCCGTTGTCCAACGCCGTCGAGCAGTTCGTCCGCGACACGGTCGAGCGTGTGGTCGAGTCGGACGCCTTCGAGGAGGCGTGGGTCACCGCCAACCGCAGGGCGCACGAAAGCGCTGTCGCCGTCCTCACCGGGAAGGGCGCAGACCGGATCGCGATCCAGGATGGTGAGGTCAGCGTGAACATCGGGTCGATCGTCGAGACGGCGAAACAGCTCCTCGTCGACCGCGGGTTCGCCCTTGCCGAGCGCATCCCGGAGGTCGACGCGACCTTCGTCCTCTTCGCGTCCGACGACATCGGCCAGGCCCAGACGTGGTTCAGCTGGCTGGAGACGTCCGCACGTGTGCTCCCCGTCCTCGGCCTCGTCCTGCTGGCCACCGCGGTCCTCGTCGCGCGCGACCGACGGCGCGCGCTGCTCGCGGCGGCACTCGCGGTCGCCGTCTCGATGGTCCTGCTTGGCCTCGTGCTCAACCTCGTGCGTCCGCTCTACCTCGACGCGGTCCCGGACGACGTCCTACCCGCCGAGGCGGCTGCGGTGGTCTACGACCAGCTCATCGGCTTCATCCGCACCGCGTTGCGGGCGGTCTTCGTCGTCGCCCTCGCGGTCGCGGTCACGGCGTTCCTGCTCGCGCGTGCCGGCCCTGGGGCAGCGATCCGGACCGGCGCTGCCGGGCTCGCCGCCCGCCTGCGCGAGCGCAGCGGGATCCGGCGCGGCCCGGTGGCGACGTTCGTCGCCACCTACCGCAACGGCGTCCGCGGCGCCGTGGTCGGCATCGCGGTCCTCTGGTACGTCATGCTCGACCACCCGACCGGCGGAAGCGCGCTGCTCATCGTCGTTCTTGCCGTCCTCGGGATCGTCGTCTTCGAGGTGGTGGCCGGACCCCGCACCGCTGCCCCTGTAGTCACCGACCCTGTCAGCTCGCGTCCGCCTCCCCCGCCGTCTCCACCGACGGGCTGACCTCGAGGAGCTCGACGCCCAGCTCTTCCAGCGCCTGGAGCGCCCCCATCAGCTCGGCCCGGTCGCGGAACGTGCCGCGGAGCGACACCGGCCCCTCGGTCTCGACGCGCAGCCGCAGGGCCGCCAGCACAGCGACGAGCGCCTCGCTCAGATGTCCCCGCACCACGATCTCGAAGGAGTTGGGGCGACTGGGCGAGGCGCTCGTCATGGCGGGCTCCGTCAGCTCTCGAAGTCTGCTGAGTAGGCCGTCAGTGCCCAGATCACCACGACGTCGAAAGCGATGATCACGACGGCCCAGATCGGGTAGTAGGGCAGCCACAGGAAGTTGGCGATGATCGAGAGGATCGCGATGCCGATACCGGCGCCCCGCGCGAACGCGTTGCCCGACATGATCGCGAACGCGATCACGATCAGCAGCACGCCGAGCACCAGGTGGATCCAGCCCCACGTGGTCGTGTTGAACGCGTAGACGTAGTCCTGGGTCCGGACGAGCACGTCGTCCTTGGCGATGGCAGCGATGCCCTGGAAAATCTGGACGAAACCGACGATCGCGAGCATCGACGCCGCGAAGATCGTGATGCCCTGTGCCCATGGGTTGCTTGCCGCGTTGCGGGTGGACATACGTGTCTCCTTCGTGAGGCGGCGGCCACCCCGCCGCATGACCTCAGCCTGTCGGCGCACCGGCGGGACAGCATCACTCCCGTGGGGTGATTCGCTCCCGGCCCGGCACCGGGAGGTTCGAGCGTTCAGCCGTTGAGGATCCTGGCCTTCTGCGCTGCGAACTCCTCAGGCGTCAGCAGGCCCTGCTGCTGCAGGGCGGCGAGGCGCTCGAGCTGGCTCACCGCGTCGGTGCCGCCCGACTCGGCGGGCGCGCTGGGCCTGCCACCGGTCAACGGCGGCGCTGCCAGCAGGGCGTGTGCCAGTGACGCCGCTCCTCGATGCCCGACGCGCTCAACAGACCCGGCTCGAGCGGCCAGACGACCACGTGCGGCGTGGCGGGCCGGATCTGCTGCGAGCAACCGGGGCAGACGTAGGTCTTGGTCGACGACGAGCCGGTGATGGACCGGACCACCCAGTCACCGTCCGTACGCTCCTCGACACGCTGGTTGCCTCCGTTCAGAGGCGGGGCTGCACCGCGAGGACCACGAGGCGTACGGCGGCGGCGCGACATGAGCCCAGGGTACGGGCCGGCCGCACGGGGACGGCCGGCCCGCACGGGTCAGCGGCGGGCGTACTCGCGGAACCCGCGTCCCGTCTTGCGACCGAGGTATCCGGCCGTCACGAGGTGCTCGAGCAGCGGCGCCGGCGCCCAGGCCGGCTCGCGGAACTCCCGGAAGAGCGTCTGCTCAATCGCCAGCGACACGTCGTTGCCGACCACGTCGAGCAGCTCGAACGGTCCCATCGGCAGGCGGCAGCCGAGCTTCATCGCGACGTCGATGTCGTCGGCGGTCGCGTAGTGCGCCTCGAGCATCTTGACCGCATCGTTGAGGTACGGGAAGAGCAGCGCGTTGACGATGAAGCCCGCACGGTCGCCGCACGAGACGGCGTGCTTGCCGACGTTCGCACAGAGCGCGGTGACCGTCTCGGTGACGTCGTCGGCGGTCGCGACCGTGGACACGACCTCGACCAGCTTCATCACCGGCGCGGGGTTGAAGAAGTGCATCCCGATGACGTCCTGCGGACGGTCGGTCGCCGACGCGCAGGCGATGACGGGGAGCGACGAGGTGGTCGTGGCGAGGATCGCGCCCGGCTTGCAGATGCGGTCCAGGTCGCGGAAGAGCTCGAGCTTGACGTCGAGGTCCTCGGCGATCGCCTCGACGACGATGTCGACGTCGGCCAGCGCCTCCCGCTCGGTGCTGCCGGTGAGCCGGGCGAGGATCTCGGCCTTCTGGTCCTCGCTCGCCCGTCCACGCGAGATCGCCTTGTCCATCGACTTCGCGATCGCAGCGCGGACGCCGTCGACCTTCTCGGTCGTACGGCCGACGTAGACCACGTCGTACCCGGCCTTCGCGAAGACCTGGACGATCCCCGACGCCATGGTGCCGGTGCCGACGACGCCGACCAGGCCGATCTCGCGCCGCAGCTGCGGCGCAGCGTCCGACGACGGCGTCGTGGCGTCCGCGACGACCTCGGAGGAGTACGGCTCGGCGTAGGTGTAGAAGCCGCGGCCCGACTTCCGGCCGAGCAGCCCGGCCGTGACCATCTGCTTGAGGATGGGGGCGGGAGCGTGGACACGCTTGCGGTCCTGGAGGTACATCGTCTCGAGGATCTCGTACGCGGTGTCGAGCCCGATGAGGTCGAGCAGCGCGAGCGGCCCCATCGGGTAGCCGCAGCCGAGGCGCATGGCCGCATCGATGTCCTCGCGCGTGGCGTACTGCGCCTCGTACATGGAGGCGGCGTGGTTGAGGTAGGCGAACAGCAGCGCGTTGGCGATGAAGCCCGCCTTGTCGCCGACCGTCACCGGGCTCTTGCCCAGGCGCTGCGCGAGCGCGACCGCGTCCTCGACGACGTCCGGGGCGGACACCACGGTGCGGACGACCTCGACGAAGTCCTGGACCGGCGCGGGGTTGAAGAAGTGGAGACCGACGACGCGGCTCGGGAGCTTGGTGCTCGACGCGATCTCGGTCACCGACAGCGCGGACGTGTTGGAGGCGAGGATGGCGTCGTCGCGCGCGATCTTGTCGAGCTGCTGGAAGACGTCGATCTTGACGTCGAGCTGCTCGACGACCGCCTCGACCACGAGGTCGGCCTCGGCGAGCGCCGTGAGATCGGTGGCGTAGGAGATGCGGCCCAGGAGTGCGTCGCGCTCGGCCGTCTCGAGCTTGCCGCGCTCGGCGGCACGTTGCGTCGAGTGCTCGATGGTCGAGCGCCCGTGCGCGAGCGCTTCCTCGTCCCGGTCGATCCCGAGCACGGTGATGCCGTTGCGGGCGAGAACCTCCGCGATGCCGGCACCCATGGTGCCCAGGCCGACGACTCCGACAGTGTTGATCTCGCGCGCCACGGGAGGCTCCTGATGCTCTGGGACGTAAGTTACTGGCAGGTTACTACCGGTCATCCGGAGTCTGGCAGGCATGGGCATCTCCGCGCCGTGACTCAGGTCACGCCTGGCCTGTGGAGTTCCGGGCCGGAGCACGTCCCTGCCCCTAGCATGGCCTGATGCGCCGCCTCGACGAACCTCCCCGCCGCGCCCCCGCCATCGCCCTCGCCCTTCTCCTCGCGCTCGCCGGCTGTGGCGACGGCGATACCACCAGCGGGTCGGCCGATCAAACCTCCGCGTCGCCGGAGCCGCCGGCCACCGAGACGACCGCGACCGCTTCCAGCAGCACGCCCACGCCGACCACGGCCACCACGCCAGCACCGTCGCCGACGGCCAGCGCTCCCTCGACTCCCAGTGCCGACGAGCTCTCCGCGGCCAAAGCGGGTCGCGGGCCGGTCGGAGTCTGGCGCAACCGTGATCTCCAGTGGGTCCTGCGGATCAAGAAGAGCGGTCGCTTCGTCGACGACTTCGCCGGAGTCAAGAACATCCGCTCCGGCACGTGGCGCCTCAAGGGCAAGCGGGTCGTCCTCAAGGGCGGCGACGGCATCACCACGCGCGGCAGGCTGCGCGCCAAGACCTTGACGATCAAGGGGACGGTCCTCGTCCGCGTCCGCTGACGTCCAGGCTCCGCCGGCCCCTGTAGGTTGTCCGGGTGCGACTCGTCATTGCCCGCTGCCAGGTCGACTACGCCGGGCGTCTCACCGCCCATCTCCCGATGGCCACACGGCTCATCCTGGTGAAGTCGGACGGCTCGGTCTCGATCCACTCCGACGACCGGGCCTACAAGCCCCTCAACTGGATGAGTCCGCCCGCCGCACTGCGCGAAGGTAAGACCGAGGACGGTGCGATCGAGTGGACCGTGTCGGCAACCAAGTCCGACGACACCCTCCGCATCCTCATCGAGGAGATGCTCCACGACTCCAGCCACGACCTCGGTGTCGACCCCGGTCTCCAGAAGGACGGCGTGGAGAAGCACCTCCAAGAGCTGCTGGCCGAGCACCCCACCACCCTCGGTGACGGGATGTCCCTCGTACGCCGGGAGTACATGACGGCAATCGGTCCCGTCGACCTTCTGTGCAGGGACCCCGGCGGCGCGTCGGTCGCGGTCGAGGTCAAGCGGCGCGGCGAGATCGACGGCGTCGAGCAGCTCACCCGTTATCTCGAGCTGATGAACCGCGATCCTCGCCTCGCGCCCGTCCGTGGGATCTTCGCGGCGCAGGAGATCAAGCCACAGGCCCGAACGCTCGCCCTCGACCGCGGGATCGAGTGCCGGGTCGTCGACTACGACGCCCTGCGCGGGATCGACGACCCGTCGCTTCGCCTCTTCTAGGACCCGGTCTGGTTCGAGGACGTGTCTCAGGAGCCTCGATCCGGTAAGCAGGAGACATGATCCGGATCGAGGTCGTCCAGGGCGACATCACGACCGTGCGCGCCGACGCGATCGTCAACGCGGCCAACAGCTCGCTGCTCGGGGGTGGAGGCGTCGACGGCGCGATCCACCGGGCCGGCGGGCCGGAGATCCTCCAGGCCTGCCGTGAGCTTCGCGCAACCACGCATCCTGACGGGCTCCCGACCGGGGAGGCTGTGTCCACGACCGGCGGACAGCTTCCTGCGCGGTGGGTGATCCACACGGTCGGCCCGGTGTGGTCGCGCGAGCAGGACCGTACGCCGCTGCTGCGGTCGGCCTATACGAGAAGCCTCGCGGTCGCCGACGAGCTCGAGGCGCGAGTCGTCGCCTTCCCGCTCATCTCGGCCGGCGCGTACGGCTGGCCGCTCGACGACGCGGTGGAGGTCGCGGTCTCCTCGCTGCGCGAGGCGACGACCGAGGTCGAACGCGTGGTGATGGTCGCCTTCGGCGCCGCCCCCGAGCGGCTGTTGCGCGGCGCCGTCGACTGATCCGTGCAGACGGCTACGGCTACGGCTACGGCTGCGGCTGCGGCTGCGCGCTGGGTCGCGGCTCAGCCGTCGTTGCCGGGACCGGCGTCGGGGCCTTGCTGCCGTACCCGCTGCACGTTCTCGAGCGACTCCCGGAGCTCGTCGAGCCACGTGTCGGCGTGCTTCTCGACCAGACGCACGCACCAGGCGAGGGCCTCGCTCCTGCTGCGTGCGACCCCGCCCGCGATCAACGTGTCGAGGACCTGCCGCTCGGGCTGGCGAAGTCGCGTCATCACGGGCGAGGCGAGGTGCGTGTAGAGCGCGCGGGTGCCGTCGCACTCGACGCCCCACGAGACGGTCCGGTCGAAACGGTGCTGAGCCTCCCGGGCGATCTCCATGCGGTCGGCGCGAGTACGCTCCCTGAACTCCCGGACACGGCCTTCCACGGCCCCACGGCGCTCCGCGTCCGAGGCGCCGGCGTCAAGCGCCGGGCCCGGAATCTCGCCGATGACGACGATCTCCTCGCGATCCACGGTCACACCGACGAGCCTCTCGAACAGGCCGTCGGGAAGCCTCCCGGCGAACCATCCACGAATCTCATCCACCTGCTGCTGCGTAATCATGTAATCAGGCTTACGCCGATGCTTTCCCACACGCAACGCTTGTCCGCTCTCCGCAGACGCTCGGGCTACCGGCCGAAGGGTGGGTGTCAGCAATCTCCTTCGACGGGTGGGGAGGATCGCTAGCATCGCTCGACGTGTGGACCTACCGCGGCGACGAGCCGACCGTCATCCAGTGGCTCGGCAGCATCCGGCTCGGCCACGAGGCCCACCGGATTGCCGCGAAGGCGGTTCGACGACGCCACCGCGCCCTCGCGCTGGTGACCGTGCTGGTCGCCGTACTGGCCGCCGCAGCCGCGTTCACCGCCGCCCTGGGGACGAGCCGCACCTGGCTGCAGGTCAGCGCCGGCACGCTAGCCGCCCTCGCCGCCGCCACCGCCCTGCTGCACGCCGTGGCCGACGACGCCGACGTCATCGCCGCGCACCAGCGCGCCGCCGCCGAGTACGGCGATCTGCGACGCCAGCTCGAGCAGGCCATCCTCTCCGAGCGGATCACCGACGACCGCCTGGCCGAGATCCGTCACGAGTGGACCCGCATCGAGGCGCGCGCGCCCAGCCTGTCCCACCGCACGACGCGACGCGCCGACGACCAGTTGCGCCCGGGCGCGCACCTCCCGGTCCCGGCGTCGGCCACCGACGCCCCGCACGGAGGGGTGCCCCAGACCGAGATCGACGACGAGCCCGTCAAGGAGCTCACCGCAGGCTGATCCGTACGCGCCGATCAGCCTGCGGACTCCGCCAGGTCGACGACCTCCCGCGCGCAGCCCCACGACAGCGTCACCCCGGCGCCGCCGTGGCCATAGCAGTGGACGACCGGGCTCGCCCCATCGCGCTCCTCCCGCTCCACACGCACGCTCGGCCGTGCCGGCCTCAACCCGACCCGTACGCCCAGCACCGGGGCACCCTGGAGCTGCGGCACCACCGCGCCGGCCCGCGCGAGGATGGCGGCAGTGTCAGCGTCGCGCGGTGCGAGGTCCCACACGTCGAGCTCGCTCGTGCCGCCCACGACGACGTCCTCGCCGCGAGGGACGACGTACGTCAGACCGCTGGGTCCGTCGGCGAGGAGCACGTCGTCGACGCCCGGCACCGGCGCCAGGCGTACGACTTGACCACGGATCGGCACGGTCGTCGGGTCCGCGGCGAGGAGGCGACTCCCGAGTCCGGAGGCGTTCACGACCACGTCGGCCCCACGTGGCAGCGCGGGCAGCGCCATCCGCGTCAGCGTGCCACCGTTCTCGGCGAGCCGGCGTACGAGGTAGTCGAGATAGGTCGGCATGTGGGCCACGAGACCGTCGAACGCCCACCCCGCACCGAAGCCCTCCGGCACCTCGGCGAGCGTGTGGAGCGAGGGGACCGCGTCGGCCCACCAAGGGCGAGAGGCGGGATCGGCGACGAGCTCGGTCGACCGCCGTCTCCTCACCCCTGACGAACCGGGGAGCGCCGCCATCACCTCGTACGTCCGTCGCGACCACTCGAGCACGCGGTCGGCCGGGTGCACGAGAGAGGGGTGCCAGCAGGCGGCGGCGATCGCGGACGTGGTCTCCTGCGGCAGGTCGCGTGCGAGCACGTCGACCTGGTGGCCACGCTCGGCCGCCACCACGGCGCAGGTCAGCCCCGTGACCCCGGCTCCCACGACCAGCACACGCACGCGCCCACCCCCGGCGTCAGGCTCCGGCGACCGGTGGGGCCGTGGGATCGGCCGCCTCCGGCTTCTCCTCGCGCGCCACCCAGTGCTCGATGGCCTCGAGGTCCTCAGAGGAGCGCGTGACGACGGCGAGAAGGTCGCTCATCTTGGAGTTCTCCTCCACCTGCTCCTTGATGAACCACTGCATGAACTGGTCCGAGGCGAAGTCGTTCTCGTCTCGCGCCACCCGGGTCAGCTCGTTGATCTGCTCGGTGACCCGCTTCTCCTGGGCCAGCGCCAGCGCCACCGGCGCGACGACATCGGCGAAGTCGTTGGTGGGATCGGCGACGCCCGGGATGCGTACGGGGGCGTCCGCGTCGAGCAGGTACTGCACCATCATCATCGCGTGGTCGCGCTCCTCGACGGCCTGCTGGAAGAACAGCGACGCCATGCGGGGCATGGTGAGCCCGTCGTAGTAGCAGGCGATCGCCACGTACTGCTGATGCGCCGCGAACTCGTGACCGACCTGCTCGTTGAGCAACGCCGCGAACTTCTCCGATGCCATGACTGCACTCCTCGCTGCGGCCTCCGACCCTCTGTCGTCTGCCTCACCCCCGACGCTAGTGCGAGCGGGAGCGGGCATCCAGCAAGGACTGGCTAGCCTTCGGAGGCGCAGGTGCAGGCGGCGTCAGTCGAGATCGTTCGCGCGCCGGATGACGTCGACGATGTCGTCCATGATCTGCGTCATCCCGTAGTCCTTCGGCGTGTACACCGCGGCCACACCGGCCTCGCGCAGCCGGCGTGCGTCCGACTCGGGGATGATGCCGCCGACGACGACCGGTACGTCACCGACGCCGGCCGCGCGGAGCTGCTCGAGCACATCCGGCACGAGCTCCATGTGCGACCCGGAGAGGATCGAGAGCCCGATGCAGTCGACGTCCTCGTCCACCGCGGCGGCGACGATCTGGGACGGCGTCAGCCGGATCCCCTGGTAGACGACCTCGAAACCGGCGTCACGCGCGCGCACGGCGATCTGCTCGGCCCCGTTGGAGTGCCCGTCGAGCCCGGGCTTGCCGACCAGCAGGCGAAGACGTCCGCCGAGCTCCTGGCCCGTCGCCCGCACGCGCTCGCGCACGGCCGTGAGCTCGGATCCGCCCTCGCTCATGCCCACCACTCCCGTCACTCCGGTCGGTGCACGGAACTCACCGAAGACCTCCCGCAGAGCACCGGCCCACTCACCCGTCGTCACTCCGGCACGCGCGCAGACCAGCGTCGCGTCCATGAGGTTGGCGTCGGTCTTGGCGTCGGCACGGAGCCGCTCGAGAGCCTCGGCGACCTCCGACTCGTCGCGCTGGCCACGCCACGCGGCGACGCGCTCGATCGCGCTCGCCTCGGCGAGCGGGTCAGCGGTCTGGATCGCCGCGTCGAGGTCGGCCGTCAGCGGCGACTCCTCGGTCTCCTTCCAGGCGTTGACCCCCACCACGAGCTGGTCGCCGGCCTCGATCTTGGCGCGCCTCGCCGCGTGCGAGGCGACCAGCGCCTGCTTCATGTAGCCCGACTCGACCGCCGCCACCGCGCCGCCCATGGCCTGGACGCGATCGATCTCCTCCTTGGCGCCAGCGACCAGCTCGGCGACCTTCGCCTCGATCACGTGACTGCCCTCGAAGATGTCGTCGTACTCGAGGAGGTCGGACTCGTAGGCGAGCACCTGCTGGAGTCGCAGCGACCACTGCTGGTCCCACGGGCGCGGGAGACCGAGGGCCTCGTTCCACGCAGGGAGCTGGATCGCGCGCGCACGGGCGTCCTTGCTCAGGCTCACCCCGAGCATCTCCAGCACGATGCGCTGCACGTTGTTCTCGGGCTGCGCCTCGGTGAGCCCGAGGGAGTTGACCTGGACGCCGTAGCGGAACCGGCGCATCTTCGGGTCCTGCACGCCGTACCGCTCGCGGGTGATCTCGTCCCACAGCCGGCCGAAGGCGCGCATCTTGCACGTCTCCTCGACGAACCGCACCCCGGCGTTGACGAAGAACGAGATCCGACCGACGACCTTCTCGAACTCCTCCGGTGGCACCTGACCGGCGTCGCGGACGGCATCCAGCACGGCGATCGCGGTCGACAGGGCGTACGCGAGCTCCTGCACCGGGGTAGCGCCGGCCTCCTGCAGGTGGTAGCTGCAGATGTTGAGCGGGTTCCACCTCGGCATGGTGACGACCGTGTAGGCGATCATGTCGGTCGTCAGCCGGATCGACGCCTCCGGCGGGAAGACGTACGTCCCGCGCGACAGGTACTCCTTGATGATGTCGTTCTGCGTGGTCCCGGCGAGCTGCCCGACCCACTCCTGCGGGTCTTCGCCGGCGTCGTGCGCCTGCTCCTCGGCGACGACCTGATACATCGCGAGGAGCCACATCGCCGTCGCGTTGATCGTCATCGAGGTGTTCATCGTCTTCAACGGGATCCCGTCGAAGAGACGGCGCATCTCGCCGAGGTCGGGGATCGGCACGCCGACCTTGCCCACCTCTCCCCGGCTCAGCTCGTGGTCGGGGTCGTAGCCCGTCTGGGTCGGGAGGTCGAAGGCGACCGACAAACCGGTCTGCCCCTTGGCGAGGTTGCGTCGATAGAGCGCGTTGGAGTCCGTCGCCGAGGAGTGTCCGGCGTACGTGCGCATCACCCAGGGGCGATCACGGTGGGTCGAGTCGGCCATGCGGCTTAGGTTAGTTCCTCGTGACCGACGAGTAACACCCACGTGAGCGGAGTCACGTGGGTCACATCCTCCGCCAAGAGGTGCACACTGAAGACATGACCAACAGCGGCTCGGTGGTGGACTATCTCTTCGTCCCGCTGTTCACTCTGCTCGCCATCGGCGGCCTGGCGCTGATCCTGAGGTGGGCGCACTCGCCCGGCAAGCGCATCCGCCTCCCCTCGTACGGGATGCTCGTGCCCGTGGCACGCTGCAAGGACCAGCATGGCGCCGACGTCACGGCGCAACGGCTGCGCGCCCGTGGCGTCCGCGCGAACGTCGCCCACGACGAGATACGGGGCTGGCTGGTGCTCGCCTGGAAGACCCAGGCCGACGTAGCCCGGGCCTGGATCGCGGAGGGTCAGCGTCCCCAGCGCCCGTGACCCCCTCTTTCGCTCGCGGGTCGCCCTCTGGAGGCCGCGGGTCACCCTCTTTCGCTCGCGGGTCACGGCGCCGACATAGGGTGTCGCCATGGTCAACCTCACCCGCATCTACACCCGCACCGGCGATGACGGGACGACACGGCTCGTCGACATGAGCAAGACCTCCAAGCTCGACCTGCGCCTGATCGCGTACGCCGACACCGACGAGCTCAACAGCCAGCTGGGCTTCGCTCGCTCGCTCGGGACGCTCGACGACGACGTCGACGCGGTGCTCGCGCGGGTGCAGAACGATCTGTTCGACGTCGGCGCGGACCTCGGTGCCCCGGTGGTCGAGAATCCGGAGTACCCGCAGCTTCGGGTCGAGCCGGACTACGTGGACCGGCTGGAGGGCTGGTGCGACCACTACAACGAGCAGATCGAGTCGCTCCGCTCCTTCATTCTCCCCGGGGGCACCCCGGCGGCGTCGGTCCTCCATATCGCCCGTACGGTGTGCCGCCGCTCCGAGCGCAGCGCCTGGGCGGCGATCGGGGAGCACGGCGAGACGATGAACGTCCTTACCGCGAAGTACCTCAACCGGCTGTCGGACCTGTTGTTCATCCTCGCCCGCTACGCCAACCGCGAGGCCGGCGACGTGCTCTGGGTGCCCGGCGGCGAGCGCTGACCGACCCGCGGACGCCAGAGAGTGACCCGCGGACGCCAGAGAGTGACCCGCGAGCGGCAGGAAGTGACCCGCGGTCAGATGACGTTGTTGACCTCGCGCCCGGGGGGCGAGGACTCGAGCCACGCGAGCAGCCCGGTCAGGGCCTGCGGGCTCAGTGCGAGCTGGATCGGGACGCCCCCGTCGAGCATGCACTCGACGATCGTGTTGCCGGCGTGCAGCGCGTAGGTCTCCGAGCCCACCGGCCGGCGGCGGCGCTCGACCTCCACGTGCCCGCGCTCGAAGCGCAGGACCGGGCGTGGTGAGAACGAGAACGTCCGGAACCACTCGAGATAGCTGTCGTTGTAGCGGCCGATCCCGAGGGTCCAGCCACGCGGGTCGCCCTCGTCACGAGTGGACTCCGGACGACGGTTGACGCTCAGGTCGAAGGTGCTGCCACCGCGGGCCAGCACCCGACGCCGTCCGGCGAGCGCCAGCACGGCCAGGACCGCCAGGCCCAGAAGCACGCCGAGGGAGTCGAGCACCCACAACCAGACCGGCATGTGTGCCCTCCTCCCTCGGCGACTACGTCAGGATTCTTCGGACGACCTCAGGACGCCATCTCGACCGCACGGATGCGGGCTTCGAGACGACGGACTTCTTCAGCGGCCTCGTCGTCGTCCACGCCTGCGGACTTGATCCGGGAGAGGTCGTTCTTGGCCCGCTCGAGGTCGATGTCGTGCGACATCACCGCGCTCTCGGCCAGGATCGACACCCGGTCCATGGCGACCGAGAGGAAGCCGGCGTCGACAGCCGCGACCCAGGTCTCCTTGTCCTCGGTGTCGATCTCGACGACGCCGTCGGCCAGCAACGACATCACCGGGGCATGCCCGGGGAGGATGCCGATGTCACCGTCGAGCGTGCGTGCGAGCAGCGACGTCGCCTCGCCCGACCACAGCAGCCGGTCGGCGCTGACGAGCTCGACGTGCAGTGTGCCTGCCATCAGAGGACTCCTTCTCTACGAACGTGCCGGGTCAGGAGCTCTTCTGGATCTCGGCCCACTTCTTCTCGACGTCTTCGAGACCGCCGCACATGAAGAAGGCCTGCTCGGCCACGTGGTCGTACTCGCCGTCCGCGATGCGCTTGAACGCGTCCACGCTCTCGTCGAGCGGGACGGTCGAGCCCTCGATGCCGGTGAACTGCTTCGCCACGTAGGTGTTCTGCGAGAGGAAGCGCTGGATGCGACGGGCGCGCGACACGACCGTCTTGTCCTCCTCCGACAGCTCGTCGACACCGAGGATCGCGATGATGTCCTGGAGCTCCTTGTTGCGCTGCAGGATCTGCTTGACCCGGGTCGCGACCTGGTAGTGCTCGGCCGAGATGTAGCGCGGGTCGAGGATGCGCGACGTCGACGTCAGCGGATCGACGGCCGGGTAGATGCCCTGCGAGGCGATCTCACGGCTCAGCTCGGTCGTGGCGTCGAGGTGCGCGAACGTCGTTGCCGGCGCCGGGTCGGTGTAGTCGTCGGCCGGCACGTAGATCGCCTGCATCGAGGTGATCGAGTGACCACGCGTCGAGGTGATGCGCTCCTGGAGGACGCCCATCTCGTCGGCCAGCGTCGGCTGGTAGCCCACGGCGGACGGCATGCGACCGAGCAGGGTCGAAACCTCCGAGCCCGCCTGGGTGAACCGGAAGATGTTGTCGATGAAGAGGAGCACGTCCTGCTTCTGGACGTCGCGGAAGTACTCCGCCATCGTCAGCGCCGACAGGGCGACGCGCAGACGCGCGCCCGGCGGCTCGTCCATCTGGCCGAAGACCAGCGCGGTCTGGCCGAGAACGCCCGACTCGTCCATCTCGGCGATGAGGTCGTTGCCCTCACGCGTGCGCTCACCGACACCGGCGAACACCGAGACACCACCGTGGTCACGGGCGACACGGGCGATCATCTCCTGGATGAGGACCGTCTTGCCGACGCCTGCACCACCGAAGAGGCCGATCTTGCCGCCGAGCACGTACGGCGTCAGCAGGTCGATGACCTTGATGCCCGTCTGGAACATCTCCGTCTTGGGCTCGAGCGAGTCGAACGACGGCGCCTTGCGGTGGATGCCCCACCGCTCCTTGATGTCGAGCACCTCGCCCTCGCTGAGGTTGAGGCACTCGCCGATCGTGTTGAACACGTGGCCGAGGGTCACGTCGCCGACGGGGACCGAGATCGGCTCGCCGGTGTCGCGCACCTCCGCACCACGGGTCAGGCCGTCGGTCGGCTGCATGGAGATCGCACGCACCATGCCGTCACCGATGTGCTGGGCGACCTCGAGGGTGAGCGGGCGACCCTCGGCGTCGAGCGCGGTGTGGACGTGCAGCGCGTTGTACATCTCGGGCATCTGGTCGGTGGGGAACTCGACGTCGATGACCGGGCCGATGACGCGGGCGATACGGCCCGTCGTCGTGGTCTCGTTGACAGTGGCAGTCATGGTTTCACTCACTCCCGGCGGTCGCGTCGGCGAGGGCATTCGCACCACCGACGATCTCACTGATTTCCTGGGTAATCCCGGCCTGACGGGCCTGGTTGGCTGTACGGGTGTACTTCTGGATCAGGTCTTCGGCGTTGTCGGTCGCGTTCTTCATCGCCTGCTGGCGTGCCGCGAGCTCCGACGCCGCTGCCTGGAGGAAGCAGAAGTAGAGCCGGTGGTTGACGTACTTGGGCAAGAGCCCGTCGAGGACCTCCGAGGCCGACGGCTCGAACTCGTAGAGCGGGTAGACCTCGCCCTCTGCGGGCGGCTCCTCCCCCTCGACGACCTCCAGCGGCAGCAGCCGGATGACCTCGGGGGTCTGGCTGATCATCGAACGGAAACGGGTGAAGACCACGTGCAGCTCGTCGACCTCGCGCTCCGGGTCACCCGTCTCGGGATCCTCCGGGTCGATGAGGAACGCCGAGGTGAGCACGTCTCCGACCTCGCGCGCGTCAGCGTACGAGGGGTGGTCGGAGAACCCGGTCCACGACTGCACGACCGGGCGCTGCCGGAAGCGGAAGTAGGCCTCGGCCTTGCGGCCGGTGACGTACATGTCCACGTCCTTGCCCTCGGCGTGGAGCTTCTCGACGAGACGCTCCGACTCCTTGAGCACGGCCGACGAGTAGGAACCGGCGAGCCCGCGGTCGCTGGCGATGACCAGGACCGCGGCCCGCTTGGGCTCCGGGTTCTCGGTGAGCAGCTTGTGATCGACGGCACCGAAGGTCGCGAGGGCGGACACCGCGCGCGTGAGCTCACGGGCGTACGGCGTCGCCGCCGCAGCCTGCTGCTGCGCCTTGACGATGCGCGACGCCGCGATGAGCTCCATGGCGCGCGTGATCTTCTTCATCGACTGCGTCGACTTGATCTTCGCGCGGTACTCGCGCAGTGAGGTGGCCATGAGAGGTCAGCCTCGCTTCTGCGTGACGATCTGCTCCTGCGCGACGTCCTCGTCGGCGAGAGCCTCGTGCTCTTCCTTGCCCGGCTTGATCGAGCCCCCGGTGCTGGTCTCGAACTGGTCGGCGAACGTGTCGTACGCCGAGTCGAGCGAGCCCGCGGTGTCGTCGTCGAACTTGCCCGACTCACGGATCGTGTCCAGGATGCCCGGCTCGCTGCGTCGCAGGTAGTCGAGGAACTCGGACTCGAAGCGCTGGACGTCCTCGACCGGGACGCGGTCGAGCTTGCCGGTCGTGCCCGCCCACAGCGAGACGACCTGGTCCTCGGCCGGGAACGGCTCGTACTGGCCCTGCCGGAACAGCGCCATCAGCCGCTCGCCGCGCGCCAGCTGCTGCTTCGAGGCGGCGTCGAGGTCGGAGGCGAACATCGCGAACGCCTCCATCGCGCGGTACTGCGCGAGCTCGACCTTGATCGAGCCGGTGACGGCCTTCATCGACTTCAGCATCGCCGCGCTGCCGACCCGCGACACCGAGATGCCGACGTCGACGGCGGGACGCTGGTTGGAGTTGAAGAGGTCCGACTGCAGGAAGATCTGGCCGTCGGTGATCGAGATGACGTTGGTCGGGATGTAGGCCGACACGTCGTTGGCCTTCGTCTCGACGATCGGCAGGCCGGTCATCGACCCCGCACCGAGCTCGTCCGAGAGCTTCGCGCAGCGCTCGAGCAGCCGGCTGTGGAGGTAGAAGACGTCACCCGGGTATGCCTCGCGGCCCGGCGGGCGGCGGAGCAGCAGCGACACGGCGCGGTAGGCCTCGGCCTGCTTGGAGAGGTCGTCGAAGATGATGAGGACGTGCTTGCCCTCGTACATCCACTGCTGGCCGATGGCCGAGCCGGTGTAGGGGGCGAGGTACTTGAAGCCGGCCGAGTCCGACGCGGGAGCCGCGACGATCGACGTGTACTCCAGGGCGCCGGCCTCCTCGAGCGCGGAGCGCACCGAGGCGATCGTCGAGCCCTTCTGGCCGATGGCGACGTAGATGCAGCGGACCTGCTTGGTCGGGTCGCCGGTCTCCCAGAACTGCTTCTGGTTGATGATCGTGTCGATCGCGATCGCGGTCTTGCCGGTCTGGCGGTCGCCGATGATCAGCTGACGCTGGCCGCGGCCGATCGGGGTCATCGAGTCGATGGCCTTGATGCCGGTCATCAGCGGCTCGTGGACGCTCTTGCGCTCGACCACCGACGGTGCCTGGAGCTCAAGGGCACGACGTGCGGAGGTCTCCACCTCGCCGAGGCCGTCGATCGGGTTGCCGAGCGGGTCGACGACGCGCCCGAGGTAGCCGTCACCGACCGGGACGGAGAGGACCTGACCGGTCCGCTTGACCTTCTGCCCCTCCTCGATGCCGGAGAACTCGCCGAGGATGACGACACCGATCTGGCGCACGTCGAGGTTCAGGGCGAGGCCGAGCGTGCCGTCCTCGAACTCGAGCAGCTCGTTGGCCATCGTCGACGGCAGGCCCTCGACACGGGCGATGCCGTCCATCGCCTCAGCGACGGTGCCGATCTCCTCGGTCGTCGCCTGGGGCTTGTAGTCGCTGACGAACTGCTGGAGCGCGTCGCGAATGTCGTCGGGACGGATCGTGAGCTCCGCCATGTCAGTGCCTGCCTTCTTCTCGATCGTGCTGGGGAAGTTCTCGGGAGGGGTGTGTGGGGGCCATCGTCAGCCGACGAGAGCCCGTCGCGCGTCGGCGAGCCGCGTCTGGATCGTGGAGTCGATCCGCTCACCCGCGATCTCGACGGACAGGCCGCCGATCACCGACGGGTCCACGGTGACGTCCACGTGTACGTCTCGACCGTACTTGCGGGCCAAGGCTCCAGCCAAACGCTGCTTCTCGTCGGCGTCCAGCGCGTACGCGGTGACGACACGGGCCTGGAGCCGACCCTCGCGGGAGATGGCGTCCTCGGCGAAGGCGACCAGGGTCTCCTCGTAGCCGTGCTTGCGCATCGCCACGGCCTGGCGGGCCAGGGCCAGCGACACGTCGTCGACCTGCCCGTCGAGCAGGCGCGCGACGATGTCGCGACGGCCCTCGACCGAGGCCGCCCGGTCGTTGAGCGTCCGACGCAGCTGCGGGTCGTCGATGACCACCCGCGAGAACGCGAACAGGGTGTCCGCGACCGTGTCGAGCGTGCCCCGCTGGTCGGCCGTGGACAGCACCGCCTGGACACCTGCCAGCTCGAGGGCGTCGGCGAGGTCGCGGGCGCGGCTCCACCGACCGCGCACGGCGGCGACGGCCACGTCCAGCGCCCCCGTACCGATCTTGTCGGCGAACAGCGTCCGGACCAGGCCGGCCTTGGCGTCCGACTCCGTCGCCGGGTCCGACAGCACCCGGCGCAGGACCGGGTTGGTGTCGAGCGCGGCGACCACCGCGAACACCTCGGCACCGACGGTGACGCCCTGGGCGCCGTCGGCGGTCGACCCGCCCACGGTCTCGAGGACCTGGGCGAGCGAGGTTGCCGAGACGCCGCGCATCAGTTCGCCGATCCGTTCGACGAGCCGTCGAGGTCGGCGACGAAGCGCTCGACGGTGCGCCGCTGACGCGCCTCGTCCTCGAGCGACTCACCGACGATCCGCGACGCCAGCTCGGTCGAGAGCTGACCGACCTCACGGCGCAGCGACTGCACCGCCTGGGCGCGCTCGGCCTCGATCTGCTGGTGCGCCGAGGTGACGATGCGCTGGGACTCCTCCTGAGCCTGGGTGCGCATCTCGGCGATGATCTGCGCTCCCTGCTCGCGCGCCTCCTCGCGGATGCGGGCGGCCTCGTGGCGTGCCTCGGAGAGCTGGGCGTTGTACTTCTCCAGCGCTGCCTTGGCCTCGTCCTGCGCCTGCGCGGCCTCCTTCATGCCGCCTTCGATGGCGGCCGTGCGCTCGGCGTACGCCTTCTCGAAGTTGGGCACGACGAACTTCTTGATCAGGAAGACCAGGATCAAGAAGACGACGACGCCGAGAATGATCTCGTCGACGTGCGGGACGAGCGGGTTGAGCCCTTCCGCCGCAAGGATGGTGCTACTCATGAGCTGACCTCGTCATCAGGGATGGTCGGTGGAACGCCGTGGCGTCCGTCAGTTAAGGACGAAGGCGAGCGCGATGCCGATGATGGCGAGCGCTTCGGCGAGCGCGAAGCCGAGGATCGCGATGGTCTGGAGGCGCGACTGCGCCTCGGGCTGACGGGCGACGCCGTTGATGTACGCGGCGAAGATGAGGCCGATGCCGACGCCCGGGCCAATCGCAGCCAGGCCGTAGCCGATCATGTTGAGGGAGCCGCTCACGGCTGTTCCTTTCGTCGTGACGCTGGTTTGCGTCGCTGTGGTGAACCCATCGGGGGGTTCGCTACGGGTTCGGTATGAAGTTGTCGGTCAGGTGGTGGATCAGTGCTCGTCGGCGAGCGCGCCGCCGATGTACTGAGCCGTCAGGAGGGTGAAGACGTACGCCTGGAGGAACATCACCAAGGCCTCGAGGAAGCTCACCGCGATCGCCAGGAGCCAGGCGATGACGCCCACCGGGGCGTACAGGATGTTGCCCGACTCGAAGACCAGGTAGCTGCCGCCGAGGGTGAACAGGATGAGCAGCAGGTGGCCGGCGAACATGTTGGCGAAGAGTCGCAGCGCGAGCGTGACCGGCCGCACCAGGATGTTCGACATGAACTCCAGCGGCACGATCAGCAGCAGGATCGGACCGCCGACGCCGCCCGGCACGGCCTGCAGCTTGAAGTAGCCGGCGAACCCGTGCTTGGCGATGCCGACACCGTTGTAGAGGATCCAGGTCAGCGCGGCGAGCGCGTAGGCGTAGCCCGAGTGCGAGAACGTCGGGAACTGCAGCAGCGGGATGAGGCCGTAGTAGTTGTTGACCAGGATGATGAAGAACAGCGCCGTGAGGTACGGGACGAACTTCATGAAGTCGGCGGAGCCGATCGAGTCGCGCGCGATGCTGTTGCGCACGAAGTTGTAGGCGTACTCGCCGGCGAACTGCATCCGGCCCGGCACGACGGCGGCGCGGCGGGAGGCCGCGTAGAAGAGACCGAAGATGAGCACGCCCGACAGGACGTACAGGACCATCGGCTTCGTGACGTCGCCGAAGATCGGCGGCAGCTGGAAGTCAGCGGGGCCGGGCGGGTGGAACTCGGCGAGGACGGTCCGTCCGGGGGTGGTCACTCGATCACCTCATCTAGGGCGCGGGCGCACCGTGTGTCCACGGGCGTTACGGGTACGGCGGGCAGCGCGGCTGGGAACGTCCCGGGGGTCAGGACCTGTCCTGGAGCGCTGCGAACACGGTGTAGATCCCGAGCGCCGCCCCGAGGACGATGCCGATCACCACCATGAACGAGGTCCCCCACCAGAGGTCTAGCAGGTAGCCGAGGGCTCCGTAGACCAAGACTCCACCGCCGATCCGCCCGACAGCGACCCAAGGGTCGCGCGAGAAGGAGGGGGACGGTGAAGAGTCGCTCATTGCCAGGCACAAGGTAGCACGCCGACGTCATCGCTCCTCCCCCAGGTCGTAGAGAGGAGTGCGGCTCGATGTCGCAGCCACGACCTCGAGCCCGGTGACCACAAGGGTGCACACGATGACGGTGACGCCGAGGGCCTGGGCGTCGACGGGGTCACCCAGCAGCCCCGAGCTCGAGAGCGCCAGGGCGGCGGCCAGGAGGACGAGGATCTTGGTGCCGTAGAGCATGAGCGCGACGAGCATCGTCCCGCCGGTCGCGGGCCGGGTCAGCGGGCGCAGCACCGCGAACGTGGCGCCGAAGAAGGACAGGACGACCACGGCGCCGATCAGTGCGCCGAGGGCGCCTGGTCCACCCGACACCGCCGCACCCACCGCGACGCATGCGATCCCCGCGGCGAGCGCAGCCCCACCGAGCACGCGGGTCAGGCGTGCGGTGTGGCGATCGGATCGCTGGGTGGTCGTCATGGGGCGGCCGTCCAAACGTGACTGGGTGGTGTTTGTGAAAAATAGCACAAGGGGTCTTTCACGCCAAAATCAGACGCCCCATCAGAGTCTCACGCGCTGCGAGGCCGCCCTGCGCGGGGTAGCCAGAACACCGCCAGCGCTGTGATGACGACCATGACGGCCACCCCCGCCACCGCGCGCCATCCCCCGATCAGGCCGAGTGCCACGGCACCGAAGGCCACGACCCCCGAGATCATGTACATGACCAGCACCGCCCGGCGGTGCGAGTGGCCGATCTCCAGCAACCGGTGGTGCATGTGCAGCTTGTCGGGCGCGAACGGCGAGCGCCCGGCACGGGTACGGCGCACGACCGCCATCAGCATGTCCACGAACGGGACGAGCAGCACCGCGAAGGGAAGCAGCAGCGGCAGCAGGGCGGGGAAGAGGGACGCCTGGGCGCCGCCGAGGCCTTGGATCGCCTCGGCAGCCGAGAACCGGCCGGACAAGGAGATGGCCGAGCATGCGAGCACGAAGCCGAGGAGCATCGCTCCGGCGTCGCCGATGAACATCCGTGCAGGGTTGAAGTTGTGCGGCAGGATCCCCGCGCAGACGCCGGCGAGAGCGGCGCACAGCATCGCCGCGGCGATCGCGTTCGTCTGCCGGTTCTCGGAGACGAGGACGAAGGCGAAGATGAAGAACGACACCGCTCCGATGCCGGCGACGCCTGCGGCCAGACCGTCGAGCCCGTCGACGAAGTTCACCGCGTTGACGCAGATGACGATCGTCAGGACGGAGAACAAGATCGACTGGAGCGGATCGATCGCCCACGTGGTTCCCGGGAGCGGGAGATAGACGAGCTGCACGCCCATCGACACCGTGATGACCGCGGCGAGGACCTGTCCGGCGAACTTCGTGAGCGCGTCCAGCTCGTACATGTCGTCGATCACGCCGACGACCGTGATGACCGTCGCCCCGACCATCACTGCGCCCGCGTCCGAGAGCACGGCGTCCTCTGAGCGCGACAGGAACGGCATCTGCGACGCCACCAGGTAGGCCGCGAGCAGGCCGAGCAGCATCGCGATCCCGCCGAAGTACGGGATGGGGATGGCGTGCACGTCGCGGTCGCGCACCCGCGCGTAGGCCCCGACCTTCATCGCACTCTCGCGCGCCAGGACGGCCAGGACATAGGTCACCGCGACGGCGACGAGGAAGACGACGAGATACTCGCGCACGGGTCAGCCGACCTCGACCCCGAGCTCGACGATCTGCTCGACCGTGATCGCGCCGGAGCGCACGACTCTCGGGAGGTCGCCCGTGCAGTCGACGATCGTCGAGGGCACGCCGCTGCCCGCAGGCCCGCCGTCCAGATAGACCGCGACACTCTCGCCGAGCTGCTCCTCGGCCTCCTCGACCGTGGTGGCTGCGGGACGCCCGGTGAGGTTGGCGCTCGACACGGCGAGCGGCCCCGTACGGCGCAGCAGCGCCAGGGCGTTCTCGTCCGCGGGCATGCGGATCGCCACGGTCCCTCGTGTCTCGCCGAGGTCCCACACCAGCGACTCCTGCTGGCGGCAGATCAGGGTCAGCGGCCCGGGCCAGAACGCCTCGGCCAGCGTGTGCACGTACGGCTCCATCCGTGACGCCAGCGCGTCGAGCGTGGTGGTGGAGGCGACGAGGACCGGGGGCGGCATGTGCCGGCCGCGTCCCTTGGCGGCCAGCAGTGCTGCGACCCCCTCGGGCTCGAAGGCGTCCGCGGCGATCCCGTAGACCGTGTCGGTCGGCATCACGACCAGGGCGTTGTCGCGGATCGCCGCCCGGGCAGCCTCCAGCCCGGCGTCACGCTGGTCGTCGTCGAGGCAGGAGAACCGTTCGCTCACAGGGCCATCGTGCCAGCACCGGTCCTGGACCCGCCGTACCCCTGCTGGTTGGGGCGGCAACAGGGCGGGAGGTCCCTACCGACGAGCGCGGCGCGCGGTGACGAACCGCGGCCTCCCGGCCAGGTCGGCGCGATCGCGGACCTCTTCGAAGGCACCGTGCGCGACGAAGACGGCGGGCGCGGAGGCCCCCTGAACGTCGGCGTGCTCGGCGCCGACCCAGCCGCCGTGGCGCAGCAGCCGAGCCGCCGTCGCGGCGACGTCACGCATCGCGTCGAGCCCGTCCTCCCCCGACCACAGCGCCAGGTCGGGATCGTGGTCACGGGCCTCGACGGCGACCGACTCCCACGCCGTGAGAGGGATGTACGGCGGGTTGGCCAGGACGAGGTCGACGGTCCCGTCGAGGTCGGGGAACGCCTCCGCGAGGTCACCGTGGCGAAGGTCGACGCCGAGGCCGGCCAGGTTGTTCTCGGCGTAGGCAAAGGCCGCGTCGCCCAGCTCGACGGCGTGGACGCGGGTGTGCGGCCGCTCGGAGGCGACGGCACCGGCGATCGCACCGGATCCCGTCCCGAGGTCGACGACCACGGGGTGCTCGACCTCGAACGAGTCGAGGACCGACAGGCCCCACTCGACCAGCGACTCGGTCTCGGGGCGGGGCACGAAGACCCCCGGGCCTACGGCCAGGTCGCGGTAGCGGAAGGCGGCCGAGCCCGTCAGGTGCTGCAGCGGCTCTCGGGCCGCACGGCGGACGACCAGCTCCTCGTACGCCGTCGCCTGTGCGTCGTCGATGCCGTCCACGAGCAGCAGACCCGACCGCCCCGTCCCGAGCACGTGGGCGAGGAGCAGCTCGGCGTCGTTGCGCGGCGAGGCGACCCCCGCCTCGGCGAGCCGACGGGCGGCGTCGGCCAGTGCCGTACGGACCTGGGTCACGCCGAGCTCTCGACGGCGGCGAGCCGCGCGGCGAGGTCGGCATCGACGCAGGCCTCCACGACGTCGTCGAGCGCGCCGTCCATCACCTGGTCGAGGTTGTAGGCCTTGAAGCCCACGCGGTGGTCGGAGATGCGGTTCTCGGGGAAGTTGTAGGTCCGGATCCGCTCGGAGCGGTCGACCGTGCGGACCTGTGAACGGCGGGCGTCCGAGGCCTCGGCGTCGGCGGCGTCCTGAGCGGCCTGCAGCAGCCGCGAGCGGAGGATCCGCAGCGCCTGCTCCTTGTTCTGGAGCTGGCTCTTCTCGTTCTGGCAGCTCACCACGATGCCGGTGGGAAGGTGGGTGATCCGGACGGCGGAGTCGGTCGTGTTCACGCTCTGCCCGCCCGGCCCCGACGACCGGAAGACGTCGATCCGGAGGTCGTTCTCGTTGACGTCGACATCGACGGACTCGGCCTCGGGGAGGACGAGCACGCCGGCGGCGGAGGTGTGGACGCGGCCTTGCGACTCTGTCACGGGCACGCGCTGGACCCGGTGGACGCCGCCCTCGAACTTGAGCTTCGCGTACGGCGCCTCCCCCGGCTCGGGCCTTCCCTTGGCCTTCACGCCGACCGTCACCGACTTGTAGCCGCCGAGGTCGGAGGCGTTCTCGTCGATCAGCTCGGTCTTCCAGCCGCGGCTCTCCGCCCAGCGCAGGTACATCCGGAGCAGGTCGCCGGCGAACAGCGCGGACTCCTCGCCACCCTCGCCCGCCTTGATCTCGAGGATCGCGTCCTTGGAGTCGGCGGGGTCCCGCGGGACCAGGAGGCGCTGCAGCCGCTCAGCGAGGTCGTGCTCGCGGCTCGCGAGGGACGCCACCTCGGAGGCGAAGTCGGGGTCCTCGTCGGCGAGCTCACGCGCGGCCTGGACGTCGTCCACCGTCTGCTGCCAGTCGTGGTAGGTCCGGACGATGCTCGTGAGCTCGGCATAGCGCTGGCCGAGCCGCTTGGCGCGCGCAGGGTCGGAGTGGACGGCGGGATCGGCCATCTGCGTCTCGAGGTCGGCGTGCTCGCGCACGAGCGACTCCACGGCGTCGAACCGGTTGCTCATCGGTCTCCTCCCTCCCTGCGTAACGGGTCCTGACATGACAACGGCGCCGGCGCACGCGAGGTGCGTGGCCGGCGCCGCGACGGGGTTACTTCTTGCCGTAGCGCTTCTCGAAGCGGGCGACGCGGCCGCCGGTGTCGAGGATGCGCTGCTTGCCCGTGTAGAACGGGTGGCAGGCAGAGCAGGTCTCGACGCGCATGACGCCCTCGGTCGAGGTGCTGCGGGTCGTGAACGTGTTGCCGCAGGTGCAGGAGACCTCGGTCGCGACGTACTTGGGGTGGATGTCGTGCTTCATGTGTCTTCCTCTCGTCAGCCGCTGGGTCGTCCCGCTGGTCGGGCCGTGAACCAGAGCCGTAGGCATTGTGCCACCGTCGCTCGGTGAAACACGAATCGTCGGGGTTGCATTCCCTGGTCAGGCCGCGATCATCGAGCCCGCCAGGAGGATCACCGAGAGCGCCATGAGCCCCACCGCGACGGTGAGGTAGACCGCGGTCTCGGAGATCGGCACACCCTTGTTGGCCTCGGTCAGCGCGAACAGCACCGAGGCCCCGGCGAGTGCGTTGAGCAGCACCACCGTGACCACCAGAGGGTTCACCGCAGGAGCTTCTCGATGTCGTCGGCGAGGTCCTCGGGCTTGGTGGTGGGCGCATAGCGGTCCACCACGTTGCCCTCGGGGTCGATGAGGAACTTGGTGAAGTTCCACTTGATCCGGTCACCGAGGACGCCCGACTTCTGGTCGCGCAACCACTGGTAGAGCGGGTGCGCCTCCGGCCCGTTGACGTCGACCTTGGCGAACATGGGGAAGGTCACGTCGTAGGTCAGGGAGCAGAACTCCTTGATCTCGGCCTCGTCGCCCGGCTCCTGGTTGCGGAACTGGTCGCACGGGAAGCCGAGCACCACGAGGCCCTCGTCCTGGTACTCCCGGTACAGCTTCTCAAGCCCCTCGTACTGCGGGGTGAAGCCGCACTTGCTCGCCGTGTTGACGACGAGGACCGCCTTACCCCGGAACTCGTCGAGATCCCGCTCCGTGCCGTCGATGTCGACGGCGCGGAAGTCGTAGACGCTGCTCATCAGTCGTCGTCCCCATTGCCCCGGCGTCCGGTGGCGGGGGTGCTCTGGTTGATCTGCATGAGGAACTCGACGTTGCTCTTGGTCGTCTTGAGCTTCTCGATCATGAGCTCCAGGGCCTGCTGACCGTCCAGGCCCGACAGCACGCGACGCAGCTTCCAGATGATGGACAGCTCCTCGCGGCTCATCAGGAGCTCCTCGCGCCGGGTGCCGGAGGACTCCACGTCGATCGCCGGGAAGATCCGCTTGTCGGCGAACTCGCGGCGGAGACGCAGCTCCATGTTGCCGGTGCCCTTGAACTCCTCGAAGATCACCTCGTCCATCCGCGAGCCGGTCTCGACCAGCGCGGTGGCGAGGATGGTCAGCGACCCGCCGTCCTCGATGTTGCGAGCGGCGCCGAAGAACCGCTTCGGCGGGTAGAGCGCCGACGAGTCGACGCCACCGGAGAGGATGCGCCCGCTCGCCGGGGCGGCAAGGTTGTAGGCACGTCCGAGGCGCGTGATGCCGTCGAGCAGGACGACCACGTCGTGCCCGAGCTCGACGAGACGCTTGGCGCGCTCGATCGCCAGCTCGGCGACCGTCGTGTGGTCGGTGGCCGGCCGGTCGAAGGTCGACGCGATGACCTCGCCCTTGACGGTGCGCTGGAAGTCGGTGACCTCCTCCGGGCGCTCGTCGACGAGGACGACCATCAGGTGGCACTCGGGGTTGTTGGTCGTGATCGCGTTGGCGATCTGCTGCATCACCATCGTCTTGCCGGCCTTGGGGGGCGACACGATCAGTCCACGCTGGCCCTTGCCGATGGGCGACACGATGTCGATGATGCGGCCCGCGAGCTGGGTCGGCTCGGTCTCCAGGCGGAGCCGCTCCGAGGCGTAGAGCGGGGTGAGCTTGGAGAACTCGACCCGCTGCTTGGCCTCCTCGATCGTCATGCCGTTGACCGACTCGATCTTGACCAGGGGGTTGAACTTCTCCTTGCGCTCGCCCTCACGGGGCTGGCGCACCTGACCCACGATCGCGTCGCCCTTGCGCAGGCCCCACTTGCGGACCATCGACAGCGAGACGTAGACGTCGTTCTCGCCGGGCAGGTAGCCGCTGGTGCGCACGAACGCGTAGTTGTCGAGCACGTCGAGGATGCCGGCAGCGGGGATGAGGACATCGTCGTCGCCCACCATTGGCTCGGACTCGCGCCCGGTCCGCTCACTGCGGTCACCCCGGTCGCCCCGGTCGCCCCGGTCGCTGCGGTCGCCCCGGTCGCTGCGGTCGCGATCACGGTTGCGGTTGCGGTTGCGGTTGCGGTTTCGGCGGCGTCCGCCGCCCTCGCCGTCGCGGTCGTTGCCGCGGTCGGCGTCACCGCGGTCGCGACTCTCGGTCTTGTCGGCGCGCTGGGCGTCGGCAGCATTCTGGTCGCCGCTGCGGTCGTCGCGGGACTTCTCCGCGCGCTCTTCCCGAGGCTTCTCCTCGCGGGGCTTGTCGCCGCCGCGGTCGCCCCGGTTCTCACGGGGCTTGTCGCCGCCGCGGTCGCCCCGGTCCTCGCGGGCCTTGTCGCCGCCGCGGTCGCCCCGGTCCTCGCGGGGCTTGTCGCCGCCGCGGTCCTCGCGGGCCTTGTCGCCGCGGGCGTCCCGCTTGTCGCCGCGGGCCTGCTGGCCACGATCCTCACGCGTCTCCGCGCGAGGGGCACTCTCGGTCGTCGCGGCGGCCGCCTCGGGCGTCGTCGCCTCGGGAGCGCTCGTACGCGCCGGCGCCGCGGTGGTCGAGCCGCCCTGTGCAGACTGGATGGCTTCGATCAGCGCGCCCTTGCGCATCTTGCCGACCCCCTTGATGCCGAGGCCGGAGGCGATCTGCTGCAGCTCCGGGAGAACCATGGCGTTGAGGCCGGTCCCCCGTCGACGGGAGGTCTTCGCCACGGGCTCGGCTGCGGGCTCGCCGGCGCCACCGAGCAGGGTGGGTGTTTCGGTCACGTGAGGTCCTTCCCACGTCAGGCGGCACTCGGGCGCCGCTCGTTGTGAGCGGTCCGTACGAGGTAGCGGACCGCCAGGCCCGACCCCGTGAACCGGAGGCGGACAAGCATGTGCGGTTCCCACGCGGTCCTGGAACTTCTGAACATCGACGGACGTCAGGAGGATGCGGGGAGAGATGGGGTCGAGGAGGTGCGAGCGAGTCGTACCCTCTCGGATCACCCGATGCGACTGTAACACCCCCCACAGTCCACATGTTCCCCTGGTGAACAGATGGTGAGACAGCGCCCTCCGAGGATCGGTCAGGCCCGGCAGGCGCCGCGGGCGGCGATCTCGAGCGGGAGCGCCGCCCAACCCTCGGGCGCGCGTCCGACCAGCGGCGCCGCCTCGTAGATGTCGGTCGCGAAGGCCAGCACGGTCGGGCCGGCGCCGGAGATGATCGCCGGGACGCCGTCAGCCCTCAGCTCCTGCACGAGCGCGTACGACGCGGGCATCGCCGGCGCCCGATAGGCCTGGTGCAGCGCATCCTCGGTCGCGTCGAGCAGCAGCTCGGGCCGCCCGTCGAACGCGGCCACGAGCAGCGCCGCGCGACCGGCGTTGCGGGCGGCGTCGGCGTGCGGGACCTGGTCGGGCAGCAGCCCGCGCGCAACCTCGGTGCTCACCCCGTCCGGGGGCACGAAGGCCACCACGGAGGCCTGCACGTCGAGGCGTACGGCACGTGTCCGGGCACCGTCGTCCCAGGCGATGGTGAGGCCGCCGAGGAGTGCGGCAGCGACGTTGTCCGGGTGACCCTCGATCCGGGTCGCCAGCTGGAGAGCGCTGGCGTCGTCCACCGTCACCGCGCCGGGCGGCGCGATGGTCCCGGGAGCGGTCGCGGTCAACAGCGCGCGCGCCGCGGAGATCCCGCCGACGATCGCCGCGGAGCTCGACCCGAGCCCACGCGCGTGCGGGATGCGGTTGAGGCAGCGCACCCGCAGACCCGGCTGGTCGAGGCCGGCCTCGTCGAAGACGGCGCGCAGGGCGCGGACCACGAGGTGCGACTCGTCACGAGGCACGTCGTCGGCACCCACGCCCTCGACCGTCACCTCGAGCCCTGACCCGTCTACGACCTCGGCCGTGACCTCGTCGTAGAGGCCGAGTCCGAGGCCGAGGGTGTCGTAGCCGGGGCCGAGGTTCGCCGACGAGGCCGGGGTCACCACCGTCACCGGCCCCGAGACGAAGGGGCTCATGCCAGACCGGCGAGCTCGGCCGCCTTGCGGACATCGGCGTCCACGACGTTCTCGGCGATGTCACCGAGATGGGTCAAGGGCGTGTCGATGTCCTTGAGGCCGTTGCCGGTGACGACGACCGCCACCGTGGCGCCGGTCGGCACCTCACCCGCAGCCGTGGCCTTGAGCAGCCCAGCCACGCCGGCGGCCGACGCCGGCTCGACGAACACGCCGTCGTGCCGGGCCAGCTCGCGCTGCGCGTCGAGGATCTCGCGGTCCGACACCGAGGCGATGCGTCCGCCGGACTCCTCGCGCGCGGCGACCGCGAGGTTCCAGGACGCGGGGTTGCCGATCCGGATGGCGCTGGCGACCGTCTCGGGGTCGGGCACCGGAGCACCGAGCACGAGCGGTGCCGCACCCTCGGCCTGGAAGCCCCACATCTGCGGACGACGCGTCGCCACGCCGTCGGCGGCGTACTCGCTGTAGCCCAGCCAGTACGCCGAGATGTTGCCGGCGTTGCCGACCGGCATGACGTGCAGGTCCGGCGCGTCGCCGAGGGCGTCGACCACCTCGAAGGCGCCTGTCTTCTGGCCCTGGATCCGCACCGGGTTGACGGAGTTGACGAGCGCGACGGGATAGCTGTCGGCGAGCCCGCGGGCGATGTCGAGGCAGTCGTCGAAGTTGCCGCGCACCTGCACGACCAGGGAGTCGAACATCAGGGCCTGAGCCATCTTGCCCGCGGCGATCTTGCCCTGTGGGACGAGGACGATGGGGCGCAGGCCGGCGCGGGCGGCGTAGGCAGCCATCGACGCCGACGTGTTGCCGGTCGACGCGCACACGACCGCCTCGGCCCCCTCGGCCGCTGCCACCGTGATCGCGGCCGTCATGCCACGGTCCTTGAACGAGCCCGTGGGGTTGCTCCCCTCGACCTTCAGGTGGACGTCGCAGCCCGTGATCTCAGAGAGCCAGCCCGAGTGGACCAGGGGCGTGCCACCCTCCCCCAGCGTCACCGCCGGCGTGTCCCCGACGACGGGCAGACGGTCGCGGTACTCGTCGATCACGCCGCGCCACAGGCGGGCACCGTGCTGCTCGGTCACAGTCCTTCTCCTTCGACCCGCATCACCGACGACACGTCACGGACCATCGGCAGGTCACGGAGCTGTCGTACCGTGCGCGAGAGCGCGGCGTCGGTCGCGGTGTGGGTGATGACGACGAGCTGGGCGTCGTCGCCGTGGCCTTCCTGCTGGACGGCCGAGATCGAGACCTCGTTCTCCGCGAACGCCAGGGCGACCGAGGCGAGCACGCCTGCCTTGTCGTCGACGTCGAGGGCGATGTGGTAGCGGGTCAGGGCGTCGCCGATGCCGAGGACGCGGCGACGGGCGTGGGTCCGCTCGGGCGGGCCGGTCACCCCGAGCAGCCGGTTGCGGGCCACGGCCACGACGTCGCCGAGGACGGCGCTCGCCGTCGGGGACCCCCCTGCGCCGGGACCGTAGAACATCAGCTGTCCGGCGGACTCGCTCTCCACGAAGACCGCGTTGTAGGCCCCGCGCACGCTGGCGAGAGGGTGGTCCTTGGGGATCATCACGGGGTGGACTCGGGCGGAGACCGCCTGACCGTCCGAGCTCTGGTCGCAGATCGCCAACAGCTTGACGACGCAGCCCATGTCGTCGGCCGAGGCGATCTCTGCCGCGGTGACGCTGCTGATGCCCTCGCGGTGGACGTCGTCGATGGTCACCCGGGTGTGGAACGCGAGGCTCGCCAAGATGGCTGCCTTCGCGGCGGCGTCGAAGCCCTCGACGTCGGCGGTCGGGTCGGCCTCGGCGAACCCGAGACGCTGGGCCTCCGCGAGCGCCTCGTCGAAGCTCTGGCCGGTGCTCGTCATCGCGTCGAGGATGAAGTTGGTGGTCCCGTTGACGATGCCCAGGACACGACGCACGTGGTCGCCGGTCAACGACTCGCGCAGCGGCCGGACGATCGGGATCGCTCCGGCGACGGCCGCCTCGTACGACAGGTCGCGACCGGCGGCATCGGCCGTGGCGAAGAGCGTGGTGCTGTCCTCGGCGAGGAGCGCCTTGTTGCCCGTGACCACCGATGCTCCATGCTCGAGCGCCGCCAGCACCAGCGACCGGGCAGGCTCGATGCCCCCGATCAGCTCGATCACCACGTCGACGTCCCCGCGCGTGACCAGCGACATCGCGTCGGTGGTCAGGAGAGCAGGGTCGAAGACGGTCTCGCGGTCGCTGCGCGCGCTGTTGACGGCGACGCCGACCAGCTCGAGGCGGGCACCGACACGCTGGGCCAGCTCGTCGGCGTCACGGGTGAGCAGGCGAGCCACCTCGCTGCCGACGGCGCCGTGCCCGAGCAGCGCCACGCGCAGGGTGCGAGGTTGATCAGGGTGGGAGGTCACAGGGCCAGCCTAGTCGTGGAGGCGGGCGCCGGACGCCGGTGTCCGGCGCATGAGCGACAGGCAGGTCAGCCGACGTCGAGGCGCAGCAGGTCGTCCTCGGTCTCCCGGCGCACGATCAGCCGAGCCGCCCCGTCCTTGACCGCGACCACCGCGGGGCGTGGGACGTGGTTGTAGTTGGAGGCCAGCGAGCGGCAGTACGCGCCGGTGCCAGGCACCGCGATCAGGTCGCCCGGGGCCACGTCGGACGGCATGAACTCGTCCTTGACCAGGATGTCTCCGGACTCGCAGTGCTTGCCGACGACACGACTGAGCACCGGCGTGGCCGTGGAGGCACGGGAGGCGAGCGTGCACGAGTAGTCGGCGTCGTACAAAGCGGTGCGCATGTTGTCGCTCATCCCGCCGTCGACGGCGACGTAGCGTCGCATCGCTCCGCCGTCGAGCGCCACCTCCTTGGTGGTGCCCACCTCGTACAGCGTGAACGTGGAGGGTCCGGAGATCGCGCGACCCGGCTCGACGGACAGTCGCGGGACGGCGACGCCCAGCCCGCGGCACTCCCGCTCGACGATCTCGCGCATGCCGTCGGCGAGCTGCTGCGGGGTGGAGGGGTCGTCCTGGGTCGTGTACGCGATGCCGTAGCCGCCGCCGAGGTCGAGCTCGGGGGCGACGTAGCCCAGGTCGGCGCAGATCCGGGCGTGCAGGGCCAGCACCCGGTGCGCCGCAACCTCGAAGCCCGCGGTGTCGAAGATCTGCGACCCGATGTGCGAGTGCAGCCCGAGCAGCTCCAGCGACGGCCGCTCGAGCACCTGCCGCACCGCTTCGAAGGCGTCGCCCTCGGTGATGGAGAGGCCGAACTTCTGGTCCTCGTGCGCGGTGGCGATGTATTCGTGGGTGTGTGCCTCGACGCCGGCGGTCACCCGCACCATCACCCGCGCCGTCACCCCCAGCTCGGCAGCGACCGTCGCGACGCGTTCCACCTCGAGGAGCGAGTCGACGATGATCCTGCCCACCCCGGCCTCGAGCGACCGGCGGATCTCACTGATGCTCTTGTTGTTGCCGTGCAGGCCGAGGTTCTCCGGGGGTACACCGGCACGCAGCGCGACGGCGAGCTCGCCCCCGGTGCACACGTCCATCCGCAGGCCCTCCTCGGTGATCCACCGCGCGATCGCGGTCGAGAGGAAGGCCTTCGCGGCGTAGTAGACGTCCCACCCGGCGAACGCCTCGCGGAAGGCGCGCGCGCGTCCGCGGAGATCGTCCTCGTCGACGACGTAGAGGGGCGTCCCGAACTCCGCGGCCAGCTCGGTCGCGCCGACGCCGGCGACGGCCAGCTCGCCGTCCTCGCGCCGCTCGACATGGTCGGACCACAGGTGCCGCACCAGCTCGTTGGTGTCGTCGGGCTCGCGCAGCCATGCCGGACCCCGGCTCCCGGCCTGCCCGTGCAGCGCACCGGCCTCGTGCGAACGCACCGGATCACATCCGCTCGGGAGCGGAGACGCCGAGCAGCTCCAGCCCGTTGGCCAGGACCGTGCGGGTGGCGTCGATGAGGACCAGGCGTGCCGTGTGGACGGGCTGCACGTCCTCGTCGCCCTGCGGAAGGACGCGGCACACGTCGTAGAACTTGTGGAACGCCGCCGCTGTGTCCTCCAGGTAGCGCGCGACGCGGTGCGGCTCGCGCAGCTCCGCGGCGCGGGCCACGACCCGGGGGAACTCCGCCAGCGCGCGCAGGAGGTCGCCCTCGCGCTCGGTCGAGAGGTACGACAGGTCGGCGGCGTCGGGCGCCGGGACGATCCCGAGGTCGGCGCCGTTGCGCAGGATGCTGGAGAGGCGCGCGTGCGCGTACTGGACGTAGTAGACCGGGTTGTCCGGGCTCTGCCGCGTCATCTCGGCCACGTCGACCGTCAGCGGGGAGTCGACCGGGTGCCGTACGAGCGTGTAGCGCAACGGGTCCACACCGACCATGTCGATCAGCTCCGAGAGCGTGACGAGCGTGCCCGCCCGCTTCGACAGCTTGAGCTCCACCCCGTCGGAGAGGATCTTGACGAGCTGGCCGATGAGCACCTGGAGGTTGTAGCCCGGCTCGTCCCCGGCGCACGCCGCCATGGCCTGGAGCCGTCCGACATAGCCGTGGTGGTCGGCTCCCAGGAGATAGAGGCACTGCTCGAAGCCACGGGCCCGCTTGTCGAGGTAGTAGGCCGTGTCGGACGCGAAGTAGGTCTGCTCCCCGTTGGAGCGGATCAGGACCCGGTCCTTGTCATCACCGAAGTCGGTCGTCCGCATCCAGGTGGCACCGTCGGCCTCGTACAGATGGCCCTCCTCGGCGATGACCTCCAGCGCCCGGTCGACGGCGCCGGACGCGACGAGCGAACGCTCGGAGAACCAGGAGTCGAACACGGTCCGGAAGGTGGCGAGGTCGGCCTTCTGGTGGGCGAGCTGGAGCTCGTAGCCGTTCTCGCGGAACGCGGCGAGCTGCTCGTCGGCGGGCAGGTCGAGGATCCCCGGGACCGCGGCGACGACCTCCGCGGCGAGGTCGACGACGTAGCCACCGTGGTAGCCGTCCTCCGGGACCTCGTCGCCGTTGGCCACCGCCATCAGCGAGGCCGCGAACTTGTCCATCTGGGTGCCGCGGTCGTTGACGTAGAACTCGGTCGAGACCTGGGCCCCGGCCGCGCTGACGACCCGGGCGATCGCGTCACCGACGACGGCCCAGCGGGTGTGGCCGAGGTGCAGCGGACCCGTGGGGTTGGCCGAGATGAACTCGAGGTTGACCCGTCGGCCGCCCAGCGTGTCCGTGATGCCGTACGCGCTGCCGGCACGGACGATGTCGCCGGCGAGGGAGCCTTGAGCCCCCGTGTCGACGCGGACGTTGAGGAACCCAGGCCCGGCGACCTCGACGGAACCCACTCCCGGGGCCTTCGCGAGCTGCTCCGCGAGCGCGGCAGCCAGGTCCCGCGGCGCCATCTGGGCCTGCTTGCCGAGCCGCATCGCGACGTTGGTCGAGTAGTCGCCGTGGTCCTTGACCTTGGGTCGCTCGACGACCACCGACGCGGGAACCTCGGGCAGGGAGACCGTCCCCGACGCCACCAGGGCGTTGAGGGCGTCGACGATCGCATCGGAGAGCTGTTCGGGAGTCACCTACGAATCGTATCGAGGCCCGTCAACGCAGGCGCCGCAGTCTCACTCGGCTATCCGGGCTGGGACGCCCCCTCGATCACCGCGCGCACGGTACGGACCAGCACCGCGGGGTCGAAGGGCTTGGTGACGTAGGCGTCCACGCCGACGTCCTGGCCCCGCTGGAGGTCGTACGCCTGGGCCTGGGTCGTCACCATGACGACCGGGATGTCACGGGTGCTCGGGGACCTGCGGAGCGCGCGTACAGTCTCCAGCCCGTCCATCCGGGGCATGACGACGTCGATCGTCACCACGTCGGGCCGGGTGTCCACGACGACGTCGAGGCACTCCAGGCCGTCGGCCGCCTCCAGGACGGTCCATCCCTCCAGCTCGAAGTTGGTCCGCAGCAGCAGGCGGATCGAGTCGGTGTCGTCGACCACCAGGACACGCGGCGGCCGGCCGTTCGGGAAGGGCATGTGCGCAACCGTACTCGGCGTGCGCTACCGTTGTCGGGCTCGCTCGAGAAGCGCGCACGCCCCCGTAGCTCAGGGGATAGAGCACCGCCCTCCGGAGGCGGGAGCGTAGGTTCGAATCCTACCGGGGGCACCGACAGATCAAGCCGCTGACCTGCACCGACAGGTCAGCGGCTGTTCTTCTTCTGGGCGCTTCGTCCGTCGCGATGCTGTCCGAACGTGCCCGCGCCGACGTACCCTGGTGGGCATGCGAGCGAACCGCGGCAACCGCCTCCCCAGCTGGGCGGCCTGGCTCAGCGTGGCGGCCCTGGTCGGTCTCACCGTCGGACCGGTGGTCGCCGTGGTCGCAGCAGGCGCGTGCATGGCGGCACTGACCGCCGAGGAGGTGGGCTACCGCCGCCGCGCGCGGGCCTACTTCGCCCGCCTGCACCGTACGTCGCTGCACCGGCACGACGGGATCCTCGACGCCTGGATGGACATGCGCGAGGAGGTCCACGGCCACGAGTCCGCGGCGCTCGCCGACGACGTACGCCGTCGCCCGACCGCGCGCTTCGTGGCGCTCGCCTCGACCGCCTCCTCCCGGCGGGACGCGGCGCGGCCGCGCGACCACGCGAGCATCGCCGCCTACGCCGATGCCGTGGCCGACCTGGAGCGCGCGTGGCGGCGTCTCGAGCTGCAGGCACGCGGCCTCGACCTGTGGGGTGACGCTCGCCGCTGGGGTCGCCAGCACCTGCCGGCCTCGGCGACCTCCGCCGTCGCGCCGCTCGTCCCCGTGGTCCGTTCGGCCGCGCAGTCGGCCTGGCGCGCCGCCGAGGCACGCTTCGTCGCCGCGTCCGCCCGCGACGACCGGACGGCCTAGACGCTCGAGACCCGCCGCCTACGACCTGCTCGCGGCGGCCGCACCGAGGACGGCGCCCGCGTGCCCGAGCAGGGCGACGTATGTTCCCGTGCCGGCCACGACGTCGACGACGACGCCGAGGAGGGCGAGGACGAGGAAGCCCGCCCACGCCCCGAGGACCCCGACCGCGACACCACGGGGCCTGCTCCTCCGTACCGGTGGAGAGGGCCGGAGGAGGAGACCGGCGACGATGCCGATGACGGTGACCGAGACCAGTGGCAGGAGCATGCTGTCATCCTGGGCGCACCCGGGGCCCGTTGTGATCGGGGACGCCCCCGGACGTGCCCCTGATCTGGACGTCCGAACCCGGACGTCACCGCCTGGATGTGAGCCTGGACATGCTTCGGTACCGTCGATGACGCCCCTTCCTTCGGGGTCTACCCTGGTACGCGTATGCCCTGCGGGGCGTCGGAGACAACGGACAACCCGGAAGAGGCGATCGAGGCCGTGGCCCAGAGCGACAGCCCCCTGCCAGATTTTGGCACCAACCAGTGGCTCGTCGAGGAGATGTACGAGCGCTACAAGTCGGACCCCGCGTCGGTCGACGCGTCGTGGTCTCGCCTCTTCGAAGGCGATGGAGCAGCGCCGAGCAGTCCCCCGACGTCGAACGGCTCGAGCAGCGCCCGGCCGGTGAAGGCGACGGCGACCGCTGTCCGTCCGCCCACAGCCAAGCCGACGGCGGCCGGGGACATCCCCACGCCGGCCGGTGACGGCGCCCGCCCGGCGGTGGCCTCGCCCCCGACCGAGAGCGTGAAGGCCGCACCCACGGGCGACGCCGACAAGGCTGCCAAGCCGGCCAAGGCGAAGCCGAAGCCCAACGCCCCGGCGGCCAAGACGTCGGCTCCCGCCCCCGGCGCCGACGTGGAGAAGAAGGTCCTTCGCGGCGCTTCGGCCCGTACGGCGCTGAACATGGACGAGAGCCTCTCGGTCCCGACCGCGACGAGTGTCCGCTCGGTGCCGGTCAAGCTCTTGATCGACAACCGCATCGTCATCAACAACCACCTCGCCCGCGCGCGTGGTGGCAAGGTGTCGTTCACCCACATCATCGGCTACGCGCTGGTCAAGGCGCTCACGGCGATGCCGGAGATGAACGCCGGCTTCGAGGTCGTCGACGGGAAGCCCAACCTCCTCCAGCCTGCTCACGTCAACCTCGGTCTCGCGATCGACCTCGCCAAGCCCGACGGCACCCGTCAGCTGGTCGTGCCGTCGATCAAGCAGGCCGACACGATGGACTTCGCCCAGTTCTGGACGGCGTACGAGGCCGTCGTCGACAAGGCGCGCAACAACAAGCTGACGGTCGCCGACTTCCAGGGCACGACGATCAGCCTGACCAACCCGGGCACGATCGGCACCAACCACTCGGTGCCGCGCCTGATGAAGGGCCAGGGCGCCATCATCGGCGTCGGCTCGATGGACTACCCGCCGGAGTTCCAGGGCGCCTCCGAGCACACCCTCGCCACCCAGGCCATCTCCAAGATGATGACCCTGACGTCGACCTACGACCACCGGATCATCCAGGGCGCGCAGTCGGGCGACTTCCTGCGCCGCGTGAGCGGTCTGCTCCTCGGCGAGGAGGGCTTCTACGACGAGATCTTCGCGTCGCTGAAGATCCCGTACGAGCCGATCCGCTGGGCCCGCGACATCGCCGTCAGCCACGACGACGAGGTCCACCGCCAGGCCCGCGTGCTCGAGCTCATCCACGCCTTCCGCGTGCGCGGCCACCTGATGGCCGACACCAACCCGCTCGACCACTCCCCCCGCAGCCACCCCGACCTCGAGATCTCCTCGCACGGGCTCACGCTGTGGGACCTCGAGCGCGAGTTCGCGACGGGCTCGTTCGGGGGCCGCGAGCGCCGCTTCATGAAGCTCCGCGAGATCCTCGGCATCCTCCGCGACTCCTACGCCCGCACCTCCGGCATCGAGTACATGCACATCCAGGATCCCGAGCAGCGGCGGTGGATTCAGGAGCGTGTGGAGCGGGAGCACTCCAAGCCGCCCCGCGAGGAGCAGCTGCGGATCCTGCACAAGCTCAACCAGGCCGAGGCCTTCGAGGCCTTCCTCCAGACGAAGTTCGTCGGCCAGAAGCGCTTCAGCCTCGAGGGCTCGGAGACGACGATCCCGCTCGTCGACGAGATCTGCGAGGCCGCTGCGGCCGACAACCTCGACGAGGTCTGCATCGGCATGGCGCACCGGGGCCGGCTCAACGTGCTGGTCAACATCGCCGGCAAGAACCCCGGCTACGTCTTCCGCGAGTTCGAGGGCAACATCGACCCGCGGACCGTGCAGGGCTCGGGCGACGTGAAGTACCACCTCGGTGTCGAGGGCGAGTTCACGGCGGCCAGCGGTGACAAGATCAAGGTCTCCGTCGCCGCCAACCCGTCCCACCTCGAGGTCGTCGACCCGGTGCTCGAGGGCATCACCCGCGCCAAGCAGGACCGCCTGAACCGCGGCGAGGAGTTCCCGATCCTCCCGCTGCTCATCCACGGAGACGCGGCGTTCGCCGGCCAGGGCGTCGTGGCGGAGACGCTGAACCTCTCCCAGCTGCGCGGATACCGCACCGGCGGGACGATCCACCTGATCGTCAACAACCAGGTCGGCTTCACCACCTCGCCGAGCTCGTCGCGCTCGTCGACGTACGCGACCGACGTCGCCCGGATGATCCAGGCGCCGATCTTCCACGTCAACGGCGACGACCCGGAGGCGTGCATCCGGATCGCACAGCTGGCCTACGAGTACCGCAGGACCTTCAAGCGTGACGCGGTCATCGACCTGATCACCTACCGCAAGCGCGGTCACAACGAGGGCGACGACCCGAGCTTCACCCAGCCGCAGATGTACGACGTGATCGAGAAGAAGAAGTCCGTGCGTGTGCTCTACACGTCGGCGCTCATCGGTCGTGGCGACATCACGATGGAGGAGGCCGAGAGCGCGCTCAAGGACTACCAGGACCAGCTCCACCGCGTCTTCGCCGAGGCCAGCACCGTCGACGAGTACCAGACGGCGCCGGAGTACCCGGAGAAGCCGGAGCTCGCGCGACTCGAGACGGCCGTGTCTCCGGAGACGCTCAAGACCATCGCCGAGGCCTACACCAGCGTCCCCGACGGCTTCACGGTCCACCCGAAGGTTCTTCCGCAGCTCCAGCGCCGGGCTGCCGCGATCACGGCCGGCCCGATCGACTGGGGCACGGGAGAGATCATCGCCATGGGCTCGCTCCTGCTCGACGGGCGTCCCGTGCGTCTCGCCGGCCAGGACTCGCGCCGCGGCACCTTCTCGCAGCGCTTCGCGACGATCATCGACCGTCGCACCGGAGCCGAGTGGACGCCGCTGGCGCGCATGACGGAGGACCAGGGCACGTTCTACATCTACGACTCGCTCCTCAGCGAGTACGCCGCGCTCGGCTTCGAGTACGGCTACTCGGTGGCGCGGCCCGAGGCGCTGACGATGTGGGAGGCACAGTTCGGCGACTTCGTCAACGGCGCCCAGTCCGTCATCGACGAGTACATCTCGGCCGGTGAGGCGAAGTGGGGCCAGAAGTCGGGCGTCGTGCTGCTGCTGCCGCACGGCTTCGAGGGCCAGGGGCCCGACCACTCCTCGGCCCGGATCGAGCGTTTCCTCCAGCTCGCCGCAGAGGACGCGATGGTCGTCGCCCAGCCGTCGACCCCCGCCTCGTACTTCCACCTGCTGCGTCGCCAGAACCTCGAGAGCGAGCACCGCCCGCTCATCGTGTTCACCCCCAAGCAGCTCCTGCGCCTGAAGGCCGCCACCTCGCAGCCCGAGGACTTCACGACGGGCACGTTCCAGCCGGTGCTCGCCGATCCGGCCGAGGGCGGCATGGACGCGAGCAAGGTCGAGCGGGTCGTGCTCACCTCCGGTCGGGTCGCGTACGACATCCTCGCGACCCGTGACAAGGTCGAGAAGGACGGCATCCGTACGGCGGTCGTCCGCGTCGAGCAGCTCTATCCGCTGCCGCTGGCGGAGATCGAGGCCGAGCTTGCCAAGTACGGCAACGCCCGTGAGGTCCGCTGGGTTCAGGACGAGCCTGCCAACCAGGGTCCGTGGCCGTTCATGGCGCTGAACCTGGCGCCGGAGCTGTCGCTGCCCGTGGTGCGGGTCTCGCGTGACGCGTCGGCGGCGCCGTCCGTGGGCAACCACAAGCGGCACGTGGAGGAGAACAAGGCGCTCATGGAGCGCACGTTCGCCTGAGGCGCGAAGGAGGAACGGTGTACTTCACCGACCGAGGGATCGAGGAGCTCGCCTCCCGTCGCGGCGAGGAGGAGGCCACGTTCGCGTGGCTCTCTGAGCGGCTGCAGGAGTTCGTCGATCTGAACCCCGAGTTCGAGGTGCCGGTCGAGCGGCTCGCGACCTGGCTCGCGCGCCTCGACGACGAGGACGACTGAGCAGGACAGACGCACGAAGGCCCGCCGATCTCCGGATCGGCGGGCCTTCGTCGTCGGGTGGGTCAGCGCGTGAAGACGATCTTGCCGAACACGTCGCCGGACGCGACCGCCGCGAAGCCCTTCGGCGCGTCCGTCATCGGGATCACCTGGTCGATCAGGGGCCGGGTGCCCGTGACGTCGAGGAGCTCGACGAGCTGAGCCAGCTCCGTGCGGGTGCCCATGGTCGAGCCCTGCACCCGCAGCTGGAGGAAGAAGATCCGGGTCAGCTCGGCGTGCGAAGGGTTGTTGCCCGACGTGGCACCGGCGATCACGATCGTCCCGCCCGGCTTGAGCGACTTGACCGAGTGCGACCAGGTGGCGGCACCCACGGTCTCCATCACGGCGTCCACGCGGACGGGCAGGCGGGCACCGGCCTCGAAGACCTCGTGCGCGCCGATCTCGAGCGCCCGTGCCCGCTTGCCCTCGTCCCGGCTCGTCGCGTACACGCGCATCCCGGCAGCTCTCGCCAGGACGATCAACGCGGTCGAGACCCCGCCACCGGCACCCTGGACCAGGACGGTGTCGCCAGGCTTGAGCCCGGACTGGGTGAAGAGCATCCGATAGGCGGTGAGCCACGCCGTCGGCAGGCACGCGGCCTCCTCGAACGACAGCCCGGACGGCTTGGGCACCACGTTGCGACGCGGCACTGCGACCTTGTCGGCGAACGTCCCCTGGAACCGCTCCGACAGCAGCGAGCGCCTCGGGTCGTGCGTCTCGTCGCCGGTCCAGGAGGGGTCGCTGACGACAGCGTGGACGACCACCTCGTTGCCGTCCTCGTCGTAGCCCGCCGCGTCGCAGCCGAGGATCATCGGCAGCGACTCCTCGCGCAGGCCGACACCCCGCAGGGACCAGACGTCGTGGTGGTTCAACGAGGCCGCCTTGACGGTGACGGTCGTCCATCCGTCAGGCACCTGGGGGTCGGGACGCTCACCGACCACGAGGCCGGAGAGCGGGTCGTCGGGACTGAAGGACTCGGCATACACGGCGAACATGCACGCACCCTACGGGGTCCGGCGTCGCCCTACCGACGCGCGACCCCGTCGCCCTACCGACGCGCGACCCCATCGCCCTACCGACGCGCGACCCCATCGCGACGCGCCGCCGCCATCACCGCCCCCGCCACCACCGGCGCCACCCGCTCGTCGAACGGCGACGGGATCACGTACGACTCGCTGAGCGCGTCGCCGACAAGGTCCGACAGCGCCCGCGCGGCGGCAACCTTCATGCCCTCGGTCACCCGCGAGGCACGCACGTCGAGCGCCCCGCGGAAGACCCCGGGGAACGCCAGGACGTTGTTGATCTGGTTGGGGTAGTCGGAGCGACCGGTCGCGACCACGCGGGCGTGGCGGCGCGCGATGTCGGGGTGGACCTCGGGCGTCGGGTTGGCCAGCGCGAAGATGATCGCGTCCTCCGCCATGCGCTCGATCGCCGACTCCCCCACGGTGCCGCCGGACACGCCGATGAAGACGTCGGCGCCGTCGAGGGCGTCGGAGAGCTGGCCTGTGCGACCCCACTCGCGCGTCTCATAGGCCAGCTCGGCCTTGATCGGCGTGAGGTCAGTCCTGCCGCGGTGGATGACTCCACGGCGGTCGACCACAGCCAGCATGCGGACACCGCTGGCCTGGAGGATCCGGGCGATCGCGACACCGGCGGCGCCGGCCCCGGAGATGACGACCTTGGTGTCCTCGACCCTCCGACCCGTGAGCCTCAGGGCGTTGAGCAGCGCCGCCAGGGTGACGATCGCCGTACCGTGCTGGTCGTCGTGGAAGACCGGGATGTCCACCCGCGCCTGGAGCGCGCGCTCGATCTCGAAGCAGCGGGGAGCAGCGATGTCCTCGAGGTTGATGCCGCCGAAGCTCGGCGCCATCCGGGCGACCGTGTCGACGAAGTCGCCGGGATCACGCACGTCGAGCGCCAGCGGGATCGCGTCGACCCCGCCGAACTGCTTGAACAGGATCGCCTTGCCCTCCATCACCGGCAGGGACGCCGTCGGCCCGATGTCACCGAGTCCCAGGACCGCCGAGCCGTCGGTGACCACCGCGACCGTGTTGGGGACCCAGGTGTAGTCGTCGGCGACGGAGGGGTCCGCGGCGATGGCCTCGCACACACGGGCAACCCCGGGAGTGTAGGAGAGCGAGAGGTCGTGGGCGTCGCGCAGCGGGGCGGTCGCCGCGATCTCCATCTTGCCGCCGCGGTGTACGTCGAAAACCGGGTCTCCCACGTGCTGCGACGGGAAGGGGAGACGGTCGACTGATTCGGCAACCACGACAGAACCTCACTGGGAAGAAGGGTGAAAGCACGTCCACGACGGCACCAGAGTGCCGCGCAGAGGACGGCCGGTCAGGAACGGGACCGGGAACCGGAGCCCCGCACACGGCCGGTCTGGCCGCGGGAGCGGTGGAGAGGGGGTGACCCGAAGCCCATTGAACCACACGCGTCACTGCTGAGAGGCGCGCGACTCCTCGTCGACGGCCGCGAGGATCCGGCTCGTCCCCGGCGACAGGATGCCCCACAAGACGGCGCCGGCAACGACGGCGAAGAGCCCGGACAGCGGCGGGGCAGCCTCACGGAGGTTCCACGCCAGGCCGAGCTGGATGAGCTGCGTGAACACGATGGGTGCCCTCACCCAGGTCTGGAGGCGCCACAGTCCGCGCGCGGAGGCCAGGAGCAGACCGGCGTAGGCGAACAGGAACAGCGAGGTCCCGATCGCCAGGACGGCGCGGTCGGCGTGCAGGTCCAGGAGGTCGAGCGTGGCGAAGACGGCGAGCCCCAGCCCCTCGACGGCCACGAGGAGGACGGCGGCGACGATCCTGACTGTCCGCCCAGGTGTGGTGTGACCCACGGAACAGGCTCCTTCGTTCAGATTGCCCTTGTGTTAACCGGCGTTTATTGCGACGATCTTATTGCTGCTGTTCAGCGCCGGTTTCACGGTGTTTTCCTCCGGGCGCAGGACAAACAGATCGGACGCCCAGAACCCCCTCACCTACGGTAAGGGACTAGTAGGCTTCCGCCCCCGATCGTGAAGTGATTCACAAACCTAAGATCGCGCCCTCCCGCGGTCAGAAGAAAGGACGTTTCGCCATGGACTGGCGTCACCACTCTGCGTGCCTCGACGAGGATCCGGAACTCTTCTTCCCCATCGGGAGTACGGGGCCGGCCATCTCGCAGGTCGAGGAGGCCAAGGTGGTGTGCCGCCGTTGCGACGTCCGCGAGCAGTGTCTCACGTGGGCGCTGGAGTCCGGTCAGGACCACGGCGTCTGGGGCGGCATGAGCGAGGACGAGCGCCGCGCACTCAAGCGTCGCACCGCGCGTGCCCGGATCCGCACCGCCTGACCCCGCGCCCTTCACCGGTCTGCTGCACCTTTTCGTACCGAGGCCCCGTACCCGCCAACCGCGGGACGGGGCCTTCGTCCGTCAGCGTCCCCCGAGCGGCACCTGGATGCGCACGCGCGTGCCACCACCGCCGGTCGCCGGATGCCGTGGGCCGAAGGACAGCACTCCCCCGAGCTCGGACTCCACGAGGGTCGCGACGATCGAGACGCCGAGACTCGTCGTCCCGCGGGGGTCGAACCCCGCGGGCAGTCCGACCCCGTCGTCCAGGACCGCGATGTCGAGCCGGTCACCGCGCCTGTGCGCCTCGACGACGACGTGGCCACGCTCCTCTTCTCCGAAGGCGTGCTCGGCGGCGTTCTGGATCAGCTCGGTGAGCACCATGGCCAGCGGCGTCGCCACCTCGGCAGGAAGCTCCCCGAAACTCCCGATCCGCTCCGTGGTGACGCTCCTGGCTGCCGAGGCGACCTCGGCGACCATGGTGCGCAGCCGGTCGGCGACGTCGTCGAACGGGACCTTCTCGTCGAAGGCCTGACTCAGCGTCTCGTGCACCACGGCGATCGACTCGATCCGTCGCACCGCCTCCTCGAGCGCCTCGCGACCGGCACCGGTGTCCATCCGGCGGGCCTGCAGCCGCAGCAGCGCCTGCACCGTCTGGAGGTTGTTCTTGACCCGGTGGTGGATCTCCCTGATCGTCGCCTCCTTGCTCATCAGCTCCCGCTCACGACGACGCAGCTCCGTCACGTCTCGCAGCAGCACCAGGGCGCCGGACGGCTCCCCCGAGGAACGGAGCGGGATCGAGCGCAGGCTCAGCGACGCGTCACCGTTCTCGAGCTCGGCCTGGGTGACGTTGCGTCCGGTGAGCGCAGGAAGGATCGCTTGCTCGGTGGGACGGTTCGGGGCGCTCAGCAGAGATCTGGTGACCTCCGCGAGGTCGACGCTCTCGAGGTCCCCTGTCACGCCGAGACGACGGAAGGCCGACACGCCGTTGGGGCTGGCATAGATGACCCGGCCGTCAGCGTCGGTGCGGATCAGCCCGTCGCCCACCCGCGGCGAGTGAGACAGGTCGGACTGCTCGCCCAGCAACGGGAACTCGCCCTTGCTGATCATCTCCGTGAGGTCGTCGGCCATCGCGAGGTAGGCGAGCTCGAGCCGGCTCGGCGTCCGCACTCCCAGGAGATTGGTGCTGCGGGCGATCACCGCGATGACGGCCCCGTCGCGGCGTACCGGGATGGTCTCGAGCCGGACCGGGATGTCGTCGCGCCACTCCGGGTCGCCCTCGCGCACCACGCGGCCCTGGCGGAAGGCCGCGTCGATGGTGGGTCGGCGGTTGCGGGGAACGAAGTCACCGACGACGTCGTCGAGGTGCGCAGTCACGCCGGTGGTGGGCCGCATCTGCGCCCCGGCCCAGAATCCTTTGCCCTCCGCATCGGGCAACCACAGGACCAGGTCCGCGAACGAGAGATCGGCGAGGATCTGCCAGTCGGCGACGAGCTGGTGCAGCCACTCCATGTCGGCAGCGTCGAGGCTGGTCTGGTGAGTCGCGACGTCGTCGAGGGAGGGCACGGAGTCCAGCGTATCCAGCGGGCGGCGGAGGCGGTCTGACTGCCGAGACGAGTGTGGGCCGGGTCTCGCCTGCACCGCTCGGCGTGCAAACATGTCCTCGTGTCCGAGTCGTACTGGCGTTCCGTGATCGACGCCGGGATGCATGTCCCGGACGACCGATCACTCAACGACCTCACGCTCGAGCTGATCGACATGCTGGCGAGCCCTGACGCCCACACGCGTGACGCCATCGCCTTCCCGCTGCTGGCGACGTGGATCCACTCCGGCGAGTACGACGCGTTGCTGCGCGGCTTCGGCAACGGCGTCGTCACCGGCCTCCAGACAGGACTCGGCACGCAGGGCGACCTGACGATCCTCCGGCGGTCCTACACGGCGCTCGTGCTGTCCGAGATCATCGTGCGCGACAACGAGATGCAGCTGCTGCCGGCGGCGACCGTGATGGGCTGGGGCGACCAGGCCACGTCGTGGTTCGTGCGCGAGAAGGACCTGCGGGGATGGATCCCGGACGTCGGATGGGCCAACGCCGGGTCTCACGGCGCCGACCTGCTCGGCGCCCTCGCGCGCTCGCCGCACTTCGACAAGCTCGAGCTGACGGTGCTCCTCGACGTCCTGGCCGACCGGCTGCTCTCCCCCACCGAGCACGTGCTGCACCACGGCGAGGAGGACCGGCTGGCGTACGCGGCGATGGCGGTGCTGCACCGCGACGTCGTCGCACCCAACGTCGTCGAGCCGTGGCTCGCTCGACTCGGAGCGGGGACCCGTCGCCCTCGTACCCGCGGCAGCTCGCCGGGTGAGTGGCCGACCCCGGCGGCGTACAACACCTCGCGCTTCCTCCGCGCCCTCTACGTCCAGCTCGCGCTGGGCGTGAAGGGGCGCGTGGAGGTGATCGGCGACGACGCGCTCTTCGCCACGCCCACCCCTCACCGCGCCGACCTGCTGCTCGCGGTGATCGAGCAGATCCGTGCCGAGACGCCGTGGCTGTTCGCGACGGCCGGCGGGCGACGGACGGTGACCACCGCGCGGTGACCGAGGATTACCCCTGGGTAACCTAGGTCACATGACAGCTGAGACCCCCACCGCGCCCGACGCTCCGGCCCCCGAGGGTCGGGAAGGCCACGGAGGCGACCACGCCCTCGACGCAGCCCGCGCGCACGGCGTGGAGACGATGTTCACCCTCTCGGGTGCCCATGTCTTCCCGCTGTACGACGCCGCGGTGAAGGCCGACCAGCCGATGCGTCTCATCGACGTGCGCCACGAGCCGTCCGCGGTGTTCGCCGCCGAGGCGACGGGGAAGCTCACGCGTACGCCTGGCCTGGCCGTGCTGACGGCCGGACCGGGCGTCACCAACGGCGTCAGCCCCATCGCGCAGGCGCACTTCGCCGGGTCGCCGCTGGTCACGATCGGCGGCCGTGCGGCGACGCACACGTGGGGCATGGGGAGCCTCCAGGAGCTCGACCACCCGCCGATCGTCTCCACCGTCTCGAAGTGGGCGGGCACGGCCAAGACCACCGATGAGATCGGTCCGACGGTCGACCAGGCGTTCGCGCTCGCGGGCTCGTCGCACCGGGGGCCCACGTTCCTGGACGTCCCGATGGACCAGCTCTTCAGCCGGACGACGGCGCCCGCCGACGCCGCGTACGGGAGCCTTCCCGACACGATCGAGCCCGATGACGACCAGGTCGGGCAGGTGGCGCGTCTGATCGCCCGGGCAGAGCGTCCCCTCCTCGTCCTCGGGACGGACGTCTGGGCAGACGGCGCGGAGGAGGCGGCTCTGCGGTTCGTCGAGGAGACGGGCATCCCCGCCATCTCCAACGGCATGGGCCGCGGGGTGGTCCCGCGCGGTCATCGACTGCTCGTCACGAAGGCGCGGTCCCAGGCGCTCGGCAAGGCCGACCTCGTCGTGGTCGTGGGGACACCGCTCGACTTCCGCCTCGGCTACGGCGTCTTCGGCGGCAAGGACGGCGCCACCCCCGCACAGGTCGTGCACGTCGCCGACAGCCCGGGCCAGGTGTCGACCCGCGCCGACCTCGCGGCCTCCCTCTCGGGCGACCTCACGGCGTGCTTCGACCAGGTGCTCCGCGCGCTGGAGTCGACGACCGGCACCCGCCCCTCCTGGTCCGGCTGGGCCGAGCAGCTGAGCGACGCCGTCTCGGCGGCGGTCACCCGCGACGCCGAGCTCCTCAGCGCCTCCGCCGACCCCATCCACCCCGCGCGCATCTACGGGGAGCTCATCCCGCGCCTGGCCGACGACGCGGTCGTCATCGGTGACGGAGGGGATTTCGTGTCCTTCGCCGGCAAGTTCCTCGAGCCGGCACGCCCGGGCTGCTGGCTCGACCCCGGACCGTACGGCTGTCTCGGCGCCGGTCTCGGCGCCGCGATGGCGGCACGGATCGCCCGACCCGACAGCCAGGTCGTCGTGCTCTTCGGCGACGGAGCCGCCGGCATGTCACTGATCGACGTCGACACGCTCGTACGCCACAACCTGCCGGTCGTCATGGTCGTCGGCAACAACTCGGCATGGGGCCTGGAGAAGGCGCCGATGAAGTTCCTCTACGGCTACGACGTCGCTGCCGACCTCGCTCCGCAGACGCGCTACGACGAGATCGTGACGACCCTCGGCGGTGGTGGCGAGGCGGTCACCGACCCCAAGGAGATCGGTCCCGCACTCGACCGGGCGTTCGCGTCCGGCGTCCCCTACCTCGTCAACGTGATGACCGACGTCGACGCGATCTACCCGCGCAGCACCACCGGGGTCTGAGGTCGCGTACGGGCCACTCGGCCCCACGTGCGACCATGGGAGAAGCACAGTTCGAGGAGGACCCATGGGCAAGACTGGCCGCAAGCGCCGGGCGCGTCGCAAGAAGAACGCGAACCACGGCAAGCGTCCCAACGCTTGATCACACCGAGAGGGCCCCGCACCACACGGTGCGGGGCCCTCTCGTGTGTGGTCTCAGGCGACCGGCCGGCTGAAGCCGACGAGCTGCGTGCCGGGGACCGGCGACCAGTCGAGGTCGGTACGCCGGACGAACCCGTGCTGTCGATAGAGCCGGTGCGCAGCGGTCATCTCCGGCAGCGAGCTGATCACCACCTCGGCGAGGCCCTCCTGGTGTGCACGATCGAGGCACCACGTGATGAGCGCGGTGCCGACACCACGGCCCACGGCACCCGGGTCCACGCCGAGCATCCGGAACTCGCCCTGGTCATGGCGCGTCGCGAGCTCACGCATCGACGAGCCCGACGTGCACCAGGTCACCGAGCCCACGAGTCGTCCGTCGAGCTCGACGACGAGGACGACAGAGTCCGCGGCACGCGTCGCCACGTCGGCGAGCTTGGCGGCGTAGGCGTGGTCCTCCGAGCCGTCGGAGAACCGGAGGTAGCCCTCGCTGCGGTAGGCCGTGACGACGATCTCGCCGGCGCGCGCGTACTCCTCAGGCCGGACCGGCCGGACGAGCAGCCGTCCGGCCCCGACCGACGCGGCCGAGGTCACGGGCGGACGCGGGCAAGGAAGCGGTCGGTGTCGACGACGACCCGACGCACCTCGCCCTCGGCCAGCAGCGTGCCGTCGGCGCTCATGACGACGACCTCGAACGACACCATGCGGCCGTCGACCGCGGTCACCGCGGCGGCGACCGTCACGGTCGCACCGACCGGACTCGCCGCGAGGTGGTCGAGGCGGACCCGGGTCCCGACAGACGTCGACCCGTCCGCGACCGCCGACGCGATCGCCTCGCAGGTGGCTTCCTCGCACCAGGCGAGCGTGCGAGGCGTCGCGAGGACCGGCAACGAGCCGCTCCCGAGGGCGAGCGCCGTGTCGCTGTCACCGACCGTCCGCGACAGCGTGGCGGACATGCCCTTCTCGAGCGCTCTCACGCGCCGGGCTCGACGCCACGGTCGCTCCGCGTGACCGTCACGGTCGTGCGGATGGACGTGAGCACCTTGGCCCGCAGGACCTCGGGGGCCTTCTCGCGGCACGAGCGGGCGACGAGCTCCTTGACGATGCGCTCCACGTCGAACTGAGAGAGGCACGGTGCGCAGTCGGCGATGTGCGCGTGCACGGCGTCCCAGTCGCCCTCGGCCATCTCGTGGTCGAGGAACAGGTAGAGGTTCTCCAGGGCGCTCTGGCAGTCGGGGCCGAGCCTGATGTCGTCACTCATGCTTTGTCACCTGCTGAGACCATGCCGCGCTCCCGTGCGTAGTCGGTGAGCAGCTCGCGGAGCTGCTTGCGTCCACGGTGAAGACGCGACATCACGGTGCCGATCGGCGTCTCCATGATCTCGGCGATCTCCTTGTAGGGGAAGCCCTCGACGTCAGCGAGGTAGACCGCGTAGCGGAAGTCCTCGGGGAGCTGCTGCAGCGCCTGCTTCACGTCGCTGTCGGGAAGGTGCTCGAGGGCTTCCATCTCCGCGGACTTCAGACCGCTCGAGGTGTGCGCGGCCGAGCGGGCGAGCTGCCAGTCCTCGATCTCCTCCGTCATCTGCTGCTGCGGTTGCCGCTGCTTCTTGCGGTAGGAGTTGATGTAGGTGTTGGTGAGGATCCGGTAGAGCCAGGCCTTGAGGTTGGTCCCCGGACGGAACTGGTGGAACGACTGGTACGCCTTGGCGAACGTCTCCTGGACCAGGTCCTCTGCGTCGTGCGGGCTCCGTGTCATCCGCAGCGCGGCGGAGTAGAGCTGGTCGAGGAACGGCAGCGCGTCCTGCTCGAAGCGGGCGGTGCGTGCCTCGGCCGACTCACCGGCCTCGGCCCGGTCCGTCCCCTCGTCGGCGGGCGTCGCGGCTACGTCATTGGGTTCGGTCATCGCGGTCCAGCCTACCCCGGCGATGCCGGCCGGGACCGGGGTGATGACCCCGGCGGGAGCCGGACGGGTCAGAGTCGCGAGCACGCATCCTCCTCGGATCGAGGCGTCCGCCACAGTCGGGCGGCACCGTGTGGGTTCAACACGGGTCCGCCGGGCGTCATTCCCCGACGGGAGCCGCCCGCCCGACCCGGCGGCGTACGAAGTCGTGCACGCCGTCGACGAGCAGGGCGTCCACCGCAGCCTGGTCGGGGACCGCGCGCTTGCCGACCCTGAGGGAGTGGTCGGCACCCGGGAGCACCACCATCGAGGTGCCCGCCGGGAACTCCGGCGGCGTCCCGAAGGGGTCACGCTCGCCCTGGACGACCACGGTCGGCAGTCCCGACCCCTCGAGCTCGGCCACGCGGGTGCGCTCAGGCTTCCCGGGCGGGTGCAGTGGGAAGGCGAGCGCCACCACGCCCACCGCACCCAGAGCCCGGGCGCGACGGCACGCCACCCGTGCGCCGGCGCTGCGCCCGCCGATCACGAGCGGGACCCGCGGACGCAGATGGTCGACGAGCGCCGTGAACGACGCGTCGAGCACCGAGGGTGCCGGGGCGATCCGTTTGCCGGCCGTACGCCAGGGCATCTCGACGCGGACGACGCCGATCCCGAGGCGTGGCAGCCCGCGGTTGAGCACCTCGAGATCGTGGCTGTCGATGCCTCCGCCGGCACCGTGGGTGAGGACGAGGGTCGCCCAGGGCCGGTCGGGGCGCCGCGAGACGAGCCGCCCGGGCCCGTGAGGAGTGTCGTACGTGGCCTCGGCCAGGGTCGTCATCAGAGGCCGCCGAGCGTCGGCTGCTCGCCCTCCTCGGCTGCGCCGGGCTCGTCCTCGAGGGCGATCGGCTCCACCAGCTGAGGGCCGTTGTTGCGGACGTTGTTGACCTCCCGGGACACCGGGTAGGCCTGCAGCGCCCCGGGTGCGGCGGGGACGAGCAGACGGGCGAGCTCGTCCTTGTCGTCGGTGTCAGGGTCGAGCCAGGTGGCCCAGCGGTCGCGCGGGACGAGCATCGGCGCCCGGTCGTGGATCCGGCCGACGTCGTCGGTGGCGGTCGTCGTGATGATCGTGAAGCTCCACAGCCAGGCGGTGTCGTCGTCCTCCGGCAGCGAGCGGTCCCGCCAGATCTCATAGAGCCCCGCCATGGCGAGCGTGCTCCGGTCGGGCGCATGGATGAAGAAGGGCTGCTTGACCGGTCTGCCCTTGGCGTCGCGCTTCTCGCTCGCGTACCACTCGTAGAAGCCGTCCGCCGGCACCAGCGCGCGCCGCTTCGCGTAGGCCGCGCGGAACGACGGCTTCTCGGCGAGAGTCTCGGCGCGCGCGTTGATCAGGCGGTTGCCGATCGCCCGGTCCTTGGCCCAGCTCGGCACCAGGCCCCAGGTGACCGCCTTGACCAGCCGGTGCTTCGCGGCGGGGTCCTCGCTGGAGCGCCGCTCCAGGATGAGCGGGACGACCTTGGTCGGGGCGACGTTGTAGTCGGGGTCCAGCTCAGGCAGGTCCTCGGCCGGCTCGGCCTCGAACTCGGCGCTGAGGTCGGACGGGGATCGCGTGGTGGCGTATCGACCGCACATGGCACCAGCGTTCCACACGGCGGTGACGGGGCCGCCGAGCGTGCACCGTGAGCCCCGGCGTCCGCCCGCCCCGAGAACGAGCGGACGCCGGAGCAGTCAGCCGAGCCCGTCCGCGGACCCCCCGCGGCCGAGCTCGCCCAGCAGGCGGGAGGCCGCCTCGCTGGTCCCCGGGACACCCTCGATCCACACCCGCGTGGGCGGGACGTCGGGTGAGGAGTCGACAAGGCCCCGCAGCGCGCTGTAGCCGCGGGTCGCGTCCCAGCGTCGCACCAGCGCGACGGCTCGGCGCTCGCCGAGCCGTGAGATGGTCTCGTCGCCGTCGAAGCAGGAACGAAGGAGCTCGGCGACGACGATCATCGAGAGCGACCGCAGCAGGCCGCTCTCCGCACCGCCGCTCGGACGCACCTCGACGACCACGAACGCCCACAGGTCGGACGCGCTCGCACCGGCGCGCTCGGCGAGACGATAGGCATCGTCGAGCCGGGTCCGCAGGTGTGCGGGCGAGGTGAGCCCGGTGAGGGGGTCCTCGCAGGAGACGACGTAGCTGTCCTGCGCGGCGGTCTCGGTCCACGCGATGCTCATCGCGCGGACCAGCTCGTACGGAGGGAGCGAGCCCGAGACGCTGCGACTCACGTCCTCGACGTCGCGCAACAGCTCGCTCCAGCCGATCCCCTCCGTGGCTGCGGCCGCCCCGAGCTCGACCGCAACCCCTTCGGGGTCCTCACCACCGCGAAGCACGTCCCGCAGCGCGTCCAGATGACGCCGGGGGACGAGGAACAGAGACTCCGCGGCCAGCCCCCGTATGGCCGGAGGGTGCCACTGGTCCTGCCGACCGGAGCTTGTCGCCGTAGGGCGTGCCATGTCGTCGCGCTTCATGCGAGTGAGACGGGCGCTTCGCCGGTCCATGACGCGGGTTCGACAACTTTTTTGCGCGACACGCCTGCGACACGTCGATCTCGCCTACCGTGGGAGGCGCCATGACAGAGCCCACCGCCGATCCGAGCACGCCGAGCGACGCCGAGCTGATCTCGGCCGTCCGGGCCGGCGACAACGCCGCGTACGGCGTGCTGTTCGAGAGACACCGTGACGCGGCGCGTCGGATGGCCGCTCAGCTGGTCCGCAGCCCCGACGGTGACGACCTCGTGTCCGAGGCCTTCATCAAGGTGCTGGACCAGCTGAGGGCGGGCGCCGGGCCCGACGTCGCCTTCAGGGCGTACCTCCTCACCGCGATCCGCCAGCTCCACATCGACCGCGTGCGCGCCGACCGACGGGTTCAGCCCTCCGACGACCTCGAGAAGTACGACGGCGGCGTCGAGTTCGGCGACACGGCCGTGGCCAGCTTCGAGAGCTCCGCCGCGGCGCAGGCGTTCGTCGCCCTCCCCGAGCGTTGGCAGCTGGTCCTGTGGCACCTCGACGTCGAGGGGGCCAAGCCGGCCGACATCGCCCCGATGCTGGGCATGTCGGCCAACGGCGTCTCGGCGCTGGCCTACCGGGCACGAGAGGGACTGCGGCAGTCCTATCTCCAGGTCCACCTCGCCGACACCGCCGAGGAGAGCTGCCGTGGGACGACCGAGCGCCTCGGTGCCTACGTCAGGCAGGGCCTGGGCAAGCGCGAGACGACCAAGGTCCGTGAGCACCTCGACGGCTGCGCGCGCTGCACCGGTGTCTACCTCGAGCTGGTCGAGGTCAACTCGGGGCTCCGTGGACTGCTGGCTCCGGCGCTATTGGGAGCGGTCGGACTTCGGTACGTCGCCGATCTCCAGGGTCAGGTGGCGGCCGCCGGCGCCGGTGCGGGGGGATCCGCCGCCGGGGGCGCCGGTCACACGAACCCGGGACGCTGGGCCGGGAACACAGCAGGGCGCGCCCGCGACTGGGTGACGGCGGCACCCGCCCATGGGGTGGCCGCGGCCGGGATCACGCTGGGCGTGATCGGCGCCGCGGTCGTGGCCGCGATGGCGTTCATGACACTGGAGAGCCCGGGCGGTCCCACCTCCGACGAGGTGTCCGACGGGCCGTCGCTCTCGCTTCCCGGCCCTACGCGCCCCGGAGACTCCGACCCACGGGTCCGTCCCCAGACGGTCCCCCCGACGGCGGTCATACCCCCGACCCTTCCCGGGTTGGTGCCACCCGGATCCCCGTCGACCATCCCGGGGATCCCGGGTGTCGAGGACCCCGGAGCTCCTGACGCGCCAGAAGGACCGGGCGCACCCGACGACCCCGGGCCTGGCGGACCAGGCCCGGACGACCCACGCAACCCGGAGGAGCCGCAACCTCACGACCCCGGGCCCAACGACCCCGGGCCGACAGAGCCGGCACCCACCGAGCCTGGGCCCACCGAGCCGACAGAACCGACCGAGCCGGCACCGACCCCTCCCGTGGCACCACGAGACCTCGCGCTCACCGACGAGCCGGGCGGGCTCACACTCGCGTGGTCAGCCGTCGCCGGCGCCGACGGGTACGAGGTCTACCGGAGTGTGGGCACGGGCCTGGCGGGTGCGGGCCGCTCCGCAGCGGCGGCGGTGAGCGGCGACCTCGTGTCGGGCCCCGACCCACTCGTCACCACCTCGTTCGTCGACACCGGAGCACCGAACGGCGCCCGTGTGGTCTACGAGGTGGTCGCACTGAACGCCGCCGGGAGGTCGGAGACCGCGACCCTGGGCCCGATCCGGCTGCCCGCCGTCGCGCGCATCTCCGTGCGCCCGATCGGTCTCGGCACCCGCTGCATCGAGGCGACCGGTCGTCCCGGCTCCGCGTCGACGCGCCTCGGGAGCTGTGGCACCGCGACGGTGTGGCGGGTCTGGGACGCCGGCAGCGGCACGGGGTGGTGGACGATCCGCGCGGTCAGCGGGCCTGCGACCGGAGCATGCCTGACCTCGGCGGCGAGGCCCGTCGTCTCGACCGTGACGACGGAGGCCTGCGCCGGCAGCACCCGTCAGCAGTGGGCGTTCGACCCCGGCTCCACGGCGTCGCAGCACGTGTCGGCGAGGGCACGTCCGGGTCAGGTCCTGGACGCCACCACGGCGAGCGTCGGCGGCTCGCTCTTCACGCTGCCGCGCACCACGAGTCCGCGGCTCGATCGCAACCAGCGGTTCAGCGCGCTGCTCGAGGACGTCGCCGCCACGTTCCGCTGAGACCTGGCATCCGTTCCGTGGCGCCCGTCACCGGGAACGGCGTACGGTCACCGGCATGAGCGATGAGACGTACGTGGTCGTGGGTGGCGGGCTGGCAGGCGGGAGCGCGGCGGCGACCTTGCGCGAGGAGGGCTTCGACGGCGCGGTCGTGCTGGTCACCGTCGAGGACAGGCCGCCGTACGAGCGGCCGGTGCTCTCCAAGGGCTACATGCTCGGGTCGGAGAAGGAGTCCTCGGCGTACCTGCACGACTCCGGGTGGTGGAGCGACCACGACATCGACCTCCGGACGGAGACGATGGTGACCGGGGTACGCCTCGAGGACAGGGTGCTCGAGCTCGAGGGCGGCGGCAGCCTGGCGTACGACAAGCTCCTCCTCGCGACCGGCTCGTGGCCGCGACGGATCGAGGTGCCCGGCGCCGACCTCGACGGTGTGCTCTACCTGCGTGACATGCCCGAGGCGGAGCGGATCCGGGCGACCATCGAGGCCGGCGGTCCGCTGGTGGTCGTCGGCGCAGGATGGATCGGGCTCGAGATCGCCGCGGCCGCGCGGGCGAACGGCGTCGCCGTGACGGTCGTCGAGACGGCGGCGCTCCCCCTGCGGCGGGTGCTCGGCGACCGCGTGGCCGAGATCTTCGCCTCCCTCCACCGGCACCACGGCGTCGACCTGCGGCTCGGCAGCGGCGTGACGGAGATCCGGGGAGACGGCGGCTCGGTCACGTCGGTCGTGACGAGCGAGGGCGAGGAGGTGCCCGCGGCCGCGGTGGTCGTGGCGATCGGCGCGGCACCGCAGAGCGACTGGGGACAGGCAGCGGGGCTCTCCGGCGACCCCGGTATCGACACTGACCCGTCGCTGCGCACCTCCGACGTCGCGGTGTGGGCAGCGGGCGACATCGCGGCGGTGGACAACCCTCGTCTCGGGCGGCGCGTACGGGTCGAGCACTGGGCGATGGCGCACGACTCCGGTCCGGTGGCGGCGCGGTCGATGCTCGGCCAGGACGTCACCTTCGACAAGCTGCCGTTCTTCTTCACCGACCAGTACGACCTGGGCATGGAGTACGTCGGTCACGTGGAGGACGTCGACGAGACCGAGGTCGTCGTGCGGGGTGACGCCGACCCGGCGGGCCCGTTGGCCTTCCAGGCGTTCTGGCTGCGCGACGGGGTCGTGCAGGCGGCGATGCACGTCAACATGTGGGACGACGGTGTCGACCCGCTCGAGGCGCTCGTGGGACGCCGCGTGGACGCGGGACGCCTCGGCGACCGGGGCGTCCCGCTGGCCGACCTCTGAGGTGACGGGCGCCGGTGATGTGTGGCGGTGGGCCGAAGGGGGTAGTAAAGAACCATGACTCTGCTGCGTACCGTCGCCCGTCCGTTGCTCGCCTCGATGTTCGTCTACGGCGGAGCGAGCGCCCTCCGTAACGCCCCGATGATGGCCGAGCACGTGAAGCCGACGACCGACAAGATCGCCGGGTTCGTGCAGTCGGTGGTCCCGGGAGCATCGATCCCGACCGATCCGGAGTCGATGGTGCGCATCAACGGCGCCCTGCACCTCGGCTTCGGCACGGCGCTGGCGCTGGGGCGTTTCCCGCGCCTGTCCGCGGCGGTCCTGGCCGCGACGTTGGTCCCGACCACCCTGGCGGGCCACTCGTTCTGGGACGAGGACGACGCCTCGACGGCGGCCAACCAGAAGATCCACTTCACGAAGAACCTCTCCATGATGGGTGGCCTGCTGATGGCGACCCTCGACCCCGAGCCGCACAAGAAGATCCTGCCCCGGCGCGCGAAGGACCAGGTCGTCAAGGCCGGCGGCCACGTCCAGGACTCGGTCCAGAGCACGGCCAAGCAGGTCAAGAAGTCGCTGCCGCTCTGAGCGTCGCCACGACGTCGTCGCAGTCGTGGTCGGATAGGCTCGGCTGCGATGACGTCACCGCTGTGGGCCGCCCCGTTCCGTCTCGATCCCGTCGACGCGACAGTGTCGCTCCCGGGGTCGAAGTCGCAGACCAACCGCGCGCTCGTCCTGTCGGCGCTCGCGGACGGCCCGTCGCGGCTCGCCCGCCCCCTCGTCTCCCGCGACACGTCGCTGATGGCCGAGGCGCTGCGGATCCTGGGCGTGGGCGTCGTCGAGGACGGTGACGCCTGGGTCGTGACGCCGGCCGCGTGGGGCACGCCGCTCGGTGTGGTGCACATCGACGTCGGTCTCGCGGGGACCGTCATGCGCTTCGTGCCCCCGGTGGCCGCGCTGGCCGACGGTGAGGTGACGTTCGACGGCGACGTCCGGGCGCGTGAACGCCCCATGGCGACCACCGTCAGCAGCCTCCGCGCGCTGGGTGTCACGGTCGTCGACCGCGGCGACGGGCGGCTCCCGTTGGCGGTGCGCGGTGACGGGCACGTGCGCGGTGGCCAGGTGACCATCGACGCGTCGGCGTCGAGCCAGTTCCTCTCCGCGCTGCTGCTCGCGGGCGCCCGCTACGCCGAGGGCGTGGACGTACGCCACGAAGGCCCGCCGGTCCCCTCCGCGACCCACGTGGAGATGACGCTCACCGAGCTCAGGCGCCGTGGCGTGACGGTGGAGGCGAGCACCGACCGCTGGACCGTGGAGCCCGGCCCCATCGCCGCGTACGACACCGCGATCGAGCCCGACCTCTCCAACGCCGGTGCGTTCGTCGCCGGTGCCCTGGTCACCGGGGGGCGGGTCCGGGTCACCGGATGGCCCCGCGCGACCGACCAGGCTGGAGACCGGTGGCGCTCGATCGCCGAGGCGTTCGGGGCCGAGGTCTCGTTCGACGGCGACGACCTCGTCGTGACCGCTCCCCGCACCCTCGACGGTGTGACGCTCGACCTCCGCGACGAGGGCGAGCTCGCCCCGGTGGTCGCCGCCGTCGCCGCACTCGCCTCGGGGCCGTCGACCTTGACCGGGATCGGTCACCTCCGCGGCCACGAGACCGACCGTCTCGCCGCGCTCGCCGCCGAGATCAGCCGACTCGGTGGCGAGGTCGAGGAAGGCACCGACCAGCTGACGATCCGTCCGCGCCCCCTGCACGGCGCCACGCTCCGGACGTACGCCGACCACCGGATGGCACACGCGGCGGCCGTGCTCGGGCTCGCGGTCAAGGACGTCCGTGTCGAGGACGTCGCGACGACCGCCAAGACCTACCCGGGCTTCGCGCAGGACTGGGAGCGGTTCGCGTCGTGACGCAGCGCTACGACGAGGACCGTCCGCACGAGCAGTTCGACCGCCCGCGCCGGCACACGCGTCCACGGACGAAGGAGCGCCCGAGCTACGACGACGCCGAGACCGGCTGGGTCGTCGGCATCGACCGCGGGCGCTACGGCCTGCTCGTCGGCGACGACGACCGCGTCGTGACGGCGATGAAGTCCCGGTCGCTCGGTCGCAAGGCGGTCGTGGTGGGCGACCGGGTCCGCATCGTCGGGGACACCTCGGGAACCCACGACACCCTCGCCCGCATCGTCGAGGTCGAGGACAGGACGACGGTGCTCCGCCGTACGGCCGACGACAACGACCCGATCGAGCGCGTCATCGTCGCGAACGCCGACCAGATGGTCATCGTCACCGCGCTCGCCGATCCTCCACCTCGACCTCGCCTCATCGAACGCTGCCTCGTCGCGGCGTTCGACGCGGGGATGCGCCCTCTGGTGTGCCTCACGAAGTCCGACCTCGGCGATCCGGACCCCCTGGTCGCGATGCTCGTCCCGCTCGAGGTCGACGTCGTCGTCACGCACCGAGGCGGTGACCTGGAGATGCTGCGCGAGCGGCTGCGCGGCCGGACCAGCGTGCTCGTCGGCCACTCCGGCGTCGGCAAGTCGACGCTCGTCAACGCGCTCGTCCCTGACGCCGAGCTGGCGACAGGCGACGTGAACGCCGTCAGCCGTCGCGGTCGGCACACCTCGACCTCGACCCACGTGCTTCCGCTGCCGTTCGGTGGCTGGATCGTCGACACCCCGGGGATCCGGAGCTTCGGGCTGGCCCACGTCTCGATCGACCGGCTGCTCGCTGCGTTCCCCGACCTGTCCGACGTCACCGAGGAGTGTCCACGTGGCTGCCAGCACACCGTGGACGACCCTGAGTGCGCCCTCGACGTCGCGGTCTCCGAGGGCCGCCTCGACGCGGCGCGGGTCGACTCCTTCCGCCGACTCGTGGTCAGCCGTGAGGACGCCGACTGACGTGGTCCGCGTGTGCGGCGGCGGCACCGATCAGGGAGTCAGGCACTCCTCGAGCGACGCCGTCTCGCCAGCCGCGACGCCGGTGGCGCACCACACCGCACGCGAGCCCCGGTCACCGGTCTCGTAGGTGATCCACGCGGCCGTGACCCCGGAGACGGCCAGCAGGACGGCGACCAGGGTCGAGGCCAGACCGGCCGTCCTGGTCGCGACGATAGCCGCGAGCACGGCCAGGACGGCGAGCACGATCGCGGCGTAGAGCAGACGGTTGCCCCACGTCTGGTGGACGTCGATGGCGTCCGCGATCTCGCCGCCCAGCTCGAGTCGATCCTTGAGCTGCTCCCCCGACCGGACTGTCGCGTACGTCCCAGCGGCGGAGATCACGGCCAGCACGGCGACGGGCCAGCGCAACGCCCACCGCCACCGCGGCACCAGGAACGCGAGCGTCAGGAGCGCGGTGACCGGGATCAGCACGATCGGCGCGTGAAGGAAGAGCGGGTGGAGCGGAACTCCGTCGATGAAACCGAACATGGCTGCCTCCCAGGACGGTGTCCATCGTAGGGGTCCGTACCTCTACTGTGGGCCCATGGCGCACTCCCACCACGACGATCTCCGGCTCTGCCACGTGCTCGCCGACAACGCCGATGCGATCTCGATGGAGAAGTTCAGGGCCGCCGACCTCGTGGTGACGACCAAGCCGGACACCACCTGGGTGACCGAGGCGGACCAGGCCGTCGAGCGGACGATCCGGCGTACGCTGCGCAGCGCGCGCACCCGCGACACCGTGCTCGGCGAGGAGTCGGGCGAGCAGGTCGGCACCGTCGAGGACGCCCCGCGGCGCTGGATCATCGACCCGATCGACGGGACCTCCAACTACGTGCGAGGCGTGCCGGTGTGGGCGACCCTGATCGCGCTGGCGGTCGAGGACGAGGTCGTCGCCTCGTGCGTCTCCGCTCCCGCGCTCGGTCGACGCTGGTGGGCCTCGAAGGGCGGAGGCGCCTACACCGGCAAGTCGCTCATGTCGGCGACCCGCCTCCAGGTGTCGAAGATCGATCGGATCGACGACGCGTCCCTGGCCTACGCGTCGCTCGGGGGCTGGGAGGACATCGGCAAGCTCGAGAGCTTTCTCGCGCTCACCCGGCGCTGCTGGCGCACCCGCGGCTACGGCGACTTCTGGTCCTACATGCTGCTGGCCGAGGGCGCTGTCGACATCGCCGCCGAGCCGGAGCTGGCGCTCTGGGACATGGCAGCGCTCGACCCCATCGTCCGCGAGGCGGGTGGCACCTTCACGGCGCTCAACGGCCAGCCCGGCCCGTGGCACGGCAACGCGCTCGCAACCAACACCCTGCTGCACGACGCGGCGATGGCCTACCTGGGCTACTTCCCCGACCCGGTCCCGCACGACGAGCCCGGAGACAGCAACGAGCACGAGGGTGCCCAGCGAGCCACCGCGCCGACCAACGTCACGAACCTGGCGGCCCGTCGCCGCTCGGACTCCTGATCCACGCATCCCCGCCCTGCCGGCCTCGGTAGGATCAGCGTCATGTCCACGCCGACGCCGCCGTACCCCTCTGTGCCGGGCGAACCGTCCGGATCCGGGCAACCGGCGTACGGACAGCAACCCCCGTACGGACAGCCGCCGTACGGACAGCCCTCGCCGTATGGACAGGCACCGTACGGACAGGCACCGTACGGACAGCAACCCCCGTACGGCCCGCCCGGCTACGACCCGTACGCCCAGGGCCTGCCGCAGGCGAGCTTCCCCATCCCGAGAGATCCCGACGCACGCCCGGCCACCGTGACGATCGCCGGCTGGATCACGATCGTGACCGCGACGATGGCCGTTCTCGGGTGGATCGCCATCGTGCTGGCCATCGACCCGCTCCTGGACGAGATCGCCAAGCGCCCCAACGACTTCGACCAGACCGGGTCCGACATCGCGACGATCGCCGACAGCATGTCCGTGATCTATACGACGGCCGTCGCCTTCATCGTCGCCTCGCTGGCCGCGGCGGCGCTTGCCGTCCTCACGTTGCGACGCGTCGGATGGGCCCGGATCGCCCTCGTCGTCCTCTCGGGTCTGACGATCGCCGTCGGGATGCTGATGATCATGGCGCTCGTCTCGCTCCTGTGGGTCGTGGCGGGTGTCGCGGTGGTGGTGCTGCTCTTCACCGGCGGCGCCAATGAGTGGTTCTCCAGGACCGGCTCGGAGTGGGACACTTCAACGAGCGGCTACGGCACCGGGTACGACGCCTACGGCAACTCGAGCAGCTCCTACCAGCGGCCCGGACCGCCTCAGGGCTGGTGACCGCGAGTCGGATCGCGCTAGGTTGACCCCATCGTCCACGCCTGGGGGGATCAACGATGAAGGTCAGCGACGTCATCACGTCCAAGGGGAGCACCGAGGTCTTCACGATCGCGCCTGACGCGCCGATCTCCGACCTCCTCGACGAGCTCGCCGAGCACAACATCGGTGCGCTCGTCGTCTGCGAGGACGAGCGCCGCCTGGTGGGGATCGTCTCCGAGCGCGACGTGGTCCGCAAGCTCCGTGGCATCAGCGACCCGACGTCGCAGCCCGTGTCGTCGATCATGACGACCGACGTCCACACCTGCGCGCCCGAGGACTCCATCACCGCGATGCTGGAGACCATGACGAACCTGCGCATCCGGCACGTCCCGGTGATCAGCGAGGACGGCGACCTCGTCGCGCTGCTGTCGATCGGTGACGCCGTGAAGTACCGGATGCAACAGCTGAAGTTCGAGCGCGACCAGCTCAACCAGTACGTCGCCTCCGCACGCTGACCTGGAGTGCCGACGACCCGCGTGACCCGCCTGGCCGGCAAGCAGCGCCACGACCGGGCCGCGCTCGACCGACTTCTCGACTCGTCACGGACCTGCCACGTGGCCGTCGACGTCGACGGATTTCCCACGGTGTTCCCGACCGCGTTCGCACGCGACGGTGACGTGCTGCTCATCCACGGGTCGACCGGCTCACCCTGGATGCGCCGGCTCGCCCGGGGTGCCCCGATCTCCGTGGCGGTGACGGCCCTCGACGGCATCGTGGTCGCCCGTTCGGCGTTCGAGTCGTCCTTGCACTACCGCAGCGCGATGCTGTTCGGCGCCGCGTCGCCGCTCACGGGGGACGCGCAGGCACGTGCTCTGGACCTGCTGACCGAAGCCCTGGTCCCCGGTCGCCTCTCGGAGGTCCGGCGCCCGACGTCACGCGAGACCGCGGCGACCCTGGTGCTCGGGCTGCCGATCGAGCACTGGTCGCTCAAGGTGTCCGACGGCTGGCCCGAGGATGACCCCGATGACGTGGCCGGACCGGCCTGGGCGGGCGTGGTCCCGCTCACCGAGGCTGCGGGCAGCCCGCTGCCCGCTCCCGACCTCCGACGCGGTGTCGTCGTGCCTTCGTCGGTGAGGCGGCTGACGTCGCCCGACGGCAACGCGCAGCCGTCGGCGCGTCAGCCGTCGAAGTAGGACTCCATCAGACGCTGCGCCCACTCCGGCTGCTCGACGTGCTCGGGGAGGAACGCCGGCATCGCCGGCTTGATGTCGAGCACCGGTGTCCCGTCGACCGCGTCGAGTCCTCGCACGGTCAACCGCCGACCCTCGACGGCGACGATCTCGCACGCCGAGTGTCCGAGCCTGTTGGGGCGGACCGGGCCACGGTCGGCGAAGATGCCGATCGCCGGCATGTCGCGGCGCCCGAGCGGACGCTGCGGCTCACGGTAGTCGGCGCGCTCTTCGACCTCGTCGAAGACGAAGACGAGCTCCACGTGGGAGAACCCGTCCAGACCCTCGAACGGGCGTTCCCCAAACTTCTCGTCGACCTCGACGACGCTGTCGACGTCACCCCAGCCGCGGTCACCGGACGGGTCCTCGGCGGGGCCGTGCACGACGCCCACCGGCGTCATCGGGAAGGTGGTCACTGCGCTCCTCTCGTCCTTTCTCTCAGGCGTGCGGGAAGTCGCTCCCGTCGTACGCACGCCGCTCGACGAGCACCAGCCAGTTGCCGGAGCTGTCGCGCATCACCGCCTCCACGCCGTACGGGCGCTCCGAGGGCGGCTGGACGAACGTGACCCCGCGGGCGGTGAGGTCCTCGTACGTCTTCTGGCAGTCGTCGACGGTCAGCCCGATCCCGCTCATCGTCCCGTTGTCGAGGGCTCTCGCGACCGCATCGGCCACCCCCGGGTCGAGGGGTGGGCCGGGCACCATCAGCGTGACCTCGAGCTCGGGCTGCGAGGGGTGACCGATGGTGAGCCACCGGAACCCGTCGCCGAGGCGCTGGTCGGTGCGCGTCTCGAAGCCGAGCAGGTCGACGTAGAAGTCTCGGGCAGAGTCCTGGTCGGTGACCCAGACGGTCACCAGCGAGATGTTCGTGATCATGACGTGACGCTACGACGGTCACCGGCCGAGGCGCTTCTCCGATGTTGCGCCGTGCTGGCGACATCGCTCGGCCCGCGCATGAAGACCCAGCACCCGGGGATGTGCGGAGCCCCGTCGGCGAAGCATCGCTGGTAGTCCGACGGCGAGACGCCGACCAGCGTCGTGAAGGTCCGGCTGAACGTGCCGAGGCTGCTGTATCCGACGTGGTGACAGATCTCGGTGACGGTCAGGTTGGTGGCTCGGAGCAGGTCCTGTGCGCGCTCGATGCGGCGCTGTCGCAGGTAGGCTCCCGGCGTCACACCGTAGGCGGCGGCGAACGCCCGCAGGAAGTGGTGCTTCGACAGTCCGGCGGCACGGGCGAGAGCACCGAGGTCCAGCGGCTCGGCGTAGCACCGGTCCGCCAGGTCGCGAGCGCGCCGCAGGTGGACGAGGAGGTCCCGCGGGACCTCGGTGACGGTGGGCGCCGTCACCCCTGCTGCTCCTCGGTGCGGTCCCCGCCCCAGCGTGTGTGGAAGGTGCCCGGCTTGTCGACGCGACGATACGTGTGGGCACCGAAGTCGTCGCGGAGCCCCTGGATCAGGGCGGCGGGCAGGCGCTCGGCCCGCAGGGCGTCGAAGTAGGCGAGCGACGAGGCGAACGCCGGCGCCGGGATGCCCGCGTGCGCCGCGATCCCGACGACCCGCCGCCACGACTCGAGCCCCTCCTGGACGGCGTCGACGAAGTAGGGCGCGACCAGCAGCGTGGGCAGGTCCGGGTCGGCGTCGTACGCCTCACGGATGCGGTCGAGGAAGCGTGCGCGGATGATGCAGCCACCCCGCCAGATCGTCGCCATCGCGCCCGGGTCGACGCCCCACTCGTAGTGCTTGCTGCCGGCCTGGATCTCGTCGAACCCCTGGGCGTAGGCCACCACCTTGGACGCATAGAGCGCACGACGGACGTCCTCGACGAACGCGTCCACGTCGTCCGGTCGCCACGCCGTGTCGGCGTGCCCGTCCGGATAGGCCGCACGCGCGGGCTCACGCTGCTCTGCGTGGCCCGAGACCGAGCGTGCGAACGTCGCCTCGGCGATCCCGGTCACCGGCACCCCGAGGTCGAGTGCGGTCTGGACGGTCCAGCGTCCGGTGCCCTTCTGCTCGGCCTCGTCGAGCACCACGTCGACGAACGGGCGTCCGGTCTCGGCGTCGGTGTGGCCGAGGACGTCTGCCGTGATCTCGATGAGGTACGACTCGAGGTCACCACCGTTCCACTCCCGGAAGATGTCCGCGATCTGGGCGGGCTCGGCACCCAGCCCGTGCCGCAGAAGGTCGTAGGCCTCTGCGATCAGCTGCATGTCGGCGTACTCGATGCCGTTGTGCACCATCTTGACGAAGTGCCCCGCGCCGTCGGGTCCGACGTGGGTGCAGCATGGCGTGCCGTCGACCTGGGCCGCGATCGCCTCGAACATCGGCCCGAGCGTCTCGTACGACTCCGCGGACCCGCCGGGCATGATGCTCGGTCCGTTGAGCGCCCCCTCCTCGCCGCCGGAGACGCCCGCACCCACGAAGTGCAGACCCTTCTCCCGCAGTGCTGCCTCCCGACGTCGCGTGTCGGCGAAGTGCGCGTTGCCGCAGTCGATGACGATGTCCCCCTCGTCGAGCAGCTGGACCAGCTCCTCGATCACGGCGTCGGTCGGCTCTCCCGCCTTGACCATCACGATGATCGGACGCGGGCGCTCGATCGAGGCGACGAAGTCACGCATCGACTCCGACGGGACGAAGGTGCCTTCGTCGCCGTGCTCGTCGACGAGGCTCTGGGTCCGCGCGTACGTGCGGTTGTGCAGGGCGACCGGATTGCCGTGCCGCGCCAGGTTGCGAGCGAGGTTGCGTCCCATCACGGCGAGTCCGGTGACGCCGATGCGCGCTTTCGGGGTGTCGTTCACGTCGTCCTCCTGATCTGTTGAGCGGTCAGGCACGCTGCGATGCGGCGGCGACCGGCTCGAGCTGAGAGAGCCTGAGCGGGTGTCGCAGCGGGCCGAAGGGAGAGGTGCGGGTCGTGACCAGGTCGCTGTCCACGTGCAGGAGCTCTCCTGGCTCCAGAGCGGTCCATCCCGCCTCCGCGTCCATCTGCTCAGAGGCGACGACCACGGTCCGCTCGCCGGTGACGCCGTCGGGCTCGACCTGGGCTCGAATGCGGTCGCTGGAGCGATCCCAGCCATCGCCGACCTCGCGCTCGGTGTGCTCGAGGAACCACAGCGCGTGCACCTCGGGGTAGCGCAGCGCCCACAGGTCGGTTGCGGTCGTGAGCACCAGATTGAGCGCGAGCACCGGCACGTTGTCGGCGATCCAGGCGATCGCCGTACGCAGGGCCGCCTCGATGTCCCCGCCGTTGCGTCGCGCGACCGCCGTGATCAGCGCGAACACGCGCTCGCTGTCGGTCTGTCCCCCCACGAGCCCGCCGGCGTCGAGCTCGTCCAGACGTGCGTCGAGCGCGTCGAGGCCACCCACCACACCGTTGTGGGCGAACAGGCGGCCGTCGAGCTCGAAGGGGTGGGTGTTGGCGACGGTGTGGGCGCCCGTGCTCGCATACCGGACGTGCGCCACGAAGGTCGTGCCGCGAAGCGTCTGAGCGTCCCGCGCGAAGTCGGTGTCGTCCCACGCGTCGATCGGCTGCTTGTCGAGCGTCGCTCTCCCGTCCGCCGCAAAGACCCCGATGCCCGTGCCGTCCGGATTGCGCCGACCCTGGGCCCGCAGGCTGTCGGGCGCGTCGAGCAGCCAGAACGTCGCGGTCGTCGGCTGACGCCCGCAGTGCAGACCGAACAAGCGGCACATGCTGGTCAGCCTCTCAGCGTGCGCGGGTTCTCGCTCATCACGCGACGGCCGAGTGAGCGGCTACGGTGCCGGGATGCTGTACGTGTGCCAGCGGCACCATGCCCGTGTCCTCCACCACGACCTCAGGCTGGAGGTCGCGGGGGTCCTCGTCTCGTGGGCCGTCCCGAAAGGGCCCTCTCCCGATCCGTCGGTGCGGCGGCTCGCCATCCGCACCGACGACCACGACCTGGCGCACGCCACGTACGAAGGGGCGTACGCACGCGACGGGAGCCGCCCCGGCAGCGTCATCGTGTGGGACAGCGGCACGTACGACCACCTCACGACCCGTGCCGGGACACCGGTCTCCGCAGGCGATGCGCTCGCCGATGGGCACCTGGTGGTCGACCTTCACGGTCGACGGCTGAGCGGGCCCTACGCGCTGACCCGAACCGGTGAGGCAGGCGGGAAGGAGCAGTGGATCCTGGTGAAGATGCGCGGGCCCGGGGTGGAAGCCGGTGCAGACCCCGCTCGCGACGGGCTCACCTCCGTGCTGAGCGGACGGACGAACGCCGAGCTCGAGCGGGCCTTCAAGCCCTCTGACGACGTGCGATAGCGGCCGCCTCGGTGCGTGTGGCCGCACCGAGCTTGGCGAGGATGTTGGAGACGTGCACCGACACCGTCTTGGTGCTGATGAACAGCAGCGTGGCGATCTCGCCGTTGGTACGGCCTTCGACAAGGTGGTCGAGCACCTCACGCTCGCGTGCGGTCAGGGGCTTCTCTCCGGCCGATGCCTGCGGCACCGCCGTCCGGCCACCCGCAACAGCCGTCGCCCCCGCGAGCTGCTCGAGCTGACGCACCAGCGGCTCGGCGCCCAGCGACACCGCCGTCTCGTGGGCAGCGCTGGCCACCTGCTTGGCTCCGGCGATGTCGCCGGCGGCGTGCAGGACGGAGCTGAGACGCGAGGTCGAGCGCGCCTCCTCGTAGACATGGCCGAGCTTCGCGAACGCACCTGTCGCCCCGCGCCACGCCTCAAGCATCACTGGGAGGCCGAGGTCCTCTCCCGCTGTCCAGCGCACGCGCAGGATCTCGGCATCGAGCCGGCGCCCCCATGCCTCACCCTCGGGCCCGAACGGCCCGCGCTCCTCGACCGCCCGGTCGGCGTCGACGCGCAGCTGAGCGGCACGCTCGACGAACGCGCTTCGCTCCGACGCCGACACGTGCGGCGCCGCGTCGGCGTAGCGGCCGGCGAGCAGCGCCCCCATCCGCAACCGCGCCGGGACGCGGCGGCCGCCCCAGTCGGTGACCAACGAGGCGACGAGATCGTCGTGCCAGGCCTGCGCCGACGCGACGTCGGGCGCGAGGTCGATGGCCGCCGTGCCGCTGTGGATCGCGAGCGCGATGTCTCTGTGCCAGAAGGAGTCGCGCAGGCGACGCGCGCGCGGCAGGACAGTCGTGTCACCACGCGCTGCGGCGACGAGCAGCTGCACCGACTCCAGAGAGCCGGCATGGACCGCCGGAGGGCGCAGGGCCGAGACGTCGCACAGCTCCTCGACGAGGTCCCACCGGCCACGGAGATAGGCCGTGAGGGCTGCGAAGAAACGGCCGTCGAAACCGTACGGGGCCCACCGTCGTCCCGCCTTCTCCGCCGCCTGCATCGTCGTGAGGAACTCCGCCGTGGCAGCGTCGAGGTCACCACGGTCGTGGTACAGGAACGCGAGATGCTGGTGGGCGCGCAGCTCGGTGACGACGTTGCCGGATGCTCGGGCGGTCTCGGCAACCTCCCGGAACCGCCGCTCGTCACCGGCCGGGTCGTCGCCCCTGAGAGCTCGCACCCGGGCCTTCGTGGCGGCAGCCTCGTCGACGACGCGGCTGAGGCCGAGGCGCTGGCCCAGCGTCATGGCCTGGGTCGCCCAACGCATCGCGTCGTCGTGGCGCCGCTGAGCTCCCGCGACGTGGGCGGCTACGGCCTCGAGCGAGGCGCGCAGCGCCGTCGGCTGCTCGGGCACGAGCGCGAACGCCTGCTCGACCGCCTGTGCGGCCTCGGCGTCGCGGTCGCCCAGGACGGTCGCGGTGCCGTAGGCGACGAGGAGCCGGGCGCGTTCGGTGTCGGAGAGCGTCGCCGCACCGTCCTGGAGGTAGTCGTCGACGACCCCTGCCGCCCGACGGACGTATCCCGACGCGGTCAGCGCCTCGCTGGTGGCGACGACGAGGTCGACCAGATCCGTGCCGGGTGGCGCCGCGGACGCGACCGACAGCGCGCGCTCGTAGTGCTGGGCGGCCTCGTCATGCCCACCGACCCGCCTCGCCCGGTCTGCGGCGCGCACGCTGGCGGTGAAGGCCATCTCCGCCATGCCGGCCTCGAACGCGTGACGCGCGACGTCAGCGGAGTCGCCACGACCCGCCAGTGCTTCGGCGTATGCCTTGTGGAACCGGCGACGCTCGGCGGGGAGGAGGTCGTCGCGGACCACCTCTGCGAGGAGGGCGTGGCGGAAGGCGTAGCCGTCGTTGCTCGTGCGGCTCAGGATGCGGTGGTCCAACGCGGCCCGGACACCGTCCTCGAGGGTGTCCGGAGGGAGGTTGACAACCGCGGCGAGCAGGTCGTCGTCCACCTCGGCACCGGCACACGCGACCGCTCTCACCACCTGCCTCCCGCCGTCGTCGAGGCGGTCGAGACGCACGAGCAGCAGGTCGGCCAGCGTCGGGGGCAGCGGACCGTTCTTGTCGTCGACGTCGACGAGCTCCTCGGCGATGAACGCGTTGCCCTCGGCCCGACGGACGATCGCGGCGAGGCCGGTGGCGTCGATCGAGGCGGTCGCTCGTGACCGGACGAGCGCACGGACCTCGTCGTCTGCGAGGGGGCCGAGGTCGAGTCGTTGCACGCCCGGCAGCCGACTCCACTCGGCCACGTCGGCACGCAGCGGATGGCGGCGGTGGAGGTCGTCGCTGCGGTAGGAGATGACGAACCGGACAGCGCCGTCGTAGCGCTGGGAGAGCACGTAACGGATGAGATGACGCGTCGAGGTGTCGGCCCAGTGGGCATCCTCGACGAGCACCAGCACAGGCTGGCTGGAGGCGAGCAGCTCGAGGGCGGCCACGACGGAGGCGAACAGCTCGCCCCGGTCGACTCCCGTGCCGTTGGCGGCGCCCCACATCAGGGGGCCGAGGGGCGGCAGGGCGTCGGACAGCGCCTTGCGGGAGGGGTCGTCGAGGGCGGCCAGCACCTCGGCGAACGGCTGGAACGGGATCGCGCTGTCACCGAGGTCGAGACAGTGACCGACGAGCACACGGTGACCGTCGTCGGCGGCTCGGATCGCCAGCTCGCGCAGCAGACGGGTCTTGCCGATCCCGGCGTCGCCGCTCAAGAGGACACCCCCGCGGGCCTCGGGATCGGCGACACCGGCAGCGATCAGCAGCCGCTCGAGCTCCCCTTCTCGTCCGACGAGGGGCTCAGTCGTTCTCCAGTCGGCGGGCATGTGCCCATGATCGCGTACCCCACTGACAAGGTCCGAGCTCATTGACCCGGGGGCACCTCGATCGTGTCCACGACGGACATCATGCCGTCGGGTGCTCGGAGCGCGCTCCGGTCTCGCGTGCACGAAGCCGGCGGCGGACGGTGCGGCGCCTGACCGCGCCATGCGCCTGCTCCATCCGACGGTCCATCTCGGTCTTCACGTAGTACTCCGGCATGAGGATCATGACGTCGATCCTCGTTCTCTGAGGTAGGCGCCTCCATCGGGCGAACGCCTGAGTCGGCGCCTCCAGCTACCTCAGATCTCCACTTGCCATTTGTTTTTGCCTACGCAATATTCGGGTAACAGTATGACGTAGGTCACACCGGACCTGGAGGAATTCATGAACGTGAGACGTCGAGACAGAGATTCATCGGGCCGGTCGTACCGACCGTCCGCCCGCCGCGCGGCTCTGGTCACCGGTGCCGCAGCGGCTCTGGTCGCCGGCCTGGTCGGGGTGGGGGCCGGGTCCGCCCCGGCAGCCAGTACGGCCAGCGCGGCGTCAGCGACCGCGGGTGAGCGGGGTGGCACGCCGGCCTACCTGAACGAGCGGCTGTCGACCAAGAAGCGGGTCGCCGACCTGCTCTCCCGGATGACGCTGGCCGAGAAGATCGGCCAGATGACCCAGGCCGAGCGCGCCAACGCGTCGCAGGCCGACGTCACCGACCTCGCGCTCGGCAGCATCCTGTCCGGCGGCGGGTCCACCCCCACGCCCAACACCGCCGAGGGCTGGGCCGACATGGTCGACGGCTACCAGGACGCCGCCCTCGCCACACGGCTCAAGATCCCCGTCCTGTACGGCGTCGACTCGGTGCACGGACACGCCAACCTCAACGGCGCGACCGTCTTCCCCCACAACATCGGGCTCGGAGCCACCCGAGACCCGAGGCTCGTCGAGAAGATCTCCCACATCACCGCCGAGGAGACCCGTGCCACCGGCCCGCAGTGGAGCTTCGCTCCCTGCCTGTGCGTCGCGCGCGACGACCGCTGGGGCCGCACGTACGAGAGCTTTGGCGAGTCGCCGAGGCTCGTCTCGGAGATGGCGGTCGCAGTGCGCGGCTTCCAGGGACGGCGCGGCCAGCTGGACAACCCGGACCGCGTGCTGGCGACGCCGAAGCACTTCGCCGGTGACGGTCTGACCACCTACGGGACGTCGGCCGGTGACTACACGATCGACCAGGGCATCACGATCGTCAGCCGCCGGGACTTCGCTCGCCTCGCGCTCGCGCCGTACTGGCCCGCCATCCAGCGCTACGGCGCCGGGTCGGTCATGCCGTCGTTCTCGTCGGTCGACTGGACCGAGGACGGCGTCGGCACGAACGTCCTCAAGATGACCGCCCACAAGGAGCTGCTCACCGGCGTCCTCAAGGGCCGGATGGGCTTCGATGGCCTGGTGATCAGCGACTGGGAGGCCATCCACCAGCTTCCCGGCGACTGGAACACCCAGGTGCGCACGGCGATCAACGCCGGGATCGACATGGCGATGGAGCCGGCGCAGTTCGAGGAGTTCATCACCGCGCTCACCGAGGAGGTCCAGGCCGGTCGCGTCCGGATGTCGCGCATCGACGACGCGGTCAGCCGGATCCTCACGCAGAAGTTCGAGCTCGGGTTGTTCGAGAAGCCGTACACCGACCGGCGCAACATCGACGAGATCGGCAGCGCCCAGCACCGCAAGGTCGCCCGCGAGGCCGTCGCGAAGTCGCAGGTCCTCCTGAAGAACCGGGGGCGCGTCCTCCCGCTGTCGAAGCGGGCGCCGCTGTACGTGGCCGGCAGCAATGCCGACAACATCGGCAACCAGGCCGGCGGGTGGACGATCACCTGGCAGGGCGGGTCCTACCACCAGATCCCGGGCGACACGATCCTCGACGGCATCGACGACGCCTCCCGGCGCGACGTGACCTTCGACGAGACCGCGTCCACGCCGGTGCCCCGCAACGCGACGGGTGTCGTCGTGGTCGGCGAGACGCCGTACGCCGAGGGCTTCGGCGACGTCGGCGGGCCCCGGTGGGAGTCCGACCCGGGGGACAACGGCGTCCCCCGCCCGGTCAAGGACATGAAGCTGTCCACCGCCGACCAGCGGGCCGTGGACACCGTCTGCACCCAGGCCGCGGAGTGCGTCGTGATCGTCATCTCCGGGCGGCCGCTGGAGATCCCGCCGGCGCTGCTGTCGAAGATCGACGGTCTCGTGGCCGGTTGGCTCCCGGGCAGCGAGGGCGCCGGTGTCGCCGACGTCCTGTTCGGCAAGAAGCGGTTCACCGGCACGCTGCCCGTGACCTGGCCGCGGAGCGTCGACCAGGAGCCGATCAACGTGGGTGACGCGGACTACGACCCGCTCTACCCGTACGGCTTCGGCCTGCGAGCCCGATGAGACCAGGGCCCGTCATCGGCGCCCCCGACGCCGGTGACGGGCCCTGCCCAACTCTGCGACCGCCAGCCTCAGCGGCGTCCGGACGTGTCGGTCGAGGTGGTCCAGGCCACCGTCTCGTCGACGTCCACGTGGTTGCCGCTCGGCGTGGTCGAGTAGGTGCCGGTGATGTCGTCTTCCGCGGAGCGCACGCCCGACGTGCCAGGGCCACCCCGTCCGAGATCGCGACCCATCACCTTCTTGGCCTGCGCCACGATCTGGTCGTAGCGCTCCCGGCCCGCCCTGGCGCCGAGCACGTACCCCGCACCTGCGGCGAGGAGAAGGGAGATCTTGCGCATGGGGTTCCTCTCGATCGCTGACTTGAACCCTCGACGCTAGCGCGGTCTCGCGCCTTCAGCCACCCTCCTCGGGCGGCAGCTCGGCACCTTCGGCCTCGTCGCGATCTGCCCACTCGAGAAGCGGCTCGATCGAGAACACGGCGTCGTCGATGCCGGCGTGCAGATCCCCGAGCTCGGCGAACCGGCGGGGCATCGTCGCGATCGTCATGTCGGCAGGCTCGACATCGTCGACCTCGTCCCAACGGATCGGCCCCGAGACCCGTGCGTCCGCGACACCGCGCACGGAGTACGCCGCGGCGATCGTGTGGTCACGAGTGTTCTGGTTGTAGTCGACGAACAGCTTGGCCGGGTCGCGGTCCTTTCGCCACCAGGTCGTCGTCACGTCGTCGGGGACGCGTCGCTCGACCTCGCGTGCGAAGGCGAGCGCGGCGCGGCGGACGTCAGCGAAGCCGTGGTCGGGCGCGATCCGGACGTAGACGTGCATCCCCGCGCCACCCGACGTCTTCGGCCAGCCGACCGCGCCGAGCTCCTCCAGGATCTCGTGGCTCACGTGCGCGACACGGCGCACGGTGGCGAAGTCGCACTCCGGGCCCGGATCGAGGTCGATGCGCCACTCGTCGGGCTTCTCGGTGTCGGCGCGGCGGGAGTTCCAGGGGTGGAACTCCACCGTCGACATCTGCACGGCCCAGACCACGCTCGCGAGCTCGGTGACGCACAGCTCGTAGGCGTGCCGGTGGTAGCGCGGGAACTCCACGCGCACCGTCTCCAACCACGGCGGGGCGCCGGCGGGGACGCGCTTCTGGTGCACCTTCTTGTCGGCGACGCCCTTGGGAAACCGGTGCAGCATGCAGGGCCGCTCGCGCAGGGCGTTGACGATGCCGTCCCCGACCGACACGTAGTAGTTGACGAGGTCGAGCTTGGTCTCTCCCCGCTCGGGGAAATAGACGCGGTCCGGGTTCGAGATGCGGACGTCACGGGTCCCCACCTCCACCTCGATCGCGTCGCCCATGCGAGCGATCCTCGCACGGGCGACGCGATCTCGGGCGGCGCCGCTCAGTGGCGCCGTCCGCGGCGGCGGAGGGTACTCGCGCCACGGACGCTCTCGGCACGGCGGTCGTCTCCGGAGATCGACAGCCGCTCGATGCGGTGCTTCATCTCCGTCACGACGGAGGACTCGGGATCGATGTACATCAGGGTCTCCTTCTCTCGTCCTGATGCCTCGACTCTCGTCGTCTGAGGTAGCAGCCCACATCGGGCTCATGCCCTAGTCCGGCGCAGAGGTGCCTCAGATCGGTCCGACGCTCCGAGCGAAGACCCCCGGCGTCGTGCCGAGCACCCTGCGGAAGTGACGGGTCAGGTGCGCCTGGTCGTGGAACCCCGCCCGGTGGGCAGCGTCCGCGACCGCGTGGCCATCAAGGATGAGCCGACGCGCCAGGTCCACCCGCCGACTCGTGAGGTAGCGGTGCGGAGCGATCCCGTAGGCCTGGGAGAAGGCGCGTACGAGGTGGCTCGGATGGGCGCCCAGGAGGTGGGAGGCCTCGTCGAGCGTCACGCCGGCGACCACCGCCTGGTCGAGCAGCTCGCGCAGCCGGCGTGCCAGCGGCGCGTCGGGTGCCGTCGACGGCGCGGGTCCGTGCAGGTGCTCGCCGAGAACGTCGTGGAGGCGCGCCAACCACGACTCCACCTCGAGGACGTCTCCGCCCGCGAGCGCGCGGTGCACGCCCTGGACGCCCTGGGCCGCGTCGGGACGGGCCACCGTCGGGTGGTCGACGCTGTGGCCCACCGCCCCGGTGGGCAGCCAGGACTCGTCGAGATAGAGCACGCGCTTGCGGAAACCGGTCCCGAGCCGCGCCGAGCGGCCGTCGTGGGGCACGTGAGGTGGGAGCAGCGTGACCGTCGTCGGCTCGGCGGTGTGCGGGTGCCGGTCGAGGTCGTACGAGACGGCCCCGGCGTCGACGACGAGCACCGTCCAGTCGCCGTGGGTGTGACTGGGGTAGGCGTGCTCGGTGAACTCGGCGTGCAGCACCTCCCGCAGGTGCGGCACGTCGGGTCGCCACGCGCGGACCCGGTCGACCATGCAAAGAACGTACAAGACCACGCCGCCGGGACGCAGCGATCCTGAGCGCATGACGACCGCCGTGGAACCGACGCCCACCACCCGTTTCGACACCAAGATCGCGATCGTCCTGAGCGACGACCTCCTCCCCTGGCAGGAGCTCAACGTCACCGCGTTCCTGGTCAGCGGCATCGCGACCAGGGACGACGCCATGGTCGGCGAGCCGTACGAGGACGCCGACGGCCGGCAGTACCTGCCGATGATGCGCCAACCGATGCTCGTCTTCAGCGCGACGTCCGACGACGTGCGCCGCATCCACGCCACCGCCCTGCGACGAGGGCTGCCGATGGCGATCTACACACGGGACCTCTTCGCCACCGGCCACGACGACGCGAACCGTGCGGTGGTGCGTGCCGTGCCGACCGAGGCCCTCGACCTCGTCGGGGTCGCCGTCCACGGACCGCGCAACGCCGTGGACAAGACGGTCAGAGGCGCACGGCTCCACCCCTAGGCGGCTGCGGAGCCGACCCGCCGCCGCAGCGTCAGCGTCCGTGCTCGCGGGAGCTGGCGGTGCATCTGCTCGAGCTGGAACGCCACCGTGCCGAAGTAGCCCTCGAGCCACGAGACCGTCACGTCGGTGAAGCCCGCGTCGCTGAACATCGTGCGCGCGCGAGGTGTTGATGAGCCAGGGCCGCTTCCGCCGCGTTGCCTTGGCGGTCACGGTAGCGGCGGCGCGGCTCACCCGGCAGCAGGCGTGATGGTCCGCCGGACGAGAGGAACGCCCGGCCGGTAGGCGAGGTGGACGGCGGACGGAGCGTCCAGCACGACCAGGTCGGCCCGGGCCCCGGGCCGCAGGTGTCCGACGTCGTCGCGGCGAAGCGAGGCCGCGCCGCCGAGCGTGGCGGCCCGCAGTGCCTCGTACGGGGTCATCCCCATCTCGCGGACGGCCAGAGCGATGCAGAAAGGGATCGACGAGGTGAAGCTGCTGCCGGGGTTGCAGTCGCTGGCCAGCGCGACGGTGACACCGGCGTCGAGGAGACGCCGGGCGTCGGGGTAGGGGTGACGGGTGGAGAACTCGACCCCCGGCAGCAGGCCCGCGACGGTGCCGGAGGACGCGAGCGCCTCGACGTCGGCGTCGCTCAGGTAGGTGCAGTGGTCCACCGCCGCCGCACCGAGCTCGCAGGCGAGCCGGACGCCCGGGCCGTGGCCCAGCTGGTTGGCGTGGACGCGCAGCCCGAGTCCCGCCTCGTGCCCGGCCCTCAGGACCGTGCGCGAGGCCTCGGCGTCGAACGCACCCTCCTCGCAGAAGACGTCGATCCACCGTGCGTGCGGGGCACAGGCGTCGAGCATCGGCCCCGTGACGAGGTCGACGTAGGACTCGGTGGTCGTCCCCTCCGGCACCACGTGGGCGCCGAGGTACGTCGTCTCGTCGGTGTGCCGGGCCGCGATCGCCAGGGAGCGCGCCTCGTCGTCGACGGTGAGTCCGTACCCGCTCTTGATCTCGACGGTGGTCGTCCCCTGCCTGCGCATCTCGGCGAGCAGCCTGCGCACCTGCCTGTCGAGCGTGTGGTCGCTGGCCTCGCGGGTGGCCGCGACCGTCGCGCGAATCCCGCCCGCGGTGTACGCCCGACCCGCCATCCGAGCCTCGAACTCCGCAGCCCGGTCGCCGGCGAAGACGAGGTGGCTGTGGGAGTCGACGAACCCGGGGACGACCGTGCCCCCGTCGACGTCCACCACGTCGTCGGCCGGCGGCGCCTCGGCGGCTTCGCCGACCCAGGCGATGCTTCCGTCGTCCACGACGAGCGCGGCGTCACGACGGACCGGGCGGTCGTCGTCCCACGTGACCAGCTCGCCGATGTCGGTCAGCAGGAGGCTGGTCACGCGCGCTCCCAGATCGTGGCGACCGCGCGTCGCATCATCTCCGCCACGTCCGCCTCGTCGTACGGGAGGCTCGCGGGCGGCTCCACGTCCGCCGCGGTCGCGGCCCACAGGGGCTCGGACACACCGGACAGGCGTACGGAGTCGCGCAGCCTGATCGCGTCGGCGTCCGCGAGCTCGGGCGGCAGGCCCAGGGACGCGTAGCCGGTCCGGGTCGCGGCCTCGCCGAGCTCCTCGGCGGTCCACCACCCTCGCCGCCCGCTCACCAGCCGCTGGTGCATCTCCACCGCCCTCGCCTCCGCGAACACGTCGATCACCGTGTTGCTGTCCGAGCCGAGCGTGAGGCGCGCGCCTGCCTCGCGCAACCACGTCGACGGCCCGACGCCGTCGGCGAGCTCGGCCTCGGTGGTGGGGCAGAGGCAGACGTACGACTGTGCGTCACCGAGGGTCGTGACGTCGTCGTCGGTGAGATGCGTGGCGTGCACGGCCGTGGTCCGCGTCGACCACACCCCCGCCTCGGCGAGCAGCGCCACCGGGGTACGTCCGGTGGCCGTGACGCAGTCGTCGTTCTCCCGCGGCTGCTCCGAGACGTGCACGTGCAGCGGGGCGTCGGGGAGTGCCTGCGCGACCGTGGCGAGCGCCTCGACGGGCACCGCGCGTACGGAGTGCAGCGCCGTACCGACCACGACGTCGTCCGCACCTGCGTGGCGACCGGCGAGGTCGTCGACCCGCGACGCCCACGCGTCGGCGTCTCCGTCGCAGAAGCGGTGCTGGACTCCCTCGACCGGCACCCCGAACCCGGCCGCGAGATAGCAGGTGTCGAGGAGGCAGATGCGAAGGCCGACGTCGCGAGCGGCGGCGACCACGGCCTCGCCCATCGCGTTCGGGTCGTCGTAGGGGGTGCCGTCAGGGCCGTGGTGGAGGTAGTGGAACTCGCCGACGGCACCGATCCCCGCCAGCCGCATCTCCGCGTAGGTCGCCACGGCGAGGTCGTGGAGGAGGTCGGGGTCGAGCACGGACGCGACGGCGTACATCCGCTCGCGCCATCCCCAGAACGTCGCACCGCCGACCTCGCGACCGCGCAGGGCGCGGTGGAAGACGTGGCTGTGGCAGTTGGCGAGACCGGGGAAGGTGGTCACGCGAGCTCCCGCACCACGGTCGCCAGGGCGTCGACCCCGGCCGCACAGTCGGCGTCGTCGGCGTGCTCGTCCGGCGAGTGCGAGACGCCGGTGGGGTTGCGCACGAAGAGCATGGCGGTGGGGACCACGCGGCTCAGCACGCCCGCGTCGTGGCCGGCGCCCGTCGGCAACGACGGCGCCGCGAGCACCGCGGCGAGCCTCTCGCGCAGCGCCGTGTCGAACCCGACCGCGGGGCTCGCAGACTCCACGGTGACCCCCAGTCCCACGCGGGCCTGCGCCGCCGCCGCGCGAGCATCGACGAGGACGGTGTCGATCAGCCGCGCGAGGGCGCCGTCGTCCGGCGCGCGGGCGTCGAGCCAGCCCGACACGCGCGACGGCACGGCGTTGGCCCCGCCCGGCTCGACGACGACCCTTCCGAAGGTCGCCCGCGCCTGGGCGGCGACGGCGCGCGCGGTCGCCGCGACGACGGTGGCGGCGTACGCGGGCATCGGGTCGCGCCGGTCCTCCATCGGGGTGGTCCCGGCATGGTCGGCGCGACCGGAGAAGTCGAGGCGCCAGCGCCCGTGCGGCCAGATCGCCGTCGCGACGCCGACGGCGTCGCCGGAGTGGACCAGCGCGCGGCCCTGCTCGACGTGGAGCTCGACGAAGGCACCGACACGGTCCAGCCACGCGCTGCGGCCGACCCTGCGCGGGTCGCGGCCACGCGCCCTCATCACCTCGGCCAGCGTGCAGCCGTCGACGTCGGTGAGCGCCAGGGCCTTCTCCGGCGCGAGGGTCCCCGCTGCGAGGCGCGAACCGGCGCAGGCGACCCCGAAGCGTGCGCCCTCCTCGTCGGCGAAGCAGGCCACGGCGATCGGCCGCGACGGGACGAAGCCGTCCCGTCGCAGCTGGTCGAGCGCCGCGAAGGAGGACACGACGCCGAGAGGCCCGTCGTACGCGCCGCCGTCGGGCACGGAGTCCAGGTGCGACCCGAGGAGCAGGGCGTCCGCGCCCTCTCCCCCGCTGGCGCCGTCTCCTCCGCTGGCGCCGGCCCCAAACCAGGCGACCTGGTTGCCGTTGCCGTCCTCCTCGTACGCCATGCCGCGCGCCGCCGCCTCGCCGGCGAACCACTCGCGCAGCTCCATGTCCGCGTCGTTCCACGCGAAGCGGCGGTAGCCTCCCGTGCGACGGTCGCGGCCGATGCGCTCGATCGCGGCGAGCATGCTCACCGCGTTCACCCCTCCTCCATCGGGATGCGCACGCCGCGCTCGTGCGCCACCTCGCGCGCCCGGTCGTACCCGGCGTCGACGTGCCGCATCACGCCCGTCCCGGGATCGTTGGTGAGGACGCGTTCGATCTTCTCGGCGGCGAGGCTGGTCCCGTCGGCGACGACGACCTGACCGGCGTGGATCGAGCGCCCGATGCCGACACCGCCCCCGTGGTGCAGCGACACCCAGGTCGCGCCCGAGGCGGTGTTGAGCAGGGCGTTGAGCAGCGGCCAGTCCGCGATCGCGTCCGAGCCGTCGGCCATCGACTCGGTCTCGCGGTACGGAGAAGCGACCGAGCCGGAGTCGAGATGGTCGCGTCCGATCACGACCGGAGCGGTGAGCTCCCCGGAGGCGACCATCTCGTTGAACCGCAGTCCGGCGCGATGACGCTCGCCGTACCCGAGCCAGCAGATCCTGGCCGGCAGCCCCTCGAAGTGCACCTTCTCCCCCGCCCGGGTGATCCAGCGGCGGAGGTGCTCGTCCTCAGGAAAGAGGTCGAGGACCGCGCGGTCGGTCGCGGCGATGTCGGCCGGGTCGCCGGACAGCGCGGCCCACCGGAACGGTCCCTTGCCCTCGCAGAACAACGGGCGGATGTAGGCCGGGACGAAGCCCGGGAAGGCGAACGCACGGTCGTACCCGCCGAGCCTCGCCTCCTCACGGATCGAGTTTCCGTAGTCGAAGACCTCGGCACCGGCGTCCATGAAGCCGACCATGGCCTCGACGTGGCGGGCCATCGATGCGCGGGCGCGGCGGGTGAACTCCTCGGGGTCGCGGTCTGCCAGCGTCCTCCAGTCGGCGACGGCGACCCCTTCGGGGAGATAGCTCAAGGGGTCGTGCGCGCTGGTCTGGTCGGTGACCACGTCGATGGCGACACCGCGCGCGAGCAGCTCGGGGAACACCGTGGCGGCATTGCCGACCACCCCGACCGAGAGAGGGAGGCGGTCCTTCTTGGCGGCGAGGACGCGCTCGACCGCCTCGTCGAGGTCACGGGTGTGCTCGTCGAGGTAGCCGTGCTCGACCCGCCGCACGAGCCGCGACTCGTCCACGTCGACCACGAGCGCCACGCCCTCGTTCATGGTGACCGCGAGGGGCTGGGCGCCTCCCATGCCGCCGCAACCCGCGGTCAGGGTCAGGGTCCCGGCGAGGCTGGGCTGATCGAGCCGGCCGGACGCATGGAGCGTGCGCGCCACGGCGCCGAACGTCTCGTACGTGCCCTGGAGGATGCCCTGGGTCCCGATGTAGATCCACGAGCCCGCGGTCATCTGGCCGTACATCGTGAGCCCTTCGGCCTCGAGTCGCCGGAACTCCGGCCAGGTCGCCCAGTCACCGACGAGGTTGGAGTTGGCGATGAGGACGCGCGGTGCCCACGCGTGGGTACGAAACACGCCCACGGGCTTGCCGGACTGCACCAGCAGCGTCTCGTCGTCGGCGAGGGTGCGCAGGGCGTCCACGATCGCGTCGTACGCCGCCCAGCTCCGGGCGGCGCGTCCCGTACCGCCGTAGACGACGAGGTCCTCCGGGCGCTCGGCGACGTCGGGGTCGAGGTTGTTCATGAGCATCCGCAGCGGAGCCTCGGTCTGCCACGAGCGGGCGGTGAGGGTGGTCCCTCGGGCCGCCCGTACGGGTGGGTGCGTGCTCATCGTGGTGCCTCCTGTGTCGGTCCCGTCCCCGATGTGTGCACGTCATCAGGGTTTTCGGTACCGGATTCCGTGACCAGCTGCACAAATCGGGGACGGAGCGCGCCGCTGCGTACGAGGGCCACCGCCGCGTCGATCTCGGGGGCGAGGAAGCGGTCGGGACCGGGCCCGGGGACGTGCTCGCGCAGCAGCCCGACCGCGGCGCCGGTCGACGCGGCCGGGGCGAGCGGCGCGCGCAGATCGATCCCGCGCGCCGCGACCATCACCTCGATCGCCAGCACCCGGGTCAGCGCGTCGACCGCACGGCGGAGCTTGCGCGCCGCCGACCACCCCAGCGAGACGTGGTCCTCCTGCATGGCGCTGGACGGGATCGAGTCGACACTGGCCGGTACGGCGAGGCGCTTGAGCTCGGCGACCAGGGCGGCCTGCGTGTACTGCGCGATCATCGCCCCGGAGTCGACGCCGGGGTCGTCGGCGAGGAAGGGGGGCAGCCCGCGGCTGCGCGCCACGTCGAGGAACCGGTCCGTACGCCGCTCGCTGATGCCCGCGACGTCCGCGACCGCGATCGCCAGGAAGTCGAGGACGTAGGCGAGAGGCGCGCCGTGGAAGTTGCCGTGCGACGAGACCGTCCCGTCCGGCAGCACCGACGGGTTGTCGATCGCCGACGCGAGCTCGCGCTCCGCCACGGTCGCCGCGTGGTCGACCGTGTCACGGGCGGCTCCGTGGACCTGGGGGGTGCAGCGCAACGAGTACGCGTCCTGGACCACGCCGTCGCCGTGCCGGTGGCTCGCCACGATCTCCGAGCCGGCCAGCAGTGCTTGGAGGTGCGCTGCCGACGTCGCCTGACCCGGATGCGGCCGCAGGGCCATCAGCTCCTTGGCGAAGACCCGGTCGGTCCCGAGCTGGCCCTCGACGCTCATCGCCGCAGCGAGGTCGGCGGTGTCGAGCAGCATCCGCAGGTCGTGCAGCGCAAGGACGAGCATGCCGAGCATCCCGTCGGTGCCGTTGATGAGGGCGAGGCCCTCCTTCTCGGCGAGGACGACCGGGGTGAGCCCGTGGTCGCGGAGCGCCTCGGCCGCAGGGCGTACGGCACCGTCGCCCGTGCTGCGGTCCACCACCTCGCCCTCTCCCGTGACGGCCAGCGCGCAGTGCGCGAGGGGCGCGAGGTCGCCCGAGCAGCCGAGGCTGCCGTACTCGCGGACGACCGGCGTCAGGTGGGCGTTCAGGAGTGCGGCGTATGCGTCCGCGGTCTCGAGCCGGACACCGGTCCGGCCGGTGGCCATGGTCGAGAGACGCAGGAGCATGAGCGCCCGGACGACCTCGTCCTCGACCCGCGGTCCTGTGCCGGCCGCGTGGGAGCGGATCAGGCTGCGCTGGAGCTGCGTACGCCGGTCGGCCGGGATGTGCCGCGTGGCGAGAGCGCCGAAGCCGGTCGAGACGCCGTAGACCGGCTCGTCGGACGCAGCGAGCGCCTCCACATGGGTACGGGCGGTCTTGATCGCCGTGCGGGCGTCCTCGGACAGCACCGCGCGGGCTCCCTCGCGGGCCACGGCGACGACCTCCCCGGGTGCGAGCGGCCCGGGACCGACGATGACGGTGTGCATGGGTCCATTGCACGGGGCGACGGCAGACGGCCGCTACGGCGTCACGCGCACCGACGTCTCGGATACGAGACACTAGCCAGGTGACTCGTCCGGTCCCGGCCGCCACCGCCACCCTGCGCGTGCTGCGCTTCCTGTCGGGCCAGCCCGTGCCCCTCCCTGCCAGCCGGATCGCCGCTGAGATCGGGCTCCCCCGTTCGTCGGCCTACCATCTGCTCGCCGCGATGGCGGAGGAGGACTTCGTCGTCCACTACCCCGACGACCGCACGTGGGGGCTCGGGATCGGCGCGTGGGAGGTCGGGCTCGCCTTCGCCCAGCAGGAGCCGCTCGCCCGCCTGGCCCGCGTCCCGCTGGCACGGCTGGTCGACGCGCTCGGCCAGTCGGCGCATCTCGCCGTGCTCCACGGGTCGGACGTCCTGTACGTCCTCGAGGAGCGCGCTCGGGGTCGGCCGTCGCTGGTGACCGACGTCGGCGTACGGCTGCCGGCGCACCTGACCGCGTCCGGACGGGCGATCCTCGCGTCCCTGGCGCGCCCGCAGGTCCGTGCGCTCTATCCCGACGCGTCGGCGTTCGTCAGCCGTACCGACGTCGGCCCGCGCACGCCGACCCAGCTGCGCAACCTACTCGGCACGACCCGCCGACGGGGCCACGCCACGGAGGACGGCGAGGTGACGCCAGGGTTCCGGTCCGTCGCCGTCGCGCTCACCGGCCCCTCCGTCCGTGCCGCGGTCGCCGTCACCTGGGAGTCGGCGGCGGACGTGACCGACGGCGCGGTCGTCACCGCCGTGCGCGCCACCGCCGACACCCTCGACCGCCGTCTCCACGCACGCTGAGCGACGTCCTACTGGCCCGTGCGGCCGTCGATGCACTCGCGGAGCAGATCGGCGTGGCCGATATGCCTGGCGTACTCCTCGATCATGTGCACCAGCACCTCCCGCAGCGCGATCTCGCCACGCTCGGTGTTGCGCGCGATCACACCGAGATCGTCGGCCGCCTCGACGAACGTCTCCGCGTAGTTGACCTCGTCCTCCCACCGCCGCCACGCGTCGGCCACGACCTCCTCGTCGGCGACCGCACCGTTGAAGTCCGCGTCGCGGTCCTCCGCCGTGCGGTAGTGACGCGGCACGTCCTCACCGGCGAGGACCTGCCGGAACCACGTCCGCTCCACGTCAGCCATGTGCCGGACCAGACCGAGCAGCGACATCGACGACGGGGGGACCGACCGGCGCGCCATCTGCTCGGCGTCGAGCCCCTCACACTTCATCGGCAGCGTCAGCCGGTAGACCCGGAGGTATTCGAGCAACGTCGCCCGCTCGCCGACGGGCAGGGCGTCGCTCTCGCGAGGGTCGTCCTGCCTGTCCATCCACATGTCCGGAGACTGTCGTTGGTTGCTCACCCCGACAGTCTCCACGGTCGACGGCCTACTCGTCGACCCAGTAGCCACGCCCCCCGAACCATCCTCCGTACGAGCCACCGTCGTACGACGAGCTGCCGCGCGATCCGAGATAGCTGTCCACGACCGCGACGCCGAGGTCGTCGAGCTCGGGCGCGACGACTCGCCCGTCGACGCGACGCGCCATCTGCTCGATGAACCTCGCGAGGCCGGGGTCGTCCCCGAGCCGGAAGAACGTCGTCTGGGCCCCGAAGCGGCCGACGTCGTCGAGCGCCTTGACGGTCACCGCCACTGTCCGTGGTGCCGGCGGGTACGAGAAGAAGACCTCGCCGTCCTGCTCCAGGTGCGACGTCGGCTCGCCGTCGGTCACGATCAGCAGCACGGGCTGGGCGTTGGGGTGCTTGCGGAAGTGGCGGCTCGCGAGCATCAGCGCGTGGTGCAGGTTGGTGCCCTTGTCCCACTTGGCGTCGAGCGCGGTGAGCTGGTCGATCTCCATCACCTCGGCGTACGGCCCGAAGCCGACCAGCTGCAGGTGGTCGCCGCGGAACCGGCTCTGGATCAACGTGTGGAGAGCGAGCGCCGTCCGCTTCATCGGCACCCAGCGGCCGTCCATCGCCATCGAGAAGGACGTGTCGACGAGCAGCGCCACCGCCGCCTGCGTCCGCGCCTCGGTCTCGCTGACCTCGACGTCACCGATGTCGAGGCGAACGCCGCCGCGTGGGTCGCGGCCCTCGGACGCCGTCCGGGCGACGGCGTTGGTCACAGTGCGCGTGACGTCCCACGGCTCGGTGTCGCCGAACGCCCACTCGCGCGTCGCCCCCGACATCTCGCCCGCGGCGCCGGCCCGGCGTACGTCGCGGGCACCCTGGCGACCCGACATCCGCTGGGAGACGTCGCGCAGGAGCGACTTCCCGAGCTGACGGATCGCCTTGGGCGACAGCCGCAGAGCGCCGTCGGTCCCCCGCTTGAGGGCGCCGCTGTCACGCAGCGCCCGCTCGAGGTCGGTGAGCGTGCGCGCGTCGACCGCCGCCTCCTCACCGAGGTGCCGCTCCAGCGCATCGAGGTCGATGTCACTCATCCGCGCCCCCGGGTAGGCCTGCGACAGCTGCTCGCCGAGCGCGTCCAGAGCGGCGATCTCCTGCAGGACGCCGGTGCCGTCCCCGAGCCCGAGGCCCTGGTCGCCGCCGAACTCCTCGGAGCCCGACCAGTCCTCGCCGGGCCGTAGCGCCTGGAGGTTGGCGTCGAGCTGCCCGAGCGCCTCCTGGAGGTCGGGGCTGCCGAAGGCGTTCGCCGACAGCGCCATCAGCTCCTCGCGCTGCTCCGCAGTCATCGAGCCGAGCATCCGCTGCGCGGCAGCCGCCCGCGCGGCCAGCGAGTCGATCAGCTCCTCGACCGTCTCCGGGTTCTCCGGGAAGAAGTCGCCGTGGCGCTCCATGAACTCGGCGAACTGGTCGTCGGTGTCCTCACCGCGACGGTGCGCCGCGAGGAGGTCGTTGAGATCGCCGATCATCTGCGCGACCCGGGCGCGGTCCTCGTCGGTCGCGCTCTCGAGCGCCTGCTTCATGCCGGCGAAGTGCTGATCGAGGAGCTCACGACCGAGCAGGTCCTTGATCCGCTCGTAGTCCTCGCGCGCCTGCGTGCTGCGCCACTGGTAGTCCGAGAGCTCCGAGACCGCCGCTGCGGTGGACGGCGGCAGGTCCTGGATCCGCATCTCCGCGAACCGGGCGTCGTCGTCCAGGTCACGAGCGAGCTGCTTGCGCTCCTCGAGAACCGCACGGTCGAGGAGCTCACGCGCCTCACGCAGCGTGCCGTCGAGGTCGTGGCGGTCGAGGAGGTCACGTCGGCGCTGGGCGACACGTCGCGCCAGGTCGTCGAGCCCGGCCTGACCGTTCGTGCCGCGCCGCAACACCTCGCGCACCGCACGCTCCGGCGACGACCCCGCCATGACGTCCTCACCGATGGCGTCGAGCGCCTCCCCGAGGTCCACCGGGGGCGCCAGCGGGTCTCCGCCGGTGTAACGCCCGTACGAGCTGCCGCGCCTGGTCATCCGTACACCGTCTCGCCTCCGGCGGAGTCCTTCCCGATCCGGCGAGCGAGGAACAGCCCTTCGAGGGCCAGCTCCATCGCGCTCGCCCGCTCTCCGTCGTCGGCCGCCGCCCCCAGGCGATCCATCACCTCGTCGTACAGCTCCGACTCACCGAGGACCGGCAGGCCCGCCAAGACGTCCGAGGCCGCGACCTGCTCACCTGTCATCACGGTCGCACCGGCCGCGAACGCCTCGACCAGGAGGGCGAAGTCGATGCCGCGCAGGCGGTGCCGCACGGTCTCCGCCGTCGCCGTCCGGAGGACGTGGTCCAGGATCTCCCGCTCACGACCCTCCTCGCCGGTCTCGAACTCGATCTTGCCGCCGAGCACGTCGACCGCGGTCTCGAGGTCGACCACGCGGGCGACCGCGGTGGCCTCTCCCTGGATCGTCGCGCGGTGCAGCGCCGACGCCGCGACGGTCTCAGCGCCGGCGATCGAGAACCGGGCCGAGACCCCCGACCGCTGGTCGACGGCGTTCGACTCGCGCAACGACCGTGTGAAACGGGCCAGGATCTCCAGGAGGAAGTCAGGAACCGTCGCGACGAAATGCGCCTCCTGCTTGACGACGGCGATCTCGTCCTCGAGCTCGAGCGGGTAGTGGGTACGGATCTCCGCGCCGAAGCGGTCCTTCAAGGGCGTGATGATGCGTCCGCGGTTGGTGTAGTCCTCAGGGTTGGCGGTGGCCAGCACGAGGACGTCGAGCGGCAGGCGCAGCACATAGCCGCGGATCTGCACGTCGCGCTCCTCCATCACGTTGAGCATCGCGACCTGGATCCGCTCCGCCAGGTCGGGAAGCTCGTTGATCGCGACGACGCCGCGGTGCGAGCGCGGGACGAGGCCGAAGTGGATGGTCTCCGGGTCGCCGAGCGACCGGCCCTCGGCCACCTTCATGGGGTCGACGTCGCCGATCAGGTCGGCGACGCTCGTGTCGGGGGTCGCGAGCTTCTCGGCGTACCGCTCGTCGCGGTGCCGCCACGCGACCGGCAGCGCATCGCCCAGCTCGGCGGCCCGCCGGCGGGAGGCCGGGGTGATGGGCTCGTACGGATGCTCGCCGAGCTCTGACCCGTCGATGACCGGGGTCCACTCGTCGAGCAGGCCGACCAGCGTCCGCAGAAGGCGGGTCTTGCCCTGTCCACGCTCACCGAGCAGGACGACGTCGTGCCCGGCGATGAGCGCGCGCTCGAGCTGAGGGAGCACCGTGTCCTCGAGACCGTGCAGGCCGGGCCACGGGTCGCGCCCCTCGCCGAGCGCGGCGAGGAGGTTGTCACGGACCTCCTCGCGGACGGACTTCTGGACGTGGCCGGCGGCGCGCAGCTCACCGACGGTGGAAGGAGAGGCGTTCACGTCTCCACGCTAGTCCGGGACCCCAGGATCCACCGACGACGTTTCGCTGAGCGCAGACAGAGGAGGCCCAGCGCGTCAGAGCCGGAGCTCCCCCGTCGCAACCAGGACGACGCCTACCCCGGCCGCTGCGACGAGCACCGCGCAGCACAGGGCCTCGGCACGGGTGAACACCCGCTGGTGCTGCTCTCGACGCGCCACCACGTAGAGGACCACTCCGGGCGCGTAGACGATGCACGCCATCAGGAGGTACTCGACGCCCGCCGCGTAGAGGAGGAACAGCGCATAGAGCACGGCGAGCACGGCGATCCGCTGCTGCCGTCGCCGGACGGGCTCGTCCTGCGCACCGTAGGTCTCGCGGGTCACCGTGAGCTTGAGCGCGTAGGCGGCCGCCAGGAGGTACGGGATGAGGACGAGCGCGGTGTCGAGCTTGAGCATGAAGCTCAGCGCGTTCTCGATCACCAACGACACGAGCAGCAGCGCCTGGACCGCCAGGTTGGTCACGAGCAGCGCGAGGATCGGCGTCGCGTGCTCGTTGGTGCGGGCGAGGAAGCGTGGCATCACCTGGTCACGGGCCGGCGTGTAGAGGATCTCGGCGCTGATCAGGGTCCAGGCCAGGAAGGCGCCCTGGACCGACACGACGACACCGACGCTGACGAATGTCGTCCCCCAGCCGCCCACGACCGACTCCAGCACAGCGCCCATCGAGGGTTGGCGCGCGTCGGCGAGCTCGCCGCGGGGAAGCACCCCGTACGAGACCATGGTGACGGCCACGAAGATCCCCAGGACGGAGAGAAGACCCGTCACGGTCGCCCGCCCGACATCGCCCCGGCGGCGTGCCAGCCGCGAGTAGACGCTCGCCCCCTCGACCCCGAGGAAGACGAACGTCGTCACCAGCATCGTGCTCTTGACCTGCTCGAAGACCGCACCGGCGGTGTGCGTCCTACCGCCCCAGAGGTTGTCGGCGAAGACCGTGGGATCGAAGGCGAGCGCGACGACCACGACGAAGGTCAGGATGGGCACGAGCTTGGCCGCCGTGACCACCCGGTTGATCACGGCCGCCTGCCGCACGCCTTGCGCGATCAAGGCGTGGAAGACCCACACGACCACCGACGCCACGGCGACGGCCAGCACGGTGGTGCCGTCCCCGAGCGACGGGAAGAACTCTCCGAGGGTCGCCATGGTCAGCACCATGAAGAAGACGTTCCCGGCGACGTTGCTCGCCCAGTAGCCGAACGCGGCATTGAACCCGAGGTAGGAGCCGAACCCGGCCTCGGCATAGCTGTACATGCCGGTGTCGAGGTCGGGCCGCCGGACCGCGAGCGACTGGAACACGAAGGCGAGCATCATCATCCCCGTGCCCGCGATGGTCCACGCGATCACCGCGGCGATCACCCCCGCGGCCGTCCCGAACTCCTGCGGCAGGGTGAAGACCCCGCCCCCCACCATCGAGCCGACGACCAGCCCGGTCAGGGTGAGGACCGAGACCTTCTGCAGCCCGGGAGCGGCCTCGCGCGTCACCATCCCCGCCACCCCGTCAGGCGTCTGGACGGACGAGGGGGAACAGGATCGTGTCTCGGATCGACAGGCCGGTCAGATTCATGACCAGGCGGTCGATCCCCAGGCCCATGCCGCCGGTGGGAGGCATCCCGTACTCGAGGGCTCGCAGGAAGTCCTCGTCGACCTGCATCGCCTCCGGGTCACCGGCGGCCCCGCGCAACGACTGGGCGACGAGCCTCTTCCGCTGGTCGACGGGATCGATGAGCTCCGAGTACGCCGTCCCCTGCTCGGCGGCGAACATCACCAGGTCCCACTTCTCCGCCAGGCGCGGATCGACCCGGTGCTCCCGGGTCAGTGGCGCGTTCTCCTTCGGGAAGTCGGTGTAGAACACCGGCGTGGTCGTCCTGCTCTCGCAGAGCTCCTCGTAGATGTCCTCCAGCACCGGGCCCCAGTGCGCCTCCGGGTCGACGTCGAGCCCGAGCGCCTCGGCGTGGCGCAGCAGTGCTGAGACCGGCGTGTCGGGCGTGATCTCTTCACCGAGCTTCTCTGACACCGCCTCGCAGACCGACTTCGCCGGCCAGTCGCCCGAGAGGTCGATCTCGACCCGCTTCCCGTCCTTGCCCGTGCGCCGTGCCAGCGGCGACCCGTAGACCGCCGTGGCAGCCTCCTGGATCAGCTCCTGGGTCAGGACGCGCATCGTGGTGTAGTCGCCGTAGGTCTCGTAGACCTCGAGCGAGGTGAACTCCGGGTTGTGCTTGAAGTCGACGCCCTCGTTGCGGAACTGCCGTCCGACCTCGAAGACCTTCTCCATGCCGCCGACCAGGAGCCGCTTGAGATGGAGCTCGGTGGCGATCCGGAGATAGAGGTCGAGGTCGTAGGCGTTCAGGTGCGTCTCGAACGGTCGCGCGTTGGCCCCACCGTGCACCAGCTCCAGGACCGGCGTCTCGACCTCGACGAAACCACGAGCCTGCAACGAGTCACGGACGCTGCGCACGATCGTCGACCGGGTGTAGGCGAGGTCTCGTGCCGCCGGCCGCACGATCAGGTCGACGTAGCGGTTCCGTACCCGGGCCTCGGGGTCGGTGAGGCCCTTGTACTTGTCCGGGAGCGGACGCAGCGCCTTGCTCGTGATGAGAAGGTCCTCCGCCCGCACCGACAGCTCCCCACGCCGCGTGGTGACGACCCTGCCGGTGACGCTGACCTGGTCGCCGAGGTCGATCTCATGACGCCAGAGGTCGTACGTGGGCGCCGGGACCTCCGAGGCGTCGACCATCACCTGCAGGTCGCCGCTCCCGTCGCGCAGCGTCGCGAACCCCAGCCCGCCGAGCTTGCGCTTGAGGAGCACCCGGCCGGTGACGGAGACGTGGAGACCCGTCTCGGTGTCGGGCGGCAGGGTCCCGGCCTCCTCCACGACCTGCGCCAGCGTGTGCGTGCGGGGAGCGACCACGGGATAGGGGTCGATCCCCTTCGCGCGCAGACGGTCGAGCTTCGCTCGCCGTACGCGCATCTGCTCGGGGAGGCGCTCGGTCGACAAGGCCTCGGCGACCGGGTCGGGCTCCGGCGGCATCAGCGCGAGGACGGCGGCCGCGTGGGACTCGCCGGCGGTGTCGAACGCGTCGTCATCGTCGCTGCGGCGGAGCAACCGCGACAGCGACGGGCGGATGAGGAACCCCTCTGCGCTCCCCGCCGCGGTCCCGACGCGCGGCAGGTCCGAGGCGTACTCGAAGCACATGTAGCGCGGCTGCCAGGACGGTTGGTACTTGGCGTTCGACCGGTAGAGCGACTCGAGCTGCCACCGGTGGCTGGCGATCAGCAGCGCCTGTCGCCAGAGCCGGGCGACCGGCCCCGCTCCGATCTGGGCTCCGCGCTCGAAGGCCTCACGGAACATCGCGAAGTTCAGTGAGACCCGGCCCGCGCTGAACTCGACGGCGTGCTCGGCGAGCGAGGTCACCATGAGCTCGATCAGCCCGTTCTCGGCCGACGGGTCGCGGCGCATCAGGTCGAGCGACAGCCCGCCACGCCCCCAGGGCACGAAGCTGAGGAAGCCGCGCAGCGCTCCGTCGGCGTCCTCCGCCCGGACCAGGAGGCAGTGGCCGTCCAGCGGGTCGCCGAGGCGCCCGAGCGCCATCGAGAAGCCTCGCTCGTCACCGCCGTCGCCGCGCCAGTCGGCAGCGACCCGCTCGAGCGCGGCGAAGTCGTCGGGCGTCAGGCTGGAGTGCCGGACGATCGTCGCGGTGTAGCCGTGCCGCTGGATCCGGCCCACCGACTGGCGGACGTCCTTCATCCCCGGACCGTTGAGCGAGAACGACTGCAGGTCGACCACCGCCTCGTCGCCGATGTCGAGCGCGATGAGACCGGCCTTCGCGTACGCCGCGGCGCCCTTCTCCCCCGCGCCCATGACGGCGAGCGAGAGTCCGCTCGCACGCGCCGCGTCGCGCCACCGGGCGATGGCGGCGTCCCACCGAGCAGGGTCCCCGACGGGATTGCCGCTCGCCAGGCTGACCGAGCCGACTCCCCGGTACGACACGCCGGCACTGGCGTCGGCGGCCTCCTCGGTGTCCCAGACGACTGCCTTGTCGCGTCGGGTGGCGAAGTAGCCCAGCGAGTCCTCGTCGCCGTAGTCGCGCAGCAGCGTCCGCACCCGGGCCTCGTCGGCGACGTCGAGCACACGGCTGGACCGAGGCGGCCGGAACAGCAGCTGGACGGAGAGCAGCACCACCGCGGCACCGGTGAGGCCGACGAGGGCGCGGAGCCAGAGCGGCGCAGACACCGTCGACTCGCCTGCGACCCGGCCGACGTCGGCCAGCATGCCGTTCCAGACGTACTGGACGGCATCCTCGAAGCTCGGCGCCTCGCCGACTCGGAAGACGAGGGCCGCTCCACCGAGGACGACCACCGCACCCCCGACGAGGAGGCATCCGGCGGCGAGACTCACGCTGCCGGGCACCCGGCGCGCGGTGAACTGCGGCCGGGCCACCCACGCGACCACGATGGCGGCGGCGGTGATGGCGATGCCTCCGACCACGGGGACGCTCGGACCGTCGTCGACGAGCGTCACGACGCGGCCGATCTCGGGCACCAGGAGCCACCACACGACCACGAACCACCAGGCTGCGCGCAGCCGGCGGCGGAGGGCCACCGCCGTCACGACGAGCAGCGCGGCATAGACGATGCTCGGCACGATCGGGATCGTCAGCAGCGACACGGGGTCGTTGTCCTCCGAGAAGTAGCGTCGCCACGAAGGGACGACCGAGGCGATCAGCACGACCGTCGCGAACCCGAACATCACCGCGGCGAAGACGTCGGGCCACCGGTCGTCGCGCGGGCGGTGGAGGACGGCGATCGAGCGCCTCTCCCGTTCGTCGGCGGCGGCCGTGCCGCGACGTTGTCCGACGCGGCTCATGCGGACGCTCCTTCCTTCGGGTGCACGCCACGGTCGTCCGCCGAGACGTCACCGTGGCGAGCAAGGCCGACGGCACCGGCGACGGCGAGCGTGAACCCGACGACGGCGGCCCACTCCCACCCCGGACGTGTCTGGTCGCCGAGCAGCACGACGCCGACCACGGCAGGCGCGACGGTCTCACCGACGACCAGCGGGCCGGTGGCCTGGGTGACGGTGCCGCGCTGGAGTGCGGTCGAGTAGGTCAGCATGGCGATCGCGCCCGCGACCACCAGCGCGTACGCAGCGGGCTCGAGCAGGAGGAGCCGCAGGTCCCCCGGCAGATCCTCGAGCGTCACGGTCTCGGGCAGCATGCGTGCGGCCACCGAGGTCGCGCCGTACTCCAGACCGGCGACCGCGCCGAGCCCCACCGCCCCCGCGGGTCCGGCGAGACGTGCGAGCGGCACCGCGACGACCCCGAGGGCGACCGCGGCGACGAGCACACCCCACCGCTCGACGTCGCTCACGTCGACGCTGCGGTCCTCGGTCGCCGAGAGCCCGACCAGGACGAGCCCTCCGAGGACGACGACGAGCGCCACCTTGTCGGTGCGGTTCAGCGGCATGTGCAGCACGATCGCGCCCAGGACAGCGGTGACCGCGAGGAAGCTGGCGACGATCGACTGGACCACGAAGAGCGGGAGCGACAGGACGGCGACCAGCGAGAGCAGCCACCCGAGCCCGTCGAGCCCGACGCCGAGGAGATAGCGCCAGGACCTGGCGAGGCGTAGGAGGAGCCGAGGGTCGAGCCCTGCAGCGGCCTCCGTACGGCGCGCCGCGAGCGCCTGCAGCACCGAGGCAACGCCGTAGCAGGCCGACGCACCGAATGCTCCCAGAAGGCCCCATATCACCCCGTGAAGGTAGCGGACTTCACGGGCGGCGGCACGGTTCCTGGACGACACTGGCCCCATGGGGAGGACGCCTCGACTATTCCGCCGTACCTCCGTCATGGATGCGTTGGACGGGATGTTCCTCGCCTTCTCGGCGGTTGCCGCCGGGTGGTTCGCGTACCTGCTGCTCGTGGACGGTGTACGGCCGGGGCAGACTCTGCTGCTGGTCGTGTTCTGGGTGTTCGTCGCCTATCTCCTGCTTCCGCGACTGCACCGGATCTTCACGCACATCTATCTGCCGGACTACTTCATCGGGCAGGCCCGCACCAGTGACGGCCGGATCGGAGACCCGGTCAACCTCGCCTGGCGCGGGCGCGAGGCACAGCTGCACAAGGTGATGTCGACCGCCGAGTGGGTCCGCGCCGACGATCTCGACTTCCGCGCGGGCCGCCGTATCGTCACCTCGACCCTGAGTCGGCGCAGCTATCCCGAGGCTCCGGTGAGCCCGTTGGTCCTCTTCGACCGCCAGCAGGACTTCGCCTACGAGAGGGAGGTCGCGGGAAGCCCGTCGCGACGGCACCACGTGAGGTTCTGGCGGTGCCCGGAGGGGTGGATGCTTCCCGGCGGGTTCGCGGTGGACTGGCTGGCCGCCGCGACGTACGACCGGAGGGTGGGGTTGTCGACGTTCACGCTCCAGGTGACGCACAAGATCGACGCCCACGTCGACGTCGAGCGCGACTTCGTCGTCTCGAGTGTGACGCGCGCCGTCCCCGCGGTCGACGTCTCGGTCATCGACCACTTCTCCAGCGGCTACCACTCCCGCAACGGAGGCGGTGACGTGGTCGAGACCGACGGCGACCTGCCGGTGGTCGACGTCAGTCGCGTGGAGGTCGTCGACCAGGATCTGCCGACCCACACCGACAGCCGCCGCCGCCTCCCAGCTCCGACCGTGTTCGGCGCGGGTGTGGCCGCAGCACGCTCGATCAGCTACGTCGTGCTGTTCGTGCTGCTGCTGGTCTCTCCCGCGTCGGTGTCGGCCGGTCTCGATCTGCTCGGCACCGACATCGCGACGCGCGACGTGCGTGGAGTCGTGCTGCCTGTCAGCACAGTCCTCGCGGTCTCGGGCCTCGTCGACCTCGCCCTCGCCGTCGGCGTGCTGCGTGGCAGCAACACGGCCCGTCTCCTCCTGATGTCGATCTGCGTCGTGGTGACGATCGTGACGTCCTTGGGGTCCGACGGCCGCCCCGACCAGTTCGCCCTCACACATCTGCCCACCGTCGGCGTCAACATCCTGGTGATCCTCGCCCTGTCCAGCCACCGCGCCCGCGACTACGCGACGCACGCCGGGCAGCCCACCGTGACGACGAGGACGAGGCTCCCGGCGTGACGGGCGAGCGCATCCTGCTGGTCGGCATCGGCGTCGTCGCGGGTTTCCTCTACTCGAACTTTCTGTTCGACGCGATCTTCTCCCAGAACCACGACTGGTTCACGGTCGTGAGCGACCTCGCCGCCTCCGGAACGCCGATGGCCGACCTCATCCGGATCACCGACGTGATCTGCGGCGTGCTCGTCCTTGTCCTGCTCCCCGGAATCCGCGCGGCCCTGCCGCCAGGACGCTGGCGTCGGGCCGCCCTGTGGCTCACCGCGGTCTTCGCGGTCGGGAGCATCGTCGCGGCCGTCGTCCCTCTGCCGTGCGACACGGACGCCGTCTGTAAGAGCACCGTCGACGAGCTCCAGCGCCTCGTCCACGACGGAGCCAGCGTGGTCTCCGCCGCCGCCTTGTTCCTCGGCGCCGTCGCGGTGGCCCTTGCGGTTGCAGACCGTCGCCACTGGGTTCGCCGCGCCGCCTGGCTCACGTTCTGGATCGGCGGCATCGTAGGAATCCTGCTCTTCGGAGGATTCGCCCTGCTGGACCCCTCCTCGTGGGAGTCAGGGGTCGCCCAGCGGTTCCAGATCGTGGCCATGAGCGTCTGGATCGTCTGCCTCGCCGTCCTCGCCGCGACCGACGGACTCGCGAACCGGCGCGCTGTCGCACGACGTGAGGGCGCACGCGGCGGCGAGCCGGACTGACGCCGAACGAGCCAGGCGGCGGCGACCTGCCCGTCATCCACCCTCGACGGACGGGGCCGTACGCTGTGCCGGTGACCATGCACCGTCCACCGACAGGGCCCCGCGCGTGAGCGCCGGCCTCGCGGCTCTCCTCGACGACATCGCCGCGCTCGCCCGACTGGCAGCCGCCTCCGTCGACGACGTCGGAGCCGCAGCGGCGCGTGCGAGCACCAAGGCCGCCGGGGTCGTCGTCGACGACGCCGCCGTCACGCCGAGGTACGTCCACGGACTGCGCCCCGAGCGCGAGCTGGCGATCATCAAGAAGATCGCGATCGGCTCGCTGCGCAACAAGTTCGTCTTCATCCTTCCTCTCGCGCTGCTGCTGAGCCAGTTCGCGCCGTGGCTGCTCACACCGATCCTCATGCTCGGCGGCACCTACCTGTGCTACGAGGGTGCGGAGAAGCTCTGGGAGAAGGTCTCGGGACACCACCCCCCGGAGGCTCCCGCGTCGTCGCAGGGCGCCGAGGCGGAGGGTCGTGTCGTGAGCGGCGCAGTGCGGACCGACCTGATCCTCTCCGCGGAGATCATGGTGATCGCTCTCAACGAGGTCGCCGACGAGCCTCTGCTGTCGCGGGCGGTCATCCTGGCCGTCGTCGCGCTCGGCATCACCGCGCTCGTCTACGGAGTTGTCGCCGTCATCGTGAAGATGGACGACATCGGCCTCTCCCTCGCCGCGCGCAGCTCCGCGGGTGCCCGTGCTGTCGGTCGGTTCCTCGTCAAGGCGATGCCCGTCGTCCTCGCGACGCTCTCCGTCGTCGGTGTGGTCGCGATGCTCTGGGTCGGTGGCCACATCCTCCTCGTCGGGATCGACGAGCTCGGGTGGCACGCGCCGTACGACCTGGTCCACCACCTGGAGGAGATCGTGCACGACGCCGTGCCGAGCCTGGGCGGCGCGCTTCCGTGGATCGTCAATACGACGGCTTCGGCACTGCTCGGTGTCCTGGTGGGCGCGATCGTGGTCGCGGCATCCCACCTGGTGCCGCGCCGCCGGGCGCACTGAGACCGGGCGTACGCCGCGACAGCGTCAGCTCCATCCCCTGCGGCATGAGGGTGAGGCGCTCGTCGATGCGCAGCTCGTACGCCGGGTCGCCCGTGACGTCGTAGCGGTGCAGGATGCGCGCCAGCGCCATCGTCGCCTCGTGCACCGCGAACTGGCGCCCGATGCACGCCCGCTCCCCCGTCCCGAAGGGCTTGGCCGTGCTCGCGAGCCGCGGCGGCCTCGGGCGGTCGGGATCGAAGGCGTCCGCCGTCTCCCCCCACACGGCCGGGTCGCGCTGGACGAGGGGCAGGAACACGAGGGCCCAGTCGCCGGGGGTCATCGTCCAGCGACCGCCCAGCGTCGTCGTCTCGCGAGGGGTGCGCGCATAGCCGGGGGCGGTCGGCCACAACCGCAACGCCTCGTCGAGCACCTTGCGGATGTAGCGGAAGCGCGCCACCTGCTCGTACGAGGGGGTGGCGTCGGGGTCGGGGCCGAGGATCGCATCGGTCTCCGCCTGCACCTTCGCGAGCGCCTCGGGATGGCGCACCAGGTAGTACAGCGCGAACGACAGCGCCCCGGACGTCGTCTCGTGGCCGGCGACGAGGAACGTGAGGATCTGGTAGCGGATGTTCTCGTCGCTGAGCCGCGCCCCGGTCTCGGGGTGAGCCTGATCGAGCATGATGCCGAGCAGGTCGTCGCCGCCGCTGGTCGGCGCCCGGCGGCGGGCGACGACGATGTCGTCGAGGAACCGGTTGACGTAGTCGAGCTGCTCGGCGTGCTGGCGGTCCAGGCGTCGTTCGAGCAGCTTCGCTGCCGGCAGCGCGCCGATGACTCCCTTGCGGCGCCCGATGGTCAGCGCGGTCACCATCCCCTCGACGAACGGGTGGAGCTCGGTCGTGGTGAACGACCCGAAGGCCTGGCTGAACCCCGTGCGTCCGATCGTCTCCAGCGTCAGTCGAGTCATGTCCGCGGAGGCGTCGACGCGCCCCGTCCCCGCGTCCCACACGGTGAAGAGCTCGTCGAGCGTCTCGGCCATCACCGGGTGGTAGCGCTGCATGGCCTGCTTGGTGAACGCGGGGACGAGGAGGTCGTGGGCGAGCTGCCAGTTGGGCTCCTCGTTGTAGGCGGTGAAGAGGCCGTCACCGGCGATCCCGCGCAGGCCGTCGAGCGCCGGAGAGTTCGCCTTGGCGAAGCGCGACTCGTCGTTGAGCTCGGCCGCCAGCTCCGCGTCGGTCACGAAGACGAACTTCTGTCCGAAGACAACGATCTCGAAGATCGGTCCGAGGTGGCGGTGGTGCTCGAGGATGTACTGGACCGGGCGGTCGGGATCCATGCTGCTGGCGTCCTTCATCCAGCGTCGCCGTCCGGCAGGGTGCGGGAACGTGTGGCCGGACCAGGCATTGCGCATCGAGACTCCTTGTTGCACGTCGGTTCAGCAAGACTGGGCCTCTTGTTGAACCCGTGTCAAGTAGTGTTCGCAGCATGGCGGTCCGTACGAGGCTCACCCCCGAGCAGCGACGCGCGCAGCTCCTCGAGCTGGGCGCCCAGCTGTTCGCCACCGCGCCGTACGAGGACGTTCACATCGAGCGCGTGGCCGAGATGGCGTCGGTGTCACGCGGCCTGCTCTACCACTACTTCCCGACCAAGCGAGCGTTCTTCGCCGCTTTGCTCTCGGAGGCGGCCGACCACCTCGCGGAGGCGACGACACCCGACCCGGACGTCGACCCGCGCCGCCAGCTGGTCGATGGCATCGAGAGCTACCTGCGGCACTGTGCGGCGAACCGGCTCGGCGTCAGCACCATCCACCGCGGGGCCGCCAGCGGCGACCCCGAGATCGAGGCCATCCTCGAACGCTCGACCCGTCTGCACGAGGAGCGCATCCTGACGGTGCTCGTCCCTGGGCACGAGCCAGACCCGCTGCTCACGCTCGCCGTACGGGGGTGGCTGCTGCATCTGCGCACGGTCGGACACGAGTGGGCGACCACGGCTCCCGACGTGCCGCTCGGCGAGGTCCGCGACATGTGCGCGGGTGCGCTCGTCGGTGCGCTCAGCGCCCTGCCTCCCGATGCCCGCCCGGCCACGCTTGCGGCGCTGACCGTCTGACGGCTCGCAGCGCGCGTCAGCGCCACGAGGAGGTGACGCTAGCGCCGGGCCCGGTAGTCCGCGAGCATGCTGCCGGACGGCGTCCCCACGACGCGCTCGAGCTCCCACCGCTGGGGGTCGCGGGCACCGTCCCACAGACGACGCCCCTCACCGACCGCGACCGGCGCGACCACCAGGCGGAGCCGGTCCACGAGGTCGGCGGCGAGCAGAGAGGAGGTGAGCGTGAGGCTCCCGTGCACGCCGATGTCACCGCCAGGCCGGCCCTTGAGCTCCCGTACGACGTCCTCGAACGAGCCGTCGACGACCGTGGTGGCGTTCCACCCCGGCTCAAAAGGGCGGGCGGTGGCGACGTACTTCGGCACGGCGTTGATGAAGCCGGCGAACGGCTCGTGGTCGCTGTCCGGCCAGTACGTCGACCACTCCTCGTACATGGCGCGACCCAAGAGGACGGCGTCCTGCGACGCGATCACGGCGCGCAGGTTGTCGTACATGACCTCGTCGAAGTCGAGGACGAACTGGTCGGGCGTCTCGGCGACACCGTCCAGGGACAGCAGCATGTAGGCGACGACGTCGCGCATGGTTCCTCCGTACGGTCGTGGCAGGTACGACAGGGTGACCGTCAACGGCGCGCGGAGTCATCGGTCCGCGCCGGCGGCGTCCGCGAGCTGCGTCGCAGACTGGGCTAACTAGCGCCGAGCGGCCACGACCTGCGCGGCGAGACCGTCGAGAACCCTCGGGAGATCGGTGTCGACGACGAGCGCGTCGACCAGACCGCGACTCATGAAGCCGTGCTCGGCGATCCGGTCGAGCATCATGACGAGCGGGTCCCAGAACCCCGCCGGGTTGAGCAGTCCGAGCGGCTTGGCGTGCAGGCCGAGCGTCTGCCACGTCCACACCTCGAACATCTCCTCCAGCGTCCCCAGCCCACCCGGGAGGACGAGAAAGGCGTCGGCACGCTCGGCCATCGTCGCCTTGCGCTGATGCATCGTCCCCACGACCTCCAGCTGCAGCCCGGGCTCGTCCGAGCGTGCCCACTCGCGCTCCACCATGAAGCCGGGGATCACGCCGTACACCCGACCGCGGTGGTCCAGCGCGCCACGCGAGAGTGCGCCCATGAGACCGCTCCCGCCACCTCCGTAGACGAGCTCGATACCACGTTCGGCGATCTGCGCGCCGACCTCGTACGCCATCTCCCGCAGGCTCGCGTCCTCCCCGTCACGCGAGGCGAGGAAGACGGCGATGCTGCGCAGGTCGCGAGGCCTACGAGTCGAGGAGCGCTGCATCCACCGGATGCTACCTAGGCCTCACCCCGGCGTACCCGGAACCAGTGGTGGCCGTACCCCTCCAGCGGCAGCTTGGCCTCGCCGCCCTCCAGCTCCACGCTCCGGTGGTCGAACAGGTCCTCGAGCCACACCGGCTCCTCACCCTCCAGGTCGTCGGGGTGCAACGAGATCAGTGTCGTCACCGGCTCCGCGGAGAGGTTGTGCACCGCGATCACCGACGACCCCTCCCAGTGGCAGCGGTGAGCCATCACCTCGTGGTGAGACTGCTGAAGGACCGCGAAGTCCCCCCACCCCAGCTCGGGGCACTCGCGATAGGTCTGGATCAACGAACGCATGAAGTTCCACAGTGAGTCCGGGTCACGCTTCTGGTCCGCCACGTTGACGTGCTCGGGTCCGTAGCCGTCGGGCACCACGCGCTGGACCAGACGGCTCGACGGCGCGGTGGAGAACCCGCCGTTGCGGGTCGGCTCCCACTGCATCGGCGTCCGCACCGCCATCCGGCCCTCGGCCCCCGGGTCCTCTCCCATCCCGATCTCCTCGCCGTAGTAGAGCGTCGGCGTGCCGGGAAGGCTGAAGAGCAGGCTGTAGGCCATCCGGATGCGGCGCGGGTCGCCGTCCATCATCGGAGGGAGCCGGCGCTTGAGACCGCGCCCGAAGATCTGCATCGACGGGTCGGGCCCGAACGCGGCGAACACCTCCTCGCGTTCCTCCTCCGAGAGCTTGTCGAGGGTGAGCTCGTCGTGGTTGCGCACGAACGTCGCCCACTGGCAGTCGGGGTGGATCGACGGTCGCGCCTTGAGCGCCTTGGCCAGCGGACGGGCGTCCTCCCGCGCGAACGAGAGGTAGAGCGCCTGCATGCTGATGAAATCGAACATCATGGTGAGCTCGTCGCCGTCGGAGCCGCCGAAGTAGGCGCGCTGCTCCTTGTGGGGCAGGTTGACCTCGCCCAGCAGGATCGCGTCCCCGCGTCGCCGGCCGAGGAACGACCGCAACGCCTTGAGGTAGGCGTGGGGATCGCCCGGTACGTCGTCGCCGGCGGTGTCGACGTCGGCGATCAGGAACGGCACGGCATCGACCCGGAATCCTGCGAGCCCGAGCTGGAGCCAGAAGCCAAGGGACTTCGCGATGTGGTCACGGACGACGGGGTTGGCGAAGTTCAGGTCGGGCTGGTGGGAGTAGAAGTGGTGGAGGTACCACTCGCCCGTGCGCTCGTCCAGCGTCCAGATGCCGTCCTCCTTGTCGGGGAAGACGACGGAGTCGGACGTGTCGGGAGGCGGGTCGGAGCGCCAGACGTAGTAGTCGCGGTACGGGTTGTCCTTGCTGCGACGTGCCTCCTTGAACCACGGGTGCTCCGCCGAGGTGTGGTTGACGACGAGGTCCGCGATCACCCGGATGCCACGGTCGTCGGCAGCACGGAGGAGCTCCACGAGGTCGCCGTGGGTGCCGAGCCTGCTGTCGACGCCGAAGAGGTCGGTCACGTCGTAGCCGTCGTCACGGTCCGGTGTCGGGTAGAAGGGCATCAGCCACAGGCACGTCACCCCCAGCTCGGCGAGGTAGTCGATCCGCTGGGTCAGTCCGACGAGGTCTCCGACGCCGTCCCCGTCGGAGTCGGAGTACGTCTCGACGTCCGCGCAGTAGATGACGGCGTTCTTCCACCAGAGGTCTCCGGTGCTCACACTTCGTGCCACGACTCAGCCTTCCTTGAGCTGGGGGATCACGTGCTCACCGAACGCGTCGAGGAAGCGCTCCTGCGACTGTCCGACGTGATGGAGATAGATCTCGTCGAAATCGAGCGAGGCATACTCGGCGAGGCGCTCGCAGTGGCGGCCGAGATCGGATGAGATGTCGACCACCGTGCGCACCTTCTCCACGGTGACGTCCTCGGAGACGGCGTCGAACGCCTCGGGCGTCTCCAGGTCCCACGGGATCGGCTCGCTGAAGACGTTGCTGCGCCACTGCTCGTGGGCGATCTGCTCCGCCTCCTGCTCGGTCGGCGCCCACGCCAGGTGCACCTGCAGGGCGAGCGGTCCGGCGCCTCCGGCCTCCCGGTAGGCGTCCACGCGCTTGCGCAGGTCCTCGAGCGGCTGGTTGACCGTCACCATCCCCTCGCTCCAGGCGGCGACACGAGACGCGCTCGCGAGCGAGACGGCCGGGCCGACGAGACGCGGCCGTGGGTCGGGGACGTCCCAGAGGCGGGCCCGGTCGACCGTGACCAGACCGTCGTGGCTGACCTCCTCACCCTCGAGCAGCCGGCGGATGACGTCCACGCACTCCTCCAGCCGCCGCGTCCGTACCTCCTTGGCCGGCCACCGGTCGCCGGTGATGTGCTCGTTGCCGGCCTCGCCGCTGCCGAGGGCGACCCAGAAGCGGCCGGGGAACATCGTGCCGAGGGTGCCGATGGCCTGGGCGATCACTGCGGGGTGGTAGCGCTGCCCGGGCGCGCTGACCGCACCGAAGGTGAGGTCGGTGGTGGCGAGCGCAGCACCGAGCCATGACCAGGCGAACGCCGAGTGTCCCTGCCGCTGGCTCCAGGGCGAGAAGTGGTCGGAGCACATCGCCATCTGGAACCCCGCCCGCTCAGCGTGCTGGACGTCGGCAAGCAGCTGCCGCGGGGAGATCTGCTCGTGACTGGCATGGAACCCGTAGCGCGTCATGGGCCCCAGACAACCGGATCACGCTGCGGCGCGCAGACTGCCAGAGGCATGCAACCGGCTCCTCCGGGCACGGAGCAGGCATGAGTGATCCCCTCGAGGTCTACCGCCGCAAGCGCGACTTCACTCGTACGCCGGAACCTGCCGGTGGTGAGACGCCGGACGCGGGTGTCGCGAGGTTCGTCGTGCAGCGCCACCGCGCGAGCCGCTTGCACTACGACCTTCGGTTCGAGGTCGACGGGGTCCTCGTGAGCTGGGCCGTGCCCAAGGGGCCCACGCTCGACCCGTCGGCGCGGCGGCTCGCGATGCACGTGGAGGACCACCCGATCGAGTACCTGCTCTTCGAGGGAGTCATCCCGTCCGGCGAGTACGGCGGCGGGGACGTCATCGTGTGGGACACCGGCACCTGGGAGCCGGTCAAGACCGACGACCCGCGTGCCGCCGTCAAGGCCGGCGAGCTGCACGCCGAGGTCCACGGCGAGAAGCTGCGTGGACGGTTCGTGCTCGTGCGGCGCGAGAGCGATGACGGCTCCGACGCCTGGATGCTCCTGCACAAGCACGACCCGCACGCCGTGGACGGCTGGGACGCGGAGGACCACCCCCGTTCCGTGCTGAGCGGACGCACCAACGACGAGGTTGCGGCCGACCCCCACCGGCTGTGGCGCTCCGAGGCGCCGGCCGCCGAGGCCAGCGTCTCTCTCCTCCCCGACCCGCTGCCCGACGAGGCGATCGACGCGCTGAGAGGGCTGGGCAAGCAGGGGACCTGGGAGGTCTTCGGGCGATCGCTGAAGGTGACCAACCTCGACAAGGTCCTGTTCCCCGGTGACCCGCCGGTGACCAAGCGCGAGCTGCTCGCCTACGCCGCCCGCGTCGCACCGGTCGCGGTCCCCTACCTCGAAGGACGGGCGCTCAACCTCCACCGATATCCGGACGGTGCCGACTCGAAGGGTTTCTGGCACAAGCAGCGCCCGGCCCACGCACCGGACTGGCTCGGCGAGTGGGACAACCCCGAGGCCGACGACGGCGAGACCACCACCTACGTCGTGGCCGACGAACCCGCCGCACTCGTGTGGGCGGCGAACTTCGGGGCGCTCGAGTGGCACCCGTGGACCTCACGCATCGAGGCACCGCGCGAGCCGACGTACGCGCTGATCGACCTCGACCCCGGCGAGCGTACGACCTGGGACGACCTGCTCGTCCTCGCCCGTCTGCACCGTACGGCGCTGGACCACCTCGGGGTGACCGCGCGGCCCAAGGTGACCGGCCGCCGTGGCATCCAGATCTGGATCCCGGTCGTCCCCGGCTACAGCTTCGACGACACCCGTGTGTGGGTCGAGACGCTGTCGAAGACCATCGGGCAGGTCGTCCCCGAGCTGGTCAGCTGGAAGTGGGAGGTGAAGGAGCGCAAAGGGCTCGCCCGGCTCGACTACACGCAGAACGCGATCAACAAGACGCTGGTGGGGCCGTACTCGCCGCGTCCGGCACCAGGTGCCCCTGTGTCGGTCCCCCTCACCTGGGACGAGCTCGACGATCCCGACCTCCGTCCTGACCGCTGGACGGTCCGCTCCGTGCTCGACCGCCTGGAGACGAAGGGCGATCCGTTCCGCGTGCTCCTCGGGGCGGCGCAGGAGCTCCCGGAGATCTCCTGATCACCGTCCCCGATCTGCGCGAAGCCTCAGAGCGTCAGGACAGGACCGCGAGCATGCCGCCCGCGGCGAGACTGCCCACCACGACGACGCCTGCGGTCAGTCCCGTCGCCCGCCACCCGAACGACCGCCCGACCATCAGCATCGAGGGCAGCGAGAGAGCCGGCAGAGCGATCAGCAGGACTCCGCCGACGCCGGCGGTCGCCCCCGCGGCGGTCACCGCCGCGATGACCGGAATCTCTCCGCCGGTCGGCACCACCAACGCGGTCGCGACGACCGCGACCAGGAGCACCGCGACCACGCCGAGCTGCTGAGTGATCCCGTCGAAGTTCGACAGCGGTCCGCTGACCATCCCGACCGCGAACACGGCGACGACGTACTCGGGGACGAGCACGACGGTGAAGCGGGTGAGCGAGCGCAGGTAGCGGCCGGGCATCTCACGCAGCGAGCCGGCGTCGTCGTCCGGGGCAGCGTCGACGTCGGCGACCGCCGCCGCGACCTGCCGCCGCTCGAGGAACCGCGACACCGCAACCCCGGCCCCGACCACGACCACGACACCGACGAGGAGCCGCACCACGGCGTACTGCCAGGGGAGGACAAGCAGGAGGAAGACGAGGACCGCGGGGTTGAGGACCGGGTTGCCGACCCAGTAGGCGATGCAGCCCGCCACCGGCGTCCCACGCTGTCGAAGGCTTCTGGCCACCGGCGCACTGCAGCACGTGCACATCATGCTGGGCATCGACACGATGCCACCGACCAGAGACTGGCTGACGGCCGTACGGCGTCCGAGCGCCGCCAGCAGCCACCTGCGGGGAATGAGGGCGTCCACGGCGGCCGCGACCAGCACCGCCACCACGAGCGCCCGCCAGACTGCCGTGAAGTACGCGACGGTGAAGTCCCAGCCGGCCACCCACGGGGAGGACGCGGTGGTCGCGGTGTCGAAGATCGCCGCTCCGTCCCATGCTCCCGTGTCGGACAGCGAGGTCGTCTTGTCGAGGTAGGGCAGCCACTTCGCCCACGACAGCCCGACCACCAGCAGGGCGACCAGCAGGGCAGCACCGACGAGGCCGACCACGAGCCGCCGCCGCAGGTCGTCGGTCTCCGCTCGCGACAGCGAGTTCTCGGCGCTCATGAGCCCGGAGTGCCCGGCCGTGGCCGGGCGAAACACAGCAGTCGATGGATCGTCTGAGTCACGCCATGCCCCTCGCTGTCGTCCGATGTTCTGCCGACCGTACGACCGCGCTCCCCCTTCCGCCACGTGGAGCAGCACTCAGGCCCGAGAGCGCACGATCTCGGGCCCGGGTGTCGCGAACGGCTCAGAGGTCGGTGACACCTCGCGCCGCTGCGTCGATCAGGTCCGCGACCGCCTTCGGCTGAGAGACCGTCACGGCGTGGGAGGCGTCGATCTCGACCGTGTGCGACTGCGCACGCTCGGCCATGAAGCGCTGGGACTCCGCAGGGATGGCAAGGTCCTGGTTGGCGACCATCGTCCAGGACGGGATGCTGCGCCAGGCAGCCCTCGTGGCCGTGTCCGTGAGGGCACTGCCCGCGATCGGGCGTTGCGTGACGGCCATCACCCGCGCGATGTCGGGCGCCACGTCGGCGGCGAACACCTCGTTGAACCGGTCCTGCTGGATGTAGACGTCAGAGCCGGTGTCGCCGTCTGCCGTCGGGAAGGGCACCGGCTCGGCGGCCGACCCGAGCTCGGCACCGGGGAACTTGGTCGTGAGGTCGTCGGCGCTCTCACCGACCTCGAGGGTGAAGCTGGCGAGGTAGACGAGCGCGGCGACCACCGAGGACCCCTCCGCGGCCTCGCTCATCACTACCCCGCCGTACGAGTGCCCGGCCAGGACCACGGGCCCGTCCCGGGTGTCGAGGAAGCTGCGGAGGTACTCGGCGTCGGAGCTGAGCCCTCGGAGCGGGTTGGCGATCGCGACGACGTGGTAGCCCCGTCGCTGAAGCTCGGGCACGACGCCGTTCCAGCTGGAGGAGTCGGCGAAGGCACCGTGGACGAGCACGATGGTCGGGCGTGGTGTGGACGGGGACGACGATGCAGCGGTCATGACGAGCTCCTTCTCGAAGGCCTGTCGGCCGTGGGTGGACCTCGAGCCTGACGCGACATTCCCCTCGTTCGCCCCCGTGTGATCCCCGGTCTGGCCCCCGGGGTGCCTGACACGGGTCCCCGGCGTCACCTCATGCCGTCAGCGCGTCCCGCCGTGGGCGCGACGTCTGGGCGGCCCCGATGACGTCGCGCAGCTGACGGCGCGAGGAGATGCCGAGCTTGCCGAAGACCTTCCCCATGTGCCACTCCACCGTGCGAGGGCTGAGGAAGAGCTCGGTGCCGATGTCGGGGTTGGTCAGTCCCTCCGCAGCGAGACGGGCGACGTGCATCTCCTGTGGGGTGAGCTCGTCCCGTGTGCCGTGGGCACGCTTGCGCACCGTCTCACCAGTGGCGGCCAGCTCTCGGCGTGCGCGTTCGGCGAAGGCGGCCAGTCCCAGGGCGACCAGCATCTGGTGAGCGGTCCGCAGCTGCTCGCGCGCCTCGACACGCCGGCCGGCCCGCCGCAACCACTCGCCGTACAGCAGGTGCGCCCTGGCGAGCTCGGGAGGAACGGCCGTGCGCCCGAGCCTGTCGATCGACTCGCGATAGAGACTGTCCGCGCGGTCACCGTCGTGCAGCTGCGCCTCGCAGCGCGCGGCCACCCCGAGCGCCCAGTCGCTCCCGCTGGCCCGCGCGAGCGGTGCCAGCTGCGCGAACGCGCCCGCCGCCGTGGTCGGTTCGCCGGCCCGTGAAGCGGCCTCGACCAGCTCGACGAGTGCCCAGGTCGCGACCGCCATCCAGTCGGGCCGGTCGACGGCCTCACGAGCGGCGACCAATGCCTCCCGGTAGCGGCCGAGTCCGTTGTAGAGGAGCGCTTGCGCCCACTGCACGACCCAGGTCCCGAGACCGTCGTCGCGCGCGACAGCCTCTTCGCGCACCGCAGCGAGGAGCGGCTCGGCCTCTGCCTGGTCGCCGCGGAAGGCGGCGAGCCCGATGGCTCCGTACGGCGTCAGCGCCGTACCCGCCGCGGCGTCAACGGCGTGGATCTCCTCGAGCAGCGTCCTTGCGGCCCCCAGGTCACCCCCGAAGAGGGTGACGTAGACGCGGGTGTTCAGGGCGACCGTGAGGGCATCGCCGGCTCCTGCTTCGCGGGCCCGCCTCACGTCCCGACCGGTCAACCTGTCCCACGCGTGCTCGTCCCACAAGCCGGCAGCCACCAGCTCGACCAGCCAGGAGAACCGTGCGCCCTCCCCGGGAGACAGCTCCTCGGTGTCGAACGCCTCGACCGCACGCCTGAGCAGCGGAACGGCCTCGGCGTATCCATCGGCGTACAGCACGGCCATCGCCTGGACCGCCAGGTCACCCGGCCTGCGATCGACCGGGACGCGCGCGTCACGCACGGCGTCGGCCACGGCTCGCACGCCGATGCCGGCGGTTGACCGAGCCGAGAACAACGCAGCGGTGAGCGCGTCCGCATAGCTGTCGAACGCCAGCTGTGGATCGAAGGCCTCGAGCCGCCGAGCGGCGGAGAGCAGCGGCGGGAGCACGTCGGCACCGCGGCAGGATGCACTCTCGATCCGCGCACGCAGCTGGTCGAGCCGGGCCCGATGAAGATCGCCCAGCACCTCACCCTCCGCCACGCCGCACAGCTCCCGCGCCGCGTCCACGGCGCCGGCGTTCAGCAGGGCGTCGATCGCAGCGATCTGCCGGTCGACACGCGGCCGTACGTCGGGCGTCAGCGTGGCTGCCTGCTGCAGGAAGGCCGCAGCCGCGGCCGGGCCGCCCTGCGCTGCCGCGCGCCCGACGGAGCGCTCGAGGTCGCGGGCCACGCGCTCGTCCGGGCGCGCGACGGCGTGGGCGAGGTGCCACGCGCGCCGGTCAGGGTCCTGCACGGGGTCGGTGGCGTCCGCGAGCGCCTGGTGGACCACCCGACGGTCGGCGGCAGCGGCGGCTCCGTAGACCACCGACCGCGCCGTCGGATGCCTGAACCGGACCGTCTCCTGGATCTCGAGCAGCCCGACGGCTTGTGCTGGGGCGACGGCCTCGCTGCCGAGCCCGAGATTCTCGGCGGCGCGCCACAGCAGAGCCGCGTCTCCGGTCGGCTCCGCAGCGGCGGCAAGCAGCAGCAGACGCAGCGGCTCGTCCAGCCCTTCGAGCCCGCGCGCGAGCGTTGCTTCGGGGCAACCGTCGGTCACCGCTGTCACGCTCGCCTGCGGACCGAACGCCAGCTCGGTGGTCGAGAACCGCCGCGTCACGTCCCACAGCGCGGCGGGGATGCCGTGGGTCTCGGCGACGAGGCGGGTGCGCACCCGCCGGTCGAGCGGTGCGGCGATCGCCGACCGCAGAAGAGCCTCGGCATCGACCGTGGCCAGTGGAGGGACCGTCAGTCGAGGCAACCTCCCCCAACGCCGATCGTCATCTGCGGCCCTCGTCGCCACCACGAGGACGACCGCGTCCGACTCAAGCCGCCGAGCCACGAACGCCAGGGTCTGCGCCGAGGCATCGTCCAACCAGTGGGCGTCGTCGACCACGCAGACGAGCGGTCGGTCCCGTGAAGCCTCCGACAGCAACGACAAGGTCGCCAGGCCGACGAGAAATCCGTCCGGCGACGGCCCAGCGCGAAGTCCGAGGGAGATGCCGAGAGCATCGGCCTGCGGCGCCGGCAACCTGCCGACGAGGTCGAGCAGCGGGCTGCACAGCTGGTGCAACCCGGCGAACGCCAGGTCGGCCTCGGACTCCGCCCCGCAGACCCGGACCACCCGGTCGTTCCTGGCGCGGTGTGCCAGGTGAGCGAGCAGTGCAGACTTCCCGACACCCCGTTCACCGTCGACGACCAGCACCCCGCTCCGGCCCTCCTCGGCGGCCCGCACCAGCTCGTCAAGCCTCTGCCGCTCGCTGCGACGCCCGTACAGCGTCGGTGGCGCACCCTCCCGTTGCATCATCCCGGCCCCCTCCGGTCGGCCACACTGTCCAGCCGGACCGTCCGCCGAGAGACGACGTGGCTGGGGTCATTCCTTGTCCGCCGCGACCTCCACCTCGAGCTCCGCGGACAGGCTGGCGAACGTGCTGTACTCGATGGCGCCGGCCCCGTCGCCGTCGCCCGCCTCGCACCGGTCGATGAGACGCTCGTGACGCGCGATCGACTCGCGTGCGGCCGACGACGAGAACCGAACCCTCTCGGCCCGCCGCAGGACGGGGACGTACTGGTCGAGCACCGAGGTCAATGCTCGGTTGGCGGCGAGTCTGACCGGAACGCTGTGGAGCTCCCCGTCGGCCTGGAGGGCGGCCACCACGTCACCCGCCGCGATCGCCTCGGCGAAGCGGTGGTTGGCGTCGCGCATCTCGTCGATGTCGAACGGAGTGAACCGGTCGATCGCCTCCCTGACCGCCGCCGCGTGCATTGCCGCCACGACGACCCGAGCGTCGTGGACGTCCTGGACCTGGAGTGAGCTCACGGTGGTCGACCGACCGGGCCGCGCGACCACCAGACCCGCGTCGGCCAGGCGCAGCAGCGCCTCACGCACCGGCGTACGGCTCACGCCGAGGCGAGCGGCCAGCTCGCTGTCGCGCAGCTGCTCTCCGGGCGCCAGAGCGCCGTCCACAATCCCGTCGCGCAGGCGTCGGTAGACGTCGTCGCGCAGCAGGCTCCGGTCGATGGTGACCGAGTTGTCCGGGAGCGGCATGCGATATATTACACATCGCGCATCGCGTGTACGGCAAGGCGATTGTCAGCTGACCCGAGGAGAAACCATGTCGCTGCGGGACTTCCGCCGCTATCCGTTGCTCTTCGGCCCGAGCCCGATCCATCCCTTGGACCGGCTCACCGGGCATCTCGGCGGCGCCCGCATCTGGGCCAAGCGCGAGGACTGCAACTCCGGCCTGGCGTACGGCGGCAACAAGACCCGCAAGCTCGAGTACCTCGTGCCCGACATCCTCGAGCAGGGAGCGGACACCCTCGTCTCCATCGGCGGCTACCAGTCCAACCACACGCGCCAGGTCGCGGCCCTCGCCGCCCGGCTCGGCCTGAAGGCCGTCCTCGTCCAGGAGCGCTGGGTCGACTGGCCCGATCCGCTCAACGACCGGGTCGGCAACATCATGCTGTCGCGCATCATGGGCGCCGAGGTGCGCCTCGACCCGTCCGGCTTCGGCATCGGAGTCAAGGGCAGCTGGGAGCAGGCGCTCGAGGACGTCCGCGCGCGCGGCGGCACGCCCTACGGCATCCCGGCGGGCGCGTCGGACCACCGGCTCGGCGGGCTCGGCTTCGCGAACTGGGCGTTCGAGGTCCAGCAGCAGGAGCGCGAGCTCGGCGTCTTCTTCGACACGGTCGTCGTCTGCGCGGTGACCGGGTCCACCCAGGCCGGCATGATCGCCGGATTCGCGCTGCAGGACCGACCGCGGCGCGTGATCGGCATCGACGCCTCCGCCGAGGTCGACGCGACTCGCGCCCAGGTCGCTCGCATCGCGCGGGGCACCGCAGAGCTGATCGGCCTCGGGCGCGAGCTCACCGACGACGAGATCACCGTGCTCGAGGGGTGGGCGGGCGACCGTTACGGCATCCCCGTGCAGTCCACGCTCGATGCCATCGGGCTGTCCGGCCGCCTGGAGGGGATGATCATCGACCCCGTCTACGAGGGGAAGTCGATGGCGGGTCTCGTCGACCTGGTGACGAGCGGCGAGATTCCGCGCGGATCGAACGTCCTCTACGCCCACCTGGGCGGTCAGCCGGCGCTCAACGCCTACAGCGCTCTCTTCACCGCCTGAGCGACTGACGAGACGGTCACCAGGGCGACGGCTCGTAGTCCTTCACGAAGCAGCCGTAGAGGTCTTCCCCACGCTCGCCGCGCACGACCGGGTCGTAGACCCGGGCCGCACCGTCGACCAGGTCGAGGGGCGCGTGCCACCCCTCCGCAGCGATCCGGAGCTTCTCCTGGTGAGGACGCTCGTCGGTGATCCAGCCGGTGTCGACGGCGGTCATCAGGATCTTGTCGGCCTCGAACATCTCACCCGCACTGGTACGGGTCATCATGTTGAGCGCCGCCTTGGCCATGTTGGTGTGGGGGTGGCCAGGGCCCTTGTAGCGACGGGAGAACTGCCCCTCCATCGCCGAGACGTTGACGACGTACGCCCGTCGGGCGCCCGCCTGGACCGCCGCGCGCATCGCCGGACGGAGCCGGGAGACCAGCAGGAACGGTGCGATCGAGTTGCAGAGCTGGACCTCCAGCAGCTCCAGCGGGTCGACCTGGTCGACGACCTGGGTCCAGGAGTTGGTCGTCTGCAGGTCGGGGAGCAGCCCGCCGGCGTCCACGGCGGTCCCGTCGAGGTGCGCAGCCAGGGACGCCGAACCGGCCGAGAGCGCCAGCGCGGTGATCGAGGCCGCCGTGTGCGCGGCCTCGGCGACCTCGAGCGACTCCCCCTCGTGATGGGCCACGGCCGCGGTGGACAGCGCTCCGGCGATCGCAGCGGGGTGGGCCTCGGAGACGCCGTCGAAGGAGACCATCTCGGGCAGCGCGGTCTGATCCGGAAGGGGTGCACCCTCCATCTCGACCAGACGCGAGTACGCACCCGGCGTCCGCCGCACAGTCTGGCAGGCGTTGTTGATCAGGATGTCCAGCGGTCCCGCCGCGGCGACGTCGTCGGCCAGGCTGATCACCTGGGCGGGGTCGCGCAGGTCGATACCGACGACCTTGAGACGGTGCAGCCACTCGGGCGAGTCCTCCATCGCGGCGAAACGGCGCACCGCGTCCTTGGGGAACCGGGTGGTGATGGTGGTGTGCGCTCCGTCGCGAAGCAGGCGCAGCGCGATGTACATGCCGATCTTCGCGCGGCCGCCGGTGAGCAGGGCGCGCTTGCCGGTGAGGTCGGTCCGCTGGTCACGCTTGGCGTGCGACATCGCGGCGCACCGAGGGCAGAGCCAGTGGTAGAACGCGTCGACGAGAGTGAAGTCCTCTTTGCAGATGTAGCAGCCGCGCGCGGTGATCAGCTCGCCGGCGAAAGCACCCGGCGCGTGCGAGACCAGCGGGATACCGGCGGTCTCGTCGTCGATCCTCATCGGGGAGCCGGTGGCCGTCTTCTCGATGATCTCCTGGTCGTGTCGCTGCCGCTCCTGGCGGATCTCGTCGCGACGAGCCTTCTTGATCAGCTTGTACATGAACGACGCCTCGCGCTTGACCGTCCGGATGTCGGGGTGGTCGGGGTGGAGGTCGGGGAGCTGTCGGAGGACCTTGAGGGTGGTCGCGAGGTCGTCGGGGTCGATGCGGGGCTGATCGTGCACCCAGGGATCCTACGTCACCGCCCCTGGCGGTCTTCGAGGTCGATCCCCGCGGCGTCGTACGATGACGAGGTGAGTGAGACCCACGCGGGTGCGAGCGAGCCGGGCACCGAGAACGACATCGGCTGGGCCCTGGGCGTGCTTCTTCGCACCTACCGGGACGCCGTCGCGCCGGCGCTGGGCAGCTTCCCCCACGGGCCTCGCGGCTACCAGACCATGCTCGAGGTGCTCGAGGGCGACAAGCCCAGCCAGCTGGCCCTGGCCAACCATCTCGGCATCGACCGCACGGTGATGACCTACCTGATCGACGACCTCGTCGAGGCGGGTCTGGTGGAGCGGCGACCCAACCCCAACGACCGTCGCCAGCGCCAGATCGTGGCGACCGATCGCGGGCGCCGGGCCGTCGAAGACCTCTACCGCGAGGTCTCGGGGGCGGAGCGCCAGCTGCTCAGCGCCCTCGACGACGACGAACGCGCGAGCTTTCGCCGGCTCCTCTGCAAGGCGGCGTCGACGACGACGGGCGACCCGGACTTCGATCCCTGTCTCGAGGCTGCCGAGGCGTAGCCCGGCGCTCCATCGCGGCGGGACGCCCGTCGTCGTGGCGTCTACGACGCCAGCGAGCCCTGGCCGTACGGTTCGCTGCTGCCGCGCAGGTGGAGGGTCACCGAACGCGCCCCTCGGCGCGCCGCCTCGTGCGACTCGGCCAGCTGGTGCTGCGCCAGCTCTCGGAGCTCTGCCATCGCCGGCGTGACCTCCGCCAGCGTGAGCTCGGTCTCGATCACGTCGAGATCCAGCCCCCACAGGTCTTCGAGCATCCGCCGCATCCAGCCGGTCGCGTGGTCCCAACCGGCGCGGGGCGTGCCGGGACTGTAGCCGCCGCCACGCGCGGTCACGAGGAAGGCAGGCCGTTGCTCGAGGGTGCCTGCGCCCGGGGCGAACCTGGGGTCGGTCGACACCAGGTCGAACCACGTCTTGAAGTGCTGGGACACGCCGAAGTTGTACATGGGGACGGCGAAGATGAGCGCGTCCGCCGCCACGAGCTCGTCCGCCAGCTCAGCGGCGACGGCGAGCGCCTCGCTCTGCGCCGTTGTCCGCTCGTCCTCGACCGTCCCACTGGCATAGGCGGCGGCCCCCCAGTGTGACGCGTCGATGGGCGCGGTCCCGATGTCGCGGCGTACGACCTCGACCGCGGGGATCTCCTCGACGACGGCGGCCTGCAAAGTGTCGGCGACCGCCCGGGTCACCGACCCCTCGATCCGAATACTTGAATCAAGCCTGAACAGCGTGCCCATGGGCGAGCCTCTCTCGAATTCGTCTGCTTTCTAGATCATCATGACATATGATGATCTGAGACCAAGAAGCCGCGGTCGTCGGGGGGAACACGACGGCCACCGCCGGCGTTGTGGCCATCTGCGTCAGAGATGATCTATGACAGCGATGAGTGGGGACACGTGCAGCTAGGCATTCTGCTCGACACGCAGTGGGCGAGCGGAGCCCACGAGTCGGCGACAGCGCTCGCCCAGCGAGCGGAAGCAGGTCGGCTCGATCTCGTCGTCGTGGGTCCAGGCGACGCCGAGGGCATCCGGACGGACACTGCCCTCGACCCGTGGACGACGGCCGTATGGGTCGCGGCTCACACGGGTCGCATCGCCCTTGGCGTCGCCGGGGACCCGTCGGCACCCGACCCTTCGGACCACGCCGCGCGCACGGCGCCGTACCCCGAGGTCGTCGCAAAGGCTCGGCAGACCCTCGAGTCCCTGGCCGGCGTGCGCCTCGTCGCCGACGCCGGCTGGGTCGTCGCCCCCGAAGGGGCTGAGCGTGCCCAGATCCTCGCGCTGGCCGACCACCACGACCTGCCGGTCGTGGTCCCAGTCCGCACCGCGCACGACGTCGAGCGGCTCATCCCCTTTGCGGCGAGCCACGGCGGCAACCCGTCCGGGCGATCCGTGGCGGCACGGTCCAGGCGGCGTCCGGGGATCGACTACGACGGGCTGCCCGAATCGCTGCGTCGGACGGCGATCGAACCGGGTGACGACAGTTTCTCCGCCGTCCGCTCCACCTACCTGCGGTCGGGAGCGCCCGGTCTCGTGCTCCGGCCGCAGACGCCCGACGAGGTCGCCGATGCGGTCGTCTTCGCGCACCGGCACCGCCACCTGCCGCTGGGCGTACGCAGCGGAGGGCACGGCATCAGTGGCCGCTCGACCAACGATGGCGGACTGGTGATCGACGTCGGTGCACTGGACGGCATCGAGGTCGTCGACCCCCGCCGTCGGCGAGTGCGCGTCGGCCCGGGCGCCACCTGGAAGGAGGTCGCCGCAGCTTTGAACTCTCATGGTTGGGCGCTGGGCTCGGGTGACTATGGAGGCGTCGGCGTCGGCGGACTCGCCACCGCGGGTGGCATCGGCCTGTTGTCGCGCCGCCACGGTCTGACCATCGACCACCTCCGCTCGGCCGATCTCGTGCTTGCCGACGGACGTCAGGTGCGCGTCTCCGACCAGGAGCACCCCGACCTCTTCTGGGCGGTGCGAGGCGCAGGCGCCAACGTCGGTATCGCCACGTCGTTCGAGTTCGAGGTCGACGAGGTCGACGACGTGGGGTGGGCCAAGCTCGTGCTGGTCACCGACGACATCGAGCAGGCGCTCCTGACGTACGGCCGGCTCGCTTCGTCGGCTCCCCGCGACACCACGGTGTTCCTTGTCACCGGACGCCCGCGCGACGGGCAGTCGGTCGTCCAGCTGTATGCGCTGGTCGACTCCGACGACGCCGACGTGATCGTCGAGCGCCTGACACCGTTCGTGGCTCTCGGAGACCTGGTTCGGCAGGAGGTCGTTCTGACCCGGTATGCCGGCGTCATGGCGGAGGCGGAGGACGTCGGGCCCGACGGGCATCACGGATACGGCGAACCTGTGTCGAGGTCCGCGCTCCTGCCCGAGCTGACACCCGCCTTCGCTCGCGACGCCGCACAGCTGCTCCACAGTGGCACGGTCGCGTACTTCCAGCTGCGCGCGATGGGAGGCGCCATCGCTGACGTGCCACCGGACCGCACAGCCTTCGCACACCGTCGCTCGGCGTTCCAGGTGACGGCGATGGGTCGCGACCACGGGGCTCTGGACCCTGCCTTCGATGCGTTGGCCGTTCACTTCCACGGCCTGTACCTCAGCTTCGACACCGACCTGCGACCCCAGCGTCTCGACGATGCGTTCCCACCGCCCGTCCTCGCCCGGCTCCGCGAGACCAAGGCCCTCTACGACCCCGACAATCTCTTCCGGGACAACTTCAACATCGCCCCCACCGTCGACCTGACGGTGTCACACGCGGGCTGACGAAAGGACCACCATGACCGACTACGGGCACGAGCTTCTGTTCGGCACCTTCGTCACGCCGCGCTCGCGCGATCCCCACCATGTGCTCGAGCTGGCGGTCACCGCCGACCGCGCCGGCCTCGACCTGGTGACCTTCCAGGACCACCCGTACCAGCCTGCGCTGCTCGACACCTGGACACTCCTGGCGTACGCCGCCGCCCGGACCGAGCACGTCCACCTCAGCGGCAACGTCCTCAACCTGCCGCTCCGACCTCCCGCCGTGCTCGCCCGGGCTGCCGCCTCGCTCGACATCCTCAGTGGCGGGCGCTTCGAGCTCGGTCTCGGCGCGGGCGCGTTCTGGGAGGGCGTCGCCGCCATGGGCGGGCGTCGCCTCACCGCAGGCCAGGGCGTCGCGGCTCTCCGCGAGGGCATCGAGATCGTCCGCGAGATCTGGGACACCGGGCAGCCGGGCGGCGTGCGCGTGGACGGCGACTACTACCGGAGCGTCGGCGCCAAGCGCGGACCGCAGCCGGCCCACGACATCGCGATCTGGGTCGGCGCCTACAAGCCGAAGATGCTCGCCCTGACCGGCGCGGTGGCCGACGGCTGGCTCCCGACGATCGAGTATCTCGAGAACGGCACCGCGTCGCTTCCGGAGCTCAACGGCCGGATCGACGATGCTGCTGTCGCCGCCGGACGGTCACCGAGCGACGTGAGGCGGCTCCTCAACATCATGAACGTCGGTTTCGACTCCACGGCCGGAGGCATCCTCGGCGGCCCGCCCGCACGCTGGATCGACAACCTCGTCGACCTCGCCCTGACCCACGGGATCACGGCCGTCCTGATCGGCGGGGACGACGTGGCGACGACCGAGCGGTTCGCCGCCGAGGTTGCGCCGGCCGTGCGCGAGACGGTCGCGAGCGAACGCGCTCGTCGGCTCAGCCACCCTTAGGCGCCCCCTCGCGTTCGCCTGAGCGGGCGGCGATCTCGGCCCGCAGGCTCTTCAGCGCCGGGACGTAGATCTCGGAGAAGGTCGGGAACGGTTGGATCGTGTCGGTGAGCACGTCGAGCGGGACGCGTGCTCGGATCGCGAGGGTCGCCTGCTGCAACCACTCCCCGGCGTCCGGCCCGAGGGCGTAGGCACCGGTGAGCCGCTCACCGTCGCTGAGGAGGGTGAGGAATCCGTCGCTCTCGGCGTACGCGCGCGTGTACGTCGCGGTCTTGGCGACGTCGGCGAGCATGACCGTGCTGCTGAACGCGGCCTCGTCGGCGCCGACCGCGGCGGCCTGCGGGTCGGTGTAGACCACGCGCGGGACGGCGTCGTAGCTGGCTTCACGCGACTCGCCCAGGATGTTGGCCGCGACGACCTCGCCCTGGTACTTGCCGACGTGCGTCAGGGGCCAGAGCCCGGTGACGTCACCGATCGCCCACAGGCCGTCGGTCACGCGCAGCCGCCCGTCGACGGGAACCCCGTGGGCGTCGGCCTCCACCCCGACGGTCTCGAGCCCGATCCCGGACAGGCGCGGACGGCGACCGGTCGCGACGAGCAACCGGTCGCCTCGGACCTCACGGCCGTCGTCGAGGCCGAGGACGTAGTCCTCGCCCTCCAGACGCGCGCTCGAGGCCTTCGCCGACAGCACGAGCTCGATGCCCTCGCGACCCAGAGTCCGACCGAGGGCTTCCCCGAGCGGCGCCGCCTCCCGGGCCAGGAGGTGTGGTCCCGTGTCGACGACGACGGCTTCGCCACCGAGTCGACGTACGACCTGGGCCATCTCGACCCCCACCGGGCCTCCGCCGAGGATCAGGAGACGACGGGGGACGACCTTCATCGAGGTGGCCTCGCGGCTGGTCCACACACCGTCGAGCTCGCGCAGACCCGGCACGGGCGGGACGAACGGTTCGGCGCCGTTGGCGAGGACGACGTGGTCCGCGGTGTGGCGGACGCCGTTGACCTCGACGGCACCGGGGCCGGCGAGACGTCCGCTGCCCCGGATCAGGGTGATCGAGCTGTCGGCGAGCCAGCGCTCCTGGCCGGCGTCGGAGTAGTCCGACACCATGAAGTCGCGCCAGGCGAGCGCGGCTTCGACGTCCACCTCCGCCGTCGCGGCCGCGTCACGGGCCCCCTGGACCGCCTCCCCCGGGCGCAGCAACGTCTTCGAGGGGATGCAGGCCCAGTAGGAGCACTCGCCGCCGACCAGCTCGCGCTCGACCACCGCGACCCGCAGGCCTCCTTCGGCGAGTGCACCTGCGCAGTGTTCCCCCGGCGAGCCGCCGCCGAGCACGATGACGTCGAAGTCGCTCACGTCGGCAGCTCCTCGCCCGCAGCCTCGCTGACCATGTACAGCGCGTACCACGCGGGCCAGTCGGCGTCTTCCTCACCGGTCCGCGCCTCGTGCTCGCCGTGGGCGGCGGCGGCGCGGCGTAGGGCGTCGGCCAGCTCGTCGGCCGAGGAGTAGATCGTCGCCATGTCGGGTGTCCTCTCAGCGTCCGGGAAGCCGGGTCTTGATCTCCTGCACGATCCAGCCGTTGCCGTCGGGGTCGGCGAAGGAGAGGAACGACCCGTAGTCGGCGTGCCCGTCGGCCGGGCCAGCGACGCGACCGTCCGTCCCGGCGTGGTGGAAGATCCCGGTCGTGTCGTGGAACACCTCGCTCACGTCGGCGCCGCCCTCTTTCAGCGTCGCGCGTGCGTCGTCGATGTCGTAGACCGCCAGCTGGAGGCCCTCGGCGGATCCGGGAGCCGCCCCGCTCACACCCTCACCGAAGATGATCGAGCACCCCGACCCCGGAGGTGTCAGCTGCACGACGCGATATCCGTCCTCGACCGCGAGATCGGCGTCCAGTCGCCAGCCCAGCCCTTCGTAGAACTGCTTCGCTCGGTCGACGTCCCCGACGGGGATCACGACGACCTCCAGCCTCATCTCCCCCGGTTGGACCGGCGGGCTCCCAGCAGTGGTCCCGGATGACTCGACAGTGCTCACAGCGGCCTCCTCGGCACAAGCTCGAACGGCCAGACGGTGGAACTCGATGACAGTGGCTCGAAGACCTTCCCGAGGTGGCCCCTCCCGTATCGTTCTACGCCACGTCCGATATGTCCATGCCGTGGTACAAACCCGTTCGGACGGTCTCACGAGGGGCGGCCGGCGGCGGGGCGCTCGATGTCGTCGTAGCAGCGCACGGCGGCGATCCGGCCATCGTCGGCACGCTCGAAGACGGCGAGGCCGGCCTGGGGCGGCCACTCTCCGCGCGTGCTCACGTCGTTGTACTCCACCACGCACCGCACGCCGTCATCGGTGGCCTGACAGCACTCGAGCGCCACGCCGTCGCCCGTACCGAGCAGGCGGGAGTAGAACGAGCGCAGCCCGTCCTCGCCGCGATGGACGTCCGGCTCTCCGACCGCCTCACGGAGGTATCCGTCCTCGGCGAACGTCGCCACGACCTCGTCCACGTCTCCGGCTTCCAGCCCGGCGAGGTACCGGCCGACGACACCGTCCGGGCGGACGGCGCCGGGCCCGAGAAGGGGTGCTCTCGGGTGGCGACGCCCGTCGACGACGACCTGGCTGCAGTACGTGCGCAGGTCGAGCGAGTAGCGATCGGTCGCCTCGGCGACGACGGCGACCGGCCACGCGACCGCCGTTCCGGAGATCTCCAGACGGGCGAGGAGCTCCACGGCGGCGCGTGACCCGTCGGCAGTCGACGACACGGTCTCGATGCGTGCATGACGAGCCCGCAACCACTCCTGGTTCGTGGCGACGAACCGGCGGAGCTCGCGGTGGCCAGTCACCTCTCCAGCACGCGGGTCGTGGACGACGATGCGCCCCGGCCAGGCGGCTTCGAGAGCATGCGGGGAGCCGTCGGACAACGCGGAGAGATAGCGCGTCACCGGGTCCTCAGACTCGTACGGGAGCGACTGGCGCCGCGCGAGCTCGGCAGAGCTGACGAAGTCCGGGAACCACGGCATGCCCACACCTTCCTCCAACGATCAGTGCGGCAGAGGCGTGAGCATGCCACGCGAACAGTTCCGGCGCGTCCAAGGATGCATGCCTTGCCGCCACCGGTCCATGATCCCGTTGCCCGTGAGCTCGTCGACGATCAGCGGACGAAGCGGACTCGGTCGACGGAGACTTCTGGCGGGCGGGTCGCGCGCTGGGACGGGTTTATGCTCTGGCAGACGGCGCTGCAGATGCAGGTAGCGTTTCCAGGGGGCGAGATGTCACTGCAACGGGACCCGCGGATTCGGTTGCGTGGTCGCGGGAAAGAGTGTGCGGCGCTCTGCGCCTATGTCGAGGCAGCGCGGTCTGGCGATAGCCGAGCGGTGGTACTACGCGGCGAGGCCGGCATCGGCAAGACCGCGCTGCTCGACTACGTGGCCGGCCACAGCCCTGGTTGTCAGGTCATCCGGGCGGTCGGTATCGAATCGGAGATGGAGTTGCCGTTCGCGGCGGTCCATCAGCTCTCGCAACCGCTCCTCGACGGTCTCGAGCAGCTGCCGTTACCGCAGCGCGAGGCTCTCGAGACGGCGTTCGGCCTCAGTCCTGGACAGCCGCCCGATCGCTTCTTCGTTGGGCTGGCCCTGCTGAGCCAGCTCTCCGGACACGCCGAGGCGCGGCCTGTGGTCTGCCTCGTCGATGACGCCCAGTGGCTGGATCGGTCCTCGGCCCAGGTGCTCTCGTTCATCGCGCGACGTCTTCACGTTGAGTCGGTTGTGATCGTTCTTGCCGAGCGCGACGGAGACGCCCCGAGTGAGTTCGAGGGGCTGCCCGAGCTGCGTCTCCACGGGTTGTCGAACGACGACGCGGGAGAACTGGTGACATCGGCGACACTCGGCCCGCTCGACAAGCTGGTGCGCGATCGGATCATCGCCGAGGCTCGTGGCAATCCGCTCGCTTTGCTCGAGCTACCTCATGGGCGATCGTCGGTCTCCCTGGCAGGCGGTTTCTCTGTCCCGGACAGGATGCCCTTGCCCGGTCGAATCGAAGCGAGCTACCGCCGACGTCTAGCGCTGCTTCCCAGCGCGACGCAGCTCCTGCTGCTCGTGGCGGCGGCCGATCCAGTCGGTGATCCCAACCTACTTTGGCGGGCGGCCTCCGAGCTCGGGGTCCCAGTTGAAGCGGCGGCGCCCGCAGCGGCGGAAGATCTGCTCGAGATCGCGGCGCGCGTGGAATTTCGCCATCCGCTTCTGCGCTCCGCCATCTACCGAGCTGCGTCGCCGACGGAGCGCCGTAGCGCGCATCGCGCGCTGGCTGCGGCTACCGATCCCGAGATCGACCCTGATCGTTGTGCCTGGCACCGCGCTCAGGGTTCGCTCGGTCCCGACGATGACGTGGCCGCCGAGCTCGAGCGGTCGGCCGGGCGGGCGCAGGCTCGCGGTGGTCTCGCCGCGGCGGCTGCCTTTCTGCAGCGCTCGGTCGCGCTGACACAGGAGCCGGCGCGACGGGCAGACCGCGCGTTGGCCGCAGCCCAGGCGAGCCTCGAGGCCGGCGCGTTTGACGCGGCGCTCGGACTCGTGGCCGCCGCAGAGGCAGGACCGCTTGACGACCTCGGTCGAGCCCGCGTGGACCGGCTGCACGCCGAGGTCGCGTTTGCCCAAAACCGAGGCGGCGAAGCTCCCCTGCTGCTGCTTCAGGCTGCTCGGAAGTTCGAGACGCTGGACGTCCGCCTGTCACGCGACACTTATCTTGATGCGTGGGCCGCAGCGCTCTTCGCCGGCCGGCTCGCGGGTGAGGGTGGCAGCCTCCTGGACGTCTCACGGGCCGTGGCGACTGCGCCCGATCCACTGAATCATCCACTTCCGTGCGATCTGCTTCTGGAAGGTCTGGCGTTGGTCTTCACCGACGGACGCCCTGCAGCCGTGCCCGCGCTGCGGCGCGCGGTCGCTGCGTTCGTGAGTGGCGATGTCTCCGAGGATGAGGTGCTCCGATGGGGCTGGCTGGCGTCACGGGCGGCGAACCTGATCTGGGACTACGACCGAGGTCTCGAGATCGGCATGGCGGCCGTCAGACTCGCCCGCTCCTCCGGGGCGCTCGAGGCCCTCGCCGTCGTGGACAACGCCAGTGGTCAGGCCGCCGCGGCCGGCGGAGACTTCGCGAGTGCCACGCTGTTGGCGGCGGAGGTGGAGACCATCAAGGAGGCAACCGGCACCCGCATCGCCCCGCACGCTGCGCTCGCGCTCGCGGGAATCCGAAGCCGCGAGGCCGAGGCCTCTGAGTTGATAGCAGCTGTCACCGCGGACGCCACTGTCGGTGGACAGGGGACAGCTGTCCAGTACGCGTGCTGGGCGAACTCCGTGCTCATGAACGGTCTCGCTCGCTATGAGGAGGCACTCCCGGCGGCTGTGGAGGCTAGCGAGCACACACCAGAGCTGCACGTCGCTTCGTGGGCGTTGAACGAGCTGATCGAGGCTGCCACCCGGACCGGTCGCGCCGAGCTCGCGACGGATGCTCTCAATCGACTCGGCGAGCACATCGAGACCTGCGACACCGATTGGGCGCTCGGGATTCATGCCAGGTCATTCGCGTTGCTGAGTGATGGTGACGCTGCCGAGTCGCTGTATCGCGAGGCGATCGACCGCCTGAGCCGGACGCAGCTCCGACCGGAGCTCGCCCGCGCCCACCTCCTCTTCGGCGAGTGGCTCCGCCGCCAGCGCCGGCGCGTCGACGCCCGGGAGCAGCTGCGTACCGCCCACGAGATGCTCGTCACGATCGGCATGGAAGGGTTTGCCGAACGTGCGCGCCGCGAACTTGTCGCCACCGGTGAGAGGGTGCGCCGACCCACCGTCGAGACGCGAGACCGTCTGACGGCCCAAGAAGCGCAGATCGCCCAGCTGGCGACCGAGGGTCTGACGAACCCCGAGATCGGGGGTCGGCTGTTCCTCAGTGCGCGGACGGTCGAGTGGCACCTGGGTAAGGTCTTCGCCAAGCTCGGCGTGAGCTCCCGTAGAGAGCTCAACGCCTAGCTTTGTCCGCCAGCACGCTCGTTGCGCCCGTCAGTCCCGCCGAACGGACGCCTACCCCGCAACCCTGGACTCCGCGAGGGCGCCGAACGGAGCCAGGAACTCGGTCAACGCGGCGATCAGTGCCTGGGGGGCCGCCTCGGCCACCCAGTGACCGGTGCCGGGAACGACCAGGGTCTCGACGTTCTCGGCGATGGCCGACAACGCCCCGCCGACGGCTCCTCCCCAGCTCGACTCGCCACCGATGCCGAGGACGGGCATCGTCAGCTTGCGGGCGCCGCGTTCTCCGTTCTGCGCCATGGTCTCGTCCCAGGACCGGTAGAAGCCGAAACTGCCCGTCAACGCCCCGGGGACGGAGAGGCTCTGGACGTAGTAGTCGATGGCAGCGTCGGGGACCTGGCCCCCCTGAATGGTGAACTCGTAGCCGAAGAAGATCGCCTCGCGGCCCTCCACGAGCTGTTCGGCAATCTCACCGGCCCGGTTGAAGGCGATGTGCCAGAGCTTGTTGTTGAGGTGACGGGGAGTGAAGAGGGGCGGTGAGTGGTCCGGCGTCGGAGGCCCCGGGACCTCGGCGAGGGCCACCCGCTCGACCCGGTCGGGGTAGTCCGCGGCGAGGGCGTAGCTGATCACCAGACCCGTGTCGTGTCCGACGACCGCGAACCTGTCGTGGCCGAGCTGGACCATCAACGCAGCCAGGTCGCTGGCGAGCGTCGCGGAGTCGTATCCGTCAGCGGGTTTGTCGGTCAGGCCGATGCCGCGTTGGTCGACGGCGACCACCGTGTAGTGCTGTGCGAGCGCCGACATGACGTGACGCCACGCGTACCAGTTCTCCGGCCAACCGTGTACCAGAAGGAGCGCGGGTCCGGCCCCACCGATCACTGCGTGCTGGCGGATCCCGTTCGCCTCGACCAGCTGGCTCTTGAACGTCGTGGTGAATCCGTCCGGGAGGTCGGGAGCCTGCGAGACCGAACCGAACGCCGCGGACTCCGGGTACAGCGACAATGCGTTCATGAGAGAGTTCCTTTCAACTTCTCTGACAGTCAGCACCGTGCGGTGCCAGCAGTTGAACCTTGACTTTCATGACGCCTCGCTCGCACCAGGGAGCACCCTGGTCCGGCACCGGGCCTTGCGCCCGAGAGGCTCGATGAGACACCGCCTCACGAGGTGGCGGCGAACGGCCGCGGGAGTTGAGGTCGAGGCGCGACTCGGCCATGGCTCAGGCGTTTTGGAGGGGTGAAGACGCCCGCTCCGCCGAGCCTGACCAGGTCGTCGAGGTCGTAGGCCAGGTCGCCGGCACCGATGCTCACGGTGTCGTCGAAGACCTCCGTCGGCAGTGGCCGGTGAGGGTCGTTCAGGAGCTTCAGTCGATGGGCTGCCGCGCGATGAGCGTCGCGCGCCGCGGTCGCGGGGTCGATCGACATCGCGCGTCGCGAGGGAAACCCGTACGACCTCTTGCCGCTGCATCGATTCGGGAGGACCGTGTGATCAAGAACGGCGAGCCAAGGAGTCGACCCCATGACGGCCCACACCGAGGACCCGCCGCCCCGCCGCGGGAGGCTGCTGGATCAGACCGTCGTCGTGATCGGCGGGAGCGCAGGCATCGGCCTCGAGACCGCGCGCGAAGCACGGATCGAGGGAGCCGATGTCCTCCTGGTCGGCCGTGACGCCGACCGACTGGCGGCGGCGGCAGAGGAGGTCGGTGCCCGGCGGACAGCCGCCTTCGACGCCCACGACCTCGATGCCGTACGCGGGTTCTTCGCCGACCTCGAGCAGCCGGTCGACCACGTCATGGTCACGGCCGGGAACCCGTACTACGCCTCCCTGTGGGACACCGACTTCGGCGAGGCGGGACGGGCGCTGCAGGACCACCCGCTGCTCCTGGCCGGCATCGCGCGGTACGGCGCACCCAGGGTACGCCCCGGTGGCGCGCTCCTCTTCATGGGCGGGACCGGAGGCCGTCATCCCAGCATCGGGATCGGTGTGACGTCCGCGATGACCGCAGCCCTCCCCGCGCTCGCCGCCAGCCTCGCCGTCGAGGTGGCACCCGTACGCGTGAACCTCATCGCCGCCGGCTTCGTGAACACGCCACTGTCGGCACGGCTCCTCGGGGACGGACTCGAGGAGAGGCTCGACGAGCTGCGGCGGACGGTGCCGACCGGGAGAGTCGTCGAGCCGGAGGACGTCGCCGCCCTGGCCGTCCACATCATGACCAACCCGGCGCTCACCGGAGCGACGTTCGACATCGACGGAGGCCAGCAGCTCGTCGCCGCGCCACCGTCACAGCCGTAGGAGATCAGACGATCAGGACGACGCCGGCGACCACCACGGCGGAGGCCACGACGCGCTGCCGGCCCATCGGCTCGTGCAGCAGCGCGGCGCCGATCACGGCACCGAAGACGATGCTGGTCTCCCGCAGCGCCGCGACCGTGCCGAGATCTGCCTGGGTCTGTGCCCAGAGCACCAAACCGTAGCCAGCCGTGGCGATCAGTCCCCCGCCCAGTCCCCGGATCCAGATCGTCCGGTCGAACGACAGCACGCGCCGCCCTCGGACAGCCGCTGCCACGACCAGGAATCCGAGCCCCATGATCAGCTGCAACCAGAACACGTAGCCCAGGACCGCGTCGGCCCTCCTCACCCCGAGGCCGTCGACGACCGTGTAGCTGGTGATGGCCACCCCGGTGGCAACGGCGGAGGCCACCGCCGGCCAGGCGGGCGCCGGACGACGCGAACGAGTGAACACCAGGGCGAGCAGCCCCGCGCAGACCAGCAGGATGCCGAGGAGCTGACCACGACCGGGCACCTCGTGGAGGAAGAGGAGTCCGAAGACGGTGACCAGGAGCGGACTGGTGCCCCGAGCCAGCGGATAGACCTGGTTGAAGTCACCGACGCGATAGCTCCAGGTCATCAGCAGCATGTAGACCACGTGCAGCACGCCCGAGATCGCCAGGTACGGATACGAGCTCGGGTCCGGGGAGGGCACGACGGCGACGCCCACCGCCCCGAGGACGACCGAGACGGTGGACATCGCCGCGAAGCCCGCGACGCGATCGGACGTCGACTTCGCCAGGGCGCTCCAGGTCGCGTGCAGGAGGGCTGCCACCAGGACCACGATCACGACGCTCACGCACGTCAGACGACACCATCAGCCGCGATGTGACAAGGGCCGGAGATGTCGACGTCCTCGGCGACTCAGGCGGTGGCGCGAGGACGGCGGCGCACCGGCCGCCGAATCGCCGAGCCGGGCTTCGACGCGAGGAGCGGGTCGAAGTCGTCGGTGATCTCCGTCAGGCGGGTCTCATCCACGAAGACGGCGCCGTCGTTGACCTCCTGGACGAGGTCGCGGCCCAGCACGGCGCCGGCCGTACCCATCCCGCCGTAGATCGTGGCGTTGATGCCGAACATGTGCTCCGTGCTCCCGCCCGCGAGGAACAAGCCCGGGATGTGGGTGGTGACCCGCGGACGGAACGGGCCGAGGTTCTTGAGCAACGGCGCGATGCCGTAGCAGGAGCCGCCGGTCGTGAGGGTGAAGCGCTCTTGGGTGATGGGGGTGGACGCCTCACAGAAGACCATCCGCTCCCGGATGTCGGGGATCATGAGCTCGGCGGTGTCGAGCACGCGCTGCGTGAGCTCCTCCTTGAGCTGGAGGTAGCGCTCGTCACGGCCGTAGCTGCCACCGTCCGCCGGGCCCGTCTCGACGTTCCAGAACCCGTAGTCCTTCGGCGCCCAGCTCACGAGCTCGAGCGTCGAGTAGCCGGGAGGCGCCGAGTGGGTCCCCGCCGGGTCCTTGGCCGTCGGGCAGCTGATCCCCACCGGCATCTGCTCGGGGCAGCGACTCGCGGCGACCTCGCGGTAGTAGCCGTCGACGTCGTTGTTCGGCCACACCCAGGCGAGCGGCGGGGTGTCCCGCTCGCGCAGGTCGACGTCGAGAGCGACGTACACCGCGAACATCGGCAGCGTCATCTCCAGGCCGTCCAGCTTGCGCCGCAGCCTGCGGGTCAGGTGCTGGTCGCCGACCAGCTCAGACCACGTCTTCTTGAAGTCGGCGGCCGAGACGACGACCTCGGCGCGGATCTCCTCGCCACCCTGGAGGCGTACGCCGACGGCCCGGCCGTCCTCGATCACGATCTGCTCGACCCTGGCCTTGGTCCGGACCCGCCCTCCGTACGACTGCACGACGTCGGTGAGGTGGGCGCCGATCACCTGACCGCCGCCGCGCGGGTAGTACGCACCGGCCTGGAGGTAGTGGTGCAGGAAGCCTGCGTGCATGGCGGTGGGCGTCCGGTGCGGGGGCCACGTGTAGTCGCCGTTCTCCGCGAGGATGACCGCCTGGGCGTCGGCGCTGAGGCCGCACGCCGCCATCAGCGTCGTGATGGGCCGTACGCCCCAGCGCAGCAGCGCCCACGGGCGCCGGCGCGGTCGCTCGCCGGCCGCGATCGTCCGCATCACCCGTACGCACCGGCGCAGGCCGGCCTCCTCGTCGGGGAACGCCGCGATCAGGCGCTCGAGGTAGGTGTCCCAGCCGGTCGGTGTCTGGAACGTCGTGCCGGGGATCATGATCTGGCAGTGCCCCTCGGGCCGCTGACGCAGCCACTTGATGCGCTCGGTCAGCGCGAGTCCTGAGAGCGCCGTCTGCATCCGACCGCCAGGGCCGCACTCGCCGACGTAATGGGTGCCGACGTCGAACTCGAACTTGTTGCCGGCGCGGCGGAAGACCTGGGTGCTGCCGCCGACCACCTGGTTGGCCTCCAGCACGAGCACCCTCTTGCCATTGGCCGCGAGGTACGCCGCGCAGGTCAGTCCCCCGGGTCCGGCGCCTACCACCACCGCGTCCCAGGTCTCAGGGCCGGTCTCGGGTGTGGATGTCGGAGGCGGCGCGGTCTGCGTCATGAGAGGATCACTTTCGGACGAGTTAACTAGAGTGAGACTCTAGTTAACTCGCTCTCGGGGATCGGCGCCAGGCCGGCGAGCTCAATCGCCGGGAGACCCGTGCGTGAGGCCGTCGAGGAGTGCGGCTCCTGCCTCGATCGCCGCCTGCTCGATGCGCTCCGGCGGCAGCGTCAACGCGTCGCGTCGCAGAGCCAGCGCAGCGACGCCGTTCCAGGCACCGAAGAGCACGTACGACATGAGCTCGGGGTCGACCGGACGGATCGCGCCGGTCTCCACGGCATCACGGATGCTCCCCTCGAACTCCTGCCGAAGCTCACTAAAGCGCGAGACGACCTCGTTCTCGACCGGCGTGCGCGGACCGCGTTCACCGGTGACGGTCAGGTACCTCAGCAGGGCGGGATGGTCGAGGAGGAGCCTCAGGTACGCGATGCCGACGCCCGCGAAGCGTTCGAGCGGAGGCGCCTGCGCCGCGTACGCCGAGCGGAGGGCGTCCGTGGCCACCGCCAGCACCCGCTCGGCCACGGCCGCCAGCAAGCCGTCCTTCGTGCCGACGTGGACGTACACCGACGCGGGCGAGATGCCCGCCTGCGCGGCGACATCCTCGATCCTGATCTCCTCCGGAGCGCGCTGCGACATGAGCAGCTCGGCCGCGTCGAGGAGCAGAGCACGCGTGCGCTCCCGACGGCGCGATCCCCGCGCGGCGGCGTCGGTGACCACGGGAGCGGGCTTCTGGTCGTCGGGCACGCACACACACTAGTTCTCGGACGCTGACGCACCGTTCACTCGGCACGAGCCCCGAACCGCCGCCTGAACGCGCGACCGGTGTTGCTGTCGGCGAGGAACGCGACAATCCCCCTGACGAGCGCTCGCTGCAGGTCGTCACCGAGCACTTCTCGAAGCCGGCGATCGATCTCCGCCTCGATGTCACCGATGAGCGGCCGGAGCTTCCGGCCCTCGGCAGTGAGCTGGAGGAGCACGTAGCGCCGATCCATCGGGTTCTCGATGCGGTCGACGAGACCTCTCTTTACCAACGTGTCCACCAGTCGGCTCGGGCTTCCGGTCTCGCACACGAGGAGATCGCCCAACCCCTTCAACGTCGTCGGCCCGTGTGAGCCGAGGACGAGGATGATCTCGGCTTGCGATGGCGTGACGTCGTGCGAAGCCAGCGCTGCCGCCAGCTGGCGGTTGCCCTCCCGCTGGGCGGCGAGCAGTGCGTAGCGCAACTCCTCGGTCGTGGAGGCGGGCGAAGCCATAGGGTCAGCGTCTCCTTCGGTCACGGCGCGCCGGGGGCCGGGCACCGCATCAACGTAGCCCGCTGACATTACATGACATGTCATGTAATGTCGTGTCTCCCACCCGCCGAGGCCGACGGACGACCATGACGCAGTACACCGCCACCCGCGTTCTCCGGGCCACCCAGAAGACCGTTCTCGAGATTTTGCTCGACATCGGCCAGCTGCCCGACTGGAATCCCGCTGTCCACTCCATCGTCACCGACGACCAGATCGCGGCGCTCGGCAAGCGATACCCAGCGGCCACCCGGCTCCCCGGCCGCGCCTTCGTGACCTACACCCACATCCAGGCAGACGGCGTCGTCTGGCGCCTCGAGGCGCCAGGCGCCGTGGAAGAGGGACGCTGGCGGATCACCGACCTCGGGCGCACCAGCGAAGTGACCCACACGATGGTCCATACCGGCCCCGTGTTCATGCTTCTGCGTCACACCATGCGAGCGGTCCCCGACCTGAGGCTCGACCGCCTCCGGCTCCGAGCCGAGGGAGGTCACGCGTCGGCTCTTCATGCGACGCCAGCCTCGGGAATCGTTCTAGGCGGCCGCGTGGCTCCCGCGAGCCCGGGCGATGATGTGGAGCTGTGACGCGAGGCGACGATACGGATCACGACGCCCCGCCTCCTCCTCGGCCTTGAGACACGCCGCCAAGGTGCGGTCGTCCGGACGGGTGTCAGGGTCGACGCCGTCCGTGAACACGCGGACCCCGTACCAGGCCTCGACCTCGCACCCGACGCCTCGGCACCAGGCCAGCGCCTCTTCGAGGCGGTGGGCGGCCGCTCGCACACAGAGCTCGTTGGTGTAGGTGTCGGCGCCGAAGGCTCGCAGGGCCGCCTCCCAGTCGCCGCGGACAGCGGGTCTGTAGGCGAGTGCCTCACCGTTGCGCACGGTGAAGGAGACCACTCCCCCAGGAGCGACGCGCTGGGCGAGCTGTCGAACCGCCTTCTCCGGGTCGGGAAGGTACATCAGCAACCCGTGCGCACAGACCAGGTCGAAGGTGCGCCCAGGGAGCAGATCGTCGAGGTCGTCGATGGTGCCGCGGAGCATCGAGACGTCGACCGCTCGGACCTCGGCAGCGTGTTCCGCCAGGGCAAGCAGGTCGACAGACGGGTCGACACCGGTGACCTCCAGTCCGCGAGCAGCGAGCTCGATGGCCTGGGTGCCCTGGCCACACCCGACGTCGAGGACTGTCTCGACGCCTTCGAGATGCTCGTGGATCTGGGTCCGCACGAGGCTCTGACGGACGACGTTGCGGAGACTGCCCAGCCGCGACGCCCAGGTTGTCTCGGCGTCAGCGAAACCGCTCATCGGCCGAGTCTCTCAGCTGGTTCGTGCCGCGGGGAAGGATCCTCGGGCCGCCGCGAGGCCCCAGCCCTGGCCCGCGCGAGCGATGACGTCGAGCTGCGACGCGAGGCGACGATAAGGATCTCGACACCCAGCCTCGTCCTCGAGCCTGAGGCAGACCTCGAGAGTGGCGTCGTCCGGCCGGACGCCGGTCGGCGGGGTCGGTGCAGACGCGGACCCCGTACCGTCCACGACCCAGGAGTTCGTCCGAGCGACCGATGAAGTCCTGGCTCAACAGCAGAATGCGGGTGCGTCCGGGAACCGGACGCACCCGCCTGCTCACTGAGATCAGCGCTTGACCCTCGCAGTCGTGGTCTTGATGGTCGTCCCACCCGGACCCCGCGCGACAACGACGACCTTCACCGTGCCGGAGATCCTTTTACTGACCGTCAGCCGTACGGTCCGTCCGGTGCGGTTGAGGGTCTTGGACGTCAACGTCTTGCCGCTCTTGGTCAGCGACACCCTGACGGACGTCGCCCCCGCCACGTTCGTCGAGACGCGCAGTCCCGACGACCGCAGCCTCTTGGCCGTGATCGACCTGTCTGACACCAGCGCGACGACCGGCTTGCTCGGCTTCGCCGGAGTCGTGGGCAGCGTGCTCGGCCTGCGACCTAGGAGCGTCTTGAACAGGTCCGTCTGATCAATGGTGCCGGTGACGTTGGCCGCTTGGGGGCCCGAGGCCGCGACGCGGATCTGGCTTCCGGTGTGGTTGGAGCCTGATGCTGCCGTGGAGTAGGCGACCGTCATCGGATCACCGTCGGCGGTCTGTAGCGTCGCGGTCTGGCGCCCGCCGTTGCCGTCGCCGACGATCTGCGTGGAGTGCGCGTGGTCACCCGTCACGACGATGAGCGTGTCGGGATTCTCCTTCTGGAAGTCCAGAGCCACCTTGACTGCCTTGTCGAGCTCGACGAGGTCACCGATCGCGCCGCAGATGTCCGAGGCGTGCTCCTGCTTGTCGACCATCGCGCTCTCGGCCTGCAGGAAGAAGCCCTTCTCGTTGTCCAGAAGCTCGATCGCCTTGGCCGTCATCGTGGACAGGTCGGGCTGGTTGCCACGATCAGCGTTCGTGCACTTCTGACCAGCGCCGCCGGTGCCGGGCGGAGCGGCGGCCACGAGCGGGTTGTACATCGGCGTCATGTTCCCAGCGGAGAACAGCCCGAGCACGGGTCCGCCGTCGAGGGACGTGATGGCGTCGAGACCAGCCTTGTCGTCGACGGCACGGTAGCCCTTGGCGGCCGTCGCGTAGTCGAGGACGGTGCCACCTGCTGGGAGGGTCTGCCCGAAACGGTTCTTGCCGCCACCCAGCAGGACGTCCACCTTGTTGTCGACGAGCTGCTCGGCGATGGACCCCTTGCCACCGGCAGACTTGAGCGCCGACTGACAGTTCGCCATGTCTGCCGGACCCTGGCACGCACGCGCGTTGATGTGTGAGGCCGCTGCCGCCGGTGTCGCGTCGGTCAGCTCAGCGGTGCTGACGTTGCCGGTGAGCTTGCCCTGCTTCTTGTAGATCTCGAGGACGGTCTCGTAGTCCTTGCCCGCGATGTTCGCAGCGGTGCTGGGGCCCTGCGACAGCCGTCCATCGACCGTCTTTTTGCCGGTCGACCAGCCGCTCGCCGTCGGAGCCGAGTCCGACACATACGCGATCGGGTAGTCCGGTCCCTCGCCAACCTTGAGGCCGTGAGTCGTCATAGCACCGGTGAACGGCAGGTCATCGAGCGCGAAGCGTCCATCCGCGCCCAGCTGGTAGTTGCGCGCAGCCGTGATCATGGAGTCATCGGTGCCGTCACCAATCAGGAGGATCACGTTACGAGGCTTCGCGGGGTTGATAGCGGCGGCCAGACCGGCCGAACGGTCATCAGTGAAGCCGGGCGACACGGCGTACACCGAGCCGCCAACAGCGAGTCCAGCAAGGGCCAACACGCCTGCGGCGACCAGCCCTCTACGTCTACGTCTACGAGACATGAGTCCGTCCTTGTCGTTGGTTGCTTGCTGTGAATCTGGCGCAGGCAACCAGCGCGGAGGACAACACCAAGGAGCCGGCCGGTGAACACAGGCTGGCGGATGTGCGAGTCAACCCGACCCCTCAAGCGCTCGTGCCGTCCGCCGCCGTGGGTTGGTCGCTTCTCCGTCGCCTGGCTCCCCCGAAGCCAGTTGAGAAGGCTCACAGCCGAGGGTCGACAGGCTCCGACTCGAGCGCGAGGACGGCGAAGACCGACTGGTGCACCCTCCAGAGCGGCTCGTGATCGACGAACGCGGTGAGCGCCTCGAGGCCGAGCCCGTGCTCGCGCTGGGCGAGCTGACGCTTCTTGCCGAGGTGACGCTCACGGAGCACGCCGAGCGAGTCGGTGTAGTCAGGCCCGTAGATGATCCGGAGGTACTCGCGGCCGCGCACCTTGACGCCCGGCTGGATTCGGCCGGTGGTCAGGTGTGCGGGCTTGACAACCATGCCCTCTCCGCCGGCACCGGTCAGTTCCAGCCACCAGTCGATGGTCGCCTCCCGCTCGTCGGCCGAGGCGAGGTCGACGAATCGGTGGCGCGTGGGCGTGATCAGATCGCCTTCGAGCTTCGCGAGCTGTGCGAGGTGCCACTCGTGGGACTCGGTCAGCGCGAGCGCCCGGCCCTCCGCGGCGAGTATCTGGAACGGCGCGAGTGTGACACCGTCCAGTCCCTGGGTCGGGTGGACGTACGCGGCGTACGCGTCTCGGAATGCCTCGGCGTTGTCACGACGACGGTCGACCTTCTCGACGAGGTCGACGACATCGAGTCCACGAGCAGCGGCCTGCTCGAGCACCGCCCGCGCCTCGGGAAGCACGCGGCGCGCAGCCGCGGCGACCGAGGCGTACTGGACCTTGATCAGATCCATGGCCTTGGCCGACCAGGGCAAGAGCTCGCAGTCAAGAGCGAGCCAGTCGGTGTCGAGGGACTCGAAAAGCGGTGCCGCGCAGTCGCGAAGGTGATCGACGAGCTCACTGGTGTCGGCGAAGAACGGGCGTCCGGTCCGGGTGTAGATCACGCCGGTGGAGCCATCACCCACGCCGAACCGCCGTTCTGCCGCATCGGTGTCCTTGGCAATGACCGCGATGGCGCGCGAACCCATGTGCTTCTCCTCGCACACCACCCGGGTGACGCCCCAGCCGGCGTACTCGTCGAAGGCCTGCGCCGGGTGCTCCAGGTAACCGCCGAGCTTCGACGTGGCCACCGGCGACATGGTGGGAGGCAGGTAGATCAGCCACCGCGGGTCGACGGCGAAGCGGCTCATGACCTCGAGCGCTGCGGCGGCGTTCTCTTCGGGGATCTTCACCTTGCCGGCGTGGGTGGTCTGCAGCCACCGGGTGCCGGCGACGTCATCGACATTCAGCACTGACGGCTCGCGGTCGCCCACGGGCGGGAGAAGGGGGCGCACAGGTTCGTACCACTCCTTCTCAGCGGGCACCGAGACGATCTGTCGCTCCGGGTAGCGCAGCGCCGTGAGCTCGCCGCCGAAGACGACCCCGGTGTCGAGGCAGATGGTGTTGTTGACCCACTCGGCCTTCGGGACCGGGGTGTGGCCGTAGACGACCATCGCCTGGCCGCGGTACTCCTGGGCCCAGGGATAGCGGACCGGGAGTCCGTACTCGTCGGTCTCGCCGGTGGTGTCGCCGTACAGGGCGAACGCACGGACGCGGCGAGACGAGCGACCGTGGTAGGCCTCCTTGAGCCCGGCGTGTGCGACGACCAGCCTGCCGTCGTCGAGGACGTAGTGGCTGATGAGTCCGTCCATGAAGTCCAGCGCCTGCTTGCGGAAGTCCTCTGGCTCGCTCTCGAGCTGGGCGAGCGACTCCGCGAGGCCGTGGGAGACAGTGACCTTGGATCCTCGCAGGGCGCGGACGAGCTTGGCCTCGTGGTTGCCCGACACGCAGAGCGCGGTGCCGGCGGCGACCATGCCCATGACGAGCCTCAGGACGCCGGGGGTGTCCGGACCCCGGTCGACGAGGTCACCGACGAAGAGCGCTTGACGACCCTCGGGGTGGGTCGCGCTGACGGCCGTGCCGTCGTCGTACGTCAGGGTCCAGCCGAGCTCCGTGAGCAGCGTGTGAAGCTCCGAGGCGCAGCCGTGGACGTCACCGATGATGTCGAACGGTCCGTGGATCTCCGTGCGGTCGTTCCACGGTCGCTCGCGCACGATCTCGGCACCCTCGACCTCGTCGATGCCGCGCAGGACGTGGACGCGACGGAACCCTTCCTTGGTGAGTCGCCGGAACGACCGTGTGAGGTCGCGGTGCTGACGCGAGACGACGTGGTCGCCGAAGTCACGGTCGGGCCGCTGCTTGTTGCGCTCGATCGCCACAGACTTAGGGACGTCGATGACGATGGCATCGACCAAGACGTCGTGGCTCTTGGCCAGCGTGACCAGCGCGGCGCGCGCAGACGGTTGGACGTTGGTGGCGTCCACGACGGTGAGCAGGCCCCGGCGCAGGCGGGCGCCGACGATGTAGTGGAGGACGTCGAAGGCGTCCGGGGTGGCCGACTGGTCGTTCTCGTCGTCGGCGACCAGGCCGCGGCAGAAGTCGCTGGAGATGACCTCGGTCGACCTGAAGTGCCTGCGGGCGAACGTGGACTTGCCGCTGCCGGAGACACCGACCAGGACGACCAGTCCCATGGCGGGAACGGTGATCTGCTGCGTGCCGGCTGCTGCGTCAGTCATTGGCCCCCTCCTTGGTGGTGAAGACGGCCATCTGGGTGGGTGCGCCGACGACGTCGTCGAGATCACCGATGCCGCGACGCTCGACGGCATAGCCATACGTCGCGGCGACGCGGTCGGACCACTCGGCGAACTGGCCCCGGGTCCACTCGAAGCGGTGGTCCGGATGCCGCATGCCGACGAGGCCTTCGTAGCGCATGTTGTACTCGGCGTTGGGAGTCGTCACGATGACGGCGCCGGGCTTGGCAGTCCCGAACACGACACGCTCCAGGGCTCCCAGCCGTGGCGGGTCGATGTGTTCGATGACCTCCATGAGCACGGCGGCGTCGTATCCGGAGTAGCGCTCGTCCTCATACGTCAGCGCTCCCTGGAACAGCTGGACGCGCTCGGCCTGTCGCTCACTCATCCGGTCGACGTGGAGACGGCGGGCGGCGTGCTGAAGTGAACGGGTGGACACGTCGGAGCCGGCGATGCGCGTGAAGGACGGCGTCGTGACCAGGCGATCGAGGAGCTGGCCCGCACCGCAGCCCAGGTCGATCACAGACCGCGCGCGCAGCTCGAGAAGGAGCTGCTGCACGGCCTCGTGACGCTGGGCGTTGAGCGGGACGCGTCTTTCGGCAGGCTGGAGCACGTCCTCGTCCTTGGCCGGCGCGATGGCGCCCTCCACGTCGTCGCCGAGCTCTGCCAGCCGCGCAAGGGCGACGCGGGTCAGGGCGCCTTGACGGCCGAGATATCGGCGGGTGATCAGGTCGGCCTCGGGGTGGGTGGCGAGCCACCCCTCACCCGAACGCATCAGCTTGTCGATCTCGTCAGGTCCCTGCCAGTAGTGCTTGGACTCGTCGAGCACGGGGAGCAGCACGTAGAGCTGGTTGAGCGCGTCGGCGAGCCGGACGACGCCGGTGAGCCGAAGACGGACGTAGCGGGAGTCGCCCCACTCGGGGAACGCGTCGTCGAGCGGGATCGGCTCGGCCTCAACCGTCCAGCCCAGCGGTCCGAACAGCCGGTGCGCGACCTCCGCTCCACCCCGGCACGGCAGCACCGGGATGGCGATCTCGAGCGGGATCGCCGAGTCGGCAAGGTCCTGCCGGGAGCGGCAACGCCCGCTGCGGGCGGTGCTGAACACGTCGGCCATCGCCACGCCGAGAAGCGACGACGCTGCGTACGAGCGGTCGTTGACGTACTGAGCCAGGCTGAAGTCCGGCGTGTTCTTGCCGCGGGAGCGGGCCAGCCGGACCGGATCGACGTCGAGCATCAGCGCGGCCGTGCAGCGCTCGTCGGTGGACTCGGGGTAGAAGACCGTCACGGTGCCGAAAGACTGCGAGAACGACTGCACACGGTCGGGATGCTTGTGGAGCAGGTAGCCGAGGTCGGTCGCAGGCTGATGGGTGGTCGTGACGGTCAGAAGCACCCGGCAAGTCTGGCGTAGCGGTCCACCGCGGTCCGACGAACGGACGGATTCGAAGGCAGCCGCTCGGCAGAATGCGTTCAGGCCCGGGATTCGCACTGAATCCCGGGCCTGATCTGGTAGCGGGGACAGGATTTGAACCTGTGACCTCTGGGTTATGAGCCCAGCGAGCTACCGAGCTGCTCCACCCCGCGTCGGTGACACGAGCCTATCGGACACCCCACCCGACCTCGCATCCGCCCCCGTCAGTCAGGTGCTGCGACTGCTTTGAGCCGGGCGACGTGAGCGCGCTGAAGCTCGGTGGTCTCAGTGAGGAAGCGGGTCACCACGGCAAGTTCGTCGCTCGTGAACCGGCGCCGGAGCAGCTCGTCGCCCTCGCGGACCAAGGGCTCCATGAGCTCACGACAGCGCGCCAATCCTCCCGGCGTGATCGAGATGACGCTTCTCCTGCGGTCGGTGGGATCGGCGGACCTGTCCATGAACCCGAGTCTGTCGAGGCGATCAAGCATGGGTCCCGAAGCGATCGCTTCCGAACGGTCCGTCTCGAGGGCCACCCTGCGACAGGTGCTCTTCAGCGGCATCGATGCGGTGGAGTTCGGCAAAGTGTTCACGCACTACGAGGCACGCTCCGACGGGACAGTGACGGCCTTCTTCCGCGACGGAACCTCGGCAATGGCCGACCTGTTGGTGGGCGCCGACGGCACCCGCTCGGCCGTCCGGGCGCAGTTCCTGCCTGAAGCAACGATCCGCGACACCGGCATCACCGCGATCGCGACCAAGACTCCGTTGACCGACGAGACCCGAGCACTGCTCCCCCCAGAGGTCGCGAAGGGCCTCTCTCTCATCTTCGCAAACACGGGGATGCTCGGGATCCTGCACGTGATGGAATTTCCCTGGGACGCCGACGGCAACCCCAAGGACGCCAGGTTCGCCGACGTGATCAGGGCGTGGCCGGATCTCGCGTTCGACAACACCCGCGACTACATCAACCTGGCGATCTGGAGCCCACATGAGCACTTCCGGCAGACACGGCTGACCTTCGTGGCGGCGAGCTCATCACGATCGCTCTCGATTCGACGGTGACCTGGGACGAGAGCTAGAGCCGAGCCGCGAGGAGCGCTTCACATCCACCACGCCCGTGTGGCATACATCAGAGGCGGTCCCAGATCTGTCTGGAACCGCCTCTGACCTGCTCAATCTCTTGTAGCGGGGGCAGGATTTGAACCTGCGACCTCTGGGTTATGAGCCCAGCGAGCTACCGAGCTGCTCCACCCCGCGTCGGCACACAGAACATTACCGGACCTCTCCCCCAGACCCAAACCCAGGCTGCCTCGCGGCTGCGTGCCGGGATGCCCGGGCCTGCACCATCGCGGCGAGCACGCCGGAGCCCGTGACCGCGATGTACGAGGTGAGCACCGCGACCGCGACCGGCACCGTCTGCAGCGCTCCCAGGTCCATCATGAGCGCCGCCAGTAGCACCAGAGTGAACGGCGCGGCGACGATGGCACCGGGCAGCGCGGCGAAGACGCAGCTGAACGTGAGGGCGAGCGGGACGTCCGGCACGATCAGGTGGATCGCGTACCCGTACGTCCCTCCGAGGAACAGCATCGGGAAGAACGGGCCCCCGATGAATCCCGTCTCCATACAGACGGAGAAGGCCACCATCTTGGCCAGCACGATGACGAGGAGGAAGCCGGCTCCGAGCGCCGACCCGGACTCGGCCACCGTGTGGAGCTGGTGGCTCCCGGTGAACAGCGTCAGCGGAAGCGCGACGGCGATGAGGCCGAACGCCAGCCCGCCCGCCACCGGGCGCAGGACGGTCTTCCCTTCCAGACGGGCGGCAAGCCGACGGACGATCCCTGTGAGGACCGCCAGCACCAGGGCGCCGAGCGCAGCGGCCAGGCCGAGACCCACGGCCGCCAGGAGGTGCCAGTCCTTGTAGGCGTAGGACGGGACGTCGTAGAGGCCGAGGAACGTCGTCCCCGCGATCGGGTAGAACACCGCGAAGCACACCGTCGCCGACGCCAGCGACCCGAACACAGCATGGGTGAAGCGGCGACGGTGCGGCTTGGCGAGCTCCAGCACGAGCAGCGTCGCCACCATCGGCACCGCGAGCAGCCCGCCGTACGCGGCCGAGATGCCGGTGAGCGTCGTCGCCTTCTGCATGTCCTCGTCGGTACGCCGTCGGCCGACCCAGGTGCCCAGTCCTCCGCCCATCGACCCGAGCGCCGCCTCCGGGCCCAGGCTCGCACCGCCGACGAGGGACACCGACGACACGGCGACCGTCCCGAGAACGCTGGCAGGCTCGACGTGCTCCTTCTCCAGCTCGTCGGTCAGACCGGGCTGGTGTTCGGGCATCCGCAGGACGTGACGGAGCAGACCGACGACGAGACCCGTCCCGACGGTGACCGCGATCCACCACCAGTGACCACCCCACCAGCCCTGCGACGTCGGATCGCCCCAGAAGTCTCCAGTCTCGACCACGAAGAGGAAGGCGAGGCCGGCGAAGGCCATCACCACTCCGAACACGACCGCGTCCCGGATCAGCACCCAGAACTCCCGCGACCGCGCGAGCGGGGCGAGGTGCAGCTCACCGCTCGTGTCGGCCATCGCCCCGCCTCTCGTGCGTCGGCCGCAACGTATCGCCCGAAGGAGCGAGCGGCGACCGGAATGCGGCGACGGCGACCGGCACCAGCGGGTGGCGCACCGTCGAATCCAACTTGGTCACTACACTTACCCGAGTCAGCGCCGCACTCGACGAGGAGACACCGTGACGACCACGCCCCGCACCCGCCCGACCGTCGCGATCGTCGGTGCCGGTGCCGCCGGCACGCTCGTCGCGCTGCACCTCGTCCGTACAGCGGGACGCCGCTCGACCGGCGTGGACGTGATCCTCCTCGACCCCGCCGACCGGTGGGGTCGAGGCCCTTCCTTCGGCACGCTCGACGACCAGCACCTCCTCAACGTCCCCGCCGCCGGCATGAGCGCGCTCCCCGAGGACCCCGCGCACTTCGTCGCGTGGCGCACCCACGAGGACCCCGAGAACGGCAGCGACCCGGCGACCTTCGCACGCCGTCGCGAGTACGCCCGCTATCTCGACGAGACCTTGACGGAGACCCTTCAAGGCCCGCCCGGGGAGTTCGCCGCGGTGCGGCACGTCCGCTCGCGCGCCGTCGGCCTGCGCCGTACCGGGTCCGGGGTCGTCGTCGCCACGAGCGACGGCCGAGACGTGGCTGCGGACGCCGCCGTCGTGGCGACGGGACTCCCCGCCGCTGGGCACGCGTGGGCGCCGGAGGCACTGCGCGACTCGGCCTTCTTCGTCCCCGACCCGTGGGCCCCCGGCGCGCTCGACCCCGTACGCCGCGACCGCTCGGGTCCCGGCGACGTCCTGCTGGTCGGGACCGGACTCACGATGGTCGACGTGACCCTGTCCCTCACCGACGCGAGCAACCGGCCGGACCGTGTCGTGCGCGCGATCTCACGCAACGCACGCCTTCCTCGTGCGCACGTCACCGGGCTCAAGCTCGCCGCGATCCCCGACGTCTCCGACTGGGGCAGCTCCCTCGCCGAGATCCGCGAGCACGTCGTCCAGCACCTTCAGGCGGTCGAGCGCGACGGAGGCGACTGGCGCCCCGGCGTCGACGGGCTCCGGTTCCGGATCTCCACGCTCTGGGGACGGCTGAACGACGAGGACCGCGCCGAGTTCCTGGCCTCGGACGCCGGTGCCTGGAATGTCCTGCGCCACCGGATGCCGCCCTCAAGTGCCACGCTCGTGGAGGGCATGCGCGAGGCGGGCCGCCTCGTTCTGTCACCCGGGTCGGTCGTGGACGCCGAGCCGCTCCCACGCGGCGGTCTGCGCGTGACGGTCGCGGATCGCTCCAGCGACGAGCGCGACACGGTGGAGACGACGCACGACGTCGGCTGGGTCGTGAACTGTACGGGCCCGCAGGGCGACGTCCGGCTGCTCGGCGACCCCTTCCTCGACGACCTCCTCCGCCCTCGCGGTGGCGCATCGAGCGCGGTCGTGTCGACCGCGGGCATGGGATTCCGCACCGACGGGGGCCGCTTGATCGACTCCGAGGGTCGTGCCGACGCACCGGTGTGGACCCTCGGCGCACTGCGGCGGGGCGAGCTCTGGGAGTCGACGGCTGTGCCTGAGATCCGGAGCCAGGCCCTCGCCGTCGCCACCGGCGTCCTCGACGCGATCGCCCCGCTCCCCCGACGTCTTGCCGACGGTCGTGTCGTGAGCGGCCATCACCCCGCCGCTCGCCCGCGCGACCCGCTCGGACTGCCGATCTCGACGACGGCCGAGGCCGCGACGGCGTACAACGCGGGCCTCGAGCGCCTCATGCGCCTCCAGGACGACGCGGACGCCCCGCTCCGCGAAGCGGTCGCGCTCGACCCCGGCTTCGCGCTGGGGCACGCGACCCTTGCCCTACTAGGCCATGAGGCGGGAGCCGACGCGGACGTGCAGGCGTCGCTGGACGCAGCGCGCGAGGCCGTGCGCCAGCGGGGCGACGAGCGCGAGCGCAGCCTCGTCGACGTCGTCGGACAGCGGGTCAAGGACGTCCGCAACAAGGGCGCCCGGGCGCTGATGAACCACATCGCGGCGCACCCCCGAGACATCCTCGCCGTCTCCGCCGCGGTGCCGACGATCGCGTTCTCCGGCGTCACCGACGTGCAGCAGGAAGCGTGGGACCTGGTCGAGGGACTGGCCCCTGCCTACGGCGACCACTGGTGGTACATCTCGTTGCTCGCCTTCACCCGTCAGGACCAGAGCCGGTTCGAGGAGGCAGGGCTGCTGGCCGAGAGCGCGCTCTCGTGCGAGCCTTCCTCGGGCCACGCCGTGCACGCCCAGACCCACGTCATGTACGAGACCGGGCAGCACGAGGCCGGTCGGGTCTGGCTCGACCACTGGGTCAACGAGAGCGGTCGGTCCGCAAGCCACCGTGCGCACTTCTCCTGGCACGCGGCCCTGCACGAGCTCGCGATCGGCGACACCGAGGCCGTACGCCGCCGCTACTACTCGCAGCTCGCTCCACCGACCGTCACCGGAGTTCGTGCTCTCGTGGACTCCGCCTCACTCCTGTGGCGCTGGCAGCTGACCACGTCCGGCTGGGACGCTGCGGTCGCCCACGGCGTCCCGGGGGCAACGAGGACTGCCTTCGTCGGCGAGACCGCTCCGCCGCCGGTCGCGCCGGTGATCGACGCCGCCGGGCCGGTGCTGGTCGACGCTCCGGAAACACCGTTCGTGGCCCTCCACTCCGCCATCGCGCTCGCCACCTCCGGTGACACCGCCCGGCTCGCGGCGCTCGCCCGGCACTGCCGCGGCTCGCGCGACGTGACCATCAGGACCGTCGTGGCGACGGTGTGCGACGCGCTCCTCCGCGCGGGTGAGGAGCGCTGGGACGATGCCGTGACACTGCTGGAGGACACGCTGCCGGTGCTTGCGCAGGTCGGCGGATCGGCGGCACAGCGCGAGGTCGTCGAGGAGACGCTGCTGTTCTGCCTCGTCAACGCGGGTCATGCCGAGCGAGCGGGTGCCGTGCTCGACGCCCGGCTCGACCGCCGCGAGTCCCCTCTCGACGCCCGGCGTCGCGAATCGCTGGTCCTCCGCACGACCGTCGCCGGCTGACACGAAGAAGCGGGGCGCGACCCCCCCGCGGGGGGGGCCGGCCCCGCGCGGGGGGGGTCGGCGGGGGGGGGCT
>NZ_JAHWCI010000007.1 GCF_019550915.1 Mumia sp. zg.B17
CCCCCCCCCCCCCCCCGGCCCCGCCACCCCTCCCCCCGGGCCCCCCCCCCCCCGGGGGGGGGCCCCCCCCCCGCTGCCGTGTTCGATCGACGTGCGCTGACTCAGCCGCCGTCAGGGGTGGGTGTCGGAGTCGCCGGTGTGGCACCCACCTGCGCACGCACGCGGCCCAGGATCTCCGCCATCTTCTCGACCTGGGTCTGGTACTCGCCGAGGTTGCCCTTCTCGAGCGCCTGCTGTGCGGCGTCGTAGGCCGCGTCGGCCTGCTGGAGCAGCTGCTCGACACTCTGCGGTGTCGGCGACGTTCCTCCGTCGCCTCCGTCGGCCTGGTCCGTCGGCGGCGGGGCGCCCTCGATGCCGAGGGCGACGCGCAGAGCCTCGTCGAGGTTCTGGCCGAAGCCGATCCCCTCGCCGAACGACGCGATGACGAACTGCAGGACGGGATACGAGCCCTCGGTCGCGCTGCGTCGGATGTAGACCGGTTGGACGTACAGCAGTCCCTCGCCGACCGGCAGCGTCAACAGGTTGCCGAAGAGCACCTTCGTGCCGGCCGACTTGTACGGCAGCAACGCCGACGACACCCTGCTGTCGGCCTCGAACCGGTTGGCGATCTGGTTGGGGCCGTCCACCGTGGAGGCAGAACCCAGCTGCAAGATCTGGATCTTGCCGTAGTTCTCGGTGTCGCTCGCCTCGGAGTTCACCGACACGAACGAGGCGAGGTTCTGGCGGTTGTTGGGCAGGTAGACGCTGGTCAGCGAGAACCGCGAGTCCTCCTCGCCCGGGCGCTGGATCGACAGGTAGTAGGGCGGCTGGAGCGACCCCTTGGCCGTCGGGTCCTCCGGGATCTTCCAGCGCTCGCCACCCTCGTAGAAGGTCTGCGGGTCGGTCACGTGGTACGCGCCGAGGATGTTGCGCTGCACCTTGAACATGTCGACCGGGTAGCGGACGTGCGCGAGCAGGTCGGGCGAGATCTCCGACTTCGGCTTGACCGTGTCGGGGAAGACCTTCATCCAGGTCTTGAGCACCGGGTCCTCGGTGTCCCACTGGTAGAGGTCGACCGACCCGTCGTACGCGTCCACCACGCCCTTGACGGCGTTGCGCATGTAGTTGACCTGGTCCGATGGCAGAACCGCCTGCGCACCGGTGCCGGTCAGCGTGTCCGAGGTCGCCTCGTCGAGCGAGACCTTCTCGGAGTAGGGGTAGTTGTCGCTCGTGGTGTAGCCGTCGACGATCCACACGACGCGGCCGTCCACGACCGCCGGGTACGGGTCGCCGTCGATCGTGAGCCACGGCGCCACCTTGGCGACCCGGTCACGCGGGTGCCGGTCGTACAGGATCTTGGAGTTCTCGTTGACGCGGTTCGAGAGCACGATGTTGGGCTCGCTGAACTTCACCGCGTAGAGCAGCTTGTTGAACGCGCTGCCGATGTCGACGCCACCCTTGCCGTCGTACGTGTTCTGGGTGACGTTCTCGGCCGGCGACTCGCCCGCGGCCTCCTCCTCCTCGGCGGTCGTGCCGTTGCCGCGCGGGATGTCGACCTCGATCGGCTTCGCGCCCTCGGGGCGTCCGACGATGGAGTACGAGGGAGAGTTTTCGCCGAAGTAGATCCGCGGCTGCTTGTCGAGCTTGAGCTCGCCGACCGGGGGGATGTCGCGCTCGACCCAGACGGGCTCGCCCTGCGAGCCGCGCTGGTTGCCCTGGGCTGCGATCACGCCGTAGCCGTGGGTGTAGACGGTGTGGTCGTTGGCCCAGTTGCGCTGGTTCTCCGGCAGACCGTCGAGGTTGAGCTCGCGCGCCGCGATCACGATGTCCTGCGGGTTGTCGGTGCCCTCGAGCTGGTAGCGGTCGACGTCCAGCGTGGGCGGCACGCTGTAGTAGCCGCGGACCTGCTGGAGCTGCTCGAACGCTGGAGACACCAGCGTCGGATCGAGCAGGCGCGTGCTCACGCGCGACTCCGCCGACTCGGTCAGCTGCTGGGGCGTCAGCTCGGTCTGCGCGTTGTAGTTCTGCTTCTCGACCCCCGCGATCCCGAACGCGTCCCGCGTGGCGGTGATGTTCTTCTCGATGTAGGGGGCTTCCTTGTCAGGCTCGGACGGCTTGACCTGGAAGGACTGCATGATCGCCGGCCAGATGCCGCCGATCAGCACCGAGGTCAGCACGAGGAGCGCCAGGCTGATGCCGGGGAGGAGCCAGTTGTGCCAGATCGCGTTGGCGAAGAAGAGCAGCGCGCACAGCAGCGACACCGCCATCAAGATGTTCTTGCTGGGGATGCGCGCGTTGGCGTCGGTGTAGGTGATGCCGGTCAGCAGGTTGCCGCTGTCGACCGAGAACCCGAAGCGGTCCAGCCAGTAGGCGAACGCCTTCAGCAGCATGATCAGGCCGATGAGGATCGACAGGTGGGTCTGCGTGGCCCGGGAGATCTTGCGGTTCTTGCCCGAGAACGCGATGCCGCCGTAGATGTAGTAGACGACCGCCACCGCGATGACCGAGACGATCAGCAGGGCGAATCCGAAGCCGGTGAGGAAGCGCAGCCACGGGTAGTCGAAGACGAAGAACGAGATGTCGCGGCCGAAGGTCTCGTCGTTCTTGCCGAACGGCGTCGCGTTGCGCCACATCAGGAACGTCCGCCACTGCCCCGCGGCCGAGGAGCCGGCGAAGACCAGCAGGAGGATGCCCAGGCCGATCAGCGCCACCTTGCGCAGCGGGTGGATGGCCTCGCGGTAGCGGACCACCGGGTCGTTGGGGCGCACCGGACCTGGAGTCTTGGGACGCGACCGGTAGGCGAGCCAGACGTTGAGGACCACCACGCCGGCGAACAGCGCGCCGAACACGACGAACATCAGCACCCGCGTGCTCAGCATCGTCGCGAAGACCGAGCCGTAGTCGACCGACCGGAACCAGAGGCGATCGGTCCACACACCCGTGAAGATGGCACCGAGGAACAGCAGCGCCACGAGCGTGATGATGGTGGGAATCAGGACACGTCGTCCCTGTCGTCCGACCTCGGGTCGAGGTCGGGCAGCGGCGGATCCTTCGCTCACAGCTCTCCTTCAGTAGTCGTGCTCGAGGCACAACAGTCTTCGGACTGCAAGTGTGACAGGTCAGTCCAGCAGGGTCTGCCGCAGCATCGAGACCAGGCCGGGGACCAGATCGGGCCCCTCGGCGAGCTCGTCGCTGCCGCGCACGTCCACGATGCAGTGCGCCTGGCCGTCCCTCGTCACCGCGACGGTCAGACGGACCTCCTGGCGATCGGGGTGCTCGGCGACGAAGTCGGACACGGTCGACTCGTCGTCGGGCAGAGACTCCTCGGCGTCTGGAGGCAGCATGAGGCGCTCCAGCACCACGGCGGTGCCGTCGACCTGCGGCGGCCACACGATCTCGGTGACGAAGTCCTCGAACGAGCGCTCTGCGGGCAGGTCGTCCTGCTCCACCGCGGTGAACGAGTCGTCCACGTCGTCGGGCCCGATCCCGAGCTCACGGGCCAGCGCGGGCTCGTCCGCGGCCAGCGCGGCCGTTCGCACCAGGGCGTACAGGCGTGGGGGCGCGTCCCACCCGGCCGCCTGCGCCACCTCGGCGATCTCGAGGGCGGTCTCTCTCAGGGCGTTCGTGGGTGTCAGCTGCATGTGGGAACCGTGGCCTTCGGGTCGTCGGAGAGCTTGTCGAGCGCGTCGACGGCATCGGCGAGCTTCTTGACACGCACCAGGCGCATGTCGAAGTCGTCGGACGCCGCCGCTTCGGCGCAGTTGCCGTCGGGGACGAGGAACACCTTCGCCCCCGCAGACGACGCGCCGGCGAGCTTTTGCTGGATCCCGCCGATCGGGCCGACCGCGCCGGCGGCGTCGATGGTGCCCGTGCCGGCGATCGTCGTGCCGTCGGTCAGGTCACCGGGGGTGAGCATGTCGTACAGCGCGAGGGCGAAGACGAGGCCGGCGCTCGGCCCGCCGATCGACTCGCCCAGGTTGTTGGCGATGGGGAACGGCAGCTCGACATCGGTGCCGAGGCTGACCCCGATGCGCGCCTTGCTCGGGTCGTCGGGGGCTGCCTCGGACCTCACCTTGACGGTCTGGTCCGACGCGTCGCGCCGGATGCCGAGAGTGATGACGGCGCCGGGCCGCGCGGACGACACGAGCTTGACCGCCTGGTCGGTGCCGGTCACCTTCTGACCGTCGACGCTGACCAGCACGTCGTCGACCTTGAGGACGTCGGCCGAGGGGCCGTCCTCGGAGACCGCAGCGATCTCGACGACCGACGCGACGTCGTACCCGGCCTGGGTGAGCGCCGCAGCCTCGGAGGTCAGCTTGGAGCTGGCCATCTGCGCGGCGTTCTCCTGCCGCGACTCCTCCGCGGTCTGGTCCTTCGGATAGACGAGGTCGCGCGGAACCACGGCCTCCTCGGGGTTGAAGTAGGCGATGAACGCCTGCGGGAGGCTCACGCGCGAGTCGGCACGCGTCACCGACACCGTCGTCAGGCGGATCTGACCATCGGTCGGGTAGGTCTTGGCGTCCTCGATCTCCAGGACCGGTTTGCCGTCGTAGTCGCCCAGCACGTCGACGGTCGGCCCGGGGCGCATCGTCACGTACGGGACGGGGAGCAGCAGAGCGACCGCGACCAGGGTCAGCACGAGGAGCCCGGCCGAAGCCAGGGTAGAGGTCCGGCGGCTCATCGGGGCGTGCTCACCGGCCTGACTCGGGCTTGGCACGACGGACGACGACGCCGCTGGGCGGCTGGGGCGACTGCCGGGCGTGGACCGCGGCCGGCAGCGGCCGCTGGACGGCGTCGCTGAACCGCGCGTACGCGGGATCACCGGGGCCCCAGGAGCGGGCCGAACGATCGACGCCGTGCGACGCGTCCGCACCCCGACGCCCGTACCACGCTGCCCACAGCATCGCGAGCGCGGTGACGGCGAGAGGCACCGCCAACCACAGCAGGATCTTCACGCCACCAGTCTAGGCGGCTCGGCCGCACCCCGGTCGAGCGAGCGCAGCGAGTCGGGACCTAGGGACTCCCCACCCACTCGTCGCTCCCGTCCTCGAAGAGCTGGTGCTTCCAGATCGGCACCTCGGCCTTCAGCCGCTCGACCAGCGCACGGCTGACCTCGTACGCCGCCGGCCGGTGGGGTGCCGCCACCGCTGTCACGACCGCGAGGTCGCCGATGTCGAGGTCGCCGACGCGGTGCACCACCGCAACTCCCCGTACGCCGGTGCCCCCCGAGACCTCCTCGGCGATCGCGCGCAGCACCGGGAGGACCCGGGAGTGCGCCGAGTACGCAAGGCCCTCGACCCCCTTGTCGCCGTCGTGGTCGCGCACCGCCCCGACGAAGAGCACGACGGCGCCGGCGCCGGCGTCGGCCACCGCCTCGTACACCTCGGAGATGTCCAGGGGCTCGTCACGCACGTCGACCAGACGGACCACATCGCTCATGGCGAACAAGACTAGGGCGGTTCGAGCCTCACGGGTACGTTGGAACCATGCCTGATGAGCCCGAGCGCACCCCTGACGACATGCCCGACGACCCGGAGGGCACCTCCAGCGGGGGCGACCAGGGGCCCGACCACGGCATCGGCTTCGGCAAGGTGCCCGGCCCGTCCCAGGGCGGCACGGGCTCACCGTCTGGCGACAACCCGTTCGCGGGCACCCCGATGGAGGGCCTCTTCGGCCCCTTCGGGCAGATGTTCGGCGGGACCGGCGGTGGGCAGATGCCCGACATGAACCTCCTGATGCAGCAGATGCAACGCATGTTCGCCCCGCACGACGGCGCGGTCAACTGGGAGCTCGCGACCGACGTCGCCCGCCGTACGGTGGCGGCCTCTCCCGACCCGTCGCCGCTGCGCACCGAGTCATCCGCTGTGGACGATGCGATGCGACTCGCGGAGGTCTGGCTGGACACCGCGACCGACATCCCCGCCGCCGCCATGCGCTCGGCTGCATGGAGTCGGTCGGAGTGGGTGGAGTCGACGATGCCCACTTGGCGGGCGATGGTGGAGCCGATCGCCGAGCATGTGGTCGCGGCGATGTCGAACGCCCTGCCCGAGGAGGCCAAGGCGATGGCCGGCCCGCTCGTGGGCATCCTCAACCAGGCCGGCGGCGCCATGTTCGGCTCGCAGGTCGGCCAGGCGATCGGGACGCTCGCGACCGAGGTCCTCGCGACCACCGATGTCGGCCTCCCCCTCGGTCCGTCGGGTGTGTCCGCCCTTCTCCCCGCCAACGTCCGCGCGTTCGGCGAGGGTCTGGACCAGACCGACACCGACGTGTTCCTCTACGTGGCCCTGCGCGAGTGCGCGCACCAGCGGCTCTTCGCCCACGCGCCGTGGCTGCGGGGGCGCCTGCTGTCGACGATCGAGGAGTACGGCCGCGGGACGAGCATCGACGTCTCCTCGATCGAGGAGAAGATGCGCGGTCTCGACCCGACCAACCTCGCGTCCGCCCAGGAGGCGCTCGAGGGTGGACTGTTCGAGCCCGAGCGCACCCCGCAGCAGCAGGCGGTGCTCGACCGGCTCGAGGCGCTGCTCGCGTTCATCGAGGGGTGGGTCGACGAGGTCGTCACCCAGGCGACCGACGGTCGGATGCCGAGCGCACCGGCACTGCGCGAGGCCATGCGGCGACGCCGTGCCGCCGGAGGCCCGGCCGAGCAGACGTTCGCCTCGTTGGTCGGTCTCGACCTCCGTCCGCGCCGGTTGCGCGACGCCGCCGCGCTCTGGGCCGCGCTGCGCGACCATCGGGGCGCCGAGGCACGCGACGCCGTGTGGTCGCACCCCGACCTGATGCCCACGGCCGCCGACCTCGACGATCCGCTCGGCTTCGCCTACGACGAGAAGGACCCGGCCCAGGGCAGCGGTGACGCCGACTTCGACGCCGCTCTCGCCGACCTGCTCGAGGGCGGCAGCGACGGCGCTACTTCGGCTCCCGGTGCCGAGGATCCGAGCAAGGGCGACACGAGCAAGGGCGACACGAGCGAGGGTGACACGAGCGAAGGCGACACGGGCGAGGGCGAGGGTCCGAGCTCGGGCACCGCCCGTTGAGCCTGCACGCCGACGCGTACGAGCTCCTCGCCGGCTGGGCTGCTCCCGACGACCAGCAGGCCGCGATGCGTGCGAGCTACCTGACGCACCTGCAGTCCCATCCCGACGCCATGGAGCGCAGCTGCCTCCCGCAGCACCTGACGGCGAGCGCGATCGTCATCACCGATGACGGGACGCGGGTTCTGCTGACACTGCACCGTCGTCTGCGGCGGTGGTTGCAGACCGGGGGGCACTGCGAGGACGGTGACGCGAGCGTGCGAGCTGCTGCTCTCCGCGAGGCCACCGAGGAGTCCGGCATCGCTTCGCTGCGGGTCGATCCGGTGCCGCTGCGGCTCGACCGCCACACGCTCTCGTGCGGTGGTCGCGCCGATGCCGAGCACCTCGACGTCCAGATGCTCGCCACGGCGCCCGTCGACGCCGTGCCGGCGATCAGTGCGGAGTCGCTCGATCTCGCCTGGTTCGACGTGGACGCGCTCCCTGAGACCGACGACTCCGTACGCGCGCTGGTGATCGCGGCACGCAGACGCCTGAGGGCGGCCGACCTGGGTCCCACCCCTCCTAGGGCGTGACCGTGATCGGTGTCCCCGCGTAGACCAGGCGCCAGTCGACCGACGCGAAGACCGCGGGATCGATGGCGCCGACCTCACTCACCCAGTCGATGAGCAGCTGCCGGATCTCGACCTGGGCGTTGTAGACGACCGGTGCTGTCGTGACACCCGGGAAGTTGCCGCCCCCCGACTGCCGGTAGTTGTTGATCGCGACGACGAACCGCTGGTCGTCGCTGACGGGAGTGCCGTCGTACGCGAGTCCGACGATGCGCGACCCGACGGGTCGCGAGAGGTCGACGTCGTACGTGAGCGGGGCGTCGAGGCCGCCCATGATGTCGTAGTTGTAATCGGGCGTGCCGTTGGGTGCCGTGTCGGTGACGGCATTGGTGACCGCGCTCGACGGCACCGGGCCGGGGGCCGTCACGGGCTTGAAGTAGCGTGCCGAGAACTCGAGATAGGCATGAACCTCAGCGCCTGTCAGGACGATGCCGAGCAGCGTGTTGTCGTAGATGTAGAGGCCGGCCACGTCGCGCACCGAGACCTCCCCCGCCGGGATCGCGGCTGCACGGTTGAACGGCGCGGCGATGCTGAGCACCGGCAGAGCTGCCTCGGGCGTGCCTGCGATCGCCTTCTTGACCGCGTCCGCCTGCACGTAGTTGATGAAGTCGATCGCCGCGGTGTCCTCCCACGGCGCCGTCGCCGCCGACATCGACGTCAGCGCCGAACCGATGACGGAGTTGACGTACGTGATGACCTTGTCGTGGTCGGCCTGGAGCAGCCTCACGATCCGAGGGTCCTCGTCGACCGTGTTGGCGTTGAGGACCTGCGACGTGACGCCGACGACCTCGTAGCCGGGGCCGCGGCGCCGACGCCTGACCGTCACGTCGATCGCCGACAGACGCATCCCCCAACGCAGCGGCTCGGTGAGGACGACCTCCCTGCCGGTCTGCGTGTTCGTCACGGTCCGTTGCGCGATCTCCACATGAGCGTGCCCGACGAGGATCGCGTCGATGCCGGGCACCTCCTGCGCGAGGAGGGTCGAGGCGTTCTCCGGCCACGGGAGCGCGTCACCGTACGAGGACGAGGTGTCGGCTCCGGAGTGCGCGGAGACGATCACCACGTCGGCACCCGCTCGGCGCATCCTGGGAACCCAGTGCTTCGCCACCTCGACCAGCCCGGGGAAGACCAACCGTCCCTCCACGTTGGCCTTGTCCCAGATCGCGATGCCGGGGTTGGTCAGACCGAGGATGCCGACCCGGACGGTGTGGCGTCCGACGCGGACCCGCTTGATGACGAACGGCGGGAAGACCGGGAGCCCGGTCGCCGCGTCCTGCGCGTTGGCACCGAGCAGAGGGAAGTCGCACTGTCGTTCGAACGTGCGCAGGAGAGGGAGACCGTAGTTGAACTCGTGGTTGCCGAGCGCGGCGGCGTCGTAGCCGATCACATTCATCGCGCGCGCCATCGGGTGGACCACACGCCGGCCGATCGGCTCGATCCTGGCGTAGTAGTAGGCCAGGGACGTCCCCTGGATCGTGTCGCCGGCGTCGATGAGCAGCGGGCACGGTGAGCTGTGGTGCTGTCGCATCGCGTCGACCAGCGTCGAGATCTTGGCGAGGCCGATGTCGTTCTGCGCGGAGTCGGTGTATTCGGCGTTCTTGAAGTAGTCCCAGTTGAAGACGTTGCCGTGGAGGTCGGTCGTGCCGAGCACGGTGAAGGTGGCGGTGTCACGCCCGTGTCCGGGCCGCCGGCCGTGGGCGGCAGCAGACGGCGCGGCGTACCCGGCTGCGGCCAGGGCCGCGGCCGCGGCTGACCCGCTGAGCACCGTACGGCGGCGGAGCGCGGCCGGTGTCCGCCCTCCGGTGGTCTGAGCTGGTTGCCGGGCTGGTTGCTCGGGGGACGGCGTCGGGGTCATGGACACTCCTCGGGGCGAGCGCATCGGGACCTGCTCATCGTCGCGCGACCATCCCGCGAACGCCTCGTCAGAACGTGACGTGATCTGGTCAGATCTCGGGCACGTCCTTCCAACCAGCTCCTGCGACGACACCCTCGAGGAACCCGCGGGCACGCTCCGTGCGGGGATAGCGGTCGACGTGCTCCCAGAACTCGGGCCCGTGGTGCGGCACCAGCAGGTGGGCCAGCTCGTGGACGAGGACGTAGTCGACGACCCACTCCGGGAAGCCGTGCAGTCGGCTAGACAACCGGATGGTGCCGTCCTCCGGTGTGCAGGAGCCCCATCGCCGCCGCTGGTTGTCGACCCACCGCACGCTCGTCGGGCAGGCGGCGCCGCCCAGGTATCGGGCACTCAGCGCGTCCGCGCGCGCATGCAGCGCGGCGTCGTCGCGGTGGACGCGCCGGTCGCGTCGCTCGACCTTGGCGACCATCGTGTCGACCCACCGCTGCTCCTCGGCGTGCGAGAGGCCGGCCGGCATGAGGATCACGATGCGGGAGCCGTCGCGATAGGCCTGCACGGACTTGCGCCGACGGGCGCTGCGGCGGATCTCGACATGGGGCCGGTCGGGGGCGCCGGGAGTGGAAGCACGGTCGAGGGCGGCGGGCATGGGATCACGGTACGCGCCGCGACGGGGAGGATGAATGCTGCGTCCACAAGGCTGTGACCGGCGTCCGGGCAGGTCAGCAGGCCTCAGCCGCCTCAGAGAGGCCCCCCTGTCCCCGGCTTGTGCACCGGTTCTCCCACACTTTCCACAGCGACACCCGGCGGTTCCCACAGACTATCCCCAGGTTTTTCCACAGGGGTGGACAACGACACGCGGCATGGAGTTGCCGGGTGCGCGGGTCGCCCGTAGCGTCGATGGGTCGGTGCTGGTCAGGCCGGGCGTCGGCTAGGGGAAGGCAGGCGGACGACTGGCCGGGACCGACTCGTGCGGCGACCTGTGGACGGCCGTCCGCGTGTGGACGACGCCCTCGCTGCGCACCGTTCCTCGGGCAAGGTGGATCGACCCCCTCTTTCCACCTGCCCGAGGAGCCCCCGATGAAGCCCCTCCTGCGACCCGGCACGAGCGTCGTGCGCCGCAGTGCCAGAGCGCTCCAGATCGGCACCGTGGCCGGCGCCGCCCTCGTCGTCGCTGATCGCCAGGGCGTCGCGGCCGTCCTCCGGGGCGCCGACGGCACGCGCGACCTCGACACGATCGCCGCGACCTCCCAGCTGCCCCGGGCCGTCGTCGCGCAAGCAGCCGCCTCGCTGCTCGAGGCCGGGGCCCTGCTCGATGCCCGCACCTGGGACGACGTCGGCGGGGCCGCCCTGATGGGTGAGGCCAGGGCTCTCGCAGCGTGCGGGGAGTCGCGCGAGCAGGTGGCCGACAGGTTGCGCGCACGCTCGGCGGCGCCCGTCGAGATCGTCGGTGACCGCCTGACCGAGGATCTCGCTCGTCGACTGGGCCAGATCCTCGGCGAGGCCGGCGCCGACCTCGTCGGCACGATCGGCGCCCAGGGTGCTCCCGCTCTCGTCGTGGTGATGTCGGCGGGACCGAGCCCGCGTGAGGCCTTCGACGTCCTCACCGGGGAGGGCGTGGCTCATCTGCCCGTGGTCTGCGAGGCCGATCGCGTGCGCGTCGGCCCGCTCGTACGCCCGGGGTTGACGCCCTGCGTCCGGTGCGACGACGTCGACCGTGCCGGCTACGAGCCGACCTGGCCGTTCGTCCTGGAGCAGCTCGCCCGACCGATCGCCCAGGCCCCGGCGACCCACCCGCACGCGCTCGACACGCTCACCGGATATGGGGTCGCCGTGCACCTGGCGGGTCTGGTCCTGGCCTTCTGCGACGGACGACCGTCGGCTGCCGAGGGCGCGGTCCAGGTCCTCGGACCGGGAGTCCAGGCCGGCGCGGTCACCGCCGTCGCGCTGCAGCCCGACTGTCCGTGCCAGATCCTCACCTCGGGCGACGGGTTCGATCCCCGCGTGCGTGTGGCGCGGGGTGTCAGAATGACAGCATGACCGACGGTCCAGACACGCCCGACGACGACGGCCGCGGCTCGGCCGTCCCCCACGGGTCGTTCTCGCGAGCGGTCAAGCTCGCCTCGCTGCCGATCGGCTTCGCCGGCCGCACCACCTTCGGCATGGGACGCCGCCTGGTCGGCGCCCCTGCCAACGCGGTTCTCACCGAGGTGCAGCTCCGCACCGCCGAGCAGATCTTCGCCGTTCTCGGTGAGCTCAAGGGCGGCGCGATGAAGTTCGGCCAGGCGATGAGCGTGTACGAGGCGGCGGTCCCGCCGGAGCTCATGGAGCCGTACCGTGAGGCGTTCGTCCGGCTCCAGGACGACGCCCCGCCGATGCCCGTCAAGACGGTGCACAGGATCTTCGCCGGCGAGCTGGGGCCGAGGTGGCGTGAGCAGCTGGTCGAGCTCGACGACACACCGGCTGCCGCGGCCTCCATCGGTCAGGTCCACCGTGGCCGTTGGTTCGACGGCCGCGAGGTCGCGGTCAAGGTGCAATACCCCGGTGCCGCGGCGGCGATGCGGTCGGACCTGCGCCAGATCGGTCGGCTGAGCCGTCTCTTCGCCGTCGCGTTCCCCTCCATCGACGTCAAACCGCTCGCGGAGGAACTGGCCGAACGGGTCCGCGAAGAGCTCGACTACGGCCTCGAGGCAGAGGCGCAACGTGCGTTCGCCGCAGCCTTCGCCGACGACCCGCAGATCGTCGTCCCCGACGTCGTGGCGCACACCGAGACCATCCTCGTCACGACCTGGATGGAGTCCAAGGCGTCGCTCGCCCAGATCATCTCCGACGGCCTGCCGAGCGAGCGCGACCACTACGGCGAGCTCTTCGCGCGCTTCCTCTTCGCCGGGCCGAGAAGGGTCGGCATGCTGCACGCCGACCCGCACCCCGGCAACTACCGGATCCTCGACGACGGACGACTCGGGGTCGTGGACTACGGCGCGGTCGCTCGCGTCCCCGGCGGTCTCCCGCCGGTGATCGGACGTCTGCTGCGCGCTGCGGTCGACGACGACTACGCGACCGTGGTGGACGGACTCCGTGAGGAGGGGTTCATCAAGCCCGGGGTGCGCATCGACGAGGAGATCATCCGGTCCTACCTCGAGCCGTTCGTCGAGCCTGCACGCCACGAGGTCTTCACGTTCAGCCGTGAGTGGATGCGCGAGCAGGCCCAGCGGGTGTCGCGGCCCGCGCGAGAAGGGCTCGGGACCGCGATGAAGATCAACCTGCCGCCGTCATACCTGCTGATCCACCGGGTCTGGAGCGGCGGCCTGGCCATTCTCAGCCAGCTCGATGCCACGGCGCCCTTCCGCGGGATCCTCGAGGAGAGCCTCCCCGGCTTCGCCGACTGACCTCGCCCGACACGAGGGACGGGCAGCATCCGGTGGGATGCTGCCCGTCTCCGTGGTCTGGCAGCTACAGCATCCGGGCGATCCGGCTGCGCACGCCGTACGCAACGCGTACGAGGCGTTCGATCATCGGGGCTCTCCTTCGGCATGGTGACTCCGTCAGGCGACGGCGTCCTTGCGAGGGCGTCCCCGCGGCCGCTTGCGGGGGATGACGGTGCCCTTCAAGAAGAGCTCGCCACCCCACACCCCCCACGGCTCCCCGCGCTCGAGCGCCCCTGCCAGGCACTCGCGGCGGATCGGGCACTCGAGGCAGAGTGCTTTTGCGTCCTCGACACCCATCGGTGTCTCGGCGAACCAGAGCTCGGGGTCGCGGGTACGACACGGGATCGACGTGTGCTGCACCTCGTGCTCGAGCACGGCGGTCGTCATGGTTTCTCCTGAGAATGAGAGATGGTTGCTGGTGGTGGGCAACACGGTCTCTGTCGGGAACGACAGGAAGGCCGCGGATCCCTGGTGTGGGTTCCGCGGCCTGTGTGGCGTCTGATCGACGGTTAGGTCGAGTCAGGACTCCGGCGAGCAGATCCCAAGGACTGGTGGATGTCGGCATTCGGCGACGCGGCGACGAAGGACGGCATGAGCCACCCGAGGTATCGCGTGCGCGTCGCAACGGCAGCGACGTCACAGACGTCGGCGCCGCCGAGGTTCTTGATGCTGCCCATGACGATGCACGCTCCTCTCTCAGGTCGATCGGGCTGACGAAGCAAGACTCTATGGCGCCCTTGCGACAAGGCGCAAACCAATTATTGCCAAGTTTTCGATAATTTATTCCGCGGCCGTCACGCCTCGCAGAGTGCCAGGACGTCGGCGCCGTACTTCTCGAGCTTGGCGCGACCGACTCCGGGGACCTTGAGGAGATCGGTCTCCTCCCGGGGCCTCGCCTCGGCGATCGCCGTCAGCGTCGCGTCGGTGAACACCACGTAGGCGGGGACCTTCTGAGCCGACGCCTGCTCGCTGCGCCACCCGCGGAGGCGTTCGAAGAGGTCCTCGTCGTAGGAGGACGGGCAGTCGAGACAGCGCCCGAGCTTGCGCTCGGCGCCGGTGGTGAGGACCGCGTCGCAGCTGCGGCAGCGGGCGATCGAACGCTCCTTGCGTGTGCGGCGGCTTCGTCCGGCCCCCACGACCGGCTCCGCGTCGGCCGGCCGCAGGCCGTCGAGGAACCGGCTCGGGCGTCGGTTTCCGCGTCCCCCGGGGTTGCGTGCCAGAGACCAGGAGATCTCCAGCCGGTCGCGGGCACGCGTCACCCCCACGTAGAAGAGCCGTCGCTCCTCCTCCACACCGGCGTCGTCGGTGGCATAGGCGATCGGGACGGTGCCCTCCTGCATCCCGACCAGGAACACCGCGTCCCACTCGAGGCCCTTGGCCGCATGGAGCGTCGTCAGCGTGACGCCCTCGGCGATCGGGGCGTGGGCGTGCTTCGCCCGTCGATCGAGGTCGTCGACGAGAGCGGTGAGGTCGGCGTCGGGTCGCGCCGCCTGCAGGTCGGCCGCCATCGAGACCACGGCATGCAGCGACTCCCACCTGTCGCGCTGGGCGCCGGCTGTCGTCGGGGCGGACTCGGTGTAGCCCATCGTGGCGAGCACGGTGCGCACGTCGGACACGAGGCCCTCCTCCCCCGCATCGCCGCCGCGAGCCTGCCCGCGCAGCAGGGTGACCGCCTGACGCACCTCCGCACGGTCGAAGAACCTCTCGACACCACGCACGACGTAGGCAAGGTTGCGCGCGGCGAGCGCCTCTTCGTAGGCCTCGGACTGCGCGTTGGTCCGGAAGAGGATCGCCATGTCGCGCAGCGACGTGCCGCCCTCTCGGAGCTGGAGGATCTGCGCCGCGACCGACTCGGCCTCGGCGACCTCGTCGGAGTAGGACGTGTAGGTCACGGCGGGACCGGGCTCGCGCTGCGCTCTGAGGACCACGCCGTCGCGCCGTCCACGGCTGAACACGGCGTTGGCAGCCGCGACGACCTGGGGTGTCGAGCGGTAGTTGCGCACGAGCTCGATGCGCTGGGTGCCGGGATGGTGCTTCGAGAACTCGTTGAGGTGCTTCGGGGAGGCACCCGCGAAGGAGTAGATCGTCTGCAGGGGGTCGCCGACGACGCAGATGTCGTGCCGCCCGCCGAGCCACTGCTCGAGGAGCGCGGCCTGCAACGGGTTGACGTCCTGGTACTCGTCGACGACCAGCCAGCGGTACTGGCGGCGGATCTCGGCGGCCACTCTCTCGTGCTCGGCCAGCATCGAGACCGTGCAGAGAAGCACGTCCTCCATGTCCATGCGGCCGCGGTCGCGCTTGACCTCCTCATAGGCCGCCATCACGTGCGCGACCGTCGCGTCGTCGACGGCGTCGAGGCCGCGGTGCGCCAGCGGGGCGAGCCGGGGGTAGTCGTCGGGGCGGACGTTGGACACCTTGGCCCACTCGATCTCCGCGGCGAGATCGCGCAGCAGCGCCGAGTCGGTCTGCACACGGCACCGTCTGGCGGCCTCGGCGACGAGCGGGATCTTGGACGCGATCAGCTGGGGAAGCCCGTTGCCGTACAGCCGGGGCCAGAAGTAGCCGATCTGGCGCAGTGCCGCCGCGTGGAACGTCCGTGCCTGGACGCCCTCCGCGCCGAGCTGTCGCAGGCGACCGCGCATCTCCCCCGCGGCACGCGCCGTGAAGGTCACCGCCAGCACCTCGGTCGTCTTGTAGACCCCTGTCGTCGCCCCGTAGGCGATGCGGTGCGTGATCGCTCGCGTCTTGCCCGTCCCAGCGCCGGCGATCACGCACACCGGTCCGCGCAGAGCGAGAGCGACCTCGCGCTGCTCGGGGTCAAGGGCGTCGAGCAGGCTGTCGGCGGACGGCACGGATCTCCTCGGGGGTGGTCGTGCGATTGGGGCGGGCGCGTAGGCGCCATAAACTTGGTGGCGAGCGCCGGTCTCAGACCCGGCGAACGCTGCCACCCCCCAGCGTAATCGGAGAGAAGGACACACATGTCGGCCACGTTCACGATGTACTCGACGCCCTGGTGCGGCTACTGCAAGCGGCTCAAGGGCCAGCTCGAGCGGGAGGGCATCGCGTTCGAGGAGGTCGACATCGAGCAGGACGAGGACGCTGCCCTGGTGGTCGCCCAGGCCAACGGCGGCAACCAGACCGTCCCGACCCTGGTCTTCGCCGACGGGAGCGCACTGACGAACCCGTCGGTGGCCCAGGTCAAGGCCCAGCTCGCGACCATCGACGCCTGACCGGCGGCTGTCAGCCCCAGGAGCCGGTCAGGGGCGCGCCGTACCAGCGCTCGATCAGCCAACGCGAGATGGAGACTCCCCCGGGCAGGACGAGCTCTCCGGAGAGTGTCAGCCGCCGGACGTCCTCGCGGCTGAACCACCGCGCGTCCGTGGTCTCCGTGCCGTCGACGGTGACCTCGGTGGTCCGGGCACGGCCGAAGAACCCGAGCATCAGGCTCGACGGGAAGGGCCACGGCTGGCTCGCCGCGTACGAGACCTCTCCCACCTCGATGTCGGTCTCCTCGAGCGTCTCGCGTCGGACCGCGTCCTCGAGCGACTCGCCGGGCTCGACGAAGCCGGCGAGCGTGGAGTAGCGACCCTCTGGCCACTCGGGGCGACGGCCGAGCAGCGCGCGGTCGGCGTCGTCGGTGATGAGCATGATGACCGCGGGGTCCGTGCGCGGGAAGTGCGTTGCACCGCACTGCGGGCACCGGCGGACGTGGCCGCCCTCGCGGACGTCCGTCGCCGCGCCGCAGCGCGAGCAGCGGGGATGGGTCCGGTGCCACTGCGCGACCCCGACCGCGTGCACCGCGAGCCGTGCCTGGGCAGTGCCGAGCTCGGTGGCCAGCGACCGAAGCGCGCGGGCGGGCGGGGGGACGCGTTCGAGCATGACGGCCGCGTGCTCCGTCCCGTCGACGGTCCCCAGATAGAGACGGTCGCCCTCGGGCACCTCGGCGGCGCTGCGCCACACCAGCGTGTTGTCGTCGGCAGAGACGTGCTCACCTCCGACCAGGAGCACCTTGGTCTTGGGGTCGGACCACAGCGTGTCCATGAACCCGTCGTCGACCCGTCTCTCCGAGTGCCGGTTGTAGGCGCCGTCGGCGAACGTCAGGTGGTCGGTCACCCCTCGAGCCTACGTGTCGCCAGGATGGACGAGATGCTCGAGCGCGACCCGGTCAGGGAGGTCTGCGTACGAGACGGTCTCGCCGAGGCGTACGTAGTGGAACGAGGCCGTCACCTGGTCGAGCGCCACACCGTGCTTCTCCGCCCACGCGAGCCGGTAGACCGCCAGCTGGAGCGGGTCGGCCGTCGCCGCCCGGTTGGTCTTCCAGTCGACGACCTCGAAGCCGTCCTCCGTCCGGTAGACCGCGTCGATCCGCCCGCTGACGATCTGCCCGCCGAGCCTCAGGGTGAACGGCTCCTCGATCGCGTAGGGGACGCGGTCCCCCATCGGCCCCGACTCGAAAGAACGGATCAGGTCCCCGAGCTCGATCTCGTCCTCGATGTCGGTCTCGTCCCGACCAGGGAGCTCGTCGTCACCGATCAGGGTCTGCTGACCGAAGTGCGCCTCGACCCACGCGTGGAACCGAGTGCCGAACCGGGCTGCCGGCGCAGGCGGACGGGGCAGCGGTCGCGCCAGGCTCCGCGCGAACGCGTCGGGATCTTTGCGCATCGCCATCAACGACGTGGTGGACATCTGCGACGGGAGCGGCACCTGGACGACGTCGCCACGGGCCTCGCGCGCCTCGGCGAGCAGCCGCTCGATCTCGCCGTCGAGCTCGGTCAGGCGGGCGAGCTCAGCCGCCTCGACGGGGTCGACGGGGTCAGGAAGGTCGACAGGCGCCGGCGGGGAGGCGACGTAGGTCCGCACCCGCGCGGCCGCCTCTCGCCGGCGTACGAGGTCGTCCTCGTCGGGCTCGACCGGCCAGGCCACCGCCTCCACCCGGCCACGGAGCGGGTTGTCGGCGCCCTGATCCGGCTCCGGGGTCCACAGCTCGGCGTCGTCACCCCGGCCGCGCAGCCAGGTCGCGACGGTCTCGAGGAACGGACTGGGCTCTGACGGCGCCTTGCGGGTCCGGCTCCAGCGACTCGCGCTCGTGATCAGGAGGCGACGCGCGCGGGTGAAGGCGACGTAGCCGAGGCGTACCTCCTCCATCTCCGCCTCGGCTCGCATCGCTGCCCGGAACTCCTTGTCGCCGGCGCGGCTCAGCTCGGCCATGACCGGGAGCTCGGCACCGTCCCCACGAAGGTCGTGCGGCAAGGCGTGCGCCACGGTCGGCCAGGCCGGCCTCGATCGGGTCGAGGGGAAGGTGTCTGCAGTGAGGAAGGGGACGAGGACGACGTCCCACTCGAGCCCTTTGGCCGTGTGAACCGTGAGCAGCTTGACCGCGTCGGAGTCCGTCGGGGAGGCAACCTCGAGGCCGTCGTTGTAGGTCTCCTCGGCGTCGAGGTAGGCGAGCACTGCCGACAGCCCGGCGGAAGGGTCGGTGGCGACCACGTCGGCGATGACGTCGAGCAGGCGGGTGACGTTGTCCTGAGCGACACGGGCGGCCGTCCCGGGCGTGGAGGCCAGCTCGACGTCGATGCCGAGAGCCGCGACCGCCAGCCGCGCAGTGTCGGCGGGCGAGCCGCTCGCACGTCGCCGGAGCCCACGCAGGAGTCGCGCCACCTCGGCGAGACGGGCGCGAGCCTCCGAGGAGTACGGGAGGCGCTGGCGTTCGTCGTCGGGACTCTCGACCGCATCGGCCAACGACACGATCTCGGTGGGATCGATGCCGCGCACAGAGCGCTCGAGCTCCTCCTCCAACGACGTGGTGGCGACCTCGCGGACGGGGCCTACGAGCTGCTTGGCGCGGCGCCCCAGCAGCGCGAGGTCGCGTGGCCCGATGCGCCACCGAGGCCCGGTGAGGAGCCGCAGCAGTGCGGCGTTGGCCGTCTGGTCGGCAAGCACCCGCAGCACGGAGAGCACGTCGGTGACCTCGGGCTGAGCCAGCAGCCCCGACAGCCCGACGACCTCGACGGGGACCCCCCGCGCACGCAGGGCGGCGACGATGGTGGGGATCTCGCTACGAGTCCGGACGAGGATCGCGATCTCCGACCACGGGGTCTGCGGCTGTCCAGCCCCCTCGTGCGCCGCGACCACCTCGTCGACCATCCAGGCGATCTCGTCGGCCACGGTCTCGTGGAGCGCGGCGCGCACGGTGCCGCCCTCGGTGCCCTCGGCGGCGACGAGGGGTCGGACGACTTCGGTGACGTGGTAGTACGGGGCGGCGACACGGTTGGCCACGTCGAGGATCTCGGCCCTGCTGCGCCGGTTGACCCGCAGGTGGAAGAGGCCGCCGCGGCCGGCATCGCGCTGCCGGCTCGCCCCGATCCGGTCGGGGTCGGCCGGGAAGTCGTCGAGGAACGCGGTCAGGTTGCTCGCGGCGGCCCCGCGCCACCCGTAGATGCCCTGGCACGGATCGCCCACCGCGGTGACGCAGTGGCCGAGCCCGTCTCCGGGCTCACCGGAGAAGAGCCCTCGAAGCATGTCGCGCTGGGCGACCGAGGTGTCCTGGTATTCGTCGAGCAGCACCACCGAGAACCGCTCGCGCTGCGACTGCGACACCTCCGGGCACTCGACCGCGAGCCGTGCGCCGCGCTCCATCTGATCGGAGAAGTCGACGACGCCGTCCTCCGCCTTGGCTGCTCGGTAGCGCTCGACGAGCGTCACGAGCTCGTCGCGGCGGCGGGTGGTGTCGGCGAGGTCGTCGTGGAGCCTGACCTTGCGCATCTCGACCGTCGCTCGCTCGACGTCGACCCGTATCTCTGCGTCACAGCGGCGGACGTCGTCGGGTGAGACCAGGTGCTCGGCCATCTGCCCGTCGAGCCCCAGGACGTGGCCGATCAGGTCGGGCATCGAGGTCGTCGCGTGGGCGAGCGAACCCGGATAGGAGGCGATGGCCCGGAACGCCCGCTGGAACCGGGACGCGTCGGTGGTGATCCGCAGGTCGGGCTCGTAGCCGAGCAGCAGCCCGTACTCGGTGATCAGCGTGCCGGCGTACGCGTGGTAGGTCGAGACGGTCGGCGTGCCGTAGCGCTCGAGCAGGTCGGGCACCCCGGCCTCGCGCGCCAGCGTCTCCAGCGCCTGCCGGACGCGGTGCGCGAGCTCGGAGGCGGCCTTGTTGGTGAAGGTGAGTCCGAGGACCGATCCCGGGAGGACGCCCTCGTGCCCCACCAGCCACACCACGCGGGCGGCCATGACCGTCGTCTTGCCCGAGCCGGCACCGGCGATGATCGCGCTCGGGCGGTCGGTCGGCGCCTGGATGGCGGCCATCTGCTCGGTGGAGAACGGGATGCCGAGGAGCGCACGGAGGTGGTCGGCGTCGTGGATCAGCTGCGGGACCTCCACGGCGGTTGCCGTCATGAGGCCTCCTCCTCGGCAGCGGGTGCTGGGGCCACGGCATCGAGGACCGACGCACCCTCCGGCTTGGCGGGGCACATCCGCGCGAACTGGCAGAACTGGCAGGCCTTGGGGCTGGGTGTCGCGACCCACTGCTCCGTCCGGATGGTGCGCACCGCATCCTCGAGGAGGGCGTAGGCGAAGAAGGCGTCCTCCTCGCGCGGCGCGTCCTGGGGCTGGACCTTGGGAGCGGTCGCACGTTTGGCCGACTCGGGCAGCCGCAGGTGGACGAGCTCCGCCCCGCCGCTGCGCGCACGGCGCCGGAGCAACGGGTCGGCGGCCCCGTGCTCGACCGCGAGCTGGTAGACGCCGAGCTGCGCGTGCTCGGTGATCTCGCTGCCGGTGGGAGCGCGCTTGCCCGTCTTGAAGTCGACCACGTGCACGAGCCCGTCGACGTCGACCTCGACGCGGTCCATCGATCCGCGGAGAACCACCTCCTCGCCGGCGACCGGCAGCCGCACCTCGAAGGCGTGCTCGGCGGCGAGCGGACGTCGTCGCGCCGCCTGCTCCTGCTCCGCGTGCCACTGCGCGAACCGACCGATCGCCGCCCGGGCCTCGTCGCGCTCACGCCGGGCCACCCAGGGTGCGGCGTAGGCTAGACGGTCCCACACCACGTCGAGGGCGGCGTCGAGGGCCGCGGGATCAGCCGCGGAGCCGCCCTGGACGACGTCTGCGGCCAAGGCGTGCACCAGGAGTCCGAAGCCCTGAGCCGTCGAGCTCACGGCCTCGCCCTTGGCCTCGTGCGTGAGGAACCACGACAGCGAGCACGAGGTGATGGCGTCGAGCGAGCTGCCAGACAGGCGCACCGGCTCGTCGAGGGTCCGGACCGGCTGCTCCGACCGGGTGACCTCGCGCAGGCCCCACCAGGTGTCGGGGTCGGCCGGCGCGGCCGCGGGCAACCGCGTCGCGGCGAGGGTAGCGAGCCGCTGTGCCGCTGCGTCGCGGACACTCTCGGTCGCGCCGTGCTGGGCCAGCTCGCGCAGCTCGGCGATCACCCCTCGGAGGGAGAGCCCACGGCGGGGGCGTCGCTCCGGGCCGCTGGAGACGTGGGTGGCGTGCCTCGCCACGTCGGCGACGAAGGGCGACGGCTGGTCTCCCTCGGGATCGGAGCTCTGGACCGTCGTGACGACCAGCCGCCGACGTGCACGCGTCACCGCGACGTAGAACAGGCGCCGCTCCTCCGCGACCAGCTCCGCCGCGGTCGGCGGGAGACGGAGCGAACCACCACCGGCCTCTTCTGCGAGGCGTTCGGCGCCCAGCAGCGTGCCGCGGTGACGGACGTCGGGCCACGTGCCCTCCTGGACGCCGGCGACGACGACCAGGTCCCACTCGAGGCCTTTGGAGCGGTGCGCGGTGAGCAGGCGTACGGCTGACCCGCGCTGGCCGCGCTCGGCCAACGTGTCGACCGGAACCTCGTGGCGCGCGATCTCGTCGAGGAAGGCAGCGACGCGCCGACGACGCTGGCTCTCCTCGGCCCGAGCCGCCAGCGCGAACAGGGCGACCACGGCATCGAGGTCACGGTGTGCGGCCGCGGACGCGTCGGCGTGGTCGGCCACGATCTCCTCGGCGAGGGGACGGCTCCTGCCCTCGATCGACGCGAGCAGGCGACCCTCCCACCCGGTCCCGCGCCACAAGGTCCACAGCACGTGCTCGGGCGACGCGTGGTCCGCGACGAGGCGAGCGGCTTCGGAGACGAGCGCGCAGGCGCGGTAGGCGCGCCGCGCGACGTCACCGGCACGGCTCCCGTGCCCGCCGTCGTCGACCAGTGGGGCAAGGCTCAGCGGCTCCAAGAGCAGCTCCACGAGCAGCGTGCGCGAGCTGCGCGGGAGCTGACGCTCACCGTCCTCGGCGTACGCGTCGCGTCGTCGGAGCTCCTGGCAGAGGATGCGCAGCTCGGCCGCGTCGAGGTCGCCGAGCGGACCAGTGAGAAACCGCTCGACGCTCTCGGGATCGGGCTGACGTTGCTCGGCGAGCGCGACCGCGAGGTGCAACGCCGCGAGCAGGGCGGCCACGGCGGGCTCCGTGCGCAGCGGAACCTCCGCACCGGCCACCTCGACAGGGACCCCCGCGGCCTGGAGTGCCCGCTGGAGGCGAGGCATCGCGGCGCCGGAGCGGACGAGCACCGCCATGTCATCCCAGTCCAGACCCTCCTCGAGGTGCGCGCGTCGCAGCATCAGCGCGAGGTGCTCGGCCTCGGAGGCGGAGTCGGCGAACGTCCGCACCCACACCTCGTCGCCCTCGCCGACCGGGCTCGGCTCCGGGTCTCGAAATGCGCGCGCCTGCACCGCGAGGGGCCCGAGGGGGATGCGCCGGGCGACCTCACGCGAGGCGGCGAGGATGCGCGGGCCGAACCGCCGGGTGCGTCGCAGGGAACACACGGCCGCGGGGGCACCCTCACGGGTCCGGAAGGCGTCGGCGAAGCCGAGGATCGCCGAGACCTCTGCTCCGCGGAACGCGTAGATCGACTGGTCCGGATCACCGACGACGACCAGGTCGCGCCCGTCCCCCGCCAGAGCCTGCAGGAGGGCGACCTGAGCGGGGTCGGTGTCTTGGTACTCGTCGACGATGACGAAGGGGAACCGCTCACGCAGCGCCGGCTGGTGCTCGGGGTCGGCGACGACGAGGCCGGCTCGGTGGACCAGCTCGGCGTAGTCGATGAGGTTCTGGGCGTCGAGGACGTCGAGGTAGTCCTCGAAGAACCGTGCTGCGGCATCCCAGTCGGCGCGTCCGGCCACCGCACCGGCCGCGGCCAGGTCGACCGGATCGAGGCCGAGGGCACGGGTGCGGGTCATCAGCCGCTCGAGCTCCACGGCGAAGCCCCGCGTCCGCAGGGCGGGGCCGAGCCGCGTCGGCCACGGGACCGTCCGGTCGTCCAGCCCGCCGAGGACCAGCTCGCGGATGCGGGTGTCGGACTCCGACGCCGACAGCAGCTGGAGCGGCTCGGAGTAGCTCTTGGGGTCCTGGAACTCCCGCACCAGGCCGTAGCAGAACGAGTGGAACGTGGTCGCGAGCGGCGTCGCGACCGTCCGGTCGAGGCGGGTGGCGATGCGGTGACGGAGCTCCTCGGCGGCCTTGCGGCTGAACGTCAGCACCAGCGCCTGCTCGGGCCGGAGCCCGCGCCGCTCGATGCGGTCGACCACCGTCTCCACGAGCGTGGTCGTCTTGCCTGTCCCCGGGCCGGCCAGCACGAGGAGAGGGCCTCCCTCGTGGTCGACGACCGCCTGCTGGTGGGGGTCGAGCACGGGCGCGGGCGCTCGTCCGGCAGGCGGGGGGACCAGCGCGTACGCCGGTCGCCGGGGGTGGTCCGTCATAGGTCCATTCGATCAGAGCGGTCCGACAGATCCGTGGACCTCGTACGAGGCGGCGCGGATGTCGACGCGCAGGTCCCGGTCCAGCCGGCTCCGCAACGGCGTGCCCTCCTCGAGGTAGTGCTCACGGGCACGTCCACGAAGCGGCTCAGGGAGCGTGCCGTCGGCGCGGACCACACGCCACCACGCCACGGCTGCCCCGTACGTCGCCATCACGCGGCCGACCTGCCGCGGGCCACCGCGGCCCACGGCCTCGGCCACCTGGCCGTACGACACCACGTGGCCAGAAGGCACCTGCTCGGCGATGCGCAGGACCGCCTCGACGTACGCGTCGGGGTCCGGGGCATCCTCGCTCACGGGCCCACGATCTCACGGCCGGCGCCGGGTGCGTTTGAGGTGCTCGCACCGCAAGTGCCGCGGTCCCACCCCGTATTGCGGGTGCGATCGTCGTCGTTCGGGTGTGAGCACCTCAAACGCGGCGGGAACGCGAGGCGAGGGAGGCGGCCAACGTCACAGGTAACGGCGGCGGCCCCACTCGAGCTCGTCACGGATCCTCGCGATGTTCCCGCGGGTCGGGCTCCAGACCTCGTCCCAGAGGAAGCGCAGCATCCCGTGGCGACGACCGCACATCGCCCTCTCGCGCGTCCGCTCGTCGGTGACGACGTCGTCCGGCGACTTGCCGGGGACGAACCCGCGACCGTACTTGATCTTGCCGTCGAACTCCCCGAGCATCCCGTGCTCGAGCCAGGCGAAGTCGGATCGTCCGAGGAACGTGCCGTCGTCATCGCGGACGACGTACTGGAGATCAGGCATCGGCAAGCGGCACGCATGGAACATCCATCGCGTGACCGACTCTCCGGGAGACTCGGCGCGGCCGTCGGCGAGCTCCAGCGCGAGACGCGGGCCTTGGGCGCCCTTCCACGAGGCGAATGCCTCGCCGGTCGCCTTGAGCTCGTCTCGTGTCACCGTGCCGTGGTGGAGGGCGTCGTCCATGAGCACGAGCGCGCTTCGTGCGGGGGCCTTGACCCCCGCCTCCCAGATGGCGCGTGCCGGTGACGTCACGGTCCGCCCCCTGACCTGGACGAGATCCGGCTCGCTCACCGGGAACACCCGGTGGTCGACGCCCGCCCGACGGCGCCCCGTGAGGTCGTCGAGGCGAACGACGTCCACCCACGTGCGGTCGATGCCGACGAGTGGAAGCCCGTGGACCGCTGCGGACGACACGCCGCACAGGACCGCGTCCGGCGCGAGCTTGTCGGCGATCGCCAGGCACCGCACGGCGTACTGCTCGTCAGCACCGAGTTCGTCGTCGTGCTCCGCGAAGACGTACGTGCCGTGGCGGATGCGGCGGATCACCCCGGACCTGCAGAGAGACCCGAGCGAGGTCGTGTCGAGCCCGATGTCGCGGACGTCAGAGCGCAGGAAGTAGCCACCGCGGGCTGCCGCGAGCATCTCGAGCGCGACCAGAGCGTCAGGGTGCATCACCCGACCGTGGCGGATCAGGTGTCCGGCGTGCGTGCCGAATCCACAGCGTGCACGGCGTCCGCTCGGTGGTCCACACCGCTTAGAGCGGACTCGTTTGAGGTGCTCACACCGGAAACGCGACGATCCCACCCCGAATTCGGGGTGGGATCGTGCGCGACGAGGTGCGAGCACCTCAAACGGGAGGGTCAGTACGAGGGCTGCGAGGGGTCGATCTGGTTCACCCAGGCGACGACGCCACCACCGACGTGGACGGCGTCCTCGAGGCCGGCGCCCTTGACGATCGCCAGCACCTCTGCCGAGCGAGCGCCCGACTTGCACTGGAGGACCACCTGCTTGTCCTGAGGCAGCTGTCCGAGCGCGTTGCCTGCGAGGAACTCGCCCTTCGGGACGAGGATCGAGCCGGGGATCTTGTTGATCTCGTACTCGTTGGGCTCGCGCACGTCCACCAGGACGAAGTCGCGCGAACCCTCCTCGCGCTCCTTGAGCCAGCTCGCCAGCGTCGTCACGGAGATCGTCGAGTCGGCCGCGGCCTCCGCGGCGTCGTCCGAGAGCACCCCGCAGAACGCCTCGTAGTCCTCGAGCAGCTCCGTCGGCGGCTCCGCGTTGGGGTCGCGGCGGACCTTGAGCTCGGTCCAACGCATCTCCAGCGCGTCGAACACCAGCAGCCGGCCGACCAGCGGGTCACCGATCCCGGTGATCAGCTTGATGGCCTCGTTGACCATGACCGAGCCGATCGACGCGCACAGCACGCCGAGCACGCCACCCTCGGCGCAGGACGGGACCATGCCCGGCGGCGGCGGCTCGGGGTAGAGGTCGCGGTACTGAGGACCCTCCTGGGCCCAGAACACCGAGACCTGGCCCTCGAAGCGGTAGATCGAGCCCCACACGTACGGCTTGCCCAGGATCACGGCCGCGTCGTTGACGAGGTAACGGGTCGCGAAGTTGTCGGTGCCGTCGAGGATCAGGTCGTAGCCGGAGAAGATGTCCAGCACGTTGTCGACGTCGAGGCGCTCCTCGTGGAGGATCACGTTCACGTACGGGTTGATCTCGGCGACCGACTCCTTGGCCGAGAGGGCCTTGGACTTGCCGATGTCACTCTGGCCGTGGATCACCTGACGCTGCAGGTTGGACTCGTCGACGGTGTCGAAGTCGATGATGCCGAGCGTGCCGACACCGGCCGCCGCGAGGTACAGCAGCGCGGGGCTGCCGAGACCCCCGGCACCGATCACCAGGACCTTCGCGTTCTTGAGCCTCTTCTGGCCGGCCATCCCGACGTCGGGGATGATCAGATGCCGGCTGTAGCGGCGAACCTCGTCGACGGTCAGCTCGTCGGCGGGCTCGACCAGGGGTGCTAGTGCCACGAGGTCTCCTCGGTCGGGTGCGTTGCTCTCATCGGGTCCAGGAGACCCGCTGATGTCGTCAACACCATGCGGTGGCGCGGTGTTCCCGCGGCTCTCCGGCCCTCCTCCATCATGCCCGGCACGTCCCGGAGACCGGACACCCGTCTTACGCTCCGGACACGGTCGGCGGGGTCGCGAGACCGTCCGGTACGTCCCGCTTGTCCGCGCCTCAACTCGGCAAGACGACCTAGCGGGATACGATCGGGCACGTGACCGACACCACGACCGCTCCACGCCCGCGCGGCGGACGCCTCCCTCGCAGCGCCCGGCGGGCCCAGCTCCTCGAGGCGGCTCGCGAGGTCTTCGTCGACAACGGCTACCACGCCGCCGCCATGGACGACATCGCCGAGCGTGCAGGGGTCAGCAAGCCGGTCCTGTACCAGCACTTCCCGGGCAAGCTCGAGCTCTACCTCGCCCTTCTCGACTCCGCGTGCGACACGGTCGTCGAGTCCGTGCGCGACGCGCTCGCCTCGACCGAGGACAACAAGGCCCGTGTCCAGGCGACCATCGACGTCTTCTACAGCTACGTCGCGAGCGACCAGGCCGCGTTCCGGCTCGTCTTCGAGTCCGACGTCACCAACGAGCCCGAGGTGCGCCGCCGCGTCGACCGCGTCAACACCGAGACAGCCGAGGCCGTCGCCGCGGTCATCCACGACGACACCGGGCTCCCGGCGGTTGCGTCGGAGCTGCTCGCGGTCAGCCTCGTCGGGATGGCGCACGTCGGGGCGCGCTACTGGCTCGACCAGGGCTCGGCGCTGTCCAAGGAGGAGGCCGTCGCCATGGTGAGCGCGCTGTCGTGGCGCGGCATCGGCGGGTTCCCCCGCACCGACGAGCCCGACGGTCGCTGAGCGGCGCCGTACGCGGGCAGCAGACGCCCGTGCTCTCGCTGCGCACCGCGAGATAGCGTGAACCTGCCTCCCGTCCGTGGAGGTGCCCGTGACACAGAAGAGAGGCCATGACGTGGACGTACGGATCGGCGTGCAGCACAGCCCCCGCGAGCTGTCGCTCGAGACCACGGAGACCAAGGAAGCGATCCTGCAGGCGTTCAAGGACGCAGGCTCGGGCGACGGGCTCCTCGCACTGAGCGACGACCGCGGACGCAGCGTGGTCGTCCCGGTCGAGAAGGTCAGCTATCTCGAGTTCTCCGGGGAGTCCGGCCGGCGCGTCGGCTTCGGCGAGTCCTGAGCCTGACCGGCACCACCCGCACGACACGCACGCCCCGTGGGGGCCGGGCTCAGGAGTCCAGCCCGAGCTCGGCCATCCGCGCGGCGTGGTTCTCCGTCATCCGCGCGAACATCCGCCCGATCGCGGCCAGGTCCATCCCGTTGCCGCGGTCGTAGGCACCGACCAGCACGGCCGTGAGCCCGTCGTGCTCCGCGGCCACCAGCTGCGCCTGGCTCAGCGCCTCGCCCATCAGTCGGCGTCCCCACAGCGCCAACCGTCCCGAGATCGACGGGTCGGCCGCGATCGCCTCTCGCACCCGTGCCACCACGAAGTCGGAGTCGCCGGTGCCAGCCAGGCTGTTGAGGACGAGCGCGCGCGTGTCGACATCCAGGTAGGCGGCGATCTCCCGATAGAAGTCGGCGGCCAGCCCGTCGCCGACGTACGCCTTCACGAGCCCTTCGAACCAGTCGGAGGGGGCGGTCTTGGCATGGAAACGGGTGAAGGTCTCCTCGAACGGCGTCATCGCCTCGTACGGGTCGACGCCCAGCGCGGCCAGCCGGTCGCGCAGCCCCAGGAAGTGACCGAGCTCGACGTTGGCCATCTGGGCAAGCTCGGCCTTGTCGCGCAGCGTCGGCGCCAGCGTGGCGTCCTCGGCCAGCCGCTCGAAGGCCGACAGCTCCCCGTACGCGATGACGCCGAGCAGCTCGACCACACCCTCGCGATAGATCGGGTCGTCGAACGCTGCGGAGGTCTCGGAGGGGGTCGTCGAGTCGGCCATGATCGAAGAGTAGCCATCGCCGGTACGTCGAGCCGCGCCCGTGCCGTCAGGCGCTGGGGATAGAGTGGTAATGCCCAGGCATGGATCACGGTCCCTCGGACCTTCTGTCGCCGGGCCGCGCGGTCGCCGCCGAGCAGCGCGTCGAACGTCGACGCTCCGCCGCCACGACCTCAGGAGACCAGGCCGCCAAAGACGCGCGGCACGATCGACAAGAAATCGAGAAGACCCCTGACTACGTTCAAAGACCTGGGCGTTCTCCCGGAGATCGCCGATGCCCTGGAGACCCAGGGCATCACCGACGCATTCCCGATCCAGGAGATGACGCTCCCCATCGCACTGCTGGGGAACGACCTGATCGGACAGGCCCGTACCGGTACGGGCAAGACCCTCGCCTTCGGCATCCCCGTCGTGCAGCGGGCCATCGCACCGCACGACCCCGAGTTCGAGATGCTCAGCGCCCCTGGCAAGCCGCAGGCGCTCATCATCGCGCCGACCCGTGAGCTCGCGCTCCAGGTCTCCGCCGACGTCTCTGCCGCCTCGGTCAAGCGCGGCACGCGGGTGCTGACCGTCTACGGCGGCGTCCCGTACGAGCCGCAGCTCGAGGCTCTCGAGCGGGGTGTCGAGATCGTCATCGGCACGCCGGGGCGTCTTCTCGACCTGGCCAAGCGTCGCTCGCTCGACCTGTCCCACGTCAAGGCGCTCGTCCTCGACGAGGCCGACGAGATGCTCGACCTCGGGTTCCTCCCCGACGTCGAGGCCCTGATCTCGCGCACGCCCGAGCTGCGCCAGACGATGCTCTTCTCGGCGACCATGCCGGGTGCGATCGTGGCGCTCGCCCGCACGCACATGCGTCACCCGGTCAACATCCGCGCGGAGTCCAGCACCGACTCCTCGATGGTGCCGGCGACGGCGCAGTTCGTTTTCCAGGCCCACGACCTCGACAAGCCCGAGATGGTGGCCCGCATCATGCAGGCCAAGGACTTCGGTCGCGCGGTCGTGTTCACCCGCACCAAGCGTGCGGCGCAGCGCCTCGCCGACGACCTGGCCGAGCGCGGCTTCAACGCCGCCCCTCTGCACGGTGATATGGCGCAGGTGGCGCGCGAGAAGGCGATGAAGAAGTTCCGTGAGGGCAAGGTCGACGCGCTGGTCGCGACCGACGTCGCCGCGCGAGGCATCGACGTCGCCGACGTCACGCACGTCATCAACTACAGCTGCCCGGAGGACTCCAACACCTACGTCCACCGGATCGGCCGGACCGGGCGCGCCGGCAAGAGCGGCAACGCGGTCACGTTCGTCGACTGGGCCGACATCGCGCGGTGGAAGACCATCAACCGCGACCTCGGGCTCCCGTTCGACGAGCCGCTGGAGACGTACTCGACGTCGGAGCACTTCTTCCACGACCTCGGCATCCCGAGCGACGTCACCGGACGCATCGTGCCGCCGTCAGCGCCGGCCCCGAAGGCCGACCGCCCTCGCTCGGGCTCGGGCTCTCGATCGGGTTCGGGAGCACGCGGCTCCGAGCGTGACGGTGGCGCAGAGGGCGGCGCCAGCGACCGTCCCCGTCGCAACCGCAACCGGCGCCGTACCCGCGGCGGCGAGCCTGTCACCGAGTCGGGCGAGAGCACGACGACGGCCGTGACGGCCACGACCGGAGCCCCGAGCGCTCCGCCAGCGGGCGACGACTCGCCGTCCGGTGAGGCCACCCCCCGACGCCGGCGCCGTCGTCGTCGCCCGTCGGGAGACGGCGGCGAGGGTCGGACCGACGGCGCCGAGAGCGCCGGTGCACCCGCCGCTGACGCCTGACGCACTCGCCGGCGACCTGACGTACCGAGCACCCACCGCACCTGTGCGGTGGGTGCTTCGTCGTTCGTGCGGCGACCCGAAGGGCGGCTCGTACGGCGTTCGCGCGGCGACCCGAAGGGCGGCTCACGCGACGACGACCACGACCGTCCCGACCGGAGCGAACTCCCACAGAGCGATCGCGTCCGGACGATGCTGCCGCACGCACCCGGACGAGAGAGGCGTCCCGAGCTGCTTGCGCGTCTGCACCGGTCTGCCGTCGCCGTCGACCGGGATGGTGTGGAACCCGATCGGCGCGTTGACGCCGCGTGTGAAGCGCACGAAGTACTCCATGGTGCTGCCCAGGTCGTACGACGTGGCGTGTCTCGACCGCGAGTAGACCTCGTACCTGCCGGGGCCGAGGTTGTCGAGCTTGCTGCCGGAGACCTCATACGTCCGTGCGGTCCGACCGTCCTTGCGGACGAGCCAGACCCGTTGCTCGCTCATCGAGAAGACGATCCGCCGTCCCTTCCCCGACCGTGCCGGGAGCGGCGCCTGCGAGGCGCGCGCCGACGTGGCGGTGGCGCCGGGGGTCGGCGTCGTCTGAGACGACGGGGACACCGACGGCGGGACCGTCGGACCCTGGACGGGACCCTGGACGGGACCCTGGACGGGGGCTGCCGGCGGGGCGACCTGCGCGTCACCGACCGAGGGCGCAGCGGGCGGGTAGACCGCTGGTCCTGCGGCGTCGAACCCACCGACGGGGGCCGCTCCGGCAGGCTTCACCAACGCGTCGATCCCGATCTCTGGAACGAGGTCCTCGTGAAGCGCGAACACCGTCGCCGCCATGCCGCCCGCCAGGATGGCGGCCGTCCAGCGCGGCCAGTGCCTCCGCGGCCGCCTTCGTGCGCTGTGACGCCCCGAGGATGTCACGGAACGATCACGGCGCACGGTCACGCTGGTCAGCGTACGGGCCACCGAGGTCCGCGTCGACGGAGGGGCGAGATCCTCCGCGAACGGCGCACCGACCCGTAGCCAGGGTTCGCCGCCGCGCCTCGCCACGATCTGCGAAGATCTGCCCATGTCTCTCGCACTCGTGACGGGCGCCACATCAGGGATCGGGCTCGCGTTCGCCCGCGAGCTCGCGCGTCGCGGGGACGATCTCGTGCTCGTGGCGCGGGACGAGGCACGCCTCGACCGGCTGGCTGGTGAGCTCCGCCTAGTCGGCCGCACCGTCTACGTCGTGCCTGCTGACCTGGCCACCCGCGAAGGGGCGGCCCGCGTCGCCGAGGCCGTCCGCGAGCACCGCATCGACCTCCTCGTCAACAACGCGGGCTCGTCGATCGGGAAGTTCTTCGGAGACACCGACGTGGCCGACGAGGACGCCCAGCTCGACCTGATGGTGAAGGCACCGATGGACCTGATGGCCGCGGCGCTGGAGGTGATGCGTCCGCGCGGTTCCGGGCAGATCCTCAACGTCGCGAGCATCGCCGCGTTCACACCGCGTGGCACCTACTCCGCGCACAAGGCGTGGATCGTCAACCTGAGCCAGTGGATGAACATCCAGTACGCCCGCGAGGGCGTCGTGACGACCGCGCTGTGCCCCGGCTTCGTCCGTACCGAGTTCCACCAGCGCATGGGCGTCGACCCGAGCGACGTCCCCCGCTGGATGTGGACCAGTGCGGAGCAGCAGGTGCAGGGGGCCCTCGCCGACCTCGCCAAGGGCAGGCCGCTCTCCATCCCGACCGTGCGCTACAAGGTGCTGGGCGCGATCGCCCGCTACGCGCCGGCCGGTCTGGTCGCCGCGGTCGCCAAACGGGGCCGGAAGCTCGCCGAATGACCGTGGCCGACGCCCAGGTCGCGGCCCAGGTCGTGAGCTCGCGGGTCATCGAGACGCCTCGAGGGGCGTTCGCCGCGCTCGACGCCCGCGTCCCGCCCGGCACGTCGAGACGGGGACACGTGCTCCTCGCGCCCGGGTTCACCGGAAGCAAAGAAGACTTCTCGGCCATCCTCCCCGCGCTCGCCGCGGCAGGCTGGCACGCGACGGCGTACGACCAGCGCGGTCAGTACGAGACGGCGGGCGACCCGGACGACGACTACTCGCTGTGGGGGTTCGCCGCCGACGCGCTCGCCGTCCAGGAGGCCCTGGCGCCGCACGGGCGCTCGCACCTCGTCGGCCACTCGTTCGGGGGTCTGGTCGCCCAGCACGCCGTGCTCGACGACGCGTCGGCCTGGCGGAGCCTGACTCTGCTCTGCTCGGGTCCGGCAGGGTTCAGGCATCCCGTCGTGAGGGGGCTCGCGAACGACCCCGAGGGGTCCACGCGGAGGCTGGAGTCCTTCCTCGTCGCCGTCCCCGCCCTCGGCCTGGAGGCGGTGTTCGAGAGCCAGGAGACCGACCCCGACGCCGCGCCCGGCGTGCGCGACTTCCAGCGGACTCGGTTCGTGGCCAGCTCCCCCGAGTCGCTCTGCGCGATCGCCGCGTGCCTGCTCGACGCTCCGGACCAGGTCGACGCACTCGCGGCGACCGAGGTGCCGGTCGCCGTCGGCCGCGGCGCCGACGACGATGCGTGGCCGCACTCGGCCCAGGACGCGATGGCCGCGCGCCTCGGCACCGACGTCGTGGTCATCTCCGGCACGGGGCACTCCCCCGCCGCGGACGCACCGGAGGCGACGGCGGCGTTCCTGCTGCGGGCGTGGGAGCGCCCCGGCCTCTGACGCCCTCAGCCCGCGTCGACGATGGCCGCGACCGGCCCGCCACCGTCCGGACCCTGGTGCGCCGCCGAGACGGAGACGAACACGGCAGGGTCACCGGTCACCGCGGCGGTGACGCCACCGACCGCGGCCTTGATCTGACGGTGCCAGTGGACGTCGGAGTCGTCGAGCATCGCGTTGCGACGACCGCGCACCATGCCGTCCTGGCTCGCCTCGCACTTGAGGAAGACGTTGACGAGCCGGTCGTCGAGGTCGCTCGTCCGCGGGCGCTCCGGCAGGTCCAGCCCGGCCGAGCGGATCGCGTCCCAGATGCCGTCCGCGTCGAGCGCGTCGTCCATGACCGCGTGACCGATCCGGTAGCGGCCACCGATCCCGCGCACGTTGCCCACCACCACGACCTGGGCACGGTCGAGCTCGACTCCTGAGGAGCAGGAGGCCACCGACGAGAAGAGCCGACGGTCCTTGAGGACGTCCGCGTCGGTCGGCATCTCGATCTCACCGAGCGCGACCGCGACGCCGAGCGCCGTCGTGCCGTTCGAGAGGTCCATCGACGCGAGCGTGTCCTCGGTCCACACCGACTCTCCGCGCGACGTGGCGTCGCGGATGGTGTCGATCGTGAGCAGCGGTGTCTTGGTCTGGACGTAGTGCACGTCGGCGGCGTCGGTGATGCCTGCACGCTCGACGGCGACCGTCACCGCGGCAGCGACCTTCTCGATCATCGCGGTGCGCCCGATCTCCTCGGGCAGCAGCACGTCGCTCATCGCGAAGCCGACGCTGAGCCGGGGCTCCTCGCTCGCCTCGACCGAACCGTCGGGCAGCGTAGCGAAGATCGTCGCGTGCGGGCTGATGACCCCGTCGGTGCCGCCGGACCAGACGATGGGGATCTCCTTGACCTCCGCCGCGGAGCGCGAGCCCTGGGCGACGAGGACTTCTCGGAACGCCCGGTCGGCGATGATCCGCGTGTAGTCGTTGACGCCGCCGTTGCCCTCGGTCTTGCCGATGATCGCGATGACGCGGTCGGCCTCGATCACGTTGTCCGCGATCAGCTTCTCGAGCTCGCTGGCGTCGGCGACGGAGTGGATCGGGACCTTGCGGACTTCGATCGCTGCTGGCATGGCGTTCCTCTCGGTTGGGGTACGTCGGTGGTCGGGGCGGCGTCGCGACGGCTCAGCCGGTCGGCTGCGGGGCCTGGACGGTCAGCGGGTCGGGGCTCACGCGGGTGCCGGTGCGCCCAGCGACGGCCTCGCCGATGCGGGGCAGGGAGGTGATGACGCCGGTACGGCCCGTGTGCGACGCGAACCGCGCCACCGCCTCGACCTTCGGCCCCATCGATCCGGCCGCGAAGGCGCCGGTCGCCGCGAGCCTCCGGATCTCCGAGACGCTGATCGCTCCGATGGGCTCGGCCTGCGGTGTGCCGAAGCCGAGGACGGCCGCGTCGACGTTCGTCCCGATCACGAGGCCGTCGGCCTCGATCCGCTCGGCCAGGAGCGCCGCAGTGAGGTCCTTGTCGATGACCGCCTCCACCCCGACGTACGAGCCCGACGTGTGCACGGTCGGGATGCCACCGCCGCCGGCGCAGACGACGACGAACCCGTCGGCCAGCAGGGTGCGCACGGCGGGGATCTCGAGGACCGCCCGCGGCTCTGGCGAGGCGACGACCCGGCGCCAGCCGCGACCCGGGACCTCGACCCACCGCTGGCCGTGCGCCCGCATGGCCGCGGCCTCCGCCCCGCTGGCGTAGCGGCCGATCGGCTTGGTCGGCACGAGGAAACCGGGGTCATCGCGGTCTACCAGGGTGCGCGACACCAGAACGGCGCTGCGCGCGTGGTGGCCACGACGTCCGAGCTCCTCGTCGAGGGTGTCGAGGATCAGCCGGCCGATCGTCGCCTGGGTCTGCGCGACGCACCAGTCCAGCGGGACGGGGGGCACAACGTTGGCGGCCATCTCGTTCTTGAGCAGCAGGTTGCCCACCTGAGGGCCGTTGCCGTGGGTCAGGACGATCTCGTGCCCCGCCTCGACGAGGTCGGCGACGCTGCGCATGGACTCGAGGATCGCCGTGCGCTGGTCCTCGGGACCGACAGACCCGTCTGGCGCGGTCATGGCGTTGCCGCCGAGGGCGATGACGAGGCGCATGCGACGAATCTAGGGGCGTATGTCGGTGTCGGCACTGGCGAAGATCGCCAACGCGGCGGCGTCGGCCCGTCACACCTTGACCAGCAGGGCGGGACCCGTTCTCCTCGCCGGGACACCGCAGATTACCCTGTGCGCATGCCACGACGCCGCACTCTCGTGCTGGTGCCCCTCGCGCTGACGCTCCTCGCCGGCTGCGGGCATGCGCCCATGTCCGAGAAGTCCGTGGAGGAGAAGGCGTCGGAGGAGATGGGCAAGCAGATCGGGCTCGCGCCGGTCGTCGACTGCCCCGACGACCTGGAGTCGCGTGCCGGCGCGACGATGGACTGCACCCTGTCCGACCCCAACGGCAGCAACAAGGAGTACTCGATGACGGTCCGCGTCGTCAGCCTCGAGAACGGTGTCGCGAAGCTGAAGTTCGCGCTCGACGACGGCGACTGACCAACCGCCGCGAGGATGCGCGGGCGCTCATTGTGGCACTCGCACGACGTCGACGGCGGCGAAGGCCGCACCGTCGGCGAGCCGGGCGTAGCCGGGACCGCGGTCGAAGAACACCTCGCTCGGCCGGTCCGAACGGCGAGCGGCGCGCAGCGCCACTGTCGCCTCCTCGTCGACGCCGAGGTCGTCCCCGTCGCCGGTGAGAACCACGGCGTAGTCCTCCTCGGCGGCGCGCCGCGAGACCTTGGCCCACACGACGTCGCGGACGACGAGAGCGGGGTCGCGGTCGAGCGGGTCACCCCAGCCCCCGCCGCCGGTCGTCCGGATGCGGACGGTCTCCCCCGCGCGCACCGGCTCGGCGTCGGCGAGCGCGTCGACGAGCCGCTCGTGCCGCCCACCGGGGTCCACCACCACCTCGAACGGACGCCCGGCCAGCCCACCGTTGACCCCCCAGCACGCGAGGATCGAGCGGTCGGCGATCGACATGAAGTGGGCGTCGGCGAGCATCCGCAGGTGCTTCTCGTAGCCGAGCCCGCCGCGGAACGTCCCGGGCCCACCCGAGTCCACCGCCAGCGAGAGCGACTCGACGACGAACGGGAACCGCGACTCGGTGAACTCGGTCGGCAGGTTCCGCGAGTCGGGCACCACGTGGATCGTGTCTTCGCCGTCGGCGTAGTAGCGGCCGCCCGAGCCGCCACCGAGGACCTCGCGCATGAGGTACGGGCGACCGACGAGGTCCGTCCCGTACACGCCGGTGTAGCGGATCGTCTCCTGGTCGGCGGGCATCCGCCCGTCCACGGCCTTGGCAAGCACTCCTGCGAGGACCCCGAGCAGACGCAGGATGACGAAGGTACGAGCGTTGGTCGGCGCCGGGAACTCAGGTGTGATCAGCGTGCCCTTGGGTGGGAACCGCATCTCGATCAGGGGCACGACACCCTCGTTGACGTCCAGCTCGGCCATGCGTTCGGGGGTGTCGGCGAGGTTGCGCAGGATCGGTGCGAGCCACTTCTTGAGGAAGACGCCGTCGGAGTAGTCGCCGCAGTGGTTGATCGGTCCCTTCGCCTGCGGTGACGTGCCGGCGAAGTCGAGGACGACCCGCTCGCCACCGGGATCGTCCGCACCGGTACGGGTGAGCGTGATGCGCTGCGTGTGGAGCTGCGGCTCGTCGACCCCGTCATGCTCGGCGTAGTCCTCCCAGACCCACGTGCCCACCGGGATCTTCGCCAAGATCTCCCGCCGGTAGGTGTCGGTGGTGCGGTCGATGATCGCGTCGAAGCACGACTCGACGGCGTCCACGCCGTAGCGGTCGAACAGCTCTCCCAGGCGACGTGCGCCCATGAGGCAGGCAGCGCACTCGGCGTCGAGGTCTGCGGCGAGCGACTCCGGCATGCGGGAGTTGCGGGTCATGATGGTCAGCGCGGCACGGTTCGGGACGCCCGCGTCCCAGAGCTTGATGGGCGGGACCATCAGTCCCTCCTCGTACACGCTCGTCGCCGCGCTCGGCATCGAGCCGGGGACGGCTCCGCCGATGTCGTCATGGTGCCCGAAGGCCTGGATGAACCCGACGACCCGCTGCTCGCCCTCGACGCCGCTGAAGACGGGCACGGTGACACACAGGTCGGGAAGATGCCCGATACCGCCCTCGGACCGGTAGACGTCGTTGTGGAAGTACACGTCGCCGGGCTTCATCTGGTCGATCGGGAAGTCGCGGGCCACCGGGTGGACCAGGGCAGAGTACGAGCGACCGGTCAGCTTGCGCAGCAGCCTGTCGTGGATCCCGGCGCGGAAGTCGTGGGCGTCGCGGATCATCGGTGAGCGCGACGTCCGGGCGATCGCCGTCTCCACCTCGTGCTCGATCGACGCCAGGCTGCCCTGGACGATCTCGACGAGCACCGGGTCGGCGCAGCCGCCGGCGTCGTCGGTGAGCATGCCGAACGGGAACTGGGTGGGTGCAGGACGCGAGGTGGTCATGCGGGGCTCCCCGCTCGGGTGACGACCAGGTTGAGGTACGGATCGACGCGCGCGACGAACCCGGGATGGAGCGGGACCGTCGACCCGTACTCCTCGATGACCGCGGGGCCGTGGACCTCGTGCCCCGGCAACAGGGACGCACGATCGAGGACGGCCGCGTCGACGTACCCCGCGCGCGCGTCGAAGCACACCGGCCTGCGCACGGTCGTCGGCGCGGCCGCGATGCGGGTGACCTCGTGCCGACGAATCGCCGGTCGCCGGATCGGCCCGATGCCCGACACCCGGAGGCTGACCCACTCGACCTGCTGGGTGTCGTCACCGGCGAAGTCGTAGCCGTAGAGCGAGCGGTGCTCGCGGTGGAAGGCCTCGGCCACGGCGGAGACGACGTCCGCGTCCACGGGACCGCCGGGCACGGGGACGCGAACCTCGAACGCCTGCCCGAAGTAGCGCACGTCGGCGGTCCGGACGAAGCGCTGGGCCTCGGGAGGGAAGCCCTCGGTCTCCAGCGCAGCCGCCGCCCGTGCGGCCAGCCCGTCGTACAACCGCTCCACCTCGGCCGGGTCGAGCTCGGAGGCCAGCCGGACCGCGGTCTGCACGTAGTCGTTCTTGACGTCGACCGTCAGCAGCCCGAAGGCCGAGACGTTGCCCGGGCTGTGGGGAACCAGCACGGTCGAGATCCCGAGGACGTCCATCAGCCGGCACAGCAGGAGCGAGCCGGAGCCACCGAACGTCGTGAGGGTGAAGTCGCGGACGTCGAGCCCGCGCCTGACCGTGATCTGGCGCAACGCGTTGGCCTGGTTCCAGGCGGAGATCTCCAGCACTCCGGTCGCGGCCTCCTCGAGGGACAGTCCGAGCGCGGCGGCGAGCGACTCGAGACCCTTGCGCGCGGCGTCGACGTCGAGCGGGATCTCGCCCCCGAGCAGGTGCGGCGGGATGCGGCCGAGGACGACGTGCGCGTCGGTGATCGTCACGTCGGAGCCCCCCTTGCTGTAACAGAGCGGACCCGGATCGGCGCCGGCCGACTGGGGCCCCACCTTCAAGGTGCGCTCTGGGGACAGCCACGCGATCGACCCCCCTCCAGCACCCACGGTGACGACGTCGATCATCGGGATCTTGCTCGGGTAGACCCCCACGGTCCCCTCGGTGGTGAGGGTGGGCTCCCCGTCCACGACGACCGACACGTCGGTCGAGGTGCCGCCCCCGTCGCAGGTGAGGACGCGGTCGAACCCCGCGACCGACGCGATCATCGCGGCCCCGAGCGCGCCCGCGGCCGGCCCCGACAGCACGGTGGTGATCGGCTGGTGCACGACCTCCGCAGCCGAGAGCACGCCGCCGTTGGACTTCATCACGGAGAACGGAAGACCCTCGGTGAGCTCCTCGAGACGCCCGGCGATGCTGCGGACGTACGCCGACACCTTCGGCTTGACGGCGGCGTCGACCAGGGTGGTCATCGACCGCTCGTACTCCCGGTACTCACGGAGCACGTCCGACGAGATCGACACCACGGCCTCGGGGTGCTCCTCGGCGAGCACCGCCCGCATCGCCTCCTCGTGCGCCGGGTCGGCATAGCTGTGCAGGAAGCAGACGCCGAGCGTGTCGATCCCGCGCGCCCGGAACCACCGTGCGACCTCACGGGCCCCGTCGGTGTCGAACGGACGGATCTCCTCACCGGTCCACGACAGGCGACCGGCCACGCCTCTCACCCGGTCGCGCGGCACGATGCGGTCGGGCTTGACCCAGAAGTAGGAGTTGCCGTAGCCGTCCGGGACCGACTGACGAGCGATCTCGAGCACCGCCTCGTACCCCGCGTTGGTGATGAAGCCGAGTCGGCCGACCTTGCCCTCGAGGAGCTGGTTCGTGGCGACCGTGGTGCCGTGGGCGACCGCCGCCACGGTGTCCCGGCCGGCAGCGGGCCCTCCCTCGGGGTCGATCAGCGCCAGCACCTTGTCGATCCCGGCGAGGAAGCCCTCGGCCGGGTCCGTCGGCGTCGACGGAGTCTTGGTGGTGAGGAGCTCACCGGTGGACTCGTCGAAGGCCACCACGTCGGTGAACGTCCCGCCGGTGTCGATCCCGATCCGGAGAGTGGCGTTGATCCGTCCTGGACGGGAGCCTGACGTCATGGTTCTCCTCGCGTGGTGAGCCCTGCTCCTCGATTCCAACGCAACCACCTCGAGACCCCCACGGCGAAGGTCGCCTGACCCCTCCGGGGAACCTTGGCACTACCTGACAGGCCGCCGGCGCGACCCGCCATCATTGTCCCGTGCTCCGTACCCAGCTGGCTGCCCTCATGGCGGTTGTCGCCCTCCTCTCCGGGTGTGGGGTCACCCCCCACGCAGCCCTCTCTGCCGCCGGCGCCGAGGTCGCGAGCGGCCTCCCGCACGTACGCCATGAGCTATCGGTCTGAGGAGCTGCGGATCTCCGGTCTCCTGCACGTCCCGCACCACGCGGTCGACCGGCCCGCGGCCGTGCTCGCCCACGGCTACCAGAACCCCCGTACGTACCGGAGCGGGCACGCGATGACCGACGTGCAGGACCGACTGGCGAGGGCCGGCTACGTCGTGATGTTCACCGACTACCGCAACCATGGAGGCTCCGACCACGACTCCGACCTCGACGCCACCCTGCGCACCGGCTACACCGTCGACGTCGTCAACGCGGTCGTGGCGCTGCGGCGCGCCCGGCTCGACGCCGTCGACCCCGACCGGATCGGACTGGTGGGACGGTCGATGGGCGGTGGCATCACGTACAACGTGCTTGTCAGCCGGCCAGGGCTGGTCAAGGCCGCCGTCGTGCTGTCGCCGATGAGCTCGTCAGCGCCCGACGGTGTCGAGATCATGACGCGCCCAGCAGCGACGCGTGCCTGGAGCCTCGCGGCGGTGCAGGCCTCGTACGGTCCGCCGGACGAGGACTCCGCCGCTTGGCAGGACCTCTCGCCCCGCCGGTTCTTCGAGCGGGTCACCGAGCCGGTGCAGATCCACCACGGCACCGCCGACCGGACCTGTCCGCCGGCGTGGACCGCCGCCTCGGTGGACGCGCTGCGCGCGGCGGGCAAGGAGGTCGACGTCCACTGGTACCCGGGACAGGGTCACCGCATGTCCGGCGCAGGACACGACCTGTCCTTGGCGAGGACTGTGGCCTTCCTCGATGCGCACGTCTGAGCGGTCCCGGCGCCGCTGGTAGGTGGACCCCGATTCGGGTACGTTCCCGAGAACGCACCCGCCTCCGGGAGGAGCAGCCGTGTCCAACGTCGCCGACGCCCTCTTCGAGCACGCACGCGCCCGCCCCGACCGGGTGGCGGTCCGGGCCGCAGGACGCGAGACCACGTTCGGGACCCTGCGGGACGCGGCGGCGGCCTTCGCGAAGCGCGTCGTCGAGGCCGGGATCTCCCCCGGCGACCGCGTCCTCCTCGTCGCCCCGACCATCCCGGAGTTCGTCGCCGCCTACTACGGCCTCCACGCCGCGGGTGCGACCGTCATCACGATGAACGTGATGGCACCGGCTCGCGAGCTGGGCTACGTCGTCGACGACGCCGGCGTCGGTCTCGTCGTCGCCTGGCAGGACACCGCCGAGGCCGCCGAGGCCGTCGCCGGCGAGCGTGGACTCCCCTTCTGGCGGATCGGGCCGCTCGAGGACTGGGACACCTCAGACCAGCTCGACGCACCGGTCGACCTGCCCGACGATGCGACGGCGCTCATCATCTACACCTCCGGCACGACGGGGCGGCCCAAGGGCGCGGAGCTCGCCGTGTCCGGCATCGCCGCGATCGTCGACGCGGCCGAGCACGTCATCGAGTTCAGCGACGAGGACCGATCCGGCACCGCACTCCCGCTCTTCCACGTCTTCGGGCAGATCATGGTCATGCACCTGGCGCTCTCCTTCGGCACGCCGGTCTCGCTGCTGCACCCCTTCCACCCGCGCACGTTCGTCGAGATGATCCGCGACGACGAGCTGACGGTGGTGTCGGGCGTGCCGACGATGTGGATCGCGATGCTGCACGCTGCCGGTGACGCGAAGCCTGAGGACTTCGCCCGCCTCCGGCTCGCCTCGTCCGGGGGTGCGTCGCTGCCCGCCGAGGTGATCCGTGCGTTCGAGGAGAGGTTCGGCACGCGGATCCGCGAGGGCTACGGGTTGTCGGAGACGTGCGGCTGGGCGACCTTCGCCCCGCTCGACACCGAGCCGAAGGTCGGCGCGGTCGGCCGCGCGGTGCACAACGTCGAGATCGAGGTCCGTGACCTGGACGGCAACGCCGTGCCGGCCGGCGAAGTCGGGGAGGTGTGGATCCGCGGCCCGATCGTGATGAAGGGCTACTGGAACAATCCCGAGGCGACCGCCGCCGTCCTTCAGGACGGGTGGCTGCGTACCGGTGACCTCGGCATCCTCGACGAGGACGGTGACCTGCGGATCGTCGACCGGCTGAAGGACCTCGTCATCCGCGGCGGCTACAACGTCTATCCGAGCGAGGTCGAAGAGGTGCTCTACGAGCACCCCGACGTCGTCGAGGCGGCGGTCGTGGGCGTCGCCGACCCGACGTACGGCGAGGAGGTGGCTGCCGTCATCGTGCTGCGGGAGGGCGCCGTTCCCGACCCCGAGGCGCTCCGGGCGTGGGCCAAGGAGCGCCTGAGCGCGTACAAGGTGCCACGCCTCTTCCAGTTCGTCGATGTGCTCCCGAAGGGTCCGTCGGGCAAGATTCTCAAGCGCGCCATCGACCGTGCCGCGCTGTCCGACGCCGCGCCGCAGAACGCCACGCCGTCCGACGCCGGGCCGCAGGACCGCCGCCGGTGAGTCCCGCCACCGCCCGCGGCGCCCGCACGAGGGCAGCACTGCTTGCTGCCGCGCGCGAGGTCTTCGAGCGCGACGGCTTCGGCGACGCCCGCGTCGCGGAGATCACGCGGATCGCAGGCTGTGCCACCGGGTCGTTCTACACCTACTTCGCGAGCAAGGAGGAGATCCTCTCGGTCGTCCTCTACGAGGCACAGAAGGATGTCCTCCACCCGCACATCCCGCCAGAGGACGGCATCACCGACCCGGCGGAGCTCGTCGAGGCCAACCACCGGGCGTTCTTCGAGACCTACCGCGCCAACGCCCGTCTCATGCTGTTCATGGAGCAGGTCGCGAGCCACGACGCGAACTTCCGCGGGATGCGCCGGAGGCAGGGATGGGCGTACGCCGAGCGCAGCGCCGTGCTCGTCCGCCGGCTGCAGGCGCTCGGGCTCGCCGACCCCGAGCTCGATCCGGTGCTCGCCATGCGCTCTCTCGCGACCATGGTGACGCGGATGGCGTACAACACCTTCGTCGCCGGTGACGAGACCTCCCTCGACGACCTCGTGGCGATCTCCACCCGGTTGTGGCTCAACGCGATCGGGGTGACCGCGCGCACGGAGGCCGTCCCGGCGTCAGTGCCCGCGGCGTCGGAGACATCGTCGTGAGCACGGTGCAGACGGTCGCGGGGCCGGTCGACAGCGCCGACCTCGGTCGTACGCTCGTCCACGAGCACATCGTCATCGTCGGCGAGGAGCATCGCCAGAACTACGCCGGCGACTGGGACGAGGACCAGGTGGTGGCCGACGCGGTCCGCGACCTGACCGAGCTCGCGCGCCTCGGGATCGACACGATCATGGATCCGACGGTGCTCGGGCTGGGCCGCTACGTGCCGCGGGTGCAGCGCATCGCGGAGCAGGTCGACCTCAACATCGTGGTGGCGACAGGGCTGTACACCTACAACGAGCTCCCGTTCCAGTTCCACTACGCCGGTCCGGGACTGCTCTTCGACGTGCCGGAGCCGTTGACCGAGCTCTTCGTCCGCGACCTGACGGAGGGGATCGCCGACACGGGAGTCCGCGCGGCGTTCCTCAAGTGCGCGATCGAGGCCCAGGGGCTCACGCCGGGCGTCGAGCGCGTGATGCGCGCGGTGGGTCAGGCGCACGTACAGACCGGCGCACCGATCACGGTGCACACCAACCCCCACACCGGGTCGGGTCTCGTCGCCCAGCGCGTGCTGGGTGAGGAGGGTGTCGACCTGTCGAAGGTGGTCCTGGGGCACTGCGGCGACACGACGGACCTCGACTACCTGAGCAGGCTGGCCGAGGCCGGTTCGCTGCTCGGGATGGACCGTTTCGGACTCGACCTGCTGCTGCCGTTCGAAGACCGGGTCGACACCGTCGTCGAGCTCGTACGCCGCGGCTTCGTCGACAACGTCGTGATCGCTCATGACGCATCGTGCGTCATCGACTGGTTCCCTGCGGGTGCCAAGGAGCAGGTCGTGCCCCGGTGGAACTACCGGCACATCAGCGAGGACGTCATCCCGGCCCTGCTCGACAAGGGGATCAGCCAGGCGGACCTGGAGACGATCCTGGTGCACAACCCGCGCCGTCACTTCGAGTAGCCGCACGCCCGCACCGCCGTACTCCCCCCTCGCGATCCTCCCCCTCGCGATTCGGTGAGGAGATCGGGATTTTTGCGCGGGAACTCCCGATCTCCTCACCGAATCGCCGACGTGGGGCGGGCGCGGGGGTCCATCCCCGCGAGAGCAGCGCAGCCCGTACGCGCGCGACCGCTCGAAGCGGATCCGCGATGTCGGCGGCCGCGATCACGACGACGATCCACCCAGCTGTCGCGAGGGCGGCGAGGCGCTCGTGGTCGCGCCGACGTTGCGCGGCGCTGCGCTCGTGCTGCCAGCCGTCGTACTCGACGAGCACCTTGTACGCGATGTAGGGCATGTCGCCGCGCGCGATGAAGCGGCCCGTCGACTCGTCATGGATGTTCGTGTTCGTCGCGGGCTCGGGGAGACCGGACCCGACCAGCAACAGCCTGACCCACGTCTCGCGTGGAGACTCGACACCGGTACGGACCAGGTCGACGGCTCGGCGCGCGCGTACGACGCCGTCGAGTCGTGACGCTGCCACGAACTCTCGGAGCCGCGGAGCCGTCGTCCACCCGGCGTGCACCAGCCAGTCGCCGGCGGCGACGAGGTCGCGCTCCGCGAGGCCGCTCGACGCGACGTCGACGAAGGTCCTCTCGGGGCCGAGTGTCGCGATGCCCTGCAGGTCCTCGGTCACGAGCGTCCCGCGCCTGCGATGGAGCGTGATCCTGGGGTCGACGCACTCGCGCTGACGGTTCGTCGACAGATGAACGGGGCCGTCCACGTCACCGATCAGCACCCCGCGCAGGTGCAGTGCGGTGAGATGGCTGACGACCGAGTCGGGAACGGCGAGGAGCGCGGCCTGAGACCGTACGACGACGGTGGGGTCGAGCTCGTGCCACCGCCAGACGCGAGGGTGCATCAGCACGAATCGTCGGCCCTCCAGGACGTGCCGAGGAAGGCCGTACGCGCGGAGCTGACCGACGGTGAACGGAGCGGACCTGAGTGACTGCGGGATCGCGTACATGCCCTGACGGTGGGTCCGCCACGGCGTCGCGGGCCACGCCGCACGCGACCTGTGGACAACGATGTGCGGAGAACGTCGGGCTTCTTTTGCGGAAGTCCCCGATCTCCTCACCGAATCGCGGGCCGGGGGCCTCCCACGCCGATGCCGGCGCCCGAGAGCTCCTCGTACGCCCGCGCGATCGCCAGCAGACGGCGCTCCGAGCCCGCCGGACCCACGAGCTGCAGCCCGACGGGCAGGCCCTCGGGCGTGAATCCGGCCGGCACGCTGATCGCGGGACAGCCGGTGACGGTGATGAGGTACGCCGACCGCATCCAGTCGAGATAGGTGTCCTGCGGCCGACCGTTGATCGCGGTCGGGTATTCCTGGTCGGCCGGGAAAGGCGGCACCTGGCTGACCGGCATCGCGAGCACGTCGAAGGAGGCGAAGAACCGGCGCGCCTGCTCGGCGAGGGCGCTGCGCCCCGCGTACGCCTCCGCGACGTCACGCCCGGTCAGGGGACGCCCGGCACGGATGTTGTCGGCGAGCGACTCCTTGACGTCGTCGGGACGGCGGTCGAGCACGGCACCGAGCGTGTAGTCCATGAGCCAGGCGCGCAGCGTGCGGAACGTGGCTTCGGCGTCGGGGAGCTCGGGCCACGCCTCCTCGACCTGGGCGCCGGCACCCGCGAGGTCGACCCCGGCCGCACGGACGACCTCCGCGACCGAGCGATCGACCTCGAAGGCCCCGCCCAGATCGACCGACAACGCCACGCGCAGGCCGCGGAGCCCGACCGGGGCGGGGTCGGCGAACACGGCGCCCGGCGTCGAGTCGGCGGTCGGCACCCGCGGGTCCGGCCCCGCGAGCACGCCGAGCAGCATCGCGAGATCACCGACGTCGCGGGCCAACGGGCCCTGGACCGAGACCGTCTCCCACAGGTTCCAGGTCGGCCACGTCGGGACGCGACCCCAGGTCGGTCGCAGGCCGACGACGTTGCAGAACGACGCCGGGTTGCGCAGCGACCCGCCCATGTCGGACCCGTCGGCGAGCGCGACCATGCCCGACGCGAGCGCCGCCGCGGCGCCACCGCTGGAACCGCCGGCCGAGCGACCCGTGTCGTACGGGTTGACGGTCGTCCCGAAGACGGGGTTGAAGGTGTGCGAGCCCGCCGCGAACTCCGGGGTGTTGGACTTCGCCACCACCACCGCGCCCGCAGCGCGCACCCGCTCCACCACCAGCTCGTCGTACGCCGACACGTGGTCGGCCATCACCGGCGAGCCGAACGTCGTCCGCCACCCGGCGACGTGGTGCGTGTCCTTCACCGCGTACGGGAGACCGTGCAGCGCCCCGAGCTCCGCCCCGGACGAGGTCAGGTCGTCGGCTGCCGCGGCCTGCGCATGGGCGCGGTCGACGTCGATCGACACGAGCGCGTTGACCGTGCCGTTGACCCGCGCGATCCGGTCGAGATGGAGCGTGAGCAGCTCACGCGCGGAGACCTCGCGCCTGGCGACAGCCGCCGCCATCTCCCGCGCACTGCTGTAGACGTCGATCATCGTGACCGGCGACCGAACAGCCCTCCGGCGACCACGCCGGCCAGGACCAGGACGCCGCCGACGACCACACCCCGAACGAAGTCGTCGTTCGATCCGGCGCGACCGCGGCCGCGCGTCGTCGACGCCGCCGGCGCCGTGAACCGCTGACCGGGCAGCGAGGTGTCGTCGGTCCATGCCGAGGACGTTGCCTCGGGCTTCGTCGTCCCGTCGGGCTCGGCACCAGCGCCGGAGAGCGCGTCGTCCACCGCCCCGAAGAACTCACCCGCCATCCGCTTGCTCACAGCCGTGAGCATCCGCTGCCCGACACCACCGATCATCCCGCCCACGACGGCGTCCGCGGCGTACGAGACACCCGTGGTGCCGTCCCCTCGGTCGGCGAACCGGACGGCCACGTCGGCCGCCACCGTGCCCGGCGCCCCGGCGCCCTGCGCCCGCATGACCAGGGACTCGTGCGGGACGAGGTCGCTGAGCGCGCAGGTGCCCGTGTAGCTCCCGCGGATCGACGCGACCCCCGCGCTCACGGTCATCGCGTACGCGTTGTCACCGGTCTCCTCGAGCACCTCGCACCCGGGGATCGTGCGTACGAGGACCTGCGGGTCGAGCAGGGCCTCCCACACCGCGGCGACAGGTGCGTTGAGCACCGCCTCTCCGGCCACCTTCATGAGTCTCCCTCCAGAGCGGCCACCACCGCGTCGTCGCTGCCTGCGTGCGCACGCCGCAGGTCGAACAGCTCGCTCGGCGAGATCGGCATCCTGGTGATCGTGATGCCCTCCGCATCCTCGATCGCCGACGCGAAGACCGCCGCGCTGGGGATCACCCCCGCCTCTCCGGCACCCTTGATCCCGAGCGGGTTCAACGGTGACGGCGTCTCGAGGTGGTCGATGTCGATCGTCTCCGGCACCTCCGTGGCGTACGGCATGAGGAAGTCCATGAACGAGGCGTTCTGGAGCTGTCCGTGCTCGTCGTAGATCATCCGCTCGTAGAGCGCGCCGCCGACGCCCTGCGCGACACCGCCGTGGATCTGTCCCTCGACGATCATCGGGTTGATCAGACGTCCGCAGTCGTGGACGACGGCGTACGTGAGGATCTTGATCTCGGCCGTGTCGGGGTCGGTCTCCACGATCACGGCGTGCATGCCGGAGGCGAACGTCGACCGCGGCGGCGAGTAGAAGTCGCGGCTCTCGAGCCCGGGCGACGTCCCCTCGGGCACCGGGACCTTGTCGGGGTCACCGACGGAGAACTGGGTCGCCGCCTTGCTCGCCTCGTCGAACGCGTATCTCAAAGGGTTGCTCAGCACCGCCAGCGTGCCCAGACTGATCTGCGCACCGGGCGCCCCCCTGACCTCGACCACACCGTCGCGCAGCTCGAGGTCGTCGACGTTCGCCTCCAGGGCGTCTGCGGCCAGCTCGAGCGCCTTCTGCCTGACCGAGCGGGCCGTCAGGGCGATCGCGGACCCGCTCATCACCGCAGCACGGGAGGCGTAGGTGCCTACCGCGTACGGCATGCGCCGCGTGTCACCGGTGACGACCTCGACGTCCTCGAAGCGAACACCCAGCTCGTCGGCCACGATCTGCGCGAAGGCGGTCTCGTGGCCCTGCCCCTGGGTCGTCAGTCCGGTGGAGACCTTGACCTTGCCCGTGGTCTCGACCTGGATGTGGCCGCCCTCGTACGGGCCTACGCCGGTGCCCTCGACGTAGCAGGCCAGGCCGATCCCCACCCGCCGTCCCTGCGCTCGCATCTCGTCGCGCATCGCCGTGAACTCGTCCCACCCCACGAGCGCCTTGATCTTGTCGAGCATCTGGGGGAAGTCACCGGAGTCGTAGACCAGCGCCTTGCCGTCCTGGAAGATCAGCCCCTGGTCGTACGGGAACTCGTCGGGCTGGATGAAGTTGGCGGCGCGCACGTCGGCCCGGTCCTTGCCGAGGGCGGCGGAGATCGCGTCCATGGTGCGCTCCATCGCGAACACGCCCTGGGGACGGCCGGCGCCACGGTACGGGGTGACGATGACGGTGTTGGTGTAGAGGCTGTGGAACGTCACCGAGTAGACCGGCGGCTTGTAGGGCCCGAGCAGCTGCGTCGAGGTGATGATCGGGATGATCAGGCCGTACGGGATGTAGGCGCCGTGGTCGTGCCAGATCTCGACGTAGAGACCGAGGATGCGGCCGTCGTCGTCGAAGCCGACCTCGACGTGGTGCTGCTGGGCGCGCTCGTGCGCGGCGGAGACGAAGTGCTCGCGACGGTCCTCGGTGAACGTCACCGGGCGTCCCAGCGCCATCGCCGCCATCGGGACGAGCACCTCCTCGGGCCACGGGTGCACGATCTTGACACCGAACCCTCCCCCGACGTCGGGGGTGATCACGTCGACGGTCGCGAGGTCGAGACCGAGCTTGGCGGCGATCGCGGCGCGGACCCCGGTCGAGGTCTGGGTCGAGGACCACACCTGGAGACGACCGCTGTCGGTGTCCCACTTCGCGAGCGTGCCGCGGCCCTCCAGCGGGGTGGACGCGCTGCGCTCGACGTCGAGGTTGAGCGAGAGGCGGTGCGGGGCGCGTCCGATCGCCGCCAGGGCGTCGCCGGTCGCCTGGGTCGACGACGCGGCGAGGTTGCCGGGGACGTCGTCGTGCACGAGGCGGTCGGCCGCCCGAGCCGCGTCGAGCCCGACGACCGGCGGAAGCACCTCGTACGACACCACGATCCGGCCGACCGCGTCCTCGGCCACGTAGCGGTCCTCCGCCACCACCATCGCGATCGCCTCACCGACATGGTTGACCTCGTCCTTGGCGAGGGCGTACTGCGTGCGTCCGTGCGTGAGGTCGGGGTGCGGGATGAGCAGCGGGAGCGGCTCGGCCATCGCTCCTGTGAGGTCGTCGTAGGTGTAGACCGCGACGACCCCGTCGAGGTCGAGCACGGGGTCGACCTCGATGTCGACGATGCGGGCGTGGGCGTGCGGCGACCTGAGGACGGCGACGTGGAGCGCGTCGGGCGCGAGGTCGTCGAGGTAGCGGCCGCGTCCCCGCAGGAACCGCTCGTCCTCCACCCTGGCGACCCGAGCGCCGAACGCCTTGGTCGTCATGGCTGGTCCTCGCGGCTGGCGGGCCCCTGCGCGTCGCGGGCCCTGCGGATCTCGGCCGCCCGCAGGACGGAGCTCACGATGTTCTGGTAGCCCGTGCAGCGGCACAGGTTGCCCGCGATCATCTCGCGGGCCTCGTCGCGGGTGGGGTCTGGATTGTCCTCCAGGCCCGCCGTGATCGTGGTGAGGAAACCCGGCGTGCAGAACCCGCACTGGAGTCCGTGGCAGTCCTTGAACGCCTGCTGCACGGGTGCCAGGCGGTCTCCCTCCTCGGCCAGGCCCTCCACGGTCGTCAGCGAGGCCCCGTCCATCGAGACCGTCAGCAGCAGGCACGAGCGCATCGGCCGTCCGTCGACGAGGATCGTGCACGCCCCGCACACCCCGTGCTCACAGCCGACGTGAGTGCCGGTGAGGCCGAGGTCGTGGCGCAGGGCGTCGGAGAGCAGCCGTCGCGCGGGCACGTCGAGGTCGTACGCCGCGCCGTTGACGGTGAGCGAGACGTGGTGGAGCGCGTCGGGAGCGAGGATCTCCGGAGGGCTGGTCATCGGGCACCTTGCGCGTCGCTCGCCGTCGCGCGGGCGTGCGCCGCGCGCACCACCCGGCGCGTCAGCACACCCGCGAGGTGTCGCCGGTAGTCGGCGCTGCCGTGGATGTCGGTCTCCGGATCGACCGCGCCGGTCGCGATCTCCGCGGCGGCGTCGACGTTGGCGTCGCTCGCCGAACCGTCCACGAACGCCTCCGACAGGTCGAGCACGAGCGGTGTCGGCGAGACCGAGAGATAGGAGGCCCGCACTCTCTCGATGGCACCCGCTGCTCCCACGGAGACGACCGCGGCGACCCCGCACAGCGCGTAGTCCCCGTGCCGCCGCGTCACCTCGTCGATCGCGGCACCGGAGCCCGGCCGCAGCGCCGGCACCTGCAGCTCAAGCGCCAGCTCGGCGGGGCGGACGGTGCACTCCAGCGGGCCGACGAAGAGGTCGGCCGCCTCGATCGTGCGACGCCCCCGGGTCGACGCGACCGTCACGGCGGCGTCAAGCAGCGCGGCGACCGCAGGCATCTCGGCCGCGGCGTCGGCGTGGACCACCGATCCGAGCGTGGTGCCGCGGTTGCGGATGGTCGGGTGGGCGACCAGCCGCATGGCGTGGCGCAGCAGTGGCTGGACCCGCCATGCGTCGACGTCGGTCTCGACGTCGACGTGGCGGGCCAGCGCCCCGATGCGGACACCGTCCTCGTCTGTCCGCACGTAGGCGAGCTCGGCCAGCCCGTTGATGTCGACGAGCGTGGTCGGCGAGGCGATCCGCATTGACAGCATCGGGACCAGGCTCTGGCCGCCCGCGAGCACCTTGGCGTGCGGGTCGGACCCGAGGACGTCGAGCGCCTCGTCGAGCGTGGCCGGGCGGACGTAGGAGAACGGTGCGGGCTTCACAGTGCTCGCGTCACCTCTTCCGCGCCGTCGTCGTCGGTGTCCTCGCCGTGCCGCCTCCAGGCGACCAGGTGGTAGAAGGCGATGACGAGGATCGTGCCGAGGGCGATGCCCCCCAGCTGGAAGTCGTCGGTGAAGACGAGCGTCACGTTGCCGACACCGACGATGATGCCCGCGGCCAGCCCGACGATGTTGACCGGATCACCGAAGTCGACGCGGTTCTCGACCCAGATCTTGGCGCCGACCAGGCCGATCATGCCGTAGAGCACCACCGTGATGCCGCCGAGCACACCGCCTGGGATGGCGTTGACGATCGCGCCGAACTTCGGGCACAGGCCGAGGACGATCGCCACCAGCGCGGCGAAGTAGTAGGCCGCCGTCGAGTAGATGCGGGTGGCGGACATGACGCCGATGTTCTCGGCGTACGTGGTCGTCGGCGAGCCGCCGAACGCGCTGGCGAGCGAGGTGGCGAGACCGTCGGCGCCGATCGCGCGGCCCATGTAGGGGTCGAGGTTGTCGCCGGTCATCTCGGCGACGGCCTTGACGTGACCGGTGTTCTCGGCGATGAGCGCGATGACGCCCGGGAGGACGAGCAGGATGAAGGTGAAGCTGAAGCTCGGGGCGTGCACGGCCGAGACGCCGTCGGCGAGCGTGCCGGACGGGAGGTCGAACCACGAGGCGTCACCGACGGCCGACCAGTCGACCCGCTGGTGCGCGACCTCCTCGCCGGCGCTGGGCACGAAGGAGGTGATGTCGCCGAAGAGCACGTCGGCCGCCCACGAGATCAGGTAGCCGAAGATCAACGCGAGGAAGACGGCGATCCGGCCCCAGAAGCCGGGGAGGAGCACGGCCGCGCCGACCATGAACGCCGCCGTCGCGAGGGCGATCCATTGGTCCTGCGGCCAGTAGGTCGCGGCGACCACCGGTGCGAGGTTGAAGCCGATCAGCATGACGACCGCGCCGGTCACCGCAGGCGGGAGCAGCGTGTGCAGGAAGCGCGTGCCGGCGAAATGGACCGCGACGCCGACGGCAGCCAGGACGAGACCGGCCACGAGGATGGCTCCGGTGACGTCGGCGGAGTCACCGCCCTGTCCTCGGATCGCGGCGACCGCGGCGACGAACGAGGCGCTGGTGCCGAGATAGCTCGGCACCATGTTGTTGGTGATGAGCAGGAACATGATCGTGCAGATGCCGGAGAAGAGGATCGCCAGGTTGGGATCCAGGCCCATCACCACGGGGAAGACGAAGGTGGCGCCGAACATCGCCACGACGTGCTGCGCGCCGAGCCCGGCCGTGCGGCCCCAGCTCAGCCGCTCGCGTGGTCCCACCGCCTCACCGGGAGGCGGTGTCTTGCCGTCGTGCACCACGTCCCACTTGAACATCGACATCCCGGTCTCCTCAGAGCGTGTGCGAGCCGCCGCCGGGGGATCTCGTCGGCGCACCCGGCCAATGACGAGACCCTAGTAGTGACGAGCGACATGCGACATGGTGCGAACCTGCCAACGGACCCCTGACCGGCCTGTCAGGCCTTGCTCTGCGTGTTCATCTGCCCGAAAAGAACCTGGACGGCGATAGCCTCGAGCGATGCCGAGCTTCGAGGTCACGCCGATAGGCACCGTCCGGAACGACCGGACCGACGTCCAGGAGACGGACCACTGGGGTGCCGTACGCAGCACGATCGTCCTCGATGAGCGCTTCGGCGAGGCGAGCCTCCAGGGCCTCGATGAGTTCTCCCACGTCGATGTGGTCTTCGTCTTCGATCAGTTCCCCGAGGACGACGACTACGGCGAGCCCCGTCCGTACCGCGGCCGCTCCGACCTACCGCCGGTCGGGATCTTCGCCGGACGCGGCCCGCGCAGGCCGAACCGCATCGGGGTCACGAGCTGTGCGATCGAGTCCGTGCACGGCCGCGAGCTGACCGTGGTGGGCCTCGACGCGGTCTCGGGCAGCCCTGTCATCGACCTCAAGCCCACGATTGCGGAGTTCCTCCCGGTCGGCACCACGCAGCCCTCGTGGGTCAGCGCCATGATGGCGGACTACTTCCAGACGTAGCCCTCGTGCGCCGCGTTCACTCCCGCATCTGCAGGATCTGCAGCGCCACCGCGACGTCGAGGCGCACCTCGGGGTCGGTGCTGAACGGACCGAGGATGCTCTCGAGCTTGGTGACCCGATAGCGCATCGTGTTGTAGTGGAAGTGCTGCGTGCGTGCGGCCTCGGCCACGTTGAGGTTGACGTCGAGCAGCACCTGCAGCGTGGCTCGGAGGTCAGCGGCCGCCGCGGTGGCCTGCGCGAGCGGCCCGAGCACCTCCACGACGAAGGCGTCGAGCTCGCCCTGGTCCTCGACCTGGGACAGGAGGCGACGGACCCCGAGCCGGTCGAAGTACGTCGTCGAGCCGTCACCCTTCATCCGACGGCCGACGTCGACCGCCTTGCGGGCGCGGGCGTACGCGTCCGGGAACGCCTCCACCTCGGTCACCACGCGACTGATGCCCGCGGAGAACGAGCGTCGCCCGCCGCCCGAGTCGCCGCGCACTGCCGCCAGCGCCTCCTCGACGACCTCGCCCACGTCCGACCCGTCCTCGGCCACCGGCAGGAGCGCGACGACCTGCGATGAGAAGTCCGCGACGGCGATGCTCCGACCTCGTCGCTCGACCACCTGACGCCAGGCCGCGGCGAATCGGTCCTGGAACCCGCGGCGCGAGCGACCTGACACCGGCGCGTCCCCGGGTCCGGGCGGGTCGAGCTGGGCGACCACGACCACCAGCGGGCGGTCGAGCTCCCAGCCGAGTCCGCGGGCGTGCTCGAGGACGTACTGCGGGCTCTCGGCCCGGTCGGTGAGCACGTCACGCAGGAAGTCGCCGCGATACTTCCCCTCCACCGCGACGACCGCCTGCATCCGCGTGATGAGGAGCGCGGCGACGGTCGCGGCCCTCTCGAGGGCGTAGACGTCGGACGCCCGCAGCGACCGTCGTTCGCTCAGCACGACCAGCCGAGCGAGCTCGGTCCCGGAAGCGGCGACGTGCAGGGATCGGATCTCGCCGACCCCGAAGGGTCGGGGGGTGCGCATGCGCTCGACCCGGACGCGGCCGGACACGTCGAGGAACTCGCTGACCTCGAGGCTGGCGCGCACGTCGTCGCTCAACGCACCGGCCCACTCGCGTCCGTCGGTCGAGGTGACGAGGACACCGACGTCGAGCACCTGGGACACCTCCGCGGCGATCTGGTCGAGATCACCACCCTCGAGGACGATCTGGGTGAGGGCCGAGTGGAGGGCGTCGATCTGCGCGAGGACGTGCGACTGGAACGCGTTCAGTGCGGCGTAGGCGTCCCTCAGCACGTCGTCGAAGGCCACCTCGTCAGGGATCTGGACGATCGGGAATCCGAGGTCGTCGGCGAGCGCGAGCACCGACTCGGGCACCTGGTCGACGTAGCGGCCGAGCTTGATCGCGAATCCCGCGAGCCCGGCGTCGTGGAGTCCTCGCACCAGTGCCAGCATCCGGTTCACGTCGAGCCGGCGCGAGGTGTCGAGCAGCGGGAAGCCTGTCGTGACGAGCAGCTCGTGCGGCTTGACCCACCCGAGGACGTCGGGGACCTCCATCACGTTGAGGCCCGTGACGGTGCGCTCGGACCCGGCGGACCCGGCGAGCGTCTTCGCCCCGGTGAGCGCGTCGATCGCGATCACCGCGGACAGCGGGAGCCCGTACGTCGTGCCTGGCAGGTTGTGGCTTGGATCTGGCCGATCATTGGCAAGTCTCGCCATCGGCTCACCGTAGCGAACGCTCCTACGCTGACGCCATGGTCGAGCCGTTCGGATTCCGGTCCCAGGCCGCCGGGCGCCCCGACCGCCACCGGGGCGCGCACCCGTCCGCCGCCACCCCCGAGATCGCTGCCCGGCTGCACGGGCCGCGGCGGGCAGCCCCGATCGTGCACCGTGGCCCGCACGCCGTCTACGTCGACGACCGCGGGACCCGTCTGGCTGTCCTCGGCCGCGACGCGGTCGCGGTCCCCTGCGGTGTCCAGACGCCCTGGCCCGACGTCGCCGGGGTCCGGTCGGTCATCCTCGGAGGCGGGCGTTGCAGCGTCGACGACCGCGACCTCCGTGTCCAGCGGTATCTCGACGCCCGTGTCCGTCCGCTGAGCATCCGGTGGCAGGAGCACGCTCTCCCCACCGCCTCGCTCGCGACAGAGGTCGACGCCCTGCTCCGCGCCGCCGTCCCGTACGCCGCGCTCCAGGAGGACGATCCCGCCGCCGTCGACGCGCTCCTGGGTCGTGGACCGGGCCTGACGCCGCTCGGCGACGACGTCCTCGCAGGGTGGCTCGTCACCCGCCACGCCGCTGGATACCGGGGCGGCCGCGTGGCCCAGGCGGTCCTCGCGGTGGCCTCCGTACGCACGACCACCGTGTCGTCCACGTTGTTGCTGCACGCCGCTCGGGGAGAAGGCGTTCCCCAGCTGTGTGCACTCGTGGAGAGCCTGGGCCGGCCCGGGGACGCCGACCGGCTGGCCGACCTACGCCTCGTCGGCCACACCTCCGGCGCCGGGCTCGCGCTCGGCGCAGCCCTCGCCCTGCCGTCCCCTTCGGCCGCCGCCGCCTGACCCCATCCCGAGGAGAGCGATGACCGACCACGTACGCATCCGATCGGGCGCCTACGCCGACTCGGTGACCCTGCTCCAGGTGAGCAAGCGGGTGGCCGCCTTCGCCGGGGTGGTCGACGCGCAGGTGGCGATGGCCACGGGCCTCAACCTCGAGACGCTGGCCGCGATGGGGTTCGACGTGCCCCCGGAGGCGACCCCGAACGACATGGTCGTCGCCGTGCGGCTCGACGGGGCCGTGCTCGACGACGTGCTCGACGAGGTGGATGCCGCGCTCGACGAGGTGAGCCGCCCGGCCGTGGACGGTGATGCCACCGTCGCACCGCCACGTACGACGGCGAGTGCGCTTCGCGGGGCACCCGCCGATGCGGTCGTGCTCGTCTCGGTGCCAGGTGCCTCAGCCTTCGTCGAGGCGATGGACGCGGTCGAGACCGGGCACGACGTGATGGTCTTCAGCGACAACGTCCCGGTCGCGCAGGAGGTCACCCTCAAGAGCGCGGCCGCCGGGCGCGACGTGCTGGTGATGGGCCCTGACTGCGGCACCGCCGTCGTCGGCGGGGTGGGGCTCGGCTTCGCCAACGTCGTCCGTCCCGGGCCGGTCGGCATCGTCGCCGCGTCCGGCACGGGGACGCAGCAGGTCCTGGCCCTCCTCGACCAGGCCGGCGTCGGCGTGAGCGCCGCGCTCGGTGTCGGTGGACGTGACCTCTCGGCGGCGGTCGGCGGACTCTCCACCCGTACGGCGCTGGCCCGGTTGGACGACGACCCGGCGACCTCGCACGTGCTGGTGGTCTCCAAACCGCCCGCGCCGCAGGTCGCGGCGTCGATCGAGGCGTACGCGGAGTCCCTGACGGTCCCGGTCGAGCTCGCCCTGCTGGCGCCGGGCACCGACCTGACCCTGCGCACCGAGGCGCTGCTCGACTCGCTCGGTGTGCGCCCCGAGCCGTGGCGTCGTTGGGGCCAGCCCGAGGAGGCCGGACCTGGCCGTCTGTGCGGGCTGTTCGTCGGCGGGACCCTCTGCGACGAGGCCATGCTGATCGCCTCCGAGCACCTGGACGAGATCCGCAGCAACATCCCGCTGGACGGTGGTCTCGGGCTCGATCCGGCGGCCGTCCTCGCCGGTGACCTCGGCGACGCGCACGTGATGATCGACTTCGGCGACGACGCGCTGACGGTCGGCCGAGCGCACCCGATGATCGACCCGACGCTGCGGCTCGGCGCCCTCCGCCGCGCCGGGACGGATCCCTCGACCGCCGCCGTCCTGCTCGACGTCGTGCTGGGCCACGGCGCGGAGCCCGATCCCGGCGCGGTGCTGGCTCCGGCCATCGAGGCCGCGCGCCAGGCCGCCGCCGACGGGGGCCGGATCCTGGCCGTCGTGGTGACGCTGGTCGGGACCTCCTCCGACCCCCAAGGGCTCGAACGCCAGGGCGAGGCGCTCGCCGCGGCAGGGGCGTACGTCTTCTCCTCGAACGCCGAGGCCACCCGCCACGCGGTAGGGCTCGTCGCACCTGCGGCCGCCCGTACCGCCACGACCGCAGGAGAGGCACCATGACCACCCCCACCGTGGTGACTGCCGGGACCGGCCTGCTCACCGACGCCGTCGAGGACCAGGCGGTGACCGTCCGACGCGTCGACTGGCAGCCCCCGATGCCCGGGACCGAGCACGACCTCGCGACCGTCGCCGCGGACCCGCTGCGTGCAGCGGCCAACACCAAGGCGGTCGAGGCCTGTCTCGGTGTGACCGCGCAGCTCGTCGACGTCCAGCCGGCGAGCGAGGTGCTCGGGCTCGCGCCCGGCGACTTCCTGCACGCGGGGCCCCCGATCACCTGGGAGCGCGCGTCCGGTCCGATGCGGGGTGCGCTGAGGGGAGCGGCGGCCCTCGAAGGTCTCGTCTCCGACCCAGACGAGGCCGTCGCGTTCTTCGAGTGCGGCACCGGCTACACCCTGAGCCCGGCGCACCACCACGACGCCGTCGGTCCGATGGCCGGGGTGGTCTCGCCGTCGATGTGGGTCTTCGTCCTCGAGGACGCCTCGACCGGGGCGCGGACGTACTGCTCCCTCAACGAGGGGCTCGGCAAGGTGCTGCGCTACGGCGCGTACGGTCCCGAGGTCCTCGACCGGCTCCGCTGGATGTCGGGGGTCCTCGGGCCGGTCCTCCAGAGCGCCGTGCGGTCGACCGGCCCCATCGACGTGACCGCGCTGCTCGCGCAGATGCTGCAGATGGGCGACGAGGCGCACAACCGCAACCGTGCGGGCACGCTGATGCTGCTCCGCGACCTCGCGCCGGCGATGATCCGGTCGGGGTCACGGGCGGGCGACGTCGCCGACGCCGTGTCGTTCATCGGAGGCAACGACCACTTCTTCCTCAACCTCGCGATGCCCGCCTGCAAGCTGGCTCTCGACGCCGCCCGCGGGATCGACGGCTCGACCATGGTCGTCGCGATGGCCCGCAACGGGACCGACTTCGGCATCCAGGTCTCCGGCACCGGCGACCGGTGGTTCACCGGTCCCGCGCAGGTCGCCGACGGTCTCTACCTCGGGTCGTACGGTCCCGACGACGCCAACCCCGACATCGGTGACTCCGCGATCACGGAGACCGCCGGCATCGGCGGGTTCGCGATGGCGACGGCGCCGGCGATCGTACGACTGGTCGGCGGATCGGTGCCGGACGCGCTCGCCACGACACGTCGCATGAGCGAGATCACACTGGCCGCCAACCCGCGCTGGACCATCCCGGTCCTCGAGTTCGCCGGGACCCCTACCGGCATCGACGTGACCCGCGTGTGCCGGACCGGCATCCTCCCCCAGATCAACACCGGGATGGCCGGGCGTGCGGCGGGTACGGGGCAGGTCGGAGCCGGCCTCGTCACGCCGCCTGCCGAGATCTTCCCGGCGGCCCTCGCCGCCCTCGCCGAGGGTGCACGAGAGCGTGCCGCGGCCTGCTGAGCCGACCCCACACCCGGACACACCTGACCGAAACTCTCGACTCTCCCGGGAACGGTTCCTACGATTTGGCCATGGGGAGCTTCCGTACACCTCGCCCTGACGCCCTGCTCGTGGGCGCGCCGAAGGCGGGGACGAGCGCGCTGCACGCCGCGCTCGCACTGCACCCGCAGGTGTTCTCGAGCCGGCCCAAGGAGCCGAAGTACTTCATGTGCGCCGACGCTCCTCCGCCGTCGTACCGCGGCCCCGGTGACGCGCACAGCCAGCAGGAGTGGGTGTGGCGACGAGAGGACTACGAGGCGTTGTTCGCCGCGGCACCCGGGAACGCCGTACGGCTGGAGAGCACGCCGTTCTACCTCTATCTGCGCAACGCCCGCCGGCGCATCGCCGAGGAGCTGCCCGACGCCCGTCTGGTCGCCGTCGTGCGGGACCCCGTGGACCGCGCCTACTCGAACTGGATGCACCTGTGGTCCGACGGGCTGGAGCCCGTCGGTGACTTCGTCGAGGCGTTCGCGAGGGAGGACGAGCGGGTCGCGGACGGATGGGCTCCGTTCTGGCACTACCGCCGGCTCGGCCTCTACGGCAGGCAGCTGGAGGACCTCTACCGCCACGTCGACGCCGACCGCATCCTCGTCCTGCGCTATCGCGACCTCGTCCAGGAGCCTGCCGCGACGCTCGACCGTGTCTGTGTCTTCCTGGGTCTGGAGCCGGGCCTCGTCACCCACATCCCTCGCGACAACTCACGGCCGTACGCCGCCCCCGGGGCCGTCCACGACCTGACAGCGCGGGCGATGCGCGCCGGCGCTCGTGCCGGGGCGCTCGTCCCACCGAAGGTCTGGCGCCACGCGAGCAAGCCGCTGGTCGCCGCGATGCACTGGCGCGGGGACACCACCCGCCCGGCGCTCGCGAAGGACGCGCGGGCCGCGCTGGTCGAGACCTACCTCGACGACATCGAGCTGCTGGAGAAGGTCACCGGACAGTCCTTCGACGACTGGCGTGGCACCGAGAGCCTGGGATCGTTCGCCGCGCGGGTCGCTCAGACGCCGGGCTGAGCGATCGACGTCATGAGGTCGTGCGCGCCGTCGGGCCGGGCGGCCTCGAAGTAGAAGCGGGTGCGTCCGTCGGGCAGGCGCACGGCGCTGGCGTAGCGCAGCGCACCGTCGGACTCCGGCGAGGCCGCCACCGGCGCGTCACCGACAGGCTCGAGCACGCCGGGGACAGCCCGCTCCTGAGCCAGCCCGGTCCGCTCGAACCAGTTGGACGCGGCGTCGGCGCGCCCGTCGTACAGCACGGTGAGGGGGGCGCGATCGAGAACGGCGGTGACGCGCGCACCTCGCTCGTCCCACCCGCCCGGAGTGGGTGTGAGCACGGCCCCGCGGTCGACCCACGACAGTCCGTCGTCGCTCGTCGCGTAGCGGGTCGTCATGCGGTCCTCGGCCCCAGGGACGTCGAGCGGGTGGCAGCACACCCACATGTGCCATCCGTCCTCGTCGAGGAGCACGACAGGGTCCTTGACGCCCACCCTCTCGTCACCGGGGAGGACGACCGTACGGTGTCCGGCCTCCAGTCCCTCGGGCGTCGCCGCGTCCACCGCCTCGATCCACCAGTGCTTGGAGCCCGGGGTCGCGCAGCTCAGGTAGATCCGCCATCCGGCCTCTCCCCGGTGCACCAGCGCCGGCCGCTCGAACGACTCGGCGGCGAAGTCGTCGCGGTAGATCTCGGCCACCGGCTCGAACCGCACGCCGTCGTCCGAGCGGGCGACCACCACGCTGACGCCGCGGCCGGCGTGGATCGGGCGGCGGACGCGGTAGGCCAGCCAGAACGCGCCGTCGGCGTAGATCGCGGCCGGCGCACCGGCCCAGTTGCCGGGGCCTGGTGCGGGGGCCTCGACGACGACCTCGGCGCCGTCGAAGCGAGGAAGGGTCCGTTCGACGATGGTAGTCACGATTTTAAGTCTACCGATCCACTGCAGTTGGGTCGCGGGTTTCGCTCGCCGAGGTGTGCCGCTCGGCGGCTCGCCTGCGACGGCGGGCGACGGATTCTCTCACCGGTTCAACGTGATGCGATCCTCGAGAAGGCGGACGGCCTGGTCGGGCACGGTCGTGTTGACGCCCAGGTCGTAGCCGACCTTGCCCGTCCCGTGGTAGTCGCTCGAGCCCGTCACCACGAGGTCGAGCTCTCGTGCGATCTCGCGCAGGCGAGTCCGGGTGCCGGCGTCGTGGTCGTTGTGGTCGACCTCGAGCCCGACCAGTCCCAGCTCGGCCAGGTCGGCGATGACCTCCTCGGTCAGCACCGACCGGCTCTGCCGCGTCCACGGGTGCGCGATCACGGGCCTGCCTCCTGCGTCGATCAGCAGCCGGATCATCTCCTCGAGGTGCGCCGCGTACCGGTCGACGTACGCCGGTCGGCCCGGCATCAGGTAGCGCTCGAACGCCTCGTCACGGTTGCCGACGACACCCATCGCGATGAGAGCGTCGGCCACGTGCGGTCGGCCCGTCGCTGCGGCGTCACCCGAGACCGCGAGGACGTCGGCCTCGGTGATCGGGATGTCGAGGTCCTGCAGCTTGGCGATCGTCTTCGGAAGGCGGTCCTGCCGTCCGCGCAGCACCCGCTCAAGCTCGGCGAGGAGGCTGGGGTCGGTGGGGTCGGGCTCGTACCCGAGGAGGTGCACCCCCTTGTAGCGATAACGGCACGAGATCTCGAGCCCTTTGACGAGGGTGATGCCCACCCGGTCGGCTGCGGTCTGCGCCTCCCCCCAGCCCGTCATCGCGTCGTGGTCGGTCAACGCCACCACGTCGAGGCCCGCCCGCGCCGCGTTCTCCACGAGCTCGGTCGGGCTGTCGGTGCCGTCGGACCGACGAGAGTGGGTGTGGAGGTCGATGAGCACGCGGTCAGGTTACCGGCGACCGTGCACCCCGGCGGAACGCAACGGTGTCGATACGGTCGGAAGGTGGATCTCTTCGCCTGGCTCGTCGAGCAGACCCCTTCGCGCGACCGCCCGGCGCTCCTGGCTGTCGACGGCATGGACGGCAGCGGCAAGACGACGTTCGCGACGGCGCTCGCCGCCTCCGTCACCAAGGAAGGCCGCGCGGCCGTCGTCGTCCACGAGGACGACTTCTTGAATCCGCGCCGGGTCCGGCACCACCGAGGTCGCCACTCCCCGGCAGGGTTCCTGCACGACTCCTACGACCTGGCCGCGCTGAGGGAGAAGGTGCTCGACCCACTCCTTCCGGGCGGCACGCGGCGCATCGTCACCCGTCACTTCGACCACCGCTCGGACACCGCCGTCGTTGCCGACCCGCTCGAGGTCCCGACCGACGCCGTCGTGATCGTCGAAGGCCTGTTCCTCCACCGCGACGAGCTCGTCCGACGCTGGGACCTCTCGGTGTTCCTCGACGTCCCGGTCGACGAATCGGTACGCCGGATGGCGGAGCGCGACGGCACGCCCGACGATCCCGCGCACCCGCTGCTCCGACGTTACGTCGGGGGCCAACGCCTCTATCTCTCGATGTACGCCCCTCACGAACGAGCGACGCACGTCATCGACAACGCGGGCCCGGTCTCCGAATGCACGACGGTGGCGGGTCCGTGGTCACCGACCCTCGTTCGGTGAGCACGCACCCACCACCGTGGCGTGCGGGTCAGCGGCCAGGTCAGTGCACGACCACCGGGGTCCGGGAGTCCTCGCCCACGCGCTCGATCCGCCTGCGCGGGAGGAAGAACGCCGGGACGAGCGTGAGCCCGATGAGCACCGTGGCCAGGACGAACGACGTGCCGAAGGCGTCCGCCGCCTCGCCGAACCCCTGACGGATCAGCGCGGCGGGGATGGTCTCCAGGAGGGACGGGTCGTCCCAGGACTCGATCGCGAGGCCGGACAGAGGCACGTCGGTCTCCTTGGTCACCGGCGCGCCGGTGGCCTCGGCGACCGTCGTGCCGCCCGTGAGCTGGTTGGTCAGCACCACCGAGAACACCGCGGTCCCGATGGACGCCGCGACCTGCTGAATGATGTTCATCAAGGTCGAGCCCCGGGCGATCGTGTGCTCGGTCAGGGTGGCGAGCGCCGCGGTCATCGTCGGCATCATCGTCAGACCCATTCCGAGACCCATCACGAACAGGGCGCTGAGAAGGAACGGGTAGGAGGTGTCGGCGCCGACCTGCGTGAAGCCGGCCATGCCCGCGGTGGTGAGCGCGAGACCGGTGAGCACCACCTTGCCCGGACCGATCCGGTCGACGAGTGCGCCGCCGACCGGCATCGTGAGCATCGCGCCGAGGCCCTGGGGCGCCAGGAGCAGGCCGGCGACCAGCGTGGACTCGCCGCGGACCTGCAGGAAGTAGGCGGCGAACAGGATGCTGGCACCGAAGAACGCGATCGCGAAGCACGCCATCGTGATCACGGCGACCGTGAGGTTGCGGTGCTTGAAGAGACGCAGGTCGACCAGCGGGTGCTCAGGCCGGAAAGCGTGGAACACGAACGCCACGATCAAGACGACCCCGACCGCAGCGGTCACGAGGACCTTGCTGGCCCAGACGGTGCCCTCCTCGGGGATCGAGGAGACGCCGAAGAGGAACAGTGCGAGACCCGGCGACAGCAGGATCATGCCGGTCCAGTCGAAGGACTGAGACGGCTGCGGGTTGTCCTTGGGCAGCACGCGCCAGGCGTAGAAGAGAGCGACGATGCCGATCGGGAGGTTGATCAGGAAGATCCAGTGCCAGGTGAGGCTCTCGATCAGCCATCCACCGAGGATGGGGCCACCGATCGGGCCGAGCAGCATCGGGATGCCGAGGACGGCCATCACTCGACCGATCCGGTGCGGGCCCGCCGCCCTCGTCATGATCGTCATGCCGAGCGGCATCAGCATGCCGCCGCCGAGGCCCTGGATCACGCGGAAGACCACGAGCTCGGTGATGCCTCCAGCGAGGCTGCAGAGGACGGAGCCGGCGGTGAACAGGACCAGCGCCATCATGTAGAGGCGCTTGGTGCCGAACCGGTCGGCGGCCCAGCCGGTGAGCGGGATCACGGTCGCGAGCGCGAGCGTGTAGGCCGTCATGGTCCACGCGACCTGTGCGTAGGTGGCGTCGAACTCGTTCTGGAAGGTGGGCAGCGCGACGCTCACCACGGTGATGTCGAGGATCGACATGATCGCGCCGAGCACGACCACGCCGGCGATCTTGAGGACAGCCGCGTCGAGCCTGTCACCATCTCCGGGTGCGTTGCCGGGGCCAGGTCCGCCGGTCGGCGTCTGGGTGTCTTGACTCATGGGTGAGGGTCCTTAGCCGGGGTGGTGGGTTGGCGTTCGGAGAGCGCGGCGCGTAGCGCGCGATCAAGAAGGCTACGTGTGGGCTCCGACAGCTCGCGAGCGATTTCTTGGAGCGCGGCGCGCTTGGTCTGCAGCTGGCGGCCGACGAGCTCGCGCCCCCGGTCGGTCAGCGTCACCAGACGGACGCGACGATCATCGGCACACTCGTTCCGGCAGACCAGGCCAGCGCCGACCAGCTGGTCGACGGCGCGTCCCGCCGCGGCCACCGAGACGCCGACCGCGCGGGCGACGTCACTGATCTGGGTGGTCCCTGGCCGGCTCGAGATCATGAGGAGCGTCCGCGACTGGGTCGCGGACAGGTCGAGAGCGGCGAACGCGTCGACCGCATCGCCTTCGCAGCGCGCGGCCACCTGGAGGAAGAACTCCTCCAGGCGGCCGGCGAGGGACTCGGGTGTCGTCACCGGACGATATTAACGTCAGCGCAACAGTTTCACCTACGCGAGAGATGCGTGAGGTAGATCACTGTGCGGCTGCCGGGCCTGCCCAGTTCTTGTCGGGCTGCGGCACGGGCCGCGCCGGCTGCTCGCCGCCGCGGGACTCCAGGTAGTTGTCCTTCGGGACCATGACCTTCCGGCGGAAGACGCAGACGACCTTGCCGTCCTGGTTGTAGCCGATCGTCTCGACGTAGACGACGCCACGGTCGTCTTTGCTCTTGCTCTCCCACTTGTCCAGCACGGTCGTCTCGCCGTAGATGGTGTCGCCGTGGAAGGTCGGCGCGACGTGACGCAGCGACTCGACCTCGAGGTTGGCGATGGCCTTGCCCGAGATGTCCGGGACGCTCATGCCGAGGAGCAACGAGTAGACGTAGTTGCCGACCACCACGTTCTTGCCGAACTGCGTCGTCTTCTCGGCGTAGTTCACGTCCATGTGCAGCGGGTGGTGGTTCATGGTCAGCAGGCAGAAGAGGTGGTCGTCGTACTCGGTGACCGTCTTCCCTGGCCAGTGCTTGTAGGTGGCGCCGACCTCGAACTCCTCGTAGCTGCGGCCGAACTGCATGGGGACTCCTCGCGTCGTTGAACCCTGGGGGCGCTGACATCATGACCGATCCGCCTCCGGCTTCTCGGGTCGGGTGGCCTCCTGCCGGGCGAGCAGGGTCGCCGTCTTCGGCAGCAGAAGAACCGTGATCGTGCCTCCCGCGACGAGGATCGACGCCGTCGTCTGGGTCATCTCGCCCGCGTCCACCGCGACCGTGCTGACCGCGAACCATGAGCGGCAGGCCGGTCGAGGCCAACAGAGACACCCGTACGGAGTCGCACGGCGCCGGGGTCGATCGCCATTCCGGAGGTCACGAAGAAGACCGGGATGAGGAGGCCGAACGCGAGCCCGTTGATCTTGGTCTCGAGCCGCTCGTCCCCTCCGGGCAGTGCCCGTCGAAGGATGAACCCAGCCGCGAAGCGGCCAGGATGGTGTCCAGCTGGACGACCACGGCGAGCGCGCTCAGGGACACCAGGAGCAGCACGGTGAAGCGTACGGTCGTCTGTGCCGTCGTCTCGGCGCCGGCGCGGACGAGGCCCGGGATCACCGACGCCGGCGGGAGCAGCCTCGTCGGTACGACCGCGACCAGCACAGCCGCTACGCCGAAGAGCACGAGCGACAGAACTGCTCGCTCCGGTCCGTCGCCGCCACGACGGGGGCGATCGCGGCGCACAGGACGATCCAGAACAGCGATTCCACGCGGGCCCCCTCTCCCGGGAGGTCAGCAGTTCCAGCGCTCGATCACCGCATCGCTCCCGTGCTCGTAGCCCAGCACCGACAGCGTCGCCGTTCCGAGGGCGAGGCGCGCGCCGAACCGCAGCGGCTCGTCGAGGAAACGGGCGGCCAGCCCGCGCAGTGCGTGACCGTGCCCGAACACCAGCACGACCCCGTCCGTGGCGCGTACCCGCGCCACGACCCGGTCGAGCCGGGCCGTGACCTGCTCCGGCGTCTCGCCGCCCACCGTCCCGGCGCCGTGGGACCAGACGGTCCAACCCGGGGTCTTCTCACGGATCTGCGGCGTGGTCAGGCCCTCGTGCTCTCCGTAGTCCCACTCGGCGAGGTCGGGCTCGACCTCGGCGTCGGGGAAGCCTGCCAGTGCCGCCGTCCGGCGGGCACGCAGACGAGGGCTGGTGAGGACGAGCGAGAAGGACGCCGTGGCGAGACGCGGCACCAGCTCGCGCGCCCGTTCCTCGCCCTCCGGCAGGAGCGGGAGATCCGTACGACTGGTGTGGCGGCCGTCGCGGGCCCACTCCGTCGGTCCGTGGCGGACCATCCAGAGTGCCGCGCTCATGCCGTCTCCCTCATGCCGTCTCCTCCATGTCTGTCCCGTCCGTGTCTGTCTCGTCAGCCTGTCCAGGTCGTCGGCAAGCCATGGGGCGGGGCAGCACCGATCACGGTGACCTCGCCGAACGGCCAGGTCGTGAGGACCACCGAATACGTCCCGTCGACCTCCCCACTGTCCTCGAGCGTCACGCGGGCGAGCACGCGGTCCGGATCCGCCTGCTCCGCCAGCGCTGCGATCCGGGCGTCGACCCGCGCGCGCTCGGCCTTGCCCACGTACTGCCACATCACCGAGTGCCACACCACGGTCGCCACCCCTCGCTCCAGCTCGACCGCGTCGAGGGCGTCCCCGGCGCTCGAGCGCTCGACCACGGCCGGGACGTCGGCCGCAACCTCGCATGCCGCGCGCAGGCGGACCAGCCGCTCGGTCATGTCCGGCCATGTGTAGGCCTCCAGCGTGCGTCGGTCCTCGGCGCGCGCGACGTCCAGCGGCGCGAGGTCGAAGCCGCGTCGCTCGACCACCTCGAGCGGAGCGTCCACCGGCGGCAGCGGCCCGGCCCAGGCGTCGGCCATCACGACAGGCGAGTCCGCAGGGCCCCACCAGCCCGAGGGCGACCCGAACCGGAAGTGGTCCGCGCGAAGGTTCAGCCCCGCGCTCGCCCCGATCTCGAGCAGTCGCACGGGCAGCGCGAACCGATCGGCGGTCCGGAGCAGGCCGCCGACGAGCGCGGCCGAGCGTCCGACCTCGTTGGTCTGCGGCGTGAGGTCGAGGGCGCGACGCAGCGTGGCGCCGTGCTGATCGATCACGGCCAGCACGTGGTGCCAGGCACCCCCGAGATCCCACCGGCCACCGACGCTCGGGTAGAACTCCTCGAGACCCGGCGCCTCACCCTCGAGAACCAGCCGGTGGAGCCCACCCGCGAGGCGCAGGCCGGGCACCGAGGGGAGCTCGGCCCCGTCGCTCACCAGGTCACCGAAAGCGGCGCGGGCCGGTCCCCCTGCCACGACGTCGTCGGCGAGCGCCGTGAGCATCCCCTCGTACATCGGCGAGCCGAGCCGTCCGCAGGCCCGGGCCTGCCAGGCCAGCGCGTGCGCAGCGTGTTCGACGCCAGGCGTGGTCACGCCCCTGGCGGGGCCGACGGGGGCTGGGTCGACGGGGGCTGGGTCGGCGAGGGCTGGCTCGGCGGCTGGCCCTGGCTCGGGTCCTGGCCCTGGCTCGGGTCCTGGCCCTGGCTCAGGTCTTGGTGGCCCTGACCTCCCGGCCGTGCCACGTCCGCCGCGTGCTGAGGCTGCTGCTGGGTCGCCGGGTGGATGAGCCCGGAGAGGACCCGCTGCCCGTCGGCGAGGAACTTGTGCTCGACGAGGAGCTCGTACCGGGATGCCACCACCTGGGAGACGGAGGTGAAGTCACGGCGTCCGTGCGTGAACGCGTAGCCGATGAGGCCCCAGATCACGCCGAAGACGAGACCGATGAGGATGGCTGACAGCACAACGGCGAGCCAACGACCCGGCTCGGCGAAGATGCCCACGATCAGACCCAGGAGGAGACCCAGCCAGGCGCCCGTCGCCGCACCGTAACCTGCGACCCTGCCCCAGGTGAGGCGACCCGTGACGCGCTCGACCTGCTTGAGGTCGCTGCCCACGATCATCGTGTTCTCGACCGGGAACCGCTGATCCGACAAGTAGTCCACCGCGCGCTGCGCATCGACGTACTTGTCGAAGTACGCCAGGTGCTGCGGGTACTCGAGCGTGAAGCCTTCTCTGCCTTGCTGCTGCGCCATCGCTGCCCCTTTTTCTCGACTGTCCCTCACCCTAGTGACATCAGTTGCGGCGTGCGCTGCATGTAGTGTCCAGGTGGCGTGTCTCTCGGCGTGCGCGCGGCTGCGGGCGACGACAGACTGACACGATGAGGGTGCCGCCGGCGCCACGGATGATGCCCAAGGAGGGCCGGATGCCGGACGAGACGGTGCTCGTCGTCAATGCGGGCTCGTCATCGCTGAAGTACGAGCTGCGCGATGCGAGCTCAGGGGTGCGGCTGGGGCGGGGCATCGTCTCCCGCATCGGCCACGACGGCACCTCGCTGCGCTATCAGGTGACCGGGTCGGACCCCGTCGAGAGACCGTTGCCCGGCGCTTCGTACGCCGACGCGATCGCTGCGATGTTCCAGCGGTTCGACGAGGCCGGCGCGCGCCTCGACGGGCTGATCGGAGCAGGTCACCGCGTCGTCCACGGCGGCACGGAGTTCAGCACGCCGGTCGTGGTCGACGACGACATCCTGGCGCGCATCGACGCGCTCTCCTCGCTCGCGCCCCTGCACAACCCCGTCGCGGTCGAGTGCATCCGGCTGATGAAGGAGCGCGACCGCGACCTCCCGCAGGTCGCGGTGTTCGACACCGCCTTCCACGCGACGCTCCCGTGGGAGGCCTACACGTTCGCGATCCCGCAGGAGCTCGCCGCCGAGCACCAGCTGCGCCGGTACGGCTTCCACGGGACGTCGGTCGAGTACGTCACCGGGCGGACGGCGGCGTTGCTCGGCGTCCCGCCGGCTGAGGTCAACCTCATCGTCTGCCACCTCGGCAACGGTGCGTCGATCACCGCCGTGCGCGGCGGACGCAGCGTCGACACGTCGATGGGCTTCACGCCGTTGTCCGGCCTCGTCATGGGGACACGGGCCGGCGACATCGACGCGTCCGCCGTGCTGTTCCTGCTGGACACGGTCGGCATGTCCACAGCGGAGGTCGCCACCCTCCTCGAGCGACGCAGCGGTCTGCTCGGGCTCAGCGGCGAGTCCGACATGGCCAAGGTTCAGTCCCTCGCCGAGGCCGGCGACGAGGACGCGCGGGCAGCGCTCGCGCTCGCCGCGTACCGCATCCGCCACTACATCGGCGCCTACCTCGCGACCGTCCCCGGTGTGCACGCCGTCGTGTTCACCGCGGGGATCGGTGAGAACGACCCGAGCTTCCGGGCCGAGGTGTGCACGCCGCTCGCGCACCTCGGCATCGAGATCGATCCCTCGCGCAACGCGCTCTCCGTGCCCGACGACGGGCTCGTCGTCGGAGGGGGGCCGATCCGGGTCGCGGTCGTGCCCACCGACGAGGAGGCCGAGATCGCGCACCACACCGTCGCCCTGGTGCGCACGGGCTCGCCCGCGCGACCGGCCGCTGCAGCGGACCACTCCGAAGCCAAGGAGAACGCATGACCGAGACGACCATCGACATGACCGCGTTCGCGAACCCCACCGACGAGGAGGTCGCCACCCTCGACGCGTGGTGGCGAGCGGCCAACTACCTCACGGTCGCCCAGATCTACCTGAAGAGCAACGTCCTGCTCGAGCGTCCGCTGTCGGCCGACGACATCAAGCCGCGCCTGCTCGGGCACTGGGGAACGAGCCCGGGGCAGTCCTTCGTCTACGCCCACATGAACCGGCTGATCCGCCAGACCGGGCAGTCCTCGATCTATCTGTCGGGGCCTGGGCACGGCGGCCCGGCAGTGGTCGCGGCCGGCTACCTGGAGGGCACCTACTCCGAGGTCTATCCCGAGGTCTCTCTCGACACCGAGGGCCTGACTCGGCTCTGCCGCCAGTTCTCCACACCGGGCGGCATCCCCAGCCACGTCTCGGTGACGACGCCCGGATCGATCCACGAGGGCGGCGAGCTCGGTTACGTCCTCATCCACGCCTTCGGCGCGGTCTTCGACAACCCGGACCTGCTCGCGGTCGCCGTGGTCGGAGACGGTGAGGCCGAGACCGGTCCGCTCGAGGGCTCCTGGAAGGGGATCTCGTTCCTCAACCCCGCCCGCGACGGCGCCGTGCTCCCGATCCTCCACCTCAACGACGGCAAGATCGCCAGTCCGACCGTGCTTGGCCGCAAGCCCCCCGAGGAGGTGCGGGAGCTCTTCACCGGCCACGGCTACGACGTGCTCGAGATCGAGGGGTCCGACCTGCCGGGTATGCACCAGCGCTTCGCCGCGGTGCTCGCCGAGGCGTACGGCAAGATCCGGGCGATCCAGGAAGCCGCCCGTGGCGGTGACTGGGACGGCGAGATGCCGAGATGGCCGATGATCGTGATGCGTACGCCCAAGGGCTGGACGGGCCCGCACGAGGTCGACGGCGTGACGATCGAGGGCAACTGGCGCGCGCACCAGGTGCCGATGTCTGATGTCCGTCAGAACGCGGAGCACCTCGCGATCCTGGAGTCGTGGATGCGGTCGTACGGGCCGGACGAGCTGTTCCCCGACGGACACCCGAGTGCTCAGGTCGAGGCGAACAACCCCGAGGGTGACCTCCGGATGAGCGCGAACCCGGTCGCCAACGGCGGGGTGCTCACGAAAGACCTCGCCCTGCGGCCTTTCACCGACTACGCGATCGAGGTCCTCAACCCCGCCGCCGAACGCTTCGAGAACACCCGCGTCCTCGGCGCGATGATGGCCGACATCTATCGCGACAACCCGGACAACTTCCGGCTCTACTGCCCGGACGAGACCAACTCCAACCGGCTCGGAGCGGTGTTCGAGGTCAGTGATCGCGCCTTCATGGAGCGGGTCACGCCGGACGACGTGAAGCTCTCCCGCGACGGACGGGTGATGGAGGTCCTGAGCGAGCACAACTGCCAGGGTTGGCTCGAGGGCTACACCCTGACCGGGCGTCACGGTCTGTTCGCGACGTACGAGTCGTTCGCCATGGTGAGCGCCTCGATGACCGTGCAGCACGCGAAGTGGCTCGAGGAGGCGAGCCACCTGCCGTGGCGCGCGAAGATCCCCAGCCTCAACATCCTGCTGACGTCGACGACGTGGCGCAACGACCACAACGGCTTCTCGCACCAGGGGCCGGGGCTGATCAACGTGGTGCTCAACATGCGCGGCATCGTCTCGAGGGTCTACCTGCCGCCGGACGCCAACTGCCTGCTGTCGGTCGCCGACCACTGCTTCCGGTCCCGGTCGTACGTCAACCTCATCGCGATCGACAAGCAGCCTCACCTCCAGTACCTCTCGATCGACGAGGCCGCCGAGCACTGCGAGAAGGGCGCCGGCATCTGGGAGTGGGCCGGCAACGACGACGGCTCCAAGAAGCCCGACATCGTGATGGCGTGCGCCGGCGACGTGCCCACGGCAGAGACGGTCGCGGCGGCGCAGCTGCTCAAGGAGTGGGTGCCGGACCTCACCGTCCGCGTGGTCAACGTCGTCGACCTCATGACGTTGCCGCGGCAGAAGGACCACCCGCACGGGATGTCGGAGTCGGAGTTCGCCGCGCTCTTCACCGAGGACGTGGACGTGCTCTTCGCCTTCCACGGCTACCACGGCGCGATCCACAAGCTGGTGCACGGCCGGCCGGACGCCGACCGCTTCCACGTCCGTGGCTTCATCGAGCAGGGCACCACGACGACGCCTTTCGACATGACGGTGCTCAACCACATGTCGCGCTACCAGCTCGTCGAAGACGTCCTCAACAACGCCCACGCGACGCCGGAGAACGCGCAGGAGCTGCGGGAGCACTGCCAGCAGATGCTCGAGAGGCACCGCACCTATGTGCGGGAGCACCTCGAGGACATGCCCGAGGTGAAGGACTGGGTTCTCAACCCGGCCACCTGATCCCCGCGTGCCCCTCGCCGTCCGACGCGCTTACCGCTCGCAGACGATGCCGTCCCTGTCGCGGTCGATGTACCAGGAGTACTCCGGGTCCCTCCCCCGGTAGTAGGGGCCGTAGCCATGGGCGATGGCTACGCCGCAGGTGCCGAAGCGTGGATCGTTGCTCGAGGGCGGCGGCGCGGGTGCGCTGTTTCCGCCGGTCTTGACGCTCGCCCGCCCGGGCTTGGCAACCTTCAGGCCGCGCCTACCGCAGCCGGAGAACACGCGGGTGATGGCCCGCTTCTCACGCTTGTCGACGGCGAGCCGCCACCGGTACTTCACGGCCACGTAGCGGGCGGCGTAGGAGCACCTGGACTTGCTGGGCAGCCACTGGGCGATGTCGCCGTCACCCTTGGCCCGGTTGGAGCGCGCGGTCACCGCGACGAGGGACTCGGCATATCCGAGGTCGTTCGCGTAGGCGATCCGGGTCTTTTTGGTCCACTTCTTGGCGCCGCTGTCCCAGGCTTCGGCCAGCGGCACACGGTGGTCGATGTCGAGCTTGGAGGCACGTCGCACGACCCGGCCGTCGTACTGGCTGCGCCATTTGCCGCGCTTGATTGTGCAGTTTCGGGTCTGTGTGGTGCGGGACTTCGACTCGCTTCTGAGCACGACGGCCCTCGTGTCACAGCCCTTCCCCTGTGCCTTCCAGCCGCGGCCGAACTTGGCGCGCGCGTAGCCGGCGCGCGTCTCGCTGCGCACCGTCAGCCTCTTCAGCAGGGTCTTGGCCGAGATCGTGCTGGCCCTCTTCGCGTCGGCCACGCTGGGAGTGGCGGTCGGCACTGGTGTCGCGCTGGCGGACGAGAGCCCGGCGCCGATCAGCGCCAGACACCCCACGAGCGCGAGCGCGCGGACAGCGTTCTTCACGATGGTCTCCTTCGAGCAGAGGCGGCACGCCCCTCGTGCAGCGCGGCACGGGCATGGCGCATCAGCTCACGCCAGACCTCGACCACGCGGCCGGGGGCAGGGGGGCGCAGCCGACGCACGTCAGCGATCGGACTCACCCCGAGAAAGGGCCAAAACCAGACTAATCGCCCATGCAAGGGCTCCCCCGTACGTTCTCACCGCCGTGGTGACGCGAGGCCAGCCCACTGTCAGAGCCTCCCGGTCGGCGGACCGAACCTTCGAGCGTGACAGTCAGCACACGGCGTGTGCTGCCGACCATGCTGTGACGCGGATGTAACACGGCGCCCGTAGCCTCCCGGCATGGAGAGCCAGGCACGAGAGAACGTCCAGGCGTTCATCAGCGCCTGCGAGCACCGCCGTATCCCCACCGAGGACGTGTACAACCGGGTCGCGAGCACGCAGGGCCGTCTGATGACGTACACGACGTCGCGCAAGCCGGTGACGGCCGGCTGGATCCTGCCGGCCAGGCCGCCGGTCGAGGACGCGACCCACGCACTCGTGCTGCCGGTAGGACTGATCTACGGCGCGACGACCGTCCGCCGCAGGCTCGGCCGCAGCCAGAAGGGCACCGGCGCGCTGGCGTGGGTGATGCTGGACGTCTGGTGGCGCCCATCCTCGCCCCACGACCACGGGCTGACGGAGGCGATGTACGACTTCGTCACCGGGTGGGACCGGGTGGGCGTGCGATGAGGCGCCGGGGTCACACGCGACGGTGGACCAGGAGCGGGAGCACGGCCGACGCCCCGGCCGCCCGCAGAGCTCCGCCGACCACCGTGATCGGCCACTGTGACGCCGAGGCGTCCACGACCAGCAACACCGTACGGCCGGCGACCGCTGCCGCGGTCTCGCTCGGCACCGTCACCGCGTCGCGCCACAGCGCCGCCTCGTCGGACGAGGTCAGCTCGCGGATGTCCTGCGCGGACGGGTGCGCCTCGACCGCGAGGTGAGCCCGGTCGAGCCGTCCCACCGCGGCGAGGTGGTCGGCGATGCTGCCGGAGAGCTCGGCGAACCCGGCCGCCGGCAGAGCCACGGCGACCTCAGGGCGAGACCTCCACTGCGAGCGCCAGCGAGCGAGGACCTGGACGCACGCGTCGAGCACCTCCTGAGGCGCCGGCGCGTCTCGAGCGAACATCTCCCGGACCGCCTCGCGCCACTCGGGGGCGTCGGCGTGCACGAGCGCACGGCCCGGCTCGACCGCACGGTCGGGGGCGATCCGCCCGCGTACGCCGAAGGAGCCGCCCGGCCACATCTTGCGGGGCTCGAGCAGGTGGTCCTCACCACGCAGCACCCCCGCCACCGTGCGGACCGTCTCGGCCCGTGGGGCTGCCGCCAACCCCTCGGGGAGCGTCTCGCGGCACACCGAGCAGCGGCCGCACGGGGCGGCCTCCGGATCGTCCAGCGACTCCTGGAGCAGCTGCATCAGGCAACGCTCACCACGGGTGTAGGCGCGCATGATGTCGGCCTCGCGACGGCGTACCGCCACGACACCGTCGTAGTGCTCACGGTCGTACGACCACGGCGTGGTGGTCCGCACCCAGCCGCGCTCGACCCGCTCGGTGACGCCGTCGACGGCCAGCTGCTTGAGCATGAGCTCGACACGCCCGCGCCGCAGCCCGGTCTCGGCCTCGAGGCTCACCACGGTGGCCGGCGCGTCGACCGTGGCGTCGGCCATCGCCTCGAGCAGCCGCTCGACCTGCTCGGCGACGGGGATGGTGGCGGTCGCGAAGTAGTCCCACACTCCGTCGTCGGCCCCCGAGGGCAGCAGCACCGCGTGAGCGTGCTCGATCGCACGCCCTGCACGGCCGACCTGCTGGTAGTACGACACCGGCGACGGCGGCGCACCGACGTGCACGACGAACCCGAGATCGGGCTTGTCGTAGCCCATCCCGAGCGCCGAGGTCGCCACCAGCGCCTTCACTCGGTTGTCGCGCAGGGCGTCCTCGAGCTGCTCGCGCTCGGCGGCCTCGAGCTGGCCCGTGTAGGCGGCGACCGGCACCGCGTCACCGTGGACCGCGCGGACCGCGGCAGTCAGCCGATGCGCATCCGCGACGGTGAGCGCGTAGACGATCCCGGACCCGGGCAGCGTCGGAAGGTGGTCGACCACCCAGGCGTATCGCTCCAGCGGCGACAACCGGTCGACGACCGACAGCTCGAGGCTCGAGCGCGCGAGCGGTCCGCGGAGCACGAGCGTCTCGTCACCGAGCTGCGTCGCCACGTCGTCGGTGACCCGGGCGTTGGCGGTCGCGGTGGTGGCGAGCACCGGGGTGTCGGGATTGAGCCGCTGGAGGACGTCGGAGACGCGACGGTAGTCGGGGCGGAAGTCGTGACCCCAGTCGGAGACCGCGTGCGCCTCGTCGACGACCAGCAGCCCGATGTGGCCCGCGAGAGCGTCGAGCACCCGGCGCCCGAAGCCCGGGTTGGCCAGGCGCTCGGGCGAGACGAGCAGGACGTCGACGTCACCGGCCCGCAGCGCCTGCTCGATCCGGGACCACTCCTCGACGTTGGAGGAGTTGAGCGTCTCGGCCCGCAGACCGGCCCGGGCTGCGGCCGCGACCTGGTCTCGCATCAGCGAGAGCAGCGGGGACACGACGAGCGTCGTGCCAGCGCCCTCGTCGCGACGGATCGCCGTCGCCGCCCAGTAGACCGCGGACTTGCCCCATCCGGTCGCCTGGACGACCAGCACGCGGGCGCGCGGCTCGCACAGGGCGGTGACCGCGGCGACCTGGTCGCCGCGCAGGCTCGCACCAGGCCCCGCGAGAGCACCGATGACACGGTCGGCGACAGCGGCGCGAGAGGGTGACAGCGCGGACGGAGCGGCGGTGGGGGGCATGGTGTCCACCGTACGCACGCGCAGCGACACCCGGCGTACGGAGTCCCCAGGTCGTCCGTCCGTCCGCGTCCCGGGCGCTCGCACCCGGGACGCGGCGGCGGTCAGCGGAGCTTGTAGTCCTTCAGCAGGCTGCGCCCGATGATCATCTTCTGGATGTCGCTCGTGCCCTCGCCGATGAGCATGAACGCCGCCTCGCGGTAGAGCCGCTCGATCTCGTACTCCTTGGAGTAGCCGTAGCCGCCGTGGATGCGGAACGACGCCTCGACGACCTCGTTGCAGTACTCCGAAGCGACCATCTTGGCCATGCCGGCCTCGACGTCGTTGCGCTCGCCGGCGTCCTTCTTGCGCGCCGCGCGCACGACCATCGCGTGCGCCGTCTCGACCTTGGTGCCCATCTCGGCGAGCCGGAACAGGATCGCCTGGTGCTGGGCGATCGGCTTGCCGAACGTCTCGCGCTGCTGCGCGTAGGCGATGCCGAGCTCGAACGCGCGGTTGGCGATGCCGACAGCGCGGGCGCCGACGTTGACGCGACCGACCTCGACACCGTCCATCATCTGGTAGAAGCCCTTGCCGGGCTCGCCGCCGAGGATCTGGTCGGCCGAGATCTGGTGCTTCTCCAGGATCATCTCGGTCGTGTCGATGCCCTTGTAGCCCATCTTGTCGATCTTGCCGGGGACGGTGATCCCCTGGGCCGTCTCGCCGAAGCCGGGCTCCTTCTCGATCAGGAACGTCGTCATGTTCTTGTAGACCGAGTCCGCGCCCTCGTCGGTCTTGGTCAGCACCGCGACGAGGTTGGACGAGCCACCGTTGGTCAGCCACATCTTCTGGCCGGTGATGCTATACGACCCGTCGTCCTGCTTGGTCGCCTTGGTCGCGACCGCCGAGACGTCCGAGCCGAGCGACGGCTCCGACATCGAGAACGCACCGCGCACCTCGCCCGTCGCCATCCGCGGGAGGTACTTCTGCTTCTGCTCCTCCGTGCCGTGGTGCATGAGCATGTAGGCGACGATGAAGTGCGTGTTGATGACGCCGGAGACACTCATCCACCCGCGCGCGATCTCCTCGACCACCAGCGCGTACGTCAGCAGCGACTCACCGAGGCCGCCGTACTCCTCGGGGATCGTGAGCCCGAACAGGCCGAGCTCCTTCAGGCCGTCGACGATGGCCTGAGGGTACTCGTCCTTGTGCTCCAGCTCGGTCGCGACCGGGAGGATCTCCTTGTCCACGAAGTCGCGGACGGTCTTGAGGATCTCCTGCTGGATGTCGGTCAGTCCGTCGGTGGTGACCAGGCGGCCCATGGTGTTCTCTCTTCTTCCGTACGGCGGGGCTGGCGGGTGCGACGACCTCAGTCGGTCGGCGGCTGCCAGGTCGTGGTGCGCTGCATGCCGGCCGCGCGTCCCTTGGCCGAGATCACGAGCGCCATCTTGCGGGAGGCCTCGTCGATCATCTCGTCGCCGAGCATGGCCGAGCCCTTCTTGCCGCCGGCCTCGGAGGTGAACCAGTCGTACGCGTCGAGGATGTTCTCGGCGTGGTCGTAGTCCTCCTGGCGAGGGCTGTAGACCTCGTTGGCGACGTCGACCTGGCCGGGGTGCAGGACCCACTTGCCGTCGAAACCGAGCGCGGCCGACCGCGAGGCGACGCGGCGGTAGCCCTCGGTGTCGCGGATCTGGAGGTAGGGGCCGTCGATGGCCTGCTTGTCGTACGCCCGCGCCGCCATGAGGATGCTCATGAGGATGTGGTGGTAGGCGTCACCGACGTCGTAGCCCGGGGGCTGCTCGCCCACGACGAGCGACTTCATGTTGATGCTGGCCATGAAGTCGGCGGGGCCGAAGATGATCGTCTCGACGCGCGGCGAGGCCGCGGCGATCGCGTTGACGTTGGTGAGGCCCAGGGCGTTCTCGATCTGCGCCTCGATGCCGATGCGGCCGACCTCGAAGCCCATCGTGGTCTCGATCTGCGTCAGCAGGATGTCGAGCGCGACCACCTGCTCGGCGGTCTGGACCTTCGGCAGCATGATGCAGTCGAGGTTGGCGCCGGCGCCCTCGACGACCTCGATCACGTCACGGTAGGTCCACTGCGTCGTCCAGTCGTTGACGCGGACCACCCGGACCTTGTCACCCCAGCCGCCCTCGTTGAGCGCGGCCACGATGTTCTTGCGTGCGTCGGGCTTGGCGAGCGGGGCCACCGCGTCCTCGATGTCGAGGAAGACCTGGTCGGCGGGCAGACCCTTGGCCTTCTCCAGGAAGCGCGGGTTGGAGCCGGGGACGGCGAGACAGGAGCGCCGCGAACGCAAGGCCTTGTTTTCGACAGACACGGGTCACCTCGGTGCTGCGGGGACGGGATCAGGGCTGACTGTACCGACGAGCACTGTTAACGACTAGTAACAGCCGCGTCAGTGTGACCCGCTTCTCATCCGCCTCCCCGCCGCGATTCGGTGAGGAGATCGACTCCGCTCGGGCCAGAACCCCGATCTCCTCACCGAATCGCGCGGATGGGATGGGGGCGATGGGCGCGGGGCGCGGGGGGTGCGGGTCAGTCGGCGTCGGGCACCTCGGTACGGCGCGGTGGGCGCCGCGTCACGACGACGGCGAGCCCGACGATGATCAGGGCCAGACCGACGTAGACCCCCAGGCCCGGCGCCTGCCCGAGCATCGCGGTGGCGAGCAGCGCCGCCCCCGGGACCTCGAGCAGGAGCACCAGCGAGACGACCATCGGGCTCATCACCGCGAGCAGGTGGTTGATCACCGAGTGCCCGAGCAGCTGGGCGGTCACCGTCACCGCGAGGATGCCCAGCCAGGCCGTGGTCTCGAACCCGACCAGCGGCACCCGCCAGACCAGACAGGCCACCAGCAGGATCAGCGCGCACGCGCCGTAGCAGAGCACCGTGTACGACGTCGTCGACAGCGTCTCCCGCGCCCGGGCCCCCGCGACGGTGTAGATCGCCGCGCTCAGGCCCCCGAGCAGCGCCAGCCCGTCCCCCAGCACGGCCTCGCGCGACAGGCTGAGGTCGACACCGGTGATGACGAGCACGCCGGAGAACGACACGGCCAACCCGGCGGCGACACCGAGCCGGACGTGTCTGCCCCGGAGCCGGTCGATCAGCGCGATCCAACCGACCTGCATCGAGACCAGCGCCGTCGCGGCCGCGACGGAGGTGAGCTTGAGCGCGCTGATCCACGTCGCGAAGTGCGCGGCGAGCGCGGCTCCGGCGAACAGGCAGGTACGGACGTCGACCGCTGTCAGCGCCCTCAGCTCGCGTCGGTTGCGGGTTGCGGCGACCGGGATCAGGACCGCCTCGGCGAGGGCGTTGCGCCAGAACGCGATGGCGAGCGCGGGCGCCTGCGTCCCCGCCATCAGGGGTCCGGACAGCGAGACGCCGAGCACGGCCACGGCGGCGAGGATGACGGTCACCTGCGCAGTATGCGTGGCGCGGCCGCCGTACCGCCGACGCGGCCGCCGCGCAGACGATCCCGTCCTATGCTGTCGGGCATGGACCCCAGCGAGCCGGCAGGCGACTTCGACGCGCTGTTCCGCCGGGCCTTCGTGGCCGAGGTGGCGAAGAAGTCGGGCCTGCTCTGGATCGTGTACGCCGACGCCTGGCACCCGGTCTGGCACGTCTGGCACGAGGACGCCGTCTGCGTCGTCGCCGGCGGGGACGAGCAGCCGCTGCCAGGGATCCGGGACGAGCGCGAGGTCGTCCTCGACCTGCGCGCGAAGTCGACCCGGGCGCAGGTCGCGAGGGTCAGCGCGTCCGTCGAGGAGATCAGTCCCGACCACCCCGAGTGGGAGGAGGTCACGGCGGTGCTCGCTGCGGACCGCCTCAACCTGTTCGAGGCTGACGAGGCCGTGGCCCGGTGGGCGCGCGAGTGCGTCGTCGTACGCCTCCGCCCGATGGAGCTGTTGTCCTCCCCCGGGCACCTCGACGACAGGGCGCAGCGCGAGCAGCCGCTGGAGTCGCCGGCGCGTACGGTCCGCAGCCGCCCCTTCGCCCTGCACCGCCAGCGTCGCGCCCCTCGCCTCTCGGGGTCTTCCGAGGCCTGAGTCGGGGCGCAAAATAGTTGAAGCCACCACCATGGCCGAAGCCCCGACGGGTGGACTTCCCATGAGTTATGTTCCTGTCGCACCCCTCGTCCGCCCAGGAAGGCTCCCTCCGTGAATTCGCTCCTCAAGCGTGCCGCCGTCGTCGTGGCAGGGGGCGCGCTCGCGTTCTCCGGCCTCGCGTTCGCGTCCGCCGCCCCCGCCGCCGCAGCGACCTCGCCGATCGACGTGACGTCGATCCGCGTGGCGTCCTCGTCCGGCCCCTACATGAGCTACAGCACGAAGTACATGCAGACCGCCACCGACATGCGTCAGGTCGGGTCGCTCGGCCAGTACGGCCGCGTGACCGTGTACGGCGACATCTACCGTGGCTCGACGCGTCTGCTGGCCAACCAGCAGCTCGCCTACGTCAGCAACACCTACCAGTCGACGACCTCCGGTTTCACGTTCAAGAACGGCTGGGGCCGTGGCGCGTTCCGCGTCGCCAACGTCCGCGTCCAGTGGAACGACGGCAACAACAACATCCGCTGGTTCACCGACGCCAGCGTCGCCGGCCGTGGCTTCACGATCAAGTCGGCGATCGAGGGCAACCTCAAGTACCGCAACGTCATCTCCATCAAGAGCACCGGCTCGAAGAAGAAGGTGAAGGTCGGGGTCCGCTACTACAGCCCGACCGGCTGGAAGCCGTACCGCGGCAAGAAGGTCGTCGTCCAGGTCAAGAAGGGCAAGTGGAAGAAGAAGAAGGCGCTGCGCCTCAACCGCAAGGGCAAGGCCGGCTTCACCTTCTACTCGTCCAAGCGCGCCAAGTACCGCCTCAAGATCCCCGCAACCAAGACCGTCCAGGGTGGTTACAGCCGCGGCACCATCAAGCTCTGACCTGACACTCAGGCCTCCGACGCCCCGTCACCGCGCCGCGGTGGCGGGGCGTCGTACGTCCGGCCTCCTGCCCGGACGCCGCTAGGCTGACCCCCGTGACCTCGACGAGCCGGATCTTTCTCGCCAGGCTGGCCGGGCACTCTGTCTTCGACCCCGCTGGGGACCAGGTGGGCAAGCTGCGCGACGTCGTCGTCACGCAGCGCAGCGCAGGCCGCCTCCCCCGGGTGCTGGGGTTGGTGATCGAGGTGCTCGGTCGTCGGCGCGTCTTCCTCCCGATGACACGGGTGACGTCGCTCGAGGGCGGCCAGATCATCACCACGGGCGTCCTCAACCTGCGCCGCTTCGAGCAGCGCCAGACCGAGACGCTCGTGTTCGGTGAGCTCTTCGACCGCAAGGTGCGGGTGCCGTCTCAGAACCTCGACGGGGTCGTGGTCTACGACGTCGCGATGGAGCAGGACCGCACCAAGGACTGGTATCTCTCCGACGTCGCCGTGCGCAGCCGCAGCGCCCGCTTCGGACGGCGTGGCCACGGCGTCGTCGTCGACTGGGGCGACGTCGCCGATCTCGCCGGCGAGCAGCCCTCGCAGGGCGCCACCCACCTCCTCGCGACCATGGACGAGATGCGCCCGGCCGACCTCGCCAACGCGCTGCGGGAGCTGCCGGTCCTGCGGCGGACGCAGATCGCGGCCGAGCTCGACGACGAGCGGCTCGCCGACGTGCTCGAGGAGATGCCCGAGATCGCCCAGGTCGAGATCCTCGGCCGCCTCCACCCCGAGCGCGCGGCCGACGTCTTGGAGGAGATGTCTCCCGACGACGCGGCCGACGTCATCGCCACGCTGCCGATGGACACCGCGGAGGCGCTGCTCGCGCTGATGGAGCCCGAGGACGCCGAGGACGTCCGCCGGCTGATGGACTACGAGGAGGGCACGGCGGGTGGCCTGATGACCTCCGACGCGGTCATCCTCCCGCCGGACGCCACCCTGGCCGAGGCCCTCGCCCGCATCCGGGAGCCCGAGATGTCGCCCTCGCTGGCCGCGCTGGTCTACGTGGCGCGGCCGCCGCTCGAGACGCCGACGGGACGTTTCTTCGGGGTGGTGCACTTCCAGCACCTGCTGCGCGAGCCGCCCTCGTCGCTGGTCGGTGCGATCGCGGTGAACGACATCGACTGGCCGCGGCCCGACACGTCGCTGCACGAGGTGGCTCGTATCCTCGCGGCGTACAACCTCGTCGCCTGCCCCGTCGTCGACGACTCCCACCACCTGGTGGGGGCCATCACGGTCGACGACGTCCTCGACGAGCTGCTGCCGGAGGGCTGGCGCGACCAGGAGCCGGAGGGAGCGCTATGAGCGACCGCGACGACCGCCGAGTGCGGCTCGACCAGCCCCGCGACCCCAACCGCTGGAGCCGCAGCCGGCGCCGCCGGGTGGACGCGGAGACCTTCGGCCGGTTCGCCGAGGGGTTCGCGCGGTTCATGGGGACGGCGACCTTCATCGCGTGGATGACGGTGTTCGTGGCGGCCTGGCTGCTCTGGAACAGCCTGAGCCCGGACTCCTTGCGCTTCGACCCGTTCCCCTTCATCTTCTTGACCCTGATCCTGTCGCTGCAGGCCTCGTACGCCGCTCCCCTGATCCTGCTCGCGCAGAACCGTCAGGAGGCCCGTGACAGGGTCACCCAGGAGCAGGACCGGGAGCAGTCGGCCCGGTCGCACGAGGACACGCAGTTCCTCGCCCGGGAGGTCGCGAGCCTCCGTCTGGCGCTCGGCGAGGTGGCCACCCGAGACTTCCTGCGCTCGGAGCTGCGAGGGCTGGTCGACGACATCGAGGACCGGGTCAGGTCGTCGCCGGACGAGGCGGCAGACGGTCAGCCCGACCCGACGCCCCTGTGATTGCCAGGGCGCACGTAGCATCGATGACATGCCCGCTGAGACCCTGGTGAACCCCGACGCCGTCAACCAGGCGCTGTCGACCGTCAACGATCCCGAGATCCGTCGTCCGATCACCGAGATCGGCATGGTGGAGGGCGTCGACATCGACGGAGGCTCCGTCACCGTCAGGCTCCTCCTCACCGTCGCCGGCTGCCCACTCAAGGACACGCTGAACCGCGACATCACCGCCGCGGTGACGAAGGTGCCCGGCGTCACCGACGTCCGCGTCGACATGGGTGTCATGAACGAGGACCAGCGCAAGAACCTCCAAGAGGTGCTGCGCGGTGGGCAGACGCAGCGGGAGATCCCGTTCGCCGCCGCCGGGTCCCTCACGAAGGTGTACGCGATCGCGTCCGGCAAGGGCGGTGTGGGCAAGTCGTCGGTCACCGTCAACCTCGCCGCAGCCCTCGCCGCTCAGGGTCTCAAGGTCGGCATCGTCGACGCCGACATCTACGGCCACTCGATCCCGGACATGCTCGGTGTCGGCGACGCCCGCCCGACCCAGGTCGAGGACATGATCATGCCGGTGCCGGTCCGCGGCATGCAGGTCATGAGCATCGGCATGCTCAAGCCGCGCAAGGACCAGGTCGTCGCCTGGCGCGGCCCCATGCTCGACCGTGCGCTCGTGCAGATGCTCTCCGACGTCTACTGGGGCGACCTCGACGCGCTGCTGCTCGACCTCCCGCCGGGCACCGGGGACATGGCGATCAGCCTCGGCCAGCACCTCCCCAACGCGGAGGTCGTGGTGGTCACCACGCCGCAGGACGCCGCTGCCTCGGTCGCCGAGCGTGCGGGGACCATGGCGTCGATGATGCACCAGCGCGTGGTCGGCGTGATCGAGAACATGTCGTGGCTCGAGCTGCCCAACGGCGACCGGATGGAAATCTTCGGCTCGGGTGGAGGCGCGACCGTCGCCGCGACGCTGAGCGCCCGGTTCGGCTACGACGTCCCGCTCCTCGGACAGATCCCGCTCGACCAGCAGATGCGCATCAGCGGAGACACCGGCGTGGCCATCGTGGAGGAGGCACCCGACAGCCCTGCGGCCAAGGTGCTCAAGCAGGTCGCCTCGACGCTGTCCGGGCGCTCCCGCGGACTCGCCGGGATGCAGCTCGGGCTCTCCCCGACCGGCCGCTGACGTCTCCGCCGGCCTGCGGCTAGGCTTCGCGCATGTTCGACGTCGGCGTGGCGGAGATGGCGGTGATCGTGATCGTCGCGGTCCTCGTCTTCGGACCTGAGCGCCTGCCGGAGTTCGCACGGCAGCTCGGCCGCCTCGTCCGCACGGTCCGGCAGATGGCCGACAACGCCAAGGCCGACCTCCAGCGAGAGATGGGCGACGACTTCACCTCGCTGCGAGACGACATCCGGGGCCTCGACCCGCGCGAGATGATGAAGGGCACGCTGGACGACGACGATCCGACGTCCAACCCCTCCTCCCGAGCGACGTCCCGCCCCCTCGAGCCCGGCGAGCCGGCTCCGTTCGACGTCGACGCGACCTAGGGCCTGCGGGCTGTGCGCCGCTGGCGGGGCCTGAGTCTCTCAGGCGTCGCGGGAGCCGGGCGTCGTCCAGGCAGTCAGTCGCTCCAACCCCGTACGGACCCGGTCCAGCATCCCGTTGCGGTGCGGCTGCTGGGGGAGGTCGGCGATCACGTCGCGCAGGCGCGAGGCGGGCGCGTCGGTGACGACGGTGAACACGATGCCGTCGTAGTCCCAGGTGGCGACCGTCGGTGTCCCCTCCCGCACCCAGACCTCCGCGTCGCCCACGTCGTGGCGCGCGAAGCCCGACACCGCGTCGCGGTCGAGGGCGCCGTTCTGCTCGTAGACGGTCACCGTGGACCGGCCGTCGGTGTAGGTCAGGGCGATGCCCTTGTCCCCGGAGAGGTCGACCCAGCGGGCGCCGACCCGCTCGAGGGACCGCCCGAGGCGGTCGTGACACGGCCAGCCGGTCATGGCAAGGCGGTCGATCGTGGCGGTGTCGATCTGCACCCCGTGCTCGGTGGCGAGGTCGTCTGCGGCGACGCGTCCGGTCTCCTGGAGCGGAGCGGATGCCTCGTGCACCGGGATGCCCTCGGTCCGCGGCACCGGCCGGACAGCGCGGAAGACGGGATCGGCGATCTCCTGCTGGGCGTATCGCACGACCTGGCGCAGACGTCCGTCGGCGTCCTCGATCACGTATGCGGCGACACGGCGGCCGTCGTCGGCGGCGATGACCTCCGACCTGCCTGGCCTCGAACGGATGACGGAGAGATCGTAGCGGTTGGCGAGCAGCCGCACGCTCACCGACGAGCCGAGGGCCTCCTCGAGGAGCGACACGGCCTCCGTCGAGTCGCTCCGGGTGGGCACGACGGCGTGGCCGGGCGCGACCACCAGCGCCACGTCGCTCGGAGAGCCGCCCACGGCGCCGACGCTCTGCTGGATCGGGTCGGCCTCGCCGCGGAACTGGGCTACGAACTGCTCGACGGGCGGAGCCACGGTGTCGGCCGGGGTGGCGGGTGCGCCCACCGCGTAGGCGATGCCGGCGAGCACCGCCGAGGCCCCGGTGGCCGCGATGCCGACACGGACCACGACGTGGTCGAAGATCAGGTGCAGCCGCGACGGCGGAGCGGCGGCAGCGAGCCGCGCTGGGTCGGAGAGGGCCGAGAGGAACGTCGAGGAGGGGGACGGAGGCGTGCACAGGCCGGTCATGCGCCGCTTGAGGGCACGCTGGGCCAGGACGGCCTCGAAGCACTCGTCACAGGCCGCCAGATGAGCGTCCGCGCGCGCGGCCTCGTCGACGGGCAGCTGTCCGTCGACGTACGCAGCGACGCGATCTCCCAGGTGTGCCATCAGCGGGGTGCCACCGCCGGGTCGAGAGGGCCTGCGAACCGTGTACGCGCTCCGGACGGGGCACGGTGCTCCAGCGCCGTACGGAGCTGCTTGCGCCCGCGGTGGATCCGCGAGCGGACCGTCCCGAGCTTGACGCCGAGGACGTCGGCGATCTCTTCGTAGGACAGACCCTCGATGTCGCACAGGACCACGGCGACGCGGAACTCCTCCGGCAGCGAGGCGAGCGCAGTCTCGACGTCCGCGTCGAGGCTCGCGTCGGACCAGGCCCTCTCCGGCGACGGGTCGGTGGCGGTCAGCCTCTCCTCGGCGCCCTCGCCGAACCGGTCGAACCGAAACTTCGACTTCCGGCGGACGCGGTCGAGAAAGAGGTTGGTGGTGATCCGGTGGATCCATCCTTCGAACGAGCCGGGCTTGAAGGAGTCGAGCGAGCGGAACACACGGATGAAGACCTCCTGGGTGAGGTCCTCGGCGTCGTGCTGGTTGCCCGTCAGCCGGTAGGCGAGCCGGAAGACGCGCGCGGAGTGCTGCTCCACGATCTCCTCCCAGGTACCGACCCCGTTCTGGTCGTGGGTCTGCGTGCCGGCGTCCTGCGTGGTCGTGCCCATCTGTCTGACGACCTCCTGTGTTGGTCGGACAACTATCGTCTACCAACAAACTGAGACAACGATGAGACGGACCTGGACGTTCCCCATGATGCCGAGTCGCACGAGCTTTCACGGCACCGGCGAGGCGCGTGCTGACGTCCGCGGCGACCCCTCTCCCATGCCTTAGGCTGTGGCCCAGGTGCCGGGATTCCCGGCCTGTGAGAGGAGTTCGTCATCGCCACCGCGATCACGCCGCAGAGCTGGTTGTACGCCGAGGAGTTCGTCGTCGAGGACGAGCCGCTGCAGAACGGCCGTGCCCGGGCGGACGAGGTCGGCGTGGTGCCCATCGGCCCGGGTGGCGGCGCGGCACTGCGTCTGCTGGCGGGGGTCGCGAACGCTGGCGCGGTCGTCGAGGTCGGGACGGGTACGGGTGTCTCCAGCCTGTGGCTGCTGCGCGGCATGCGCCCGGACGGCGTCCTGACCTCCGTGGACCGGGAGGCCGAGCACCAGCGGCTCGCGCGCACGACCCTGACCGAAGCCGGGATCGCCTCCAACCGGTTCCGTCTCATCTCCGGCTCCGCGCTGGAGGTGCTTCCCCGCCTGGCCGACGGCGGGTACGACCTGGTGTTCGTCGATGCCGACAAGCGCGACTACCCCCTCTTCGTCGAGGAGGCGGTGCGCCTGTTGCGTCCCGGCGGCGTCCTCGCGTTCGACAACGCGCTGTGGCACGACCGGGTGGCCGACCCGGCGCGACGCGACGAGGACACCGTCGCGGTCCGCGAGATCGGCCGTTCGCTGCTCGACGACGACCGGTTCATGCCGGCGCTGCTCCCCGTCGGGGACGGCCTGCTCGTGGCCCAGGTCCGGAGCTAGATCTCCCGACCAGCCGCCGCTCACCCTGCCGGGGCGCGGAGCTCGGCATCCTCGCTCAGCCTCGCAGCCAGCTCCGCACGCGAGGAGATCCCGAGCTTGATGTAGGCGTGCCGCAGGTGGTACTCCACCGTCTTCGGACTCAGGAAGAGTGCCGCCGCTGCCTCTCGTGTCGTCCGTCCCTCGCCGAGGAGACGGGCCACCTGCAGCTCCTGCGGGGTCAGGGGCTGCTCCGCCCCCGGCGCGCGCCGCTGCACCCGCTCACCGGTCGCGGCGAGCTCCGCGGAGGCCTGCGCGGCCCACGGGGCGGCGGCCAGGCGGTCGAACGTGGTGAGCGCCTCCCTGAGGTGCTCACGCGCCTCGCTGCGCCGCCGTGTGCGGCGCAGGTGTGCCCCGAACGCGAGCTGGGTGCGCGCCCGCTCGTACGCGTCCGGGCTGTGGGCGTGCTCCACGAGAGCGGCAGCGAACCGAGCGTCCGGCGTCACGCCGACGAGCGCCAGGGCCCGGTGCGCGCGGGCTCGTGACCACGGCTGACCCTTGGTGTCGGCGAGCAGGGCGAACGCGGACGCCTCAGCACGGGCACCGTCCAGGTCACCGACACGGACGAGGCACTCCACCAGCTCGGGCGCCGGAGACAGGTCGGCGTCGACGACGCGGAAGCGGCGTACGAGCGACTGCTGCGCACGAAAGTGCTCGACCGCCTCCTCGTACCGGCCGAGGCCGGCCGCCAGGTCGCCCGCCGCGAAGCGGAGCCAGGCCCTGCCGAAGTTGAGTCTGCTCCGCACGCACTGACGCTCCGCCTCCTGTGACTCGGCCCGCATCTCGTCCTCGCACCCGCGACGCGCGAGCAGCCACGCGAGTCCGGCGCGGGAGATCGCCTCGTCGGTGCGCTGGCCGGATTCGCGGGCCAGCGCGATGGCCTCGCGGTAGGCCCCCTCCGCCGACGTCCACCGGTCCGTCGTCGCATCGTCGCGCGCGGCGTGGAAGAGCAGGAATGGCAGCGTCCCCAGCGCCGCGCGCTCACGTGCGTCGAGGACCACCGCGTCGACCAGGGCCCGCGAGTCGCCGGAGTCGCGCAGCCAGATCGGCGGGAGCAGCAGCCACCCCCGCCACCGGGGATCGTCGATCAGATCTCCCGTTCCCGCCGCGGCCACGGCACGGCGCATCTGGGTGGCGCCCGCCTCGCCGTCACCGGTCATCAGCCGCCCGATGCCCGCGGCGAGGTCGCCGAGCAGCCGGCTGCGGGGTGCGGTGGCCGTCTCCCGCAGCGCGTCGAGCCGGGCGACGACCGTGCGCGCTCCGGCGCCGTCACAGAGGTACACGCACAGATACACCGCCTCCGCCAGCAGCACCACCGCGAGGTCGGGGTCGTCGGCGGCGACCGGACCCGACGCCTCCAGGAGGAGGTCGCGCGCCTCGACCAACGAGCCGCACCGCGCACCCACCACCCCCCGCAGCGCCAGCGCGCGTCGACGGGCCGGCCCTGTGGGAGCACCCGCGACCGCCTCCCCGAAGATCTCCAGGGCGCGGTCGGCCAGGCCCCCGAGCCAGGCGTGCTCGCCGGCGAGCGCGAGTCGCCGGGTGCGCTCCTCCGGGTCCTCGCTCGCGTGCGCTGCCCGCTCGCCCCACTGCGACGCCACCGCGTATGCGCGACGCCGTGCCGCGGACGCGGTCGCCGCGTCGAGCACCGCGGCCGCCTCTCCGTCGGGGCCGATCGTCGCCGCCGAGAGGTGCTGCGCCCGCCGGTCGAGGTCGCCGGTGGGGAGCGCGTCGGCGATGATCCGGTGCAGCTGCCGCCGCAAAGGTGGCGCCGTGGCCTGCACCAGCGACGCCTGCATGAGCGGGTGCCGGAACCGGACACGGTCGAGCCCCAGGTCGACCAGCTCCGCCTGCTCGGCATCGGCGAGGTGCGCGAGGTCGCTCCCGGCCGTAGCGCACGCCCGGCCCAGCGTCGTGAGGTCGACGTCGCCCGCCAGCGCCGCGACGGTGAGTGCGGTGCGTGCGAGGGGCGGCAGGCTGCCGAGACGGCCGGTGAACGCCTCCTCGATGAGTCGGGGCACCGGGATCTCGCCGAGATCCCGCGCCAGCAGGTCTGGCGTACGCACCATCTCGAGGGCAGCGAGCGGATTGCCCTCGCTCACGGCGTGCAGGCGCTCGGCCTGCGTGGCCGAGAGCCCGCGGGATACGACGAGCGCGTCGCACTCCTCGCGGCTGAGTCCAGCAACCTCGAGACGGTCGAGGTCGGCCACAAGCTCACCGACGGCAGCACCCGGTCGCGTCGCGAGCACCACCGCGACCGCGTCGGTGAGGAGCCGTCGGGCGGTGAAGAGGATCGCGTCGACGGAGGGGCGGTCGAGGTGATGGAGGTCGTCGACGAGCAGAAGGAGGGGGCGTTCCTCGGCTGCCCGGCTGATCAGCCCGAGCGTCGCCGCGGAGATCACGAAACGCTCCCCGGCGCGAGCGGGCGCCTCCCCCGTACCTCCCGGACGGAGGGCGAGCGCCTGCGCGAGCGCGTCCGCCTGCACGGCCGGCAAGGCGCCGAGGTGGCCGAGCAGCGGCCGCAGGAGCTGCGCGAGCCCGGCGAACGGCAGGTCGCGCTCGGGCTCGGCTCCTGCCGTCGCGAGGACCTGGACGTCGGAACCGGCTGCTTCCCTGGCCTGCAGGAGCAGGGTGGACTTGCCGATCCCGGCCTCGCCCACGACGACGACAGCACCGCTGGCACCGCCGCGTGCTCGCGCCACCAGCGCGCCGATCGCGGCGCACTCACGCGCTCGTCCGACGAGCATGCTCCCGAGGCTAGTCACCCGGGGGGCTTACAGCCGCGGGATTGACGAACCAGGGGGGTCACCGGATGCGGCGACACGCCCCCGATCCCTAGCGTCGCGGGCATCGACGGATCACCGAGGAGGGTGACATGACTGCACAGATCGACGAGGACGTCCTGATGTCCTTCGTCTTCCGAGCCGTGGACGAGGTCGGTGCGACGCTCAACGCGGCGCTCGTGGTCCTGGGCGACAAGCTCGGCTACTACCGGGCGCTGGCCGACGGTGGCGCGCTCACGCCTGCGGAGCTCGCCGAGCGGACCGGTACGGCTCTCCCGTACGCGCGCGAGTGGCTCAATGCCCAGGCGGCAGGCTCCTTCGTCCGCTACGAGCCCGACACCGGGCGGTATGTGCTCCCGGCAGAGCACGCCGTCGCGCTCACCGACGAGTCGAGTCCGGCCTTCCTGCCCGGTCTCTTCCAGATCGCGCTCGGCACGGTGGCCGACTCCCAGCGCGTCGTCGAGGCGGCGCGGGACGACGCGGGGGTCGGCTGGCACGAGCACAACGGTGACGTGCACGACGGCTGCGAACGGTTCTTCAGGCCCAGCTACCTGGCCTACCTCGTCGATGCGTGGCTTCCCGCCGCGGGTGTGGCGGACAAGCTCCGGGAGGGCGCCCGCGTCGCCGACATCGGCTGCGGTCACGGCGCCTCCACGATCCTGATGGCCGAGGGTTACCCCAGCTCCACGTTCGTGGGCTCGGACTACCACGCGGCCTCGATCGACGTCGCCCGTCAGCGGGCCGCGGCCGCAGGGGTGTCCGACCGGGCGACCTTCGAGGTGACGTCGGCCCAGCACCTCGGTGACGAGGCGTACGACGTCGTCACGACGTTCGACGCGCTGCACGACATGGGCGACCCGGTCGGTGCCGCTCGGCACGTGCACCACATGCTGGCCGACGACGGCGTCTGGATGATCGTCGAGCCGATGGCCGGCGACCGGGTCGAGGACAACCTGACGCCTGTCGGTCGCGCCTACTACGGGTTCTCGACGCTGCTGTGCACGCCCGCCTCGCTGTCCCAGGACGTCGGGCTGGCGATCGGCACCCAGGCGGGTCCGGCGAAGATCCGCGAGATCACCGCCGCCGCCGGCTTCACGGGCTTCGACTCGGTGGCGGAGACGCCGTTCAACAGGGTGCTCGCCGTCCGGAAGTGACGTCTGCGCACCCACGGGGACGACAACCGAGGGCCGTCGCACCCACCTGCGGGCGCAGACTGGGGGCGACGGCCCACCGACGGAGGGACGATGCGCGCGAGGGAACCCGACAGCGACGGCGTCGTGGTGCGCGACGGGGTGCGCATCGCGTACGAGGTGTTCGGCGACGCTCCGCACACCGTCCTGCTGATGCCGACCTGGTCGATCATCCCGTCGCGCTCGTGGAAGGCGCAGGTGCCGTACCTGGCACGTCGATTCCGGGTGGTGACCTTCGACGGCCGTGGCTCCGGCGGCTCCGACCGTCCGGTGGGGCCGGAGCCGTACGCCGACGGCGAGTTCGTGGCCGACGCCCTGGCGGTGCTGGACCGCACACGCCGCGACCCGACGGTGACCGAGGCCGTGGCGGTGGCCGGGTTCTCCTGCGGCGTGGCCTGGTCGTTCGCGCTGGCGTGCGAAGCACCGGAGCAGGTGGCCGGGATCATCGCAATCGGCTCCGCACTCGGTCTGGTGCCGGGTCATCCGGAGCGGGAGCAGCACGCGTTCCTCGCCGACCCGCGCGACGGCCCGGCACCGCCGGGGTGGGCGTCCTTCAGCCGCGACAACTGGCTCCACGGCGACTACGACGCCTTCCTCAGGTTCTTCTTCGGGCAGATGTACACCGAGCCGCACTCGACCAAGAAGATCGAGGACTGTGTGGCCTGGGGACACGACATCGGGCCCGAGCGTCTCGTCGACACCGAGCTCGCGCGGACGGTGTGCCGTCGTCCCGAGTTCACGCAGAGCATCACGCAGGTCGACCTCCCGGCTCTCGTCATCCACGGCGAGGACGATCACATCCGCCCCTTCGCCGAGGCGGAGGCGCTCGCCGAGAGGACGGGGGCATCACTGTTCGCCGTGTCCGGCGGCGGGCACGCCCCCCACACGCGTGAACCGGTCGCCGTCAACCGGGCCATCGGCGAGTTCCTCGGTCGGCTCTGGCCTTCTGAGGAGCCGGCTGTGCGGCGGAGGTGGACCCCGCCGCGAGGGCGCCGACGGCGGGCGCTCTTCCTGACCTCGCCGATCGGCCTCGGTCACGTGCGACGCGACCTCGCGATCGCCGACGCACTGCGCGAGCGCCACCCCGACCTCCACGTCGACTGGCTCACCCAGTCCCCGGCCACCGGCGTCCTGGAGCGCGCCGGCGAGCGCGTCCACCCGGCATCGTCCCTTCTCGCGAGCGAGTGCGCCCACGTCGAGGACGAGGCCGGCGAGCACGACCTGCACGCCTTCCAGGCGATCCGTCGGATGGACGAGATCCTGGTGGCGAACTTCGGCGTCTTCGACGACGTGGTGAGCGAGGAACCGTACGATCTCGTAGTCGGCGACGAGGCGTGGGACGTCGACCACTTCCTTCACGAGAACCCTCAGCTCAAGCGGTTCGCGTATGCGTGGCTGACCGACTTCGTAGGCTGGGTCCCGCTGCCCGACGGCGGCGCGGAGGAGGCGGCGCTGACCGCCGACTACAACGCCGAGATGCTCGAGCAGCGTGCTCGGCTCGAACGTGTGCGTGACCGGTCGCTCTTCGTCGGCAACCCTGCCGACGTGATCACGGAGCCCTTCGGTCCGGGTCTGCCCGGCATCCGGGAGTGGACCGAGGCGCACTTCGCCTTCACGGGCTACGTCACCGGGTTCGAGCCGGTGGGCCCGATCGGACGGGCCGCCGTCCGCACCGAGCTCGGCCTCGAGGCCGACGAGCTGCTCTGCGTCGTCACCGTCGGGGGCTCTGCGGTGGGGCACCACCTGCTGCGTCGGGTGCTCGACGCGGTCCCGCGGATCCGTCGCGAGGAGCCGCGCCTACGGTTCCTCGTGGTGACCGGACCCCGGATCGACCCTCGTACGCTCCCTCGCCTCCGTGGCGTGGACGTGCGGGGCTTCGTGCCGGACCTTCACCGGCACCTCGGGGCGGCCGACGTGGCGCTCGTCCAGGGCGGGCTGACCACCTGCATGGAGCTGACGGCACAACGCGTGCCGTTCGTCTTCGTGCCGCTGCGCCACCACTTCGAGCAGAACGTCCACGTGACGCACCGGCTCGCGCAGTACGCCGCGGGCCGGCGACTGGCGTACGAGCAGGCGTGCGACCCGGACCAGCTCACGTCGACGCTGGTCGCCGAGGCACGGCGCCGACCGTCGGGTCCGCCCGTGGAGAGCGACGGCGCCGAACGGGCGGCGGGCCACCTGGCCGACCTCCTCTGAGCAACGCGTACGAGGTTCCCGCCGCAGACCCACGGCGCCGCCCAGGGCGACGTCGGTGGCCTGCGGCGGGCACCTCGACCGATCAGGCGAAGGACGGGGTGGGCCTGAAGCCCGCAGCGCCTTCCGCGATCGCGACGACCTCGCACTCCTCGATCAGCTCCGGCGCGCTCCCGACGATCTGCGATCCGGGTGCCGAGGCCGCGGTGGCGGCGAACGACTCCTGGAAGGCAGCACGAGCAGCGTCGTCGACGAACACGTACACGCCCTCGAACCACGCGCCCTCACGAGCACGCCAGGTCTTGAACGCCAGTCCGTCCATGCCGGAGAACCGGTCGTAGGAGGTGTCCCGGACATAGGCCCTCAGCTGGTCCAGCGCGCCGTCGGGGGCGTCACGCAACGACCAGCGGACGGTCAGTCCGGGCTGGGAGCCCACTCAGACTGCCTTGAGGGCGTCACCCAGGTTGGATGCCTCGTCGTTCGTCAGCTCGACGACGAGTCGTCCTCCACCCTCGAGCGGGACCCGCATCACGATGCAGCGTCCTTCCTTGGTGACCTCCAGCGGACCGTCTCCGGTCCGAGGCTTCATGGCCGCCATGCGTTCCCCTCTCCTCCGTGCGCAGCGCGGGCGCGTGCACCTTGAATGCGTCCATTATCGCCCACGTCCCCGCCGGGAGTGAATGCGGCAGACTGACGCCATGACAGAACCCCACCCCGCCGTCGCCTACGAGGTCGCCGACGGCGTCGCCACGATCACGCTGTCGCGCCCCGACGTGCTCAACTCCTTCGACGATCTGACCAAGGTCGCGTTCCGTGACTCCCTGCACGCCGCGGCGGCCGACGAAGCCGTCCGGTGCGTGGTTCTGACGGGCTCGGGGCGGGCCTTCAGCGCCGGTCAGGACCTGAAGGAGCACGTCGCGAAGATGAGCGAGGGCGGCCAGCTCAGCAACACCGTCGAGGAGCACTTCAACCCGATGGTGCTCGCGATCACCACGATGCCCAAGCCGGTGATCGCCGCCGTCAACGGGATCGCCGCCGGCGCGGGCGCCTCGATCGCCTTCGCCGCGGACTTCCGGATCGTCGCCGAGTCCGCGGGGTTCAACCTCGCGTTCGCCGGCATCGCGCTGTCGGCGGACACCGGGGCGTCGTGGACGCTGCAACGGCTCGTCGGCCTCCCGAAGGCCACCGAGCTGCTCCTGCTGCCCCGTACGGTCCGTGCCGAGGAGGCTCTGGCGCTCGGTCTCGCGACGCAGGTCGTGCCCGACGACGCCTTCTCCGAGGCGGTCGCCGACCTCGCCCAGCGCCTCGCCACAGGCCCCACGCTCGCGTACGCCTCCCTCAAGCGCGCGCTCGCGTTCTCCGCCACCCACTCCTTGCCCGAGTCGCTCACCAACGAGGCCCGGTTGATGGCGTTGACCGGTGCGTCGGAGGACCACGGCACCGCGGTCAAGGCTTTCCTCGCCAAGGAGCAGCCCACGTTCGTGGGCCGCTGAGCCGCGGCGTCAGGACCGCGTGCCGCCGAGCGCCTTGAGGAGGCCGGTGGGCGCGGTCCGGGTCAGGTAGGCACGCGACGGACTGCGCCCGAGCTCGACCGTGACGAGCTGGCCGTCGAGCCGGTGGTTGAACCACTGCGACATCGTCCCGTAGCAGCCCGACCCGCAGGAGAATGACCTCCTGGGGAGCTTGAGGTGCTTCGCGAGCCGCCGCGCGAGCGGGCGGTTGCCGGTCCCGCTGGTGTCGATCCCGTACAGAGGCTGGTGGAACGAGACGACCTGATCGGGGGCGACCCGGCGGAGGAACCGCATCATGGCGCGCGTCTCCGGCTCGGAGGCCGCGCTCGGGCCCGACCAGGTGACGCCGCGCCTGGACCGCTTCCAGCGCCTTGGGAAGTTGCGGTTGAGGTCGACGCCACGGGCATTGCGTCGCGCCTTGCGGGCGACCCCGTCGGGGTTGGCACTCGGGACGACCCACAGGTCGAGGCCGGTGATCGGACGACCGTCGCGAAGGGTGCGGAGGATTGTCTGGGGCTTGCGCTCGTTGCCGTGCATCGCCGCGATGACGACCGCCGACCGGGTCGCGTCGGGGTCACCGAGCCGGAACGCGAGGATCGGGCGGCCCCTGCGGGAGCGGCCGATCACCACCCGCTCGACGACCGCAGGACGAGGCTCGGCGAGGCTGCGTGCCGGCACCACGACCCTCGACGGAGCCGTGCTGTCCGGCACGACCTGCTGCACCGACCGCGTGGCGGACGCCTCGGCCGCCGACGGGACCACGAGAGCCAGCGCGACAGCGCCCACGGCACTGCCGGCGAGGGCGCCACGCGTTGCTGTCCGCATGAGCCGATCCTCGCTCAGACCGGGTCGGTGCGCACCTGGCAGCCGGCGAGGTGGTCGTCGACCATGCCGACCGCCTGCATCATCGCGTACGCCGTGGTCGGGCCGACGAACCTGAACCCCTTCCGCTTGAGGCCAGCGGCCAGGGCGGTGGACTCCGGGGTCACCGCCGGGACGTCGGTCATCGAGAGCGGGCGCGGACGCGGCTCGGGGGCGAACGACCAGACCAGGTCGGCGAAACCACCGTCCAGCGCCCGGATGGCCCGGGCGTTGGCGATCGTCGCCTCCACCTTGGCGCGGTTGCGGATGATGCCGACATCGCTGAGGAGCGCGGCGACCCGCGCTGTGTCGTAGGCCGCCACGACCTCGGCGTCGAAACCTGCGAAGACCTCGCGGAACCGCGGCCGCTTGCGGAGCACGATGGCCCACGAGAGGCCGGACTGGAACGCTTCCAGCGTCAGTCGCTCGAACAAGCCTCGCTCGTCGCGGACGGGACGGCCCCACTCCGTGTCGTGGTAGGCCCGCATCTCGTCCGACGACTCCGCCCACGCGCAGCGCGTGACTCCGTCCGACCCGACGACCGCGTCACCCATCGGCGTCGTCCCGGGGCGTCACCGACGGCTCCACGGGCGACGACGGTGTGCTCTCGTCGCGCGCGCGGGCCTCCTTCTCGAGCCGCGCCATCAGCGAATCGACCTCGTCGCGCGCGTAGCCCCGCCAGGCCCAGCTGAAGCGCACCGCCTGCAGGTCGTCGGCCGAGAGCGTACGGTCGGCCGGCACGAGGACGTCACGACGCGAGGACGGCAGCGGTGCGAGGTCCCCGGTCCGTCCGGCGACGACCGTCACCACCGCACCGACGAGGACGGCTCCGACCACGACTCCGATCCAGATCACGCCTACGATCGTGCCATGGACCTCCGACTGCGCGGACGGGTGATCGCGCCCGGGGACCACGCGGTGATGGCGATCGTGAACCGCACGCCGGACTCCTTCTACGACGGGGGCCGCACCTACGACCTCGACGACGCGCTCGCCTACCTCGGCGTGGTGGTCGCGGAGGGGGCCGACATCGTCGACGTCGGCGGTGTCAAGGCCGGCTACGGCGACACGGTCGACGCCACGGAGGAGCTGCGGCGTACGGAGGACTTCGTCCGGGCCGCGCGCGAGGCGTACCCGGAGCTGGTGATCAGCGTCGACACCTGGCGCAGCGAGGTCGCCGACCGCCTGTGCGCCCTCGGTGCCGACCTGATCAACGACACGTGGGCCGGACACGACCCCGAGCTCGCCGAGGTCGCCGCGCAGCACGGCGCCGGTCTCGTCTGCAGCCACACCGGCGGCCTGCCCCCGCGTACGGACCCGTTCCGCCCCGCGTACGACGACGTGGTCGCCGACGTCGTCGCGAGCACGACCGAGCTGGCCGGGCGTGCGGTGGCGGCCGGGGTGGCGCCGGAGTCGGTGCTCCTCGACCCGACCCACGACTTCGGCAAGAACACCCGGCACTCGCTGCTCCTCACCCGTCGCATCGGAGAGCTGGTCGCGACCGGCTGGCCGGTGATGGTCGCTCTCTCCCGCAAGGACTTCGTCGGCGAGACCCTCGACCTCGAACGCGACGAACGGCTCGCGGGCACCTTGGCGGCCACGGCCTGGTCTGCGGCCGCGGGGGTGCGCGTCTTCCGCGCCCACGACGTCGCAGCCACCCGTCAGTGCCTGGACATGGTCGCGTCGATCAGGGGCGTACGACAGCCTGCGGTGTCGCGGCGCGGGCTGGCCTGATCGGCGGCTCGCGCCGGCCGCTCACCCGGAGCTGGAGGCGCCGACCGGCTCGGCCATCGCGGCGATCTGCTGGAGGAATGCCGCATAGACGTCTCGTGCCTTGGCGCTGTCGCCGTCGACCAGCCACGCGAGCACCACACCGTCGTTGACCACCACGAGCATGCGTGACAGCAGGTCCACCGGAACCGACCACTCGATGCCGGCGGCAGCCGCGATCCGCAGGAGGACCTCGCGGGCCGTCGTCCGGTAGGTCTCGTACTGCCACTGCGCGAGGTCGGTGAAGCCGGCGTTGCGCAGCGCGTGGGCCGCCACCTCGAACGTCAGCAGATGCGCCTTCGGGTCACCCTCGACCGACGACCACATGTGGGCGAAGGTCTCCTCGAGCAGCGCGGTCACGTCGTCCTCGCCCGAGACGACGACGTCGCTGACCGAGGCGACGTACTGGTCGGCCAGCCGGGAGATCATCGCCCGGAGCAGCTCCTCCATGGAGGAGAACACGTAGTGCACGATCCCGGGGGTGGCCCCTGCCTCGGCGGCGACCGTGCGCGTGCTCACCGCGCCGACGCCCTCGCGCTTGGCGACGGCCAGCGCAGCCTCGATGAGCTGTTCGCGCCGCTGTTCCGAGGAGACCCGCACCCGCACTCCGTCCGTCGACCGTGTCCGTCCGATTGTGCCGCACGAGCGCGGCCCGGTCCGCACGGCACGCCCTTGCGACGGTGGTTCAGGAGGAGACGAACTGCGCGACGATCTCGTCGATGTCGTCGGTGAGGACGAGCCGGTCCACGTCGTCGGCGGAGATCGCTCCGTACTCCAGGACGGAGTCGCGCAGCCAGGCCAGGAGGCCGGCCCAGTACGCCGTGCCGTACAGGACGACGGGGAACTGCGTCACCTTTCGCGTCTGCGCGAGCGTCAGGGCCTCGAAGAGCTCGTCGAAGGTGCCGAACCCGCCGGGGAAGACCACGAAACCCTGCGCGTACTTGACGAACATCGTCTTGCGCGCGAAGAAGTATCGGAAGTTGACCCCCAGGTCGACCCAGGCGTTCATCTTCTCCTCGAACGGCAGCTCGATGCCGAGGCCGGCCGAGACTCCTCCGCGCTCGCACGCGCCTCGGTTGGCGGCCTCCATGATCCCTGGGCCGCCCCCCGTGATGACGCCGATGCCCGCGTCGGCCAGCCGGCGTCCGAGCTCGCGGGCGGCGGCGTAGTCGGCGGCGTCGCGCGAGGTCCGGGCGGAGCCGAAGATGCTGACCGCGGGCCCGAGCTCGGCCAGTGCACCGAACCCCTCGACGAACTCAGCCTGGATACGCAGGACGCGCCAAGGATCGGTGTGCACCCAGTCGGACCGCTCAGGGGAGTCCAGCAACCGCTGGTCGGTCGTCGTCGACTCGATCCGGTCGCGCCGAAGGAGGACGGGACCCTTGACCCGCTCGTCCTCGGCGCGCTCCTCGACCCGCTGGTCGTCGGCGCGCTGGTCGTCGCTCATCCGGGCTGCCCCTCGCCGGCACCGCGCAACCATCCGTGCAGCCGTTCCTCGACCGACCGGAGCTGTGTCACCGGGACGCGCTCGTCCTTCTTGTGGGCGAGCAGCGGGTCACCGGGCCCGAAGTTGACCGCGGGCACGCCCAAGCGGGCGAACTCCGCGACATCGGTCCAGCCGAACTTCGGGTTGACCTCCACGCCCATCGCCTCGACGAACGCCGCCGCGGCGGGTCGGTCCAGCCCCGGCGACGCGGCCGGCGCCGAGTCGGTGACGACGACCTCGTACCCGTCGAACAGTCCTTGGAGATAGTCCAGCGCTTCGTCCTCCGTACGATCAGGGGCGAAGCGGTAGCTGACGGCGATCCTCGCCTCGTCGGGCACCACGTTCGACGCCGCACCTCCGCTGATCCCGACCGCGTTGAGGCCCTCGCGGAACGTGAGTCCGTCGATGACCGGTGTGCGAGCCTGCGCCGCGGCGAGGCGATCCATCGCGGGCTTCAGGCGATGGATCGCGTTGACGCCCATCCACGACCGGGCCACATGGGCGCGCTCCCCGCGGGCGACGACGTCGACGCGCAGCGAGCCCTGACAGCCTGCCTCGATCACACCGTCCGAGGGCTCCATGAGGATGGCGAAGTCGCCGGCGAGCAGCTCGGGGCGCTCCCTGGCGAGCCGTCCCAGCCCGTTGGCGGACGCCTCGATCTCCTCGGCCTCGTAGAAGACGTAGGTGACGTCGCGAACAGGCTCGGGAATGTGTGCCGCGGCCCGCAGCGCGACCGCGACGCCGCCCTTCATGTCGCACGCGCCCAGGCCCCACAGGTCACCGCCATCGAGCGCGGACGGGAGGTTGCCGTTGACCGGCACGGTGTCGAGGTGCCCGGCGACCACGACCCGGCTGTCTCGGCCGAGAGCGGTGCGGGCGACGACCGTCTGCCCGTCGCGGATCACCTCCAGGTGCCGGCAGTCGCTCAGTGCGGCCTCGACCGCGTCGGCGATGACGGCCTCGTGACGGCTCTCTGAGGGGATGTCGACCAGGGCGGCGGTCAGGCTCACGACGTCGGCGTGGAGATCGAGCGAGGTCATGCCGTCCATCCCATCACGTGGCGGGCGCCAGAGCACGGGCCGCCACCTGGAGATCGGAGACGAGTGCGCGTCACCCCTCCTCCTCGAAGACGCAGAACTCGTTGCCCTCCGGGTCGGCCATCACCGTCCACGGGGTCTGCTCCGCCGGCCCGCGCAGCACGCTCGCGCCACGGCGTACGAGCTCGTCGACGGCGTCCGGGCCCCCCGTGACGTCCCAGTGGATCCGGTTCTTGACGGTCTTGGGCTCGGGCACGTTCTGGAACACCAGCGACTCGAACGGCACGCCCGGAGGAGTCGTCCAGCTGAAGCCTCGACCCTCGTCGTCCACGTCAGAGCCGAGCACGTCGGCCCACCAGGCCGTCATCGACGGGTGGTCGACCGCGTCGACCCCGACCTCGTACAGGCGGTACGCCTGCGGGTGTGCCGACCACCAGTCGTCATCGCGTTCGAAGACGCACAGCTCGCCGCCGCTCTCGGGGTCACCCATCACCGTCCACGGGGTGTCCCAGCCCGGCAGCCTGGTCGCGCCGAGCGCCTCGTACTCGGCGACCGAGCGCCCGTGGACGTCGAAGTGGACGCGCTGCTTCACCGTCCTCGGTTCGGGCACCGCGTTGATCCACACCGTGTGCTGCGGCGTGGGCCCGCGCAGCACCGCGTCGCCGTCGGGCAGCGCCTCCGCCGTGAGCCCGAGCGCTGCCGCCCAGAAGGCGCTCGCCGCCGGCACGTCGTTCGCGTCGATGCTGAAGTCTTTGAACCGTACGAGAGACATGTCGGCACCCTAGGACAATCGGGCGTCTGGAGCCGGTCGATAACCTGGACCGCATGACCCCCACCACCCCGCAGTCCGCCTGGGCGTACGGCATCGCCACGCTCACCGAGGACGGGACCGTCCTCGACGTCTGGTATCCGAACCCGACCCTCGGTTCGTACGACGGAGCGATCGAGCCCACCGGCCTGACGGCGCTGGAGGGGACCGACGAGGTGCGCCAGGTGCGGAGGACCGTGGTCCGGACCGAGGTCGAGGACCTGAGCTCGCCGGTCACCGACGCGTACGACGCCTACCTGCGCCTCCACCTGCTCTCCCACCGGTTGCTCCGCCCCCACGGGACCAATCTGGACGGCATCTTCGGCGCCCTCGCCAACGTCGTGTGGACGTCCATCGGCCCCTGCTCGGTCGAGGGCTTCGAGGAGACCCGGCTGCGAGCCCGTGCGGCTGGGCTGTCGGTCGCGGTGACCAGTGTCGACAAGTTCCCGCGGATGACCGACTACGTCGTTCCCAGCGGCGTCCGGATCGGTGATGCCGATCGGGTGCGCCTGGGCGCTCACCTCGCGGAGGGCACCACGGTGATGCACGAGGGCTTCGTGAACTTCAACGCGGGCACTCTCGGGCACGCGATGGTCGAGGGCCGGGTCAGCGCGGGCGTGGTCGTCGGCGAGGGCACCGACGTCGGCGGCGGCGCATCGATCATGGGCACCCTCTCGGGCGGCGGCAAGCAGGTCATCAGCCTCGGGCGCAACTGCCTCCTCGGTGCCAACGCCGGCATCGGCATCTCTCTCGGCGACGACTGCGTGGTGGCCGCGGGCTGCTACGTGACGGCGGGCTCGAAGGTCACTCTCCCTGACGGGTCGGTAGTCAAGGCGGCCGAGCTCTCGGGCCACGACGGGCTGCTGTTCCTCACGAACTCCGAGACAGGGCGTCTGGAGGCCCGGCCCCGGACGGGCAACGGGATCGCGCTCAACGCAGAGCTGCACGCCAACTGAACGGCGCAGTGACCGACCCGATGGCCCCTCGTGACCGTCGCCGGAGGGGCGCCTCTCTCCTTCTGATCCTCCTCGTCCTCGTGGGCGTGGTGGCTGCGGGTCTGGTCGTGCTCGCGCGCAGCGGGCAGATCGCCCAGCTGCGCGGCGAGGAGTGCACCGTCGAGGTCGGCGACACCTACGCGACCCTCGATCTCGAGCAGACCGAGCACGCGTCGCTGATGGCGGCGATCGCGATGCGCCGCGGGTTGCCCGCCCGAGCCGTGACGATCGCCGTCGCGACGGCGTACCAGGAGTCGAAGCTGCGCAACATCGACTACGGCGACCGGGACTCCGTCGGCCTCTTCCAGCAGCGCCCGTCGCAGGGCTGGGGGACGGTGGAGCAGATCATGGAGCCCCGCTACGCGATCACCCGCTTCTACGAGGGCCTGGAGAAGGTCGACGGCTACCGTTCGATGTCGGTCACCGAGGCGGCCCAGGCCGTCCAGCGGTCTGGTTACCCCGAGGCGTACGCCGACCACGAGGCCTACGGGCGCGCGATCGCGTCGGCACTCACGGGCAACTCCCCCGCCACCTTCACGTGCGTGGTCGACCTGCCCGCCACCGACGAGGGCGTGCCCGGCGCCAACGGTCTGACCCCTGCGGCCGAGGCCGTCCGTGTCGACGTACGCAAGGCGTTCGGGCGCCTGCCCACCGGCGGGTACGCCGCCGACGGGGTGAGCACGGGACACTCCGCCGGGTCGAAGCACTACGACGGCAAGGCGGTGGACGTGTTCTTCCGGCCGGTCACCGCCCAGGCGAAGAAGGACGGCTGGGCGCTCGCGCAGTACCTCGTCGCGAACGCGCGCCGTCTCGGGATCGCCACGGTGATCTACGACGCCAAGATCTGGACGGCACGCCGGTCCCCGCAGGGCTGGCGGGACTACACGCCGCCGGCGCGCGACGGCGACCGTGCCGTGCTCGAGCACCGCGACCACGTCCACGTCGACGTGTCGTAGTCGCGGTGCTCGGCGTCACCCTCCGGCGACCGGCTGCTGGGTGAGGACCTTGTAGGTGTAGCCCGTCGCGATCAGCGTCAGCGGGATGGTGACCAGCAGTCCGACGAAGCACAGGATGAAACCGAGGATGTTGATGCCGGTCAGCGCCAGTGCGAGCAGGAAGACGGGCCCGAGGTTGTTGCCCACCAGCCGGAAGCTCGACTGGAGCGCTTCCCACGGTCCCTGTCCTTGGTCCATCACGAACCACAGCGTGTACCACGCGAAGAACGTGAAGACGATGCCCGGCAGGATGCAGAGGATCAGTCCGACGAAGGTGAGGACGCCGAGGAGCAGGAAGGTCAGGATGACCTTGCCCGCGTGCTCCCCCCACTGGAAGAAGTCGCCGAAGCCGGGCTTGCGTCCTTCGGTCTCGAGCAACGCTCCCTTCGTCTGCGCGGCCTGCATGAACCAGCCGACCAAGGTGCCCGCGAGGTTGAACAGCAGCGCGACGACCGAGAAGCCGCCGGCCAGCCACCAGCGCGAGGAGTCCCAGGCGTCGTCTCCCCCGGACTGAGCGGCCGAGCCGATCCCGCTGATGACCGCCTGGATGACGAAGAACACCAGGCTGACCCCGACCCAGACGCCCCAGTTGTCCTTGAACCTGTCCCAGCCGAACGAGATCGCTCTGCCGACGTTCAGCTCCTGCGGGGCGCCGTAGCCGCCGGGTCCACCCCCATGGCCGCCCGGGGGCTGGCCGGGCGGGGGGCCGTACCCACCGGGTGGCTGGCCGGGCGGCGGACCGTACCCACCGGGCGGCGGTCCCGGAGGCGGACCGTACCCACCGGGCGGCGGTCCCGGAGGCGGTTCGTACGGCGGTGGAGGAGGTGGAGGCGGATCGTACGGCGGAGGCCCGCCGGGTGGCTCGTTGCCCGGTGTGTCGCCGCCGGGAGGGTTCTGAGGCTCGCTCATGGACCGTCTCCTCCAAGGGTCGCGCGGGGCGATCGACCCCCCGGCCTCCTTCGAGGCTAGCGACATCTCGGCGTGTCGGCGCGACCGGAGCGGACTCGGCGCGTCGCGGCTCGTGGGCCTCAGGCGAGGCTGGAGAGCCTCGTGGCCGCGGCCGCGATCCGCTCGTCCGACGCGGTGAACCCGACGCGGACGTGCTCGGCGCCGGCGGCGCCGTAGAAGTCACCCGGCGCCACGAGGATCCCGAGGTCCGCGAGCGCTCGCACGGTCTCCCGCGCCGGCTCGCCCCGCGTCGCCCACAGATAGAGCGAGGCCTCGGAGTGGTCGATGCGGAACCCTGCAGCCTCGAAGGCGCGGCGGAGCGTCGCCCGGCGGGCGGCGTAGACGGCGTGCTGGGCGTCGGCATGCGCATCGTCGGCCAACGCCGCCGTCATCGCGTCCTGGACGGGCGCGGGGACGATGAGGCCGAGGTTCTTGCGCACCTCGAGCAGTTCCCCGATCACCGTGGGGTCGCCGGCGACGAACGCCGCACGATATCCCGCGAGGTTGGACCGCTTCGAGAGCGAGTGGACGGCGAGCACGCCCTCGTGCGAGCCGCCGCTCACGTCAGGGTGGAGGACCGAGGAGGGCGTGGCGTCCCAGGAGCACTCGAGATAGCACTCGTCGGAGACCAGCAGAACACCACGCTCCCGCGCCCACGAGACGGTCTTGCGCAGGTGCTCGAGCCCCAGCACGCGCCCGCTCGGGTTGGACGGCGAGTTGATCCACATCAGGCTCGGCGCCGACGGGCCGAGGGCCACCGTGGAGTCGGAGACCACGACCTCGCAACCGGCGAGGCGAGCACCCACCTCGTACGTCGGGTAGGCCAGCTCCGGGATCACGACCGCGTCACCCGGGCCGAGGCCGAGGTGGAGTGCCAACCCGGCGATCAGCTCCTTCGAGCCGATGGCGGGAAGCACCCCGTCGACGTCGAGACCGGTCACCCCGTGGCGCCGTGCGAGCCAGTCGACGGCAGAACGCCGGAGCGCGAGGGTGCCGACCGTCTGGGGGTAGCCGGGCGCGTTCGCGCCGGCGGCCAGGGCCTCCCGTGCCACTGCCGGGGTCTCGTCCACCGGCGTGCCGATCGAGAGGTCCACGATCCCATCAGGATGTGCGACCGCTCGCGCCTTGACCTCGGCGAGCGAGTCCCAGGGGAAGTCGGGAAGGCGACGAGACACCGCACCGGCCGACAACCGCGTCGTCGCACTCGGGCGCGACGGCACGGACGGGACCGGGTCCGGCATCAGTCCTGGTTCTGCGGAGGAAGCGCGGCGATCATCGGGTGGTCCTTGTCGATCGGACCCATCTTGGCAGCACCGCCGGGCGACCCCAGGTCGTCGAAGAAGTCGACGTTGGCGGTGTAGTAGTCCTTCCACTCCTCCGGGGTGTCGTCCTCATAGAAGATCGCCTCCACGGGACAGACCGGCTCGCAGGCACCGCAGTCGACGCACTCGTCGGGGTGGATGTAGAGCATCCGCTTGCCCTCGTAGATGCAGTCGACGGGACACTCATCGACGCAGGCACGGTCCTTGAGGTCCACGCAAGGCTGAGCGATGACATACGTCACGAGGGGTCCACTCCTTCATTCGAACGGCTGGAACTAGTATCACCCTCTCGTGCGGGGAGGGAGTGGCCAGGTCCGCCTAACGGACCGGCTGGGCGGGAGGTTGGGGTGCCAGACTTCGGCGAGCTCGTCGGTCGACGCGTCGTGGTGAGGTCACGTGTCCCCGGTGAACGCGGCCCGTCGGGCGGGCCCGCCTACACCGACGTGGTCGGTCGGCTGCTCTCGTACGACGGCTCGACCCTGCGCATCCAGCGCCGCGACGGTCGTGAGGCGTACGTCCCGGCAGCGGACGTGGTGGCAGCCAAACCCGTGCCCGAGGGCAGCGCACGCGTCCGGACGCGGCCGGCGATGGACTACTCCCCCGAGGAGCTCGCCCGGATCTGCACGCGCGGCTGGCCGCCCCGCATCACACAGGATCTCGGCGAGTGGACGCTGCGCGCGTCCGGCGGGTTCACCGGCCGCGCCAACTCGGTCGCGGTGCACGGCGACCCCGGCGCCGACCTCCCGACCGCGCTCGCCCAGGTCGAAGGGTTCTATCGCGCGCAGGGGCTGCCCGCGAAGGCCCAGGTGATCGACCAGACCCCCTGGCCCGGCCGCTTCGCCGACGCCGGATGGGTCGGGACCGGCGGCACTCACGACCACGCAGTGGTGCTCGTCGCCGCCGCCCGCGCCGTCCTCGAGACGTCACGGACCGGGCGCCAGGACGGCGAGGCGACGGTCAGGATCGACGAGACGCTCACCGAGCCGTGGATGGCTGCGGCTGAGCGGGTGACCGCCGACGTGCCGCTGGACGACGTCCGCCACGTGCTCGCCTCACCGCCGGTCGTCGGGTTCGCGGTCGTCGAGGGGGACAGCGGGATCGAGGCGGTGGCGCGCATCGTGGTCACCGGAGAGTGGGCCGGCCTGTCGAGCGTGCACACCCTGCCCCAGGCCAGGCGCCGCGGGCACGCCGCACGGCTGCTCGAGGCGTGCACGCGTTGGGCGTGGGACCGCGGCGCGGACAAGGTCTACCTGCAGACCATGCGGCACAGCAGGGCGGCGCTGGCGTTGTACGAGGGGTACACCTTCGAGGTGCACCACACGTACCGCTACCTCAGCCCCGCGTAGCCGTCACTCGTCCCCAGGCGCCTTGCGGCACTCCACGTTGTCGGCGGCGTTGTACTTCGCCGTCGTCGTCTCACGCTTGACCACCGCGCCGTCACGCGTGAAGGTCCGATAGACGTCGACGTCGAACCCGGTCACGCCGGCCTGGGGCAGGCACTCGTCGGAGGCGTCGTAGCGGGTCGCGGGCGACCGGAAGTTGCGCTTGGACGACAACCCTGACTTGATGTCCCACTGCTTCGTGCCCCACAGCGTGACATTCATCGAGCCCTGGCGGCCCGGGGTGCTGCGGTTGACCCAGGCCTGGATGAGGATGCCGTGATCGGTGGTGTTCTTGAACTTGAGGTCGACCGACGGCCAGGCGACCGTCGCCTCGCGGCCCACCGGGTAGCGGCTGATGTAGAAGCTGTGCGGCTTGTGAGTGACGTCCTCGAGGCCGGCGAAGAATCCCGCGTTGTAGAGCGTGGTCGCGACCTGGGAGACGCCGCCGCCGAGGTCCTCGCGGAAGACGCCGTTGCTGATCATCGTGCCCGCGGTGAAGCCGTTGGCGACCGTACGCTCGCCGACGGTCTCGTTGAAGCTGAACGTCTCGCCTGGCTTGAGCAGCGTGCCGTTGACGAGCTCGGCGGCGCGGCCCTGGTTGGTGTTGCGGTAGTCCGCGTGCGGGTAGTTCGTCGAGAAGGAGCTGACCTTCTCGACGATGCCGAGCTTCTCGACCTCCTTGGTGGTGAGGTCAGGCGCCTTCTGCTTGGGCTCCACCTCGACCGCGCGTTCGGCGCCGGACTTCTGGAGCACCGGCACGAGGGCGGTCGCCACGTCGGCCGGGACCACGCCGATGCCGGCCTTGCCCGGGACCACGACCGGCTTGCCGGAGCGGATCGCCACCGTGGCGTCCTGCGCCGGTGTGCCGATCTCCTCGGTCGCCTCGGCGAGCGGCTCCGCCAGCTTCTTGGGGTCGACGACCGTCGTGAGCTTGCCGTCCTTCACCTGCACGCTCAGCGCAGGCGCGTAGTCCGACGGGGCGAGCTCGGCAGACTTGCTCCCGGCGACGATCTTGACCGGGGCCGACATCGCCGGCTTGGCGATCTCGGTGACCGCGGCCCGGAGGTCGTCGACGCTCACCGCGGGCTCCAGCACGTCGACCGGCAGCTCGAGATCGGTGTGCGCGAGCGGGTACGAGCTGCGGACGAGGGCCGTCGTGGCCTTCTGATCCACCGCGCGGCCCGCCTTGGGCTTGCTCACCTTGGGCTTGCCGTCGGTGAAGCCGATGCGACCCTCGGAGACCTCGCGGTCGGTGTCGTCGGCGATGGAGGCCACGGCCGACTCGAGCACCTTGTCGTCCACGGCGACGGCCACGTCGTAGCTCTCCGCGCCGAAGAGCACGTCCAGCATCGTCAACGGGTTCCACACCGAGGTGTCGGCGCCGGTCTGGGCGATCGAGGTGTCGAGGTCGACGGCGAGCCCGGCCTCGTCGGGCGTGAGCTCGAAGGTCTTCTTGCCGCGGACGATCCGGACGGGCTCCTTGGCCGGCGCGGCCAGCGTGTCACCGAGTGTGGTCCGCGCCTCGTCGATCGGCTTCATGCCGAGCTCGACGCCGCCGATCGTGGTCCCCGCGGGCACGCGGTCCGAGGTGGAGAAGTGCAGGACGACGTAGACGGTCACGACGAGCAGCGCGATGACGGCGAGAGCGATCAGCGCGATGCGGTCGCCGCGTCGGCGCTTCTCCTCGAACAGAGTCGTGTCGTGCTCGGTGAGCGTGGGGGTCGGGGTCGGGGTCGGGGCCATGTGTTCCTCGTGGTCCGGGTCGTGCGGGGGCCGGTCAGCGCTGGTGCTCGACCGGGGCCAGGCCTGAGTTTTTCTCGCTCTCGGGGGAGCGGACCAAGGCGCCGTAGTGCGAACGGTAGTAGAGAAGCGGCTCCCCGAGCCGGGACTCGCCGAAATCGCGGGTTCCGTCGGGTGCCGCGGGGGCGCCCGGCTCGTCGGCACGCACCGCCGCCGTCAGGACCTCGCCGACGACGATCGTGTGGTCACCACCGTCGTACGTCTGCCAGGTGCGGCACTCGAGCCACCCGATGGCCCGGTCGAGCAGCGCTGCGCCGGTGACTTCGCCCCGGTGGTGCGGGACACGCTCGAGCTGTCCCTCGAGGGGGCGCCCGCGGCGGGCGAGCCAGGTGGCGTCGTCCTGTCCGTTCTCGGCGAGGACGGAGACGCCCCACGTGCCGGAGGACAGCACCGCGTCGTGGAACCGCGCTCGTCGGTCGACGGCGACGAGCACCAGGGCGGGGTCGAGCGAGACCGAGCAGAAGGCGCTCGCGGTCATCGCGTGATCGAGCCCGTCGGCCACCGTGGTCGTGACCGTGACGCCGCTCGCGAACCGTCCGAGGACATCACGGAAGGTGCGCGCGGCCGCTGGGTCGAGGGGGTGGGGCACTGAGCTCACCCTCCCAGCCTACGGGGACGGTCCACCGTTTCGGACGCGATGTGACCTGCGCCGCGTGCGGCGAGCACGACGCCGGCTCCGAGGACGACGAGGGAGCCGAGCAGGAACGAGTAGCCGAGGGCGTCGGCCGCCACCAGGTAGTCGCCCTCGGGCCGCGACGACATGGTGAGCAGCAGCACAGCGCCGTAGGAGACGGCGAGGACGACCGCCGCCGCCGTACCCCCCACGAGCGCGGCAGCACGCAGCGTCACCAGCACCGTTCCCAGGGCCAGGACGAGCCCCCACGGGACGGGGCCGGTGACGTGCCGGTGGACGACCAGTCCGGCAACGCAGAGGACCGCTCCGAAGACGGCGGCGAGGAGCAGGACGAGCGGCCTCGCGGAGCGCGAGTCAGCGCGTGCCCGCGAAGAGGTCATGCTCGAGCCCGTCCTCCCCCGGCACCGGCGTGCCCTTCGCGATCCGGAAGAACTCGGTGCCCCACACGTACGCGCCGAGGTTGTTGGACAAGGCGAAGAAGGGGCTGTCGACCTGGATCTGAGTCGGGTAGGCGCGCATCGCGTCCAGCTTGGCCTCGGCGAACTCCTCGGCGACCACCGATGCCGCGATCTGGTCGTCGGGGACGGCCATGAACGACAGGTCTCCCTCGGGGTCGAGGCCCTCGAAGGTGGTGTGGTCGCCGGCCGCTCGGAGCTTGCGCAGACCCTCCCGCAGCCACGAGTCGGCGTTGGCGGTCCAGTAGACCTTGTCGACGTCCCAGGCGGCGCCGAGGTCGGCGCGGTAGGACGGGGCGGCGGCGAGCGCGACCGCGTAGGTCGCCACGCGGTGCGCCTGCACGTGGTCGGGGTGACCGTAGTTGCCGAAGTCGTCGTAGGTGATGAGGACCTGTGGGCGGATCTCCCGGATCACGGCGACGAGGTGGTCGGCCGCCTCGCGGAGGTCGGCGAGCCAGAACGCGTTGGGGGCGACGTCGGGCGCGACGGTGGCGGCACCGGACTCGGACCACACCATGCCCGAGTCACGGTAGGTGCCGGCCCCTCCGAGCCATCGGGCGTCGGTGATGCCGAGTCGCTTCATCGCCGCGTCGCGCTCGGCGACCCGGTGCTCACCGAGCGTGTCGTCGCGGTCGGCCGCGAGATGCTCGAGCTCGGGCACCAGGACCTCGCCCATCTCGCCCATCGTGCACGTCACCAGGGTGACGAGCGCGCCCTCGGCGGCATACTTCGCCATCGTCGCGCCGGTCGTGATCGTCTCGTCGTCGGGGTGGGCGTGCACCAGGAGCAGACGGCGGTCGGGGAGGATGTCGGGCATGCCGCCCAGCGTACCGAGGCGGACGGACGCCCCACGCCTCTTGTCGCGCCAGACGGTCGTCTAGAGTCGGCGCACCGCGCGTGTCACGGGTCACACTCGACACGCTCGCACCCGTCCGCCGGTCCTCGAGGAGATCACCATGGCCGACCGCACCGTCGACGTCGTCATCGTCGGCGCAGGCCTGTCCGGCATCAACGCCGCGTACCGCCTGCAGGAGCGCAGCCCGGGCACCACCTACGCGGTCCTCGAGGCCCGCGACGCGATCGGCGGGACGTGGGACCTGTTCCGCTACCCCGGTGTGCGCTCGGACTCCGACATCTTCACGCTCTCGTTCCCGTTCCGCCCCTGGCGCGGGCCGGACTCGATCGTCGACGGCGAGCAGATCCGGGACTACCTCCACGAGACCGCGCGGGAGAGCGGGATCGAGCAGCACATCCGGCTGTCGACCACGGTCCTCGCCGCCGACTGGTCCCCCGAGCGTGCACGCTGGACGGTCACGGTCGCCACCGGGCCGGACGCCGTCGAGGAGACGTACGAGGCGCGCTTCGTCTTCTTCTGCAGCGGCTACTACGACTACGACGCCCCGTACGACCCGGGTCTCGCCGGTGTCGAGGACTTCCGAGGGCGGGTCGTCCACCCGCAGTTCTGGCCCGACGACCTGGACTACGCCGGCAAGCGGGTGGTCGTCGTGGGCAGCGGAGCCACCGCCATCACCGTCGTGCCCGCGATGGCCGAGCAGGCGGAGCACGTGACGATGCTGCAGCGGACCCCCACGTACGTCGTCGCGCAACCGAAGCAGGACGCCGTCGGCAACGCGATCCGCAAGGTGCTCCCGCCCCGGGCGGGGCACCTCGCGATGCGGACCAAGAACACCGCGATGCAGTGGGGCTTCTACCAGGCGTGCCGACGGCTGCCCAACCAGATGGCCGGGCTGTTCCGCAAGGGCGCGGTGGCGGCGATCGGCTCCCAGGAGATCGTCGACGCGCACTTCACACCGCCGTACCGGCCGTGGGACCAGCGCCTGTGCATCTCCCCCGACGGCGACCTGTTCCAGGCGATCCGCGAGGGCAGTGCCTCCGTGGTGACCGGCCACATCGACCGCTTCGTCGAGAACGGCATCCGGCTGGAGAGCGGCGAGGTGGTGGAGGCCGACGTCGTCGTGACGGCGACCGGGCTCGCCCTGCAGCTGCTCGGCGGCACGCAGATCAGTGTCGACGGGACGCCGGTCGACCTCGCGCACACCTACGCCTACCGCGCGACGATGCTCAGCGGCATCCCCAACCTGGCGTTCTGCATCGGCTACGTGAACCTCTCGTGGACGATGCGCTCGGACATGACGGCGCGCCTCGTGGCTCGGATCGTCAACCGGCTGCGCGACACCGGCGCCGACACGGTGACGCCGGTGATCGAGGGGACGCCCGAGTCCCGCCCGCTGTTCGACATGGACTCCGGCTACATCCGCCGTGGCGCGCACCTGCAGCCGCGGTCGACCGGTGACTACCCGTGGTCGATGCGCCAGAACGTCGTCGTGGACGCGTGGGCGACCAACCGGGCCGACCTCGACGACGGCCTTGTCTGGACCCGTTCGGCGCGTGCCCAGGACCGGACGGAGGTCGGGGCATGAGGGCGGTCACCTGCCACCGCGGCGAGCTCGCCGTCGCCGAGGTCCCCGATCCCGTCCCCGGCCGGGGCCAGATCCTGATCGAGGTCACCAGGAGCGGGATCTGTGGGTCCGACCTGCACGCCCGGACCCACAGTGACCTCACCGCCGACGGAGCCGCCGAGATCGGGTACGACGGCTTCATGCGCTCCGAGCAGACCGTCGTCCTCGGGCACGAGTTCTGCGGGCGCGTCGTCGCGTACGGGCCCGGCTGCCATGAGCGGTGGCCGGTGGGCACCAGGGTGGTGGCGCTGCCGGTGCTGCGGCAGGACGACGGCGCACACCTCACCGGCCTCTCGGAGCGCGCGCCTGGCGGCTTCGCCGAGATGACGCTGGTGTCGGAGGTGATGACGATGCCGGTCCCCGACGGGGTGAGCGACGACCACGCCGCGACCACCGAGCCGCTCGCCGTCGCGCACCACGCCGTACGGCGCAGCGAGGTCGGCAAGAAGGACGTCGCGATCGTCGTGGGATGCGGACCCATCGGGCTCGCCGTGATCCTCATGCTCAAGGCCGCCGGGGTCCGCACGGTCGTCGCCAGCGACCTCTCGGCGGCACGCCGGCAGCTGGCGGCACGGTGTGGCGCCGACATCGTCGTCGACCCGCGCACCGAGTCGCCGTGGACGGCGTACGGAGAGCGCAAGGGCCACCTTCGCACCGCACCGAGCCTGATCGAGCTGGGGATGGACACGCTCCAGGTCCTGCGACGCGTGCCGGGACTGCCGTGGTGGCGGGTGATGCGCGCCGCCGAGAAGGTGGGCGCCACGCCTCGCGGCCCGGTCGTCTTCGAGTGCGTCGGTGTGCCCGGGATGATCGAGGACGTCATCACGCACGTGCCGTTGCTGTCGCGTGTCGTGGTCGTGGGCGTCTGCATGGAGCCCGACACGTTCCGCCCGTCGATGGCGATCAACAAGGAGATCGACCTGAGGTTCGTCTTCGCCTACGGACCCGGCGAGTTCTACGAGACGCTCCAGATGATCGCCGACGGCACCGTCGACCCGTCGCCGCTGCTGACCGGCACCGTCGGGCTGGACGGGGTCGCCGACGCGTTCACCGCCCTCGCCGACCCGGACCGGCACGCGAAGATCCTGATCGACCCCGTCAGCGACGTGCGGACGGTCTGACCGGCTCGATACGCTCGGGGGATGTCGAGCCCCGTTGACGAGTCCCTGTCCTTCCCCCGGCTCCAGGCGCGCTCGCTGCGCTTCACGCTCGGAGTCCCGCGCAACCTGACGGTGAGCCCCGACGGGTCGCGGGTCTTCTTCGTCCGCACGCCGGACGGGAGCTCACGCACGGGCTCGCTGTGGGCGTACGACGCCGACAAGGGCGAGGAGACGTGCCTGGTCGACGCGAGCGCTCTGCTCGGCGCGGGCAGCGAGGAGCTGTCGGCCGAGGAGCGGGCCCGCCGCGAGCGCAGCCGCGAGTCGGCCGCCGGGATCGTCGGGTACGCGATGGACGACGCCTGCGAGGTCGCGACGTTCGCGCTCTCGGGCAAGGTCTGGGTCGCTCGCACCCGCTCCGCCGGTGCACTCGCGCTCCCCACCGCCGGCTCCGCGATCGACCCCCGCGTCGATCCCACCGGGCGGCGCATCGCCTACGCCACCGACGGATCCCTCCGGGTGATCGGGGTCGACGGCACCCTGGACTACCCCGTCGTCGAGCCGGACGGCGAGCACGTCGTGTGGGGGCTCGCCGAGTTCGTCGCGGCCGAGGAGATGGACCGGTTCCGCGGCTACTGGTGGGCACCTGACGGCGAGTCGCTGCTCGTCGAGCGCTACGACGAGTCGCCGGTCGAGACCTGGTACGTCGCCGACCCCGCCGACCCGTCCCGAGCCCCGGTCGAGCACCGTTATCCCGCCGCAGGCACCGCCAACGCGCTCGTGTCGCTGTGGCACGTGCGCCTCGACGGGACCCGCACCGAGGTGGTGTCGGACCGGGAGACGTTCCCCTACCTCACCCGCGTCTCGTGGACGTCGCACGGCGAGCCGCTCGTGCAGGTCATGTCGCGCGACCAGAAGCACGCCGGTGTGCTCGCCGTCGAGCTCGACTCCGGCGAGACGACGCTCGTCCGGGCACAGAGCGACGACGTGTGGGTCGACCTCATGCCGGGCGTCCCTGCCTACGCGCCGGGTGGTCGCCTCGTGACGCTCGAGGACCACGCCGACACCAAGACGCTGTTCGTCGACGGGAAGCCCGTGTCGCCGAAGGGCCTCCAGATCCGCAGGGTCGTCTCGCTCGGCGCCGAGGGCGCGATCGTGACGGCCTCGCAGGACCCGACGCAGATCCACCTCCACGCCGTCGGCTGGGACGGTGAGACGGTGCCGCTCGCCGAGGGGCCCGGCGTCTGGAGCGGTGACGAGCGGGGTGGCACGGCCGTCCGCGTCCGTGAGGGGATGGAGTCGCCTGTCCCGACCGTGACGGTGATGCGCCACGGCTCGACCGTCGGCACCATCACGTCCCACCCGCTCGACCCCGGCCTCCACCCGGAGGTGAGCTTCCTCGAGGCGGGCGACCACGGCATCCGCACCGCGGTGCTCTTCCCCCGTGGGCACGTGGTCGGCAGCCGCGCGGCGCTCCCGATCATCATGAACCCGTACGCCGGTCCCCATGCGCAGCGCGTGCTGCACTCGGCCAAGGCCTACCTCCAGGCACAGTGGATGGCCGACCAGGGCTTCTGCGTCGTGATCGCCGACGGGCGCGGCACCCCGGGCCGCGGACGCGCCTGGGACCGCGCCATCCGCGACGACGTCGCCGGTGTCACGCTGGAGGACCAGGTGACGGCACTCGAGACGGTCATCGACACCTATGGCGGTGACGTCGACCGGTCGCGTGTCGGCATCATGGGCTGGTCGTACGGCGGCTACCTGGCGGCGCTCGCGGTCCTGCGCCGGCCCGACGTCTTCCACGCGGCCGTCGCCGGGGCACCTGTCACGGAGTGGCGTCTGTACGACACCTTCTACACCGAGCGCTACCTCGGCGATCCCGCCGAGCAGCCCGAGATCTACGACGCGCACTCGCTGATGGTCGGGCTCGACAAGATCGACGTGCTCCCGCCGCTGATGATCGTGCACGGCATGGTCGACGACAACGTGGTCGTCGCCCACACGCTGCGCCTCTCCTCGGCGCTGCTCGAGGCCGGCAAGCCTCACAGCGTGCTCCCGCTCACCGGCGTCACGCACATGACGCCGCAGGAGGTCGTCGCCGAGAACCTCGCCCAGCTGCAGGTCGACTTCCTCCGGACCGCCCTCCGGGCCTGACCCGGCGGGTCAGCCTCGCTTGAGCCGTCTCGGTCCCGACGGGAGCGGCGGCGCGTCAGGGGGTGGGACGACCGGAGCCGGACCGGTGACCACCATCCACGCGAGGTCGACCTCGTCGACGAGCTCCTCGAGTCGGTGCGCGGCGGCGGGATCCTCGACCCGGACGAGCCAGGCCCGGTCCTCGCTGTCGTCCTCGCCGGCGAACCCCTCGCGGTGCACGGAGGCTGCGAACCCCTGCGCGTGCAGCTGCTCGAGGACGTGCTCGGCGTCCTCGCCCTCGTCGAAGTGCGCCTCCGCCACGGTCGGCGAGGGCGTACGGCGCAGCAGCGCCTCGAGCTCCGGCAGAAACGGGCGGTCGGCGTCCAGCCACGCGACGGAGTCGAGCTCGTCGGGCCCGAGCCAGCGCAGGAGGTCGTGCTCGGTGGGCTCCGGCTCACCGGAGACGATCTCACCGACGTACGCGCGAAGCACGAGGGCGCCGCTCAGCGGCACCTCGCCCGCGAGCCGATGCCCGACCGTGGCGTCGCACCCGAGCTCCTCCGCGACCTCGCGACGGGCAGCCTCGGCCTCCGACTCCCCCGGCTCGACCTTCCCGCCGGGGAGCTCCCACCCGCCCGCAGCAGCGGCCGGACGGGTCCGTCGTGCGGCGAGCACACGACCGGCACGGATCAGTGCCACCCCCACGACGACACGCGTCGAGGGCGAGGGCTCGGGGCTCTGGGGATCCACAAACGGCGAGGTTAGCGCGTACGGTCGGACCATGGACCAGTCCCAGCTCCCCGACACCCTGTTGTCCGAGGCCGAGATCACCTCCGCGCTGGCGAGGCTGCCCGCCTGGGTCCGCGACGGCGACACCATCGTCCGCTCGGTCCGTGCCCCCAGCTATCTCGACGGCATCGCGCTCGTCGACGCCGTGGCAGCGGCCGCTGAGATCGTCGACCACCATCCCGACATCATGATCCGGTGGCGCGACATCACCTTCACCCTCTCGACGCACTCCTCCGGAGGGCTCTCGGCACGAGACATCGCCCTCGCCCGGCAGATCGACGCGATCGCTGAGGACGCCGAGGACCGCTGAGCCACTCTCCGAGAGACCGGGCCTCGCGTGGGACGCTAGCCCCGTGAGTCACACGCACAGCCATCTCGGAGCGAGCGACGATCTCGACCAGGGCCGGCGCGGCCTCGCGACCGTGCTCGCGGTAGTCGTCGGGCTGCTCGGCGTCGCACTCGCGGTCGCGGTGTGGATCCTGTGGCCGGACGCCGACGACGTCGCGAAGGCGCCCAACCCCTACGGCACGCAGGGCGTCAGCATCGTGTCGGCCACCGTGACCGACGTCCGCGCCGTCGACTGCGGTGGCGGCGCGGTCGGACCCGACGGTCTCCCCGCTGTCCAGGGCGACTGCGGCGAGCTGCTGCTGCGTACGTCCGACGGCAAGTCCGCGAGCGTCACGGTCCAGCCGGCGGTTTTCCGCAGCGGCGTGGACGTCGGGGACGCCGTCGACCTGGTGCGGGTCCAGCCTGAGGGCGCCAGCGAGCCCACGTACGAGTTCCTCGACTTCGATCGCGGGATGCCGCTGCTGTGGCTCGGACTCGCGTGCGCGCTCGTCATCGTCGCCGTCGCCCGCTGGCGTGGACTGCTGGCGATCGCGGGAGTGGTCGGCACCATCGGGGCCATCGTCGTCTTCGTCCTGCCCGCCCTGCTCGCGGGCGAGAACCCGCTGGTCGTGGCCGTCGTCGGGTCGAGCGCGATCATGCTGGTCGTCCTGTATCTCGTGCACGGAGTCTCGATCCGGACGACCGCCGCCTTGTTCGGCACGTTGTCGGGGCTCGCCATCACCGCGATCCTCGGCTCGCTCACGACCGGATGGACGCATCTCACCGGCATCTCCTCCGAGGACGACCAGATCCTGATGGCCGTCGCGGAGCAGATCAGCCTGTCCGGGGTGGTGACCGCGTCGATGGTCATCGCCGGTCTCGGCGTGCTCAACGACGTGACCGTGACCCAGGCGAGCGCGGTGTGGGAGCTGCGGTCGGCACAGCCCGGAGCGAGCCGACGCCAGACGTTCATGTCGGCGATGCGTATCGGCCGCGACCACATCGCGTCGAGCGTCTACACGCTGGTGTTCGCCTACGCCGGGACGGCCATGACGGTGCTGCTCCTGGTGACCGCGTACGACCGGTCGCTGCTCGACATCGCGGGCACCGAACAGGTGGGCGCGGAGATCGCGCGCACCCTGGTCGGGCTGATCGGCCTGGTGCTCGCGGTCCCGATCACGACCGCGATCGCCGCCGCGCTCGCCCCCGGACCCTCCGACGAGGCACACGCTGGCGACGCGGAGACCGTCCCGCCGCCTGACCCCGCCGCACACGCCGTCCGACCTCGGTAGCGGACGATCACCCGACGCCGGGCAGCACGCCGACGACCTCGTACGTCGAGTCGAGCGCGACCAGGTGCGCCGGGCCGCCGACGGTGATGGCGCCGCCGTCGAGGCCGAGTGCGGTGGCCGGGGCGGCTGAGGCCGCGCACGCCACCGCGACGGGATCGAGGCCCAGCACCCCCAGCGCACGTCGTACGGCGGAGTCCATCGTCAGCGTGCTGCCGGCGATCGCACCGGAGTCGGCGAGGCGAGCGGTGCCGTCGGCGACGTCCACGGCCAGACCGCCGAGCTCGTAGCGTCCGTCCTGCGCGGCCGCCGCCGCCATCGCGTCCGTGACGAGGACTCCACGCTCGCCGGCGTCGAGGAGCAGCCGGCGCGCCCACGCGTCGTGGAGGTGGATGCCGTCGAGGATGACCTCGAGGCGGACGCCGGGGGTCTCGAGGGCCGCCACGACCGGACCGGGTGCGCGGTGGTGGACCGGCATCATCGCGTTGGAGGCGTGGGTGAGGACGGTGGCTCCGCGCGCGAACGCCTCCCTCGCCAGCGCGTAGTCGGCCGCGGTGTGGCCGACGGCGGCGACGACCCCCTCGGCGGCGAGGTGCTCGATCGTGTCGAGCCCGCCGTGGAGCTCGGGTGCGAGCGTCACCATCCGTACCAGCCCGTCCCCGGCGGCGAGCAGCCTCGCGACGGCATCGTGGGTCGGCGGTGTGAGCGCGTCCGGGTCGTGCGCCCCCCGGTGGTCGGGCGACAGGAACGGGCCCTCGAGATGGATGCCGCGGACGGGACCCAGCTCCCCCGAACGGATCGCGCGCGCGAGTCCTCCGACCTGCTCTGCCAGGACGTCGACGCGGGCGGACACCAGGCTTGCGAGCATCGTGGTCGTCCCGTGCGCAGCGTGGGTTCGAGCGGCGGTGCGCGCGGCCTCCAGTCCGCCGTCGAAGGACGCCCCACCCCCGCCGTGGCAGTGCCCGTCGACGAAGCCGGGGAAGATCCACGGGTACGCCCCCGCGACCGGAGCCTCGTTCTGACCGATCGCCGTGACGATGCCGTCGCGATGCTCGACCCACCCGTCGGTGAGGACGCCGTCGGGCAGGACGACCCGGTCGGCGTCGATGTGCTCGGGCAAGGGCGTCGCGTCGGTCACCCACCCACCCTAGGGCTCCGGCAGGGCGCCGCCGGAGCGCATGGGAGGCTCGCGGTGTGACCAACACGCCCTCTCCCCGAACCCCTGACACCCGCACCTCAGCGGGCCCGGCGACGCCCGCGACGCGCGTCGCCGGACCGTTGATCGCCTCCGGAGTCGTGCTCCTGTTCGCGCTGCCCTTGGCCTGGATGCTCGCCTACTTCATGAAGGACGAGCTCCAGACGGCCGACCACGTCGTCTTCCTCGCCGTCCCCGTGGTCGAGCTGGTCGTCGCCGGGCTCGTCGCAGGCCTGGTGATCGGGCGGTCGCCCAGGATGTCGTACCGCCGTGCGATGGCAGGGGCGCTCGCCCTCGTGCTCGTCCCGCTGCTGGCGATCGTGACCGTGTACGCCGCACTCAGCCTCACTCCGCTCTTCGATGACGCGATCGGGCGATCGGCGAGCGACGGCCTGTGGCTGGGCGTGGCAGCAACGGCCACGGTGCTCGCGGTGCTGCTGTTCCGCGCCGGCGTCCGGTTGATGCGCGCCCGTCCCTGACCGAGGCGCGCACTGCGGGTCCCGCCGACGAGCACCTAGCATCGAACCCATGAGTGTCATCAAGATCAACGCGATCACCGTCCCCGCAGACTCCGGCGACGAGCTCGCCCACCGCTTCGCCGCCCGGGCGGGTGCCGTGGACGACGTCGACGGCTTCGAGGGCTTCGAGCTGCTGAAGCCGACCGACGAGCGCACGACGTGGCTGGTCATCACGCGCTGGCGCGACGACGAGGCGTTCGAGGCGTGGAAGAGCTCGCCCGCCTTCGCGCACGGCCACGGCGACTCCGCCGTCGGTGCCCACGGACACGGCGGCGAGCACGCCGGTCACAGCGCGGGCGAGCACGCCGGCCAGGGCGGCGGCCACGGCGGCCACGCGGGTGCCCACGGACACGGCGGGGAGCACGCCGGTCACGGCCAGCGCCCGGTCGGCGTCTCCGCCGAGCTGTGGTCGTACGAGGTTGCAGGCGGCACCTCCGCCTCCTGACGACGGCGGTCCCGGTGCCGGTGTGCGATCTCCGGCACCGGGCCCTCGTCGACGTCAGCCCTGTGAGCAGGGCTCCAGGCCGGTCAGCTCCAGGCCGCCATCTTCTGCAGCAGCTCGGGGCCGCGCTCGTCCACGAGCCGGCCCCCCGTACGGATCCCGAGCAGCAGCACGCCGATCCCCGAGCCGAGCCCGACCACGACGGTGAGGGCGGTGGCCCACACCGCCCCGGTGGCGAGCGCGACCACGAAGAGGACGACCGTGGGCGCCGACAGGAGCGCCACGACGACGAGACCGATCGTCTGTCCGACGAAGATCGCGGTCGTCGCTCCCTGCGGCTGCGAGAACAAGCCGTCGCCGGGCTTCTGGACCGGATAGAGATAGGCCGCCGACAGGACCGACGACGCCCCGGCCGCGATCAGCAGCACGCCGACCGACATGCCGAGCACCGCCACCAGGGTGTCCCAGCGCCCGGCGGCCCACACACCGCCCACGGCCAGGAGCACGACCATCGGCAGCCCGAGCGTCAGCACCGCCACGACCCTCCCCGCTCGGTCGGCGGCGCCACGGACACCTGAGACGACGTGCAGCCAGAACGCGGTGTTGTCGTAGGCCAGGTCGGCAGAGATCGCGAAGCCCATCACGTACGCGATGACGGGAGCCAGCCACAGGAGGCTGTCGTTGCCCTCCAGCCCGCCGACGACGATGAACGGCACCGGCAGGAACGGGACGAAGGCGATCGAGCCGGCATAGCGCGGGTCGCGCTGCCAGTAGGTCAGGCACCGGGCGGCCACGGCACCCGTACGCGTGTCAGGCAGGCGGTCGAGCCAGCCGTAGCCCTGTGCCTGCGCCGCGGAACCGTGCGAGGGCGGCCGTGTCATCGTCCGGTCGAGCGCCGCACCCCACGCGAGGAGCATCAGCGCGAGCGTGACCAGCGTGACCACGATGCGGCCGAGCGCCGACAGCCAGCGGCCCTCGGCGACGTCGCCGGCGAGGGACCACGGTGCGCCGAGCGGGGTCCAGGCGAGCACGCCCGCGACGTCGGGGAGCCAGTCGCGCACGCCCGAGAGCCTCCCGAAGAGCTGGCCGACGAGCGGCCCCAGCATCAGCACCGGGACCAGGACGAGCACCACCGCGATCTCGCGGAAGCGCCGCCGTTCCACCAGAGGGGCCATCACGGCGGTGATCGTCCGTGAGCCCACCGCGCAGAGTGCGACGCCGAGGACGGCGCCGACCACCGCGGCGACGAGGGCCAGCGGGGAGTCCCACCACGCCAGCGCCGTCGACAGCCCGGAGAGCAGGGTCACCGCCCCGGCGACGCCGACCATCCCGGCGAGCGCGAGACCGACCAGGAGGTCGCGGCGCTCGATCGCGTACTGCTGGAACCGTCGCGGGTCCAGCGTCGCGTCGAGGCCGAAGGCGAGCAACGGGATGAGCCACCACCCCAGCACCGCGACCGAACCTCCGACGACGAGCCATGCCCACCTCTCGTCGTCGGGAAGGAACGAGAGGCCGATCGACCCCACCGCGACCATCCCCACGATGGACAGCCCGTACAGCGCGGAGAGGACGAAGCCGACCGTCTGCCAGGCCGAGCGCCGGAACCCGTTGAGCAGCAGGGTCAGCTTGAGTCTCAGGAGGACTGCAACCACGACAGTCCTTCCGTCACCTGAGCGCCGCCCACGAGCTGCACGAACCGGTCCTCCAGCGACTCCCCCGCGCGAACGTCGTCGACGGTGCCGGAGGCGAGCAGGAGTCCACGCGCGACCACCGCGACGTGGCTGCACATGCGCTGGACGAGATCCATGACGTGTGACGAGACCACCACGGTGCCGCCGCTGGCGACGAACCCGGTGAGCAGCTCGCGGATGCCCGCCGCCGACACCGGGTCGACGGACTCGAACGGCTCGTCGAGAACGATCACGCGTGGTGCGTGGATCAGCGCGGAGGCGAGGGCGACCTTCTTGGTCATGCCGGCCGAGTAGTCGACGACCAACGTGTCGGCGTCGTCGGCGAGGCCGAGCGTCGCGAGGAGGTCGTAGGTCCGTGCGCGGACGGTCTCGCGGTCCAGCCCGCGCAGCTCGCCGGCGTACGCGATGAGCTGCGCACCGGTGAGCCGGTCGAACAGGCGCAGACCGTCGGGCAGCACGCCGAGCTGCTTCTTGGCAGCAGCGGGGTCGCGCCACACGTCGATCCCGTGCACCGAGACGCGCCCGAGGTCGGGTCGCAGCAGACCCGTCGCCATCGAGAGCGTGGTGGTCTTGCCGGCTCCGTTGGGACCGACGATCCCGTAGAACGAGCCGGCCGGGATGTCGAGACTGACACCGCCGACCGCCAGCTTGCCGCCGAACGACTTGGACAGGTTGCGGATCGAGATCGCAGCACGGTGGTCGAGAGGTTGTTCGGTCAACGGAGAGACGGCATACGTCGGGGGCACAGGTCCTGATGCGGCGCGGGGGACGTCCGGGGTGGACAACGGATCAGCTCCTCGATTGTCGATGGGACCACGGTATGCGGGTTTGGTGTCACCTGATTCAACCGGTCCCGCACTTTGCGCACCCTTACCCTTGCGTGCATCTCCCGGGGTCGCCATGATCCACAGGTGCCCCGTCACCGCAGAGCCCTCGTCATCACACTCGCCTCGCTGGTCGCCCTCACGGTCGTCGGCGCGACCGGATGGGTCTCGGCCTCTGCGCGCTCAGCGGACCGAGTCACCGTGGCCGCGGGCATGCCACCGGTCTGCGACGACCCGCGGTCGCATGCGGCGAACCCGGTGCGCGAGGACGAGGTGGTCTCGCCGACGCTCCTCGTCGACTCCCGGCTTCGCTGTCGTGTCGCGGCCGTCGTACGCAACGACTCGTCTGCACCGATCACCGTGACGTCGATCGAGTGGCCGAGCGTCAATGTGCTGAAGGTAGGCTCTCGCGCCCCGTTGAACTGGGACGTGTCGACGGATAGCGAGGACGGCAGCGTGGTCCTGGCGTCCGCCTCTGGCGGCGAAGAGCTTCCGCGTGGAGGGTCGATGACCATCTGGACGTCGATGGTGTTCGACCCGACCGGCTGCCTCTCGCCCAGGATGCATCTGGGCTTCAGCGGCTCGCCGACGGTGAATCTCTCGGTGCTGGGCCGCCAGCACAGCGTCAACGCGGTCGGTCCCACGATCACCTTCAAGGGCACCGCGGAGTCCGCGCGCGGCTGCGACGAGGGCGAAGTCGGCACGGGCGGTATGTAGCCTCGGCCGCATGGACGCCGTCGTGCTCGACCTCCCGTTCACCGGGCGGTGGATCGTCCAGAACAGCCCCGCCCGGCGCGTCCCCAGCCACGGGACGACGCTGATGGGGACCTCGTACGCGATCGACTTCGTCGGCGTCGACGAGCGACGGCGCACGGCTCCCCTGCGCGACTGGCGCACCTACCTCGCGACCGAGCCGCCCGAGCGCTTCTACGCGTACGGCCGTCCCATCCTTGCGCCGTGCGACGGCACGGTGGTCGCCGTACACGATGGCGAGGTCGACCACGAGGCGCGGCGGTCCCAGCTCGCCCTCGTGCCGTACGCCCTGGGACAGGCGGGCCGGATCAGGCAAGGGCCGGCCGCCATCGCCGGCAACCACGTGACCCTCCGGTACGGCGCCGTGTTCGTGACGCTGGTCCACCTACGCCGCGGCTCGTTGCTCGTCGAGGTGGGTGACGCGGTCACCGCCGGGCAGCAGGTCGCCGAGTGTGGCAACTCCGGCAACTCGACGGAGCCGCACGTGCACGTCCAGGCCAACGACAGCGCCGACATCGCCACCGCCCGAGCGGTGCCGTTGGCGTTCCGCGACTACCGCGAGTGGCCGCGCGGCGGCGGGGAGGCGTACGTCGACCGCACCCTCGGCGTGCCGGCCGAGGCTGCGGTGGTCGCCCCCGTTGCGGGCTGACGCCGCCTGACGCGGCCCGGCTACCGGCGGGACGAGGCCGCGACGCGGGTGAGCAGGAACGGTGTCCCGACCCGGCGCAGCAGCGGCCGGTCGACGAAGGTCATGCCGACGATCGTGCCGTCCGCGGCTCCCCGGAGCTCGTCGCGGACCCACCGCCACGGGCGGGGCGCGTCGGCGGCATAGCTGACGACGAGGGCGAGTCCGCCGTCGGCCAGGGACGTTCCGACGCTCAGCTGTATGGGGAGCACCTCCCGCAACCCGGCCGAGGAGTCACGCACCAGGTTGACCCCGCGCACCGTCTGGCTGCCCGACCCGGTCGCGTGGTCGGCTTCGAACCGCTTGCCGTACCAGCGTGGCAGCCCCAGCAGCCCCAGCCCCCACGGCGCCACCGTGCGCAACGGCGCCACGAACGAAGCCTCGAGGTCGCCGATCACCTCCTCGGGTGCGAGCGGCTGCAGCGTGGACCAGGCGTGACGCAGACTTCGGACAGTCGTGCTCATACGGGCTCCTGAGTGCGGGCCGACCGAGCCGGGACGGCGTCGATCGGGGTGCGGGTTCGTGCCGAGGTGGGCGGCGCAGGGAAGAGACTGGCGAACCGCTCGGCGAGCGCGGTGATGGTCAAGGAGGGGTTCACTCCGAGGTTCGCCGGGATCACGCTCGCATCGGCGACGTACAGGCCGGGGTGGCCGTGCACCTCGTGGCGGTCGTCGACCACGCCGGTGCTGCGGTCGACACCCATCACCGCCCCGCCGAGGATGTGCGCGGTGATCGACAGGCCGCCGACCGACTCGCCGAGCAGGTTGAGCGGACGGCCCCCGGAGGAGTCGGCGAACGCCCGGGTCACCGTGTTGGCGACCGGCAGGAAGCTCGGCGGGCGGACACCGCCGGCGATCCGCGACCTCAGCACCCGCTGCCAGGGACGGACCGGCGAGCGCCGCCACTCCAGGGCCAGCTCGTTGTCGCTGTGCTGCATCGTCGTGACGACGGTCAGGCGCCGGAGAAAGCCTCGGGCGGTGACCAGGCGCGCCTGAGCACCCGGCCTGCGTGCGATGCGACCCAGCACACGCAGCGCCCGACGACCCGCCCGCTCGCCCTCCACCATCGGACCCAGCTGGAAGCGCATGTGCCAGCCGCCGACGTACCGGTTCTGGGTGACGTGGGTGTGCGCGTCGGGGTGGAAGTCGGAGCTGATCGTCGTGCCGCGCGACAGGTCCTCGCCCGGTGGCGCGAGCACGGCGGTGAGCGCCTCGCTGTTGGTCCGGACGTGTCGACCGAGGGTGCTCGAGAGGTTGGGGAGCGTCCCGAGGTCGTCGCGGCACCGGAACAGCAGGTCGAGCGTGCCCAGCACCCCTGCGGCGAGCACGACACGTCGAGCCCGGACGACCTGTGCCGGCTGGTTGCGCCAGGGATGCCGCGTCCCGACCTCGAAGCCTCCACCCGGCAGCGGCGTCAGGGACTCGACCTCGTGCTCGGCGCGGATCTCGGCCCCGTACCTCTCGGCGAGGTGCAGGTAGTTGCGCGTGAGCTGGTTCTTCGCGCCGTACGGGCACCCGAGCAGGCATTCGCCGCACAGTCGGCACCCGGTGCGCGCAGGGCCTTCGCCGCCGAAGAACGGGTCGGGCTCCGTGACTCCCTCACGGCCGAAGTGGATCGCGAGCGGCACCGGCCCGTACGAGGCCCCGGCGCCGACCGCACGCGCCGCCGCCCGGAGGTGGTCGTCCATGGGGCCGCGGTGCGTCGTCACGACCCGGCCCAGCATCCGCGCCGCGCGTTGCAGGTGCGGGGCGAGCTCGGTCTGCCAGTCCACCCCGAGGGCGCGCAGCGACGGCGCCCGGTAGAAGTCCTTCCCCGGCTCGAGCAGGACGCCCGCCCACACGATCGACCCGCCGCCGACGCCGGTGCCGCCGATGATGCCGACGTGACGGAAGATGCGCTGCCAGAAGAACCCACGCATGCCTACGCCCGGTTGCCAGAGGTACGCCCGCGGATCGCGGCGCGCCCGGCTGAGCGCCCCGTCGTCGAGGCGGCGGCCCTTCTCCAGCACGATGACGCGATGTCCGGCCTCGGTCAGCCGCAGAGCACTGACGGCTCCGCCGAACCCACTGCCCACCACGACGACGTCGATGTCCCAGTCGTCTGCCACCGGGCGCATGCTACGGGGTGTCCGGCACGCCACGGGCCGCGAGCGCCTCGACCAGCCATCGACTGCGCCGCTCGAGCAACCGCGTCATGTAGGAGGTCAGCACCACGCGATCGGCGAGACGACCGATCGGCCCGACGGGCGCCTCGTACTCGACCACGTCGGTCATCTGCGTGCGACCAGCCACCGCGTCGAACCGGTGCTCGTGCCACCAGCGGTGGAACGGCCCTGAGACCTGCTCGTCGACGAACCGGCGCGGAGCCTCGTACTCGGTGATCCGCGATGTCATCCGGAACGGGATCCGGAAGTGCGTCGCCTGCCAGGTGACCGTGTCGTCGAGACGCATCAGCCCGGACGTGACTCCTGCGACGGCCCGCTCACCCGACTGGCTCATCGATGCCGTGTGCGCGTCGACCGAGAGGCTCAGCGCGAAGCACGCCTCAGGCGTGGCAGGCACCAAGGAGGACAGCACGATCGTCGGCACGGCCTGACCGTACCGCCTCCTGCGGACCCGGTGCCGGCCATCTTCATCGCGGCCGGAGAGCGGCTGTCATGAGACGATGCCGGCTCGTTGGACGCTGTTCTTGACGTGGAGGTGACGATGCACGCGACTTCCCTGGGCGACGATGCTGTGCTCGGTCCGCTTGAACCGTCGCGGGCCGGGGAGCTCCTGAACCACATGGACCGAGGACGGGAGTTCGTCGGGCGGTACATCGCGCTGCCCGACGCGGTCACCGACCTGGCGTCGAGCCGCGCCTTCCTCCAGGCGTACGCAGACAAGGCGACCACCGACACCGGCCGGATCTTCGGCATCTGGACGGCAGGCACGCTGGTCGGCGGGGTCCTCTTCCGGACGATGGACGTCGAGCAGGGCACCGCCGAGGCCGGCTGCTGGCTGGAGCCCTCGGCGGTGGGCAGAGGGCTGGTGACCAGGGCCGTGCGCCTCATCATCGACTGGGCCGTCGAGGAACGGGGCATCCATCGCGTCGAGTGGCAGGTCAGCCCGGCCAATGCGGCCAGCATCGCGGTGGCGCGCAGGCTCGGAATGACGAGCGAGGGCGTGCTGCGAGAGAGCTTTCTGCTGCGAGGGACACGACACGACACGGAGGTCTGGTCGGTGCTCGCGCCGGAGTGGCGGGCCAGCACCGGCGCCGGCGCACAGGGCGGCGATCCGGAACTCCGCGGCGCTGGTGGCACCCCCTCCCGGAAAGGAGCGCCGCATATCGACCGTGTGGTGCCAGACCTGTCCGTGTCAGACCTCGCGGCGGCGGTTCGCCAGCACACGGCCGTCCTCGGCATGGACGTCCTGATGGACCACGGCTGGATCGTGACCTTGGGGGACGGCACCGGGCATCAGCTGAGCCTGATGACGACCGACGCCACCGCCACCGTCAACCCCCAGGTCTCCGTCTTCGTCGACGACGTCCACGCTGCCTATCGAGCGGCCCTCGGAGCCCACACTGAGATCGTCCACCCCCTCACCGAGGAGCCTTGGGGGGTCACCCGGTTCTTCTACCGCGACTCCTCGGGCAGCGTCGTCAACGTCGGCTCGCACCGCTGATGCTTCTGACATCGAACGCTGTGGACCTCGAGCCGGCCGCTCGCCGTCAGCACCCGCGCCCTTATCCGTCGATCCGGACCGGTGTCGTGAGCACCCTGCCCTCATCGACGACGCGGGTCTCGCCGGTGATCTCGAAGCGACCGGTCAGCCGGCGGTCCTCGCTGGAGGTGCCGACCGTGACGTCGATCCTGCCGGGCTCGACGACGCGCTCGAGGTCGCGACCGGTGAAGGACGTGCGGTCCATGTGGACGTCGAAGGTGACGGTCGCGGAGCACCCGGCGTCGAGCCGTACCTTGGCGTAGCCGACGAGCTGCTTGAGGGGCCGGGTCACCTGCGCCAGCGGGTCACCGAGATAGAGCTGCACCACCTCGGCCCCGGCGCGGTCACCGACGTTGGTGACGGTCGCCGCCACCTCGACCATCCCGTCGGTCGCCACGCTCTCCTCGCTGATGTGGAGGTCGGTGAGCTCGAACGAGGTGTAGCCGATGCCGTGCCCGAAGGGGAACAGTGGCCGAGGGTCGAGGTTGGAGATGCCCTCGGAGTACCAGGCGAGCGGCGGTCCGAGATAGGTGCCGGGCTGACCACCGTGGTGCGCGGGGATGCCCACCGGCAGCTTGCCCTCCGGGTTGAGGCGTCCCGTCAGGACGCCGGCAAGGGCCGCGCCGCCTTCCTCGCCCAGCATGAACGCCTGGACGATGGCGGCACAGCGGTCGGCGAACGCCCCGAGCGCGTACGGACGACCCGACACGACGACCAGGACGGTCGGTGTCCCCGTGGCCACCACGCGCTCGACGAGCTCCTCCTGGATGCCGGGGAGCCGGAGGTCGACGGCGTCGCAGCCCTCGCCCGAGGTGCCCAGCCCGAACAGTCCCGCCAGGTCCCCCACGACAACGACGGCCACGTCGCTCTCGGCGGCCGCGCCCACCGCCGCGTCGAGGCCTCCGCGATCGGCCTCGGTGACGGGCACGCCGAGGTGGTGGACGACCTCGGCCTCGACCTCGCCGCGCAGAGCATCGAGGAGCGTCGGTACGTCGACGCCGAGGTCGTCGCCGCCGTACCGCGACAGCACGTGGTTGGGGAACGAGTAGCAGCCCATGAACGTGTTCGGGTCGTCCGCGCACGGACCGACCAGCGCGATGCGCGACGGGACCTGGAGAGGGAGGACGCCGTCGTTGCTCAGGAGCACGATGCTCTGCTCGGCGAGACGACGGGAGACGTCTCTGTTGCGCGGGCTGTCCAGGTCGGTCGACTCCCCGACCGACGTCGGGTCGTACGCGGGATCCAGCATCCCGAGCTCGATCTTCTGCCGCAGCACCCGCCGGGCCGCCCGGTCCACGTACGCCTCGTCCAGAACCCCGTCGGCGACCGCAGACGCGAGGTCGGCGTACCCGGTCGTGCTGGGGAGCTCCACGTCGAGCCCGGCCTCCAGGGCGAGGATCCCGGCGGCGCGCGGGCCGGCGGCGACGCGGTGGGTGGTCTCGAGGAAGGCGACGGCGAAGTAGTCGGCGACGACCGTGCCGCGGAAGCCCCAGCGGTCGCGCAGGACGTGCGTCAGGAGCCTGTTGCTCGCGAGCGCCGGGAGCCCGTCGACGTCGGAGTACGAGTTCATCACCGAGCGCGCGCCGCCCTCGCGGATCGCCATCTCGAACGGCGGCAGGATCATGTCCTCGAGCTCGCGCGGACCGATCGACACCGGCGCATGGTTGCGCGCCGCCTTGGACGCTGAGTATCCGGCGAAGTGCTTCAGCGTCGCGACGATCCCCGCGCCCTCGAGCCCACGGACGTACGCGGCCCCGAGGGTGCCGACCACGTACGGATCCTCACCGAGCGTCTCCTCGACGCGGCCCCACCGGTAGTCACGGACCACATCGAGCACCGGCGACAGCCCCTGGTCGACCCCGACCGCCTTCATGTCGCTGCCGATGGCGGCCGCCATCTCCTCGACCAGGTCGGGGTCGAACGTCGCCCCCCACGCGATGGCGGCGGGGTAGACCGTCGCGCCGTACGTCGTGAAGCCGGTCAGGCACTCCTCGTGGGCGATCGCCGGGATCCCGAACCGGGACTGGTCGACGACCTGGCGCTGGTAGTCGCGCAGCCGCTTGACGCCGTCGTCGACGGAGACCGGCTCGGTGCCGAAGTTCCGCGTGAGGTGGCCCAGGCCGTGGCGGATGGACTCGTCCCACGACAGCCCGTCGCTCATCGCGCTCTCCATCGGGGCCACGTCACCGGCGACCTGCGAGGAGGCGGCGGGCTGGGGCCAGAAGCTGGCGAGCTGGCCGACCTTCTCGTCGAGGCTCATGGCGGCGAGCAGCGCATCGGCGCGCTCGTCGACGGACGCGGCGGGATCGTTCCAGAGGTTCATCGAGTTCCTTCTGCGGTCGGGACCGGGGCGATTCCGGGAGATGGCGTGGTCGCGCTACTTGGAGAAGCCCGCGGTCAGTCCCGAGACCAGGAACCGACGCCCGATGGCATAGACGACGAGGAGCGGGATCACGGACAGGACGACGGCGGCGAGGATCGCGGGCACGTTGACCGTGAACGATCCCTGGAACGTCCAGAGGGAGAGCGGCAGGACTCTCTTGTCCGCGCTCTGGGTGAGGATCAGCGGGAAGAGGAACGCGTTCCACACGTTGAGCGCGTCGTAGATGGCGACGGTGATGATCGCGGGCACTGTCATGGGCGTGACGAGCCGCCAGAGCAGGCTCCACTCCGACACGCCGTCGAGCCGCATCGACTCGAACAGCTCTCGAGGGATGTCACGGACGAAGTTGACGAGGATCAGGACGGAGATCGGGATCGCGAAGGCGATCGAGGGAAGGATGAGCGCCCACAACGTGTCATAGAGACCGAGGCGGACGATCAGGTAGTAGACGGGCACGATCGTCGCCTGGATCGGGATGGCGATCCCGAGGAGGAGAACCTCGAAGGCCCGTCGCGACAGAGCCGACCGGTTGTGGACGATCACGTACGCGGCCATCAGCGAGAGCGTGACGGTCACGGCCACCGTCGCGACCGTCACGAGGACCGAGTTGACCAGGTACTTGGTGAAGTCGGCGGCCAGGACCTCACGGTAGGCCGTCAGCGTCGGCTCGGTGGGGATCGAGAGCGGGTTGGACGTGAAGTAGTCCGCGCGAGGGCGGAGGCTGGTGACGACGATGTAGTAGATCGGCACCAGCGTGACCGCCAGCCAGAACGTGCCGACGAGCCCTCCGACGAGGTTGGGCCGTTGGGTACGGGTGCGCATGTCAGAGGCCTTCCATCTGGCTGTCCATGCGTGAGCTGCCGCCGAGCCGGTTCAGCAGGTACGACACGGCAAGACCCACGACGACCAGGAGCACGCCCACGACCGCCGCTCCCCCCATGTCGTACGAGCGGAACCCGCGGAGATACATGTCGAGGGGCATCACGCGGGTGGCGTTGCCGGGTCCGCCGTTCGTCATCACGAAGATGAGGTCGAAGTACGTCAGCGAGCCGACGATCATCAGCGTCGACGAGGTCACGATGGTGTTCTTCAGCTGCGGGAGCGTGATGTGGAAGAAGGTGGTCATCCGCCCTGCCCCGTCGATCGTCGCCGCCTCGTACATCGACCGGGGGATCTGGCGTGCCGCGGCCTGGTAGAGCAACGAGTGGAACGGGATGAAGCACCAGGCGATGACGAACACCAGCATGGGCATGCTCAGTGACGGGTCGCCGAGCCAGTCCTGGTTGAGCGAGTCGATCCCGAGCGCGGTGCCGAGCCCGAAGTTCGGGTCGAGGAGCGACTTGTACGCGATGCCGACCGCGGCTGCGGAGAACAGCAGGGGGAGAAACAACAGCACCGAGTACACGGCGCGGTAGCGCTGTCGCCCTGCCATGAAGACGCCGAGGAGGAGACTCGTGGGGCACTGGACCAGCCACGAGGCGACCGTGAGGATGACCGACAGCGTGATGGCGTGCTGCGTGACCGGGTCCGAGAGCACCGACGTCCAGTTCGCGGTGCCCGCCCACTCAGGCGTCCCCAGACCGTCCCACGTCGTGAACGACAGGATGACGACACCTGCCAGCGGCACGACGGCGAAGAACGCGAAGAAGCCCATGGCCGGCGCGCTCATCCACAGGGACGGACCGAGGCGACGGGGGCGAGGACGGGCGGGCGGGCTGGTGGACTGGCGGGGCTCTCGGACCCGGTCGGCAACGGTCATGACGCGTCGTTCATCGCCTTCGCGAACTGCTCGGGCGTCTTCTGGCCGAGGAAGAGCTGGCTGAGGTTCGTCAGCAGCGCCTGCGCCTGGCTCGCCGGTAGCGCCTGGTCCCACGACAGCTGGAAGTTGGGCGCGTTCTTGACCATGTCGTACGCGAAGGTGAGAAACGGCGCCTGGTCGGAGCCGGCGATCTTGTCCTCGGCACCGACGGTGACCGGGACGCCACCGTTCTTGATCAGCTCGTCCACGTACTTCTCGTCCCACATCGCATCGTTGAGGTAGTCCACGGCGGTGTCCTGCTGCTCCTTGGACGCCTTCGCCGAGACGGACCAGAAGTTGGCCGGGTTGCCGACGATGTTGGCGGGGTCACCCTTGCCACCCTCGACCGACGGGAAGTTGGCGAAGCCCAGGTCGCCGCTGTCGGCGAAGTCCGGGGCGTCGGTGAGGAAGTTGGAGTACGTCCAGGCACCTTGCAGCAGCATGCCGCTCTTGCCGGTGTGCAGGAGGGCGGCATCAGCGTTGGCGTCGGCGACGACGGAGCCGAACTTGTCACCGAAGGCACCAGCGTCGACGAGCTGGGTGATCATGCCGAGCGCCTTGAGCATCTCGGGGCTCGACCAGGCGTCGGGCTTGCCGTCGATGACGGCGTTGAACGTCTCGGGCCCGCCGACGCGGTCGGCGAGGTACTGGATCCACATCAGCTCGGGCCACTGGCTCTGCCCCGCAAGTGCAATCGGGGTGTCGACTCCGGCTCTCTTGAGCTTGGCGACGTCGTCCAGGAGCTCGTCGAACGTGGTGGGCGGACCGTCGACGCCTGCCCCCTCGAGGACCTTGTTGTTCGTGAAGAGGATGACGGGTTGGGCGTTGTTGTTGGGGACCGCGTAGAGCTTCCCGTCGATCTTGCCGCTCTCGAGCACGGAGGGGACGAGTCGCTCCTGAAGCTCCTTCGTCCGAGAGGTCAGGTCGACGACGTCGTCGTTGCCGACGTAGTCCGTGAGCGCGCCGCCGGCCCAGTTGAAGATCAAGGTCGGTGCGCTGCCGGACCCGACGGCGGTCCGGATCTTTTCCTTGTAGGCGTCGTTCGCGAACCAGTCGGTCGCGATCTCCTGGTCGGCGTTGTCGCTGTTCCAGGTCTCGAACGAGCTGCGGAACGTCGCCTCCGAGCCGCCGGTGAGCACCCAGGCGCTCGCGTCCTCGCCGCCGCTCCCGGGATCGGTTCCGCCGCATGCGCTCAGGACGAGAGCGGCCGCGCTCGCCGCGGCGCCGATCGCGACCAGCCTCTTGTTGCCTCTCATGGTGTGCTTCCTCTCCGTGCCGAAACGTTTCGGGCGGTTTCGGTTGAGATGACCATAGACCGGATGTGATGCACGACACAAGAGGTGGAAGTCGGGCGTGACCCACCGCTGGATCTCTCGCTGTTCTCGCGCGGATCGTGGACGAAACGTTTCGAATCCCGTACGGTGCACGCATGGCCGAGACGCACGTGACCTTGGGGCAGGTCGCCACCCGGGCGGGCGTCTCGAAGGCGACCGCCTCCAAGGTCTTCAACGACCGCGCCGACGTTGCCCCCGAGACGAGGACACGCGTCACCACGGCGGCCGACGAGCTCGGGTACGTGCCTGCGGTCCGCGCCCCTGCTCCCGGCACCACCCAGGTGTGGGTCGTGTTCGACCGCCTCGCCAACGCCTACTCGGCGACGGTGCTCGACGGTCTGCTCGCCGAAGCGCAGGTCCGAGACGCCATCGTCATCGTCAACGAGTTCGGCAACGTCGCCGACGACCGCTTCGCGCCAGGCTCGCCGGCCTGGATCCGGCAGGCCCAGGCGCGCGGCGCCCAGGCCTTCATCCTCGTGACCAACCCGCTCTCCGACGACCACGTCGCTGCCTGCCGCCGCCGCGGGACTCCCCTGATCGTCGTCGACCCGGTGGCTGCGGCACCTGACGGCGTGATGAGCGTCGGCGCGACCAACTGGATGGGCGGCGTGCAGGCCACCGAGCACCTCCTCTCGCTCGGACACACCCGTCTCGCCTACGTCGGTGGAGAGCCGACGTCCACGCCGGCCAACGAGCGGTTGGCGGGATTCCGCAGCGCCATCGAGACGGCCGGCCTCGACCCGAACGCCGCCCCGGTCGTCCCCGGGACGTTCGACTACGACGACGGCCTCGGATGTACGACACTGCTTCGCGACACCGACCGCCCGACCGCCATCTTCACGGCCAGCGATGCCGTGGCTCTCGGCGTGCTCGAGGCCGCGCGCCAGGTCGGCCTGCGCGTTCCCGACGACCTCTCGGTCGTCGGGTTCGACGACACCTTCGCCGCGCACGCGGCCTCACCCCAGCTCACGACCGTCCGCCAACCCCTCACCCAGATGGGGCGCATGGCGATGCAGGCGGCCGTCGAGGGTGCCCGCGACGGCTCCCGCGTCTCCCCTCCGGTGCAGCTCGCGACGTCCTTGGTCGTACGGGGTTCGACCGCACCACCCGCCTGAACACTGCGTGCGACGGTGGATCCCCTCTGCCCGAGCCCACGTGCGGTGATCGGCTCGACCAAGCGGCCCCGGCAGCGGCTCGTTCTCATGGTTGTGGGACAGTCCGGGTCATGGATGGGCTCTCTCGCACCCAAGTGATGGCACTCAGCGCGGCCTTCGTGCTCGCGATCGTCGGGGTGATCGTGGTCCAACGGTCCGATGCCAAGGTGGGTGACACGATCGGATTCATCGGTGTGCTCGCCGGTGTCTGGATCGCGGCCTTGACGAACCTCGATAGTGATGCAAGTTAGCCACGTCAACGGCCCGAGCGTGTTCATACCGCAATGAGAGCGTCATACCGCCGCGCTTCTCCACGATCCAAGACAGGTGCCGTCGGGTGGCCGGATTCTCGACGAGTCACACCGACCGATCGGTTTCCGCTTCGCGTCCCAACCACAGGGCCATACCGATCGACAGATCCCGATCCTCGGTGAAGCCCAGTCGCGTGTAGAGACGTCTCCCTGGCGGGTCGGCCATGAGCGAGACGAAGGCACCCGGCGGCGCCCCGTCCCGTACCTGGTCGAGCAACCAGGTGAGCACCGCGTTCCCGACACCCCGCCGCTGGTGAGCAGGCAGCACGGCCATGTCGACCACGTGGAAGTACCAGCCACCGTCACTGATGAGCCGCCCCATTCCCACTGTTCCGCCACCGCTGTCGATGACATGGCATGCGGACCAGCTGCCGGGCAAGGCTCGTTCTGCCTGCTCCACGGTGCGCGGCGTAAGGCCGGCATCGTTCCGCAGCCGCAGGTAGTCGGCCGTGCTGGGCACTCCCGCACAGAGCGAGTATCCAGGTGCCAGCCCTGTCACTGCGCCACCCCATGCCGGCTCTCGTCACCGGCCCGTGCGGCTTCGTCGATGTAGTGCGCCAACGCCTCCCGAGAACGAGTCAACGCGTCGACCTGGTCGTCCAGGCGGCCCAACCGGGTCCGCATGGCCGCCAGCAGCTCCGGACAGCCGACGAGCTCGGGCGCCTCCCCGACTGCACACGGCAGCAGGTAGGCGATGTCCTCGGTCGACAGTCCCGCCTCGAGGAGGTGCCGGATCTGCTTCACCGTGACGACGTCCGCCGGGCCGTACACCCGGTATCCGGCCCCGTTGCGGCCCGGCTCCAGCAGTCCTTGGGCCTCGTAGTACCTCAGCTGATGGGCGTTGACCTCGGTCCGACGGCTCAGCTCTCCGATATGCACAGTTCCCCCTTGACCTTCACACCGGTCTCAACGTTCAGCATGCACGTATGACTTCCCCTACGAATTCTGACGTGACACTCATCGGCCTCGGACTCATGGGCACGGCGCTGGCGGGCGCGCTGCTCGGAGCGGGACACCGGACGACCGTGTGGAACCGCACGGCGGCCAAAGCAGAGCGGCTGGTGGCTCAGGGCGCCCTGCTCGCCGACTCAGCCGGCTCGGCGGTGAACGCGAGCCCGGTGATCATCACGTGCGTCTCCGACTACGCGTCGCTCCAGCAGGTGCTCACCCCGGTTGCCGACGGACTCCGTGGTCGAGTCCTCGTCAACCTGACGTCGGGCGACTCGGCGCAGGCGCAGGAGATGGCTCGGTGGACCGAGGAACGGGGAGCGGCCTACCTCGACGGCGCCATCATGGCCGTCCCGCCGGCCATCGGCACCGCCGCGGCGGTGATCCTGCTGAGCGGCCCCGAGACCGCGTTCACCACGCACCAGTCCACCTTCGACGCGCTCGGCACCACCGCCTACCTCGGTGAGGACCACGGCTTGTCTGCTCTATACGACGTCGCCGGCCTGAGCATGATGTGGGGTGTCCTGAACGCCTGGCTCCATGGAGTGGCTCTGCTCGGCACCGCCGGTGTCGACGCGTCCACCTACACACCGTTCGCGGCGCAGATCGCGCAGGAAACCATCGGGTGGCTGGCGGGCTATGCCGACCAGGTGGACGCTGGCACCTACCCACCCGACGACGCGACGGTCGACACCCACGCGGGCGCAATGACCCACCTCATTGAGGAGAGCGAGAGGCTGGGCGTCAACGCGGAGATGCCGAGGCTCTTCAAGGCGCTGGTGGATCGCGCAATCACCGCCGGCCAGGCGGGGAGCAGCTATCCCGTCTTGGTCGAGCAGTTCGCGCAACCGCGCGCAACATCGAGATGATCGAGCCCCACTCCACGGCGTGGGGCTCGCGAGACGTTGAAGCGGAGGTCCACCGAGTTCCGTCACGAACAGGCGTCACGCCTCGCCCCGACAGTGGCCCAGGCCCTAGCCGCGGGACGAGGCGCGACCGACCTCACTCAGGGTGGGGACGGAAGACGCTCACGCGGCGCTCAGTCGACCACCGAGCGGACGATCTCGGCGATGCGCTTCTCCGTGTCGTCGTCCACGGTCTCGAAGAACCACGCAGCCGGCATCAACAGCCCGTCCGCGCCGCCTGCGGCTCGGAAGGCCGACTTCTCGGTGATCGCGAGATTCAAGCGTTCGTCGTTGCGCAGCGTCACGAGCGCGGGCGTGCTCGCCGACGTCGCGTAGGCGGGCATTCCGTACCAGATCCGTGGCTTCAGCGCGGGGGCCGCAGTCATGATGATGTCGTGCACACGCTGCATGGTTGACCGCCTCGGCTCGTCCATCTTCGAGATCTTGTCGACCACCTGTGCCAGATTCTTCTCGTCCTTCGACGTCACGTCATGTCCTCTCTCGTCAGCCGATGTCGAGCACCGGCGGAATGAAGTCGGCGCGAATGCGCCGCACCCCATCCGGACATGTCCTGAGCTGCTCAGGCCTCTCCGCGATGATTCACGTGGCCTTGCCACGTGGAAGCGTCGTCGGTGGCGTACCACCGAGGTCAGGGTATCGGACCGCAGACAGATCACACCACCGTCAGCGATCTCGCCCGACGCTCAGCGCAGCGGCAGCACTTCTCTCGAGGCATCCATGTCACTCGGCTGACCGGCGGGCCGAGGACAGAAACGTGGCGACGGCGGCCCTCACATGGTCTCGTTGGGCGGGTGTCGACGGGATGGCGTCGTCCCCCAGGAACATGGCGTCGTTGACCGGGGCGCCCATGACCAGCCAGTTGAGCTGGGTGGCGGCCGTTGTCGGATCGGGCACGGACAAGAGATCGCGGGCGTCGAGGTCGGACAGGATCTGGGCAAGCACGGCGACAGCCCGCTGGGGGCCATGCTCGAACACGGCCCGCGCCAGCTCGGGGAATCGCGGGACTTCACCGATCACCAACCGGCGCAGCCTGAGCATGCGCGGCTGCAATACCGCCTCCAGCTGCCGGCTCAGTATCGACTCGAGCACCGGCGCGATGCGGTCGGCCGACTCGATCGGGAGAGCGTCGACCTGGTGCACGTCGTCGGCTGCCAGCCGGGTCATCGAGGTGACGAGCTCGATGAAGAGCTGCTCCTTGGTGCCGAAGTGCGCGTACACGGTCTGCTTCGAGACTCCGGAGGAACGAGCGAGATCGTCCATGGTCACGCTCTCGTAGTGGGCGGCGAGGAAGGCCTCCTCCGCGGCTGCCAGGATGGCTCGCCGTTTCGCCGCCGAGCTCGGGCGCATCCCGGCTGACCCTTGACTTATCACACCCACCAGTCTAACTTCTTAATTCTAGACGCACCAGTCCAGAAACTTACGAGGGGGCGACCATGACAGGTGTCAGCACCACCATCTCGCGTGACGGCACCAGGCTTGCCTACGAGGTGAACGGCGAAGGCCCGCCGCTCGTCTACGTGACCGGGGCCATCTGCCACCGGACGTTCCGCCCCGTCCAGAAGGGCGCCTCGGTGTTGTCCCGGTCCTTCCGGGTGTTGTCCTACGACCGGCGCGGACGCGGCGACTCGACCGACACAGCGCCGTGGTCGCTCGACCGTGAAGTCGAGGATCTCGAGGCGCTCATCGACACGATGGGAGGACGATCGTTCATCTACGGCCACTCGTCGGGAGCGGTGCTGGCTCTGCACGCGGCCCACAGGCTCGCACCGAAGGTGCAGGGGGTCGTTCTCTACGACGCGTCCTGGGTCGCCGACCAGGCTGGGGCCGATCGCTACGCGACGGTGTGCGCCGGCGTGGAGGCCCTTCTCGACCAAGGACGCGACGCGGCCGCTATCAAGCGCTTCCTCGTCGGCATCGGCATGCCGAGGTTCTTCGCTACGCTGCTGCCCTTCATGCCGGGGTGGCGTCGGCTCGTCGCGCTCGCACCCACGCTCCGCTACGACATGTCCCTCACCGCGGCACCGCCACCGTTGGACGTCGCCGCCACGGTGCGCGTGCCCACACACGTGATGGTCGGCGAACGCAGCCCCGAGGAGCTGCACCGTGTCGCCGACGCTCTGCAGGCGAGCATCCCAGGCGCCACTCGTGAAACGCTGGCCGGACAGGATCACATGGTCTCGGAGAAGGTGCTCCTACCGAGCCTGGTGCGCCACCTGCGTCCCGGCGAGGAGACAGCACGATCCCGCGACCCTCGCCCCGGCGGTAGTTCCTGAAGGACTGACGGTCTCGGCCTTCAGCGCGCAGCGGCTACCTCTGGCACGAGTTCGCGCGGACTGCGCACAAACGCACCGATTCACACGTTGAAGCGGAACTCCACCACGTCGCCGTCCTGCATGACGTAGTCCTTGCCCTCCATGCGGACCTTGCCCGCCGACTTCGCCGCGGCCATCGAGCCGGCGGCCACGAGGTCGTCGTACGACACGATCTCTGCCTTGATGAAGCCACGCTGGAAGTCGGTGTGGATCACGCCGGCCGCCTCGGGCGCGGTCGCGCCCTTCTTGATGGTCCAGGCGCGAGCCTCCTTCGGCCCGGCGGTGAGGTAGGTCTGCAGCCCGAGGGTCTCGAAGCCGACGCGCGCCAGCAGGTCGAGTCCTGGCTCGTCGATGCCCATCTCGGCGAGCATCTCGCGAGCCTCCTCGTCGTCGTCGAGCTCGACCAGCTCGGCCTCGAACTTCGCGTCGAGGAAGACGGCCTCGGCGGGCGCGACGATGTCGCGCATCCGCTGCTTGAGCTCCTCGTCCCCGAGCTCGTCGGAGTCGCAGTTGAAGACGAACAGCTGCGGCTTTGCCGACAGGAGGTGCAGCTCGCGCAGCGGCTCGGGATCGAGGCCGGCGGAGAACACGCCGGTGCCTGCCTCGAGGTGCGTACGCGCCTCCCTGACCGCCTCGGCGACCACGGCGACGTCCTTGTCCTTCTTGGCGTCCTTCTCCAGCCGCGGGAGCGCATTCTCGATCGTCTGAAGGTCGGCGAGGATCAGCTCGGTGCGGATGGTCTCGATGTCGTCGCTCGGCGAGACCTTGCCGTCGACGTGAGTGACGTCGGGGTCACGGAACACACGCGTGACCTGGCAGATGGCGTCGGACTCGCGGATGTGGCTCAGGAACTTGTTGCCGAGTCCCTCACCCTCGGACGCGCCACGCACGATGCCGGCGATGTCGACGAACTGAACGGTCGCCGGGAGGATCCGCTCGGAGCCGAAGATCTTGGCGAGCTCGTCGAGGCGCGGGTCGGGGACCCCCACCACGCCGACGTTGGGCTCGATCGTCGCGAACGGGTAGTTCGCCGCGAGGACGTCGTTCTTGGTCAGAGCGTTGAAGAGGGTCGACTTGCCCGCGTTGGGGAGTCCGACGATGCCGATGCTGAGTGCCACGAGGAACTAGCGTACGGGGCGGCCGCGACGCGCCGCCGTCCAGTGGTCTCGCGTCGTACGGAACAGGTGGCTGTCACCCTCGTACCACGGGTCCTTCAGGATGCCGAGGTCCTCGAGCCCGAGGCGTACGGCGACTCCCGCGGAGCCGTGGTTGTCGGGATACATCCCGCACCACACCTCGTCGAGCAGCGGCCGGTCCGGCGCGGAGCCGTCGAAGTGCGCGTACGCCGCGTCGAGCAGCGCCCGCGCCCCCTCCGTCGCGTAGCCGCGACCGGTCGAGTCCGGGTGGAGGTGCCAGCCGACCTGGAGGTCCGGCGGGTCGCTGTTGGGGCACGGCGTGATCATCACCGTGCCCGCGACGACTCCGGTGTCGCGCACCTCGGCAGCCAGACCGATACAGCCCGGGTGGGCCTCGGCCAGCTCGTTGAGGTCGTCGATCCAGGCGCGGGCCTCGTCGAGCGACGCCATCGGCGTGAACGGAGGGTCGCCGAGCCACCGGATGACGTCGAGCCGGCTGTGGATGTCGAGCACCCGCGGCGCGTCGCCGTGCGCGTACGGGCGCAGCCGCAGGCGGTCAGTCTCGATCGGGAGCGGCCACGCAGACGGCAGGGTGGCGCGCGTCGGCTGATCGGTCATACTCCGTTCGTACCATCCTCGGCCGACATCCGTCCTCCCCCGGCGACGAGCGCGTCACCGAGCTCCGACCGGAGATAGAGAACCGACCGTCCGTGCCGCGCGCTCGTGAGCAGCCCGGCGTCCCGCATCGCCCGCAGGTGCTGGTTGACCGCAGGGGTCGTCACTCCCAGCCGACCGGCCAGCTCCGTCGACGAGGCCGGCACCTCGAGCGCGGTGAGAAGACCAGCACGTGTCGCCCCGAGCAGGTCGCCGAGCACCGCCGGCGAGCGGCGTGGCTCGACCTGCCAGAGAGCGCCAGATCCACGGGCGCCGTAGAGGATCATCGGCGGCTCGTCCTCGCCGATCGGCACCGTCGCTCCCCTGGTGAACAGGCTCGGCACGAGCGTCAGGCCCTCGCCGCGAGTGCCTCGACGAATCCGCAAGGGCGACGTCAGGCGGACCCGTACGACGTCGCCGTCGAGGCAGACGCGGTCGCTGATCCCTCCGAGCATCGCGCCGACGCCCTCTGCGGCCGCGACACGACCACAGTGCACGATGTCGGCCTGCAGAACGCCGCGCATCCGAGGCCACCACGGCGCGAAGCAAGAGTCCCAGTACGCCCGCAGCGCACGCAGCATGCGGCTGCGGACCGCCACCGCGGACCCCCGAAGCGGGTACGGGAGACCGTCCGGGTGGACCGCGCGGAGGTCGGCACCCAGGCGCTCGTCCTCCACCCTCGCCAGCGCCTGCAGCTCGGTGTCGATGCGGGTCAGAGGGCTGTGCGGCCGCGGGCTGAGGAAGTCCGGTGTCGACAGTGCGTCGTTGCTGAGCGCGCGAAGCATCGTCGTGTCGAGCCGGTCGCGGGCGTCCTGCGTCTCGCGGAGCCACGGAAGGTGGACGGGGAAGCGACCGGGTTCCCGGAACGTGCGCAGCGACAGTGCCAGCTCGTTGATCGGCGAGATCGCGAAGCGGACATCGCCCAGATCCCTGCCGTCCAGCTCGTACTCGAGAAGGCCGACCATGAAGCCCTACGCTATATCTCTTCGTGCTCCCCGCGCGATCGGCGAGAACTGACCCCGTGATCGAGACGTTCTTGCCGCACGACCGGGTCGCCCGGGCTCTCACCCTGAGCACGGCGGCACACTCCCTGTCGAGCGGCGTCTTCTACACCGTGAGCGCGCTCTACTTCACCCGCGTGATCGGTCTGGAGGCCACCACCGTCGGGCTCGGGCTGGGCATCGCCGGAGGCGTCGGGGTCGTCGCCTCGTACGCGGGGGGCTGGTTGTCAGACCCGGTCGGCGCCCACCACGTGCAGTCGTGGGCGATGACGCTCAACGGCCTGGCCATGCTCGCGTACACCTTCGCCGCGGACGCGCTCGTCTTCGTCCTCGTCGCCTGCGTCGCGGTCGGCGCGCGCTCGGTGCAGGGATCGGCGAAGCAGGCGATCATCGCGCGCTGGTACGTCGGACCCGACAGGGTCACCCTCAGGGCGCGGATGCGCGTGGTCACCAACGTGTGCATCGGACTCGGCACCGTCACCGCAGCGGCGGCCCTCGTCGTCGACACCGCAGCCGCGTACCGGGCCGCGATGCTCGCGGCGGGCGTCCTCCTGCTCGTGGCCGCTGTTCCGGTCGTCCGGCTCCCGTACGCGGTCCCGGCACTGGCGGTGACGATGACCGAGGCCTCTCGGGTGCCGACCGACGCCGGGCAGCCGGCCCGCGGCCCGTCGCCCTGGCGCGACCGCACGTACGTCACCAGCGTCGGCCTCAACGCCGTCGTCGCCATGCACTTCGGACTCCAGACGATCGGCGTCCCGTTGTGGATCGCGACCACCGCCGCACCGACCGCGATGGTCTCGGTGCTGCTCGTGCTCAACACGGTGGTCGTCGCGGTGCTGCAGGTTCGGGTGTCGCGGGGCACGCACGACATTCGCAGGGCAGGCATCGCGGTACGGCACGGGTCGTGGCTGCTCGCTGCGGCGTGCGTCGCTTACGCCGCCGCGGGATACGGCGACGTCGTGACCGCGTGCGCGCTGCTCGTCGTCGCGGCTCTCGTGCACGGGTGGGGCGAGGTCCTCGGCGAGGCGGGCGGCTGGGGCATGGCGTTCGGGCTCGCCGACACGCGTCGAGCGGGGGCGTACCAGGGACTGACGCAGACGGGCTACGCGGTCGCGGCCATGGTGTCGCCGATCCTGGTGACCGCGACGGCGATCGAGCACGGCACGGCGGGGTGGCTCGTCCTGGGCGGGCTCCTGGCGGCGGCGGGGACAGGGGCGGCGTGGGTCGCCCGACGCGCGGTGACCGAACGGGAGGGTGCCGCCGACAGCAGAACTGTCAGTGACCGCTGAGACGCTGACCCCATGCCCAGCCTGCTCCTCGTCGCCCTGCTCGCCCTGCTCGCCGGCCTCGCCGTCGGAGTGCTGCTCGGCAGCGGCGTGCTGCGCCGGCACGATGCCGCCACCGTCGACCACGTGCAGCTGTCCGCGCACGCGACGGCGCAGGCCGTGGGTCCGGTCAAGGAGAGCCTCGACCGCTTCGACACCCGGCTCCGCGAGATCGAGGCGGGACGGGTCTCGTGGCAGAGCCAGCTCCGGGAGCAGGTCGAGCAGGTCCGCACGACGAGCGAGTCCCTGCGACGCGAGACCGCCTCGCTGTCGACGGCGCTCCGCAAGCCGCAGGTCCGCGGCAGGTGGGGCGAGATGCACCTGCAGCGGGCCGCCGAGCTCGCAGGCATGGTCGATCGCGTCGACTTCGACCTCCAGACCACGGTCCGTGACGGCGGAGCCGCGCTGCGCCCCGACATGGTCGTGCACCTGGCCGGCGACAAGCACGTCGTGGTCGACTCCAAGGTCCCGCTCGACGCCTTCCTCGACGCCACCGAGGCCGATGACGAGGACGAGTACGCCGCTCACCTCCGGCGGCACGCGCGTCAGCTCCGGACTCACGTCGACGGTCTGTCGGCCAAGGCCTACTGGCGGCAGTTCACCACCGCGCCGGAGTTCGTGGTGCTCTTCGTGCCCGGTGAGGCGTTCCTGTCCGCCGCGCTCGACACCGACCCGTCGATCCTGGAGGACGCCGCCGCCAAGCGCGTCGTGCTGGCGACCCCTACGACGCTGATCGCGCTGCTGCGCACCGTCGGCTACGCCTGGACCCAGGCGCAGATCGCCGACCAGGCACGGGAGGTCCACACCCTCGCGCGCGAGCTGTACGAGCGTCTCGGCACCCTGGGCAAGCACTTCGGCAAGGTCGGGCGCAGCCTCGATGCGGCGGTGGGTGCCTACAACGGCGCCGTCGGGTCGCTGGAGACGCGGGTCCTCGTCACGGCGCGTCGGATGTCGGAGCTCCACGCACCCGACGCCGACCTGCCGACGCCCGAGCCGGTCGAGAGCCTGGCTCGTCCCGTCCAGGCGCCGGAGCTGGTCGACCGCATCGTCGAGGAGATCACGTCCGCTGAGGTCGAGCGCGCCGAGGACGGCGATAGCGGCCTCGGCACGGCGCGCCGTACGGGCTGATCGAGCCACCACGCCATAGCGTGGAGACGTGCAGCAGTGGGCACGGCTCTCCCGCGGTCCTGGTCGGCGGCCGCCACGCCACCGCAAGGCGTGGACAGCGCGCGCCGCCCAGCACGACCTGTCCGCGCGTGGCGTGGTGGTCGTCGCCGTCGTGGCAGCTTTCGCCACCGCCTGGCTCGAGATCCTCACGACCGGGCGCCTCGGCTGGTTCTTCGACGTGATGTTCGTGCTCGTCTCGGCCACGAACGCCCTTGCCGCCTCGCGGCAAGCGCTCTACGCCCCGATGGTCGCGCCGCCGCTCGTCCTCGTGAGCGTGATGGCCGTGGCGGCGATCGCCCGTCCGAGCGCCCTCGACGAGCCGGGCACGCCACCCGACGCCTCGCTCGTGCAGCTCGTCGTGATCGCGGTCGTGCAGCACGCGGTCGCACTCGTGGCCGGGCTCGGCGCCGCCGTCGGCATCGTGGGCTGGCGCCGAGCCTCGCTCGGACGAGCGCTCAGCTGAGCGCTTTGGCCTTGAGCTGGTCGAACTCCGCCTGGCTGATCGTCCCCGAGTCCAGCAGTGCTTTCGCCGTCTCGATCTGGTGCGCCGGACTCGCGTGGCCTGCGGTCTGCTGGATGTACTGATCGGTCTCGGCCTTGGCCGCCCGCAACGCCGCCGCCTGCCGCTCAGCCATGCCTCCGCCGCGGGCGATCAGATACACCAGCGCCGTCAGGAACGGGAAGATGATCAAGAAGATCACCCACACTGCCTTCAACCAACCGCTCAGATGATGGTCACGGAAGAGGTCGGTCAAGATCTGGAAGAGCAGGATCAGGTACGCCACGAAGAAGAAGCTCCAGACCAGGAGCCAGAAGAAGTCCCAGAAGTCGTCCATGCGCGACCCTTTCCGTCATGCGGTGCCTCGGCGCGCCCATGCGCTCCAGCAGAACTGTCTCGCCGGACGGACGTCACCAGCATCGCCCGGGAGGGGTGATTCCGGTGGTGCCGCCGTCAGGCCGCCGTCAGGCCGCGGTCTCCTGCTGGTGGGGGTAGTCCGTACGCCGCTCACGAACGGGTCGGCCGATCCCCTCGGCGATCACCCGGAGCTCGTGGACCGTCTTGGCCGAGCCGTGCTGCGACCCCGCCATGCGGCTGATCGTCTCCTCCATCAGCGTGCCGCCGAGGTCGTTCGCACCGCCGCGCAGCATCTGCCGCGTGCCGTCCACACCGAGCTTGACCCACGAGGTCTGGATGTTGTGGATCCGCCCGTGCAGCATGATTCGCGCGAGGGCGTGGACAGCCCGGTTGTCGCGCAGCGTGGGCCCCGGACGGGCGACGCCGGCGAGATAGATCGGCGCGTTGGTGTGGATGAACGGCAGCGCGACGAACTCCGTGAACCCGCCCGAGCGCTCCTGCACCTCCGCGAGGGTGCGCAGGTGCCCGACCCAGTGCCGGGGGTTGTCGACGTGGCCGTACATCATCGTCGAGCTCGACCGGATGCCGAGGCTGTGCGCGGTCTCGACGACCTCGATCCACTGCGCCGCCGGCAGCTTGCCCTTGGTCAGCACCCAACGGACGTCGTCGTCGAGGATCTCCGCCGCGGTGCCGGGGATCGTGTCGAGCCCCGCCTCCCGCAGCTCCGTCAGCCACTCGCGGATCGAACGGCCCGCCTTCGCCGCCGCAGTGACGATCTCCATCGGGCTGAACGCGTGGACGTGGACGTCCGGCGACGCCGCCTTCACCGCGCGAACGATGTCGGCGTAGGCCGAGGGTCCCAGGTCGGGTGAGATGCCGCCCTGGAGGCAGATCTCGCTCGCGCCGAGCGCGGTCGCATCGCGGACGCGGTCTCCGATCTGCTCCAGAGAGAGCGTGTAGGCGTCGGCGTCGGACTTTCGCTGAGCGAACGCACAGAACCGGCATCCGACATAACAGACGTTGGTGAAGTTGATGTTCCGGTTGACGACGTAGGTCACCTCGTCGCCGACCGCGTCGCGCCGCAGGTCGTCGGCGAGACGGCAGACCGCGTCCAGCGCCGGGCCCTCGGCGGTCATGAGGGCGAGGTAGTCCCCGTCGGAGAGGCCCGCGGGCTCCTCAGAGGCGCGCGCCAGGGCCGTACGGACGTCGGAGTCGAGTCGCTCGGGGACCGACGGCAGACCAAGGGGTTCGGAGGTCCGGGACGCGTGCTCGCGCACCTCCTCCCAGTCGCCGTAGACACCCGCGAAGTCGCTGCGTCGGTCCGCACTCCGGCCGACCGTGTCGATCTCGGTGTGCAGCTCCGTACGGCCGCTCGCCTCCGGAGGTGTCTCGGGGTCCTGCCAGGGCCGACCCACGACCGGCGCTCCGGCGTCGGCGAGCCCGTCAGGATCCGCGAGAGCGGACACATGCGGGATCAACCGGCTGTCGAACCACGGGCGCTCCCCCGACAACGTCTCGCGCACGAACCGCGGGTGCACCGTCAGTCGCTCGGCCAGGGTCAGGCCCGACTGCGCGGTCCAGGTCGCGAGGTCGTCGATCTGCGGCCACGGGCGCTCGGGGTTGACGTGGTCGGGCGTCACCGGGGACACGCCACCCCAGTCGTCGACGCCCGCCGCGAGCAGCGGGGCGATCGAGTCGGGGTCGGAGAGGTTGGGCGGGGCCTGCAACGTGACCCCCGGACCCAGCACGATCCGTGCGGTCGCCAGCGTGGCGAGGTATTCCTCGACCCCCAGATCGGGCTCGTTGCGCATCGCCGTGTCGTCCTTGGCGCGGAAGTTCTGGACGATCACCTCCTGGATCCCGCCGTAGGTGCGCGAGAGCCGCCGCAGCTCGAACAGCGCGTCGACACGCTCCTCCACGGTCTCCCCGATGCCGACGAGGATCCCGGTGGTGAACGGGATGCCGATGCGACCCGCGTCCTCCAGGACCCGGAGGCGCACGGCCGGGTCCTTGTCCGGCGAGGCGTAGTGCGGCTGACCGGGCTCCGACCACAGCCGTGTCGCGGTGGTCTCGAGCATCATGCCCATCGACGGCGCGACCGGCTTGAGCCGCTGGAGCTCCGCCCACGACATCACGCCGGGGTTGAGGTGCGGGAGCAACCCCGTCTCCTCGAGGACGCGGATCGCCATCGCGCGCACGTACGAGAGCGTGTCGTCGTACCCGTGCTCGTGCAGCCACTCGGCAGCCTGGGGCCAGCGGTCCTCCGGGCGGTCGCCGAGGGTGAAGAGCGCTTCCTTGCACCCCTGCGCCGCGCCCTGCGCGGCGATGGCGAGGATCTGGTCCGGCGACAGGAACGGCGCGTCGACACGGTTCGGCGTGGTCGCGAACGTGCAGTAGTGGCACCGGTCGCGGCACAGCCGCGTGACCGGGACGAAGACCTTGCGCGAGTACGTGACGACGCCGGGACGCCCAGCCGCGACCATGGCCGCGTCACGCACGCGCGACGCGACGTCACTCAGGCGCACGAGGTCGTCGCCGCGGGAGGAAGCGAGCGCTACCGTCTCCGCGTGGTCGAGGGACTTCCCAGCCTCGGCGCGGGTCAGCGCCCGTCGGATCTCGCGGTCGCTCGTCATGATCGCCTTATCGTAATCGTCTCCCGCCGTGCGTGAGACGATGCGTCGTGCTGCCGAACACACCCGGATCGAAGGACGTCATGACTCATCACATCGCCGTCGTCGGCGGGACCGGCCCGCAGGGCCGCGGGCTCGCGTACCGTTTCGCACTCGCCGGCCACACGGTCGTCATCGGGTCGCGATCGGCCGAGCGCGCCGCCGAGAAGGCCGAGGAGATCTCGACCCGCGCCGCTGACAACGGCGCGACCGTACGACTCGACGGCGCCACCAACGCCGACGCGGCCGCCGCGGCGGACGTCGTGGTGCTCGCCGTGCCGTGGGACGGGTACGACGCGCTCGTCGCCGACCTGGCACCGGCTCTCGACGCCAAGATCGTGATCAGCTGCGTGAACCCTCTCGGCTTCGACGCCGCCGGCCCGTACGGCCTCACGCTGGCCGAGTCGGCCGCCGAGGGGACGCAGAAGGCCGTGCCGGGAGCGCGGGTCGTCGGCGCGTTCCACCACCTGGCCGCCCTGTCGCTGTGGAAGACGCCCGATCCGCTGTCGCACGAGGACGTGCTGGTGTGCGGGGACGACGCGGAGGCCAAGGACCTGGTCGCCGACCTCGCGCGTACGGTCACCGGGCACCGCGGCATCGACGCGGGGGCCCTGCGGATCGCCCGTCAGCTCGAGCCGTTCACCGCGGTCCTGATCAACGTGAACAAGCGCTACAAGGTCCGCTCGGGCCTGCACCTGGCCGGCCTGCCGGACGACGCCCGCGCCTGAGGGCTGAGGTCCCGTCGGGGTCAGACGGGCTGGCCGGCCTTGCGGAGGTCGCGGCGAAGCTCCGGAGGAAGCGCGAAGATGAGGCTCTCCTCCGCGGTGTGCACGGCTGTCGCGGTCGGGAAGCCGCGGTCGTTGAGGTACGACAGCACGCCCTCGACGAGCTCCTCCGGCACCGACGCGCCGGACGTCACGCCGACCTTCTCGACACCCTCGAGCCACTCCTCGCGCATCTCGCTCACGTCGTCGATCCGGTACGACGCCTTGGCGCCGGCCTCGAGCGCGACCTCGACGAGCCGGACCGAGTTGGACGAGTTCGCGGAGCCGACCACGATCATCAGGTCGGAGCCCTCCGAGATCTCCTTGACCGCGAGCTGCCGGTTCTGGGTGGCGTAGCAGATGTCGTCGCTCGGCGGGTCCTCCAGCTGAGGGAACTTGTCCCGCAGCGCGTCGACGATGTCCATCGTCTCGTCCACGCTGAGCGTGGTTTGCGACAGCCAGGACAGCTTGGTGCCGGCGGGGAAGGACAGTGCCTCGACGTCGGCGACGGTCTCCACGAGCGTGATCGCCTCCGGGGCCTCGCCGGAGGTGCCTTCGACCTCCTCGTGACCGGCGTGCCCGATCAGCAGGATCCGGTAGTCCTCACGGGCGAACCGCCTGGCCTCGTGGTGCACCTTGGTGACCAGCGGGCAGGTCGCGTCGATCGTCTTCAGCCCGCGAGCCTGGGCGTCGTCGTGGACGGCCGGTGAGACACCGTGCGCGGAGAACACCACCGTCGAACCGGCCGGGACCTCGTCGAGCTCCTCGACGAACACCGCCCCACGGTCCTCGAGGGTCTGCACGACGTGCTTGTTGTGGACGATCTGCTTGCGGACGTAGACGGGAGCACCGTACAGGTCGAGCGCCTTCTCCACGGTGATCACGGCGCGGTCGACGCCGGCGCAGTAGCCACGCGGCGCGGCGAGCAGAAGGTCACGGTCTGCTCCGAGGGTGGGCATGCCGAGAGTCACGGAGTCCGAAGCCATGGCTCCATCGTAGGGGAGCCCTCCACAGCCTCCGACGGCGTCGCGTCCTGCTGTCGGCCGGAGCACCTAGGGTGGCGGCATGGCCCTCGAGACCAGCCCTGACTCCCCCGCGCCGCTGCGTGTGATCTCCCAGCTGATGGGCGACTACATCGCGCGCCTCGGGGCCCAGTGGATCGAGGGCGAGGTCGCCCAGCTGACGCGACGCCAAGGGGTCTGCTTCCTCACGCTGCGCGACCTCGACGCCAAGATCTCCATGTCGGTCACCTGCCGCCGTGTGGTGCTCGACCGGTCCTCGACGCCGATCACGGAGGGCGCCCGGGTCGTCGTCCACGCACGGCCCGACTTCTATCCGACCAACGGCTCGCTGTCGCTCAACGCCCGCGACATCCGCCCGGTCGGCATGGGTGAGCTGCTCGCCCGCATCGAGCAGCGCCGTCAGCTGCTCGCCGCCGAGGGACTGTTCGACGTCGCCCGCAAGCGGCCGCTGCCGTTTCTCCCGCACCGGATCGGGCTCATCACGGGCAAGGGGTCGGCCGCGGAGCACGACATCCTCGAGAACGCGCGCCTGCGCTGGCCGGGGGTCGAGTTCGTCACCACCTATGCCCTGATGCAGGGCAACCAAGCCGCGGCGCAGGTCATCACCGCCCTGCGCGAGCTCGACGCGGACGAGACCGTCGACGTGATCGTCATCGCGCGTGGGGGTGGCTCCGTCGAGGATCTCCTGCCCTTCTCCGACGAAGGCCTGGTGCGCGCCGTCTCCGCAGCCCGTACGCCGGTGGTGAGCGCGATCGGACACGAGCCCGACACGCCGCTGCTCGACTACGTGGCCGACGTGCGTGCCTCGACACCGACCGATGCCGCGAAGCGCGTCGTGCCTGCCGTGGCCGACGAGCTCCATCACCTCACCCAGCTGCGGCGCCGCGCCTGGTACGCGGTCGATCAGCGGCTCGGACGTGAGCAGCACGGACTCGACGCGATCCGCAGCCGGCCCGTCCTCGCGCGCCCGAGCACCCTCATCGACGAGCAGACCGCCCGCGTCGAGGACCTGTGCGCTCGGGCCCGCCGCTCGCTGGGACACCGGCTCGACCTCTCCCACCACGAGGTCGCCGGACAGCTTGCGCGTGTGCGGTCGCTCTCACCGCTGCGGACCCTCGAGCGCGGCTACGCCGTCGCCCAGGCGCCGGACGGCAGCGTCGTCACGTCCATCGACCAGCTGTCGCCCGACGACGAGGTCACGCTCCGAGTCGTCGACGGCCACGCCCGCCTCCGTACGCTGTCCACGGCGCCCGCGCCGCACGCCGACCTCGACGAGGAGTCCTGATGCCCGACACACCCGCCGGCGACACCCCGTCCGCCGCACCTGCGATCCCCTACGAGCAGGCCCGCGAGGAGCTCGCGGAGGTCGTCGGCAAGCTGGAGACGGGTGGCACGACCCTCGAGGAGTCGCTCGCGCTCTGGGAGCGCGGCGAGGAGCTGGCGGCGATCTGTCAGCAGTGGCTCGACGGGGCCCGTGCTCGCCTGCAGCGCGCGCAGGACCAGGCGGCGCAGCGACGTGACGGGACCGACACCACGGAGTGACGCGCGGTCACTCCGTCGTCAGCAGCTCCAGATAGCGCTCGATGTCCGTGCGCGGCGCAGGCCCTCCGACGAGGAGGGTCATCTCGCCCTCCTCGCGGACGAAGGCAGTCTCGCCGTCGCCCGTCCAGAGCTGCCAGGTCTTGCCCGCGACCTCGACGTCGTCCTTCTGCGTGGCGCCGGACGCATACCGTTCGACCATGCGTGGGACCGAGTCGATCTCCTGCTCCAGGCCGATGTAGCGGTCGCCGTCGGTGAGCACCCCGAGATGCCAGCGGCCGTCGCGCCCCGGCTCGTACGTGACGCCGTTGGCGCGCCACCCGTCAGGCAGGGAGGTCGGCGCGTAGACGGGGAACGGCGCGGACTTGCGCACTCCCTCCACCGTCTCCTCGTACGCGACGGCCGGACGCTCCTCTGGTGTGTAGCCCATGAAGAACTGACCCACGACGAAGAGCCCGATCACGATCGCCCCGATCACCAGCATGGATCGCGCGATGTCGGAGAACGCCGGGTTGCCGCGCGACGAGGGCGGCTTCGCTGGAGGAGTCTGGTCCACAGGCCTGCCGGGTGCCGCCGGAGGAGTCGGGGACGGGTCGGTGCTGCTCACGGTGCCATTCTCCCAGGCCCGCCCAGCGCGGGCTCCGGCACGCCGACGGGGCGTACGACGGCGTCCGCAGATGCGGCCTTGGCTTACCATTGTCAGACGCACCTGCGGATGATGCGCTAGGTTTCTGACGTGCCTGCGTATCGCTACTCCGAGGCTGCCGACCTGCTCGGCGTCAGCGACGACACCGTGCGCCGCTGGGGCGACCAGGGCCGGTTCACCCCGAGCCGGACGCCCTCAGGCGCGGCGGCCGTGGACGGTCACGACCTCGCGGCCCTCGCAGTCGCCCTGGCGGACGGCGACGAGACCAGCCGGTCCCGTGCCCGCAGCGCTCGCAACCAGTTCCGCGGCATCGTCACCAAGGTGGTCGCCGACACGGTGATGGCGCAGGTCGAGATGTGCTGCGGTCCCTTCAGGGTCGTCTCCCTGATCAGTGCCGAGGCGGTCCGCGACCTGGGCCTGGAGGTCGGCGTGGTCGCAGTCGCCGGGGTGAAGGCGACCAACGTCACCGTGGAGGTCGGCCCGTGAGCCGTTCGCCGCTCCTCCTGTCGGCCGCCCTCTTCGCGTTGATGGCTGCCACCGCCTGCGGCGGCGCAGACGACGGCTGCGGGATGCAGGACCGTACGCTCACCGTCCTGGCAGCGTCGTCGCTCACCGAGGCCTTCGACGACCTGGAGACGGTGTTCGAGCGGGAGCACGACGGGGTGGACGTCCGGCTGTCGTACGACTCCTCAGCTGTTCTCGCTGAACAGGTCATCCAGGGTGCGCCCGCCGACGTCCTCGCGACCGCCGACGAGACGACGATGCGCAAGGTCGTCGACGCGGACGCCGCCGACGGTGACCCGGTGCTCTTCGCGAGCAACACACTCGTCATCGCCACCCCGCCCGGCAACCCCGGCGACGTCCGCGGCGTGCGGGACCTGGGCCGGGCGACGTTCGCCGTCTGCGTACCGCAAGCACCGTGCGGTGATGCCGCCCAGCGGCTCCTCGCCCTCGACGGCAGCACCGCGAAGCCGACGACCGAGGAGCAGAACGTGAAGGGCGTCCTCGCCAAGGTGACCCTCGGCGAGGTCGACGCCGGACTGGTCTACCGCTCCGACGCCCAGGCCGCCGGCGACAAGGTCGAGACCGTCGAGGCGCAGAACGCCTCGGAGGTCGTCAACGTCGATCCGATCGTGGTCCTCGTCGACTCGCAGGCCACCGAGCTCGCTGTCGACTGGGTCGACCTCATCGTCAGCGAGCAGGGGCAGAAGGTCCTCGCGCGGCACGGGTTCGGGCCAGCCGCGTGACCAGGCAGGGCGGTGCCGCCCTCGGACGGGTGCCGGTCACGCTCGTCGTCCCGTCCGTCGTCGGCCTCCTCCTCCTGCTCCTCCCCCTCGGAGGACTGCTGCTGCGGGCCCCCTGGGGGACGTTCGTCGAGCGCCTCGGCGAGCCGGAGATCCTCGACGCGCTGCGCCTGAGCCTGCTGACCTCGACGATCGCCACGGCCGTGTGCCTCGTGCTCGGGGTGCCTCTGGCGTGGGTGCTCGCCCGTACGACCTTCCGCGGGCGAGGTCTTGTCCGGGCGCTGGTGAGTGTCCCGCTGGTCCTCCCGCCGGTGGTCGGTGGCGTCGCCCTGCTGATGGTGTTCGGGCGGCGGGGCGTCCTCGGGCAGTGGCTCGACGACGCGTTCGGGATCACGGTGCCGTTCACCACCGCCGCCGTCGTGCTGGCGCAGGCCTTCGTCGCAATGCCGTTCCTCGTGATGGCCGTGGAGGGCGCACTCCGTACGGCTGATCCCCGGTACGACGAGGTCGCCGCCACCCTCGGCGCGCGCCGTCTGGTGACGTTCTGGCGCGTCACGCTGCCGCTCGCCGGGCCGGGGATCGCCGCGGGCGCCGCGCTCGCGTGGGCGCGGGCACTCGGCGAGTTCGGTGCCACGATCACCTTCGCCGGCAGCGTCCCTGGCGTGACCCGCACGATGCCGCTGGAGATCTACGGCGCGATGCAGTCCGACCCCGACACGGCGATCATGCTGAGCGTCATCCTGCTGGCGATCAGCGTCGCGGTGCTGGTCGGCCTGCGCGGTTCGTGGGCAGGGCGCACATGACCGAGAAGGGTCTCGACGCACGTCTCGTCCTGCGCCGTGGCGCGCTCACCATCGACGTCACGCTGCAGGTCGCACCCGGGGAGGTTCTCGCCCTGGTCGGTCCGAACGGAGCCGGCAAGAGCAGCGTCCTGCGCGCGCTCGCAGGACTGAGCGATCTCGATTCGGGCCGCGTCGCTCTCGGCGGCACCGTTCTCGAGGACGCCGCCACCGGCGTACGGGTCCCCACCCCCGAGCGCGACCTGACGATGGTCTTCCAGGATCCGCTGCTCTTCCCTCATCTCACCGTGCGCGACAACGTCGCGTTCGGCCTGCGCCACCACCCCTCCGCGCCCTCGACGAGCCGACGGCCAGCCCGTGAACGCGCCACGGCGGCCCTCGAACGGAGCGGCCTCGCTCAGTTCGCCGGGCGTCGGGCGACGCGCCTGTCCGGCGGCCAGCGACAGCGGGTCGCGATCGTCCGTGCGCTCGCCTGCGATCCAGGGCTCCTCCTGCTCGACGAACCGACCTCCGCGCTCGACGTCGCGGTCACCGCGCAGGTCCGGGCGTTCCTGCGGCGGCACGTCCGCGACTTCGGCGGCGTGACCGTTCTCGTGTCACACGACCCCCTCGACGCGTTCGTCCTCGCCGACCGCGTCGCCGTGCTCGAGGAGGGACGGATCACCCAGGCGGGGACCCCCGACGAGGTCGCTCGTCGCCCACGCACCGACTACGTCGCGCACCTGATGGGGATGAACCTGCTGCGCGAGCGCGACACCTTCCGGACGTTCTCGCCGACCGCCGTCACGTTGTACGGGGAGGAGCCGGTCACGTCCGCGCGCAACGTGTGGCGGCTCGAGGTCACCGGTCTCGTCCCGCACGGCGACGCGGTCCGCGTCCAGCTGCGCGGCGAGGTGTCGCTCCTCGCCGACGTCACCCGCGCGGCCGTGGCCGATCTCGACCTGCACGAGGGGGTCTCGGTGTGGGCGAGCGTGAAGGCCACCGAGGTGACGACGTTCGAGGACTGACGCCGCCGATCGGCAATTGTGGTGGCACCCACGAAAACGCCGACCCCGAGGCCGCAGCGACTCGGACGTAGGATGCGGCCATGACCGACAGCGCGCAAGGATCCAAGCTGCCAGGCCCTCTCACCCCCGCCAAGGCCGCGCCTGACCGCAACCTCGCCCTCGACCTGGTCCGCGTGACCGAGGCGGCGGCGATGGCGGCAGGCCGCTGGGTCGGCCGGGGTGACAAGAACGGCGCGGACGGTGTCGCGGTCAACGCGATGCGATCCCTCATCAACACCGTCGGCATGAGCGGCGTCGTCGTGATCGGCGAGGGCGAGAAGGACAACGCCCCGATGCTGTTCAACGGCGAGGAGGTCGGTGACGGCACCGGACCCGAGGCTGATGTGGCGGTGGACCCGATCGACGGCACCACGCTGGCGGCCAAGGGCATGCCCGGAGCGGTCTCCGTGCTCGCCGTCGCTCCCCGCGGCGCGATGTTCGATCCGTCGGCCGTCTTCTACATGGACAAGCTGGCGGTCGGCCCCGAGGCCGCCGACGTGATCGACATCCGGCTCCCCATCTCGGAGAACATCCGGCTGGTCGCCAAGGCCAAGAGCCTCTCCGTCTCATCGGTCACGGTGTGCGTGCTGGACCGCCCGCGACACCAGGGTCTCGTCGACGAGATCCGCAAGACCGGCGCACGCATCAAGTTCATCAGCGACGGCGACGTCGCAGGCTCGATCTACGCCGCGCGCCCCGGCACGGGCGTCGACATCCTCGCCGGTGTGGGCGGTACGCCGGAGGGCATCATCACCGCCTGCGCGATGAAGGCGCTCGGCGGCGCGGTCCAGGGCACCCTCTGGCCGACCGGTGACGAGGAGCGGCAGAAGGCGGTCGACGCCGGCCTGGACGTCGACGCGATCCTCACCACCGACGACCTGGTCAAGGGCGACGACTGCTTCTTCGTCGCGACCGGCATCACCGACGGCGAGCTGATGCGCGGAGTCCGCTACGGATCCGGCTCCGCGATCACCGAGTCCCTCGTGATGCGCTCGCGATCGGGCACCTACCGCAAGATCATCTCGGAGCACCGCATGGAGAAGCTCCGCGCCTACGCCTCCATCGACTACGAGAGCTGAGCCGACGATGCCCGCGGTCACCGACCGCACGCTGGTCGTCGGGGAGGCGCTGGTCGACCTGACGCGTGACTCCGGCGGCCACGAGTCGGCGCACCCTGGCGGCTCTCCGCTCAACGTCGCCGTCGGGCTCGCGCGTCTCGGCCTCCCGACGGTCCTCGCCGCGCAGGTCGGCGACGACGAGTACGGCGAGCTGCTGCGCGACCACGTCGACGCCTCCGACGTCGACCTGCGCTCGCTGCCTCCGCACCACGGAGACAGTGCGGTCGCGGTGGCCCAGCTCGACGACCACGGCGTGGCGACGTACCACTTCGAGCTGACGTGGGACCCGTCCGAGATGCCGGGCCCGGCCGGCTTCGCGCTCCTCCACGTGGGATCCATCGGCGCGGCGCTCCGACCCGGAGCCGACGCTGTCGAGCGCCTGGTCGAGGATGCGGTCGCCGCGGGCGTCCCGGTCTCGTACGACCCCAACGTCCGACCCGCCATCACCCCCGACCTGGCCGACGTCCGCGAGCGCGTCGACCGGATCGTGCCGCGGGCCGCGTTCGTCAAGCTCAGCGACGCTGACGCCGCCGAGCTCCGCCCCGACCTGGACCCCGCCGCCTACGCCGCCCGGATCGCAGGTGAGGGTCCCCGGCTCGTCGCACTCACCCGCGGCGGGGACGGGGCGACCCTCTTCAGCGGCGGCGCGTCCGTCGAGGTGGCGCCTCCGCCGATCACGGTCGCCGACACGATCGGTGCCGGCGACTCCTTCATGGCGGCCCTGCTGGCCGGCATCCTCGTCCGCGGCTGGACGGAGCGGCCGGCGTTCGACGAGGAGGCGCTGACGTGGCTCGGCGAGCTCGCGGTCCACGCCTCGGCCGTCACCTGCTCGCGCCCGGGCGCGGACCCTCCGCACCTCAAGGAGCTCCCCGAGCTGCTCGCGTGACCGGGACGTCGCAACGCCTGCCTACGATGGAAGGGTGACCGACCGGATCGCCAGGCTCGACAGCGGACTCAGCCTCGCCTACGAGACGTTCGGCGATCCGGACGACCAGACTCTGCTCCTCGTGATGGGGCTCGGCTGCCCGATGAACTGGTGGCGGACCGAGTTCTGCGAGTCCCTCGCCGACCACGGCTTCCACGTCGTCCGGTACGACTCCCGTGACGTGGGCCGCTCGACCCGGTTCGACCGCGCCCCCGTGACCCGCGCCCAGGTGGTGTCGACGTTCACAGGGCTGCGGCGTGACGTGCCGTACGCGATGACGGACCTCGCCGCCGACGCCGTCGGCCTCCTGGACGCGCTCGGCGTCGACGCCGCTCACGTCGTGGGCCAGTCGATGGGAGGGATGGTGGCCCAGACGGTCGCCGTCGAGCACCCCGACCGCCTGCGTTCGCTGACCTCGATCATGTCGACGACCGGCCGCCGTACGGTCGGGTGGCAGCACCCTCGACTCCTCGGGATGCTGCTCGGTGCCCCCGGTGAGGGCGAGGAGGCATACGTCCGGCGCTCCGTACGCAGCGCCCGTGCGATCTCGAGCCGCCAGTTCGCTCTCGCGCCCGAGGCCGTCGAGGCGCGCGCCCGCGAGACGTACGCCCGGGGTTGGTCGGTCGAGGGCACAATGCGTCACATGCTCGCCGTGATGACCCAGCCAGACCGCACCCGCGCGCTCGCCTCCGTCGCCGCACCCACGTTGGTGATCCACGGCAGCGCGGACCCGATGGTGCACCCATCCGGTGGCCGCGCGACTGCCGCTGCCGTCCCGGGCGCCGAGCTGCTGATGGTTCCCGGCATGGCGCACGAGATCCCGGTCGATCTCGAGGGACTCTTCGCCGCATCGATCGCCCGGACAGCGCGGAGGGCTCATGCACACGCGCGGTGATGCCGTCGTCCGCCGGCGTGAGGACGGCGCGCTGGAGCTCCGTGTCAACGGCGTGTTCGTCATGGACGACGTCGAGACGACCTCGGAGCGTCTGCTCGCTCGTACGGCCCTGGCGGGTGCGGCCGACCCGCGCCACGTCGTGGTCGGCGGCCTCGGCATGGGGTTCACGCTGCGGGAGATCCTCACCGACCGACGGGTCAGGCAGGTGACGGTCGCCGAGCTCGAGCCGGCGATCCCCGCGTTCATGCGCGAGGGGACGTTGCCGGGAGCCGATCTCCTCGACGACCGACGGGTGGGCCTCCACGTCGGGGACGTGCGCGACGTCGTCGGCGACCTCGCGCCGCGGAGCGTCGACGTGATCCTCCTCGACGTGGACAACGGTCCCGACTTCCTGGTGAACGACAGCAACGCCGACCTGTACGGAGCGCCCTTCATCGCGACCTGTGCCGAGCGTCTGCGCGACCTCGGCGAGCTGTGCATCTGGTCGATGGACGACTCGGCCGCGGTCCGCGAGGCCCTCGCGGCGTCGTTCGCCCACGTCTACGCCGAGCGCGTCCCCGTACGCCTCCAGGGTCGCGCCGAGGCGTACTGGCTCCTGAGGGGCCGCGTCCCACGACGGTGACCCCGCGCCCGCCCGTACGTCGGGCCGGATAATCTCGCTCTCATGAGCACTGAGACCGAGTACCGCATCGAGCACGACACCATGGGCGAGGTCAAGGTGCCCGCCGACGCTCTCTACAAGGCCCAGACCCAGCGCGCCGTCGAGAACTTCCCGATCTCCGGCAGCACGCTCGAGCCGCAGCACATCCGCGCGATCGCCCTGGTGAAGCTGGCCTGCGCGAAGGCGAACGCCGAGCTCGGTGTCATCGACCAGGACGTCGCCGACGCGATCGTCGCCGCGGCCCAGGAGGTCGCCGCCGGCGACCACGACGACCAGTTTCCGATCGACGTCTTCCAGACCGGGTCGGGCACGTCGAGCAACATGAACATGAACGAGGTGCTCTCGACCCTCGCGACCCGCCGCCTGGGCCGCGACGTGCACCCCAACGATCACGTCAACGCGTCGCAGTCGTCCAACGACACGTTCCCCACCTCGATCCACGTGGCCGCGACCGAGGCCGCGATCAACGACCTGATCCCGGCGCTCGACCACCTCGCTGCCGGTCTCGCCGCGAAGGGCTCGGAGTGGTCCGAGATCGTGAAGTCCGGGCGTACGCACCTCATGGACGCGACGCCGGTGACTCTCGGCCAGGAGTTCAACGGCTACGCCGCCCAGGTCCGCCGTGGCATCGAGCGCGTCGAGTCCGCTCTCCCCCGCGTGGCGGAGGTCCCGCTCGGTGGCACGGCCGTCGGCACCGGGATCAACACGCCGGCGGGCTTCCCGCAGCGCGTCATCGAGATCCTCGGCGAGGAGACCGGCCTGCCTCTTACGGAGGCGGTCGACCACTTCGAGGCGCAGGGCGCGCGCGACGGGCTCGTCGAGCTGTCCGGCCAGCTGAAGACGATCGCGGTCAGCCTCGTCAAGATCAACAACGACCTGCGCTGGATGGGCTCCGGCCCGCGCACCGGTCTCGGCGAGCTCAACCTCCCCGATCTCCAGCCGGGCTCGAGCATCATGCCGGGCAAGGTCAACCCGGTCATCCCCGAGGCCGTGCTCATGGTGTGCTCGCAGGTGATCGGCAACGACACCGCGATCACGTTCGCGGGCCAGTCGGGCTCGTTCGAGCTCAACGTCCAGATGCCGGTGATGGCCCGTGCGCTCCTGGAGTCGATCCGCCTGCTCTCGAACTCGTCGCGCGTGCTCGCCGACAAGTGCATCGCCAGCACGGTGCCCAACGCCGAGCGCTGCGCGGAGCTGGCCGAGTCGTCGCCGTCGATCGTGACGCCGCTCAACAAGTACATCGGCTACGAGAACGCCGCCAAGGTCGCCAAGACGGCGCTCAAGGAGCAGAAGACGATCCGCCAGACGGTGCTCGACATGGGCTACGTGGACGAGGGCCTCGTGACGATCGCGCAGCTCGATGCAGCTCTCGACGTACTCTCCATGACGCATCCCTGAGCTGGCCGGGTGACCGGCGGGCGCCAGAGAGTGACCGGCGGGCGCCAGAGAGTGACCCGCGGACGCCAGAGAGTGACCCGCGGACGCCAGAGAGTGACCCGCGGACGCCAGAGAGTGACCCGCGGACGCCAGAGAGTGACCCGCGGACGCCAGAGAGTGACCCGCGGGCGCCAGAGAGTGACCCGCGGGCGCCAGAGGGTGACCCGTGATCAGTCGATGCGGCGCGCGACCTGGTAGCCGTCGCGGTCGAGCACGGTCTCCCAGCTCGTGCCCGGGTGCCGCTCTCGTGCGTACGCCGCAGCGTCTGGCGCCTGCCCGCCCCAGCTCGTGAAGGCGTCGATCACCATCCAGTCGGGGACCGCGTCACCCACGGTGCCGGTCCAGTAGACCGTGCGGTCGCTGGTCAGGTGGGTGATCAGGCCGATGTCGGTCTCGACCTTCGCCCCCTCCGGCACGAGCGCCAGGACCTCCTCGGCGGCGGCGGCGCGCGGACTCGCCTCGTAGGTCTCCGCCTCCGCCAGCCGCGCCAGGGGGAACTGTGACACGAGTGCCAGGGCGACGCCTGCTACCAGTGCGGGGACGTGCGTGGCGTAGCGGCGGAGCCAGGTCGGCGACGCCCAGGTCCACCGACTCCTCTCCTCGGCCTCTTCCGCGGCCCGCAACCGCGCGATCGCGTCGAGCATCGCCACGAACACGATCGGCATGATGACCAGGCCGTAGTGCCAGTCGGTGCCCCAGTAGTACTCGTTGTCCCCGACGAAGCGCCACAGCAGCGTAGGCCCAGCCACGAGGACCCAGGGCGACCTCAGCGCGAGGAAGCCCGTGACGCCGAAGGTCGCGATCAGCGTCGGGAGCTTGAGGTCCCACCCCGCCCAGAACGTCGCCCACGGCCCCGGGCCGCCCTCGCCGCCCGCTCCGATCACGCCGACGTAGTCGTAGCCGCCGCCGGGGTTGAACGACGGGATCACGACCAGGAGCGTCAGCGCGAACCCGCAGAGCCCGATCACGGCCGTCGCGGCGCCGATCCGGCGGGCACCGGAGAGGGCGAGGACGATCCCGACCGCGAGCACGGTCAGACCCAGGTCTTCCTTGACGAGCAGCAGCGGCAGGGACCATGCGGCCGCTGTCCACCACCGGCGCTCGAGATAGGCGACGCCGGAGAGGGCCAGGAAGACGGCGGCGAAGGCCACCTCGTGGAAGTCGACCCACACCGCGGAGGCGATGCCGAACGACACCCCGTACGCCAGTCCGACCGCGAGGCCGGCGGCAGAACCGAGGAGGCGGACCGCGCCGCGCGCGATCACCCACACCGACAGCGCGATGAGAACGGCCTGCGCGACGAGCAGGGTCCGGCCGTCGGGGAAGACGCGGTAGAACGGGGCCACGAGCGCGGTGACGGGCGAGAAGTGGTCGCCCAGGATGTTGTATCCGGGAGCCTTGATGTCGACGATCGGCGCCTCGAGCCTCGAGTAGGCCGCGATCGCCTGCTCGAAGATGGCGTTGTCCCACGACGGCGTCTCGAAGCGTCGGAAGCGGAGCAAGGACACCGCCGCGTACGCCGTGCCGCAGACGACGGCCAGCAGAGCGGGGCCGAGGATGCCGACTGCGCCGGAGCGTCTGCGCGCGCCGACGTCGTCCTCGGTCGAGGGGTCGGTCATGCCGACACGCTATCCGGCGGGGCCAGCGGTCCGCCGCGGTCTCCCCGTGCCGATGCCGCGAAGTGGTCACCGAGGAAGGCCAGCTGGCGCGGGGCCATCCGCCGCCAGTAGCCGACGGTGTGTCTGCCGGGTTGGAACCCGCCCGCAGGGCGCCGCTCGAACCCACGCACGTAGTCGCGGGTGGCGGCGGCGAACGGGTCCGACCGTCCGCAGTCGATCCGCACCGGGATCCCTCGCAGGGACTCCTGCCGCGAGGTCACGTCGACCGCAGCGAAATCGTCCGCGTCGTCGTACGCGCCCGGCGCCGTGTCGGCGTAGTCGCGCCACAGCGCTGGACTCATCACGGCCACGGCGGCGACTCGATCGGGCCCGAGGGCCCCAGCCAGGTGAAGGGCTCCGAACCCGCCCATCGACCAGCCGAGCAGCCCGACGCGGTCGGTGCGCACCCCGTGGCGGGCCACCAGCGGGAGGAGCTCGTCGACGATCATGGCGGGGGCGTCGTCACCGTCGTCGCGTGCATGCCAGTAGCTCTCTCCGCCGTCGACGCTCACCAGGGCAAAGGGCGGTGTCCCTCCGGCGACCGTTGCCGCGAGAAAGCGATCGAGGCCCAGGTATCCGGGGCTGAACGCGGAGGCGTGGTCGTTGCCCCGGCCGTGGAGCACGACGGCTACCGGCAGGTCGCGGGAGTGCCCTGGCGGCAGTGCGAGAGCCCAACCGCACCGCTGACCACGGCGCGCTGCGGAGCTGAAGGAGCCGGTGAGGAGGCGTCCCGGGCGTACCTGCGGCACGACACCGTCCGCGCCGTCGTCCTCGAACGCGCGGGAGGCGACGGCACCACCGGCGACGAGGCCGACGGTGGCCACACCGCCGATGACGAGACGGCGTCGTGTCAGGTGACGGGCGGCGGCGGAGTCCGGCGTACGGCGCATGCGGACATCCTCACGGCTCACGACACCGGTGTCCGGCGAATCAGGACCGGCGTCAGTACCAGCCGTTGGCGTTCTTGAACGCCAACGCCGAGCACGGGTCGCCGAAGCGGTCCTTGATGTAGCCCAGCCCCCACTTGATCTGGGTCGCCGGGTTCGTCTTCCAGTCCGCCCCGGCCGAGGCCATCTTGGAGCCGGGCAGGGCCTGCGGGATGCCGTACGCGCTGGAGGTCGGGTTGTCGGCGTTCCAGCGCCAGTTGCTCTCGCCCACCCACAGGTCGTTGAGGCATCCGAACTGGCCGCTGAAGCCATAGTCGGGGAGCATCGCCTTCGCGATCTGGCGCGGATCGCGGTCCTTCATGCGCGCGGTCCTGGTGGCCATCCGGGCGGCGCGGGCGGTCTTTGCAGCCTGCTGCTTCTTCGCGTCAGCGATCGAAGGGCTCGGCGCAGCCTTCTGCGGGGCCGGCCGCTCCCCGGATCGCGAGACCTCGGCGTCGTCACGCTCCGCGGCCCTCGAGGGGCTCGAGCGCGGGTCCAGCTTTTCCAGCCCGGTGACGGACTCCACCTCGGTCGCCGGCGGTGCACCGGTCGCACCGACGGCCGCGCCACCGACGATCGCCGCCGAGGCAGCGACCGCCGCGGCCACGGCGATCCGACCGCGCGGCGTACGGGCGCGGGTGAGGAGCCGTGTCGTCAGCGGTTTGCGTTCGGCCTTGCGTCGGCCGTCCTGGGCACCAGAACGGCGCACGGGCATGCGGGGGTCGATCACTCGTGGTCCTCCGGGGGAAGGAATCGCGGTAAGCGCAACCCCCAGGATGCGCGGAGAACATCACGGGATCAAACAGACAACCAGTGAAAATCCGGTCAGATCGCCCTCTGACCTGCACGAACGGACTTTCCTGAGAATCTGGGCCTACTCCCTGGCGACGGACTCCGCGGCGTGCGCCCCACCCGTGGCTGCGCCCGACGACCCGTCGGCGTCGGACGACGTGTGAGCCCCCGCACGAGCGCTCAGCATCAGGTTGTCCCCGGTCTCGGGATCGAAGAGGTGCAGCTTGGAGACGTCGATCGTGAGCTGCGCCTCGTCACCCTCACGCACCCGGGTCGTCGGGTCCAGCGTCACCACGATCTGCTGCTGCATCCGCTCGCCGTCGAGGTCCTTGGCGAGCTGGTCCAGCGTCGACCTGACCTCGGACGGGGCCTCGAACGGGATGTAGGCGTACTGCTCGTTGCCCAGCCACTCCACCACGTCGACCGTGGCCGAGAACGGCACGCTCGCCTCGGGCACCTGGGGCCCGTTGGCGTCTGTGAAGTGCTCGGGACGCGCACCGGCGATGAGGAGCTCGTGCCCCTCGGCCGCCTTCGCCATCTCCGGCGGCATCGTGAACGAGACGAAGGGCAGCTCCAGCTGGTCCCCGTTGGGGCGTGCCGGAAGCATGTTCATCGGCGGCGAGCCGATGAACCCGGCGACGAACAGGTTGACCGGGTCCTCGTACAGCTCGCGCGGCGAGGCCACCTGCTGGAGGACGCCCTTCTTGAGCAGAGCGACGCGGTCACCGAGCGTCATCGCCTCGGTCTGGTCGTGAGTGACGTAGACCGTCGTCACGCCGAGCTTGCGCTGCAACCGGGCGATCTCGGTCCGCATCTGCCCGCGCAGCTTCGCGTCGAGGTTCGACAGGGGCTCGTCGAAGAGGAATGCCTGCGCCTCCCTGACGATCGCCCGCCCCATCGCGACGCGCTGGCGCTGGCCGCCGGACATGTTGGCCGGCTTGCGGTCGAGGAACTCGGTGAGCTCCAGCGTCTGCGCGGCATCGCGCACCCGCTTGTCGATCTCTTCGTCCTTCATGCCCTTCTGAAGGCGCAGCGGGAAGGCGATGTTCTCGTAGACGTTGAGGTGGGGATACAGCGCGTAGTTCTGGAAGACCATCGCGAGGTTGCGGTCGCGCGGCGGCTCGTCGTTGACCCGCCTGCCGCCGATCATCATGTCACCGGACGTGATCTCCTCGAGGCCGACGATCATCCGCAGCAGCGTCGACTTCCCGCAGCCGGAGGGACCGACAAGGATCATGAACTCCCCGTCGGCGACCTCGAGGCTGACATCGTTCACGGCCGGCGCGTTGTCGCCGTACTGCTTGACGATGTTCTTCATCTCGATGGTGGCCATGGTGATCAACCCTTCACTGCACCGGAGGTGAGCCCGGAGACGATCTTGCGCTGGAACAGGAGGACGATGATGAAGATCGGCACCGTCACCACGACGGAGGCCGCGGCGATCGCTGCGATCGGCTGGTCGAACTGCGACGCACCGGTGAAGAACGCCAGTGACGCCGGCACGGGGATCGCCCGTGTCGTGGAGGTCAGAGATATCCCGAAGACGAAGTCGTTCCAGGCGAAGAAGAACGTGATGATGGCCGCCGTGAAGACTCCGGGCGCCGCCAGCGGGACGATCACCTTCCGGAACGCCTGCCACGACGAGGCACCGTCGACCTGGGCCGCCTGCTCCATCTCCCACGGGATCTCGCGGAAGAACGCCGACAGCACCCAGATCGACATCGGCAGGGTGAACGACAGGTACGGGATGATCAGACCGAGCCACGTGTCGTAGATCCCGATCGCGCGCCACATGTCGAAGAGCGGGCCGACCAGGGCGACGACCGGGAACATCGCGATCGCGAGCGCCATCGAGAGCACGAACTTCTTGCCCCGGAACCGCAGCCGCGCGATCGCGTACGCCGCGAACGTGGCGAGCACCACCGAGATGGTCGTGGAGATGACCGAGATGCCGAACGAGTTGACCAGCGCGCTCTGGAAGAGGTCGAACTTGAAGACCGTCTCGTAGTTGTCGAGGCCGGGGTCGTGCGGGAGGAACCCGCCCTGGTTGACGTCGGCGTTGCCACCCTTGAGGGAGAGCGAGAGCAGGTAGACGACCGGTGTCAGCGTGTAGAGCACGATCAGCTCCGCGCCGACGATGGACGACCACGAGACGTGCGGCGCGGTGTCGCCGAGCAGGAGGCCGACGGCGCCGGTGAGCACGAACACGGTGGCCACGATCAGCCAGAGCCAGAGGTCGGGCCGGTCGATCAGGACGAGCCCGGCACCGGCGAAGATCAAGCCGATGACGATCGCGACCAGCGACCACACCACCCGGGACTTCCGTCGCGGTGACATGTCAGTCTCCTCTCACCTGGCTCAGGTCCACCCGGAACAGCTTCATCAGCCCGAAGGCGATGATGAGGACCGAGAGGAACAGCAGCACCGACATGGCCGACCCGAGGCCGAGCTCGACGCGTTGGATCATGGCGTTGTAGACCAGCCCCGACGGCGGGGCGGTGCCGTTGGCGAAGCCCGTCATGATGAACGGGCTGTCGAAGATGCGGTAGGCGTCGAGCGCCCGGAAGAGCACCGCGACCATGATCGCGCCGCGCATGGACGGCAGGATGACCCTGGTCAGCCGCTGCCACGCGGTCGCCCCGTCGACCGTCGCCGCCTCGATCGCGTCGTTCGGGACCTGCGAGAGGCCGGCGAGGAGGAGCAGGGAGACGAACGGCGTCGTCTTCCAGATCTCGGCGAGGCAGATGACGAAGATCGAGCCCCAGAAGTCGTCGAACGGGTTGGTGCCTGGGTCGAGGTTGAGCCACTGGTTGACGAACCCGGTCGTCGGCTGGAACGCGTACAGCCATGCGTACGCCGAGACCACCGTGATGATGCCGTACGGCACAAGGATCGAGGCTCGGACGATGCCGCGGGCGACGAGGATGTTGTTCATGACCATCGCGAAGCCGAAGCCGATGACGAGCTCGACGGCCACGGTGACGACCATGATGAACACGGCGACGCCGACCGCACGCCACCACAGCGGGTCGGACAGGACCACGCCGTAGTTCGAGATGCCGACGAACTCACGGTTGTCGGGGTCGGTCAGCCGGTAGGTGAACAGCGAGAGGTAGAGCGCCCGCAGCATCGGCCACGCGGTCACCAGCAGCATCACGGCGACCGCCGGACCTGCGAGCTTCCAGCCGAGACGGTTCTCGGAGCTCTCAGCCGTGCGTGCCTTCGCCGGGCGACCCTTGTCAGGCGCCGCCTTGGTGGGTTCCAACGTCGTGGGGCTGGTCATCCTCATCGCCTCCCGCTCACAGCAGCGCCTTGCCCTGAAGGACGTCCTCGATGTATCTCTTCGACTCCGCCGGAGTCTTGTCGGGGTTCACCGACGACGGCGGGTGCCAGCTCGAGTAGAGCGCGGTGCTGATGTCGCTCCAGTACGGCGTCATCGGCCGCGCGGCCGCGGCGTCGATGCTCTCGCGCCACAACGGCGCCATCGGGAAGGCCTTGCGCGTCTCCGGCTCGTCATAGATCGCGGAACGTGCCGGCTGGTTGCCCGAGGCCTGGGCGTACGTCTTCTGGCTCTCCTCCGACGTGAGGCACGCGGTCGCCTCGTACGCCAGCTCCGGGTGCTTGCCATAGCTCGACACGCCGATGTTGATGCCACCGATCGGTGGACGGCTCTCCTCGTCGGCGACCGTGCGCGGGTAGCGGACCCAGGCGAGGTCTTCCTTGAAAGGAGCCACGTTGGGATCGGAGTAGAGGTAGGTCCAGTTCACGAGGAAGCCGCCGTCGGCTGCCGAGAACGCGGCGACGGACCCACCCTCGTCCGCGTTCGACAGGGCAGGCGGTGCGGCATCGGACTTGCCCAGCGTGGAGACGACCTCGGCGGCCGCCTTGCCCGCCGGGCTGTCGATGGTGATCTTGGCGTCCTTGCCAGCCTCGGGATCCTCGACGATCTGTCCACCGGCGCCTGCGACGAGGGAGTTGATCCACACGGAGTAGCCCTCGTAGCGCTTGGCCTGGACGCTCACCGTCGTCCCGGTCTTCTCGGCCGCGGCGATGACCTGGTCCCACGTCACCGGTCCGCTCGTGTCGAGGCCGGCCTTCTTGGCGACGGACTTCTTGTACCAGAGGATCTGGGTGTTGGACCAGAGCGGCACGGCGACGAGGTTGTCGTCGTAGGTGGCCGCCTCGATCGCGCCGTCGAGCATGCCCTCAGAGAGCTGGGACTGCTGCTCCTCGCTCATCGGCTCGAGGAAGCCGGCGTTGGCGAACTCGGCGGTGAAGGCCGGGTCGAGGCTCATCAGGTCGATCGACGTGTCCTTCGCCGCCAGGCGGCGTACGAGCTGCTCACGCTGCTGGGAGGCGTCGTTCGGGAGCAGCTGGACCTTGATGTCGTAGGCGCCGTTGGACTCCTTGGCGCACTTCATCGCCAGATAGGCCTGGCCACCGGGGGTCTGCTTGCCGTCCTCGCCGGTGACGTACGGGTCGAGGTTGGAGACGTCGGGGTTGATGTACCACGTCAGGGTCGGCGTACCGCTGTCGGAGCCGCCTCCTCCGCACGCCGCGAGAGCGCCAGCCGTGATGACAGTGGCGGCGAGCACCGCGGCCCGCCGTCGAGCCCTCATCCTCATCGACAGCTCCCGTCGTCAAGGGCGCTCGGACGCCTGCGTACGTGACGTCAATACTGAACCACAGCGGTGGGACTTTCGCAGACCGAGAGACCCGGACTTTCACTGCACCAAGCCCGGGCCGCCCGCCAGGTCAGAGGGTCGGATCCTCCAGCATCTCCGTGACCAGCGCCGCGACCGGCGAACGCTCCGACCGTGTCAGCGTGACGTGGGCGAAGAGCGGGTGGCCCTTGAGCTTCTCGACCACTGCCACCACGCCGTCGTGGCGGCCGACGCGCAGGTTGTCCCGCTGAGCCACGTCGTGGGTGAGGACGACCCGCGAGTTCGCGCCGATCCGCGACAGCACGGTCAGGAGGACGTTGCGCTCGAGCGACTGCGCCTCGTCCACGATCACGAACGCGTCGTGCAGCGACCGTCCCCTGATGTGGGTGAGCGGGAGAACCTCCAGCATGCCGCGCTCGATGACCTCCTCGAGCACGTCACCGGAGGTGACCGCACCGAGGGTGTCGAAGACGGCCTGTCCCCACGGGCCCATCTTCTCGGCCTCCGACCCGGGGAGGTAGCCGAGCTCCTGACCTCCGACGGCGTACAGCGGGCGGAAGACCACGACCTTCTTGTGGAGGCGGCGCTCCATCACCGCCTCCAGCCCCGCGCAGAGCGCCAGTGCGGACTTGCCGGTCCCCGCGCGCCCGCCCATCGACACGATCCCGATCTCGGGGTCGAGGAGGAGGTCGAGCGCGACCCGCTGCTCGGCCGAGCGGCCGTGGATCCCGAACGCCTCACGGTCGCCGCGGACGAGCCTGACCCGCTTGTCGGCGGTGACCCGGCCGAGGGCGCTCCCCCGCGACGACAGCAGCACGAGGCCCGTGTGGCACGGCAGCTCCCGCGCGTCGGGGAGGTCGGCGACGCCCCGGTCGTAGAGGTCGGCAACATCCTCTGCGGGGACCTCGAGCTCGACCATGCCCGTCCACCCGGACTCCAGCGCGAGCTCGGCGCGGTACTCCTCGGACGCCAGCCCGACGGCTGACGCCTTGACCCGCATGGGCAGGTCCTTGGAGACGAGCGTGACGTCGCGGCCCTCGTCGGCGAGGTTCTTGGCCACCGAGAGGATGCGCGTGTCGTTGTCACCGAGCCGGAACCCTGACGGCAGCGAGCTGCAGTCGGTGTGGTTGAGCTCGACGCGCACCGTGCCGCCCTCGTCGTTGACCGAGATCGCGCGGTCGAGCGTGCCGTGGCGGACCCGCAGCTCGTCGAGGAGACGCAGCGCGCCGCGGGCGAAGTAGCCCAGCTCGGGATGGGCTCGCTTCGCCTCGAGCTCGCTGATCACGACGACCGGGATGACGACCTCGTGCTCGGCGAAGCGGGTCAGAGCCCGGGGATCGGCGAGAAGCACGCTGGTGTCGATCACGTAGGTGGTGGGGATGTCAGCAGCCACGGCAATCTCCTCGTACGAGCCCACGCGCATCCCCGCGCCGGCTCACTCTCTCGCAGATGGAGCCGGTTGCGGAGCGGCGGGCCCGGGGGCGGGCCGACCTCCCGCCGTGCGCACGGGACCGGCTCCTGTGACGAGCGGTCGGTGGTGCACGGAGGGCCTCCCGGTGCCGTCGGGAGGTGGTCCCGTCGACGAGACGACGGTACGACGCGGGCGGTCCCCTTGGACAGCGACACGCCACCAGGTGGACAGGTCCTGTCAGGCGGGCGGGCGGCTCACTGCCCGAAGCGGCGCTCGCGCTCGGCGTACGAGCGGATCGCACGCAGGAAGTCCACGCGCCGGAACGCCGGCCAGAGCGCTTCGCAGAAGTAGAACTCGCTGTGCACGCTCTGCCAGAGGAGGAAGCCCGACAACCGCTGCTCGCCGGACGTCCGGATGACGAGGTCGGGGTCGGGCTGACCCTTGGTGTAGAGGTGGTCGGCGATGTGCTCGACGTCGAGCACCTCCGCCACCTGGTCGATCGTCCGACCCTGCTCGGACTGCTCGCGGAGGAGCGAGCGCACGGCGTCGGCGAGCTCCTGGCGGCCGCCGTACCCCACGCAGAGGTTGACCTCCATCCCGTCGACGTCGCTGGTCGACGCCACCGTGTCCTGCAAGGACCGGGCGATGTCGGGCGGCAGGAGATCGAGGTTGCCGATGAGCCGCACGTGCCAGCGCCGGGAGGCGGTGAGCTGGTCGACGAGGTTGGCGATCACGGCGAGCAGCGCACGGACCTCGGGCTCGGGACGCAGCAGGTTCTCGGTGGACAGCAGCCACAAGGTGACGACCTTCACCTCGAGGTCGTCGCACCAGCCGAGGAAGTCGACGATCTTGTCCGCGCCCGCCTGGTAGCCGCTCGAGACGTCACCACCGGCACCCCTGGCCCAGCGGCGGTTGCCGTCGACGATCACGCCCACGTGCGCCGGGACCTGGTCGGGGCGCAGCCTGCCGAGGAGCCGGCGCTCGTACGCCGTGTAGAGCAGGTCGCGGACCGACACCGGTTCGTCCTCCCGTGAGGAGTGTTACCTACGCTGGCGTAGGTGCGTTGGCTAGGGTCGACTCGTGACTGAGCACGAGAGACATCCCGGGGCAATCGACGTCGGCGATCGTCTTCGCGATGCCGTCGACGAGATCAAGCCTAGACTGCGCGGCTGGCTGCACGCCGCCACCTGGCCCCTCGCGCTCGTCGCCTTCGTGGTGCTGCTGGTCCTCGCCCCCGGAGCCAGGCCCAAGACCGGCGTGGCCGTCTACATGGCGAGCGCGCTGCTGCTCTTCGGCGTCAGTGCCGTCTACCACCTCGGGCGCTGGGGCCCTCGTGCCGAGGTGCTGCTCAAGCGCCTCGACCACGCCAACATCTTCCTGCTCATCGCGGGCTCCTACACGCCGTTCGCCCTCATCCTTCTCGAGCCCCGCGAGGCGGCCCTGCTCCTGACCCTGGTGTGGACGGGTGCCATCGGCGGGGTGCTGTTCCGGGTCCTGTGGGTCCACGCGCCACGATGGCTCTACACCCCGATCTACGTGCTGCTCGGATGGGCCGCGCTCTTCTGGCTCGAGGACTTCGCCGCGGCCTCCTCGACGGCCGTGCTGGTGCTGATCATCGTCGGCGGGGCGCTCTACTCGCTGGGCGCGCTCGTGTACGGGTTGCGCTATCCCGACCCGTATCCGCGCTGGTTCGGGTTCCACGAGGTGTTCCACAGCCTGACGATCGCGGCCTTCGTCGTGCACTACATCGGTGTCTCGCTGGCCGCCTACTCGGTGTAGGCGCCTAGGCTGGCGTCATGACGCACCCCATCGGCCTTCCACCGGGGAGGCCGCTGACGCGTGCCGACCTGGACACGCTCCCCGACGACGGTCGCCGCTACGAGCTCATCGACGGCTCACTGATCATCACTCCCGCGCCCTCTCCGGAGCACCAAGAAGCCGTGCTGGAGCTGACCGTCCTGATGCGGGCGTCGTGCCCGCCGGAGATGAAGGTCTTCGTCTCGCCCCTCGACGTCGTCCTCGCCGAGGACTCGGTGGTCCGGCCCGACGTGGTCGTGGCACGCCGTGCGGACGTCGAGGGCAGGGTCCTCTCCGCGCCCCCGGTGCTCGCCGTGGAGGTGATCTCGCCGAGCACGCGCAGCATCGACCTGCTGCTCAAGCGGTCGCGCTACGAGTTCGCCGGCGCCGGCTCGTACTGGGTGGTCGACCCCGACCCGTACGAGCGGTCGCTGACCTGGTGGGAGCTCGAGGGCGGCGAGTTCGGCGAGATGAAGCGGATCGTGGGCGACGAGTCGGCGACCTTCGAGCGCCCGTTCCCCGTGACGCTGTCGCCGTCGGACCTCCTCGGCTGAGCCCCCGGAGGAGTCAACCGCGCAGCTGGGACGGATCGGTCACGGGCCGCTCGCACGCGAAGCCCCGGCACACGTAGGCCGCCGGCGTTCCGTCGACGAGGTCCTTGTACGCGAACAGCGGCACCGGCGTACCGACCGGACCCGCCACCACCACGGCTCCCGGTGACGGGAGCGAGAGAGCGGCGCGGTGGAGCCGCGCCGCCGCCTCGCCCTCGCCCACGACGGCGATCTCCAGCGGGCCGGCCAACAGCGCCTCCGCGGCCGCCAGCGTCCAGCCGGCGAACCGCGGCGACCCGGTGGCGAGGGCGGACGCCGACCGCACCGCGTCCTCGGCGCCGCTGCGGTAGCGGTCCTCCCCCGTGACGGCGGCAGCCGCCACGAACGCCGCCGCCGACGACGACGTCCCTGACGGCGCGGCGTTGTCCGCGAGGTCGCGAGGGCGTACGACCAGCCGCTGCGCGTCGTCGGCGGTGTCGTAGAACCCGGTCACGCCGGCATCCCCGGGGACCCGGAAGTGGTCCAGCACCGTGTCGAGGAGGCCGGTGGCCCGCTCCAGCCAGACGGCGTCGCCGGTGATGCCCAGGACCGCGAGGTAGGCCTCCGCCACGCAGCCGTAGTCGTCGAGCACGCCGGCGTTGGTCGACGGCACCCCGTCGCGCGAGGTCCGCAGCAACCTGTCGGCAGCATCGGTGTGCACCGTGGCGAGCAGCGTGGCCGCCACGACAGCGGCGTCGCAGTAGTCCGGCTCCTCGAGAAGCACACCGGCCTCGGCCAGCGCAGTCACGGCGAGACCGTTCCACGCCGCGACGACCTTGTCGTCGCGGGCGGGCGCGGGCCGGGTCGCCCGGGCGGTGACGAGACGCTCACGGACCGACGCCCAGCGAGCCGGGTCGTCGGGGTCCTCCCGCAGCTGCAGCGTGGAGGCACCGTCCTCGAACGTGCCACCGGTCGTGACCGACAGCAGCCGGGCGGCCCAGGCGCCGTCGTCGTCACCGAGCACCTCGACGAGCTGCTCCGGGGTCCAGACGTAGGTCGCCCCCTCGACGCCCTCGGTGTCGGCGTCGAGGGCGGAGGCGAACCCGCCCTCGGCCGTCGCGAGGTCGGTCAGGAGGAAGTCGGCGGTCTCCCGGACCACCCGCAGGGCCAGCGGCGAACCGGTCTGGCGCCACAGGTGCAGATAGACGCGCAGCAGGAGCGCGTTGTCGTACAGCATCTTCTCGAAGTGCGGGACGACCCACCCTGCGTCGACGCTGTAGCGCGCGAAGCCCCCGCCGAGCTGGTCGTACATGCCGCCGCGTGCCATCGCGTCACAGGTGTGCTCGGCCATCGCGAGGGCGTCCGCCGACCCGGTCCGTGCCGCAGCCCGCAGGAGGAACTCCAGGCACATCGACGGGGGGAACTTCGGCGCGCCGCCGAACCCGCCGCGGGCGGCGTCGTACTGCCCGGCGAGGCCGCGGACCGCCTGGTCGAGGGCGTCCGCGTCGAGCGCGGGACCGTCCCCTGCCTCGAGCGCGCCGAGGTGGGAGACGACCTGCGCACTGATCCGGTCGACGTCGCCGCGGCGCTCCTCCCAGACGTCGACGACGGCCTCGAGCACCTGCCGGAAGGCCGGCATCCCGTGCCGGGGCTCGGGTGGGAAGTAGGTGCCCGCGAAGAACGGGTCACCCGACGGGGTGAGGACGACCGTCATCGGCCATCCGCCCTGACCGGTCATCGCCGTGGTGGCCCGCATGTAGACCGCGTCGACGTCGGGGCGCTCCTCCCGGTCGACCTTGACCGGCACGAAGTGCTCGTTGAGATAGGCCGCGGTCGCCTCGTCCTCGAACGACTCGTGGGCCATCACGTGGCACCAGTGGCACGCGGCGTAGCCGACGCTGAGCAGCACGGGCACGTCGCGCTCGGCCGCGAGCGCGAGCGCCTCGTCACCCCACTCGTGCCAGTCGACCGGGTTCTCGGCGTGCTGCAGGAGGTACGGGCTGGTGGCTCGGCTGAGTCGGTTCGCCATGCCCTCAGCCTAGGCACGATCCAGGATGCGCGGCCGCCGATGCTCCGTAGCGTGGGGCATCCAGCACCACCGAAGGAGACCCGATGGCACTCGACACGATGATGGTTCTCGCCGCGAGCTACGACAGCGAGGACGACGCGGTCGCCGACTACGAGGCGGTCAAGGAGGTCTATCGGGAGAGTGGTCTGATCGACACCTACGACGCCGCCGTCATCTCCAAGCACGACGACGGCACGGTCAAGATCGTCAAGAAGCACGAGCAGCCGACGCGCCGCGGAGCGTGGGGCGGGCTCGGGATCGGTCTGGTCGGCGGCGCGCTGGTGGCGCTCTTCCCGGCGGTCGCGCTCGCCGGCAGCCTCCTCGCCGGCGGCGCGGCAGGGGCGGGCGTGGGCGCGCTCGCGGGCCACGTCTCGCGAGGCATGAGCCGCGGTGACCTCAAGGACCTCGGCGAGCTCCTCGACGACGGCCAGAGCGGGCTCGTCGTGGTTGCGGCCACCGACATGGAGGCGCACGTCGAGCGCGTGGTCAAGAAGGCCGCCAAGACGATGAAGAAGGAGCTGCGCGCGGACGAGAAGGCGATCGAGGCCGAGATCGACGAGGCCAGCAAGGCCTGACGGAGCGGCCTCTCGTCGCGTCGGTCACCCGTCGAACGACTGGCCCCGCGAGGCGAGCTCCTCGCCCAGGATGCGCACGGCCTTCGGCCCGACGCCGTGGATCGCGAGCAGGTCCTTGCGTGAGACCGTCGTCAGCTGGTCGTACGTGGTGTAGCCGCTCGACGCCAGCTGGCGTCGAGCCGTACGGCCGATCTCCTCGGGGTACTCGGTCGGGACGGGCGAGTCCTGGGGCGGCATCGCTGAGCTCCTCTCAGGGCCGCGCGTCCCTGACGTCCTCGCGTCCGTGCTGGTGCGCCAGGCGCGCGTGGCGGTGGCCGTACCCGAAGTAGACCACGAAGCCCAGCAGCAGCCAGACGAGGAACCGCAGCCAGGTCTCCACGGCGAGGCTCGCCATCAGCCCGAGGCAGCAGACGACCGCGACGACCGGCACGAGGGGAACCAGCGGCGTACGGAACGGACGTGGCATGTCCGGGCTGGTACGACGCAGGACCACCACCGCGATCGAGACGACCACGAACGCGAAGAGCGTCCCGATGCTGACCATCTCCGCCAGCACCGAGATGGGTACGAGGCCGGCGAGGAGCGCCACCGCGCCCACCGTGACCCCCGTCATCAGCACCGGGGTGCCCCACCGTGGGTGCACACGCCCGACGACCGGTGGCAGCAGTCCGTCGCGGGCGAGCGCGAACCCGATGCGCCCCATGGCCACGAGGTCGACGAGGATCACCGAGGTGAGACCGGCGACGGCGGCGATCCCGATGAGCAGACCCGCCCACTCCAGGCCGACCTGGTCGAACACGTCGGCGACCGCGTCGCTCTCGCTGAGGTCGCGGTAGTCGACCAGCCCGGTGACCACCAGGCACACGCCGACGTAGAGGACGGTGCAGATCCCGATCGTCCCCAGCAGACCGAGCGGCATGTCGCGGGCAGGCTTGCGCGTCTCCTCGCCGAGGTTGGCCACCGCCTCGAACCCGGAGTAGGCGAAGAAGACCACGGCGGCAGCCACGAGCACGCCGGCGATGCCGAACTGCGTCGGCTCGACGCCGGAGAGGAACTGCCAGAGCGGTGCGCGGATCCCCTCTGCCGTCCCGTCGGAGCTCGGCTCGGCCGGCGGGACGAAGGGCACCAGGTTCTCGGGCCGGATGTGGAACGCGCCGACCGCGATCACGAAGACACAGATCGACACCTTGATCACCACGAGTCCGTTCGTGAGCCACTTGGACTCGCGGATCCCGCGGATCGCCACCCAGCCGAGCACGAGGACGATGCCGATCGCTCCGACGTTGACGACCGATCCCTCCTCGGCGAACCACCGGTCCGGCAGGTTGAACACGCCGGCGAGGTAGCCCGACCAGCCGCGTGCCACCACCGCCGCGCCGAGTGCGAACTCGAGGACGAGGTCCCAGGCGATCACCCAGGCGAAGATCTCCCCGATGGTCGTGTAGGCGTAGGTGTAGGAGCTGCCCGCCGTCGGCACCGCTGCCGCGAGCTCGGCGTAGCAGAGGGCGGCGAGCAGGCTCACGAAGCCGGCGACCAGGAACGACACCATCACGGCGGGTCCGGCGTTCTCCTTGGCCTGGAGCCCGGTGAGGGTGAAAATCCCGGTGCCGATGACGATCCCGATGCCGAAGCCGATGAGGTCACGGGCCTGGAGGTTCTGACGCAACCTTCCCTCGGGGGCGGTCTGCGCGCCGGCGCTGCCGTCGGCGGGCGGGGCGTCATTCTGATGGACGACGTCCTCGACCGCCTTCCTCCGTGTGATGCTCATCGCTCGACGGTAGAGTTCCGTCGCCGTTCTGTCAGGGGAGCTCCCTCGTCCTGACAGCCCGTGCGCGAGGTGGCAGGCTGCGTCCGTGCCAAACATGACCAGCAACACCAAGCAGGCGGGCCGCGGCGTCCGCAACAGCAAGGCCCTCGAGACCGGCGCCAAGATCGGCCTCATCGCCTACGGGATCGTTCATCTCCTCATCGCATGGATCGCGATCCAGGTTGCGGTCGGCGGTGGCGGCGAGGCCAGCCAGGGCGGAGCGATGAAGACGCTGTCCGACGACCCGGTGGGCGTCGTCATCCTCTGGATCACCGCGGTCGGGTTCGTGGCGCTCATCTTCTGGAAGCTCTCCGACGCCATCTTTGGCTTCCAGGACGAGGACGGCACGAAGAAGATCGTCAAGAAGGTCGAGGCGGCGGCTCTCGCTGTCCTGTACGGCTTCCTCGCCGTGCTCGCGTTCAAGTCGGCCAGCGGTTCGGGCGGCGGCGGCGGCAACAGCGAGGAGGGCTTCACCGCGCAGGTGATGAGTGCCCCCGCAGGCCGCTGGCTCGTCGGTCTCATCGGTCTCGCGATCATGGCCGCCGGCGCCTACCAGATCTACCGCGGTGTGACCCGCCGGTTCGAGCACGACCTCAAGCCGCAGGCGACGAGCGGCAGCAGCGGCACCGCGCTCGTCCGGCTCGGCCAGGTCGGCTACACCGCGAAGGGCATCGCCCTCGGCATCGTCGGCCTGCTGTTCATCATTGCCGCCATCGACTACGACGCCGACAAGGCGGGCGGTCTCGACGATGCGCTCAAGACGCTCCGCGACCAGCCCTTCGGCCCGGTCCTGCTCATCCTCGTGGCCCTGGGCCTCGCGGCCTTCGGCGCTTACTGCTTCGGCTGGGCGCGCTACGTCAAGCGCCGGTGAGTCCGGCTGCCTAGGCTGCGGGGATGGACTCGCACGCCTGGGACAGCCGCTACACCGAGCAGCCGTCTCCGTTCGGCGACGCCCCCAACGCCACGATCGTCCAGGCGTTGGGGGCGTTGACGTCCGGGGACGCACTCGACCTCGCGTGCGGCGACGGACGTCACGCCGCCTGGCTCGCCGGGCAGGGCTGGCAGGTCGACGCGGTCGACTTCTCCCCCGTCGCGATCACCGCCGCACAACGACGGTGGGGAGACGTCGGTGGTGCGGTGCGGTGGATCGTCGGCGACGCGCTCGCCTGGGAGCCGGGCCGACGGTACGACCTCGTGCTCATCGCCTACTTCCAGAGCGAGCAGCTGCGCACCGTCCTCGACCAGGCCCGGACGTGGTTGACCCCGCGAGGACGGCTCGTCTATCTGGGGCATGCTCGGGAGAATCTCGTCTACGGCGTCGGCGGGCCGCGTTCGGCGGCGGTGCTTCCGACCGTGGCCTCGCTGGCCGGCGCGCTCGACAGCCTGGAGGTGCTCGACCTGCGCCACGTCGAGCGCGTCACGCCCGACGGCACCGCGTACGACGTCCTCGCGGTGGCCCGCGAGTTCCCGGCCTAGGACACCTCGTCGGGGCGCTGGACCTGGGCGACGAGCCGAGCGGGTGCCTGCACGCAGTAGGCGTCCACGAGGAGCTCGCTCAGCTCGTCCCAGTCGGTCTCGTCGTCGAGGAGCATCCCGACGACGTTGTCTCCCCACTCCCCGCGGAAGTAGGGCGGGCCGAGTCGCTCGAAAGCCATCAGCTCGTCGCGCTCGGCCCGGAAGGTGATGCGGAACAACCCGTCCTCGCCACCGAACACGTGGGCGACCGTCGCGGAGCCCACGCGCCAGCGGACTCCCACCCAAGCGTCCTCCTCGACGCACGACGGGAGACCTGAGAGCGCCTCACGGATCCGGTCGAGCATCTCGAGGGGGACGTCGGGTCGGGCAGCCACCGCATCACCTTCTCCTACGGGACTGACACTCCGCACTGCCAGTCCCGCACCACCTACGGCGTGAGCCTCCACACCTGCCCGGCGGGAGACCCCGGCGGGTACGACCGACGCGTGTTCCACGCATACGCCGTCGCGTAGAGGCGCGTGCCGCGAGCAGCCAGCGAGCCGGAGCTCGGGACGGCGAACGACGGGCCGGCCCCGTCGACGCGCCGGATCGGTCCCTCGATCTCGTCGACCCACACCACGCCGTCGGACGTCGCCGTGGCTTCGCTGACGGGCCGCGGGGTCACCCAGGTGCGCAGCACCCGTCCGGCGGCGTTGAGCCGGACGACGCGCGTCGGCGCGTTGGTCGACGAGTCCTCGGCGATCACGGCGTAGACACGGCCGTCCGCGCCGTGCGAGAGGGCGTTCACGACGGGAGCGTTGGGCGCGCCGGCCGGCCGCGGGGCGCGGTACCAGGTGCGCATCCTGCCGTTGCGGAGCCGGAGCACCGTCTTCGACAGGTTGTCGAGCACGAGGACCTGACGGCGCAGCGCCACGACGTCGCCGGGGTCGGCGCGTCGTCCGTCGAACCTCGGCCTGGCGACGACGCTCAGCTTCCCGCGCTTGGTGACACGGACGACCTTGCCGGCGTACTTGCCGGGGGCGTACGTGCTGAACGTGGCGTAGACCGAGCCACCGGGCCGCCGATCGACCCCCGCGACACCGGCGGCGAAGGTCTCGAACGCCGTGCGGTTGGACGGGAGGCGGCTGGCGACCGTGCGCCGCTTCGTGCCTGCGGCGGTCATCGACCGGATCCGCCCGGTGCGTCCGATGCAGTCGGCATCCGAGGTCCCGCCCGGACGGCAGGCGCCGCGGCCCCACCTTCCGTGCCCGGCCTCGCTGACCAGCAACCGACCGGAGGCCGTGAAGCTGATCTGACGGACGTTGTCAAGCCCTCTGACGATGTGCGTCGTCGCCTGCCGGGCGTCCGAGCCGGCCGTGCGTTCGTCGGGGCTGGCGCCCTGAGCGCTCGCGGGGGCGACGGTCATCAGGCTCGCCACCAGGGCCCCGGCGGCGGACATCGCCATCAGGGCTCCCGTACGGGTGTGTGCACTCATGTGCTCTCCTTCGACGCGCCGCCCGGGGCTGCCGGAGATCGGCAGGCGACTCGACCATCGTGCACAGGAGAGGGTCAGGGGCCGTGGCTGTTGCCCGGAGGCCCGGGCCGACGGTCAGGCGTCGTCGCGCGGCTCCTCGGCCGGCGGGCGAGGACGCTCCGTGGCCGACTCGTCGAAGTCCACCTTCTTCATCTGGTGCGACATGCTGCGCATGAGGAAGTAGAGGCCCACGCACAGCGCGAGGATGATGAAGAGCGCGACCCAGCCGGCAGGCTTGAAGTTGATCTGCTCGGCGGCGGCGAGCACAGCGGTGGACATGCCTCCAGCCTACGCCCGCCCTCAGCGCAGACCGGCGAACAGGTCGTCCTCGGGCACCGACGTCTCCACGAACGACGTCACCAGCTCGTAGTCCTCGGTGGGCCACGCCTCGGCCCGGACCTCCCGGGGGATCGCGAACCAGTGGCCGTCGGGGTCGATCTGGGTGGCGTGGGCCCGCAGCGCGTCGTCGGCGACGCCGAAGTAGTCCGAGCAGGGGACGCGCGTGGTGAGCCGCTGGTCCTCGTCCGGGTCGAACGTCCACTCCTTGAGCCGCTCGCGGTAGACCGGCTCGAGCCCGTGCCGCTCCAGCGCCGAGTCGATCGCCTCGGCGCGGGCCCGGGACCAGCCCCGGTGGTAGTACAGCTTCTGCGGCTGCCAGGGCTCGCCGAGCTCGGGATAGGCGTCGGCGTCTCCGGCCTTCTCGAACGCGTACACCGAGATCTTGTGGCACATGATGTGGTCGGGGTGCGGGTAGCCCCCGTTCTCGTCGTACGTCGTCACGACGTGCGGGCGGAACGACCGCATCAGCGCGATCAGCGGCTTCGCGGCCTCCTCGACCGGCACCAGGGCGAAGCATCCCTCCGGCAGCGGAGGCAGCGGGTCGCCCTCGGGCCACCCGGAGTCGACGAAGCCCAGCCAGTCCTGCTTGATCCCGAGGATCTCTCGCGCCCGGTCCATCTCCTCGCGCCGGATCTCGACGATCAGCTCGGGGTTCTCGAGGATCCCGGGGTGGTCGAAGCTCGGGTTGAGGATCGAGCCGCGCTCACCGCCGGTGCACGTGGCGACGTGGACGTCGACGCCCTCGGCGACGTACCTCGCCGTCGACGCCGCCCCTTTGCTCGACTCGTCGTCGGGGTGGGCGTGGACGTGCATCAGGCGCAAGTTGTCCGGCACAGCAGTCCTCCGGTGGGTCGTGTGGGTCGCTCGGTCACAATGGTGGCATGCCCGTGACCGACCCCGCTCTCTCCACCAGCCGGTACGGAGAACGCCGGACGCTGAGTCGCCGCACCTGGACGGTCATCGCCGCCGTCGGCGTGACGCTCGGCGTCATCGCGGCGTGGTTCGTCGCGCAGGCCCAGGCCGGTGACTCCTTCCAGGCCGACGTCGTCGCGTACAAGGTGCTCTCCGACCACGAGATCTCGGTGACGGTCCGCGTGCTGCACCCCTCGGGCGACCCTGCCTTGTGCGAGGTGGCCGCGCAGGCCGAGGACCACTCGTACGTGGGCGAGGCGACCATCCGCGTGGACCGCACCGATACCGACGAGATCCAGGTCAGGGACGTGGTCGCGACCGAGCGCCGCGCGGTGACCGCGACGGTCGTGAGCTGCCGCCTCGCCGACTGAGGATGCTTGGCCGAGAGCCTGGCTGTTGCTAGGCTCAAGGTTCAGCCCCAGGCGTGACGTCTGGGGTTTGTTACATCCAAGGAGCTTTTCCCATGACGACGTCGAACGAAGAGAAGAACACGGTCTGGCTCACCCAGGAGGCGTACGACCGCCTCCAGGCGGAGCTGGACCATCTTCGTGGCCCCGCTCGCCAGGAGATCACGACGAGGATCGCCGACGCCCGCGAGGAGGGCGACCTGCGCGAGAACGGCGGCTACCACGCGGCTCGTGAGGAGCAGGGGAAGTCCGAGGCCCGGATCCGCCAGCTCGAGGACATGCTGCGCCGCGCCGAGGTCGGCGAGGCGCCCGCCGACGATGGTCTGGTCGAGCCCGGCATGGTCGTGACCATCACGTTCGCCGGTGACGACGACACGGAGACGTTCCTCCTCGGTTCCCGCGAGATGCTCGGGCTCGACGCCTCGGTCGAGATCCAGGTCTACTCCCCGCAGTCGCCGCTCGGCTCGGCGATCAACGGCAAGAAGGCCGGCGACTCCGCGACGTACGCCGCACCCAACGGGCGCGAGCTGACGGTCGAGATCGTCGACGCCAAGCCGTACGTGGCCTGACCCGCGACCGGCCTCCGACAGAGCAGACGGCACCCGTCGCCCCAGGGCGGCGGGTGCCGTCGGCGTCTCCCCACTCCCCGGCTCAGGTGTAGGTGATCACGTAACCCTGGTCGCGCAGCGCCTGCTCGACGGCGAAGCGGTGCTCCGGCCCGCGAGTCTCGACGCTCAGCGTCACCTCCACCTCGTCCATGGCGAGGGTCGAGGACGTCCGCTCGTGGATCACGTCGAGGACACTGACCGCCATCTCGGCGAGGACCCTCAGGAGGATCTCCAGCGAGCCCGGCCGGTCGGAGATCCTCACCCGGAACGACAGGAAGCGTCCCGCCGCGGCCAGGCCGTGCCGGACCACGTTCATCAGGAGCAGCGGGTCGATGTTGCCGCCGCTGAGCACGCACACCAGCGGGCCTTCGCTGTCGTCGGCGAAGAGCTCGGGATGCTGCATGATCGCGGCGACGCCGGCGGCCCCCGCCGGCTCGACGACCAGCTTGGCGCGCTCGAGCAGGAGCAGGAGCGCCTCGCTCAGCGCCTCCTCGGTCACCGTGACGATGCGGTCGACGTAGCGCGCGATCTCCTCGTACGGCACGTGGCCGGGCAGCGAGACCGCGATGCCGTCGGCCATGGTGCGCTGCGCGACGACCGACGTCGGCCGTCCCTCGGCGAGCGACACCGGGTACGGCGCCACGCGCTCGGACTGGACCCCGACGATCCGGACGTCGGGTCGTAGCGTGCGGACGGCGAGCGCCACGCCGGCGATGAGTCCACCACCGCCGACCGGAACGACGATCGTCGAGGCGTCAGGCACCTGCTCCAGCAGCTCGAGTCCGAGCGTGCCCTGTCCGGCGACGATGTCGGGGTGGTCGAACGGGTGGATGAGGACGGCCCCGGTGCGCTCGGAGTAGGCGCGGGCGGCCTCGAGCGCCGACTCGACCGACGTTCCCGCGAGCTCGATCCGGGCGCCGTAGTCGCGGGTCGCGGCCAGCTTGGGCAACGGCGCCCCCTCCGGCATGAATACGGTCGCGGTGGTCCCGAGCAGCGAGGCGGCGAGAGCGACGCCCTGCGCGTGGTTGCCCGCGCTGGCGGCGACCACGCCGCGAGCCTTCTCCTGGGCCGAGAGGTGGGAGATCCGGACGTACGCGCCACGGATCTTGAACGACCCGGCCCGCTGGAGGTTCTCGGCCTTGAGCAGCACGGGTCGTCCGAGGAGCGCGCTGAGCGGGCGCGAGGACTCGATCGGCGTGCGTACGGCCACGTCGGTGAGGAGGGCCGCAGCCGCGCGGACGTCGTCGAGGGTGACGGTCATGGCCTCCACCCTAGGACGGGCACCAGGGCGGCGGACGGTCGACCGCTACTCGGCGACGAGCGGCGGTGAGCCGCTCGCCGGCGCCACCCTGGCCGGGTCGCCACGCTCCGAGAGGTGGCGTACGACCGCATTGACGCAGGCCGCGAGCGGGACGGCGAGCAGCGCTCCGACGATCCCGGCGACGGTCACGCCGGCGGCGATCGCGAGGATGATCGCCAGCGGGTGGAGCTGCACGAGATGCCCCATGAGGAACGGCTGGAGGATGTGGGCCTCGACCTGCTGGACCGCGATCACGCCCAGCAGCATGAAGATCGCCGTCCACGGACCCTGGGCCACGAGCGCGACGAGGACCGCCACGAGCCCGGAGACGAACGCGCCCACGATCGGCACGAACGCACCCAGGAACACGAGGGTGGCGATCGCGAGGACCAGTGGCACCCCGAGGCCCCACGCCACACCGGCGATCCCGATCGCGTCGACGAGCGCGACCAGCACGGTGGCGCGGACGAAGGCCGTCAGCGAGGCCCAGGCGACGCGTCCGGAGGTGTCGACGGGGCTGCGGGCGTTGCGCGGGAAGATCCGGACGACCCAGTCCCAGATCCGACCGCCCTGGTAGAGGAAGAAGTACGTCGCGAACAAGACGATGAAGAACCCTGCGAGCAGGTGGGTCACCGTCGTCCCCAGCTCGGTGACGCGGTCGACGACCCCCGTGCCGCTGCTCCCCCACGCCTCGATGGTGCCCGTGACGCGGTCGATCCCGGCGTTGAGCTGGGCGTCGCTGAGTCCGAGTGGCCCGGTGCGCGCCCAGTCCTGGATCTCTTCCAGGCCGTCGACCACCTTGGTCCGCAGGTCGTCGAACTGCGCGGAGACCTGCTGCCCGACCAGGGTCAGCATCCCGACGACGGCGCCGATCCCCAGGACCATCACCAGCAGCGTCGCGAGCGCCCGAGGCACGTGGAGCCGCTCGAAGCGGTCGACGAAGGGCCTGATCAGCGCGGTGACGAGGATCGCGATCGCGACCGGGATGGTGATCTCGGAGAAGAAGCCGAGCAGCCACATGAGCCCCAGCCCTGCGGCGGCGATGATGATGAGACGCCAGCCCCACGAGGCGGCCAGCGCGATGCCGTACGGGACGTTGGGAGGGGTCGCGTCGGCAGGTGTGGCCGGAGGGAGCGCGGCGTACGGGCTCGAGGTCGGGACAGGATCGCCGAGGACGCCTGCCCGGTCGTCCCGCGCCGCGAGATCGCGCCGTGCGGTCGCTCGCATCCGCTCCACGAGCTCGTCGAGGCGGTCGCGACGGGACGGGGAGGACGAGATGGCGACCGACGGCCCGTCGGACAGCGACGCGTCGGCCGCGACGGTCTCCCCGTTGCCGTCGGCGCCTCTCCCGTCGCCTACCGGGCCTCTCCCGTCGCCGACAGCGCCGTCGTCACCGTCGGGCGGGAGCCCGTCCTTCCGGCCCGGAGTCATCGCGCCAGCCGCTCGAAGGCCGTCGCGAGGTCCGCGACGAGGTCGTCGGCCGTCTCGATGCCGACGCTGACGCGCACCAGGTCGGCGGGCACCTCCAGCGGGGAGCCGGCCGCGGACGCGTGGGTCATCCGACCGGGATGCTCGATCAGCGACTCGACGCCGCCCAGCGACTCGGCCAGCGTGAAGAGCTGGGTGTGCTCGACGACCTCGAGGGCGGCACCCTCGCCCGCAGCCATCCGGAAGGACACCATGCCGCCGAAGCGCTTCATCTGCCGGGCGGCCACCGCGTGGCCGGGGTGCTCGGGAAGTCCGGGGTAGATGACCTGGGACACCTCGGGTCGGCTCTGGAGGAAGGCCACGACGCGCTCCGCGTTGTCGCTGTGCCGGTCCATCCGGAGGGCGAGCGTGCGGAGCCCGCGCAGGACCAGCCACGAGTCGAACGGCCCGGCGACTGCACCCATGGAGTTCTGGTGGAAGGAGATCTGCTCGCCGATCCCCGCGTCGCGCACGACGATCGCGCCACCGACGACGTCGGAGTGACCGCCGGCGTACTTGGTCGTCGAGTGCACGACGATGTCGGCACCAAGCTCGAGCGGCTGCTGGAGGTAGGACGACGCGAACGTGTTGTCGACGACCAGCAAGGCGTCGGCGGCGTGCGCCACCTCGGCGAGGGCCTGGATGTCGGCGATGCCGAGGAGCGGGTTGGTCGGTGTCTCGACCCACACGATCCGGGTCGTCCCCGGGACGACGGCCGCGCGGACCGCCTCCACGTCGGAGATCGAGACCGGGTCGTACTCCAGGCCCCAGCGGGCGTGGACCTTGTCGAAGAGACGGTAGGTCCCGCCGTACGCGTCGTCGGGGATCACCACGTGGTCACCGGGCTGGGTCAGGGCGCGCAGCAGGGTGTCCTCGGCCGCGAGGCCGCTGGCGAAGGCGAACCCGCGCTCGCCGTGCTCGAGCGCGGCGAGGCACTCCTCGAGGGCGGTACGGGTGGGGTTGGCGCTCCGCGAGTACTCGTAGCCCTCGCGGAGCCCTCCCACACCGTCCTGCTTGTAGGTGCTGGTCGCATAGATCGGGGGCGTCACCGCGCCCGTACGGGGATCGGGGTCCTGGCCCGCGTGGATGGCCCGTGTCTCGAAACCGAAGTCGCTCACACCCGCGAGCGTATCCGTTCGTGGTACGGCGCATGGATGGCCGGATCAGGCGCTGTCACCTCATCGGTGACGCAGCGCACCCTGCCGCGATCGTGCGGCGACGGCCACGTCGGGGAAGTCGGAGAAGACCCCGTCGACCCCGGCGGCGTAGAAGGTCCGCAGCTCGCCGCGGAGGTTGCCGTGGGCACGGGGATCGGTGCCCCGGCGGAAGTCGGCCGGAAGGAACTGGTTCTCCGCCCGGAACGTCCAGGCGTACACGTCCAACCCGCTCCGGTGGGCGTCGCGCACGACGGTCGTGGGATCGGCGAGCGCGCCGTCCGCGGTCCGCGGGATCAGTACGTCCTTCTCCGCGCTCAGGATGTCGGCATAGCGGGAGAGGGCACGAAGTCCCTTCGGGGTCACCATGTCGGCGTACGTCGTGGGGTCTCCCGACGCCACGTGGTCGTACGGAGATCCCGACGCACTGACGTTCTGCGCGAGCGGGACCCGCAGCCGCCTCGAGAGCGCCTGCAGGTTCGCGGTCTCGAACGACTGGACGGTGACCGGCGACCGGCGGTGGTTGAGACCCCGACGGTCCAGGGTTCGGACGAGCGGGTCCTCGAGGTTCTTGCCGATCGAGCGGAAGTACGTGGGGTGCTTGGTCTCGGGGGCGACACCGATGGGGCGGCCTCGGCGGAGGCTCTCCCTGCGCGCCAGGTCGAGCACCTCGTCGAAGGTGGGGACGGTGAACCGACCGTCGTAGACGGTGTTCCCGGGTCGGACGAGCGGCAACCGCTCCTTGGCCCGCAGCGTCTTCAGCTCTGCGAGGGTGAAGTCCTCGGTGAACCATCCGGTGACCGGGCGGCCGTCGATGGTCTTGGTCGTGCGGCGAGCGTTGAACCGCGGGTGGTCGGCGACGTCGGTGGTGCCCCCGATCTCGTTCTCGTGGCGGGCGACGAGCACCTTGTCCTTGGTGATCACCAGATCGGGCTCGATGACGTCCGCGCCCTGCCGGATCGCGAGCCCGTAGGCGGCGATGGTGTGCTCCGGGCGGTAGCCGGACGCACCGCGGTGCGCGATCACGACAGGCAGGCGGGCCGTGTGGTGGAACGCGCCCGCCACGCGGTCGGGTCGGTCGGTGGCCGTGCCGGGGGTGCCTGCGGCGGCGGGGCCGCCGGCGACGACGATCGCGGGCGCGACGAGGGAGGCGGCGATCCCCAGGAGGATGGTCGTGCGACGTGTTCTCATGGGGACATCGCAGCGTCCCCGGATGGCGTCGCGGCAGCTCCCCGAGGTGGTGCGCATGAACGCTGGACGAACTCCGGAGGGCGGAGGCGGAGCCCGGGACCTGCCCGACGTGATGCGTGCGTGGCGGGTGACGTCGCCGGGGCCGTTGGCCGGTGGCGGCGACCCACCGCTCGAGCTCGTCGAGGTTCCGCTGCCCTCCCCGCTGCCGGGCGAGCTGCTCGTCCGGGTCGAGGCCTGTGGCGTGTGCCGCACGGACCTTCACGTGGCGGAAGGGGACCTGCCCGTCCATCGTCACCGCGTCGTCCCCGGGCACGAGGTTGTCGGTCGGGTCGTCGGGGACGGCGGCGGGGTCCACGGCGGTGCCCTCGACGGCTGGTCGACCGGTGACCGGGTCGGCATCGCGTGGTTGCGGCACACCTGCGGGCGCTGCCGCTGGTGCGTGCGGGGAGCGGAGAACCTCTGCCCGTACGGACGCTTCACCGGTTGGGACGCCGACGGCGGCTACGCCGAGTTCGCGACGGTCCCCGCCGCCTTTGCCTACCGGCTCCCCGACGACGTCGCCGCCGTGTCGCTGGCACCGCTGCTCTGTGCCGGGATCATCGGCTACCGCGCCCTGCGCCGCGCCGCGCTCCCCGAGGGAGGAAGACTCGGCCTGTACGGCTTCGGCGGCAGCGCCCACCTGTGTGCTCAGGTCGCGATCGCTGCCGGGGCGACGGTCCACGTGCTGACGCGCGACGCCGCGGCGCAGCGGCTCGCGCTGGACCTCGGGGCGGCCTCGGCCGGTGGCGCGTACGACGCGCCGCCGGAACCCCTCGACGCCGCGGTCCTCTTCGCGCCGGTCGGCGATCTCGTCCCTGTGGCGCTGCGTGCCCTGGACCGTGGCGGGGTGCTCGCCGTCGCCGGCATCCACCTCTCGGACACGCCCCCTCTCGTCTACGAGTCGGAGCTGTTCTACGAGAAGGAGCTGCGCTCGGTCACCGCCAACACGCGCGACGACGGACGGGCCTTCCTCGATCTCGCCGTCCGTCACGGGGTCCGAGCGACGACCCACCCGTACCCCCTCGAGGAGGGACTCTCCGCGCTGCGAGACCTCAAGGCAGGTCGCTTCGACGGCGCGGCGGTGCTCGTGCCGTGAGGTGGCTGCTGCACCTGTCAGGTCCTGGAGACGGTGACGAGGTGCCGTAGCCGGTCCTCCATCGGAGACCACCGGTCCTCACCAGGGCCGAATGGCCTGACCGGACCGCCCACCGCGCCCGCGGACACATAACGCCGACCCGTGGGCGTCGTCCAGGTAAGGCTCCTGGCGTGGTCGCGGTCGACCCGCCACCCTCGCGTCTCCTTGAGGAGGTTGTCGGTGCGGCAGACCCCCTGCGCGTTGTCGAGCACCGTCTCTCCGCCGCGTGCATACGGGGTCGTGTGGTCGATCTCGCGCACACGGCACTCGCACCACGGACGGGCGCAGAGCTCGTCGGTGGCCCGGACCAGCCGAGCGACGCCGGCCGGGAAGCGACGCCGACGGGGATCGACGGCCTCAAGGCCGTGACCGTCGGGTCGCGTGAAGAATCGGCGCACCCACCCCTGCTCTCCCGAGGCGAGGCGACGCGCGAGCTCACCGGGCACCGGCCCGTAGCCCCGGAGCACCGCGGCCACGTCGTCGGTGCCGTACAGCGTCTCCGGGCGCATCAGCACGCCGATCTCGGTGACGATGGCGAGCGCGCCGTCGGCGGTCACCGAGGCCCCGGCGAGCCGCTCGACGGCAAGGTCGGAGGTGAGCTGCGCGATGGTGCGGGGATCTCCGTCGGAGTGACGGGCCGACGCCTCGTGGTCGAGCCGCTCCCACACGGGGGCGAGCTGTGCCGCAGGTGCGCAGATCGACAGGGTTGCCATCGCGTCGAGCTCCGGTCGCAGCCGCACGTGGCGCTCGTCGCGAGCGCGCACCGTCCGCACGAACGCAGCATGCGGGTCCTTCTCGATGACCAGCCGCCGGGCGGCCGCGGCGGCACGCCGAGGACCCAGCACGGCCAGGAACGGCGCCAGCTCGGCGTCGACCTCGGCGCGCTGGTCCGGAGCAAGGTAGACCGTCTCCCGGCAGACCGCGGCGACGACGGACTGGTTGACGACGCCGTCCTGCAGGAGTCTGCGGGCTGCCGGATGGTGCTCCAGGTCGCGGGTGAGCCGGTAGGTGGACTCCCCGGCGGTGGCCGAGGCCTGGCGCGCGAGCCCGATCTCGGCGAACAACGACCGGCAGACCTCCCGCTCGTCGGTGTGCGGACCGAGCACCTCCCGCCGACGGACGTCGAGGTCGGCGACCGCGTCGGTCTGGCACGCCTGCGCCATGCGCACGATGACCTCGCACAGGGCCACCGCCTCCACCGCACCGGCACCCGCGGCCACCGCCTCCTCCTCGGCGGCGTCGATCCGTGCGAGCGCGGCCGCGACCGCCTCACCGACCCGCTCCAGCAGGCCGGTGAGCAGGCGCTCTGTCATCGGATCGCTCATGTGTTCGATTCTAGCGCGGACGAGCGACAAGGGTGAGGACGTTGTCCACCGGTCAGATCGGGAACACTGAAGCGGCAGGCATGGTTGTAGGTGGAGCACCCGAGGAGGAAACAGATGTTCTCGTTCAAGACTCACCTCATCTCCCCCGACCAGGCCCTTCCCGGCCGCGAGGCCCGTCCGTTCTCGGTCGGTGACGAGCACCTCGTGCTCGGCACGCCGATCATGACCGAGCCACCGGAGGGCTACGAGGCCGTCGTCTTCGGTCTCGGATGCTTCTGGGGTGAGGAGCAGACCTTCTGGAACGTGCCGGGAGTCTGGTCGACATCGGTCGGCTACGCCGGCGGCTTCACCAAGAACCCCACGTACGAGGAGGTCTGCAGCGGCCGCACCGGGCACGCCGAGGTCGTCCGCGTGATCTACGACCCGGCCAAGGTCTCCTTCGACGACCTGCTCAGGGTCTTCTGGGAGAACCATGACCCCACCCAGGGGATGCGGCAGGGCAACGACCGTGGCACGCAGTACCGCTCGGTCATCTACACGACCACGCCGGAGCAGCTCGAGAAGGCCGAGGCGTCGCGCGCGGCGTACCAGAAGCGGATGACCGCCTCCGGCTACGGCGAGATCACCACCGAGATCCGGCCGCTGGGCGACTACTGGTACGCGGAGGACTACCACCAGCAGTACCTCGTGAAGAACCCGTTCGGCTACTGCCCGAACCACTCCACCGGCATCGCGTACGCCACGAGCTGATCGCATGCAGGGAGCGCCGGTCCGCACGGTGGTCGCCGCGGTCGCCCTTGTGGCGGCCGCGGCGTGCACCAGCGAGCGGACGACCGGCGACACGGCTCCGTCGTCACCGCCCGGCGCCACGACGGAGCCGGTCTCCGAGCCGTCGGTCTCCGAGCCGTCTGCCGCCGACCGGCCCGACCCCACCGCGACGCCCGCACTCCCCGCCGCCGGCAGCCCGGTGTCCCTCCCGGCGCTGATGGCGAAGGAGTACGACGGCCGAGCGCTGCGTCTCGGGGAGACGCTCGCCACCACCGAGGCCTACACGCGGCGTGCGGTCACCTACCGCAGCGGCGACCTCCGGATCTCGGGGATCCTCGTCGTCCCCCGGGGTCGTGGCCCGTTCCCCGTGCTGATCCTGGCGCACGGCTACATCGACCCGGCCGTCTACACCAGCGGCCGCGGGATGACGCGCGAGCAGGACTACCTCGCGCGCGCGGGGTATGCCGTCCTCCACGTCGACTACCGCAACCACGCCGGCTCGGACGACGACCCGACCGCCGAGCGCGACCTCCGGCTCGGCTACACCGAGGACGTCATCAACGCGGTCCTCGCCGTCCGCCGCTCCGGCGACCCGCGCCTCGACGGCGACCGCGTCGGCCTCGTCGGCCGTTCGATGGGGGGAGGCGTCGTCCAGAACGTCCTCGTCACGAAGCCGGGGCTCGTCGACGCCGCGGTCGTGTTCGCGTCCGTGAGCAGCGACACGGTCGACAACTACGAACGCTGGACGGCCGCCGAGCGCCCGGAGGTGGCCCGCCAGATCGTCCGCCGGCACGGCTCGCCGGAAGATGCCCCGGGCTTCTGGAAGCAGGTGTCTCCCCGGACCTACGTCGACCGCGTGACCGAGCCGCTGCTGATGCTGCACGGGACCGCCGACGACACCTGCCCTCCGCGCTGGTCCGAGCAGACCGCCGCGGCCTTCGAGCGCGCAGGCAAGGATGTCGAGCTCGTGACGTACGCCGGAGAAGGACACGCCTTCGGGCCGCAGTGGCCGCAGTCGATGCGGCGCACGGTGCGCTTCCTGCGGACCGAGATGGGCTAGCCCGCCATCGAGGCGTAGCGCTTGGCGGCGCGCGCCTTGGCCTTCTCGGCCTCGACCTCGCGGTCCTTGGGCGGCGCCTGCGTGACCAGGTCGGCAAGGAGGTGCTGGGTGACGTGCGCGACCTCGCGCACCGCCTGCTCGAACACCTCGGCGTTCGTCTGCGACGGCTTGGTCATCCCGCTGACCTTGCGGACGTACTGGAGCGCCGCGGCCTCGATCTCGTCGTCGGTCGCGTGCGGCTCGAAGTTGTGGAGGGTCCGGATGTTGCGGCACATGTCGTCCACGCTACGCCGCCGGGCGGACCTCGTCACGGCCTCGGCGCCACCCGGTGCCGTAGAGTCGCCCGCCATGGTGAGCGACGGTGCGACGCGATCGTGGTGGGGATGGGGCACGCTCGAGGAGGCGCTCGACTCGGGTGAGACGGACGCGCTGGTCAGCCGTACGGCCGCGCTGATGCCGTCACAGGACCTCACCGTCCACGCCCCACCTGTCGTCGACGACGACCTCCTCCCCGCCCGGCGGGTGACCCCACCGCCGTCGCTGGACCACCTCTGCTCCGTCGACCCCGTCGACCGCGCCGCGCACACCCACGGCAAGGCGTTCCGTGACATCGTGCGCAACCTCCGGGGCGACCTCGCGAACGCGCCCGACCTCGTGCTCCGGCCGCGCACCGAGGCCGATGTCGTCGCCATCCTCGACTGGTGCTCGGGCGCGGACGTCGCCGTCGTCCCGTACGGGGGCGGCACCTCCGTGGTCGGCGGCGTCGAGCCGCGGCTCGACGGTGACTTCGCCGGCGCGGTGTCGCTCGACGTGAGCGCGATGGACCAGGTGCTCGAGGTCGACCGGACCAGCCGTGCCGCCCGGATCCAGGCCGGCGTCCTCGGCCCGCACCTCGAGGACCAGCTCCGGCCGTACGACCTGACGCTCCGGCACTTCCCGCAGTCCTTCGCCTACTCGTCGCTGGGCGGCTGGCTCGCGACCCGCGCGGGCGGACACTTCGCGACGCTGCACACCCACATCGACGACCTGACCGAGTCGATGCGCGTCATCTCGCCGTACGGGACCGGTGAGTCGCGACGACTGCCGGGCTCGGGTGCGGGACCGTCCCCCGACCGGTTGTTTCTCGGGTCCGAGGGCACGCTCGGCGTCATCACCGAGGCATGGATGCGTCTCCAGGACCGGCCGCAGTGGCGCGCCGGCAGCTCGGTGCACTTCGCCGACTGGGCGTCGGCCGTCGAGGCGGTGCGCCACCTGGCGCAGTCGGGCCTGCACCCGGCGAACTGTCGTCTCCTCGACCCGGCCGAGGCCTTCCTCAACGCCGGCGTCTCGGTGGGCGGTGGCGTCCTCGTGCTGGGGTTCGAGTCGGCGGACCACCCGGTCGACGCCGCGCTGGAACGGGCGGTCGAGATCTGCCACGACCTGGGCGGCATCCTCGCCGGAGCGTCTCCGCCGGGCGGCGCGCGCGACGCCTCGGCGTCGACGTGGCGCTCGTCGTTCCTGCGGATGCCCTACCAGCGTGACGCGCTGGTGCAACGCTCGGTGATCGCCGAGACGTTCGAGACCGCGACGACGTGGGACCGCTTCCCCGCGCTGCACGCGGCGATCACGGCCGCCGCCACGGACGCCGTCCGGGAGGTCTGCGGCGTGGGGGTCGTGACCTGCCGGTTCACCCACGTCTATCCCGACGGCCCCGCGCCGTACTACTCGGTCTACGCCGCCGGGCGCTGGGACGGCCTCGTCTCCCAGTGGGACGAGGTGAAGGCCGCCGTGTCGGAGGCGATCGTCGCCCACGGCGGCACGATCACGCACCACCACGCGGTCGGACGGGACCACCGGCGCTGGTACGACGAGCAGCGTCCCGAGCCGTACGCCGCCGCGCTCGCCGCGGTCAAGCGCACCCTCGACCCGGCGGGCGTCCTCAACCCCGGCGTCCTCCTCTGAGCACCGGACCCGCCCTCACCGCTGCGTCCACGCGAGGAGCTCGTCGAGAGGCCACGTGTCGACGACGCGCTCCGCGGTGATCCCTGCCGCCTCGGCACGCACGCAGGCGAGCCCCTGCCAGGAGAGCTGACCAGATGCGTGCGCGTCGGTGTCGATCGAGAAGAGGCACCCGCGCTCGACCGCGACGTCGAGCAGCCGCGACGGCGGGTCACGGCGTTCGGGTCTGCTGTTGATCTCGAGCGCGGTGTCGAACTGCTTGCACGCCTCGAACACGATCTCGGGGTTGAACGCCGACTCCGGCCGTGTGCCCCGCGATCCCTCCACAAGCCTTCCCGTGACGTGGCCGAGGACGTCGGTGTGGGGGTTCGCGACCGCGGCGACCATGCGTCGGGTCATCGTGTCGGCATCGTCCTTCAACCGCGAGTGCACGCTCGCGACGACCACGTCGAGGCGCTCCAGCAGCTCGGGCTCCTGATCGAGGCTCCCGTCGTCGAGGATGTCGACCTCGATGCCGGTGAGGATCCGGAACGGCGACAGCTCCTCGTTGAGTCGCTCCACGACGTCCAGCTGCTCACGGAGCCGCTCAGGAGAGAGCCCGCGGGCCACCGTGAGCCGGGGCGAGTGGTCGGTCAGCGCGCAGTAGTCGTGGCCGAGCCGGACCGCGGTCCGCATCATCTCCTCGATCGACGCTCCGCCGTCGGACCAGGTGGAGTGCGTGTGGAGGTCGCCGCGCAGGGCCGCACGCAGGGCGGTGTCGTCACCAGGGACCGGCTCGTCCTCCTCCCGCAGCCGCGCGAGGGTGTCGGGCACCCGGCCGGCCGAGGCCTGCGCGATCACCGCCGCGGTCTTGGCTCCGACGCCGCTCAGCTCCGACCACGAGTCCCGCTCGGCCAGCTGTGCCCGACGGTCCTCGTCGAGGGCGTCGTAGACGTCCGCGGCCTTGCGGTAGGCCATGGGCCGCCGCGGCTCGGAGCGAGAGCGCTCCAGCAGGTAGGCGATCTCACGCAGGGCAGCAGAAGGCCCGGTGTCGGTGAGATTCATCCCCGGCACCGGGCCGTCGCTCGCGACGCGGCGGTCGTACGACCGCGGTCAGACCCGCATCTGGTAGGTGAGGCAGTCGGCCTTGTCCTTGCCGGGCCCGACCCGGATGGCGTCGGCGGTGCACTCGAGCTCTGCGTTGTGAACACAGTCCGTACGGTGGCACGCTCCGACGCGCGCCACCACCTTGGAGAGGCCTCCGCTCGGTCCGATGTCGAGGAACGTGCCGCACAGCGGGTCGTCCACCGTGCCGGAGATCGTGATCGCGCCGGCGTGGCACTCGTGCTCGTGGTTGTAGGAGCAGCCTGCCGCTGCGCACCCGTTGACCGCGGGAAGATCCGTGACGCTCATGCCGTGCCCCCTGCTCGATGGCCAGTGCCTCAGGCTAGAACGGGGTCCCCGCCGTAAGGCAAGACTCAGCGGCCGTCACCTTAGGCGAGGCTTCCCCCGGAGAACGACCCCTGGACACGACACTGGGTCCGGTGCCGTCCCTCCCGGACACCGGACCCAGTGGTCTTGCGGGCACCGGCGCGTACGTGGGCGTGACGCGCGCGGTGCCCGGCTCGAGGCGCTCAGAACTGAATCGGACCAGCCTGCAGCGTCATCTTGTTGCCGCTGCCCGAGAGCAGCGAGGTGAGGAGCAGGTCGCGACCGCTGGTCGGACCGATCTTGTAGCCGCAGCCCTGGAACTTCGGGATCGTGTACTCACCCTCGAGCTGCACCGGCTCGGTGAGCGAGAAGGGCGTTGTCGAGCGGAGCGTCGTGGTGATCTCACCCGTGCCACAGCCGCTGCGGACGATGTTGAGGAACGGCAGGAGGTCGGAGGAGACCCGCGGGACAGCCAGCCGGAACGAGAGGTCGACGCTGACCACGCCGTCTTCACCGACGGTGGCCGCCGTCGGGCTGGTCTGGACCAGCTTCACGGTGGAGGTCGTGTCACCGAGCCCGGGGATGCCGAGGAGGCGGATGTGGGCCTCGATCGGGGGAATGTTGACGTCTCCGACGACCGTGATCGGCGGGCCGAAGTTGAAGTCACCGTCGAGCGAGGCACCCTCGGGGATCTGCAGGGTGGCGTTCTGCTTGGCCACGGTGGCCGTGCCCGTGATCGGCAGCGTGACGGGCTGTGCGTTGGCGGGCGCGGTCGTGGCAACGAGGCTGCCGAGGACCAGGGCCCCGACGGCGGCGAGGCCACCGAGCTGCTTGCGGATGGACATGGGTCTCCCTCCCATTGGACGGCACGCTCGCGGGGTCGCCCTCGGGGGTCGGGCCGTCTGTGTCGTAGATCACGCAGACTACTGAGAGGTAACGTCGACTGCAACCCTGGGTTACAGACGTGACGGCACCCTCAGGTTGTGTGGAGCGGAGCCTCAGCCGACGAGGCGGGCGCGCAGGCCGTCCACGACCCGCGCGGCGGCCCCGGCGTCGTACAGCCAGCCCGCCGTCCCACCGGGATGGGCGTCCCAGACGTCGAGCACGGCGTCGATGGCGTCCTGCGGGATCGCGAGGTAGGAGGAGGGGGCACGTCGCGACGGATCGATCTGCGGTGCGATCCGGAGCCGCTGCAGCACCGCGTCCATCGCTGCGCCGGTCGCCAGGTAGTCCTTCACCACCGCGTCGCGCGAGACACCCGCCGTACGCAGCAGCATGGCCACGGCCACCCCCGTACGGTCCTTGCCCGCCGCGCAGTGCAGGAGCGTCGCGCCGTCGTGGTCGGCGACCAGCGTCGCGACCTGCACCAGCTCGGCGCGGGCCACCTCCAGCATGCCGAGGTACAGCGCCTCCAACCCGCCGGTGGCCATCCGCGCCACGACCTGCGGGCTCGCCGACTGAGGGCCGTCGGGACGCAGAGCCTCGAGCAGCGAGATCTGACGCACGGTGGCACCGGTGGGGGCGAGAGGGTGCTCGGGGCCGGACTCCGCCGACGAGCGCAGGTCGAGGACCAGGCTCGGCGGCCACGGCAGCCCTCCAGGGTCACGGTCGTCGATGCTCGGCATGGCCGAGCGCAGCAGGACACCGTGCACGGTCGTGGCGCCGTCCTCGGTCGGCAGCCCACCGAGGTCGCGGAGGTTGGGCGTGGTCGTCGCCTCAGACATCCGCCACCTCGGGGAGCACCTGCTCGCCGAGCAGCGCGAGGTGGTCGAGGTCTGCGAGGTCGAGCACCTGCAGGTAGATCCGCTGCGACCCCTCGCCGGCGAAGGTCGCGATCCGTTCGACCACCTCCTGCGGCGTCCCGCAGAGTCCGTTGGTGCGCAGGTCGTCCACGTCGCGCCCGATGGCTTCCGCCCGACGTCGGATCTCCGCCTCGTCGCGACCGCAGCACACCACGAGCGCGCTCGAGTAGGTGAGGTCGTCGGGGTCGCGGCCGATCTCCTCGCACGCGGCACGCACGCGGTCGTACTTGGCCCGGTGCTCCTCCGGCAGGGTGAACGGGAGGTTGAACTCGTCGGCGTAGCGAGCCGCGAGCGCCGGGGTCCGGCGGCGTCCGTGCCCGCCGATGACGACCGGGGGACGCGGCGTCTGGGTCGGCTTCGGCAGCGCCGGGGAGTCGGTCAGCGTGTAGTGCTCTCCCGCGAAGGAGAACCGCTTGCCCGTCGGGGTCTCCCACAGCCCGGTGAGGATCGCGAGCTGCTCCTCGAACCGATCGAAGCGTTCGCCCGTCGACGGGAAGGGGATGCCGTACGCCTCGTGCTCCTCGGCGAACCAGCCCGCGCCGAGCCCGATCTCGATCCGGCCCCCGCTCATCTGGTCGACCTGCGCGACCTGGATCGCAAGCACGCCGGGGTGCCGGAACGTGGCCGACGTCATCAGCGTGCCGAGGCGGATGGTCGACGTGTCGCGGGCGAGACCGGCGAGCGTCGTCCAGGCGTCGGTCGGCCCCGGGAGCCCGTCACCTCCTCCCATCACCAGGTAGTGGTCGGATCGGAAGAAGGCCCCGAACCCCTGCTCCTCGGTGGCCAGCGCGACCGCCAGCAGGTCGTCGTACGTGGCGCCCTGCTGTGGCTCGGTGAAGATTCGCAGCTCCATACACCCACTCTGCCATCCACGGCGAACGCCCGGTGCCGGGCCGATCCACAGGCCCACCTCGCAGGACTGTTGCGTCGCGCCCTTTGTGCCCTAGTGTGTAGCGAGCCGTCCTGGAACGTATCCAGTTCGGCCTGTGACAACCCCCCGGACCGACCCCTCGCTGCTTACCCCCGCGGCGTGACGGGTCGAGGAAGAAGTCAAACCACCGTGCGCGCTGCAAAGAAGCTCGTCGCGGCGGCGGGACTGGTGCTGCTGCCTGCGCTCCTGATCTCCGCCCCCGCCCACGCCACTGTCTCCACCACCTATGGTCACACCTCGGTCTGCAAGGACCTGGACACCGGCAAGCTCGAACCCACGGGCGACAAGAAGTACGTGAAGATCACGGCGCCCGAGGGCAAGCTCATCTCCGGCTACTGCGTGAAGACCGACTCCAAGCGCGGCGTCGAGTACGTCAAGGTCAACCCGCCGGCCGAGAGCGTGAAGATCAGCCACGCGTGCAAGGACGTGGTCCACTACTCGGTCACGTACGTGCCGGCTGGCAAGCCGACCCCCTCGCCCTCACCGTCGCCGTCGGCGACCCCCCCGCCGTCTGAGACTCCGACGACCCAGCCGACGACCGAGCCGACCGAGACCCAGCCGACCACGGAGCCGACCGAGACGGAGCCGACCAGCCCCGCCACGGAGCCGACGACCGAGCCGACCGAGACGGAGCCGACCAGCCCCGCCACGGAGACCTCTCCGACGCCGTCGGAGGATGTCGCCCCGGCGACCGAGACCGCTCCCGGTGACGATGACGACAGCGACAACGGTGTCGCAGGCGAGGACGAGACCGCCCCGACTGCTGTCGACGCCGGTCTGACGAGCAGCACCACGCCGGGGTCCACCACCTGGATGGCCACCGTCGCGGGCCTCGGAGGCGCCGTCCTCCTCGCCGCCGCGGCCTACCTGATGCGGATGCGCAAGCGCGGTGACCACCGAGCCTGATCTCGTCACCGTCCGCCGCGAGGCGCGTGCCCGTCGCCGGGCACGCGCCCGCGTGCGGATGGCGGTCGCCGTCGTTGCAGGCGCCGCGGGCCTCCTCTGCACCTGGGTGGCCTTCGGCGCCTCTGCGTCGTTCAACGACGAGGACGGCTCCGGCACACCGACCGCGGCCGCTCCGGTCGCCTCCGAGAGCGCTGAGGCCATCCTTGCCGAGACGCCCGCCCGCAAGCTGCCCGCCGGACGCGCCGCCAAACCGGTCCTCGTGCGGGTGCCCGCACTGGAGGTTGTCGCCCCGGTCGCGCCGATGAGCGCCGTCGACGGAGTGCTGACCCCTCCCGCCGACGCCTCGATGGTCGGCTGGTGGGACGACGGCGCACGACCGGGAGCCTCCAAGGGCACGGTCGTGGTCGCCGGACACACGGTCCACACAGGCGGAGGCGCTTTCGACGACCTCGGCCAACTCGAGCCCGGCACGAAGGTCGCCGTCAGGACCAAGCGCGGAGTCGTCCGCTACGTCGTCCGCCGGGTGGAGACCTACGACAAGGCGACCCTCGCCGAGAAGTCCGCACGACTCTTCCGACAGAAGGGCCGCCCGCGTCTCCTCCTCATCACGTGCGAGGACTGGGACGGCACGGGCTACCGCTCCAACACCGTC
>NZ_JAHWCI010000008.1 GCF_019550915.1 Mumia sp. zg.B17
ACCAACTGCCCCATCATCGCCCCACCCACCACCACCCAGATCGCCACCATCACCAACAACCTCTGGGACACCACCAACACCCCCATCACCATCCGACGAGGCTCCTGAGGAACCGGACGGCTCAGGCGCGCTGAGCACCGACCTCGTCTCGCACGAGAACCTTCGCGAGCTCGTCGACCGACGCGGTAATCATGTCGAGCGCTCGACGGTAGCGGTGCATGCTGTGGCGGTAGGGGTCCGGGATCTCGTCGTCCGCCGGACGCCGAGGCGGTGAGCGGTGCAGCTGGACGTAGGCCAGCGCGGCGGCGAGTCGCTTCGAGTGGGAGGCCTCGGCCTCGACGAGCTCGTCGGGGCGCGCCGTCTCGAGGATCCGCGTGAACTCGCGGAGGAGGAAGGTGCGCTGCACCGCAGCCGGCTCCATCTGGACCACCGCCTTGCGGTGCTTCGTCGTCATGACGAGCACCAGGTCGGTCGACGAAAGGGTCGGCCGATCGAGCGCACGCCCCTCGAACCCCTCGGTGTCGATGTCTCGCAGGGCGAGGAGCTTGGCCATGGGTGAGTCGACAGGATCGCCCACGCGTGCGTAGAGCCCGGCGCTCGCCACGGTCAGATCGCTCTCTCCCAGGCGCTGGCGCAAGGCAAGCTGAGCCGCTGGGGAACGGCAGATGTTGCCCGAGCAGACGAAGAGGAGGTGCGCCACCCCACGAGACTACCGTTCGGCATCAATCTCAGGACGTAGCAAGCGCACACCTTTAACATAGACTCCACATCGGCCGCCACCGGAGGGCGGACACGCATCTCCCTGGGAAGTGCGAACGGCGAGCTCGAAGGCTGAGATGGATTCCAACGCGTACCTGCAGGTGCTCCGTCGACGATGGCTCGCGATCGTCCTCCTCGCCGCACTCGGGGGAGCGCTCGCCGCCGCCTACGTCCAGACGGTGACACCCCAGTACCGCTCGACCGCGACCCTCTTCTACGCGCTGGCGCGGACGGACTCCGTGTCCGAGCTCGTCCAGGGTTCGGACTACACCCGCGAGGTCGTGAAGTCGTACGCCTCGGTCGCCCGGACCCCTCGAGTGCTGACTCCGGTCATCGACGATCTCGACCTCGACACGACCCCGCGTCGTCTGGCGGGGTCGATCACCGCGTCGGCGCCGCTGGACCAGGTGATCATCGACGTCACGGCGACGAGCGCGTCGCCCGTCGAAGCGGCTCAGATCGCCAACGCCACCGCTCGCAGCCTGGCCACCGAGTCCGAGGCGCTCGCCCCGAAGACGCGCAGCGGTCGAGCAGCGCTGGACGTCTCGCTGATCTCGACCGCGACGACGCCGGAGTTCCCCTTCTCCCCCAACAAGAAGTTCTACGTCGCCGGCGGCCTGGCGGCCGGCCTGGGCGTCGGCCTCGCGCTCGCGCTCATCCTGGAGCGTCTCGGGAGCCGGGTCCGAACCGAGGCGGACGTCGAGGCCTACACCGAGGCCCCCGTGCTCGCACGCATCCCGCGCCAACGGTCCCGACGCGTCACCCCTGCCGCCCACAACGACGGTCGCGACATGGCTCGGAGCGAGGCGGTGCGTCGACTCCAGATCAACCTCGAGTCGCTCGGCATCGGTCTGACACCGGGCTCGGTGATGGTCACCTCCGCGCGGCCGGGCGAGGGCAAGACCACGACGACGGTGGACCTCGCCGCCGCGATGTCCGAGGCGGGCCACCGCGTGCTCCTGGTCGACGCCGACCTCCGGCGTCCGCGGGTGGCGAGCTACCTCGGGCTCGAGGGGAGCGTCGGGCTCACCAACGTGCTGGCCGAGCAGGTCGAGCTCGAGAATGTCGTCCAGCCGTGGCTGAGCGAGAACCTGCACGTCCTCCCCGGTGGCTTCGTCCGCTCGACCCCGGCCCAGGTCCTCGGTTCCGAAGCCATGCGTCGGTTCTTGCGCGACTCCTTGATGACCTACGACATCGTCCTGCTGGACGCCGCGCCGCTGATGCCGGTCGCCGACTCCGTCGCGCTCGCCAAGCTGGCCGACGGCACGCTGCTCGTCGTCGACAGCCGCTCGTCCAAGCCCGCCGACTTCAAGCAGGCGTTGCAGGTGCTGAGCGTCGCGGGCGCGAGTCTTGTCGGAGTCGTGCTCAACAAGACCACCGGTGGACGCTCCGGCCAGTACGGCTACGACCAACGTCCTCGCCGCTTCGACTTCCTGCGCAGAGAGCGGGATCCCCACGAGAACCGCGCGCCCGCTCTGGATCGCACGGGCAGGTAGTCGCGATGTCGACGATCGGGGCGTCCGACGTCCCCGGAGGCATCCAGACGTTCGCACCCCTGCGGCCGGCTGTCCCGGAAGCGGTCCCGCGCGAGACCCGCCCGTACCTCGCTGCGCTCGCCGCGACAGCGACCTTCGTGCTGGGCCTCAACTACCGGGTCGGCGGGTTCCTGCCAGTGGCGCTCCCGCTCCTCCTCGCCCTGGCACCGCTCTGGTTGCCCCAGGTGCGCCGCTACCGCGGAGGGCCGTTGGTCGTCTTCGGGGGGCTGCTCGCCGTGCTGTCCGGCTACTGGCTGATCCGGATCGTCACCGGGATCGACCATGAGCTCGACGAGCGGGCGGGGATGGCGACTGGCCTCGCGTACGTCGTCGCGTTCCTCGGTGTCGGTTTCCTCCTCTGGGCTCGCAGCGTGCTGGGCGTTCCCGCAACGGCACTGGCCTATGCGCTGGGAGTGCTCGCCTCGACCGCCGCCTTCCAGGCAGGTGCGACCGACAACCCCTGGAAGTTCGCGTACTCGTGGCCGGTCATCGTGATCGTTCTCGCGGCGTGCGCGCTCAAGCGCAGCCACCATGCCGCCGTGGGGCTGCTCCTCGTGCTCGCTGCGTTCAGCGCCGCCAGCGACGCTCGGAGCCTGATGGGGATATGTCTGGCGACGGCGGCCCTGGTCCTCTGGCAGCGGCGCCCAGGAGCCGGGTCACACGCCCTCGCGCGCCGCGGCAGCACCCTCGTCCTCCTCGCGGTGATGGCGTACGCCGGCTACTCCGTCGTCACCTCGCTCCTGCTCGGCGGCGCACTCGGCGACGAGACTCGAGAGCGCACGCAGGCGCAGATCGAGCGGAGCGGCAACCTCCTGACCGGTGGTCGTCCCGAGTGGTCGGCCACCATCGCGCTCATGCGTGACCAGCCGGAGGGCTTCGGGCTCGGCGCCGTACCCAACTTCCACGACGTCGCCACCGCGAAGACGGGCCTCGCCCCGCTCAACATCCCGACGATCGAGGGATACGTCGACAACTACATGCTCGGCCCGCAGTTCACCTTGCACTCCGTCGTCGCCGATATGTGGGCGAGCCTCGGCGTGGTGGGGCTGGTCGTGGCGCTCGCCGTGGTCTGCCTGCTGATCGGCTCGCTGGTCCGGGGGATCACGGCTCGCGAGGCGTCGGCGCTCGTCGTCTTCCTGGGACTGATGGGGCTGTGGGACCTCGGCTTCTCCTCCACGTTCTCGGTCCTCGTACGGCTGACTCTCGCCATCGCAGTCCTCCTGACCGTCCGGGCGGGATCCACCGCGCCGTGGCAGGAGTCGCCGCAGACTTCACCGAGCCTCGAAGGAGGCGATGATGCCGCGCACGTCCACCGGTGAGGACGTCATCGTGCTCGAGACCTTCCTCGAGCCGTCAGCCGGGACGAACCCGTACATGACCCAGCTGGCCCGCAACATGCCCGACGGCGTGCGGATCCTGACGTTCGGCTGGAGACGTGCACTTCTCGGACGTTACGACGTCCTGCACATCCACTTTCCCGAGCTGCTTCTCCGTGGGTCGACGCGTCCGCGGACGTACGCGCACCGTCTTCTGGCGGTGGTGCTGCTCCTTCGGTGCTGGTTGCGCCGCACAGCCGTCGTCCAGACTCTCCACAACCATCGCCCTCACGAGGACCGCGGCCCCGTGGAGCGGGTCCTCCTCCGGGCGATCCGGGCGCGGACGGACTGGTGGATCCTGATCAACACCGTCGACGCCGCCCCTCGGCCGGGCCGCGCCACGACGATCCTGCACGGCCACTACCGGGACTGGTTCGCCGGATGTCCGCGGCCTCCACGTTCGCCGGGGCGGCTCGCTTACGTCGGGATGATCCGCGAGTACAAGAACGTCCCGGCGCTGCTCGCCGTCTTCAGCCAGGTCGACGACGACAGCCTGTCGCTGGTCGTCGCCGGCCAGCCCCGCACCGACGACCTCACCTCCGCACTCTCACGAGCGGCCGCGCGTGACGGGCGCGTGAGGCTCGACCTCGCCTATGTCGACGACGACACCCTGGCGCGGACCGTGTCAGAAGCAGAGCTCGTAGTCCTGCCCTACACCGAGATGCGCAACTCGGGCGCCGCGCTCCTGGCGCTCTCGCTCGACCGGCCGGTGCTCGTGCCACGTGGCACGGAGAACGACGCACTGGCCGCGGAGGTCGGCGAGGACTGGGTGCTGCGGTACGACGGCCCGCTGACCCGCGAGGTGATCACCGCCGCTGTCGACGTCGTCCGCGGTCCGCGAGCTGCCGACCGCCCGATGCTCGACGGGCGGGACTGGAAGACCGCGGGTCACCTTCACCGCGAGGCGTTCCGCGCGGCGCTCACCCGTCGCCGCCACCGCCGAGAGGACTCCACCACCAGATGAGCGTGTGGCGCGCAACCCTGAGCACGGCGGGGACCCGTGTCGGAGTCATGGCTGTCTCCGGACTCCTCGGCATCGTCACCAGCCGACTGATCCTTCAGTACTTCGGCGTGGAGGCCTACGCGCAGTACGGGCTGCTCAACGGTGTCCGGCTCCTCTTGCCCTTCGCCGACCTCGGGATCGGCGCCGTTGTCATCAACGTGATCGCGGAGTCACGAGACCCGCGGAGGGATCGCCAGGTGCTGGCGACGCTGACGACCGCACTCCGCTACCTGACCATCTCGGGCGTGGTCATCGCGGTGCTGAGCCTGTTGTTCCTCTCGCTCGGCTGGTGGCCCGCGCTGCTCGGCGGCGCGCTCCTCCCGGGCGGGGACGTCGTCGCGATGCTCTGCCTTGCCGTGTTCGGTCTCTCACTGCCCCTCGGGCTCGGTGTCCGGATCCTCATCGGGCTCGGCAAGAACTCGATGCAGACAGCCGTGCTCGGGCTGGCGTCACCGCTGTTCCTGATCGGGCTGCTGCCGCTCATCGCCCTGGGCCACGGCGCCGGCAACTACGTCGCGCTGGTCTCGTACGTGGCTGGCTCTGTGACGTCGGCACTCACCCTCCTCCTCGGCGCACGGTTTCTCCGACCGCAGGTCTGGAAGGCCTTCCGAGACGCGCCGCGGGTGCGTTCGGTGCGCAACGTCAAGGTGGGCCACACCGCCTGGCCGGCGCTGCTGATGGCGATGGCGATGCCGATCGCGATGCAGACGGACCGGTTGTTCCTGTCGCACCTCAGCACGACCCGAGAGCTCGCCAACTACAACTTCGCCTCCCAGATCTTCGGTCTGGTGCTGCAGACGATCATCGCGGCCGGGATCACCCTGTGGCCGTACTTCGCTCGTGCGCGAGCGACGTCATCGGTCGAGAGCCCGTTCGGGATCATGACAGCGTTCGTCGTGGGAGCAGGTGTCCTCTCGGCGATCTTGTGTCTCGCCCTGCCGCTGCTCACCGAGATCGTCACCGACGGCAAGCTCCGGCTCGACCCGTTGCTGACCGTCGGCTTCGTGGCCCTCGTGCTCACCCAGGCGGCGAACTATCCCCTCGGGATGTACATGACCGACCCCAAGGGGTTCCAGTTCCAGGTCGTGCCGATCATCGCGACGCTCCTCGTCAACGTCCCGCTGACCTGGATGCTCGTCGAGCCCCTCGGTGCCGCTGGCCCTGTCCTCGCTTCCGCGGGAGCCCTGTTGGTTTGCCAGATCCTGCCGGCCGTCTGGTGGATCCGTCGCGATCTTTCGCGGCGTCGGCTCGAGCTTCGCCACTAGACTTCGGCCATGGTGGCCAGTGACGACGCCCGGTCCGTTAGTGCCCTTCGCGAGACGCTGAGAGCGGGCCCCGTCGGCGAGCTGGTGCGCCGCGTGAGGCGCACGACGAAGGCTCCTCGGGCCGGCGCGCTGCTGTTGCTGACCCTGTCGCTCGGCCGCCTGCCCCTGCGTGGACTGCGCACGTCGCTGGCTCGCCGTCTGCTCGGCCTGCAGATAGCCCGAGACGCGGTTCTGTACCGGTGGCGCGACCTTCGGTACCCCGCCGGGATCATCATCGGCGGCGGGAGCGTCATCGGGTTCGACGCGACGCTCGACGGCCGGCGCGGCATCACGATCGGGCGCAACGTCAACCTGTCGAGCGAGGTCGCGATGTGGACACTCCAGCACGACCACAACGACCCAGACTTCGGGACGGAGGGCGGTCCGATCACGGTCGGTGACTACGCATGGATCAGCTTCCGCGCGACCATCCTCCCGGGTGTCCGGATCGGCGAGGGTGCTGTGGTGGCCGCCAACGCCGTCGTGACGCGAGACGTTCCCGACTACGCCGTCGTGGGCGGCATCCCTGCCAAGGTCATCGGCCAGCGGACCCGCGACCTGGACTACTCGATCAGCGAAGGCGGACCCTGGTTCGTCTGACTCAGATCGGCCCCACAGGCGCGAAGGCACTGATGCGCGGGTCCCACGGTGCGCCCTCGAGGAGACATCGGGTCACCAGCACGTACCGCCCGACGTAGTCGTCCTGAGTCAGGCCGCGGTCAGCCGATCGGTCCCCGGCCGCGTCGGACTGCTCTGACACCGCGTCGATGATCGCCTTGGTCAGCGCGTCGGTCTCGCCCACAGGAACCAGCGTGGCGTCTCCCTCGACGTAGTCGGCGATGCCGCCTGCGTCGCTCACCACCAGAGGCCGTCCGGCGCTGAGGGCCTCGATGCACACCGTGGCACCGGACGCGTGGGCGTTGTCGAGCAGAGGGACCGCCACCACGGCCGCGGACGAGTAGAGCGCCGCCAGGTCCCACACGTTCGTGACCGGCGCGACGGTGGCGTTCGCCGGCCAGTCGAGCCCGGTCGCGCGCGGTGACCGGGTGGCCACGGCGAAGTCCACCTCGGGAAGGCTGCGGGCGGCGTCGAGCAAGGTCTCCCAGTCACGGTGCCGGTCGTTGCCGATCGAGACGACCACGGGGCGCCCGCTCGGCGCGACCTCGGCACCCGGCTGCCCCGCGACCGATGCCGAGCCGAACGGCACCAGCACCACCTCTCGCCCGGCGACGCGTCGGCGCGAGATCTCCTGGTTGCACCGGCTGAGGACCAGCTCCACCCCGGCACCGCGAAGCAGCGACGCGTACAGCCGCCGCCGCCACGCCGGGAGGTCCGCCCACTCGTCCCAGAGCCACACCGTCTGCGCGATCACCGGGGTGCGGCGGCTCTTGCGCTCGAGCCTCTGGACCGCCAGCACCGCCAGGTGCTCGCGCTCGGTGTGCGTCCACACCACGTCTGAGTCGGCGACGAGTCGCCGGTTGCGGAAAGCGTGGACCAGGTCGAACCCGAGGCGTTGACGGAAGGCCTCGCGGAGGCGTCTGCCAAGCCTGCCCTCCGGGTGGGACCGTGCCCACGCCATGTCGAACCAACGCTGGGCCTTCTCGTACCCGTACGGCGTGACGTCCCACGCGAGGCCGGCCTCGTGACGGCGACGCCATTCCTCGGGATCCTGCGCGTGGCCGAGGACGACCGCCACCCGCGGCCGTGCAAGAGAGGGCTCGCTCACCTGCGGCACCTCCCGCGCGTACTCCGAGTAGCGGTGGCCGAGGATGCCTGCCACCATCCCGGAGCCACGAGCGATGTTGCGGGTGCCCTGCGCGCGCTGCGACAAGGAGCCGGTCAGACGACCGGCCGTCCAGCGCAACGCCCCTCCAGCGACGCGCACCGTGCCCTGAGCGAGCAGGCTGGCGCGCTGACGGAGGCGGGCCCCCGGTCCGACGCAGACGGCGAGGTTGGTCCGGCTCCACGAGTTGCCGCTGCGATAGGAGCGTCGCACGACCCAGTCGCGGGTCAGACGCTCCGGCGGTACGACGTCGGTCACCAGTGCCTCGTCGCACCAGACGAATCGCCCGCCCTGTAGGCGCGCGTCGTGACTGAAGAGGGTGTCCGATCCGCCGGTGAGCCCGAACCGGTTGTCGAACGCCAGGCCGAGGGACCGTAGGAGGCGGAGGTCGAGCAGGAGGTTGTTGGTGGCCACCACGTCGACGACGGTTCCCGTCGGAAGACGGCGGCGCGTGAAGAAGCGGCCTGCGAGGATCCATGGCTCCGGCGCGTGCGCGAACTCTGAGACGACCGGTCCGACCACGCCCAGGACACCAGGATGGTCTTCGTACGTCCGCACGAGCGCGTCCAACCAACCGTCGCCGGGACGCTCGTCGTCGTCGATGAAGACGAGCAGGTCGGCGTCGTCGACCTCGGCGAGCGCTCGGTTCCGCGCGGCGGCGATGCCCGGCGTCGGCTCGTGCGCGTAGCGGACGACGTCGCCCGGGAAGGAACCTACGACGTCGCGAGCACTCGCCGACGGGTCGTTGTCGATGACCTGCACGTAGGCGTGCCCCGGGTACGAGGCAACCTGCGCGACCAGCCGCGGCAGGCTCGCCTCGATGTCCTCAGGGCGCCGGAACGTGAGTACGGCGATGGCTACCGTGGGCCGAGACGGCACGTCAGTCGATGACCTTGGCGAGCAGGTTGTCGTAGACGAGCGCCTGAGGCGCGTTCGTCGCCGAGCCTCCCAGGTATCCGGAGACGCCGACTCCACCCGCTGCCTGCAGCGCAGCGGTGGAGTCCGTCGCCGAGGCCGTCCACGATGCCGGCTCCGCCTCCCCGGTCTTCCACACCTTGGCGCGGACCGTCGTCGGTGAGGTGCCGACCGCTTGCACCTTGACCTTCAGGACGTCGCCGAGCTGGTAGGAGAGACCGGGGGCCACGGTGCTCGCGAGCAGCGACTCGGCTGCGCCGACGAAACGGCTCGGCGACACGACGACCTGCCCATCGGGCTGAAGTCTCAGGCGCACCCGGTAGCCGTCGTTGACCGAACCACGGACCCCGAACCAGGCGAAGATCCCCGAGCCGGTGAGAACCTTCTCGGCGCGGACCTCGGCCGTCAGCTCCGTCGACGTCCCGCTGACGGAGCTCAGCCATGCGGTCGACGTGCCTCCGGCAACGTGCATCTGGAGGCGGCCGACCCCGTCGGCGACCGAGTAGTTGCTGGCCAGCCAGGTGGTCGACCAGGAACCACCGACGTCTGCCGTCCCGAATCCGTTGGTCGCGGTGCGCCCGAAGGTGTCCTGCGCGATGACCGCATCGGGCGGCGGGAGGCTGACGGTCACGTTGCGGGTGACCGATCCCGTCGCACCGTCGTCGTCGGTCACCGTCAGCTTGACCGCATAGGTCCCCGCCGAGGCGTACGTCTTCTGCGGCGACGCACCGGTGGCCGTCGTCCCGTCACCGAACGTCCACGCGTAGGACGCGATCTCCCCGTCCGGATCGGACGACCCCGACGCGTCGAACGACGCCGACAGGTTGTCGGTCGACGACGTGAACGACGCGGTGGGAGCCTGGTTGACCGGTGGTGCAGTCACCGTGACGCTCTGCGTGACCGACGCCGTCGCTCCGTCGTCGTCGGTCACCGTCAGCTTGACCGCGTAGGTCCCCGCCGAGGCGTACGTCTTCTGCGGCGACGCACCGGTGGCCGTCGTCCCGTCACCGAAGGTCCACGCGTAGGACGCGATCTCCCCGTCCGGATCGGACGACCCCGACGCGTCGAACGACGCCGACAGGTTGTCGGTCGACGACGTGAACGACGCGGTCGGCGGAAGGTTCTGCGCCTCGCCCGTCGTCCCGGTGAGGTGGTGAGCCGCGATCTCTCCGGCCGGCAGGGCCCGCGGATAGACAGCGACCTCGTCGATGCGCCCGCTCAGGTTGTTGGACGTGCCGCGGTTCGGCCAGCTGCTCGAGAGCTGGTCGCTCCCGATGCGCCAGTAGCCGAGGTAGGCCTGGCCCCACTGCGTGTCCGTGCGCTGCCCGACCATCGTGCCGTCGAGATAGAGCTTCATGCCCGACTTGTCCAGGCTCGCCGCGAAGTGGTGCCACGTGTCGTCGTTGTAGCCGTTGCCCGACTGCACCGTCCGGATCTCGCCGGGGTTGACACCGAACGTCACTCGACCGCTGCCGTTGATGTAGAGAAGACGGTCGTGCGTCGAGGAGTTGCCGGTCTTTGAGCTGCCGAAGCCGGCGATCCTGCCACCCAAGATCGAGCTGGTACGGAACCAGCCCTCGATCGTGAAGGCGTTGGGCGCGAACCTCAGCTCGTTGGAGTTGATGCGCCCGCTGGTGCTTCCGTTGAGGCTCGACGCGGTGCCCGGAGACACCGCACCCGAGACGCCGCGTGTCACGCCCGAGCCCGCAGTCCCGTTGTCCGTGCCGCCCCAGTCCTGGACGCTGGTGCCCGAGGCCTCGTCGAGCCGGTAGTACAAGGTGGGCTTGCTGCCGAGGACGGCTCGGGCGTAGGGGCCGTACGGGGTACCGCCGCTGCCGAGCACCGAGGTGGACCCGTTGCCGCTCCAGCTGACGTTGTTGTCAGGGTCGGTGACCCGCACGCGGTAGGTGGAGGTCTGGCCGGCCGTGAGTCCGGTGTCCACGAAGGTGAGGGTCGGCCGGTGGTAGAAGTTGGAGCCCTGCGTCACCTCGTACACCGGGGTGGTCGTGTTGCCGTTGCGATAGACGCGGTAGGTGAGGCTTCCGCTGTCGGGATCGGTCGCGGCCTGCCAGGAGACCTGCGCGGTGCCCGGCGCCTTCGAGGTCACCGTCGGGGTCAGGCTGGGCGACGCGCTGGGTCCGACGTTGTTCGGCGCGAGCGACCGCTTGGCGAAGCGTACGAGGCCCTGCTGCGCGACGTTGTTGACCTTCGGGAACTCCCCGCCGTAGACCATGTAGTCGTCGTTGCCGGTCACGCTCCAGGCCGCCTGGCTCTGTCCCGTGAACGAGCCGACGTCGATCGTCGGGAACCAGTCGAGCAGTGTCGGGGACGGGTTGTTGTGGAAGCTCGGGTAGCCCATCGTGTCGCGCGACACGACGCCCGTGGCCTGCTTCGAGAGCGCCGTCGCCTGGTAGAAGTCCCACGGCTCCGTCTGGGCGAATCCACCGATGTTGCCGCAGTAGTGCTTGTGGCCGGCGGCGTACACCGCCTCCTTCGCCGGGTACACCGAGTACGTGTCACCGTGGCAGTCGTCGAGCCACGTGATCTGGCCGGTCGAGCTGGCTCGGAACGTGCCCTCGAACCCGCCACTGCCGTAGTAGTCGTAGCCGCTGCCGTAGACGCCGTCCTCGTCGGTGGCGAGGCTGAGGATCGCGGCGCCGTCGCCGGTGTTCTTCACGACCTGGTTCATCGGCCACCCGAGAGTCGCGCCGGACGTCGGGTCGACGGCGGCAAGGCCGCGGGCCTGGGCACCGTTGACGTTGCCGAAGTGCCCGCCGATCACGACTCGGGACCCGTCGGGCGTGATCGTCAGGGCGTTGACGCGATGGTCTGCCGCGGGCGCCCATGGCCGCACCGCCGCGTTCGAGGCGGCGAAGGCTGCGAGCCGGGTGCGGCTCTCGTTTCCGGCGCGGGAGAAGATGCCACCCGCGTAGACGGTGTCGTTGGTCGCGACGAGAGCGCGCACCTGCGAGTCCGTGCCGGTGTTGAAACCCGGGACAAGAGCGCCGGTGGCCGTGTCGAACGCGGCGATCCGGTAGCGGTTCTGCCCGCTCACCTGGGTGAACGAACCGCCGATGTAGAGACGAGAGCCATCGGGCGAGGCCGTGACGGCCAGCGCCTGTCCGTTCAGGTTGGGGTTGAAGCTGGAGATCAGCGCACCCGTCCTGATGTCGAAGGCCAGCATGTAGTTGCGAGTCACGACGTTCTGGCCTGCGGGCGACCCCGCAGGCCGCGCCTGCGTGAAGTTGCCGACGGCGTAGACCGTGTTGCCGACGACCTCCTGGTCCCACACCACCCCGTTGATCTGGACGGTGGGCAGCCCGTCCGCGGTGACGGTGACCGGCGTCGCGGGATCGGACGGTGCGGAGTCGGCCGGCGCTGGCGCGGTGACCGCGCCGAGGAGCGCCACGGTGAGCGCGGTGGCAGCACCGACGGCACCGAACCGGCGAAGGGTGGACTGGCGACGCATGAAGGCCTCCGAGAAAGGGTGGTCGAACGGTGACAACCTAGTCCGAGCAGGAGTCACGATCAGCAGGTTGTTCGTTTTGCGATGTCGCGTTCGGGACATCGCCGAGGTCAGGGCATGACACCTCTGAACGCCACGATGTCGGCGTCGCCGGAGTAGCTGACGCTCACGACCGCGCGTCGCGCGTCGGGCTTCGGGAGCTGGAAGACGTAGCGACCGGTCGCCGACCCGCCGACCGCGAGGCTCCCGTCGAAGGGTCGGGTCCGCTTGTCACCGAGCACCGGCGAGGCCGGCTGGTTCTGGCGGCCCACGTTCAGGTTCACGACCGCGTCGCCGAGCTGGACCGGCTTGCGGCTGTCGTTCGTCACGCGGACGACCACCACGACGCCGGGTCCCTCCACCTCACCAGCGCCTTGGGCCGAAGCACGGACGTCCTTCAGACGAACAACCGTCGCCGTGACTCCGTCTCCCATGTCGGCAGACTCGCTCATCGGAACCGGCTTCAAGGTCCCCGGATAGAGCCCGTCCGAGCCGTCGGACACGGACGTGCCGGGATCGGAGCCGGGCTCGTCCGCCGAGGGCGCGGAGCCGCCGTCGTCGGGTGCCGGTGTGTCGCCCGACGACTCCTCGGCCCCAGTCGTCGACGCTGCTCCGGCGGTCGCCGTCGGCTCGGCCTTCTCGCCCCGTGTCCCGGCCTCCGGCTCGTCGTCGCCGAGCACGAGCACCGCCACGACCAGGAGAACGACAGCCGTGACGACGCCCACTCCGACGACCACGACCAGGCGCCGCCGTCCCTCCGCGTTCTCGCTCACCGAACCGTCCCTCGCTCCTCGTCGCCCCGATGCTCTGAGCCTCTCGAGGCTAACGTGGCCGCGGAGCGATGTCCGCCGTTTCGGAGCACCGAGGCTATCGTCACGTCTACGATGACGCGGACCCGACCGGTCTCGAGACTCGAGGAGGAGCGTGACCGCGACGACCGCCATCGTGACGGTGAACTACGCATCGCACCGCCTCCTCGCGACGAACGAGGCGCTGCGGCAGGCTCAGGACGAGGGCCTGCACGTCGTCGTCGCCGACAGCTACTCGTCGGCAGGCAACCGCGACGCGGTGGCCGCTCTCTGCGCCGACCGAGGCTGGCAGCTGGTCCCCCTCGCCGGCAATCCCGGCTTCGGCAGCGCCGTCAACGCCGCGGTCGCCGCCCTCGACGAAACAGTCGCCACGCTGGTCCTGCTCAACCCGGACGCGTCCGCCCCCGCCCGCACCCTGTCTCACCTGGCCGACGCCGTCCGAGCCGACCAGGCCGCGATCGTCGCGCCGCGCATCGTGCGCCCTGACGGGTCGACGTGGTCGGAAGGCGGCGACATCCTCGTCGCCGAGGGCACCACCCGCACCGCGGGCGTACGGATCGAACAGGCGTCGCATCCCTGGCTGAGCGGCGCGTGCCTTGCCGTGTCGCGGCCACTGTGGGAGCGGCTCGGGGGGTTCGACGACGACTACTTCATGTACTGGGAGGACGTCGATCTGAGCTATCGCTGCGTGACGGGGGGCGGCCGCGTCGTGGTCAGGCGTGACCTCGAGGTCGTCCACGACGTCGGCGGCACCCAGGGGGGCGGACGTGCGAAGTCCGACCTCTACTACCGCTACAACTGCCGCAACCGGTTGCTGTTCGCGTCGAAGCACCTGACCGCCGACGAGATCCGCGGGTGGATCTCCACGGCGCCCTCGTACGCGCGGGACGTGGTCCTGCGCGGCGGGCGACGTCAGTTCCTCGAGCGTGGCCCGGGACCGCTCCTGTCCGCTGCGCGCGGATCGTGGGAGGGCTACCTCCACGCCCGGCGCGCGTTGCGCTGAGCGACGTCCCGCGTCATCCTCGGCGGCGTCCCGAGGCGACGCCCCGGGTCGAGTGCCCGCCCGCGATCTTCTCGAGGAGCTTCTCGTAGCCCTCGGCGACGTCGTCCCAGCGGTAGAGCTCCGCTGCGCGGTCCTGGAGGCGCCGGCCCGCCGCCCTCATCTCTGCCGGGTCGGCCTCCGCGCGCTCGAGGCAGGAGGCGACGCCCTCCTCATCGCGGAACACGAGATCGTCACCACCGAGCACGCCGACGTTGAAGGACACGTCGTAGGCCGCGACGGCCGTGCCGGCGCCCATCGCACGCAGGAGCGACGGATTGGTCCCGCCGACCGAGTGACCGTGGACGTAGAGCAGGGCGTGCGCATAGAGCTGGTCGAGCAGCTCCTGGTCCCACACGCCGCCGACCAGCCTCACCCCGCTGTGCTCGCGCGCCGCGAGACCCTCGACCCGAGCCGTGTAGTCGTCGGCGTACGGCGCTGACCCCACGACGACCACCGGCAACCTGGCACCGGATCTCACGGCACCGTCGACGATCTCGGAGACATGGTTCTCCGGCTCGAACCGGGCCACGACGAGGTGGTATCCCCCGGGCTCCAGCCCGAGGTCGGCGAGCCTGTCCGCGGGTGGGTCTCGAAGGATGGGTGCGCCGTACGCCAGCAGCTCGGTCGGCAGACCGAACTCGTCCTCGTAGTAGTCGGCGATTCCCTGCGCGTCCGCGATCACAGCGTCGGCCCAGCGCACCGACAGCGCCTCCGCCGCACGGTAGTAGCGCTTGCCGGCGCCGCCCCACTTGGCGCGCTTCCACTCCAACCCGTCGGCATGGAGCGCGGTGGGGATGCCCCGGAGGCGCAGAGCTGGCAGGAACGGGGCGTTGGCGGCGTTGAAGACCACCGCGGCGTCGTAGCGTGCACGGCCGAGCGAGACGTGGCCGACCGAGAGCGCGGTGTGCGACAAGGTCTCCAACGCCTTGCGCCGGGCCGCGGGCAGGTGCACCAGGGTCATACCGCGGTAGCTGTCCGCGCCTCCGCTCCCCCGGCAGTAGACCGTGACCTCGTGTCCTCGGTCGACGAGACGTCGGCCGACCTCCTCCACGGCGGTCTCGAACCCTCCGTACTGCGCCGGGACGCCGCGGGTGCCCAGCAGGGCGATCCTCATCGTGGGCCCCCGGAGGCCCGGTCCAGCGCGCGGAGCTCGCGCCACCACTTGACGAGCGCTGCCGCGAGCGCTGCCGCGTTGGCGAGCATGAGCGCGGTGTAGACGGCGGTGAACGCCGGCCCCCAGGCGAGCAGCACGAAGACGAGACAGAGGACCCCGTAGTCGGTCGGGAGCAGCAACCAGCGGCGCGCCGGGTGCTCCTCGCGGTCGACGTCGATCGTCGACCCACGTGACCCTGCCGGCCGGAGGGTCGGGACCAAAATCAGGCCGAAGAAGGTGACGACCGCCACGACCTCGTACGCCACCGGGACCAACAGCCAGCCGGCCTCGTCGTACGTCGGCCACCGGAACCAGGAGATCAGGACCGCCAGGTGGAGCGTGCTCGTCTTGATGCAGTCGATCATGTGGTCGAGCCACTCGCCGCTGCGCGAGCCGGCCCCCGCCAACCGGGCCAGCTGTCCGTCGACGGAGTCCATGACGTAGCCGAGGGCCAGGAGGACCGCGATCGCGCAGGCGGTCACCACGGTGGGCTCGGTCAGCGCCAGCAGAGCGATCGCGGCGGTGGACAGGGAGGCGCTGATCGCCGTCGCCTGGTTGGGCGTCATCCCGACCGTGCTGACGACCGCGGCCACCTGCCGACCGAGAGGTCTGTTGACGTGCCGCGAGTAGGCGGCGGTGCCCTTGGCCGGCTTCTGCGCCCGCCGGAGCGCGTCGAGAGCCTCCTTGACCGTCCTGGTCGCGGTGGTCACGAAGCCCGTCCCGCGCTGGGAGCCGACGCTTGCCCGTCGCTACCGGTTGACCGCGAACGCAGCCGCTGCACACGAGACTCGACGCCCCAGCGGGTGACCTTCCGTACGGCCTCCACCACGATTCCGCCGGTCATCTTGGACTCACCCCGTTCGCGCTCCACGAAGGTGATCGGAATCTCCTGCAGAGTGAAGCCGCCTCGCACCGCGCGCCAGGCGAGATCGATCTGGAAGCAGTAGCCCTGGCTGTCGACGGGCTCGGCGACCAGCCTCTCCAGCACTTTCGCGTCGTACGCGCGGAACCCGCCGGTCGCGTCGCGGACGGGGAGACCGAGCGCAAGACGGGCATAGAGGCTGCCTCCGCGCGAGAGCAGCCGTCGGTGCCACGGCCAGTTGACGACACCACCCCCCGGCACCCAGCGTGAGCCGAGCGCCACGTCGGCGGACCGCAGCCCGGCAAGCAACCCGGGGAGGTCCTGCGGCCGGTGCGAGCCGTCGGCATCCATCTCCACGACCACGTCGTAGTCGCGCTCGAACGCCCACGCGAACCCGGCCAGGTAAGCGGCGCCGAGCCCCTCCTTGCCGGCTCGGTGGAGCACGAACACCTGGGTGTCTTCGCCGGCGAGACGGTCAGCGATCTCACCAGTGCCGTCGGGCGAGGCGTCGTCGGCGACGAGGACGTCCGCGGTCGGCACGCAGCGCCGGATACCGCTGACCGCACCCACGACGTTGTCCGCCTCGTTGTAGGTCGGGACGATGACGAGCGTGCGCGGAGCTCGCGAGGTGTCCGTGGACATGATGGATGATCCCCGTCTGGCTGAGGCGTGTACGAGGTTGCGACGCTATCAACTGAGCGGCGGTCGGGCGGACGATCGCACGATCCCGGCCCGTGGTGCGCGTCGCATCTCGTCTTGGGACAACCCGGTCAGACGCGACCTCTCCTCGGCCTACGGTGGACGGATGACTTCGGTTCTCGAGCGCTCGCGCGCCCGACGTCTCGCTCACGAGCTGGCGACGTTCGGCGCTGTCGGCCTGACCGGGTACGTCGTCGACGTCTCGGTGTTCAACCTCCTGCGGTACGCGGGTCCTGGGCTGCTTGAGGACAAGCCGTTGACCGCCAAAGCGATCTCCGTGTTCGTCGCCACGCTCGTGACCTACTTCGGCAACCGCACGCTCACGTGGCGGCACCGCGCTCGGGCCAGCCGACTCCGTGAGTACAGCCTGTTCTTCGTCTTCAACGGGATCGGCATGGCGATCGCCCTGGGCTGTCTCGCTGTGTCGCACTACCTCCTCGACCTGACGAGCCCGCTGGCCGACAACATCTCCGCGAATGTCGTCGGCCTGGCGCTCGGCACCGCGTTCCGCTTCTGGGCCTACCGCACGTTCGTCTTCAACCAGGTCCGTACGCCGCCGGAGTCTGCCCCGGAGATGGCCGAGATCACCGCCCCGGGCCGGTGAAGGTCCCTCTGCACGCCGCCCTACGATCGTCTCGGAGCCCAGCCGGCCAGGAGGAATCGTTGCGCACCCACCGATCCGTGCTTGTTGCCCACCCGTCCGCCGACGTCTACGGATCTGATCTCCAGCTCCTGGAGAGCGTGTCGGCGATCGTGGAGCGTGGCGGCCAGGTCCGCACGGTGGTTCCGGAGGACGGGCCGCTCGTCGAACGGTTGCGAGAGCGAGGTGCCACCGTCGACGTCGTGTCGTTCCCGGTGCTCCGCAAGAGTCTGCTGTCTCCGGTCGGACTGCTCGGGCTCCTGCTGTCCCTCCTCCGGGCGTTTCCCCGACTCCTCCGGGCGTGCGACCCGTCACAGGTCGACGTCGTCCTCGTCAACACCGTCACCATCCCCTGGTGGTTGCTCGCGGCCCGTCTGCGCGGCGTCCGGACGGTCTGCCACGTCCACGAGGCCGAGGACGAGGGCAACGCCGTCGTGCTCGCCGCTCTCGCCGCACCGAACCTGCTCGCCGGGTCGATCGTCGTCAACAGCAACGCGTCGGCCGCTGCGCTGACGCGCCGTGCGGGCCTGCTGCGCCGCCGGATCGTGGTGGTCCACAACGGTGTTCCCGGGCCTGACACGAGGCCCGAGCCTCCCCGGGCCCGTCGACCGGGAGATCCGGCCAGGCTCGTCGTCGTCGCACGGGTGTCCCCTCGCAAGGGGGTCGATGTCGCTCTCGATGCCACGGCGCTGCTGCGGCAGCGCGGCCACGACGTGACGCTCGACGTCTGCGGCTCGGTGTTCCCTGGCTACGAGTGGTTCGAGCGCGAGCTCCGGGCCCGGGCCGCACAGACGCCGTTGGAGGGTGCCGTGACGCTGCACGGATACGTGTCCCCGACCTGGCCCGTGCTGGCGGCGGCAGACGTCGTCCTCGTGCCGTCGCGCGTCGAGCCCTTCGGCAACACCGCCGTCGAGGCGCTGCGTGCCCGGCGGCCGCTCGTCGCGTCCGGTGTCCAGGGCCTGATGGAGATCGTCGAGGACGGGGAGACCGGCCTGCTGGCGGAGCCTGGCGATGCCGAGGACCTCGCCGACGCGGTCGAACGCTTCCTGGCTGATCCGACGTGGGCCGCCGAGGTGGCCGAGGCGGGTGAGGCCGAGGCACGGGCGCGGTTCTCCGTCGCGGCCTATCGCGAGAGGATCGCCGCGGCGCTGGGAGTCGCCTCGCCCGCGGCGATCAGCTGTTGAACTCGCGCTGTGCGACCTCGAGGCCCGAGGTGAGCAGTGTCTCGACGGCGTCCGCCGCGGTCTCGACGACCAGCGGCAGCTCCTTGCGCTCCGTGCTCGAGAACGGCTTGAGCACGTAGTCGGCAGGGCTCTGGCGACCGGGCGGACGACCGATGCCCACCCGCACCTTGTAGTAGTCGCCGGTGCCCAGCGACGCGCGGATGGACTTCAGCCCGTTGTGGCCGTTGTCCCCGCCGCCCAGCTTGACGCGCATGGTCTCGTACGGGAGGTCGAGCTCGTCGTAGACCACGACGAGCTGCTCGGACGGCACCTTGTAGAACGTCGCCAACGCCTTGACGGCACCGCCGCTCTCGTTCATGTAGCCGCGTGAGCGGCCGAGCACGACGCGGACGCCGGAAGGGCCGCCGAGGCGACCCTCCACGACGTCCGCGCGCGTGGGCTTGTGCGACTTCCAGCGGCCACCCGCTCTCTCAGCGAGGGCGTCGGCGACCATGTAGCCGATGTTGTGACGCGTCTGGGCGTACCCGGGTCCGGGGTTGCCCAGGCCGACGACGAGCCATGGCGATTCCGTCATGGCGTCGTCGTTCTCCTGCTCGCGTCGGTGAGCCGGGGCTCGGAAGATCCGTCCCAGGATCACTCGGCGGGTGCGGCCTCGGTCTGCTCGGCCTCGGCGGCCTCGGCGGCCTCGGCCTGCGACTCGTCACGCTCGATGCCGGCCTCGGCCTCGGCCTCCTCCAGCTCGGCCTCGACCTGCGCCGCGGTGGGCTCGGCCACGATGTTGACGATCAGCAGATCGCCGTCGACGGCCAGCGACGAGCCCTTGGCCAGATCCAGGTCGGACGCGTGGATCTGAGCACCGGCGTCGAGGCCCTCGACCGAGACCTCGATCTGCTCGGGCAGGTGCGTCGCCTCGGCCTCGATGGGGACCGAGGAGTTCTCGGTGACGACCATCGAACCGCTCACCGACTCGCCGGTGACGACGATCGGGATGTCGACGGTGACCTTCTCGCCCTTGCGGACGACCAGGAGGTCGGCGTGCTCGATGAAGCCCTTGATCGGGTCGCGCTGGACCTGCTTGGGGAGGACCAGCTGGGCGTCCCCGTCGACGTCGACCGACAGCAGCGCGTTGGGCTGCTTGAGCGCCAGCATGAGGTCGTGGCCTGGCAGCATCACGTGGATCGGATCGATGCCGTGGCCGTAGAGGACGGCAGGAACCTTGTTGTCGCGACGGATACGGCGAGCGGCGCCCTTGCCGAACTCGGTACGCGTCTCAGCCTTGATCTTGATCTCGGACACGGCGGAACTGCTCCTTAAAAGCGGGGTCTTCGTGCGGGTCGCGCCTCGGCGACGGTGGTCTTTCGGACGGCCGCATCGCGCACTGAGTCCAAGACACCAAGTCGATCACGGCTGACGGAAAGCCAACCCTCGCCGAGGCAACTTCCCCATCATACAAGGGCGGAGGCAAGGCTGTCGAAGCGGGCTTCGAGACGGGTACGGCGGAGGCTCAGGCCTTGCCGTCGAACAGGCTCGTGACGGACCCGTCCTCGAAGACCTCACGGATGGCCTTCCCGAGCAGCGGCGCGATGGAGAGCTCGGTCAGCTTGTCGAACCGCTTGTCCTCGGACAGCGGCAGCGTGTCGGTGATGATCACCTCGGCTGCCGAACAGCTTGCGAGTCGCTCGACCGCCGGCCCCGAGAAGACGGCGTGGGTCGCCGCGATGACGACGTCGGCGGCTCCGGCGTTCATCAGCGCCTCGCACGCCTGGACGATGGTGCCGCCGGTGTCGATGAGGTCGTCGACCAGGACGCAGGTGCGACCCTCGACCTCACCGACGACGCGGTTGGCGATCGACGCGTTCGGACGGTCGATGTCGCGCGTCTTGTGGATGAACGCCAGCGGCACGCCGCCGAGCTTCTCGGCCCAGTTCTCGGCCACCTTGATGCGGCCCGCATCCGGCGACACGACGGCGAGCCGCTTGTCGCCGTAGCGCTCGAGGACGTACTCGGTGAGGATCGGCATCGCCATCAGGTGGTCGACCGGGCCGTCGAAGAAGCCCTGGATCTGAGCGGTGTGGAGGTCGACGACCATCAGACGGTCGGCGCCGGCGGTGAGGAACAGGTCGGCCATGAGGCGCGCGGAGATGGGCTCGCGACCGCGGTGCTTCTTGTCCTGTCGGGCGTATCCGTAGAACGGCTGGATGACCGTGATCCGCTTGGCCGAGGCCCGCTTGAGGGCGTCGACCATGATGAGCTGCTCCATGATCGCCTCGTTGATCGGCGCGGAGTGGCTCTGGATCACGAACGCGTCCGAGCCGCGTACGGATTCCTGGTATCGCACGTAGATCTCGCCGTTGGCGAAGTCGTACACCGACGTCGGGACGAGCGAGGTGCCGACCTCCTTGGCGACCTCCTCGGCGAGAGCGGGGTGGGCTCGACCCGAGAAGAGCATGAGGTTCTTCTCGGTGGTGCGCTTGATGCCGGTCACGTGGGACTCTCCTGGGCGTCGTCGCTCTGGTCGCCGGCGGCCGCACGGGCGGCCGCCTCGGCGGCTGGGGTCCCGGGGCGTTTCCTCGCGACCCACCCTTCTATCGTCCTCTGTGATCCAGCCGACACCGCAAGTGCCCCTGGCGGAACGTCCTCGCGGATCGTCGCTCCCGCACCGGTGAAGGCGCCCTCACCGACGCTCACCGGGGCGACGAACGTGTTGTTGCACGAGATGCGGGCGTGAGCGCCGATGGTCGTGCGGTTCTTCTTGACGCCGTCGTAGTTGGCAAAGATCGAGCCCGCGCCGATGTTGGCGCCCTCTCCGATGTCGCCGTCACCGACGTACGAGAGGTGAGGGACCTTCGCGCCGGGAGCCAGTCGGGTGTTCTTGGCCTCGACGAACGCACCGAGCTTGCCGCCGGCGCCCACCGTCGTGCCCGGGCGGAGGTAGCTGAACGGACCCACGGTCGCCTCCGCCTCGATCACCGACAGCGAGGCGTGGGTGCGGACCACGCTGGCGCCGTCACCGATCTCCATGTCCTGAAGCGTGCAGTCGGGACCGATCAGGGCGTCTTCGCCGATGCTCGTCGCGCCGAGGATCTGGGTGCCGGGCAGGATCGTGGTGTCGGGCCCGATCGAGACGTCGACGTCGATCCAGGTCGTCGCCGGGTCGACCACGCTCACCCCGGCGAGCATGTGGCGCTCGACGATGCGGCGGTTGGCCTCGGCGGCGAGACGGGCGAGCTGGACGCGGGTGTTGACACCCTCGGTCTGCACGGCGTCGGCGATCTCGTACGCGCCGACCTCGCGGCCTTCGGCGACGGCGAGACCGATGAGGTCGGTGAGGTAGTACTCGCCCTGGGCGTTGTCGTTGCCGAGCGTCCGCAGCGCCTCGCGCGCCCATGCGAGATCGAAGGCGAGGATGCCGGAGTTGATCTCGTCGATCCTGCGCTGCTCGTCGGTGGCGTCGCGCTCCTCGACGATCTCGACGACGCCGCCGTCGGCGCCGCGGACGACGCGACCGTAGCCGTGGGGGTTCGCGACCTTCGCCGTGAGGACGCTGAGGGTACGGCCGTGCTGCCGGTGGTCCTCCACGAAGCGCTCGAGCGTCTCGGGCTCCAGCAACGGCACGTCGCCGTACAGCACGACCACGCTGCCGACCGCCTCGTCGCCGAGGGAGGCCAGCCCGACCGCGACGGCGTGGCCCGTGCCGAGCTGCTCCTCCTGCACGGCCTGGATCACGTCGGGATCGACCTGGGCGAGGTGCTCCGCGACCTGTTCACGCTGGTTGCCGATCACCGCGACCACATGCTCCGGGGAGATCCCTCGGGCGGCGTGGAGCGCATGACCGAGCAACGTTCGCCCGGCGAGGGGGTGGAGGACCTTCATGGTCTTGGACCGCATCCGGGTGCCGCCACCGGCGGCCAGCACCATCACGATGGTCGGAGCCTGCTCGCTCACGGGTTCCTCTCGTACCGACGACTCGGGCGGATGAGCTCCCCGGGTAGGAGTCGAACCTACGTCGCTTGATCCGCATTCAAAGTGCGGCGGGCCCTGCCGACAGACCAACCGGGGATCATCCGCCCCCAGCGTACGGAACCAACGGGCCCCTGCACACACCGAGCCGGACGCCGGACCTCCTCAGTCCCGTCGCAGGCCCGACTCCCGACGCAGGGTCACCGTGCTCACCGCGACCCCGAGGAGCGCGGTCACCACCGGGACGAGCAGCGCGGCCCGGAAGCCGTCGAGCCCGATCGTCGCCGCGGGACCGGACACGGCAGCCAGGACCACCGCGACCGCGGCGAGCCCCAACGCCGACCCGAACTGGAAGGACGTCGACAGCAACCCGCCGGCAAGGCCCTGCTCGTGCGCAGCGACCCCGTTCGTCGCCTCGATCGTGAGCGGCCCGTACGCCAGCGCGAACGCGATGCTCACCAGGACGAAGGAGGGCAGCAGTGCCGCGTATGACCAGTCCGCCCCGAGCCGGAGCAGCGACGCGTAGGCGACGGCGGCGACCACGAACCCGCTGAGGAAGACCACCGTGTTGCCCCAACGCGCCACGAGCAGCGGCGTGACGGTCGGGGCCAGCACGGCGTCGAGGCCGAGCACCGCCATCGCCATCCCGGTCTCGACCTCCGACCATCCCCGCAGCTCCTGCAGGTACAGCACCATCACGAACTGGAACCCGACGAACGCGCCGACGAGCAGCAGCGCCGCGAGGTTGGCGCGGACCAGGCGCCCGGACCGGAGGATGCCGAGCCGTACGACCGGCGCCGGCGCCCGCCGTTCGAGGGCGACGAAGAGACCGAGCAGCGCGAGGCCCAGCACGCCGACCGCCACCGTCCTGAGCGCAGGCGCCTGCGGCGACTGCACCAGCGCCAGCACGACGAGCAGCATCGCCGAGGTGAGGGTGAGAGTCCCCCTCACGTCGAACCGCTCCCGCGCGGACCCGTCGCCGCGCTCGTCGCGTGGGACGAGCGCGACGGCCCCGGCGAGCAGCACGGCCGACATGATGACCGGCGCGAAGAAGACCCACCGCCAGTCGATCGCGGTGAGCAGGCCACCCGCCATCATCCCGAGGGAGAAGCCGCCGGCGGCGGCCCCGGAGTAGATCAAGAGGGCGCGGTCACGACGCGGCCCCTCAGCGAAGGTCGTGGTCACGAGCGCCAGACCGGCCGGGGTGAGGAAGCCGGCCGCGACTCCGGTCACGAAGCGGGAGACCACAAGCATCCACCCGTCGACCGCCACACCTCCCAATCCGGAGAAGAGGAGGAAGACGACCAACCAGGTGAGGAAGGTCCGCCGGCGCCCGAGGACGTCGCTCGCGCGCCCCCCGAGCAGGACGAAACCGCCGTAGCCGAGGGCGTACGCGCTGACGACCCACTGCAGCCCGGTGGTCGACATGTCGAGGTCTGCCCGGATGGACGGCAGGGCGACAGCCGTCATCGACAGGTCGATCCCCTCGAGGAAGATGGCGCCGCACAGGACGGCCAGCATCGCCGCGTCGCGGGCGCGCGCCCTCGATCGAGAGGGTTGCGCGGCGGTGTGCTCGGTGGGGACGCGTTCGTGCATGACGTGCTCCTCGTGTGGTTACTTCTTGTCACTGAGCCCATCGTGAGGAACCATGAGGACTTATGGAAGAAGGCACTTCAGAAGAACCGACGCACTGCGACGACACCGTCCCGTACGACGCCTTCCAGTGGGACTCGCGCGAGGACTGCGAGGTCCGCCAGATCCTGGACCGGGTGGCCGACAAGTGGTCTCTTCTCGTGATCTCCCTGGTCGGCAACCAGACCATGCGGTTCACCGAGCTCCGGCGGGCCATCGACGGCATCAGCCAGCGGATGCTCACGGTGACGCTCCGGCACCTCGAGCGCGACGGGCTGGTCGAGCGGACGGTCCACCCGGTGGTGCCACCGCGCGTGGACTACACGCTGACGCCGCTGGGGTGCACCCTGCTCGAGACGATCCAGTCGCTGGTCCGGTGGACCGAGGAGCACCAGAGCGAGGTGGCGAGGGCTCGAATGTCGTACGACCGCGCCCGAGCGGGCGTAAAAGTTGCTCAGGCGGGTACCGCCAGCAAGACTTAACCTACGCGCGCGTAGGTTGAAACGCCCGCGCTCGCGCGAGACTGCCGTCGAACACGAGGACCTCCACATGTCAGTACGCACCGAGACCCCCCCGCTACACAACGAGGCCGGCTTCGGCGCCGAGGGCGCACCCCCCGGCAAGCCTGAGCAGATCATGCTCGGGATCTTCGTCGTGCTCCCGATCCTCGCCATCCTGGCCGCGGTGCCTGTCGCCTGGGGCGGCTGGCTCGGACCGCTCGACCTCGTCCTGCTGGCGGTCTTCTACGTGATCTCCACCCTCGGCGTCACCGTCGGCATGCACCGCCTCTTCACCCACAAGGCGTTCAAGCCCAATCGCGGGGTCAAGATCGCGCTGGGCGTGGCCGCCAGCCTGGCGATCCAGGGACCGATCACGCGCTGGGTCGCCGACCACCGCAAGCACCACAAGTTCTCCGACCGTGAGGGCGACCCGCACTCCCCGTGGCGCTACGGCGAGACGGTGCCCGCGCTCACCAAGGGCTTGGCCTACGCGCACCTGGGATGGATGTTCAACGCCGAGCAGACTCCTCAGCGCCAGTACGCGCCCGACCTCCTGAAGGACCGCGACATCGTCCGGCTGTCGAAGCTCTTTCCGATGTGGGTGCTGATCTCCCTCGCCCTGCCGCCCGTGATCGGTGGCCTGGCGACATGGTCCTGGCAGGGCGCGGCGACCGCGTTCTTCTGGGGCTCCCTCGTCCGGCTCTTCCTCGTCCACCACGTGACGTGGTCCATCAACTCCATCTGCCACACGGTCGGCGAGTCGCCGTTCAAGTCACGCGACCACTCCGGCAACGTGTGGTGGCTGGCGATCCCGTCGATGGGCGAGAGCTGGCACAACCTGCACCACGCCGACCCGACCTGCGCGCGCCACGGCGTGCTGCCCGGTCAGATCGACATCTCGGCCCGCGTCATCTGGCTCCTCGAGAAGGCGGGCTGGGTGCGCGACGTGCGGTGGCCCGTCCCGTCCCGGATCGAGGCCAAGCGCGTCGAGGCCACCGCGAGAGCCGCGGCCTGACCTCTCGAGCGCCGCGGACGCGTCGCCGCGTCCGCGGTTAGCTGTCCCGCTTGGTCTGGTGGGTGCCGATGTCGGCCTCGGCGATCCCGATCACGAGTGCCGAGATGGCGCCGAAGATGGCGAGAGCCGTCCCGATCGGCTCCCACGGGTTGCTGTTGAGGGTGCCGCCCCGGACGAGCAGCAGGATGGTGGCCCCGGTGATCACGAACGCCGCCACCACGGCGACCACGAGACTCCACTTGGCCAGGGTGCTGAGATGCATGCGACGCGACCTCCTCAGAGGATTGGATGTCTCCTCCAGAGTCGACCTGCCGCGGCGATGCCGCAAGCAGAGCCCGCGCGGCCGAGGTCGTGACGCCGACCCGGGCGTGATGTGAGGCGGCCGGGCACGGTGCTTCGTCCACCATGCCCGGCCGCCTCCTCCTGCGATCCGCCGTGAGGTCAGTCGGGGCAGGAGTTCCGATAGTCCGACAGCGCCGTCGAGGTAGGCGCGGGGCACAGGAACTGCGAGTACCGCGTGTCGGAGTCGACGTAGCGCTTGAGCCAGGTCACCATCAGGCGGCCCTGCCAGTCGGGGTTGGTGTTGGCGGCGAGGTGGCTCTCCCCGCGCAGCTCGCCGTACGCCCGCTCAGGTGCCCCGGTCAGGCTGTTGTAGAACGGGATCGAGTGGGAGCTGTTGGCGGCGATCGAGTCGTTCTGGGCACCGATGATCATCGTCGGGACCCGGATCCCCTGCCAGGTCTTGTCGGTGTTCCACGGCTGGAGCGCGACGGCCGCCTTGAGGGTGGGCCGCGAGTTCGCTGCCTCCAACGTGCCGCCGCCGCCCATGGAGTGGCCGGAGGCCGCGAGCCGGGTGGCGTCGACGCGCGACCTCACCGAGCTGCGCTCGGTGAGGTAGTCGAGTGCCGTGAGGATCTGGCGCCCGCGACTGGCGGGCTGGTCGAGCGTCGAGCTCGTGTCGATCGCGAACACGACGAAGCCGTGCGACGCGACCCTGCGCGCGAGCCCGGCGTACGACCCGGACGTCGCCGTGAAGCCCGGAGCGAGAACCACTCCGCCGAACGTCCCGGCGCTGGTGGACGTGGGGTAGTAGATCGTGCCGCCCCCGAAACCGGAGGCACTCAGCCGCGACACCGAGGTGGTGCTGACCGCGAACGACCCGTTGCCGAGCACGCTCGAAGCCGTCGGGGCAGGGCCCCGCTCGTACGGGTTGTCGGCGGCGGTCGCGGTCGGAGCCGTCGCGCCCACCAAGGGCAGGGCCACGGCCGCGAACAAGGTCACGAGCCGGAGCACAAGTGGTCTGAACATCATCGGTCTCCCATCGGTTCCGCGGCCCAGGGATGCCCCGGAACGACCGGGGAGACCGCGAGGTGAACGGGACGTTAACGCCCGATCACAACCTGGACAAGAGCACTAGAAGAAGTTCTGTGACGTGCTATGTCGGTGGTGACTAAGCGCTTGCTTAGGCCCTGGATAGTGGAGAATCTCGCGCCATTCGGGAGATGCACCGGACGTTGAGATTCCGGGCATCGCCCTCGAGGAGCGCGCCGAGGTTGCGCTGACGTCACGTAGGGCACAATGCCGAGAGTGGCCAAGAACCCCGCCCCGGACGCCAAGCGCAAGGGCAGCAGACGGATGACGGCTGCCGAGCGGCGCGAGCAGCTGATCGCGATCGCTCGGACGCTCTTCGCCGACCGTGGGGTCGACGGGACGACGGTCGAGGAGATCGCCTCACGGGCGTCGGTGTCCAAGCCGGTCGTGTACGAGCACTTCGGCGGCAAGGAAGGGCTGTACGCGGTGGTCGTCGACCGCGAGGTCCGCACGCTCCTCGACATGATGCGCGCCGCTCTCACCACAGGCGGGCCCCGCGAGCTCCTCCAGGCGGCGGCGGTCGCCCTGCTCACCTACATCGAGACCAGCTCGGACGGGTTTCGGATCCTGGTGCGAGACGCGCCGGTCGGCTCGCCGACCGGGTCCTACGTGAGCATCATCGGTGACGTCGCCAGCCGCGTCGAGGACATCCTCGTCGGAGAGTTCAAACGACGCGGGTACGAGGCCAGGCTGGCGCCGATGTACGCCCAGATGCTCGTCGGCATGGTCTCCACGACAGGCCAGTGGTGGCTCCATGCGCGCCGGCCGACGAAGGACATCGTCGCCGCCCACGTCGTCAACCTCGCCTGGAACGGGCTCTCCAACCTCGAGGCCGAGCCGACCCTCTTCCGCGACGCACCGAAGCCCTAGCGCCGCTTCGCGACGACGAAGGTCCTCGGGAACGGAAGCACCGTCCCGTACCCCTCCCTCGGGTACGCCGAGCGCAACGCCGCCTTGTAGTCCTCCACGAAGCGACCGCGCAGGCCCTCCGGGAGCGCCTCGAGCACCGGACGCGCGCCGGTCCCGGAGATCCACCGGAACACCGGGTCCTCCCCCGGGAGCAGGTGGAGGTAGGTGGTGCCCCAGACGTCGAGCTCCCAGGCGTCGTCGACGAGCAGCTCGAGGTAGGTGCGGGGTGAGACACCGCGCGCCTCCGCCAGCCCAGCGGCATGCTCCGCGTAGGGGTCCTGCGAGGCGAGCTCTCGAAGCAGGACGTGGCTCGGCTCCTGGTGGTTGTCGGGGACCTGGAAGGCCAGCACCCCACCGGGGGCGACATGCTCACGCAGTCGTGGCACGACCTCGAGCTGGTCAGGCACCCACTGAAACGCGGCGTTGGAGACGACCAGGTCGACGGGGTCCGCGGGAGACCATGCCGCGATGTCGCCCAGCTCGTAGCCCACTGCGGGATCGGCGTTCTCACGCCGCGCCTGTTCGACCATCTCGGGAGAGGAGTCGACCCCCAGGATGGTCGCCGCCGGCCACCGGCCCCTCAGCACGGCGGTCAGGTGGCCTGGTCCGCACCCGAGGTCGACGATCGCGCGGGGCTCGGTCGGGATCCGGGAGACCAGGTCGACGAACGGCCGCGCGCGCTCGGACTCGTACGCGAGGTACAGCGCGGGGTCCCACTGCGCCACGTCAGGCCGCCCAGCCCGCCACGGCGCGGTCGACGTCGGCCCGGAGGGCGTCAGGATCGTCGCACACCGCCGAGACCACCGCCGCGAGCCGCGCGTCGTCGACCGAGAGGACACCCGCGAGCAGCTGCACGGTCCCGATCTCACGTCCGGGGCCCGCGACCGTCGCTCTCAGCGCACGCTCGAGCACCTTCTTGCCGGCACGGGTGAACCGGAGATGTCCTCGGCTCCGCCCTCCGGCACGCTCGAGCGCACCCTCACCGAACGTCGTGTCGGCCTGGGCGCGGACGGCGTCGAGATCGACACCCACGGCCGCCAGCGCCTCCGCGTCGAGCGCACCGCCACCCCCTCGCACGATCTCTCGGCGCACTGCCTCGTGGGTCACCCCGTGGCGTGCCAGCAGCCCGTCGTCCGCACCCCGCCTCACCAGCGCCCCGAGGATGTGGACCGGCTCGATGCGGCGGTCCCCTGCCTCGCGTGCCTCCTCCTGCGCATCGACCACCGCCGAGCGCGCCTCTGCCGCGAATCTTTCGAACATGTCAGCCCTTCCCCTCTCGGTCCTCGCCGCCGTGCTTCTTGTGCGCCGCCTGCCTCGAGACACCCAGGGCGTCGGCGATCTGCTGCCACGACCACCCGAGGGCTCGCGCGCGCTCCACCTGGAGGCGCTCGAGACGGTCGGCGAGCTCGCGGAGCGCACGGACCGCACGGAGGCCCACGGCGGGATCAGAGTCGGTCAGCGGGTCGGCGTCGAACATGCTGTCAACCGTAATTGACGCAGTTGGCAGGCGTCAACCCTTATTGACATGTGGGTCACCCCGGCGCGTCGGCGTGCGCGAACTCTCGATGTCGAGAATCTCGACGGTACGCTGGAGAGGTGGACGATGAGGTGGATCGGCTGGTCGCTGCGTGGCGACGCGAGCGCCCCGACCTCGACGTCGACCCCATGGAGGTGCTGAGCCGGGTGTCCCGGCTCTCCCGGCACCTCGATCTCGCCCGGCGTGAGGCCTTCGCGGACCACGACCTCGAGACGTGGGAGTTCGACGTGCTGTCTGCACTGCGACGCTCCGGCGAGCCGTACCAGCTGTCTCCCGGTCAGCTCCTGCGCGAGACCCTCGTGACCAGCGGCACCATGACCAACCGTATCGACCGGCTGGCGGCTCGTGGCTTCGTCGAGCGCCTCCCCGACCCCGTCGACCGTCGCGGGGTGCAGGTCAGGTTGACCAGCACGGGCAGAGCCGCCGTCGACGCGGCGCTGGAGGCACTGCTGGAGCGCGAGCGTCAGCTGCTCGCGTCTCTCGGAAGCGATGACACGGGGCACCTGGTGGCCATGCTGAGGGGACTGCTGCTTCCCTTCGACGTCAACAGGTGAGCCCGTCGGCCGGGGCGCTGCCCGCGCACCCCGGCCGACGGCGTCACCGGCGGCGCTGCAGCGCGCTCGGCCACCAGATCCGCGAGCCGATGTCGTACGACAGCGCCGGAACGAGCAGCGAACGTACGACGAGCGCATCGAGCAGGACCCCGAAGGCGACCAGGAACGCCAGCTGCGCGAGGAACAGGATCGGGATCACCGCCAGTGCGGAGAACGTCGCGGCGAGCACGATCCCGGCCGACGTGATCACGCCACCGGTGACCACCAACCCATGGAGGATCCCCTGGCGCGTGCCCCGTCGGGCAGACTCCTCCCGCACTCGTGTCATGAGGAAGATGTTGTAGTCGATCCCGAGCGCGACGAGGAACACGAACGCGTAGAGAGGGACGGACGGGTCGGCGCCCTCCCACCCGAACACGTGGGTGAACACGAGGCCGGCCACCCCCAGCGTCGAGAAGAAGCTGAGAACCGTCGTCGCGACCAGCAGCACGGGGGCGAGCACCGACCGCAGCAGCACGATCAGGACCAGCAGGATGACCGCGAGGACGACCGGGATGATGACCGTCCGGTCGCGCTCCGCGACGTCGTTGCCGTCGACCTGCTGTGCCGTGGAGCCGCCGACCAGGACGTCGTCGCCCAGCTCGTGAAGCTCGTCGCGCAAGGTCCGGACCGTCTCCTCGGCGGCGTGGCTGTCCGCCGCGTCCTCGAGCGTGACCTCGACGACGACACGCCCGTCGACCACCATGGGAGGCGGGGCGTCGCCCGTCGGCGGTCCGCTCGTACGCTCGGCCATCGGCATGGCGGAAGCCACGCCGTCGGTGCCCTCGACGACCTTGACGACCTCCTCGAGGTCGTCCTCCGGAGCCACCACGACAGCCGGCGAACCCGAACCGCCCGGGAAGTGACGCGCCAGCGCCTCCTGGCCCTGCACCGCCTCGACCTCACCGAGGAACAGGTCGCTCTGCGAGACGCCCGACGCGTTGAAGGTCGGGACGAACGCCGCCGCGGCCACGAGTGCGAGGGTCGCACCGACCCAGAGGCGGCGCGGCCGTCGCTCGACCTGGCCCGCGACCTTGCCCCAGACGCCTGACTCCTCCGGCTTGGCCGTGCCCACGTGCGGCTTGAACGGCCAGAACGCGACCCTGCCCAGGAGGACGAGGGCGGCAGGCAGGAAGGTGAGCGCCGACAGCATCGCAGCGGCGATGCCGAGGGCAGCCACCGGCCCCAGACTCCGGTTGGAGGTGAGGTCGGACAGCAGGAGGCAGAGCAGGCCCAGGATGACCGTGCTCCCGGAGGCGATGATCGGACGCAGCGCACGGCGCCACGCGACGAGCATCGCGGAGAACCGGTCGTCGTGGACGCGCAGCTCCTCTCGATATCGCGCGACGAGCAGCAGGGCGTAGTCGGTCGCCGCACCCACTACCAGGATCGACATGATCCCCTGGCTCTGGCCGTTGAGGTCGAGCACGCCGCCGTCGGCGAGCTGGTAGACCACGAAGGCGGCGAGACCGAGCCCCAGGACGGACGTGAGGAGCACGGCGAAGGGCAGCAGCGGACTTCGGTAGACGATCAGCAGGATGACGAGGACGACAGCGAGCGCGACTCCGAGCAGGATCCCGTCGATGCCGCCGAACGCCGCTCCGAGATCGGCGGCGAACCCGCCGGGCCCGGTCACGTACGGCGTGGCTCCGTCCACCTCTTCGACAACGCCGCGGATGTCGTCGACGACGGTCTCGATGTCACCCTCGTACGACGCGCCCACCTGCACGAACGCCGACAGGGCATCACCGTCCTCCGAGGGAACCGGTGGACTGATCTGCCCCTCGATGCCCTCGACCTTCGACACGGCGTCGAGCTGCTGCGCGGCGGCCGCTCGACCCTCGGCGGAGATCGGGCCGTCCGACTCCCAGATGATGACGATCGGCACGGACTCGGGAGCGAACTTCTCCTCGATCGCCGCGACCTCGGTCGACTCCGCACTCTCGGGCAGGAAGGCGGCGTTGTCGTTCTCCGAGACCTCCGACAGCTTTCCGGCGAAGGGCCCGGCGAGCCCTCCGAGAACCAGCCACAGGAGCACGAGCGCGATCGGCAGCACCCACCGGATCCGAGAATGCGACCGTTCGCCGGATTCGCGCTGAGACACTGTCACTCCATTAGGTAGATAATCTATCTTTCAAGGAGTCCTCAATCTAACATCTCCGCGAGCTGAAGCCAGATCGACTCCAGCTCCTCGCGCTCGCCAGCGATCTCCGACAGCCGCTTCTGGAGCTCGGTCAGCCTTCCAACATCCGTCGCGTTCGCCGCCATCTCGTTCTCAACCGCTGACGCCTGCTCGCTCAGCCGGGCCAACCGGCGGTCGATGCGTGCCATCTCCTTGTGCGCCGCGCGCTCTTCGGCTCCCGACATGCCCGCCTGTGGGGAGGTCGACGGTGCGCCCGCGGAGACCGACGCCGCAGCGTCGGCGCCCGACGTACGCCGAGCCCCCGGCGCTCCCGGGTGGTACTCCTCCACTCCTCCCACCAGCATGCGGATCGATCCGTCACCCGGCAGCTCGAACACCGTGTCGGTGACGCGCTCGAGGAAGTAGCGGTCGTGCGAGACGGCCACCAGCGTGCCCGGCCACCGGTCGAGGTAGTCCTCGATCACGGTCAAGGTGTCGATGTCCAGGTCGTTGGTCGGCTCGTCGAGAAGCAGGACGTTGGGCTCAGCCTGGAGGATCCGCATCACCTGGAGCCGCCGTCGCTCGCCACCCGACAGGTCGCCGATGCGCGCCGTGAGGAGGTCCCCGGTGAACCCGAACCCCTCGAGGAGGGTGCTGGACTGGAGCTCCGGTCCCTTCACCGCGTCGAGCACGCGCTGAGTGGGGTCCATCTCGTCGAGAGCCTGCGAGAGATAGGCCACGGTGACGGTCTTGCCGCGCTTCACGCGGCCGGAGTCAGGCGCGACCTCGCCGGTGAGGAGCCGCATGATCGAGGTCTTGCCGGTGCCGTTCGGCCCGACCAGCCCCACCCGGTCACCGGGACCGAGCCGCCAGGTCGCACGGTCGAGGATCAGCGCGTCTCCGCGCACCAGCGAGACGTCCTCGAGATCAAACACGTCCTTGCCGAGACGCTGGGTCGCGAACCGCTCGAGCTCGAGGCGGTCACGTGGCGGCGGCTCGTCCGCGATCAGGGTGTTGGCGGCCTCGATGCGGAACTTCGGCTTCGACGTGCGGGCTGGCGGACCTCGCCGGAGCCACGCGAGCTCCTTGCGGACGAGGTTGCGCCGGCGGGACTCGGTCGCCGCCGCCTGGCGGTCACGCTCGGCCCGCGCGAGGACGTACGCCGCGTAGCCGCCGTCGTACTGGTCGACGACGCCGTCGTGCACCTCCCACGTGCGGGTGGCGACCTCGTCGAGGAACCAGCGGTCGTGGGTGACGACCACGAGGGCGCACTCGCGCCGGCGCACGTGACGGGCCAGCCAGGCGATGGCGTCGATGTCCAGGTGGTTGGTGGGCTCGTCGAGGACGAGGAGATCGTGCTGACCGAGCAGGAGCCGGGCCAGGGAGGCGCGGCGTCGCTCGCCGCCGGACATGCCCTCGACGATGCGGTCCAGCGGGATCCCGGCCAGCAGCACCGTCACGATCTCTCGCGTCGTCGCGTCGGCGGCCCACTCGTGGTCGGCCTTGCCCCCGAGCACGGCCTCCCGGAGCGTGTGCGCCTCGTGGAGGTCGTCACGCTGGTTGAGGAAGCCGACCTCGAGCCCGCGCGTATGGGTGACCCGGCCTGCATCGGGCGGCTCGATCCGAGAGAGGACACGGAGCAGGGTCGTCTTGCCGCCACCGTTGCGGCCGACAACACCGATCCGGTCGGTGGCGGCGATCCCGAGGCTGACCGAGTCCAGCAGGGTGCGGGTGCCGTGGGACTTGTCGACCCCGTCGAGATTCACGAGATTTGGCGGCGGCGTCACTCGAGCAAGACTACGGGGCGGCTCTCGGGCGCCGAGAACCGCGCGGAGTCTCCGGGCACGGCGGTCGCCCTCGTCGCGCGGTCAGATCAGGTGGGCGCCCGGCTCGGGGCCGCTCGCCTGGACCGCGTCGGCGCAGGCACCGCTGCGGAGCAGCAGGCCCGCGAGCTCCTCCGAGTGGGAGGGGTCCTCGGCCAGGACCATCACGGTCGGGCCCGACCCGGACACCAGCGCGCCGAGAGCGTCGGCCTCCCCGGCGACCTCGAGCACACGCGACAGCTCAGGTCGCAGGTCGAGGGAGGCCTTCTGGAGATCGTTCGAGAGAGCGTTGCCGAGCGCGGCCGCATCACCGGCTGCCAGCGCGGTGAGCAGGGCCTGCGGAACGTGAGGCGCCGGCGGCGGGGCCTCGGCGTGCATCTCGTCGTACCGGGCATAGACCTCGGCCGTGGAGAGGCCCCGGTCGGCGATCGCGAAGACCCAGTGGAAGCGGCCGCGCGCGAGGACTGGGCTGACCTCCTCGCCGCGCCCTGCGCCGAGCGCGGTCCCACCGTGCAGCAGGAAGGGGACGTCCGAGCCGAGCGTCGCCGCGATCTCCTCGAGCTCGCCACGGGTCGCCTTCGTACCCCACAACGCGTCACACGCGACCAGGGCGGCCGCCGCGTCCGCCGACCCGCCTGCCATTCCTCCCATGACCGGGATGGCCTTGCGGATGGCGAGACCGGCCCCGGCCTCGACGCCGAAGGCGTCACGCAGGGCGCAGGCGGCCTTCACCGCGAGGTTGTCGGGTCCCGTCGGCACGGGGGCCTGCTCGCGACGCTCGTCGCCGGCGAACTGCACGCTCACGGTCACCGCGCCGTCCTCGACCTCCGTGGCCCGCACCTCGTCGCACAGGTCCACGGCCTGGTAGACCGTCGCGAGCGGGTGGTAGCCGTCATCACGCCGCGGTCCCACGCCGAGGCACAGGTTGATCTTCGCCGGAACCCGGACGGTCGTCGTTCGCACCGGATCAACCTACCGTCCGGCTGCCGGGGCCTCGGGGGCTGCTTCCAGGGCGGCCGCGATGCGGACGAACGCCGCGAGGTCGAGCTGCTCTCCCCGCTCCTGCGGCGGCACTCCGGCGGCCAGCAGCGCAGCCTCGGCGCGGTCGGCACCGCCGGCGATCCCCGCGAGCGCGGCCCGCAACGTCTTGCGGCGCTGGGCGAAGGCGGCGTCGACCACGGCAAACACCTGCCGTCGGTCGGCGTCTCGGGGCGGCTCGCGGCGGGTCCACGCGACGAGACCCGAGTCGACGTTGGGCGCCGGCCAGAACACCGTGCGACCGACCCGACCCGCAGGGCGGACGTCGGCGTACCACGACGCCTTGAGGCTCGGCACGCCGTACGTCTTGGAGCCGGGGCCGGCGGTCAGCCGGTCGGCCACCTCGGCCTGGACCATCACCAGCCCGCGCTCGATCGACGGCACGTGCTCGAAGAAGTGCAGCAGCACCGGGACGGAGACGTTGTAGGGCAGGTTCGCGACCAGCGCCGTCGGCGCGGGACCGGGGAGCTCGTGCACCCGAAGGGCGTCGGCGTGCACCACGTCGACGTCGGCCGAGCGGCTCGGCGCGTAGGTGGCGATCGTCGACGGCAACGCCTCAGCCAGGCGCTCGTCGATCTCGACCGCGACGACGCGCCGCGCCGCCTCGAGGAGCGCCAGCGTCAGCGATCCCAGACCAGGCCCCACCTCGAGCACCACGTCGTCGGGCCCCACGCCCGCGACCCGCACGATCCGGCGGACCGTGTTGGCGTCGATGACGAAGTTCTGGCCTCGACGCTTCGTCGGCACGACGTCGAGCTCCTCGGCGAGGGCGCGGACGTCACCCTGGCCGAGGAGGCGTACGTCGCCGCTCAGGTCGGGAGCCCGAGCTGCGCCGCGCAGTGCGGCCAACTGCCGTAGCTGCCGCCGTTGGCGTCGCGCAGCTTGGTAGCGACGGCGATCTGCTGCTCGCGCGAGTTCTCGTGCGGGTAGCCCTGGCCGCCGTACGCACGCCAGGTGCCGAGGTTGAACTGGAGGCCGCCGTAGTAGCCGTTGCCGGTGTTGATGCTCCAGTTGCCGCCCGACTCGCACTTGGCCAGACGGTCCCAGACCGAGCCGCTGCCCGGGTCGATGGACGGCGTCGACGGCTTGGTGCCGTGGCGCTCGACCTGTGCACGGGCCGCAGTCACGACGACCCGCTTGACCTCCTTGCGACTGCGGACCTTGCCGTCGGCGCGGACGATCTCGTACGTCACCTTCGCGGTGCCGGGCTTGCCCTCGCGGACGACCTTGGTCTTGCCGGCGGCCATCGAGTCGTCCTCGCGGACCTTGGTGGTGAACGCGACCTTCTCGGTCTTGGTGCGGACGACCTTCGCGACACGCACGACACGCACCCGCATGCCGTCGGTGACCTTCGCCGCGAGACGCGGGGTCACCTCGTCGAGCTCGCCGAGCGTGATGCCGAGTCCGGCGAGGGCGTCCTTGACGGTCGCGCCGCTCGTGAAGACCGCGCGGCGGGTGCCGTCGGCGACGAGCCGGATCTTGGTGGGGCTGGTGATCGTCAGCGCGAGACCGTCGCGGGGCACCACGGCCGAGCGGCTGGTCGACAGCTCCGCGGCCGCGTGCGGCCGGATGCCGAGCTGGTCGAGCGCCTCGTCGACGCGGAGAGCGGTCGTCCAGTAGGTCTTGGCCGCTCCGTCGACGGTGAGCACGAGCTTGCGCGCGTAGCGGACGGCGACCTTGGTGCCGTCCTCGATGTCGGCGTCGGCCGCGGGGAGGACCACGTCACGCTCTCCGAGGTCGATGCCCTCGGCGTCCAGGACGTCGGCGACGGTGCCACCGAAGGTGCGGACCGTGGTCTCCTTGCCGTCCACGCTGAGCGTGACGGTCTTGTTGAGCACGGTGAAGGCGAGAACGCCGGCCACGATAGCGGCGACGACGACAGCGCTCACGGTGGTGAGTGCAAGGCGGGTACGCACGAAGCTCCCTCGGGGGTCGGGACACAAACTCTCGGCAGAGTAACCAGATCGTGACGTGAAACCCAACCCCCCGTGGCCTGAGTCACAGTCCACCAGGGAACTTACCTTGTTGTGGTTTCGTCTCGCGAGAGCGCCTCAGCCCCAGCTGCCGCCGAACGCAGCATCGGTGTTGGTGTCGATCGCCTCACACAGCTCCTCGAGCTCGGCTCCGAGGACGGCGGCCATCGCGCGCACCGTCGTCGGCACCAGGTAGGAGGCGTTCGGACGGCCCCGGTAGGGCGTCGGAGTGAGGAACGGAGCGTCGGTCTCGACCAGGACGCGGTCCATCGGGGTGACGGCGAGCGCGTCGCGGACCGGCTGCGCGTTCTTGAACGTGAGCGTCCCCGAGTACGACAGCCAGTAGCCCCGCTCGACGCACGCCCGAGCGAAGTCGGCGTGCCCCGAGAAGCAGTGCATGACGGTCCGCTCGGGAGCCCCCACCTCGTCGAGCACCGCGAGCACGTCGGCATGGGCGTCGCGGTCGTGGATGACGAGGGTTCTGTCGTGCTCCTTGGCCATCGCGATGTGAGCCCGGAACGACGCGTGCTGCGCCGTACGGCCGTCCTCACCGGTCCGGTAGTAGTCCAGCCCGGTCTCCCCCACGGCGCGCACCCGCGGACTCGAGACGACCAGCGACTCGATCTCGGCGAGGGCGTCGTCGAGCCGCCCTTCGGCCGCCAGCCGAGGCGCTTCGTTGGGGTGGAGCGCGACACCCGCGACGACGGAGTCGTGGGACTCGGCTGCCTTCACCGCCCACCGAGCACCGGGCAGGTCGCACCCGATCTGGACGATCCGTGTCACATTCACCTGGCGGGCACGGTCGACCGCGTCGACGACCGCGAGCTGCTCGGCGGAGTCGTCCATGTCGAGGTGGCAGTGGCTGTCGGCCACCGGGCGCGGGAGCGGCTCCGGCAGCGGCGGCCGCTCTCCGTCACGGCTCACGCGGGTGCTTCCTCTCGGACGATGGGCGCCCACTCCGGGCCGGTCTCCGCCAGCGAGGGGTCGAGCTTGGCGAACAGCGGCGTCGGCTTGACCAAGGGCGTCCCCGCGACGATCTCGGTCCGGCGCCACACCGCCTGCTCGGCGGTGTAGTCACCGGTGATGACGGGATAGCTGACGCCCATCTCGGGCACGCCCACCCCGATCGGGTCGGCAGGCAGGTCGTCTCGCACCTCGCGGACCTCGGGCTGTGCCGCCCACACTCCGGTGCCGCCCAGCGTCTCGAACACCCGCTGCGCCGCGTGCGGGAGGAACGGGGTCAGCAGCGTGTTGGCGTCGGCCACGATCTGGAGGGCGGTGTGCAGCACGGTCGCCTGACGCTCACGGTCCTGCTTGAGCTTCCACGGCTCCATGTCCGAGAGATAGCGGTTGGCGAGGGTCACCACGCGCATCGCCTCGGCGACGGCCTGCTTGAAGCGGCTCCGCGCCAGGTGGTCACCGACGGTGTCGAAGGCGGCCGCGGCCGCGTCGAGGAGAGCCTGGTCGACGTCGGTCAGTGCGCCTGGCGTCGGGATCTCTCCGAAGTTCTTGTGGGCCATCGAGACCGAGCGGTTGACGAGGTTGCCCCACTCGTTGGCGAGCTCGAAGTTGGTCCGTCGGACGAACTCCTCCCACGTGAAGTCGGCGTCCTGGTTCTCCGGCCCGGCGACGGCGATGAAGTAGCGCAGCGCGTCGGGGCCGAAGTCGCGAAGGAAGTCGCGGACATAGATGACCGTGCCGCGGCTCGTCGAGAACTTGGAGCCGCTCATCGTCAGGTACTCCGAGGAGACGACCTCGCTCGGCAGCTGGAGCTCGCCGAGCGGACCCGCCTCCCCACCCTTGTCGCCGAGACCGCGGTAGCCCAGCAGCAGCGCCGGCCAGATCTGGGCGTGGAACGTGATGTTGTCCTTGCCCATGAAGTACGCCGACTCGGCGTCTGGGTTCGTCCACCACTCGCGCCACGCCTCCGGGTCACCGGAGCGCACCGCCCACTCGACCGAGGCCGACAGGTAGCCGATGACCGCGTCGAACCAGACGTACAGCTTTTTGTCGTTGCGGTCCGACCAGCCTTCCAGCGGGACAGGCACGCCCCAGTCGATGTCTCGCGTGACGGCCCGCGGACGCAGGTCGTCGACCAGGTTCAGGCTGAACCGCAGGACGTTGGGGCGCCAGTCGGAGCGCGACTTCAACCAATCGGCGAGCGCGGAGGCGAGCGCGGGCAGGTCCAGGAAGAAGTGCTCGGTCTCGACGAACTCCGGCGTCTCGCCGTTGACCCGGCTGCGCGGGTCGATGAGGTCGGCGGCGTCGAGCTGGTTGCCGCAGTTGTCGCACTGGTCGCCGCGCGCACTGTCGTACCCGCAGATCGGGCACGTGCCCTCGATGTAGCGGTCGGGGAGCGTCCGGCCGGTCGACGGGGAGATCGCCCCGGTCGTCAGCCGGGGAACGACGTAGCCGTTGCGGTAGAGGCCGGCGAAGACCTCCTGCGCGATCGCGTAGTGGTTGCGGGTCGTCGTGCGGGTGAACAGGTCGTACGAGACCCCCAGCCCGACGAGGTCGTCGACGATCACGCGGTTGTAGCGGTCGGCCAGCTCGCGTGCGGTGACACCCTCGGCGTCGGCCTGGACGAGGATCGGGGTCCCGTGCTCGTCGGTGCCCGAGACCATCAAGACCCGGTCACCCATCATCCGGTGGTAGCGCGAGAAGATGTCGGAAGGAACTCCGAACCCCGACACGTGACCGATGTGGCGCGGACCGTTGGCGTAGGGCCAGGCGACCGCGGTGAGGACCGTCTTCGACATGCCCTCATCCTACGGAGCCCGGCTCGGGCTCAGCGGCGGAGCCCGCGGGGCAGGACGCGGTCGACGACCTCGGCGGGCGACGGCACCCCTGCGCGCCGCAGGAGCCCGACCCCGGAGCGCTCCTGCATCGCGGCCTCGACGGCACCGGCGACCGCCCGAGCGGCCACGTCGCTCGGGACCGGGACGGTCTTGGGGATCCGGTCGGGCGTGTCCCGGCCGGGGCGCGGCACGCGCAGGGCGTCGAGGTCGCCGACGACCTCGACGCCGCTCGCCCGGATGTTGGCGACGACGTCGGTGCTGATCGCTCGCAGCCGCTCGACCGCCCACCGCGGCAGGACGAGACCGGGCGCGCCTGGATCGGGGGGCTGAGCCTTGAGCGCACGTGCGACACCGACACGGACGAAGTGCCGGTAGTCGCGAGGGCTCCAGCTCCTTGAGCGGAACTCCCGGTTGAGGGAGCGCACGAGCTCCACCTCCGGCAGGGTCAACGAGCGGTTGAGCCGGTCGGGCTCGGGCTCGAGGACACCCTCGGGGAGCCCGACCATGGCCTCGAACGTCCGGAGCAGTGTCGAGCGGCGGTCGTCGTCGACGACGACCACCCGCACGCGGTCCGGGCCGACGACGTCGACCCAGCGCTGGACCAGGACGTCGTGCCGGTGCCGTCGCCAGAAGCCCGACCCGTTCGGGTCGTCCTCGCGCAGCGTCTTCTTCAGCCACCGGCGCAAGGACGACACCGAACCGTTCTGGACGTACTGCTGCCACTGCGACGGCGCGATCTTGTCGAGTGGTCGCAGCGTCACCACCACGTGGACGCGATCCCGACCCAGGTCGGTCACGACGCGGTCGACGGCGTCACCCACGGCGTCGGCGAAGAACTCGCTCGAGACCACCACGCGGCCCCGCCCCGGGATCGACGCGACGAAGCGCTCCCAGTCGCTGATGTCGAGCGGCGGCTCCCCGAGCATCGGCCCGTGACCGGTGACGGCGACGACCGCCTGGATCGGCGTACGACTGCGGCCGGGGTAGCGAACGCCGTGCTCACGAAGGGTGGAGGATGCCGCGAAGAATGCGCTCTGCACGGCAGTGGTGCCCGTCTTGTGGGGTCCGACGTGAAGAAGCAGGCCGTCTTCTGGCAGAAGCAGGTCACTCATGTCGTCCGATCCCCCCGTCAGGACTTGCTGCGCCGTTCCGTCAGCCTGCGGCGGAGTAGACCCGCGAGCTCGCGGGTCGTGTAGTCGTCGACCGGCTTCCATCCGCGGACCCGTCGCGCGTCGACCTTCGGCTCCCCGGTCTGGGCCATCGCGCCGATCATCGCGAGCGACGCCACCTCGGGCGAGACACGACGCGCCGAGTCGGGTTGCTCGACCGCGCCGGCCGGCGCAGGCGGCGCGACCAGCGTGTCGAGGTCGCCGACGACCCGGACACCGGACTTCCACAGGTTTGCAACCATCGTCTCGGTCAGCGCCGCGACCCGGTCCTGCGCCCAGGGAGGCGTCACGATCTTGGCCTCGTCCTTGCCGGGCTGCCGCGTCCGCAGCTCGTTGACGACGCCGTTGCGCAGATAGTGGAAGTGAGCCGAGGACGGCCACCCTGCCTCCCTGTACAACCGGTTGAAGTCGCGAACGACCTCGATCTCACCAAGAGTGAGCGAACGGTTGGAGAGATCCTCCTGGAGCTCGAGCAGCCCGGCGGGAAGCCCGACGAGCTCCTCGAAGACCCTGAGCACGAGCTCGTGGTCTCGCGGGTCTAGGACGACCACGGTGACGTTGTCGGCCCCGACGACGTCGGCCCATCGCTCGGCGAGCTCGTCGTGGCGGTGACGTACCCAGAAGGTCGGCGTCAGTCCCTTGCGCGGGGTGTCGCTGAACATCTCTCGCAGCCATGCGTCGTACGAGATGTCGTATCCCGTCTGGACGTACTGCTGCCACTGCGACGGAATCAGCCGATCGAGCGGTCGCAGCGTGAGGACGACGTGGATCTGCTCGCGACCGATCTCGTCGACGATGCGCTCAACCTTCGGTAGGCGCGCCTGCGCGAGGTACTCGCTGCTGAGGACGACGCGCTGACTGCCGGCGGCCTCCATGTCGGCGAGCAGCGCCTTCCACGCGGACAGGTCCGGCTCCGGGCCGCCGAGGAAGCCCCTGCCACCGACGGCGGCAACCACGGCGAGCATCTCGTGACGTCGCGAGCCTGCGTAGTGCACACCGTGCTGCTCGAGCTTGGGACGAGCCGCGTGGAACGCGGCCTGGAGCGAGGTCGTCGCGGTCTTGGGCGGGCCGACGTGGACGAGTCGGACTCCCTCGGGAAGCAGGAGGTCACTCATCGCTCGCCTCCCACGCGCAGGAGTCTGCGGGCTACGACGCCGGTCAACTGGACGACGCCGAGCTGCGAGGGGGGACGGCGACCGACGGGCAGGTCGTGCGCGTCCTCGGTCCGGGCGTCGGTGGGGTCGGGCACGAGCGGCGCGGGCCCCTCCCGCAGGGCCTGGGCGACCACGTCGGCGACCGCGGCGGCGACCCGCTCGGGAGCGAGCGTCGCGGAGTGAGCGTCGGCGTCACCGCCGTCGTCTGCTGCGTGCCACGCAGCCGCGAGCCGCCGACGAGTGTTCAGGCTCCAACGCCGCTCGCGAGCCTCGTCGTCGACCCGCCGCAGCACGTCGCTGTCGGCTGCGGTCGCAGGCCCCGTGCCGGCAGGCCCCATCGTGTCCAGCTCCTCGCTCGCTCGCGGCGCGACCGGGCCTCGGTCGGCGTCGGCCCACGCACGTGTGGATATTGGTCGGGATGAACGAAACCACAGGCTACACGCAGGACGTCGAGGATCCGGACGGCCTCGTCAGTGGTTCACCCGCGGCGAAGGACTCGCCCCATCCGTCGGCGTCCGCGACGGATCAGTTCCCGCACCAGCATCGACGTGGGAAGCGGCTTGAGAACGCGGCCGGATGAGACGGCCGCCGCCTGCTCCACCTCCGTCGCACTCTGGTGCGCCTTGAGGACAGCGAGCGCCAGCCGTCCCGCGATGTCTGGCGGAACGTCTGGTGGTGGAACTTCGTCCGACCCGGAGCCGTGCAACGACAGGACGCCTAGGTCGCCGATGATGCGCACGCCGGACGCGGCAATGTTCGCCGCCGCCTCGGCACCGATCTCGGCCGCTCGCGCGACGGCCCAACCGGGAGTGGGAACGGGCACCTCGGACTGCGTGGGGGCGCGTTCCTTCACCACTGCCCCGACGGTGGTGCGTGCCATGCGTGCATGGAGCGCCCGATCCTGGCCGTCCGCGAGATAGGCCGCGTTGTAGGCGCGCAGGGCTTCGGCCTCCTGGAAGGTGAACGACCGGTTCTCGCCCCCTGCGTCGACAAGGGTGCCTTCGGGCAGCCCCAGCATCCGTTCGAACGTCCGGTTCAGCATCCCTCGGTCGGATGGATCGAGGACGATGACCGTCACGTTCTCAGTCCCCGCTGCTGCGGCCCATCGCTCGACCAGCTCGTCGTGGCAGTGGCGCTTCCAGAACGATGGGTTGACCCGCGAGGCGACCGACCTGTCATCGGCAAGGATCCTGCGCAACCACTCCTCGTACGGCATGCGGAGGCCGCGTAGGACGTACTGCTGCCACTGGGACGGCAGGATCTTGACGAGAGGACGAAGAGTGATGACGATGTGCGTGTCGGGGCCGAAGGCCTCGACCACCTTGGCCGCAGCCGCTGCGTCGGCATCGGAGAAGTACTCGCTGCTGACCACGACGCGGCCGCCTGGCGCGGACCGGGCGTCGGCAACAAGTCGCTCCCACGCACGCCGGCCTGCCCGAGGCTTGGCGTAGGGAAGCATGTGGTCGACCGCGTAGCCGACAGCCAGCGCTGGGTGCCGCGCCTTGCCGGCACGCGTGACGCCATGAGCCGCCAGCGTGGGAAGCGCGGCGTGGAGCGACGTCTGGATCGCAGTCGTCCCGGTCTTGTGCGGGCCGATGTGGATCAGCCGCACGCCCTCGGGCAACAGCAGGTCGTCGGTGTCGCTCATCAAAAAGGGCTCCTGTGTATCGGACGACGTCAAAGGCTACACGCGACACCTCGTCCGTCCGCGCCGCCGGGCTCCTCGTACGACTGTCCGAGCCGAGCTCTCTCCTGCGCGCCGCTCACCCCTTCAATGTGCCATGGTTGGTCGCACCTACTACGAGACGAGGAACACCTCCATGACTGCTTCCGCCATCTTGCGCCCGTGGCGGCGAATGTCCGTGATCCTGGTCGCGGTCGCGATGGTCGCTGGCCTGCCGCTCGCCGCTCAGCCCGCGAGCGCGACGTCGAAGGGCAGGTCCACGATCAGCGGGAAGGTCTCGACAGCCGCTCCCGACAAGCGGGCGCATGACGGCGTCACGGTGGTTGCCTACCGCCGCACCGCGGTCAACCGTTGGGTGCGTCAGAAGTCCGTCCGCACGACCCGCTCGGGCGCCTTCACCATCAAGCGGGTCCCCGCAGGTACGTACCGACTCTTGGCCCGATCGAACAGCTGGAACGCCGCGGACCGATGGTTCGGCGGGGAGACGGTGTGGGACGGGCGGCCGTCAGGTCGCACCCTGACCGCCGCGGGCGGGAAGTCGTTCAAGGTCAAGACCGGCAAGACGTCGAAGCGGCACCACACGAAGCTGGCTGCCGCGGGCGAGCTCAGAGTCACGTTCGTCGACGACCGAGGGCTGAAGCCGGTCCTAGGGACGGTGACCTACCGGCGGCGCGCTGACGGGAACGGCAACGGGCAGTGGCGGACGACCCCGCTCGACGACTCGTACAGGCTGCGCACTCTCCAGCCCGGCCGGCACACCGTGAAGTACCGCGGCGTCGACGGAGCATGGCGCACGTCCGTCGTCGTCGTGAAGGCCGACGCGAAGGCGCCCACCAGCCTCAGGGTTCCAGCATCTATCCGACCGCTGGCGGCTACTCCTTCGCTCAGCGTGATGCCCAGCGCATCGGGCGCTGACAAGATTGCTGTCGATCGCTGGAGCCGCTTCTTCAACTACCCGAACGACAAGTTGTCCATCACCTACCAGTGGTACCGATCGGGAGCGGCGATCGCCGGGGCCACCGGACCGGAGTACGTCAGCACCCCCGCAGATCGGTCACACCGTCTCTCGGTTCACGTGACCGCTTCGCGTCCCGGCTACACGCCGGTCGTCATCAAGTCCCAGAGCACCGCGGTGTCCCGGAGCACCACGACGACAGCACTGACACTGTCGAAGAGGTCGGCTCGCTTCGGCGAGACCGACACGATCATTGCGACGGCGAAGGTCACCGCAGCCGACGGCGGATCCGTTGCCGGCGAGGTGCGGTTCAGCGCTGGTCCGCGAGACTGCGTCGAGGAGAGCGGCTGCGAATACCTCAGCTGGATCGCCTACGCCGACGTGAACGCCTCCGGCGTCGCGACGATGCGGCTCCCCCGCCGGCTCAGCGTGGTGACGCAGATCGAGGCGTCGTTCTGGCCCCGTGTGTCGACATCTGGTTTCGTGTCGCCGTCGACCGCGCGAGCAGCGCCGATCACCGTGATCCCCCGCGCTTCGCGCACGAAGGTGTCGCTGCGACCCAAGTCCGTACGCCGCGGCGCGCGGCCGAAGGTCACCGTGCGAGTGACCGTGCCAGGAGGCATCGCGCCCCACCAGATCGTCGGGTCGATCGTCGTCACGGCGAACGGCAAGAAGGTTGGTGCGTGGAAGGCCTCCGCGTTCCCACACACCAACAAGGTGAAAATCACGCTGAAGCGGTTCTCCCGGAAGGGAACCTACAAGATCCGCGCGCGATTCGTCGCAGCCCCGGGACCGCAGACGCGCCACCAGGTCCGCAGCGGCGCGAAGTCCAGCACCAGCAAGCCGGTGAAGCTGCGCGTGCGCTGATCCGCCGGGCGAGCGGGATCACGACCCGATCCCGCTCGCTCAGCGGTGCACGAGGTCGAACACCGCGCGTCGGCGCACGCCGGTGCGGCGGGCGACGTCGGCGATGGCGTCCTTGCGCGACATGCCCGCACGCTCGCCGGCCGCGACCATCTCGAGCAAGGTCGCCTCGTCGTACTCACGCGCCGGCGCGCCGTCGACCACGATCGTGATCTCGCCACGGACCCGCTCGTCGTCCCCGGCAGGGCGCGCCCAGGACGCCAACTCCTCGAGGGTGCCGCGCCGGACCTCCTCGTAGGTCTTGGTCAGCTCGCGGCACACCGCGCCGCGTCGCTCGGGGCCGAACGCCGCCACCATCGCGTCGAGCGTGTCGGCCGTACGGTGCGGCGACTCGAAGAAGACCATCGTGCGCGGCTCGTCGGCGAGTGCCGCGAGTCCGCGGTCACGCTCGCCGGTCTTGCGCGGCAGGAATCCCTCGAAGGTGAAGCGGTCCACGGGCAGCCCGGACACGGCGAGCGCGGCGAGCGCCGCCGAAGGGCCTGGGGCGACCGTGACCTCGAGCCCGGCCTCGACCGCGGCGGCGACGAGGCGGTAGCCGGGATCCGACACGCTCGGCATCCCGGCGTCGGTGACGAGCAGGACCGTACGGCCGGCCTCGAGGTCGGCAACGAGCTCCGGTGTGCGCCGGGACTCGTTGCCCTCGAAGTACGACACGATGCGCCCGCCGATGCGTACGTCGAGGTCTGAGGCGAGTCGGTGCAGCCGACGGGTGTCCTCGGCCGCCACGACATCGGCACCCGCCAGCAGGTCGCGCAGTCGCTGCGAGGCGTCGGCAGGGTTCCCGATGGGTGTCGCGGCGAGGACCAGCACGGGCCTAGCCTACGGTCGCCGTCCGCGACCGGCTTCGCCGCCACGTGGCGGCCGCTAGGGTTGCCGAGTGTCCGTGACCGTCGACGAGCGCAACGGGAGCAGCGAGAGGTTCGCGCCGCTGGGCCGCACGCCCGAGGGTGCGCCGCTCCCGCCGCTGCGCGACCGGTTCCGCTCGCGGATCGCCGACTCCCCCCGGCTGCTCGGCTGGCTGGGTCCGATCGCCGTCACGCTGCTGGCGTTCGCCGCGCGTGTCTGGCGCCTGGAGTATCCACCGCGCCTCCTCTTCGACGAGACCTACTACGCCAAGGACGCCTGGTCGCTGCTGCGGTTCGGCTACGCGCAGGACTGGGTCGAGGACGCCAACGCGAAGGTCGAGGCCGGGCAGACGACCGGTCTGTGGACCGGAGAGCCGACACAGGTCGTCCACCCCGAGGTCGGCAAGTGGATGATCGCGATCGGCGAGCAGCTGTTCGGGATGAACGCGTTCGGCTGGCGCATCTCGGCGGCCGTCGTCGGTGCGTTGACCGTGCTGGTCCTCGCCCGGATGGTCCGCCGCCTCAGCGGCTCCACGGCGCTCGGCTGCCTCGCGGGCCTGCTCCTCGCCGTCGACGGCGTGCACCTGGTGATGTCCCGGCTCGCGCTCCTCGACGTGTTCCTCGCGTTCTGGCTGGTGTGCGCGGTCGCGTGCGTCGTCGCCGACCGAGAGTGGGGTCGCACCCGGATCGCCCGGCGCTACGCCACCACCGAGACCGTTTCGGGCTTCGGTCCGGTCCGGATGCTCCTGCTGCGCCCGTGGCGCCTCGCCGCCGGGGTGTGCTTCGGGCTGGCCGTCGGCACCAAGTGGAGCGCCCTGTACGTCCTCGCCGCCGTCGGCGTCTTCGTCTGGGTGCTCGACGTGATCGACCGTCGGGCGATCGGCGTACGCGGTGCGTGGTGGCGCTCGATGATCGTCGACGGACTTCCCGCGTTCGTGTCGCTGGTGATCGTGGCCCTCGTCGTGTACGTCGTGACCTGGACGGGGTTCCTGGTGAACCACGAGGTCTTCGAGGGCCGGTTCGGGCTCGGCTACGGGGACGCGCAACCGTGGGGGTCAGCCATCGACAAGACCGACAGAGGGCTGATCGGAGAGCTGCTGCGACCGCTGGAGTCGCTGTGGCACTACCACCAGATGGTCTACTCGTTCCACACCGGCGACTACCTCGCCGGCAAGTCTCACCCGTACCAGTCGGACCCGTGGGGGTGGCTGGTCCTCAACCGTCCGGTCGGCGTCGACGCCCAGACCGACCTCGCCGCCTCGACGCCGGGGTGCGCGGCGAGCGGGACCGAGACGTGCATCCGTCAGGTGCTCATCCTCGGCAACCCCGCCGTCTGGTGGGGCGGGCTCGCCGCGCTCGTCGCGTCCGTCTGGTACTGGCTGCGCGACCGCGACTGGCGGTTCGGTCTCCTCGTGCTGGTGGTCGTGTCGGCCTGGCTGCCGTGGTTCGCCTACGACGACCGGCCGATCTTCCTCTTCTACGCGACCGCCTTCGTCCCGTTCACGTGCGCCGCGATCGCGCTCGTCGCCGGTCGGCTGCTCCGAGGGTCCCGCGGAAGCCGTCTGCGGTGGTGGGCGCCCGCGGCCCTCGGCACCTACGTGGCCGTGGCCCTGGCACTCGCCGCGTTCTTCTTCCCGATCTGGACCGACATCCTGATCACCCACGAGGAGTGGCTCCAGCGGATGTGGTTCTCCCGCTGGGTCTGATCCCCTAGCGCCGACCGAGTCGGTCGTGGCTCTCCTGCAGGAACGCGCGACTCCTGGGATCGGTGGTCAGCGAGATCGCCTTCGCGTACGCCGCCCTCGCCTCGTCCGCGCACTGCTTCCCCAGCTCGGCCAGCAGGTGGGCACGCAGCGCCCACGCCGGTTGGAACCGGCGAGCGGCGTCGGAGCCCGACGCCGCCGTGACCCCGTCGAGGACAGCGAGCCCGGCTCGTGCCCCCTCCACACGCGCGGTGGCCGCGGCGAGTGCGACCTGCGCTCCCAGGGTCGGCGCGGTCGCGACGAGGGCCCGGTGCAGCCGCAACAGCGCGGCGTGGTCCGTACGGCCGGTGCGAGCGCGGTCGCAGTGCGCCGACTGGATCGCTGCCTCCAGCTGGAACCGGCCAGGTCTGCCCCGGTCGGCTGCCGCGTGCAGGAGGCGCTCTCCGTGCGCGATGAGCTCGTCGTCCCATCGAGCGGGGTCCTGGACGTCGAGCGGCACGTACGCGCCGACCTCGTCCGTGCGTGCTCCTGCGCGTGCCAGCGAGAGGGAGACCAGCGCCGCGAGGCCGAGCGCCTCGGGCTCGTCGGGCAGCAGCGCGGCGAGGAGCACCGCGAGGTAGTGGGCCTCCCCGGCTGTCGAGGTCCGAAGCGTGGTGCTCGGAACCGCGGACCAGTCGATCGCGTACGCGCCGTACACCGCCTCGAGCACCGCAGGAAGCCGCTGCGGCATGACGTCACGGTCGGGGACGACGAAGGGGATCCGGGCTTCACGGATCCGGCGCTTCGCACGCACGAGCCGCTGCGCCATCGCGGTGGTCGGCACGACGTACGCCTCCGCGATCCGCTGGGCGTCCAGCCCGAGGACGGTCTGGAGCATCAATGGCGTGCGGACCGACGCATCGATCGCCGGGTGGGCGCACACGAAGAGGAGCGCGAGCCGCTCGTCGGGGATGCGGCCGGCGGCCGACTGGTCTGCGTCCACGACCGCGATCGCCTCGTCAGGCATCGGCGAGGACGTCCGATGTGCCGCCGAGCGATAGAGGTCGCGGAGGCGGTTGCGCCCTGCGGTGAGCAGCCATGCGTCCGGGTTGTCCGGCACGCCACGTTCGGGCCAGGTCACGAGCGCCCTCTCGAACGCGTCGGCCAGAGCGTCCTCCGCGGTGGCGATGTCTCCGTCGGCGGCCGCGAGGAGCGCGAGCAGGCGGCCGTACGAGGCACGGGCCGCCCGCTCCGCCTCCCCGTACGCCCTCAGGGCTGGTACCACTGCCGCTCACGGCTCCATGTGAGCGCCGTCGGCCGGACCTCGACGGTCCCGTAGGTCGCCCCGGGGCACTTCTGCGCCCAGGCGAGCGCAGCGTCGAGGTCGGGCACGTCGATGACGACGATCCCGCCGACGTACTCCTTCGTGTCGGCGAACGGCCCGTCCTGGATCTTCGGCTCACCATCGACCGCGGTCACGGTCGTCGCCACCTCCGGCATGCCGAGGATCTGGGTCGTGACGAAGGCGCCCGCCTCGTCGAGGTCCTTCACGTACGTCTCGAACGCGGCCTTGACAGGCGCCATGTCGTCCTCGCTGATGCCCGCGTCACGCGGGTCGGCGTTGTGGATGAAGAGCGTGTACAACATCGGAGGTCCTTCCGTCGGTGTCGATCCTGACACCGTGATGACGGACGAGCCACCGGTCGATCGACACCTGGTGCAGGTTGCCGGAGCTCAGAGCTCCTCGTGCGTGTCCGGATCCCCGCCGCTGCGCGTCTGCGGACGGTCGCCGATCGCCACCATCTCCTCCTCGCTCAGTGAGAACCCGAAGACGTCGAGGTTGTCCCGCTGCCGTCGCGGGTCGCTCGACTTCGGGATCGGCACCACGCCACGCTGGACGTGCCAGCGCAGCGTGACCTGGGCCGGGGTGACCCCGTGCCGCTCCGCGATCTCGACGATCGTCGCCTCGGTGAGAAGGTCGGTCTTGCGGGCGAGCGGCTGCCACGCCTCGGTGACGATCCCGTGGTCGGCGTCGTACGCCCGCAGCTCGTCCTGCACGAAGTAGGGGTGGAGCTCGATCTGGTTCACGACGGGAGCGACGCCGGTCTCGGCGACGAGGCGGTCGATCTGGTCGGGCGTGAAGTTGGAGACGCCGAGGCTGTTGACGAGCCCGTCGTCGCGCAGCCGGATCATCGCCCGCCACGAGTCGACGTACCGGTCGAGCCGCGGGAGAGGCCAGTGGATGAGATAGAGATCGACGTAGTCGAGCCCGAGCCGTTCGCGCGACTCGCCGAACGCGCGCAGCGTCGGCTCGTATCCTTGGTCTTCTCCGCGCAGCTTGGTGGTGACGACCACCTCGTCACGAGGCACCTCGCTCATCGCGACGCCCTGCCCCACTCCCGCCTCGTTGCCGTACGAGGCGGCGGTGTCGACCAGGCGGTAGCCGATGTCGAGGGCGCTGCGGACGGCGTCGGCGGCTTCGGCGTCGTCCATCGGATAGGTTCCGAGGCCGATCGTCGGCAGCTCGAGCCCGTCGGCCATGGTCGTCGTGGGTGCCTTCATGACCCGAGCCTGGCACCGCCGCGGCACGGACGCAGAGCGGAAGCGATGCTGCCCGCCCGCGGCCCTCGCCGCCAACCAGAACACCCTGGTCGTCGACGGCCGAACCATGAGACGGTCGGGCTCCTCGCGACATGGACCAGGTGAGGCCCTGCGAACGGAGCAGCATGACGACCGACCTGCCGACGGAGCACGCCGCCGATGACCGGATGCTGCTCGCTCGGACGCGACGCGGTGACCGCGACGCGTTCGGTGACCTGTACGCACGCCACGTCAGGCCGGTGTACTGGCAGGCGTACCGGCTGATCGGCACCGCGCAGGACGCCGAGGAGATCACGCAGGACGTGTTCATCACGGCGTGGCGCCGGCGGTCCGACATCAACCTCGTCGACACGTCGGTGCTCCCCTGGTTGCTCGCCACTGCGAAGAACGTGGCGCTCAACCTCCGCCGGAAGCGTGGCCGCCAGTGGGAGCAGCTCGACGACGCCCTGCCCAGCACCGACCGTGAGCCCTCGGACGAGGCGGTGTCCGCGGTGCTCATGGCCCGCGTGCGCGAGAGCGTCGCCGGCCTGTCGCCGTTGGACCAACAGCTCTTCGAGAGGTGCGTCGTCGGTGACCTCACCTACGCGCAGGCCGCCGACGCGCTTGGCGTGAGCCATGCAGCCGTACGCAACCGCGTGGCGCGGATCCGGAGTCGTGTCCGCGCCGCCACCGAGGACCTGAGGGGGCCCGCATGAGCATCCGACCCGAGATCCCCGAGCTGACCGACGAGCAGGTCGACCGGATGTACCGCCGCGTCACCGGGCGGATCGACCTCGATGCCTCGCTCGTCCGTACGAAGCGCCGCAGGCTCGTGCTCGTGGCCGCCTCCGCGATCCTCGTCGCCGGGCTCGGCGTCGGAGTGCTCGCCGGAGGCGTGACGGTGCTGCCGCAGCAGGGCTCGGACGACTCGTCCTCGGACACGCTGTCGGCCACGGAGACGAAGGGGCGCGCGTTGACCGACGGCAGCACCGAGGGCGGAGCAGGGACCGGCGGACCAGGGACGGGCGACCCCGTGCAGGGCGTACGCGAGATCGTGACCACCGCGTCGGCACACGTTGCCACAGACGACCCGGGAGCGGCCGCCGACGACCTCGCGCGCTGGGCGGAGGAAGAGCGCGGCTGGGTCCAGTCGCGGTCCGAGGAGACGGAGGACGGCGGGACGAGAATCGACCTCCGGCTGCGCGTCCCCACAGGCAGTACCGGCGACACGACGCAGCGGTTGCGTGAGCTCGGGAAGATCTCCGGACTGACGATCGACGCAGAGGACGTCTCCGCTCAGGGGCGTGATCTCGACGCACGGATCACAGCGCTCGAGATCTCCGTGGCCCGCCTCCAGGACCTGATGACGAAGGCGTCCACGACGGCCGACCTCCTCGCGGCCGAACAGACCCTCTCGCAGCGACAGTCCGATCTCGAGGCACTCCAGGCGGAGCGCCGCGGGCTGTCCGACCAGGTCGCGATGGCCACGTACAGCGTGTCGATCTCCTCGGAGGACGGGTCCGAGGTCCCGAGCAGCTCCGGCTTCGTCGGTGCCCTGATGAGCGGGTGGGACGCGCTCGTCGTCACCGTCGCCGTCGCCCTCCGAGTCGTCGGGTTCCTGCTCCCCTGGGCGGCGCTCCTGGCGGCGGTGGCGGCGGCGTACCTCGCGGGACGGCGCCTCCTGCGCCGTTAGGCCGGTGCCGACGGTCGCAGGACGAGGGCCGCGGCGAGGTCGACGGCCTCGTCCTTGGTGTACGCCCCGTGGTCGGCCGCCATGAAGTGCTGCCCGATGGCCGTGGCGAACGCCAGGGTGCTGCGTGCCTCGATCTCGGACTCGTCGGTGATGTAGGTCCTGAACATCGCCCGCAGGAACTCGATGCGAATGTTGTCGACCCGGCGCAGACGCTCGGCCACGCCGTGATCGTGCCGTGCCCATGCCCGGACGGCGAGGTCGATCGGCAGCAGGGCGTCGGAGAAGGTCAGCGAACCGGCGAGCTTCATCGTCTCGCGCACGCTGCGTCCCTCCTTCTCGGCGACGGCGATCGCGTCGTCGGTGCTGCGGCGCTCCCACTCGGCGAGCATCCCGTCCAGGAGCGCGTCCCGGTTGGCGAAGTATCCGTAGAAGCCGCCCTTGGTCACTCCCAGCCTGGCAGCGAGGGTCTCCACACGGACCGCACTCGGCCCACCGTCGACGAGCGCCTCGAGTCCGGCGGCGATCCACCGCTCACGGGTGACGCGAGGGGAAGCGGGCATGTGACGACTCCTGGATCGAGGACCATTCCGCCGGACGGCGATATACGGTACCGTACATTATTCGGTGCCGTATAAACGATGCAGGAGGCATCATGCAGCTACCCACCACCAGCTGGAGCGCGCTGGACGCACCCGACTACGCCGACGTCTTCTCGCACAGGTCCGACGTCGACACGACCGCCGAGCACTGGGCCCGAGTCATGTTCGGGAACACCCCGGGCCTGCTCGGGACGCTGCTCTTCCGTGGGCTGCTGGGCCTCCGGATCACCCACCGCCGCTCGCGCGACACCATCGGAGGCTGGCGCGTCGCGGCGCGCACCGACGAGGCAGTCCGCCTGGAGGCCCGCTCATGGTTCCTCACCGGCGAGCTGGTCGTGCTGGCCGCTGCGGGCTCCGTCACGCTCGTGACCTCCATGCGCTACGACCGGCGCCTCGCGGCGATCGTCTGGCCGGCGGTCGCCTTCGTCCACCGCCGCGTGGCGCCGGGGCTGCTGCGCGACGCCGCGACCGCCATCGCGCAGAAGAACCGGTGACCGCGGCAGAACGACGAAGGCCGGGTCCGCGACTGCGAACCCGGCCTTCGGCTGGTGGAGCTACGGGGATTCGAACCCCGGACCTTCTCATTGCGAACGAGACGCGCTACCAACTGCGCCATAGCCCCAAAGCGAGATCGAGATTACCACGCGATCAGATGGGTCCCGAACCCGGGGCGCGACGGCCCGTCAGTCACCGACGGCGCGACGGCCGACGTCGGAGTCGGAGTCGCTCTCGGGGACGCCCGTCCCGGCCGCACCGGCGGCAGGACCGTCACCGAAGTCGATCGTCCGGACCGTCCGCGCGACGGCGGGTTTGGTGACGTAGGTCGGAAGGGTGACCGGCACCGGGTCCCAGAGCGTCGTGCCCGAGGTGGTGGCCGACGCGATCGCGTCGTGCACCTGCTGGTCGAGCGCACCCTCGGGCAGCGGACCGCGGACCATCACGTTGCGTCGAGCCGGCTCGTGGTCCTCGATCTGGCCGGAGAGGATCACGGTCATCTCGGTGTCGGGATCGACCTGGAGCTCGACGTCGCTCTCCGCCTCGCGCGCAGCGCGTCGCTCGTCACGACGGGCCTCGCGACGGCGAGCACGGGCGGCGCGGGCCTCCGGGTCACTCACCCTCGGCAGCCGCACCGGTCGGCCGATCTCTCGGCGCACCATGACACGGCACAGCACCAGCCACGCGACGACCAGACCACCGGGGATCGCGGCGGCCCACGGCAGCAGGATGCCGGCCACGGACAGGCCGCCGACGACGGCGCACGCCGTGAGGAGGGTCAGCAGCACCCGACGACGGCGGCGGGCCGCGAGACGAGCGGCCCGACGGTTGTGACGGCGCGGTGCGGGACGAGACTCGGACGCCTCGGCGGGCACGGCCTCGCTCTCGTCGGCCGGGGCGGGCGAGGCATCCGGAGTCACCTGGTCGGTGTCGTCCTTGCGGTGGGTGAGCACCCGCAGCGCCCCGGAGAAGCTGGTCACCGACCCGGCGCGCGTCGCCTCCTCGTGGCGCCGGAGCGCCAGAGGAACGCCGTACGCCACCCAGATGGCGATCACGGCTGCGAAGATCAGACCGGTACCCACAGATGAACCGTACGTGCTGCGGACGGTCACCCCTGCGGACCTCGCCCGGTGTGTCGCGCGGCGGTTCTTGCGGTGTCAGCGATCGACGCCGGCCGCGTCGGCCCTCGCGATGAGCCCGCCGGGCAGAACCTGCTCGGCGGTGATCGCGAACAGCAGGTGGTCGCGCCACGCCCCGTCGATGTGCAGGTAGCGCGGCGCCAGCCCCACCCGGTCGAAACCGAGCTTGTCGACGATGCGCAGGCTCGAACGGTTCTCCGGACGGATCGCGATCTCGATGCGGTGCAGTCCCAGCGCCTCGAAGCAGTGGTCGGTGGCGAGCGCCACCGCCGTGGTCGTGATGCCGCGACCGGCGTAGGGCCGCGCGATCCAGTAGCCGATCTGCGCCCAGCGCGCCGAGCCCCAGGTCATCCCGGACACCGTGACCTGGCCGATCATCTCGTCGCCGTCGCCGTACGTCGTCACGAACGGGAGCGCCCGACCCTGGGACGCCTGCTGCCGCAGCGAACGGACCGCCGCGCCGTACGAACGCGTCCCGGACGGCGCCGATCGCGGCAGCGTCGCCTCCCACCGGCCCAGCCAGTCGGACGACTCCTGCCGCAGCCGCGCCCACACCCGTGCGTCACCGCGGCGGATGGGGCGCAGGCCGACGTCGCCGTGCTGAAGCGTCGCCGGCCAGCCCGCGCTCAGGACGCACCTCCGGCGTCACGGACGTGGTCGACCCCGGCCACCTGCTCGACGGCATGGACGAGGACGTCGGCCAGCACGGCCAGCCCGTCGCGCACACCACCGCGCGAGCCCGGGAGGTTCACGACGACCGTCTGATCGGCGACCCCGGCCCGGCCGCGCGACAGCATGGCTGTCGGCACCCCGTGGGCGACGCCGTACGCGCGAATCGCCTCGGCCACTCCCGGAAGCTCGCGGTCCAGCACGTTCGCGGTCGCCTCGGGCGTGGCGTCCGTGGGACTGATCCCTGTCCCGCCGGTGGTGACGACGGCCGCGTGACGCAGGTCGACCGCCTCCCGGAGCGCCTCCTCGACAGGTGGTCCGTCGGGCACGACGAGCGGCTCGTCGACGTCGAAACCCCACTCGCGCAGGGCCTGCACGATCATCGGCCCGGTGGTGTCCTCGTAGACTCCGGCCGCGGCGCGGTTGGAGCAGGTGATCACGAGCGCCTTCACGTCGACCAGTCTCCGCTCTTGCCGCCCGACTTCGCGCGGACCCGGACCTCGGCGATCACGGCGTGCTTGTCGACCGCCTTGATCATGTCGACGACGGTGAGGGCCGCGACGCTGACAGAGGTCAACGCCTCCATCTCGACACCCGTCCGGCCCGTCGTCCGCACGGTCGCTGCGATCTCGACACCGTCGTCGACGACGTCCAGGTCGACCTCGACCCCGGTGATCGCGAGCGGGTGGCACAACGGCACGAGGTCGGGCGTGCGCTTGGCCGCCATGATGCCGGCGATCCGCGCGACCCCGAGCGCGTCGCCCTTCGGCACGTCACCGGACCGCAGGAGCGCCACGACCTCGGGGGTCGTCCGGACCATCCCGGTGGCGCGGGCCTCGCGACGGCTCTCGCCCTTGGCGGAAACGTCCACCATCCGTGCGGCACCCTGGTCGTCGACGTGGGTCAGACGCGGCTCGCCCATCAGAAGTCCCTGTCCAGGACGAGGACCTTCGCCGTGTCGCCGACGTGCAGCGCCGTCTCGTCCTCGTCGACGGAGATCAGGCAGTTGGCCCGCGCCAGGCCGGCGATCAGGTGGGATCCGGGGCCGCTCACGGGCGTCACACGGGCGCCGCGGGGTGAGACCTCGAACCAGCCGCGAAGGTACTGGCGGCGACCGGCAGGCGAGCGGATCTCCTCGGTCATGGTCGCCTGGATCAGCGGGCGGCGGTACGGGAGCCTGCCCATCATCCGCCGGAGCATCGGGAGGACGAAGACCTCGAACGACACGTACGACGACACCGGGTTGCCCGGCAGCGTGACGATCGGCGTCCGGTCGTCACCGACGGTCCCGAAGCCCTGTGGCTTGCCGGGCTGCATCGCGACCTCGCAGAACTCGACGGTCCCGAGGTCGGACAACGCGGCCTTCACGACGTCGTACGAACCCTTGCTGATCCCGCCGCTGGTGATGACGAGGTCGGCGCGGACGAGCTGGTCGGAGAGCACGTCGGCGAACTCACGGGGGTCGTCGGAGGTGATGCCGACCCGGTAGGCGATCGCACCGGCCGCCCTCGCGCACGCGGCGAGCATGTAGGAGTTGCCGTCGTAGATGGAGTCGTAGTCCAGGCGGGCACCAGGCTCACGCAGCTCGGTCCCGGTCGACAGGACCACGACGCGCGGGCGCGGACGCGCCTTGAGCCGGGCGAAACCGAGCGAGGCGAGGAGCCCCACCTCGCGCGGGCCGAGCACGGTGCCGGCCTCCGCGACCAGCTCACCCGCGGCCACGTCCTCGCCGGAGGGGCGGACGTTCTCGCCGGCCCGACGGGCCTGGTAGACCTGCACCTCGGCGTCGCCGCCGTCGGTCAGCTCGATCGGCACCACCGTGTCGGCCCCGGACGGCAGCGGTGCACCGGTCATGATCTTGACCGCGGTCTTGGAGGTCAGCGCCATCGGCGTGCTGGAGCCGGCGGCCTGCTCGCCCACGACGGGCAGCCGCACCGGGAACTCCCGGTTGGCACCGTGCACGTCGACCGCACGGACGGCGTAGCCGTCCATCGCGGAGTTCGTGAACCGCGGGAGGTCGATCGGGCTCACGACGTCGTCCACGAGCGGCAAGCCCATGGACTCCAGCAGCGGCTGCTCGTACGGCTGGAGCGGGCCGATCAGGTCGAGCAGCTTCGCGAGGTGCTCGTCGACGGTACGCATGAGCGACAGCCTAAGACCCTTCGAGCACCGTTCCGCCGTCGATCGTCCCCGGTGAGCCCTCGGCGGGCACCGTGACCTCCCCGACGACACGGACACCGGCCCCGAAGGTCCAGTCCCCCTGCACCGTGAACGCCGTGGCGTCGGCCAGCGAGACAGGTCCACGGGGGAACCGCGCGTCGAAGTCGCGGACCAGCTTGTAGTGCTCCTTGTCGAGCCTCACCAGCGGCGCGTCCTCGCGGCGCGCGACGAGGTGGAAGTCCTCGTCGAGGTCGTAGAAGTCCGACCGGACCAGCAGCAGGTCGTCGGTCGTCTTGACCGGCAGGAAGCGTTCGCGCTCCACCTCGATGGCGACGGCACCGTCGAAGACCTCGACCGCCGCACCCATCGCGGACTCGACCTGGATCACCTCCGGCGAGGTCGGGTCCGTCGGGTCGACGGTCTTGACGTTCTTGATCAGCGGGAGCCCCAGGACGCCGTCGCGCGCCTCGATGACGGCCGCGAGCGCCTCGAGGTCGAACCAGAGGTTGTTGGTGTGGAACCAGCGGTGGCGGGTGGTGTCGTCGGCGAGCGCCTGGTCCTCCTTCGGCGTCTGTGCCGTCTCGCGCAGCACGAGCCGACCGTCGGACTTGCGACGGACGAGGTAGCCGCCCTTGACGTCGGCCGGAGTGCGGCGGCACACCTCGGCGGCGTACGGCGCGGAGGACTGCGCGAACCACCCGGCCATCCGCGGGCTGGGATAGCTGCCGAGGTTGTCGGAGTTCGAGACGGAGGCGTAGCGGTACCCGGCCTCGATCAGAGCCGCGAGCGTGCCGGACGCGTCGAGCGCGGTGTAGAGGTCTCCGTGGCCGGGCGGAGTCCACTCCAGGGTCGGGTCCTTCGGCCACGACACCGGCGTGAGGTCGTCGGCACGCAGCTTGGGCTCCTTGTTCTGGAGGAAGTCCAACGGAAGGCCCTCGACCGGGACGTCCGGGTGCTGGGTCAGCGCGTCCAGCGTGTCCTCGCGGGTCCGGAAGCTGTCCATCAGGATCAGCGGGAGGTCGGTGTCGTAGACGCTGCGCACGCGCCGTACCTGCTCCACCACGATGTCGAGGAACGTCCGCTCGCCACGGACCGGCAGCAGCGACTTGGCCTTGTCCATGCCCATCGAGGTCCCGAGCCCGCCGTTGAGCTTGATGACGACCGTGCGCGCCAGAGCGTCGCGCATCTGGCTCTCGCCCACCTGGGCGTCGGCCAGCCTCGGCGGCGGGTCGAGCGGGTCGATGTCGGACTCGTGGATCATGCCGGTCGCGCCGGCCTCAAGCTCGGCGTAGTGGTGGGCGAAGACCTCGATCGCCCGAGGAGGGACTCCCGCCGCCTCCATCGTCTCCCGAGCCGCGGTCAGTCCCTGTTCACTCATGCCGCTCATCGTAGGCACTACCGTCGTCGTGTGACGGACAAGAGACTGCTGCGCGAGCAGCTGCTCGAGGCCCGCGCCGACCTCGACGAGGCCGCGGTGGCCGCCGCCGGCACGGCCCTGGGCCGTCGCGCCCACGCTCTCGTCCGCGAGCACGCCGGACGTTCGGTGGCGGCGTACCTGTCGGTCGGTCGGGAGCCGCCCACCTGGCCACTGCTCGACGCGCTGCTCGCCGAGGACGTCGAGGTCGTCGTCCCCCGGGCGCTCCCCCGCAGGCAGCTGAGCTGGGTCCGGTATGCCGGCCGGGACGCGCTGGTCATCGGTCGGTTCGGCATCCCCGAGCCTCGTGGCGAGGCAGTCCCCGACGCCCTGGCGGGCACCGACGTCGCGATCGTGCCCGCGCTCGCGGTCGACGCCGCCGGGTTCCGTCTCGGCCGCGGCGGCGGCTACTACGACGAGGCGCTCGCGTCGTGCGAGCGTCCCCTGCGGGTCGCGCTCGTCTACGACCACGAGCTCGTCGACGACGTCCACCCGGAGGCTCACGACCAACGCGTCGACGTGGCGCTCAGCCCGGCCAGGACCGTCGAGCTGCCTCCGCGCTGACGAGGTCGCTCAGTGTTCGAGCCGGGGCGTCAGCGTCAGCTCGTCGTCGGCCGCCGCCTTGACCTTCTCAGGCGAGAACGGCCAGGCCAGGGTCTTGCCGTCCGCCCACAACGAGGTCTGGTCGACGTAGTTGCCGTGGAACGCGTGCCCGGAGACGCCCGTCAGGTTGATCCACCGTGAGCGGTCCAGGTCGTCCAGGTCGACGACCATCCGCATCGACGGCACCGCGGTCACCTCGTAGCCCTTCGCCGCGTCCCACGCGGTCGCGTCGACGAGACCGGACCCGCCGGCGACAGCGTACGGCCCGCGGTTGAACAGCCGCTCGACGAGCGCGATCCCCGACGTCCCGAGCGTCTGGTTCTCCAGAGTCAGCGTGTGCACCCGTCCCCACGTCCACCGGGTGGGATCCAGCGACTGCAGCCGCGTCATCTCGTCGCGGGCGTCCCGCATCGCCGTCCGAAGGACGTCGTCGCGCGTCTCGCGCTCCCGCTTGGTCGTCCGATCGTCCCACCAGCTGCTGTCGGGTGCGTTGAGGAGCCGGCGGACCACCTCGAACCAGCGCTCGCCACCCGCCGGCCACACGTCCTGGGGCAGGTCGTCGTGGAACGTGCGGGCCAGCAGGTTGCGCCACACCGAGGCGAAGTAGGCAGCGGCCCCGGAGTCGCGGTCCTGCTTCATGTCCCAGTCCCGAAGGAGGTCCTGCCCGTCGGCGTAGTAGCCCGAGCCGAGGTCGACCTCGAGGAGGTACGGCATCAGGGTGTTGGCCTGGCTGTTGTAGGTGTCGTTCTGGATCCGGGACATGTCGTCGACGTCCAGCTTGGACGTCGACGACAGGAGGTCGATGATCCGCTGGCTGCGGTAGCCGGCCGCCTGCCCGGTCCCGATCAGGTACGGGTACTGCCGGCCGATCACCTGCTGGTTGGCCGAGACCACGTAGCCCTCGGCAGGGTTGAGGACCGACGGCAGCTCGGCGTACGGGATGAAGCCCTTCCAGCGGTACGTCCGGTCCCAGCCCGGGACCGGCCACCGACCGTCGCCGCGCGCCCGGATCGGGATCGAGCCCGGCGCCTGGTAGCCGATGTTGCCCGAGCGGTCGGCGTAGACGAGGTTCTGCGACGGCACGGCGAAGTGGCGAGCGGCCTTGCGGAAGCCTGCCCAGTCGCTGGCCTTGCCGATGCCGAAGACGGCGTCCATGGTGCGTCCCGGTGTGAGGGCGGTCCACTGCAGCGAGACGCCGAACTCCGTCCCGCCTCCCTCCCGCTCGGCGACGTCCTCGAGCGTCTCGTCGACGTCGGAGAGGACAGGGCCGTGCCGGGTCTCGCGGACGGTGATCGTCTCCGGCTCGTCCTGGCCCGCGACCTCGAACGTCTCCGTCCGGCGGATCAGCGGACGCCACGTGCCGTCGTACAGATAGCGGTCACCCTCGATCCGCTCGACGTAGAGGTCGGTGACGTCGGCGTACATCGTGGTGAACCCCCAGGCGATGTCGGCGTTGTGGCCGATCACCACCCCTGGCATGCCGGAGAACGTGAATCCGGCGACGTCGAACGGGCAGTCGTCGTCGACCACGCGGCAGTGCAGGCCCATCTGGTGCCAGATGCCGGGCATGCTCGGCGCCAGGTGGGGGTCGTTGGCCAGGATCGGCTGGCCCGTCGCGCTGCGCTCGCCGGAGACCGCCCACGCGTTGGAGCCGGTCCCCTCCCCGAAGCCGAGCAACGTCGGAAGGCCCGCGGCGACCTGGGAGACACCCCGCATCGACCCGACGAGGTCCTTCAGGCCGTCGGCGTCGAGTGCGGGGGAGACCGACGACGACTCGTCGACGGCCGCCACCGCGTCCGCGCTGTCCGGAGCCGCCTCCGCGCGGTCGGTGTCGGCGTTGCGTCGGCGACCAGCCGACTGGTCGAACGCGTCACCGTCCACCGTCCCCCGGGTCACGATCGGGTCGTGCCGGCGGAACGGGAAGCCCGGATAGAGGGTGTCGACCTGCGAACGGGTCAGCTTCTCGGTCGAGAGCACCCGGTCGATCTCGTCGCCCATGTTGCTGCGCAGGTCCCACGCCATCGCCTTGAGCCAGGCCAGCGAGTCGACCGGTGTCCACGGCTCCGGCTCGTAGTCGGGACCGGTGAGCGCGAGGACGGAGTACTCGAGGCCCAGCGCGGCGGGCTCGCGATCGCCGACGTAGGCGTTGACACCACGGGCGTACGCCTCGAGGTAGCGACGCGTCGACGGCGACACCTTGGCGAGCTCCTGCTCGGCGACCCGCCGCCAGCCCATCGTCCGTACGACCTTGTCGGTCTCGAGAGCCGACTCGCCGAAGAGCTCGGCAAGCCGGCCGGCCGTGACGTGGCGACGGAAGTCCATCTCGAAGAAGCGGTCCTGCGCGTGGACGTAGCCCTGCGCCAGGAACAGGTCCTCGGCGGTGTCGGCATAGACCTGCGGGATGCCGCGGTCGTCACGCAGGACCTCCACCTCGGCACTCAGCCCGGGGATCTGGACGGAACCGGTGCGGTCGGGGAACGGCCGACGCACGGTCACCACGGCGACCGCCGCCATCGCGACGAGAGCGACCGCGAGGACGATCGCGACGACCACGACGAGGCGCCGGGTCAGGACAGGACGGAGTCGCAGGGCCAGGGCACGCACCTGTGCATTGTGCCGCTCACGTCCCTCCGCCGGCACGGCGGGACGGGTCACGGACCTCGGCGCGGACTTCTCCGACCAGCTCCTCGAGGACGTCCTCGAGCATCACGACCCCCAGCTCGGCGCCGTCGTCGCCCACCACACGGGCCATGTGGGCGCCTCTCTGCTGCATCAGGCGGAGAGCGTCGTAGAGCCGCGACCCTCGGCGTACGGAGCCGAGCGGGCGGATCCACTTCGCCGGGATCGGGCGTGTCGCCTCCGAGACCTCGAGCGCGTCCTTGATGTGCAGGTAGCCGACGAGCGCGTCGTGGGAGTCGGTCACCGGGAAGCGCGAGTAGCCCGTCCGGGCGCAGGCCTCCTCGACGTCGGCACGGGTCGCCCCGACCGGGACCGCGACGAGCTCGCCGCGTGGCAGCAGGACCCGCTCCACCGTGCCCGCCTCGAAGCCGAGCGCTCCGGACACCAGCTCGTACTCCTCGGAGTCGAGCAGACCCTCGCGGTGCGACTCGTCGATCAGACCGGCGACCTCGTCGGAGGTGAAGGTGCTGCCGACCTCGTCCTTCGGCTCGAGACGGGCCAGGCGGACGGCACCGTTGGCGATCGCGTTCAGCGCGACGACGAACGGCTTCAGCAACCAGATCATCCCGAGCATGAACGGTCCGAGCCACAGCACGGCCCGGTCGGGACCGGCCAGTGCGATGTTCTTCGGGACCATCTCGCCCAGCACGACGTGCAGGTAGGTGACGATCGCCATCGCGATCACGAAAGAGATCGGGTGGACGAGCGCGTGGGGTACGGCGAGCGCCTCGAAGAGCGGCTCGAACAGGTGCGCGATGGCGGGCTCGCCGACGGCACCGAGCCCGAGGGAGCAGAGCGTGATGCCGAGCTGCGCGGCGGCCATCGCGAGGCTGACCCGCTGCATCGCGCGGATCGCCAGCCTGGCGGGTCTCGAGCCCGCGCGCGCCTTCGGCTCCAGCTGGGTGCGGCGCGCGGAGATCAACGCGAACTCGGCGGCGACGAAGAGCGCGTTGAGGGCGAGCAGCACGATGACGAGGAGGATCGCGAGCAGGGGGTTCATCGGCCGTCCTCCTCGTCGTCGACCGGGTCCGCGTCGACGACGAGGATGACGCGGTCGATCCGACGACCGTCCATCCGGTCGACCCGCAGCCGGACCGCGACGGTGGTCACCTGCTCGCCCGCGACCACGGGCACCACGAGCGAGACCACGTCACCGACCGTCGCCAGTCGGCCGAGGTGCTGCACGATCAGGCCGGCGACCGTCTCGTAGTCGTCGCCCTCCGGCAACGGCACGCCGGTCTGCGCACGCACCTCGTCGGGACGCAGCATCCCCGACAGCACCCAGGTGCCGTCGGGCCGTGACCGCAGCTGCGCCGACGCGCGGTCGTGCTCGTCGGAGATGTCGCCGACGAGCTCCTCGACGAGGTCCTCCAGCGTCACGACGCCGTCGGTCCCGCCGTACTCGTCGAGCACGACCGCGATCTGGAGCCGCTGCTCGCGCAGCAGGACCAGCAGCGGATCCAGCTCGATCGAGTCCGGGACCGTCAGTGCGGGCGACGCGAGCTCCGCGAGGCGGACCGTGCGCCGTCGGTCGGGGGGTACGGAGACCGCGTCCTTGACGTGGACGACGCCGACGAGGTCGTCGAGGTTCTCGCCGATCACCGGGAAGCGCGAGTGCCCTGAGGACCGCACGGCGTCGACGAGGTCCTGCGCGGTGTCGCGGCGGTCGAGGAACTTCACCCGGACCCGTGGCGTCCGGACGTCGGCGGCCGTGCGGTCACCGAACTCGATCGACCGGGCGACCAGGTCGGCCGTCGGACGGTCCAGCGCGCCCTCGTCGGCCGACCGCCGCACCAGCGAGCTGAGCTCGTACGGCGAGCGCGCCGACCGCAACTCCTCCTGCGGCTCGATGCCGATGCTGCGGAGCAGCGCGTTGGCGGACCCGTTCAGAGCGCGGATGGGCAGCGCCATCGCGGTCGTGAACCCGCGCTGAAGGCCTTGCACGGCACGAGCGGTGGCCATCGGCGCGGTGAGCGCGAGGTTCTTGGGGATCAGCTCGCCCACGAGCATCGTGACGAAGGTGCTGAGCAGGAGCGCCACCAGGTAGGACGTCGCCGACAGCGAACCGCCGGTGATCCCCGCTCCCTCGAGCGGCCCGCGCAGGAGCTGGCCGATCGCCGGCTCGGCGAGGAAGCCGATCACCAGGTTGGTGATCGTGATGCCCAGCTGGGCGCTGCTCAGCTGGGTCGACAGCGTCCGAAGCCCGCCGAGCAGACCCACGGCCCGCTTGTCGCCGGCGGCGGCGGCGCGCTCGACCGAGGGCCGGTCGACGGTGACGAAGGAGAATTCGGCGGCGACGAAGACGCCGCAGGCGAGCATGAGGAGGAAGGAGGTGAGAAGGAGTAACCACTCGGTCATCAGAGAACCAGCGTAGCGGGGCGCCAGGGAATCTCAGGTGGGGCCGACGTTGTTCTCCCAGGTGGCGCCCCGCACAATGGGCGCTGGAATCGGTACGGCTGCCCGCCCGGGGCGGCCGTACGCGCGAGCGCCAGAAGGAACGACCGTGCCGACTTACCAGTACCAGTGCACCGACTGCGGCGAACCGCTGGAGGTGCAGCAGAGCTTCACCGACGACGCCCTGACGGTGTGCCCGTCCTGCGAGGGACGCCTGCGCAAGGTGTTCAACGCGGTGGGTGTCGTCTTCAAGGGCAGCGGGTTCTACCGCAACGACAGCCGCTCGACCTCCTCGAGCGCCTCACCGGCGACACCGTCGTCCTCGTCGAGCGACGGGGGAAGCGGCTCGTCAGGCACCACGACCGACACCGCGTCCTCGTCGAGCACCTCCTCGTCGAGCACCTCGTCGTCGACCACCAGCCCCGCCAAGACGACCGCCTGACCCGACCACCTCGTCCGCACCCCGTCTCCCTGTGGAGACGGGGTGCGCGACTGTCGGCGGCTGTGGACGGTGGTGACGGGCGCCACCGTCGTCGCGCCAGAGTGCGGTCATGCCCGCCTCGCGCCTTCTCGACGTCCTGGGACCGTGGCGCCGTCGCATCCGGACTCACCGCCGCCCTCTCGCGGCTGCCTGCGCGGCGGCGTCGGTCCTCGTGGCCATCCACGCGGCGCGCCCTGATCCCGGTCCGACCGCGACGGTCCTGGTTGCGACAGAGACTTTGAGGTCCGGGAGCCGGCTGGGCCCTGGCGAGGTCGAGCAGGTCGCGGTGCCCACCGACCTCGCGCCTGCCGAGGCGCTCTCGTCGCTCGAGGAGGCCCACGGACGTGTGGTCGCGGCTCCGGTCCCGGACGGAGCGGTCCTCACCCGGTTCTCCGTCGTCGGGCCTGGTCTCCTCGAGGGTTACCGTCGTGGCACCGCCCTGGTCAGCGTGCGGCTCGCTGACCCGGCGACGGTGACGCCGGTGCGCGTGGGCGACAGCGTGGACGTGGTGGGCACCGACCCCCGCGGCAGCGCGCCGCCACGAGTGCTCGCCCGGAGAGCGCAGGTCGCAGCGCTCCCCGCGGCCGAGGGCGACGACCGCGCCGTGCTGGTCCTCGCCGTGGATGCGACGACCGCGCGGACGCTCTCCGGTGCCGGCGTCTCCTGGCACCTGTCGGTGACCGTGGTCGTCTGAGGGGGGCGACGGGTCGCCCCAGGGGGGCCGATTGTGGTGAGGTTGGTGCGTCACACCACCGCATTCACGGGAGGCTCCGCATGGCCGGGATGGTCGCAGGGTTCAAAGAGTTCATCATGCGCGGCAACGTCGTGGACCTCGCGGTCGCGGTCGTCATGGGCACAGCCGTCACCCAGCTGGTGACCGCCTTCACCGCGTCCTTCATCGATCCCCTCCTGGCAGCGATCGGTGGGACGGACGCCAACGGGCTGGGCTTCCAGCTCACCGGCTCCGGAAAGGACACGTTCGTCGACGTCGGCGCGTTCATCACCGCGGTGATCAACTTCCTGATCATCGCCGCGGTGCTGTATTTCCTCATCGTGCTGCCGATGAACAGGTTCCGAGAGCGGTTCGCCAAGCCGAGCGACGACGCGCCCCCGCCCGAGGACGTGGCGCTGCTGCGCGACATCCGGGACGAGCTGCGCCTGAGCCGCGAAGGCCGCAACCGCCCGAGTGACGGACCGAGCAACCGCCCGAGCGCCACGCCCGACGCCTGACCGACGAAGGTCGTCAGTCAGCCGCCGTGGTGCGGCGGGACGTCTCGGCGCATCTCCTCGTCACGGCCGCCCTCGCGCTCGCTCCATCCCTCGGCGGTCTCGTCGCGGGTCGTCGCCGGGACGATGTCTCCGAGCAGGCGGGCTGCTCGGAGACGTCGCTGGCGCGCCTGCTCGGCCGTGCGGACATCGGACGTCTGCGGAGACGTCCGGTCAGGACCAGGGGCGTCCTCAGGCACTCGCGGCCTCCATCACCATCGGTGCGAGCCACCCGGCGTCGAACCGCGGGTGGGCGGGTGTCCATCCGGTCGCGCGATGGAACCGCTCGGAGCTGACCCGCTGCGACCGCGTCAGCCACTCGAGGCGGTCCCCGCCGAGACGGAGCACGAGGCGTCGGTAGAACCCCGCCTGCTCCTGCCCCACCGCCTCGGCGAACGCAGCGACCAGCTCGCTGCGACGGACTGGCTCCGCCCCGACGTTGTAGGTGCCCGACGGCGCGTCGAGGGCGGCGAGCACCGCGCCCCCGATGTCGTCAGGGTGGACGACGTGGGTCCATGACTGCGGTCTGCCCATGCCGACCGCCTGGCCGGCGCGCGCGCGGGCCAGACGCCACCGGGTGACCGCGTCGTCGCCGACGATCGTCCCGAACCGGAGGACCACGGCCGCCCGGTGCGCTGACGCGAACTGGTCGGCGTGGGTCTCGGCAAGGACGACGGGCTCCGCGGCGCACGACACGGCGATGGGGCTGTCCTCGTCGATCAACCGGTTGCCGTGGTCGGCGTACACGAACGAGACGCTCTCCTGGACCAGTCTCGTGACACCGGCCTCCGCTGCGGCCTCGGCGACGTTGCGAGAGCCCTCGACGTGGATGCGGTCGTTCGACTTCCACGCACCGGGCCTGATGCCGGTGGTGCCGACGGGCATGTGCGTGGCGAGGTTGGCGACGGCCTGGCAGCCTCGCATGGCGTCGACGAGACCAGCGCGGTCGAACAGGCTCGCCCGGACGGAGGCGATGCCACGCGCCCGGTGGGTCGCGGCATTGTCATCGCTGCGGGCGAGGGCGACGACCTCGTGACCGGCGCCCTGGAGGGCTGCGGTCACGGAGCGACCCATCACTCCGGTGCCGCCTGTGACGAAGACTCTCACCGTGGTGCTGCTCCAGGTGCTGTCCGGGGCAGATCGGGCCACGAACGGGGGGGTTCCATCACAAAAGGATAACGGACGTGTCGAAGATCGTCACCGCAGGAGGCTCAGGCGTCGCTCGAGCCCGCCCAGATGTTGAGATTCCCGTTCACCGCGTGCTCGTCGATCCGTCGGATCTCGTCGTCGTCGAAGTCGAGCGTCTTGAGCGCGCCGAGACTGTCCTCGAGCTGCGTCACGCTGGACGCGCCGACGAGTGCGGAGGTCACCCGCGAGTCCCGGAGCACCCACGCGATCGCCATCTGCGCCAGGGTCTGGCCCCGCTCCCGGGCGATGCCGTCGAGGGCTCGGACGTGGGCGAGGTTCTCCTCGATCATCTGCGGGTCGAGCGACTTGTCCTCCGCGGCCCTCGACCCGGCCGGGACGCCGTCGAGGTAGCGGTTGGTCAGGACCCCCTGCGCGAGGGGCGAGAAGGCGATGCACCCGACGCCGGCGTCCTCCAGCTCGTCGAGGAGCCCGTCCTCGACCCAGCGGTTGAGCATCGAGTACGACGGCTGGTGGATGAGCAGCGGGGTCCCGAGACCGCGGAGGATCTCGACCGCCTCGCGGGTGCGCTCCGGGCCGTACGAGCTGATCCCGACGTAGCGCGCCTTGCCGGCACGGACCGCGGCGTCGAGCGCCCCCATGGTCTCCTCCAGCGGGGTGTGCGGGTCGAAGCGGTGGCTGTAGAAGATGTCGACGTGGTCGAGACCCATCCGCTGCAGGGAGTCGTCGAGGCTGGAGAGGAGGTACTTCCTGGAGCCGAGGAACCCGTACGGTCCGGGCCACATGTCCCAGCCTGCCTTGGTCGAGATCACGAGCTCGTTGCGGTACGGCGCGAAGTCCTCGGCGAGGATCCGCCCGAAGTTCTTCTCCGCCGCGCCGTACGGGGGTCCGTAGTTGTTGGCGAGGTCGAAGTGCGTCACGCCGAGGTCGAAGGCACGGCGAAGGATCGCCCGTTGGGTGGCCAGCGGCTTGTCGTCACCGAAGTTGTGCCACAGGCCCAGCGAGACCGCCGGCAGCTGGAGGCCCGAGCGTCCGCAGCGGCGGAACGACGCGAGCCCGCCGTCGTCGGGGCCGGCGTAGCGGTCGTCCGACGCGCGGTAGAGGTCGTGCGGGTCCAGGATCGTGCGTCGCTCACTCATGGTCACTCCGGTCGTTGGGGGGCGGGACGACGTCGTCCACGAGGTCGGCGATCGACTCGACGACGCGTGTCGGACGGTACGGGAAACGCTCGATGTGCTCCTGACGGGTCGAGCCGGTGAGGACGAGGACGGTTCGCAGGCCGGCCTCGATCCCCGACACCACATCGGTATCCATCCTGTCGCCGACCATGACCGTGGTCTCGGAGTGAGCCTCGATGCGGTTGAGGGCGTTGCGCATCATCAGCGGGTTCGGCTTGCCGACGAAGTACGGAGCCACACCGGTCGCGCGGGTGATCAGGGCAGCGACGGACCCGGTCGCCGGGAGCGGGCCGGCCGGCGACGGGCCGGTGGAGTCGGGGTTCGTGGCGATGAAGCGAGCGCCCTTGACGATCAGCTGGATGGCGGCGGTGATGGCCTCGAAGGAGTACGTGCGCGTCTCGCCGAGGACCACGTAGTCGGGGCGCGACCGGGTCAGCACGTAGCCGACCTCGTGCAGCGCCGTGGTCATGCCCGCCTCGCCGACGACGTACGCGCTGCCGCCCGGGCGCTGGTCGGAGAGGAACTTGGCGGTCGCGAGCGCAGAGGTCCAGATGTTCTTCTCCGGGACGTCGAGTCCCGACTCGGCCAGCCGCGCCCTCAGGTCGCGAGGCGTGTAGATCGAGTTGTTGGTCAGCACGAGGAACTTGCAGCCCGACTCGGTGAGCCGGCGGAGGAACTCCGCAGCGCCTGGGATCGCGTCCTCCTCGCGGACGAGGACGCCGTCCATGTCGGTGAGCCACGTCGTGACGGGCCGGTTCTCGGTCATGGCCGAAGTATCGCTGTCCGGACCAGGGCGAGCGACCCAGACGCGGCTCCCCGCGGCGAGGGCGAGCTCACGGTGTCGCAGCGGGGGGTGTGGCGAGATCGGCGAGGTGCGCGCGTACGACCGCCCGCGACATCCGTCCTGCGTCGTCGGTCGTCGCGAGGAGCCCGTGCACGATCAGCCCGTCGACGAGCGCGGAGAGCCGCTCGGCCTCCAGGGCAGGGTCGCGCCCCGCGCCGAGCAGGCCGGCACCGGCCAGGTGGTCGACCATCGATCCGAACGCCTGCTCCAGCCGGCGGTTGGTCAGGGCCCGCTGCTCCGCGAGGTGCTGGTCGGTCAGCGACCGGACGGCGAAGGCGATCCAGACCGTGCACTCGGCCCGGCGTTCGTCGTCGAGCGGCAGCATCTCCTCGATCATCGCCGGAACGAAGACCTGCGGGCCCGCACTCCTGTCGACGCCGACGATGCGTCGCTCGATGCGGTCACCCACCAGCTCGAGCGCGAACCCGAGCAGCTCGGAGTGAGATCCGAACGAGTGCCGGAGCGACCCTGTCGACAGGCCTGCCTCGGCGGCGACGTTGCGCACCGACGCGTGGTCGAGGCCGTCGCGCACGATCACCCGCCACACCGCTCGCCCCAGCGCGTGGTGACGCTCCCGCCTGTCGATGGTCCTCGGCATTGACATTTTCTAGCACACCTGTGATGGTCAGGATCTAGCACGGTCGTACTACTACGTTGCCGGGGAGACTCCGATGAGCCAGGAAACCTCAGCCCCACCGGCTCCTGGGGTGTTCACCCACCCCCGACGGTGGATCGCTGCTGCCGCGGCCGCCTGGATCGCCTCGGCGGTGGTCCTGGTGCTGCTCGGAGGGGACCCTCTCCCTCTGGGGGACGGGCACCACGCGCCGTGGAGCACCGCCGAAAGGCTGACCGCGACGACGGTGGTGGCGGTCGACCTCGCCCTTCTCTCCGTCGTCGTCGTCCTTCTCACGCGGCGCCACCCCGGCCGGCTGATGGCCGGTCGCGGCGACATGGCCGGTCGAGCGCGGGCACGTGGCGATCTTCTGCTCCTCGCCGCGTACGCCGTCGTCGCTCAGATCGTCGGCGCCGTGCTCGGCGAGCAGATCGGAGGCACGGCGATCAGCTCCCACCTGGCGGGATCGATCCACAGCAGCGACGCCACACCCACGGTGGGGTCGGTGCTGGCGTGGGTGACGTTCAACGTGACTGCGTACGTCGTCGTCCCGCTCTGGTGGTTCGCCCGGCGCGGATCGCTCGATCGTCGGTGGTTCCACTCCCACGACCGCGGGACGGACGTCCGGGTGGTGCTGATCGTCCTCGTCTGGGAGTCGGCGTTCCAGATGCTCGTGTTCGGGGCCGCGTTCTTCGCGCTCACCGGCCGGCAGATGGCGGTCGGATCCGTGATCGCCCTGATCGTCTCGTTCCTGGGGACGGTGCTCCCGACCTTGGTGATGGTCACCGCGCTGGTGGTGCCCCTCGTCCTGAGGGCGAGCGGCTCAGCCGCCACCGCCGTCGTCTGCGGAGGTCTGGCGTACACCGCGCTCCACGCCTTCGACGGCTGGACCGACTACCGGTCGGTCACGGCGGCGGTCCTGTCCGTGGCTCTCCTGGTCCTCCAGTACCTGCTGCCCGGCATGTTCAAGGCGCTGCTCACCGTACGGACGGGCAACGTCTGGGTGCATGCGTGGGCGTACCACGCGGTCGCCCCGCACGTCTGGGCGGACACCCCGCTGATGGTCCGCGTCTTCGGCGTCCGGTGACGGTGACGCTCACGCCACCGCGGTCCCTGGGAACAGCATCCGGAGGACGTCGGCGAGGGTGATGACACCGACGGCGCTCTCGTCCGGCCCCGTCACGACCACCAGGTGGTTGCGCCCCTCGCGCATCTGCGCCAGCGCTCGAGACAGCGGCGTCGTCGCCCCCAGCGCGAGGACCGGCCGAGCGACCGGAGCGGCCGGCGCGTCCGCCGGCAGGTCCAACGTGTCGCGGACGTGCACGACCTCACGCAGGTCTGCGCCGTCACCGAGGAGCAGGCGCAGGTGCCCCGACCGCCGGGTGGCGTCCTGCACGTCGGCGACGGTCGCTCCCCGCGGCACGGAGGTGGGTGTCGAGCCGGCGTCGCGCACCAGGTCTCCGAGGGTCGTCGAGTCGAGGTCCAGGGCGCCCGACAGCTGGGCCGAGTACGACGCGTCGAGCGCACCGACGTTCGCCGAGTGCTCGAGCAGCTGGCGCAGTGCGCGCGGGTCCTGACCGGAGGCCGCCTCGTCGACCGGCTCGACGCCCACGGCTCGCACGCACCGGTTGGCCAGTGCGTTGAGCCCGATCAGCACGGGTCGGAAGACGGTCATGAACGCACGCATGGGGATCGCCAGCGCGATCGCCGAGCGTTCCGGGTGCGCGATCGCCCACGACTTGGGGGCCATCTCGCCGACGACGAGGTGGAGGAACGTCACGACCACCAGCGCCAGCACGAAGGAGGCGACGTCGGCGGTCCACAAGGGCATGCCCCACGCCTCGAGCACCGGGGTGATCGCGTGGTGGACGGCCGGCTTGGTGACGGCGCCGAGCGCCAACGTGCACGCGGTGATCCCGAGCTGCGAGCCCGCCAGGACGATCGTGAGCTCGGCGGAGCTGCGCAGGGCGGCGCGCGCCGACCTGCTGGATGCCGCCGCATCCTCGAGTCGGTGCCGCCTGGCCGCCAGCAGAGCGAACTCGACCGCCACGAAGAACGCACTGAGGGCGATGATGACGACGGTCGCCGCCACGACGACCCAGGGTTGGCTGCTCATCGGTCGACCTCCGGCGTACGAGGCGCGAGCACCTGCACGCGCAGTCGGGACGGGACGTGGCGCCCGACGTCGAGCACCACCAGGCGCAGGACAGCACGCGGCGGGTCGTCGTCGAGAGCGAGCTCGGCGGGGTCTGGCGGCAGGACCACGTCGACCGAGTCTCCAACCTCGGGGAACGCGCCTCGGTAGGCGATCGCGAGGCCGGCGACAGTCTCGAAGTCGCCATCGGGGACGACGTGGTCGACGAGACGTGCCAGCTCGTCCAGCGGCAGGTCCCCGGCCGTGACCCAGATGCCGTCACCGACGGACTCGACGAAGACGTCCACGGGGTCGTGCTCGTCGGCGATCTCTCCGACCAGCTCCTCGGCGAGGTCCTCGGAGGTGAGGACGCCGACGAAGCCGCCGTACTCGTCGAGCACGCACACCAGCTGCTCGCTCCCCTCGACCATGGTGTCGAGCACGTTGGGCAGCGTCATGGAGGTCGGCACGAACAGTGGCCGGCGCATCAGGTCTGCGGCGCTCGCCCGGGCATCCTCCCGGTCGCGCACGAGCAGGTCCTCGAGGTGGACGACACCCAAGACGTCCTGGTCCGCGCCGAGAACGGGGTAGCGGGAGTGTCCGTGGCTCATCCTCGCGCGCACCTCCGCCAGGGAGGCGGACGGACCCAAGGTGTCGACACGCGAGCGCGGGATCATCGCGTGCTCGGCATCGCGGTGAGGGAAGTCGAGGATGCGGTCGAGCAGGACCGACAGGTGGGGCGAGAGGTCACCGGACTCGCGGGAGTCGGCCACGATGTGCGCGAGGTCTCGTACGGTCGCCGCGTGCTCGACGTCGTGCACCGGCTCGATGCGCAGGGCCCGCAGCAGCAGGTTGGACGCGCGGTCGAAGACGGCGATGAGCCAGCCGAAGATCTTCAGGTAGAGCACCGTCGAGCGCGCCAGCGCGAGCGCGAGCGGCTGGGGCCTGGCGATCGCGAGGTTCTTCGGGAAGAGCTCACCGAACAGCATCTGCACGAACGTCGAGAACACCAGGGCCAGCACCGTGCCGACGGCGATGCCGACACCGCGCGGGACGTCGGCTCCACCGAGAAGGTCGCCGATCGCCTGGCCGATCAAGGGCTCGGCGACGTACCCGACGAGGAGACCGGTCACCGTGATGCCCAGCTGGGCTCCCGAGAGCATGAACGACGTCCGTCGCGTCACGGAGAGCGCACGCTCGGCTGCGGTCGAGCCGTCCGCCGCCCCGGCCCGCAGGGCCGAGCGGTCGACGGACATGTAGGCGAACTCCTGGGCCACGAAGTACGCCGTGACCGCCGTGATCGCGAGGACGACGACGACGCCGGCCAGCAGCGACAAGAACGTCACCACCGCCGTTCACCCCCTCCCAGAACCCGTTCCGGAAGGGGGTCGATACTGCCTGAGCTCATCTCACACTCTCGGTCTGGGGATCGGGCTCATCAGGACGAACGCGCCCCGCTGACGTTCGTTCCCCGCGCTAGTGTCGGGTTCGTGAGCGACCTCGAGCTGGGCCTCGACACGTTCGGCGACATCTCGGCCGACTCTAGCGGTGAGCCGCTGCCCGCCCCGGTGGTGCTTCGCCAGGTGGTGGAGCAGGCCGTGCGCGCCGACGAGGTCGGGCTCGCGTTCATCGGCCTCGGTGAGCATCATCGCGCCGACTTCGCCATCACCGCGCCGGACATCGTGCTGGCGACCGTCGCCGGTCGCACCGAGCGCATCCGCCTCGGCTCCGCGGTCACGGTCCTCAGCTCGGACGACCCGATCCGGGTGTACGAGCGCTTCTCGACGCTCGACGCCCTCTCGAACGGGCGCGCCGAGGTGATCCTCGGCCGTGGCTCGTTCATCGAGTCGTTCGGGCTGTTCGGGCTGGACCTCGACGACTACGAGGTGCTGTTCGACGAGAAGCTGGACCTGTTCGCACGTCTGCTCGAGGAGAAGCCGGTCACGTGGTCGGGCACGATCCGTCCCCCGTTGACCGACCAGCGCGTCTATCCGCCGATCGAGTCGGGTCGGCTGCGCACGTGGATCGGTGTCGGCGGCACACCGGCCTCGGTCGAGCGCGCGGTGCGCTACCGGATCCCGATGATGCTCGCCATCATCGGTGGTCCACCGCTGCAGTTCGTCCCGTACGCCGACCACTACCGCCGCCGCCTCGCGGAGGAGGGTGTCGGCCCTCTCCCGGTCGGGATGCACTCCCCGGGTTACGTGGCCGAGAGCGACGAGCAGGCACGCGAGGAGCTTCACGACCACTGGATGGCACAGCGCGCGCAGATCGGGCGAGAGCGAGGATGGCCGCCGCCGAGCCGCAACGAGTTCGCCCAGGCGGCCGGCCCCGACGGCGCCCTGTACGTCGGATCGCCGGAGACGGTCGCCCGTAAGATCGCTCGCAACGCCGCCGCGCTCGGCGTGAGCCGCTTCGACCTCAAGTACGCCAACGGCGCGATGCGGCACGACCAGCTCCTGCGGTGCATCGAGCTGTACGGCACGCAGGTCGCACCGCTCGTGTACGACATGCTGGCCTGATGCAGATCCGTCCGGCGCTCGAGGCCGACTGGCCGTCCATCTGGCCGTTCTTCACGACCATCGTCGACTCCGGCGACTCCTACGCCTATCCCCTGGACCTCGACCTCGCGTCGGCACGGGAGCTGTGGATGGAGCGGCCCCAGGGTCGTACGACCGTGGCCGTCGACGACGAGGGCGTGGTGATCGGCTCGGCCACGATGGGACCGAACCGGCCCGGCCGCGGCGCGCACGTCGCGACGGCCAGCTTCATGGTGGATCCGGCCGTTCGCCGGGCAGGCGTGGGGCGAGCGCTCGGCGTCGAGATGATCTCCTGGGCACGCGAGGCCGGCTACCGCGCGATCCAGTTCAACGCGGTGGTGGAGACCAACACGGCCGCCGTCGCGCTGTGGCGCGACCTCGGCTTCGAGATCGTCGGGACCGTCCCCGAGGCGTTCGACCACGCGACGCGAGGCCTCGTGGGTCTGCACGTGATGCACAAGCGGCTGGTCTAGCCTGCGTCACCGCGTGACCAACCCCCCGATCCACCGCCGTTGCCGACGGGTCTCCACCGCACGCGGGTGGTAGTGCCGGCGTACCCACGTCACGGCCTCGTCGACGTCCAGTCCGCCCATGACGGCAAGGGCGGCCAGCGCCGTCCCGGTCCGCCCGACGCCGCCTCCGCACGCGATCTCCACACGCTCGACGGCTGCTCGCTCGTGAGCCGATCGCAGCGCCGTCACGGCGTCGACGGTCGAGGCCGGCAGACCGAAGTCGCGCCAACGGACCCAGCGATAGGGCCAGTCGCTGACCCGCGGGTCACGACCGAGCAGGTAGACAGCGAAGTCGGGCGGGGCGACCCCGCGCCGAGGGCGGCGCAGGCCTGTCCCCCGCACACGTCGGCCGTCGGGCAGCTCCACCACCCCGACGACGGCGCCCCAGGAGTCCACGACCCCACGCTAGTCGTGCCCCCGGCTGGATTCGAACCAGCGACACCCGCTTTAGGAGAGCGGTGCTCTATCCCCTGAGCTACGGGGGCGCACCGCCCAAGACTAGCGGGGAGCCTCACCAGTCGAGCAGCGGCACGAAGCGGTACGACCCGTGCTCGCTGACGGCGACCTCCCCGCCCGCCTGACGGGCGACACGAGTCATCCGCCCGCGAACCGGGACGACCATGGCACCCTGCTCTGCCAGCTGCTCGACGAGAGGCGTGGGGAGCGATCGCGCCTGCGCCGACACCAGCACTCGGTCGTACGGCGCATCGACCGGCCAGCCCAGGACGCCCCGCTCCGCCAGCTCGACCCGAGCCTGGTCGAGATGCAGCCTCCCGAGTGCCGCAGTCGCGCGGACGCGAAGCTGGGGGACGAGCTCCACCCCCACGACCTGACCCTCCGCCCCGACCAAGGTCGCGAGAAGAGCCGTCGTCCATCCAGAACCGGCTCCGACGTCGAGGACCCGCATGCCGGGCAACACGTCGAGCAGCCGCAGCATCGCCGCGACGGTCCTCGGCTGCGAGCTGGTCTGCCCCCACCCGATCGGCAGCGGCTCGTCCAGGTCTGCGAAGCGCTTCTGGTCGTCCGGGAGGAAGTCCTCGCGTCGCAGGCGCCCCATCACCTCACTGATCTGATCCCCCATGGCCTCAAGTATGGTTCGGCCCATGGAGACGCTTCGACTCGTCCTGCTCGCGATCCACCTTCTTTCCTGGGCATTCGTGGTGGGGGCGTGGGCATCACGACTGCGGACCCCGGTCCCGATCGCCAAAGGCGTCTGGCACGCCGCGGCGACCGCTCTGGTGACCGGTCTGCTGCTCGTCGGCGTCCGCGAGATGGACGACCTCGACGTGAACCACGTCAAGATCGGCATCAAGCTGGTCGTCGCGATCGTCGTCACCGTGCTCGCGTTCGTGGCCACCCGCAAGGGCGACCGCGCCCCAGTCTGGATGGCGCACGCGATCGGAGGGCTCGCAGTCCTCAACGTGCTGATCGCGGTGCTCTGGCAGTAGCGCCGCCCGCGCGGCCGGGGCCTCCGGTGCTGCGGCTAGCGGTCCTCGGCATCGCGTCGGCCGTCCTCGCGATCACCGACCTCGGCCTCGAGCAGCTCGGCCTCCACGAGGTCGCCGTCCACCCGTTCGTCGTCGTCACCGCCGTAGCGGAAGCGCGCCACGCTGAAGCCGAGCAGGCCCAGCGCGATGACCGAGGAGATCATGAGGCTCAGTCCGGTGCCCCACCCGCTGAACGGCAGCTCCGGGCCGAGCGGTCCCACGGTCGGGACGGCCGGAGCCATCCACCAGATGACGCCGAAGGCCATCACCGAGAGCGCGCCGAGGACGCTCAGAGCGATCCTGGGCCAGGTCGCGACGCCGTAGCGGGCAGCCTCGAAGGCCTTGGCCTTGACCGGCTCGACCCGCCGCCTCGCCCACTCGTAGCGGTTGGACAGGACCGCGAGGCCCCCGAACACCATGAGCAGACCGGGGCCGGGCAGCACCAGCGCGGCGATGCCGGCCACCACGAGCAGCCATCCCAGCAGCTCCGTCCCCGTGGCGCGCAGCCACGAACCGAATCCTCGTACGGTGCTCATCACCCTCCCTCGTCCCACCGGACCAGCATGCCAAAGCGTCTGAAACGGCCGACCGTCCTGCGGCCCACCGTGGTCACCGCCGCCGCAGCGAGGCCGCCCGCGCCCGCTGCCCCGACCAGCGGACAAGAGTCGCCGGACTCATCGGTCCGCCGAAGTAGTAGCCCTGGAGCGCGAGCGTGCGACGCCCGCGAGCACTCAGGTCCGAGAGGACGGCCTCCACCTGCGACCGCCGCTCGATGCCCTCCACGACCGTCTTGAGATTCGTGGCCGACGCCATCTCGAGCATCGAGGTGAGGAACGCCGCCTGCTCCTCGCCCGTGTCGACGTCTCGCGAGAAGACCCGGTCGAGCTTCAGCACCTGCACGGGCAGCCGCATCAACCGTTCGAGCGAGGAGAATCCCACCCCGAAGTCGTCGACCGCCAGGATCGCCCCGCGTTCGACCAGGTCCTCCATCACCCTCGACTCGATGACCTCCTCACTGATCGTCTCCGTCTCGGTGATCTCGAGCGTCAGCGGATGCGGGGCCAGCAGGCCGATGGCGCGATGGATGCGAGCGAGAAACCGCGGCGAGTCGAGCTGACGCGCAGACAGGTTGATCGCGATCGCGGTGTCGGGGTCGAGCGCGTGACCGAGCTGCTCCAGGTCGTCGCAGACCTGGTCGAGCACCAGCTCACCGATCGGCTCGATGAGGTTGGCATCCTCGGCGAGCGGGATGAACTCCTCCGGTGAGACGACCTCGCCGTCCTCGGTCCACCGGGCCAGTGCCTCCACGGCAAGGAGCCGCTGCTCGTCGGCGGAGACGATCGGTTGGTACACGACACGGAGCCGGCGCTCGTCGATCGCCCGGCGCAACCGGTCGACCAGCTCCAAGGACCGCACGCGCTCCTCCCCCATGGCCGCACGGTAGACGACGACGCGGCCACCGCCTTCTCGTTTGGCCACGTACATCGCGATGTCGGCGTTGCGCAGGAGCTCGGAGGCACTCACGCGTTCCGTGTCGGTCCAGGAGACGCCGATGCTGGTGGCGATCTCGATCGTGCGGGCGTCCAGCACCATCGGTCGGGCGACGATCTCGCCGACCTGCGCGGCGAGATCCATCGTGCGCTCGCGGAGTCCGACCGCTCCGCTCGCCGACGCCGTCACGAGGATGGCGAACTCGTCGCCACCGAGGCGAGCCACCCGCACGTCGTCAGGAAGGTCGGCGACGAGGCGGCGCGCGATCTCCACCAGCGCTGCGTCGCCGCTCGCATGTCCCAGCTGGTCGTTGACCCGCTTGAAGCCGTCGAGGTCGCAGAACAGGATCGCGCACGACTGTCTCCCGCCCTCGGCGGACAACGCCTCGTCCACGGTGTCGAGGAAGACCGCGCGGTTGCTCAACCGCGTCAGCGGATCGCGCTCCGCGCTGTCGACGAGGTCACGGTTCATCCGCATCCGCGAGAGCGCCTCCTCGGCCTGCTGGGCGATCGACTCCAGGGCCTCCGTGCGTCGGAGCGTCGCGGCCTGCGGGCCACCGGTGCCGTGGATCACGAGCCAGTAGACGTCGTCGCCGGAGATGAAGAGCCGCCGGACGTCACCGGGAGCGGGCAGCTCGCTCCGCAGTCCGGAGCCGGCGGACTTCCCGAGTCGCCGGACCCCCGCGTCGAGCACGGCCAGCACCTCCCCCTCCGTCGAGGCGGAGTGGAGCGCGTTCGCGGTCTCGAACAGCACCTTGAGCCGCCGCGCGGTCTCGCGCTCGCGGGTGAGACCCTTCACCGCCATCAGCACGATCGCCAGCGCAGGCAGGACCGCGAGAAGCGCCCACGGTGACACCGCCCGGTAGAGGAGCACCGAGACGTACCCCATCGCGGTCACCCCGACGTACAGCCCGTAGAGGGTGAGGACCTCGTATCCCCGCGCCGCGATGCTCCCGGGGTCGGGCGGCTCGGCGGCGTGGACACGCAGCACCGAGACACCGATGTCGATCAGGAACGCGAGCGTGAAGGCCGCCCCGACAACCATCACCTCGCGATAGCCGGACGTCCCGGTGCCCAGGATCGACACCACGGCGACGGCGACGGCACCGCAGACGATGGAGAGCGACGCGTCGAACGCTCGAGGGGCCCGCGCCACCGGCACGAGCTGGGCCAGCACGACGCCGATGATCCAGAGGGAGAGGGCCTGCGGCCAGTCGAGCGCGAGCGACAGCATCACCAGGACGCAGAACTCGGTGCCCACCGCCAGCCAGTCGTCATAGCGGTCGAGGTAGAGCGGCGCCGCGCTGGTGAGCACGATCGCCGGGACGGCGAGCAGCCACCACGGGTCGAGAGACTCTCCCTGCGCGACGAGCGCCGCCACGGTGAGCACGGTGACGACGACGGCCGCGAGCACCACCGAGGCGCTGAGGAACCAGCGTGCGTGACGCTGCGCTGCGTTCATCGTGTCCCCCCGGTCGTCGGTCGACCTAGCAGCCCGCCGACCTCATGAGCACCCTGCACCATCGGTCCGGCAGCCCGCGAGTCCGAGCGTCGCGGGCACGACGCCGCGAGGAGCCGGAGCCGGAGGCGACGCTCACGGCCGCGTGACGAAGATGTGGCTGGCGGCGTCCGCGTCGATCTCCGCCGTCTCGCCGCCCCGCGCGACGACGACACCGCCGTCGGGCGCCGAGGACACGAGAACGTCGTTGCCGGGGAGCACACCGACGCGACGCAGGACCGACATCGCGGTCGTGTCCTTCTGCAGCTCCTCGCCGATGCGTCGCACCACGAGCCGCGACGCATCACCGTTGGTCGCCAGGGTCGCCGTCAGGTGCATCACGCCGGCCCCGAGGAACGCCTCGGCCTGCACCGCCGCCTCGTCCAGCTCGCCCAGCCCGGGGATGGGCGTGCCGTACGGCGACTCGGTCGGGTGCTCGAGCAGTCGGACCAGCTTGCGCTCGACCTGCTCGGAGATGACGTGCTCCCAACGGCACGCCTCCTCGTGCACGTACTCGATCTCGAGCCCGATGATGTCGGTCAGGAGGCGCTCGGCGAGGCGGTGCTTGCGCATCACCCGCGTGGCGAGCGCGCGCCCCTGGTCGGACAGCTCGAGGTGGCGGTCGCCCTCGACCGTGAGCAGCCCGTCCCGCTCCATCCGGGCTACCGTCTGGCTGACCGTGGGCCCGCTCTGGTGGAGACGCTCGGCGATGCGCGCGCGCAGAGGGACGATGCCCTCTTCCTCGAGCTCGTAGATGGTCCGCAGGTACATCTCGGTGGTGTCGATCAGGTCGCTCACGCGCCTATTGTTCCAGATCGTGCACAGACCCCGTGCACCGTCGAGGATGGGCGGATGCCGATCTCGGTGCTGTGGTTCCGGCGAGACCTCCGCCTCGGGGACAACCCGGCCCTCGTGACGGCGTTGGAGGCCGGCGGCGACGGCGTCGTCCCGCTCTTCGTCCTGGACCCGCGGTTGTGGGACGCGGCCCCGCCGCCGAGACGGGCCTACCTCGCGGGCTCGCTGCGCGACCTCTCCCGACGACTGGGCGCCACGGGACTCCACGTGGTCGCCGGGGACCCTGCGAGAGAGGTGGTCGGGGTGGCCCGCCGGGTCGGCGCGGCCAGCGTGCACGTCGCGGGCGACCACACGCCGTACGGACGCCGCCGAGACACCCGGGTCGCCGACGCCCTCGGCGAGCACGGCGTCGCGCTCGTCCGCACCGGCTCGCCGTACGCGGTCGCTCCCGGCCGGGTGACCAGGCGCGACGGGGGCCGCTACCAGGTCTTCACCCCCTACTACGCCGCGTGGCTCGAGCACGGTTGGCGGGCCCCCGCACGAGACCCCTACGACGGGGCGTGGGTGTCGCCAGGGCCGCCCACCGTCGAGGTCCCGGACGCCGAGCTGCCGGACGGTCTCGCCCTCCCCGTCCCAGGAGAGGTCGCGGCCCGACGGCGGTGGGACGAGTTCGTGGCCGACGGCCTCGACGACTACGCGACCGAACGGGACCTTCCCGGTGACGACCGCACCTCACGGATGTCGGTGCACCTGCGGTGGGGCGAGATCCACCCCCGCACCCTGCTCGCCGGGCTCGGACGTGGCCCAGGCTCCGAGGCGTACCGTCGGGAGCTGGCGTTCCGCGAGTTCTACGCCGACGTGCTCGACCAGCGCCCGGACTCGGCGTGGGATCCGTGGGTGCCGGCCTTCGCCTCGATGGCCTACGACACTCCCGCGGGCGACCTCGAGGCGTGGAAGGAGGGACGTACGGGGATCCCGGTCGTGGACGCGGGCATGCGGCAGCTGCTCGCGCAGGGGTGGATGCACAACCGCGTGCGGATGATCGTGGCGAGCTTCCTGGTGAAGGACCTGCATCTGGCGTGGCAGCACGGCGCACGTCACTTCGCCGAGCACCTCGTCGACTTCGACCTCGCCTCCAACCAGCACAACTGGCAGTGGGTGGCCGGCTGCGGCACGGACGCGGCGCCCTACTTCCGGGTCTTCAACCCGGTCACCCAGGCGAAGAAGTTCGACCGAGACGGCACCTACGTACGCCGGTGGGTTCCCGAGCTCGCCGACGTCCCGACCCGGTGGGTGCACGAACCCTGGCTGCTCCCGGACCCGCCGGCGAGCTATCCGCCGCCACTGGTCGACCACGCCGAAGAGCGCCGGGAGGCGCTGCGGAGGTACGAGGAGATCCGCTGACCCGCCCTGGTCCGACGGGCGCCGCCGCATGAGAGCGTGGCCCGATGACGACCACGACCATCTCGCGGCAGTTCAACGGACCGGACAGCTCCGGCAACGGAGGCTACGTCGCCGGACTGGTCTCGCACCCCGTCGCCGACCACGGCGCCGCCGTGGTGACGTCGACGCTGCGGGTCCCGCCGCCGCTCGACGTCCCGCTGGACCTCGCCTTCGACGGGCACCGGTCGGTGCTCTCCGACGGCGCGACAGTGGTGGCCGACGCGGTCGCAGGAGCCTTCGACGTGGATCCCGCGCCGTTCGTCGGGGAGGTCCTCGCCCGCTTGGGGAGCGAGGCGTACGAGGGGCGTCTCGAGCATCCGTTCCCGCACTGCTTCACCTGCGGGACGGCGCGGACGCCCGGTGACGGGTTGCTCGTGTTCTCGGGTCCGGTCGACGACCCGGGGTTCCCCGGCACGGTGGCGGCGAGCTGGACGCCGCACCCGGCCTTCGCCGACGCCGAGGGCCGTCTCGGCACGGAGGTCGTCTGGGCGGCGATCGACTGCCCGGGCGGCTGGGCAGCACACATCGACCGGACCCCGATGGTGTTGGGGCGGATGACCGGTCAGATCCTCTCGCCCGTCGTCACCGGGCACGACTACGTCAGCGTGGGCACGCTTCGCGGCGTCGACGGGCGCAAGCACCGCACCGGCACCGCGCTCTACGGCGTCGACGGGACGCTCGTCGCGCGTGCGGAGCAGACCTGGATCGCGATCGACATCACCGACTTCCGCCGACCGACTCGTCACGTACCCGCCTAGACTTGTCGTGCCCTGCTCGCACCGCTGAGGGCCGCGGACGCGACCGCCGCCCCCCACGGAGGAACCACTCGTGACCCAGTCCTCAGAGTCTGTCGTGCCATGGTGGCGCAACGCCGTCTGCTACGAGATCTACGTCCGCTCGTTCGCCGACGCCGACGGTGACGGGGTCGGCGACCTCTTGGGCGTCACCTCTCGGCTCGACTACCTGGAGCAGCTCAACGTCGACGCGCTGTGGCTCACGCCGTTCTACCGCTCGCCGCAGGCCGACCACGGCTACGACGTGGCCGACTACCGCGACGTCGACCCGCTCTTCGGCACGCTCGCCGACTTCGACGAGATGCTCGCCGGCGCCCACGAGCGCGGTCTCAAGGTCATCGTCGACCTCGTGCCCAACCACACGGCCTCGGCTCACCCGTGGTTCCAGGAAGCCCTCCGGGCGGGCCGGGGCAGCTCGGCACGAGAGCGCTACCTCTTCCGGGACGGCCGCGGACCCGACGGCTCGCTGCCGCCCAACAACTGGCAGTCGGTGTTCGGCGGCCCGGCGTGGACCCGGGTCGAGGACGGCCAGTGGTACCTCCACCTGTTCGACGCCGGGCAGCCCGACCTCAACTGGGATCACCCGGAGGTCGGCGAGGAGTTCGAGTCGGTGCTGCGCTTCTGGCTCGACAGGGGCGTGGACGGCTTCCGCGTCGACGTGGCGCACGGCCTCTTCAAGGCGTCCGGCATGCCCGACGTCGAAGGGCTCGGACCCGCGGGCGAGACGCTCGACGCCACGATGACCGAGTGGGACCGCCCCTACTGGAACCAGCCGGGCGTGCACGAGGTCTACCGCGGCTGGCGCACGGTGCTCGACTCCTACCCCGGTGACCGGATGATGATCGGTGAGGCGTGGGTCGGCTCGGCCGAGGCGATGGCGCACTACGTCCGCCCTGACGAGATGCACCAGGTCTTCAACTTCCACTGGCTCTCGACTCCCTTCTCCGCGCCCGCGCTACGCCGCGTCCTGGACGAGACGTACGCCGCGGTGGGCCCGGTCGGCGCGAGCCCCACGTGGGTGCTCTCCAACCACGACGTCGTCCGTACGGTCACCCACTACGGTGGCGGCGACCTCGGGCTGTCTCGGGCCAAGGCGGCGATGTTGACGATGCTGGCTCTGCCCGGGTCCGCGTACGTCTACCAGGGCGAAGAGCTCGGCCTCCCCCAGGTCGACGTGGCTCCCGAGGACCGGCAGGACCCGACCTGGCTGCGTGGCGGCGGTGTGGGCCGCGACGGCTGCCGGGTCCCGATGCCGTGGTCGGGCTCGGAGCCTCCGTTCGGCTTCTCCCCCGGCGGACCCGGGGAGGTCCGCACGTGGATCCCGCAGCCAGACTGGTTCCGTGATTACACCGTCGAGCACGAGACCCGCGACCCGTACTCGACGCTGAACTTCCTCACGTTCGCCCTGCAGCAACGTCGAGAGCTCGTCGGCGGCCTCTCGACGACCTTCGAGATGCTGGAGCGCGGTGACGACGTGGTCGCGTTCCGGCGTGACGGTGTCGACGGTGCGCGTGGTCTGGTGTGCGTCGTCAACTGCGGAACGGTCGACCATCCGGTCGACGATCTCGGCACGCCGGTCGTGCTCTCCGCGGCGCTCGCCGAGGGCACCGGTCAGCTCCTTCCCGACTCGGCGGCCTGGTTCCTGTCCTGACGCCGTTCGCCGAGCCCTTCGTCGAGCCGATCGAGATGAACGCAGGCGCTGCGGCGTGCGCGATTGCGTAACGATATATCGCGTTCTATCATCGATACTCCAACGCTTGCCACAGGAGGATGCCTCGTGCGAAACCCAGACTTCGACCTCAGAGAGACCTTCGATCCCACCTCCGGGCGTCGCCGACCGCGTCCAGGTCGTCGCGACCCGCGCGGCCGCGGTCACGGCCATGGTCCCGGATTCGGCCCTGACTTCGGCCCCGGCTCAGGTCCCGGCTTCGGACCGGGCTTCGGCGAGCGCCGGCGTGGCGGGCCCCGCGCCCGCCGTGGCGCCGTACGCCTCGCCGCGCTCTCGGTCCTGGCCGACGGCCCGACCAACGGGTACGGCCTGATCACCACCTTCACCGAGCGCACCGAGGGACGGTGGCGGCCCAGCCCGGGGTCCATCTACCCCGTGCTCCGACGGCTGACCGCGGACGGCCTCGTCGAGCCCGTCGACGCGGAGGGCACCCAGTTCCAGATCACCGAGGACGGTGCCGCCTACCTCGCCGATCACGCCGCGGAGGTCGCGCAGGCCTGGGACAGCGGGCGACCCGGCTCGCAGACCCAGGAGGAGCTGCACGTCAGCGCACGCAAGCTCGTACGGGCCGCCCGCCAGGTGGGCGAGGACGGCAGCGACGACCAGCGCGAGCGGGCCGCTCAGATCCTGGACGAGGCGCGCCGTCAGCTCTACGGCCTGCTGGCCGAGTGACTACGGCGACGGGTCGCGTGCGTCGTAGGTGAGGAAGCCCCGCTGGAGGGCGACCGCCACCAGCGTCCCGACGACGCACGCGACTCCGCCGCAGAGCATCGCGACCCCGATCGTCGTGATCTCGGCGAGCGATCCGGCCAGGAACTCGCCGAGGCGCGGGCCACCGGCGACGACGACCGTGAACAGACCCTGGAGCCTCCCCCGCAGCGCGTCGGGGGCCGCCTGCTGGAGCATCGTGCTCCGGTACGCCGCGCTCACCATGTCGGCCGATCCCGAGAACGCCAGCATCGTCACCACGAGCCACATCAACCCCGGCGCACCGATCGCACTCGCACCCGCGAGCGCCACGGCGACCCCGTACGCGACGACGGCCACCACGATCGCGACCCCGTGACGGTGCACGCGCCCGACCCATCCCGAGAGCATGAACGCCACCAAGGACCCGATCGCCGGCGCGGCCTGCAGCAGCCCGAGCGCCGACGGCCCGCCCGCATAGACCGTCAGCGCGAGCGCGGGGAACAGCGCCCGGGGCTGCGCCAACACCATCGCGCACAGGTCGAGGACGAACGTCATGCGCAGGTTCGGCGCGCGCCGCAACCACGCCATCCCCTCGACCACCGACCGGAAGCCCGGCACCCCCCGAGGCGCCTCGAGGGGCGGGATCGGCGGCAGGCGCACCAGCGCGTAGACGGCGGCGGTGAACGTCACGAGGTCGATCGCGTACGTCGCCGCCACCCCGAGCCAGGCGATCACGACACCGCCGACCAACGGGCCCACGGTGAAGCCCAGGTTGTACGCCGCCATGCTCAGCGCGTTGGCCGCCGGGAGCAGGTGCGCCGGGATCAGCCGCGGGATGATCGCGGACCGCGCCGGGCTGTTCACCGCGAACAGACCCGACTGGACCGCGACCACGGCGTACAGCAGGACCACCGACTCGAGGCCCACCAGCGCCTGCGCCAACAGCACCGCCGTGCACACCCAGAGCCCGACCGCGGTCACGAGCGCGACCGTCCGCCGGTCGAAGTGGTCGACCAGCGCCCCGCCGTACAGGCCGAGCACGATCAACGGGACCAGGGCGACGATCCCGACGACCCCGACCGCGAAGGAAGAGTCGGTGATCACGAAGACCTGGTAGGCGACCGTGACCGTCGCCATCTGCTGACCCAGCTGAGACACCGTGTGACCGACCCAGAGACGCCGGTAGTCGACCGACTCCCGGAGCGGACGGATGTCGGTGAGGATCCGCCCTACGCCCCGTGGTGCCGTCACGGGAACGATTGTCCCGCCCTGCGGATCACCCTGGGGATCGCCTCTGGAACCGGCCCGGGAAAGGGGTTGGCCCGGGCGGGAGCGCGGCGTAATCTCGTCCGTACACGGGAAGGAGGTGGTCCGAAGAATGATTGACTTCAGGACATGTGAGGTGGCTGTCAGCTAGCCACGGTGCCGTGGGAACGCCAGCACCGTGCGGCGAATCCCAGGCAGCCACCCGACCCGCGGGGGCCGAGAGCAAAGTCCGCTCGGCACGCAAACCCCGCGGGTCGTTCCTGTCTTCACCCTCCTGCGGCCCGGCCCTCTGCCCGGCCTACGGCGCGAGGCGCTCGCGAAGCCATTGCCCACCGACGGCACGGAAGCGGATCCGGTCGTGCATGCGGCCCGAGCGTCCCTGCCAGAACTCGATCGAGTCGATGGACACGCGATAGCCGCCCCACCACATGGGACGCGCCACGTCGTCGGGGTACGAGACCTCCGCCGCGTCGTACGCCCGCTCGAGGGCGACCCGGTCGGCGACCACCCGCGACTGGTCGGAGGCGACGGCGCCCAGCTGGGACGCCCGAGGCCGTGAGCTGAAGTAGTCATCGCTCTCGCTGTCAGACACCCGCGTCACCGAGCCCTCGATCCGGACCTGCCGCTGCAACGGGTGCCACAGCATCACCAACGCCGCGTGCGGGTTGCCCTCGAGGTCGTCGCCCTTGCGCGACTCACGGTTGGTGTAGAAGACCGCCCCCTCGGCGTCGAAGCCCTTGAGGAGCACGATCCGGACCGACGGCAGCGCACCGGGCGTCGCCGTCGCCAGCGCCATCGCGTTCGGCTCGTGCATCCCCGAGGCGACCGCCTGGTCGAACCACGTCCCGAAGAGCCACACCGGGTCGTGCCCGGCGTCGGCCTCGCTCAGTCCGGATGCCTCGTACTCCTCGCGCAGTGCCGCGATCGCGTGGGACTCCATGGACAGCACCCTACGAGACCTGGCGTTGCGCGGGCGGGGCAGAATGACTGGCATGACTGACGCATCCGAGACGGTGAAGGTCCACGAGGGCCTCGAAGGCGTCGTCGCCTTCGCCACAGAGATCGCCGAGCCGGACAAGGAAGGCTCCGCGCTGCGCTACCGCGGCGTCGACATCGAGGACCTCGTGGGGCGAGTGCCCTTCGAGAAGATCTGGGGCCTCCTGGTCGACGGCACGTACGAGCCGGGCCTCCCGCCCGCCGAGCCCTTCCCCATCCCTGTGCACTCGGGTGACATCCGGGTGGATGTCCAGAGCGCGATCGCACTGACCGCTCCCGCCTGGGGCCTCCGCCAGCTGTACGACATCGATCCTGAGCAGGCTCGCGACGACCTCGCCCGTACGGCCGTCATGGTGCTGTCGTACGTCGCCCAGGCCGCACGGGGCGTCGGTCAGCCGATGGTCCCGCAGACCGAGATCGACAAGGCGAGCACCATCACCGAGCGGTTCCTCACCCGGTGGCGCGGCGAGGCCAACCCCGCTCACGTCAAGGCCATCGACGCCTACTGGGCCTCCGCCGCCGAGCACGGCATGAACGCCTCCACGTTCACCGCACGCGTGATCGCCTCGACCGGCGCCGACGTCGCTGCCGCGCTGTCGGGTGCCGTCGGCGCGATGTCGGGTCCGCTGCACGGCGGCGCGCCGTCGCGCGTGCTCGGCATGATCGGTGATGTCGAGAAGTCCGGCGACGCGCGGACCTATGTCAAGGGCCTGCTCGACGCCGGCGAACGCCTGATGGGGTTCGGCCACCGCGTCTACCGCGCCGAGGACCCGCGCGCCCGTGTCCTGCGCCGGACCGCGCGCGAGCTCAACGCCCCGCGGTACGCGGTGGCCGAGGCGCTGGAGGACGCCGCGCTCGCCGAGCTGCGCGAGCGCCGCCCGGACCGGGTGCTGGAGACGAACGTCGAGTTCTGGGCAGCGATCGTCCTCGACTTCGCCGAGATCCCGCCGCACATGTTCACGTCGATGTTCACGTGCGCTCGCACGGCCGGATGGAGTGCGCACATCCTCGAGCAGAAGCGCACGGGGCGGCTGATCCGTCCGTCCGCTATCTACACCGGCCCGCCGTCGCGCAAGCCGGAGGACGTCGAGGGCTGGGACCCGGCCTGGGCCTGACCTCCCCCTCGTGCATCCCCGATCCGACGGGTTGCGCACCGGATCGGCACGTGATCTCGGTGCACAACCCGTCGGATCACGGGGCGCAGCGGATGCGGGAAGCGGTCAGGGGCGGTCGTAGGCAGCCAGGATCGCGTCCGCGGCACTCGTCGCGGGCATGTCACCGGAGAGCACCTCGGCACGGACCTCGTCGAGCACCCCGCGTACGGCCTCCGAGCGCCGCAGCCGTTGCTCGAGCTCGTCGCGCACCAGCGCCCACATGAACTCGAGCTGCTGCGCCGCCCGCTTGTCGCGCAGGCCGCCGGCACCGAGGAACTCGCGGTGCCTCAGCACCCGCATCCACACCGTGTCCACCTCCGTGCCCTCGAGCCCGGAGCAGGTCAGCACCGGCGGGACCCACCCGGTGGTCCCGGCGTGGACGAGGCGGATCGCCCCGGCGAGGTCGCGGGCAGCGACGCGTGCCTCCGGCTCACGGTCACCGTCGGCCTTGTTGACCGCGATGACGTCAGCGATCTCGAGGATGCCCTTCTTGATGCCCTGGAGCTGGTCACCGGTCCGCGCGAGCGTGAGGAACAGGAACGTGTCGACCATCCCGGCGACGGTCACCTCCGACTGCCCGACGCCGACCGTCTCCACGAGCACCACGTCGAATCCGGCCGCCTCGAGCACGAGGATCGCCTGGGTCGTCGCGCGCGCGACGCCGCCGAGGGTGCCGGCCGACGGCGAGGGGCGGATGTACGCCCGGGGGCTCGCCGCGAGCTCCGGCATCCGCGTCTTGTCGCCGAGGACCGAGCCCCCCGTACGCACCGACGACGGGTCCACCGCGAGGACCCCGACCTTGTGGTCGGTCGCGGTCAGGTGGGTGCCCAGCGCCTCGATGAACGTCGACTTCCCGACCCCCGGGACCCCCGAGATCCCCACGCGGACAGCGCCACCCGAGTGCGGGGTGAGCAGCGCAAGCAGCTCCCGTGCCGCCTCTCGGTGGTCGGGTCGACGAGACTCGACGAGGGTGATGGCTCGCGCGACCGCAGCACGCTGCCCGGCGCGTACGCGGTCAGCGAGCTCGTCGACGTCGACCATCAGTGCTGCAGCGTCGCCCGGAGCTTGTCCAGCAGCTCGAGCGCCGACTCGGCGATGACCGTGCCCGGCAGGAAGACCGAGGCCGCGCCCATCTGCTTGAGCGTCTCCACGTCGTCCGGCGGGATCACGCCGCCCACGACCACGAGGACGTCGGGGCGGCCCAGCTCGGCCAGCGCGTCACGGAGCGCCGGCACGAGCGTCAGGTGGCCCGCAGCCAGGGACGAGACGCCCACCACGTGGACGTCGGCGTCGACCGCCTGCTGCGCCACCTCCTCCGGCGTGGAGAAGAGCGGGCCCACATCGACGTCGAAGCCCATGTCGGCGAAGGCGGAGACGATGACCTTCTGGCCCCGGTCGTGCCCGTCCTGGCCCATCTTGGCCACCAGGATGCGTGGACGTCGTCCCTCGGCCTCCTCGAAGGCGTCGGTCGCCGCGATCACGCGCTCGACGTTCTCGGCCTTGCCTGCCTCGGATCGGTACACACCAGAGATCGTACGGATGACCGCCTTGTGGCGTCCGTAGACCTTCTCGAGCGCGTCGGAGATCTCGCCCACCGTGGCCTTGGCCCGGGCGGCGTCGACGGCCAGCGCGAGGAGGTTGCCGTCGAGCGAGCCGTCCTTGCTCGCCCCACGTCCCGCCGACTCGGTCAGGGCGTGCAGCGTACGGCGGACCTCGTCGTCGTCACGCTCGGCCCGCAGCCGCTCCAGCTTGGCGACCTGCGCGGCGTAGACCGCGCGGTTGTCGACCTTGAGGACCTCGAAGGGTTCCTCGGTGTCGACGCGGTAGGTGTTGACGCCGATGACGGCCTGGTGCCCGGCGTCGATCCGCGCCTGGGTGCGGGCGGCAGCCTCCTCGACGCGCATCTTGGGGATCCCGGCCTCGATGGCCTTGGCCATGCCGCCGGCCCGCTCGACCTCCTCGATGTGCGACCAGGCACGGCGGGCGAGGTCATGGGTGAGGCGCTCGACGTAGTAGGAGCCGCCCCACGGGTCGATCGTCGCCGTGGTGCCCGACTCCTGCTGGAGCAGGAGCTGGGTGTTGCGGGCGATCCGCGCGGAGAAGTCGGTCGGCAGGGCGATCGCCTCGTCGAGCGCGTTGGTGTGCAGCGACTGCGTATGCCCCTGGGTCGCCGCCATCGCCTCGATGGCCGTCCGCTGCACGTTGTTGAACACGTCCTGCGCCGTCAGCGACCACCCCGACGTCTGGGAGTGGGTCCGCAGCGAGCTCGACTTGGGGTTCTTCGGGTCGAACGGGGCGACGAGCCGTGACCAGAGGGCGCGCGCAGCCCGGAGCTTGGCGACCTCCATGAAGAAGTTCATCCCGATCGCCCAGAAGAACGACAGCCGCGGCGCGAACGCGTCGATGTCGAGCCCGACGTCGAGGCCCGCGCGGAGGTACTCGACACCGTCGGCCAGGGTGTAGGCGAGCTCGAGGTCGTTCGTCGCTCCGGCCTCCTGGATGTGGTAGCCGGAGATCGAGATCGAGTTGAACTTCGGCATCCGCTGCGCGGTGTAGGCGAAGATGTCGGAGATGATCCGCATCGACGGCGCCGGCGGATAGATGTAGGTGTTGCGGACCATGAACTCCTTGAGGATGTCGTTCTGGATGGTCCCCATGAGCTGCTCCGGCTTCACCCCCTGCTCCTCGGCCGCCACGATGTAGAGCGCGAGCACCGGGAGCACCGCACCGTTCATCGTCATCGAGACGCTCATCTTGTCCAGCGGGATGCCCTCGAAGAGGGTGCGCGCGTCGTAGATCGAGTCGATCGCGACCCCGGCCATGCCCACGTCGCCCACGACGCGAGGGTTGTCCGAGTCGTAGCCGCGGTGGGTCGCGAGGTCGAAGGCGACCGACAGGCCCTTCTGGCCCGCGGCGAGGTTGCGCCGGTAGAAGGCGTTCGACTCCTCCGCCGTGGAGAACCCCGCGTACTGGCGGATCGTCCACGGCTGGGTGGTGTACATCGTCGGGTACGGACCCCGCAGGAACGGCGCGAGCCCGGGGTACGTGTCGAGCGCGTCCAGACCCTGGACGTCGGCCCCCGTGTAGAGCGGCGCGATGTCGATGCCCTCGGGCGCAGGCCAGGGCTCGGCACCGTCGGCGGCGCGGTCGTAGGCCGTACGGTCGGCCGCGTACGGCTGGTCCGGGTCGAGCGGCAACCCGGCGAAGGACTCGGGGATGCTCATGCGTCTGCTCCGTTCTCGGCCGCGGGTCCGCCCGCGGCTCGCGCCGCGCCGAGGTGTCCGCGCGTCTCGTGCAAGAAGGCCAGGGCGTCGACGCCGGTCGCCGCCGTGGCGTCGACGGCGACACCGTCGACGGGCTTCCCGGCGAGGATCACCCACTGCGCCCCGGCCGCGCGCAGTGCGGTCACGAGGTCGGCGCCCCACTCGGCGTAGGCACTGTCGGGTCCGGCGAGGCAGACCACCGGAGCTCCGTCGTACGCCGCGAGGACGGCGTCGACGCCGGCCGTCGGGCCGGCGGTCACCGTCTCGATGCCACCCGCCGCCAGCAGGCTGGCGATGAAGGTGACCCGCGCGGTGTGCGCCGAGATCGGCCCCATGGTGGCGAGGAAGACAGGCGTGGGGACGGGGTTGTCCCGCAGCGCCTCGAAGGCCGCACCGTAACGCTGGACGGGCTCGGCGCCCTCGGGGTACGGAGTGCGCTCAGGCAGCACCTCACGCAGGTTCGGGAACTCCGACAGACCGGTGAGCGGGCGCTTGCGCCGGGCGATCTGGCTCTCCCGCTCGCGGGCGACGGCGCGGTGGCGCCCGACGAGCGACCCGTCCTCGATCGCGTCGACGGCGCCGCCTGCCTCCTCGATGCGGCCGAGCTCGTCCCAGGCCGCGCGGGCGAGGTCGTCGGTGAGGCGCTCCACGGCGTACGCGCCGCCGGCGGGGTCGGTGACGGCGCCGACGTGCGCCTCGGCGGTCAGCAGCGACGACGTGTTGCGCGCGATCCGACGGCTGAACGCGTCGGGGAGCCCCAGCGGGGCGTCGAACGGCAGCACGGTCACCGACGAGGCGCCACCGACGCCCGCAGCGAACGCGGCGACCGTGGTCCGCAGCATGTTGACCCAGGGGTCGTACTTGCTGAGCATCACCCGGGAGGTGACCACGTGCTGGACCTGGCCGCGTGCCACGTCCGCAGCACCGCAGAGCTCGGCGAGGCGGTTCCAGGTGCCGCGTGCGGCGCGAAGCTTGGCGATGGTCGTGAACTGCTCGTCCGTCGCGGCGAACCGGAACTCGATCATCGCGAGTGCGTCCTCGACCGAGAACCCGGCAGCGGTGAGGAGGCGCAGGTACGCCGCACCGACCGCGAGCGCGTAGCCGACCTCCTGCGCCTCGGACGCTCCACCGTCGTGCGCCGCGGTCGCGTCGACCACGAACGCGGCGATGCCACGCTCGGCCGCCTTGCGGGCGCCCTCGACGACCACGGTCTCGAGCACCATCTCACCGGTGTATCCGCGCAGCGAAGCACCGATCGGGTCGAGCCCGAGGTTGGTGCCGGGGGCCGGTGTGACCCCACGCTCGTCGAGGTAACGGCAGAACGCGTCGGCGGCGCCCAGGCCGTCGGCCCGTGCCTCGACGACGACGGGCGCGAGATCGACGAACACCCGGTCGAGCACCGTGCCGAGGGCAGCGGGGTCGATCGCCTCGGGGCCGAGTCGCAGCCACACGGAGGTGGCGCCGTTCTCGAGGTCGTCGAGCACCGCCTCGGCGGTGTGCGTCGCGTCCGGGTCCTCGTGCAGCACCCGGATGTCCCACGAGCCGTCGTCACGTCGCGCGCGGGTCCCGCGGACGTACGGCGCCTGACCCGGCAGTCCGGGATCCGGGAGGCCGGCGGCGAGCTCCGGCGTACCCAGCGGGGTGACGGCGATGCCGTCGAGCGTGCGGGTCGTCAGTGCCTCCCACACCGCGGCGTCGGGCTGGTCGTCCGACAGCCGTCGGGCCTTGCGGAGCACAGCCGCCGCGGCCTTCTCCCACGCTTCGCGGGAGGAGACCGCGCCGCCGCTCAACGACAACTCGCTCATGCTGCGCATCGTACGGATGACGCCGGTGTTACAGCCACCCGCCGGGCGTTGGTGTGACGCACCGCACCCTCGCGGGGCGGGCGGGTCAGATCGTCCGCTTGACCTTCCAGATGCCGACCCACAGGCCGACCGCGCACGTCGCGAGCGCGGCGAGCAGGCCCCACGCGACGGTCGAGTCCCACATCGTGCCGGCGAAGAGCGCGCGCTCGGCGTCGACGATGTAGGTCAACGGGTTGAACTTCGAGACGACCCGCATCCACTCCGGCCCCGCCTCCAGCGGCAGCATCATGCCCGCCAGGAGCAGCAGCGGAAAGATCAGCGACTGCTGAACGCCCCAGAACACCCACTCCCGATTCTTCGAGGCCAGCCCCAGCGCGTAGGACAGGGAGCCCAGCCCGATTCCGAAGATGCCCAGGATGAGCAGCCCGAGCAACACGTGCGCCGGATAGAACGCCAGCCCGAACGGGATCGCCACCACCGTGATCAGCAGCGCCTGCACGACCAGCGGCGCGAACTCCTTGAGGGCGCGCCCGACCAGGATCGACGAGCGGTCGAGCGGTGTCGCGAGGATCCGCTCGTACGCTCCGGTCATCAGCTCGTAGAGCAGGTTGCCGCCGACCATGCCGGTCCCGAAGACCGCGATCATCACGAGCACCCCGGGCAGGAACCACTGCAGCGCCGACTCGCCGTCGATCGCCGCGTCCCCCAGCATCCCGTCGAGCAGCGGACCGAAGAGGCCGAGGAAGACCAGCGGCTGCAGCAGCGAGAAGATCAGCGTGAACGGATCGCGCAGCGTCACGAGGATCTCTCGGACGAAGACCGCGGCGGTGTCGTGGAGCCACTTCGCCGAGCGCGACCGCTCCGGCAACGGGCTCGCGACCTGGACGTGGGTCTGGATCGTGGTGGTCATGCTGCCTCCTCGCGCAGGCTCCGGCCGGTCAGGTTGAGGAAGACGTCGTCCAGCGACGCCTGCTTGACGTCCGCCGACCCCACGGTCACGCCCACCGCCTCGAGCGAGCGCAGGACGGTCGGCACGAGATCCGGCCCGTGGTTGGTCGACAGGACGAGCCGGACGGACCCGTCGTCCTCGTGGTGGTCCTCGACGCGGCTGATCTCGTCGGGGAGGACGGAGCGGGCCTTCTCCACGACGACGGCAGTGGTGTCGGCGCCTGGGACGAGCCCGAGCGTCACGACGTCGTCGGCGAAGTCGCGCTTGAGCGAGGTCGGGGTCGCGTCGGCGATCACCGTGCCGTGGTCGATGAGGACGATGCGCTCGGCCATCGAGTCGGCCTCGTCGAGGTAGTGGGTGGTCAGGAGCATCGTCATGGTGTTCTCGACCCGCAGGCGCATGATGTGCTCCCACAGGTTGGCCCGCGCGTGCGGGTCGAGCCCCGTGGTGGGCTCGTCGAGGAACAGCAGGCCCGGATGGTTCATCAGCCCCATGGCGACGTCGAGCCGTCGGCGCTGGCCCCCAGAGAGCGACAGCACCGTGCGCTTCTCCATCCCCGAGAGCTCGAGCGCCTCGAGCAGCTCGCCGGCCCGCCGCCGGGCCACGTCGGCCGGCACCGAATAGAAGCGTCCCTGGTTCTGGAGCTCGTCACCCACCCGGTACGAGTAGCCGCCGGCGTTGCCCTGACCGATGTAGCCGATGCGGGCTCGTACCTCGGCGGGGTCACGCACCACGTCATAGCCGGCGACGGTCGCAGTGCCGGCTGTCGGTCGGAGCAGCGACGTGAGCATCCGCAGGGTGGTCGACTTGCCTGCGCCGTTGGGACCGAGGAAGGCGACCAGCTCCCCGTCCGCGACGTCGAGGTCGACGTCCTTGACTGCCTCGACGACCTCCTTCTTCCGTGTGAAGGTCTTCGTGAGACCTCGTGCAGAGACCATACTTGTCGTACGGCGTACTGAATCTGTCATGCGAGCAACGGTACGCTGTACGATAAAGTCCGGCAAGGCCTTTTCCAGGAGACTCCGATGACCGACCCAGATCCCCCACGGCACCGCTACGCCGCCCTGTGGGAATCGCCGGTCGCGTCGACCCGGGGCCGACCGGCGAGGGTGAGCCGCCCCCAGGTCGTGGACGCCGCTGTCGCGATCGCGGACGCCCAGGGCCTGGACGCGGTCTCGATGCGGTCTGTCGCCCGGTCCCTCGGTGTCGGGGCGATGACGCTGTACTCGCACGTGCCAGGTCGCGACGAGCTCCTCGACGCGATGGTCGACCGGGCCTACGCCGACGTCGACCTGCCCGAGCCGGGCCTGCCGTGGCGTCCGGCGCTCGAGCGCTATGCGCGCGGCTACTGGCAGCTGCTGCGCCGGCACCCGTGGCTGCTCGACGTCAACCGGTGGCGTCTCCCCCTGGCACCACACGTCTTCGCGTTCGACGAGGCGGGCTACCAGATCCTCATCGACACCGGGCTCACAGCCAGCCAGGTGATCGACACGATCGGCATCGTGCACGACACGGTCGTCGGGTCGGCCCGCGCTGCTGCGGCCGAGGACGCCGACCGGCGCAGCCAAGGCACCGACTACGCCGCCTACTGGGCGTCCACGAGCGACTTCTGGGAGGAGACCTTCGACCCGTCCCGGTTCCCGGCGATGACGAGGCTCTGGAGCGTGGGGGCCTTCGAGAACGCCTCCACCCCGTTCGACCCCCACATCAAGGGCCTGCTCGACACGCTCGAGCTGCTCATCGACCGTGCACAGGCCGAGGGCGGCAGCCCGATCCCGTCGTTCGAGGAGTGCATGGCGCGCTACACCGCAGCTCTCGACGAGCAGCGGGAGGCAGGTCAGGCCTGACCGTCGAGCACCTCCCGCAGCGCCTTGGCGAAGTCGTCGGGCTGGCCGGTCATCCCGTACTCACCACCGAGGAAGCCCGCGTGGTCACCCGGGAACACGGTGACCGAGGTGCCGAGCAGGTCGGCCAGGGCGTACGTCGCGCGCGACGCCAGCTGCTCGGCCGACTCCGCCCCGGCGACCAGGACGATGCGCGACAGGACCTCGCGCAGCGCATCGACGTCGGGAGCGAAGTGCGTGCAGGACACGAGGTTCTGGGCGAGCAGGACGTCGTCGCGCGATCCATCGTCCTCCACCGGCAGCCCGAACGCGGACGGCTCCGGCGCGGGCATCTCGACGAACCCGTCAGGGACCGGCCCCTGGTGCGAGACGAGCATGATGAAGCGCACCATCGCGGGTCCGAGACCGTCCTCCAGGTAGGTCCGTCGGATGCCGGTGGTTGCCGCGAGCGCCTGGTCCCGATCCGGCAGCAGCTGGGCCAAGGGCGGCTCGTGCGCCACCAGGGTCCGGATGAGGTCGGGATGCTCGGCCACGAGCGCGAGGGCGTTGACCGCCCCGCCGCTGGTGGCGAACACGTCGACCGGTCCCCCGCCCGTCGCCTCGATGAGTCGGATGAGGTCGTCGGCGTGCTCCGTGGGGGTCGACTCGCTCGCTCCGTCGGTCCGGACGCTGCGCTCGGCGCCACGGGGGTCGTAGGTGACGACCGTCCGGTCGGAGAAGTGGCCCGCGAGCGTACCGAACCCCGACGCGGCCATCGGGGACCCGATGACGAGCAGCGGCGGAACGGAGGCGGAGGGCTGCGGACGGACGTCGTAGGCGATCTCGGCGCCGGGCACGGTCAGTCGGTGGGTGTGAGGCTCGGTCATAGCGGCTCCTCGATCGGTGCTTTGAGGGGGTTGACCGTGCGCCACCACCGAACTCATCCCTGCTCGCCGAGCAGCCATCCGTTCTCCACCGCGATCCGCACCGCCTCGGCACGTGTCCGCGCCGACGTCTTGCCGATCGCGCTCGACAGATGATTGCGGACGGTCCCCTCGGAGAGGGCGAGCACGATCGCGCGCGATCCGTGAGCGCTCTTCTTGCAGCCGCGCATCGCTGAGCTCACGCTCGGTGGCCAGGAGGGCCCGCTGCGTCTCACCGACGGTGAAGTCCTTCAGCAGACCACCGGTCTGCATCACCGCGGACACGGCGCCTCGCGCGACAGCGGCCCTCGGGGTCGCCCCGTGCACGCGCACGGTGCCCGCGTCCGGGTCGGACAGGCCGAGCATCATGTCGACGGTGGTCGTCTTGCCGGCTCCGTTGGGGCCGAGGAACGCCACCACCTCGCCTGGGCGTACGACGAGCGAGAGGTGGTCCACGGCGGTGACGTCCCCGCCAGGGGCGCGAAACGTCTTGACGACGTCGTCCAGGAGCACCGCAGGGGTGCTGTCGGAATCTTGGGTCTTGGTCATGTCGTCGATCGTCGTCCGGGACGGCCACGTACCCGTACGCCGAACGTCACGACCTTGCCCTGACATCTGTCACGTGCACCCGGGAGAATGAGCACGTGCAGATCCCGAAGAAGCTCCGCCCCTCCGACGGCCGATTCGGCTCCGGTCCCTCCAAGGTTCCTCACGAGGCCATGCAGGCACTCGCCTCCTCCCCGGTGATCGGGACGTCGCACCGGCAGGCGCCGGTCCGCGAGCTGGTCGGGTCTGTCCGCGCCCAGATGCGGGCGCTTTTCTCGCTGCCCGACGACTACGAGGTCGTGCTCGGCATCGGCGGCTCGACGGCGTTCTTCGACGCCGCGACGTTCGGCCTCGTGCGTGAGCGCAGCCAGCACCTGTCGTTCGGCGAGTTCGGTGCGAAGTTCGCGACCGCGACGACCCGCGCGCCTTTCCTCGGCTCCCCGACGGTGATCGAGAGCGAGCCCGGCTCGCACCCCGTCCCGTCCGCCGAGAGCGGCGTGGACGTCTATGCATGGGCGCACAACGAGACGTCGACCGGTGTCACCGCGCCCGTACGACGTGTCGAGGGCGCCGACAGCGACGCGCTGGTGGTGATCGACGGGACCTCGGCGGCCGGAGCGCTGCCGCTCGACGTCACCCAGAGCGACGTCTACTTCTTCGCCCCGCAGAAGGCGCTCGCCTCCGACGCCGGGCTGTGGTTCGCACTGATGTCACCCGCAGCCCTCGCGAGGGTCGAGGAGATCGCTGGCTCCGGCCGTTGGATCCCCGCCTTCCTCGACCTCTCCAAGGCGGTGGAGAGCTCGCGCAAGGACCAGACCTACAACACCCCGCCGCTCGCATCGCTGTTCTGGACCGACCACCAGCTGAGCTGGATCCTCGCCAACGGAGGGCTTCCCTGGTCGGTGGCTCGTTGCGAGGACTCCTCGTCGCGGCTGTACGGGTGGGCCGAGCAGTCGTCGTACGCGACGCCGTTCGTCTCCGATCCCGGCAAGCAGTCCGCGACGGTCGTCACGATCGACCTCGAGGGCGTGGACGCCGCTGCGGTCTGCGCGGCGCTGCGCGACAACGACATCGTCGACGTCGAGGGCTATCGCGGCCTCGGGCGCAACCAGCTCCGGATCGCGACGTTTCCTGCGATCGAGCCCGACGACATCTCGCTGCTCACCCAGAGCATCGACTACGTGGTCGAGAACCTCGACGACTAGTCGAGGTCGAAGACCCCGCTCGCCGGCGCGAGCATCGCCGCGCGCTGGTCCTCGGGGAGGGTGATCCGCGTGATCGGCGACGGCAGGCCTTCGCTGCCGACGATGACGGACGTGCCGTCGGGCGCTGCGGCCAGCGACTCGCTCTGACGGGTCTCGGGGATGGCTGCCGACCACGTCTGCTTCCACGTCCGGGCGTCGAGGACGTGCACGCCCGTGTAGGTCCTCAGGATGACCCGGGCACCGTCGGGAAGGTAGTCGCCGTCGGTGACCATGGCTGGGATCTCGGCCTCGGCGACCGGCTCGGCCTCGTTGACACCGGTCGTGCGCAGGGTGCTGGGAAGGCGGTAGACCTGGCCCCCGAGGAGGCCCTTGGACACGATGTACATGCCGTCGCCGGTGGGGTCGGAGAGCAGCGCCTCGGCGTCGGTGTTGCCGTCGGCGTAGCGGACGCGGTAGCGGGTCGGCTTGGTCTGCTTGGTGCCGATGACCGGCTCGTCCAGCGCGTAGAGCGACACGGTCGAGCGGACAGCGTCGTTGTCACCGATGTCGGCCACCCACAACGTGCCGTCACGGTCGATGGTGAGCGCCTCCGGGTCCACGAGCCGGTGTCCGACCAGGCGGGTGGCGCCGACCACCTCGCCGGTCGAGACCTCGATTGCGAAGACCGTCGGCTCGTGGCCCGAGTCGTTGATCGTGTAGGCGAGGGCGGGGTCGCGCTTGCTGAAGACCAACGCGCTCGACTCCGGGATGCGTGCATCGGTGACCGTGCTGAGCCGGTCGACCACGGGATCGCCCTCCGCGGCGCGTGCCTCTCGCGCGAGCGCCGTGACGACCACGATGACGAGCAGGATCACGAGAAGGCCGGGGATGAGGGCCCTGCGGTGTCGCGGATTCATGGACTCCGGGTCACTCCTGCTCGTTGTCGGCGCTGCCCCCGACGGACGAGATTAGCCCCTCGTCCCGTCCGGCGTACAGGCGCGCCGCCTGCACCGGTGGAGAACTAGTCGCCCGACTCCGCAAAACGGCCTGCCAGCTCGTCGAGCAGCTCCTTGCGGCCGTCGAGGGCGAGCGCGGACGCGGTGCCTCGACTCCACAGCCAGAGGTAGAGGTCGTGCGGGCTCCCCTCGATCGTGAGGTCGGCCTCCCCCTCGTCCCCCTGGACCACGACGACCTGCCTCGCCGACAGGTCGAGCGTCCATGCCCTCCCGCCGGAACGGATCCGTACGACGGCGTCGACCGGGTAGGGGGTCTCGTCCCCACCGTCCCACCACGGGCCTCCGACGATGATGGTGAGGAATTCGTCGATGCCGTCGAGCGCCACCTCGTCCTCGATGGGCGTGACCTGCGCCCCGGCCGCCTGCTCGGCGTCGACCCGGTGCACCGTGCCCTCGAGCGCCATCCGGCGGAACCAGAAGCCGTTGGACTGGTCGGAAGGGTTCCAGGTGTAGCGGACCTGACGAGGCCCTCGCTGCTGGAGCTCGGCGAGCAGGGTCGCCGACTCCTCGGCCAGCAGGCGGCGGACGTCGGAGGTGTCTCTGTCGTCGACAGGCCACGGGGGCTCGCTCGCACTGCGGATCGACTCGACCTTGTGCCGGAAGACGAGGGCCACGTGCTCGAGCAGGTCACGCACCGTCCAGCCGGGACAGTTGGGGACCGCCGCGTCGAGGTCGGCAGCGGCCTCGAGCATGCGGTCCACCTCGGTACGGATCACCGTGAGATAGAGATCCCACGGGAGCCGGTTCTCGACGTCTGTCGACACCATGCCCTCCAGGGTGCCACGCGCACCGAGCGGCACCAGGGTTTCGTGCGCCATGGTCATGCGTCGGACCGCGCGCGGGAACGCTGCTCGAGCGGCCGCTCGACCGGCCGGGACGATTCGGACGGCTCGGGGGCGGACTCGCCCGCGTCGAGCCGGTCGGTCTGGTCCAGCGCCCCAGCAGCGTCGGCTCTCCGGTCCGCGGCGGCCGCAGCGCGGGGGTCGCGCGGGACCACCCTGATCCGCGGACGCTGTCGAAGGTCGACCTGCAGGTGCATGCCCGCCCGCAGGAGGTAGAACGCCGTGGCGGACAGGATCCCGACCGCGGCGACGAGGCCGCCGAGGATCAGCGTCCAGCGGGCCCCGAAGGTGTCACCGATCCATCCGATCACGGGTGCTCCGAACGGGGTTCCGCCCATGAACACCATCAGGTAGAGAGCCGCCACCCGCCCGCGCATCTGGGGCGTCACGGTGAGCTGGATGTAGGCGTTGGCGGCCGTCACCATCGTCAGGGCGCTCAACCCGAGCAGCGGGAGGATGACGGCGAAGGCGAGATAGGTCGGCATCAGGCCGGCCGCGATCTCGACCAGCACGAAGGAGAGGGCCGCACCGACGACCAGGCGCCGGGTCGGCAGCTCCCGGCGGGCAGCGACGAGCGCCCCGGCGAGGGAGCCGATCGCCATGATCGACCCGAGGATCCCGTACTCGGTGGCGCCCTTGTCGAACACCTCGGTCGCCATCAGCGCCGACGTCATCTGGAAGTTCATCCCGAACGTGCCGACGAAGAAGACCGTCGTCAGGATGAGGACGAGGTCGGGGCGGGAGCGTACGTAGCCGACTCCTGCGCGGACCGCCCCCCTCCCGCGCGGGGAGGGTGTGGCTGGCCGCAGGTCGTGGACGCGCAGGGCCGCCAGGGAGAGGAAGACCGCGGCATAGCTCACGGCGTTCAGGAGGATGACCCATCCGGTGGCCACGACGCCCGAGCCGAGCGCGGCGATCATCACGCCGGCTACCGCCGGACCGATCATCCGCCCCGAGTTGAACGAGGCGCTGTTGAGACCGACGGCGTTGGCGAGGTCGTCCCTGCCGACCATCTCCACGACGAACGACTGACGCGCGGGTGCGTCGAAGGCCGTCCCGACGCCGAAGAGGAACGCGAGGACGTAGACGTGCCATGCCTGGGCGACGCCGGTGATGGCGAGCACACCCAGGACGGCTGCGGGCACGGCCATCGCGATCTGCGTGACCATGAGGACGCGACGCTTGGGGAAGCGGTCGGCGACGACTCCCGCGACCGGGGAGAAGAGGAGTGCGGGGAGCAGCTGAAGACCGGTCGTGATGCCGAGGGCCGTGCCGCTCCCGGTGAGCGCGAGCACGAGCCAGTCCTGGGCGACGCGCTGCATCCACGTCCCGATGTTGGAGACGAGCCCTCCGGTGGCGTAGACCCGGTAGTTGCGGACGGACAGCGAGCGGAAGGTGGGGCTCACTCACTCACCACCAGCTTCTCGAGAAGCGCGGTGGCGTCACGGAGCAGCGCGCGCTCCTGGGTGGGCAGGGCGGCGAGACGGGACGCGAGCCAGGAGTCGCGGCGGGCACGCTCGGTGTCCACGACGGCGGCGCCCTCGTCGCTGATCGTGACGACGACCTGGCGGCGGTCGGACGGGTTGGCGGCTCGGGCGACCAGGCCCTTGTCGAACAGGCAGTTGAGCGTACGGGTGACCGAGGGCGGCTGGACGCGCTCGAGCGCGGCGATGGCTCCTGGTGTCAACGGCCCGTGGTTGCGCAGCACCCCGAGCACGCTCATCTGGTTGGGCGTCAGGTCGGAGTGGCGCTCCTGCCGGAGCCGACGGTTGAGACGAGCCACCGACGTCGCGAGCTTCTGGGCATCAGTGGGCATACGACCAGGATAGGTCGTTGCCATTGTTAATTAAAGCCGTTAAGGATGTCGTGCGTCACCCCGGGCGGCGGGCGCGCCACGGCCCACCGCCCGGGATGGTCGAGATCAGCTGATCCAACCCGTGATCGGGTCGATCGCGAAGTAGAGCACGAACAACGCCGCCACGATCCACATCAGCACGTGGACGTCACGAGCCTTGCCGCGCACCGCCTTGATGAGCACGTACGTCACGAAGCCGGCACCGATGCCGGCGCTGATCGAGTAGGTGAACGGCATGAGGGCGATGGTGAGGAACGCGGGGATCGCGAGCTCGATGTCGTCCCACGGGATGTCGACGACCTGCTGCATCATCAGGAAGCCGACGAGCACGAGCGCCGGGACGGCGGCCTCGTTGGGGATGTGCACGACGACCGGCGAGAGGACCGTCGCCAGCAGGAACAGCAGGCCGGTGACGATGCCTGCCAGCCCGGTGCGCGCACCGTCTCCCACACCGGAGGCCGACTCGACGTATGCGGTGTTGCTCGACACGCTGGCCGCGCCGCCGGCGACAGCGCCGAGCGAGTCGACGATGAGGATCCGCTGAGCACCTTCCGGTGTGCCGTCCTCGTCGTTGAGTCCGGCCTCGGCGCCGATCGCGGTCATCGTGCCCATCGTGTCGAAGAAGTCGGCGAGCAGGAGCGTGAAGACGAGCAGGACGGTCGTCACGAACCCGACCTGCTCGAACGACCCCAGGAGGGAGAACTGGCCCAGCAGGGAGAAGTCGGGCAGATCCACGAAGGCGTCGGGGACGGTCGGGACGTTGAGGTTCCAGCCCTTCGACTGCGGGTCGCCCCCCGAGGCGCCGGAGTCGGTGATCGCCTCGACGACGACAGCGATGACGGTGGTCGCCAGGATGCCCAGCAGGATCGCGCCGTGCACACCGCGGGCGTACAGGGCCAGCATGATCAGCAACCCGACGCAGAAGACGAGGACCGGCCATCCGGAGAGCGTGCCCCCGATGCCGAGGCCGATCGGCGGGGAGGCGTTGCCCGTCGTCCGTACGACTCCGGCGTTGACGAGCCCGACCAGGGCGATGAACAGGCCGATGCCCACCGAGATCGCGGTCTTGATCGGCAGCGGGACGGCGTCGAAGACCGCCTTGCGGAAGCCGGTGAGGACCAGCACGAGGATGATGAGGCCCTCGAGCACCACGAGCCCCATGGCGTCGGCCCACGTCATCCGGTTGGCGATCGAGTACGCGACGAACGCGTTGAGGCCGAGTCCGGCCGCCATGGCGAGCGGGAAGTTGGCGACGGCGCCCATCAGGATGCTCATGACGCCCGCGACCAGCGCCGTACCGGCCGCTACGAGCGCGAAGGCCTCCGCCTGCGACCCGCCGCCCAGGTAGTTACCGTCCACGTCCTGCACACCGGCGATGATGATCGGGTTCAGCACGATGATGTAGGCCATCGTGAAGAACGTGACGACACCGCCGCGGATCTCGCGGGTGACGCTCGAACCTCGTTCTGAGATCTTGAAGAACCGGTCGAGAGACCCGGTCTCGGTCTGGGTGGACATGACGCTCCTGACAGGACGAATGAGGACGGAATCCGCCGCGGGGTACTGTATGGGCGTGGCGGAAGGCAGGCGGAAGCTCAACTCGGACGCGGCCCCCAAGCGTGGTCGCGGCCGAGCCGAGACCCGTCGCGCCGGGAGCCGCAAGGCTGATCGTGCCGTGCCGAAGGACCGACCCGCAAGCACTCGCCGCGCCGGACAGGCTGTGGCCCCGGTCACGGCGGCACCGGCACCTGAGCCGGTGCGCGCCGAGCCGCCGCCACAGGCACGTCCCGAGCCGCAGCCCGGGCCACGCCACGAGCCGAAGGCAGACCCATCACCGCCTCGTCGTCGGGCCCACGGGCTGGACCGCCCAGAGGTCACCGAGCTGGAGATCGGCAGCACGGTCCACCGCGTGGTCCCCGACCCCAAGCCGCTCGACGTCGACGGCATCCGCACGATGACGGTCGGATCCATCCTGTGGCTCGCCGCAGGGCTGGCGCTCCTTCCCTTCCTCGGCACGCTGCAGCGCAACGGTGACGTGTGGTGGCTGTGGACCTGTCTCGCCGGGTTCGGGCTGGGGCTGCTCGGCGTCGAGTACTGTCGCCGACGCAAGCTCGCGCTCGAGGCCGACGACCTGGCCGACGAGGCCGAGCCGAGCCGCTGACCCCGTACGACGAGGAGGGCCGCCCCCGGTGGGGGCGGCCCTCCTCGCGCTCACGCGGGTGTCAGCGTGTGCCGACGGTCTCCGAGACGACGTCCTCGGCCTCGACGTCGTGCTTGCGCACGGTGGTCCGCAAGGGGACCTCCTTGATGAAGATGACCGCCAGGAGCGCGACCAGCGCGACACCCGCGGCTACCAGGAAGACCTCGCCCGTCGCGTCCCCGTACGACATCCTGACCACGTCGGCGACGGGCCCGGGCATGCCGTCGAGGTCGAGCGTGCCGCTGCCGCCGGACTGAGAGGCGGGGATGCCCAGCCTCACCAGGCCGACGCTGATCTTGTCCGTGACGCTGGAGGCGAGGATCGCACCGAGGACGGAGACGCCGACGGTGCCGCCGAGCGAGCGGAAGAACGCGACGGCGCCAGACGTCATGCCCACCTCGGTGATGTCGACGGTGTTCTGGACGGCGAGCACCAGGTTCTGCATGAGCATGCCCATGCCGAGACCCATCAGCGCCATGAAGGTCCACAGCTGCCAGAGCGCCGTTGCGTGATCGATGGTGCCGAGCAGTCCGAGCCCGGCGATCAGCAGGGTGGCGCCTCCCACGAGGAAGCCCTTCCACCGCCCGTAGCGGACGATCAGGTTGCCTGAGCCCACCGTGCCGATCAACGAGCCGATCATCATCGGGATGGTGATCAGGCCGGCCTCCGTCGGCGTGTAGCCGCGGGCGACCTGCAGGTACTGGCCCAGGAACACCGAGCTGCCGAACATCGCGATGCCCACGGCGATGCTCGCGACGATCGCGAGAGCCGTGGTCCGGTCGCGGAAGACCTTCAGCGGGACCAGCGGCTCGGGGACGATCGACTCGACCACCACGAACGCGACGGTGGCGACGATCGTGCCGCCGATGAAGAGCGCGCTGGTCCAGGAGACCCAGGCGTACGAGCTGCCCGCGAAGGTGACCCACAGCAGCGGAAGGCTGGCCGCGACGGCGATGAGCACCGCGCCGGCGTAGTCGACCTTGACGTCCTTCACGAGCGTCGGGAGACGCAGGTAGCGCTGCAGCACGAAAAGGCTGAGCACCGCGAAGGGCACGCAGACGAAGAAGGTCCAGCGCCAGCCGAGCGGGGAGTCGACGATCACGCCGCCGACGAGCGGACCGCTGATGGTCGCGAGCGTCATCACGGCGCCCATGTAGCCGCTGTAGCGACCGCGCTCCCGCGGCGGGATGATCGAGCCGATGATCGCCTGCGCGAGTGCTGTCAGGCCACCCATCGCCAGCCCTTGGAGGGCTCGCGCGGCGAGGAGCGTCGGCACGTCGTGGGCGAACCCGGCCAGCACCGATCCCACCACGAAGGTGACGAGGGAGATCTGGATCAGCAGCTTCTTGTTGAGCAGGTCCGAGAGCTTGGCCCAGATCGGTGTCGACACCGTCATCGCGAGCAACGACGACGTCACGACCCAGGTGTATTGCGCCTGGGTCCCGTCGAGGTCTCCGATGATCGTGGGCAGTGCGTTGGCGACGATCGTCGTGCTCAGCATGGCGGTGAAGAGCGCGGCGAGGATGCCGACCATCACCTCCATGATCGCGCGGTGGTCGAGCTCGTCGTGGCTCTGGGGTGGAGCGGTGGTCACGAGGTGGGGTTCCTGTCGGTCGTACGGTCGGGGGATGCGGCGACCGCGGTCGCTGCATCGGTGTCTGTGGTGAGGTGGCGGTCGAGGACCCGTTCACGCTCGTGGACCAGACGCTCAGCGAGCTGGCTGATGAGGTCTGCCACGCGCTCGGTCTCGGTGTCGTCCCAGTCGGCCAGCGCCGACTGGACGACGCCGACGGAGCGGCGCGTGACGTGCTCGAGCCGGGCACGACCGAGATCGGACAGACGGATCAGGCCCACGCGGGCGTCGGTGGGATCGGCACGTCGCTCGACGAGCCCGTCCTGCTCGAGGGTCGTGATCTGCCGGCTGATGACCGAGGCTGTCACGCACTGGGCGTCGGCGAGATCACTCACGCGCTGCTCACCGTGCCGTTGGAGCCGTCGGAGCAGCGTCAGGTCGCTGCCCCGCATGCCGACAGCAAGCTCCCACCGATGGCTGGACGAGCGCAGCGCCCGGTTGAGCGTGCCGAGCACGCCGACCATCCGCTCCGCCGTCTCGACCGTGAGCATCCGCGTTCCACCTCAACGTTAGTTGGTTGTGAAAGGCAACCTTAATTCGGATGCTTTCGTCACGCAACTAAGTGAGCTCAAACGTTGCCACATCGCCCGAAAGGTCACCTCAGACAGCGAGGACGGAGGTCAGCGGGACAGAGTCTGATCCCGCTCGACGTGTCAGGTGGGGGTCAGACCGACTCGACCTCGGACATGTCGTCCGTGAGGGTGTCGTGCACGGTGGGGGCGACCGGCACGGTCGCCTGCTTCACCCGAGCCGCCGAGTGCGCTCCGCAACCGTGGTCGAACGAGACCACGCCGCCGTCGTCGTTCGCCATCGCGTTGGCGCAGACCCCGAACATGGTGCCGAGCGGCGGCGAGAGCCACACCATGAAGCCGCAGGTGCGGCATCGCCCCGGCGCCTGACGAGACATCGGCGTGTCGGGTCCGTGGTCACTGTCATACCAGCGCTGGGCGGCATCGTCGCGGCCCTGGATCGACAGCACTTCCGTACGGCCGAGGCCGACCTCGGCGGCGATCGGCCGGACCGACGTCGGATCGATCTCGGCATCGACCGCGTCGTCCCCCACGAACCATGCCGGCGCCAGACGGGAGTCGTCCTCCTCCGGAGGCAGGACGTCACCGGGGGTCATGTCGCCGGACCGCACACGGTCCTTGTAGGGGGTCCAGTCGGGCGCGAGGATCGCGTCGTCGCCCGGCAGCAGCACGATCTCGTCGACCGTGACCTTCTTCTGGCGCGGTGCCCGGGCGACGGTCACCGACCAGTGCCAGCCGCGGTATCCGGCCTGAGCCGACTCGAACAGGTGGGTCACGACCCGATCACCCTCGGCACGTACGCCGAGGTGCTCGCCCACCTGTCGCTCCCCCACCTCGTCGACGAGGGCGTCGCGGGCGACGTCGACCGCGGCGGCAGCGACGGCGTCCAGCTTGGGCGCGCGCCCTGAGGACGCGCGGGAGCCCGCGGCACGACTGATGGGAGGCATAGGCTCATTCTTCCGTACGAGGCAAGTCTTCACCAGGCCGGGGGCAGCCCTCTCAGGAGGACAGCTCGTCGGCCAGCGCCCGCAGGAGCGCGGCCGTCTGCTTGGACGTCCGCCCCTCAGGGAACCGGCCGGCGCGGAAGGTGCCTTCGAGCTGGTCGAGCAGACGGATGGTGTCCTCGACGATGACGACCATGTCCTCCGGAGGCTTGCGGCGAGCCTTCGCCTGCTGCTTGGCGACCGACGGCGTCGGGTCCAGCACCCGGACCTGCAACGCCTGGTCCCCTCGGCGCCCGGCAGCGATCCCGAACTCGACCCGGGTGCCCGGCTTCAGGGTGGTCACACCGGCCGGCAGCGCGTCGGCGCGTAGGAAGACGTCGTCACCGTCCTCGCGGCTCACGAACCCGAACCCCTTGTCGGAGTCGTACCACTTGACCTTGCCAACAGGCACGGCTTGACCTCACCTTCGTCGCGGGCGGCGGCACCACAGGGACAGATTCCCAGCCTAGGCCACGGCGCGCGGCGGCCACACGGCGTCCAGGACCGCGGGCAGCTCCTCGAGCGAGCCGACGACACGAGACGCCCCTGCAGCCGCCAGCTCAGCAGGGGTGCACGGGCCTGTCGACACGGCGAGACCGGGGACGCCGGCGAGCTGCGCCGCCTCCATGTCGTGCACGTGGTCGCCGACGTAGGCCACGGCCCCCAGCTCGCGCAGCGCGTCGGCCTTCCCCGACCGCCACGCCCTGCCTCGGACCTCGTCGGCACGGAGCCCGAGGTGATCGAGGTGTCGGGCTGCGTCGGCGGTGTTCTTCGCCGTGATGACGGCAAGCCGTGCCCCACGAGCACGCACCGCCTCGAACGCCACGGCTGCACCCGGGAGCGGCCTCACCCGCTCGATCGCCAGGTCCGGGTAGAGCGCGCGATAGAGATCGGCCATCTCGGGAACGTCGGACGCCGCGAACCAGTGGCCGAGCTCAACCTCCACGGGCGGACCGAGCCGCGACACGACGAGATCGGAGTCGATCGCCACCCCGGTGCGGGCGGCGAGCTCGTCATAGACCGCCTTGATCCCCGGACGCGAGTCGATCAGCGTCATGTCGAGGTCGAAGCCGACGAGCGGAGAGGTCCCGAGATCTGTGGTGGGCACTCCCGCAGGCTACGCGGTCAGGACGAGGACTTGACCTCCCTGGTGACCCGCTCCGCGCCATCGGCGGCTGCCCGCCGGAGTGCGACCAGCTGCGCGATGCGCAGCCGTGCGGCCCTTCTCTGTCGTTCTGCAAGATCGATGTGCGACATCAGTGCCCCCTACACCTTGTGCCGTACCTTATGAACACTGTAAACGCGGCAGGTACTCAGATGCTGTCCGTTCCGCGATAACGGTTCTGTAACACCAAGTGACAGCGACGTGAGTGCCGACCTCATTGAGCGAGCCTGCGGGTGAGCGGAACCCGGCCACGGGTGACGATCGCGGACGCCACCGCGGCGATCAGCGGGACCACAAAGACGAGGGTCGCGAGGATCCCCCAAGGAACGTCGATGACCGGCCCGCTGCCGGTTCCCTCAAGCGCTCCCCACCGCCCGGAGGTCAACGGCCAGGCCGCCGCGAGCCCGGGCGCGAAGCCCACAAGGACGCCGAGCAGTGCCCCGAGAGCGCCGAGCACCACTGCCTGGGCGGCAGCGACTCCCCGACGAGTCCGAGGCCCGGCACCGACCGCCGCGAGCGTGGCGAAGTCCGGACGGGCATCGGCGAGCGCCAGGCCGGTCGCGCTGAGCGTGCCGATCAGGACCGCGATCCCACCGGCGCCGACCAGGAGCAGCAGCTGGACGGTGAACGTCCCGTCGAACCCCTGCTCGGTCCATGTGCTCTGCTCCCCGGGCAGCTCACGCAGGGCCGCGCGGACGTCGCGGAGCTGCTGGGCCGTGAGGGTCGAGTCGGCGAGCGCCCTGCTCCGCTCGTACGGGATGGCCTGGGCCTGCGCGGTCTGCGGGGCGATCACGGCGAGCGCGACGACGGGTTCGCGCCCTTGCGGTACCGCCCCCATGCCGAGGTCGGCGGCCGAACCGTCGAGCGCGACCGTGCGCGGGTCCTCCGAGGCCCCGTCGGACGTTTCCTCGTACGTCCCCAGCGTGACCCGCCCGTCACCATCGAGCAGGGAGGGTCCGGCGACCAGCGCGCCCCCGGTGCGAAGGGTCTCGCCCTGTTCGGGTGTCAGCTCGATCCCCCACCCGGCAAGCTCCTCGGGTGTCGCGACGGCGACCTCACGGGTGTCCCACCGACCCCAGTCCTCGGTCTCCACCGCGACGTCGATCCATCCCTCGCCGGCCGCGTCGCTCCCTCGTTGCCCGGCCGTCCCGATCGGGGTGAAGGTGACGCGGGCAGCCTCGCCGGCCGCCTGCGCCGCCGTATCGACCGGCCCGCTTTCTTCGCTGAGCATGGTCGTCCCGAGCGGATAGGTGAACTCGTAAGACCGGCGGTCGTGCTCGAAGTCGCTCGCGTTCGCGATCGCGAGCGCGGTGAGACCGGCGACGGTCGCCATCACGGCCGCGATGGCAGGCGTGCTGCGGGAGCGCTGCCGGGCAGTGTCGCGCACCGCCAGGCGAAGCGTCAGCGGCATGCGTCCACCGACCCTGCCCACCAGCCCAATGACCAACGGCGTGAGGAACACTGTGCCGAGGACGATCGCGACCGTGCTGGCGGCGACCGCCGTCTCGCCACCAGGCTGGATCCCTGCGGTGAAGCAGACACCCAGCCCGACGGCCACCAGCACGAGACCGACGAGCGGCCACCCGTTGCGCCGGCTCGGCGCGGCGCGGCGCCCGACAAGGGCGGCGGTGACGTCCTGGTTCGCGACCTGCCGCGCCGGGACCAGCGCCGCGAGCAGCGAAGCCGCCACCCCGAGGACGACCGCCGCGGTGACCGCCGGCCACATCACGTCGTACGGCCCGAACCCCTCGTCGAACCATCGCGGCAGGACCGCGATCACGAGCGGAGACAACGCGAGCCCGAGCGCGGCACCGACGACGGACGAGCCCGCGCCCAGGACCGCCGCCTGAGCGAGCACCGTACGGCGGACGTCGGCCGGCGTCCCGCCCGCAGCGGCCAGGAGTGCGAGGTCGCGGCGCTGGCGTCGCGCTCCGACAGCGAACGCCGGACCCGCGAGCAGCACGACCTGGAGGAGCACCGCGGTCACGATGATCACGAGGACGGCTTCCGCGGATGTGTCCCGCCCCCCGTCCCACGCGTCGAGGTCGTACCGGGCCGACGCGGGCGGCGGGTTCTCGAGAACGTGCCGCGAGATGACCCAGAAGCCCTCGCTGTTGAGGCGCTTCACGTCCTCCCAGGTGACGGGCGCGTCACGGTCGACGAGGTACTCGCGCTCCGCGCCGTCGCTCTCGCCGAGGTCAAACGTGCCCGGGAACCCGACAGCGCCGGACGCAAAGGGATTCGGGTCGACCGACCCGAACGTCCCCACGCCGACCACGGTCACGTCCCGACCGGCGACGTCGACCGTCTCGCCGAGGGCGGCGTCCAGGCGGTCGCGCACGTGCGGCGTGAGCACGATCTCGCCGACGCGCTCCGGCGTACGCCCCTCGGTGAGGTCGACGAGGCCGTCGGCCATCGGAGGCGTGGTGTCGACCTCGCGGAGCCGGCCGGTGCCGGCTCGCCCGACGAAGGTGACGTACGTCGACCGCACCTCGAGGATCTCGGCTCCCGGCAGGAGCGCGCGGACGCCGCCCGGGCCCGGGTCGGGCTCAGGGGCGCGGTCCTCAGCGCTCGAGCCGCCACCTTCCTGGCCGTCCGGCGACTGCTCGATCGGGTAGCCGTGCCACGACAACCGCGCATCGGACGAGCCGAGCTGAGCGGTCATGTCCTCAAGCGGTGTGACGTCGTCGGTGGCGTAGAGCGTCGAGAGCATCACCGCGAGCATGACCGGCGTCCCCACCATCACGGCGACGAGAGCGCTGCGACCCTTGGAGCGCCGGACGTCGCGTCGGGCCATGCGCAGCGCGAGCCGCCAACGGGCGAGTGCGGCGCTCATGCGGGTGCCACCTCGCCAAGACCGGACAGGCTGCCGCGCACGGAGCTGTCGTCGACGACCAGCCCGTCGCGGAGGAACACGACGCGGTCGGCCCATGCGGCATGGCGTGGTTCGTGAGTGACCAGGAGCCCGCCTGCACCGGCGTCGACGCGGGCACGCAGCACCGCGAGCACCTCCTCGCCCGTCTCCGAGTCGAGGGCGCCGGTCGGCTCGTCCGCGAGCAGCACGCGACGCGGTCCGACGAGGGCGCGCGCGATCGCGACTCGCTGCTGCTGACCTCCGGACATCTCGTCGGGAAACCGCTCGGCGCTCGATGCCAGGCCGACCTCGTCCAGCGACCGCAGCGCCTCGGTACGGGCGTCCTTCGCCCGGACGCCGTCGAGCTCGAGCGGCAGCGCGACGTTCTCCGCAGCCGACAGGGTCGGGATGAGGTTGAGATCCTGGAAGACGAAACCGAGGCGCCGGCGCCGTACGCGGGCCAGCTCGCTGCGTCCGTACGAGCGCAGCGGCGTCCCCTCGACGACGACCTCCCCCGAGGTCGGCGAGTCCAGGCCGCCCGCGATGTTGAGAAGCGTCGACTTGCCGGAGCCGGAGGGGCCCATCACGGCGACGAGCTCCCCGGCACGCAGCGTCAGGTCGACGCCGCGTAGCGCGTGGACCGTGGCAGCCCCGTCACCGTGGGTGCGGTGCACACCGCGCAGCTCGAGCAGGGTCTCCGGGTGGTGCGCAGCGGTCATCGGTCTGTCTCCTCTTCGGCAGGCGGGGTGGTCGTGCGGCGGCGGGCGCGGCGGATCCGGGACTCCATGTGGTCGAGCCAGCGGACCTGCGCCTCGATCGCGAAGATGGAGCGCTCGACGACGAGCTCCCGGGCGAGGTCGTCCGTGGCGACCGCGTCGCGCTTGTCGCGCGTCAGGGCCTGAAGGTGGCGCAGAGAGTCGGCACGTTGGGTCTGGACGACCTCTCCGACGTCGACGTCGGAGAGGGTCACGCCGAGCGCGACCTTGATCGTGAGCTCGTCGCGCGGCGCGGAGTCCGGCGACACCGACGAGGCGAACCACTCCCCCACGGAGGTCCGCCCGGCATCGGTGAGCCCGTACGTGATCCGACCTTCGTCGTCCCCCTCGCCGTCAGCCTCGACGAGGCCGTCGCGCTGGAGCCGGCCCAACGTCGTGTAGACCTGCCCGACGTTGAGCGGCCACGTGCCCGCGGTGCGGCGCTCGAACTCCGACCGCAGCTGCGCGCCGTACATCGGCTGCTCCGAGAGCAGCGCGAGCATGGCTTGGCGGATCGACATCCTGGCCCCCTATACCGAGTATTCATCCAGGTAGAGAGATGTATACCGGGTATACCCCGCAGCCCGCAAGCGGCGAGACAGAACGATGAGACGTTCCGACCACCGGGTGGTCGGAACGTCTCATCTCGTGGAGGGGTCAGGCGTCAGGCCGCGACCTGGGACGCCCCCTCGGCCGCCGGCTCGAGCGCCTGCGCGACGATCTCGGCCACGTCCGTCATCGGACGGACGTCGATCGCCTCGCGGACCTCGGCCGGGACCTCGTCGAGGTCGGGCTCGTTGCGGTGCGGGACGAACACCGTCGTGAGCCCAGCCCGCTGGGCGGCGAGCAGCTTCTGCTTCACGCCGCCGATCGGCAGCACCCGCCCGTTGAGCGTCACCTCGCCGGTCATGCCGACCTCGGAGCGGACCTTGCGGCCCGTCGCGGCCGACACGAGCGCCGTCACCATCGTCACGCCCGCCGACGGCCCGTCCTTGGGGATGGCCCCCGCCGGGACGTGGATGTGGACGTGGTGGTCGAAGAACGCCGGGTCGACCCCGAGCGCCTCGGCGTGCGAGCGGACGTAGGAGTGGGCGATCTGCGCCGACTCCTTCATCACGTCACCGAGCTGACCTGTGAGCGTGATGCCGGGCTTGCCGTCGGTCGGTGTCGCCTCGATGTAGAGGACGTCACCCCCGAAGCCGGTGACCGCGAGACCGGTCGCCACGCCGGGGACCGCCGTACGTTCGTCGGACTCCGGAGTGAACCGTGGACGACCGAGGTACTCCTTCAGATCCGCCTCGTCGACGACGACGGTCTCTTGCCCCGTCGCCCCGGCCAGCTTCGTGGCCACCTTGCGGAGGATCTTGGCCAGCAGCCGCTCGAGCTGGCGTACGCCCGGCTCGCGGGTGTAGTCGGCCACGATCTTCGCGAGCGCGGCGTCGGTCAGCGTGACCTCGTCGGCGTCGAGCGCCGCGCGCTCCAGCTGGCGGGGCCAGAGGAAGTCACGGGCGATCGCGGCCTTGTCGTCGGCGGTGTAGCCGTCGAGGGTCACGAGCTCCATCCGGTCGAGCAGCGCCTGCGGGATCTGCTCGACGACGTTGGCCGTCGCGAGGAACAGCACGTCCGAGAGGTCCAGGTCGAGGTCCAGGTAGTGATCGCGGAACGTGTGGTTCTGCGCCGGGTCCAGGACCTCCAGCAGCGCCGCTGCCGGGTCTCCACGGAAGTCCGCGCCGAGCTTGTCGACCTCGTCGAGCAGCACGACCGGGTTCATCGAGCCGGCCTCGTTGATCGCGCGGACGATGCGGCCCGGAAGGGCACCGACGTACGTACGACGGTGGCCGCGGATCTCCGCCTCGTCACGGACGCCGCCGAGGGCGACGCGGACGAACGTCCGGCCGAGGGCGCGGGCGACCGACTCGCCGAGCGAGGTCTTGCCGACTCCCGGCGGTCCGGCGAGCACCATCACGGCACCGGACCCTCGTCCACCGACGACCTGCAGACCGCGCTGCGCACGACGCGACCGCACGGCGAGGTACTCGACGATCCGGTCCTTGACGTCGTCCAGGCCGTGGTGGTCGGCGTCGAGCACCGCACGAGCCGCCTCGACGTCGTCGTTGTCGTCGGTCTTCACGCTCCACGGGATCTCGAGGACCGTGTCGAGCCAGGTACGGATGTAGCCGGTCTCCGGGTTCTGCTCCGAGGACCGCTCCAGCTTGTCGACCTCGCGCAGCGCGGCCGTCCGGACGCCGTCGGGCAGGTCGGCCGCCTCGACACGCTCGCGGTACGAGTCGGCGCCGTCCGGCTCGTCCTCGCCGAGCTCCTTGCGGATCGCGGCGAGCTGCTGGCGCAGCAGGAACTCGCGCTGCGTCTTGTCCATGCCCTCGCGGACGTCCTCGGCGATCTTCTCGGCCACGTCGGCCTCGGCGATGGTGGCCTTGGTCCACCCGAGCAGCACCTCGAGGCGCTCGGCCGTGTCCGGCGTCTCGAGCAGCTGGCGCTTCTGGACGTCGGTGAAGTAGGGGGCGTAGCCGGCCATGTCGGCCAGCGCCGACGGGTCGGTGACCTTGTTGACCATGTCGACGACCTGCCAGGCGTCACGGCGCTGCAGGTTGGCGATCACGAGCGACTTGTATTCCTTGGCGAGCTCGGGGATGCGCTCGTCGTCGAGATTCTCGTCGACCTCCTCGGCCTCCACCCAGAGGGCGGCACCGGGGCCGGTCACGCCGGTGCCGATCCGGGCACGGCGCTCCGCCTTGAGGACGGCGGCGGACTCGCCGGACTGCGTACGGCCGGTCTGCAGGATCTCGGCCACGACACCGAACGAGGCGTAGCGGTCCTCGAGCCGGGGAGCGACCAGGAGTCGGTCGCCGGAGCTGGCGCGCGCGGCGTCGACCGCGGCGCGGGCAGCCTCGTCGAGCTCGATCGGCACCACCATCCCAGGGAGGAGGACGGGCTCGGTCAGGAACAGGACGGGCAGCTGCTGGGGGGTGCGTGGCTCAGTCATGAGCAACCTTTCAAAGTTGAGCGTGCCCTACTCAACCTCGCGTCGGCCCGGGGTGTTCCCGTCCCGCGCGCCACGACGTTCGCCCCGCGCGAACAAGCGCGCGAACGCGGCAGAAGGCGACTGCGCCCTAGGCTCGGCGCATGACCTCAGAGGAACCGGCACCCGCTCCGCGCGAGCCGGGCCGCGGCGCCCCCGGCGCCGCACGGACGTCGATCCTGCAGTCGGCCCGTGCCGAGTTCGCGCGCGTCGGGTACGGCGCGGCGACCGTCCGTGCGATCGCCCGCGGCGCGTCCGTGGACCCGGCGCTCGTGATCCACTACTTCGGCAGCAAGGAAAACCTGTTCGCCGCCACCATCGCCGACGCCGGCTTCGTCGCCGACCAGGTCCGAGCGGCCGTCGACGGTCCGTCGGAGGCCTTCAGCGAGCGGTTCGCCCGCGCCTACTTCGGCGCCTGGGAGCACCCGGACACCTCCCTGGTCCTGCACAGCGTCGTGCGCTCCGCAGCGAGCTCGTCGACCGCGGCCCGAGTCGTCAGGACGACCATCGAGAGCGCACTGTCCGTGGACGGGACGTCGCACTGGGCCCCCGAACGCCTCAACCTGCTGGGAGCGCAGGTCTTCGGGATCGCGATGGCGCGCTACGTCCTCGGCACCGAGCCGCTCGCCTCGATGGCCCTGGAGGACCTGGTCGCGACGGTCTCCCCTCCGCTCCAGGCTCTCCTGAACGAGTGACCAGGCATCTGACCTGCTTCAACACCTGTTGAGGATCTGATGAACCTGTCGTAACGTGTCGTGGGTGAGAGCCATGATCATCAAGGAGTTCCGCGAGCTCGTCCGGGACCACCGGACCCTTGCGCTGCTGGTCGCGATGCCGCTGCTGCTGCTCGTCGTCTTCGGCTACGCGGCCAACTTCTCCGTCGACAGGGTCGACACCGCTGTCGTCGGGCCCGAGGCAGAGCAGGTCGCCGGCACCTTGCCGGGCTTCTTCGACGTCTCGACGACGGAGCCGTCGGAGGGCGAGGACGACGCGCGGGACCTCCTGCGCGACGACATCGTCGACGTGGCGCTGGTGACCGGCGAGGGCGGCACCCGAGCGCTCGTCGACGGCTCCAACCTGTTCGCTGCCCAGTCCGCGGTGGCCGCGCTCAAGACCTCGGGCCAGGGAATGACGGTCGAGGTCCTCTACAACCCCGACCTGAAGACGTCGTGGGTCATGATCCCGGCGATCATCGGACTGATCCTGACGTTCATCGGCACGATCATCACGAGCATCGGACTGGTCCGCGAGCGCGAAGCGGGCACGCTGGAGCAGCTGGCCGTGATGCCGATCGGTCCGAGCACCGTCATCCTCGGGAAGGTCACCCCGTACTTCGTCCTCGCCGCGCTCGACATGGCGGTCGTCACCGTCCTCGGGATGCTGCTCTTCGACGTCCCGTTCAACGGGCACGTCCTCACCTTCGCCCTGGGCGCGGTGCTCTTCCTGCTGGTGGTCCTCGGGATCGGCATCTTCATCTCGACGATCTCCCAGACCGCGGGCCAGGCGATCCAGAGCGCGTTCTTCGTGCTGCTTCCCCAGATCCTGCTGTCGGGGATGATCTTCCCGCTCGAGGCGATGGCAGCCGGCGTCAGGTGGATCGGCTACCTGCTGCCGCTCACGTACTTCACGATGATCTCGCAGGGCGTCATGCTGCGCGGCGCACCGATCACTGCCCTGTGGTTGCCCCTGGTGGTCCTGGCCGTCATGGCACTGGTCGTGTTCACCGCGGCCACGCTGCGCTTCCGTCGAGACCTCGCACCCGAGCGCAAGGTCAAGGACCAACCCCGGTCCACCGACCGTTCCCGGAGCCCGGCATGACGTACGGATTGGACTCGGTCGACGTGTCGTTCGGAGGCGTGCCGGCCCTGCACGGCGTCACGGTGGAGATTCCCGCGGGCGAGGTCGTCACGATCGTCGGGGGCGACGGTGCCGGCAAGACGACGCTCCTCCGCACGTTGGTACGCGAGGTGGCGCCCGAGGCCGGCGAGGTCGACGCACCGCCGAAGGCGGAGATCGGCTTCCTGCCCGCCTCGTCCGGCAGCTGGGCCGCCCTGACCGTGACGCAGAACCTCGACTTCGCCGGCGGCGCGTACGGCGTCCGTGGCGCGGAGCTCGACGAGCGACGGACGACCCTGCTCACCGCGGCGGGGCTGAGTCAGGCCGCCGACCGGCTCGCCTCCCAGCTGTCCGGCGGCATGCGGCGCAAGCTCGGCGTGTGCATGGCGATCGTCCACCGCCCGCGGCTGCTGGTCCTCGATGAACCCAGCACCGGCGTCGACCCGGTCAGCCGCGTCGACCTCTGGCGGATGGTCTCCGAGACAGCGGCGGCGGGCTCGGCGGTGGTGATGTCCACGACGTACCTCGACGAGGCCGAGCGGGCGAGCCGTCTGGTCGTCCTCGACGCGGGACACATACTCGTCCAGGGCTCGTACGACGAGGTCCGCGCCGGTTTCCAGGGGACGGTGACCCGGGCCGACCCCAGCGTCCGCCCCGAGTGGTCATGGCGGCGAGGCCGGGAGCGGCACGAGTACTGGCCCGACGGTGACGCCCCTCCTCACCTGCCGGTCGTCGAGCCCGATCTCGAGGACATCGTGATCGCGCTCTCGCTGGTACGTCGCGCCGACCGCGGAGCAGCGGCATGACCGCCACGGTGCTCGAAGCGCGTTCGGTCACGAGGCGGTTCGGGTCGTTCACGGCCGTGGACGACGTGACCATGGACGTGGCGCCGGGGGAGGTCGTGGGACTGCTGGGGGCGAACGGCGCCGGCAAGACGACGCTGATGCGGATGCTCCTCGGGCTGCTCCCCACGACGGAGGGAACCGTCCAGATGCTCGGCGGACCTCCTCGTCGCGAGCGGCGTCGTCGGCTCGGCTACGTCCCTCAGAACCTCGGGCTGTACCGCGACCTCACGCTGACCGAGAACCTCGCCTTCGTCGCCGACGCGTACGGCACCACCGTCCCGGTCCTGCCCGACGGCATCTCCCGGTACGCCGACGAGCTCGTCGCCGACATGCCCCTCGGCGCTCAGCGTCAGGGCGCCTTCGTCGCCGCGTTGTCGCACCAGCCGGAGGCGGTGCTGCTCGACGAGCCGACCTCGGGCGTCGACGCACTCGCGCGGGCCACGTTGTGGGACACCATCCGGGCACAGGCCGACCGAGGTGTGGGGGTCTTGATCACCACGCACTACATGCAGGAGGCGCAGCAGTGCGACCGGCTGCTGCTGATGTCGCAGGGCAGGCTCGTCGCACAGGGCAGCGAGACCGACATCATCGGACCCACCCGCGCCCTCGTCGTACGGACCGACGACTGGGCCGCCGCGTTCTCCGCGCTCAACGACGCCGGGGCCGCGGTGATCCTGGACGGACGCACCGTACGCGTCGCCGATGCCGGACGCGACGAGATCACCCGGATCCTCACCGCCGCACGCGTCGACGCGTCGGTCGAGCCCGTACCCGCAACCATCGAGGAACGCATGCTCGTCCTCGCTCGCGAGGCGCGCTAACGCGCCCTCACTCGCGGACGGCAGGCCGGTCCGCGCGCTTCACGGGCGGCGGGAGCTCGACCCGGGGCCACTCCTCTGGCCGACCGAAAATCACGCGGATCGACTCGAACCCCTTGTGGCGCTGCGCCTTCGCGTAGTCGGAGTACGCCCGCTGGTCGGCCTTGGTGAGGTTGACGTTGTCGGTGAACGGCGTGAGGAGCGCACGTGGATAGAGGCGCTTGGTCCTGACCACGTTGATCTGGACGCCGATCATCGCCATCACCGCACCGATGTAGATCAGCCCCATCATCCCGAGGACGACGGCGAAGATCTGGTTGAGGTTGCTCGATCGCCCGATCACGTTCTGGACGTACGCCGTCCCGGCCAGCTGCAGGCCCTGCCACATGACCGCGACCGCGAAGGCGCCCGGAGCCGCCGACCGGAAGCTGTGCTTGCGCGCCGACGCCAGCAGGAACAGCACCGTGAACGCAGCGCCGCTCAGCACCAGCGTGCCGCCGCGCACCAGCCATCCCGCCCAGGAGTGCTGGTCGTCGAACCACGGGTTGGTCGACAGGAACCCGGTCAGTGCGGCGATCACGAGCAGCGCGAGCCCGGCGAACCCGAGCATCACCAGGCTCACGCCGCGCCCGATGAACGGGTTCGGTCGCGAGTTGCGCGGGACGGCCCACGCCACGTTCATCGCGTACTGCGACGACTGCCCGAGCCCGAGCACGCCGTACAGAGCGACGAGGGCTCCGAACACCACCGCGGTCGTCGAGCCGTGCAGGCCCTCGGTGCTCTCGATCTGGTCGGCGATGATCGGGAAGCTGCCGATCGCGGTATCGAGCAGCTGCTCGCGGAGCTTGCCGTCGTTCTGGAGGAAGAAGCCGAGGATGCTCGACCCGATGAGCAGCAGCGGGAAGATCGCGACGAACGCGTAGTAGGTGACGGCCGCGGCGAGGTAGTTGCTCGAGTCGTCGAAGAACTTGTAGGTGACAGCGATCGGGAACCCGACGAACGGGTGACTCCGCTGGAAGCGGTCGATCCGCTCGACGACTGACACCTGGCAAAACTACCCGTTGCCGGGACCGCATGTGTCGGCAGCGCTCGACTGGCTCCCCGCTCGAGGCCCGCCTCAGTCGCAGGTGCAGAGACAGAAGGGATGCCCTGCGGGGTCGGCGTAGACGCGGAAACCGCGCGAGAAGGAGGGGGCCGGAGGCTCGACGGGATCGAGCGGCGTGGCGCCGAGCGAGATCGCCAGCGCGTGCGGCGCCTCGTACGAGTCCACCGCCAGGTCGAGGTGCGCCTGCTGCGGGAGACCGTCCGGCCACCGGGGCGGCTCGTAGTCGGCGACACGCTGGAACGCCAGTGTGGGGCCGTCACCGGCGAGCTCCACCCACCGGTCGGTGCTGTCGTCGGCGACCGGGAGGCCGAGCATGCTCCCGTAGAAGCGGGCCAGCGCGAGCGGGTCGGGGCAGTCGAGGACGTAGGCGCCGATCCGGACCTCCGTCCCGCTCACAGGGCGCACCCCCTGGCCCGGGCGTGCCGGGACGGCGCTCTGGTCTCCGCCCGCCGTCGACGCTCCTCGCGGGCGAGGTAGTCCTGACTGATCAGATATGCGGCCCACGGGTGCATGGTGTCCCCTCCGTTAGTAACTGTCATACGGACTTTGCCAGTTAGTCGGATCAGGCGCAACCAGTCAAGCAAGTACGGTGGTTGCATGAGCGAGTACGAGGATGCCGGCAACGATCCCGCCGACCAGGTGGTGGCCTTCCTCAACACGCTCGATGTCGAGGGCGTGGTCGACCGGCTCGCGACGACGTCGGAGTACGCCGACTGGTCGGGCCGACCGCAGACCGACCGTGACCTCGAGGTCGCGCGGAGCCTGCGCGACCACCTCCGGGCCCTCGCTGCCGGAGAGCCGCCACCGGAGGACCCTCTGCGGGTCCCGATCGAGGTGACGGTGGACGCAGGCGCTCGGCTCAGCGGAGCCGGAGTCGTGGGCGAGGTCGCCGCGGCAGCGGCGCGGCTCGCGATCGAGGGGAGGCTCGGGCGCGTCAAGATCTGCCCGGCCGACGACTGCCGCTGGGCGTTCTACGACCGCTCCAAGAACCACTCCCGCCAGTGGTGCTCGATGGAGGTGTGCGGCAACCGCGCCAAGGTCCGCAACCACCGGGAGCGCAGCGCGTCCACCTGAGGGCCGCCGGCCGCAGTCAGCCCACGTCGGCGTACTGGCGGACACCCGCGACGACGGCGTCGAAGCGCGGCCGGTCGAGCACCGCACCCTCCCGCCGGACGCGGCTCGGATCGACCGTGATCAGGCGGTCGAGCCGCACCTCGCTGGGACGCCGCCGAGGGTCCCACCCGCCGGCCCCGATGTCGAGCCACTGGCGTCCCCACCGGGCCTCGTCGGCAGCATCCCGGTCGTGGTCCTTGCTGCTCAGCATCACGCCGACCAGCCCGGGTCCGCGCCGGCCGACGACCAGCACGGGGCGGTCCTTGCCCTGACTCGGGTCATCCTCGTACGCGACCCACGTCCAGACGATCTCGCCCGGGTCGGGCCGTCCGTCCGGCGTCGGCCCGTACGTCATGTCGAGAGCGCCTGACGCTCCTGCCGTGCTCTGCGACGTCCGCGGAGACGACGCGCGACCACGAGTCAGCGTGGAGACGAGACGGGACAGGAGATCGCGCGTACGAGGCATGGGGGAAGCGTAGTGCGGGACGCTCCCGCCCCCGGACTACCGTGGGAGGGATGACGATGTCCGACGCCCCACCGCGCACCCTCGCGGACGACCTCCGGGCCCGTAGCGACGAGGCGCTGGTCGTCCTGCTGCGCGCACGTCCGGACCTTGGGGCGACCCCGCCGGCCGATATCGGACAGCTCGCGTCTCGAGCCGCCTCGCGACCCTCGGTGCTGTGGGCCCTGGACCGGCTCGACACCGCTCACCTCTCGACGCTCGCCGCGATGGCGGCCCTCGAGCCGCCGGTGTCGCTGGACGGACTGCGCCGGCAGGTCGACGCCGACGACGCCCGCATCGCGGCGATGGTGGCCCGTCTGCACGCGAGCGCACTGGTCTGGGGGCGTGACGGCGCGTGGCACGTCGTCCGCGAGGCGCGAGAGGTGCTGCGGACCTACGGGCCACGAGGCCCCTACGACGGGCCGCCGCCGGTGCGCACCCGCGAGGTCGACGACCGCCGTCATCGCAACGCGAGCGCGGGCACGGTGATGGAGGTCCTGCAACGTCTCGAGCACCTGCTCGGGTCGTGGGGCGAGAGTCCTCCACCGGTCCTCCGCTCCGGCGGGCGAGGCGTCCGCGACGTCCGCAACGCCGCCACAGCACTCGGCGTCACGGTCGACCACGTCGAGTTCCTGCTCGACCTCACCGAGTCCGCCGGTCTGCTGGCCCGCGCACCGGATGACGGCGCCGGTGAGGTGTGGGCCCCCACGACACTGTTCGACACGTGGCGCGACAGCCCGCCCGCCGCCCGGTGGGTGGCGGTCGCCACGGCGTGGCTCGCCGGCCCTGGGCGCCGGGTGCGGACACAGGTGCTCCGCGTGCTGTCGTCGCTCGACGGGGCCGCCTACGTCGACGCCGAAGAGGTCGTCGAAGCAGTGGCGTGGGCCGTGCCTCGGGCCGACGCCGATCGCGACGACCTGGTGCGACGAACGCTCGTCGAGGCGACCCGGCTCGGTGTCGTCACCCTGGATGCGTTGAGTCCTGCCGGCGCCGGTCTCGGGCTCCCGGACGCCGCGGCGGTCGTGGAGGGGCTGCTGCCGTCCCGGGTCGACCACGTTCTCGTTCAGGCTGACCTCACCGCGGTCGCCCCTGGCCCGCTCGAGCCCGCCGTCCGTGACCGGCTCGAGGACGTCGCCGACGTCGAGTCGCGCGGCGGTGCGACCGTCTACCGCTTCACGGCCGACTCCGTACGCCGCGCTCTCGACCGCGGTTGGCCGGCCAGCGAGATCCACGCCTTCGTCGAGCAGGTGTCGGTGACGCCGATCCCGCAGCCGCTGACCTACCTCGTCGACGACACCGCACGGCAGCACGGCCGGCTGCGGATCGGCGACGCGTCGGCGTACCTCCGCTCCGACGACCCCGCGGAGCTCGAGGCGCTGCTCGCCGACCCGACCATCGGCCCGATGCTGCACCGGATCGCCCCGACCGTCGCCGTCAGCACGGTCCGGCACGAGGTGCTCGCCGACCGGCTCTCGACCGCAGGGCACCGACCTGTCGGCGAGGAGCCGGGCGGCGTCCTGCGGGTGCGCCGTCGCGACCAGCGCCGCGCCGAGGTGGTCGACGCCGGCGTCCGGAGGATGGGCGACCCGGCCGAGGCCGTACGCGCGATCCGCGCCGGTGAGCGTGCGGCGTCGTTGCGACCGGCCGGCGGCCGCGACGAGCACCAGGGCTCGCTCGCGACCATGGCCCAGCTGCGGGAGGCCGCGGACGCGCAGGAGCCGGTCTGGGTCGCCTACATGGACCAGGCGGGCACCCGGACCGAGCGGGTCGTGGAGCCGCTGCGGGTGGACGCGGGATGGCTCACCGCCTTCGATCACCGTTCCCAGCGTGTGCAGCGCTTCGCGGTCCACCGGATCGTGCAGGTAGCGTCCGCTCCGTGAGCGAACTCTCCACGTCGAGCACGACGGTGCCGCTGCCCGAGCTCCCCGCCGCGAGCTTCTACGAGCGCGAGGACGACCACGCCTTCCGATCGACCGCAGCCACCGAGAGCCCGTGGGATCCCCGTGCGCAGCACGGGGGACCGCCGTCGGCGCTGCTCGCCCGCGCGATCGAGCACGGCGTGGACGACGCGTCGATGGCCGTGGCCAAGATCGACGTCGACTTCCTCGGCCCGATCCCGCAGGGCGTCTGCGAGGTCGCCGTCACGACGCTCCGCCCGGGCCGCCGCGTGCGGCTGGTGGAGGCGACGCTGACGGCGGACAGGCGGGCCGCCGCCAGCGCCCGGGCGTGGCTGGTGTCCCACGAGGACGGGCGCGCCCCCGCCACCGGCGCCACCACCGCCGTGCCCGGACTCCCTGCCCCGCAGCCTCATCCGCCGATGGTCGGGGTGCGGCCGGACTGGGGGTACGGGCGGGCGATCGAGTGGCGGTACGTCGTCGGCGCGCCGGACGGACAGGCGTCGGCCGACGACGGCGCGACCAGCGTCTGGATGCGCGCGCGGGTCCCGCTCGTGGCGGGCGAGGACACCTCGGCCCTCGCGCGGCTGATGGTGGTCGCGGACTCCGCGAACGGCGTGAGCGCGAACCTGGACCTGCGTGACTGGCTCTTCATCCCGCCAGGTCTCGGCGTGACGCTCCAGCGGCCGCCGTCGTCGGAGTGGGTGCACCTCGAGGCGGCCTCGTGGTCGCAGCCGCGCGGCACCGGGGTCGCCCACGCGGTCGCCAGCGACACGGACGGGCTCTGCGGCTTCGTGATGCAGCCGCTCCTGGTCGCGCCACGGCGCTGACGCCCTCGACCCCGCACACGACATCACCCTCGCCATGTCGGGGGGGTACATCGGCGAGGGTGACGGGTAACAGGCATCTCTGCCGCTACGTCTTACATACTACCGGGCGGTAGGTGAGGTCCAAAGCGGCTTCCAGGCCTTACCGCCGACGGGAGTGCGCCAGTAGGATGGAGGGATGGACTTCGTCGGGTACGCCGAGCGCGCCGCCGAGCTCGTGAACGCCCGCCTGGTCACCGTCGACGACGTCCGCGCCCACCTCCGCGAGCGCCAGTGGCTGGTCCGGCAGGCCACCGAGCGCGACGTCCGCGCGCTCCGACGCTTCCAGCGTCGGCTGCGCACGGTCTTCGAGCAGGGCAGCGCCGGACAGCCCGACGCGGTGGTCTACTCCCTCAACGCACTGCTCGCGTCGCACCGGATCACGCCTCTCATCGTCCCCACCGACGCAACGGCCACCGACACCGCCACCGACACCACGAAGGTCGCCGACGGCGCCGCGAGCGGATGGCGGCTGCACGTCGCCGACCGCGCGGCCTCGGTCGCGGAGCTGCTGGTGGCCGAGTCCCTCATGGGACTCGCCACGCTCGTCTGTGACCTGACGCCGGCGAGGCTCGGCGTGTGCGCCGCCCATGCGTGCACCAACACCTATGTCGACCTCTCACCCAACCGCTCGCGGCGATTCTGCTCCGAGCGGTGCTCCTCCCGCGCGAACGTCGCGGCCTACCGGGCACGCCAGAAGTCGCGCCCGATCCCTGGAGGTATCGCATGACCGACGGACCGCTGATCGTGCAGTCCGACAAGACGCTGCTGCTCGAGGTCGACCACGAGCAGGCTGCCGAGTGTCGTCGGGTCATCGCGCCCTTCGCCGAGCTGGAGCGCTCGCCCGAGCACATCCACACCTACCGGATCACCCCGCTCGGACTGTGGAACGCCCGGGCCGCCGGCCACGACGCCGAGCAGGTCGTGGACGCCTTGATGGACTACTCGCGCTATCCCGTCCCGCACGCGCTGCTGGTCGACGTCGCGGAGACCATGTCTCGCTACGGCCGCCTCCGACTCGAGAACCACCCGGTGCACGGCCTCGTTCTCTCCACCACCGACCGGCCCGTGCTCGAGGAGGTCGTCCGTGCCAAGCGCATCCAGGGCATGCTCGGCGACCGCATCGACGACGACACCGTCGTGGTCCACCCCAGCGAGCGCGGGTCCCTCAAGCAGGCGCTGCTCAAGGTGGGCTGGCCCGCGGAGGACCTCGCCGGGTACGTCGACGGCGAGGCTCACGCCATCAGCCTGTCCGACGGCGAGTGGCACCTGCGGCCGTACCAGTCGGAGGCGGTCGAGTCCTTCTGGCACGGCGGGTCCGGCGTCGTCGTGCTGCCGTGCGGTGCGGGCAAGACGATCGTCGGTGCCGCGGCGATGGCCCAGGCCAGCTCGACGACCTTGATCCTCGTGACCAACACGGTCTCGGCGCGGCAGTGGAAGGAGGAGCTGCTCCGTCGTACGACGTTGACCGAGGACGAGATCGGTGAGTACTCCGGCGCCAAGAAGGAGGTCCGCCCGGTCACCATCGCGACCTATCAGGTGATGACCACGCGGCGGAAGGGGGTCTATCCCCACCTCGAGCTGTTCGACGCGCGCGACTGGGGCCTGATCATCTATGACGAGGTCCACCTGCTGCCGGCTCCGATCTTCCGGATGACCGCCGACCTGCAGGCCCGCCGCCGCATCGGCCTCACGGCGACCCTGGTGCGCGAGGACGGTCACGAGGGTGACGTCTTCAGCCTGATCGGCCCGAAGCGGTACGACGCGCCGTGGAAGGACATCGAGGCGCAGGGCTACATCGCCCCCGCGGACTGCGTCGAGGTGCGGGTGACCCTGAGCGACTCCGAGCGGATCGTCTACGCCACGGCCGAGGCCGACGTGCGCTACCGGCTCGCGGCCTCGACCGACCGCAAGACCGACGTCGTCGAGCGACTCGTGGAGGAGCACCGCGGCGAGCCGACGCTGGTGATCGGCCAGTACATCGACCAGCTGGACGACCTCGCCGAGCGCCTGGGCGCTCCGCTGATCAAGGGCGAGACGTCGGTCAAGGAGCGCGAGGCGCTGTTCGCAGCCTTCCGTACCGGGGAGATCGGGCTCCTCGTCGTCTCCAAGGTCGCCAACTTCTCCGTCGACCTGCCCGAGGCGTCCGTCGCGATCCAGGTGTCGGGCTCGTTCGGGTCGCGGCAGGAGGAGGCGCAGCGTCTCGGGCGCCTGCTGCGCCCCAAGGGCGACGGCCGTACGGCGCGCTTCTACGCCGTCGTCGCCCGGGACACCGTCGACGCGGAGTTCGCCCAGCACCGGCAGCGGTTCCTCGCCGAGCAGGGCTACGCCTACCGGATCGTCGACGCCGCCGACGTCTGAGCCGGCTCGCGCAGGCGGGGAGACATGGACCGGATCCACCGACCCCGAGGCTGTGGTCTTCGACATGCTGGGCACGCTGGTCGACGAGCCGAGCGGTCGCAGCAGTACATCGCGCAAGGACGCCGTGGGTACGTCAGCACCGAGGTCGTCGATCGCGAGACCGCGCAGCTCGTCGCCGACCTGACGGGCTGAGGGACTGATGGGCTGACGGACTGATGGGTTGGCGTGCCGATGATTTTGGGAGGCTTGCCGAGTCGGGGATGTGACCGGACCCGAAACGACGAGAGGCTCACCCGTGCCTGATCTTCTGGACCTCGGCCCCGCCGCCCGTCGCGTCAGCGCTCTGCTCGAGGGCGTCGACGACGGCGAGCTCGGTCGACCGACCCCGTGCGAGTACGACGTCGCGACCCTGCTGGACCATCTCGACGGACTTGCCCTCGCCTTCACGCTCGCGGCCCGCAAGTCCGACGACCCGGCGCTCGCCGCCCCACCGCAACCGTCGGACGCAGGTCTCTCCCCGGGGTGGCGAGAGCGGATCCCGCAGCGCCTCGATGCGCTCGCCGAGGCCTGGCGGTCTCCGGAGGCGTGGACAGGTGAGGCGACGGCGGGAGGCGTCACGATGCCTGCGGAGATCGCCGGCGTCGTGGCCCTGGACGAGATCGTGCTGCACGGTTGGGACCTCGCCCGCGCCACCGGCCAGCCGTACGAGGTCGACCCGGAAGCCCTCACCATCGTCCACCGCTTCGTCGAGGAGTCGGCGGCGCCGGAGCAGGCCGAGGCGCGCGAGGGGTTGTTCGGGCCTCCGCTGCCGGTGGCTGCGGACGCTCCCCCTGCTCGACCGGGTCGTCGCGCTCGCCGGGCGCTCTCCCTCCTGGCCTGACTGAGCCGTTCGTGCAGAGCGGCCCGATCGGGGGTTGTCTGGAGGGACAGCGACCAGATCCCCTGCCGAAGGAGAGACCCATGACTCGCACCAGCATCCGCCGCCGGAGCGCGGCCCTCGGAGCGGCATCCGTGCTCGGGATCGCCGGCCTTGCCCTCACGGCCGGCTCCGCGGACGCTGCCCAGGCAGCCACCTGCGGTGGTCTCCGGGCCACGATCGTCGGCACCGCCGGCGACGACAACATCCGCGGCACCGGTGGGCGGGACGTGATCGCCGGGCTCGGCGGCGAGGACGACATCCGGGGGCTCGGCGGCAACGACGTCATCTGCGGCGGCGCCGGCGAGGACGACCTCGAGGGCGGCACCGGCAGCGACCGCCTGTACGGCGGGTCCCGAGGCGACGACATCGAGGGCGGCTCCGGCAACGACCGCATCTGGGGCGGCTCCGGCAACGACGACCTGCAGGGCGGCGTGGGCAACGACCGTCTCCGCGGCGGGTCGGGCAACGACGACATTGAGGGCAACCGTGGGCGCGACCGCCTGTGGGGTGGCCCGGGCAACGACACGCTCGAGGGTGGTCCAGGCAGGGACGTCCTGCGGGGCGGCCCGGGACGCGACCGCCTCTACCAGGGCAGCGAGCGCGACGACTGAGGGTCAGCCGACGTACGTCGGCAGACCGTGCGCCTCGAACTGGCGGCGGACCCGCGCGACCAGCTCGGGTGAGGGCGGCGCGACGTCGGCGAGCGCGTACGGGGTGTCGAGCCGCTCCCACTTCCCGCGGCCCAGCTGGTGGAAGGGGAGGATCTCGACGCGGGTGACGTTGGGCCAGCGCTCGACGATCCGCGCCACGTTCTCGACGTTGTCGACAGCGTCGGTCAGCCCGGGAACGAGCACGAACCGCACCCAGACCTCGGTTCCCCGCGCTGCCAGGCGGTCTCCGAAGTCGATCGTCGGTCGGAGGGTGCGGCCGGTCGCACGCCGGTAGGTCTCCTCGTCCCCGGCCTTGACGTCGAGCAGCACCAGGTCGACGTCGTCGAGCATCTCGTCGGTCGCGGCGGCACCGAGGAAGCCCGAGGTGTCGAGCGCCGTACGCACCCCCAGCTGCTTCACCCCGCGCAGGACACGGGCGACGAACCGCGGCTGCATCAACGGCTCACCGCCCGACAGCGTGAGGCCGCCGCCGGTCGCCTCGAACACCGGCCGGTAGCGCGCGACGCGGGCGACCAGGTCGTCGGCGCGCACCTCTGTGCCGTCACGCATCCTCCAGGTGTCGGGGTTCTGGCAGTAGAGGCAGCGCAACGGGCATCCGGTCAGGAACGTCGTCATCCGGGTCCCAGGCCCGTCGACCGCCGTCACGAGCTCCCAGGAGTGGACCGCCCCCACCTCGCCGGAGCGCATCGCCGCCAGCCGCTCCTCGCGGTCGAGCTCGACCGCGGGGAGGTCGGCGAGAACGGTGGCGGTCATCAGGCGACGGCCCCGTGGAACGTGCGCGACAGCACGTCGAGCTGCTGCTCGCGCGTGAGGCGGACGAAGTTCACTGCGTACCCCGACACCCGGACGGTGAGCTGCGGGTACTTCTCCGGGTGCTCCATCGCGTCCTCGAGGGTCTCGCGGTTCAGGACGTTGACGTTCATGTGGTAGCCGTCGGAGCCGGTGTAGGCGTCGAGGAGGCCGACGAGGTTCGTGACCTGCTCCTCCTTCGTGCGACCGAGTCCCGACGGCACCACGGTGTTCGTCAGCGAGATGCCGTCCTGCGCGTCGTCGTAGGCGAGCTTCGCCACCGACAGCGCGCTGGCGAGCATCCCGTGGGTGTCACGCCCGTTCATCGGGTTGGCGCCCGGCGCGAACGGCTCGCCCCGGCGGCGTCCGTCCGGGGTGTTGCCGGTGGCCTTGCCGTAGACGACGTTGGACGTGATGGTGAGGACCGACTGCGTGTGAAGCGCGTCCCGGTAGGTCGGGTAGGCGCGCAGCTTCTCCATGAACCGCTCGACGAGGTCGCGCGCGATGGCGTCGACCCGGTCGTCGTCGTTGCCGAAGGTCGGGAAGTCGCCGGTGGTGTCGAAGTCCACGACGATCCCTCGCTCGTCGAAGACCGGGACCACGCGTGCGTACTTGATCGCCGACAACGAGTCCGCGGCCACCGACAGCCCTGCGATGCCGCACGCCATCGTCCGCAGCACGTCGGTGTCGTGCAGCGCCATCTCGAGCCGCTCGTAGGCGTACTTGTCGTGCATGTAGTGGATGACGTTGAGCGCCTCCACGTACGTCCCGGCGAGCCAGTCCATCTCGGCGTCGAAGCGCTTCATCACGTCGCGGTAGTCCAGCGGTCCCTCGTCGACCGGCGAGGCGGCCGGTCCGACCTGCTTGCCGGTGATCTCGTCGCGGCCGCCGTTGATGGCGTAGAGCAAGGTCTTGGCGAGGTTCACCCGCGCGCCGAAGAACTGCATCTGCTTGCCGACGCGCATCGGGGACACACAGCACGCGATGGCCGCGTCGTCACCCCACCACTCACGGATGTGGTGGTCGGACTCGTACTGGATGGCCGACGTGTCGATCGAGACCTGCGCGGCGAAGCGCTTGAATCCCTCGGGGAGTCGGTCGCTCCACAGCACGGTGAGGTTCGGCTCCGGCGCGGGACCGAGGTTGTAGAGGGTCTGGAGGTAGCGGAACGTCGTCTTGGTGACCAGAGGGCGCCCGTCGTCGCCCATGCCCGCGAGCGACTCCGTCACCCAGGTCGGGTCGCCGCTGAACAGGGCGTCGTACTCGGGCGTCCGAAGGAAGCGGACGATGCGCAGCTTGATGACGAAGTCGTCGATCAGCTCCTGCGCCTGAGACTCGGTCAGGTCGCCACGGGCCAGGTCGCGCTCGAGGTAGATGTCGAGGAAGGTCGCCGTGCGACCGAGCGACATCGCGGCACCGTTCTGCTCCTTCACGGCGCCGAGGTAGGCGAAGTAGGTCCACTGGACGGCCTCACGGGCGTTCGTCGCCGGCTGCGAGATGTCGAACCCGTACGAGGCGGCCATCTGCCCGAGCTCCTGGAGCGCGCGGATCTGCTCGCTGTTCTCCTCGCGGGCGCGGATGATGTCCTCCGACGCAGGCTGGCGGTCGAGGAGGGCCCGGTCGTTGCGCTTGTCGGCGATGAGGGCGTCGACCCCGTACAGCGCCACGCGGCGGTAGTCGCCGATGATGCGGCCTCGTCCGTAGGCGTCCGGGAGGCCGGTGATGACGTGCGACGAACGGGCCGCTCGCACCGAGGGCGGGTAGGCGTCGAAGACACCCTGGTTGTGGGTCTTGCGGTACTCGGTGAAGACCTTCTTGAGCATCGGGTCGACCGGGTAGCCGTACGTCTCGAGGGCGTTCTCGACCATGCGCCACCCACCGTTGGGCATCATCGCCCGCTTGAGCGGAGCATCGGTCTGAAGCCCGACGATGAGCTCGTTCGCCCGGTCGATGTAGCCGGGCGCGTGGGCGGTGATGCCGGCCGGAGTGTGCCAGTCGACGTCGTAGACGCCCTTCTCGCGCTCCTCGGGGAAGAGACTGCTGACCCGGCGCCAGAGCGCGCTGGTCCGTTCGGTCGGGCCGGCGAGGAACGCACTGTCGCCGTCGTACGGCGTGTAGTTGCGCTGGATGAAGTCCCGGACGTCGATGCGGGTCTGCCACGGCCCGTCGACGAAGCCCTCCCAGCCGCGGCCACGGCCGGTCTCGGTGCGCAGTTCGGTCGCGATGGTCATGCCCTTTCCCCTCGTCGCTGGTGGGATGCTCTCGCTATGTCCAACGCCGGACGAATTGTTGTTCGAGTCGCCAAACGGTGTGGTGTTCGCCATATCCGGCACCTCTCGTCGAGATACGAGGACCAAGGTGCCCACGGTGCAAGGGTCGGTACTATGTGACGCATCACTGATCGAGGAGTGGGTCCATTGCCGACCTGGACGTCCCGCCGGATCGAGCCCGGTCACAGCCTGCGCGAGCAGATCGAGGAGTCGCTGACCGCGGCGATCGTCACCGGCCTCGTGGAACCGCACGAGCTGCTCACCGTCCCTGTGCTCGCGTCACAGTACGAGGTGTCGGCCACGCCGGTGCGCGAGGCGATGCTCAACCTCGCTCGTCGCGGTTTCGTCGTCCCCGTGCGCAACAAGGGCTTCCGCGTCCGCGAGGTCGGGCGTGACGAGCTCTCCAACCTCGTACGGACCAGGCGCCTGCTGGAGTGCCCCACGATGCTCGACGTCGCCGAGCGGTTCACCGCGGCGGACCGGCCCGCCTTCGACGCGCTCGTCGTCCGCGTCCGCGACGCGGCCGACGCGCGGGACTTCCCGACCTACGTCCGGGCCGACAAGGAGCTTCACCTCGGTCTCCTCGCGCTCCTGGGCAACCCGATCCTCGTCGAGGTTGTCGGCAACCTGCGCGACCAGACACGCACGGTGGGCATCGCCGCCAAGATCACCCGCGAGCAGCTCCGGGCGTCGATCGACGAGCACGAGGCCCTCCTCGACTTCCTGGAGGCCGGCGACGGGGCGGCGGCGAGCGAGCTGATGTCACGCCACATCGGTCACGTCCTCGGCTGGTGGAGCGGTGTGGCGGAGGACACCACGCCGTCGGCGACGTTGTAACCCAACTGTTTTCCCTATCTACTTCCGCGTAATCCGCGTCACGTGATATGTAATATGTCACATATCAAGGCACGGCGATGACCCGCGCCGACGAGGAAGGAACACGCATGAAGAGCACTCGGTCCGCGTCGGTCTGGCGGCGCGCCCGCTATCTGGCCGCCAGCGTCGCTCTCGCGACTGCCGTCGCAGGTTGCGGCGGTGGCGTCGGTGGAAGCGACGACGAGAAGTCCGGCGACACGATCAAGTTCGGCATGCTCGCCCCCTTCTCCGGTACGGAGAGCGCGTTCGGCGACTACATGAAGAACGGCGCCGCCCTCGCCGTCGAGGAGATCAACGCCGACGGCGGCATCGACGGCAAGGACATCGAGCTCGTGACCCAGGACGACGGGTGCGACGCGACGACCGCCGTCGCGGCCGCCAACAAGCTCGTCTCCCAGGGAGTCGTGGCGTCGGTGGGCGGCTACTGCTCGGGCGCGACGCTCCCGACGCTCCCGATCTTCCTGCAGGCCGAGGTGCCGATGGTCATCCCGGCGGCCAACTCCAACGCGCTCGTCGAGGCCGACCAGGAGAACGTCTTCCTCATCAACGGCACCGGCACCCAGCAGGCCGCCGCCGCCGTCGCGTTCGCGAAGAAGGAGGGTGCCTCCAAGATCGCGGTGATCGACGACTCGACCGACTACTCCGTCGACCTCGCCGACTCGTTCGTCGAGCAGGCCAAGTCCGCCGGTCTCGACGTCGTGCTGGACGCGACCATGACGCCGAAGGAGAAGGACTACTCCGCCGAGGCCAACAAGCTCGTGAAGTCCGGCGCCGACTTCGTCTACTGGACGGGCTACTACCAGGAGGGCGGCCTGCTGAACCGCCAGTCCAAGGACGCCGGCTACAAGGGCACGTTCCTCGCCGGTGACGGCTCGGTCGATGCCAGCTTCGCGGAGATCTCCGGCAAGGACTACACCGACAACGTCTACGCGACCTTCACCCAGACGCCCGACATGCTCGAGGGTGCCGAGGACTGGATCGCCGACTACACGAAGAAGTTCGGCGACGAGCCTGGCCCGTACTCGACGCAGTCCTACGACGCGGTCCGGGTGATGGCCGAGGCGATCAAGAACGCCGACTCCACCGAGATGAAGGACGTCAACGCCGCGCTGCGCGACCTCGACGGGTTCCCCGCCTTCTCCGGTCCGATCACCTTCACCGAGGAAGGCACCCTCGCCGAGGGCGGCTTCGCGATCGTGACGATCGGCGACGACGGCTCGTTCGTCCTGCACGACGACCTGCAGGGCTGACGTCTGAGAGGGGTCCCGGCTCCTGTGGGGCCGGGACCCCGTATCGCTGGATCACGATCGGAGCCTCATGTCGCAGATCATCATCAACGGCCTGTTCGTCGGGTCGTTCTACGCCCTCATCGCGCTCGGCTACAGCATGGTGTACGGGATCATCAAGCTGCTCAACTTCGCCCACGGCGACGTCTACATGATCGGCGCCTTCGTCGGCTTCGTCCTGCTGACGTCCTTCGGTGGCCTCGCCGCAGCGGCCACCATCCCGACACTCGTCCTGCTCGTGCTGGTCGCGATGATCTTCACCGGGCTGCTCGGGGTGACGGTCGAGCGCGTGGCGTACAGACCGTTGAGATCGTCACCACGGTTGGCGGTCCTCATCACCGCGGTGGGCATGTCCTTCACCCTCGAGTACGCGGTCCGCCAGATCTTCGGCCCGTCCCCCAAGGCGTACCCCGTGCGGGTCAGCGGAGGCAGCGTCGAGTTCATCGGTGCTCGCATCTCCACCGCACAGCTGGTGCTGATGGCCCTCGCCGCACTCCTGATGGTCGTGCTCGCGTTCTACGTGAACCGCACGCGGGAGGGCCGCGCGATGCGCGCCATCGCCCTGGACCCCGCGGCCTCGACCCTGATGGGCATCAACGTCAACCGCGTCATCTCGCGGGTCTTCTTCATCGGCTCGGCACTGGCCGGCGCCGCAGGCGTCATGGCCGGCGCCTACTACGGCTCGATCGACTTCCTCATGGGGTTCGTGATCGGCATCAAGGCATTCACGGCCGCGGTGATCGGCGGCATCGGGAACCTGTACGGCGCGATGCTCGGCGGACTGACGCTCGGTCTGCTCGAGTCCTTCGGGACCGCCTGGCTCGGAGGGGAGTGGCGCGACGTGTTCTCGTTCGCCTGTCTGATCATCTTCTTGTCGTTCAAGCCGACCGGCATCCTCGGTGCCCGCGTCGTCGAGCGGATGTGACCCGATGAAGACTCAGGCCTCCATCACCGCGCCCGCCCCGACCCGCGCCCGTCCCGAGCGTTCCCGTGGTTGGCGCAGCGACGACAGCGTGCTGCGGCTGCTCGGCATCGCCGCATTCGCCTTCGTGCTGCTCCTGCCGTTCATCAACGCGTCGCCGTACACGATCTCGATCATGACCACGGCACTCATCTACGTGATGCTCGCGCTCGGTCTCAACGTCGTGGTCGGCTATGCGGGCCTCCTCGACCTCGGTTACATCGCGTTCTTCGCGGTCGGCGCCTACACGTCGGGCATCCTGACCACCCACTTCGGCTGGTCGATGGTCTTCGCCGTGCCCGGCGTCATCGTCGCCTGCATCATCGCCGGCATCGTCATCGGCGGTCCGACGCTGCGGCTGCGCAGCGACTACCTCGCGATCGTCACGCTCGGGTTCGGCGAGATCATCCGCCTGACGGCCAACAACCTGGAGATCACCGGGGGCCCGTCCGGCATCCACGGGATCCCCTCGTGGCAGCTCTTCGGCTGGGACCTCGCCGACGGCGTCACCATCGCGGGCATCTTCTTCAACGGCAAGGTCGTCTTCTACTACTTCGTCGCCGTGATCGTCGGCCTCGTCGGAGTGGTAGCACTCGGGCGACTCGCCCGCGGCAAGATGGGCCGCGCGTGGAAGGCGGTCCGCGACGACGAGGACGCCGCCGAGGCGATGGGCATCAACACCTACGTCACCAAGATCACCGCCTACATCATCGGTGCGGTCTGGGCGGGACTCGCCGGGCAGCTGATGGGGACGCACCTCACCGCGATCTCCCCCAACAGCTTCTTGTTCCTCTACTCGGCGTTGATCCTCATGGCCGTCGTGCTCGGCGGGATGGGCTCGGTGCCCGGCGTCATCATCGGCGCGCTGTTCGTCTCGCTGGCGCCTGAGTTCCTGCGGGAGTTCGCGGAGTGGCGGTTCCTGCTCTTCGGTGTGCTGCTGGTCGTGACCATGATCTTCCGTCCGACGGGCATCTGGCCCGCGACGGCCGTCCTCCCGTGGTCCAAGGACAAGCACGTCGACGAGGACGTCGACGAGGTGGAGCAGGACTCGGCCCCTGAGACGCGCGACGAGGCTGAGCTGAACGAGGGCGAGGACACCGGCGGCGACCTGCTCGCCCGCCGGGAAGGAGAGAACCGATGACCGCGACCACCACGGAGACCGGAGAGGTCCTGCTCGAGGTCACCGACCTGCACCTGGCCTTCGGCGGCGTGAAGGCCGTGGACGGACTGTCGATGTCGGTGCGCTCGGGCGAGATCCTCTCGGTCATCGGTCCGAACGGGGCGGGCAAGACGTCCGCCTTCAACTGCATCTCCGGGTTCTACCGTCCCACCAGCGGATCGATCACGTTCAAGGGCCGCTCGATCGTACGGTCGCTGCCGTCGACGATCACGAAGGCGGGGATGGCACGCACCTTCCAGAACCTGCGGCTGTTCCGGGAGCTGTCGGTCCTCGACAACGTGAAGACCGCGATGCACGCTGCCCTGCGTCAGCGCTGGTACGACGCCATGCTGCACACCCCGCGTTACAAGCGCAGCGAGCGGCAGTGCCTCGAGGAGGCGCGTGGGTGGCTCGACTTCGTCGGCTTCACCGGCGACGAGGACCTCTACGTGACCCAGCTCCCGTACGGCGAGCAGCGTCGGGTGGAGATCGCTCGTGCCCTCGCCACGAAGCCCCGCCTGCTGCTGCTCGACGAGCCGGCCGCCGGCCTGAACCACAACGAGAAGCAGCAGCTGGTCGCCCTCATCCGGCGGATCCGCGACCTGGGGATCGGCATCGTCCTCATCGAGCACGACATGGGGCTGGTGATGGACATCTCCGAGCGCATCATCGTGCTCAACCACGGCAAGGAGATCGCCGACGGGACTCCCGCGGAGATCAAGAGCGACCCGAAGGTGATCGAGGCGTATCTCGGCTCCGAGGACGAGGAGGACGCATGAGCGGGCTGGTCGTCGAGGACGTGGACGTCTACTACGGACGGGTCCACGCGCTGCGTTCGCTGAGCTTCCACGTGGACCAGGGCGAGATCGTCGCGCTGCTCGGCAACAACGGCGCCGGCAAGACCACGACGATGAACCTCATCTCGGGACTGGTCAAGCCGTCGTCGGGGTCGGTGACCTGGGACGGGACCGACCTGCGGTCGGTGCCGGCACACGACCTCGTCCCTCGCGGCGTGGTCCACGTGCCCGAGGGCCGGCGGATCTTCAGCACGATGACGGTGCACGAGAACCTCATGCTCGGCGGCTACCGCGTGCGCGACACCTCGGTGATCGACGAGCGCGTCGAGCGGGTCTACGCCTTGATGCCGCGCCTGCTCGAGCGGCGGCGCCAGCAGGGCGGCACGCTGTCGGGCGGCGAGCAGCAGATGCTGGCGATCGGCCGCGCCCTCGTGGCCGATCCGCGACTGCTCCTGCTCGACGAGCCGTCGATGGGCCTTGCTCCGCTGATCGTCAAGCAGGTCATGGAGATCATCGCCGAGGTCAACGCCCAGGGGACCACCGTGCTCCTGGTGGAGCAGAACGCGAAGGCGGCGCTGCGCATCGCCGACCGTGCGTACGTCGTCGAGACAGGGCGTGTGACGTTGTCGGGCGCCGCCGACGAGCTCGCGGGAGACGCGCGCGTCGTCGAGGCGTACCTCGGCTCCTGATCCCGCGACTCGACGTCACGCCAGAACACAGCCCGACCCGAGAGATCGCTCCGTCCCTACCAGTAATATGTGATATATTACTGACTCCCGAACGAGGAGGCACCATGCGCGCCATCGTGGTCGGCGCCGGCATCGTCGGTGCCGCCTGTGCCCGGAGCCTCGCCCGGGCCGGGGTCGACGTTCTCGTCCTCGAGCGGGGCGCCGCCGTCGGAGGCACGTCGGCGGCCTGCGAGGGCAATCTCCTCGTCTCCGACAAGACACCCGGACCGGAGCTCGACCTCTCGCTGCTGGCGGCCGACCGGTGGGCCACGGTCGCCGCCGAGCTGCACGAGGAGCTCGGGGCGGCCTTCCCCTCGGTCGAGTACGAACGCAAGGGCGGGCTCGTCGTCTCCACGACCGCCGACGGCGCCGACGCCCTGCGGGCGTTCGCCGCGACGCAGCGCACGGCAGGTGTCGACGCGCAGGACGTCGACACCGCCGGGGCGCTGGCCCTCGAGCCGTACCTCACCCGCGACGTCACCGCAGGCGTGCTCTATCCGCAGGATGCCCAGGTGCAGCCGGTGACGGCGGCCGAGGCGCTGCTGGCCTCCGCCCGCCACGCGGGGGCGATCGTCCTCACCGAGACCGAGGTCGTCGGGGCCGTCCGCAGCACAGACGGTCGCCTGATCGGTGTCTCGACACCCGCAGGCGACCACGGTGGAGACGTCGTCGTGAACGCGGCCGGCCCGTGGGCAGGCGACGTCGCCCGACGTCTCGGCGTCCACCTGCCGGTCCTCCCCCGGCGCGGGATGGTGCTCGTCACGACACGGATGCCGCACCGCGTGCTCCACAAGGTCTACGACGCCGACTACGTCGGTGCCACCCAGTCCGCGGACGCCGACCTCCAGACCTCGACCGTGGTGGAGTCCACCGCGGCCGGCACGGTCCTCATCGGCTCCTCTCGCCAGCGTGTCGGCTTCGACGACCGCCTCGACGTCGAGGTCGTCCGTGAGATCGCGGCGAAGTCGCTGCGCATCTTCCCGTTCCTCACCAGCGCGTCGGTGCTGCGCACGTACGGCGGCTTCCGCCCCTACATGCCCGACCACCTGCCGCTCGTCGGGGCTGATCCCCGCCTACCCGGGCTCTTCCACGTCACCGGCCACGAAGGCGCCGGCATCGGCCTCTCGGTGCCCTCGGCCGACCTGCTCCACGCGCTGGTGACCGGCTCCGCGGCCCCACTCGACCCGGCGGCGTTCGCGGTCGACCGCCCCACGCTCGCGCCCTACCTCGAGGAGGCATCGTGACCCCGCGTCCTGTCGACCCCGCCCGCGATCCCGCGGAGCCGGCCCTCGCCACGACGGTGACCATCGAGTTCGAGGGGCGCCGGTACGAGGGCGTGCGCGGCCAGACCGTCGCCGGCATCCTGCTCTCCCACGACGTCCTCGACTGGCGTACGACGTCGGTCTCCGGAGCGGGCCGGGGCCTCTTCTGCGGGATCGGCGTCTGCTTCGACTGCGTCGTGAGCGTCGACGGTGTCCGCGACGTCCGTGCGTGCCAGCGACGCGCCCGCGGCGGCGAGCTGGTCGAGCGCCAGCACGACCGGCTGCCCCAGCCCCGAGAGGAGCGATGACGTGGACGTCCTCGTGATCGGCGCCGGGCCTGCCGGCATGGCCGCGGCGCACGCAGCGCGAGCCGCCGGAGCGACCGTCCGCGTGCTCGACGCCTCCGACGGGACCGGCGGCCAGTACTGGCGCCACCTGCCGGCCAGCAGGCCCGCCGCACGCGAGCGCGTGCTCCACCACCAGTGGGACCGTTATCGGCGGCTCCACCAGAGCCTCCAGTCCGACCCCGGCGTCACGGTGAGCCTGGAGGCGCACGTGTGGGCGATCGGCCAGGACGACGCCGGTCTCACGGTGCACGTCTCCCACGGTGACGTCGACGGCACCGGACAGCGCACGGAGACGCTGCGACCCCAGCGGCTGGTCCTTGCCACCGGGGCGCACGACCGTACGCTGCCGGTCCCCGGCTGGACCCTGCCCGGCGTCGTGACCGCCGGAGCGGCCCAGGCCCTCGCCAAGGGCGAGCGGCTCGCGATCGGCGAGCGGGTCGTGGTCGCCGGATCCGGGCCGTTCCTGCTGCCGGTCACCGCCTCGCTGCTCCAGGCGGGCGCCTCCGTCGTCGGCGTCCACGAGGCCGCGCGTCCTCGACGCCTCGCCCGCGAGTGGCTCGCGCGACCGTGGGAGCTGGTCGGCACGACCCACAAGGTGAGCGAGCTCGCGGGGTACGCGAGACACCAGGTCCGCAGCCGCGTCCCGTACCGCACCGGCTCGGCGGTCGTCCGCATCCACGGAGAGGGCCGCGTCGAGGGCGTGACCGTCGCCGACGTCGATGACCGGTGGCAGCCCGTGGCCGGAACCGAGAGTGAGGTGTCGTGCGACGCCGTCTGCCTCGGCCACGGCTTCGTCCCGCGCCTCGAGCTCGCGATCGCCGCCGGCTGCGGACTCACCGACCAGCGCTTCGTCGCCGTCGACGCCCACCAGCGCACCACGGTCGCGGGTGTGCTCGCGGCTGGTGAGCTGACGCAGATCGGCGGCGTGGACCTCGCCCTCGCCGAGGGTGAGATCGCCGGCTGGGTGGCCGGGGGCGGCGATCCGTCCGCGGCGCACCTGTCACACGCCCGCCGCGCCCGCAGCCGTTTCCGACGGTTCGCCGACCGCATCGAGGCCGCCCACGGCATCGGACCGGGATGGACGCGCTGGCTCGACGACGACACGGTCGTGTGCCGGTGCGAGGAGGTCGGCTACGGCACGCTGACCCGCGTCGCTTCCGACACCTCGTCCGTTGGACTGCGCTCACTCAAGCTGACCACCCGAGCCGGTCTCGGCCTCTGCCAGGGGAGGGTCTGCGGCCGCACGGTCGAGACCATCCTCTCCGCGGCGAGCGGACGAGGATCCGTCCCGTTCGCCGACCACACCTCCACCGACCGGCGGCCGATCGCCGTGCCGGTCCGGGTGGGCGACCTCGCCCGACCCGCATCCCCCGACGTTCCGTCCCCCTCCCGAAAGGACCCAGCATGACCAGCACCATCGATCTCGGCGGCGTCGTCGTCGCGACCGCCCTCGCGTTCAAGGAGGACCCGTCGGCGCCCGCCGGGCTCGCGGTCGACTACGACAAGTTCGGCGAGCACGTCGACTTCCTCATGGCGAACGGGTGCCGCGGAGTCGGCCCCAACGGGTCGCTCGGCGAGTACTCCTCGCTGACCGACGAGGAACGCCGCAAGGTCGTCCAGGTCGCGGTCGACGCCGTCGACGGACGGGGCGTCGTCGTCGCCGGCGTACACGGTGTCGGCTGGCACCAGGCGCAGGAGTGGGCGCGCAACGCCCAGGCCGACGGGGCCGACGGCGTGCTCCTGCTCCCGCCGACCCTCTATCGCTCCAACCCCGACGAGGTCGTCGAGCACTTCCGCAAGGTGGCGGAGGTCGGGATGCCGATCATGGCCTACAACAACCCCTTCGACACCAAGGTCGACGTGACCCCCGACCTCGTCGCCCGACTCGCCGAGATCCCCGAGGTCGTCGCGATCAAGGAGTTCTCCGGTGACGTCCGCCGGGTCTACGAGATCAAGGAGAAGTGCGACATCGACGTCATCGCCGGCGCCGACGACGTGCTCTTCGAGCTCATGGTCAACGGTGCCGTCGGCTGGTTCGCCGGCTACCCCAACGCCTTCCCCAAGGAGGCCGTCGCGCTGTACGACCTCTGCGTGGCGGGCAAGTGGCAGGAGGCCCAGCAGCTCTACGCGCAGCTCGTCGCGGTCTTCCGGTGGGACTCCCGTACGGAGTTCGTGCAGGCGATCAAGCTCTCGATGGACATCTGCGGCAACTCGTACGGCGGGCCGACGCGACCGCCCCGCGGCCCGCTCAGCCCCGAGCAGGTCGCTGCGGTGACCGCTGACACCGAGCGCGCGCTCGCCGCGATCGCCGCACGCTGACGTCCGAGCGCCCACGCCACCGATCCATACTCGAGTCAGGAGGTCACCATGCGATCCACACGCATCTTCCATGCCGTCGACTCCCACACCGAAGGCATGCCCACCCGAGTGGTCACCGGCGGCGTGGGCGTGGTCCCGGGTGCGACGATGAACGAGCGCCGGCTCCACTTCATCGAGCACCTCGACCACATCCGTCGGCTGCTCATGAGCGAGCCCCGCGGGCACGCCTCGATGTCCGGGGCGATCCTGCAGCCACCCGCCCGGGACGACTGCGACTTCGGGATCATCTTCATCGAGGCCAGCGGCTGCCTGCCGATGTGCGGGCACGGCACGATCGGCGTCGCCACCGTGCTGGTCGAGACCGGGATGGTCGAGGCGACCGAGCCGGTGACCGAGATCCGGCTCGACACCCCCGCCGGTCTCGTCGTCGCCCGGGTCGCTGTGCAGGACGGGCGAGCCACGTCGGTGACCCTCGCCAACGTGGCGAGCTTCACCGAGCGACTCGACCAGAAGATCGAGGTGCCCGGCCTCGGCACGGTGCCGTACTCGGTGGCGTTCGGCGGCAACTTCTATGCGATGGTCGACCTCGACGACGTCGGCCTGCCGTTCGACCGCGCGCGTCAGAACGACATCGCCGCCGCCGGTCTGGCCATCATGGCGGCGATCAACGAGACCGCACCCCCGCACCACCCCACGATCGAAGGCGTCGACCACGTCCACCACGTGGAGTTCATCGCTCCCGGGTCAGACGCCGTGCGGTCCCGGCACGCGATGGCGATCTATCCCGGGTGGTTCGACCGGTCGCCCTGCGGCACCGGCACCTCCGCGCGGATGGCCGAGCTGTACACGCGGGGTGAGCTGGCGCTGCACACCGACTTCGTCAACGAGTCGTTCATCGGGTCGGAGTTCACCGGGCGGCTCGTCGCCACGACCACCGTCGGTGACCACGAGGCGGTGCTGCCGGAGATCACCGGCCGGGCCTGGATCACCGGCACGGCCCAGTACCTGCTCGACCCCCACGACCCGTTCCCCACCGGATTCGACTTCTGAGGATGGCGATGACCGACCTGTTCACCACGCTGGACGCCGCCGACGCGGCGGCCCCCCTCCTGGCCCGCACGACGCCGCGCGACCGCGCAGCCGCCCTGGTCGCGGTCGCTGATCGCCTCGAGCTCGCGGCCGACGAGATCGTCGCGCTCGGCACCGAGGAGACCGGCCTCACGGAGGGCCGGCTACGAGGAGAGCTGAACCGTACGACGCAGCAGCTGCGCCTGTTCGCCGAGGTCGTCGTCGAGGGTGCCTACCTCGACGCCCGGATCGATGCCGCCGACCCCGACTACGCGGTCGGTCCCCGGCCCGACGTGCGCAGGGCCAACGTCCCGGTCGGACCCGTGCTGAACTACGCCGCCTCCAACTTCCCGCTGGCCTTCTCCGTCGCCGGCGGTGACACCGCAGCCGCACTGGCCGCGGGCAACCCGGTCGTGGTCAAGGCCCACGACGGACACCCGCGGCTCAGCGCACTCGTCGCGACGATCGTGACCGAGGCCCTCCGCGAGGCCGGGATGCCCCACGGGTCGTTCGCCGTGATCTTCGACCGTGAGGACGGGGTCGCGGCCCTCAAGGACGACCGCATCCGCGCGGCGGCGTTCACCGGCTCGACGACGGTCGGTCGGATGCTCGCCGACGTCGCCGCGGCCCGCCCGGTGCCGATCCCCTTCTACGGCGAGCTGGGCAGCGTCAACCCCGTCGTCGTGACCCCGGCTGCGCTCGCCGCCGGCGCCGATGCTCTCGCCGCCGCGTACGTCGGCAGCGTCTCGGGCTCGTGCGGTCAGCTGTGCACCAAGCCCGGTTTCCTCCTCGTCCCCGGCGTGGAGCCGCTGACCGATGCCCTCGTCACCGCGGCGGCAGAGGTGCCCGAGCACCGCCTGCTGACCGCCGGGATCACCGCCGGCTACCGCGAGCGCCGTGAGGCCGTCCTCGCTGCCGCCGGTGTCTCGGTGCTGGTCGAGGGAGAGGTCCGGGTCGGCGCCGACGGTCTCGGCTGGGCCACGCCCACGCTGGTGTCGATGTCCCTCGCCGACCTCGAGAAGGCCGGAGACACGGTCCTCGACGAGTCGTTCGGACCGTTGTCGGTCGTCGTCGAGTACGGCACCGCGGCGGAGCTCCCCGCTGCTTTCGAGCGCCTCTTCCCGGGCAACCTGACCGCGACGGTGCACCTCGCTCCGACCGAGGACACGGCAGCCCTCGAGCCTCTCCTCGACGCCCTGGCCCGCACGAGCGGACGCGTGCTCTTCGGGGCATGGCCCACCGGTGTCTCCGTGACGGCGGCGATGCAGCACGGTGGCCCGTACCCGGCGACCACGCACGACGCCACGTCGGTGGGGACCGCGGCGATCGGACGGTTCCTCCGCGCGGTGGCCTACCAGGGCGCGCCGCAGTCGGTCCTTCCTCCGCCGCTGCGCGACGACAACCCCTGGGGGGTGCCGCAGCGCCGCAGCCCGGCCGGACTGTCGCGGCAGTGGGGCGAGCTCACCGGGCGGTACTGATGGCGAGCACCCCGACGGCATCGGACACCGCCGAGTGGGAGGGCGTGACGACCGTCGACTACCACACCGGCGGCGAGCCCTTCCGGATCGTCGCCGACCCGCCCGTCGCGCTGCCCGGTGACGGGGTCGCCGACCGGCGGGTCAGGGCGGCGGCCGACCCCGACGTCCAGCACCTGCGTCGGGTGCTCTGCCACGAGCCGCGGGGCCACGCCGACATGTACGGCGGCTTCATCACCCCGCCCGACGACGACGGTGCCCACTTCGGTGTGCTGTTCTGGCACAAGGACGGCTTCTCGACCGCCTGCGGCCACGGCACGATCGCCCTCGGGACGTGGGCGGTGGAGTCGGGCCTCGTCCAGGCACCCGCCGACGGCGTCGTCGACGTCAGGATCGACGTCCCCTCGGGACGGGTGACCGCACGCGTGCACGTGGCGCAGGGCCGCGTCTCCCACACCGACTTCGTCAACGTGCCCAGCCATGCGATCGCCCGAGACGTGGAGGTCGCGACGTCACGGGGTCCGCTGCGCGTCGACGTCGGCTTCGGTGGCGCGATCTACGCGCAGCTCGACGCCCGGACCGCCGCGCTGGCCGTCGTGCCCGAGCAGGTCGACGACCTCATCGCCCTCGGTCGCGAGATCAAGTGGGCCCTGAACGACCACGCCGTGGCCCAGCACCCGACCGACACCCGCCTGAGCGGTGTCTACGGGACGACGATCTACGACGATCTCGGCACCACCGACGACGGCAGGGCGCACCAGCGCAACGTCACCGTCTTCGCCGACGGCGAGGTCGACCGATCCCCCTGCGGCTCCGGCACGTGTGCTCGCGTCGCGGTGCTGGACGCCCACGGCGATCTCCCCGACGGGCGCGACCTCGTGCACGACTCGCTGGTCGGCTCGCGCTTCCTCGCACGTGTGGAGGAGCGGACGGTCGTCGACGGGCACGAGGCCGTGGTGGTGTCGGTGAGCGGCACCGCGCACCGCACCGGCGAGCACCGCTTCGTGGTGGACCCGGCCGACTCCCTGACACCCGGGTTCGTGCTGCGATGACGACGCTGCCGTACCTCGACGCCTCCGCCGTCTCGGCGCTTCGCCCACGCGACGCCGTCGAGGCGCTCCTCACCGCGCTGCGCGACGGCCTGGACCCCACCCAGGGCACCCCGCGGACCTTCGTCCCGCTCACCCACGGCGAGTACATCGTGATGCCCGCCGAGAACGGCGCCGACACCGGCGTCAAGATCGTGACGGTCGCGCCCCGCAACCGCGAGCGAGGGCTGCCGCGGATCCAAGGGATCTACGTGCTCTTCGACGCCCGGACGCTCGCTCCGCGCGCGTTGCTCGACGGGATCGAGCTGACGGCGCTCCGCACCCCGGCGGTCTCTCTCGCCGGTGTCCGCCAGCACCTCCTCGCCGACACCGGCCCGCTGCACGTCGTCGCCTACGGCGTCGGCATCCAGGCCGTACGCCACGTGGCGACCGCCGCCGACGTCGTCGAGGGCGTGCGCACGGTCGCCTCGGTCACCTATGTCGCCCGCGATCCGCGTACGGCCGAGGTCCCCGAGCTCGTCGGCGTCCCCACCCGAGTCGTGGCCGTCGACAGCGCCGCCGCCGCCGAGGCCGTGGGTGCGGCAGGGCTGATCCTGTGCGCCACGTCGGCGCGCGAGCCCGTGTTCGACGGGACCCTCGTCGCCGACGACGCGATCGTCGTGGCCGTCGGGTCGCACGACCCGGACGCACGCGAGGTTGACGAGCACCTGGTCGGCCGGTCGAGGGTCGTGGTCGAGGATCGCCGGACGGCGCTCCGCGAGGCCGGCGACGTCGTGATGGCCGTCGCGGCCGGGACGCTCGACCCCTTGTCCCTCGTCACCCTGGCCGAGGTTGCGGCCGAGCCGGTGCACGCGGCCGGACGGCCGGTGTTCTTCAAGTCCGTCGGCATGGCGTGGGAGGACCTGGTCGTGGCGGCCGCGGCGCTCGACGCGGTGACAGGATTCTCCGCCACGCCTGCGGTCGTCGCGGAGGCCCCGTAGATTGGACCAGGTGCACCCCAGCATCCGGCTCGAGCTGGCGAAGCGCTGGTCGGAGCCTCACCGCGAACACCACGGGGCCGATCACCTGGCAGAGGTGGTCCGCGCCGTGGACCTGCTTGCAGCGCTGGGCCTGACGTTCGACGTGGAGACCGTCCGCACCGCCGCGTGGTTCCACGACGCGATCTACGACGTGCATCGCGCCGACAACGTCGAGCGGTCCGCCGCGCTCGCCCAGCGCTGGCTCGACCCGGGCACCGGGGACCGCGTGGCCGAGATCGTGATGGCCACCCGTGACCACGTCGCACCGCCGGGAGACCTCGAGGCAGCCGTCCTGTGCGACGCCGACCTGAGCGTCCTCGGGTCCGATCCCGAGCGCTACGACCGGTACGCCCGCGCGATCCGCGCCGAGAACCTGCACGTCCCCGACTCGGAGTACCGGCGGCTCCGCTCCCGGGTTCTCGCGCGCTACCAGGCGCGGCCCCACTTCTTCGCGACCCGACCCGCCCGTGCCCTCTGGGAGACGTGCGCGAGGTCCAACATCACGCGCGAGCTGAGGTCGCTCGGTCGTCCGGTCGCGGTCTAGGGTTTGCCCGGCCGCTTAACCTGGACGCCGTGACGGAGTTCCTCCTCGAGGCGCGGGCCCGCGTGCTGCACGACCTCGCCGCCTACCGCATGGCCGACGCCTCGGCGGTCTCCGTCCTGGAGGAGGCGCTCAGCCAGCGTGGCTGGTGGGTCGCCCAGTGGCCGGACGGTGCAGCGTTCCTCGCCGGCCTCATCGCGCAGGACGTCCAGGACGCCCTCTTCGACGCGGGCAGCCGGTGGCCCCGCTGCCGCGCCTGCGGGCCAGGCCCCGAGCACAGCCTCGGGGTCGAGCCGGAGCTCGGCGAGGACCCTCGTTGGGTGTGCACCGAGTCCGGCCTCGAGGTCGCACCGGTCGGGGCGCTGCGAGCGCTCGACCAGTCGACCGGCTGAGCGCCGAGTCAGCGCCTGCGGCGCACCAGCCACCAGGCGAGCGCCAGGGCGACCGTGCCGACGGCCACCGCCGGCCCGTAGCGACGGGCGAGCACGGGGACCACGGTCGACCCCAGGTCGAGCTCGGCCGCCGACTCGAGAGGATCTCCGTGAGGGCTGCTCGCCGTCCCGGACGAGGCACCACCGGACGAGACGTCTGACGACGGAGTCGCGGCGGGCTCGCGCACGGACGCGGCATGCCGTCCACCCTCGACCACGTCCGCCTCCTCGACCTCGGCCGGCGTCTGGGCGGTCTCCACGCCCTCCAGCCCCGACCCGCGCTCCGCAGAAGGGGTCGAGCCCGCCGAGAGGCTGTCACTGATGCACCCGACGAACTGCGACAACAGCTTGTCGCTCACGTCCTGGATGACGCCGCGACCGAACTGCGCCGGTTTGCCGGTGATCGCGAGGTCGGTGCGCACCTCGACCCGCGTCCCCCCGCCCTCCGGCACGAGCCGGGCCGTCACCTTCGCCCCCGCCGTACCCTGACCGCGCTTGTCCTTGCCCTTCGCGTCGATCACGACCCGGCGGCCGGCCTCGTCGCGCTCGATGTACGTCCCCGAACCGGCATAGACCAGCGAGATCGGCCCCAGCTTGATCTTGATCGTGCCCGTGAAGTCGTTGTCGTCGACCACCGTGACGACGGCGCCCGGCATGCACGGAGCGATCGACTCGGGGTCGTTGAACGCCGCCCAGGTGGTCTCGATCGGCGCCGGGACGGAGAAGGTGTGGGTGAGCTCCATCAGGCACCAGCTGCCCGCACCACGGCCCGACGGGCCAGGACGCGCGCGAGGTGGCGACGGTAGTCCGCCGTCCCGTTGAGGTCGTCGGGTGGTGTCGTGCCTGCGGCAACGTCGGCGACGGCGCCCTCGACCGCCTCGCCCACGGGGGCGAGCCCGACCAGGTTCTGCTCCACGGCCGCGGGGCGGATCGGTGTCGAACCCATGTTGGTGAGCCCGAGGCGGGCATCGGCGATGACGCCGTCCTCGACACGGACGGTCGCGGCGACGGCCACGATCGACCACTGCTGGGCCACCCGGACGAACTTCTCGTAGGCCGCGGTCCAGCCGGTCCGCTTCGGCACCCGCACGGCGGTGAGGATCTCGTCCTCACCGACCGCGGTGGTGAACAGGTCGACGAAGAAGTCCTCCGCGGCGACCGTACGGACGCCGGCGGGCCCGGCGATCTCGAACGATGCCCCGAGCGCGAGCGCCGGCGCGGGCAGGTCGCCCGCGGGGTCGGCGTGCACCAGGGCGCCACCGAAGGTGCCACGATGACGCACCTGCGGGTCGGCGACCGTGCCCGCGGCCTCGACCAGCAGCGCCGCGTGCTCACGCACCAGGGCGCTCGTCGCCACCTCGTGGTGCGGTGTGGTCGCCCCGATGACCAGCGCGTCCCCGTCCTCGCGGACGCCGCGCAGCCCTTCGATGCGGCCGAGGTCGACGATGAGCTCGGGCCCGGCGAGGCGGAGCTTGAGGACCGGGATGAGGCTCTGGCCCCCGGCGAGGACCTTGACGTCCTCACCTCCCTCGGCAAGGAGCCTCAGCGCATCCTCGACGGTAGTCGGCGACTCGTACTCGAAAGCTGTCGGAATCACTGCTGCTCCCCCTGGTCCGTACCCGTCTGGACCGCGCCGGTCGACGCGATGTCGCGGTCGGCGACCTCGGGGCTGTTCACCGTCGGTACGGCGGCTTCGGCCCCCCGGCCCTTGTCCGCGCCCTGCAGCGCCGCCCAGACACGGCCGGGCGAGCATGGCATGAGGATGTCATCGACTCCGAGATGTCGCACGGCGTCGATGACCCCGTTGACGATCGCCGGCGTCGAGGCGATGGTCCCCGCCTCACCGACGCCCTTGACCCCCAGGACGTTCGTCGTCGACGCGGTCTCGGTGCGATCGGTGATGAACGACGGCACGTCGGCCGCGCTCGGGACCAGGTAGTCCACGAAGGATCCCGTCACGAGCGTCCCGGACTCGTCGTGGACGGCTTCCTCGAAGAGCGCCTGGGCGATGCCCTGGACGAGCCCACCGTGGATCTGCCCCTCGACGATCAACGGGTTGATCACGGTGCCGACGTCGTCGACGCAGACGTACGAGCGGAGTGTGACCTGCCCGGTCTCGGTGTCGACCTCCATCGCGGCCAGGTGGGTGCCGTGCGGGAACGAGAAGTTCTCCGGGTCGAAGGTCGCGTCGGAGTCCAGGCTGGGCTCCACCCCGTCGGGCAGGTCGTGGGCCGCGAACGTCGCGAGCGCGACGTCACCGAGGGCGACCCCCTGGTCCGTGCCCCGCACCGTGAATCTCCCGTCGGTGAACTCGAGGTCATCATCGGCGGCCTCGAGCATGTGGGCCGCGATGACCCTGGCCTTCGCGATCACCTTGTCGGCGGCGGCGACCACGGCCATGCCCCCGACGGCGAGCGAGCGGGAGCCGTACGTGTCGAGCCCGCGCTGGGCGATCGCCGTGTCGCCGTGGAGCACCTGGACGTCGTCGAACGGCACGCCGAGGCGGTCGGCGACGATCTGGCTCCACGCCGTCTCGTGGCCCTGGCCGTGCGCGCTGACCCCGGTCACGACCTCCACGTTGCCGGTCGGCAGCATCCGGACCTGCGCGTACTCCCAGCCGCCCGCGCCGTAGTCCAACGACCCGAGGACCCGCGACGGAGCGAGGCCGCACATCTCCGTGAACGTCGAGACACCGATCCCGAGCTGGACCGGGTCACCGTCGTCGCGGCGACGCCTCTGCTCGGCTCGCAGCTCGTCGTACCCGAAGAGCTCGAGCGCCCGCGCGGTCGCCGCCTCGTAGTTGCCGGTGTCGTACTCCAGCCCGCAGACGGTCGTGAACGGGAACTCCTCGTGGGCGATCCAGTTCTTGCGGCGCAGCTCGATCGGGTCCATGTCGAGCTCGGCGGCCAGGTCGTCCATCAGACGCTCGATCGCGAAGGTCGCCTCCGGTCTCCCCGCGCCGCGGTAGGCGTCGGTCCACGCCTTGTTGGTGAAGAGGTTGGTGCACTCGAACCGGTACGACGGGAACTTGTAGATCGCCGGGAACATGAACGCGCCCAGGATCGGGACACCTGAGGTGACGAGACCGAGGTAGGACCCCATGTCGGCGAGGAGCTGGACCTTGAGCCCTGTGACCGTGCCGTCACGGCGAGCGGACAGCGCCAGCCGCTGCACCTGCCCACGTCCGTGGTGGGCGGCCATGAGGGACTCCGAGCGGGTCTCGGTGAACTTGCACGGCTTGCCGGTCCGCCGTGCGGCCAGCATGGTGATGACCTCCTCAGGAGTCACCTGCAGCTTGCCGCCGAACCCGCCGCCCACGTCCGGCGCGATCACCCGAACCTTGGACTCGGGGATGCCCAGCGTGAGGGCGAGCATGAGACGGAGGATGTGCGGCACCTGCGTCGACGACCACATCGTGATCTGGTCCGCGGTCGGGTCGACGACGGTGGAGCGCGGCTCCATGAACGCCGGGATCAGACGCTGCTGGTAGTAGGTCCGCTCGAGGAGGATCTGGTCGTCGGCGCCGGCGGCGGCGAGCGCGTCCTCCACGTCGCCGCCCGTCCCGGCCTCGGCGGAGTCGAAGACCCAGAAGGCCGACCGGTTGGTGCCGAGGTCGGGGTGCGCCAGGACGTCGTCCTTCTCGGCCTCTTCCAGGTCGAGGACCACCGGCAGCTCGTCGTAGTCGACGTCGACCAGGTCGGCGGCGTCCTGGGCCTCGTGCCGCGACCGCGCGACGACGACCGCGACGATCTCGCCGGCGAAGGTCACCCGGTCCACGGCGATGGCGGGGTGCGGCGGCGCAACCTGGTCGGGCGTGATGGGCCACGCGTTGGGCAGGCTGCCCTGGGCCTCGGCCACGTCGGCGCCGGTGAGCACGGTGACGACGCCGGGCGCGGTGACGGCCGCGGACGTGTCGACCCCGGTGATGCGCGCGTGCGCGAACGGGCTGCGTACGGCGGCGAGGTGCAGCATGCCCGGCAGCACCATGTTGTCGGTGTAGCGCGAGCGCCCGGTGATGAGGCGCTGGTCTTCCTTGCGCTTGCGAGGGCTGCCGATCTCCGTGACGGTCATGCCGCACCCGCCTCGGTCGCGTCCGGCGTGCCACCGGCCATCTGCCGCGCGCCGGCCTGCACCGCCTTGACGATGTTCTGGTAGCCCGTGCAGCGGCAGAGGTTGCCCTCGAGGTTCTCCCGCACCGTCGCCTCGTCCGGGTCGGGGTGCTCGGTGACGATGTCGAGGGACTGCATGATCATGCCGGGGGTGCAGAACCCGCACTGCAGCGCGTGCGAGTCGTGGAAGGCCTGCTGCATCGGATGGAGCGCCCCGTCGTCCGAGGCGATCCCCTCGATCGTCGTCACCGCGTGGCCGTCGGCCTGGACGGCGAACATCGTGCACGACTTCACGCTGCGACCATCGAGGTGGACGGTGCACGCGCCGCAGTTGGTGGTGTCGCAGCCGACGAGCGTCCCGGTCTTGCCGAGCTGGTCGCGAAGGTACTGGACGAGGAGGGTTCGGGGTTCGACGTCGTCGGTGCAGGACACTCCGTCGACGGTGACGGTGATCGGCTTCTTTGCCATGGACTGGACTCCACTCGGTCGGCGGCAGGCTCACCCGTGCTGGTTGAAGCCTTTCCTACACCGGAGTGACGTGGATCACAATGCGATGTCGTGGACTCGCCTCTCGCACCCGGCCACGGGACCTCCCGCGTTTGAGGTGCTCGCACCCCAGAGGTCGCGACCGCACCGCGAATACGAGGTGTGATCCGTACGGACGAGGTGCGAGCACCTCAAACGGGGAGGTCAGTCCGCCTCGTGGTGGATGCGCCCGTCGCGCTCGCTCAGCCGGTCGCCGTGCCCGCCCCACTGGAGGGCGATGATCTCGGCCGCGATCGAGACGGCCGTCTCCTCCGGCGTACGAGCGCCGAGGTCGAGCCCGATGGGGCTGGAGAGCCGCGCGATCTCGCTCTCCCCCACGCCCACCTCGCGCAGCCTCGCGAGCCGGTCCTCGTGAGTCCGCCGCGACCCCATCGCTCCCACGAAGGCCGGGCGGTGCGGCGGCTCGAGACGCAGGGCCAGCTCGAGCAGCGGCACGTCGAACTTCGGGTCGTGGGTGAGCAGGCAGATGACGGTGCGCTCGTCGACGAGACGGGCCTCGACCTGTTTCGCGAGGTACTTGTGGGGCCAGGACACGACGACCTCGTGAGCGTCGGGGAAGCGTGCCGCGGTGGCGAACACCGGCCGGGCGTCACACACCGTCACCTGATAGCCGAGGAAGGCCCCCTGCCGCGCGACGGCCGCCGCGAAGTCGATCGCGCCGAAGACGAGCATCCGCGGCTTCGGAGCGTACGAGGCCACGAAGACGCGCATCCCCTCTCCGCGGCGTTCACCGTGAGGGCCGTACGTCAAGGTCGCCGTCCGACCCGCGGCGAGCAGCCCGCGGACGTCGTCGGCGACCGCGGCGTCGGCCCGGTCGGACCCCAGACCACCCGTCGTCCCCTCAGGTCGGACGACCAGGCGGCGCCCCACCCACGTGGTGTCGGGATGGGCGATCACGGTCGCCACCGCGACAGGGGTGCCCGCCTCGATGTCGGCCGCGACGTCGCCGAGCTCGGGGAACGTCGTCTTCGACACCGGCTCCACGAAGACGTCGAGGATGCCGCCGCAGGTGAGACCGACCGCGAACGCGTCGTCGTCGCTGACGCCGTAGCGGTGCAGCACCGCCTCCCCCGCGACCACGACCTCCTGCGCGAGCCCGTAGACCGCGCCCTCGACGCAGCCACCCGACACCGAGCCGTACGCGCTGGCGTCGGGCGCCACGACCATCGACGCACCGGCCGGACGAGGCGCGGACCGGAAGGTCTGCACCACGGTGGCCACCCCGGCGGTCTCTCCCGCCTTCCACGTCTCCATCAGCTCATCGAGCACGTCACGCATGTGATCCACGCTACGCGGTGCACGACCTCAGCGTCCCACCTCGTCGAGGAGCGCCTGGAACGCCGCGACCGAGTGACCGGCCACCAGCGCGTCCAGGTGCGGGTGGACCGCGGCGATCCCGCCCTGCACCGGCGCATAGCCGGCGCGGCCACGGTGCGGGTTGGCCCAGAGCACGCGGTGCGCGAGCCGTTGCAGGCGCGCGACCTGGTCACCGAGCAGCACCGGATCACCCCGCTCCCACCCGTCCGACGCGATCACGACGACCGCCCCCCGCGCCATGCCTCTCTGCCCCCACCGGTCGATGAAGGCACGCAGCACCTCACCGAGCCGAGTCCCGCCCGACCAGTCCGGCACGGTCGCCCCGGCGGCGGCGAGCGCGTCCTCGGGGTCGCGCAGCCGCATCGCAGCAGTCACGCGGGTCAGCCGAGTGCCGAGCGTGAAGACCTCGACCTGCCTCGGCGACGCGGCGGCCAGCCGGTGCGCCAGCCGAAGGAGGCTGTCGGCATAGGCGCTCATCGAGCCGGAGACGTCGACGAGGATCACCACGCGGCGGGGTCTGCGGCGGGGCGCGCGGAAGCGCAGCGGGCCGGGCTCTCCCGCCCTGCGGAGCTGGTCTCGCAGCGTCCGGGTCGGATCGAGGTCTCCGTGCCGGCGAGGCGTACGGCGAGGGCTGCGGCGCCTCGGCACCGTCACGTCGAGCCCCGCGAACATCCGCGCCACGACCGCGCGCTCGCCGACCGACAGCGAGGCGACATCACGGTGGCGCAGCGTCTCGGTCACGCTCGCGAGCATGGCGACCTGCTGGTCGTCGCCCGCCTCCGCCGACCCCCTCGGCGCCTCGTCGAGACCCGCCTGCACGACGACCTGTCGGTCCTGCCGGCTGCGCGTCCGCGCTCTCGGCTCCTCGGCTGAGAACCAGCTCGCGAAGACGGCGTCGTACGTCGCCAGGTCGTCTGGCTCGGCGCAGAGCGTCGCGCGGCCGGCCCAGTAGACGTCACGGCGCCGGTCGGGACCGACGAGGCTCACCGCCTCCAGGAACGTGCGGGTCCGGTCCGCGGTCACACCGGCCCCGGCCGCCCGCAGCGCCTTCGCGAAGCCGGCGAAGATCGCGACGTCGGACACGGCTCAGGCCAGCATCGACGAGAGCGCGTCGCGGACGCGGTCGATGTCCTCGCGGTACTTGCACACCGCGCCGATCGTCGCGGCTGCGGTCTCGAGGTCCAGGTCGTCGCACTCGAGCCGCACCAGGGCTGCCGTCCAGTCGAGCGTCTCGGCCACGCCCGGCGGCTTGAGCAGGTCACCTCGGGAGCGGAGGTCGGAGACCACGCCGGCGACCTGCTCGGCGAGGCGCTGGGAGACCTCGGGCATCCGGGTACGGACGATCTCGATCTCGCGGGCCAGGGCTGGGTGCTCGATCCAGTGGTAGAGGCAGCGGCGCTTGAGGGCGTCGTGGAGCTCGCGGGTCCGGTTGGACGTCAGCACGACGATCGGCGGAACGGTCGCCCGCACGGTCCCGAGCTCGGGGATCGTCACCTGGTTCGTCGACAGCACCTCGAGGAGGAACGCCTCGAACTCGTCGTCGGCACGGTCGATCTCGTCGACCAGCAGGACGGCGGGCGCCTCCCGCAGCGCCCGCAGGATCGGCCGCGCGAGGAGGAAGCGCTCGTCGAACAGTGACTGCTCGACGGACTCCGCATCGACCTGCGACCGGTCGGCCGTGGCCTCCACCGTGCGCAGGTGGAGGATCTGCCGGGGGAAGTCCCAGTCGTAGAGCGCCTGGGTGGCGTCGATCCCCTCGTAGCACTGCAGCCGGATCAGCGGGAGGCCGTACGCGCGGGCGAGCGCCTCGGCGAGCGCGGTCTTGCCCGTCCCTGGCTCGCCCTCGAGGAGGAGCGGCCGCTGCATGGCCAGGGCGAGGTATGCGATGGTCGCGAGCCCTTCGTCGGCGAGGTAGCCGACCTCACCGAGGTCGCGCCCGAGCTCGTCGCTGCTTCGAGGCTGCTTCACGCCATCACCCTATTCCGGTCCGGGCGTACGGGTGGGCGTGTCCTGGTCCCGCCCGGTCGCGAGATCACCGCACTCGATCAGGGTCGCGCCGTGCTCGGCCAGGTAGTGGCGGCCGCCCTCGTCGCCGGAGAGCGTCGCCGCCATCGGGCCCCAGTGGTCGCGCCCGATCAGCACGGGGTGCCCCGGTCGCCCGTCGTACGTCGCGCGGGCGAGGACGGCACCCCGGGCCTCCGCCCCGTCGACGTGGTCGAGGACGCGGCGTACGACGTCGGGGCCGACGTCGGGAAGGTCGACGAGCATCACGAGGACAGCGTCGACGGACCCGTCACCAGGTCCTTGCTCGAGCACCGCTCGGAGCGACGCACCCATCCCCTCACGCCAGTCCGTGGCCACGAGCACCTCTGGACCGCCTCCGCGGCGACGCCCGGGCGAGATCTCGCCGGCCGTACGGAGCTCTCCCTGGACGTGCGCCGCTCGGGCCCCGATGACCGCGACGAGGTCGTCGCACCCGCCGTCGGCCAGCGCGTCGAGCGTCCGACCCAACCACGTCCGCCCGTCCGCCGTGCGGACGAGCGCCTTCGGCATCCCCATCCGACGCCCCTCGCCGGCGGCGAGGACCACGCCCCGTACGTGGGCGTGCACCCTGCGCGGTCCGACCATGCCCGCGATCCTGCCATCCCGCCGCGGTCGGGGCGGGTCATGACGCACACTGAGGTCGTGACCGCTCTGGACCCCCGCGACGTCCTCGACCACCTCGACGAAGAGCAGATCGCCGCCGACCTCACGTCCCTCGTCGCACTCGCACCGCTCGACGGATCGCTCGGCGAGGTCGCCGCCAGCCACTGGTGCGCCGATCGGCTCGGTGACCTGGGCGCCGACGTCGACCACTGGGAGATCGACCTGCCGACTCTCCGCCAGGAGCCGGACTTCCCCGGCATGGAGGTCGAACGCGCCGAGGCCTGGGGCACCGTCGGGGTCGTCCCCGGCGAGGACGCCGGCGTGCCCGCGCTGGCGCTGTCGGGCCACATCGACGTGGTGCCGCCCGGCGACTCAGGCCTCTGGTCCGACAACGACCCGTTCACCCTGCGTGAACAGGGAGGGCGTTGGTACGGACGGGGCGCGTGCGACATGCTCGGCGGTGTCGCCGCGATCCTGGGGGCGGTGCACGCGATCCGTGCCAGCGGGGTGAGCCTCCGCCGTCCGCTCGCGATCCACACCGTCGTCGGGGAGGAGGACGGCGGTCTCGGCGCCTACGCCACTCTCCGCCGCGGCCACACCGCCGACGCCTGCGTGATCGCCGAGCCGACCGCGGGGACGGTCGTCACCGACAACGCCGGGGCCCTGACGTTCCGGATGGTGGTCCGTGGACGCGCTGCGCACGGATCGATGCGCACGAGCGGCATCAGCGCCCTGGATGCGCTCGACACCGTCCGCGCCGTGCTGAGGACGCTGGAGGATCAGCGCAACACTGACGTCGGGGAGCGCTTCGCGCATCTGCCGGTCCCGTTCCCGATCTCGATCGGGACGGTGCAGGCCGGCGACTGGGCGAGCACGGTCCCCGATCTGTGCATCGTCGAGGGCCGCTACGGCGTACGCCCCGGCGAGTCCGTCGCCGCCGCCCAGTCCGCCCTGCGTTCCGCGGTCGCGGGAGCGTCGAACGGCGACCTCTGGCTCCGGGACAACCCGGCGACGGTGTCGTTCCCCGGCGGCACGTTCGCCCCAGGGCGACTTCCTGATCTCCACCCGCTCCTGGAGGTCGTGCAGGACGCCGCCGAGGCTTCCGGATCGCCCCGTCCAGCGGCGGCGGGAGCCCCGTACGGGTCCGACCTGCGCCTCTACAGCGCGGCGGGGGTCCCCACGGTGCAGTACGGCCCCGGGGACATCGCCCACGCCCACTCCGTCGACGAGAGCGTCCCGGTGGACGAGGTGATGCGGTGCGCCCGCGCGTACGTGCTCATGGCGCTGCGGCTGTGCCGCTGACCGGGATCGAGGAGCGGCTGGGCGGCGAGCCCGGAGGCTCGCGGACTAGCGGCGGTCGCCCTTGCGACGCTCGAGCATCCGACGGACACGCGTCTGGTCCTGTCCGAGCACCTTGGACAGGAGCTGGACCCGGTACACGTACGCGAGCACGACGACCCCGACGATGATCAGCAGCCAAAGCATGGGGACAGCCTACGCGTCCGCACGTTAGCCTCGTGCGATGCGTCGTCTCACCTGCCTGCTCGCCGCCGTCGCGCTCGCCGCGTCCGGCACCGCCGCCGCCGCGACCACGGGTGCCCCAGCCAGGTCCACCGCCCACGACGGTCCCGCGGCCGGAGTGCGTTCCAGCGCCGACGACGCCGGCCCGCTGGCCGGTCGCACGATCGTCATCGATCCCGGGCACCAGCTCGGCAACAGCCGCTTCCCCCGCCGCATCAACCGCCCTGTCGACGCCGGCGGTCTGCGCAAGGCGTGCAACACCACGGGGACGGCCACCGCGAGCGGCTTCGCGGAGGCGACGTTCGCCTGGCGGGTGGCCAAACGGCTGCGCGCGGAGCTGCGCGCAGCCGGCGCGACGGTGGTGATGACCCGCAGCCGCAACAGCCGGAAGCTCTGGGGGCCCTGCGTCGACGTCCGGGGACGGCTCGGCAACGCGGGCGTTCGCGGCCGCGAACGCGCGGCCGACCTCAAGATCAGCATCCACGGCGACGGGGCGGCGCGGTCGGGGCGCGGCTTCCACGTGATCGTCACCAAGAAGCGGGGCGCGGTGGCGCGGTCGCTGCGGCTGGGGCGCATCACCCGCGCAGAGCTGCAGAGGGTGGGGTTCCGGCGCTCGACCTACACCGGGGGCGGGCGCGGGCTGGTCAAGCGGGCCGACCTCGGCACGCTCAACCTCAGCCGCATCCCGACCGCGATGGTGGAGCTCGGCAACATGCGCAACCCTCGCGACGCCCGGGCGATGCGCTCCGCGGCAGGCCAGCGCCGGTACGCCACGGCCCTTGCAGCGGCCGCCACGCGCTATCTCAGGCGGTGACCGTGGCGCACCGGATCCTCCACCTCTCCGACACCCACGTCAGCCGGACCGGCCCCGACGAGGACGGCGTCGACGCCGTCAGCGCGCTCGAGCGGATCCTCCACGACGCGCGTCACGTCCCCGACCTCGACCTCGTGCTCGTCACCGGCGACATCGCCGACGACGGGTCGTATGAGGGATGTGTCGCCGTCCGCGAGATGGTGGGCGCGTACGCCGCCGAGCGCGGCGTACCGCACGTCTACACGACGGGCAACCACGACGACCGGGCCGCGTTCACGCGGGCGCTCGGGTCCGGGCACCTCGACGACGGCGGACGCGACGTCGGCAGGCTCGCGGGTGGGTCGGCGGGCAAGCGCGCCGCGGTCAGCGACGTCGGGGGCCTGCGGGTGATCACGCTCGACAGCCTCGTGCCGGGATCGGTGCACGGTGAGCTGGACGGCGGTCAGGTCGCGTGGCTCCGTGGCCAGCTCGCGACCCCCGCGCCGTACGGGTCTGTCGTCGCGCTCCACCATCCGCCTCTGCACGTCGACTGGGCGCCGTTCATGCGCAACGACGGTCTCCGCGACCGGAACCTGCTCGCCGACGCTGTGGCCGGGACGGACGTCCGAGCGGTCCTGTGCGGCCACTTCCACCTCCAGCTCTCCGGCACCATGAACGGCGTGCCGGTGTGGACGACCCCGGGTGTCGTCACCAGGAACGACCGCACGTGCCCACCAGACCGGATCCGCGGGGTTCTGGGCGCCGGAGCGACGGTTGTCGACCTCGGAGGGCCGTTCTCCCCGGTGTTCCTCACGCTGCACGCACGCGACCCGCGCGCGGGTGAGCAGGTCTACCTCGTCGACGCGGTCTCGTGGGACGACGTCGACGAGGACTGATCCATCGTGCCCGCGACAGCGTGCGCCTCGGCGTCGCCTTCGCGGCGCAGGCCGTGCACCACACCGTCGCGATCCTCTGCCGAGCGGTTCTGGCTGAGCTTGGCCTTGCCCTCGACCGAGGTCACGGCCACCTCGACGCCGACGATGCCGCGCAGCTGGCCGTCCACGAACGGCGCGGGCGCATCGGTCACCGCCCAGGGATCGGGCCGCGACCGCTCGTGGAGGTCGGTGAGACGGGTGACGGCGTCGCGGATCCACTCGGTCTCACGACGGACGCGCACCGTGCCGCGCAGCTCGACGCGGCTGTAGTTCCACGTCGGGACGACCCTGCCGTGCTGGGCCTTGGTCGCGTACCACGACGGCGAGACGTACGCCTGCGGTCCGCTCACCACGACCAGGGCCGGCGATCCGTCGCCGATCGTGCGCCAGTGCGGGTTGGCGAGGGCCACGTGCGCGATCACGCGACCCTCCTCGCGCAGCCACACCAGCGGCAGCCGGGTCGCGTACGGCATGCCGTCCGCGCCCACCGTGACGAGGTCGCCGGCACCGACGGCGGCGATGAGGCCGTCGATCGCCGCTGCGTCGTCGAGGGAGTTGAAGCGCGGCACGTACACCGGCCCACCGTACGACGACGCCCCGCCGGTCCGGAGACCGACGGGGCGCCGCGTGGTGCGTCGAGCGTGAGCTCAGGCGGGGTGGCTCAGAAGCCCATGCCGCCCATGTCGCCCATGTCGCCACCCGGCATGGCCGGGGGGTTCTTCTCGGGCTTGTCGGCGACGACGGCCTCGGTGGTGAGGAAGAGCGCCGCGATCGAGGCTGCGTTCTGCAGCGCCGAGCGGGTCACCTTGGCCGGGTCGAGGATGCCCTCGGCGATGAGGTCGACGTACTCGCCGGTCGCCGCGTTGAGGCCGTGACCCGCGGGAAGGCCCTGGACCTTCTCCGCCACGACGCCGCCCTCGAGGCCGGCGTTGATCGCGATCTGCTTCAGCGGGGCGGTCGAGGCGGAGCGCACGATCTGCGCACCGGTCGCCTCGTCACCGACGAGATCGAGCTTCTCGAACGCCGCGGCGGTCGCCTGGACGAGCGCGACGCCGCCACCGGCGACGATGCCCTCCTCGACGGCAGCCTTCGCGTTGCGAACGGCGTCCTCGATGCGGTGCTTGCGCTCCTTGAGCTCGACCTCCGTGGCCGCGCCGACCTTGATGACCGCAACGCCGCCGGCGAGCTTCGCCAGCCGCTCCTGCAGCTTCTCGCGGTCGTAGTCGGAGTCGGAGTTCTCGATCTCGGCGCGGATCTGGTTGACCCGGCCGGTGATCTGGTCCTCCGAGCCACCGCCGTCGACGATGGTCGTCTCGTCCTTGGTCACGACGACCTTGCGGGCCGTACCGAGCAGCGAGATGTCGGCGTTCTCGAGCTTGAGACCGAGCTCCTCGCTGATGACCTCGCCACCGGTGAGGATGGCGATGTCGGTCAGCATGGCCTTGCGGCGGTCGCCGAAGCCCGGAGCCTTGACGGCGACGGACTTGAACGTGCCCTTGACCTTGTTGACGATCAGGGTGGCCAGCGCCTCGCCCTCGATGTCCTCGGCGATGATCAGCAGCGGCTTGCCCGACTGGATGACCTTCTCGAGGACCGGCACGAGGTCCTTGACGGCGCTGATCTTGGAGTTGGCGATCAGGATGTAGGGATCCTCGAGCACCGCCTCCATGCGCTCGGGATCGGTGTAGAAGTACTGCGAGATGTAGCCCTTGTCGAAGCGCATGCCCTCGGTGAGCTCGAGCTCGAGCCCGAAGGTGTTGCTCTCCTCGACGGTGATGACGCCTTCCTTGCCGACCTTGTCCATCGCCTCGGCGATGATCTCGCCGACCGACGGATCAGCAGCGGAGATCGCGGCCGTGGACGCGATCTGCTCCTTGGTCTCGACGTCCTTGGCCATCCCGAGCAGCTGGGCGCTGACGGCCTCGACGGCCTTCTCGATGCCACGCTTGAGCGCGATCGGGTTGGCGCCGGCCGCGACGTTGCGCAGGCCCTCGCGCACGAGCGCCTGGGCGAGCACGGTGGCGGTGGTGGTGCCGTCGCCGGCGACGTCGTCGGTCTTCTTGGCGACCTCCTTGACGAGCTCGGCGCCGATCTTCTCGTAGGGATCCTCGAGCTCGATCTCCTTGGCGATGCTGACACCATCGTTGGTGATGGTGGGAGCGCCCCACTTCTTCTCGAGGACGACGTTGCGGCCCTTGGGACCGAGGGTCACCTTCACGGCGTCGGCGAGGATGTTCATCCCGCGCTCGAGGCCGCGACGGGCTTCCTCGTTGAATGCAATGGTCTTCGGCATATCTCCCGCGATTCCTCCGCGTAGAGGTGGATGGCCCAGGGGATGCCCGCGACGGACGACCCGCGTCCACGGCAAACCCTTCTCGCCGCGACCTTCGGACCTCATCGTCCTGGCCCGTTTGGAACGTTGGCACTCAGATGATCCGAGTGCTAACGCTCTCCTTTCTAGCACTCGGGCCTGGAGAGTGCAAAGAGTGGGCCGGTGCAGCGAGCGAGGGCGACACCCTCATCTCGCCTCGTCGGCGATCTCCAGGAGGGCGTCGAGGACGCATCGGACAGCCGCGCGTTCGGCACGGTCGGGCCTTGCGAGCGCGAACACGTGGCGCCCCGCCCGCACGCCGTCGAGCGGGAGCAGCGTGACGCCGCGTGCCTCCGCTGCTCTTCGCCACAGCCGCGGCAACAGCGCCACACCCTGCCCGGCCGCGACGAACGCGGCCGTGACGTGGTTGTCGAGGAACCGTTGCTCGACACGAGGGGACTGTCCGTCGACGGCGAGCATGGGGAGCAGCAGGTCGAAGGGATGGCCGACAGGGACGCCGATCCAGCGCTCTCCGACGAGGTCCTCGGGTCGCACCCGGTCGCGGCCGGCGAGGCGGTGATCCTGGGGCACGGCCACGTCCAGCGGCTCACGAAGGAGCGGCGTGACGTGCAGGCCCGTCGCCGCAGGGTCCGGCACCGCGACCACCGAGTGCCCGACGACCACGTCGTGGTCGGCGGTGGCCGCTCGGAGCTCGTACTCCGCGAGGTCGAGGTCGCTCAGCCGTACGGTCACGCCGGGCGCACGCGTCGCGAGCCGCGGCGCGAGCGGAGCCAGCAGCATCTCGGCGCCGCTCGGGAAGGCTGTCACGGCGACCTCGCCCGCCACCTCGCCGCGGAACTCCTCGAGGCGGGCCCGGGTGCGCGCGACGACCTGGGCGATCTCGACGGCGCCCTCGGCGAGCAGCCGGCCGGCCTCGGTGAGCCTGACCCCACGGCCCTCACGCTCGACGAGGACGGTCCCGAGGTCACGCTCGAGGGCCTTGATCGTCTGCGAGACCGCCGACGGCGTCCGGTACGTCGCCGCAGCGACCGCCGTGATGCTCCCCCGCTCGGCGAGCTCCCGCACGATCGCGAGCTTGTCGACGTCGATGCCAGCATCCTTCATTGAAGCAACGCTACATCGTAGTCGTAGGAGTATTCGATTGTGCTTCACCCAGGCGCAAGCGCACGCTGGCTCTCGTGACCACCCGCGACCGTCTCCTCGCCGTACTGGTGGCGATCACCTGGGGACTGAACTTCATCGCCATCCACGCCTCGCTCGAGCACTTCCCGCCGATGTTCTGCGTCGCGCTGCGCTTCGGGCTGCTCGCCGTCCCGACCGTGCTTCTCGTCCCGCGCCCGGACGTCAGGCTGCGCTGGTTGATCGGGTACGGCGCAGGCTTCGGGATCGCACAGTTCTTCTTCCTGTACGTAGGCATGCGTGCGGGCATGCCCGCCGGACTCGCCTCGTTGGTGCTCCAGGCCTCCGCGCCCTTCACGGTGGTGCTCGCCGGCGTCCTGCTGCGCGAACGGCTCAGCGGCCGGCAGATTCTCGGCATCGTGATCGCGATCGCCGGGCTCGCCGGCGTGGCGTGGCACCGGTCGCAGACGGCAGCCCTGCTCCCCGTGGTGCTCACGCTGCTGGCCGCGCTCGGCTGGGCGTTCGGCAATCTCGCGAACCGCCAGGCGCACCCCTCCAACCCGCTCCACCTCACGCTGTGGATGTCGGTGGTCCCCCCGATCCCGATGCTGGTGGTCTCGCTGCTCTTCGAGGGGCCGGGCGCCGTCGGAGAGTCGCTCGTGACCGCCTTCACCCCCGAGGCGGTGCCCGCCGTGCTGGGTCTCCTCTACACGGTCGTCATCGGGACCGTCGTGGGCTCGGGACTGTGGACGCTGCTGATGACGCGCTATCCGTCGAGCACCGTCGCGCCGTTCTCACTGCTCGTCCCGGTGGTGGGGATGAGCGCGAGCGCTCTTCTCCTGAGCGAACGCCTCGACCCGTTCGAGCTCGCATCCGGCGCGGTGGTCATCGCCGGCGTCCTTCTCGGCTCGACCCGCGGGCGCCGGGCCCGCTTGACGACGTCGTCGTAGCCCGCCTACGGTGCGGAGGTCCCCACGGGAGCCCGGGCACGGGCTGAGAGGGAGCCGATGCCGCTCCGACCGTCGAACCTGATCCGGGTCATGCCGGCGAAGGGAGGCAGGAGCAGTGTCGCGCTCTCACCGGCCAGCCGGCCGCGACGTCGCCGTCGTCGGTGGTGGAGTCGTCGGGCTCACCGTCGCGTGGTCGCTCGCACGTCGTGGTCACCGTGTCACGACGTACGACCCCGCGCCCGCCCGTGGGGCCTCGTGGGCGGCCGCGGGGATGCTCTCCCCTGCAGGTGAGGCGTGGTACGGCGAGGAGGCGCTGCTGCGGGTCGGCGTCGCGTCGCTCGCACGGTGGCCGGACATGGCGGCCGCCCTCGAACGCGATGCCGGGCGAGCGTTGGAGGTCCGTGGGGAGGGCACGCTGCTCGCCGCCGCCACCGAGGACGATGCCCGCGAGCAGGAGCGGGTCACCGCGCTGCTCGACACCCACACGATCCCGTACCACCCGCTCACCCGGCGGGAGGTGCGCGCCCGGGAGCCGGCGCTGCACCCAGCGCTGCGCGCCGTCGTCGAGATCCCCGGTGACCGCAGCGTCCACAACCGCACTCTGCTCGCTGCTCTGCTGGCGGCATGCGCGCGTCGGCACGTGACCGCCGTCGATGACGCGGTCGACCTGGTGCGAGACGGCGACACGCTGCACGTCCGCACCAGGCAGGACGGGCGCGCGCGCGGCCACGACGTGGTGGTCCTCGCCAACGGCGTCGGGCTACGCACCACCGAGGGCGCACCCGAGTGGCTGCGCGACGCCGTGCGCCCGGTCAAGGGCGAGATCCTGCGGCTGCATGCCTCCCGGCCCATGCTGGCCCGGACGGTGCGCGCCGCGGTGCGCGGCCGACCTGTCTATCTGGTCCCGCGCAACGACGGCGAGATCGTGGTCGGCGCGACCATGCTCGAGCGGGGGTACGACACGACCGTCACCGTGGAGGGGGTGCACGACCTCCTTCACGACGCGGTCGAGGTCGTGCCGGAGCTGCGTGACTGCGCCTTCGTGGAGGCGGCAGCCGGCTTGCGTCCCTCGAGCTCGGACCACCTGCCGCTGGTCGGGGCCACCGGCATCCCCGGTCTCCTCGTCGCCGCCGGGCACCATCGTGGCGGCGTGCTCCTCGCGCCCTGGACCGCCGACGTGATCACCGCGCTCGTCGAGGAGTCCTCGCCACCTGAGGGGTCGGGTCACACCGACCCGCTTCGCCTGTCGCCGACACTCCAGGAGGCCCGATGACCATCCGTCTCAACGGCCAGGCCCACGCGCTCGCCGAGCCGCTCACGGTGCTCGCGCTGCTCCGCACGCTCGCGCTGCCACGTACCGACGTGGCAGTCGCCGTCGACGGCATCGTCGTGCCGCGCTCCCGATGGGAGGACCACCTCGTCCGCGACGGCGCCGAGGTCGACGTCGTCACCGCCGTCCAAGGAGGGTGAGAGTCGTGCTGACGACCACCGACCCGTCCCCGCTCACCGTGGCCGGAGTGCCGTTCACGAGCCGGCTGTTCCTCGGTACCGGAGGGGTTCCGAGCCCCGCGGTCCTCCGTCGGTGCCTGGAGATGAGCGGCACGGAGCTCGTCACCGTCTCGATGCGCCGGGTCGACCCGGGAGCGCCGAGCTCGATCCTCGACGTCGTCCGCGAGCACGGCGCACGGCTGCTCCCCAACACCGCGGGCTGTCGCACCGCGCGTGAGGCGGTCCTCACCGCGAACCTCGCGCGCGAGGCCCTCGGCACCGCCTGGGTGAAGCTGGAGGTCGTCGCCGACGACGTGACGCTGCTGCCCGACGTGGTCGAGCTCCTCGACGCCGCCGAGACCCTGGTGCGCGAGAGCTTCACGGTGCTCGCCTACACGAACACCGACCTCGTCACCGCCCGCCGCCTCGCCGACGTCGGCTGCGCGGCCGTGATGCCGCTCGGCTCGCCGATCGGCTCCGGCCTCGGTGTCACCGACCCTCGCGCGATCGCCGCGATCGCGGAGGCGGTCGCGGTCCCGGTGGTGCTCGACGCCGGCATCGGCACCGCCTCCGACGCCGCACTCGCGATGGAGCTCGGATGCGACGCCGTGCTCTGCGCGACCGCGATCACCCGTGCGGGCGACCCGCCCGCGATGGCGTCGGCCATGGCCGGCGCGGTGCGCGCCGGTCGCACGGCGTACGGGGCGGGCCGGATCCCTCGACGCGAGACGAGCCTGGCCTCCAGCCCGACAACCGGTCTCGTCGGCACCTGACGCCGGCGGGCCCCCGCCGGTCCGGCGTCAGCCGCCGGCGACCGCCGGGATGATCGAGACCTGCTGCCCGGCGGGCACCGAGGTCTCGAGCCCGTCGGCGAAGCGCACGTCCTCGGTGCCGACGTACACGTTCACGAACCGGCGGATCGCGCCGGTCTCGTCGACGACGCGCGCCTTGATCCCGGGGAACGACGCCTCCAGGGCCTCGATGACACCGGCGACGGTCTCGCCGTCGACGGTCACCTCCGAGTCGCCCTTGGTGTAGGTGCGCAGGATCGTGGGGATGCGGACGGAGACGCTCATGGTGTCCTCTCGGTCAGACGAGGTTCGCGGCGGTGAAGGCCGTGTAGGTCGGGTCGATGGTCGCGGCGGGGCCGACCCGGTCCGCGATGGCGTCGAGCGTCTTGAGCCCGTCGCCGGTGTTGAAGACGACCGTCTCCGCCTCGGGGTCGAGCCGGCCGTCGGCGAGCAGCTTCTTGAGCGTCGCGATCGTCACGCCTCCCGCGGTCTCGGCGAAGATGCCCTCCGTACGGGCGAGGAGCTGGATGCCGTCACGCACCTCGTCGTCGGAGACGTCCTCGACGGCACCACCGGTCCGCCGGCAGGTGTCGAGCACGTACGGCCCGTCGGCGGGGTTGCCGATCGCGAGGGACTTGGCGATCGTGTCGGGCTTGACCGGACGGACGACGTCGTTGCCCTCCCGGAACGCCTGCGCGACGGGCGAGCAGCCGGTCGCCTGCGCGCCGAAGATCTTGTACGGCGTCGGGTCGACCAGGCCGAGCCGGCCGAGCTCGGTGAATCCCTTGTCGACCTTGGTCAGCTGCGACCCGGAGGCGACCGGGATCACCACCTGCTCCGGCAGCCGCCAGCCGAGCTGCTCCGCGGTCTCGTACGCGAGCGTCTTGGAGCCCTCCGCGTAGTAGGGACGGACGTTGACGTTGACGAACGCCCAGCCCTCCTCCTCGCCGGCGATCTCGCTGGCGAGCTTGTTGACGTCGTCGTAGTTGCCGCGCACGGCGACCAGCGTGCCGCCGTACACGGCGGTCGTGAGGATCTTGGGGCGCTCGAGGTTCTCCGGGATGAAGACGACGCTCTTGATGCCGGCACGGGCCGCGGCCGCGGCGACGGCGTTGGCGAGGTTGCCCGTCGACGGGCACGCGAGGACCGTCATGCCGAGCTCGCGGGCGGCCGAGAGGGCGACGGCGACGACGCGGTCCTTGAAGGAGTGGGTCGGGTTGCCGGAGTCGTCCTTGACCCAGAGCGTCTTGATGCCGAGCTCACGGGCGAGGTTGTCCGCCTTCACGAGCCGCGTGAAGCCGGGGTCGGTGTTGGGGAAGGACGCGATGTCGGCGGGGACTGGCAGCAGCGACTGGTAGCGCCAGATGCTCTTCGGGCCGCTCTCGATCTGCTCGCGCGTGATCGCCGGGAAGTCGTACGCGACCTCGAGCGGTCCGAAGCACTCGAGACAGGCGTAGTGGGGTCCGAGCTCCTGCCCGGCACCGCAGGCGCGACACACCAGGCCGGTCGCGTTGCCGAAGGCGCCGTCACGGGCGTTCGTACGATCAGGGGTTTGCAGCGTGCTCGCGCTCACGAGGCCTCCTCGTCATCTTCCCTGCGCGCGACTGTCGCCACAGGACGGACTTGGCACCATGCCTGACGGCGGCCTCGCGGGGTCGCGAGCTCACGTCAGGTGGTTGCCGGGGCTTCGTCGGGCCGTGTCCCTCCGCCCCTCGTGATGAGCTGAGCCAAGCGTACGTGCGCGTCTCACATACTGTCCACTCGTTCCAACATGCGGACAGTGGTCTCCCGGCAGGTCAGCAGCCGAGAGCGTCCGCGAGCCGCTCGAGCCAGGCCGAGAGCTCCTCGGGCCCGTGGACGACGAGGTCGGCCCGGGGCGTCAGGGCCTGCTGCTCGTCGGAGGCGACGGCCACCAGCATGACCTCGGCCTCGCCGTGGTCGCGCATGGCCGTGAGCGCCGCGTAGGCCGGGATATCACCGAGGTCGTCGCCGGCGTAGACGATCGTCCGGAGTCCGGTCTCGGCGACCAGCGTCCGCAGGGCGGCCCCCTTGTCGACGGACGGGTCGCGCACCTCCACGACGTACCGTCCGGGTTCTGCGGCGAGGCCGTGCTCTCGCGCCAGCTCCGCGACCGGACCCTCCAGGCGCTCGAGGGCCGCACCGGGATCGTCGAGGAGACGGGTGTGCACCACCACCGCGCGCCCCTTGTCCTCGATCCTGACGCCGGCAAGACCGAGCGAGTCGAGCAGCGCCGGCAGAGCCGCACGGACCTCGGCGACCGCGGCGGGCGGTGGCGGCACCGACTCCGCACCGGTGTCGGCGTCCCACCTCTCGGCCCCGTACTGGCCGAGGATCGTGAGGTGGCTCAGGCCGTCGTGGTCGCCGAAGCCACCCAGTCTGAGCGCGGTGCGCACGGGACGTCCGGTGACGACGGCCACCTTGCCGACGCACGGTCCGATGCGCTGGAGCGCGTGGACCGAGCGCTTGCTGGCGTGCGCGTGCTCAGGGTCGTCGACGATCGGGGCCAACGTGCCGTCGAAGTCGAATGCGAGCATCGCCTGCTCGGGGGCGGCCAGCAGCGCCGCCAGGGCGGCCGCTCCGGCTTCGGTGCGGGGCTGTGGCTCGAGCACCACGGGAAGGGACATGACCACCATCATCCCAGGCCGGCCTCAGGCGTCGGGAGGGGTTCCGCCTCACGACGAGCAGGTGACCTCGCGTCGCCCCGCCGGGCGGCCGTGAGTGAGACCAGGGAGTACGCGTGCGGCTACGGTGCGCCTGTCAGGATCAGGGTGAGCCGGTCGAACTTCATCGGCTCGACCGCCGGCCGGACCCGGTCGATCCTCAGGTCGGCGGCGAGGCGCTCGGCCTGCTCCTTGAGCTTCGCGGGGTAGTACACGGTGCTCTCGGGGATCCGTCCGTACCAGTTGTCGACCCCGACGACCTTCCAGCCGGCGTCCTCGACCCGCGCCGCGGTGGAGTCGGCGAGTCCGGTGGCGCCGGAGTTGTTGAAGACCTCGACGAACGCCCGAGGGACCTCCGCGGTCGCCGGCGCGGCCGAGGTCGGCGCTGCCGTGGCCACAGGCTCGGCCGTCGGCTCGGGCGTGGCCTCGGCGGTGGCGGTCGGAGACGGCGTGGTGGCGGTCGGAGTGTCGTCCCCGCCGTTGCCGACGAGAAGGCCGATCGCCGCGACGGCCACCACGAGCAGCGCGCCCAGCAGCGCCACCGACGGGATCGACCGCGGTGCGACACGCGTGCGCTGGGCGACCCGCGGACGGGGCTCCGTCGAGGGTTCGTCCACGCGAGGCTCGGTCACGAGTCTTCCTCAGGCATCGGCGTCGAGGCGCCGGGCGGAGCGGGAGCGACGCCGACTCGCCCTCATCCGCCGGAGCCGCTTGACCAGGAGGGGATCGTGGGCGAGCGCGTCCTCGCGGTCGATCAGCGCGTTGAGCACCTGGTAGTAGCGGGTCGCCGAGAGGCCGAACTCCGCTCGGATCGCCTGCTCCTTGACGCCCGCGTACTTCCACCACCCACGCTCGAAGGCGAGCACCCGCTCCTCTCGCGCGGTCAGCCCCGTAGCCCGGTCCGCGGTCTCGTCCGCGGTCTGGTCCGCAGAGGTGACGTGGGCATCGTGGGAGGAGAGAGCGGGATCCATGCCCCCATCGTAGGTCGCCGAATGACACCGTTGGGATTCCCCGCGCCCGGCGTGGCGGTCCGCCGGGCCTGCCCGCCATGATGGCGAGCATGACGTCTCCCGCCGAGCACCCGTCCGCCGAGTCCCCGGCGCCCGTGCGCTGGGGCATCCTCGCCACCGGTGACATCGCCCACTCGTTCGCCCGCGACCTGGCCCTCGTCGACGGCGCCGTCCTGCACGCGGTCGGCTCGCGCTCGCTGCCGCCGGCGCGCGCCTTCGCCGAGCAGTACGCGGATGAGAAGGCCAGTCCGGTGCCCTACGGCTCGTACGCCGAGCTGCTCGCCGACGGCGACGTGGATGTCGTCTACGTCGCCACGCCGCACGGTCGCCACACCGAGGACGTGCTCGCGTGCTTCGAGGCCGGCAAGGCGGTGCTGTGCGAGAAGGCGCTGACGCTCGACGCCCCCTCGGCCCGGCTCCTGGTCGACGAGGCCCGGCGACGCGGGCTGTTCTTCGCCGAGGCGATGTGGATGCGGACCAACCCCAACATCCGGCGGCTTCGCGCGATGGCCGCCGAAGGAGCGTGCGGCACGGTCACGCACGTCCGGGCCGACCTCGGCTTCGTCGCCCCCCGCGACAAGGCGCGGCTGTGGGACCCCGCGCTCGGGGCCAGCGCTCTGCTGGACGTCGGCATCTACCCGCTGACGTTCGCGTACCTGATCCTCGGCCGGCCCGTCGAGGTCCGGGCGGTCGCCACGCTGAGCGACCTCGGCGTCGACCTCGCCGGGGGCGCGACCCTGCGCTTCGACGGTGGCGCGATCGCCTCGATCAGCTGGACCCAGACCGGGTGGCCCGACACCCGCGCCTCGGTGGCCGGGGATGGAGGGCGGCTGGAGCTCCCGTCGCCGTTCCACCACCCGCAGTCGTTCACCTACGCCCGGAACTGGGAGGCCGACGAGATCGCCGAGCCCCTCATCGGCGCGGGGTACGCCCACGAGATCATCGAGGTCGGCCGCTGCCTCCGCGAAGGTCTGACGGAGTCGCCGCTGCTGCCGCTCGACGAGACGGTGGACATCCTCGCGATCATGGACGAGATCCGGGAGCAGGTCGGCGCGACCACCGGGTGATCCCGGTGCCTGGTCGTCTGCCGCCCCTGCGGATTCGCAGATAGGGTCGACCCATGAGTCACGCGCGCGGTTCGAGCCCGGTAGCGAAGAGCCTGCGAGGACACGAGGACTCAGCGTCGTTCGTCGTCGTCGCCAACCGCCTGCCGGTCGACCGCGTGCAGACTCCCGACGGGTCCACCACGTGGCGCACCTCCCCCGGCGGCCTCGTCACCGCGCTCGAGCCGGTCCTGCGCAAGCAGGGCGGAGCATGGATCGGGTGGACCGGCGCGGCCGACGAGGAGCTCGAGCCGTTCGACCTCGAAGGCATCCAGCTGGTCCCGCTCCCGATCCGCGCGCAGGAGGTCGAGGAATACTACGAGGGGTTCTCCAACGCGACCCTGTGGCCGCTCTACCACGACGTCATCGCGACCCCGGAGTTCCACCGTGAGTGGTGGGACTCCTACGTCGCCGTCAACCACCGCTTCGCGGAGTACGCGGCGGCGATCGCCGAGAAGGACGCGGTCGTCTGGGTTCAGGACTACCAGCTCCAGCTCGTCCCTCAGATGCTGCGTGAGCTGCGGCCGGACCTGCGGATCGGCTACTTCCTGCACGTGCCGTTCCCGCCGGCGGAGCTCTTCACCCAGCTCCCGTGGCGGCGACGGATCCTCGAAGGCCTGCTCGGCGCGGACCTGATCGGCTTCCAGACGACCGGCGCCGCCCAGAACTTCGTCCGCCTCGTCCGCATGCGCGTCGGCAACAAGACCCACCGCGACACGATCTATCTCGACGACGGCCGCACGGTCATGGCCAAGGCGTTCCCGATCTCGATCGATTCCAACGCCTACGAGGAGCTGGCCCGCCGTCCCTCGACCCAGGCGCGCGCCGACGAGATCCGGGCCAGCCTCGGCAACCCCAAGTTCGTGCTGCTCGGCGTCGACCGCCTCGACTACACCAAGGGCATGCCCCAGCGGCTCCGCGCCTTTGGCGAGCTGGCCCAGGAAGGACTCCTCGACCCGGCGGACGCGGTGTTCGTCCAGGTGGCACCGCCCTCGCGAGAGCGGGTCGACCAGTACCGCCGCCTCCGCGACGAGATCGACCGCCTGGTCGGACGCATCAACGGCGACGTCGGCCGCATCGGGCAGCCCCCGATCACCTACCTCCACTCTTCCTACCCGCGCGACGAGATGGCGGCGCTCTACCGCGCGGCCGACGTGATGGTCGTGACGCCTCTGCGCGACGGGATGAACCTGGTGGCGAAGGAGTACGTCGCCTGCCGGTACGAGGAGACCGGGGCGCTCGTGCTGAGTGAGTTCGCCGGAGCCGCCGCCGAGCTCAAGCAGGCCTACCTCGTCAACCCGTACGACATCAACGGCATGAAGGCCACCATGCTCAAGGCCATCACCGACCCGCCGAGGGAGAAGGCGAAGCGGATGCGTGCCATGCGCCGCCAGGTCATGGAGCACGACATCGACAAGTGGGCCCAGAACTTCCTCGAGGACCTGGAGACCATCCGCGAGCCTCACGGCAAGAGGACACGTCCGGTCGGCTGAGGACCAGACGTCGACCCGCCTCCCGAGGTGCGCTCTTCGTTAGGGTCGACGCATGCGACCGAGTCAGTGGTACGAAGCCCAGGACATGTTCGGCGATCACGTCACCCTCACGCAGCTGCGCCCGCACCACGCCCAGGGCGTGCTGGCAGCCGCCGATGACGACGACGTCTTCTCGTGGATGTCCTTCGACCGGCCTACGACGCAGGCTGAGGCCGCCGAGGTGATCGCGCGCTACCTCGCGACGCCCGACACGAACGCCTGGGCCCAGGTCGACACGAAGTCCGGGGAGCTGGCGGGGATTACGACGTACTACGAGATCAGCCCCGAGCGCAGGTCGCTGATCATCGGCGGCACCTGGCTCGGGGAGCGGTTCCAGCGCACCGGCATCAACACCGAGGCGAAGCTCATGCTGCTGACCCACGCCTTCGACACGCTGGGCGCGGTGCGCGTCGCGTGGGAGACCGACGAGCGCAACGAGCAGTCCCAGACCGCGATCGCGCGACTGGGGGCGACCCGCGAAGGGCTCTTGCGCAAGCACAAGCGCCGCAAGGACGGGTCGTGGCGCAACACGGTGCTCTACAGCGTCGTCGACGACGATTGGCCCGAGGTCCGCGACACGCTCCGGAGCGCACTCACCCGCTGAGTCGTCAGCGGTGCGGGGCGGCGCCCAGGATGCGCTGTCCGGCGAGGGCGAGGATCAGCGCGAGCCACGCCGCGGTGATGGTGACGCCGAGCGCGGGCGCGTAGCCGCCGAGGTCCGCGAGCCTCCCGGCGACCGTCGACCCGATCGCGTACCCGATGCCGGTGGCACCGGCCAGCAGGGTCATCGCCTGGCCGACCCGGCTGAGGGGGACGATGCGCTCGCAGAGGGTGAAGTTGCTGATCATGTACGGGGCGACCGCGAAGCCGAGCACCAGCACGACGGCGACCATGCCGGCGATGCTCGAGACGAGCACGAGCGGCGCCGAGAGGACGGCGAGCGCCGCCGCCGCGACGAGGATGCGCTTGTCGAAGCCGATCCGGGCCGGCACCCACGCCATCGACAGACCCGCCATGACCGAGCCCACCCCCAGCGTCGCGTGGATGAGCCCGGACACCCCGGGCACGCCCTCGGCGGTCGCGAGCGCCGTCGCCCCGGTCTGGATCGACCCGAACAGCACGCCCACCAGGAGCTGCGCCCCGACCAGGATGACGAACGCCGCGGACACGATGCCGGCCTTCGCGGCGTGCCCGACCCTGGACCCGCGCACGAGCGCGGCCGTCGGATGCAGGGCGAACCATCCACCGAACACCACGAGCAGGCCGGCCGCCACGAGCAGAGCGCCGGCGGGGTCGATCAGCACCGCGACGGCACCGACGAGTGCCGGGCCGAGGACGAACGACGCCTCGTCGGCCGCACCCTCGTAGGAGAATGCCGCGTCCACGAGCTGAGGCGACTCGCGGCCCGCCCGGCCGGTGATGGGCCGCCAGCGGACACGCGCCAGCGGGCCGACCTGCGGCATCGCGGCGCCGGTGAGCCCGGCGACGGCGATCAGCCAGCCTCCGCCGGCTCCGCCCTGGGCGAGGATCACGATCGCGGCGAGGCCGGCGCTACCGACAAAGGACTGCGCAAGAACGACGGGACGCTGTCCGATGCGGTCGGCGAGGGCACCGGCGATCGGCGATCCGACGGCGTTGGCGACGGCCAGGGCGCCCGCGGCGAGCCCGCCGAGGGTGTAGGCGCCGGTCGCGGACGACACGAGCAGGAGCGTGCCCATCTGGCTCATGGCCAGCGGCAGCCGCCCCAGGAAGGCGACGAGGACGTACACGGGGCCGACGAGCGAGAAGAGTCGACGGTACGCGGTGATCGGGGACAACGGGTTCCTCAGGGTAGGGCGACACTGGCGCGCCTACCCTCCACCAGAACGCACCAGGAACCCTGAACCCGTCAAGTCTAACCGGCGGCCGCAGCGGGCTAACGCGGGACGCCTTCGAGCTCCACGAGCACCGAGGATCCGACGTCGACGACGGATCCCGCTCGTGGGGTGACCCGCGCCTGCGCGAAGCGCGTCGAGGTCGCGCCGTCCCGCGTCACCACGTCCAGCTCGAGGCCGACACGCGCGAGCCGGCGCCGCATCTCGCGCACGGTGGGCAGCGCGGAGTGACCGCCCGCCCCGCCACTGACTCCCGCGCCCAGCTGGGGAACGGCGACCTGGTCGGGCGCCAGCACGCGCAGCGTCGAGATCAGCAGCTCGACCGAGCCGGCGGGGCCGCGGACCGTGAGGCGGACGTCGTGCGCGGGCACGACCACGACGGCCGTCGTGACGCCCGCCCTGGTCGACCGTGCCACGCCGTAGGGGACTCCGTCGAGGCGCGACGTCGGCCGGGGGTCACGCGACGACCCGCCGGTCGCCACCAGCGAGTCGAGCTGCACTGTCGTGATGCCGGCAGGTCTGGACGAGTGACAGGCGCGGAAGACCCCGACGGTGAAGAAGTAGCCGTCGACGACGGGTTCGTCGCACTGCGGCTGCACCGACCTCCACGACACCGGGACGTCGATCACGATGCGGCCCCGTCCGACCGGACGGACCCCCTGGTCCATCATCTCCGCGAGCGGGAGAGCCGAGGGCGTCGCGACGGCCGAAGGCACGGTGTCAGAACGCCCGGCGTCGGAGGGCCGCGACAGATCGTCGTCGCTCGCCGAGCCCCCGAGGAGCGACGGCACGAACGCGACCGCGAGGACCAGTACCGCGCAGGCCGCCGCCGCGAGCAGCGGGGCGACCCTCCTGCTGCGGGTCGGCGGAGGACCGGGGAGCCGCCCGGTACGGCGTCGCGCGGCGATGCGGTCGAGCAGCTCGTCTCCGTCGGGAGCCCGGTCTGCCACGGCGTCGAGGCGTTGCCGAAGATCGTCGTCGTTCATGCCGTGGGCCCTTCGTCGGGGTCGGCGAGGTCGTCGCGCAACCGTGCGATGCCTCGCGCGAGCAGGCTGCGGACGGTCGCCGGTCGGCAGTCGAGCGCCTCGCCGATCGTCGCGTCGTCGAGGTCGACCCAGTAGCGGAGCACGATCGCCTTGCGTTGTCGATCGGTCAGCCGGTCGAGGCCGCGCCGCAGCGCGTCGACATCCTCGATGCCGACACCGCTGCCGGGATCGACGTGGAGGGCAGCGTCGTACGTGACCTCGTGCGGTCGGCGGCGCCGCCAACGGCTGCGCTGGAGGTTGGCCATGATCGTGGCGACGTACGCCTGCGGGTCGTCGGCGGCGGAGACCACCGGCCACGAGCGCCACAGCCTCTCGCACGTCTCCTGCGCGAGGTCGAGCGCGTCCTCGCGCGAGCCGGAGAGGAGGTAGGCGAGACGGACCAGCCACGTGGCGTGCTGGCGGACGAACGCGTCGGCGTCCGTCAGCGGAGGAGAGCCCGTCATGGTCACACATCATGGACGCTCATGGAGACCGATGTGTTGCAGGTGGAGCCGACCCGCGGCGAGACCCGCAACCTCGTCGTCGGCGGGGTCGTCCTGAGTCGGGACGGCGGTGCTCGTCCTGTCGTTGCGGTGACACCACTACGCTGGCGACCGTGCCAGCGCCCCTGACCGAGCTCGTCGCCCCCGACTGGGCCGAGGCCCTCGAACCCGTCGCCCCGCAGGTGACAGCGATGGGGCACTTCCTCCGGGCGGAGATCGCGGCCGGCCGAAGCTATCTCCCCGAGGGAAGCAAGGTGCTGCGCGCCTTCGCCGAGCCGATGGCCTCGGTCAAGGTGCTCGTCGTCGGACAGGACCCCTACCCGACACCGGGGCACGCCGTCGGGCTCTCGTTCTCGGTCGCTCCCCACGTACGGCCGGTGCCGCGCAGCCTGATGAACATCTTCGCCGAGATGCGGACCGACCTCGGCATCCCCGAGCCCACCTCCGGCGACCTGACACCGTGGGCGAAGCAGGGTGTCCTCCTCCTCAACAGGGTCCTGACCGTCGAGCCTGGTCGCCCCGCGAGTCACCGCGGCAAGGGCTGGGAGGCCGTCACCGAGCAGGCGATCAAGGCGCTCGTCGCGCGGGACCAGCCTCTGGTCGCGCTGCTGTGGGGCCGTGACGCCCAGTCCCTGCAACCGTGGCTCGGAGACACCCCCGTGGTTGCCTCCCCGCACCCGAGCCCGCTCTCGGCGTCACGAGGCTTCTTCGGCTCCCGTCCGTTCAGCCGGGTCAACGGGGCGCTCTCGTCTCTCGGCAGTGCGCCTGTCGACTGGCGACTGCCCTGATGCCCTAGCCTCGATCCCGTGACCCGAGACCGCTCCGCAGTCCTCGCCAGTGGCTACAGCACGCTCGCGCGATGGTCCTGGCAGCTGATCGCCATCGCGATCGGCCTCTACATCCTGGGCTGGATCGTCGGCAAGTTCTGGATGATCGGCTACCCGGTCATGCTCGCCCTCATCGTGACCACCCTCCTGGGGCCGCCGGCGGCCTGGCTGCGAGGGCGGGGAGTGCCCGCGGCGGTGGCAGCCGTGATCGTGGTGCTGAGCTTCCTCGCGGTCCTGACCGGCGTGGTCGCCGTCCTCGCGCCGCAGGTCGCGGGACAGGTCGGGGACATCGCCGCCGAGGGCGCGCGAGGTCTGCAGGCGATCCAGGACTGGGTCCAGGATGGCCCGCTCGGGGTCACTGAGAACCAGCTCGACAACGCGATCGAGTCGCTGCAGGACAAGCTCCGCGACAGCGCCGACGTCATCAGTGCCGGCGCGCTGTCCACCCTGGGCGCAGCGACCAACGTGCTCGTCAACACCGTCCTGGTGCTGATGCTGACGTTCTTCTTCGTCAAGGACGGCCACAAGTTCCTCCCCTGGATGCGCCGGACCCTGGGAGGACGCGCCGGGACCCACCTGAGCGAGGCCGGCAGCCGCGCCTGGGACACCCTCGGCGGGTTCATCCGCACCCAGGCGCTCGTCTCGTTCGTCGACGCGGTGTTCATCGGCATCGGGCTGGTGGTCCTCGACGTCCCCCTGGCGGTGCCGCTCGCCGTCATCGTGTTCTTCGGCGGGTTCATCCCGATCGTGGGTGCCTTCGTCACCGGCGCGCTCGCCGTGCTGGTCACGCTGGTGACCAACGACTTCCGCGACGCCGTCATCATGCTCCTGGTGATCGTCGCCGTCCAGCAGCTCGAGGGCAACGTGCTCTCGCCCTGGCTCCAGGGCAAGGCGATGGACCTGCAGGCGGCGATCGTGCTGCTGGCGATCACCGCCGGCAGCTCGTTGTTCGGGATCACCGGCGCGTTCCTCGCCGTACCGGCCGTGGCGACCGCCGCCGCGGTGCTCCGCTACGTCAACGAGCAGATCGCCCTGCGGTCGGGGGAGCCGTCGGATCCCCCGGACGACCCCGGTCCGGGGGATGCGACGCCCGGCGAGCCCGCCACCGGTGACCCGTCCCCGCGCGACCCGGGAGCGGAGCCGACACCGGCCTGAGCGTGGCCGAGGCGCCCGCGGCGGTCTGCGCACCCCTGCGGCGGGTGGGAGAATCGAGGGCGTGCTCGGTACGCGTACGACTCTCGTGGCGGTGACTTCTCCGTTCCTCCCACCCTGAGCGAGCACCCCCGCGAAGCGTTTGCGGGGAGCGGCTGCCGGGTACTTCAGGGCGCAGGAGGTGTGCCCATGTACGGATCCCGCGGAACTGCCGCGGCGAGCTCCAACCCGTCACCACGCACGGTTGCGCTCCGCTCCCGACGCTCGCCTCGGCCGTCACCACGGTGACCCCGTGACGCGACCCGAGTGACAGCGAACCCACACTGACAGCCACGCAGGAGACCGCCTGATGCTTCTTCCCCGACCCCGCGGGCCGCTGAGCGCCCGCCTGCGTCGCCTCCTCCTCGACGGGGTCGAGGAGATCGACGACCTCGAGACCGCTACGGAAGGTCACGCCTCGTCGGTTCCTCCCGACTCGGTGCTGCACGACGAGGACCTCCAGCTGAGCCTCTGGATGATCTACGAGCTGAGCTTCCGTGGCTTCGACGACGTCGATGACCGGTGGGAGTGGGCTCCCGAGATCGCGGGCCTCCGTACGGTGCTCGAGCGGCCGTTCGAGCAGTGGCTGCGTGACGTGACCGAGGGATGGGTGAGCCGGACCCTCGCGGTCGAGGGTGACGTCGCCGACAAGATCTTTGCTCTCACCGACGGCTTCGACGAGGGGCCGGACCTGTCCCGCTTCATCCGCAAGGAGGCGACGCCCGACCACGTGCGCGACTTCCTGCGTCAACGCAGCATCTACCACCTCAAGGAGTCCGACCCCCACACGTTCGTCATCCCCCGACTCACCGGTCCCGCCAAGGCTCACCTGGTGGAGCTGCAGTACGACGAGTACGGCGGCGGACGCCCCGGGTTCCTGCACCACGAGCTGTTCGCGGTCACCCTTCGTGAGGCCGGGCTCGACGACGCGTACGGCGCCTACATCGAGGAGGCCGACGGACCCACCCTCGCCGCCACGAACGCCATGTCGCTCTTGTGCCTCCACCGGCGCCTCCGCGGGGTGGCGATGGGCCATCTCGCCGCCTTCGAGGCGACGAGCTCCATCCCCTGCCGCAGGATCGCCGCCGGCCTCCGTCGTACGGGGTTCAGCGACGACGCTGCGCGCTACTACGACGAGCACGTCGAGGCCGACGCCGTCCACGAGCAGCTCGCCGCCCGCGAGATCTGCGGCACGCTCGTCGACTCCGGTGACGTCTCCGTGCGCGACGTCGTCTTCGGTGCGGCCGCGTGCCTCGTCCTCGACCGCTATCAGTCCGAGAGCCTGATGGCCCGCTGGGACGGCGCCCACACGCCCGACCAGCTGGAGGCGGCCCGGTGAGCGGCTCGCTCGGCCGGCCCCGTCCCGAGGTGGTGCTCTGCCCGGGAGGCCCTGCCCTCATCCGCAGCGACGTCCCTGCGGTCGACGTGGTCGTCACCGACGCGCAGCAGACGGTGGACAGGCCTGTGGTCGCCTTCTGCCGGTGCGGACGGACGGGACGCGAGCCCTGGTGCGACGGCACCCACAAGCTCGCGCGTGGCGCCGGCGCACCCAGGAAGCTGCCTCGATCGGATCGGTGAGACCTCGCGCACGACGAGGCCCGGCCGACTCGGCGCCGCAGGGCGTGCCGACAGCCATCGCGGCCCTTGCCGCCAACCGGTCGCGTCCCGCAGGGTGGAGGGGACCGACGATCCCGGAGACGAGGACCTCCATGCCTGAAGAGAGGCGCGTGCAGGGCGAGACGCTCGACGAGCGGCTGACCCGCAACTGGAGTGAGCTCCTCCAAGAGCTGAGGGTCGTGCAGACCGGTGTGCAGATCATCACCGCGTTCCTGCTCACGGTCGTGTTCACGAACCGCTTCGCCGAGCTGTCTCACGGCCAGGAGCTCGTCTACCTGGCGGTCCTGTCCGGCTCGGTCCTCGCCACGGCACTGCTCGTCGCGCCGGTGGCCATCCACCGCGCCCTGTTCCGGAAGGGGCAGCGGCTGTGGCTCGTGTCGGCGGCGCACGTGTGCGCGAGCCTGGGCCTGACGGCCTTCGCCTTCACCGTCTCCGGCGTGATGTGGCTGGTGTTCGACGTGGTCGTGGGACCGGTGTGGGCGTGGTGGGCGTTCGGCGCCTCAACGGTGGTGTTCGGATCACTCTGGGTGGGCCTGCCGCTGATCAACCGGCGTACGCGTTGACGCCTCGGGAGCAGGCGGCAGCCTGCGTGTGGCGACGAACCGCTCGGCGACGAGCCGCAGCTTGAGGTTGTGGTGCTGGGAGTAGCGCTTGAGCACCTCGAACGCCCGTCGCTCGTCGAGGCCGAACCGCTCCATCAGGATGCCCTGCGCCTGGCCGATGAGCTTGCGTGCGTCGAGGGCGATGGTGAGATTGACCTCCTGCTCGGCTCGTGCCAACGCGATCGCCGCATGCCGGGCGAGCAGGTGCGCGAGGGCCTCGTCGTCGTCGAAGAAGAACCGCGGCTTCTCGGAGTAGAGCGAGACCATGCCGATGCGACGCCCGTCGTGGACCAGGCTGACCGCGAGAAGGCTCACAAGGTCCATCGCCGTGACCGCTGCGCACCACCGCGGCCACCGCGCCTCGTGCGCGAGATCGTTCGACCTGAGCGTCCGGTCTCGACTCGCGGAGTACCACGGCCCCTCGTCCAGCTCGCGCTGCAGCTCGTCGGCACGACGGACGACGTCGGCCGTGGCGGCGACCGTCTCGAAGTTTCCGCCGGCGCGGAGCATCTCGACCCCGGCGTGGTCCATCTCGAGGAGCTCGCAGAGGTACTTGACGACCTGCTCGGCGGTCGCCCGAGGGGAGTCCGCCGCGTGCAGCTCGACTGCGAGGTCGGTGAGCTCCTGAAGGTCGAGGACGTCGTCAGCCATACGGTCTCGCCATCTCCGGAAGGAAGACTGCTGAGACCCTCACACTAGTCCCGGGCGGTTGTCGGGATCAACGACGGCCGCTCGTTCGGCTCGCCGGCGGTGTCAGCGGGTCGGCGCCGGTGTCAGGTGCGGCCGTCGCAGGGCCGAGCGGTCGGCAAGGTCGAGGATCCGAGACTGCACCTCGACCTCGGGGCAGACAGGGCGGCGCAGGGCGAGGGCTTGAGGGAGTCGGGTGAGCGCGTCGACGACCCCCAGGACCTCTGCCCACCCGGCGCGCGAGTGCCGGACGATCCTCCGCGCCACGGTGCGCGCCGGAAGCCGCATGACCGCGGTGAGGACGTCGTTGCGGGCCAGGCGTCGCCGGCGGCCGCGGGTGTCCTTGGCCGGGGCCGGCACATGGCGGGCGACGACGTCGTCCAGGTAGCACAGACGGTGTCCGGCGTCGGCGAGGTCCAGCGCCACCCGTTCCTCCTCGCCGTAGATCTGCACCAAGGGATCGAAGCCGCCGACGTCGAGGAGCGCGTCGCGACGTACGACGGCGGCGCAGGCCATGAACCCGAGCACCGTCGTCCCGGGGTCAGAGGTCGTCCGCGGAAGGGGTGAGCGGGCCAGCGCGTCGCAGAACGGATCAGGCGTCGCGTCCTCGCCGACGAGCACGCGGGCTGCGACGAGACCGATCGACGGGTGGGCGTCCATGACGTCGGCGGCGAGCGCCAACGAGCCCGGAGCCCACCACGAGTCGTCGTCGGCGAACGCCACGTAGCGCGACGTGGCCGCCCGCGTGCCGACGTTGCGCGCGACAGCGCCGGTGTTCTCGTCGAGCTCGATCACCCGTGCTTCGGGAACGAGCTCACGGGCCCTGTCGGAGGAACCGTCGGTCGAGCCGTTGTCGACGACGATGAGCGGGGGCTGGTTGTGGACGAGGGACCTCTCGAGTCGGGCTCGGCCGTCACGGGTGATTACGACGGTCGTGACCCGGTCGTCGGTCTCTGGGCGCTGCTGCGCTGCCGGTGACATGGTCATGGCTGGCCGGTGCCCATCGGTCACCACAGCAATCGATCCACGGGCGGTTGATCCGTGGACCATCTGCCGCGGACCACCGCGGAGAAGCGTTTGTCCGAGAACCGTTTCTCCGGTCGGCTTCCGGGGAACCGTGCCTCCATGGACAACAGCAGAGGCGGTTCCAGACTGCTCGCGGTCCGGCTCGACAGTGCGGGTGACGTCCTCCTCGCCGGGCCGGCCGTACGAGCGATGGCCGCCCGCGGAACCGTGGATCTGCTCACCGGTCCGGCCGGAGCCGACGCGGCTCGTCTCCTTCCCGGTGTGGACGAGGTCCACACCTGGTCCTGCCCATGGATCGTCGCCGACCCGCCTGCGGTCGATCCGGCCTCGACCGACGGGCTCGTCACGATGCTCGCCGGTCGCTACGACCATGCGGTCGTGTTCACGTCCTTCCACCAGTCGGCCCTCCCGACCGCACTCCTGTTGAGGCTGGCCGGGGTGCGACGGATCAGTGCCTTCAGCGAGGACTACCCCGGTTCGCTCCTCGACGACCGGGTGGCGCCGCCCGGGGACGTGCCGGAGGCTGAGCGGGCGCTGCACCTGGCGACCCAGGCCGGCTTCGCGCTGCCCGTCGGGGACGACGGCCTGCTCAGCGTCCGCACGGCTGCGGCCCCCGAGGGACTCGACCGAGGCCGGTTCGTCGTCGTCCACCCTGGCACGAGTGCTCCCGCACGGGCGTGGCCCGCGCAGCGGTGGCGCGACTGCGTCCGAGCGCTCGACGAGGCGGGGCACCGTGTCCTCGTCTCGGGCAGCCCCTCCGAACGCGAGCTCACCGCCGTCGTCGCCGGGTCGCGCGGAGTCGACCTCGGTGGACGGACCACCCTCGCGCAGCTGGCAGCCCTGCTGTCACGTGCCGACGCTCTCGTGGTGGCCAACACCGGACCGGCCCACCTCGCAGCGGCGACCCGCACACCCGTCGTCTCGCTCTTCGCGCCGACGGTGCCGTTGCGCCGGTGGGCGCCGTACGGTGTCCCGCTCGCCGTCCTGGGTGATCAGCAGGCGCCGTGCCGCGGGACGCGGGCTGTGCAGTGCCCGGTGCCGAACCACCCCTGCCTCGGGTCGGTGACGGCTACCGACGTCGTGGAGGCGCTCGAAGAGCTGCTGCGACGGACGAACGGCCGCGGCACCTCATCCGCCGCGACGAATCCCCCTCCTAGGAAAAACGAGGTACACGCATGAGGATCGCGATGGTCTCGGAGCATGCGAGTCCGCTGGCGACGCTGGGAGGCGTCGACGCCGGCGGTCAGAACGTTCACGTGGACGCCCTCGCGGCCGGGCTGGCGGCACGTGGCAACGACGTCGTCGTCTACACCCGCCGTGACTCGCCCCGTCTCGCCGACCGAGTCCTCACGCCCAGCGGCTACGTCGTGGAGCACGTCCCTGCCGGCCCGCCTACGGAGGTGCCGAAGGACGACCTGTGGCCGTTCATGGAGGACTTCGCCGCCTACCTGGCCCAGCGCTGGGACGAGGACCCGCCGGACGTGGTCCACGCGCACTTCTGGATGAGCGGCGCTGCCACCACGTGGGCCGCGCGACGTGTCGGCATCCCGGTGGCCCAGACCTTCCACGCGCTCGGCACGGTCAAACGTCGCCATCAGGGCAGCGCCGACACGAGCCCTCCCGCCCGCCTCGACATCGAGGCGGAGCTCTGTCGCTCGGTGGACCTCGTCGTCGCCACCTGCACCGACGAGGTGCGGGAGCTGGTGGCGATGGGGGCGGACCCGGCGCGTGTCCGCGTGGTCCCGTGCGGCGTCGACACCGGTCTCTTCCGACCCCGCCCGGCGGAGTCGCCGATCCGTCCGCGGATCCTCAGCGTCGGGCGGCTCGTCGAGCGCAAGGGAGTCGCTGACGTCGTCGCTGCCCTGGGTCGGCTCCCCGAGGTCGAGCTGCACGTCGTCGGAGGCCCGTCGCGCGACGGGCTGGACCTCGACCCGGAGGTCGAGCGACTTCGTTCCATCGCCGCCGAGCACCAGGTCGAGGACCGCGTCGTCTTCCACGGCGGCGTCGCTCGAGAGCGGATGCCCGAGGTGTTCGCCGCCGCCGACGTCGTGGTCTCGACACCCTGGTACGAGCCGTTCGGGATCGTGCCGCTCGAGGCCATGGCCTGCGGGCGCCCTGTCGTGGGCACGGCCGTGGGCGGCCTCCTCGACACGATCGAGCCCGGTGTCACCGGCGAGCTCGTCCCGCCGCGCGACCCGGCAGCGCTCGCCGAGGCGCTGGCGGGCCTCCTCGCCGACCCGGCCCGACGCAAGGCCTACGGCCACGCCGGTGCGGCGCGCGCCGCGGCGTACGCCTGGGAGGACGTCTCCCGGCGGACGGAGGAGGCGCTGCGTGCCCTGGTCGTCGCCGGCCGTGGAGAGGTGGTCCCGCGATGACGACCACCGATCACGTCGCCCACCTGCGAGAGGCGCTCGACACCTTCGACGAGGGCTGCGCGGTCCTGGAGTCCTGGGGCGCCGCGATGGTCCCGATGCTGACCTCCGGAGGGCGGCTCCTCGCGGTCGGCAACGGCGGGAGCGCCGCGCAGGCCCAGCACCTGACCGCTGAGCTCGTCGGCCGCTACCAGGGTGACCGCCGTCCGTTCTCGGCCATCTGCCTGAGCGCGGAGACGTCCAGCCTGACCGCCATCACCAACGACTACCCGCCCGAGGAGCTGTTCGCCCGACAGGTCGAGGCGCACGGTCGGCCGGGCGACATCCTGGTCGCGCTCTCGACCAGCGGCTCCAGCCCCAACGTCGTCGCGGCCGCTGAACGCGCCCGGGCGTGCGGTCTGGACGTCTGGGCCCTGACCGGGCCCGCCCCGAACCCCCTCGCCGAGGTGGCGGACGCGGTGGTGGCCATCGACGCGAAGTCGACCGCCACGGTCCAGGAGATGCACCTGGTCGCGCTGCACCTCCTCTGCGAGGCGTTCGATGAGCGCCTCGCAGAGAGCGACTCGTCGGGCCGGGTCGACGACGAGGCGCAGCGGTGACGCCGCGCGTGCTGGTCGTCGGGGAGGCCATGCTCGACGTCGACCTCGACGGACGGGCCTCGCGGTTGTCCCCCGATGCACCGGTGGCCGTCGTCGACGACCCGGTCGAGCGACCGCGCCCCGGCGGCGCCGCGCTTGCCGCGGCCCTCGCCGCCTCCGACGGTGCGCGCGTCGTCCTCGCGACACCGCTCGGCAACGACGCCGACGCCGACCGTCTTCGTGCCCTTCTCCCGCCGGAGGTGGAGGTCGTAGCCCTGCCGTCCGACGGGGGGACGCCCGTGAAGCGGCGCGTCCTGGCCGCCGGTCAGGTGCTCGTGCGGCTGGACACCGGCGGCACGAGCGGCAGCTGGGAGACGCCGCCCGCCGACCTGGAGGCCGCCGTGAGTGCCGCCGACGCCGTGCTCGTCGCCGACTACGGCCGCGGGCTGACATCCCTTCCCGCTCTGCGGGAGCTCGTCGCCCGGGCCGCCGAGCGGGTCCCGGTCGTCTGGGACCCGCACCCGCGTGGAGGGAGGCCGGCCGACAGCACGTGGCTGTGCCTGCCGAACCAGAGCGAGCTGGCACGGCTCGACGGCAGTGAGCCCACAGGGATCGGCGAGGTCGGAGACGCCGCCCGCCGGGTGCGCGAGCGGCTGGGCACCCGCGCGCTCGCCGTGACGCTCGGGGAGCGCGGCGCGCTCCTGGTCCAGGGCGACGCGCCGCCCGCGGTGTTCGTCGTCGACCCCGTCCGAGGCGAGGACACGTGCGGCGCTGGCGACAGGTTCGCTGCCTCGGCGACCGTACGGCTCGCGCGGGGTGACCTGATGTCCGAGGCCGTCGAGCACGCCGCCCGGGCGGCGGCAGGCTTCGTCGCCGCGGGCGGGGCGACGGCGTACGGCGCCGACGCCACTCCGACACCCTCGGACGACGTCCCGTCCCACCACGACGGCTCCACAGCGCGCGACACCGTCGCCCGGGTCCGCGCAGGCGGCGGTGTCGTCGTCGCCACCGGCGGGTGCTTCGACCTGCTGCACGCCGGCCACGTGGCCACCCTCCAGGCTGCACGCCGGCTGGGTGACTGCCTCGTCGTGCTGCTCAACTCCGACGCCTCCGTCCGCGGGCTCAAGGGCCCGGGCCGACCACTGGTCCCGGCCCGCGACCGGGCGCGCGTGCTCGCGTCGCTGGCCTGCGTGGACGCCGTCGTCGTCTTCGAGGAGGACCGGCCGGACGCCGCGTTGCAGGAGATCCGACCCGACCTGTGGGTCAAGGGCGGCGACTACGCCGGCGGACCGCTGCCCGAGCAGCAGGTCCTGGACCGGTGGGGCGGGCGGAGCATGGTGCTCCCCTACCTGAGCGGGCGCTCCACGACCGGCCTGGTCGCGGCCGCCAACCGGAACGCCTGAGCGGCATCCGGACGAACGTCCACGAGAGGAGAAGCGATGAGTGTAGGAACCGTTCTCGTCACCGGAGGCGCCTCGGGCCTCGGAGCGGCGGTCGCCGCAGCGGTCGACAAGGCCGGCGGGCGACCGTACGTCCTCGACCGGGTCGCCCCCGACTCGCCGTACGACCACACCGTGGTCGACCTGGCTGACACCGGCGCCGCGACCCGGGCCGTGGAGGAGGCGATCGAGCGCACAGGCGGTCTGCACGGGGTCGTCACGTGCGCCGGCACCGACGCCTGCGGCAAGCTCGAGGACGTGCCGCTCGCGGACTGGGAGCGCGTGATCGCCGTGAACCTGCTCGGCACGGCAGCCGTCGTCCGAGCCGCCCTGCCGTCGCTGCGGACCGAGCGGGGTCGCATCGTGACGGTCGCCTCGACGCTCGGGCTGCGCGCCCTTCCCGATGCGACGGCGTACTGCGCGTCGAAGTTCGGCGTCGTCGGCTTCAGCCGAGCACTCGCCGCCGAGCTCGCCGGAGACGTCGGTGTGACGATGCTCGTCCCGGGCGGGATGCAGACGGCATTCTTCGACGGGCGCACCGAGCAGTACAAGCCTCCAGCCGACGCGATGCTCAACGCACCCGAGGACGTCGCGCGGGCCGTGCTCTTCGCGCTGGAGACGCCTGCCGGGTGCGAGGTCCGGGAGCTCGTCGTGACACCGTCGGTCGAGCCCTCGTGGCCATGACGCCGCCGCCCGCAGCACCTCACCCCACGCGGGTGGTGGTGCTGCGGGCACTCGGGCTCGGCGACCTCCTGGCCGCCGTACCCGCCCTCCGGGCACTGCGCGGCGCTCTCCCCGACGCCTCCGTCACCCTCCTCGGTCCCCGCGACGTCGGTGGGCTCCTCCGCGACGCGGGACTCGTCGACGCGGTCGTTGCCCACCAGGGGCTCGATCCGCTTCCCGAGGCGGTCCACGGCGCGGACCTGGCCGTGAACCTCCACGGGAAGGGCCCGCAGAGCCACCGGCTCCTCCGCGCGACGCGTCCCGGCCGCCTGGCCGGCTTCGCGGACGTGACCACCGGAACCGTGGGGCCGGTGTGGGACGACACGGAGCACGAGCGCGCGCGGTGGTGCCGCCTCGTCCGCGAGACGTTCGGGGTCAGCGCCGACCCCGACGACGCCCGCATCTCTCCAGAGCTGCCGGAGCCCTTGGCTCGCGCGGCGGTGGTCGTGCATCCCGGAGCCGCGGCCGGGTCCCGCCGGTGGCCCGCGGAACGCTGGGCGGAGGTCGCCGCGCGGATGGCCGCCCACGGCGACGTGGTGGTCACCGGTTCCCCCGCCGAGCGCACGCTCGCCCGGGAGGTGGCCGCCGGCGCCTCCCTCCCGCCGGAGTCCGTGCTCGCCGGCACCACTGACGTACGCGACCTGGCCGCCCTGGTCGCCTCGGCCCGGCTGGTGCTCTCCTCCGACACCGGCGTGGCTCACCTCGCCCCGGCCTTCGGCACGCCGTCCGTCACGCTGTTCGGGCCCACGTCGCCCACGACGTGGGGTCCGCCCCCCGGGCATACGCACCGGGTCCTCTGGCGCGGAGACACCGGCGGCGCCTCCTACCAGGGGGATCCGCACGGTGCCCTGATCGACCCCGTGCTGGGCTCGATCGAGGTCGCCGAGGTCGTCGCGGCGGCGGAGGCCGCTCTCGCCCAGGGCATGCGCCCCCCGTCCGCGGGTACCCCGCAGGCATGAGGGAACCGATGACCCGGCAGCGCGACCTCGACGACGCACACGTGCTCGTCACCGGCGGAGCCGGCTTCCTCGGCTCCGCGCTGTGCGAGGCGATGCTGTCGCACGGCGCCCGGGTCACCTGCGTGGACGACGAGTCCACCGGGTCGGCGGCCAACGTCGCCGGTGCCGGCACGAACCCCCGCTTCCGTCTCCTGATCACCGACGTCGTCGAGGTCGACCTCCCTGCGATCCGTGCGGAGCAGGGTGCCGTGGACGTCGTCATGCACCTCGCGGCGACGGCGTCGCCCGTGCACTACCTGCGGATGCCGGTGCACACGCTGCGCACGGGCAGCGTCGGGACGCTGCGCGCGCTCGAGGCCGCAGCCGCCGACGGCGCGCGCTTCGTGCTGGCCTCGACGTCGGAGGTGTACGGCGACGCGCAGGTCAGCCCGCAGCACGAGGCCTACTGGGGCAACGTGAACCCGATCGGGCCACGCGCGGTGTACGACGAGGCCAAGCGCTTCTCGGAGGCTGCCGCGTTCGCGTTCCGGCGCTCGCTCGACCTCGACGTCGGCGTCGTCCGCATCTTCAACACCTACGGTCCTCAGATGGGGCTCGACGACGGCCGGGTGGTGTCGACGTTCCTGGCCCAGGCGCTGCGCGGCGAGCCGCTCACCATCCAGGGGGACGGCTCCCAGACGCGGTCGTTCTGCTACGTCGAGGACACCGTGCGTGCGCTCGTGGCGATGGCGACGGCGGACGAGCCCGGACCGGTCAACGTCGGCAACCCGCACGAGATCACGGTGCTGGAGCTGGCACAGCGCGTCCTCGCCGTGACCGGCTCCCGGTCGCCGGTCGTGCACGTCGGCCTCCCGGAGGACGACCCGGCGCGGCGCTGTCCCGACATCACGCGCGCCGGCGAGACCTTGGGCTGGAAGCCCGAGGTCGACCTCGACGACGGTCTCGCCCGGACCGCCGCCTGGGTCCGCGAGCAGGTCAGCGCACCTGCGCCACCCACTTCAGCACCTCGTCGACCGCGGAGCGAAGATCTGGTCGTACGAACGCTGCTGCCGCGACCTCCTCGGGACGCGTGACGTCGTTCGGGACCATGATCCCGCGCGCGCCCGCGGCCCGGGCCGCCTCGACGTCGGCACCGATGTCCCCGATCACGACGCACCGCTCGACGGGCACGCCCAGCGCTGCGCACGCCTCCAGCACCATCCGCGGCGCGGGTTTGCGGCACGCGCACCCGTCCTCGGGGGCGTGCGGGCAGATCTTCTCGACGTCGAACGGCCCGAGCAGCTGCTCGACCCGGCGGTTCACGGCGTCGACCTGCTCACGCTCGAGGAACCCCCGCCCGACGCCTGACTGGTTGGTGATGATCCCGACGTACGCGCCGGCGCCGCGCAGCCTCTGCAGGGCCTCGGCGCCCCCCTCGACCGGGTCGACCTTCTCGGGGTCCCCGTTGTAGGGGACGTCGTGCACCAGCGTCCCGTCGCGGTCGAAGAGGACCAGCCATCGACGATCCGGCCAGGCCTCCACCCGACGGTGCAGGACCGCTCCGCGCAGGGCGTGCCAGCTCGCGGTCGGCGGGATGACGGCGCTGGTCCACAGCATGCGGACCGTCTCGGCGCGTGAGCGCGACCCGGGGAGCCAGCGCGCCAGGAAGAGCTCGGACGTGCCCGCCGCCCATCCCGCGAGGGCGGCCACCGCTGTGCGTCGGCGCCCCGCTGCCAGGGCCAGCGCGCCGCCCGCGCCGAGCGCCGTGATCGCGAGGTGCCGGACGAGCCGTCCCGGTGGAGCCTCGGCGAGGGTGCGCCAACGCGGTCCGTGCAGCGCACGCATCAACCGGTCGTCGGCGTTGCCCCGCTGCGCACGCACGCTCACCCCTGCGCGCTCGGTGCGCACCGGGTGCACCACGGTGCGCGCACCACGGACGAGCTGCGCACCGTTCGCCCTCATCCGCAGCGCCATGTCGGCGTCCTCTCGGTAGGCCCGCGGGAAGCGCTCGTCGAATCCTCCGACGGCGACGAAGGCTGTGCGTCGGTAGGTCATGTCGGCGGTGATCCACCGCGCCGTCGCGAGGCCGGCCGTCGCGCGCGCGAAGTCGTCCGGTCGTCGGTCGGTCGGCAGCGGGACCTCGACCCGACCTTGAGTTCCCGCCACGTCCGGGGCGAGGCCGTCGAGGTCCTCGACGAGGCGCGCGGTCCACGCCGCCTCCGGCTCGACGTCGTCGTCGAGGAAGGAGATCCACGTCGTCCAGGCCTCCGCTGCGCCGAGGTTGCGCGCCGCCGCCGGCCCACGACCGTACGAGCGGACGACGCTCAACCACGACCGGCTCCCGTCCGGCGGGAGCGCCGCTACAACCTCCTGCAACGGACGGTCGTCGTCAGCCGGCCGATCATCCACCACCACGACGGCCGCCACACCCGGGCGCGGGGGCGCCAGGAACGTCGCGAGCACGCGCGCGAGCGACGGACGTCCGACGGTGGGGACGACGACCGTCGTGTCCACGACCGGTTGCCGCACGGCGCTCACCGATCCCTCTGTGCGGCGGTGTCCGGTGTCGGACGCGTGAGGACGTACGGGCCCATCACCAGCATCGAGACCGGGGCCGACCCGAACAGCTCCAGCGCGTCGCGCGGCGAGTCGACCATCGGCCGCCCGGCGGTGTTCAGGCTGGTGTTGACGAGCACGGGCACGCCGGTCCGTTCCTCGAAGGCCTCGAGCAGCGCGGCGAGGCGCGGCGTCCGCGTCCGGTCGACCGTCTGGACGCGTGCCGTGCCGTCGACGTGGACGACCGCCGGGATCCGCTCGCGCCACGGCGGCCGGACGTCGTGGACGAAGAGCATGTGCGGGGACGGCAGCGGGCCCCGGGTGAAGATGTCGGGCGCCCGGTCCTCCAGGACCATCGGCGCCACGGGGCGGAAGCTCTCCCTGCCCTTGACCGCGTTGAGACGGTCGAGGTTCTGCGGGTCGCGCGGGTCAGCGAGCAGCGAACGATGTCCGAGCGCCCGCGGGCCGAACTCGCTCGCCCCCTGGAACCATGCGACGATGCCGCCCTCGGCAAGCGTGTCGGCGACCATGCCCGCCAGGTCGTCGGGCCGCTCCGCCGGCCAGTGGGCGGCCCGCAGGGCCTGCTCGATCTCGTCGTCGTCGAACCGCCGCCCCAGGTCGGCCCCGGGCACAGGTCGCGTCGGTCCGTGCTCGGCCGCGACGGTCAGCGCCGCCCCGAGAGCCGTGCCCGCGTCGCCCGCTGCCGGCTGCGGCAGCACGTGCTCGTACGGCGTCTCGGCGAAGATCCTGGTGTTGGCGACACAGTTGAGGGCGACACCGCCGGCGAGCGCCAGGCGGTCGCCGCCGGTCTGTCCGTGCAGCCACCGCGCGAGGTCGATCACCGTGTCCTCCAGCACGCGCTGGGCGCTCGCGGCGAGGTCGGCGTGGTCGCGGGTCCACGGCTCGTCGGCGGCACGCTGCTTCGCGATCGCCGACCAGTCGACACGCTCGGTGACGAACCCGCCCTCGCCGTCGGCGTGGACGCGCTCGCGCAGGGCGTCGGCGTGCCGCGGCGTGCCGTACGAGGCGAGGGCCATGACCTTGTACTCGTCGCTGCTGCGGAGGAAGCCGAGGTGCTCGGTGAGGTCCTCGTAGAGCAGGCCCAGCGAGTGCGGGAGCCGCTGCCCCGCGAGCGGGTGGAGGACCCCTCCCTCATACCGTCCGGCGAGGTGGCTGGTGGCCTCACCACGCCCGTCGAGGACGAGCACGTCGGCGTGCCCGTCGGTCAGCGCCAGACCGGCCGATGCGGCGTGCGCGACGTGGTGCGGCACGAAGCGCACGTCGTCGGGGTCGAGCCCCGGGAGCGCGGCCGCCAGGAAGGCGGGGGCGCGGTCGGCGTACGTCTGGCGCAGGTCGTCCCACGGGTCGTGCAGACCGAGCGCGTCGATCGGCTCTGCCAGTGCCGGGTCGTAGGCGTAGGCGACGGCGTCCAGGTCGGACGGCTTCAGGCCCGCGTGGGCAAGGCACCAGCGCATCGCCTGCTCCGGCAGCTCCCACGCGGCGAACGGGACCGGGCGCTTGCCGTGCTTGCGGCGGCTGAACCTCTCCTCCTCCGCGGCGGCGACGACGGACCCGTCGACGACGAGGGCTGCCGAGGGGTCGTGGAAGAGGGCGTTCACTCCGAGGACCTTCATGGCGGTCGGGTTCCCCGAACCACGGCCGGGAAACGCTTCTCCACGCATAACCACCCGGGTGCCGGGAACCGCCTGGCCGTGAAGACATCGGTGATCGGGACGGGATACCTGGGCGCGACCCACGCCGCCTGCCTCGCGGCGGCGGGTCACGAGGTGGTGGCGTACGACGTCGATCGGGAGCGCCTCGCCGCACTGGCCGAGGGGCGCGTCCCGTTCCACGAGCCGGGCCTCGCCGACCTGCTCCGCTCCGGGGTCGCGAGCGGACGCCTCGTCTTCACCCACGACGTCGCCGACGTCGCGGACGCGGAGGTCCACTTCCTCTGCGTCGGCACACCCCAGGAGCGCGGGGGACGGGCCGCCGACCTGAGCGCCCTGCGTACGTCGGCGGTCGAGGTCGCCCGCCACGCGAGCCGCGAGTGCCTGGTGGTCGGACGCTCCACCGTCCCCGTCGGCACCGCCGACGACCTGGCCTGGCTGATGGCCGGCGAGGCTGACGTGCCGGTCTCCGTCGCGTGGAACCCCGAGTTCCTGCGCGAGGGGCACGCGGTCGACGACTCGCTCCACCCCGACCGGCTCGTCCTCGGCGTGCACGACGACGCGGCGTACGCGGTCCTCACCGAGGTCTACGCGCGGTGGGGGCGTCAAGGGACGCCGATCATCCGCACCGACCTGCGGACCGCCGAGCTCGCCAAGGTCTCGGCCAACGTCATGCTGGCGGCACGCATCTCCGTGGTGAACGTCCTCGCAGAGGTGTGCGAGCGTGCCGGCGCCGACGTCGACGACCTCGTCCGTGTGCTGGCGGCCGACCCCAGGATCGGCCCGGACGTCCTCCAGCCCGGTCTCGGCTACGGCGGGAGCTGCCTGCCCAAGGACACGCGCGCGTTCGTCGCGCGAGCGCACGAGCTCGACGTGGAGTCCGCCGCGCTCCTGCACCACGTCGACCTCGTCAACATGAGGCAGCGGGCCCGTACCGTCGACCTGGTGCGTGGCGTGTGGGGAGAGCGACGACGAGTCGCAGTCCTCGGGATCGCGTTCAAGCCCGGTTCCGACGACGTCCGGGACTCACCCGCCCTCGACGTCGCGACGACCCTCCACCGCCTCGGTGCCGAGGTCCGCGTGCACGACCCGCGTGCCGCCGCGCAGGCCGCACGCGTGGCCGACCACCTCACGTACGCGTCCTCCGTCGAGGAGACCTGCGCCGACGCCGACGTCGTCACCGTGCTCACCGCCTGGGACGACTACACCGCGCTCGACCCGGTGGCGCTCCGCGAGGAGGTCACCGCTCCGGTGGTGGTCGACGGCCGGACCTGCCTCGACGCGGACAAGTGGCGAGCTGCGGGATGGGACTTCCACGGACTGGGGAGGCCGGCATGCGCGTCCTGATCTGGCACGTCCACGGCTCGTGGGCGACGTCGTTCCTCCAGGGGCCCCACGAGTACCTCGTCCCCGTCAACGCCGAGCGCGACGCCGACGGACGCGGGCGCGCACGCACGTGGGACTGGCCGGGCTCCGTCCGGGAGGTGACCGCCGACGAGCTCGCCACGACGCCGTTCGACCTCGTGGTCCTGCAACGACCGCACGAGGAGCAGCTGCTGCGGAGCTGGACCGGCCTGCGTGCCGGCGAGGACGTCCCGGCGGTCTACGTCGAGCACAACACTCCCCCTGGCGACGCCGTCCGGAGCGTCCACCCGCTCGCCGACCGTCCCGACGTGCCGATCGTCCATGTCACGCCCTTCAACCGTGCGTACTGGGACTGCGGCACGACACCGACGCACGTCGTCGAGCACGGCGTCGTCGATCCCGGGCACCGCTACAGCGGGGAGTGGCCTCGCGCGGCGGTCGTCATGAACGAACCGGTGCGCCGCACGCGGGTGCTCGGGACCGACCTCCTCCCCACCATCGCCGAGTCGGTTCCTCTCGACGTGTTCGGGATGGGCGTCACGCCGCTCGCAGAGGCCGACTGGGCCCGCCGGGTCTGGACGTACGAGGACCTCCCGCAGGACATCATGCACGACGAGGTGGCCCGCCGGCGCGTGTACGTCCACACCGCGCGATGGACCTCTCTCGGCCTGTCGCTGATCGAGGCGATGTTCCTCGGGCTGCCGGTTGTCGCCTTCGCGGGCACGGAGGCACCCCGCGCGGTCGGCGACGGCGGCGTCACCTCCGCCGACCCGCGGGCGATGCGCGACGCGGCCGCCCGGTTCGTCGCCGAGCCGATGCTCGCCGAGGAGACCGGGGCGGCCGCGCGGGAACGTGCGCGCGCGAGGTTCGGCCTCGAACGGTTTCTCGCCGACTGGGAGGCCGTCCTGGACGACGTCGCGGACGGGGTCAGGAGCCCGGCCACGCTCCGGTGACCCGCTGGAACCCGCGGGCACCGGCCCGGTCGATGCTGGCCTTCACGACCGCGTAGATCATGCCCTGGATCGCCGACGCGAGCAGGAGCTCCCGCCAGCCGTAGGAGGACTCCGCGAGCGGGTCGGGCGTCTCGTCCTCGTCGGAGATCCGCTTCCAGACCTGCTTGAAGATCATCCCGGCGATCATGCCTCCGGCCATGCCGGAGATCAGTCCGATGGGGCGGTACGCCAGCTTCGCAGCGTTGGGCATCACGTGCTCCTCTCGTCGGACTCGCCTGGGGCGAGACCGGGCTCGTTCGGTTCTTCCGGCTGCGGCTCGTTGGGCCGCGGGGAACCGGGGTTCGTGCGCGGGTCGGTCCGGGGGTCGGTGACGGGGTCGTCGCCTTCGGGCTCGGTCTTCGGTCGTGCGCCCCCATCGTCACCGGTCTGAGCGGTCGCCACCACCCTCACCCCGCACCGCTGCTCGGGCAGTACCTGCTCCGACCGGCCGAGCAGCCCGAAGCCGGTCTCCTCCTGCACCTTCTCGATCGTGGCAGTCATGTGCAGCGGGTGCCCGGAAGCCCGGGAACCATGCGTGCGTCAGGATCCGGCCCGCGCGTCGGCGTTCGCCCGGTCGTTCGCCCGCTGGATCGCTGTGACGAGCTCGTCCTTGGTCATCTGGGAGCGACCGGACACGTCGAGGCGGCGCGCCAGGTCGTACAGGTGCTTCTTGCTGGCGTTGGCGTCGACACCCCCGGCGGTGGGACGGTTCGTGCCGCGCCCGCCGCGTGCCTGGGCGTCCGACGGCCCTCGGTCGTCCTTCGGCTCCCAGTGGTCGCCGACCTTCTCGAAGCTGTGCTTCAGCGCTGCGTACCCGACCTGGTGCGCCCGTCGGCCCTCTCCGTACTCCTCCGCGGCGGAGTCGTGCGCCTTGGCGAACGTCCGCTGCGCCTTGGCGCTCGATCGGCGGATCGGGGCGGGGAGCTCCTCCTTGCGGGGCTGTCCGTCCTTGCGTGTCTTCGGCATGGTGCGCTCCTCCTCGTTCGTCGGTCAGGCTTCGTCGGTCAGCAGGTTGAGGACGGCGCGTTCCAGCGTCGGGCGGTCGCGCTCCTCGTCGATCCGCGGTCCGAGCATGCGCAGCGTCGGCGCGACGGTCACGCCGTCCTCGAAGAGCTCGATCACGCGAGGGTTCACGTACGACGACCTCGCGACCGTGGGCGTGTTGCCGAGCACGTCGGAGACCTCACGCATGGTGGAGGCGACCGCGCGTCGCCGTGCAGCCGCCGTGCGCGACGCCTCGTCCTTCGACGCGAGGGACACCGCGGCGAGGACGGTGGCGTGCCAGGTGCGGAAGTCCTTCGCCGTCATGTCGGCACACACCCGCTCCTGCAGGTACGCGTTGACGTCGGGGCTGGAGAGCTCGGTCCAACGCCGTCTCTCCTGGAAGGCCAGCAACGTCTCCCCGCCTCGGCGGCGACGCATCGGCCCGACCACCTCGTAGGTGAGCGGGTCGGTGACCTGGATGCGTTGCGAGACGCCGGACTTGCCCTCGTAGGCGAACTCCATCGTCGACCTGTCACGGCGGAGCGTGACGTGGTCCTTGCGCAGGGTGGCCAGTCCGTACCCGCCTCCGTTGGCGGCGTAGCGGTCGTTGCCCACCCGGAAGAGACCGCGGTCGAGGAGCCGGAAGGCCGCCCCCAGCGCCTTGTCGCGGGGCACGCCCGCCGCGTCGAGGTCGCGCAGCACCCGCTCACGGCCCTCGGGAAGGCGGTGCGCGACGTCGAGCACGCGCTCGTGCTTCTGCCGCTCCATGCGCTCGCGCCACAGCGGGTGGTACAGGTACTGGACCCGCCCGGCAGCATCGATGCCTGTGGCCTGCAGGTGCCCCGAGGGCCACCGGCAGATCCAGACGTCCTCCCACGCGGGCGGGATCGCGAGCGACTCGCAACGGGCCCGGTCCTCCCCGCCAAGGGGATGCCCCTGCTCATCGAGGTACCGAAACCCCTGACCCACCCGTCGGCGGCTCCATCCACGCTCGCTGCGCGAGACCGTACGGAACCTCATGCGATGGACGGCTACGCCGCCAGCGTGCCGTCGCCGAGCTGCTCGCGGAGCTGGGCGATGATGCGACTGAGGATCCGGGAGACCTGCATCTGAGTGACGCCGAGCCGCCCCGCGATCTGCTCCTGGGTCCACTGGTGGAAGTAGCGCAACGCCAGCGTCTCGCGATCACGGTCGCTCAGCCTGCGCACCAACGGCGCGAGCGAGGCCTTCTCCTCCGCCCGCGCGAACGCGTCGTCGGTCTCGCCGAGGACGTCGGCGAGCGACCCCACGCCGTTGATGCCGGGCGAGTCCAGCGAGGAGGGGTGGTAGCAGCCGTCGGCAGCCATCGCCTCGTTGACCTCCTCGACCGGCAGCGCGAGGTGCTGTGCCACAGCCTCTGGGGTCGGGGTCTCGCCGAGCGTCTGGACCAGCTCTTCGACGCAGGCCACGACTTGGGCGCGGGTCTCCTGGACGCGCCGTACCGGACGCACCATCCAGCAGCTGTCTCGGAACCAGCGGCGCACTTCGCCGCGGATCGTCGGGACGGCGTAGGTGAGGAAGTCGTGTCCACGCGCGGGGTCGAACCCGCGGGCGGCCTTGGCCAGGCCGACGTAGGCGACCTGCTCGAGATCGTCGAGGTCGACACCGCGGTTGCGGTACTGGGAGGCGACCGCACGGGCCACGCCCATGTTGACCTCGACCAGACGCGCCTGGAGCAGGTCGCGGTGGGCCTCGTTGCAGTCGGCAAGGGCTTCGCACAGCTCGGTGGTCACGGTCCGGCGCTCTTCGCGGCTCAGATCGCGAGGAAGAGCGTGCGGGCGGTCGAGGGTCGTTGCGCTAACAGACATGCCACGCTCCGTTCACAAGTGCGAGAACGTGGCGCGCTGTTTGACCACTGAATAGGGCTGCCTGTCCTTTCTAACAGTCTTCTCGACTGCTGTCGACCTGAGCAGGCTGCGTAGATCCCCTGATGTCAGGGACGCCAGGGTCCGGCGGTCGCCCGCGCCTGACCGGCTGCGTCCCGCATGCTCCCCGCCCATACGGCGCCGTGCCCGGGGAAGATCGTGCCGGCATCGACGCTCGCGATCGCGTCGAGCGAGTCGACCGTCGCGTCGCGGTCGTGGGAGAACGGGCGGACGATCAGCTGTGGCCCCCGGAGCCGCGAGACGGGGTGACCTGTGATCAGCGCGTCACCACTCACCAGGACGCCCGAGCCGGGGATCAGGTACGAGGTGTGGCCGTCGGTGTGTCCGAGCGTCGGTACGGCCACCGGAGAGCCGGGCAGGTCGAGCCGGGATGCGTCGTAGGCGCCCACCTGGTCGATGCCGCCGCGGTCGGTGCCGCCGAGCCGGGTGATGTCGAGCAGCCACCCGAGGGCGCCCCGACGCCACAGCACCAGCGGGAGCCGCGCCGGTGACAGCTGCTGGAGGTAGTCGCGGCGCGCGTGCGGGACCTCGACGGGCCCGGTCCACGTGTCGATCGAGTGCCGGGAGGCGATACGCGCCGCGCCACCGAGGTGGTCGACGTGCGCGTGGGTGAGCAGGATCCCGCGGATGTCGCGCACCTGGTGCCCGATATCGCGGATGGAGCGCTCCACGTCGACGGTGTTCCCGGGATAGCCGCCGTCGATGAGCGTGAGGTCGTGCCCGTCCTCGACGAGCACCCAGTTCACGTCGCGCGTCGAGACGAGGTACGCGTCGCCGACGCGGGTGATCGTGTAGGGCGTCGTCATCGGCACTCTCCTCGCTCGTCGGTCACCGCCGTTCCCGGACCTGCCCGAGGCCCGGGGGGCGTAGGGCCCGCGCGCGGATCATCTCGAACCGAGACATGCCCCAGGCGACAGCATCACGCAACCACGACGCCGCCGCCGGGTCGCGCACCCCGATCCGCATCGAGCGCGCCGCACGCGTGGCCGACCAGAAGCACAGCGGGATCGGGCCGAAGGCGACGGCCAGGACGACGAGGATCAGTCCGAGCACGGCGCCGGGATCAAGGTCACCCACGAGCGCCACGGGGGAGAACCACAACGCCGCCGCGAACAGCCCGGAGGACACGAGCGCGATCTCCGGTCGCGTCCACCGGTCCTGCACCCGCACGACCAGTGCGGTGACGGCGACGACGGCCGCCGCTCCGGCGAGCAGGGAGACGGGCTGGAACGCCACCGGGACCAGCAGGAGCAAAAAGGCCGGTCCCGCGACGTAGAGCGAGGCGATGAGCACGCCGAGCGCCCATGGCGGCCCGATGACTGCGGTGGCGAAGGTGAGCGCCTCCAGCGGGGTCACAGGGTCGTTCTTTCGTGCAACCCTCACGTCGCCTCCGTCACCCCTACCTCGACCTCTCGTCGAGCCCCCGAACGGTGCGGCACGACGGCCGACCCGCGGCGAACCTAGTGCGTCACGGCATCAAGCGTCAACCTGCACTCGAGGGTGCTGGACAGCCCGGTCACGCGGGCTGTGGAGCGGGCCGGTCGCTCAGCCGCTGACTGACCTCTCCGGCGCCTTCTCCGGGAAGTCACCGGCGGCCGAACGCAGCCGCCGCAGCAGGGCGAACGCGTCGTCCTGCTCGCGTGCGGTGAGACCGTCGACGGCGAAGTCGATCGCTGTCAAGGCGGCCGTCGCTTCGATGACGAGCTCGCGACCGGCCGGCGTGAGGGAGGCCAGCGTCCGCCTCCGGTCGCTGGGGTCGGTCTGACGCAGGACGAGCCCCTGGGCCTCGAGCCGATCGATCGCGTTCGTCACCGAGGTCGGGTGCACCATCAGCCGCTCGCCGATCTTGCTCAGCGGCAGCGTGCCCGCCTGACTGAACGTCAGCAGCACCAGCACCTCGTAGCGCGCGAACGTGATGGCGTACGGCTTGAGTGCCGCGTCCAGCTCGGCGAGCAGCAGCTGCTGCACCCGCATCACCGAGGTCGCGAGCCGCATGGCGGTGGCGTCACCGAAGTGGCTCTCCCAGAGCTCGCCGGCGCGCTCGACGGGGTCGAACGGCAGTCGGGGTCGCTCTGGCATGGACCTCACCCTATCGAGACTCGACATTACTTGGAAGTCCAACTATTTTACGTCCTATGGAAACTGCGGATGCCCTGCGGGTACGGATCGTCACCGCCTCGAGCCTCTTCGACGGCCACGACGCCTCGATCAACATCATGCGCCGCATCCTGCAGTCGCAGGGGTGCGAGGTGATCCACCTCGGTCACAACCGTTCGGTCGTCGAGGTCGTGGACGCCGCGATCGAGGAGGACGCGCACGGAGTCGCGGTCTCCTCCTACCAGGGCGGCCACGTGGAGTACTTCGAGTACCTCGTGCAGCTCCTCGCCGAGCGGGGCGCCGGGCACGTCAAGGTCTTCGGCGGCGGAGGCGGCGTCATCGTCCCCTCCGAGATCGCCCGCCTGCGTGAGAGCGGCGTCCTGATCTTCTCTCCCGAGGACGGGCAGCGCCTCGGCCTCCCCGGGATGATCGCCGAGGTGGTCGAGGCCTGCCGCGCCGACCTGTGGGACCAGCACCGTCCCGACCCCGAGGCCGTGCTCGCGGGTGACCGGGTGTCGCTCGCGCGCGCTGTCACCGGTGCCGAGCAGGGCCGGCTCGACGGTCCGCTCGCCCGCGCCGTCCGCGCCGCGTCCGAGGCGTCGAGGACGCCTGTGCTGGGCATCACCGGCACCGGCGGCTCGGGCAAGTCCTCGCTCACCGACGAGCTGGTCCGACGCCTGCGCATCGACCAGCAGGACAAGCTCCGCATCGCCGTGCTCGCGGTCGACCCGACCCGTCGTCGGGGCGGAGGAGCGCTGCTCGGTGACCGGATTCGGATGAACGCCCTCGACGGCGTCCACACGTTCTTCCGCTCGCTCGCGACGCGCGGGGCCCACGAGCTCCCCGACACGCTGAACGACGTCATCGCGGTCGTGAAGGCAGCGGGATACGACCTCGTGGTGCTCGAGACTCCAGGCATCGGCCAGGGCGACGCCGCGGTCGTGCCGTTCGTCGACACCTCCTTGTACGTCATGACGCCGGAGTTCGGCGCCGCGTCGCAGCTGGAGAAGATCGACATGCTCGACCTCGCCGACGTCGTGGCGATCAACAAGTACGAGCGCCGCGGCGCGGCCGACGCCCTGCGCGACGTCGGGCGGCAGATGGTGCGCAACCGCGAGGCGTTCGGCAGCCGACCCGAGGACATGCCTGTGTTCGGGACGTCCGCGGCGACCTTCAACGACGACGGCGTGACCGCGCTGTTCCAAGAGCTCGTGCGCCTCCTGGGCGAGCAAGGGCTCTCGCTCGAGGAGGGCGCGCTCCCCCGCGTCGACGTGCGCCACTCGACCAGGTTCGCCGCGATCGTCCCCCCGAACCGCTCTCGCTACCTGTCCGAGATCGCCGAGACCGTCCGCGACTACCACGCCGCCACCGAGCGCATCGCCGACACGGCCCGCCGCGCGCAGGCGCTCGAGTCGGCGGCACAGGACCTGGCAGCGGCGGGGCTCGGCACGGACGACGCCCGCTCGCTCGCGGAGACGACCGCGGCGACACTGCCCGACGAGGTGCGAGCCCGGATACGTGACTGGCCGACGGTGGTGGCGTCGTACCAGGGCGACGAGCAGGTCGTCACCGTGCGCGCCCGCGAGCTCCGCACGCGACTGGCCCGTGAGTCCTTGTCCGGCACGCGGGTGCCGAGGGTGGCACTGCCCCGCACGACCGACCACGGCGACCTCGTGCGCTACTGGCGCAGCGAGAACCTGCCCGGCCACTTCCCCTACACCGCGGGCGTCTTCTCGTTCAAGCGCGACGGCGAGGACCCGGCACGCATGTTCGCCGGAGAGGGCGATCCGTTCCGTACCAACCGCCGGTTCAAGCTCCTGTCGTCCGACGGCGAGGCGACCCGGCTCTCGACCGCGTTCGACTCGGTCACGCTGTACGGACGCGATCCCGGCGAACGGCCCGACGTCTACGGCAAGGTCGGGACCTCGGGGGTGTCGGTCGCGACGCTGGACGACATGAAGGTGCTTTACGACGGGTTCGACCTCGTCTCCCCCTCCACGTCGGTGTCGATGACGATCAACGGCCCGGCCCCGACGGTGCTCGCGTTCTTCCTCAACACCGTCATCGACCAGCAGCGCGACCGCTTCCGCGACGAGAACGGACGCGAACCGTCGCCGGAGGAGGACGCCGACCTCGTCGCGTACGCCGTCGGCAACGTCCGCGGCACGGTCCAGGCGGACATCCTCAAGGAGGACCAGGGCCAGAACACCTGCCTGTTCTCGACGGAGTTCAGCCTGCGGATGATGGCCGACATCCAGGAGTGGTTCGTCCAGCGCCAGGTCCGCAACTTCTACTCCGTGTCGATCTCCGGCTACCACATCGCCGAGGCTGGGGCGAACCCGCTGAGCCAGCTGGCGTTCACGCTCGCGAACGGCTTCACCTACGTCGAGGCCTACCTCGCCCGCGGGATGGACATCGACGACTTCGCACCCAACCTGTCGTTCTTCTTCTCCAACGGGATGGACCCGGAGTACTCCGTGATCGGCCGCGTGGCGCGCCGCATCTGGGCGGTCGCCATGCGCGAGCGGTACGGCGCCAACGAGCGTTCGCAGAAGCTGAAGTACCACGTGCAGACCTCGGGACGGTCCCTGCACGCGCAGGAGATGAGCTTCAACGACATCCGGACGACGCTCCAGGCGTTGATCGCGATCTACGACAACGCCAACAGCCTCCACACCAACGCCTACGACGAGGCGGTGACGACACCGACCGAGGAGTCCGTGCGCCGCGCGCTGGCGATCCAGATGATCATCAACAAGGAGTGGGGTCTCGCGATGAACGAGAACCCGCAGCAGGGGTCGTACGTGATCGAGGAGCTGACCGACCTCGTCGAGCAGGCCGTGCTCGAGGAGTTCGACCGGATCACCGAGCGCGGCGGCGTGCTCGGTGCGATGGAGACCGGATACCAGCGTGGCCGCATCCAGGACGAGTCCATGCTGTACGAGCACCGCAAGCACGACGGCTCACTGCCGATCGTCGGTGTGAACACCTTCCGCAACCCGCGGGCCGGGGGGGAGCACGGACCGATCGAGCTCGCCCGCGCGACCGAGGACGAGAAGCGGTCGCAGCTCGCCCGCGTCCACGCGTTCCAGGAGACACACCGCGACGAGGCACAGGCAGCGTTGGCGCGGCTGAAGGACGCCGCGGCGTCGGACGAGAACGCGTTCGACGTGTTGATGGACGCGGCACGGGTGTGTTCGCTCCAGCAGGTCACGGAGGCGTTCTTCGAGGTCGGAGGCCAATACCGGCGCAACGTCTGAGCCTGCGCTCGCAACCGGTGAACGGGGGCAGAACTGGGTACTGTGCCGGACACGTACGGCCGCATCCCCGAGCGGCCCGGCTTGAGGAGTTCGACATGGATGACATTCCCTGGTGGGTCTGGGTCATCATCGCCGTCGTCGTGGTGGCGTTGATCGCACTGGCGGCCCTGGCCGCACAGCGCAAGAGCCGCGAGCGTGCAGCCGCACAGCGGCGCGAGGAGGCCAATGCCCTCCGCGCGCAGGCGCAGGACACCCAGCTGGAAGCCAGCCGTCGCGATGCCGAGGCGGCGCGAGCACGCGCCGATGCCGAGGAGGCACGGGTCGCGGCCGAGCAGCGCGAGCGTGAGGCGCGTGAGCACCAGGAGCACGCGCAGCGCACCCGCTCCGAGGTCGACGAGAAGCTCGCGAGGGCCGACGAGCTCGATCCCGACGGCGGTCGCGACGACCGCCCGGCCGGCGCCTACGCCGCGGGCGCGAGCGGGGACTACGTCGCTGACTCGAGCGGGGACTACACCACCGACTCGCAGGGCGACTACACCACCGGCACGGACACCGGCACGCACGCCGACGGCACGACCGACGCCGGCGCCTACACCACCGGCACGACTGAGCCCGGCACGCACGCCGACGGCACCGCCGACACCGGCACGCACGCCGACAGCACGACCGACGCCGGTGCCTACACCACCGGCACGACCGAGCCCGGCACGCACGCCGACGGCACGACCGACCCTCGCACCGATGCCGCGACCGACGAGACGGTCGAGGTGACCGAGACCTACGAGGTCCCGGCCGACGAGACCGAGCCGCGTCAGCGCGACGCCGACGGCCGGCACCAGGCCTGACCACGGACGCCCGGACCAGCGACGACCTCGGCACCCCGGTTGCGCACCCGCGCACCGCGTGCCGTGTCGTCTCACTGGTTCCGTCGCTCACCGAGGCGATCGCCGCGACCCGCGGCGACGCCTTGGTGGGCGCGACCGACTGGTGCACCCACCCCGCCGACCTCGACGTCGTCCGGGTTCGTGGCACCAAGAACCCTGACCTTCGGGCGGTCACCGACCTCTCTCCCGACCTGGTGGTCGCCAACCAGGAGGAGAACCGCGAGCTCGACGTCCGACGTCTGCGCGAGGCGGGCGTCGCCGTCTGGGTGACCAGGATCCAGACCGTCGACGAAGCGGTCGCGTCGATGCGGCGACTGTTCGCCGAGGCCCTGGGCTGGGGCGTCCCCGGCTGGCTCGACACTGTCGCAGCCGCGTGGGCGGCTCCCTCGCGGCCCACCACCGGCGCCCCCGCGCTCCGCGCGGCAGTCGCCGTCTGGCGCGACCCCTGGATGGTCGTCGGACGCGACACCTTCACCGGTGACCTGGTCTCCCGGCTCGGTTGGCAGCACGCGTACGCGCAAGCCGACGGCCGATACCCGCACGTCCCGCTCGAAGACCTCGACCGTGCCGACCTCGACGTCGTGCTGCTGCCCGACGAGCCGTACCCCTTCGGTCCGTCCGACGGTCCCGAGGCGTTCACCCGTGTGCCGACCGTGCTGGTGCCCGGTCGGCTCCTCACCTGGTACGGGCCGTCGCTGCTCGAGGCGCGTACGGCGCTGGCCGATCTCGTGACCCGCTGCGCGACCGCCTGACCCGCACCGCCGGAGCGCTCGACGCGCCGAGAGACGGGTCGCGGTTTACGTTCGCGCCATGGACGATTCTTCGCTGCGGACGACGATCGCCGCGCTGATGCCCGCCATCCGCGACGAGCTGGAGTCGATGGTCGCCATCCCCTCGTGCGCGTTCCCGGGCTTCCCGCCCGAGCCTGTGCACTCCATGGCGCAGTCCGTCGTCGACGCGTTCGGCCGGTACGGCGTGCCAGCGATGATCACCGAGATCCCCGGCGGTTACCCGGCGGTGACCGCGGAGATCCCGGCGCCCGAGGGACGGCCCACGGTCGTGCTCTACGCCCACTACGACGTCCAGCCGGCTCCCCCCGAGCAGGGCTGGGAGACCGACCCGTTCGCGCCGACGTGGCGCGACGGCCGGTTGTACGGCCGCGGCGCCGCCGACGACAAGTCGGGCATCGCGATCCACCTCGCGACTCTCGCCGCGTTCGACGGGAGACCGCCGGTCGGTGTCCGTCTCATCGTCGAGGGTGAGGAGGAGACCGTCAGCCACCTCGAGGCCTGGGTCACCGCCAATCCGGACAGGGTCGAGGCCGACGCCATGATCGTCGCCGACATGGGCAACCTCACCGTCGGCGAGCCGGTGCTGAGCGTGGGGCTGCGCGGTCATGTGAAGGCTGTGGTCGAGGTGCGGACGCTCGAGCAGCCGGTGCACTCGGGTCTCTTCGGCGGTGCAGCCCCCGACGCCTTGATGGCGCTGATCACCATGCTCGCGACGCTGGTCGACGAGGAGGGGAACTGTCTCGTGGAAGGCATCGCGTCCGGAGACTGGGAAGGCGCCGACTATCCCGAGGAGATGCTGCGCCGCAACGCCGGCGTCCTTGACGGCGTCGGGCTGGTAGGGACGGGCACGATCGCCTCGCGTCTGTGGGCCCGGCCGTCAGTCAGTGTGCTCGGCCTGGACGCGGTGCCGGTCGACCGGGCGTCGAACGTCCTGCAGCCGAGCGCGCGGGCGGTGGTGGGGATGCGCATCCCGCCCGGGCAGGACCCCCGCGACGCGATCGACGCCCTGATGGCGCACCTGCGCTCCGTCGCACCCTGGAACGCGCGGGTCGACGTGCACGCGGACAAGGTGAGCCCTGCGTTCTCGCAGGGGACGGACGGGCGGGCTTTCGGCTTGATGCGCGAGGCGCTCGCCACCGCGTACGGCGCGGACGTCCAGACCGTCGGGTCGGGCGGGTCGATCCCGCTCCTCGAGACGCTGCACGAGGCCGTTCCGACGGCGGACTTCGTCCTGATCGGAGCCCAGGACGCCGAGCACGCCCACATCCATGGCCCCGACGAGTCGGTCGACCCTTCGGAGATCGAGCGCATGGCGCTCGCGCAGGCCCTCCTCCTCGAAGCACTCGCCCACTAGCAGCTCGCCCGGCCGTACGAGAGCGGCAGAGGCTCGAAAGGGGACGCCGTGGACACCTTCCTCCTGATCCTGCAGGCGCTCGTGGTCGTCGGCGCCATCTACATGGGCGTGCGCCTCGGTGGTGTCGGCCTCGGCCTCTGGGGTGCGGTCGGCGTCCTGGTCCTCGTGTTCGTGTTCGGTGCGCCACCGGGCGAGATCCCGAGCGACGCCATCCTCGTCATCATCGCCGTGATCACGGCGGCATCGGCGATGCAGGCGGCCGGCGGCATCGACTACCTCGTCCACCTTGCCGAGAAGGTGATCCGCTCACGTCCGAGGCTCGTGAACTACCTCGCACCGCTGATCACGTTCGCGTTCTGCGCCGGGTCGGGCACGGGGAACATCATCTTCCCGCTGCTGCCGGTGATCTACGAGGTCTCTTACGAGCGCGGCATCCGTCCGGAGCGTCCGCTCGCCACGTCGGTCGCGGTGTCGGGCTTCGCGCTGGCAGCGAGCCCCGTCGCCGCAGCGATGGCAGCGTTCGTCGGCCTGACCGGCGACGAGGACGGCGCCCTGAGCCTGGGCGAGATCCTGCTCATCACCTTCCCCGCCGTGCTGCTCGGGACCATCGTGGCGGCGGTCGTGCAGAGCCGAGTCGGTCGCGATCTCGCCGACGACCCGGAGTTCCAGCGACGTCTCGCTGCCGGCCTCATCGAACCGCCGGCCTCCGAGACGGGCGAGGACAAGGGCGCCGACGTGCCTGCGACGGCCAAGCGCGCAGCCGGCGTCTTCTTCGCGGGAGTCCTCGCGGTCGTGCTCCTCGGCGCGTTCGACGAGCTGCTCCCCACGTACGAGGTTGACGGCACCACCGAGACGCTGTCGCTGACGACGCTGCTGATCATGGTGATGCTCGTCGTCGCGCTCGCGGTGATGGCCGTCGGCAAGGTGCGGCCCGGCGCCGTCCTGGACGCGCCGCTCACGAAGTCGGGCCTCACCGCGATCATCGCCCTTCTCGGCATCGCCTGGTTGGCGAACACGTTCATCACCGGGAACGAGGACACCGTGATCGGAGGCCTCACCGACATCGCCGAGGAGGCCCCGTGGTTCCTGGCGATCGGGTTGTTCCTGGTGGCCGCGGCGACCACCAGCCAGTCGGCCTCGGTGAACACGATGATCCCGCTCGGGATCAGCCTGGGCGTGCCGGTCGCGACGTTGGCCGCCTACCTCCCGGCGATGGGCGGCGTCATGACGCTCCCCGCCAACGGGTCGCAGCTCGCGGCGGTGGAGATCGACCAGACCGGCTCGACCACGATCGGCCGGTACGTCCTGAACCACTCGTTCATCCTGCCGACGCTGGTGATCGCCGTCGTGTCGGTGCCCACGGCGCTCCTGATCTCCAGGCTGTTCGTCTGACGGTCAGCGGTGACGGCGCCCGGACCTCTCCGAACGCGCCAGGCGCAGGAGGCGTTCGGCCTCGGGCAGTCCTCCGTCGACGGCCGTCGACGGAGCGATCGACGTGAGTGGGGCGATCTCGGTGCGTGGGCTCACCGTGGCGCCGAGCACGACGGGCCCCCCGAGATCGCTCGTCTCGGGTGCCGACGGCGGGGTGACGACGACCGTGGCGTCCAGCCGGAGCAGCCGAACGCCCAGCAGTCGCGCGACCACGTGAGCCCTGACGACCGCCCCGTCGGCGAGCGTCGGACCCCCGTCAGGAGACGCGTGACCCGCCTGCGCCATCAGGGTCCCCATACTGCTCGATCCGTTGTCCGGCACGCCTGGCGGCCGCGACGATCTGCTCGTAGCGGTCACGGCCTGCCTTCGTCCCCAACACGTAGCCGATCCCGAACACCGCGAGCGTCCGGAGCTTCACCGGCTGCCCTGCCTGTCACGGATCGCGCTCACCGCGGCGCTGACCGCCGACAAGCCGATCAGCCCGGCAGCCGTGATGGCGCCACCTCGTACGGCGCTGCCCCCGGGAATCTTCTCGACAACGCGCTCCAAGGGCGTCTTGCGATGGAAGAACTTCACGTGGATCTCTCCGTTCAGTGGTTGCGCGAGGCGCGACGGATGGCGTTGACGAGCTGCGTCTTGGTCTTCTGAGACGTGTCCTCGACGCCGAGCGAGGTGGCGAGCTCGATGAGCTCGGCCTTGGTACGGCGCGGGAGGCTCGTCGGCAGCTCCTGGGTCTGCTCGGCACGCACCGCCCGCGCGGTCGTCGTGACGACGGCGTCCCGCGCGGCCGAGGCACGGGCACGCGTCTGGTCGGCCGCACCGGCCTGCTCCTGCGCCTTGGCGACGAGACGGTCGGCTTCTTCGCGTGCTTTCCGTGCGGCCTCCTCGGCCGCCTCGGTGGCCTCGTCGGCGAGGCGGCGGGCCTCGCTCATCGACGAGTGCGCCGCGTCGATCCGTGCCTGGGCGTCGGCAGCGGCACTGTCGGCCTTCGCGCGGATCCGCTCGACGTCGCGCTCCAACGCCTCACGGAGCTTCTCGTAGCGCTGTCGTGCCTCGTCCTGAGCCTCACGGCGTACGGACTCGACCATCTCGTCCGCACGGCGACGTGCCTCACGGACCCGCTGCCCGACGTGGTCGTCCGCCTCCTTCTTGGCGGCGCGGCTCCGGTCGCGCGCCTCCTTCTCCGCAGCACTCGCCTGCTCGGCGAGCTGCTTGGCCTCCTGGGCGTGGACGAGGGCGTCCTGCTCCTCGGAGCGTGCGCGCTCGACCGCCGAGTGCGCACGCGCGAGCCTCGACTCGACGGAGTCCGTCCCGGGGACCTTGTCAGCCACCGCGGCAGTCGCGCGGCGTGTCTGGTCCACCACCGCGTGCTTGGAGCCGTTAGCGACGCTGGTCGCGGTGTCCTGGACACCTCCACCCAGGTCGACGGTCTTCGACAGAATCCACGCGGCATTGCGCGGCAAATCCTTCAGGCCACCGGCCATGCGTACGGACGCACGGCGCAGGACTCCCTGGCTCGACATGTGATCTCCCCTCGGATGGTTCTACCCGTTTCTACCCCGATAAGGGTGATCCATGCCATATGAGACAAGATCGACGCAGATCAGACATCGGGAACAGCGAGGCCTGCATTTTTGTGAGTGCGCTAACGGTTCGTACACTGATCACCATGGACGCGGACGACCCCCTCTCCCTCGAGCACCAGGTGTGCTTCGCGCTCGCGGTGGCCTCGCGCGCCGTCGTCGCGGCCTACCGGCCTGTGCTCGAGCCGCTCGGCCTCAGCCACCCCCAGTACCTCGTGATGCTGGCCCTCTGGGAACGCGACGGCCAATCGCTCAAAGAACTCAGCGCCGCCCTCCACCTCGAGCCGGCCACCACGTCGCCGCTGGTCAAGCGGCTCGAGGCCGTGGGCCTGGTGGCGCGTGAGCGGTCGCCGCACGACGAGCGCGCCCTGACGATCTCGCTCACGTCCGGAGGACGGGCGCTGCGCGCCCGGGCCGTCGACGTTCCCGGCACCATGCTCGAGCGTCTCGGCATGTCGACCGGCGAGCTCACCGAGGCCAACGCCTTCCTCCACCGCCTGATCAGCTCGGCGCACCGCGCGTCCGACCCCTTCCCCTCCAGGAGCACTCCCGCATGACCCAAGGTCCTCTGCCCTCAGCCCCCACGCCGCGGAAGTCACGCGAGCAGCGTGACGCCGAGCAGCGCGCGCTGCGGGTCGTCCAGCGCCGCGTCGCGGCGATCGGGTTCTTCGCGATCACCGTGCACGGCGTCTTCGGCTGCATCGGTCTCGGCCTCGTCCTCGACAACCAGGGCCGCCACAGTGACGCCATCGCCATCACCGTGATGTCCGGGGTGATCGCCGCCATCACGTATGCCGGGGTACGGGTGATCCTCCAGCGCTCGCTGTGGGCGCCCGTGTGGATTGCCGTCGCTGCACTGCCCACGATCGCGGCACTCGTCTGGCTCCTGCGCTGAGGCTGAGGCATACCGACGCCACTCGCGGGTACGGGAGGCCCATGAGCGACAACTCTTTCCCGGCCCAGCAGCAGGACCCTCCAGGCTCGACCGCGGCGATGGACCCGGTCCCGGACCACGGCGAGGAGTCCTACCGCGGCTCCGGTCGACTGAAGGGCCTGCGCGCCCTCATCACCGGCGGCGACTCCGGCATCGGGCGTGCCGTCGCCATCGCGTACGCCCGCGAGGGCGCCGACGTGGCGATCTCGTACCTGCCTGAGGAGAAGCAGGACGCCGAGGACACCGCGTCCTGGGTCGAGCGCGAGGGACGGCGGGTGCAGCTCCTCCCCGGAGACATCACCGACAGCGAGACGGCGCGCAGCCTCCCGCAGCGGGTCGTCGACGAGCTCGGCTCCCTCGACGTGCTGGTCAACAACGCGGGCTTCCAGATGGCGCGCCGGTCCGGCGACGACCTGGACGGCATCGCCGACGACGAGCTCGACCGTGTCTTCAAGACCAACCTCTATGCACTGTTCTGGATCACCCGCGCCGCCGTCCCGTTGATGCGAGAGGGGTCGAGCATCATCAACTGCACCTCGATCCAGGCGTACGACCCGTCGCCGGCGCTGCTCGACTACGCCGCGACGAAGGCGGCGATCAACAACGTCACCGCCAACCTCGCCTCGGCGCTCGGGCCGAAGGGCATCCGCGTCAACGCGGTCGCCCCCGGTCCGATCTGGACACCGCTGCAGCCGGCAACGCAGCCGACCGAGAAGATCGAGAGCTTCGGCGAGGACACGCCGCTGGGGCGCGCCGGCCAGCCCGCCGAGGTCGCACCGGCCTTCGTGTTCCTCGCCTCGCCGTCGGACGCGAGCTACGTGACAGGCACCGTCATCGGGGTGACCGGCGGCAAGCCGGTGTTCTGAGCGGCGTCACGCCACCACCACGCCGGCGCGGCGCAGCCGCTCCCGGACCACGCCACCGGGCACTCCGAGCACGGTGCGGCCGTGTCGTCCGTGCGTGGTGGTCGCCGCGAGGACCGAGTTCAGCAGCGCTTCCTCGACCGCGTCCATCGTCGACCCCAAGATCGGGTCGAGGGCCTCGTCGGCAGGGGGCTGGCCCGTGCCGACCGAGAACGCCAGGGCGTAGTCGCCACTCCCCTGGGCGTAGTCCGCGCCGACCCGGGCCATCGCGAAGACGGCACGCCGGGCGACCCGCCCGAGCTGGCGCGCGTCGAGCGGGGCGTCGGTCGCGACCACGATCATGCAGGAGTTGCCGACGGTCTGGGCGGGAGGAGCGCCGACCAGGTCCGCGGACGGCATCCGCACGCCCGCGATGGTGAGCACGCCGTCCATGTCCCAGAGGACGGCCGCGGGCAGCCTCTGACCAGCTTCCTCGTGCTGACCTGCAGGTTCACGAGAAGACGCGGTGTTCAGAATGCCCTCCAACAAGCTCCATGCGACTAACGATGCGACTATGCACCCTAGGTGCGCCCCCTGCCCCATTGACGGGCATCCCGGTGAACGGCTGACATCCGGCGGGGTTGAGCCGCTTCACGTGGTCGACCGCTCACACCTGACATGCATGAGCAACCACACGATCGCCGCCCCGATCAGATGGGGAGCCTGACCTGCGCTAACCATCCGTGCGCCGTAAAGCGGCACAGGCAGCGGCCAAGCCCAACCTCACCCGGAGCGGCGCCCCGGCTGGACCAGCCCGTGGTCGAAGGCGAAGACCACGGCGGCAGCGCGGTCGCGCAGGCCGAGCTTGGCGAAGATGTGCCCGATGTGGGTCTTGATCGTGCCCTCGCCGAGGAACAGGTTGGCGGCGATCTCGGTGTTGTTGAGGCCGGCGCCGATCAGGGCGAGCACCTCTCGCTCCCGTGGCGTGAGCGTCTCGACAGCCGCGCCGGACACCGGTGGGGCCTGCGCTCCGCGGTAGGCCGTGAGCACCCGGCCGGTGACGGCCGGGTCCAGCCACGAGTCGCCGGCGGCGACCGCCCGGACAGCGCGCTGGAGGTCCTCGGCCGGGACAGACTTGAGCAGGAAGCCGGCCGCCCCGGCGCGGAGCGCCCCGGCGAGCACCTCCTCGTCCTCGAACGTCGTCAGCACCAGCACCGGTGGCGCATCGGGTACGTCGGCCAGCAACCGGGTCGCGGCGACGCCGTCGACCCGGGGCATCCGCACGTCCATCACCACCACGTCGGGGCGCAGGGACGCCACCGCGTCGACGATGCCCTCGCCGCTCGCCAGCTCACCGACGATCTCGAACCCGAACCGGGAGCGCAGGATCCCGCGCAGCCCTGTGCGGACGAGCTCCTGGTCATCGACCAGGAGCACCCGGACCACCTCCTGGGTCATGACGGCAGCACCGCCTCGACCAGCCAGCCCTGCGGGACCGGACCGGCGGTGAGTCGGCCACCGACGCTTTCGGCGCGCTCGCGCATGCCGTCGAGGCCGGAACCGGGGGTGGCCGCGGGGTCGGGCGTCCCGCCGTTGCGCACCGTCACCGTGACGTCTGCCTTGCCGGCGATCACGCAGACAGCGACTGGCTCGCCGGCGGCGTGCCGAGCGGCGTTGGTCAGTGCCTCCTGGACGATCCGGTAGGCAGCCAGTCCCCGGGTGGATCCCAAAGAGGAAAGGTCTCCCTCGACCTTGAGCTCGACGGCAGCGCCGGCTCGGCGGAACGAGTCCACGAGGTCGGCGATGTCACGGGCGTCGGGCAGCGGCGCCATCCGGACGGGGTCGTCGGTGCGCATCAGGCCGACGGTGGCGCGGACCTCCTCCAGGCTCTGTCGGGCCAACCTCTCCGCCTCGACCAGGGAGGCGCGCGCTTCCTCGGGCTCGTCGTCGAGTGCGAGCCGGGCGCTGCCGATGTGCAGCAGCGAGACGGTCAGGGCGTGGCCGATCACGTCGTGCACCTCATCGGCGATCCGGCTGCGCTCCTCGGCCCTGCTGCGCTCGGCCAGCTCGGCCCGGGTGCGGTTGAGCTCGACCACGGTCAGTCGCAGTCGCCGGGCGAACACGCAGGCGATGGTCGTGAACGCCGTACCGATGATCCAGGCACCCCATCCGGGTTCCGAGGGGTGGATCGCCCACTCCCCGACGGGTCCTGCGAGGAGTACGACGAGCGTGGTCAGGGCCACCGGCAACGCAGACGACAGCGCGGCCCAGGCGGCGATGACGCACAGCCCCATCCAGGACAGGTTGGAGGACTGCTCGTGACCGAGCACCACCAGCCCCGCGATCGGGATGACCAACCCCGCCGCGAGCCGCCAGCCCGACGGCGCCCACTTCGCCAGCGCCAGCGCCGCAGCGACGATGCCCGCGGCCGACCACAGCGCCACCGGGGTCGACTGGCGCGTCATCAGCACTCCCAGGAGCGCGAAGAACGCGAGCGCGGCAGGTGCCGCGGCTCGCGTTCCCCACTCCGTCATAGGAGCGACCCTAGACGTCACAGGGCGCTGCGCCGTGCCGCCAGGGCCATGGCGCCGACCGCGATCACGGTGACGGCCACCAGGGCGACCGTGGCGTCGCCGATCCCGAGCCACGGTTCCCGGATCGCCTGGTTGGCCAGCGACAGCGGCAGCCGCTCGGAGATCTCCCGCAGCGCATCCGACATCACCGCCGGCGGTGGGCCGCCGACACCGAGCAGGAAGGAGGGGAAGAACAGCAGCAGCCCGACGGCCTGTGCCGCCCGCGCCGAGGGCAGCATCGTCCCGAGCAGCACCCCGATGCTGGCGAACGCCACGGAGGCAACGACCACGCCGGCCACGACCCGCACCGGGTCCTCGACGCTCGGGATGCCGTAGACCGGTGCGGCGACGGCCAGCAGGAGCGCACCCGAGATCGCGATCGCGGTGAGGCCGACCATGAGCTGGGCCAACGCGAACGACCACCGTGGGAACCCCGACGCCGCGAACCGGCGCAGCACTCCTCGCTCCCGGTAGGTGGCGATGTGCACCGGCAGCATGATCAGTCCAGTCGCCCCGATCACCACGGTGAAGTAGGAAGCGACGTACCAGTGCGACGGGTTCACCGGGAAGGCGTCGTCGGGCTGGGTCCCGAACGAGCCGCCGATGATCAGCATGGAGACGATCGGGAACACCAGCACGAAGGTCAGGGCGAACGGCTCGCGGCTGAGCAGCCGGAGCTCGGTGGTGACGAGTCGGCGGGTGGCCGAGCGGTGCTTGGGCGCGGGCGCGGCGGTGGAGCGCGGATCGGCGCCGGCAGTGTCCGGCTGGATGGGGACGAACGTGCTCATGATGCGACCTTCCTGGTCTCGGGGAGATCGGTGGACTGGTCGAGCAGGGTCAGCAGCGCCGACTCGAGATCGGGGATGTCGACCCGGAGATCGACCGGCACGGGGTGTCCGCTCGCGACGAGCCAGGCCCCCACGTGGGCGATGGCCTCGCGCGCGCCCTCGATCGCGACCTGGTCGCGCTCCTGGCTCACCCGGTGTACGCCGGGAAGTCGATCGAGCTCGCCGCGGATCGCCGAACCCCCGGCACCCGGAAGCCCGAAGCGGACCGTGACTCCAGGGGCGTGGCGGGCGACCAGCTCGGCGGGCGTGCCCTGGTCGAGCACCCGCCCCTGTCGCATGGCGACGACACGCTCGCACAGTGCCTCCGCCTCGTCGAGCTCGTGCGTCACGAGCATGACGGTGGTGCCCTCGTCACGCAGCTGCGCAACGGCGGACCACACCTCACGCCGTGCGGCGGGGTCCAGGCCCTGGGTGAGCTCGTCGAGGATGACCAGGCGCGGCCGGTTGAGCAGCGCGAGCACGAGGAACAACCGCTGCCGCTCTCCCCCGCTCAGCCCCGCGAACGGGGAGCGACGCAGCCGCCCGAGGCCGAACTGCTCGAGCAGCCGGTCCCGGTCCTGGGCGTGCGGGCCGGCGAACAGGTCCACCGCCTCGGTGACCCGCAGCCGGTCGGGCAACCCAGAGCTCTGCAGCTGGCTGCCCACCTGCAGGCGCAGGCGATCGGCCTGCTTGACCGGGTCCAGGCCGAGGACCCGGATCACCCCGGAGTCGGGCGTCCGCAGGCCCTGCAGGCACTCGACGGTGGTGGTCTTGCCGGCACCGTTGGCGCCGATGAGACCGACGATCTCACCAGCCCCCACGTGCAGGTCGAGATTGTCGACGACGACTCGTCCGCCGTACGACTTGGTCAGTCCGCGCACGGTGACGACCGGCCCAGAGATGTGCTCGGTGGCGTGGCGCATGGGTGTTGGTTGCATGCCCCCATTCCATGTCGCGGGGACCCTCGGCACATCGGCCCGGAGGCAGAACCCGACCTCTGCCCCCGGGCAGAGGTCCCTGGAGACTGTAAGCAGTGCAGACGAACCCGACCAGGTCCCTGGACCGGCCCTGCGACGGCCACGCGACGGCCACGCCATGACCGTGGTGACCTTCGGCGCAGTCAGGTAGGTGCGCCCCAGGGCGATCCGCTGGAGCACCTGGGTGTGGTCGCGCAGATCCTCGCCCTGGCCGAACAGGTCCCGCCGGCCACGGCCTCGCGGGCGCAGCTGTGGCGGCGTACGGCGAAACCGTCGTCCGCCTCCTGTAGACCAAGATGGTCGGGCAGCTAACGCAGCCACAAGGTGGGTGCCGACACGGGTGTCTAAGGCGCGATGGCGGTAGCCGTTGCGCTGTGCGGCGCGGCCCGGGTTGGGCCGTCTCCATTCCGCGCCAACGACAGCGTCGGCAGCGTTCTCCTCGATGAGGTGTCAGGCAGTCAGCGCGGGCAGGTCATCAGCTCCGATCTCGGGTTCGGTCACTACGCGGGACTTGACCGGCGTCAGCTCGGCCCGCAACCTCTTCGGGGGCGTCCGGCGTATCGAGCAGGGCGGCTCGCCCGGGCTCGGCAAGCGACGCTAGACCCGCACTGGATCACCCGACGCGGGGTCACGATGCGACTATCGATGCGACGGTTCAGCGCTCAACGCATCAGTCAGGGATGTCGTGTGACCGGCTGGCAGGACGGGCGCCTCCACTCAGCCGACCAGCGGGAGGATGCATGACGTCGGGCCTTGAGCGCCATGCGACTATCCATGCGGCTATACGCTACAGATTCGAATGCGCCCCTATGCCTCTGAACGCCCGCTGAGGACGCCGACGGCCCACCTGACCTGCGCTAACGTGTAGGTCAACGCACCTGGAAGTACCCCAGAGCACCCGGCGTGCCGTCCATGTTGGACTGCACGAGCGCGCCGACCGTGACGGTGCGTCCCGCGAGCTCGACCAGGCGAGACGAGGTGCCGATCCCTCCCTTGTAGCCGAGCGCCGTCGTGCCCGTCCCGGCTCCGACGCACCCCTCGACGACGCGCCCACCACTCGCCGACGCGAGGGCCTCCTCGACGTGCTCGGCGCCGACCGCGCGGGCGCGGACATCGGAGAGGTGGCCGTCGTTCGTCTCGCCGACGACAGGGTTGAGCGTGGCGACGTCCTCGTAGCCGGGACGCGCCAGGACGTGGGCGACCAGCGCGTCGGCCACCCGGAACACCGAGAGCGTGCTGGTGAGCAGCACCGGCGTCTCGAGCGCCCCGAGCTCGACCAGCTGGGTCGCCCCGACGAGCTTGCCGAACCCGTTGCCCACCGACAGCCCGGCGGGCAGCCGGCGACGCGACGGCCCGAGCGCGTCCGGCACGATCGCGGTCACCCCCGTCCGCAGGTCCCCGCGGGCGATCGTCGCGTGCCCGACGCGCACGCCCTCGACGTCGGTGATCGCTCCGTACCGGCCCCGTGGATGGGGGCCGAGGGTGAGCGGCAGCTCGTCGACGCGCACGATGTGGACGCTACCGCGTCAGAGCACGAATCGACGCGGCCGCGTCAGAGCGACGCGACGTCGAGGTCGAGCGTCGTACGGTCGCCCGAGGCGACGAGGTCGAGGCGCGGCCCGACCGTGGGCAGCTCGTAGGTGAAGAAGTAGCGGGCCGCGGCACGCTTCCCCTCGTAGAACACGTCCTGCCCATCACCGGCCGCGAGCAGCTGCTCCAGCCAGATCCAGGCCACGACGACGTGACCCGCCGCCTCCAGGTAGGCCGACGCGTTCGCCAACGCCACCGCAGCGTCGCCCTGGGCCCAGGCGGTGCGCGTCACCTCGACCAGCCGCCCGAGCACCGGCTCCAGGGCGTCGGCGTACGAGGCGGCGTCTCCTCCCGCCTTGCGGGCCTGGGCAACCGACGCGCCGATCGTCGCCGCGAGCAGAGCGAGGCCCGCGCCGCCGTCGGCGACGACCTTGCGGCCGAGCAGGTCGAGCGCCTGGATGCCGTGGGTCCCCTCGTGAATCGGGTTGAGCCGGTTGTCGCGATAGAGCTGCTCCACCGGGTAGTCGCGGGTGTATCCGTAGCCCCCGTGCACCTGGATCGCGAGATCGTTGGCCGCGAGGCACCACTGCGACGGCCAGGACTTGGCGATGGGGGTCAGAACCTCCAGCAGCGTGTGCGCGCGTGCCCGCGCCTCGGCGTCGGGCCCGGTCGCCTCCTCGTCGACGAGCCGGGCGCAGTAGAGGACGAGGGCGAGTCCGCCCTCGACGTACGCCTTCGACGCAAGGAGCATGCGGCGGACGTCGGCGTGCTCGATGATCGGCACCGGCGGCGCGAGCGCGTCCTTGGCGCCGACCGGGCGCCCCTGGGTCCGCGTCTTCGCGTAGTCGAGCGCATGGAGGTAGCCCGTGTAGCCGAGCGCGACCGCACCAGCGCCGACACCGATCCGGGCCGCGTTCATCATGTGGAACATGGCGGCGAGGCCGCGGTGCTCCTCGCCCACGAGGAAGCCGATCGCCCCCGCCTGCCCGCCTGGCTCGGCGAAGCCCTCGCCGAAGTTCAGCAGCGTGTTGGTCGTGCCGCGGAAGCCCATCTTGTGGTTGAGGCCGACCAGCGCGACGTCGTTGCGCTCGCCAGCCTCGCCCGCCGCGTCCGGAAGGTGCTTCGGGACGATGAAGAGGGAGATACCGCGGACGCCGGGCGGCGCCCCGGGTGTCTTGGCGAGGACCAGGTGCACGATGTTCTCGCCGAGCTCGTGGTCACCACCCGAGATCCACATCTTGGTCCCGGTGACCCGGTAGGAACCGTCGTCCTGCGGCACCGCACGGGTGGTGATGTCGGTGAGCGAGGAGCCGGCCTGCGGCTCCGACAGGCACATCGTCCCGTACCAGCGGCCCTCGATCACCGGCTTCGCGTACGTCTCGATCTGCTCGGGCGTGCCGTAGGTCAGGATCAGGTGCGCGTTGCCCGCCGCGAGCGAGGGGTACGAGTGGACGCCGACGCTCGCCGCCTGGAACCACATCGCCGACGCCCGCTGGAGGGTGAAGGGCAGCTGGAGACCACCGTGCTCGGCGTCGAAGGCCAGGCCCGGGAACCCGGCGGCGTTGTACGCCGAGAGGGCCTCCGCCACGCCGGGAAGCATCTCGACGTGGCCGTCCGCGCCGACGCGGGGCTCCTCGATGTCGAGAGCGCGGCTGAGCGGGGCGAACTTCTCCGTCGCGATCGTCTCCGACAGCGCGAGAACCGCGTCGAACGTGTCGCGGTCGTGCTCGGCGTACCGCTCTCGAGACGTGAGCTCTTCGACGTCGAGCCACTCGTGCAGGAGGAACTCGAGGTCGCGCCGCGAGAGGATCCGGGAATCGGCCATGCGGCTGATACTAAGCGCTCGCTTAGTCAGCGTGTGAGCCCGGTCTCAGGCGGACGCTCTCCTGTCGGTGCCGACGGCTAGGTTGCTGATCACGACCCAGGAGCGCGAGGTGCTATGTACGCCGTGATCGACACCGAGACGACCGGGCTCAGTCCGGCGTTCCACCACCGCGTGGCCGAGGTCGCCGTCGTCCTCGTCGATGCCGACGGCCGGGTCGAGCACGAGTGGTCCACTCTGGTCAACCCCGAGCGAGACCTCGGACCCCAGCGCATCCACGGCATCCGTGCCGTCGACGCCGTGCGCGCACCGCGGTTCTCCGAGGTCGCCGCGCACCTGGTGTCGCTCCTCCGCGGCCGCACGCTCGTCGCCCACAACCTCCCGTTCGACCTGACGTTCCTCGTGGCGGAGTTCGACCGGATGGGGCTCGTCTTTCCCGTGGCTCACGACGCCGGACTGTGCACGATGACCCTGAGTGCCGACCTTCTCCCGGGCACGGGACGCTCGCTCGGAGACTGCTGCGCTGCGGCGGGGGTCCCTCTCGACGGATGGCACGCCGCCGCGGCCGACACCCGCGCGACCGCCGCGCTGCTCGCCCACTACCTCCGTCGCGTCGGGACACCACCTCCCTGGCACGACGTCGTCGACCGGGCGCGCGACGTCGCGTGGCCCGAGATCGCACCGCGGCGGTTCCGCGCGGTGCCGCGCCCCGACGATGCCTCGGCCGCGCGCCCGACCGGCTTCATGGCCGGCCTCGTCGGCGACCTCCCGCGAGACTCGGCGTCGGACCTCGCCGACCCGTACCTCGCGGTGCTCGACCGAGCGCTGACGGACCACGAGCTGGCGGCCGACGCCCCGGCCATGCTGGCGGCGGTCTCTCGCTCGCTCGGTCTGGGAGCCTCGGATGTCACTCGCATGCACCGCGACTACCTCCGTGCTCTCGCCCGGCTCGCCACCCGCGACCGGACCTGCACCGACGCTGAACGACGAGAGCTCGAGCGCGTCGCCGACGCTCTCGGCCTCGACGGGTCCGACCTCGACGCTGCCCTGGCCGGCGCGGCCGTGCCGATGATCGTCGCCCCGTTCGCGCTCCCGCGCAGCGCCCGGGTGGTCTTCACCGGTGAGATGTCCGAGCCGCACGACGCCTGGGCCCGGCGCGCCACGGCGGCCGGGTTGCAGGTCCTCGACGGCGTCACGACCGAGGTCGACGTGGTGGTGGCCGCCGACTCGTGCACGATGTCGGTCAAGGCCAAGAAGGCACGCGGATACGGCATCCCGGTGATCACCGTGGAGGAGTTCGCACGCCACCTCGACCGCTGACCCTCGGCGCACCCGGACACCGGGGGTTAGGCTGCACCATCGGCTTCGAGGAGGACGTCCGATGGCAGAGCACAATGAGATCGTGAGCACGGTCGTGCGCGAGCTCAGCAGCATCCGGGGCCTGGAGCCGTCGATCGAGAAGGTGACGCAGTCCGCCCGACTCCTCTTCGACGCCGACCAGGCGGGGGTCACGCTCATCCGTTCGCGCGGCGAGCTCGAGACCGTCGGGCCGACGCACGAGATCGTGACCGAGCTGGACTCGCTGCAGTACGCGCTCGGCCAGGGTCCGTGCGTCGATGCGGTCACCGAGCAGCACGTCGTCATCGCCAACGATCTCGACTCCGACCCGCGCTGGCCGGAGTGGGGTCCACGGGCATGCAGCGTCGGCATCCAGAGCATCGTGGCGGCCGACCTCCAGGCCGACGGCAGGAGGATCGGCGCTCTCAACCTGTACGGTTCTCGCACCAACCAGTTCAAGGACACCGACGCCGCACTGCTGCTGTCGTTCTCGGCCCACGCGTCCGCGGCGCTCGCCGCCGCCCGCACGATCGAGTCGCTGAGCGCCGCGCTCGACACGCGCACCGTCATCGGCCAGGCGGAGGGCATCATCATGGAGCGGTTCGGTGTCGACCCGGTGACGGCGTTCGCGATCCTCAAGCGCTACTCCCAGGATTCCAACACGCGTCTGCGCGAGATCGCCGAGCAGATCGTCGAGCGACGAGAGCTGCCGAGCAGCTAGTCGCACACCGGACGGGGGCATCATGATCCAGAACTTCCGCGAGTACCTCGAGGACCTGGTCGTCGCGGGCTACACGGTCAGGCACGACGGCCATGGCTCGGACCCGGATCTCATCGATCCCGGCGGCCACCCGATCGAGACCTGGCGCGAGGACTACCCATACACGACACGGATGGACCGCGACCACTACGAGGCGGAGAAGTACCGCCTGCAGGTCGAGCTCCTCAAGTTCCAATACTGGGCCCAGGACAGCGGCACCAAGCACGTCATCCTCTTCGAGGGCCGTGACGCCGCCGGCAAGGGCGGCACCATCAAGCGCTTCACCGAGCACCTCAACCCCCGCAGTGCACGTGTGGTCGCCCTCACCCGACCGACGGAGACCGAGCGTGGCCAGTGGTACTTCCAGCGCTACGTCGAGCGGTTGCCGACCTCCGGCGAGATCGTCATGTTCGACCGCTCCTGGTACAACCGGGCGGGGGTCGAGAAGGTCATGGGCTTCTGCACCGACGTCGAGTACGAGCGCTTCATGCGCCAGGCGCCGCTCTTCGAGCAGATGCTGATCGACAGCGGGGTGTCGCTCACCAAGCTGTGGTTCTCGGTGACCCAGCACGAGCAGCGGACGCGCTTCGCCATCCGCCAGATCGACCCCGTACGCCGGTGGAAGCTGTCCCCGATGGACATCGAGTCGCTCGACCGGTGGGACGACTACAGCGACGCGAAGGAGGCGATGATGCGGCACACCGACACCGACGTCTCCCCCTGGACCGCGATCAAGAGCAACGACAAGAAGCGCGGTCGCATCAACGCCATGCGCTTCTTCCTGAGCCAGTTCGACTACGAGGACAAGGACACCGCGGTCGTCGGCTATCCGGACCCCAAGCTCGTCCGTCGCGGCAAGGAGTCGGTCGGCGACTGAGCGCCGGGGGCTCCTGCCGGGCAGATCTCTTGCGACCGCCCGTGGACGTCACGATGAGGCCTCGTCCGTACCGGAAGCCGCCGGAAATGCACTCGCCAAGATTTCCTGTGCCCATTCGTCTGAGTACTCGTCCGTAAGCGAGTCGATCAGATCGCGAGCTTCGCTCTCCCGTCCAGTTTCGACGAGCAGTCTCACAAGATCGTCAGCCGCCTCCAGAGCGTCCAGACACAGTCACGCAGCGCTGCCTCGGCGAGTGCATCCTTGCCCAGCATTCGTTGCGCCAAGGCATACCCGCGCGCACCTCGCACGTTCCCGTCCAACGCGAGGTCGAGGAAGATTTCCGCTGCGAGCTCGGGATCCTCGGACAGTGTGAGATGGCCAAGAAATGATCTTCCGCCTCATCTTCGTCCCCGGCATGAGCAGCGACCACGCCCAGAAGCCTGTGGGTCGGCACTGAGACACCCCGCTCTAGCGCGTCGCCCAGATGTCGGCGGAGACGTCATCCGCACTTCGAGGAGCACCTCACCGTTTGCTCGCCGCGCCGTCTGCGTCAGCCTTCCGCGACGAAGACTGGCTTGTTCCCGGTGAGATCACGAAGACGCTCTAACCATTCGTCCGTGGAGCATCGTTCCAACTCCCCGGTGCCGATGACGACAGCAGACCACGCCGCTCGTTCGAGGCCTTGCGCCTCCACGGAGAACCACGAGCCTCCCGACTCGGCGTACCGCAGGAACACCTCACCCAACCCAACTGGATCTCCGTTGTCTATCCCTACCCCCACCAGCGGAGGAGCACCACCTTCGAACGCCTCTCGGTCAACGACGGAGTAGTCGGTTCTCGCGATAACTGAGATCTGGGTCGACGACTCCGCGGGATCAAACATGTCGATTCCGGGCGCGTGAAATTCGTCCTCATCCTCGGCGGCGAAGGGAGGAACAGTATTGGCATAATCCGATAGCGCATCCGAGTACCCCTCAATGGCATGGACAAGCGGGTCGTCGAAAGAGAAGGCCTCGCGAGTTTCCGAGCTTGACGTGAGGTTCGACATCGACTCGGTGTACTCGAGGATCGCGCGCGCCAACTTCTCTCCCGACCTGACAAACGCGTCGCGCTCTTCAACAGTCCACATACCACTTCCCTGCTTTCCCTTATTTCATTGCGTGCAGCGACATCCGAGACGAGTCCGGGGAACGAGGACGAACAACGTTCGCACAAGTTATCCCGGAGGCGCACCGCGTCCCGGCGTTCGCCAACATGGTTCGAGCCTCAGTGCCGAGTCGAGTCAACCCGGCGAAGGGCTGCCCGTCCGGTCGCGCTCGTTCGCGTCACGGCAGCGCCTCATCATGACGACGTCTCGAACGTGGGCCCTTCCAGAAGGTAGGAATCGCCTTCCACTGCGAGCCGCAAGCCGTGCCTAGTCCGACCGCGAATCGGCCGTATCGCGCACCATTCACCTTCACCATCGAAATAGGAAACAGAGAGGCGCACCATGAGGCGGAATACTTCGTCCCACGAATCCACGCAGTCATCGATCTCGATGAGACCGAATCCACCCTCGATCGCAAGCTCGAACAGGCCGGCTCCCGAGAGCTCGATGAAGGCCATCTCCCTCCGGAGAGGCTCGACCGGGGCTTGCTTGCGGCTCATCGTGAGGGCTAGGCCACGCCTCCGTCTCTCGGATTCCACGATGAGGGGCCGATCACCAACTATGGCGCGAGCAGTGGCCCGAGCGATCTCCGGATCGAGGAGTTGAGCACCATACTTCGTCAATGTCGTCCGCCCTGGGATGCGATACGTCGTGGAGCAGCCGTGCCTACTGCGCCGTTGTCGCGGCGGGGGCCCATCAACCACAGGCCGCCGACGATGCCGACATCTTGGCAGGGTCTTGCAAGGGGTCGATCAGTGGTCTGCTCTAGTGGTTGAGACCTCAGAGCGGGTCCACCCACGGATGGAGCTCGAGCGGCTGAGCGACGATTCCGAGCAGACGGACCGCATCCGCCGTGAGCCCCGGAGGAGGACTCAGGTCAGACGGACTCAGCGTTCGGGCCCGTTGACGTCAAACTCGTCCAGCTCAACTGTGTTCCCCGCTGACAGCGCCACGAGGGCAGCCGCTGCGACCGCAACCAGCACCTCGCCGCGGTCAGCGCCTTTGGGATCCTCCAGAACCACGTCGAGAGCAGACTCGAGAAGCCCGATGGTTTCGCCCTTCTCAGCGGCATCGTCCATCTCGAAACAGAAGTCCGCGACCTCGTCACTGCCGAAGATCACAGTGGCCCCTACACCCATCCGCGGCAACCCCGCGACAGGCGATGAGTCAACACGCAGCCAACGAAGCGCCCCCGTGACACGTTCAAGGAGATCGGGCCGACCTTCCAGCACCTCAAGGTGCGCCAGTCGAGGTGCCGAGACACCTGTAACAACGACATCTGCCCGTCCAGTCAGTTCGGTGAGATTTGTGAGCCCCGAAAGATCGACCGGACCCGCAGACTCGAGCTCCTGGTCAAGTTGAAGGAGCTCGAACTGACGAAACTCGTCGAGCATTGACAGGTCGACGCCAGACCCGCCCCTCAGGACCAGATCGCGCAGTGTCCGGGCGAGCGGAAGGAGCGGTTCGAGCGATGTTGCCCCCAGGGCAGCTCGAGAACAACCCCCAACCGCGAGACGAAATCTCCTTCAGCGCTTCCGGGCTCGGCCACCGCTGCCCAGCATCGAAACGCGGCCAGACCGGGTGGGACAGATACGCCTGTCTCATGAGACTGCCACCTCAGCCGAGATCAATTGACCGGATCAATATGCAATAGCGGACGCAGGGAAGAGCGATCAGGGTCCCGACGGCCGCCCCCGGTGCCGCCGTGTCACGGTCGCCGTCGTCGAGGGCGCCCTCGCGGGTCGGCTGCACGAGACCCGCTGACGAATCCGCGTCAACCCCACAACAGATCGCTGGTCGGGGCCTGATCTTCGCAACGAATGCGGCCCACTGGCGGAACGCTTGTCGACATACCTTCGAGTCACCGATGACACGGAGGTACTCGATGACGATCACCACCCGCGCTCCGCTGCCCTCGCCGGCGGAGCACGCGGTCAGCTCGAGGACGGCCGGCGAGGCCATCCCTCGCCGGTTTCTCATGTGCCGACCAGAGCACTTCGACGTGACCTATGCGATCAACCCGTGGATGGATCCCACCAAGCCGGTCGACACCGACCTGGCGGTGGCCCAGTGGGAGGTGCTGCGCGCCACTTACGAGAGCCTCGGCCACCGCGTCGAGCTGATCCAGCCGGTGGAGGGACTCCCGGACATGGTGTACGCGGCCAACGGCGGGGTGGTCTACGACGGGAAGGCCATGGCGGCCAGCTTCACGTTCGCCGAGCGTCAGCCGGAGGGTGCGGCCTATCACGCATGGTTCGACGAGGCCGGGCTCCGACCGACCATCCAGGCGGCCGCGCAGAACGAGGGCGAGGGCGACTTCCTCGTCGTCGGCCGCCTGATCCTCGCCGGCACCGGCTTCCGTACGTCAGTGGCCGCCCACCACGAGGCCCGTGAGTTCTTCGGCGCACCGGTGATCTCGCTGGAGCTGGTCGACCCCCGCTTCTATCACCTCGACACGGCCCTCGCGGCGATCGACGACCAGACGATCGCCTACTACCCGCTCGCCTTCAGCGCCGCGAGCAACGCGATCCTGCGTCAGCTGTTCCCCGACGCCATCGTCGCGACCGCGGCCGACGCCGAGGTGCTCGGCCTCAACGCCGTCTCCGACGGCTACAACGTGGTCCTGACCGACAAGGCCGTGCACCTGCACGAGCGCCTGCGGGAGAGGGGCTTCAACCCGATCGGCGTCGACCTGAGCGAGCTGCTCAAGGGCGGCGGAAGCGTGAAGTGCTGCACCTTGGAGGTACGCGCATGACCACCGTCTCGTTCGTCGACGTCCCCGGCATGCGCCGCTGGATCGCCGAGCAGGGCGCCGAGCAGATCATCGGCGACATGGTGACGGCACTGGAGGGCGACTTCCGCCGCTGGCCGCAGTTCGACAAGTCGCCCCGCCACGCCGTTCACACCCGCGAGGGCGTGATGGAGCTGATGCCGACCAGCGACGGCGACGAGTACGGCTTCAAGTACGTCAACGGGCACCCGAAGAACCCCCTGCGGGGCTTCCAGACCGTCACCGCCTTCGGTGTGCTCGCACAGGTCGACAACGGATACCCGACGTTCATCGCCGAGATGACGCTGCTCACGGCCCTCCGGACGGCGGCCACCTCGGCGATGGCGGCGCGCTGGCTCGCCCGTCGCGACGCCTCCACGATGGCGATGATCGGGACGGGGTCGCAGGCGGAGTTCCAGGCGCTCGGGTTCCGGGCGGCCCTGGGCATCGACCGGCTCCGGGTCTGGGACACCGACCCGGCCGCGATGCAGAAGCTCGTCCGCAACCTCGAGCCGCTCGGCTTCGAGGTGACAGTCGCGAGCAGCGCGGCCGACGCGGTCCTCGGCGCCGACGTGATCACCACGTGCACCGCCGACAAGACCAATGCGACCGTGCTCCGCGACGCCGACGTGGTCCCCGGGGTCCACATCAATGCGATCGGCGGTGACTGCCCGGGCAAGACCGAGCTCGACCAGGCCATCCTCGAACGCGCGTCGGTGTTCGTGGAGTATCCGGAGCAGACCCGTGTCGAGGGTGAGATCCAGGCCTTCGGTCCTGAGTTCCCGGTCACCGAGCTGTGGACGGTCGTCGCCGGAGAGGCCCTGGGTCGTACGTCGGCCGACGAGATCACCGTCTTCGACTCCGTCGGCTTTGCGATCGAGGACTTCACCGCGCTGCGCTTCGTCCGCGATGCCGTCCGCGGCACCTCGTACGAGGCGGCGCTCGACCTCGTCGCCGAGCCGAGCGATCCCAAGGACCTCTTCGCGATGGTGACGCCGGCGCAGGTGCGCGAGCCGGTCGCCGCCGTGCACTGAGGCGACGGTGGCGTCAGCGCGGCGACTCGGCGGCGTACGCGAGGGCACGCCGGCACGAGGCGATGCCAGGACTCGACGCCGCCGAGAGCCGCGCGGACGTGAAGATCGAGCGTTGCGGGTCGTCCGGAAGGGGGCACAGCCGCGCCGGTGCGGGCAGCCCCTTCCAGAGGATGTCGGGGAGCAGGGCGACCGCGTGACCGGACTGCACCAGCCGCAGGTGCGCCTGGAGATCGGCGGTCTCGAACCGTACGTCGGGCTCGAAGCCCGCACGTCGGCACGCCTGCTCGGCCCAGTGCCGCGACGCCGCTCCGACGGGCTCCATCACCCACGGCACGTGCGCCGCGTCCTCGATGCGCTCGATCCGGCGGTGCTCGGCAGCATCGGGCGAGACGGCGAGCCAGAGCGTGTCGGTCGTGAGCGGCAGCCGGTCGAGGCCCGGATGGCGCGGTGCAGCGTGGTGCGGGTACTCCTCGGCGACGACCAGGTCGAAGTCACGTGCCCAGGTCTCCGCGAGAGCGGTCTCGGGCTCCCGCTGGACGACCGTGACGCGGAGATCGGAGTGCTCGGCGTCCAGCCACGTGAGGGCCGCGGGAAGCAGGGCGAGCGCCGCGGACTGGAAGACGGCCACCCGCACCGAGCCGGACGGGCGCTCGAGGGAGGCCGCGACATCGGACTCCGCCCGCTCCAGCCGCGCGAGCATCGCCTCGGTGTGCTCGACGAGGATCTCGGCCTGCGGCGTCAGGCGCACGCCGCGACCGGACTTGAAGAGCAGCGGGACGCCGACCTCGCGCTCGAGCTGGGTCAGCTGCTGGGAGACCGACGAAGGGCTCTGGTGCAGCGCCTCGGCGACGCGGGCGAGGGTCCCGCGCAGGGCCAGCTCCCGGAGGAGACGGAGCCGCCGAACCTCGAGCACGACGCCCGCCTTTCATCAGAGATCCTGACGGATCATCATCAACAATCGTTACTTTACCTAACGACACCCCGAGCGCACACTGAACACGACACGCTCGACGACCCTGGGACGGCGAAACCTCATGACCTCGACCACTGAGACTGACGCTCTCGCCACCGACCTCTCCGACGAGGTCGAGTCGCTCGTACGGCAGTGGCTGGACACCGCGAGGGACATCCCGGCCGACCGGTCCGCCGAGCAGCTCGCGGCCGTGCTGAAGGACCCCAAGGGCCTGCCGTTCGCCGTCGGCTTCGTCGACGGCGTGATCCGGCCCGAAGACCCTCGCGTGGCCGCGCAGGCCTTCGCCGACCTCGCGGGCGACCTGCCGCGCTTCCTTCCCCTGCACCTGCGCACAGCGGTCAAGGCGGGTGCCGTCGCGGCGCGGGTCGCCCCCGGGCTGGTGATCCCGGTCGTCCGCCGCGTCCTGCGCGCGATGGTCGGCCATCTCGTCGTCGACGCCTCCGACCGCCGGCTCGGCCCGGCCATCTCCCGGATCCGCAGCCGTGGAGTGCGGCTCAACGTGAACCTCCTCGGCGAGGCGGTCCTCGGCGAGCGCGAGGCAGCCCGTCGACTGGACGGGACGCACCGTCTCCTGGCCCGCGACGACGTCGACTACGTGTCGATCAAGGTCTCCTCGACGGTGGCGCCGCACTCCCCGTTCGCGTTCGACGAGACGGTCGACCACGTCGTCGAACAGCTCCGTCCCCTCTACCGGCGTGCCGCCGCGGCGTCCCCGCAGAAGTTCATCAACCTCGACATGGAGGAGTACCGTGACCTCGACCTGACGGTCGCCGTCTTCACCCGCCTCCTCGACGAGCCCGAGCTGCTGGACCTCGAGGGCGGGATCGTGCTCCAGGCCTACCTGCCCGACACGCTCGCGACCATGGCGCACCTCCAGGACTGGGCCGCGGCTCGGCGAGCGCGCGGTGGTGCGGGCATCAAGGTCAGGCTCGTCAAGGGAGCGAACCTCCCGATGGAGACCGTCGAGGCGTCCGTACGCGACTGGCCGCTCGCGACCTGGGGCTCCAAGCAGGAGACCGACACGCACTACAAGCGGATCCTCGACTACGCCCTCCACCCCGACCGCATCGCGAACGTCCGGCTCGGTGTGGCCGGGCACAACCTGTTCGACATCGCGTTCGCGTGGCTGCTCGCCGGTCGTCGCGGCGTCCGTGACGGCGTCGACTTCGAGATGCTGCTCGGCATGGCCCAGGGCCAGGCCGAGGCCGTCCGCCGTACCGTCGGTGACCTGCTCCTCTACACGCCGGTGGTACGCGCCTCAGAGTTCGACACGGCGATCGCGTACCTGGTGCGGCGCCTCGAGGAGGGCGCGAGCCAGGAGAACTTCATGTCCGCGGTGTTCGACCTGGACAGCGACGAACGGCTCTTCGCGCGTGAGCGGGCGCGGTTCCTCGCCTCGCTCCGGGCGCTCGACGCGACGGTCCCGGAGCCGAACCGCCGTCAGGACCGCCGTACCGACAGCGTCCCCGTACCGCCCGCCGGCTTCGAGAACACCCCTGACACCGACCCTGCGCTCCCTGGCAACCGCAAGTGGGCACGCGACATCCTCGACCGTGCCACCACGACCACCCGCGGCGAGGACCTCGTCCGCGACCACACGGTGACGTCGCCGGAGGCGCTGGAGAGCATCGTCGCCGCGGCCGTCGGCGCGCAGCCGGCGTGGTCCTCGCTCGGCGGCGACGGACGTGCGGAGGTGCTGCGGCAGGCCGCTGCCGAGCTCGAGCGCCGTCGCGCCGACCTCGTCGAGGTGATGGCGGCCGAGTGCGGCAAGACGATCGACCAGGCAGACCCGGAGGTGTCGGAGGCGATCGACTTCGCCCGGTTCTATGCCGAGTCGGCCGCGATGCTCGACCGTACCGATGGTGCCCGGCCGGTGCCTGTGCGCCTCACCGTCGTCACGCCCCCGTGGAACTTCCCCGTCGCCATCCCCGCGGGGTCGATGCTCGCGGCTCTCGCGTCGGGCTCGTCGGTGGTCGTGAAGCCGGCACCCCAGGCCCAGCGGTGCGGGTCACTGGTCGTCGAGGCGCTGTGGGCCGCCGGGGTCCCCCGTGACGTCCTCCACCTCGCCCACGTCGAGGAGTCCGACCTGGGGCGGCGCCTCGTCTCGGACCCGCGGGTGGACCGGCTCATCCTCACCGGTGCGTACGAGACGGCCGAGCTGTTCCGGACGTTCCGGCCCGACCTGCCGCTGCTCGCCGAGACGAGCGGCAAGAACGCGATCATCGTCACCCCGAGCGCCGACCTCGACCTCGCGGTCAAGGACCTGGTCGCCTCGGCGTTCGGGCACGCCGGACAGAAGTGCTCAGCGGCCTCGCTGGCCATCCTGGTCGGTCCGATCGCCACCTCACGCCGGTTCCGCGACCAGCTCGCCGACACCGTCCGCTCCCTCAAGGTCGGCTACCCCACCGACGCCACCAGCCAGGTCGGCCCGGTGATCGAGCCGGTCCACGGCAAGCTTCGTGACGCGCTCACCTCGCTCGAGACCGGTGAGTCGTGGCTCGTCGAGCCCCATCAGCTCGACGCCGACCAGCCCGACGGCGGTGGCCGGCTCTGGTCGCCGGGAGTGAAGGTCGGCGTCGCGCCGGGCTCACAGACCCATCTGGTCGAGTTCTTCGGGCCGGTCCTCGGCATCATGACGGCTGCGACGCTCGAGGAGGCGATCGCTCTGCAGAACGCCCCCTCGTACGGCCTCACCGCGGGCATCCACTCGCTCGACCCGCACGAGATCGCCACCTGGGTCGACGGTGTGCAGGCCGGAAACCTCTACGTCAACCGCGGCATCACCGGCGCGATCGTACGGCGACAGCCGTTCGGCGGCTGGAAGCGCTCGGCGGTCGGTGCCGGGACGAAGGCCGGCGGCCCGAGCTACCTCCACGGGCTCGTCGACTGGGAGCCGGCCGAGGCCACGGCGACCGACCCCGTGCTCGACGTGCAGCGGCCGTTCCTCGAGTCGGCCGGCGCCGCGGGTGCCGCTGTGCACGACCTCCGCACGCTCGAGCGTGCGCTGCGCAGCGACGCAGCCGCGTGGCGTACCGAGCTCGGGAGCCCGACCGATGTCACCGGCATCCCGTTCGAGCGCAACGTCCTGCGCCACCTGCCCGTGCCCGTCACCGTGCGCTACGACGGGTCGCGGCCGTTGGTCGAGCTGATCCGTGTCGTCGCCGCGGGCGCCCTGACCGGGTCGACCATCTCGGCCAGCTCCGCTGTGCCGCTGCCGGACGCCGTACGCGCCGCGTTCGGACGTGCACGAGCCTCGGTCGTCGTGGAGCCGGAGGACGCGTGGTTCGCGCGTGCCGCCGAGCTCCCGTCCGGGCGGGTCCGGCTCGTCGGTGGCGACGCGGCAGCCCTGGCGCGGGCGACGGGCGGTCGACCGGACCTCGCCGTCTACGGGCACGCGGTGACCGAGGCGGGGCGGGTCGAGCTGCTGCCGTTCCTGCACGAGCAGGCCGTGAGCATGACCGCCCACCGGTTCGGCACGCTCGACGGACTGACGGAGCAGGTGCTGCCGACGGTGTAGGGCGCCCGCGCCCCAGTGCGCGGGTACCGTCGAGAGATGCGTCGACTCGTCGTCCTGCTCGCAGGAGGCGCCGGCCTGGTCGTCACCGGGTGCGGTGTCTCCCAGGAGACGCGCACGCCGTCGCCACCACAGAGTGCCCCCTCTTCGACGACCGAGCGAGCAACGTCGCCTGCGACGCCGCCCGTAGCGCCGACCGAGCCCGTCGAGGCCAGACCTGCGACGCCTGCGAACCCTCCCCGCGACGCCGTCCTCTCGATACCCGCGATCGGCGTCGACGGTCTCCGTGTCGTCGCGTACCGGGGTCGGACCGACGACGCCGCCGGGACCCGCATCCAGAACCGCGGTCGCGCGGCGAGTCCGCACGGGCCTCGCGGCGGCGCCGGCCCCGGCGGTGTGGGCAACTACCAGGTCACCGCGCACCGGTTGTCGTCGACGCGCGCCTTCCTCGACCTTCCGGACCTGGATCGCGGTGACCGGGTGCACGTGACCGCCGGCGGGACCCGATGGACGTACGAGATCGTCCGCACCCGCTCGACGTCCTTCCGCTCCGCCCGCTCCCTCGCCGAGCAGCGGGCAGCCGTCCCCGGGCAACCCGGTCGTGAGCCGCGCCGTGCTTTCATCACGCTGTCGACCTGCGCGACGCCAGAGGACCACGCGCAGGGCAACTACTGGTCCGACGCCTTCGACAACCCCGAGCACCGCATCGACAAGATCGGCGTGCTCGTCCGCACCTCGGCCTCCTGAGCTCACCGGCGCGGCATCAAGCGGCGGGCTCCGTCCTCAGCGCAGCACGATCACCAGCACGCCGACCCCGAGCACCAGGTCGAGCGTCCCGCACCACTCCGCGAAGGGCCTGCTGACGACGGCATCCTCGTGCCAGTGGACGGCGTCCCAGGCGGCGTGCCCGATCAGCCCGACCCCGGCGACGGTGCCGGCGAGCACCGGGCTGGCGTACGCGCCGACGAGCCCAGCGACGAGGAACACCGCGGTGAGGTACGGACGACCCACTGGCAGTTCGCCGCACGACTGGCGCGGCACCATCCGTCCGTCGTCGTCGATGCGGAGCCCATCTTCATCCGCGACGGATCCATCGCCACCGCTGCCGGAGTCACCAGCGCACCCGACCTGACGCTGGCGTTCATCGAGGAGGACCACGGCGCTGAGCTCGCTCGGCAGGTCGCGCGCTACCTGGTCACGTATCTGCAGCGTCCCGGTAGCCAGGCGCAGATGAGCATCCACACCTCTGCGCCGGCACCCGACAGTCCGGTCCTCCGCCGTGTCACCGCGTACGTGACTACCGATCCGGCCGCTCCAGCCGACAGCACGGCGCTCGCCGACGTGGCGGGCGTGAGCGTGCGACACCTCGCTCGGGTGTTCGCCTCGGAGCTGGGGACGACACCCGCACGCTATGTCCGTACGGTGCGGCTGGAGGCCGCATCGCACCTGCTCGAAGAGACGTCCGAGCCGCTCTCGGTCGTCGCCCGACGGTGCGGCTTCGGCTCGGCGGAGATGCTGCGGCAGTCGTTCGTACGCCACTACGGGACGACGCCGTCGGCCTACCGCCGTGCGCACGCACGGGCGCATGCCTGAGCGCACGGCGGCAAAGCGTACGGAATGCGGGCGACCCCGACGGACGCATGACCTATCGTCGTCCGGTGACCGCGACCCTCGACCCGACCCTGCGTCGCGCCCGCACCGCCGTGGCCGTGCTGTTCCTCACGAACGGGGCGATCTTCGCGAACGTGCTCCCGCGCTATCCCGGCGTCAAAGACGACCTCGAGCTCACGAACGCCTCGTACGGCTTCGCGATCGCCGCCCTGCCCGTGGGCTCGCTGGTGGCGGGCCTGGCGGCCGGCGTGCTGATCCGCCGCTTCCGGTCGTCCCGGGTCGCCGTCGTCGGCACCATCCTCACCGGGATCGGCGCGTTCGGGATCGGTCTCGCCCCCACCCTCGCGTCGTTCGCGACAGCGCTGTTCCTCCTCGGGGCGATGGATGCCATCACCGACGTGGCGCAGAACGCGCACGGGCTGCGGGTGCAACGGCGTTACGGCCGCTCGATCCTGAACTCCTTCCACGCGGTGTGGTCCGCGGGCGCGGTGCTCGGCGGCCTCATGGGTGCCGGGGCGGTCGCGCTGGGCCTCTCGCGCGCGGTGCACCTCGGGCTGTCCTCCGCGCTGTTCGCCCTCGTCGCGGTCGCGGCGTTCCCCTTCCTCCTCCGCGGCCCGGAGGCGGACCCTCTCGAGCCCACCGAGGCGGGCGCCGCCTCCGCGGCGCGACGCCTCTCCCGCGGGGGCGGCCCCACTCCCCGCACGCTCTTGGTGCTCGGCGCGCTCGTCCTCCTCGGCGTCGCGGACGCCCTCGTCGAGGACGCGGGCAGCACGTGGGCCGCGGTCTACCTGAGCGACTCGCTCGGAGCCCCCGGGTCGATCGCGGCGTTCGGGTACGTCGCGCTGGTCGGCGCACAGTTCGTCGGCCGTGTGCTCGGCGACCGTCTCGTCGACAGGTTCGGGCAGCGTGCCGTCGTGCGGGTCGGAGGCCTCATCACCACCGTGGGCATGGGCGCTGCTCTGGCGCTCCCCACCGTGCCGGGGACCATCGCAGGCTTCGCAGCGGCCGGCTTCGGTGTCGCCACCGTGTTCCCGGCGGCGATGCACGGTGCCGACGAGCTGCCGGGGTTCAAGCCCGGCACCGGTCTCACGCTGCTGACGTGGTTGATGCGGATCGGCTTCCTGGTGTCGCCGCCGCTCGTCGGTCTCATCGCCGACGCCACCAGCCTGCGTGTCGGTCTGCTCGTCGTCCCGCTCGCGGGCATCACCCTGCTGGCGCTTGCAGGCGTGCTCGACGGACGTCGCCGCCCTCAGTCAGGGTCGTAGTTGAGGTCGTCAAGGAGGGCATTGAACGTCGCCTCCTTGTCGGGGCAGTAGACGTCCACGACGACGCGGTCATAGTCCACGAGCTCCTTCACGTGCTCGCTCGGCATCCGGTGCGTCCGCGTCCACGCCCACGGCAGCGCGACGTCGTCCGGCTGGTCGTCCAGCGCCGCGCAGACCGCACCGCCATCGTCGCCGTAGAGCGACTTGGCCAGCTCGGGCGTCATCTCCGGCGCCACCCCCGAGTCGACGGCAGCCTTGGTGAAGTCAGAGGCCAACCCGTCCGCCGTGTCCTCGTTCGTCGACCCGCACCCCGCGGCCAGTCCCACGACGGCGACCAGCAGCGCGCCTCTCCTCAGCAGATCACGCATGGCTGTCCCCTCCCGCCGTGGCCTGCCCCTTCTCATGCTCGTCGCGCTGATCCCAGGCAGGTTTTCGGAACGCGTAGAAGAGCAGCGGCGGGACGCCCAGGACGATGATCACGGCGCCCATCACCCACGGGTATGCGCTGGACGGGATCCCCGCCAGGCCGGACGGCGGGATGAATCCCAGCAGGAATGCCGCCAAAGACGCGAAGAACCCGACCCCCGCGACCAGCGGCATGAGCGGCACCCGGTAGTCGCGCTTGACGTTCGGTGCCTTCTTCCGCAGCGTGATCGCGGAGGCGAACATCAGCATGTACATGATCAAGTAGAGCGCCGCTGCCATGTCGACCAGCGTGAAGAACGCCGCGCTGACGTTGGGGATCACCACGAACAGCCCGGCGAGGATCGTCACGATCACGCCCTGTGAGATGAGGATCCCGATCTGCACGCCGGCCTTGTTCTCCTTCTGGAGCCACGGTGGCAGCAAGCCCGTCCGACCGGCTGCGAGCAGCCCTTTGCTCGGACCGGCGATCCACGTGACGACCGATGCGAGCGCACCCAGTGCGATCGCCGCGGAGATGATCGCGGTCGCCCAGCCGATGCTCCAGTGGTCGAAGTACGCCTGGAACGCGATGTTGATCCCGGTTGTCAGCCCGAGCTGGCTCTTCGGGACGACGAAAGCGATGGCGAGGGTCGGCAGGATGAAGACGAGAAGGATCAGACCGGCCGCGATGAAGATCGACCGCGGATACTCCTTGCCCGGTCGCTTCATGTCGTTCGCATGGACGGCGTTGACCTCCATGCCCGCGTAGGCGAGGAAGTTGCTGACGATCAGCACGATGCTCGCGAGACCGGTGAACGGCGGGATGACGTCGCTCGTCTCCATCGGGACCTGGCTCTTGTTGCCGGCGATCAGCCACACCGCCCCGAGCACGATGAGGATGACCCCGGGGATCAGGGTGCCGATGAGTCCACCCCATGAGCCGACCTTCGCGAAGAGCCCGCCTCCACGAAGGTTCAGCAGGGTGCAGATCCAGTAGAAGACGACGATGACGATCGCCGTGTAGATGCCGGAGTTGGCCAGGTCGTTGTCTCCGAACACGAACGCGATGCTGGCGGCGATGAAAGCGAGCTGGACGGGGTACCAGACGACGTTCTGGACCCACTGGAGCCAGATCGCCTGGAAGCCCCACCTGTTGCCGAACGCCTCGCGCACCCATGCGTAGACCCCGCCGCGCCACCCGGTGGCCAGCTCTGCCGCCACCAGCGCGGTCGGCACCAGGAACAGCAGCGCAGGGATCAGGTAGAGCGTGATGCTTCCCAGCCCGTACCCCGACATCGCCGGCAGGCTGCGCAGGCTGGCGACGGCGACGACCGTCAAGATCGAGACCTGGAACATCGAGAGGTAGACCTTGGCGGCCCTCTGCCCGGGCGTGCTTCGCGTGTCGCTCATCATGCCCCTCAGTGGTGGAACTGCTGCTTCGACACAGCGTGGGGGATCGGGGCGGGCAGGCTGTCGAGGTCCTTGGTGGCCGAGGCGATGTCACCGAGCAGCTTGTCTGCCAGGTCGATGCTCAGCCCGTTGCGGACGACGATGCGCTGGACGGTGAGGTCGGACAGGTTGTCGGGCATCGGGTACGCCGGCACCTGCCACCCGTACGTGCGCAAGCGGTCCGACAGGTCGTACAGCGTCCAGTTGTCGGTGTGGCCCTCCCTGAGCCGCCACGCGAAGACGGGGATGTCGCTGCCGTCGTTCCACAGCTCGAACGCGCCGTGCTGCGCGATCCCCTCGGCGAGGTGCTTCGCGGTGTCCTGCGAGGCTTGCTGCACGGCCGTGTAGCCGTTGCGGCCCAGGCGCAGGAAGTTGAAGTACTGCAGGAGGACCTGCGCACCCGGACGTGAGAAGTTCAGCGCGAACGTCGGCATATCGCCGCCGAGATAGCTCACGTAGAAGATCAAGTCGTCGGGCAGGAGGTCGCGCGAGCGCCAGACGACCCAGCCGAGCCCCGGGTAGACGAGACCGTACTTGTGACCCGAGGTGTTGATCGAGTGCACCCGGTCGACGCGGAAGTCCCACTGGAGATCCTCCTGCAGGAACGGGGCGATCATCCCGCCGGAGGCGCCGTCCACGTGGATAGGGACGTCGAGACCGGTGCTCTTCTGGATCTCGTCGAGCGCCGCCGCGACCTTCGTCACCGGCTCGTACATGCCCGTGTACGTGACACCCATGATGACGACCACGCCGATCGTGTTCTCGTCGACGTACTTGTCGAGGTCGTGTCCGTCGAGGGTCTTGTGCTCCTCGGAGATCGGGACGTAGCGCGCCTCGACGTCCCAGTAGTTGCAGAACTTCTCCCACACCACCTGGACCGCCGAGCTCATCACGAGATTCGGCGTAGCAGCCGGCTTGCCCGCGGCCTTGCGAGCGTTCTGCCAGCGCCGCTTGAACGCCAGACCGGCGAGCATGCAGGCCTCGGACGAGCCGATCGTGGAGGTGCCGATCGAGTTGGCGGGGTCAGGCGCGTTCCACAGGTCGGCGACCATCCGCCAGCAGCGTTCCTCGATCGCCGCGGTCGCCGGGTACTCGTCCTTGTCGATCATGTTCTTGTCGAACGTCTCCGAGTACAGCTTCTCGGCGTACGGGCCCATCCAGGTGCCCACGAACGTCGCCAGGTTGAGTCGTGCGTTGCCGTCGAGCATGACCTCGTCGTGCACGATCTGATAAGCCGTCTCCGGAAGCATCGGGTCGTCCTGCAGCGCCGTGCGGGAGTAGGTCGTCTGCTCCCCCGGACGTGCGAACAACGGGTTGACCTCGCGGGTTCCCACCTCTGGTTCTGCCATCATTCCTCCAGACTGCGCGCTGAACTCAGCGCAACGAAACCGGACCCGGGGGAGGCACTTCGTCGAAGCGGTCGCTCTACGGTCCTAACACAGCCCTTCGCACAGTGCAGCCTGGAAGTCAGGCGCGTCGGCGAGCCAGCACGTACGCCTGGCGAGTGCGCTCGCCTGCCTCGACATCGGCGGCACGGACCGTGGTCGCATCAACGTCGAGACCGTGGCTGTCCAGCAGCTTGCCGAATGCGGCCGGGTCTGGCCGGTGGAACTCCAGCGACACCGCGATGTCCCTGAGCTGGTTCGGACGGAAGGTCTCGGCATCGGTCTGGAACGCAGCGAGCAGCCAGCCGCCGGGCTCGAGCACTCGAACGAGCTCCGCGACAGCACCGGGCAGCGCCTCAGGCGGGACATGGATCAGCGAGTACCAGGCGACCACACCGACGTACGACTCGTCGTCGAAGCGCAGGTCCGTCAGCGACCCGACCTCGAAGCGCAGCCCGCGTCGAGCACACGCCCGCGCCCCGCGACGTGTCGGGCGAACACGCCGAGCACGGCGTCGTCCCACGGACTGGTCGCCAGCTCGCGGACCCACGTCGCATACTCGTCGGCGAGCGCGTCGTACGAGGTCCGCGTGCGGGTGAGGAAGTCGGGTTCGGCCACCTTGGGATCCTAGGTCGCCGCGCTCCCGGAGGGCGGGATGTTCTGGTTGAGGTGGAAGACGTTGTCGGGGTCGAAGGCGTCCTTGAGGGCAGTGAGCCGGGCGAGCTTCGCGGGTGGGTACGCCCGTCGTACGCCGGCGGCTCCGTCGTCGCTGAGCACGTTGACGTAGACCCCGCTGGCGAAGTGCTCCAGGCGCGCACCCGCGTCGCGCGCGGACTGCATCCGCGCCTCGTCCTCGGTGGGATCGGTCCACCGGACCGCGGCGACGTACTCGAACGCCGTACCGCGCTGGCTGTAGGCGGTCGCGTCGTCGGCCACGTCCGCGATCGCGCCACCGTAGGCTTGGAGACTCGCCGCGACGGCGGGGTCTTGCGCGACCAGGACCTCGATCGCGGCATCGGTGAGCTCACGGAAGTAGTGCCCCTTCCAGTAGCGCCGCAACGAGTGGCCTTCGACGGAGTCGCCGATGCGCTGAAGGTCGATGTAGGACAGCTCGTCGACACGTCGCTCGAGGGGCGTGTCGAGCGCATCGAGGACGCGTGCGTGCGCTCGCCCCTCCTCGGGGTCACCGATCCAGACGAAGCCGAGCGTCACGACACCACCTGCGATGTCGGCCGTGTACGTCGCCTGCCGCGGCGCGGTCGCGCTCAGGTCGCGCCACCGCGCGACGGCGGGTGCCGCACCCGAAGCGGGGAAGTCGAGCTCCACGGTGAGCGCCCGGGTCCCTGTCTCATGCAGCTCGAACTCGAACTCCGTCACGACACCGAAGTTGCCACCACCACCGCGAAGCCCCCAGAACAGCTCCGGCTCCTCCTCGGCCGACGCCCGGACGATGTCACCGCCGGCCGTGACCAGCTCGAACGACACGACGTTGTCGCAGGCCAGACCGTACTGACGGGCGAGCCACCCCATGCCGCCACCCAGCGTCAGTCCGCCGACGCCGGTGTGGCTGACGTTGCCGGCGGTGGTCGCGAGCCCGTACGGCTGGGTGGCCGCGTCGAGCGCGCCGAGCAGCGCGCCGCCCTGCACCCACGCTCGTCGGCGGTCCGGATCCACACGGACAGCGCCCATCGGCGTCAGGTCAATCATCAGTCCCCCGTCGGGCACCGCGTGCCCGATCACGCTGTGGCCACCGCACCGGACACCGATCTCCAGGCCCTCCTGACGGGCGTGCTCGATGGCCGCGGCGACGTCGTCGGGCGTACGGCAGGGCACGATCATCGCGGGCCGGTGGTCCACCATCGCGTTCCAGACCTGACGCGCACCGTCATACCCGTCGTCGCCTGGTCGCAGGACCTCGGTGTCAGAGATCGGGGTCGACTGTCTCCGGATGGTCGCCATCGGTTCGCTCCTCGCATTCGGCCGTTCTGAGAGCACTGACCGACGACGACGGCGCAACTCATCGCGTGAGAGTGTCGAGTGGTGGACCACAACGTGGACGACGACGACCTCATCATCACGGGCAACCCGTTCCCGGACGGGATCGACGACCGCCTCTCCGCGCAGCTGGCCTTCATCGCCGAGGCCGACAAGCTCAAGACGATCGTGCGTGCCTCACCGTTGGCGGCAGCTGATCGACGGGAGAACGACGCCGAGCACTCGTGGCACCTCGCGCTGATGGTCATGCTGCTCGCGGAGCACGCGAGCGAGCCGATCGACGTCGGTCACACCCTGAAGCTCGTCATCATCCACGACCTGGTCGAGATCTACGCCGGAGACAGCCCCGTCTTCGACGCAGCCTCGCGCCTCGATCAGCGGGAGCGTGAGGAATCGGCGGCTGACCGGCTGTTCCCGCTGCTGCCCGCCGACCAAGCACAGGACATCCGGGCGCTGTGGGACGAGTTCGAGGCCGGCGCGACACCGGAGGCGCGCTTCGCGAAGGCGATCGACCGGCTGGAGCCGATGGTGCTCAACTGGTTCAACGAGGGCGGGACGTGGCGGCTGCCGGGTGCGACCCTCGACAAGATCCGTGCCCGTGCCGCCGGCGTCGTCGCGGGGTCCACGGCGCTCGGTGATGCGACGGGCATGCTGGTGGACGAGGGCCTGCGCCGCGGGTGGATCCGCGAGCCGGGGTCCGGGGGCGAGGACTCCGACGTCAGCGGAACGCGTTGAGGCGGCGACTGCGGTTGAACGTCGACCCGGGGACTCGAGGCAGATCGAGGACGTCGGTCACCAGGTTGGCGAGGTCGCCGTTGCGGATCGGCTGACGCCCGCGGTAGGTCGTGCGAGCCGAGCCGGGGCCTCGGTAGCCACGGCTGAGGCCGTACAGGTTCCGCCCGGCGGCGACGCCCGGACCCCACACCAGGAACGGCACCCGGTAGTTGGCCGCCCTACGAGCGTCGGCGTGCGTGGCACCGGAGCCGCCGTGGTCGGCGGTGAGGGCGACGAGGGTGTGCTTGCGCAGCGCCGGCCGGGAACGGACGGTGGACAGGATCCGTCCGAGCAGCCGGTCGGATCGGCGGACCGCCCGCAGGTAGGCCGCACTCATGAATCCGTGGGCGTGGCCCGCCTGGTCGGGCAGCGACAGGTGGACGAAGGTGAACGTCCGAGGCGACCGCCGCAGCGAGGCGGTCACCTTCCTCACGAGTCGGGCATTGTCGGTGTCGACGGTGAAACGGTCGATCTTGGGCTTCCAGCTGCGCTGGAAGAGCGCGAACTTCGTCTTCGTGGAGAAGAGCGCCGTCGAACGGCCGTGGTCGTGCACGACGTCGAACACGCTGGAGACATACCGGCCCGCGGCACGGTGCACGGTCGTGCCGGTGTCGGTGTTGAACGACACGCCGTGCCCGCCGCGGCGCGCGTCGATCCGCCGACCGGTCAGCATGCCTGTGTGGTTCGGCAGCGTCAGGGTCAGCTCGCGCGCGGTACGGGCGTTCAAGGTGGACGCTCCTTGCCGCATCATCCGGTGGAAGTTCGGAGTGCGGGACCGGCCCAGCACACGGATCGCCCTGGGATTCAGGCCGTCCATCGAGATCGCGACGACACGGTTCACCGGGTCGTCGGCTGACCTGCCGGCAGCCGGCGTGACCGTGGGTCGCGCGGTCGAACCAGCCATGTCGGTCTGGGCTGTCGGAGCTACGAGCAGTCCAACGAGGATCAGCCCGATTCCCGAGCTGACAGCGGCACGCCGAAGCATCATCAGCACCTCAGTCGTCGATCGAGTTGCTTTCCACCGAGCCTAGGTCAGTTCCTCGACTCCACCCAGCCGTCCGCGACGAAGCGGGCAGCGTCGGACCGCCGTTGGCCGTTGAACAGCGCTCCACCGAGATCCCGGGCCATCACACCGTCGACGTACACGCCGCGCCCGCGCGACGGGGTCGCGCGCAGGCCGGTGTAGCTCCAGCGGACGTGGGTCGCTCCCGCGGGCAGGGCGGCGTCCGCCTTCAGCCACTGGCGTCCTTCGAATCCGGAGAAGGTGCCGTCGGTGGACCACCGGTTCTTCCCCGCCCTGAGGTCGAGCGGCAGCAGCTGCCAGGTCGCACCGCCGTCGGTGGACGCCTCGACCCGACCCACGTCGTAGCCGGCCTCGGTGTCGTACCAGAGCCGGAACGTCAGCCGTGCCCAGTCCTTTGCCGGACGCGACAAGGGTGCGGTCAGCGTGTGCGTCGTGGTGCTCGGTCGCCCGGCGAACCACGCCGTACGACCGACGGCCGGCCGTACGGGGATGGCGCGGCCGACGTTGCGGGCGACGGACTGTCGCGCGCCGTTGTTCGAGCCCCACGCGCGGTTGGGGTGGACGCGGTTGGTGAGCAGGACGACGAGCGACCGCGACACCGGGTCGAGGACCAGCGAGGTGCCGGTGAACCCGGTGTGCCCGAACGTCACCGGTGAGTCGAGCGAGGCCATGTAGAAGGACTGGTTGAGCTCGAACCCGAGACCGCGGCGAGATGTGACCGCGGGCGGGATGCCGACGTTCTGGTCGGTGATCGCCTCCCGCATGATGTCCTCGGAGAGGATCCGATGCTTGCCGTACCGGCCGCCGTTCAGCAGCATCTGGCCGAAGACGGCGAGGTCGCCGGCGGTGGAGAAGAGCCCGGCGTGGCCCGCGACGCCGCCCAGCGACCACGCGTTCTCGTCGTGCACCACTCCGTGGACCATGCCGCGCCCGATCGACGACATGTCCTCGGTGGCCGCGATGCGCGGGCGCAGCGACTCCGGCGGGTTGAACATGGTGTCGGTCATGCCCAACGGCTCGGTGATGCGCTCGGCGACGAGCTGGTCGAGCGTCTGGCCGGTGACGCGTTCGGCGAGCGTGCCCAGCGTGATGAGACCCAGGTCGGAGTAGACGTACGCCGTGCCCGGCGGGGTCACGAGGGTCTGCGCGTAGACAGCCGCGATCCGCGCCTCCGGCGTCGGGTACGCCGAGTAGAGGTTGACCCAGCTCCGCAGGCCCGACGTGTGGGTCAACAGGTGTCTGACGGTGATCGTGCCCTTGCCGTTCTGCGCGAACTCGGGGATGTAGTCGGCCACCGGGGTGTCGAGACCGACGACGCCCTGGTCCACCAGCTGCAGCGTCACGACGACGGTGAAGAGCTTGGTGATGGAGGCGAGGTCGAAGATGGTGTCCTCGCTCATCGCGATCTGCTGAGCCTCGGGCAGCTCGGTGCCGTCGGCGCTCGCGTAGCGCACCGCGTCGCCCACCGCGCCGTGCTCGACGACGACACCGTCCTTCGCGACGAGCGCCACGGCACCGGCGTACATGGGGAAGTTCGGGTTCTCGGGCGTGGTGCCGAGGTATGCGACCAGGTCGGGCATGATCCGCTCGATGTGCTCGGGGAGGAGCCCCGCCTTCTCGGGCGAGCCCGTACGGAGGGTCCGAGGAGGCGAGAACCGGACGTCCTCACCGGTCACGGTCGGCGGCCCGGTCTCGTGCCCTGGCGGATCGACCGCTCCTGCCGGCGCGGCGAAGGATCCGACGACGACCGCCACCGCGAGTGCCACACCCCAGCTGGTCCGACGTGTACGACGCATCGCTCCCCTCCGTCCTGCTACCGACGACCCCGCACCTGGTGGTAGATGAGGTACTTCTTGCGCGTCCGCCGGAACTCGGCGAGCTCGTCCTGCCAACCGGCGACGATCTCGTCGACGTCCCCACCGGCGTCGATGACGAGGCGCGCGCGGTCGGATCCGGTGAGCTTGTCGAGCCAGAACGAGGTGACGTCCTGGCTCCTCCATCGGTACTCGGGAAACTCCTGGCGCTGGGTGACGATCATCGCCAGACCCGTGGTGATCGGGTCGAAGGTGTCACGGTCCTCGACGTACACCTGGACACCGCCGCAGACCTTGTTGGCCTGCTTGGAGATGGTCGGCGTGAAGTACGCCTCGCGGAAGCGCACACCGGGCAGCTCGCGGGCGTTGAGCGCCTCCGCCCAGCGGTGGTCGATGCCGGGTGCGCCGATCAGCTCGAACGGGCGAGTCGTGCCGCGGCCCTCCGACAGCGCGGTGGCCTCGAACAGCGCCGTACCGGGGTAGACGACCGCCGTGTCCACCGTCGGCATGTTGGGCGACGGCAGCACCCACGGCAGGCCGGTCTCCTCGTACCACATGTCGCGGGACCAGTTCTTCATCGGAACGACGGTCAGGTCGACCTGCTTGCCGATCGCGGGCGGGAGGAACTCCCCGTTGAAGTACTGCGCGAGCTCGCCGACGGTCATGCCGTGCTGCTGGCTGATCGGCTTGAGCCCGACGAAGGTCGAATGCTCCGGGTGGAGCACCGGCCCCTCGGCCTGCAGGCCGGTGATCGGGTTGGGGCGGTCGAGGACGACGAACCGAAGGTCGAGCTCGGCGGCCGCCTCCATGGCGAGGTACATCGTCCAGATGTAGGTGTAGAAGCGGGCCCCGACGTCCTGGATGTCGAAGACGACGGTGTCGATGCCGGCTGCCGCGAACTGGTCGGACATCCGGGCGGCGTCGTTGTAGGCGTTGTAGACCGGCAGGCCGGTCTTGGCGTCGATGAAGAAGTCCTCGCCCTGGCCGGCCTGCGAGACGCCGCGGAAGCCGTGCTCGGGACCGAAGACGGCGACGATGTCGACCTGGGGGCTGTCCGCGAGCACGTCGACCTCGTGCGTCAGGTCGCGCAGGACGCCCGTCGGGTTGGAGATCACCCCGACCCGCTGCCCGCGCAGCTCACGGAAGCCGGCGGCAGCCAGGGTCTCGAAGCCGGTACGAACCTGCCGGCCCCTCCCGTGACCCACCGGTTTGGCAGCGACGGTCGCACTCGCTGCTGCGTTGGCCGCACCGCCGAGGACCGGCACGCTGGCCACCCCCAGCATGCCTGCGAGAACATCCCTACGTCGCATGGTTTCTCCCCTGCTTGTGGGTGGTGAGAAAACGGTTTCCATCAGGAAGAGCGAGAGCAGAACAGGATTTTCATCAACTGGCGCGAACGTAGTGGGCGCGTCGTTATCGGGTCAAGAGGTCAGCGTTCGGGCGGCGAACATGCACCGACTCACTGCGTCGATCCCGACACCAACCAACGGCCGTCCTGCTCCTGCATCCAAAACCCGAGGACTCGTGACCCGTTCTTCGCCTGCACGAGCGCCTCGCCGGACGGATCCCACACAGGGATGTCCACCTCGGCCTCAGCAGGCGGCAGTGCCGTCGCCGCGTTCGAAGCCAACGCTGTCAATGCGCGACCACAGTCGGCTGCCTGAGGTTTCGACGTCGACGCGGCTGCCAGCTCGCGGCGGTAATCGTCCGTCATGTGGCCGCAGGCGGCTTCGTCGCGCTGGTGAACGGCGACGAGCCAGTCTCTGAATCCCGCTTCGACAGCGACGTAAGGGTCACCGCCGCAGCCGGACATCAGGACCGCAAGAGCGACCACGGGAACAACATCGACTCGCGCCACGGCGACCCTTCCAGATCTGCGGGAGCGTCATGGTCGCACGGATCACAGCCGAACCGTCGTATTTCAGCCGTCGAGATCTGCTGTGCGCGCGGCGAGGTCGGCCAGCAGGGCCGGCATCCCGTCTCGCTCGTACAAGGCCCGCTGGCGGACGTACTCAGGGGGCTCGACGAGGATCGCCTGCACCGCGTCGAGGAGTCCGCCCGATCCGTCAGGTGTCAGCTGCTTGCGTGCGTCGTCGAGCGCACGTGCCGCAATTTCACGCATGGGTCGTCGTGACCCGTCCGCATCGACGACCGACGCTTCGAGCCCGTAGCGGCACGCGCGGAGGTCGTTGGCGATGACGACCTCGTCCGGCAGGTCCTGAAGATCAGGCGACTCCACGGCATGGCGTGCCAGCCCCTGCACCAGGGCGGTCAGTCCGGCGGCGCGGGCGAGTGACGACTGCGCGTCCATGACCCGCACCTCGATCGTCCCGAGTCGCGGTTGGGGCCGGAGCTCCCAGCACACATAGCTGTAGTCGGGCACCTCGTGCGCCCACACGGCGAGCTCGATCGCCTCGACGTACTCCTCCCAGGTGGGGAGCGCGGGCGGCATGGTCGTCCGGGGGTACGACCTGAGGATGGCTGGACGGACGCAGGCGAGTCCGGAGTCGCGGGCGTGCCAGTACGGCGATCCTGCGGCGAGCGCGCGGAAGACGGACAGGCGGTTGCGCAGCCCGCGGTAGACCTTCAGGGCGGTGGCCGGGTCCGGCACGCCGACGTGCACCTGGAAGGCCGCGGTCGGCGTGCGCAGCAGGCCGGCGAACTCGCCGCCGATCCGGTCGTACCGAGGAGACGCCGCAAGGTCCGCCGCGCCGAAGCCGGCGCTCGGGTGGAGGCCGACTGCCATCGGTCGCACGCCCTCGGCGACCAGTGAGCTTCGCAGCCGTTGAAGCGACCGGTGCACTCCCTCGGCATCCGAGCAGATAGGTGTCTCGAGCTCGATCTCGTCGACGAAGATCTCGCCCTTGAGGGTGCCGTGAGGTCCGCGTGCGGAGAGGGTGGACATCACCGACTCCGCCGCCGGGCCGAGCATCAACCCTCGCTGGTCGACGAGGAACAGCTCGTCCTCACCACCCAGGGTGAAGTCGCCCCCTGGGTGCCAGTCGAGGTCGCTGATCTCTGGCGAACGACGAGCCACTGAGGGCCTCCCCCTGATGCGTACGGACTTCCTGATGAGAGGTACCCCCGTCAGCCGCCCGCAACCGCCGACGATCGGCTCTCCCTTCTCTTGACGCGTCCCGCACCCGGCGTGAAGGTGGAAGTCCATCCCGCTGGCCCCAGGAGTCGAAATGCACCGTCGCCTGCTCGCTCTTCTTCTCCTCCTCACCTTCGGCATGGGCTCGGCGGTGGTCGTCGGATCACCGGCGACGGCGATCATCAACGGCACCCTCGACGGCGAAGGGCATCCAGCGGTCGGCGGGCTCGTCTCCCCGACCCAGTACTCCGACGGCACCTGGACCTATTGCTCCGGCACACTGATCTCGCCGACCGTCTTCCTCACCGCCGCACACTGCGGCGCCGAGGGCGAGCGGGTCGCCGTGACGTTCGACAGCGACTACGAGCGCGGCGACCCCATCTATGACGGAACGTTCCACGCCGACCCGCTCTACCCGGGCAACCAGAGCGACGCGCACGACATCGCCGTCGTCGTCTTCGACGAGCCCGTCGAGGGAATCACTCCCGCTCAGCTGCCCGAGGCCGGCTCACTCTCTGACCTCCCTCGGAAGCAGCGGTTCACGTCCGTGGGGTACGGCGCGTACGAGGTGACCAACGGGCCCGGAGGCCACCGCTACCTGTACGACGACCGCCGCATGGTGGCCACCGGCCAACTGAACGCCATCAAGGCTTGCTGATCCCAGGCCGCACTCGCCGAGAAGGTCGGCTCCGACGCCCGTCAGGTCTCCCGCTACGAGAACTCCAAGGTCGCCCTCGGTCTCGAAGCCGTCATCCGCGTCGCCGAGACCTTCAACGTCACCGTCAGGTCATTCATCGGGGTCTCTGATGCGGTCGCGAGCGGCCTTCAACCGTTGGAGATAGTCGCCCGCGAAAAGCGTCGGGTTTGCCGACTCCAATGCGGCCTCGAGGTCCCAGGCCGCCCGCTGCTCGGCCTGATCTACGAAGGTGACCTGCGAAGTCTCGCTGATGCGATGCAGCCATTCGAAGAGAACCAGCACCTCGTCGGCTGACAGCTCGATCGAAATCTTGGGTACCCGAGGCGGTACGCGGTGACGAAGTTGCCACCCAGATCTGACACGACGTTGAGGGCTGATGCCGGATCCAAGTAGTGCGTCGCTGGCGCGTTGCGGTAGGTGCCCACGATGCTCTGCGTACCACCGGCGTTCATGTGTTCGTGCATCGCGGAACTGAACTTGGCGGCGTTGCCCTTGCTGTAGTTGCCGGTGACGCCGAAAACCCCAGCGTGATTGAACTTCTTCTGGAGTTGGGTCGGACTGCGGAGCAGGACCGTGCTGACATCACCTGCGCCGTTTGCGGCAACACGCCAACGCTGAATCGACGAGAGAACCCCGTCGCCGACCACAACTTGCCAACCCGTCGTAGTCGTAGCGTCAGAGCCCAATACCCGCGTCGCGGGAGCAGCGTCGGTCGTCCACGCGAGGGGTGTGGATCCACTTGGGCGTGCCAAAGCGCCGCTCGACCCCTGACCGTCGGCGTTGTAGGTGGTGTCGGGATCGCACGTCACCGGCGGGCCGCGCTCGTTGGTCGTGCAGGTTGACTCAGCAGCGTCGTGCTGGGTGTGTCGTAGGTGTAAGTCAGAGCACTGCGCACACTTTGGGTGGCTGCTGACGTTGACGAGGTGCCCATCAACAGCGCGATGACAGCCGAAAGAACTCCGAAGGCAAGGCGGCGGATCACGTCAGCACACCTCGCGTTCGCATGTTGGCGACGAAGCTGGTGCGTTCACGGTCCGACAGCGGAACCTTGAAGTCTGGCTCGGTGAAGTCAGCGAGGGCCGTTTCAACCGACACGAAGTCCACGCCTGCCGACAACCATGTGCCCCCTGACCGCTGCGTCAGAACAATGGCGATGTCCCAAGATCGCTCGGCCCAGACGGCCCACTCCCCAGAACTGCCCACGATGCCCACAACGTTGGCCGTGTAGGCAGCCGAGCCAGTGGGATCGTCCCCAGGCTCGTGGGCAACTGCGTCCCAATAGGTGCGTGCAATTGTCGGCCCAGACAAGGTGAAGCCGGGGTACGAACCGTAGCTCTCGCGGTAGTAATCCGGTGTCGGATCGAGGACTGCAAAACTTACGCGGGCGTCCCCGTGGGCATCGACGAGGTGCTGCAGAACCGAGCCGAATGGCCCCTCGATCGCGAGACTGAACTGGCACACGTCGGCATTGCCGACCGGAACCTTAAAGGGCCAATCCGGGAGTCGGCGTTCGGGCTCAAGGAGTTGCGCGACGTCACCGAGAATCTGTGCGAAAGAGTCGCCGCTGACAGGGTAAAGGAGCGGATCGGTCACGGGGTGTACCTCAATCGGATCTCTAACGTATGCCGCGTCAATCCGGCCGGCGTGAAGTCGGCGGTCCATCCGGCATAGCCGCTGGAGTTCTTACTCCTGAGGACGTACTTGGCCCCGTCTCGCTGGAAGATCTGGACCGCCCCGTCCTTTGATGTCCGCGAAGCCCAGCCCGCGCCGGTCAGGTTGTCGGCGAATTCGGTGTGCGACGCATTCGTTCCAACATTTCGAATGGAACTGGGCTTGGTCAGGTCGATGTAGGTGCGGGCGTCACCGATGCCCTCGATGGCGTCGTCACCGTACTTTGCGGCAACACCGGTCGCGCACATGTTGTGCACCAACACGTCGAGCGCACCGACATGGTAGGTGTGGATGCCCTGAATCGACAAGTTGTAGGCCAGCGCCTGGCGTCCTGCCCGCGCACCCACCACGCCGCCGACGACTCGCTGCTTCCCATCGGCACTCAGCACCCGCTCGCCCAGGCTCAACTCGTCGGCACGTTCGAAGGTCTGGCTGTCGACCGACCAGAAGGGATGGTCCTCGGTCGTGGTGATGACCTCTCCGTCGACCTTGATGTCGGTGACGATGTCCTTGTGGACGTGGACGGCCTCGACCCGGCGTGCGGCCTGCTCGTCGGTTTGCGGATCGGATGCCATGACGCGGTCGCCGACCTTGATGTCTTCGATCGACCTGCGCGAACGGCACTCGGTTTCCTGAGCATTCGATGTCGATACGGCTGACAGCGCGCGACGGTACTCGTCCGTCACGTGCTCTCACGCGCGGCCTCGTCGCGCTGGTCCACGGCGAGGAGCCAGTCTCTGAATCCTTCTTCGACGGCGACGTACGGGTCACCGCCGCAGCCGGACATCGCGACCGCGAGAGCAACCGCCGGAACAACAACACGTCCTCGTGACACGGGCGCCCCTTCGAGATGTGCGGGAGCGTCATCGTCGCATGCACCGCAGCCTGACTCATCGAGTCCCGCGGCGCCGAGACCGGCGCATGGCGGGGCGACGTGAAGCCGACCGGCGACGTCGACCCGTTGGACGAGACGCACCGCCACGGAGCGGCGCTGGGTACTGACAGGGAGGCCGTCCCCCCGGATCCGGGGGGACGGCCTCTGCCGTGCAGCGGGGTTCGCGCGGCGTTTGTTTCAACGTGGCGTCACAAAGGTCGGGCCCCGGACACTTCAAGGTATGAACGATCCCCAGGAGCGGTTCACGGAGATGTGGCACGCGGAGGCGCCTCATGTGCTCGCCTTTGCTCGCCGCCATGTCGGAGTCGAGGCTGCCCATGACGTCGTGGCAGAGACCTTCATGATCGCGTGGCGCCGCTGGGACGACATCTCCGCTCCGCCGATCGCGTGGCTCCTGGTGACGGCGCGCAAGGTGATCCAGAACCGGGCTCGCGCCACCCGCCGCAGCCGGGCCCTGACGGAGCGGATCGCACTTCTTGACGGGGTCGCGTCTCACGCGACCGCTACTGCCGAGGCGGCGATCACACGACGTGAGGCACTCGAACGACTCGCCAGGCTCGACGACCAACACCGCGAGGCGCTGCTCCTCGTCAGCTGGGACGGGCTCACGAACGATCAGGCAGCAACGGTCCTGGGCATCAAGCCCGCGGCGTTTCGTCGGCGACTCAGCCGGGCTCGTGCCGCCCTCGAACCACCGCGCACATCCGGATCGACCGACTCGGACCCCCAGCACATTCCTGCGCAGGAGCTCTCATGAACACGCTCGAACGACTCCGCCCTGAGGTCCGCCCCCTTGACGCCGAGTGGTCGGCATCGACGCTGGACGCGATCCTGGCCAGCCGCCCCGGCACCGCCCCCGAACCGCAGGCCTGGCTCTCACGCTCACGGCGGCCGCGGCTGATGCTCGGAGCGGCCGCCGCAATCGCCGCCGCCACGATGGTCGTGGTGGTCCCCGGGCTCGGCACCACGGCGGCGTATTCCGTGCAGGAAGGAAACTCCGGCACGATCACCGTGGAAGTCCGACGACTCGAGAACGCCAACGGACTCGAGCGTGAGCTGGCGAAGCACAAGGTGACAGCAGACATCACATACCTGCCCGGCAAGCAGGTGTGCGCGCCAGGGCGGTACGCACCAGTAGACCGACGGCTCTCCGGAATGTCGATCTCGATCGGTTCGGACGGGCTGCGCGTGACTCTCCCACCCGGCACCGTGCGCGACGGCGAGATCTTCGTCATGTCTGTCTCGGGTGAGGACGTACCGCCGCCCGCCTCTCTGCCGACCGAGGACGGCATCACCGAAGGGGGATTCAGCAGCAGGTCCGACTTCGACGTGACCGCCGGACCGGTACGACCCTGCACCGCGGTGTCCGGCACTGGAAGTTGACGAGCGGACTCGCGACGAGTTGAGAACGACTGCAATACGGTGGTCCGATGCCGAAACTGAAGGGGACCCTCACTCTACGGATGATGTCCGCATCGTGGTCCAACCCTGCCTGACCTGCAGAACACCCAGAGCCGGTGACAGGAGTCGAACCCGCGACATCCTCATTACAAGTGAGGCGCTCTACCAACTGAGCTACACCGGCAGGGCCCCGCGACCTCCGGAGCCGCGCCCATCCTAACTGTCGACGCTCTCCGACCGACGCCGCGAGGTCATCCCCAGCTGGGCCAGGAGACCCACGACGAACAGCGCGATGGCTGCGGCGTACCAGGGCCATGCCGGCTCGACGGCAGTGAACGCCCGGTTGATCTGGCGCTCGCTGATCTCACCGACCAGCAGCATCACGCCGATCACCACCAGGATGGCGCCCGACCAGGCGCTCGCGATCACGAGCAGCAGGGATGGGAGTGACATGGCGATCGCGATCACGACGAGCACCGCGGCGACGACCAGACCCACCGTGGTGAGGACCCAGCTGTCGTCCGCGCCGAACACGGCGGCGACCGAGACGCCGAGCACGTACCCCATCGCGCCGACCCAGATCACCACGCCGAGCCAGTACCAGACGTACGCGAGGATGCCGAGCACCAGCGCGCCGACGACCGCGGCGATCCACCCGCCGGGGGTGCCGAGCAGCTCGCCCCCGACTCGCTCCTGCACGATCTCCGCGCCGAGGAAGAAGCCGATGAACGCGCCCGCCAGGGCAATCAGTGCTCGCAGCGCGGTGCCTCCCCAGAAGACCAGGATCGCCCCGAGGCCGATCAGGATCAACGCGAGCACCGACTCGTTCACTCCAGCATCCATGCCCGCGAGCCTAGGACGCCGGGCGCATGTACGCCCCGCGGAAGGGCACCTGTGTGGCATGACCGACAGAGGGGAGCACCCCAAATGACACAACCTGATTCGCGGGCCGACGAGTCGATCGCCGATCTCGTCCGCGACCTGTCCGAGCAGACCTCTCGCCTCGTGCGTGACGAGATGCGCCTCGCGCAGGCCGAGCTCAAGGACAAGGGCACGAAGGCCGGCGTAGGGCTCGGAGGTTTTGGCGCCGCCGGGCTTCTCGCGCTGTACGGCCTCGCCGCCCTCTTCACCGCCATCATCGCGGCCCTGGCCCTGGTGATGGACCTGTGGCTCGCCGCACTGATCGTCGCCGTCGTGCTCTTCATCATCGCGGCCGTGCTCGCGCTGCTGGGCAAGAAGAAGCTGCAGCAGGTGGGATCACCAGTTCCCGAGCATGCCGTGGAGAACGTCAAGGCCGACATCGCCGAGGTGAAGGAGGCGCGCAACCGTGAGCACTGATCCCAACGACATCCAGCGCGAGATCGAAGAGACCCGCGAAGACCTCGGCCGTACGGTTGAGCAGCTGACCGACCGCCTGGACGTCAAGAAGCAGGCCAAGGCCCGCGTCGACGAGGTCAAGTCCGAGGTGAAGTCCGAGGCGGAGCAACGGCTCGAGTACGTCAAGCAGAATGCGCGCGACAACCCGCAGCTCCCGGCGATCATCGTCGGCGGCGTGCTGCTGCTGATCGTGGCGCGGGTGTGGAGGAAGCGCCGGAGCTGAATCTGAGGAGTCCTCCTGGTCGGGTGTCCAAAGTCACGTTCCTGGCGCATACTGGTGCCGTGGCTATTGGACGCTTGCCCAACATGGAGCGACTGGAGCGCCTGACGCGCGACCTCGAGACCCCGTACGCGGTGGTCGACGGGGCCGCGCTCGCGCACAACACCGCCGAGCTCGTACGCCGAGCCGGCGGTGTTCCTGTGCGTGTGGCGTCGAAGTCCCTGCGTGTCCGCGAGATCCTCGACCGCACCCTCGCCCACGACGGCTACGCGGGAGTCATGTCCTACAGCCTCGACGAGTCGATCTGGCTCGCCGACGAGGGACACACGGACCTGCTGCTCGCCTATCCCACGGTGCATCGCGCCGGCCTCCACGACCTCGTCGCGAAGGAGCACCGCTCGACAGCGATCACCGTGATGGTCGACTCGCTCGCGCACCTCGACCACATCGACGCCGTCGTGGGCACCGCCCGCCCCCGGATCCGCGTCTGCATCGACGTGGACTCGTCGCTGGAGCCGTTCCGCCGGGTGCACCTCGGTGCTCGTCGGTCGCCGATCCACAGCCCGGGTGACGCGATCGCGCTCGCCCGGGCGATCACCGCTCGGCCGGGCTACGAGCTGGTCGGCCTGATGTTCTACGACGCGCAGATCGCCGGCCTCCCCGACAGCTCCCCCGCCGTCCGCTTCGTCAAGGTTCGCAGCGCCGCCGACATCGCCGAACGCCGCGCGCGCATCGTCGAGAGCATCCGCGAGACCACCGACCTCCGCTTCGTCAACGCCGGCGGCACCGGGAGCCTCGAGGTCATGCGCGACGACCCCTACATCACCGAGCTCACCTCGGGCTCGGGCCTGTTCATGCCGACGCTGTTCGACTCCTACGACGCCTTCGAGTCGACTCCCGCGGCGTTCTACGCGCTGTCGGTGGTCCGCAAGCCGACGCCCGACATCGCCACGCTCTTCTCCGGCGGGTACGCCGCCTCGGGTGCTGCCGGCAAGAGCCGGTTGCCCACGCCCGCCTGGCCCGAGGGTCTGTCGCTGATCGGCACCGAAGGCGCAGGAGAGGTGCAGACCCCCGTCCGTGGGCCGGTCGCCCGCAGTCTTCGGCTCGGCGACCGCGTCTTCATGCGGCACGCGAAGGCCGGCGAGATGTGCGAGCGGTTCGACGCCGTGCACCTCGTCCACACCGAGGAGTCGACCCATGGCGCGGCGACCGTCGAGGTGCTGCCGACCTACCGCGGCGAAGGGAAGAACTTCGGATGACCACGACCTCCCAGCACACCGCTGCTCGCTGGACCAACTGGGGCCGCTGCGCGAGCGCGGAGCCCGCCGACGTCGTCCGCCCGCGCTCGACCGCCGAGGTCGCCGAGGTCGTACGCTCCGCCGCCGCGCGAGGACAGCGCGTCAAGGCGGTCGGCGCCGGGCACTCGTTCACCTCGATCGCGGCCACCGACGGCGTGATGCTTCGGATGGACCGCATCGCCGGCATCCAGCGTGTCGACCGCGGCACCGGACACGTGACCGTGGGCGCCGGCATGAGGCTCCGCGACCTCAACCGCGCGCTCGACCAGATCGGCCTCGCGCTCCCCAACATGGGCGACGTCGACCCGCAGACGGTGTCAGGCGCCACCTCCACCGGCACCCACGGCACAGGGGCGCGACTCACCGGCATCGCGGGCGCGATCGCAGGTCTGGAGATCGTCACCGGCGACGGCACCGTCTTGACCGTGAGCCCCGACGACCACGAGCTGTTCGGCGCCGCACGCGTCGGTCTCGGCGCGCTCGGCATCATCACGTCGCTGACCTTCGCCTGCGTCCCGTCGTTCCTCCTACGCGCCCGGGAGGAGCCGATGCGTCTCCCCGACGTGGTCGCCGGGCTCGACGCGCTCGTCGAGGACAACGACCACTTCGAGTTCTACTGGTTCCCGCACACCGACCGCGCGCTGGTCAAGCGCAACAACCGTGTCCCTGAGGGCACCGAGCGTCAGCCGCTGTCCAAGGCGCGCTTCCTCATCGACGACGAGGTGCTGTCCAACGGGCTCTTCGAGGTCGTCAACCGCATCGGGACCCATCAGCCGCGGTGGATCCCGCGGCTCAACGCGCTCTCCGGCCGCGCCCTCGGCGCCCGCGAGTACACCGACCGGGCGCCCGCGGTCTTCATCTCTCCGCGCCGCGTGCGGTTCCGAGAGATGGAGTACGCCGTGCCGCGCGCCGCGCTGCCTGCCGTGCTGAGTGAGATCGACAGATGGGTCAACCGGTCTGGCGAGACGGTGTCGTTCCCGATCGAGGTGCGCTTCGCCGCTCCGGACGACATCTGGCTGTCGACGGGCTACGAGCGGGCCAACGCCTACGTCGCCGTCCACCAGTACCACCAGATGGACTACCGCCGCTATTTCGAGGGCGTCGAGGCGATCTTCGGCGAGCACGAGGGCCGGCCGCACTGGGGCAAGCTGCACACCCTCGAGCCCGACACGTTGCGCGCCCGCTATCCGCGCTTCGACGACTTCCGCTCCGTACGCGACCGGCTCGACCCGCAGCGGACGTTCGCCAACGCGTACCTCGACCGGGTCCTCGGCTGAGGCCACACGTCGGCCGACGTCTCGCCTCGGCTGAGGCCACAGGTCGGCCGACATCTCGGGCGACGGTCAGCGCCTCACCTTCGCGGTTCGCGTGGACCAGACCGACGTCGACTTGTAGCCGGAGCGCTTCACAGTGACCTTCACCCGCAGCCTCTTGCCACGGTCAGCCTTCTTGAGCTTGTAGACCCGCTTCGCACCGGCCTTGCCCTTGATGGCCTTCGCACCCCGGTACCAGCGGTATGTGACCTTCGTCGGACGTGGCGACCACGTGCCCGCGGTGACCGACACCTTCTTGCCGACCTTCGCCTTGCCCTTGACCCGCGGCTTCTTCGTGACCACGAACGTCTTCGGCTTCGGCGGCGCCGGCTTCGCCACCGCCGGTGGGTTCAGCGACGCGGGCGACCAGTGCGGCTGGGATCCACCCACGATCAGGAGTGACGGCTGCGGCGTGTCGCACGAGCTCAGACCTCGCTTGACCCAGATGCCGTCCGGCTCCTCCCACGCGAGGCCCTGGCTGTCCGGGCTGAAGGTCGGACCGGCGAACCCCGCAGCCTCGTTCGTGTTGCACAGCGCGGTCGGCGGCGCCGGAGGCGTTCCCGTCCTCGCGTTCCCTCGGACGGTGTACCAGGCGATCTGCGTCGAGTCGCCGTACCCGCGGACGGCCGCGAGGTACTTGCCGTCTCGGCTCAGCTCCGAGTCCCCGAGATCCGTCGAGGCGGCGAACACGTCGTCGTCGTTGAACCACAGCTTCGGGGTCGTCGTGAGGTCGTGCAGCATGACGTGAGAGCCGTAGCCGCCGCCCTGCAGCGTGCGGGTGCCGCTCACCCAGGACGGGTTCCGGAAGTACGTGCTCCGCCCGGCCGACTGATACCTGCCGGCCGCGGTGTAGCCGGTCGCCGAGCGGATCCCGCAGCTCACCCCGACCGGACACTGGTACGCCGACACCGACCAGGCGATCGTGCTGCCGTCGGGAGAGATGACGCTGTCGGGGACGCCGTCGACAGGGCTTCCCGCCGACCCGGGGAGCGGGGGCGGGTCGATCCGGTTGAGGACGACGCCGTTCTGGCGCATCCGAACGATCGCGTAGCCCTTCGACACAGCGACGATGCCGGCGTCGGACATCGACGGGGACGAGTACGGCGAGCCGGCGGTGCCGTCCGTGGTCACCCGGTGGTGGCGCCGACCGTCGGCGGTGGAGATCCAGACGTTGTGCGCCTTGATGTAGACGAGCGTGCCGGTCGCGCCGACGGCGGCCGGGGCGACAGCGGACTGGTTCACTGCGGGCGTCGCCGAGGCCGAGGCAGGTGTTGCGGTTAACGCGCCGGCCGCCAACGCCAGGGCCGCGATCGTCGTCAGGGCACGCATCGTTGTTCCTCCAGGTGTGGTTGTGGGTCGGGTCCCACGATGACCCGCCGCCCACCACCGCCACATCGTCCGGTCGGAGTAGCCCTCTCCTCCTGCCGGACGGTTCAGAGGTCCGCGCGGGGCTCCAAGAATCCTGATTCGTAGGCGAGCACCACCGCCTGGACGCGGTCTCGCAGCCCTGTCTTGGCGAGGATCCGGGCGACGTGCGACTTCACCGTCAGCTCGCTCACCGTGAGCGCCACGGCGATCTCGGCGTTCGTCAGCCCGCGCGACATCAGCCCGAACACCTCGAGCTCACGCTCGGTCAGGTCGTCCAACGGGCTCGGCGTGCCGGTCGGGCGCGCCGTGCGCATGAACCGGCCGACGAGGCGGCGGGTGATCTCGCTGTCGAGCGACAGTGCGCCGGCATGGGCCTGACGTACGGCAGCGACGAGTTCCGCGCGCCCGGCAGTCTTGAGGAGGTAGCCGACTGCCCCGGCACCGAGGGCCGCCCCGACATGCTCGTCGAGGTCGAACGTCGTGAGCATGACGACCTTCGTCCGCGGGTTGGCGCGCGCTGTCAGTGTGACCCCCTCGATGCCTCCCGTGCCGGGCATCTCCACGTCCATCAGGACCACGTCCGCGTCGAGCTCGCGCGAGGCCCGCGCTGCCTCGTGCCCGTCGCCCACCTCGGCGACGACCTCGATGCCAGGCTCCACCGACAAGATCGCGGCGAGACCCGAGCGCACGACCTCGTGGTCGTCGGCGAGCACGACACGGATCACCGGCCGATCTCCTCAGGCGTCGGTCGGACGACCGCGTGCGGCGTCGCAGGCTCACCCAGGGCCTGCGCGTGTATCGGGATCCGTGCACGCACCGAGAAGCCGGTGCCGGCGGGTGCGGCCCACAGCCGCCCACCAGCCCGTTCGACGAGCTCGGCCTGCGTCAGCAGCCCGAATCCCGTTCCTGGCGGCTCGCTGCGAGGCCGGTGTCCCCCGTCGTCGACGACGGTGACGCACACCTCACCGCCGATGCGACGCACCCGCAGCGAGACGCGGGCACCAGGGGCGTGCTTGGCGGCGTTGGCGAGCGCCTCGGCGACGACGTGGCGGGCTGCGGTCGTCGCCGCACGCTCGGCGACGGGCACCTCGATCCGGGCCTCGACCTGCAGCCCGAGGGCGTCCGCGTCGGCGAGGAGGCGGTCCCAGGGATCACCCTCGCCCGGCCCCTCGTCGTACAGCACCCGGCACAGCCGCTCGAGCTCGACGTCGGCCCGCGAGGCCGCATCCATGACCACATCCATCGACCGCTGCGCGCGGGCGGGGTCGGTCTCGGCGAGGGCCACGGCTGCTTCGGCGTGGACGGCGACGACGCCGATCATCCGGCTCACGTCGTCGTGAAGGTCACGGGCCAGGCCGCGCCCGACTGCGACGAGCATCGGCTCGGCCTGTCCCCACACCGCTTCCTCGTACGCCCGTGCCGTCGACGTCGCGTGGTCTCTGTCCTGCACCACGTGGTGCCACACGAACGACGCGACCGCCACGAACGCGACGAGCGACCCCGTGACGAGGGGGTAGAGCGAGTCCGGATGCGTGGGCGCGAGCACGACGGTCACGCCCAGGAGCGCGCACGCCGCCCACGTCCGACGGTCCTCCGCGGCCACGGCGGACCAGGCGAGCAGCCCCAGGGTGGTCAGCGTGGCGAGGCCGAGCACGAGCTCCGTCCCGGCCACCGCGGCGACGACGAAGGGGACAGTCGCCCCCAGGCACGCACGGCCGGGCGAGACGCTCCGCCACGGCAGCGCGACGACGCAGACGAGTCCGAGCCACGCCATCAGCCCGGCGTCGGGGATGACGCGTCCGACGATGACGGTGTCCATCGCGGCGACGGCTGCCACCGCAAGCGTCAGCGCGATGTCGGCTCGCAGTCGTGCTCGCCCGTGCCGCCCACGATCGCCCGTCGGATCGGCGCCCGCGGGGGTGGCGGGTTCGGGCGACCGGAGGGAGACGAGCAGCGTACGGAGGTCCCCGATCGTGGACTGAGCGAGCCCGTGCACGCTCCGCAGGGCGGCGACGTCGACCCGTCCCCCGGTGGCAAGCACGATCTCCCTGATCGCGGCGACGGATCCGCACAGTGTCGCCAGGACGTCGAGCTCCATCCGGCGCCGTTCTGCCGCGACCACCAGCGACACCCAGGTCTCCATGTCGCCGGCCCGCCATGCGCGCGACCGCGAGCGCGCCTCGTCGACCGTGCGGTCGGCGTGCCGCAAGGCGACGCCGAGGCCCCAGACGACGAGTTGGACCGCCATCCCGATCACGTGACCGGCGAGCGGCATCTCGCTCGCCGCGATCGCCACCAGGAAGCACCCGATGACCGGCAGGCCCTCCCGGACCGTGGTCAGGCGGCCAAGAAGGAACGTGACGGTGATCCCGGCGAGGAGGACGGCAGGGTTGTCGGGCGGGATGCCCATCACGACGACGGCGACCTCGGCCAGCAGCACGATGAGCGCGCCGGGCACGACTCGTCGCACGCCCACGTACGAGCCCACAGCGACCAGCGGGACGATCACCGCCTGCTCGAGCGGGCCACCCCAGAGCCATCCAACGGCCCACATCGCGCAGACGACCGGCAACCACGCACGCCAGAAGGGCACGACCGCCGTACGCATGCCTGGGATCGTAGGAGAGTCCGAGGGCCACGACAGCGGAACGTGCAAACGTCTTCTCGGGGGTTTCGACTGGCTTCGAGCGTTCCGTCCCGCGAGGCTAGGCGCATGCCGGTCCACGTCCTCTCCGCACGGCCCCGAAGCGGACTCGTCTCGCTACCGTGGCGCGAACCGCTGATCGACTGGCCGGAAGACCTCGATGTGTCCCTGCCGCGCGGCATCCACCGCCACGTCGTGCGCTTCGTCCGTGTCGACGGCGCCGTGCTCGTCGTGAAGGAGACGACCGAGCACTACGCGCGCCGCGAGTACGGGCTGCTCCGTCACCTCGTACGCCTCGACCTCCCGACGGTGGAGCCGGTCGCGGTGGTGACCGGACGCACGGCCAGGGACGGTTCGCCGCTGGGGGCGGCGCTGGTGACGGCGCACCTCCCGCACTCCCTCCCGTACCGCTCGCTGTTCGAGCACCCGTTGTCCGAGAACACGCTCGACGCCGTCATCGACGCGCTGGTCGTCCTGCTCGTACGTCTGCACGTGGACGGGTTCTTCTGGGGGGACTGCTCGTTGTCCAACACGCTGTTCCGCCGCAGCGCCGGCGAGTTCGCGGCGTACCTCGTCGACGCCGAGACCGGCGCGTTGCACGACACCCTGTCCGACGGGCAGCGCGGCGAGGACCTCGACCTGGTCCGTACGAACACCTTCGGAGAGCTGCTCGACCTCCAGGCCGGCGGGCTGCTCGACCCCAGCGTCGACCCGCACGCACTGGTCGACCACATCGTCGAACGGTACGGGGAGCTCTGGGAGGCGCTGACCGGCGTGGAGGAGTTCGGCCTCGACGACATGTGGCGCATCGAGCAGCGCATCGAGCAGCTCAACCAGCTCGGATTCGACGTCGACGAGCTCGACATCGTCACCGACTGGGACGGTGACAGCGTCCGCATCCAACCCAAGGTCGTCGAGCCCGACCACCACGCCCGACGACTGCAGGGCTTGACCGGTCTCGACCTCGAGGAGGCGCAGGCCCGGCGCCTGCTCAACGACCTCGACGCCTTCACCGGTGCGCACCAGCTTCAGCAGGAGGACGCGATGGTCGTCGCGCACCGCTGGCTCACCGAGGTGTGGGAGCCGCTCACGCGGATGATCCCCGACGAGTACCGCGACGTCGTCGAGCCGGCGGAGTTCTTCCACGACGTGCTGGTCCACCGGTGGCACCTCTCGCAGCAGGCGGGGAACGAGGTCGAGATCTTCGAGGCCGCGGAGGACTACGTAGGCACCCAGCTCGCGGGCCAGGCAGCCACCATCCGCGCCGCGTCGGGAGGCGCCACCTCCCCGTGACGTCGCGCGGGGACGCCGACGCATACGTCGCCCGACGGCGGGTACCTGTGCGGCCGTCCCCCCGTCATGAAGGAGCAGCGATGACACGTCCCGACAGCCCTGACCGAGAGAGCCACCGCCCCACGGTCGACGACGTCGACCCGTCGGTCCTCGCGGTGAACTCCACCCCCGACACCGTCCGTACGCACGGCAACATGGACGAGACCGAGGTCGTCCAGCGCGGTGACGGAGCGGTCGGCCCTGTCGACGAGCTCGCCGACGTCCCCGAGGACGCCGAGCCGACCGACGTCACCCCTGCGGGTGAGGTCGACCCGGAGAACCTCTCCGGAGACGTCGACCCCGACACGGGCGATCAGCCCACCGCCTGAGCGGCAGCACGGCCGGCCGTACGCCCGGAGAAGAGGCACCCTCCGAGGAAGGTGCCCTCGAGCGCGCGGTAGCCGTGCACGCCACCTCCGCCGAACCCGGCGACCTCGCCGGCGGCGTACAGGCCCTCCAACACGGAGCCGTCCTCACGCAGGACGCGCGCCTCGAGGTCGGTCTCCAGACCGCCCAGCGTCTTGCGCGTGATGACCCGCAGCCGGACCGCGATCAGCGGTCCGGCTGCGGGGTCGAGGATGCGGTGCGGCGCCGCCGTACGGATCAGCCTGTCGCCGCGGTACGCCCGAGCTCCGCGCAGCGCGACGACCTGCATGTCCTTGCCGAACGGGTTGTCGATCTCGCGGTCGCGCGCCTCGATCTGCCGCCGCATCGCCGCCGGCTCGAGCAACGGCTCGGGCGTCAACTTGTTCATCCCGTCGACGAGGTCCTCGAGCGTGTCGGCGACGACGAAGTCCTCGCCCCGCTGCTTGAACGCCTCCACCGGCGCAGGAGCGCCGGGCCGCACCCGTGACAGCACCGCACGGACGTCGCGTCCGGTGAGGTCGGGGTTCTGCTCCGACCCCGACAGCGCGAACTCCTTCTCGATGATCTTCTGCGTCAGCACGAACCAGCTGTGGTCGTAGCCGGTGGTCCGCAGGTGCTCCAGCGTGCCCAGGGTGTCGAACCCCGGATAGAGAGGCACAGGGAGGCGGTTGCCGCGCGCGTCGAACCACAGCGACGACGGGCCGGGCAGGATGCGGATGCCGTGACCGGGCCAGATCGGGTCCCAGTTCTTGATGCCCTCGACGTAGTGCCAGCCGCGGTCGGGGTTGATCATGTGCGCGCCGGACTCGATCGCGATCTGCTGCATGCGCCCGTCGACGTAGGCGGGGACACCGGTGAGCATGTCCTCCGGCGGGTTGCCCAGCCGTTCGGTCGGCCACGTCCTGCGGACCAGCTCGTGGTTGCCGCCGATCCCGCCGGAGGTCACCACCACGGCCTGGGCGGACAGTGCGAAGTCACCGTCCACGGTGCGGTTGCTGGCCACGCCACGAGGGGCTCCGTCGGGAGCGAGGACGGCACCGGTGATCCCGGTGACGGCACCGTCGGTGATGGTCAGACCGTCGACGCGGTGACGGAACCGGAAGGTGACGAGACCCTTGGCCACTCCGTCCCGAACCCGTCGCTCGAACGGCTCCACCACTCCAGGACCGGTGCCCCAGGTGATGTGGAAGCGCGGCACCGAGTTGCCGGGGCCCACCGCGCCATAGCCACCTCGCTCCGCCCAGCCGACGACGGGGAAGATCTTGAGGCCCTGCGCGCGAAGCCACGCCCGCTTCTCGCCCGCGGCGAAGTCGACGTACGCCTCCGCCCACCGTCGCGGCCAGGTGTCCTCGGGCCGGTCGAAGCCGGCGTTGCCCATCCAGTCCTGGAGCGCCAGCTCGTGAGAGTCCTTGATGCCCATGCGGCGCTGCTCAGGGGTGTCGACGAAGAAGAGTCCGCCAAACGACCAGAACGCCTGGCCGCCGAGGTTGGCCTCGGACTCTTGGTCGACGAGGATCACCCGCTTCCCCGCGTCGACCAGCTCCGCGGTGGCGGCGAGCCCGGCCAGACCCGCCCCGACGACGATCACATCAGCATCCATGCTGCTCATCGTACGGTCGAGATATGGGTCGGCGGGACGTCGCTGACGATCACGCGACCGCCGCTAGCGACCGCTCAGGCGCGACCGTCGGTGGCGACCAGCTTGGGTCGCCGGTCCTGGTCGGGATCGAGCACGGCCGCCATCCGGTGGTAGGTCGCTCCTTCGCGGTGCCGCGACTGACGGTCCAGGGTCAGACCGAGCGCCACGTGCGCCCATCCGCTCGCGGGCTCGAGCTCGATGAGGCGACGGAACGCGTCCTCGGCCGGCCGGAGCAGCGCCGCGGCGAAGTAGGCACGCCCCAACAGCTCCCAGGCGGCCGCGCTGTCGGGGGCTTCGTCGACGACACCGGTCAGCATCTTGATCGCTTCGCGCGGATGGCGGTTGGCCACCATCTCCTCCGCGTGGCGGAAGCGGTCGTACAGCGGCATCTCGGCGATCATCGCATCGTTGAAGATCGGCTTGATGGTCAGGGGACGGAAGTCCTCGGTCATGCTGGCGCACCTCCTCGAGGCGTCGGTGTCACCCCTCCCAACGGCGCGACACGCGGCGTCATTCCCGAGGCTACGCCGAGCTCCTGGTCCCTCAGGTGATGTCGCGCCGGAGCGTCGTCCATCGACCGATCGCGGCGAGCACGACGCCGTACGCGAGGAACACCAGAGCGCCCGCCCAGCGGTCGAGCAGCTCCGACATGCCCAACGACGCGTAGGTGCTCGCTCCCACCAAGGCCTCCGACGCCGCGCCCGGGAGGAACTTCGCCACACCCTCGAGCGCGTCGACAGCACTGAACCCGACGCGGAGGATCGGCTCTACGAACTGGGTGAACGCGAGCACGACCACGATGGCCGCGACCTGGTTGGTGATGAGGCTCCCGACCCCGACGCCGACGAACGCCCAGATCGCCAGCGCCACGACCGACAGGGCGATCGGAGCGAGGACGTCTCCCTCCGTCAGGAACGCGCCGTCACCGCGCAGGGAGAGGATCGGCGCGCCGCCCGCCACGCTGGCCGCCGTGCCGACCACACCGAACGCGAGTCCGATGACGGCGGCCGACACGAGCTTGGCGCCGAGGAAGACACCGCGGCGAGGATCGCCGAGCAGCGATGGCGTGATCGTCTGGTAGCGGAACTCCGACGTCATCGACATGGCCCCGGCGAGCAGGGGGAAGACGTATCCGAGCCCGTTGCCGAGCGTATAGACGGTCAGCGCCGCGTCCACACCCCCGACAGGCGCCGTCCCTCCTGTCGGCGCGAGCGTGAGCGAGAACGCCATCACCACCGCGAGGAAGGCCATGTAGGCGGCCATGATCACGAGCAGCACCCACCAGAGGCGGGTGGTCGTCCACTTCCGGAGCTCGGAGGTGAGCGCGGCCCTCATGCGGCCACCTCCGCAGCCGCGGGAGCGCCGGCCGAGGTGGGCGTGCCGTCCTGGCCGGTGAGCGACAGGAACACGTCCTCCAGCTCGACCTCGCGCTGTGTCAGCGTGTGCAGCTCGACGCTGGCGCCGAACGCGGCCGCACCGACCTCCGCCGCGCTCACCTGGGAGACGTCGAAGCCGCGAACGCCTTCGCGTGACGCCGGGGCGTACGACCACCCTCGGTCGTCGAGGACCGCACGCAGCGCCTCGGCATCAGGGGAGACGACCTCGACGTGCCGCACCGCCATCGCCGCCAGCTCGGCCAGCGGGGAGGCGTGCACGAGCCTGCCCTGCGCGATGATCACCACGTCGTCGACGGTCTGCTGGACCTCCGACAGCACGTGGCTCGAGACGAGAACCGTACGGCCCTCTCCGGCGAAGAACCGCAACAGCTCGCGGAGCCACCGGATGCCGCCGGGGTCGAGGCCGTTGGCCGGCTCGTCGAGGATGAGAACGGGCGGGTCACCCAGCAGCGTGGTCGCGAGCGCGAGCCGCTGGCGCATGCCGAGGGAGAACCCGCCGACGCGGCGGTCGGCCGCGTCCGCGAGGCCGACCATGGCGAGCAGCTCGCGGCACCGGGCGTCGGACACACCCATCGACGGTGCGAACACCCGCAGGTGGTCGAGCGCCGTCCGGCCCGGATGGAAGCTCGCGGCCTCCAGCGCGGCCCCGACAACCCGGCCGGGACGCTCGAGGTCGGCGTAGCGCCGACCGTCGATCGTCGCGCTTCCGGACGTGGGCGCCACGAGGCCGAGGAGCATCCGCAGCGTGGTGGTCTTGCCGGCTCCGTTGGGTCCGAGGAACCCGGTGACCGCGCCTGGCCGGACCTCGAAGGTGAGGTCGTCCACGGCGCGAACGGTGCCGAAGGTCTTGGTGAGACGGTCGACGGAGATCATCGCCGACCACGGTATCCGACGTCGGTGGTCGGCCGACCACCCCCTCGGGGTCTAGGCTCGCCGGTCATGAGCCAACCGGTCGATCGCCCCCAAGCGAGCCCTACGAAGCCGATCCCCACCTCCGACTCACGTTCCTACGACGCCGACCCCTACGGCCCGTCCTCCTCCGGATCCTCGTCCACCGACGGGGACGACACCCCCCGCCGCGGCGGTGCAGCCCGCCACGTCGTGAGCCTCCTGGCGGGACTCGTCCTGCCCCCGGTCGCGATCGTGGGCTTCGACTGGGCGTTCGGCCGCTACTGGTTCGATGCGACCAACTTCCGCTCCTTCAGCGACGGGGAGACGTGGCCGTTCGCGGTCGCGGCCGTCTCCGGCCTCCTCCTGCTCCTGACCGCCGCGGCGGGACGGCTGTCACCGGTCGGACCGATGATCGCCGCTGTCCTGTACGGCGCCGTCCCCGCCGCTGTGATCGTCCTGGCGCGCGAGGAGATCTTCCGTGCCGCCGCTGAGATCCGTGACTGGGACTGGCTCTATTCGCAGCCGCTGGTCAACCTGCCGCTCTACGGCTTCGTGCTCTTCCCCACGATCGCCGCACTGCTCCTGGGCACCGCGATCGCCTCTGCCGGTCGCCGGCGCTGACCGCCCGCACCACCCCGTACGCCCGACGCACGCGAGGCCCCGACCACCAGGTGGTCGGGGCCTCGCGTCGTGACGGCGGGTGTCGGGTCAGTCCTGGATGATCCAGGTGTCCTTGGCGCTGCCGCCCTGCGAGCTGTTGACGATGAGGCTGCCGGGGCCGGCGACGCGGGTCAGCGCGACCGGGACGGCCTTGACCTGACCCGGCTCGGTGCCGGTCACGTGCACGAACACGCGCAGATCGACGTGGCGCGGCTCCAGCCGGCCGTGGTCGAGCGTCGGGTGCGAGCTGAGCGCGACCGTCTCCTGCGCGACCCAGCCCTCGGTGTCACGGGCGATCTCCTTGCGCCGCCGCACGATCTCGCCCTGCGAGGCGAGCGGACCGACGAGCACGCCGTGACCGCCGTAGCCGTCGACGGGCTTGGTGACCAGCTCGTCGACCCGCTCGAGGACGATCTGCCGCTCGTCGTCGTCATCGGTGCGGTACGTCGGCACCGACTCGATGAGCGGACGCTCGTCGAGGTAGTAGCCGATGAGCTCGGGGACCACGCGGTAGGTCGCCTTGTCGTCGGCAACCCCGTTGCCCGGAGCGTTCGCGAGCACCACGGCTCCCGCCGCGGCCACGTCGATGATCTCGGCACCGAGCGCCCGACCGTCCTCCGTCGTCAATTCGCCGAGCTCCTCGTCCAGCCGGACGTAGATCCCGTCGACCGCGCGGTCACCGTCGACGAGGCGTACGCGGCCTTCACGGACCACGAGGTCCTCGCTCGTCGCCAGGACGAGACCGCCCTCCTTGGCGAGACGCTGGTGCTCGTACCACGAGACGCTGGACGGTCCGGTCGCGAGCAGGACGAGGGCGCCCTCGTCCCCCGCGCCGACACCGGCACGCTCGACGCAGGTCCGCAACGTCTGGCCGACCATCGGCAGCGACGCACGAGGATCGATGAGACCGGCCGGTCGCGGCATGTCCGGGACCACCGTGTCGAGCATCTCCCGCGCCGCGGCCGCATAGGCCAGGCCGCTGGGGTTGCGCAGGTTGTCCTCGAGCACCTGCCATTCGCCGCGGTCGTTGCGCACCAGGTCGAAGCCCATGATCGGCGCCCGCACCACCGCCTGCGGCAACCGGGTCCCGTCCTCGCGCCACCCCGGGCAGGAGTGGAGATCGGCTTCGGCCACGACGCCGTGAGCGAGCGCCCGACCCGGGCCGTACACGTCCTGGAGGAACATCTCCAGTGCGCGAGCGCGCTGCTCGAGGCCCTCGCTGAGCATCTCCCACTCGTGGGCGTTGATGATCCGCGGCACCAGGTCGACCTCGAACCGGTTGGTCTCGCCGTCGAGGACGACCGTGAGGCCCTCGTCGTCCGACCAGGTGTCGCGCTGGTGCTGGAGCTTCTCGAGGTCCTCGCGGCTCCGGTCGCGGATGTAGGCCATCACGTCGCTGTAGACGGGCCGCGGACGCGACCCGAGCCCGATCACCTCGTCACCGGCACGGGCCGGGTAGGACCGCAGTGCCGGAACCTCCGGCGGCAGCCCCGACGGCGGACCGTGCGTCTCGGCGACGACCTGGTCCATGACGTCGTCCAGCGACCCGCTCTCGGCGAAGGCGGCACGCTGACGGTCCGCCGAGGTGCCCTGCGCCAGGGTCCGCGCGGCGAGCTCGGAGACCTCGTCGTAGTCGCCGAGCTCCTCCAGCGCCGGGCGCAGTCGCTCGATCAGCGACCGGACCACGCCCGGGGCGGGGACCCGCTCGGCGTGCGTGCTCGGATCGAGCAGGCTGCCCGCCAGGCCCGCGCGGGCAGCCTGCCAGGTTGCCGCGCGCTGCAACGGCGCTGGCACCGGCGTGTACGGAACACCGTGCTCGATGTCGAGCTCGGCGGCCCGCACCATCGCGCGGAAGAGACCGGCGATCAAGATCGCGTCGTCCACCACCGGGCACGCGTCGGCCACCCGCAGCTCGAGCGTCGGCGCGTGCGACGACGGACGGACGTCGAAGTAGGCCATCTTGGCGTCGGCGATCACGCCGCTCGCGACCAGGTCGTCGAGGAGCGCCTCGTACTCCTTCGCCGACCCGAGCGGTGGCAGGGCCCCGGTGGTGGGCCAGCGCCCCCAGAGGATCGTGCGCATGCTCGCGTAGCCGGTGTCCTGCTCGTTCCAGTAGGGCGAGCTGGCCGAGAGCGCGAGCAGGGTCGGGAGGTCGCGGCCGATCCGCTGCGCGATGTCGATGGCGACGTCACGGTCGGAGACGCCGACGTGGATCTGCGTCCCGCAGATGAGCTGCTCGTTGACGAGCAACCGGTACTCCTGCTGCATCCGGCCGAACCGGCCGGTGGCGGTCAGCCCGAAGTCCTCGTCGTAGGAGGACCGCGGGGCCGTGCCGACGGCGGCGACGCCGATTCCCTCTGACTCGGCGACCGTGATCAGCTGCTTGCGCAAGGAGATGAGCTCCTCGCGAAGCCCGGCGAGACCCGTCACCACGTTGGTGTTGGTCTCGATCGTCGACCGCTGGAGCTCGGCCGAGAAGTTCTCACCCGGCAGCCGGGACAGCAGCCGCGGCGCGGATGGCGACAGCGTCCGGCTCTCGCGGTCGATCAGATGAAGCTCTTCTTCGGCCCCTAGTGTCAGCTCAGCAGTCATCCCTTAAACGTACGGGTTCCAGACGAGCGACAACGATTGCCGTTGTCCGACCGGGCCGTCGCTAAACCTGCCGACGCTGGTCGATCGCGTACAGCGCGATGCCGGCTGCGACGCCCGCGTTCAGCGACTCCAGCGACGACGCCATCGGGATCGACACGAGCACGTCGCACGTCTCCGACACCAAGCGGGAGAGGCCCTTGCCCTCGCTCCCGACCACCAGGACGAGCGGGCCGTCGGCGAGGTCGAGATCGGGCAGGGAGACGTCGCCGTCGGCCGAGAGACCGGCGATCATCAGGCCTTGCTCGGCGTACGCCTTGAGCTGCCGTGTGAGATTGGTCGCCCGGGCCACCGGCACCCTTGCCGCGGCACCGGCGGACGTCTTCCATGCCGAGGCCGTCATGGATGCTGTGCGCCGCTCCGGGATCACCACCCCGTGTGCGCCGAAGCCGGCGGCGCTGCGGATCACCGCTCCCAGGTTGCGCGGGTCGGTGATGCCGTCGACGACGATGATCAGCGGCACCTCACCTGCCTCCTCGGCGGCGGCGAGCAGGTCGTCGGGGTGCGCGTACTCGTAGGGCGGGAGCTTGGCCGCGACGCCCTGGTGCACCGCGCCTTCGGTGAACCGGTCGAGCTCGGCCTTGGTCGCGTCCAGGATCGACAGGCGCTTGTCGACGGCGAGCGCGAGGATCTCGGTGATGCGGTCGTCGCGGTCGATGCCCTCGGCGACATAGAGCGTGCTCACCGGCACGTCGGCGCGCAGCAGCTCGACCACGGAGTTGCGTCCGGCTGCCCACTCGCTGGAGTCCCCGCGCTTGCGGGGTGCGGGCTGACGGCGCTTGTCGGCGGCGCGCGCCATCTTGTACTTCTTGTGGTTGGGTCGCTCCTCGGCCTTTGGGGTCGGCCCCTTGCCCTCAAGACCCCGGCGGCGGTGGCCGCCGGTCCCGACCGACGCACCCTTCTTGCCCTTGTTGATCGCGCCCCGGCGCTGGCTGTTCCCGGCCATCAGCTCACTGGTCCCTTGTTCGTCGCGTGGTCCCCGCCGACGGACCAGCGTGGTCCTGCGGGGGTGTCCTCGACCTCGACCCCAGCTGCCTTCAGCTGGTCGCGGACACGGTCCGCGGTGACGAAGTCCTTCTCTGTCCGGGCGGTCGCCCGCTGCTCCAGCAGCGCCTCGACGAGCGTCCCGAGTGCGGCGTGAGCCGCACCGGCGCCGTCTCCGCCGTCGTCCCACTGCGACGCGTACGGGTCGAGCCCCAGCACGTCAAGCATGCGCCGTACCGCCGAGAGCGTGCTCACCAGGGCATAACGCTGCTCGTCGCCGGCCGCGAGCTGCTTGTTGCCGTCGCGGACCAGCTCCTGGACCTGGGCGAGCGCTGCGGGCACCGCCAGGTCGTCGTCCATCGCCTCCGCGAAGCCCGGCGTGACCGCACCGCCGAGCTCGCGCAGGTCGGTGCTGGCCCCTGTCGCCTCGGTCGCCCGGCGGACGAAACCCTCGATGCGCTGGTAGGTCGTCGCAGCGTCGGCGAGCGACTCCTCGGAGTAGTCGATGACCGACCGGTAGTGCGCGGCGACGAGGTAGTAGCGCACGTCGACCGGCCGGAAGCGCTTGACCACCTCGCTCACCAGCAGGGAGTTGCCGACCGACTTGCTCATCTTCTCGCCCCCGATGCGGACGAGCTGGTTGTGCATCCAGGACCGGGAGAACGGCATGCCGGCCGCTCGGGCCTGAGCGAGCTCGTTCTCGTGGTGGGGGAAGCGCAGGTCGATGCCGCCGCCGTGGATGTCGAACTCGGGGCCGAGGTACTTCGTGGCCATCGCCGAGCACTCGATGTGCCAGCCGGGGCGGCCACGACCCCACGGCGAGGGCCACGACGCCGTCTCCGGCTCCCCCTCCTTGTGCCCCTTCCAGAGCGCGAAGTCGCGCGGGTCGCGCTTGCCGCGCGGGTCGGCGTCCTCGGCGTCGCGCATGTCGTCGAGCTTCTGGTGCGACAGCTCGCCGTAGTCGGGCCACGAGCGCACGTCGAAGTAGACGTCGCCCGAGCCGTCTGGCGCGGCGTAGGCGTGGCCGCGGTCGATCAGGGTCTCCACGAGCTCGATGATCTCGGGGACGTGCCCGGTCGCGCGGGGCTCGTACGTCGGCGGGAGGCAGCCCAGCACGTCGTAGGCGGCGTGCAGGGCGCGCTCGTTCTCGTAGGCGACGGCCCACCACGGCCGGTCCTGCTCGGCGCCCTTAACGAGGATCTTGTCGTCGATGTCGGTGACGTTGGCGACCAGCGTGACCTCGAAGCCCTCGTGGGTCAGCCAGCGCCGCAGCACGTCGAAGGCCACCTCCTTGCGGATGTGGCCGAGGTGCGGCGGGCCCTGGACCGTGAGCCCACAGTGATAGATGCCGACCCGTCCGGGGACGAGGGGCTCGAGGGCGTGGGTCTGCGTGGTCGCAGAGTCGTAGAGGCGCACGGTCACGCTGACCAGAGTAGTGGCTTGCCCTGATCCGACTTAGCATCGATCAATGGGCAACCGTACGGTTCGTACCTCGCTCGTCCTCGCCAGCGCCCTGACCAGTGCCGGCCTGGTGGCGGGCACCATGACCGCCCCGGCGCAGGCCGCGGCCCCGCGCATCGCCTCGCAGCGGTGGACGACCTCGGGGCAGCTGTCGACCGGGAGCACCGCCGGCACGAGCGTCAGCGGTGGCGCAGTGCGGTTCTCGCGTGCAACCGGCCGCACCAGGCTCGCCGGGCGCACCTACGAGAAGGCCCGCTGGACCTCGGCCTGGTCGTCGACCGGTTTCGGTGCCGACGAGGTGGTGCCGTCCTGGAACGCGCGCACCCCCGGCAGGTCCGCCCTGATCGTCTCCGTGCGGGTGCGGACGACGAACGGGCGCACCGGGAGCTGGGACACCCTCGGACGGTGGGCAGAGAAGGAGAGCACGGTCCGCCGCACGTCGGGGCCGGCCCAGTCCGACGACGTCGCCCGTGTCGTGACCGATGCCGTCCGGGCGAACGGGAGCGCGCGCGTCGCGGCCTGGCAGGTGCGCGTCACCCTGCTCCGCCCGGTGAGGGCGAGGGCGAAGCCTCGCCTGCTCTCGGTCGGCGCCGTCGCGTCGGCCGCGGCGAGGTCGGCGAGACCGGTGTCGGCGACCACGATGAGGCGGACGGTCGAGCTCGCCGTCCCGCGGTACTCGCAGATGGTGCACCGCGGTCAGTACCGCCAGTACGACGGAGGCGGAGCCGCGTGGTGCTCCCCCACCTCGACCACGATGGTCCTGCGCAGTCTGGGCAGAGGGCCGACGAAGGCGCAGTACGCGTGGGTCCGACGCGGGATCAGGCAACGCTTCGTCGTGCACGGCGCCCGCCGGACGTACGACGTCCGCTACGGGGGCACGGGCAACTGGGGCTTCAACACCGCTTATGCCGGCACCCGGGGTGCCGACGCGTTCGTCGCGCGACTGTCCTCGCTGCGCGACGCCGAGGCGTTCGTGAGGGCGGGGATCCCGTTGGTGGTGTCGGTCGCCTTCGGCCGTGGCGGTCTGACCGGTGCGCCGATCCGCTCCACCGCCGGCCACCTCTTCGTGATCCGCGGGTTCACCGCCACGGGTGACGTCATCGTCAACGACCCTGCCGCTCCCCGGGTTTCGAGCGTCCGGCGCGTGTATCGCCGGGCCCAGCTCGAGCGGGCGTGGCTGCGCGGCAGCGGCGGCACGGCGTACGTGATCCGGACGGGCAGGGCGCTGCCGACGATCACCGGTCACCGCTGGTGAGGACGAGCCGGTACGACGCGACGGGCATGCCGCCGGCCAGCGTGGGTAACGATCGGCCATGACTGAACAGGACAGGATCACCGCCATCCAGGCCGTCGTCGACCGCGTGACCTCGTGGCAGGACGGCGCGACCGAGGGCACGGTCGAGGACGAGCTGCGCCGCGGCGTCGAGGAGGTCGGCGTCGAGATCAGCGACGACGAGATCCGGCGTCTCGCCGACGTCATCCAGGACCGTCACGGGGCGGTCTCGGCGGCCGAGGTCCTCTCGGCCGGCTGACCCGAGGGGCGCGCGGCCCGCCGGTCGCCCGCTCGACCGGACGGCGCGCGATGATGGCCCCATGGCGCACTCCCCGATCCCCCGCGTCGGCACCGGCACCGACGTCCACGCGTACGAGGCCGGACGACCCATGTGGTGCGCCGGACTGCTGTGGCCCGACGAACCGGCAGGACTCGCGGGGCACTCCGACGCCGACGTGGTCGCTCACGCCGTGTGCGACGCCTTGCTCGCAGCGTCGGGACTCGGCGACCTCGGGAGCAACTACGGGACGTCCAATCCGGAGTGGGCCGGCGCCTCCGGCGTCGCGTTCGTCACCGAGACCGCCCGCAGGGTCGTCGACGCCGGGTTCACGATCGGCAACGTGAGCGTCCAGCTCGTCGGCAACCGACCCAAGGTCGGGACGCGGCGCGACGAGGCGCAGCGGGTGCTCTCGGACGCCGTCGGAGCGCCGGTGAGCGTGTCCGGGACGACGACCGACGGGCTCGGTCTCACCGGGCGCGGAGAGGGTGCCGCGGCGATCGCCACGGCGATCGTCATCCCCGTACGGTGATGCACACCTCGGCAAATCCATTGACGAGACGCACCGGATAGAGCGCGAGTCTGGTCATCGGGTCGTCGATGCAGACGCCGGTCTCGAGGTCGAACAGCTCTCGACCCGCCGGTGCGGCCAGGAGGGTCCGCCCGTCTCGCTCGACGACCAGGCCCCGGGCCATCGTCTGGGTCCCGGAGTAGGGATCGCGGTTGCCGACGGCACGAAGCTCTCGCTCACCGGTCTTGAACAGCGCCACCTGCTTGCCGCGGACGAGTGCGGAGACACCGATGCCCACGACGAGCTCTCCCGCGTCGCACACCTTGACCCAGGTCGCCACTCCGCCCGACGTCGCCATGCCGCGACGCTAGGCAGCGCGGGTTTCGTACCGGTTACGGCACGCAACAGCCGGAATAAGAAACGCCGTCGCACGACGAAGCCGCTGCCATAGTCACGGCAGCGGCTTCGTCACGAGTGGTCGAGGACCACGATCAGGTCAGGACGCGAGCACCTCGTCGAGCAGCGTCTCGGCCTTGTCCTCGTTGGTGTTCTCGGCGAGCGCGAGCTCGGAGACGAGGATCTGACGCGCCTTGGCCAGCATCCGCTTCTCGCCTGCCGAGAGACCCCGGTCGCGTTCGCGGCGCCACAGGTCACGCACGACCTCGGCGACCTTCATCACGTCACCGGAGTGCAGCTTCTCGAGATTGGCCTTGTAACGACGGGACCAGTTGGTCGGCTCCTCCGCGTGCTCCGCCCGAAGCACACCGAAGACCCGGTCCAGCCCCTCCTTGTCCACCACGTCGCGCACCCCGACCAGGTCGAGATTGCACGCCGGCACCCGTACGACGAGATCGTTCTGGGCGACGATGCGCAGCACGAGGTACTGACGCTCTTCGCCCTTGATCGTGCGGACTTCGATGTCCTCGATGACCGCCGCACCGTGATTGGGGTAGACAACCGTTTCGCCAACAGTGAAAGTCATATGTCCATAGCCCTTTCTTAGGTGACTAGGGTAACACGGGGAACCACAGCCCTCCGGATCGTTTCTGCAGGTCAGGAGCCTCATCGGGACTTGACAAAGTCTCGCCGGAGTGGCAGTCGAGGGTGTCCGCACGACCTCGTCGCACGGCCCGGGCGGCCCGCGGATACGCTGGGTGCGTCGCCGCGCACCACCTGGTCGCGCTCGTAGGAATGAAGAAAGGGTCGGGCTGTGCTCACTCGCTCCCGCCGTGCTCTCGCCACCGCCGTCGTCGGCGGACTCGCTGTCCTCCTCGCAGGATGTGGCACCGGCTTCGAGGCACAGACCAACTCCGTCTACGAGGCCAGCGTCGGCACCGACGACCGCTCGAGCGACGTCCAGGTGCTCAACGCGCTCTTCGTGAAGAACGACGACGGCTCCGGGACCCTGTCAGCCGGCCTGGTCAACCAGACGCTGAAGGCCGACCGGCTTGTCGAGGTCGAGGTCAGCACGCTCGACGGCACACCGGTCGACGTCACCTTCGACGGTCCCGTGCCGGTCCCGGCCCGCCGTCTGGAGACGCTCGGCACCAAGCCTCAGGTGGTCATCGAGGGCTCGGAGCTCTTCGCCGGCCAGTTCCTCGTGATCACCTACACGTTCGCCAACGCCGGTGACGTCGACATGCAGCTCCCCATCGTGACCCGGATCCCGATGTACGACTCGGTGGCCGAGCCGGGCGCGAGCACCCCCACCAGCCCCGCCACGCCGAAGGCGTCCTCGGCCGTCGACCAGGACACCCCCGGCGAAGAGGACGAGGGCGCCGGCACCGACTGAGGTCGGGTCGCTACTGCGCGACCTGGTCGCGGAGCCACGCGATGTCGTCGCCGGTCTGGTCGTCGGCGTGGGTCTCGATGATGACCGGCGCACCAGCCGAGCGGACCACGTCCACGAGCAGCTCCGGCGGGATCGTCCCTGCCGTCAGGTGAGCGTGGCGGTCGGCTCCTGAGTCGAAGGCGTCGCGGCTGTTGTTGCAGTGCACGAGGTCGATCCTGCCCGTCACCGCCGTGATCCGGTCGACGATGCCCTCGAGCTCGATGCCGCCCGCCCAGGCGTGGCAGGTGTCGAGGCAGAAGCCCCACGAGTCTCCGGCACCGCCGGCCTGGATCGCCTCCCACGTCCGCTCGATCCGCTCGAACCGTCGCGCCATCGAGTAGTCGCCTCCCGCGGTGTTCTCGAGAAGCACCGGCACCTTGGCGTCGATCGCCTCGACGGCCTTGCGCCAGTTGTCGAACCCCTTGTCGAGGTCGTCCTCGGACTCGACGTAGCCACCGTGGAGGATCACCCCCGCGGCACCGATCGCGGCGGCACCGTCGACGGCGTTCTGGACGAGCTTGCGGCTGGGGATGCGCACGCGGTTGTTGAGGCTCGCCACGTTGAGCAGGTAGGGAGCGTGGACGTAGAGCGGGACGTCTCGCGCCGCCGCGTCGTCACGGAGCCCGTCGGCGCCGCCGGCGTACTCGTACTTCGGCCACTTCCAGCTCTGCGGGTCGCCCAAGAACATCTGGGCGACGTCGGCGCCGACCCGGTCGACGTCGTCGAAGGGGTGGGCCTGGTCGACGTGGGTCCCGATCCGTGTCTTCATGCGATCAGCCTAGGGGCCACCACGGACGTCGCGCCTCGTGCGGCAGAGCAGCCGGCCGCCGGCCATCGGCGTCCTAGACGTCGTACTTGTATCCCAGCCCTCGCACCGTCACCAGCGTCGAGGGGCGTGACGGATCGGGCTCGATCTTGGCGCGGAGCCGCTTGACGTGGACGTCGAGCGTCTTGGTGTCGCCGACGTAGTCCGAGCCCCAGACGCGGTCGATGAGCTGACCCCGCGTGAGCACCCGCCCGACGTTGCGGAGAAAGAGCTCCAGCAGCTCGAACTCCTTCAGGGGCAGCCGGACCTCGTCGCCGTCGACGGTGACCACGTGCCGGTCGACGTCCATCCTGACCCGGCCCACCTCGAGGGCGGTGTCATCGGCGGCACCCTGGTCGGCGCCGCGGCGGAGGACCGCCCGGATCCGGGCGACCAGCTCGCGAGGGCTGTACGGCTTGGTGACGTAGTCGTCGGCGCCGAGCTCGAGACCGACCACCTTGTCGACCTCGGAGTCCTTGGCGCTCACCATGATCACCGGCACCGACGACGACGCACGGAGCTTGCGGCACACCTCGGTCCCGCTGATGCCGGGGAGCATGAGGTCGAGGAGGACGATGTCGGCTCCGGTGCGGTCGAACTCCTCGAGCGCCGCGTAGCCGTCGGTCGCGACGGCCACCTCGAAGCCCTCCTTGCGCAGCACGTACGACAGCGCGTCGATGTAGCTCTCCTCGTCCTCGACGACGAGCACTCGGGTCATGGGCGTGCCTCCTGGGCGGACGGGCGTACCGGGGTCTGGGCGTCGGACGAGGCGGATGCGTCGTCGTCGAGGTCGCGCGTGCGGGCCGCGGCGGGGAGCACCAGCGTGAACGACGAGCCGTGGCCGGGCTCGCTCCACACCTCGACGGCACCGGCGTGGCTGGCGGCGACGTGCTTGACGATCGAGAGGCCGAGCCCCGTGCCACCCGTGCTGCGCGCCCGTGCCGGATCCACGCGATAGAAGCGCTCGAAGATCCGCTCGATCTCCGCCTGGGCGATGCCGACGCCCTGGTCTCGCACGGCGATGCGGACCTCGTCGTCGACGCGAGCGGCGTCCACGGTCACGCTCGTGCCCTCCTCGGAGTACGCGATGGCGTTCTCGACCAGGTTGTTGACCGCCTGGAGCAGCTGCTCGCCGTCACCGTGGACGTACAGGTCGTCGGCACTGCGGACGGCGACGTCGATCCCCCGGGCCTCCGCGTCGACCGCGTTGCGCTCCACCGCCGCGGCGACCAGCGTCGCGACGTCGACCTCGTGCGGGTCTTCGACCAGGGCGTCGCCCTGAAGGCGGGAGAGCTCGATGATCTGCTGGACGAGGCGGGTGAGGCGAGCGCCCTCGCGCTTCATCCGTCCGCTGAACCGGACGACCGCCTCCGGGTCGTCGCGAGCCTCGCCGACGGCCTCGGCCAGCAGGTTGAGCGCCCCGACCGGGGTCTTGAGCTCGTGACTCACGTTGGCCACGAAGTCGCGGCGGATCATCTCCACGCGCCGCTCGGAGGTCCGGTCCTCGACGAGCACGAGCACCAGGCGCGAGGTGAGCGGAGCGACCCGGACGAGCACGTGCCGCTGACCGCCGCGTCCCAGCCCGAGGGCGAGCTCCTCCGTACGGACCTGACCGTCGCGCCGGACGAGCCGGACCATGTCGCGGAGTGTCTCGTGCTCGAGGCGGGTGTCCTGGAGCAGACCCATGGCGTGCGCCGGGGCGGAGGCCCTCACCACCCTGTCGGCGGCGTCGACGATGACCGCCGACGAGCGCAGGACGGCAAGGACGGCCTCGGCGCCGGCCGGGACCTCGGGCTCGGGCCGGGCCGGGATGTGCTCCTGCTGCCGCTCGCTGTAGCGCCACGCCCACAACACCCCGGCCCCCATCAGAAGGCCTACGGCGGCGCCGAACGCGAACGCGATGTCCGGTTCCACACCTCGATCGTACGCAGGGGCCCTGGTCCTTGATGAACGTGCGGGGCGACCGACGGGGTCGTTCGTCCAGAGTTCACCGCTCGTTCATCGCAGGTCGGTGACGGTTCACCTGGACTCTCTAGGGTCCGAGCATGCGCGACTTCTATGACGACCGGCTGGATGCGCTCGACGCCGACCTCGTGGCGATGACCACGGCGGTGCGCTTCTCGCTCGCTCGGGCGAGCGCGGCCCTCCTCGACGGGGACCTCGGCGCGGCCGAGCTGGTCATCAGCGGAGACGCGGTGATCGACGCCGCCCGTGAGTCGTGCGAGAGCGATGCGATCTCCCTGCTCGCGACTCAACAGCCGGTGGCCACAGACCTCCGTCGCGTGGTGGCCGGGTTGCGGATCGCCGGTGACCTCGAGCGGATCGGTGACCTCGCCGTCCACGTCGCGGAGCTCGCCCGCATGCGCATGCCGGAGCTGGCGGTCCCTGCGGAGGCCCGACCGACGGTTGCGGAGATGGCCCGGGTCGCCGGCGGCATGCTCGAGTCCGTCGCGATCGTGCTCGGAACCCACGACCTCGACGCCGCGGCCGCGCTGCTCTCGGCCGACGACGAGATGGACAGTCTCTACCGGACGATGTTCCACCGGCTGCTCGGCGACGGCTGGACCGGTGGGGTGGAGTCGGCGGTCGACGTCGCGCTCCTCGCGCGCTACTACGAGCGGACCGGCGACCACGCGGTCTCGATCGCGCGCCGCGTGGTCTACCAGGTGACCGGCGAGGTGCCTCAGGTCTGAGCGTCGGGTCGCCCGCAACCGTCGGCGGTCAGCGCATGCCGATGATGGTGTAGAGCGCGACGAGGCCGAGCACCACGATGCAGGCACGGAGCAGCAGCGACGGGAGACGCCGCCCGATGCGGGCGCCGAGGTACCCGCCCACCAGCGAACCCGCGGCGACGAGTCCGACGGCGGTCCAGTCGATCGGGTGCGTCCCACCGCCCCAGGTGGCGACCACCACGTACGTCGTCGCCGAGACCACGTTGACCCCCAGCACGAGCACGTTCTTGAGCGCGTTCATGCGCTGCAGCGCCAACGGCAGCAGCATCCCCAGGAGCCCGATCAGGAGGATCCCCTGGGCAGCGGCGAAGTAGCCCCCGTAGATCCCGCACGCGAACACCGTGACCAGCGCGGCAAGACTGCGCGGCGGGCTCATCGCGTCGAGCGCGACCTCGTCGACGCCGCTGGCCTCGCGCCGCGCCTTGAGCCACCTCTGGAGCGGCGGCTGCGCGACCACCATGACCAGCGCCACCACGAGCAGCACCGGCACCACCGCGATGAACGTGTCCTCGGGAAGGTTCAGCAGCAGGTACGCCCCGACGAGCGAGCCGAGGAGGGAGGCGGGCAGGAACCTTCTGACGAGGAAGCCCTGCCCGGCGAGCTCTCGCCGGTAGCCGAACGAGCCGGTGATGTTGCCGGGCACCAGGCCCACCGCGTTGCTCATCGTCGCCGTCACCGGCGGCACCCCGAACGCCACGAGCGTCGGGAAGGTGATCAGGGTCCCCGAGCCGACGATCGTGTTGATGACACCCGCGCCGACCCCCGCGAGGAGGACCAGCGCCATCTCGACGCCGGACAGGTGTCAGCGCCCCTGGTTGGCGACCGCCTCGGCCGCGGCGCGAGCCGCCTCCGGGTCGAGGTAGCGGCCGCCCTTGGTGAGCGGCCGCATGTCCTCGTCCAGCTCGTACAGCAGCGGCATCCCGGTCGGGATGTTGAGGCCGACGACGGCCTCCTCGGACATGTCGTCGAGGTGCTTCACGAGCGCCCGCAGCGAGTTGCCGTGCGCCGCCACCAGGACCGTCCGCCCCAGCCGCAGGTCGGGGACGATCGCGTCGTACCAGTACGGGAGGAACCGGTGGAGCACGTTGGCGAGCGCCTCCGTACGCGGCCGGACCTCCGGAGGGAGATCGGCGTAGCGGACGTCGTGGAACTGGCTGAACTCGGCGTCCGCGTCCAACGGCGGCGGCGGCACGTCGTACGAGCGCCGCCACTCCATGAACTGCTCCTCGCCGAACTCCTCCAGCGTCGCCTTCTTGTCCTTGCCCTGGAGCGCCCCGTAGTGGCGCTCGTTCAGCCGCCACGACCGCCGCACCGGGATCCAGTGGCGGTCGATGCCGTCGAGGGCGATCTGGCCGGTGCGGATCGCGCGGCGCAGCAGCGACGTGTGCATCACGTCGGGGAACAGACCGGCCTCGGCCATCAGGAGTGCCGCGGCGCGGGCCTCGGCCTCACCCTTCTCGGTGAGGTCGACATCGACCCAGCCGGTGAAGAGGTTCTTCTTGTTCCACTGGCTCTCGCCGTGGCGCAGCAGGACGAGGGTGTAGGCACTCATGCGCTCACCCTAGCGACGACGGCTCCGCCCTGAGCGGAAGACCTTGCCGCCCGGGCGCGCGATCGGCCAGGCTCGAGACATGCGCCTGCTCATCCTCGGAGGGACCCACCACGTCGGCCGCGCCGCCGTCGAGGCCGCGCTGGCCCGTGGCCACGACGTCACCACCGTGACCCGGGGCACCAGCGGATCGCCCGCGCGGGGTGCCGACGCCCGGTACGCCGACCGCCGCGACGCCCGAGCCTTCGCCGACGCGCTCGCCGGTGAGACGTGGGACGCCGTCCTCGACACCTGGTCGGACGAGCCGAGCGTGGTGCGTGACTCCGCACGGCTGTTGGCCGATCGCGTGTCGCACTACGGCTACGTCTCCAGCCGGTCGGTCTACGCCTGGCCGCTCGTGCCGGGGGCCGACGAGAGTGCTCCTGTCGTCGACGGCGATCCCGACGCCACCACCGCCGACGACTACGGGGCGGCGAAGCGAGGCGCCGAGCTTGCGGTCCTCGACGCGTTCGGCGACCGTGCGCTGCTGGCGCGGGCGGGGCTGGTGATCGGCCCGTACGAGGTCGTCGGCCGCCTTCCCTGGTGGCTGCGGCGAGTCGCTGCGGGCGGGGACGTGCTCGCTCCCGGCCCGGGCGAGCGACCGCTCCAGTACGTGGACGGACGGGACCTCGCGGGGTGGATGCTCGACCGCGCCGAGACAGCCGGCCGGGGCGGCGAGGGTGGAGGCACGTACAACGTGGTCAGCCCTCCCGGGCACACCACGACGCGTGAGCTGCTCGAGTCGTGCCTGGCCGTGACGGTGGCGGACGCGACCCTCGTCTGGGTGCCGGCCGAGGTGCTCCTGGAGGAGGGTGTCACCGGATGGGTGGACCTACCGATCTGGGTGCCCCCGACCGGGGAGCTGGCCGGGCTGCACGACGGTGACATTTCGGCTGCCCACGCGGCCGGGCTGCGGTGCCGGCCGGTCGAGGAGACGGTCGCGGACACCTGGACGTGGTTGCGAGCCGAGGGTCCGACGGCGTCGCCTCACCCCGAGCGCCAGCCTGCGGGGATCGACGCGGAGACCGAGGCGCGGATCCTCGCGCGGGTGCGGGGCTGAGCGGGCCGCACGGCACCGTCAGCCCTGGGCCGAGTCCTTCTCGAGCAGATGACGGAACGCCTCCAGGTTGCGCGTCGACTCACCGCGCGAGAGCCGCCACTCCCACTCCTTGCGGATCGAGCTGGCGAACCCGAGCTCGAGGATCATGTTGAACGAGTCGTCGGCGTAGGTGAGCACCGATCCGAGGACGCGGTCGACCTCGTCCTCGGTGATGGCGTGCAGCGGGAGGCGGCCGTCGAGATAGATGTCGCCCGCGCTGTCGACGGCGAACGCCACGGCGTACATCCGCAGGTTGCGCTCGAGGAGCCAGCGGTAGACGGCCTCGTGGTTCTCGTCGGGGCGCCGCGCGACGAAGGCGTGGATGCCGAGTGCGTGGTCACCGACCTCGAGACGGCAGGTGGTCTGGAGCTTGCGGACGCCGGGCAGCGTGACCTCGAAGACACCTGGCCGGAACTCCGTGTGCTCGAGGTCGGCTGCTGCCAGAGCGCTCCTGATCGTCGCGGCAACCGCCCATGGCGCGCCCTGCTCGTCCGGCTCCGTACGACCGTCCACGGCCTCCCCTTTCGCTGCGTTACTGACCGACGGCGGTCGGCAACGGCAGAGGCTGGCCGACCGCGTCCTCGTAGACCGCGAGCGTACGCTCGGCCGTCACGTCCCAGCCGAAGCGCCGCGCGTGGTGCACGGCGGCCTCCCGCATCGAGGCGTGCAGTCCCGACTGGTCGAGGACCTGGGCGAAGGCCGCCGCGTAGTCGACGGGCTCGTGCCCGTCGACCAGCAGCCCGGTCACACCGTCGTGGACGGCGGTCGTCAGACCACCGACCTTGGCCGCCACCACCGGGGTGCCGCACGCCTGCGCCTCGATCGCGACCAGGCCGAAGGACTCGTTGTGCGAGGGGACGCAGACGATCGACGCCGCGGCGTACCAGAGCGCGAGCCGGTCCTGCGCGACCGGCGGGACGAACCGGACGCGGTCGGAGATGCCGAGTGCGGCGGCGAGCTCGAGGAGGACGGTCGGCCGGTCGATCCCGCTGCCGGAGGGCCCTCCCACCACCGCGACGACGGTGCGGTCGCGACGACCGCCCGCCATCAGGTGCGCGGCGGCCTCGAGCACGACGTCGGGGGCCTTGAGCGGCTGGATACGGCCGGCGAACAGGATGACGTCGGCGTCCTGCGGCAGGCCCAGGGCCACCCGTGCCGCGACCCTGTCGGTCGGCCGGAAGCGGTCGAGGTCGACGCCGGGATGGACGACCGAGACCCGCTGCGAGTCGGCGGCGTACCGCGTGACCAGCTGGTCGCGCTCGTCGGCGGTGTTGGCGATCAGCCGGTCGGCGGAGGCGACGAGCTGCTCCTCCCCTGCCACCCGACCGGCCGGCTCGACGAGGTCGCCGACCGCGAGGTTGGCGTTCTTGACCTTGGCCATCGTGTGCATCGAGTGGACCAGCGGGACACCCCACCGGTCGGCGGCGACCTGCCCCACCTGGCCGGACAGCCAGTAGTGCGAGTGCACGACGTCGAACCACCCGGCCGGCCGCGTGGCCTCGGCGCGCAGGACGTCGCGGGCGAACGTGCACAGCTGGGCCGGGAGGTCCTCCTTGGGAAGCCCTTCGAACGGACCCGCCGGCACGTGGCGGACCGTGACGCCCGGGAGCGCCTCGGTGACCGGAGGCTGCTCGGAGGACGTCGCCCGGGTGAAGATCTCCACCTCCACCGAGCGGGCAGCCAGCTGACGCGCCAGCTCCAGCACGTACACGTTCATGCCGCCGGCATCGCCGTTGCCGGGCTGCTCGAGCGGCGACGTGTGCGCCGACACCATGGCGACACGACGGACGTGGAGGGCTGTCACGCCTCCATCCTAGGCAGGCGTTCCAGGCCCCGAGCGGGACTCCCCGCACCGTCGGAAGCCCCCCGTGGCAGCATCTGAGGCATGCAGGAGAGCACCGCCGAGAACCGGCGCACCGCGGTCGTGACCGGAGCGAGCAGTGGGATCGGAGCCGCCACCGCTCGGCGTCTGGCCGCCGACGGCTTCCACGTGCTCTGCGCGGCCCGCCGCGCCGACCGGGTCGAGGCGCTGGCCAATGAGATCGGCGGCACCGCAGTCGTGTGCGACGTCACCGACCAGGCGTCGGTCGACGCGCTGGCCGCAGCGGTCGGTCCCGAGCTGGCCGTCCTGGTCAACAACGCCGGTGGCGCCGTCGGCCAGGAGCCGATCGAACGGACCAGCCCCGAGGCGTGGCAGCAGATGTACGACTCCAACGTCATCGGCACGCTGCGGGTGACCAAGGCCCTCCTCCCCGCACTGCGCGCCAGCGGCGCGGGCACCGTCCTCAACGTCGGATCGATCGCCGGCCACCTCGCGTACGAAGGGGGCGCCGGATACACGGCGGCCAAGCACGGTGTCGCGATGATCACCGAGACGCTGCGTCTCGAGCTCAACGGCGAGCCGGTCCGGGTCACCGAGATCGCGCCGGGGATGGTGCACACCGACGAGTTCTCTCTCGTCCGCTTCGGCGGCGACCAGGCGCGGGCCGAGGCCGTCTACGAGGGGGTCGCGGAGCCCTTGACCGCCGACGACGTGGCCGACGCGATCAGCTGGATGGTCACGCGCCCGCAGCACGTCAACATCGACCTCATGGTCATCAAGCCGATCGCGCAGGCGGCGCCGTGGAAGGTCTCACGCACCTGAGCCGGTGACGCGAGGAGCCCCTCGTAGGCTTCTCGTACGCGCCAACGCCGTCGCGACCCCGAGAGAGGTGCCATGCCCGTCGAGCGACTGATGCCGAGCGAGGAGTCCGAGGACCTCATCGCTCTGACCCGAGCGATCGTCGACAAGGAGCTCCGTCCCCGGGTGGACCAGGCCGAGCGCACCGCGACCTTCCCCCGCGAGGTCTTCCGGACGCTCGGACAGGCCGGCCTGCTGGGCCTGCCGTACCCCGAGGAGTACGGCGGCAGCGGGCAGCCGTACGAGGTCTACCTGCAGGTGGTCGAGGAGATCGCCACCGCGTGGGCGTCGGTCGGTGTCGGGACCAGCGTGCACGCACTCTCGTGCTTCGGGCTGTTCACCGCGGGCACCGACGAGCAGAAGGCACGGTGGCTCCCGGACATGCTCGGCGGCGACCTGCTCGGCGCCTACTGCCTCTCAGAGGCGCACGCCGGCTCGGACCCGGCAGCGATGCGCACCCGCGCGGTGCGCCACGGCGACGAGTACGTCATCGACGGCGCGAAGGCGTGGACCACCCACGGGGGCGAGGCCGACTTCTACAAGGTCATGGCCCGGACCTCCGAGGGCGGTCGCGGGATCTCCTGCTTCCTCGTGCCCGCAGGCACGCCAGGGCTGTCGGTCGACAACCCCGAGGACAAGATGGGCCTCATGGGCTCGACCACCGCGACGATGCTCTTCGACGGAGTCCGCGTCCCGGTCGAGCGCCGCCTCGGCGCCGAGGGTCAGGGACTTCCGATCGCGCTGGCCGGGCTGGACTCGGGCCGCCTCGGGATCGCCGCGGTGGCGACCGGCGTTGCGCAGGGCGCGCTCGACGTCGCGCTGGCGTACGCGCGGGAGCGCGAGACCTTCGGCAAGCCGATCATCGAGCACCAGGGCCTGGCCTTCCTCCTCGCCGACATGGCGGCCGCCGTCGAGTCGGCCCGCGCGACGTACCTCGCCGCAGCGAGGCTCAAGGACGCTGGGCGCCCGTTCCGCACGCAGGCGTCGATCGCGAAGCTCGTCGCCACCGACAACGCGATGAAGGTGACCACCGACGCCGTCCAGGTGCTCGGCGGCGCCGGCTACACCAAGGACTTCCCCGTCGAGCGCTACATGCGCGAGGTCAAAGTCATGCAGATCTTCGAGGGGACCAACCAGATCCAGCGGCTCGTCATCGGCCGCGACCTCGCACGCTAGGAGAGACATGGACCTCGTCAACACCGCCGCCGTCGTCACCGGTGGAGCCTCGGGCCTCGGTGCCGCCACCGTGGCTGCCCTCGCTGAGCGCGGCGCCACGGTCTTTGCCCTGGACCTCGCGGGCTCGATCGAGAACGCCCCTGCGGTGGAGGGCGTCACGTACGTCGAGACCGACGTCACCGACCCCGCCTCGGTACGCAACGCGGTGACCGCCGCGACCTCCGGCGGCGCCCCGCTGCGGACGGTCGTGAGCTGCGCAGGGATCGGCCCCTCGGCGCGGATCCTCTCCAAGCGCGGCCCGCACGACCTCGACCTCTTCGCCAAGGTCGTCCAGGTCAACCTCGTCGGTTCCTTCAACGTGATGACCGTCGCCGCCGAGGCGATCGCGGCCACGGAGGCCGACGAGGACGGCCAGCGCGGGGTCATCGTCAACACCGCGTCGATCGCCGCGTACGACGGTCAGATCGGCCAGGCGGCGTACGCGGCGTCCAAGGGCGGCATCGTCGGGCTGACGTTGCCCGCCGCGCGTGACCTGGCGCAGTACGGGATCCGGGTCTGCACCGTCGCCCCGGGCATCGTCGACACCCCGATGCTCGCGACCGTGTCGGACGAGTTCCGCGCCGGTCTCGCCGCCGGCGTGCCGTTCCCGCAGCGGCTCGCGAGGCCGTCGGAGTTCGCCGACCTGGTGACGATGATCGTGGAGCACGACTATCTGAACGGCGAGGTCATTCGGATGGACGGAGCCCTGCGGATGGCTCCTCGCTGACCGCCGCCGAGTCCGCGGGGGTCTCCGCGCCCTCTGGGCCCACGGGGGTCTCCGCGGGACGACGCCGTGGCAGGAACGCCACCGGGATCAGCGCGAGCAGCAAGAGCACCCAGGCGACCCAGAAGGTCTGCGCGAACGCCTCACCGGCGTCGGCGAGGACCGCGTCCACGGCGGCCTGACCACCCAGTCGCGGGATGATCTCCGGGTTCTCCCAAGAACCCACCACGGCGTACCAGATGCGCTGTGTCGGCAGCCAGGCCGTCAGCAGGACCGACATCACGGCGACGCCGACCGAGCTCGCGATCTGCTGGTTGATGTTGATGAGTGTCGTCCCGCGCGCGACCTCCTGGTGGGAGAGCGTCTTGAGGGCCGAGGTGAACACCGGCATCATCGTCGCGCCCATGCCGAGACCCATCACGAACAGCGCGGCGATGATCTTCCAGTAGGCGGTCTCCGAGGTGATCTGAGTCAGCGGGAACAGCCCCACGAGGATTCCCAGGAACCCGAACGGGACGATCCGCCCCACCGGGATCCGGTCGACGAGCCGGCCGGCGATCGGCATCGTGAGCATCGCGCCGATGCCCTGCGGCGCGACCAGGAGACCGGCGTCGAGCGTCGACTCTCCGCGGACCTGCTGGAAGTAGGTCGGGACCAGGAGCAGGCTCCCGAAGAACGCCGCCACGAACAGGAACATCACGATCACCGAGATCGTGAGGTTGCGGTGCCTGAACAGCCGGAGGTCGAGCAGCGGGTGCTCGGGACGGAACGAGTGCCGGACGAAGGCCAGCATGAGAGCCGCGCCGACGAGCATCGGGATCCAGACCCGCGTGTCGGCGACCGTCCCCTTCTCCGGGATCGAGGAGACGCCGAACAGGAACAGCGCGAGCCCGGGCGACAGCAGCAGCATGCCGAGGAAGTCGAACGACTCCGAAGGCTCCGGCCGGTCTCCCGGCAGGGCGAACCACGCGTAGACGATCGTCGCGACGCCGATCGGCAGGTTGATCAGGAAGATCCAGTGCCAGCTCGCGTGCTCGATGAGCCAGCCGCCGACGATGGGGCCGAGGATCGGACCCAGCAGCATCGGGATGCCGAGGATCGCCATCAACCGACCCATGCGGTGCGGGCCGGCGGCACGGGTCAGGATCGTCATCCCGAGGGGCATGATCATGCCGCCGCCGAGGCCCTGGAGGACCCGGAAGGCGATCAGGGTGTTGATGTCCTGAGCAGCCGCGCAGAGCACCGAGCCCGCCGTGAAGAGGGCGATGGCGGCGATGAAGAGCCTCTTGGTGCCGAACCGGTCGGCCGCCCACCCGGTCAGCGGGATCACGGTCGCCAGAGCGAGGGTGTAGGCAGTGACGGTCCACGCGACGTGCGAGTACGCGAGCGGGTCGGCCGCCGAGCCGAACTCTTGCTGGAACGTCGGCAGGGCGACGTTGACCACCGTGATGTCGAGGATCGACATGATCACCCCGAGGATCACCACTCCGGCGATCTTGAGGACCGCGGCGTCGATGTTCTCCGGGTAGTCGGGCGTCTGCGAGGTCGAGCGCTGCGTGTCGGTCATGTGGTCTGCCTTCCGTGACAGGTTGGCACCCCCCGGTGTCGCACCGTCCACAGTGACCCCTGGCACCGACAGATGTCATCGGAATTTGCGGAGAGCGAACACGAGAGCCACGTCACACCGGGCCGGATGGAGCGACCGTTGTGCCCCTCTCGGTAAGATGGACGATGCTCCGCGCCGTGCGTACTGTCCGGCGCCTCTCCCACGCAAGGACCGAACGCCAGCGCATGCCCATTCGCTCTGACCTCCGCAACGTCGCCATCGTCGCGCACGTCGACCATGGCAAGACCACACTCGTCGACGCGATGCTCCAGCAGCAGGGAAGCTTCGACGAGCACCACCAGCTGGCAGAGCGCGCGATGGACTCCGGTGACCTCGAGCGCGAGAAGGGCATCACGATCCTCGCCAAGAACACCGCGGTGCAGTACGCCGGCCCTGGCGCGCCCGAGGGCGGCGTCACGATCAACATCATCGACACCCCGGGGCACGCCGACTTCGGCGGCGAGGTCGAGCGCGGGCTCTCCATGGTCGACGGCGTGGTGCTCCTCGTCGACGCGTCCGAGGGTCCCCTGCCGCAGACGCGCTTCGTGCTCCGCAAGGCGCTGCACGCCAAGATGCCGGTCGTCCTCGTCGTCAACAAGGTCGACCGTCCCGACGCCCGCATCAGCGAGGTCGTCGAGGAGGCGTACGAGCTGTTCATGGACCTGCTCGACGACTCGACCGATACCGAGGCGCTCGACTTCCCGGTCGTGTACGCGTCGGCGAAGGCCGGACGCGCCTCGCTCACCCAGCCCGCGGACGGCGGTCTGCCCGACAGCGAGGATCTTGCCCCGCTGTTCCAGACGATCCTCGACACCGTCCCCGCCCCGACCTACACCGAGGGCGCCCCTCTCCAGGCGCACGTCACCAACCTGGACGCCTCGCCGTTCCTCGGCCGTCTCGCGCTGATCCGCGTCCACGAGGGCACGCTGCGCAAGGGCACTCAGGTCGCGTGGTGCAAGCGCGACGGCTCCGTCGACCGGGTGAAGATCACCGAGCTGCTCCGGACCGAGGAGCTCGAGCGTGTCCCCGCCGAGGAGGCGAACCCCGGTGACATCGTCGCCGTCGCCGGTATCCCGGAGATCATGATCGGCGAGACGCTCGCCGATCCGGACGACCCGAAGCCGCTCCCCCTCATCCAGATCGACGAGCCGGCGATCTCGATGACGATCGGCACGAACACCTCACCGCTCGCCGGTCGCGAGAAGGGCACCAAGGTCACCGCTCGCCTCGTCAAGGACCGCCTCGAGCGTGAGCTGGTCGGCAACGTGTCGATCAAGGTGCTCCCGACCGAGCGCCCGGATGCCTGGGAGGTCCAGGGCCGTGGCGAGCTGGCGCTGGCGATCCTCGTGGAGCAGATGCGCCGCGAGGGTTTCGAGCTCACCGTGGGCAAGCCCGAGGTCGTCACCCGCATCGTGGACGGCAAGGTCCACGAGCCCGTCGAGCGGCTGACCATCGACTGCCCTGAGGAGTACCTCGGCACCGTCACGCAGCTCCTCGCCGTCCGCAAGGGCCGCATGGAGCAGATGACGAACCACGGCACCGGCTGGGTCCGCATGGAGTTCCTGGTCCCGGCGCGCGGCCTGATCGGCTTCCGTACGGAGTTCCTCACCGACACCCGCGGCACCGGCATCGCGCACCACGTCTTCGAGGGGTACGAGCCGTGGCTCGGCGAGATCTCGACGCGCCCGAGCGGATCGCTCGTCGCGGACCGCGCCGGTGCGGCCTCGGCGTACGCGATGACGAGCCTGCAGGAGCGCGGCGTGATGTTCGTCGACCCGACGACCGAGGTCTACGAGGGCATGATCGTCGGCGAGAACAGCCGCGAAGACGACATGGACGTGAACATCACCAAGGAGAAGAAGCAGACCAACGTCCGCTCCGCCACCTCCGACAACTTCGAGAAGCTGATCCCGCCGCGCAAGCTGTCGCTGGAGCAGAGCCTGGAGTTCTGCCGTGAGGACGAGTGCGTCGAGGTCACGCCGTCGAACGTCCGGATCCGCAAGGTGATCCTGGACGCCGGCGAGCGCGCCCGGTCGAAGCGCCGCGGCCCCAAGGGCTGAGGCTCTGACGCTCCACGTCAACGGGTGGTGAATGCACCCCCGTTGACGTGGACCGTCTGGCCCGTGATGTGGCGAGCGCCGGCCGAGGCGAGGAAGAGCACGGTCTCCGCGACGTCGGCGGGCAGCCCCGCACGCTTGTCGTGCGTGGCCTCGACGAGCGTCGTGCGGCGCTGCGGCGTGAGCCGGCCTTTGAAGTAGCCCGTGTCCTCGATGTAGCCCGGGGACACGGAGTTGACCGTGATGCCCCGCGGGCCACCTCCCGTGAAAGGCCTGCCGTCCATGCCTGGACGGCCGCCTTCGCGACCCCGTACGAGGTGCTGGCGTACTCCGCGCCGATCGACCCGACGTTGACGACCGCACCGCCTGGACGCATGTCGCCGAGGGCGGCGGTCGTCACGAGCACGGTGCTCAGCAGATTGGTGTCGAGGTTCGTCCGCCAAGTGTCGGCGACGTCGTCGAGCCTGGGGTGATCCACACCCTGCCGGTCGAAGTCGGCGTTGCCACCCGACATGTTCACCAGCACGTCGACCGAGCCGCCGACCTGACGGACGAGCGCCTCGACCTCCTCCGGCCGCGTGGGGTCGCAGACGACCGGACGAGCGCCTGACCTCTCGACCGAGGCGACGAGCCGCCCTTCGTCCCGCCCTGTGACGACGACCCGGTCACCGATCTCGACGCAGCGTCGCGCCAGCTCCTGTCCGATCCCTCCAGATCCCCCGGTGATCAGCACGTCTCGTGGCATCCGCTGTCCTTCCTCGCTATGTTTAGACCTAAACATAGCGAGGAGCAGCCATGAGCGAAACCGGGGAATCGCCCCTGGACGATGTGGGTCCACTGTCGGCGGAGGAGATCGCCCGAGCATGGGAGCGCGAGCTCCCTGGCGTCGCCACCTCGTCGATCCTCCTGCTCACCCCGCTCTGGCGGGTGGCCAAGCTGCTGGCCGACCAACGTCGACGGACGCTCCGAACCCTCGGCATGGACGCCGGCACCCTGGACCTCGTGAGCACGCTGCGACGGTCAGGGCCGCCGTACTCGCTCACGACGCGACAGCTCGGCGAGCAGTCCCTCGTCACGGCAGGGGCGATCTCGCAGCGAGTCGCACGCGCCGAGGAGGACGGACTCGTCGTCCGCGAGCCGTCGGCCGCGGCACGGCGGGCCGTCGCCGTCACACTCACGGCGGCCGGGCACGCCGAGGTGGAGCGCGTCGTCGTCTCGCTGCTGGCACACGAGGAACGCGTCCTCGAACGTCTCACGCCCGCTCAGCGCGCAGCCCTGGAGGACGGTCTCGCCTCCCTGCTCGACGACCTGCTCGGCGACGACCCCACCGAGCCCGCCTAACCGACGCCCCGTGGCCTGAGCTGGACGCTGATGCGCGGCCCGACGGGCTTCGACGTCTTGGGGATCGCGTGCTCCCAGGTGCGCTGACACGACCCACCCATCACCAGCAGGTCGCCCGACCCGAGGGTGAAGGACAAGGAGGTGCCGCCACCACGCGGTCGCAGCGCGAGCCTCCGGGGCGACCCGAGGGACAGGATCGCCACCACCGTGTCCTGCGTACGACTGCGACCGATGCGATCGCCATGCCAGGCGACGGAGTCGCGGCCGTCGCGATAGAGGCACAGCCCGGCCGTCGCGAAACGCCCCCCGAGCTCCGTCTCGTAGTGGTCGCCGAGCCGCTCGCGGGCCTCGTCGAGGGCCGGGTGCGGCCAGGCGCTGCGCTCACCGAACCACGCCAGGAGCCGAGGCACCGCGACGATGCGTTCGTACATCTCACGCTCGTCAGCACGCCACGAGACGGTGTCGTGGAGATGCGCGAAGAGGTCGTCGGCGCCGTCCACCCAGCGAGGGCGGACGTCGACCCAGGCGCCGTCCGCCAGGTCGTGGCGCACAACCTGACCCTTGAGCGGACCCAGCGTGGGCTCGTCGGCGGAGTCGAAGAGCGAGCCCTGGAACTGCACGGACATGGCCCCAGCGTACCGCCAACCGTCGAACACGTGTTCGACGGTGGCGTCGTACGGCGGGTCTCGCCGCCCCTCAGCGTCCGCTGACCTGCTGGAGCGCGGGACGCGCGTCGGCCAGATAGACGAGAGCCGCCACGATCCCGGCGAGGTTGAGGATGCCGATGGGCTGCCAGATCAGCAGGTTCGCCACGAGGGCCAGCGCGAGCAGGATGACCCAGAACGGCTTGGTCTGCTTGTCGGCCGCAACGAAGGCCTGCGGCGAGCGCGAGACCGCGTCGACAACGGCGAACCCCTTGGCCGCGATCATCAGCACGGTGATGATCAGCTCGACGAGGCTCTGGACGGCGAAGAGATCGAACACCCCCCGAGCGTAGCCCGTCGGAGCGCGTTGCCGTCAGCCGTGGACGCGCTCCGACGACACGTCAGCGACCGTCGCCGGCCGTCCCCGGGCCGGCCGGAGTCGACGGCGCCGCCCTCTTGACCGGCGTCTTCGTGGCAGCCGACGGCGTCGACGGCGCCTTCTTCGCCGTGGAGGACTTCTTGGCGGGGACCTTCTTCGTCGGGGAGGCCGTCGCGGGCGCGGCCGGCGCCGTCTCGGCTGCCGCCTTCTTGGCGGAGGCGGACTTCTTGGCCGTCGGTGCCTTCTTGACCGCCGGGGACTTCTTTGCGGCGGCCTTCGCGGCCGTCGTCGCGGTCGGTGTCGACGAGGCCTTCTTCGCGGTCGGCGTCGTCTTCTTCGCCGGGGACTTCTTTGCCGTGGGCGTCGTCTTCTTCGCCGCGGGCTTCTTGGCCGTCGGCGTCGTCGTCTTCGTCGCGGGCTTCTTCGCCACCGGAGTCTTCTTGGTTGTCGACGTCTTCTTGGTTGTCGACGTCTTCTTGGCCGCGGGAGCCTTCTTGACGGCCGGCGCCTTCGTGGCCGACGCCGCCGCAGCGGCGGCGGTCGGGGCGTCACTCGCCTTCGTGGCCATCGGCGTCTCGCTGGTCACCGTGGCCTTGGACGCACGCTCGGGCGCACCGTCGGTCTGCGCGCCCTTCTTGCCCAAGGGCGAGCCGGAGGCGACGTCGGCAGCCGCGTTGCGGGCCACAGCGGCCAGCATGACGACGAGCTCCTTGACGTCGTCGGCGATGTCCTCGAGCTTGTGCTCGATCCGGTCCTCGAGGTCGTCGAAGATCTCCTCGACGTCGACGTCCTTCAGGCGGCCCATCGTGTCGAAGTAGAGCGCGCCGGCCTGGCCCGGGAGGGCCCTGGCATCGGCCTCGATCCTCTTCTGCACGTCATCGAGGTCGAGCTCGCCGAGCTGCGCGAGGAGCGACGCCGCTGCGGACTGCGCCTGCCCGACGAAGGCCAGCGCCTGGAGGGGAAGGCCCATGACGGTCTTGGTGATGGTGTCCTGGATGCTCATGATGGGGTCTCCTGGGTCTTGGTTCGGTCGGTCCCGTCGTCTGGCGCGGCCGACGTCGTCGGCGAGTCGCCGACGAACGAGCGGTAGATCTCGAGCAGCGCTCGGCGCTGAGGCTCCTCGAGCCGAGGATCGGTCGCGATCGCCGCCTCGACACCTCCGCCGCTCACGGAGTCGTCGGGGTCGAGCAGCCCTGCCTGCACGTAAACCGACTCGGCCGAGATGGCGAGGGCCTTCGCGATCTGCTGGAGCACCTCGGCCGAGGGCCTGCGCAGTCCACGCTCGATCTGGCTCAGATACGGGTTCGAGACGCCGGTGAGGTCCGCGAGCTGCCGCAGCGACAGCTGCGCCTGGCGACGCTGCTCACGCAGGTAGCCGCCCAGGTCCTCCACGGTCTTGCCGACACTGATCCTTGCCACCCTTCCATCGTGCTTGCAAGAGCAAGCAGATGCAAATGCCCGGCGTCGATGATGGGTCCCGATGCCGCGTGAAACAATCGCCGTCGTGAGTGACGCGCAGTGGACCCCCGACGCACGGGAGCTCGCCGATCTCGAGCTCGTTCTGCTCGGTGCGTGGCCTGCCGACCGCCGGCTCGACGTCGCGGTCCCGGACGAGGTCCACGGACCCGTCGAGCTTCTCGATCCCGAAGGCCTTCCCCTGGCGACCTACGACCGGGAGTCGCGCACCGTTCGAGCCCTGGCCCGTCCGACCTACGGCGCCTTCCGCCGGCTGCACCTCGCTCCCGCCGACGTCCGTGCCGAGCACCCGCACGCGATCGCCGTCCTCGTCGAGCAGCCTCTGACCGTCGACGACGTCGAGGCGGTCGTCGACGCCGAGGAGCGGACCGGACGCCGCGCCGTGCTGATCGTCCGCACCGGCCCCGACCCGCGCCGTACGCTCACGGCACCCGCACTGGTGAGAGCCGCACTCGCCGCCCTCCCGGACCGTCCGGTCGTGGCGGTGGCGCTGGCCCGTCGGCCCGAGCCGACCGACGACGCCGACCTCACCGCCGCCGTCCTCCGCGCCTACGCCGACGAGGTGCTCGCCGTCACGGGCACAGGTCGGCTGACCGACCGGGTCGCTGCCATCGTCTCCGCCGACCAGCCGCCGTTGGACGAGCGAGGCCTCGTCGTCTTCTTCACCGGCCTCTCGGGCTCAGGCAAGTCGACGATCGCCCGGGCCCTGTACGACCTGGTTCTCGAGGACGGTCGTCGTACCGTCACCAGCCTCGACGGGGACGTCGTGCGCCACCACCTCAGCAAGGGTCTCGGCTTCTCCAAGCAGGACCGCGAGACCAACATCGCGCGCATCGGCTGGGTGGCTGCCGAGATCGCGCGCCACCGCGGCGTCGCGATCTGCTCACCGATCGCTCCGTTCGACGCCACGCGCAAGCAGGTACGTGCCATGGTCGAGGAGGCCGGTGGCTCGTTCGCGCTCGTCCACGTCGCGACACCGCTCGAGGAGTGCGAGCGTCGCGACCGCAAGGGCCTGTACGCCAAGGCCCGTGCCGGAGCCATCCCGGAGTTCACCGGCATCTCCTCCCCGTACGAGGTGCCGGACGACGCGCTCGTCTCGGTCGACACCACCGGCCGGACCGTCCCCGACGTCCTCGACGAGGTGGTGGGCGCGCTCGTCGCCGCCGGTCTGTGGGACGGCCGCGCATGACCGACATCCTCACCTACGGCGCGCTGTCGATCCTCGCGGTGAGCTTCGGGGTCGGCATCGTCGTCGGCCTCACCGGGATGGGCGGCGGAGCCCTGATGACGCCCGCGCTCATCTTCCTCGGGATCAACCCCACGGCGGCGGTCGCGAACGATCTCGTCGCCGCCTCCGTCAACAAGTCGGTCGGAGCCGCCGTGCACGCGCGCGAAGGCTCGCCCAACTGGAGGCTGGCCGGCTGGCTCATGCTCGGCTCGGTCCCCACGGCCGCCGCGGGCGCCTTCATCATCGAGGCGGTCGGGGGCGCGGGCGACCAGACGGCGTTCGTCAAGACGGCGATCGGCGCCGCGCTCGTCCTCACCGCGGCGACCTACACGCTGCGCTCCTTCCTCAACGTCCGGGCCGTCCGTCAGGGCCGCCCGGCGTCCACCGACGACCCCACGCTGCGGCCGGTCCCGACGGTGCTCGTCGGCGCCGTGGGCGGGCTCCTGGTCGGCGTGACCTCCGTCGGCTCCGGCTCGTTGATCATGGTCTCGCTGCTGCTGCTCTATCCGGCGCTCACCGCCGTACGCCTCGTCGGGACCGACCTGGTCCAGGCCGTGCCGCTGGTCCTCTCCGCCGCGATCACGCACGTCCTGATCACCGGGGTCGACCTCGAGGTGCTGGTGCCGCTGATCCTCGGAGGAACGCCCGGCACCTACATCGGCGCGCGCATCGCCAACCGCGTCCCCCAGGGCATCGTCCGCCGCGGCATCGTCGTCGTGCTGACCTTGACCGGCCTCACCCTGCTCGGCGTCGACCCGGTCGCGGTCGGTCTCATCGCTGCGGGGATGGTGATCCTCGGGCCGATCGCCTGGGCGCTGCTCCGTGACCGCATCGGCGTGCCCGAGGGCGTCGACCTCTTCGCCGAGAAGCGCGACGTCGACCGGGCTCGCCGTGCGGACGAGGAGACTCGATGATCCCGTACCTGGCGCTGAGCGCCGTCCATCTCGCCCTGGTGGCGGTCGACGACAGCCTGGCCACCTCGGTGACCAAGGCCCTGCTGATGCCGGCGCTCGCCCTCTGGGTCTACCGTGCCGGCGGTCCGCGGCTGCTCCTCGCGGCGCTCGCGTTCTCCTGGGTCGGAGATGTGGCGCTCGAGGTCGACGGGCTGTTCGTCCTCGGGATGGTGGGCTTCGGCGCCGCTCACGTCTGCTACGTGACCTGGTTCGTCCGCCAGGGCGCCCTGCGCGGCCTGCGACGGCGCTGGTGGGTCCCCATCGCGGGTCTCGTCGCGTGGTCGGCGGCGATCGGTGTTCTGTGGGGGCCGCTCGGCGAGGAGGAGCCGGCGCTGCGGATCCCGATCGTGGTCTACTCGCTGCTTCTCACCGCCACCGCCGTCACGGCCTTCGGCATCAGCCTCGCGGCCGGGCTGGGCGGTGCGCTGTTCCTTCTCTCGGACACCCTGATCGCCATGGGCCTCGCCGACGTCGCGCGGCCCGAGCCCGCCGGCGTCTGGATCATGCTGACCTACCTCGCGGGCCAGCTCTTGCTCGCCGTCGGTATCGTCCGTCACGACCGCCCGAAGGGCGTCCGCGGCCAGGATGCGGCGCCGTTCTCGGTGAGGGAGGAGCGGTCGGTAGGATGATTTCTTCGCTCCGCGATCGAAACCCCCAGGAACGACGGGAGAACCCCTGGTGACCCCCATGCATGACTACCGGCTGAGCCAGCTCGACCAGCTGGAGGCCGAGTCGATCCACATCTTCCGCGAGGTCGCGGCGGAGTTCGAGAAGCCCGTGCTGCTGTTCTCCGGCGGCAAGGACTCCATCGTGATGCTCCGTCTCGCCGAGAAGGCCTTCTACCCCGCCCGGATCCCGTTCCCCGTGATGCAGGTCGACACCGGGTTCGACTTCCCCGAGGTCCTGGAGACCCGTGACCACTGGGTCGAGCGGTTGTCCCTGCGGATGATCGTCGCCTCGGTCGATCAGGCCATCGCCGACGGCGTCGTCGTGGAGGACGGCAAGACCAGCCGCAACCGCCTCCAGATCGGCACGCTGCTCCACGCCATCGAGGAGAACGGCTTCACGGCCGCGTTCGGCGGTGGCCGCCGCGACGAGGAGAAGGCCCGCGCCAAGGAGCGCGTCTACTCCCACCGCGACGAGTTCGGCCAGTGGGACCCCAAGAACCAGCGTCCCGAGCTCTGGAGCCTCTACAACGGGCGCATCTCCGAGGGCGAGCACATGCGGATCTTCCCGCTGTCCAACTGGACCGAGCTCGACGTCTGGCACTACATCCACCGCGAGAAGATCGAGATCCCGTCGATCTACTTCTCGCACAAGCGCGAGGTCGTCGAGCGCGACGGCATGCTGCTGTCGGCCGGCGACCACCTCACGCTCAAGGGCAGCGAGGCCGCCGAGGAGCGCCTCGTACGCTTCCGCACGGTCGGCGACATGACGCTCACGGGCTGCGTGGAGTCGGCGGCCGCGACCACCGCCGAGATCATCGACGAGATCGCCATCGCCCGTGTGACCGAGCGCGGCGCGACGCGCGGCGACGACCGCTTCAGCGAGGCAGCCATGGAAGACCGCAAGAAGGAGGGCTACTTCTGATGGCCGCCACCGTCACCGAGACCCCCGAGACTTCCCTCCCCCGCATGGACCTCCTGCGTTTCGCCACCGCAGGCTCCGTCGACGACGGCAAGTCGACGCTGATCGGGCGCCTCCTTCTCGACTCCAAGGCGATCTTCGAGGACCAGCTCGAGGCGGTCGAGCGCACCTCGCAGGACAAGGGCTACGACTACACCGACCTCGCGCTGCTCACCGACGGCCTGCGCTCCGAGCGCGAGCAGGGCATCACGATCGACGTGGCCTACCGCTACTTCGCGACCCCGCGGCGCAAGTTCATCATCGCCGACACCCCGGGCCACGTTCAGTACACCCGCAACATGGTCACCGGCGCCTCGACCGCCGACCTCGGCCTGGTGCTCGTCGACGCCCGCACCGGCCTGACCGAGCAGAGCCGTCGTCACGCGGTCATCCTCTCGCTGCTTCGCGTCCCCCACCTGGTCCTCGCGGTCAACAAGATGGACCTCGTCGACTACGACCAGACCGTGTACGAGAAGATCCGCGACGAGTTCGACACGTTCGCGGCCAAGCTCGCGATCCCCGACCTGACGGTGATCCCGATCTCGGCGCTCCAGGGCGACAACGTCGTCAAGCGCAGCGACAAGATGCCCTGGTACCAGGGGACGTCGCTTCTCCACCACCTCGAGAACGTGCACGTGTCCTCCGACCGTGACCTCGTCGACACCCGGTTCCCCGTGCAGTACGTCGTGCGTCCCAAGTCCGACGAGTTCCACGACTACCGGGGCTACGCCGGCCAGGTCGCCGGCGGTGTGCTCAAGCCGGGCGACCAGGTCCAGGTGCTCCCGAGCGGGTTCACGACGACCATCGAGGCGATCGACCTCTTCGACCAGCCGGTCGCCGAGGCTTTCCCCCCGATGTCGGTGACGGTCCGTCTCTCCGACGACCTCGACGTGTCGCGAGGCGACATGATCTGCCGCCCGCAGAACGCTCCGACGCCCACGCAGGACATCGACGCGATGATCTGCTGGATGACCAACACCCCGCTGCGCCCGCGTCAGAAGCTCGCGATCAAGCACACGACCCGCAGCGCACGCGCCATGGTCAAGGAGGTCCAGTACCGCCTCGACATCAACACGCTGCACCGTGACCTGGAGACCGGAGAGCTCGGTCTCAACGAGATCGGCCGCGTCAAGCTGCGCACCACGGCACCGCTGTTCGCCGACCCGTACGAGAAGAACCGCACGACCGGTTCGTTCATCCTGATCGACGAGGCCACCGGCATCACCGTCGGTGCGGGGATGATCAACGGCTGACGGCGCGACCGCCGTACGGACGAAGGCCCGGCCAGGAGAGATCCTGGCCGGGCCTTCGTCGTGTCGCGGGGTGTCGTCCGATCAACTCACGGGGCGTACGCCTGCACGACGGTGCCCGTCCCCCGGACGCGCACGGCACCGGCGTCGTGCGGCACGAACGCCGACCGAGCGGGCGTCAGCGTCAGGGATCCGCTGGTGTCCTCGATGGTCACCGAGCCGTCGACGCAGAGCACGATGCGCGGACCCGTCCCCGGGAGCAGCACCTCTGCCGTGCCCTCGACCGTCGCCGCGGCGAGCACGAACTCGTCGACCTCGGGGGCGAAGACGCGAACGCCCGCCTCCTCCTTGGGGGTGAGGACGTGGGCCTCGGCCATGCCCATCCGCACGCAGTCGACGAGCGCCTGCGGCTCGATGTGCTTGGTCGTCAGCCCGGCACGGAGGACGTTGTCGGAGCTGGCCATCACCTCGACGCACGTCCCGCTGAGATAGGCGTGCAGCACGCCGACCTCGACGAACGCTGCCTCCCCCGGCTTGAGCTTGATCCGGTTGAGAAGGGCGGCGACGACCAGCCCCGGGTCACCGTCGTGGTGCTCGGAGAGCTCGCTGACGGTCTCGTAGACGCGCCGACGGTCGAGCCCGGCCGCGTACTTCTCGCGACACTCCACGACGAAGACGCTGAGCTCCTCGGCCGTGGGCCCCATCCACGGGGACAGCAGCCTGCCCACCATGCGGACGAGGCCGGGGAAGCCGGGGTCCGCCCGCAGCTCGTCGTGGAGGCGTCGTGCAAGCGGTGACTCCAACCCTTCGAGCACGTGCCACACCTCGGCGGTCGGGCGGAACGCGATCAGACCCTCGAACGGGGTCAGCGCATAGACCATCTCGGGCTTGTGGTGCGGGTCCTTGAAGACGCGGTGCGGAGCATCCAGCGCGACACCGCGCTCGTTCTCGCGGGCGAAACCTCGCTCGGCCATGACGGCCTCGGGATGGACCTGCAACGAGAGGGGCTTGTCGATCGCCAGGATCTTGAGGAGGTAGGGCAATGGATGCCCGGCGACCTCGCTCAGCGGCACGGTGGAGCCGCCCTCGAGCTCGACCGTCGACTGGCCGAGCGGGTGGGTGCCCATCCAGAGCTCCGCCCACGGACGCCCGTCGGCCGCCTCGCCCAGCATCGTCGGGAGGACGGTGGGCGATCCCCAGTCGTAGTGCTGGACGACGGTGCCGAGAGCGTGCATCGCCTACCCCTTGCGTCGTGGCGTCCTGGCCGAGCGTACTGGTCCCTTGCCCGCGCTGTCCCAGGATCGACCACCACCGCTGCGACGGCCCCCGCCGCTGCCACCGGCGTGGCCGCGTGCGCCTCGGTCGCGCTCGAGGTTGATCAGCTCTCCGCCGATGCGCGTCCGGCTCAGTGCGCTCTCCGCGCCGCTGGGCAGCGGGTCGGGCAGCTCCACCAGCGAGTGGTCGAAGCGGATCGAGATGTTGCCGAAGTCGGACCGGCCGAGTCCGCCCTCGTTGGCCAGCGCACCCATGATCGACTTCGGGGTGGCGCGCTGACGCTTGCCGACGGCGAGCCGGTAGACGGCCATGCCGTCCGGCGTCGGCCGCTGGGGTCGCTCCGGGCGCTCGCTGCGGTCGGCTCGGTCACGTCCTCGGTCGCGCTCGCTCAGGACGATGTCGTCCTTGGCGTCGAGCAGGAACGACCGTCCCTCGTGGGCGCGGACGGCGAGTGCCGCCGCGACGTCGAGCGGGTCCACTCCGGTGGACGCGGCGTACTTGCCCACGAGCCCGCGGAAGAGGTGCACGTCCTTGGTCGCGAGGGCGTCGGTGATCGCCTCCTCGAACTGCTCGACTCTGCGGGCGTTGACCTGCTCGGCGGTCGGGATGTCCATCGGCGTCACCGGCTGACCGGTGGTGCGCTCGATGACACCCAGGAGGCGACGCTCGCGCGGGGTGACGAAGAGGACGGCGTCACCGCTGCGGCCAGCACGACCCGTACGACCGATCCGGTGCACGTACGCCTCGGGGTCGTGCGGGATGTCGTAGTTGATGACGTGGCTCACGCGGTCGACGTCGAGGCCGCGGGCCGCGACGTCGGTCGCCACGAGGATGTCGAGCGAGCCGTTCTTGAGCGCGTTGACGGCACGTTCACGCTGCGCCTGCACCAGGTCGCCGTTGATGGCCTGCGCCGTGTGGCCGTACGCCCGCAGCTGCTCGGCGAGCTCCTCGGTCACCTGCTTGGTCCGGACGAAGACGATGACGCCCTCGTGCGGCTCGACCTCGAGGAAGCGGGCGAGAGCGTCCAGCTTGCGGAAGTGCGGGACCAGCAGCCAGCGCTGGCGCACGTTCTTGGCGGTGACCGTCTTGGCCTTGACCCTCACCTCGATGGGATCCTTGAGGTACTGGTTGGCCAGTCGGCGGATCGTCGACGGCATCGTGGCCGAGAACAGCGCCACCTGCTTCGTCGTGGGTGTGTCGCGCAGGATCCGCTCGACGTCCTCGGCGAAGCCCATCTTGAGCATCTCGTCGGCCTCGTCGAGGACGAGGTAGGAGATGGTCGTCAGGTCGAGGCGGCCGCGCTCGAGGTGGTCGATCACGCGACCGGGCGTGCCGACGACGACGTGCGCGCCCTTGCGGAGCGCGGCGAGCTGCTCGGTGTAGCCCGCCCCACCGTAGACGGGGACGACGTTGAGGCCGGGCAGGTGCTTGGCGTACGACGCGAACGCCTCGGAGACCTGGAGCGCCAGCTCACGGGTCGGGGCCAGCACGAGTGCCTGCGTGTCGCGTCGGGACACGTCGATGCCGGACAGGATCGGCAGCGCGAAGGCAGCGGTCTTGCCGGTGCCGGTCTGCGCCATGCCGATGATGTCGCGGCCGGCGAGCAGCGGGGGGATCGCCTCGGCCTGGATGGGGGACGGCGATTCGTAGCCGACGTCAGCAAGGGCGCGGACCAGCCGCTCGTCGTCGAGAAGGTCAGCAAAAGAAGGGTGCGCATCGAGTGGCGCGGATTCAGTCATAGCCAATCAAGTCTATGGGCCGGGCACGCCGGACCACGAATCGGGCGGGTGTGATATTGGACGTGCGTCGGGGCGCGGCTGACTACGGCCGGCCGAGACCCCGGTAGGTCCAGCCGGCCTCGCGCCACTGGATCGGGTCGAGCACGTTGCGTCCGTCCACCACGACGGCGCCGCGGACCTGCTTGGCCAGGGCTGCCGGGTCGAGCGCGACGTACTCGCGCCACTCGGTGAGCAGGAGGACGAGGTCGGCGCCGTCCACGGCCTCGTCGACCGACGGCACATAGGTCAGCTCGGGGTGCAGGCGGCGCGCGTTGTCGATCGCGTGGGGGTCGGTGACACGCACCTCGGCGCCGTGGACGTGCAGGCGCGCTGCCACGTCCAGCGCGGGCGAGTCGCGGACGTCGTCGCTGTTGGGCTTGAAGGCGGCACCGAGCACGGCGATCGTACGGCCGGTGACGGCGCCGTCGAGGACCTGGCGCGCGATCTCGACCACCCTGTCGCGGCGACGCAGGTTGATCGTGTCGACCTCGCGGAGGAAGGTCAGCGCCTCGTCGGCACCGAGCTCGCCAGCGCGAGCCATGAACGCACGGATGTCCTTCGGCAGGCAGCCGCCGCCGAACCCGATCCCGGCGTTGAGGAACTTGCGTCCGATGCGGTCGTCGTGGCCGATCGCGTCGGCCAGTGCGGTCACGTCGGCTCCGGCGACCTCGCACAGCTCGGCCATCGCGTTGATGAAGGAGATCTTGGTGGCCAGGAACGAGTTGGCGGCCACCTTCACCAGCTCGGCGGTCGGGTAGTCGGTGACGACCAGCGGCGCACCCTCGGCGAGCGGCGCGGCGTACACCTCGTCGAGGACGGCCCGCGCCCGCGCGCCGGCGGCGCCCTCCGGCAACCCGTAGACGATCCGGTCGGGGTGCAGCGTGTCCTCGACGGCGAAGCCCTCACGCAGGAACTCCGGGTTCCAGACGAGCGTGGCCTCGGGCTGCACCTGCGCGATCCGGGCGGCGATCCGGGCCGCCGTGCCCACCGGCACCGTGGACTTGCCGACGACCACGTCACCCGGTGCAAGGTGTGGCAGCAGGCCCTCGATCGCACTGTCGACCTGGCTGAGGTCGGCCGCGTTCTCGCCCGCGCTCTGGGGCGTGCCGACGCACACGAAATGGACCGTGCTCCCGGCGACGGCCGCAGGGTCGGTCGTGTAGCGGAGCCGGCCGGTGTCGCGCTGCTCGCTCAGGAGATCCTGGAGTCCGGGCTCGAAGAACGGCGCACGCCCGGCCGATAGGTCGTCGACGATACGGGTGGCGATGTCGACTCCGGTGACGTCATGACCCATCCGCGCCAGGCACGACGAGGTGACGGCGCCCAGGTAGGAGCAGCCGATGACCGAGATACGCATGCGGGGACCCTAGCAAGCGGTCTCAGAGCGCCGGACGCACGTGCAGGCCGATCTCGGGGTCGACCAGCGCCTCCTGCGCGGCGGGGACACCGTCGACGAGGAGCGTCTCCTCGACGGGCACGTTGCGCTTCACGACGGCGAGGGCGATCGGCCCGAGCTCGTGGTGACGCGCCGTCGACCCGACGAATCCGACCCGTCGCCCGTCCAGCTGGACCTCGGCGCCATGGGAGGGCAGGTGCTCGGCCGAGCCGTCGAGGTGCAGCAGGACCGCACGGCGGGGCGGGCGACCGAGGTTGTGGATCCGGGCGACCGTCTCCTGTCCGCGGTAGCAGCCCTTGTCGAGGTGCACCGCCTGCATGAGATCCGACGTGCCGGTGGCGGCGTCGTACTGCCACCCGTACTCGTTGGGGATCGACTTGTCGTCGGTGTCGAGCCCGGGGCGCGGCACACCGGCGGCGATCCGCAACGCCTCCCAGGCCCAGGTGCCGGCAGGTGTCCCGTACGTGTCAGGCGCCGACGCCAGCTCGGCCCGCGGGATCACGGCGTACCGGAGGCCGGACAGCCCGAGGACCGCGTGGGTGCCGGTGGCGAGCGTGACATCGACCCGCATCATGAACCGCATCGAGTCGAGGTACGCCGCCAGCGCAGTGCCGCGACCGGGCTCGGTGTGCGCCACGAAGGTCTCACCGTCGTCCACGCCGTGGAAGGCGTGCTCCACCCGGCCCTGGGGCGACAGGACGAGCGCCTGGGTGGGAGTGCCAGGCGACAGCCGGTCGAAGGCCTGGGTGGTCAGCGAGTGCAGCCAGCCGAGCCGGTCGGCGCCGGTGATCGTGAGGACGTCGCGGTGGGACAGGTCGACGAACGCCTGTCCGGACTCGAGGGCTCGCTGCTCGGGGCTGATCGCTCCGTAGTGGGCTGCGACGCCTCGGTCGACGCCGTCGCCCTCGACCGCGCCAGGCAGATCGAGGAGGGGACTGCGATAGGTCGGTGCGTCGACGTCAGACACGCTTGAGCTGCCCCCAGAGGTGGGACTGCATGGGTTGCCCCTGTGCCGCCATGTCGTAGGCATACATGAGGTCGCCCTCGACGAGCCCGTACATCCGCTGGCCGGCGGTGTACTCCTTGGCCGTCGGCGTACGGACGACCGCGTCGGTCTGCAGAGTCAGGCGAGGACCGTCCAGCTCGCCGAAGTAGATCTCGACGAAGCCCGTCGGGTGCGCGAGGAGCAGCTCGACCGGCCCCTTGGCCTTGTCGATCGGCCCCCCGGGACGGAGGAAGCCCGTCTCGAGCGCCCCCGGCCGGACGCGCTCGCCCGACTCGTCGGTGATCCACGTCTGGCTGAAGTAGTGGAGGAACGGACGGCCGTCGTGCGCGAACGCGACGTCCTGCTCGAAGGAGAACGACTCGATCGTCGGGTAGTCACCCCGGCCGTTGCCGTGCCACTGCCCGAGCAACCAGGCCAATCCGAGGATGTCGGGGTGCAGGTCCTCGGGAATCTCGAACGGCATGCCGCCAGTCTACGTGCGACCGGCAGCCCCTCCGTCACACTGTGCGGATGCGTGCGGTGATCCAGCGAGTCAGCTCTGCGTCGGTCCGGGTCGAGGGGAAGGTCGTGGGCGCGATCGAGCGCCCGGGGCTGGTCGTCCTCCTCGGTGTCACGCACGTCGACAGCCCCGACGACGCCGTCGCGCTGGCCGCCAAGACGTGGGGCCTGCGGATCCTCCGCGGGGAGCGCTCGGCCTCCGACCTCGCCGCTCCCCTCCTGGTCATCAGTCAGTTCACGCTGTACGCCGACGTCCGCAAGGGCCGGCGACCGTCGTGGGGAGATGCGGCGCCGGCGCCGGTCTCCGAGCCGCTCTACGAGGAATACTGCCGCGCGCTGCAGGAACTCGGGGCGCACGTCGAACGTGGAGTGTTCGGAGCGGACATGGCGGTGGAGATGATCAACGACGGCCCGGTGACGTTGATCCTCGACAGCGCCGAGATGCGCCGAAGATGAGACATCGCCTGGGCTGATGACCTTTCATGGGGCACAATGAGCGAGACCGCAGCCCCGGCCGTCCGCTTGGGCTGCGCTGTGCTGGACAGGGAGAGGGATGAGCGACTACGACGGCGCCGGGAAGCGACGCGGCGAGAAGCCGCGCGGTTGGCTGCGCCGGCACTGGATCGGCGCGTCCGTCGCCGCAGTGCTCTCCGTGGTGCTCGTCGGCGGCGCCACGTACGCGTACGGGTTGATGACCAACCTCGACAACATCGACACCGTCAAAGGGCAGGCCTCCATCAAGGAGGAGAACCGCCCCGACCCCGCCCCCGGCGAAGCCCTCAACATCCTCGTGCTCGGGGCCGACGCCGAGGCCGACGGCAACAAGAACAAGTCGTCGATCAAGGCCGACCTCGGCGCGGACGGGCGGTGGAAGGACGGCAGGATCCACCGCAGCGACACGATCATGGTCGCCCACATCTCCGCCGACCGTAAGAAGGTCTCGGTCATCTCGATCCCCCGCGACTCCTGGGTCACGATCTACGACGAGGAGGGTGAGCCGCGGGGCGAGAACAAGATCAACGCCGCGTTCGCCGACTACGGCCCGTCGGGCGCGATCGCGACGGTCGAGAACTTCACCGACCTGCGTCTGGACCACATGGTGATCATGGACTGGGACGGCTTCCAGGACATGACGGCAGCTGTCGGCGGTGTTCGGGTCTACATCCCCGAGACGTTCTACGACTCCTCCCAGAAGGTGGAGTGGAAGAAGGGCTGGCACAACCTCAAGGGCAAGCGGGCCCTCCAGTACGTGCGCACCCGCTACGGGCTCACCGACGGCGACTTCGGCCGCATCAAGCGCCAGCAGAACTTCATCCGTCTCCTCCTCAAGGAGATGATGAGCGGGACCAACGTCAGCAACCCGATCTCGCTCCAGAAGACGGTCGAGTCCGTCGCCGCGAACCTCACGATCGACGAGAACTTCACGACCTCCGACATCACCGGTCTTGCTTTGGCGCTGCGCGGCGTCAGCGTGGACGACGTCGACTTCCTCACCGTCCCCCTCGGATCGCCGTCGACACGCAACCTCGACAACGGCATGAACGTGGTCAACCTCGACGAGGAGAAGGGCGAGGAGCTCTGGCGCATGGTCCGCAACGACAAGGTCAAGAAATACCTTCGCCTCAACCCTGATGCCGCCAAGCTCGGCAGCGAGACCGAGGTCAGCTGAGCCAGCCGCCCGTACGAGGCAGCTCCCGACGTACGACGAAGCCCCCGCCCGAGATCCGGTGCGGGGGCTTCGTTGTGCCGTACTGTCAGGCCGCCTCGATCGTCACCTCGATGTCAACGGCGCTCCCACGCTGGGCCTTGACCTGGCGGTCGACCGAGCGCGCGCGCGGCGCGAGAGTGCGCAGCGTCCACTCGCCGGGAGCGGCGAAGAACCGGAACTGGCCGGTCTCCGACGTCGGGACCTCGGCGGTGAACTCGCCGGTGGCGTCGAGCAGCCGTACGTAGGCGTTGCCGACCGGCTCGCCGGACCTGGTGACGATGCCCTGGATCACGGACTCCTTCGCGAGGTCGACCCCCTCCAGGCTGGGGCCGCCGCGTGTCGCGCCGCACACGGGCTCAGGCCTCGCCGGGCTCGTCGCCGAGCGCGACGGGCACGCCGATCAGCGAGCCGTACTCGGTCCAGGAGCCGTCGTAGTTCTTCACGTTCGGGATCTCGAGGAGCTCCTGGAGCACGAACCACGTGTGCGACGAGCGCTCGCCGATGCGGCAGTAGGCGATGGTGTCCTTGCTGCGGTCGAGGCCGGCCTCGGCGTAGAGCGCCTCCAGCTCCTCGTTGCTCTTGAAGGTGCCGTCGTCGTTGGCTGCCTTGCTCCACGGGACGTTGCCGGCCGTGGGGATGTGGCCGCCGCGCTGGGCCTGCTCCTGCGGGAGGTGGGCAGGAGCGAGCAGGCGCCCGGCGAACTCGTCGGGGCTGCGCACGTCGATGAGGTTCTGGACGCCGATCGCGGCGACGACCTCGTCACGGAAGGCGCGGATGGAGGTGTCCTGCTCCGAGGCGGTGTAGGACGTCTTCTCGCGGGTCGGGATCTCCTTGACCAGCTCGCGGCTGTCGAGCTCCCACTTCTTGCGGCCCCCGTCGAGCAGCTTGACGTCCTGGTGGCCGTACAGCTTGAAGTACCAGTAGGCGTAGGCCGCGAACCAGTTGTTGTTGCCGCCGTAGAGCACGACAGTGTCGTCGTTGCTCACGCCACGCTCGGACAGGAGCGCCTCGAACTGCTCCTTGCTGACGAAGTCCCGACGGACCGGGTCCTGCAGGTCGGTCTTCCAGTCGAGCTTGATCGCTCCGGCGATGTGGCCCTTCTCGTAGGCCGTCGTGTCCTCGTCGACCTCGACGAGCACGACGTTCGGGTCGGACAGGTGCTCCTCGACCCAGTCGGCGGTGACGAGCGCGGTGTCGCGGCTCATGGGATACCTCCACGGTTGGTGTGACGCTGGATGGGTGGTGCTGATGAGTGGTGCAGTCAGGCCCGCTGCGGCGAGACCCGTCGGACGATGAGGTACATCTCGCAGCCGAGGCAGAAGCCGGTGACGGCGTTGAGCAACGCTGCGGCCAGCGCGAAGCCGACGGCGACCGCGGCGACCGGTGCGGCACCGACGAGCGAGGCGACGAGGGCGATCAGGGTGAAGACGAGCCCCACCGACTGGGCGAAGCGCGGCGGGCGGGCGTCCTCGGTCTCCGTCGGAGCGCCGATGCGGGGCCGTACGAGCCGCGCGAACAGCTGGGCGTACGGCGTGCCCGCCGGCCCCACGAGCACCCCGAGGGCGAAGACGAGGGCCTGGAACGCGATCAGCACCGTCGCGAGCGACGAGCCGATCGTCACCAGAGCGACCGCGAGGACGGCCGCGGTGATCGCGGCGGAGAAGCGTTGCCCCCGCGGGTCGACCACTCCGTGAAGACCGGCGTCGGGGCCGGCGGTGGGAGCAGCTCGACGCGGGGTGGTCGACGAGGTGTGAGACATGGAGACTCCAGGCGCAGAACGGTGCCGCACGGGCGGCGGACAGGTGGGTTCGTTCAGCGCATGCGACACAGCGCCGAGCGCACGCGGCAGTTGTCGACTGCCCGTCGCCTGGTCAGGTGTGTCGTGGGAGGCATGCCGCAAGAGTAGGCGGCGATCCCCCACCGGTCACTTTCCCGTCCAACAAATGAGACGGCTATCCATCATCCGAGACACGCGTCTTTGTGACGCTGTCGAGAACCGCCTCGATCTCAGTGACCCGTGGGACGCCGGAGGCGCGACCGACGACCGCGCCATCACGGTCGAGGACGAGCACCGTCGGAGTACGCAGGATGCCGAGGCGGCGTACGAGGTCGAGGTGAGACTCGGCGTCGACGTCGACGTAGGCCACGTCGTCGCGCCCGTCGGCCACCCGAGTCAGGAGCACCCGCGCGGCACGGCACGGAGCACAGAAGGCACTCGAGACCTGGACCAGCGTGGCAGCCTCTCCCAGTCCGGAACCGATGTCGGCAGCGGTGAGCACGGCAGGCTCGGCAAGGGCGGGAGCGCCATCGACCGGAGGCGTCGGTGCCACCGGCCCGGCGGCACGGACACGCCCATCGCGGCGGTGGCGGAACAGCGCGAAGGCGCCGGTGACGATGAGCACGACGACGAGGACGGAGACTCCGAGGGGCACGTTCCAAGAGTACGGACCACCCGTTTGAACCCGTCCTCCCTCGGGCGCCGGACCGGCCGTCCGATCAGATACCCGCCCAGACCAACGACGCGACGAACACGACCGGACCGGCCAGCGCGATCGGCGCGGTCACCTCCATCGCCCACCGCGCAGGAGGCAGCGGGCGCCACCGGCGACCCACCGCACCTCCGGCGAGCACCGCACCGGCGATCGCCAGCGCGGCGATCCCGCCCACCAGGGCGTGGGCACCCTCGAGAGAAGCGAGCACGATGCCGCTCAACGCACTCAGCGCGAGCGCCCAGACCTGGGTCACCGGTCGCATCCGAACCGACCGGTCGGCGAGGACCATGATCACGGTCACGACCGCCGCGACGACGATCGCCGGACGACCGACCGGTGACAGCGCCGCCGCCAGCCAGCCCGTCGCCATCAGGGCGATCGTGCCTGTGACGACGACCTCTCCGAGTGCGGTGACGACATCGGGTCGCGGAGGCGGACGACGGAGCTGACCGAGGATGGCCGCCAGCACCAGCACGGGGAAGGCGATCCCGACACCCGCGAGGGAGCCCCCAGCGACGGCCGCGCTCGCGGTCGCCACCGTTCCCGCCGCACCCGAGATCGTCGTGGGTGCGAGGGTGACGACCGCCGCGGCCAGACCCGCCAAGGCGATCGGCGCCACCTTCGGCGACCGCGCGGGGGCGCGGGTGACGCCGGCCGGCGGAGGGGACGCGGCCAGCACCAGCTGCACCAGGAGCACCGCACCCGCCACCACGACGGGTCCGGCGAAGTCGGCGAGCACCAGCAGAGCGACCAGCGCGCACGTGACCACCCAAGGCGCGAAAGCGGTCAGCCCGAGGGGCGAGCGTGCTTCCTCGCGAACGCGACTCACGTGCGGTCGGTCTCGGGCCGACCCGCGCCGCCGGCGAAGGGCGGGAGCAGCTCGAGTCGTCCGCCGGGCCCCACCGTGACGGTGGCCGGATCGGCACTCCCGAGGGGCTCTTCGCCGACCAGGACCGAGCAGATCTCCAGCACGCGCATGAAGCGCTCGTTGCCGGCGTGCAACGCCCTCACGGCGTCGAGGACCTCGGCCACGGTGCCGGGATCGACCTCGTCCACCTCGCGGCCAGCAGCGGCACGCGCAGCGGCCCAATAGCGGACGGTGACGCTCGAACTGCTCGCGGCGCCTCGGTTACCGGCTGTTGATGCATCCGACACGTCGTCTATTGTGAGGCAAGCAATGAAGCCCTGGGCAGAGCCCTGGGCTTTCTTTGTATCCGCAGAAGGGTTACGCGATGTCCACCTTGCTCCTGCTGACACCGAGTACGCAGTCCTCCATCGAAGTACTGCCTGCGCTGGCGCTCCTGCCCCACCACGTCAAGATCCTCCCGCCCGAGGCCAGCGCGCTGCTGGATGCGCCGTCGTGCGACGCCGTCCTCATCGACGGGCGCACCGACCTGGCCCAGGCCCGCGGGCTCACCCGTCTCCTCCGCACCACCGGCATGGACGCCCCGCTGGTGCTCATCGTCACCGAGGGTGGGCTCGCCGTCGTGGCCGCCGACTGGCGCATGGACGACGTCGTCCTCACCACCGCCGGCCCGGCCGAGGTCGAGGCCCGTCTGCGACTGGCGATCGGGCGGGTCGCAGCCGAGGCGGGCGGCGAGCCTGACTCGCACGTCATCCGCTCCGGCGGGCTGACCGTCGACGACGTGACCTACACCGCGCGTCTCGACGGCCGCTCGCTCGACCTCACGTTCAAGGAGTTCGAGCTCCTCAAGTTCCTCGCTCAGCACCCCGGTCGCGTCTTCACCCGGCAGCAGCTGCTCCAGGAGGTGTGGGGGTACGACTACTTCGGAGGGACCCGGACCGTCGACGTGCACGTGCGCCGGCTGCGCGCCAAGCTCGGCCCCGACAACGAGACACTGATCGGGACCGTGCGCAACGTCGGCTACCGCTTCGTAGCGCAGTCGCGCGACCGTCGCGACGCCGGCACGACCGCGAGCTCCGACGCCGGCTCGGGCGACGACGCCGAACGTCCACGAGCGGGAGCACGGCACACCACCGCCCGTTGACCGGAAAGGACGGAGCATGAGCGCACGCCGTACGGCGTCGGACCTGGTCGAGCTCGTCCTCGACGCCGACTCGTTCGCGTCGTGGGACTCTCCGATCGACATCGGCCGCTGGCCGGATGCCTATCAGCGTGAGCTCCTGCGGGCCGCCGAGCGCTCCGGGCGCGACGAGTCGGTGATCACCGGCCGGGCCACCGTGAGGGGTCGACCGGTCGCCGTCGTCGCGAGCGAGTTCCGCTTCCTCGCGGGCTCCATCGGCGAGGACGCGGCCCGCCGCATCGTCCACGCCGTACGCCGGGCGACCGAGGAACGCATCCCCGTCCTGGCCACCACCGCCTCGGGCGGCACGCGCATGCAGGAGGGGACGCCGGCCTTCCTCCACATGATCGACATCTCCCGCGCGATCATGGACCACAAGGCAGCGGGGCTCCCGTACCTCGTCCATCTCGGGCATCCCACGACCGGGGGCGTCTTCGCCTCGTGGGGCTCGCTGGGCCACGTCACCGTCGCCGAGCCCGGCGCTCTGGTCGGCTTCCTCGGCCCGAAGGTGTACGAGGTGCTCCACCACCGCCCGTTCCCCGAAGGCGTCCAGACCGCCGAGAACCTCGCGCACCACGGCATCCTCGACGCCGTCGTGACCGCGGAGGATCTCCCCGCACTGGTCGACCGCACGCTCGGGATCCTCGTCGACCCGCCACGACCGGCCGGCCTCCCGCGGAGGGAGCCGGTCGCGACCGGGAGCGGCGACACCTGGGCGGCCATCGAGCGCACCCGGGCACCGGGACGCCTCGGTGTCCGCGAGGTGCTGCGCGTCGGTGGTGAGGACACCATCCGCCTCCAGGGCACCGACGAGGGCGAGCGCGACAGCGCGATGATCGTCGCCCTGACCCGACTCGACGGAGAGCCGTGCGTGGTCGTCGGTCAGGACCGCCAGGCGCAGGCGCGGGCGCCGATGGGTCCCGGCGCGCTCCGCGAGGCCAGACGCGGGATGCGGCTGGCCGAGGAGCTCGGTCTCCCGCTCGTCTCGTTCATCGACACCCCAGGCGCTGACCTGTCCAAGGCCGCCGAGGAGGGTGCGATCGCCGGCGAGATCGCGCGCTGCATCGCGACGATGGCGACGATGACGGTGCCCACGGTCGCCGTCCTGCTGGGCGAGGGCTGCGGGGGCGGGGCGCTCGCACTCTTCCCCGCCGACGTCGTGGTCGCCACCCAGAGTGCGTGGCTCTCGCCGCTGCCACCAGAGGGCGCGTCCGCGATCGTCCACGGCGACGCCGACCACGCCGCGGAGATGGCGACGGCTCAGCGTGTGTCCGCCGCCGACCTCTTCACCGCAGGAAAGGTGCAGGTTCTCGTGCCCGAGCTCGATTCCGACAGCGGGGACGCCAAGAGCCTCGCCATCGCCGTCGCCGCCGAGGCGGCCACCCAGCTCCGGGTGCTCCGTGCAGGCTCCGGCACAGGACCACGCCGATGACCGCCGCGGTCGACCCCCGTGTCGCGCTCGCTGAGAGGGTGGCTGCCGCGGACGGCGTGTCCCCGCTCAACGAGGCGAGCCGGATAGCGATCGCCACCGGCGAGCCACCGCGCGTCGACCATGCGACCCGTGACGGTGACGACCTCGTCGGTGTCGCGTACGCCGCCGGGGACGCACCCGTCGAGGTGTTCGTGGATCCCCACCACCGTCGGCACGGCGTCGGTGGCGCGCTCCTCGACCGTCTTCTGAACGAGGGCGAGAGCCGCTTCTGGGCTCACGGAGACCTCCCACCAGCGCAGGCCCTCGCTCGCAGCCGCGGCCTGGGGGTCGTACGCACGCTCGTCGTCCTCGAGCGGACCACCGCCGATCCGCTGCCCGAGGAGCGCGGCATCGACGGGGTGACGATCCGGCCCTGGCGAGACGAGGACACCGCAGGACTGGTCGCCGTCAACGCTCGCGCCTTCGCGACGCACCCGGAGCAGGGTGCGATGGACGAGGCCGACTTCCGAGCGCGGGCCACCCTGCCGTGGTTCGACCCGGCCGGGCTGTTCGTCGCCGAGCGTGGCGGACGGGTCGTCGGCTTCCACTGGACCAAGGTGGACCCGCCGGCCATCGAGGGCGGCGAGGTCGGTGAGGTGTACGTCGTCGGCGTCGACCCGTCCGAGCAGGGGCACGGGCTCGGCAAGGCACTGACGCTCCGAGGACTCCACCACCTCACCGGGCTCGGACTGGCACGGATCGACCTCTACGTCGAGGGCGACAACACCCCTGCGCTCGCCACGTACCACGGGCTGGGCTTCACCGAGAGCGCTCGCGACGTCCTCTACGGTCGCAACCTCTGATCCGCGTCGTGCGGCCGCACCGCTTGGGGGCGAGTGCCAGGGTGGATGAATGACCGCGTCGCTGGAGCCCAGCGCCTCCTACCTCGTCCGCCGCGCCGGGCTGGTCGACGTGACCCATGCGGCCAGGCTCCTCGAAGTCTCCGCTCCCGCGCTGGACATCGACGGCGACGGCACCGTCGACAGGCCTCTGGATCCCCAGGTCGCGGCGGTCGTCACCCGGCTCGCCCTCAGCCATCTCGTGCTTCAGCAGGGCAAGCTGTGGGTGGCCGAGCGCGACGGCGTCCTCCAGGCCGCGACAGTCTGGATGCCGCGCCACGAGGTCCGTCTCGGAGCGGTCGGGCTCTCCGAGGGCCTTCGCGAGACCGTTCGGCTCGAGCTCGACGCCGCCACCGTCCACGCGGCGCTCGATCCCGGAGAGGACGTCCGCGAGGCGCTGGGCGCGGCGGAGACCACCATCGCCGACATGCTGAGCCGAGTCGCGCCGGACGTCGTGCTCACCACGCTGGCCGTCGTCCCCGACCTCGCCCCGCACGAGCGTGCCGACATCCTTCAGGCCTGCATCACGGCCGCGTTGGAGGAGACCGACGGCGTCGCCGCCGCGATGACGCTGCTCACCGAGCACGTCGCCGTCCTCGAGGCGTCGGGGTTCGTCCGCGTCGCCGAGGTGACGGTCGGCGCCGGTCACCGGCTGTGGGTCGGCACCAGCCGCTGATCCGCGTCACCCGCTCGTCGCTGGTGCGTGGCACGATGCGGGAATGGCCGAAGTCCTTCCCCCACCCGCCATCGTCGAGGAGCACCCGAGCTCGCCGGACTCGTTCGACGTGGACCCGCCGTTCGTCGACCACGGACCGGACCTGCCCGACGACCGGCTCAGCGATCGGGAGCTGTCGTGGCTGGCCTTCAACCAGCGGGTGCTCGAGCTGGCCGAGGACACGTCGGTGCCGCTGCTCGAGCGCGTACGCTTCACGGCGATCTTCTCGGGCAACCTCGACGAGTTCTTCATGGTCCGCATCGCCGGCCTCAAGCGACGGCTCGCGGCGGGCCTGGCATCACGGCGCGCCAGCGGCATGCAGCCCCGCGAGGTGTGGTCCGCGAGCCTGCAGCGCAGCCGCGAGCTGATGTCTCGGCAGGGCGCCCTCCTGACGGAGGAGCTCACGGAGCGGCTCGACGAGCGAGGGATCGCGCTCCTGCACTGGGACGACCTCGAGCCGGACGAGCGCGACGACGCCTCGCGCGTCTTCCGGGCCCGGGTCTTCCCGGTGCTGACCCCGCTGGCGGTCGATCCCGCCCATCCCTTCCCCTACATCTCGGGTCTCTCCCTCAACCTGGCCGTCGTCATGCGCAACCCGGTCACCGGCAAGTCGCACTTCGCCCGGGTCAAGGTGCCGCCGATCTTCGACCGCTGGGTGACGGTCGGTCCTGCCCGGTTCGTGGCGCTCGAGGAGGTCATCGCGGCACACCTCGACGCGCTGTTCCCCGGGATGGAGATCACCGGGCACCACGCGTTCCGCGTGACCCGCAACGAGGACCTCGAGGTGGAGGAGGACGACGCCGAGAACCTCCTCAAGGCGCTGGAGCAGGAGCTGCTTCGCCGGAAGTTCGGCCCTCCCGTGCGCCTCGAGGTCGAGGACACGATGGACGACCACGTGCTCGAGCTGCTCGTGACCGAGCTCGACATCAGCCCGGACGAGGTCTTCCGGCTCCCGGCTCCGCTCGACCTGGCCAGCCTGCACCAGATCGCCGACCTCGACCGGCCCGAGCTGCAGTTCGAGCCCTTCGTGCCCGCGACGCACCCCGATCTCGCCGAGGTCGAGACGTCCAGTCCCGTCGACATGTTCGCGGCGCTGCGCCAGCACGACGTGCTGATCCACCACCCGTACGACTCGTTCGCGACGAGCGTCCAGCGCTTCGTCGAGCAGGCCGCGGCGGACCCGCGCGTGCTCGCGATCAAGCAGACCCTCTATCGGACCTCCGGCGACTCCCCCATCATCGACTCGCTCATCGACGCCGCCCGGGCGGGCAAGCAGGTGCTGGTCCTCATCGAGATCAAGGCGCGCTTCGACGAGCAGGCCAACATCCGCTGGGCACGCAAGCTGGAGCGTGCCGGATGCCACGTCGTCTACGGCCTGCTGGGGCTCAAGACCCACTGCAAGCTGTGCCTGGTGGTGCGCGACGAGCCGGACGGGCTGCGCCGCTACGCGCACATCGGCACCGGCAACTACAACCCCAAGACGGCCCGCCTGTACGAGGACTACGGCCTGCTCACGACCGACACCGACATCGCCGACGATCTCACCGACCTCTTCAACAACCTGTCGGGCTACTCCCGGCGGGAGTCCTACCGCGAGCTGATGGTGGCTCCTGCCGGCGTGCGTTCCGGCATCGTGGACAGCATCGAGCGCGAGATCGAGCACCACCGGGCCGGACGCCCTGCCGGGATCAGGATCAAGGTCAACTCGATCGTCGACGAGGAGGTCATCGACGCGCTCTACCGGGCGTCGCGTGCGGGCGTCGGGGTGGAGATGGTCGTCCGGGGCATCTGTGCCCTGCGGCCCGGTGTCCCGGGGATGAGCGACAACATCGTCGTGCGGAGCATCCTCGGGCGCTTCCTCGAGCACAGCCGGCTGTTGTGGTTCACCAACGGCGGCGACCCGCAGGTCTGGATCGGCTCGTCCGACCTGATGCACCGCAACCTCGACCGCCGTGTCGAGGTGCTCGTACGACTCGACCGGCCCGAGCACATCGCCGAGATCGGCAACGTCCTCGACCTGTCCATGGACCCGGGGACCGACGCGTGGAACCTCGGCCCCGACGGCACCTGGAGCCGCGCCACCTCGCCTGACGGTCCGCTGCGTGACCTGCAGCAGACGCTGATCGAGCGCACTCGCGCCCGCCGAGCCCGAGCGCGTGCGGAGGCGAAGGCCAGGGCTACGGCCGGCGGTCTGGTGTGAGCCGCCCCGTGCGCATGTCCGCCGGCGCCGTCGTGTGGCGGCCGGCCGGCTCCCGTCCCAAGGACGGGCTCGAGATCCTCCTCGTCCACCGCGCGCGCCACGACGACTGGAGCATCCCCAAGGGGACCGTCGAGCGCGGCGAGCTCCGACCCACGACGGCGGTCCGCGAGGTCGAGGAGGAGACCGGCGTCCTGGCGCGGTTGGGTGTGCCGTTGATGGAGCTCGAGTACGAGTTCGCCAAGGGCCGGCTCAAGAACGTCGCCTACTGGTCGGCGACTCCGGTCAGCGGAGACGCCGACACTTACGTGCCCAACAAGGAGATCGACGGCGTCGCCTGGGTCACGCTCGACAAGGCGCCGAAGCGGCTCTCGTACGACACCGACCGGGCGGTGCTCGAGGCCTTCGGTGAGCGCGTCGGGTCCGACGCCCACCGGACGCGGACGCTGGTGGTGGTCCGCCACGCGCAGGCCCGCTCGCGCAGCCGCTGGCGCAAGGAGCCCCTCGTCCGCCCGTTGACCGCGGCAGGCAGGCGTGAGGCCGGACGGCTCCGGCCCGTCCTGTCGGCGTACGGCGTGCACCACCTGCACTCGAGCGGTGCCCTTCGCTGTGTGCAGACGCTCGAGCCCTACGCCGACGCCACTCACCGTCCCATCACCGTCGACCACCGACTCGACGAACCGCGCGACGGCGGCCCGGCGAAGCAGCGGCCGGTGACGGAAGCGATGGCCGAGGACGTCGAGCACGGGCGCCCTGTCGCGGCCTGCGGCCACCGGACGGTGATCCCGCGCATGCTCAAGGCGGTCGGGGTCGACGCCGACGCGCTCAGCGCGGGGCCTCTGCCTCTTGCGGGGCTGGTGGTCGTCCACCATCGCCGCGGCGAGGTGCTGGCGACCGAGCGCCACGTGCTGCGCTGATCACGAGGCCGGTGGCGGCGACGCCGACGGCGAGGGCCGCGACCGGGGCGAGGGCGTCGACCCCGCGGTTCTCCAGCAGCCACGCTCCGGAGGCAGCACCGGCGGCGATCCCGAGGTTGAGCGCGGTGACGACGACCGCCCCCGCGGCGCCGCGTGCCGCCGGTGAGGCGATCCGCATCACGGTCGACTGGAAGACCGGCGGGAACAGCCCGATCATCGTTCCCCAGACCCCGACGACCACCAGGGCGACCACGGTGCTCGTGTCGAGCGCCGTGATCGCGAGCACGGTGATCGCGAAGGCGATCGCGGTCCCCGGGAGAGCCGCCGTCGGGAACCGGTCCGACAGTGGCCCGGCGATCGCGAGCCCCAGCGCCCCTGTGGCGCCGAACAGCGCGAGCACGCCGCCGAGGGCCGCGGAGTCCATGCCCGCGACGCGCGTCACGAGGGGACCGACGTAGGTGAACACCTGGAAGTGACCGACGAGCACCAGCGCGCCCAAGGTCGCGGTGACGGTCACGCGGACGAGCGAGCGGTCGCGACCTGCGGGCACGGCGCCCGCGGGCACGGGTTTCCTGCCCGGGGCGGCACCTGGAGGAAGCACCGTCACGAGTGCGAGCGAAGCGACGACGAGGAGGACACCCGCGCCCACGAGCACCGCCCGCCAGCCGACGAGCTCGGCGGCCGCCGTACCGAGCGGCACGCCGACGACGCCCGCTGCGGTCGGTCCGACGAGGACGACCGACACCGCCTTCCCGATGTGCCGCTCGTCGACGAGCGACGCGGCGTACGGCACGAGCAGAGCCCACAGCAGGCCGTGCGCACCCGCGGCCACGACCCGGGCGACGACCAGCGGCCCGTACGCGGGAGCCGTCGCCGCAAGGAGAGCCGCGCCGGCACTGACCAGCACCGCGCCGAGCATCACCCCGCGGCGAGGGAGCCTGCGGGTGAGTCGCTCGAGGGGGAGGCTGAGGGCCGCGACGGTGAGAGCCCAGGCCGTGACGAGCAGTCCGATCCGGCCCCGCGAGACCCCGAGGTCATGAGCCATCGAGGGCAGCAGTCCGGCAGGGAGCAGCTCGATGGTGACGGTCGCAAAGCCCGCGCCGGCGAGGGTGAGCAGCGCCGCCCAGGTCTTGCGGGTCATGTCCGGAACATGTGTCGTCGTCTGTGTCATGCTCGGACCGTAAACCTTGACATTTATGTCAAGGTCAAGCCCGACGATGAAGGGGATCACGATGCGCGTGGGAGAGCTCGCCGAGCTGACAGGGGTGGCCCCCCGGATGCTGCGCTACTACGAGGAGCAGGGCCTCCTCGTCCCGCCGCGCCAGGACAACGGATACCGGTCGTACGGAGAGGAGCACGTCGAACGCGTCAGGTCCATCCGCAGCCTGATCGCCTCCGGCCTCCCCACCCGGCTCGTGCGGGTCGTCCTCGACGTCGAGGCGCTCGCCGACGACGAGCTCTCGCCTTCCTGCACCCGACAGGTCGCCGAGATGCTCCATGCCGAGATGCGCTCGCTGGAGGACAAGATCGCCTGCCTGACCAAGAGCCGGGACACCGTGGAGCGCTATCTGCAGCGCACGCGGCACGGCGACCTCGCGGGCGTCGCAGAGCCCGCCTGACGCCGACGGCCGCCGGACGGCGCCCGAACTCGTCAGGCAGCGTTCACCTGCGGTTCACCTCCGTCCGCCTGCCGCTTCACCTCTGCTGCCTAACGTCACCAGCGACACCACAAGTCTGGACATGACGTTTCCCAGAGAGGGAAGAACACCGTGAACCGCACCAAGCTCCGCGCCGCTGCGCCCCTGGCGCTCGCCGCGACCGTGGCCCTGGGCCTCTCCGCCTGCGGGGCGGGCAACGAGGCCGGGGCCGACGACTCCGCCACCACCAGCGAGCTCAGCGGCACGCTCAACGGTGCCGGCGCCAGCTCGCAGGAAGCGGCCGTCGCCTCGTGGAAGCAGGGCTTCCAGACCGCGAACCCCGACGTGACCGTCAACTACGACCCCGCGGGTTCAGGGGCCGGCCGGGAGCAGTTCCTCGCCGGCGGAACCGACTTCGCCGGGTCCGACGCGTACCTCGACGACGAGGAGCTCGCGGCCGCGGAGAAGCGCTGCAGCTCCGACGTGGTCGAGGTCCCGACCTACGTCAGCCCGATCGCGGTCATCTACAACCTGCCGGGCGTCGACGGCCTCAAGCTCTCACCCGACACGCTCGGCAAGATCTTCGCGGGCACCGTCACCACGTGGGACGACGCGGCCATCAAGGCCGACAACCCCGATGCCGACCTGCCCTCGTCGACGATCACGCCGGTCCACCGCTCCGACGACTCGGGCACCACCGAGAACTTCACCGCCTACCTGGCGGCGGCGGGCCCTCAGGGTTGGACCGCAGGCGAGGTCGAGACCTGGCCGCTCAAGGGCGGAGAGGGTGCGCAGGGCACCTCCGGAGTCGTGGCCGCCGTCCAGGGCGGCGAGGGCACGATCGGCTACGCCGACGCGAGCCAGGCCGGTGACCTCGGCGTCGCCTCGCTGAAGGTGGGCGAGGAGTACGTCGGTCCCAGCCCGGAGGCCGCCGCCAAGGTCCTGGATGCCTCGAAGCAGAAGGAGGGCCGCGGCGACACGCACATCGTGATGGACATCGACCACACCACCACCGAGTCCGGGGTCTATCCGGCGGTCCTGCTCTCGTATCAGATCGCGTGCCTCGAGTACGACGACGAGGCCAAGGCCGACCTCGTCAAGGGCTGGCTGTCGTACGTGGCGAGCTCCGACGGCCAGAAGGCCGCCGCCGAGGGCGCCGGCTCAGCGCCGCTCACGAGCGCGCTCGAGGAGCGCATGACCGGCATCGTCGACGGAATCTCGGCGAAGTGACTCTCCTGCGGGTGGCCGCCCGAGCCGGGGGGTCGGGCGGCCACCCGCAGGACGCTCGCCATCGTGACCACCAGAGGACCAGTCCGTGAGCGAAACCTCCACCCCGTCCCCGTCGCGGGACACCACCGACACCGGGCCGGCTTCCGGCCGGGTCGGCGACCGCGTGTTCCTCGGGATCTCCCGTGGCGCCGCCCTGACGATCCTGGCCATCCTCGCCGGCGTCGCGATCTTCCTGACCGCCGAGGGGATCCCGGGGATCACCGCATCGCCCGACGAGGTCAAGAGTGGCGAGTCGTTCCCGTCGTTCGTGCTCCCCCTGGTCTTCGGAACCCTGTGGAGCGCAACGCTCGCGCTGGTCATCGCAGTCCCCCTCGCCGTCGCGGTCGCGCTGTTCGTCACCTACTACGTCCCTCGCCGGCTCGGGCAGGCCCTCGGGTACGTCATCGACCTGCTCGCCGCCGTACCCTCCGTCGTCTTCGGCCTGTGGGGCATGCGGGTCCTCGCCGGACAGCTCGTCGGCCCGTACGAGTGGCTCGAGAGGACCCTGGGTTTCCTGCCCTTCTTCGCCGGGCCGGCATCGGCCACGGGGCGGACGATCCTCACCGCGGCGGTCGTCCTGGCCGTGATGATCCTGCCGATCGTGACCGCGATCGCCCGGGAGGTCTTCCGCCAGACACCGGTCCTCCTGGAGGAGGCGGCGCTCGCGCTCGGCGCGACCCGCTGGGAGATGATCCGTACCGTCGTCCTGCCTCACGGCCGCTCCGGCATGATCGGCGGCGCGATGCTCGGACTCGGCCGCGCTCTGGGCGAGACGATGGCGGTCGCGATGGTCCTCTCGGCCTCCGGTGTCATCACCCTCGACCTCATCAGCTCGACGAACCCGAGCACGATCCCCGCCAACATCGCGCTCCAGTTCAACGAGGCCTCCGGTCTGACGGTGAACGCGCTGATCGCCTCCGGCCTGGTGCTGTTCGTCATCACCTTCGCCGTCAACTTCGCCGCCCGCGCCGTCGTGAACCGGCGCAAGGAGTTCTCGGGAGCACACGCATGAGCACGAGGAACCGCAGCGGAGACACGCTCGCACCTCCACCCGCACCGCAGCGGGACGAGGCAGCCCTCGCGCTGCGCGGCTGGCACCAGCCACGGCTCCCGCGCGGAGCCGGCTGGTACGCCGCGGCGCTGGCGGTCGTCGTCGCCTCCGCCCTGCAGGCCGGCCTCGGCCTCCCGCTCCTCCCCTCGCTGCTGACCGGCTGGGCGGTGCTCGGGATCGGGCTGCCCTCGCTCTCTCGTGCGGTCGAGGGTCGCCGCAAGGCGGTCGACCGGCTGGTGTCCATCATGGTCTCGAGCGCCTTCGTGCTGGCCATGGTGCCCCTGGTCTCGATCCTGTGGACCGTCGTGAAGAACGGGCTGCCGGTCCTGTCCTCGGAGTTCTTCACCTACTCGATGCGCAACGTCGTCGGCGAGGGCGGCGGCATCTACCACGCGGTCTGGGGCACGGTGCTCATCACCGCCGCCGCAGCGGTGATGTCGGTCCCGCTCGGGCTGCTGACCGCGATCTTCCTCGTCGAGTACGGCGGTGACGGTCGGCTCGCGAAGGTGGTCCGCTTCCTCGTGGACGTGATGACCGGCATCCCGTCGATCGTCGCGGGTCTGTTCGCCTACGCATTGTTCGTGGTGTTCTTCGGACCCGGTGTCCGGATGGGGATCGCCGGCGCCGTCGCGCTCACCGTGCTGATGACCCCGGTCGTCGTCAGGTCGTCGGAGGAGATGCTCCAGCTCGTCCCGCACGAGCTCCGGGAGGCGGCCTACGCGCTCGGAGTGCCGAGATGGCGCACGATCGTCAAGGTCGTCCTGCCGACCTCGATGGCCGGCCTCGTCACCGGGGTCACGCTGGCCGTCGCCCGCGTGATCGGCGAGACGGCACCGCTCCTCATCACCGTCGGCATCACCGACTCGTCGAACTTCACCCTGTTCGACGGGCGCATGGCGACGCTCCCGGTGTTCACCTACAGCTCCATCATGAGCCCCGGCGTCCCGCCGGAGCCCTCCATCGCTCGGGCCTGGGGTGCCGCACTCGTGCTGATGCTGATCGTGATGGTGCTCAACCTCGTGGCCCGACTCGTGACCTACTTCTTCTCCCCGAAGGGCAAGCGATGAGCATGCGATCAGTACTCCGTGACTCCGTCCCGACGCCGGTTCCGACTCCGGCCGTCACCGCCGCGGGCGGTGGATCCCGTCGGCCGGCGATCGGCATCGACGTCGAGGACCTCGACATCTACTACGGCGACGTCCAGGCGGTGCGCGGGGTGACACTGGCGATCCCGGCCCAGTCGGTGACCGCCGTGATCGGCCCGTCGGGCTGCGGCAAGTCGACGTTCCTGCGGTCGTTGAACCGCATGCACGAGGTCGCACCCGGCGCCCGGGTCGACGGCACCGTCCGGGTGGACGGGCGCGACCTGTACGCCGCCGGCGTCGACCCGGTGCTCGTGCGCCGGGAGATCGGGATGGTCTTCCAGCGACCGAACCCGTTCCCGACGATGTCGATCCGTGACAACGTGCTGGCCGGCGTACGCCTCAACGGCGGACGGCTCAAGAAGGACGCCGCCGAGGCGGTCGTCGAGCGGTCGCTGCGCGGCGCGAACCTCTGGGACGAGGTCAAGGACCGGCTCAACCGCCCCGGCGCCGGGCTCTCCGGCGGACAGCAGCAGCGGCTCTGCATCGCCCGCGCGATCGCGGTCGAGCCGCAGGTGCTCCTCATGGACGAGCCGTGCTCCGCCCTCGACCCGATCTCCACCAGCGCCATCGAGGACCTGATCGGGCAGCTCAAGAGCGAGTACACGATCGTCATCGTCACGCACAACATGCAGCAGGCGGCGCGGGTGTCGGACGAGACCGCCTTCTTCAACCTCGCGGGGGTGGGTGAGCCGGGTCAGCTCGTCGAGTCGGGAGCGACGACGAAGATCTTCTCCAACCCCGACAACCCGTCGACCGAGGCCTACATCACGGGGCGCTTCGGCTGACGGATGGCGTGCACGCGACAGCGCCCCTCCGACGTGACGTCGGAGGGGCGCTGTCGTTGGACGGCGGTGGTGGGAGGCCGCTAGGGCAGGAACAGGCTGCCGACGCCGTACGTCGCGGCCGCGACGGCGGCGGCCGCCGGGATCGTGACGATCCAGGCCAGCACGATGCCGCGGGCGACGCCCCACCGGACGGCGCTGAACCGCTTGGTCGCGCCGGCACCCATGATCGACGACGTGATCGTGTGGGTGGTCGAGACCGGCGCGTGCAGGCCGATCGCCATCACGTAGAGCACCGCTGCGGCGGTGGCCTCCGCCGCGAAACCGCGAGCGGGGTCGAGGTGGATGATGCGGCGCCCGAGCGTACGCATGATCCGCCAGCCACCGGAGTAGGTACCGAGCGAGATCGCCGTGGCAGCCCCGACCTTGACCCACAACGGGATCCCGTCGTCGGCAGCCGCGTAGTCGCCGGCCAGCAGCGCGAGGAACATGACGCCCATCGTCTTCTGCGCGTCCTGCAGCCCGTGCCCGAGCGCCATCGCCGCCGCGGAGACGGTCTGCGCGAACCGGAAGCCCCGCATGGTGCGGTGCGGGTTGCGGTTCCGGAAGATCCACATGATCGACAGCATCAGCAGGAAGGCGCCGGTGAAGCCGACCACAGGTGAGATCACCATCGGGATCGCGACCTTGTCGACCACCGTGGCCCACTCGACCGTGCTCGCCGAGGCGATGCCCGCTCCGACGAGACCACCGATCAGCGCGTGCGACGAGGACGACGGAAGTCCGAAGTACCAGGTGATGAGGTTCCAGACGATAGCGCCGACGAGCGCGGACAGGACGACGGTGAGGCCGTGGTTGCCCTGCCCCTCCACGCCGTCGGCGATGATGCTGCCGACCGTGTCGGCGACCTCGGTCCCGAGGAACGCTCCGATGAAGTTCATGATGGCGGCCATCACCAGGGCGACACGCGGCGTCAGTGCCCGGGTGGAGACCGATGTCGCGATGGCGTTGGCCGCGTCGTGGAAGCCGTTGGTGTAGTCGAAGATCAGCGCGACGCTGATCACGAGGATCACCATGACCAGGGTGAGGTCCACCCTCAGGACTCCTTGACGGCGATCTGCTCGACCGTGTTGGCCACGGACTCCAGGGCGTCGACGGCGTCCTCGAGGGACTCGACCACGTCCTTGAGCTTGAGAACCTCGAGCGCCTTGTACTCGCCGGAGAAGAGCTTGGCGAGGATGCGGCGGTAGTCGCGGTCCGCCTGGTTCTCGAGTCGGTTGATCTCGATCCAGTACTCGGACAAGTCCGTCATGGTCCGCAGTCGCGGCATCGCCTCGGCGGTCAGCTCGCACCCGCGCTGGATGACCTCGACCATCGACGCCATCCGGGACGGAAGGGAGTCGAGCTCGTAGAGGACCACGAGGTCGCCCGCCTCTTCGATGAAGTCCATGACGTCGTCGAGGCTGCTCGCGAGCTTGTAGATGTCCTCGCGGTCGAAGGGAGTGACGAACGTCTGGTTGACGCGGTTGATGATCGCGTGGGTGGTGTCATCCGCGGCGTGCTCGACGTCGCCGAGCTGCTTGGCGACCGCATCACGGTCTGCGGTGACGTCCAACATCTGCGCCAGCAGGTTGCTGCCGTCCACGAGGTGGCCGGCAAGCTCAGTGAAGAGGTCGTAAAACGACGTTTCGGTCGGTCGGATTCGCAACCGCACGACAATGCTCCCGTCAGGGGGTGGGTGGGCCGGATCAATGGTAGAACCTTGCCCCTACTCCCGCGCACCTCGCCCCGCGTCCTCATCCATCTCCCGGTCAGCAGCAGACCCGGGCCGAGCAGGTCGATCAGGCGCAGCGGCGGCGGGGCCGGACCCCGAGGATCTCGTCGACCGCCTGCTGGCTCAACGGCCCCGCGGCCTCCGACGCGGCAATCATCAGATTGCTCGTCATCTCGATCTCGTCGAGCACATCCTGGTCGCGAAGCCGGACGTCCAACGGCTCAGGTGTAGCCACTACGGCCTCCTCGCAGAACTAGAACGGCAGTACGACTTAGGCTAAGGGCATCCCGACGGGTTCGTCGGATGATCGCCAAATCCACAGAAAGTCTACGGACCGGGTACGGCGAGACGTGGAATCGAAACGGTGCCGGTCAGGCATCGAGCACAGCGGCCACGAGGTCGACGTTCTCTGGCGCACCTCCGCCGCTGCCCGCGAGGAACCGACGGCGGGTGTAGCTGTAAGCGATACCGCGTCGGGGGTCGGCGAACGCCTGAGCGCCGACGGCCCCGCTGTGTCCGAAGCTGTCTCGCCCGAGGCGGGGGTACCGCACGGCCTGCGCTTCGAACCCGAGCAGAAAGTGGTCCTGCTCGCCGGTGACGAGATCGACGCCGGCACTGTGCGGCTTGGTGAACTCGCCCAAGGTCTCCGGCCTCAGCAGCGGCGGACGATCGTCGACCTCGCTGATGGCTGCCGCGTACATCCGGGCGAGCCCGCGGGCGTTGCCGACGCTGCCTGCTGAGGACGGGCCGAGGGCGCGCACGGCACGGGTGTTGGCGAGCTCGACGAGATCGGTGGGGGAGTTGAAAGCGATGCCGGTGAGACTGTGCGGGTCAGGCAACGGCTGCTGCTCGATCGCCGGCAGCACCGGCAGGTGGCGCGACTCGAGCTCGAGCGGCAGGCCGAGGAAGAAGTCCAGTCCGTACGGCTCGCGGACGCGTTCCCGGTACAGCTCTTGGATCGACTGTCCAGTTGCCCGACGCACGACCTCGCCGACGAGCGCGCCGAGGACGAACGCGTGGTAGCCGTATGCCGTCCCAGGTTTCCAGTACGGCGCTTGGCCGGCCAGCCGCTCAGCGAGGAGGCGGTCGTCGGCCAGCTCCTCGCTGGTGAGTCCTCCGTCGACACCGATGAGACCAGCGCGATGGGTCAGCAGCTCGCGAAGGGTGATGTCGACCCCCAGCTCGGGCCAGTAGTCGCCCACTCGACGGTCCAGCTCGAGGACGGCGTCCTGCACGAGCATCGCGACGATGAGATGCACCGCACCCTTGCCCGAGGAGAACAAAGCCAGCAACGAGTCACCAGACAGCCCTGTCCAGATCGACGACCTGCCGCCCGTCCTTGTAGACCGCGAGCTGAGCCTCCAGGCCGGGCTCGCGGACGGCGACGATCTCGAACGCATCCCGCACTTGGCCGAAGCCCGGAGCCGCCGTCCCTTCGATCACCGGCACGACGGTATAGTCACCGAAACGAACAGTCACGATAGGTGACTACCTGAGGTGAGGCGGCGTGACACGACGGAGTGAGCTCAAGGAAGCCAGCCCGGACCTGGGCATCTTGTCCAGCCGCCTGCTGTTCGCGGTCCAGGACGAGCTCTTCGAGAACCTCGCGGTTCAAGGCCACCCCGAGCTCCGCCCCCGCCACGGCGCCGTCCTCGCCTACCTCGACGAGGAAGGCAGTCGCGCGACCGAGCTGGCGCACCGTTCCGGCCAGCACAAGCAGGTCGTAGGAAAGCTCGTCGACGAGCTCGAGGCCCTCGGCTATGTCGAGCGTCGGCCAGACCCGACAGATCGTCGAGCCAAGCTCGTCGTGCCGACAGCACGGGGCCTCGACGAGATGACCCGCTCGGACGCGATCCTCGCGTCCATCGATGCGCGGCTTGCGGCGACGGTCGGAGCCGACGCGTACGAGACGTTCAAGCACACCTTCGAGCAGGTGACCACCGACCAACGTGCTCGATCGCGTCTTCGTGGAGAGTAGGTGGAGAGACCCACTCAGCGGCGCCTACCATCCACGACATGACGTCGCACAGCTCGCCCCAGCCCGTGGATCGCGTGCTCGAGCTGGAGCGAGAGCTCCAGACGCCGGCCTGCCGAGCCGACGAGGCTCGACTCAGGGAGCTCCTTGCCGCCGACTTTCTGGAGATCGGGGCATCCGGTCGTCGTTGGGATCTCCACAGCACCCTGGCCATGCTGCGCGACGAGAGTGTCGAGGGCGATCGTGCCGACATCAGGCTCACCGGTCTCACCGCCCGGACACTGGCCCCCGGCATCATCCAGGTCTTCTGGGAGTCCGAGAGGGGCGGGCAACGCGCGCGCCGTACGTCGATCTGGTGCGAGCGTGCGGGCGGATGGCAGCAGGTCTATCACCAGGGCACCCCCGTCAGGCACCAGGTCTGATCTGCAGGGGTGCAGATCAGACCCGGTTCTGGGTGGGCCCCCAGGGGATCGAACCCTGAACCCGCGGATTAAAAGTCCGCTGCTCTGCCGATTGAGCTAGAGGCCCGAAGGATCAGAAGGGCCCGCGTGCTGCCACTCGCCAGGGCTGATCCTTGGGGCAAGTATGGCCCACTCACGTTGTCCGGGCGGCCGTGGTCTGGCAGGAAGGGCGGCACCGGCTGCCCGGTGGCAGACTCGGGACATGCCCACCGTCCTCGTCTCCGGCGCCGGCGGTCCGGCAGGGTCCTCGCTCGGCCAGCAGCTCGCCGGTCGTCTCGTCCGCGGCGAGGAGACGGTCTCCGTCGGTGTCGACCTGACGGCCCTCGACGGTACGGCGTTCTCGCGTACGGCGGCCGTGGCGCGCGCCGACGATCCCGCGTACGCACCGACCATGCGCTCGATCGTCGAGCAGGTCCGTCCCGACCTCGTGATCCCGACCGTGCAGGACGAGCTCCCGCAGGTCTCGGTGCTGCGCGACGTCCTCGCCGCCGCTGCGGCGCCCGGCGCCTCGGTGGTGGTCGCCGGAGCGCTCGCGTCCGCGCTGGCCGCGGACAAGCTCCTCACGATGTGGACCCTTGCGGCCGCCGGGGTTCCGGTCCCCGCCCACGCCGCCGCCTCGGAGCTCGACGACACCGCGGCAGCCGTCGCCTGGGCGGGCGGGCCGGTCGTGGTCAAGCCCCGCGTGTCGCGGGGCGGGCGCGGGGTCACCGTCGTCGAGAACCCGTCCGACCTGGACTGGTCCGACGCCGGCGCGGGCTGGATCGTCCAGGGCTTCGTCGACGGCCCCGAGTACGCGCCACAGGTCTACCGGTCGCCGCTGACCGGACGGTCGACCGTCGTCGTGCTCGAGAAGACCCTCCTCAAGGAAGGGCGGGTGGGCAACGCCGCCGGTGCGATCCGCGCCCCAGACGGTCAGGCGACCGAGGTCGCCGCGGTCGCCGTCGCCGCGGTCGAGGCTCTCGACCTCGTCGGGCCCGTGGACATGGACGTACGTCTCGACTCGACCGGCTCGCCGTACGTCCTCGAGGTGAACGGGAGGTTCGGGGCACTCTCCGCCCACGCACCCGAGCTGCTCGACCTCGTCCTCGACGAGTGGCTCCGTCCGCCGTGACCGCCGTTCTCGAGGGGATCGCCGTTGTCGTGGCCCTGACGGTCCTCGCAACCGGGGCCGTCCGCCTCGCCCTCGTCCCCTTCGCCGTGGTGTTCGAGCTGCGCCGCCCCGGACACGACGACACCGTGCCGCTCGTGGGGACGACGATCTTCGAGGAGCCGCCGTTCGTCAGCGTGATCGTGCCGGCCTACAACGAGGGGGTCGTCCTCGACAACTGCCTGCGCTCGATCGCACGCAGCACCTACGACCGCTACGAGATCATCTGCGTCGACGACGGGTCGACCGACGACACGTTCACGAGGGCCACGGCCGTCGCGGCCGACGTCCCGCAGCTGACCGCGCTGACCCAGGCCAACCGGGGCAAAGGGGCCGCCCTCAACACCGGGATCGCGCACTCGAAGGGATCCGTGCTCCTTCTGGTGGACGCCGACGGCCTCTTCCAGCCGCACACCATCGACCGGATGCTCAAGGGATTCCGAGACGACCGCGTCGGCGCCGTCTGCGGCAACGACCGGCCCGTGAACCTCGACCGGGTTCAGACCAGGTTCCTCGCGCTCATCAGCCACCTCGGGACGGGCCTCATGCGTCGCAGTCTCGACGAGCTGCACTGCCTCCCGATCGTCTCGGGCAACATCGGGGCGTACCGACGAGAGGTGCTCGACAAGGTCGGGGCCGTCCGTGAGGACACCGTCGGCGAGGACCTCGAGTTGACGTGGCGGGTGTACGGCGCCGGCTACCGCGTCGCATTCGCCCCCCACGCCCTCCTCTACGCAGAGTCGCCGTCGACACCCCGCGCCCTGTGGCGACAACGGGTCCGGTGGGCGCGCGGCCTCCTGCAGGTCACTCGACTGCACTGGCGCATGATCGCCAACCTTCGATTCGGGGCGTTCGGGGCCTACCTGCTGTTCAACACCGTCACGCAGATCGTCGTGCCGTTCCTGCAGGTCCTCGGTGTTCTCGTCATCGCTGCACCGGCGCTGACCGGCGAGATCGCCACCCCGCCGACGGAGCTGTGGGACCTGTTGATCCTCGTCGGCCTGCCCGGCTCCGTCGCGCTGCTGATCCTCGCTGTCGCTCTCGACCGCACACCGCGTGATCTCGAGTACGGGTGGACACTCCTGGCCTGGCCTCTCTACTCCAGCGTGATGACGCTGGTGATGATCCGCGCTGTCTGGCTCGAGCTGAAGGGGGCCGAGAACCGATGGAACAAGCTCGAACGCACGGGGACGGTGTCGGTGGCCGGCCTCGTCGACGACCCTCCTTGGACCTCCTCCTGACCAGCCTCGTCGTGATCGGCACAGTGGTCGCGCTGTTCGTCACACGCCCCTGGTCCGATGACGACTCCTCACCCCGGTCGCCGCTGCGGGCGGCCAGCGCCCCTGAGGAGACCCGCTCGATCAGCATCGACTTCGGCATCGTCACTGATCCGGACACCGACTGGGACGAGGTCTCGGAGCGGCTGGCCTCGGTCGACGCGACGACGGTGGAGGTCAACGCCGGTCGGGTCGAGTTCACGGCGTTCGACTGGGCTGCTCACCCGGAGGCAGCGGCCGAAGCGGGGACCGACCACGTCGCCGTCGCCGCGCGCGGACTGCGCGAGTCCCCCGAAGGAGGAACGCGTCAGCTGAACCTCATCGTCGACGCGTTCGTCCCGAAGTGGATCCAGGAGGACCCCTCGATCGCGGGAGTCGGTGCGGACGGGAAGCGGTCACGCTATGCGGCCTCGGCCTGGCAGCTGGCCAGGGGTGAGGTCGGCGACCGCCTGGTGGACTACGTCGAGGCGCTCGCCGAGCGGTACGACCCGCCGTTGATCGAGATCACGGAGCTGCTGATCTTCGACACGTTCGGCGCCGACGATCTCGCGCTCTACCGTGAGATGACCGGCCAGGCGGACTGGCCCCGTACGTCGACCGGTGCCCTCGACACCTCGGCGCCCGAGCTGGGGCGCTGGCGGTCCCAGGTCCTTGCCGGCCTGTTGAGCCGGATGCGAACGGCGCTCGACCGCGTCCAGGAGGACGGCGCTCCCATCGAGCTCGGCCTGGACGTACGGGTCAACTGGGACGACCCCGCTGCCGGCCGGCCCGACAGCGGACAGGACTACGAGATCCTGATCGCCGAGGTGCCTGAGCTGCGCCTCCAGCTGTGGACCTACATCGGCAGGCCCGCGCGGCCCGCCGGCGACATCGAGACCCTGACCGCGGCGTTGCGGGCAGCGGGCTACGGCATGTCGCGGCTCATGCCCTCCATCGGGTTGTGGACCGCGGGGCCGCAGGTGCCCCTTCCCCAGACCATCAGCGCCGACAGGCTCGGTGAGGCGGTGCGGTCGGCCGTGACCAACGGGATCACGGCGGTGAACGTCACTCCCTACTCTCTGATCACTCCTGAGCAGTGGGAGGCCCTGGCGCAGGCGTGGGCGGGGGGCTGACGTCCGGCAGGTCGACCGTGATCGACGTCCCCACGCCCGGTGCACTCTCGATCGACATCGTCCCGCCGTGGGCGTCGACGATCGCCTTCACGATCGACAGGCCGAGGCCGAGACCGCGGACACGCAGACGTCGTGCGGTGTCGGCGCGGTAGAAGCGCTCCGTCACGTGAGCGACGTCGCCAGCGCTCATGCCCGGGCCGTCGTCGGCAACCGTGAGCCGCACCCCCGTCTCACCGGAGCCCGTCCTGAGCGGGCGGAGCGTCACCCGGACCGTCGCGCCGCGCTCGGAGGCCTTGACGGCGTTGCTGACGAGGTTCTCGACGACCTGGCCGAGCCGCTCGGCATCGGACAGGAGGGGGACTGCGGCCGGTGCGTCGACCGTGAGGACGATACCTGCCGCGTCCGCGGCAGGAAGGAGGTTCGCGACCGAGCGCTGAACGACCTGTACGGCATCTGTCGGCCCGGCGTCGAGCGCGAAGGTCCCGGCGACCATGCGCACGCTGACCAGCAGGTCCTCGACGAGCCGCAGGAGGCGCTGCGCGTTCCGCTCGATCACGGCGACGGATCGGCTCTGGTCGGGCGTGAGCTCGCCTTCGTCGGACCGCAGGATCTCGACGTAGCCCATGATCGACGCGAGCGGGGTGCGGAGCTCGTGGCTGACCAGCCCGATGAACTCGTCCTGAAGCCGCTCGGCCTCCCGGCGCTGGGTGAGATCCGTCGCGATGATCAGGTAGCCGTACGGTCGACCGTCGTCGGAATGCGGGCGTCGCGTCACCGTGACGTCTGCTGGCACGGTCGTGCCGTCGGGGCGGGCCAGGACCCAGTCACGGTGCTCCGGGCGTCCTTCTGCCGCCTCTCCGAGGACCACATGCAGCAGGTCGGCAGAGGTCGTACCGTACCCGCGCTCGACCGCCGCGGAGCGCAGCTCGTCGGCCTGGAAGATCTCCGTCACCGGGGCCCCGAGGAGAGTGGCCTCAGCGCTGCCGAACAGGCGTCGCGCTCCCGGGTTGGCGAAGACGATCGTGCCGTGCTCGTCCAGGGCGATGATCGCCTGCTCCGTGGCGGCCTCGATCACGCTCGCGAGGAGCGCACGGGACTCCTCGAGTCGCTGGGTGAGGGCCTCGAGACGGTCGCGGTTCGCCTCGAGGCGACTCAACGTCACGTCCTGCTCGCGTCGCAGCGCTTCCAGGGCGGCGGTCCGCTCTCGGAGCTGCCGTGTGGTGGACGACAACCAGGCGGCCACCACGAACGTGCACCCTGTCACGACGAGGACATGGAGCCCCGGCGAAGCCCCGCGATAGGCCACGAGGCCGGTGAACGCCCCGAACGCCGTCAGTCCCATGGCAGCCACGATGGCGATGACGACTCCGCGCGACCCAGGCTGGATCGCCAGGTTGGCGACCGGCACGAAGTAGAGCACGACCGTGACCAGCTCAAGACTCTGAGTCACCCCGTACTGGAACAGGGTCAACGAGACGAGCTGCACGAGGGGGAAGACGTAGTTCCACGGGCTCGGCCAGTGGTGCCGCCGACCGTAACCCGCGACGAGCTGCGTCGACAGGACCAGCGTCGCCGAAATGACGACGAGGAGGGGGGCGTCGAACGGGCGACGCTGCAGCGCGGCGTCCAGCAGCACGGCAAGGTAGAGCAGGGTGAACGGCAGCTCGCGGGATGCGACCGTCACCGGCTCGAGCCCGAGGCGCCCGAACCACTTCCGGCTGCTCGCGGACGGGCTCACCCGTGCTCCTGACCGTGTTCGGAGGTGACGAACTCGGCGGCACGCACGGTCTCCAGCGGCTCCACCTCACGGGCAGGGCTGAAGCGCGACCAGTAACGAGCGGTCGCACGCACGAGGTCCGGCGCCATGTAGTCGCGGTGGCTCTGCGACGCGTACGCCGCCAGCATGCGCAGCTTGGTCTCGACGAAGCCCTCGACGTCGATGAAGCGATTCGGTCTGAAGTCGACGGTGCTCGACGGGCTCTCGAAGCACCAGAGGCCGGGCACCGACCGCGCCGCCACCTCGACGGCCTGGAACACCGCGCGGTGGTCGAGATGCCGGTCGTGGGGGCCGTGGGTGTAGACACGCTGCGGCTCCACGTCCGCCACGACCTCCTCGATCGCGGCGGTCACCCCGCTGGCCGGCTCGATGCGGGTGTCCGCGAACGGGAGGTGGACGAGGCGCGCACCGATCACGGCGGCGGCGTCGGCGGCCTCCCTGCGACGGACGGCGGTGTCCCCTCCCACCCCACCGCGAGACAACGTGAGGATGACGACCTGGTCCCCGGCGGCCGCGTGTGCGGCGAGCGTGGCCCCGACCCCGATCTCGACGTCGTCGGGATGGGCGCCGACGGCGAGCACGGTGATGTGTGACCGAGTGCGGGCCTCTCTGCTCTCGGAGGCGAGCTCCTGGGCTCGTGAGGCGAGGTCCGCGGGCGCGATCGGCTTGACCAGGAACTCGTCCGCGTCGTTGCGCAGCGCCTCGACGGCGTAGGAGACGACGCCGTGCGCGGTGAGGATGATGACGGGGACGCCAGGGGCGAGCTCACGCACCATGGGCAGGATGTCGAGACCCGAGCGACCGGGGAGCTCGATGTCGCTCACCACCACGTCGAACGATCCCACCTGGAGCGCGGCGAGCGCCTCGTCCGCGTCGCCCGCGACCACCACCTCCATCTCGGCGAACCGCTGAAGCGCGATGCGAGCAAACTCGGCCGCATCGGGCTCGTCCTCGATCACCAGTGCGCGCAGCGGGTTGTCGACGTCCACGAGGCCCCCTCGATGGTCCCGGTCTGTCAGCAAACCTAGACCGAGGGCAACGCCTGCGCGAGCGGCGGCGAGGCCCCTGAGCGCCTAGGCTGCCTCCGTTGTCCGGCAGAGGGAGACCACGTCATGTCCATGCTCCGCAGAGCCGTCGTCGTACCGCTCGCCGCGGCCCTCTCCGTCGCCGGCCTGGCTTCGGTCGGGTCGCCGGCCGAGGCCGCTGACCCTGCCCCCACCTACTACGTCTCGCTCGGTGACTCGCTGGCCACCGGATACCAGCCCGACACCGGGACGGACGAGCCGGCGGTCGCGTACACGAGCCGCCTCTACGAGGTCCTCGCAGCTCGCGAGCCCGGTCTCGTGCACATCAGACTCGGATGCAGCGGCGAGACGACGAAGTCGTTCGTCGACGGCCTCCCCGACCTGCGCAGCACACCCTGCGACTACTCCGGGTACGACGCCACCAGCCAGCTCGAGGCGGCGACGAGCTTCCTCGCCGCGCACCGCGGGAAGGTGACGTACGTGTCGCTCGGGATCGGAGCCAACGACATCCATCCGTGCGTGCCCTCCAGCGGCGCGATCGACGCCGGCGCCCTCGAGTGCCTCACCACGGGGATCACGCGGGTCGGGACGAACGTCGCGCTCATCGATGCCGCGCTCCGCGAGGCCGGGGGCAGCACGCCGCGCTACGTCGGCATGACCTACTACAACCCGTTCCTCGCGGCCTACGTCAACGGCAACAAGCCCCTCGCGACGATCTCCGTGCCCGTCGCGAGCCAGCTCAACGCGGCGATCAGCGGCGCCAACGCCGCCCACGGGTTCGTGACCGCCGACGTCGCGGGGGCTTTCTCCTCCGCCGAGGGCAGGACGATCACGTTGCCGCCGCCCTTCGGAGACGTGCCACTCAACGTCGCCCGTGTCTGCCAGTGGACCTGGATGTGCACCCCGTACACCGACATCCACGCCAACGACACCGGTCACCAGGTGATCGCCCGGGCCTTCGTCGCGGCGCTGGCTCCCTCGACCGCTCCGCCGCGGCCGCCCGTCGTCCGGCCGCCGGCGAAGGTCACCACCCGCACGCAGGCGCGGGTGATCGGCAAGCACCGCATCTCTCGCACCAAGCGCGCCCGGATCCGGGTCCGCGTGGTGGCTGCTGACGGCCGCAGGCTGGGCGGCCGACTCGTCGTACGAGACGGGAAGCGCAGGCTCAAGGTCGTCAGGATCGGTGCGAGCGGCCGGCGCGTCGTCCGCCTTCCTCGGCTGAGGAGGGCCGGCAAGCACCGCATCACCGTCACCTACAAGGGCTCGTCGACGACGCGGGCCAGCCGCTCGAAGCCGGTACGGATCACCGTACGGCGCTGACCCGGCGCCGACGTGCGGACGACACCGCGTTCAGTCCCGAGTGCTGAACGCGGCGTCGAACGCGGCCTCGGGGGCGTCGAAGAGGTTGCGCTTGACGAACGCGAGGGCCTCCGGAGCCCCGAGGAGCCGATCCATGCCCGCGTCCTCCCACTCGATCGAGACCGGGCCGTCGTAGCCGATCGTGTTGAGCATCCGGAAGCACGCCTCCCACGGGACGTCGCCGCGACCGGTCGACACGAAGTCCCAGCCGCGCCGCGGATCGGCCCACGGGAGGTGCGATCCGAGACGGCCGTTGCGTCCGTTGCCGACCTGCTTCTTCGCGTCCTTGCAGTCGACGTGATAGATCCGGTCCTTGAAGTCCCACAGGAACCCGAGCGGGTCGAGGTCCTGCCAGACGAAGTGCGACGGGTCCCAGTTGAGTCCGAACGCCTCGCGGTGTCCGATCGCCTCGAGCGTGCGGACGGTGGTCCAGTAGTCGTACGCGATCTCGCTCGGGTGCACCTCGTGGGCGAAGCGGACACCCTCGGCGTCGAACACGTCGAGGATCGGGGTCCACCGGTTCGCGAAGTCGTCGTACCCGGCGTCGACGAGCGCCGCCGAGGCAGGCGGGAACATCGCGACGTACTTCCAGATCGACGACCCGGTGAACCCGACGACCGTGTCGACACCGAGCATCCGCGCAGCGCGAGCGGTGTTCTTCATCTCCTCGGCCGCACGCTGACGGACCCCTTCGGCATCGCCGTCGCCCCAGATCCGGTCGGGCAGCATGTCCCGGTGCCGCTGGTCGATCGGGTCGTCGCAGACCGCCTGGCCCTTGAGGTGGTTGGAGATCGCGTAGACCTTCAGCCCGTACTTGTCGAGGAGGTCGAGCTTGGCCTGGACGTAGCCGTCCTCCTCCACCGCCGCCCACGGGTCGAAGTGATCGCCCCAGCAGGCGATCTCGAGGCCGTCGTAGCCCCACCCCGACGCCAGCCTGGCGACCTCCTCGAACGGCAGGTCGGCCCACTGGCCGGTGAAGAGCGTGATCGGTCGCGTCATGGTGCCTCTCCTTCGTGCGGAACCTTCTGCTGACGAGAGTCGTCCTCGGAGCTGGCCTCCACGGCAGCCAGCACACGCTGCACCGCGAGCCCGTCGGCGAACGAGGGCTGCGGCTGCTCACCGGCGGCGATGGCCTTGACGAGGTCGACGACCTGATGGGTGAAGCCGTGCTCGTAGCCGAGCCCGTGACCTGCCGGCCACCAGGCGGCGACGTACGGGTGGGTGGGTTCGGTGACGACGATCCTCCGGAAGCCGGCTGTCTCGGCGGAGTCGGAGGCGTCGTACAGGTGGAGGACGTTCATCTCCTCGAAGTCGAACGCGAGCGCTCCACCGGACCCGCTGACCTCGATCCGGAACGCGTTCTTGCGGCCGGTGGCGAAGCGGGTCGCCTCGAAGACGCCGAGCGCACCGTTGTCGAAGCGGGCGGTGAACGCGGTCGCGTCGTCGACGGTGACGGGGCCGCGTTCGGCCGCGGCGCTCCCGGTGCCTCCCAGCGTGCCGTGGTCACCCGCGACCGGACGCGTGTCCACGAAGGTCTGAAGGACCCCGCTGACGGCGCTGATCCGTGCCCCGGTCACGAACTGGGCCGCGTCGACGATGTGCGCACCGATGTCGCCGAGCGCGCCCGAGCCGGCGAGCGACTTGTCGAGCCGCCAGGTGAGCGGGCTGTCGGGGTCGACCAGCCAGTCCTGGAGGTACTGCGCGCGGATGTGGCGGATGGTGCCCAGGCGCCCCTCCTCGACGAGCCGCCGGGCGAGCGACAACGCCGGCGTACGGCGATAGGTGAAGCCGACCATCGCGAACACCCCGTCCTGCGCGGCCTCCGCGGCGACGCCCGCCATCAGCTCGGCCTCGTCGACGGTGTTGGCCAGCGGCTTCTCGCACAGCACGTGCTTGCCGGCGCGGAGCGCCGCGACGGCAATCTCGGCGTGCGTGCTGCCGGGTGTGCAGACGTCGACGACGTCGATGTCGTCGCGCTCGACCAGCGCGTGCCAGTCGGTCTCGACCGACTCCCATCCGAAGCGGTCGGCGACCGCCCGGGCGGCTGCCGCGTCACGCCCGCACAGGGCGCGCAGACGCGGCGTGAGCGGGAGGTCGAAGAAGGCCGGAGCGGTGCGCCAGGCCTGCGAGTGCGCGGCGCCCATGAAGGCGTAGCCGACCTGGCCGACGCGAAGCTCACGGGGCGTTTCTGTCATGGGGTTCCTTCGTCCGAGGGGTGGTGCGAGGAGCCGTGGTGCGCCCGGCGAGGGCGCAGGGCGCACCACCGTCGGTCAGGACTCGAACGCCGAGTCCATGTAGTCGTCGACGTTGTCCTTCGTCACGATCGGGGCCGCCAGCTGGATGACGCGCGGCACCTCCACCTCGGCGAGGTCCGACATCGAGCGGCCCTGCGCGATGAGTCGTGCCAGCTTGATGCCGTCGGCACCCTGGGTCGACGGATAGATGACGGTCGCCCTGAGGACCGTATCGTCAGCCTCGATCGACCGCATCACGTTCGCCGAGCCGGCCCCGCCGACCATGACGAACTCGTCCCGCCCGGCGTTGTCGATCGCCGCCAGCACGCCGACGCCCTGGTCGTCGTCGTGGTTCCACAGGAAGTCGATCTTGGGTGCGGCCTGGAGCAGGTTCGCGGCGGCGCGCTCACCGGACTCGACGGTGAACTCCGCCGCGACCCGGTTGGAGACCTTCAGACCGCAGTCCTTCAACGCGTCAGCGAACCCGCGCGAACGGTCCTGGGTCAACGGCAGGGAGTCGATGCCGGCGATCTCTGCGACCACCGCGTCCTTCTTGCCGCCGGCCTCCTCGCAGATGTAGCGACCAGCCGAGACCCCCATGCCGTAGTTGTCGCCGAGAACGGTCGAACGCGCTGCGTTCGGCGAGTCGAACTCGCGGTCGACGTTGACCACCGGGATCCCCGCCTCCATCGCCCGCGTGGCAACGTCGGTCATCGCCGCACCGTCGAACGGGAGGAGGACGATCGCGTCGACCTTGTCGTTGATGAAGGTCTCGACCTGGGAGATCTGCAGGTTGACGTCGTTGGTGCCCTCGGCGTTGATCAGCTCGACGTCGTCGAACGCCTCCGCCTGCTTCACGGCTGCGGAGGTGATCGCCCCCATCCAACCGTGGTCGGCCGCGGGGGCCGAGAAACCGATGCGCACGGTGTCGCCGGTCTCGGCGTTGTCGCCGGCTCCGGCGTTGGCGACGCTCTCGGTGTCGTCGTCGCCGGAGCTGTTGGTGCAGGCGGTCAAGGTCAGCGACGTTGCGGCGAACACGCCGGCGATCGCCAGCAGCCGTCGGCGCGGGGTGGTGGTGGACATGCCGTCTCCTCGGTGGGGTTAGGTGCTGCGGTTCGCCAGCCGCTGCTGGAGCAGCACAGCGACGACGATGATCACGCCCTTGGCGACGGCCTGGACGGACGTCGACAGGTTGTTGAGCGTGAAGACGTTGGTGAGCGTGGTGAAGATGAGGACGCCGAGCAGCGTGCCGACCACCGTGCCGCGGCCGCCGCTGAGGAGCGTCCCTCCGATGACGACCGCCGCGATGGCGTCGAGCTCCCACATGAGTCCGTGGGTGGAGGACCCGGTCTGCGTCCGTGACATGAGCATCACGGCGGACACGCCACAGGTGGCGCCGAGCAGGGCGTAGAGGTAGACGGTGTGCCTCTGGACCTTGATACCGGCCAGGCGTGCGGCCTCGACGTTGCCGCCCACGGCGAACGTGCGGCGCCCGAACGTCGTGCGGTTGAGGAGGAACCAGCCGAGCACCACGATCACCGCGAAGACGTAGACGATCACCGGCACACCCAGCGGCCGGGCTCCGAGCGCGTCGCGGAACGCCTCGTCGCGGACGATCTGGGTCTTGCGGTCGGCGATGATCTCGGCGAGCCCTCGAGCGCTCGCCAGCATCGCGAGGGTGGCGATGAATGGCACGATCTTGCCGTAGGCGATGAGCACTCCGTTGATGACGCCGCACGCGATGCCCACGCCGACCGCCGTCGTGACGATGACGATCCAGCCGACGTCCTCGGCCATCGCCTGGGTGCCGGTGGTCGACGCCCACACCGAGGCCAGGGCGACGATCGCACCCACGGAGAGGTCGATGCCTCCGCCGGTGATGACGAAGGTCATCCCGATCGCGACCACGCCGATCGCGGAGGCGAGGCTGAGGACGGTGATGATGTTGTTGGTGCTCGCGAAGCGGTCGCCCGCCGTGACGAGGCCGACGACGCAGAGCGCGACCAGGGCGACCACGAGGCCGAGGTTGCGGGCGATCCCGAGGGACCGTGTCCGCGTCTCGGGAGCAGCCGCGGTCTCCTGCGTGCTCCCGGTCACCGATGAGGTACTCACGCGGCGTCACCTTTCGATTCGTTGCCGGTCGGTTCGTTGCCGGTCGGTTCGTTGCCGGAGAGGATGCGGTCGAGCACGGCGTGGGCGTCGAGATCGTCCGCCGGACCGGCGTGCACGATGCGGCCGTCGGCCACGACCATGACCCTGTCCGAGAGCCCGAGGACCTCGTCGATGTCGCTGGAGACGACGATCACGGCGACCCCGTCGTCGGCGAGCCGGCGGATCAAGCCGTAGATCTCGCTGCGTGCGCCGACGTCCACACCCCTGGTCGGCTCGTCCAGCAGGAGGACGCGGCACGATCGCAGCAGCCACCGGGCGAGGACGACCTTCTGCTGGTTGCCGCCCGAGAGTGTCCTGGTGACGCGGTCCGGGTCGTCGGGGCGCAGGTCGACCGAACGCGCGGCAGCGTGCGCCGCCGTACGCTCCGCGGACTCACGCGTGACCCCCAGCCGGGAGAAGCGCGGGAGGGTGCCGAGGGAGATGTTGCGGTAGACCGCCTCGTCGAGCACCAGCCCCTGCGACTTGCGCTCCTCGGGACAGAGCCCGAGGCCCGCACCGACCGCGACATCGACCGACCCGGGACGCAGGCGCCGTCCGTCGACGGTGACCGAGCCACGCTGAGCTCGCCGTGCGCCGTACACGGTCTCGACGATCTCGCTGCGTCCCGCACCGACGAGCCCGGCGAAGCCGAGGATCTCGCCGGGCCGGACCTCGAACGAGACGTCCTCGAACTCACCCTCGCGACCGAGCCCTTCGACGACGAGCAGCGGGTCGGCGTCGGGCAACGGCGTCGTACGGCGGGGGAACTCGGCCGAGACGTCGCGGCCGGTCATCAGGGTGATCAGCTCGGCGGTCGGGGTCTCGCCTGCCGGCAGGTCGGAGGCGACCGTACGTCCGTCCTTCAGCACGGTGAGCCGGTCGCCGATGCGGCGGATCTCCTCGAGGCGGTGGGAGATGTAGATGATGGCCTGGCCGGACGCACGGAGCTCCTCGATGACCCGGAACAGCCCGTCGACCTCGTCGGGGTCGAGGACAGCGGACGGCTCGTCCATGACGATCACGCGCGCCTGACGTGAGAGCGCGCGTGCCATCGACACGATCTGCTTGCCTGCTGCCGACAGGCTGCCTGTCTCGCGGGACGGCCGGATCTCGGGGTGACCGAGTGAGGTCAGCAGGTCGCGTGCGGCCCGGTGCGAGTCACCGACGCGGGAGAAGCCGAGACGCGTCTTCTCGTGGCCGAGGAAGATGTTGTCGGCCACGCTCAGGCCGTCGACGAGGTCGAGCTCCTGATAGATCGTCGCGATGCCGGCCGCGAGCGCGGCTTGCGGGTCCCCGAAGGTGACGGCGTCCCCGTCCATCACGATCTCGCCCTCGTCGGGCGTGTAAGCACCCGCCAGGACCTTGATCAGCGTGGACTTGCCCGCGCCGTTCTGCCCGAGGAGGCAGTGGACCTCTCCCGCACGCACCACCAGGTCGACGCCGTCCAACGCGCGAACGCCAGGGAACTCCTTGACGATCCCGGTCAGCTGGAGCAGAGGCTGCGACATGCGCGTGATGCTAGTCACACCTAATGACGGCCGTCAACCAAAAGTCAGGGTTTTGCCGACAGGCTTCTGTCGGGCTTGACTACATAAGTCGACGTGGGAGACTACGGCCCATGGATTCGTTCGCGCCTCAGACGGGCTCGGCGTCTGCCGCCAGCGCGGTCTTCCAGCTCATGCGCGACGGGCAGGCACGGACGAAGGCCGAGATCGCGGAGGCCACCTCGTTGGCGCGCTCCACCGTCTCGGCGCGGCTCGACCTCCTCCTCGCGGCTGGGCTCCTGATGCCCGTCGGGGAGGCAGCCTCCACCGGAGGGCGTCCGCCGGCGCGCTTCGCCATGAACACCGACTCGTACGCCGTGCTGGCGGTCGATCTCGGCGCCAGCCACGCGACGGTCGCGCTGTCCGACCTCGCGGGCACGGTGCTGGGTGAGGCCACCGTCACCAGCGACATCACCGAAGGCCCCACGGTCGTGCTCGACAGGGTCGTCGAGCTCGCGAACGAGCTGCTCTCGACGCTCGGCATGAGGTCGTCCGCCCTCGCGGGCATCGGGGTCGGCGTCCCCGGCCCCGTCGAGCACTCGACCGGCCGACCCGCGAACCCGCCGATCATGCCGGGCTGGCACGGCTTCGACATCCCCGGCTACCTGGCCGCGGCCTTCCCCGTCCGTGTCCGGGTGGACAACGACGTCAACGTGATGGCGCTCGGCGAGCACACCGCTCACTGGCCGGAGACCGACGACCTCCTCTACGTCAAGGTCGCCACCGGCATCGGATCGGGCATCATCTCCAACCGTCGACTCGTCCGCGGCGCCCTGGGCACCGCGGGCGACCTGGGGCACGTCCAGGTCAGCGGCAGGGGTGAGGACGTCAGCTGCCGCTGCGGCAACCTCGGATGTCTCGAGGCAGTCGCCGCCGGCCCTGCGATCGCCAAGCAGCTCGCCGAGCTCGACATCGGGGTCGAGACCCCGCGTGACGTGGTCGCGGCCGTCGAGCGCGGCGAGATGGAGGCGGTGCGGGCCGTCCGCGAGGCCGGGCGCGCGATCGGCAGCGTCCTCGCCACCTGCGTGAGCCTGCTCAATCCCGCCGTGGTCGTGGTGGGCGGTTCCCTGTCGGCGACCGGGGAGTATCTCCTCGCCGGGATCCGCGAGGTCGTCTACCAGCGCTCCCTGCCGCTGGCCACGCACCAGCTGCGCATCGTCAGCTCGTCGCTGCACGGGCGGGAGGCCGTGCTGGGCGCAGCCGCCATGGTGCTCGAGGACGTGCTGTCACCGCAGTCGGTCGACGGGCTGGTCGAGCAGCGCAGCCGAGCCAGCGCCTGACCCGGCACCCGCCCGCGGGTGCTGGGGTCAGAGCGCGGTCGCGCCGCTGAAGACACCGGTGAGCGCATCCTCCGCGGCACCGGTCGCGGCGGCACGCAGCCCCAACGCGCTCAGCAGAAGGTCGAGAGACGCGTACGGCGCTGCCGTCACGCGCTCCTCGACCTCGCGCACCGCAGCAGGGAGCAGGTACGGCGCGAGCGGGACGAAGTAGCCACCGAGCACCACAGCATCGGGGTCGAGGATGTTCGCCACGGCGGCCACGCCCCTGCCGAGGACCGCACCCACGCCTTCGAGCGCCGCGGCCGTCGTCACGTCCGACTCGGCACGCCGCGAGATCAGCTCCGCCACCTGGAGCGGTGTCCCCTCGAAGGCGAGGCCGGTGGCCGACAGCACGGCGCGCAGCCCGACCGAGGCCTCCCAGCACCCCCGACGGCCACAGCCACAGCGTGCCGTCGGGTCGCCGAGCGGGATGTGGCCGACCTCGCCCGCGAACCCCGACGTCCCCCGTACGATCGCGCCGTCCCTGATCACGCCCGCGCCGATGCCGACGGTGCCGGTGACGTACACCGACTGCCCCAGCCCGACCGTCGCCCCGCGTCGCGCCTCGGCGAGGGCCGCACAGTTCGCGTCGTTCTCGACCACCACGGGAAGCCCGGTCACCGCCGCCATGTCGGCCGCGACCGAGCGGCCGCGCCACCCGAGGTTCGGCGCCATCGCGACGACGCCGGCGCGCCGGTCGACCAGACCGGGCACGGCGACCGTCGCGCCGACGACCCGAGCTCCAGAGCCGCCGAGCTCCGACGCTGCCTCGCGGGCGAGCGCGACAACGACGTCGTAGGGGTCGCTCGTGCCGACGGGGACGGTGCGCTCGAGACGGACGGCGCCGCCGAGGTCGATGGCGACGGCGGACACGTAGTCGACGTTCGCCTCGAGGCCGAGCCCGACGATCGTGGAACCGGTCAGCGCGACCGGTCGACCGGGTCTCCCTCGGGAGACCGAGACGGCCTCGGACTCGCTGACGTAGCCGCCGTCGACGAGCCCGCCCACGATCGCCCCGACCGTCGCCTTGGCCAACCCGGTCCTGCGCGCCAGCTCGGTCCGCGTCGCGACACCGTCGTGCCGCAGCGAGCGGAGCACGGCCGCGGTGTTCTGCCTCCGCAGATCCTCGGTCGCGACGAGGGTCACCCGCGGATCCCGTAGAGGTGCTCGAGGGCGAGCTGGTCGAGGTGCTCGAACGCTGCTCCACGCACGGCGAGCGCGTCCGGGTCGGCCAGCTCGGCCTGCTCGAGCTCGCGCCAGCCCTCGCCCTCCTCCAAGGTCGGGACCGCCAGCTCGGGCAGCCGCGCGGCTGCCAGGGCCTCGTGCACGTCGGGGTCGGCGCGGAAGGCGCGGACCTTGTCACGCAGCACGAGGTAGTTCGTCATGCATGCGGCCGCAGCGACCCAGACTCCGTCCTCGTCCTCGGTCCGTGGCGTCTTGAAGTCGAAGTGCACCGGCCCGTCGTACCCGCCGGTCTCCAGCGCGTCGACGACCCAGAACGCCCCGCGGGCGTTCCCCGCGCCGAAACGCAGGTCCTGGTCGTAGCGCGGCCCGTGCTGACCGTTGAGGTCGATGTGAAAGAGCTTGCCGTGCCACATCGCCTGGGCGTAGCCGTGGGCGGCGTTCATGCCCGCCATCTCCTCGTGGCCCACCTCCGGGTTCACACCGACGTTCTCGGACCGGTCGAGCGTCTCGATGAACGCGAGCGCGTGCCCGATGGTCGGGAGGAGGATGTCGCCGCGCGGCTCGTTCGGCTTGGGCTCGATCGCGAAGCGCAGGTCGTACCCGCGGTCGTGCACGAACTCGCCGAGCAGGTTGAACGCCTCGCGATAACGATCGAGCGCTGCGGCGACGTCCTTGGAGGCGCCCGACTCGGCACCCTCGCGGCCGCCCCAGCAGACGTAGACCTCGGCTCCGAGCTCGGCCGCGAGATCGATGTTGCGCATCACCTTGCGGATCGCGAAGCGACGGACGTCGCGGTCGTTGGAGGTGAAGGCGCCGTCCTTGAAGACCGGGTGGGAGAAGAGGTTGGTGGTGGCGGTGGTGACGGCCAGCCCTGTGTCGGCCAGGCCCTTCTTCCAGCGCTCGACGATGCGTGACCGGGTGTCGTCGTCGGACCCGAACGGGATCAGGTCGTCGTCGTGGAAGTTCACGCCGTACGCACCGAGTCCGGCCAGCTTCTCGAGGGCGTGCACCGGGTCCATCTCGGCTCGGGTGGGATCGCCGAACGGGTCGCGGCCCGGATAGGCGACGGTCCACAGGCCGAAGGAGAACTTGTCCGCTGGGGTGGGTGTCGGGATCGTCATGATGGCCTCTCGGGTCGGTCGGGATCGGTCAGGTCCACGCGGCCGTTCGGTCGCGCAGGAGGGCATACGTCTCGCGGACATGGGGGGTCGGGTCTGCTTCGAGCACGGCGGTCGTCCCGGGCTTCCAGTCCGGCGGCTGCGCGGCACCGCTGAGGGCCCAGGCCGCCTGTCGTGCGGCTCCGAGGGCGACGTACTCCGCGGGAGCGAGGACGTGCACCGGCCTGCCGAGGATCGCGGGGGCGAGCGCCTGGACCGCGGGGTTGCGCGCCGCGCCTCCGACGAGCAGGAGCCGACCGTCACCGCCACCCACGCGGGCGCAGAGGAGGTCGACGGCGTCGGCGAGCGAGCACAGCAGCGCCTCGACCGCCGCGCGTGCCAGGTCCTCGCGGGTCGTGTCCGGGCGCAGCCCGGCCCAGAGCCCTGTCGCGCGCGGGCGGTCGGGCGTGCGTTCTCCGCCGTAGTACGGCGAGAGCGTGACGCCGTGCGCGCCGGACGGCGCAGCGAGCGCGAGCCGGGCGAGCTCGGCGTGGTCGACGGCAAGGAGCCGCGTCTGAAGGTCGAGGATCCCGGCCGCGTTCATCGTGGTCGCCATCGGGAGGTAGCGGCCCGTCGCGTCCGCGAACCCGGTCACCGCACCGGTGCCGTCACCGACCGGAGTCTCGGTGACCGCCGACGCCACGCCGGACGTGCCGATCGAGACGACGACGTCTCCGGGCAGGAGACCGAGACCGAGCGCGGCACCCATGTTGTCGCCCGTCCCCCCGGCCACCACGGTCCCGTCCTCGTACGCCGCCGTTCCGTCGGGGACGACTGTCGGCAGGGCCACGTCGTGCCCGAGCGCCGCCGCCGCGAGGTCATGACGCCACCTGCTCGTCCGCGCGTCGAAGTAGCCCGTGCCCGAGGCGTCACCGCGGTCGGTGAAAGGTTCCGTACGCCGCCCGGTGAGGTGCCAGGAGACGTAGTCGTGCGGCAGCAGCACCGACTCGACCCGCGCAGCGTCGTCCGGCCGCTCGTCACGGAGCCAGCGCAGCTTGGTGGCGGTGAACGACGCGACGAGCACGCTGCCGACGGCGTCCGCGCACGCCTGCGCGCCGCCCATCTCCGCCACGAGCTCCGTCGCAGCGTCGGCGGACCGGGTGTCGTTCCACAGGAGGGCGTCATGGACGGGTGCACCCTCGGCGTCGAGCGCGACCATGCCGTGCTGCTGGCCGGCGACCGCCACCGCGGCAGCCGTTCCGAGCCAATCCCCGACCGCGTCGTCGCACGCCTCAAGCCAGAGGCGCGGGTCGACGGCGGTCCCGGCCGGGTGCGGCACGGAACGTTCCGCGAGGACCGCGCCGTCGTGGGCGTCGACGAGGACGGCCTTGGTGGACTGGGTCGAGGAGTCGACGCCGACGACGGTGCTGTGAGCCACGTCACCCTGTTTAGTATGAGTCGTGAACTAATGTCAAGGATCGCGTCCCCGGCTCCTTGTCGCGGGCGGAGACCAGGCCGGTCGGGCGTCGGTGAGAATGGAGCCATGACTGACTCGACCCCCACCGTCTGGAACACAGCCGGCGACTACACCGACATCCGGTACGAGACCACCGACGACGGCATCGCCAAGATCACGATCAACCGGCCCGAGGTCCACAACGCCTTCCGGCCGCAGACGATCATCGAGATCTCGGACGCCCTGACGGTGGCCCGGGAGGACGAGTCGGTCGGCGTCATCATCCTCACCGGCGCGGGCGACAAGGCGTTCTGCTCCGGAGGTGACCAGCGCGTCCGCGGCGACTCCGGCTACAAGTCCGACGCCGGCGCGACCGGCCGCTTCCACGTCACCGACCTGCACGTGCAGATGCGCCGGTGCCCCAAGCCGATCGTCGCGATGGTGGCCGGGTGGGCCATCGGTGGCGGACACGTGCTCCACGTCGTCGCCGACCTCACCATCGCCGCCGACAACGCCCGCTTCGGCCAGGTCGGCCCGAAGGTCGGCTCGTTCGACGGCGGCTTCGGCGCGAGCTCGCTCTCGCAGCTGGTCGGCATGAAGAAGGCCAAGGAGATCTGGTTCCTGTGCCGCCAGTACGACGCCCAGCAGGCCCTCGAGATGGGCATGATCAACACGGTCGTGCCGCTCGCCGACCTCGAGGCCGAGACCGTCCGCTGGTGCCGCGAGATGCTCGCACTCTCGCCGTACGCGCTGCGGCTGATGAAGGCCAGCTTCCACGCGGCCGAGGACGGCTACGCCGGCATCCAGCAGCTCGCCCACGACACCAACCTGCTCTTCTACGGCAACGACGAGGCCAAGGAGGGCCGCGAGGCGTACAAGGAGAAGCGCACGCCCGACTTCACCCAGTTCCCTCGCCGCGCATGAGCCCCTCAGTGCGCGTCGAGGACATGGCCGGTATCGAGCCCGCCGTCGCCCTCACCGTCCCGCCGGAGTTCGAGGACGAGAACGGTCACGTCAACATCCGCCACTACTTCGACCTGCACGTACGGGCTGCCGATCGCACGTTCGCGGCGTTCGGTGTCGACGACGGCTATCGGGCCGCGCGCGGCATGAGCGTGTTCAGCATCGACCACCGCGTCCGCTACCTGGACGAGGTGCTCGTGGGTCAGGACGTCGCGGTGTACGTCCTGTTCCTCGCACGCGCAGCCAAGACCGTGCACGGGGTCCAGGCCCTCTTCAACGCCAGCACGGGCGCGCTGGCCAACACCTTCGAGTTCGTGGAGGGCCATGTCGACCTCGCGCACCGCCGTACGGCGCCGTGGCCCGCCGACGTGGCCGCGCGCATCGACGCCGCGATCGCCGACGGCAAGGCGTGGCCGGCGCTCCCACACGAGCCGGGGCTCGGTCTGCGCTGAGGTCGGCGCGGAACCGCTCAGTCCGCGGTCTGCACAGCCGCCACGCGCACAGCCTCGGCGACCCGGGTGTGGACCTCGGGATGGAACACGCTCGGGATGATGTAGTTGGCGTTGAGCTCGTCGTCGGAGACGGTCGCGGCGATCGCCTCCGAGGCCGCGAGCAGCACGTCGGTGCCGATGCCATGGCTCTGCGCGTCGAGGAGCCCGCGGAACACCCCGGGGAACGCCAGCACGTTGTTGATCTGGTTGGGGTAGTCGGACCGACCGGTGGCGACGACCGTCGCGTGCGCCCGCGCGAGGGCCGGGTCGATCTCCGGCCTCGGGTTGGCCAGCGCGAACACGATCGCGCCGTCGGCCATCGACTCGACGTCGTGCACGGAGAGGACGTCGGCCGCCGAGACACCGATGAAGACGTCGGCGCCGCCGACGACGTCGCAGAGGGAGCCCGTCACCCCGCGAGGGTTCGTGTGAGAGCTGATCCAGCCCAGCTGTCCCACGAGCCCGGGGCGCCCGCGGTGCACGACGCCGTCGATGTCGCACACCACCACGTCCTCGGCACCGGCCTCCAGGACGAGCTTGAGGATCGCCGTCCCTGCGGCACCCGCCCCCGACATGACGATGCGGACCTGCGAGAGGTCCTTGTCGACCACGCGCAGCGCGTTGCGCAGCGCCGCCAGCACGACGATCGCCGTCCCGTGCTGGTCGTCGTGGAAGACGGGGATGTCGAGCCGCGCCCGCAGACGGTTCTCGATCTCGAAGCACTTCGGCGCGGCGATGTCCTCGAGATTGATTCCCGCGAACCCGGGGGCGATCGCGGCGACAGTCTCGACGATGGAGTCCACGTCGTGGGTGTCGAGGCACAACGGCCAGGCGTCGATGTCGGCGAACGTCTTGAAGAGCGCCGCCTTGCCCTCCATCACGGGCAGCGCGGCGTACGGGCCGATGTTGCCGAGGCCGAGCACCGCGGACCCGTCGGTCACGACCGCGACCGCGTTGCGCTTGACCGTGAGCCGCCGTGCGTCCTCCTTGTCGCGGGCGATCGCCTCGCTGATCCGCGCGACGCCGGGCGTGTAGATCATCGAGAGGTCGTCGCGGGTCCGCAGCGGGTGCTTCGTGGCGACCTCGATGACTCCGCCGAGGTGCATCAGGAACGTGCGGTCGGAGACCTTCTTGACATCGGCGTCACCGATCGACTCGAGGGCGGCGACGACCCGGTCGGCATGGTCGGTGTCCGACGTCGCGATCGTGAGATCGATGCGGAGGACCTCGGTATGGGAGCCCGTGACGTCCAGTGCTGTGACGACGCCGCCCGCCTTCTCGACGACGGTGGTGAGGTCACTGACCGCGGATCCCCCGGCCGGGACCTCGAGACGGACGGTGATCGAGTAGGAGACGCTCGGTGTGGATGCCACAGATCAAGATTCGCACACCGCCTCAGGAACCTGAGGAGCACCTCATGTTCGAGGCGGCTCGCCCGACGCTCAACCCACGCGACGACCCGTCATCTCCTCGATCGCCAGCCCTAACAGCACCGACTGGTGGATGCCGACCCACGGGTCCAGCTCCATCTCCGGCGGCATCGAGGCCTCGTCGACGCGCCACAGCGGCCCCCGCACCTTCACGCTCCAGCCCGTCTGCGACAGGCGGTCGAGGTACGTCACGAGGAACGCGACTCCCTGCGACCCGACCCCTCCCTCGGCCAGCGTGCCCTCCTCGCCCGTGCGGATGAAGATGGTGTCGCCGAGCAGCCGGTAGTTCACGGGAGTCATGTCGAGGCTGCCACGCGAGTGGTACGCGATGTGGCCAACCCGTGCCGTCCCGAGCAGCTCCCGCGTCTCTTCGGCGCCGAGCGTCGTGAGCGGTCCGTTGGTCATCAGGCCACCTCCTGGGAGTTGCCTCAGTCTACATCCGCGGGCGCGTCCAGAGGCCGGGCCGTACGCCGACCACCGACGCGACGGAAGGGGTCGGTCAGGCCGGAGTCGTGCGCATCGACATGGCGTCCAGCAGCGGCGCGGAGGCGTAGCCGTCACCTTCCACCACCGGCGCCGCGTCGGTAGTGTGCGAGACATGAGCGACCTGTGGGCAGAGCGGCGTCCGGTCGAGGTCGGCGGACTGACCTTCGACGTCGCGTTGACAGGCCCCGAAGACGGTGTGCCGGTGGTGCTCCTCCACGGCTTCCCGCAGACGGCCGACTCGTGGCGCTCGGTCGCTCCACGGCTCGCCCGGGCCGGCCTGCGCCTGATCGCCCCCGACCAGCGGGGATACTCCCCTGGCGCGAGACCCTCAGAGGTCGCGGCGTACGCCGTCCCTCACCTCGTCGACGACGTCATCGGCCTGATGGGCGAGCTTGGGTACGACTCCGCGCACGTGGTCGGCCACGACTGGGGAGCAGCGGTGGCGTGGTCGCTCACCGCGCACCATCCGGAGCGGGTGCGGAGCCTCGTCGCCCTGTCGGTCCCTCACCTCGCCGCCTACGGGTGGGCGCTGGTGAACGACGACGACCAGCGGGAGCGCGCGTCCTACATCGGGCTCTTCCGGCAGCCCGGCAAGGCCGAGGACCTGCTGCTGGAAGACGACGGGCGACGGTTGCGTGCGATGTTCGGCGACGCCATGCCGGAGGAGCACATCGCGACGTACGTCGGCGTGCTGAGCGAGCCGGCGGCCCTCACGGCCGCGCTCTCGTGGTACCGCGCGATGGGGCGCGATCTCGGCGCGACGCCTCCGGTCACGGTGCCCACCACCTACGTGTGGGGCGACGACGACTGGGCCCTCGGAGCGGCAGGGGCCCGGCGGTGCGGGGAGCACATCCACGCAGAGTACCGCTTCGTCCCGGTCGCGGGCGGCTCGCACTGGCTGCCCGAGGAGCAGCCCGAGCTGGTCGCCGACGAGATCGTGGCGCGCGTGCGGGCCTGACGCTCCGGATCAGGTCCGCTCGTCGCGGGCACGCTCGGCCGCGTCACGGTGGTCGATCTCGGACTTGAGGTCGCGGACGCGCCGGCCGCGCGTTCGGTTCTCGCGCGTCAACCAGGCCAGGCCGACGAACACGAGTGCGGCGATGATGGCGCCCCACAACGACGCCGCGCGGAACCCGGGACCGTCCACGTCCAGGATGCGTTCGCCGGCGTGGGCGCCGCTGCTGGTGCCCAGCACGATCGAGAGCGTCATGAGGTTGGGAAGCGCGAGCACGAGGGCGACCGCGATCACGACGGCCTTCCAGTAGCCCTTGATCCACCTCCGCGTGATCGCCTGCCAGGCGACGAGCAGGGGCACCAACGTGAACACGATCCCGAGGAAGAGGCCCCAGACCGTGCCGGCGGTCAGGCTGCCGTCGACCCGCCGTCCGATCCACTGCGCCCACCACCGCGGCACGAAGGCCGCGAGACCGTAGCCGACCGCGACCGCCAGCACCGCGACCGCAAGCACCAGGAGGACGTTGCGCAGGGTCTGCTGGCCGTATGACTTCCAGCCGTCGGTGCCCGTGCCTCGGCGGTCGGCCGATGCCTGAGTCGCCGAGGTCTCTCCGTCTCGCGAGGTCGCCACGTCTCCAGGATGGCACCGATCGACCCGGTCGGCCGGACGCTCGAACCAACCCGCGAGTAACATGACGTCACACGTGTGACGTACGGCACATCCTCGGGCGAGGTGCGTCACCGGGAAGGACACGATGAGCGCGCACGACACCGTCCCGGCCGCCCAGGTGGTCCCGCTGGGACGGGACGGCCTCACGGTGGTCGAGAAGCCCCGCCGCAGCAAGCGCGCACTCTTGCTCTCGAGTGCCCTGCGGGTCACCGTCAAGCCGGCGCTCTCGGTGTGGGCCCACGCGCCGGGTGCGCCGTGGCCGACGGGCCTTCTCGAGAGAGCCGCAGCGCTCCTGCCGAGCCCGCGGCACACGACTGTGGAGGAGGTACGGCTGCCGCGGTGCGACGCGGAGCTGATCCGGGCGGACGGCGCCGAGGACGACGAGCACGCGATCCTCTACCTCCACGGCGGCGCCTTCCTGGTGGGCGGACTCAACACCCACCGCGGACTGGCGGCCCGCCTCGCCGCCACGAGCGGCGGCGCCGTGCTCAACGTGGGCTACCGGATGATGCCGAAGCACCCAGTCAGCCACGCCGTGGAGGACGGGCTCGCCGGCTACACCTGGCTGCTCGACCAGGGCTACGCGCCCGAGCGGATCGTGATCGCCGGGGACTCGGCCGGCGGATACCTCGCCTTCGCCGTGGCGCTGGCCATCCTCGAGTCGGGCCTGGAGTCCCCCGCCGGCCTGGTCGCGATGTCACCCGTGACCGATCTCGACCCCGAACGCACGCTCGACCAGCCCGGCCGCCCGTCGTGCGCGCTGTTCTCGCAGTCGACGTGGCGGGGGTTCCTCCGGCTGGTCGACATGGTCGAGAACGCGCTGGTGTCGGACCTGCTGAAGCCGGCATCCTCCTTGGTCGACGCCGACCTGCGTGGACTCCCGTGCACTCTCATCCAGGTCGGGTCGGACGAGCTCGTGCTCCCCGACGCCCAGCTGATGGCGATCCGGCTCGCCGACTCCGACGTGGAGGTGGAGCTGCAGCTGTGGGAGGAGCAGGTCCACGTCTTCCAGGTCGCCGTGGGGCTGGTGCCTGAGGCCCGCGACGCCACCCGCGAGGTCGGTCGGTTCGTGCGGTCGGCCTGTCGGCAGGCTGAGGCCGCCACCACACCGGGGCGGCCGTCCGCACGGCGAAGCGGCGGCACCGCCGCAGGGCGGGCCGCCGCTGAACGCCAGCCGTCAGGCGCCTGAGTCGGCCGGCCCCGGAGTGGCGTCGTCGCCACCAGGAGCGGTCGGGCCACCCTCCGGAGCAGTGCCGCGGGGCGCGCCCCGGTCACCACGGGAGCCGCCGCCGTCGCGGTCCCCGTCGATGCAGCCTCCCTTCCCCGGGCCGTCCTCTCCATCAGGACGGGCTCCGTCAGGAGCGGTGCCGTCAGGAGCCGTGCCGTCAGGGCGGGCTCCGTCAGGAGCGGTGCCGGCCTGACCGTGGCCCTGGGGGCCGCCGTCACCGCGGAAGTCACCACGGTCCTGGTGCATCCCGTAGCCGTTGGCGACGCCCGGGTCGGCCTGGCCACCGTCGTCGGCGGACGCGCTCCCGATGGCCATCCCGCCGAGGAATCCGAAGCCGCACAGCGCAACCCCGGCGATCACCGCACCGATGCGCGTGCGGTTGTCCAGCTTCTTCCACCCGGTGGGCTTCGAGGTCGGGGTCGCGGCGGCCGTGGATCCCTCCTGGGGCTCCTCGGGGCCGAGTCGACGCGTGTCGTCGTTCATCGTTCTTCTCTCCTTCGTTCTCTATGAGGCCTGGACCGACTCGTTCAGTCCTGGCCGGTGGTGAGGTCGTAGACGGTCGTCCCGTCCACGCTCTGGGCGGCGAAGTTCTCGCTCACCCACGTCTCGATCTCCGTGTTCGCGCCACCGCCGTGGCCGGTGCCTGCGACGTAGTAGTGGATCTGTCCGTCGGCGACCCACTCCTGGAACTGGGCGAGCGTCGGGAAGCCGTCGGTCCCGTTGAACCCGCCGATCGCGAGCACCGGTTCGCCGGAGGCGAGCTGGAGCGGCGCGGCGCCGTTGGCGGTCTGCGCCGCGGCGGCCCACCGGTAGTCGCCGTCCTGCAGGAGCTCGACCAGCTCGTCGCTGACACCGGAGGTGCCCCCGCCACCCAGGAAGCTCGCGCCGCCCCCGCCGGGTCCACCGGGTGCACCGCCCGGTGGTGCACCGCCCGGCGCACCACCAGGCCCGCCACCAGGCCCGCCACCAGGTCCTCCGACGGTCGACGGCCCCGCTGCCACGATCGAGCCGGTGTGCGCGCTGCCGATGGTGGCGGCAGCCGACGCGGCGGGTGCCGCGAGAGAGGCCACCGCGACGAGGACCGCCGTGGTGAGGGCAAGCCGCCGCGCGGCGTCACTGGTGAGTGTGAGCTCGTACCCGACGAGGAGCAGCGTCGCGCCGAGCACCGCGGCTCCGACGACGACCCACCGCAGCCACGGCAGGAACGTCGGGGTGTCGACGAGCAGACGCCACTGCCAGAGACCGGTGAGGAGGACAGTCCCGGCGAGAACCGTGCGCGGCAGCAGCTCGGTACGGCGCCGCCACAGCAGGACGGTCCCGGCACCGACCAGCGCGGCGACGGCGGGCGCGAGCGCCACGGTGTAGTAGCTGTGGATGATGCCCTGCATGAGGCTGAACGTCAGCCCCGTGACGAGGAGCCAGCCGCCCCACACGGTGGCGAAGGCGCGGGTCCGATCGGTCCGGGCCGCCCGCCACGACACCGCCAGCAGGACGACCAGCGCCACGAGCGCAGCCGGAAGCAGCCAGCTCGCCTGGGTCTGCATCTCGGGGCTGAACAGCCGCCCGAGGCCAGGCGTGCCCCACATGGAGCCGACCGAGCCGGCTTCGTCACCGCTGAGCCGGCCGAGGCCGTTGTAGCCCAGCGTCAGCTCGAGGATGCTGTTGGTGGTCGACCCGCCGATGTACGGGCGTGCGGCCGCGGGCCAGAGCTCGACGGCGAGCACCCACCACCCGGCACCCACGACGACCGAGCCTGCTGCGGCGACGAGGTGGAGCAGCCGGGTGCGCAGCTGCGCCGACCCCGCGACGCCGTACGCGAGCGCGAGCCCCGGCAGGACGAGGAACGCCTGCAGCATCTTGGTCAAGAAGGCGAAGCCGATCAGCAGACCGGCGAGCACCAGCCAGCGCAGCGCCTTGTCGGCGTCGATCGCCCGCGTCACCGCCCAGGCGGCGGCGACCATCAGGAAGACGAGCAGGGCGTCGGGGTTGTTGAACCGGAACATCAGCGCCGCCACCGGCGTCGTCGCCAGCACGGCACCGGCGAGCAGGGCCGCCGAGGCACCGAACCAGCGCTTCACCGACGCGTACAGGACGGCGACGCTCGCAACGCCCAGCAGCGCCTGCGGGAGCAGCATGCTGAACGAGCTGAACCCGAGGAGGCGCACCGAGAGCCCCATCAACCACAGCGAGGCCGGCGTCTTGTCGACGGTGATGCCACCGGCGGCGTCGAGCGCGCCGAAGAACCACGCCTTCCAGCTCTCGGAGGCCGCCTGCACCGCCATCGAGTAGTACTCGTTGGCGTAGCCGTTGACCGAGAGGTTCCAGCAGTACGCCACCGCGGTCGCGACGAGCAGCAGGACCAGCAGCGCTCGGTCGCGGGTCCACCAGCGGCCCGGTCGGACGACCGTGCTCATGCGACGCTCCTCTCGTTCGTGAGGACGGCGCTCCCCGGACGCACCGGGGTGGGAGCCGTGTCGGGGTGAAGGTCGGACAGGTGCGTCGCCTCGGCCCGGCGACCGGTGCCGAAGACCCAGCGGTCCAGGAGGACGAAGCGCAGCACGGTCGCGCAGACGTTCGCGAGCGTGAGCACGCAGACCTCCATCAGCGGGGTGTGTGCCAGCCCTGCGGTCAGCGCGAGGGCCGACGCCGTGAGCGCCCATCCGCACGCGAAGGCGACCAGACCTTGGAGGTGGTGGCGAGCGAGCCCCACCGCGCCGACCACCTCGTACGTGAAGCGACGGTTGAGCGCCGTGTTGCCGATCGCCGTGGTGACGAGGGCGACGAGGTTCGCGACCTGCGCGGTGGTGATCTCGCGTGCCAGCAGGAAGAGGACCGCGTAGGCGATCGTGCTGATCACGCCCACGATGCCGAACCGGATCATGCGGATCCCGACCGGCGTGCCGACAGGCGGACGGGCGAAGCGGCGGCGGACCGGTTCGAGATCGAGCGCACCGGTCGTCAGGCCGCGGACCATGCGTCCGACGCCGAGGAGGTCGTCGCGGACGGTGGAACCGATCGCGACCCTGCTGTCGGAGTCGTCGACCCAGTCGACCGGCACCTCGGCGATCCGGAGACCGGCGCGCTCGGCGAGGACCAGCAGCTCGGTGTCGAAGAACCAGCCGGTGTCCTCGACGTACGGGAGCAGCGCCTGCGCCACGTCGGTGCGCACGGCCTTGAAGCCGCACTGCGCGTCGCTGAAACGGGCGCCCAGAACCGTCCGGAGGATCACGTTGTAGCCGCGCGAGAGCACCTCGCGCTTGACTCCGCGGACGACCCTCGCGCCGCGCCTGAGCCTCGTCCCGATGGCCACGTCGGAGTGGCCGGACAGCAGCGGCGCGACCAGCGGCATGAGCGCACCGAGATCGGTTGACAGGTCCACGTCCATGTACGCGACCACCGTCGCGCGACTCTGCGACCAGACCGTGGCCAGTGCCCGTCCACGACCCCGCTCGGGGATCCGGACGAGGTCGACGTCGTGGACCGTCGCCGCGAGGCGCTCGGCAACCTCCGCCGTACCGTCGGTGCTGCCGTTGTCGGCGATCACGACCCGGCTGGCGTACGGCACCTCCGCGTCGAGGTAGGTGCGCAGCCTGCGGACGCTCCGCTCGAGGACGTGGGCCTCGTTCAGCACCGGGACGACGATGTCGATCACGGGAGAGGTCTCGTTCATGTCTTCGACGATCGCGCCGCGACCTCACGATCGGCTGCGACCAGCCTGGGAGGTTCCTGTGAGACGAACGCTGAGCGGACGAGCGCTCAGCCAGCGAGCGGGATGCGGACGGTGAACGTCGCGCCCTCGCCCGGCGCGGTGTCGAGGCTGACCGTTCCGCCGTGCCCCGCGACCAGGGCGGAGACGATGGCGAGGCCGAGCCCTGAGCCGCCGGCTGCGCGACTGCGCGTCTCGTCGGCACGGTAGAAGCGGTCGAAGACGTGCGCCGCCTGGTCGGCGGTCAGTCCGGGCCCGTCGTCGGACACCGTGACGACGCCGTCGTCACCGTCCACCGCCGCGCCCAGGCGGAGGCCGGCCTCGGGAGGCGTGTGGACGAGCACGTTGCTGACGAGGTTGCCGACGACCTGACGGAGCCTGGCCTCGTCGCCCTCGACCACCACCGGCGGGCCGGGAGCGGGACCGGCGACGGCCCGGTCGGGCTGCACGGCCCGGGCGTCGACGGCCGCGTCGCGCACCAGCTCGCGCAGGTCGACCGGGTCGTGCCGCAACGGCCGTTCCTGGTCGAGCCTCGCCAGCAGCAGCAGGTCCTCGACGAGCACGCCCATCCGGTCCGCCTCCTGACGGATCCGGCTCATGAACCGGTCGGTCGTGGCCTGGTCGGCCGCCGCGCCCTGGCCGTACAGCTCGGCGAACCCGCGGATCGAGGTGAGCGGCGTCCGCAGCTCGTGGCTCGCGTCGGCGACGAAGCGTCGCATGCGTCGCTCGGACTCCTCGGCCCGCCGTGCCTCCTCCTCGCGGCTGCGTACGGCTGCCTCGATGTGGCCCAGCATGGTGTCCAGCGACGCCGAAAGAGCGCCCACCTCGGTGCGTGGGTCGAGTCCCGTGTCGACCCGGGCGGCCAGGTCTCCCGCGGCGATGGCCTGCGCGGTCGCCTCGACCTCGGCGAGCGGCCTCAGGCTGCGGCGTACGACCCACGAGCTGACGACGGCGAGCGCGAGGAGCACGACCCCTGCGATCGCGGCCTCGATCCAGCGCAGCTCCCTCAACGTCGCCGTCACCTCGTCCAGCCCCATAGCCACGGCCACGTAGCCGCCGTCGTCGGTGTCCTCGTACAGCACCCGCCACCGGTCCTTGCTCCCCCGCGACCCGACCGTCGTGGGCTCACCGGTCGTCACGTCACCGGGATCGGCGAGGTCCGGATAGTCGTCGGTGTCGAGACGCGGGTCGGCCAGGACCGTCACCGTTCCGTCGGCGTCCCACCGAGCCACGAAGAACTGCGACGGGAGGTTCCGTTCGACGCCGCCCTGAGGTGGCCGTCCGCCGGGGTCGCGGACATCGCTCATCCGCCGCGCCTCGCTCGTCAGCTGTTGGTCGACGCGGTCGGTGAGGGAGCGCTCGAGCACCAGGTTCGTCGCGAGCGCGCTGAGCGCCAGTGCCAGCAGCACCATCACGACCACCACGGCGACGAGCTGGACGCGCAGAGGCTGGTCGCGCCAGCGCAACGGGTTGCGCGCGCGGCGCTCGCGAGCCGAGACGGCCGTCATCTCGGGCGCCGCAGGACGTACCCCACCCCGCGGACCGTGTGGATCAGATGGGGCTCGGTGGTGTCGAGCTTGCGTCGCAGGTACGAGATGTAGGTCTCGACCACGTTGCCGTCACCACCGAAGTCGTAGTTCCAGACGTGGTCGAGGATCTGCTGCTTGCTGAGCACACGCCCCGGGTTCATGAGCAGGTAGCGCAGCAGCTTGAACTCGGTCGGGGACAGCTCGACGAGCTCCCCACCCTTGCGGACCTCGTGGCTGTCGGTGTCCATCTCGAGGTCGGCCATCCGGAGCAGCGAGTCCGGCGTCTGCCGACGGCGCGTACGGCGCAGCACCGCGCGGACCCGCGCCACGAGCTCGTCGAGGCTGAACGGCTTGGCGAGGTAGTCGTCGCCGCCTGCGGTCAGGCCGTTGACGCGGTCAGCGGGCGTGTCCCGTGCGGTGAGGAAGATCACCGGGACCTCGCGCCGGTCGGCCCGCAGCCGCCTGATGACCTCGAAACCGTCGACGTGCGGCATCATCACGTCGAGCACCACGAGGTCGATCGTCGGGTCGGCGGCCACCATCTCGAGCGCCTTCTGGCCGTCGGTCGCGGTGTCCACCGTGAAGCCCGCGAACCGCAGGCTGGAGGCGAGCAGGTCCAGGATGCTCTCGTCGTCATCGACGACGAGGAGCCGCGCCGGGGTCTCGTCTGGGGTCATCCCTCCCGAGTGTGACCCGACTCTCTTGGGCGTGCCTGGTGAGCCGCTGTGAGATCTCTGTGAGCGGCGCGCCGAGCCGGGACCTGGGACCGACCCTTAGAATTGGCCCCGAGGCGAAAGGAGGCGGGTCGGATGGGATTCATCGTGAGCATCATCGGGTTCTTGGTGATCGGCCTGGTCGCAGGCTTCCTGGCCCGGGCCATCGTCCCCGGCAAAGACTCCATGTCTCTCCTCCAGACGCTCCTGCTCGGCGTGGTCGGTTCCGTCGTGTTCGGCGTCATCCTCGGGCTCATCCCTCTCTGGGACCGCGACAAGGGCTTCGGCCCCGCCGGGTGGATCGGGTCGATCATCGGCGCCGTCCTGACGCTCATGGTCTACAACCGCGTCGTCAAGAAGAACGCGGCGAGCTGATCTCGTCCTGATGCTCGTCGTTCTCCTGGTCCACCTGGTCGCCGCGGCGTTGGCGCCTGCCCTCGTCCAGAGGACGGACCGCTACGCCTTCCCGGTTCTCGCCCTCGCGCCCGGGGGGACGTTCGTCTGGCTCCTCTTCCAGGCCCCCGAGGTCACCGGACCCGACCCGACGACGCTCACCGAGACCTACGAGTGGGTTCCGACGATGGGGCTCGAGATCGCCCTGCGCCTCGACACCCTCAGCTGGACCCTCGCCCTGCTGGTCACCGGCATCGGCGCGCTCGTCCTCGTCTACTGCACGTGGTACTTCAAGGCGTACGACCCGGCGCTGTGGCGGTTCTCCGGCGCGTTCACCGCCTTCGCCGGCTCGATGCTCGGCCTGGTGCTCTCCCGGGACGTCCTGCTCCTCTACGTGTTCTGGGAGCTCACGACCGTCTTCTCCTACATCCTCATCGGGCACAACCCCGAGCGCGTGGCCAACCGGCGTGCCGCGATGACCGCGTTGCTGGTCACGACCTTCGGCGGCCTGGCGATGCTCGTCGGCTTCATCATGCTCGGCCAGAGCGCCGACTCCTACCGCATCGACGAGATCATGACGCTCGCTCCCTCGGGAGCAGCCACGACGACTGCAATCGGGCTCGTTCTCGCCGGCGCCCTCAGCAAGTCCGCGCTCATCCCGTTCCACTTCTGGCTCCCCGGCGCGATGGCGGCCCCCACCCCGGTGAGCGCCTATCTGCACGCGGCCGCGATGGTCAAGGCCGGCGTCTTCCTGGTGGCCGTGATGGCACCGACCTTCGCCGACACGTCGTTGTGGCGGCCGACCCTTCTCGCCCTCGGCGTGCTGACGATGATCGTCGGCGGTGTCCGGGCGCTCGGGCAGCACGACGTCAAGCTGCTCCTCGCCTACGGCACCGTCAGTCAGCTGGGCTTCCTGGTCGCCGTCGTCGGACTCGGCACCCGCGCCGCGGCGCTCGCCGGAATCGCGATGGTCGTCGCCCACGCCCTCTTCAAGGCAGCGTTGTTCATGGTCGTCGGCATCGTCGACCACTCCGCGCACACCCGCGACCTGCGCAAGCTCTCTCAGCTGCGCTCGGCGATGCCGTGGCTCTTCGGCTTCACCGTGATCGCTGCGGCATCGATGGCGGGCATTCCGCCCATGCTCGGCTTCGTCGCCAAGGAGTCGATCTACGCGGCGTTCGTCGACGTGGTCGCGACCGGGGACGGCACCGGCATCGGGCCGTTCGCCGGCTCGGTCGTGCTCGCCGGACTCGTCGGCGGCTCCCTCCTGACGATGGCCTACTCCCTGCGGTTCGTCTGGGGTGTCTTCGGCGACAAGCCGGGCGTGGACCGGCCGGCCGACCTCGTACGCGTCCCAGTGGGCTTCGCGGCGCCGACCGCCCTGCTGGCCGTCGCCTCCGTCGTCCTCGCGTTCTTCGGACACCGCCTCACCGAGCTCTGGTCGGGCTACGACCACCTCTTTCCCGCCGGCGAGCACCACGCCGAGCTCGCACTGTGGCACGGCCTCAACCCCGCGCTCGGGCTCTCGGCAGTCGCCGTGCTCGGAGGTATCGCGCTCTTCGTGTGGCAGCAGCGCACCAGCGTCGTCCCCCGCGCGGCCTGGATGCCGTCGGCCGAACGCGCGTACGAGGCCGTCATGCGCGGCACCGACCGGCTGGCGGTCGAGGTCACGGGCCGTACGCAGCGAGGCTCGCTGCCGTTCTACCTGGGCTCCATCCTGGTGATCGTGCTTCTCGTGCCTGGGAGCCAGCTCCTCCTCAACCGCACCTGGACCGACGATCTCGTCTGGTTCGACTCCGCGGCCCAGGCGGTCGCCGCGGTCCTGATGGCCACGGCAGCGGTGCTCACGGTCCGGTCTCGCCGTCGGCTCAAGGCGGTCCTCCTCGCCGGGGTCTCCGGCTACTGCACGGCGATGCTCTTCCTTCTGCACGGAGCCCCGGACCTCGCTCTGACGCAGGTGCTCGTCGAGACGGTCACGCTCGTGGTGTTCGTCCTGGTGCTGCGGCGGATGGCGCCGTACTTCTCCGACCGTCCCTTCACGCGCGCGCGCTGGCTGCGTGTCAGCATCGGCGCTCTCTCGGGGATCTTCGCCTCCGCGATCGCACTCGCGGCAGCGGGAGTGCGGGTCGGCGCACCGGTCTCGGTGACGTTCCCGGAGGAGGCGGTGACCTACGGAGGCGGCAAGAACATCGTCAACGTCACCCTCGTCGACATCCGCGCCTGGGACACGATGGGCGAGCTGTCGGTCCTCGTGGTCGCCGCGACCGGCGTAGCGTCGCTGATCTTCCTCATCACCGGTCGCGGTGGCGCACAGAGCCCCGCCAACCCGCTGCCGTCGGACGAGTCCACCGGACGGTGGCTGCGCGCCGGCAAGACCCTGTCGGACGAGCGCCGCTCGGTCATCTTCGAGATCGTCACCCGGCTGGTGTTCCACACGATCATCCTGTTCTCGATCTGGCTCGTGTTCGCCGGCCACAACGGCCCTGGTGGTGGGTTCGCCGGTGGACTCATGGCCGGGCTGGCGCTGATGGTCCGCTACCTCGCCGGCGGCCGCTTCGAGCTGGACGAGGCGGCGCCCGTCGACGCCGGACGCGTCCTCGGGCTCGGACTCTCGACCGCGACCGCCGCCGCGCTCGCTCCCCTCCTCTTCGGTGGCCAGGTGCTCCAGAGCGCGATCGTCAAGTTCCACGTCTTCGCGATCGGCGACATCAAGCTGGTGACGTCCCTCTTCTTCGACATCGGCGTCTACCTCGTCGTGTTCGGTCTGATGCTCGACATCCTGCGCAGCCTCGGCGGCGGCGTCGACGCGGACGCGGAGGACGACCTCCCCGAGCTGCCCGGTTCGTACGCCGACAACGAGACCGCTCCGATGACGGGAGGTGTCCGATGACCGTCAACATCGTCCTCATCGTGGTCATCGGAGTGACCTTCGCGTGCGGTGTCACCCTGCTCCTCGAGCGGAGCCTCACCCGGATCGTCGTCGGCACGCTGCTCGTCGGCAACGCCGTCAACCTGATCTTCATCGTCGCCTCCGGGGCGCCCGGGCGGGCCCCGATCGTCGACGAGAGCGACCCCTCTCCGATGAGCGACCCGCTCCCGCAGGCCATGGTGCTGACGGCGATCGTGATCACGCTCGGGGTGGCGGCATTCCTGCTCGCGATGGCCTACAGGTCGTGGCAGCTCGAGGGCCACGACGAGGTGCAGGACGACGTGGAGGACCGCCTCATCATGCGGTTGGCCGACCTCGACGAGGCGTCGCAGTCGTACGAGGAAGGCACCGGCGACCCGGACGAGGAAGGCGCCGACACCGAGGGGGCGCAGCGATGACCGCCGACTCCGCGATGTCCTTCCTCATCCCGCTGCCCGTCGTGCTGGCGCTCTTCGGCGCCGGCCTCTGCCTCGCCCTCGGCCAGAACGCCCGCGCGCAGCGGGTGATCAGCTTCGTCGTCCTCTCGGCGATCGTCGTGATCGCCGGGACGCTGCTGTGGGCGGCCGACCGTGACGGCCCGCAGGTCGTGTACGTCGGGGGTTGGCCGGCACGGATGGGCATCGTCCTCGTCGCGGACCGGTTGTCGGCGCTGCTCCTGCTCGTCTCGGCGATCGTGACGCTGTCGGTCCTCGCGTACTCCGTCGGTCAGGGCATCATCGAGTTCGGGCGCGAGACTCCGCTCTCCGTCTTCTACCCCACCTACCTGGTCCTCGTCGCAGGCGTCTCCAACGCGTTCCTCTCCGGCGACCTCTTCAACCTCTACGTCGGCTTCGAGGTGCTGCTGGCGGCCAGCTACGTGCTCATCACGCTCGGGGGCACGGGTCCACGAGTGCGCGCCGGGACCACGTACGTCGTCGTGTCCGTGCTGTCGTCGATGCTCTTCCTCATCGCCATCGCCGGGGTCTACGCGGCGACGGGCACCGTCAACATGGCCGACCTCGCCGTCAAGCTCCAGCAGGTCCCGGAGGGTGTGCGGATCGTGCTGCAGCTGATGCTGCTCACGGCGTTCGCGATCAAGGCGGCGGTCTTCCCGCTGTCGGCGTGGCTTCCCGACTCCTACCCGACCGCTCCCGCTCCCGTCACGGCGGTGTTCGCCGGCCTGCTGACCAAGGTGGGCGTCTACGCGATCATGCGCGTGCAGACGCTGCTCTTCCCTGACAGCCCGCTGTCGGACCTGCTGCTGTGGGCGGCCCTGCTCACGATGCTGATCGGCATCCTCGGCGCGATCGCCCAGTCCGACATCAAACGTATGCTCTCGTTCACCTTGGTCAGCCACATCGGCTACATGGTGTTCGGTGTCGCGATCGCCTCCGACCTCGGGCTCGCCGGCGCGATCTTCTACATCGTCCACCACATCACCATCCAGACGACGCTCTTCCTCGTCACCGGTCTCATCGAGATCCGCGGAGGCTCGACGTCCCTCGAGCATCTCGGCGGGCTGGCCAAGGCGGCGCCGGTGCTCGCGCTGATGTTCTTCCTGCCCGCGATGAACCTCTCGGGGATACCTCCGTTCTCCGGGTTCCTCGGCAAGGTCGCACTCGTGCAGGCAGGCGTCGACCGCGCCGGCTGGCTGGCCTACCTGGTGGTCGCCGCGTCCATCGTGACGAGCCTGCTCACGCTGTACGCGATCGCCAAGACCTGGAACCGCGCCTTCTGGCGACCCCGCGCCGAGGAGCCCGACGACGTCGGCGAGTGGGTTCCCAGCACGGGCACGAAGTCGGGCGAGCCGTGGGGTGACACCGTCACCGTCACCTCCGTACGCTCCCTCCCGCGCGCCATGGTCGCGCCCACCCTGACGCTCGTCGCGCTCGGGACGGCGCTGACGCTGGTCGCCGGACCACTCTTCGGGATCACCGAGCGCGCGGCCTCCGAGCTGCGGGACCGGACGCCGTACATCCAGACGGTCCTCGACGACGGCAGCACCCCCGACGACGCGGCGGCGGTGACGCCGTGAGTCCTGACACCTCCCGTCGTCGGCAGGCCCGGATGGCGCTCGAGTGGCCGGTCATCTCGTGGTTGACCCTCGTCTGGGTCCTGCTGTGGGGCGAGTTCAGCGTCGGCAACATCCTCGCCGGGCTCGCGATCTCCGTGGCGATCATCCGGGTGTTCCCGCTGCCGCCCATCGACTTCGCCGGCCGGGTGCATCCCTGGCGTCTCGCCGTGCTGATCTATGCGTTCTTCCGAGATCTCGTGCTGTCGAGCATCCAGGTCGCGAGGGTCGTGCTGCGGTTCGGCCACCAACCGGTCAACTCCGTCCTCGTCGTGCCGATGCGTACCCGCAGCGAGCTCGCGCTCATGCTCACGTCCGAGATCGTGTCGCTGGTCCCCGGAAGCCTTCTCATCGAGATCGCCCGCGAGGACTGGACGATCCAGATCCACGTCCTCGAGACCCTGAGCCTCGACGACGTCGAGGCCGCACGCCAGCGGGTGTGGGCCGAGGAGGAGCGTGTCGTCCGGGCGCTGGGCAGCGCCGAGGACATCGCCCGCATCGAGCAGCCGCCGCCGGCTCTGCCCGCCCACATTCGCCGTGCCACGACTAACGGAGCTGAGCCGACATGACGTGGATGACCGTGGTCGCCTGGATCGCCGGCGGCATGCTCGGGCTCGCCGCGCTGCTCTGCGTCGTCCGCGCCGCACTCGGGCCGTCGATGCCCAACCGTGCGGTCGCGATCGACGTGCTCGTGGCCGTCCTCGTCGGAGGGCTCGGCGTGGAGGCTGCCTACAACCGTCACACCGACACGCTGCCGATCCTGGTCGTTCTCTCGCTCGTCGGCATGGTCGGCTCCGTGAGCATCGCGCGATTCGCCACCGGCGACGAGCCCGACGAATCTGACGACTCCGAGCGTTCGGACGGCACCGGCGGCGGAAGCGGCGGCGGTTTCGCCGGAGGGATGCCGGTGTCGCGATGAACCTCGATCTGATCCGCGACATTGCCTCGGCGTTCTGCCTGCTCGTCGGCGCCTTCATGGCACTCATCGCCGCGATCGGCATCATCCGCTTCAACAACCTGTTCAGCCGGATGCACGCCGCCACCAAGCCGCAGGTGCTCGGCCTGCTCCTCATCCTGATCGGCATCGCGCTGCGGATGGAGCACTGGAGCGACCTCGGCCTGCTCGTCCTCGTCGCGGCCTTCCAGCTGCTCACCGCCCCCGTCGCCGCGCACATGCTCGGCCGAGCCGTGTATCGCACCGGTGACAAGGAGCCCGACGAGCGGCTCGTCGACGAGCGCCTCTCCGAGGACTAGCCCGCGGCCAAGGGCTGAGGCGAGTCGTCAGCCCTCCGAGCGCGCGACGTCGAAGTAGTTGCCGTCCGGATCGGCCATCGTCACCCAGCCGAAGTCACCCATCGTGTGGGTGTCGACCTTCTCCGCACCGGCGGCCTCCAGTCGCGCCACCTCGGCGTCGACATCGTCGGCGACCAGGTCGAGGTGAAGCTTGTTCTGGCCGGGTGTCGGGCGCTCGACCTTCTGGAAGCCGAGCCGGGAGGGGTTGCCGGGCGCCGCCACGACCACGAACGAGCCGTCGTTGTCGGCTTCGATCTCTCCCCCGAGCTGCTCTGCCCACCAGCCTCCGAGGGCGAGGGCATCGGTCGTGTCGACGGTGATCATGGCCAGGTTCAGTGTCATGCACCCACGCTAGTGGGCGGCAGGGACATCGGCCGACGGTCAGGACGCGCGGACGCAGCGAGCGACGTACCGTCCGTCGACGATCTCGATCCCGTGGGTCTCGTGCTCGAACCCGGGGAATCGGCGGTCGAACTCCTCCAGCGCGCGCAGGTACGCGAGGAACGGACTGTCGTCGTGGCCTGCGGACTCACCCGGCATCACCAACGGGATCCCGGGCGGGTACGGGACGAGCCCGATGGCCAGCGTCCGTCCGGCCAACTGGTCGAGCGGGACGGCGTCCACCGTCCCGCGGACCACGTGGGCGTACGCCTGCGCGGGCGTCATCACCGGATCCGGGTGGGTGCCGAAGGCCTCGGACTGCACCGACAGCATCCCCGTCTGGACGATCGTGGCGTGCTGCTCCCTGGCCAGGTCGCTCAATCCCATGCCGGCGTAGCGGCGCGGGTCCTGGGCGTACGTCGCGGGCAGCACCTGCTCCAGCGGCCGGTTCGCGTCGAGATCCCGTTTGAAGGACATCAGCGTCGTGACGAGGGAGCCCCACTTGCCGCGCGTCACTCCGATCGAGAACAGCAGGAGGATCGAGTAGGACTGGGTCTTCTCGACCACGATCGACGCCTGCTGCTCGAGGTAGGCCGCCAGGATCGGCGCCGGGACCCCGAAGTCCGCCATGGTCCCGTCGGGCCGGACACCGGGCGTCACCACGGTGACCTTGATCGGGTCGAGCATCGCGTAGCGGTCGGGGAGGTCGAAGCCGTGCCAGTCCTCGCCCGCACGCAGCAGCCACGGCTCCGCCGATCCGCACAGCCACTCCTCGTCGGCGTCCTCGAAGCGGGCCTTCGACCCGTCCGACAACGTCACCGTCTCGGGCTGCCACGGCACCAGCGCCCAGTCGTCCTCCGGCGTCTCGGCGGCGACGCGCGCGAGCGTACGCCGGAACGAGACCGCCTCCTGGATCGAGATCCCGGTCAGCAACGGGCCGCCACGACCCGACATCATCGCTGCGGACACGTCGTTCGACGCGATGATCGCGTACAGCGGCGACGTGGAGGCGTGCATCATGTAGGCCTCGTTGAAGAGGTCGTGGTCCACCGGGTTGCGGCCGTTGCGGACGTGCAGGTACGACGCCTGCGACAGTGCGGCCAGGAGCTTGTGCGTGGACTGCGTCGCGAAGGTCGTCGGCGCGTCCGCGGCGCGCTCCCCGGTGTGCATCGCGAAGCGCTCGGCATAGATCGGGTGGAACGCCGCGTAGCCGTACCACGCCTCGTCGAAGTGGAGCCGGTCGATGTGCTCGCCGAGCGTCTGCTCGACGGTCGGCACGTGGTAGAGCAGGCCGTCGTACGTCGAGTTGGTGATCATCGCGATCGCCGGCCGCACCGACGCGTCCGCGACCAAGGGCGACTCCGCCAGCTTGGCGGCGACCGCCTCGCGGGTGAGCTCGCTCGGCGGAACGGGCCCGATGATGCCGAGGTGGTTGCGGGTGGTCGTGAGATAGACCGGCACGCCGTGGGTGAGCGTCGCGGCCTGCTCGATCGACTTGTGCGCGTTGCGGTCGAGGACCATCACGTCGCCAGCCACGACCGACGCCTGGTGCAGGACCCGGTTGGAGGTGGAGGTGCCGTTGGTGACGAAGTAGGTCATGTCCGCGCCGAAGATCGTGGCGGCCCGGCGCTCGGCCTCGCCGATCGGACCGGTGTGGTGGAGCAGCGACCCCAGCTCGTGGACGGACACCGAGAGGTCGGAACGGAACGTCTGCTCGCCGAAGAACTCCCAGAACGCCCGGCCCGCGGGCGAGCGGAGGAACGCGGCGCCGCCCTCGTGCCCCGGGGTGTGCCAGGAGTACTCGTGCTTGCGCGAGAACGCGACGAGCGCACCGAACATCGGAGGAAGGACGTCCTGCCGGTAGCGCTCGGCGGCGTTGCGGATGCGCCCGGCGATCCACGAGGGGGTGTCGTCGAGGAGATAGATCAGCTGGTCGACCTCGCGCAGGACGGCGGTGTCGAGCGAGTCGGCGCCGCGGGTCCCTGTCATCACGAACACGGGAAGGTCGCTGTTGCGTGCCCGGACCCCGGCCAGGAACGAGGTCAGGTGGTCGGGGTCGACGTGGGCCTCGTGCTGGTCGGAGTCACCGCCGGCGTCGGCGATCACGGCGCAGAGCGAGGCATCGGAGGCGATGCGGAGGACGGCGTCGTCGGGGCTCGGCGCGAACTCGGTCCGTACGTCGATCCGCTCGAGCTCCTGCACCACGCGGCGGAGCATCTCCTCGTGGGCGGTGGAGGTCTGGGGGCGTTCGTCCACGATGAGGACCTTCAGGGTCCGCGCGGTCATCGACCCCTCAGCCAGTTCCCTCACCGAAAATCCTCCCGCTCTGTGCCGTACCTCCGCAAAATACTACGTTCCGACCACGACAAATCGAACGACAGGGTCTCATATCCGTACGCGTCCAGACCGGGGCTCCGGCGTCGGCCTGTCCTCGCCGCCGGGTACGGTCGTCCTCATGCGGATCGCCACGTGGAACGTCAACTCCATCCGTTCGCGCATCGACCGCGTCACTGCGTGGCTCGAGCGCAGCGACGTGGACGTGCTGGCGATCCAGGAGACCAAGTGCCGTGACGACCAGTTCCCCGAGCTGCCGCTGCTGGCGGCCGGCTACGAGGTCGCGCACCACGGCCTGTCGCAGTGGAACGGCGTCGCGATCATCTCGCGCGTCGGCCTCGAGGACGTGCAGACCGGCTTCGCCGACATGCCGACGTGGGGTGACCCCGCTGCCGCCGAGGCGCGCGCGATCTCCGCGGTCTGCGGCGGCGTACGCGTGTGGTCGCTCTATGTGCCCAACGGTCGCAAGCTCGATGATCCCCACTACGTCTACAAGCTCGAGTGGCTCCGCCAGCTCCGCGACGACGCCGCCGGCTGGCTCGCGGACGATCCGCAGGCGCAGATCGCCCTGACCGGCGACTGGAACATCGCCCCCCACGACGACGACGTGTGGGACATGGCCAAGTTCGAGGGCAGCACGCACGTCTCCAAGCTCGAGCGAGAGGCGTTCGCCGCGATCGAGGACGCGGGCTACTCCGACGTCGTCCGCCCGCACACGCCCGGGCCTGGCGTCTACACCTACTGGGACTACACCCAGCTGCGCTTCCCCCGACGCGAAGGCATGCGGATCGACTTCGCCCTGTGCTCCCCGGCGCTCGCGGCTCGGGTCACCGGCGCGTCGATCGATCGGCAGGAGCGCAAGGGCAAGGGCGCGTCCGACCACGCCCCCGTGGTCGTCGACCTCGCCTGACCCGCCCACGGGTCACTCTCTTGCGCTCGCGGGTCACCCTCTGGGGCTCGCGGGTCACTATCTTGCGCCCGCGGGTCACTATCTTGCGCCCGCGGGTCAGTGTCCAAGCAGGTCGGGCCGCGCACCTTCGTACGGAGCACGCCAGACATCCTTGCCACCCAGGGTCCCGACCTCCTCCCAGCCAGCCGCACGGAGCAGGTCGTCTTCGACCACGTCGGGGAAGCGACGGGGGTCGATGACATAGCGGTAGCGCGGCGGATCCACGCGATGGTGCAGCACCAGGCGTACGGCGCTCAAGAATCCGAGGTGCTCGGCGACCCAACCGCGACTGGCCTGGTCCTCGAACCAGACCTCCAGCCGCTCAGTCCCGCGTACACGGAGGGGGACGAGCCACCATGCTCGCGTGTCACCAGTCATGGCTCCATGGTGACTCGCGAGCGCCAGACAGTGACCCGCGAGCGCCAGACAGTGACCCGCGAGCGCCAGGGAGTGACCCGCGGCCGCCCGAGGGGTCTGTCAGTCCTGCAGGTAGGCGAGGACGGCGAGGATGCGGCGGTTGTCGTCGGCGGAGACCGGGAGGTCGAGCTTGGCAAAAATGCTGTTGGTGTGCTTCGCGATCGCCTTCTCGGTCACGAACAGGCGCGCCGCGATCGCCGCGTTGGAGCGGCCCTCCGCCATCAGGCCCAGCACCTCGCGCTCCCGGTCGGTCAGACGGTCCACCGGCCGGTTGGCGGCGGCCTTGGACAGCAGGGTCGACACGACCTCCGGGTCGAGCACCGTGCCGCCGCCGGCCACCTGACGGACGGCGTCGACGAACCGATCGACATCGGCGATCCGGTCCTTCAGCAGATAACCCACGGCCCCCTCGCCCGACGACAGGAGCTCACGCGCGTACAGCTGCTCGACGTACTGCGACAGCACGAGCACCGGCAGCCCCGGCCGCGCCGCGCGCGCCTCGATCGCCGTCCGCAGCCCCTCGTCGGTGAACGTCGGAGGCATCCGTACGTCCACGACCGCGACGTCCACGTCGACCTCGCGCAGCGCCTTCGCCAGCGACGGGGCGTTGTCGACCGCGGCGACGACCGTGAAGTCGTTGGCCTCGAGCAGGCGCGTCAGGCCGTCCCTGAGGAGGGCGAGGTCTTCGGCGATGACAACGCGCACGGCAGCTCCATGGTGACGACGGTGGGTCCCCCGGCGGGGCTCTCGACCACCATGGTGCCGTCGAAGGCGGCCAAACGGCGAGCGATTCCGTCAAGCCCCGTGCCGCCGGCCGGGTCAGCACCGCCTCGGCCGTTGTCGGCCACGACCGTCCGCAGCCGCTCGCCGTCGTGCGCCAGGTCCACCGAAGCCGCGGTGGCACCGGAGTGCTTGACGACGTTGGCGAGCGCCTCGGCGATCGCGAAGTACATCGCCGACTCCACCGGCTCGGGCGCCCTTCCGGGCACCACCGCGGAGAACGACGTCGGGACCGCCAGATCGAGCATCAGCGCCTGCGCCGCTCCGACGAGCCCGCGGTCGGCCAGCACCGGCGGGTGGATCCCGCGGACGACCGAGCGCAGGTCACCGAGAGCCGACGTCGTGGTCAGCCGCGCCTCCTCGATCAGCCGGGAAGCCGCCTCCGGGTCGGTACGCATCAGCTGCTCGGCCAGCCCCAGGCTCATCCCGAGCGACACCAGCCGCGCCTGTGCACCGTCGTGCAGGTCGCGCTCGATGCGCCGCAGCTCGGCAGCGGAGTGGTCGATCGTCTCCGTACGAGACGCCGACACCTCGGCCAGCCTCTTCTCGAGCTCGGCGCGCGTCGGCGACAGCAGCGCGAGGTCCATCCGCACACGCAGGCGGCTCACCGGCGGCGTGACGAACCACCAGGCCAGGACGCACAGCGCAGCGGGCACCCACATCGCGAAGGACGACGCCACGTCGTGGACCTGCACGAGACGCCAGTCCATGTCGAAGACGCCAGCGGGAGTCACCGCGTAGATGAAGGGGAAGATCAGGAACCACACCACACCCAGCAGCAGCAGCACCGGGACCCACGAGAGGACCCATCCCACCGTCACCGAGGCGTACGACCAGCCGAGGTCACGCCATCGCGCGGGGTCTCGCGCCCAGTCCTTCACGACGACGTTGACGCCGTGCGACTCGCGCTGGTGGTACGGGCTGAGCACCGAGGTCCGGAGGACCTGGGTCGCGAAGTAGCGGTGCACGTTGGCGAGCTGTCGCAGGAACGGCACGAACGCGGCGAGGGCCGCGAGCCCGATGCCCAGGACGCCGAGCGGGATCGCGACGGTGATCACGATCAGCGTGATCAGCGTCGGGATCCCGAGCACCAGGTAGACGAGGGCGAGCCCGGTCAGCGCGAACCGTGACGTGCGCCGCGATCCGGCGTCCGACTCGGGTGCACCCGTGGGCAAGCTCATCATGACTCCTGGGTCCGCTGTCGTGGCCATGCTCCCACTGTCGGTCAGAGGGGCGCCGCAGACAGTGGACCTAGCACCACCATGGTCCGGGGTCTCGCACCCGTGATCGGGAGCACGCGAGGCGGAATCGTCGTCGACGAACGATCCGGACGATCCGAGAGGCCATCATGACGACCACCGCACCTCTTCCGCACAGGCGAGCAAGCAGCCCCACACGCCGCTCGCCGGTCGTGCGGGTCGCCCGTTGGAGCGCGACCCACCCGTGGCGCGCGCTCACCCTCTGGTTGACGCTGGTCGTCGGCGCGATGGCGCTGATGGCCGTCGTGCCGACGCAGAGCATGTCCGACGACGACTACGGCGTCGGGGAGTCGGGGCGTGCGGCGGAGATGATCCGCGACGCGAACCTGGAGAGCGCCCCGGGCGAGGTTGTCCTGATCACTGCCGAGAGCGGGGTGCTGGAGCGTACGGCCGCCGATCAGGCGTACGAGTCGCTGCGCGCCGGTGCCGAGGGCATCGCGCACGTCGACGCCGTCGGGCCACCGACGTGGTCCGAGGACCGCTCCGCGATGCTCGTGCCGCTGACGTTGGAGAAGGGTGTCGACGACCTCGACGCGACGGTGGAGGCGTTGCAGGCCTCCACCGCCGAGGTCGCGGAAGGCAACCCCGGGGTCGACATCGCCCAGACCGGTGGGGAGTCGATCGGCACCCAGATCGACGAGCGCGTCGGCGAGGATCTCGGGTCGGGCGAGGCACGCAGCCTCCCGATCACGCTGCTGATCATGATCGTGGCCTTCGGCGCCCTGACCGCTGCCCTGATCCCCGTGGCACTCGCGTTCTCGTGCGTGCTGACCGCGATGGGCCTGTACGCCGTAGCCTCCGCCCTGATCCCCGACTCAGGGACCGTCGCCAGCGTGATCCTCATGATCGGGATGGCGGTCGGCGTGGACTACTCGTTGTTCTACCTCAAGCGCGAGCGTGAGGAGCGTCGCAAGGGTGCGAGCACGATCGACGCGATCGAGATCGCTGCTGCGACCTCGGGGCGTGCCGTCGTGGTCGCCGGAGTCGCGGTGATCGTCGCGATGTCGGGTCTCTTCCTGACCCGTGACACCGTCTTCGCTGGACTCGCGGTCGGGGCCATCCTCGTGGTGGCTGTCGCGATGGTCGGCTCGGTGACGGTCCTGCCGGCGCTGCTGGCCAAGCTCGGCCGGTGGGTCGACCGACCACGGATCCCCCTGCTGTGGCGGCTGAACCGCCGTATCGGCGAAGGCGGGATCAGCAAGCGCCTCATCCGTCCCGTCCTCGCCCGCCCCAAGACCTCCCTGCTGGTCTCGGTCGGTCTTCTGCTCGCACTCTCCGCACCGGCGCTGGGGATGAAGCTGCACGAGGGGACGATCGACACCCTGCCTCAGGAGCTCCCTGCCGTGGCCACCTATCACGACGTGCAGCGCCACTTCCCTGCGGAACGGCCGACGATCGAGGTGGTGGCGCGGGCCGACGGGAACGCCACGGAGGTCGGCCGGGCACTCGACGATCTCGCGACTCGCGCCCAGGCGGAGGGGCTCGCCTCGGACGCCGAGCCGGTGGCGGTGGCCGCGGACGGACGGACCTCGGTCCTCCGACTGACCGCCGCCGGGGCCGACGGAGAGCAGGCGAACGAGGACGCGGTCTCTGAGCTCCGCGACACGGCCGGTCCCGCAGCCTTCGACGACCTCGGCCGGGTGGAGTGGGCGCTCGGGGGTGACGTGGCCGCCACGATGGACAGCCAGGACAACCAGCGTGGCGCCTTGCCGCTCGTGGTCGGGTTCGTGCTCCTGCTGACGCTGGTGATGATGGCTGTCGTGTTCCGCAGCGGGGCGGTCGCACTGCTCACGACGGGGCTCAACCTGTTGTCGGTGGGCGCTGCCTTCGGCGTGATGACGCTCGTCTTCCAGAACACGTGGGCCGAGGGCCTGCTCGACTTCACGTCACCGGGCTTCGTGGTGGACTGGGTGCCGCTCTTCTGCTTCGTGGTCCTGATCGGACTCTCGATGGACTACCACGTGTTCGTGATGAGCCGGGTCCGTGAAGGGATGCGGCGGGGACTGTCGACACGGCTCGCCGTCGAGTACGGCGTGCGCGAGACCGCGAGCGTCGTCACGAGTGCGGCGGCCGTGATGGTGTCGGTCTTCGCGGTGTTCGCGACGCTGTCGATGCTGGAGATGAAGCAGATGGGCGTCGGGCTCTCGGTGGCGATCCTGGTCGACGCCACGATCGTCCGGCTGGTCCTGCTCCCTGCGGCGCTCGTGCTGCTGGACAAGCACCTGGGCTCGCTGCGCCGCCCTGAGCGGACGCGGGAGGTGGTGCCCGCTGCATGACCCGATCGGCTGACACGCATCGACATCGCGACCATCGGGGGTCGCGATGTCGTTGCGTACGGCGTGGGTGCCGGTCAGCTCCCCCAGGTCGGCCGGAGCGGGAAGTCGATCTGCCCGGTCGGGGAGGTCTTGGTCGCGAGCACGTGGTGCAGCTGGATCGAGTTGCGGTCGAACCCGAGCCGGGATCCGGCCATGTAGAGACCCCACACCTTGGCGGTCGCGACACCGACCTCGGCGACCGCCTCGTCCCAGTTGTCGCGGAGGTTGTGGTTCCACTCACGCAGGGTCATCGCGTAGTGCAGCCGGAGGTTCTCCTCGTGCTGGACCTCGAGCCCGGCATCTTGCACCTCGGTGATGATGCGGCCGGACCCCGTCAGCTCGCCGTCGGGGAAGACGTAGCGGTCGATGAACTGCCCCGCCGTCGCTCGTGTGCGGTTGTCCGGTCGCGTGATGCAGTGGTTGAGCATCCGCCCGCCGACCTTGAGGTGGTCGCGGATGAAGCCGAAGTAGGAGGCGTAGTTGTGGACGCCGATGTGCTCGGTGAGACCGATCGAGCTGATCGCGTCGAAGCCGCCCTCGGGCACGTCGCGATAGTCGGAGAACCGCACCTCCGCGAGGTCGGAGAGGCCTTCACGGGCGATGGCCTGCTGCGCCCAGATCGCCTGCTGCTCCGACAGGGTCGCGCCGATGACCTTCACGCCGTAGTGCTTCGCCGCATGGCGCACCATGCCGCCCCACCCGCAGCCGATGTCGAGCAGACGCTGGCCCGGCCGGAGGTCGAGCTTGCGGCAGACCAGGTCGTACTTCTCGAACTGAGCCTCCTCGAGCGTCGAGTCGGGCTTGGGGAACACCGCGCACGTGTAGGTCATCGACGGGCCGAGCACCAGCTCGTAGAACCGGTTGGACACGTCGTAGTGGTGGTGGATCGCCGCCGCGTCGCGGCTCTTGGTGTGCCGCAGGCCCTCGACCGCTCGGCGCCACCGGGGCAGGTGCTCCTGGGGCGGCGCCGGCGGCGGGACCAGGTGCGAGAGGCCGAGCGCCTTGACGACGCGGAACGTCTCCGCGGCCGACGGTGCCCGCAGGCGCGTCTTGTTCTGCAGGTGGACCAGGGCGTCGTACGGGTCACCCGGGTGCACACCGTCGAGCTCGAGGTCACCGCTGACGTAGGCGCGCGCGAAGCCGAGGTCGCCGGGCGCGCTCATGATGTAGGACAGGCCCCGCTCGTTGACGATGCGGACGGTGATCGGCGCGTCTGCCGGGCCCGCGCTGCTGTCGTCGTAGCCTTCGAACCGGAACGAGAGCTCGCCGGGCACGAGGCGCTCCACGGCCTCGCCCAGTGTGATCGAGGACTTGGCAAGAGTGGTCATCGACGTTTCACCGCTTTCTCGTACAGGCCGGTCAACCGGTCCTTGGGGTCGTACACCGCCTTCACCTCGGTGAGATGGGGCACGTTGTAGAGGTCTGCGAAGGTCTCGGCGTCGTAGAACGCCTCCGAGTAGAGCGACTTGTGACCGCCGAGCGCGTGGACCTTCTCCTCGACGCGACGGTTGACCATGCCCGCCGGCGCGTCCGCGGGCACGGCGACGGTGCCCCAGAACCCGACGTTGACGTAGGTCGTGCCGGGCTCGAGCGGATAGAGCGGCCAGCGGGTCGCGCTGCCCGGGCCGTCTGGCTCACGGAGCCGCAGCGGGCACAACCAGACCGGGCGCATCCCCACCTCGGCGTCGAACCACGCGAGGAACTCCGCCAGCCGGTCCACGGGGACCTCGATGTCCTGGATGACCCGCTCTCGCTTCTCGACGCCGTTGCGCTTGAGACGGTCGAGCCGGTGCGCGAGGCCGTAGCGCGTGTCGAGCCCGACCATCTTCTGGTAGACGTCACTGCGCCGGCGATTGCGGGGCCACAGGCGCCGCAGCGTCGGGTTCTGGGCACCGAACGCGCCGCTGCACCAGAACCAGTCGGTGTCCCACCGCCACAGGTAGTCGTGGGCCGTGAGCGCGTCGCTGCTGCGCTCACGCACCGAGCGGTAGTAGATCTGCTGCCCGGTGTAGTCGCTGACCGCCTGCGGCTCGTCGGTCATCTCGGCCAGCGTCAGATAGATCTCGCCAGGGCTGAACGCGGTGCCGTCTATCGCGTCGACACGCACGCCGTCGTGGCTGCGCTCGCCGACGATGCGGCTGATCGCGGCCGCGGCCGACGTCGGGTCGTCGAAGCGGAGGTGCCGGAGCCGGACCCAGCCCGGGGCCTTCTCCAGCGGGATGCGGATGCGGGTGGCGTAGCCGAGCGTGCCGTAGGAGTTGGGGAAGGCGAGGAACAGGTCGCTGTGCTCCTCGCGGCTGCACGTGACGACCTCCCCCGCCCCGGTGAAGACGTCCATCTCCAGCACGGACTCGTGCGGGAGTCCGTGGCGGAACGACGTCGCCTCGATCCCGAGTCCGGTGACGGCACCGCCGAGGGTGATCGTGCGCAGCTGCGGCACGACGTACGGCATGAAGCCGCGCGCGAGCGTCACCGCGACGAGGTCCTCGTAGGTGCACATGCCCTGTACGTCGGCGGTTGCGACTCCCGTGGCGGCGTCGATGTCGACGCTGATCACCCCGCCGAGCCCGCTGACGTCGAGCCCGGGTGCGTCGGAGGCGTCACGAGGTCGGAAGAGGTTGGTCGTGCGCTTGGCCAGCCGGACGGGCGAACCGTCGGGGATGGAGCCGTATGAGGCCCTGAGCCTGCGCACCGCGTCGTCGTGGGCATGTTGTCCGACCAGATCGCTCACGGTGATCACCCTAGGCACGACCACGGACGGTCGCCACGTAAATGTCCGTAACGTCCGACCGGTGACACCGGCGGCGCCGTGCGCCTACGCGAGGAACCGCAGCGCGGCGACGTACCCCTCGAACCCGAGCCCGACGATGACGCCCGTCGCGACCGCGGAGAGGTACGAGTGGTGCCGGAACTCCTCGCGGGCGTGCACGTTCGTGATGTGCACCTCGACCATCGGGGCTGTGAGCATCGCCGCCGCGTCGCGGATCGCGACCGACGTGTGCGTCCAGGCGCCGGCGTTGATCACGACGGGGTGGCCGGCGTCGGCAGCGTCGTGCAACCACCCGATCATCTCGGCCTCGCTGGCGGTCTGGCGTACGTCGACGGTGAGGTCGAGCTCGGCCCCCGCCGCGTGGCACAGCGCGACGAGGTCGTCGTACGTGCGGTCGCCGTAGACGGCGGGCTCCCGCGTCCCGAGCCGGTCGAGGTTGGGGCCGTTGAGTACGAGGACGGTGGCCATCACGCTGCTCCTGGGTCGGTGCTGGGACGGAGGTGCCACGCCAGTATCTCCGACGGCGTGATCCCCTTCACACGCAGCGGCCCCTCGCCCGTCGCCCGGAGCACGTCACCGTGCTCCAACGTCTCGCCGTCCGCCTCGACCCGGCCACGGGTCACGTGCAGGTGGACGAGGCCGTCCTCGGGCAGGTCGACGACGTCACCGGCGTCCAGCAGCGCCGCGTGCAGCATCACGCCGTCACGCACCCAGAGCACGTCGAGGAGATACCCTCGCGCCCCCTGGAGGTCCCACTGCCGGTACGCCGGCGGTCCCGGACGAGGGTCGGCGAGCTCGGCGTCGGACGGGGCGAGCATCATCTGGAGGAAGTGCAGCGGCTCGGTCGTCGAGTGGTTGCGCTCGGTGTGCTCGACCCCGGCACGAGCGCTGATGTGCTGGACCTCGCCCGGTCGCAGCACGCCGCGGGCACCCGTGGAGTCCTCGTGGGCGAGGGCGCCGGCCAGGACCCAGGTCACGATCTCGACGTCGCTGTGGCGGTGGCTGTCGTAGCCGGCCCCGGGCTCGAGCCACTCCTCGTTCACCGCACGCAGCGGTCCGAACGCGACGTTGTCGGCGTCGTAGTGGTCTCCGTACGAGAAGCTGTGGCGTGTCGTGATGCCGTCGCGACGCGACGTGTAGCGCTCGTCGCAGCGGATCACACGCACGTCCCGTCCCGCCGCGCCACGGCGGCCGCGGCGGCGGAACATCCTCACGCGTACCCCAGCTCGTGCAGCCGGTCGTCGTCGATCCCGAAGTAGTGCGCGATCTCGTGCGCGACCGTGATGCCGACCTCCTCGACGACGTCCTGCTCGGTGTCGCAGATCGCGAGCGTCGGGTTCCGGTAGATCGTGATGCGGTCGGGCAGGACACCGCCGTATGCGCTGGTCCGCTCGGTGACCGGGATGCCGTCGTAGAGGCCGAGCAAGGTCGGGTCGTCGTCGGGCGCGTCGTCCTCGATGAGGAGCACGACGTTCTCGAGGAGCCCGGTGAGGTCCGGTGGCAGCTCGTCGAACGCCCGCTCGACGAGCTCGGCGAAGCGGTCCGGCGACATGTCGATCACGGGTCCAGTCTGCCTGAGGGCCCCAGGTCGACGTCACCGGCTTTGGCGGCCGGAGGACGCTGCCCGTACGATGAACCGTCCGCGCCGTCGTGCGCGTACGCCCTCATCGTCTAGTGGCCTAGGACGTCGCCCTTTCAAGGCGGTAGCACGGGTTCGAATCCCGTTGGGGGCACCATCGCTCGGAGTTCAGGCGGTGCGTGCGGGGAGTCCGACCCCGGTTTTGGAGTCGTCCGAACCGTCCGCTAAAGTGGTGCTCGCACCGCTGAGCGGTGACAACTGAAGATGGCCCTGTAGCGCAGTTGGTTAGCGCGCCGCCCTGTCACGGCGGAGGTCGCGAGTTCGAGTCTCGTCAGGGTCGCCAGCACGAAGGGTCCGAGCCGTCAGGTTCGGGCCCTTCGTCGTTATTCCGCGAGCGTACGGACCGTGATCGGCATGCGGCGGCTGCGGCGCAGGTTGCCCCGCAGCACAGAACGCAGCCCTCGGCCGAGGATCGTCGGGACCGTCAGGTCGACGTGGTCGTCGCGGTCCCCGACCACCAACGGCACGATCGGCGCCGCCGCCAGCTCCGGCACCTGCCCCCACAGGCCCACGACCCAGGGCAGTGCGGCGACTCGCTGTTCCATGCCCGGGGTGACGGTCACCTCGCTCAGCATCTCCGTCCTCACCAGACCGGGGTCGAACCCGTGCACCCGCACCCCGGCGCCCGCGATCTCCGAGCGCACCGTCCGGGTGTACTGACGGTTCCACGCCTTCGACGTGGCGTAGGCGTTCTGCCACGGCACCGGCTTGGTCGAGCCTTTGCCCCACACGTTGACCACGTGGCCGCGGCCCTGTTCGAGCATCGTGGTCACGGCCGTCCGGGTGCCGTGGTGGACCGCACGGATGTTGACGTCGACGATCCGGTCGAAGACGTCGACCGGCGTCAGGTGGGTCGGACCGTAGATCCCTGAGACACCTGCGTTGTTGACCCAGACGTCCAGGCCACCCCACTCCAGCGCTCGGTCGCGGATGCCCTCGACCGCGGCGAGATCGGTGACGTCGGCCTCGACGCCGACGGCCTCGACGCCGCTCTGTGCCAGACGGCTCACGGCTTCGGGGACACCGCTGCCCGGCAGGGACGCCACGACGACGCGAGCACCCGCCCGACCGAGGGCGTCGGCGAACCCGAACCCGAGACCGCGCGAACCGCCGGTCACGACCGCCACCTGACCACTGAGCGGCCGACCTGCGGACGCGCCCACGCTCTCCGTACGACGTCGTGGCATCTGACCTTCCTCACGCTTCAGCCGATGGTGGCACGAACCACACTGGTTTGAGGATGAAACTGAAAATGCCACTCGTTTCACGACACATGACCGTGACCCTCCCCGAGCTCGCGCTGCCCCGAGCCGCGCAGGACCTCCTCTTCCGCGAGGCCCGCACTGCCAACGCCTTCACCGACGAACCCGTCACCGTCGACGAGATCCGCGCCGTGTACGACCTGGTGAAGTTCGGGCCGACGGCGATGAACTGCCAGCCGCTGCGGATCACTCTGGTGACCGACGGCGAGGCCCGCCAGCGCCTGCTGCCGCACATGTCGGAGGGCAACCGAGCCAAGACCGGCGCCGCGCCTCTGGTCGCGATCCTCGCGGCCGACGTCGACTTCCACGAGACCCTTCCCGAGGTCTTCCCGCACGCGCCCGGCATGCGCGACGCGCTCGAGCCGGTCGCCGACCAGCGGGAGTCGATGGCCAGGCTGAGCGCCGGCCTCCAGATCGGCTACTTCATCGTGGGCGTGCGCGCCGCCGGCCTCTATGCCGGCCCGATGACAGGCTTCGACGCCGCGGGGGTCGACAAGGAGTTCTTCGACGGCACCGGTCTCAGGTCGCTCGTGATCGTCAACATCGGTCATCCCGCCGAGGACGCCTACCGCGATCGCCTGCCCCGCCTCGACGCGGCCAGCGTGGTCACTGTCGCGTGACCTGACCGGGTGATCCGGACCGCGCCTCGCCTTGTATAGTGGTGCGCGCCCGGGTCACGCCGGGCTGCTTCTTGAGGCGAGAGCCCCGAGGAGACAGACGGCCAGGTAGCTCAGTTGGTACGAGCGTCCGCCTGAAAAGCGGAAGGTCGCCGGTTCGACCCCGGCCCTGGCCACCCACGACCGCAGATCTCGCCCAGCGAGCTGCGGTCTTCTGTTTATCCGGGTGCGCGCACCGCTGCCTCGACGAGGATCCGCGCAGTGGCCTTCGCGTCGTCGGCCGTGGCTGGGGAGCCCGTGATGGGTGCCATCACCATCGCGCCGTTCGCGACGAGGGCGAGAAGGACCAGGCTCGTCTCGACCGCCCCGGGATCGACCAGATCCCGAGATCCATCTGCTCGACGCCGGCCACTTCGCGCTCGAGACGCATCTCGAGGAGATCGTGATGTTGACCCGTCCGTTCCTGCAGGAGGCGGCCGCGCGCGAGCGCTGAGCGTTCGTGGCGGTGGCAGGGCAGTCCTTCCGGGCGGACGATGGCGTCATCGGTGACATCCGCGCCGGTGCCGACCTTCGGGAGGACGAGACGATGACCACCACCACAGCGCCTGTCGTCGTAGGCGTCGCTGCGAGCACCATGGACGACGACGTGCTCCGCTTCGCCGTCGACGCCGCCGAGCGACGGGGCGTGCCGATCCTCCTCGTCCACGCGTACAACCCGGACTACCACGCCGCCAGCCCGGTGATCCCGGAGAACGATCGGCGCGAGGTCGCCAACCAGCTTCTCGCCGAGACCTTCGACCGGTTCAGCAAGATCGCCGGCGACCGGGTGGAGATCCTCACCCTGCTCGCCGAGGGCGGGACCGTGGGCGTGCTGCTGAGGGCGTCGTCGGATGCCTCGCTCCTCGTCCTCCGACGACGTGACATATCGGCGCTCGGCCGGGTCTTCACCGGCTCGATCATCAGCGGGGTCGCTGCCCGAGCCGCATGTCCCGTCGCGATGGTGCCGGCGGGCTGGCACGCGGGCGAGGCGCGCGGCCGGATCGTGGTCGGGATCGACGAGACCGCCATCTCCGCGGAGGCCCTCGACCTCGGGTTCGATCTTGCGCACGTGCGCGGCGCGAGGCTCACCGTGCTGCACGCCTGGCGGGCGCCGACGTTCTACGACGACGTGATCTTCGCCCGGACCAGCGAGCAGTCGTGGCGCGAGGCGGCACGGCTCCGACTGGAGGAGACGGTGGCGCCCTGGGTCCAACGCCACGGCGACGTCACGGTCGACGTGGTGGTCGAGTACGAGCGGCCCGCGACGGCACTGGCACGGGCGAGCGCCGAGAGCGACGTGCTCGTCGTCGGACGCCGGACCCGGCCTCTGCCTCGGGGGGTCGCCCTCGGATCGGTGACGGGGGCGCTGATCCGTACCACCGCATGCCCGCTCGTCGTGGCACCGCTCGCGGCAGACGCCGAGCCGACTGCCGCCGAGGGGACGTCCTGATCCCCGGCCCTGTGACAGCCCTCGCGATCAGGAAGGAGAGACGACGCGGGACGCGGCGTACGCCAGCCCGATGGACGCGGCGTCCTCGGCGAGCGCCGCCGGCAGGTCCGGCTTGCCGGTCCGCGCCCAGGCCTGGCGCCAGGCGTTGCCCGCGTACGACCCGGCGAGCGCCGCCGCGGCACCGGCCACGGTGGACGCGACTACAGGAGCCTTGCCGAGGCGTGCGATCTGGAATCCGGCGAGTCCGCCCGCCGCGACTCGGCCGGCCAACGGAGCGAGCCGGAGCCTGCTCGGTGTCTGCGGCAGCTTGTCGACGACCAGCTCGCTGGCGATGCCCGCCAGGACCAACCCGCGTGACCGTGCCGAGTGCTTGCTCGACAGGCGTGTCACGGCAGGGCCGAGCGTCGATCGCCCTCCGCTGGCCAATCCGGCGATACCGCTCGCGAGCAGCAGTGCACGGGAACTGGGTTGCTGAGACACGTCGGTTCTCCTCGCTCCTGCGGCAGCGGGTCCCCCGACCCCTCTGCCGCAACGGTGTGGCGCGGCTCTCCGGCCGCCCCGGCTAGCTGGCTTGGCTCTCGTCGTCGGGACCGAACCCCTCGGCGAGGAGGCGCCGAACCTCCGCCTCGCGGAAGCGGCGGTGTCCGCCTAGGGTACGGATTGAACTGATCTTGCCTGCTTGTGCCCAGCGGGTCACGGTCTTCGGGACCACGCGGAACAGCGCGGCAACTTCGGACGGCGTGAGAAGGCGTTCCGCATCGGGGGAGTGCGAATCCATGGCTGAATGATGCCAAAATGCACCCATCCATGCCGAGGGGTGTCGCCGAATCCGTACCGAGGTGTAACCGAACGGGCAACATCGGGACGTTTCGCACCCGCCCGGACGTCAACTCCGCGCCCTCCTACAGTGGAGAGCACAGCACGAGGAGGTTGGCGTGGACGGTCCACAGGTGATGTCCCCCTTCGGCGGTGGCCACGAGCAGGTCGTGTTCTGCCAGGACGAGGCGAGCGGGCTCCGCGCGATCGTGGCGCTGTCCTCGACCGCGCTCGGACCCGGACTCGGTGGCACCCGCTTCTACCCGTATGCCGATGAGCAGGCGGCGCTCGCCGACGTGCTCGCGCTCTCCAAGGCCATGGCGTACAAGGCCTCGTTGGCCGGGCTCGACCTCGGCGGCGGCAAGGCCGTGATCATCGGCGACCCGCACCGTGACAAGTCCGAGGCGCGACTCCGGGCGTACGGCCGGTTCGTCGAGTCGCTCAACGGCCGCTACTACACGGCCTGCGACGTGGGCACCTACCCCGAGGACATGGACGTCATCGCCCGCGAGACGTCGTACGTGACCGGACGGACCACCGAGCACGGCGGAGCGGGCGACTCGTCCGTGCTGACCGCCTTCGGCGTCTTCCAAGGCATGCGCGCGGGCGCCGAGTTCGTGTGGGACACGCCGTCGTTGTCGGGTCGCCGCGTCGGCGTCGCCGGTGTGGGCAAGGTCGGCCGACACCTCGTCGCTCACCTCGTCGAGGACGGCGCAGACGTCGTCGTCACCGACGTCGATCCGGCCGCCATCGAGGCCGTACGGTCGGCGCACCCGTCCGTGCGGGTGGCGGCGGACACCGCAGCGCTGGTCCGCGAGCCGCTCGACGTCTATGCCCCGTGCGCGCTCGGAGGAGCCCTCGACGACGAGACGGTCGCGACGCTCAGTGCGCGGCTCGTCTGCGGCGGCGCCAACAACCAGCTGGCCCACGCCGGGACCGAGGAGCTGCTCGCGCAGCGCGACATCGTGTACGCGCCGGACTACCTCGTCAACGCCGGCGGGCTGATCCAGGTCGCCGACGAGCTCGAGGGCTTCTCGTTCGACCGGGCCAGGGCACGAGCGGCCCGGATCTACGCGACCACGCTCGACGTCCTGCACCGGGCGAAGGCCGAGAGCGTCGCGCCGTCCACAGCGGCCGACCGCATCGCGGAGCAACGCATGCGCGAGATCTCCCGCCTGCGGGGCGTCTGGCTGCCCTGACGCCCCGCAGTCTCAGGCGTCGTCGTCGATGCGCAGGGCGTGCTTCACGCGGTGCGCCAGCCTCCGGCGGGGCGTGACCGCGTTGGAGCGACCGCGCTTCCAGTAGCCCGAGATGTCGGCCGTGGAGCCGTTGACCAACCCGTGCTCCTTCGCCCAGCGGCGTACCGGCTTGAGCAGTCCGGCCTCGCCTCCGGCCCACAACGTCCAGGGCTCGTCGGCAGGAAGGTCCAGCCCGGCGAGGAACGGCTCGAACCCCCGGTCGGACACCTCCGGGTCGTCCTCGTGCAGCCAGGTGACCTCGACGCCCTCACGGACAACGAGGTCCTGCTCCTCGGCGGCGTCGGGGACGAGGAGCGCCACCCGTGCGCGGACACCGTGCGGAAGCTCCTCCACGATGCGGGCCGCGGCCGGCAGCGCCGTGTGGTCGGCCAGCACGACTCGGTAGGCGAAGGCGGGCGGCGCCACGTAGCCGGCTCGCGGTCCAGCGACCCACAACCGGTCGCCGGGCTGGACGGACTCAGCCCAGTCGGAGGCCAGCCCGCCGGGGTGGACGACGAAGTCCATCCAGACCTCGCCGCGCTCGCGATCGAAGCGGCGGACGGTGTACTCGCGCGTCGGCGGGAAGGGCTTCGGCCAGTGCAGGTGGTCGCCGTCGGCCACGGGTGCACGGGTCATCCCGGTCTCGGGGTCGGGGAACACGAGCTTCACGTGCTCGTCGGGTGCCCGGGCCTCCCACCGCGCGAGATCGCCGCCGAGAACCAGGCGCACCATCCGTGGCGTGAGCTGGTCACGTCGAAGGACCTCGAGCTCCTGGATCCCGATCGGGTGGTCCAGCAGCGTCAGGGTCGGGCCGGCGAGCGTCGGGGTGTCACCGTGACGCGGCATAGGCCTTAGCCGCCTTCTCGATGTCCTCGGCCTGACGCTGGGCCGCCTCGAACGTGTAGATGGTGCCCGAGGTCAGCGGGTACGCGTGCCCTGCGCGGGCAGCCGGCAACCGGGTGAACGAGGGCATCGCGATCAGCTTCTGGTTCTCCGGGTTCAACGAGCCGTCGAGGTTCGCGTCGTAGAGCAGGACCTTGGACTCGGCAAGACTCGGCAGGTTCTCGGTCGCGAGCTCGGTGACGTAGCGGTCGGGGTTCTCGGTGTAGTCGGCGTTGTAGCCGAACCCGGCGGCCTGGAGACGTTCGTACGTCAGCGACTTGCTGGTCTCGACGAAGAGGACACCCTCGGAGAAGCCGAGCGACGTCGCGTTCGCGTCGGCGAGCGCGTCACCGTACTGCGTCTTCACGTCGGCGAGCGTGGCGTCGAGCTCCTTCTCACGCGCGTCGTAGTCGGACGACTTCCCGACGAGGTCGGCGACGGTGGGGTAGTTGTCCCAGACGTCGGTCGGCTCCGCGATCTCGAGGATCACCGTCGGTGCGATCTCCTCGAGGTCGCCGTAGTCGACGCCGAGTCCCCCGTTGTCCATGCCGATGATCAGGTCGGGATCGGCTTCGATGACCTTCTCGATGTCGATCCCGTCGAAGCTGCCGACGGCCGGGGTGTCCTTGACCTCGGCGAACTGCTCGGCCGGGATCTCCTCGGCCACCAGCTCGCCCTCGAGCTGTCCGACGGGCTTCACGCCGAGCTCGGCGAGCATCGCGCCGGTGCGCCACAGCGCGACGACCCTCTTGGGCTCGACCGGGATCTCGACCTTCTTGCCGGTGAAGGTCGACTCGACCGTCCGGGTCTCGCCCTCGTCCCCGCTGGCTTCCTCGTCGCTGCCACCACAGCCCGAGACGGTCAGGGCGGTAGCCGCCACCATCACGGCTGCTGTCCTGAGGGAAGACCTGACGCGCATGTTGCTCCTTCTGTCGACCAGCACGGCCCCGCCTCCTGACGAGGTGTTGGTGAGGCTAACCTAAGCATGTGGTCGTGCTCACTCCCGGGTCGGACGTCGGACGGCGTACGGCAGTGATGCTGGCGCTGGTCGCGGCGACCGTCGCGGTGGCGGCCCTCAGCCTCGCGGTCGGCAGTCGCAGCATCGGGATCGGCGAGGTCCTGGGGGCGCTCCTCGGCCGCATGGACTCCGACAACGCCACCGTCATCACCTCCCAGCGACTGCCCCGTACCCTGCTCGCCCTGGTGGCCGGAGCCGCCCTCGGCGTGGCCGGCGCACTGATGCAGGGCCACACCCGCAACCCGCTCGCCGAGCCCGGGCTCTTCGGGGTGAACGCCGGCGCGACGTTCGGTGTGGCCGTGCTCGTCTTCGCGCTGGGCGTCCAGTCCTCGGTGGCCACGGTCGTCGCGGCGTTGATCGGCGCGGGCGCGGTGTCCACGATCGTCTTCCTGCTGGGGCTCGGCAGCCTCCGCAGGGGCGCGATGGTGATGCTCGCGGTGCTGGGGACCACCATGGCCGCACTGCTGAGCGCGCTGACTGCAGCGCTCATCCTGCTCGACAGACAGACGCTCGACGTCCTGCGCTTCTGGGAGGTGGGCGCCGTCTCGAACCGCGACCTCGAGCTCGCCGGTCCACTGGTCGTGGTGGTCTGTGCCGGGTTCGTGCTGGCGACGGCGAACGCCTTCTCGCTCAACGCCCTCACGCTCGGCGAGGACGTCGCGCAGGCGCTCGGCACGCGGGTACGGCGGAGCCGCGTGGTCGGCATCGTGGCGGTGACCCTCCTGGCCGGGGCTGCGACGGCGGTGTGCGGTCCCCTCGCGTTCGTCGGGCTCGTCGCGCCGCACGCCGCGCGGTTCCTCAGCGGCCACGACTACCGCTGGCTCGTCCCGTACGCGGGGCTGGTCGGGGCCGTCGTGCTGACCGCCGCCGACACCGTGGGCCGCGTCGCGGCGCCGCCCGGTGAGCTGCAGGCGGGTGTCGTCGTGGTCCTCGTGGGGGCGCCGTTGTTGATCGCGATCACGCGGCGTCGAAGGTTGGTCGCGCTGTGAGCGCGCGTCAGGACAGCGCTGTGAGCGCGCGTCAGGACAGCGCTGTGAGCGCGCGTCGGGGTGTGGGTGTCCGGATCGGGCCGTTCGGCGTCCTGGTCCGCCGACGTGCCGTCGTCTGGACCACGATCGTCACCATCACCCTTCTCGCGGTCACCGTCCTGGCGGTCCTCACCGGCACGCTCGACCTGCCTGCGTCCCGGGTCTGGGCGGCGCTGACGGGACGCGGATCGTCGGTCGATCACCTCGTCGTGGTCGACCGGCGGCTGGTCCGCGCCGTCACCGCGATCCTGGTGGGCTTCGTGCTCGGCCTGAGCGGTGCCCTCACGCAGTCGGTCACACGCAACCCGATCGCGACGCCGGACCTGCTCGGGGTCACGGCCGGGGCGAGTGCGGCCGCCGTCCTGCTGATCACACAACCCTGGCTGGTCACGAGCGTCACGGGCACCGCCTCCGCGACGCTGGTCGCGCCGGCCGCGGTCGTCGGCGGCCTGCTCACCACGGCGATCATCGTGGCGCTCGCCTGGAGGGGCGGGTTCGACGGGATGCGGCTGATCCTCGTCGGGCTCGGCGTCAACGCGATCGCGCTGGCGATCGTCTCGTGGGCGTTGATGCGTGCCGATCTGCACAGCGCGGCCGTCGCGTCGCGCTGGCTCACCGGGTCGCTGGCAGGCGTCCGGGTCGAGGACGTCTGGATGCTGCTCACCGTGGTCGCGGTGGCGACGGCCTGCAGCACCGTGCTCTCCCAGGACCTGTCCGCGCTGCGCCTCGGCCGCGACGTCGCTGCGTCGCTCGGCACCCGCACCGCCCGGTCCGAGGCGTACGCGATCGCGTTGGCGGTCGTCGCGGTCTCGGCGGCCACCGCGGTCGCCGGCCCGATCGGGTTCGTCGCGTTCGTCGCCCCCCAGGCGGCGCTGCGCGTGTTCGGGACGGCAGGCCCGACGCCGTTGACGAGCGGGATGGTCGGCGCTCTCGTCGTCCTGGTGGCCGACCAGACGGCCCAGCGCCTCCCCGTCGAGCTTCCCGTCGGCGTCCTCACCGCGGTGATCGGGGCGCCGGCGCTCATGTTCCTGCTCGTCCGCTACGTACGGAGATCCAGTGTCTAACCCCCTGCGCGCCGAGGGCGTGGTCGCCGGGTACGGCAGCCGTGACGTCCTCCACGGGATCACCTTCGACGTGCCCCAGGGGCAGGTGACGACGGTGATCGGGCCGAACGGGTGCGGCAAGTCGACCTTGCTGCGCACCCTCGCCGGCCTGCTTCGCCCGACGCGCGGCCGGGTCCTGCTCGATGGCGCACCGGTCTCGTCGATCCGTCCTCGCCACCTGGCGCGTCGGTTGGCGGTGCTCCCCCAGAGCCCGACCGCCCCCGAAGGCATGACGGTGGCCGACCTGGTCGCGCGAGGACGACAGCCGCACCAGCCGTGGTACAGGCAGTGGTCGGCCGAGGACGACAGCATCGTGGCGGCGGCGATGTCCGCCACGGGCGTCGACGACCTCGGCGACCGTCCGCTCGACGAGCTGTCGGGAGGCCAGCGCCAGCGCGCGTGGATCGCGATGGCGCTGGCTCAGGACACCGACGTGCTCCTGCTGGACGAACCGACCACCCACCTCGACCTCGCGCACGCCGTGGAGGTGCTCGACCTCGTGGTGCGGCTGCGCCGAGACACCGGACGAACGATCGTCGTCGTCCTGCACGACCTCAACCTCGCGGCTCGCTACAGCGACCACCTCGTCGTCGTCGACGATGGGCGCATCGTCGCCCAGGGTCCCCCGTCCGACGTCGTCGACCCGGCGCTGCTCGCCAAGGTCTTCGGCCTGGAGGCGCACGTCTTCTCCGACCCGTACGACGCCCTCCCGACCGTCGTCCCGGTCCGGCGTGGCTAGCCCGGGGGTGCCGCCGACCGGTGCTCGGCTGATCCGACGGATGCTGCGGCGCCACCGTGGCCGCCTCGTCCTCTCCTACACGCTGCTCAGCATCTGGCAGGTCTGCGAGGCCCTGGTCCCCGTCGCGATCGGCCTCATCATCGATCGAGCGATCGCCCCGGGCGACCTGACCGCGTTCGTCGTCGGAGCGATCGCGCTCACCGTGCTGATGGGTGTGCTGAGCCTGTCGTACCGATTCGGTGCGCGACTCGGGTTCGGAGCGGTGCAGCGCGAGCAGCACGCGCTGCGGCTGGAGATCTTCGACCACGTCCTCGATCCCGACGGCGCCCGCACGGGCCTGCTGGCCGGCGAGACGGTGTCCGTCGCGACCGGCGATGCGTTGGCGGTGTCGACCGTCGTACGCCAGCTCGGGTATGCGGTGTCGGCGCTCGTCGCCACCGCTGCGTCGGCGATCTATCTCCTGTGGCTGGACGTGGCGCTCGGGCTCCTGGTCCTCGTCGGCGTGCCGCTGATCGTCGCGGCGTCCCAGCTGCTCAGCCCGGTGATCGCGCGACGCTTCGGTGCCGAGCAGGCCGCCGTCGCCGGCGCGTCCGGGATGGCGACCGACCTGATCCAGGGGATGCGACCGCTGAAGGGCGTCGGCGCCGAACGGGTCGCAGCGGAGCGTTATCGACGGTCCAGCCGGTCCGCGGAGCGGGCCGCGCTGCGGACCGTCCGCGGCTGGGGCGCCCTGTCGGCGGCGACCACCGGACTGAGCGGTCTGCTGCTCGCGGCCGTCGCGCTGCTGGCCGGCAGCCGCGCTCTCTCAGGAGAGCTGTCGCTCGGTGAGTTCGTGGCGATCGTCGGCCTGACGCAGTTCCTCGCCGAGCCGGTCTCCCAGCTGGGATGGCTCGGCGCCGACGCGGCACGTTCGTACGCCTCAGCACGACGCATCGCCGACGTCCTCGCGACACCTCGGCTCGTCGGCGAGGGCGGCAACGCTCCCGAGCCGCCGTACGCCCTGGAGCTCGACCACGTCTCCGCCGGCCCGTTGCGCGACCTCGTGCTCAAGGCGGCACCCGGAGACCTTGTGGGAGTCGTGGTGGACGACCCCGCCGCCTCTGACGCGATGGTGTCGGTGCTCACCGGCGAGCGCGTGCCGGACTCGGGGGCGGCCCTGCTCGGCGGAACGCCGGTCTCCAGCCTGGGGACCCGTGAGCGCCGGTCGGTGCTGCTCGTCGCCGCCCACCGCGTCGACCTCTTCGACGGCTCCGTACGGTTCAACGTCGACCCGCACGGGCGCCACGACGACGACGCCCTCACGAGGATCCTCACCGCCTCGGCCGCCGAGGACCTCGTGACCGCCCACCCGGACGGGCTCGAGCGACGGGTCCGGGCCAGCGGCTCACTCTCGGGTGGGCAACGGCAACGCATCGCCTTCGCGCGTGCCCTCGCCCACGACACACCGGTCCTGCTCCTCCAGGACCCGACGAGCGCGGTCGACTCGGTCACCGAGGAGGCCATCGCGCGCGGCCTGCGCGCCACTCGTCACGGCAGTGCACCCCGGACGACGGTGGTCATCACGTCGAGTCCGTCGTTGCTGGCACAGGCCGACCACGTCGTCCTCGTCCTCGACGGGCGCACCGTCGCCACCGGTCCCCACACCCAGCTGCTCGAGCGCGCTGACTACGTCGAGGCGGTGCTGCGATGACCTCACCACGTCGAGGCGGTGCTGCGACTCGGCACCTGCTCCCCGTCGCCGACCGCGCCGACACCGCACGGCTCGCGTGGAGCCTGCTGCGACGACGACGGCTGCCTCTGACCGCGGCCGCAGCAGGCTTCGCACTCGCAGGGCTGCTGGGCCTCGCGGCCCCGTGGGTGCTCGGCGACCTCGTCGACGTGATCCGCAACGGCGGCGAGGTGACGGACGTGGTGCGCGCGGCCGTTGTCGTCGCGGGCGCGGCAGTGCTCGGCGGGGCGGCGTCCGGGCTGGCGATCATCGGTCTCGGGCACGCGGCCGTGCCGGCGTTGGCGCGGCTGCGTGAAGACGTGGTCGCGCGCGCTCTCGAGCTCGACCCGGAGCACGTGGAGGAGGCCGGCGCCGGGGACCTCCTCGCGCGGGTCAACGACGACGTCCGCTCGGTGACCCAGTCCTTGGACGAGGCGCTGCCCATCACGATCGAGTCCGCCGTCGCGATCGGCTTCACCACGGTCGGTCTCGCCGCGCTGGACTGGCGCCTCGGGTTCGCCGGCCTCTGTGCGATGCCGTTCTACGTGATGGGCCTGCGCTGGTACCTCCCGCGCTCCGCGCCGCGCTACGCCGAGGAGCGGGTGGCCCAGAGCGAGCGCGCCGAGGCGCTGCTGTCGGGCCTGCACGGCTCGCGCACGCTCCGGGAGATCGGGTACGAGCGGGCCTGGGCAGGTCACGTCGCCGACCGCTCTCAGCGCGCGATGAGTGTGTCGATCGGCGTCTTCGGGATGCTCACACGGTTCTTCGGGCGGACCAATCGCGCCGAGCTCGTCGGCCTGCTCCTCGTCCTCGGGACCTCGTTCGTGCTGGTCCGGTCCGGTCAGGTCACCGTGGGCGCGGCGACCACGGCAGCGTTGTTCTTCCACCGACTCTTCAATCCGATCGGCGGGCTCCTCCTGACCTTCGACCAGGTGCAGGCCGCGGGGGCGTCGCTCGCCCGCCTGGCCGGGCTGGCGCGGCTCGCCCCGGCCCCGACCGCGGACGTTGCCCCGAGCACGACGCTGCCCGGTCTGCGGCTCGAGGCGATCCGTCACCGATACCCAGACGGTGACGACGTCCTCCACGACGTCGACCTCCGCGTCGAGCCGGGCGAACGCGTCGCCCTCGTCGGAGCGACCGGGGCGGGCAAGAGCACCCTCGCACTCATCGCCGCAGGACATCTGGCCCCGACCTCGGGCTCACGTGCGCTCGGCGGCACGGCGTACGAGGAGCTGGGATCCGACGGCGTCCGTGCTCGCGCCGCGCTCGTGACCCAGCAGGTGCACGTGTTCGCCGGCACCTTGCGGGACAACCTCAGCCTCGCCGCACCGGATGCCGACGACGACCGCCTCCGCGACGCGCTGACGCGCACCGGCGACTCGGGCTGGGTCGACGCACTCGAGGACGGGCTCGACACGGCCGTGGGCGGCGACGGCCACGCCCTCACCCCGTCACAGGCTCAGCAGGTCGCGCTCGCGCGCGTCGTGCTCGCCGACCGACCCGTGGTCGTCCTCGACGAGGCGACCGCCGAGGCCGGGTCATCAGGCGCACGACTCCTGGACCGCGCGGCCGACGTTGCCCTCGCGGGACGGACGGCGCTCGTCGTGGCGCACCGCCTCAGCCAGGCCGCGGCCGCCGACCGGATCGTGGTCCTCGACCGCGGGAAGGTGGCCGAGGAGGGAACCCACGCCGAGCTGCTCGCCCGCGCAGGGACCTACGCGACGCTGTGGGCGTCGTGGTCGCAGTCTTGACACAGACGACGCAGCCCACGGAACTGGCCGCGGGCTGCGTCGACGACGATCAGGTCGTGGGGCGAGGCTCGCTGTCTGCGAAGTCGGCGTACTTCTCGAGAAGCTCGGGGTCCGGCTCTTCGGTGGGCCCGTCCGGCTCGCCGTGGAGCTCGCGCTGCAGCTGGTCGAAGTCGGTTTCGAGCGTCTGATACTTCAGGTTGCGTGCAACCTTCGTCTGCTTGGCTTTTGCACGGCCGCGCCCCATAGGGTCCGACCCCCTCGCGAAGTCTCGGAATGTGGTCTCTCGTAGCGCTAAGGCTACCTGTTCAGGACAAGGATGCGCGAACCGACCCGGCGGCTCGGCACCGGCATTCCGGGTGCGGCGAGTCGAGGGTGATGTAGATCACACTACGCGGTAGTCACCGACCAGCTCGACCTCTCCGCCGGCTTCGTCCAGCACCTCTCCGCACTGCCAGGCCTCGACCCCCTGCTCGGCCAGGACCTCGAGGGCGCGCTCTGCCACGTCCTGCGCGACCAGGGCCACCATCCCGACGCCCATGTTGAGCGCCGACTCGAGGTCGGGGCGCGTGACGTCGCCCAGTCGACCGACCAGGTCGAAGATCGGCGCCGGGCTCCAGGTCCCCCGGTCGACCCGTACGGAGAGATCTTCGGGCACCACCCGGGCCAGGTTGGCCGCGAAGCCGCCGCCGGTGATGTGCGACATCGCGTGCACCTCCACCGACGCCGCCAGCTCCAGGCACGGCTTGGCGTACAGGCGCGTCGGCGTCAGCAGCGTCTCGCCGAGCGTCCCGCCGAGCTCGGGCACCTCGCGCTCGAGGTCCCAGCCGGCGACGTCGAAGAAGACCTTGCGCACCAGCGAGTAGCCGTTGGAGTGCAGCCCCGACGAGGCCATCGCGATCACGGCGTCTCCTGCCGCGACCTTGTGAGCGCCGAGCAGCGACTCGGCCTCGACCACGCCGGTCGTCGAGCCCGCGACGTCGTACTCGTCGGGCCCCAGGAGCCCGGGGTGCTCGGCAGTCTCGCCGCCGAGGAGCGCGCAGCCTGCCTCCTCGCACGCCTGGGCGATGCCCTTCACGATGGCGGCCACCCGCTCCGGCACCACCTTGCCGGTCGCGATGTAGTCGGTGAGGAACAGCGGCTCCGCGCCGCAGACGACGAGGTCGTCGACGAGCATGCCGACGAGGTCGTACCCGATCGTGTCGTGGACGTCCATGCGCTGAGCGATGACCACCTTGGTGCCGACGCCGTCGGCGGAGGTCGCCAGCAGCGGGCGGTCGTAGCGCTTGAGCTGTGAGGCGTCGAAGAGCCCGGCGAACCCGCCGATGCCTCCGAGCACCTCAGGGCGGCGGGCCTTCTCGACCCACTCCTTCATCAGCTCGACCGCGCGGTCGCCGGCCTCGATCGAGACTCCGGCGCTGGCGTACGACGTCACGTGCGACCCTCCGTCGCTAGGGGTTGACCATGGTGACGGAGACGCGGTCGTCCGCGCGCTCCGGCTCGAGCAGGTTCTTGCCGACCAGGCTGCCCTCGGGCAGCGGCACGGGGTACTCGCCGTCGAAGCACGCGCGGCACAGGTCGTTCTTGGGCACGTTGGTCGCGTCGACCATCGCCTCGAGCGAGATGTAGGAGAGCGAGTCGGCGCCGATCGAGCGTCGGATCTCCTCCACCGAGATGCCGTTCGCGATCAGCTCGGCACGCGTGGCGAAGTCGATGCCGTAGAAGCACGGCCACTTGACCGGCGGGCTCGAGATGCGGACGTGGACCTCGGCGGCACCGGCCTCGCGCAGCATCCGCACCAGCTGACGCTGCGTGTTGCCGCGAACGATCGAGTCGTCGACCACCACGAGCCGCTTGCCCGCGATCACGTCGCGCAGCGGGTTGAGCTTGAGGCGGATGCCGAGCTGGCGCAGGCTCTGGCTCGGCTGGATGAAGGTGCGCCCCACGTAGGAGTTCTTGACGAGCCCGTGCCCGAACGGGATGCCGGAGGCCTCCGCGTAGCCGATCGCCGCCGGCGTGCCGGACTCCGGCACCGGGATGACCAGGTCGGCCTCGACCGGTGACTCCGCAGCGAGGCGGCGGCCGATCTCCGCGCGCACCGAGAACACCCGCTGCTCGGAGATCTGGGTGTCGGGTCGGGCGAGGTAGACGAACTCGAAGACGCAGCCCTTGGGCTTGGCCTCGGCGAAGCGGTGCACCCGCAGACCGTCGGCGTCGATCGCGACGAACTCGCCCGGCTCGATCTCCCGGACGAACGACGCGCCGACGATGTCGAGCGCGGCGGTCTCCGACGCGGCCACCCAGCCCCGGTCGAGCCGGCCGAGGACCAGCGGCCGGATCCCCTGGGGATCCCGCGCGGCGTACAAGGCGTCGTTGTCCATGAAGACCATCGAGAACGCGCCCCGCAGCATCGGCAGCACCTCGAGTGCCGCCTGCTCGAGCGAGAGGTCCTCGTACGAGGCGAGCAGCGAGGCCATCACGGCGGTGTCGCTGCTCGCAAACTCACGGACGCGTCCGACGAGCTCGCTGCCGGACTCCGCCGTGCGCTTCTCGAGGAGGTCGGCGAGCTCGGCGGTGTTGGTGAGGTTGCCGTTGTGCGCGAGGGCGACAGAGCCGTGCGCGGTGGGCCGGAACGTCGGCTGGGCGTTCTGCCAGACGCTCGCGCCCGTCGTCGAGTAGCGGGTGTGGCCGACGGCGAGGCTGCCCTGCAGCGACTCGAGCGTCGCCTCGTCGAAGACCTGGGACACCAGCCCCATGTCCTTGTAGACGAGGATCTGCGAGCCGTTGCTGACCGCGATGCCCGCCGACTCCTGCCCTCGGTGCTGGAGGGCGTAGAGCCCGAAGTAGGACAGCTTGGCGACTTCTTCACCTGGAGCCCAGACTCCGAAGACACCGCAGGCGTCCTGGGGGCCGACGTCGTGGGGGTCCAGGTCGTGGGTCAGACGACCGTCTCCGCGAGGCACGGCACCAGTGTAGGCGCCAGCCGCCAATGCGCCGCATCCGCGACCCCGGCATTCTCGTGGCATGAACTCAGACCGCGTCCACGCCGTACGCACCATCGATGCCTCAGCCGCACGGATCTTCGCCCTCCTCGCCGACCCGCACTCCCACCCGTCGCTGGCCGGCGCCGAGGACGTGGTGGAGGTCGTCGACGTCACCGACGTCCCGCTGCGCCTCGGGTCGGAGTTCACGATGCGGATGCGACGCGGCGGTGTGCCGTACACGACCACCAGCGTGGTCGTCGCCTACGTGGAGAACCAGACCATCGCCTGGCGGACGACCATGCTCGGGGGCCTGCTCGGCGGGCGGGTCTGGCGCTACGACCTCGAGGTCGTCCCGGCCGGGACGATCGTCACCGAGACGTGGGACGTGTCCGAGGACCGGCAGAGGTGGCTCCTGCGCCGGGGCAGCCTCGCGGAGACGACCCAGCGCCAGATGACGCGGTCCCTCGACCGCCTGGCCGGGCTGCTGGCCCGAGACTGAGGGCCGTCAGCGCTTCTTCGGGCGGTCCCAGTAGACGAAGAACAGCGCGATGATCAGGAGGGGGATGCCGACGGCGATCGCTCCCACGAGCGGCTGGGGGAGCATTCCGGCGGCAGAGATCTGGGCGAGGGACACGTCTTCCAGGGTACGAGGCGCCAACGAAGCCCTGTCAGGTGGGCCTTGCCCTCGCCTGTGACCCGTGTCACAGTCATGCCACTGTCCGCCGACGCGCACTGCGCCGCACCGAGGAGTCAGCCATGACTGCGTCCCCTCCGCCCCCGACCTTCTTGGACGACCGGGTCGCCTACTGGGCTGAGACCACACCGGACGCCGACTGCATGGCGTACGGGGAGCGCTCGTGGACCTTTGCCGAGTTCGACGAGCGCATCCGCCGTGCCGCCGGCGGTCTGCGCGACCTGGGCCTCGGACGCGGGGACGTGGTGGCCTTCCTCGACAAGAACCACCCGGCGTGCGTCGAGGTCACCCTCGCGGCGGCGTCTCGCGGCATGGCGACCGCGGTCGTCAACTGGCGGCTGGCCGGCGACGAGCTCGACTACACGATCAACGACTCCGGCGCCCGGGTGCTGTTCGTCGGGACAGAGCTGGTGCCGACGATCGAGCTGATCCGAGACAGGCTCCCGATGGTCGAGCAGATCATCCAGGTCACTCCCGACGGCGCGGAGGCGGACGAGTACGAGGGGTGGTTGGCCGCGTCGCAGCCGGCTGGCCCCGCCCCCGACCGCGGTCCGGAGGACACGTCTCTGATCATGTACAGCTCGGGCACGACCGGCCGACCCAAGGGCGTCATGCTCAGCCACCGCGCGATGGTGGCCCACACGATCAACTCCCACGACGGCTGGGAGTTGGACCCGGGCGACATCAGCCTCGTCGCGATGCCGCTCTTCCACGTCGGCGGCACCTCGTACGTGCAGTTCGCGCTGCACGACGGCTTCCCGAGCATCATGACCCGTGAGCCCGACCCTGTGTCGCTGGCGACCGCCATCATGAAGGGCGCCAACTCCGCCTTCCTCGTCCCCGCCCTCGCGCAGATGGCGCTGGCGGGCGGGCCCGAGGCGATCGCGCTGTTCGGCAAGCTCACGTTCTTCACGTACGGCGCCGCGCCGATGCCGCTGCCGCTCCTGCGGCGAGCGATGGAGGCGTGGCCGGACACGAAGTTCATGCAGGTGTACGGCCTCACCGAGGTGTGCGGCGTGATCACGCACCTGCTCCCGGAGGCGCACCTCGATGCCGAGCACCCGGAGCGGCTGCTTTCGGCCGGTGTCCCGATCCCCGAGGTCGAGACGCGGGTGGTCGACCCGTTCACGCTCGAGGACGTCCCGGAGGGCGAGCCGGGTGAGCTGTGGTTCAGGACCCCGCAGCTGATGAAGGGGTTCCACAACCAGCCGGAGGCCACGGCCGAGGTGATCACGGAGGACGGATGGTTCCGGACCGGTGACGTGGGCCGCTTCGTCGACGGCTACGTCTATGTCGAGGACCGGATCAAGGACATGATCGTGAGCGGCGGCGAGAACGTCTACTCCCCGGAGGTCGAGCGGGTCCTGACCGCGCACCCGGCCGTGGCCGAGGTGGCGGTGATCGGCGTCCCGGACGAGCGGTGGGGCGAGACGGTGAAGGCGGTCGTCGCGTTCCGCGAAGGCGAGTCGGTGACGCCAGACGAGCTGATCGCGTTCACCCGCGAACAGCTCGCAGGCTTCAAGTGCCCGACCTCGATCGATGTCGTGGACGTGCTGCCGCGCAACCCCTCGGGCAAGATCCTCAAGCGCGACCTGCGCAAGTCGTACTGGCCGGAGGCGGGCCGCCAGATCTGATCGAGCGCGAGGCGGGCGCACCTCCCGACAGAAGGATCCGACGTTTCACCCCAAGGAGGGCGAAACGTCGGATCCTTTGTGAGGTCGAGCGGGGGCCGAGAACGCAAAAGGTCCCGACATCGCGGTGCGGGGGCAACCGCGATGCCGGGACCTGGTCAGGCGGAGACTACTTCTTGACCTTGACGGCCTTCGTCTTCTGCGTGACCGTCTTGTAGCCGACCTTGGTGTAGGTGACCTTCACCGAGATCTTCTTGCCCTTGAAGGACTTCTTGAGCTTGAGGGTCTTGCCCTTCGCGCCCTTGATCCTCTTGCCGTTCTTGAGCCACTGGTACTTGACCCGCGCTCCGGCAGCCTTGCCCGGCTTGACCTTGAGCTTCTTGCCGACCTTGGCCTTGCCGGTGATCTTGGCCTTGCCCTTGACGGCGAGGGTGCCCGCGGCGACCTTGCCGACGTTGACGGTCGTCACGCGAGTGACGTAACCCACCCTCTTCGCCGTCGAACGGACGGCGACAGCCTTGCCGAGGTCAGCAGGCTTCACGACGTACGCGGAGCCCGCGCCGGCGGCCCTGCCACCGACCAGCCACTGGTACGAGACGCTGCTCGCCGGGTTGGTGGTGCCACCGCTGGCGGTCAGACGCTGTCCGACGGCGACCTTGCCGGCGGCCTTCAGCGCCGCGACGGGCGCGAGCGTGCCGGGCGGGGTGACGTCGACCGATGCGATCGTCGGAGCAGCGCCGCTCACCGCGCAAGGAATCGCGGCATCGGTCGGCTTATGTCCGCTGTAAACAAGGGACACGTTCATCGCGAAGTCGGCCTTGCCGAGCTTGACCTCGACATCACCACCGGAGGTTGTCGGAATGGCGGGGAGGGTGATCGTGCCCGGCCAAACGAGGGGCCCTGTAGCCGGCACGACGAGGCTCGCAGCAGGGAAGGTGATCTTCGCCGGCGTTGCGAGCGGGACGCCGTTGACCAAGACCGGAGCGGTAGCACTCGCGGTGTGGAACTTCACAGCCGCAGGGCCTCGGACGAAGTTTGTCCAGGTGTCCCCCCAGGCCACCTCCACCGGACCGTTGAGGCTAAGCGGAATCCCGGTGTTGATGGTCGCAGGTGCGGTGATGTCGACGGCCAGCTTCGCGTCCATCGACTGCCCATAGGCGGTGCACATGTAGTTGGTCGTGCTCGGAGCAGCGTGTGCCGCGGTCGCGGGAAGCGCAGCGAGCGCCCCTGCGACAAGTGCACCTGCCGCGATCATGCCCGCCCCTCGGCGAGCCGGAGTCGTCTTCATGTCTTCTCCTTCCGCGGCCACCTCTTGCAGCGACCGTTAAGAAGAACGTAGAGCGAAAACGGCGAAAGATATATAGTTACGGATATATCTTCTCAAAGGGTGGGCGGGCGTCGAGCCTCCGCAAGCTTCCCCAGCAGCAACGTCTCCGCCACGCAGACCCGCGTGAACTCGCCCAGGTGCAGGCCTTCGTCGATGCCGTGCGCGCGGGTGTCGGGGTCCTCCACCCCGGTGACGAGCACCGCCGCCCCGGGGTAGCGCTCGGCGAACTCCGCGATGAACGGGATCGACCCACCGACGCCCATGTCGATCGGCTCCACGCCGTCCCACGCCTCGCGGAACGCATCCCGAGCCGCGTCATAGGCGGGTCCGGTCGCGTCGACCTCGTACGCGTCGCCGCGGTCGTTCGGCGTCACCGTGACCCGAGCACCCCACGGCGCGTGCGACTCCAGATGTGCGACGAGCGCGTCCATCGACGCGTCGGGGTCCGAGCCGGGCGCGATGCGCATCGACACCTTCGCCCGGGCTCGCGGCACGAGCGTGTTCGACGAGTCCGCCACGGTCGGCGCATCGATGCCGATCACGCTGATCGCCGGCTTCGCCCAGAGCCGGTCCACCACCGATCCCGTGCCGATCTGCTCCACCCCGGGCAGCACGCCCGACTCGGCGGCGAGCCGGTCTGCCGGATACTCCACCTCGGCCGCGGTGGTCGCGTGCAGTCCCGCGACGGCGACCTCGCCGGCGTCGTCGTGCAGCGTGGACAGCAGCCGCGTCAGCACCATCAGCGCGTCCGGGAAGACGCCGCCCCACATCCCCGAGTGGACGGAGTGCTTCAGCGTCTCCACCTCGACGACGCAGTCGACCAGGCCACGCAGCGTCGTCGTGAGCGCCGGCGTACCGATGTCCCAGTTGCTGGAGTCGGCGATGACGATGACGTCCGCGGCGAGGCGGTCGCGGTACGTGTCGAGCAGCGCGCCGAGGCTCGCAGACCCGGACTCCTCCTCGCCCTCGACGAACACGGTGACCCCGACGGGCGGCTTGCCGTCCCAGGCCCGGAAGGCCGCCAGGTGCGCAGCGATCCCCGCCTTGTCGTCGGCCGCGCCCCGGCCGTACAGGCGCTCGCCACGCTCGGTCGGCTCGAACGGCGGTGACGTCCACGCGTCGGGGTCGCCGGTGGGCTGGACGTCGTGGTGCGCATAGAGGAGCACCGTCGGAGCGCCCTCAGGGGCGGGATGGTTGGCGATGACCGCCGGCCCGCCACCCGCCTCCACGACGTCGACCTCCGCGAACCCCGCGTCGCGCAGCAGTGCCGCCACGGCGTCGGCGCTGCGCCGTACGTCCCCCGCCCGCGCCGGATCGGCGCCGACCGAAGGAATCCGCACGAGATCCCCCAGATGCGCGAGGACCGAAGGCATGATGCTGTGAAGTCGTTGCACCGCTGCAGGGCTCATGCCCGCACCATACGGGGGATCATGTCTACACTCGCCAGCCGTCTCCGTGGCGCCTCCACGCGCCGGATCGGCGCTGCCGCCACAGGTCTCGCTCTCGCCGCAGGACTGCTCGCGCCGGCCCTCGCTGCCGCCCCAGCCTCAGCGGTCGAGGCTCCAGGAAGCTTCACCGGATTCGCGTTCGACGCCTGCACGGCGCCGACGCAGGCCCAGATGGACGCGTGGTGGGTCTCGTCCCCGTACGCCGCCGTCGGCGTCTACATCTCCGGCTCGTCACGTGCCTGCGCCCAACCCGCGCTGACCCGCAGCTGGGTCACGACGCAGGCCCGCCGGGGCTGGCGCCTTCTCCCGCTCCACGTCGGGAGGCAGGCTCCCTGCTACAGCGGCAGGAAGCAGAAGATGTCGATCAACCCGACGACCGCGCGGGCCCAGGGCGTCGCGGCCGCCAACGAGAGCGTGGCGTCGGCCAAGGCACTCGGCATCGGCCGGAAGCGGGTCCTCTACCTCGACATCGAGGCGTACTCCATCGCGAACTCCGCGTGCAACACCGCCGTCGTCAGCTTCGTCGACGGGTGGGGCTCACGACTCGCTCAGCACGGCTACCGCTCGGGCCTCTACTCGAGCGCCTCGGCGGCCATCGCCGCGATGAACCGGCTCCGCGTGGCCCAGGTCGACAACTACCACTACCCCAACCACCTGTGGTTCGGCTGGTACAACGGCAAGGCCAACCTGGCCGCGGAGCCGTACCTCGACGACCGCTACTGGGCCAGGGGCAAGCGGATCCACCAGTACGTCGGCAACCGGGTGAGTCGCTACAACGGTGTCGCCATCAACATCGACCGCAACTACCTCGACGTCGGCGCGGGGTCGCGGGCGACCAAGCCCCGGGCACAGTGCGGCACGCACAAGATCCAGAGGTACCGGGCACTGCGGCCCCAGCAGCGCCGCCCCACCCTGACGCCTGCCGCGAAGTGCCTGCTCCGTCAGAACGGCTACTTCAAGGGATCCACACGCGGACCGGTCCACGGCGCCAAGTCGCAGCGTGCCGTCAAACGGTTCCAGGCCGCCCGGGGATGGAAGCAGACCGGCGTGGTGTCGCGTCGGACGTGGGTCGCGCTGCTGTCGAACGGGAAGGCCGCGCCGGTCCTCAAGCGCGGCTCGAACGGCAAGCACGTCTATCGGCTGCAGCGCTCGCTGACAGCGGCCCTCGGACGCCCCGTCCCCCGCAACGGACTGTTCGACGCGACCACCCAACGGGCCGTCGTCGCCTACCGCACGAAGGTCAAGCTCCCGAGGTGGGCGACCGCGGAGCCCCGGCTGTGGGCCTCCCTGCGCGCCGGCAGACGCTAGCGCTCAGACCAGCGGGAGGTAGGGCGAGAGGTTGCTGCGCTCGCCCGAGGCGCGGACCTTGCCCGCGGAGACCGCCTCCGCCCACGTCGTACGCCCAGTGGCGAGGGCGATCCACGTCGGCGCGTCGGTCTCCACGACCGCCGGAGGCGTGCCGCGGGTGTGCCGAGCGCCCGGGATCACCTGCACGGCGGCGTACGGAGGGACCCGCACCTCGACGCTGTTGCCGGGCGCCCGCTGGTCCAGGACGGCGAGCAGGTGCTTCGTCGCCGCGCGTAGGTCGTCCGGCGACACCTGCTGGCTGCCGGTGGTCGCGAGGTCCAGCCGCGCCGCCACGGCGTCCCAGGCCGCCGGGTCGAGGGGCTTCAGTCGTCGCGCCACCCCGTCAGCCCCAGACCTCGGAGACGGCGCGGGCGATGGTCGCGGCCTGGTCGCGTCCTGCCCGCGCGGTGCGGGCCCGGGACGCGGGGTCGAGGACGTTGCGCCCGATCGCCCGACGCGAGGCGAGGTCCGGCGCGATGATCGTGTGGACGGCGTCCGATCCGGAGAGCTGCGACGCCGCTCGCCTCCAGGTCGGGAGCTCGACCGCGACCGGTGTCAGCGCCACCACGCGGTCGTAGCGAGCAGCCAGGTCGGCGTTCGACGACGACCTCGTGCCTCCGTCGATGTAGCGGTGGCCGTCGATCGTCACCGGCGCGAAGACACCGGGGACGGCACAGCTCGCCGCGATCGCGCGGGCCAGCGGGACCCCGTCCTCGCGGCTGAACGTCCGGAAGGCGCCGGTGTCGGCGTCCACCGCGGTCACCCGCAGCTCGCGCGCCGGCCACTCCTGCGACACGAGCCGGTCGCGGATCACGGCGACGCGCTCCTCCTCCGTCGCGACGCGACCGGCAGCGGCCTCGCTCACCGCGTACGCGCCGAGGCGCCGACCGAGCGCCTCGGCGTCGCGTCCGCTGCGCAGTCCGAGCACCACCCACCGTGCCGTCACGCCCCAGCCGATCGACGACGCGGGCTCGGGGCCGTACGTGCCGAGCGGGGAGAGCTGGCGTTCGTACATCGCCTCGGTCGTCGCACCGTTGGTCACCTGCGCCCCGACCACCGATCCCGCCGAGGTGCCGAGGACGAGGTCGGCGCCGGTGAGGTCGACACCGGCCTCGATGAGGCCGTGCAGCAGTCCGATCTCCCAGGCGATGCCGGTGATCCCGCCGCCACCGAGAACGAGCGCGCGTGTGGTCACCGCGCCATTGTGCAGGAGAGGGCCTCGACGCGCTGCGCTCGCTGAACCTGCAGGGCGGATCTAGCGTGAACAGATGCGAGCACTCCAGTACGTCGAGATCGGCAGTCCTCCTCGGGTCGTCGAGGTGGAGACCCCGGAGCCAGGGCCCGGCGAGGTCCGGCTGAAGGTGTCGGCCGCCGGGGTCTGCCACTCCGACGAGTTCGTGATGAGCCTGCCGGCGGAGGCCTACACCTTCGGGCTGCCGCTCACACTCGGCCACGAGGGCGCCGGCACCGTCGACGCGCTCGGGGACGGAGTGACGAACGTGGCGCTCGGCGACTCGGTCGCGGTGTACGGCCCCTGGGGCTGCGGACGCTGCCACGCCTGCTCGCGCGGTGCGGAGAACTCCTGCCCGTACGCCGTCGAGCTCGGCATCGCGCCGCCGGGGCTCGGAGCGCCCGGCGCGATCGCGGAGTACATGATCGTCGACGACGTACGACACCTCGTCCCTCTGGGCGACCTCGACCCTGTGCGCAACGTGTCGCTGACCGACGCGGGCCTGACGCCGTACCACGCGATCCGCACCGCCATGCCGAAGCTCGTCGGGGGCAGCACGGCCGTGGTGATCGGCGCCGGCGGCCTCGGACACGTCGCGATCCAGATCCTGCGTGCGCTCACCGGCGCCCGCGTGATCGCGCTCGACGTCAACGACGAGAAGCTCGCCCTCGCCAAGGAGGTCGGGGCCCACGAGGCGGTCCTCTCGAACGATGAGGCACCGGAGGCGATCAAGCGGCTCACCGGCGGTCTCGGCGCCGAGGCCGTCTTCGACTTCGTCGGCGCTCCGGCCACCGGCGCGATCGCGGCGGCGTCGGTCGCACTCGAGGGCGACGTGCAGCTCGTCGGTATCGGTGGAGGCGCCGTGCCGGTCGGATTCGGGGTCACCCCGTACGACGCCGCGTTCCGGGCGCCGTACTGGGGCACCCGGTTCGAGCTCATCGAGGTCTTCGAGATGGCACGCCGCGACCAGCTCCACGTCGAGGTCGAGACCTACTCGCTCGACGAAGCACCCCAGGCGTACGAGCGTCTGCACGCCGGAGAGATCCGAGGGCGTGCCGTGGTCCTGCCGAACGACTGAGGCCGCTATGCCAGCAGGGCCGCGATCGCCAGGATCGTGAGGAACGAGAGCACGGTGGTCGCGAACACGACATCCCGCACGACCGCCACCGACCGGTCGTAGCGCACCGCGGTGACGAACACGTTCTGCGCCGTGGGAAGACCCGCGACCACCACCACGGCGAGCAGGGCGCTGCCGTCGAGACCGAGGGCGAAGCGCGCGACGAGGTAGGCGACGAGCGGCTGGACGGCCAGCTTGACGACCGTCAGGATCGCCACCTGGGTGCCGGCGCCGCTCGCGCCGGGTTTCGGCCCCAGCCGCAGCGAGATGCCGAACGCGATCAGCATCCCGGGGATGGCGAGCCCGGCAAGCAGGTCGATCGGGTCGGCCACCCACCTCGGGACCGGCACGCCGGTGAGCGCGACCACCACCCCGACGACCGCGCCGACCGTGAGCGGGTTGCGGAAGGGACGCGACAGCACCGTCAGCACCGTCGGTCGCTCCATCGACTCCGACTGGTCGAGGACGACGAACGCCAGCGGCGCGAGGACGAGCAGCTGGAGGAGCAGCGCACCGGCGACCGCGGACGCGTCACCCAGCACGTAGATCGCGATCGGGAGGCCGAGGTTGCCGGCGTTGACGTAACCCGCACAGAGGGCGGCCAGCGTGGTGTCGGCCCACCCGCGACGCCACCGCCACCGCGCGAGCACGAGAGCGACCAGCGCCACCGCCGCGACGCTCGCCGCATTCGCGACCAGCGCCTTCGACAGTGCGCCGCCGACGTCGGTGTCGGCGAGGACCGAGAACAGCAACGCGGGGCTGCCGACGAAGAACACCAGGCGCGAGAGCATCCACTGGTAGTCCAGCGTCACCACCCCGAGGTGCGCGAGGACGAAGCCGACCGCGATCACGACGGTGATGACGCCGAACCCCTCGAGCACTCCCGTCACGGGTCCATCCTCACCGACGCGACCCTGCGGACGCACGAATCCCCCGCTCTGCCGCCAGGAGGAGCGTCAGAGCGGGGGAATCGTGTGTCTCGTGGTTGGTCAGGGTTGGTCGGTCAGCCCGTCACTCGGCGCCCGCGCCGGTCATCGACCGGACCTCGAGCTCCTCGTACTTCACGGGGTCGGCCTTCTCCTTGGTCGTGACCGTGCCCAGCCACCCGAGGAAGAACCCGATCGGGATCGAGACCAGGCCGGGGTTCTCCAGCGGGAACCAGCTGAAGTCCACGCCGGTCCCGAACAGCGACAGGCTCTCCCCCGTCTCCGGGTCGACCTTGCCCGAGACCACCGGCGAGAAGAACACCAGGCCGACGGCCGAGATCAGACCGCCGTAGATGCTCCACACCGCCCCGCGCGTGTTGAAGTCCTTCCAGAACAGGTTGTAGAGGAGGGCCGGGAGGTTCGCCGACGCCGCCACGGCGAACGCCAGGGCGACCAGGAACGCGACGTTCAGCGACTGCCCGGGGATCGCCAGCGCGATCGCCACGCCGCCGATCACGAACGCCGCGATCCGCGCGACCTTGACCTCGTCCTTGCCGGAGACCTCACCCTTCTTGAACACGTTGGCGTAGAGGTCGTGCGCGACCGACGACGCCGACGCGAGCGTGAGGCCCGCGACCACGGCGAGGATGGTGGCGAACGCCACCGCCGCGATCAGTGCGAGCAGGATCGCGCCTCCGGTCGAGCCCGCGCCGCCACCGACGGCTTCGGCGAGCAACGGTGAGGCCAGGTTGCCGCCGGACTCGGCGACCTTGGCGTACTGGTCGTCGCTGAGCAGCGCCGCGGCACCGAACCCGAGGATCAGCGTCATCAGGTAGAACGTGCCGATCAGACCGATCGCCCAGTTCACCGACACGCGCGCTTGACGGGCCGTCGGCACCGTGTAGAAGCGGATGAGGATGTGCGGCAGACCCGCCGTGCCGAGCACCAGGGCGATGCCGAGCGACAGGAAGTCGAGCTTGCTGGTGAAGTCGGCGCCGTACTTGAGCCCGGGCTCGAGGAACGCCTGCCCCTTGCCGGAGTTCGAGGCGGCCGTGCCGAGCAGCTCGGACAGGTTGAAATTGAACTTCGCCAGCACCAGGATGCTGATCAGCAGCGTGCCGGCCATGAGCAGCACCGCCTTGACGATCTGCACCCAGGTCGTCCCCTTCATGCCGCCGACCACGACATAGAAGATCATCAGCACGCCGACGGCGACGATCGTCAGGTTCTTCAGCGTGTCGCCCTCGACGCCGAGCAGCAGCGACACGAGCGCGCCGGCACCGACCATCTGCGCGAGGAGATAGAAGATCGACACGACGACGGTGGAGACTGACGCAGCGGTACGGACAGGACGCTGCCGCATCCGGTACGCCAGCTGGTCGGCCATCGTGAAGCGGCCGGAGTTGCGCAGCAGCTCGGCGACGAGGAGCAGCGCGACCAGCCAGGCGACGAGGAACCCGATGGAGTAGAGGAAGCCGTCGTAGCCGGACAGCGCGATGGCGCCGGAGATGCCGAGGAACGACGCCGCCGACATGTAGTCGCCGCCGATCGCGAGGCCGTTCTGGAAGCCGGTGAACGACCGGCCGCCGGCGTAGTAGTCGGCCGCCGTCTTGTTGTTGCGGCTCGCCCAGAACGTGATGGCGACCGTGAGCAGCACGACACCGACGAAGAGGACGGTGGTCAGAGTCTGGTGGTCACCCTCGGCACTGGCTGCGAGGACCACGTCGCGTCCGCTCATCGGGTGATCTCCTCGTCGTACTCGGCGCGCAGTGAGTCAGCGAGCGGGTCGAGGTTCTTGACGGAGAACTTCGAGTACCAGATCGCGATGGCGAAGGTGGAGACGAACTGGAGCAGTCCGAAGATCAGGGCGACGTTGATGTTGCCGACGACCTTGGCGTTCATCAGGTCGGGCGCCCAGTTGGAGCAGATGACGTACAGCAGGTACCAGGCCATGAAGCCGATCGTCACGGGGACGACGAAGCCTATGTACTTGCGTTTGAGGGTGTGGAACTCCTCGGTGGAGCGGATGCGTGCGTAGGCCGCATCCTCCGCCGCTGTGGTTCTCTCGATCACGGCTTCGCCTCTCGGGACGCACGGGCATGGGTGTTCTCGCGTGAGGCTAGGGGCGGCCGCAGGGTGTGTGCCAGGTCACACCCGAGAGGTTCGGTGGACGTGCGCGACCGGTCGCCGTACGGCATCGCGCGCGCGCCGAGCGGTCGCGCTCACGCGACGAACGGCGGGGTCAGTCCAGGTGCCGCAGGTCGTCCCAGAGCTCGGCCCACGGCCGCAGCGGACCGCGACACACGGCCACGGGGACGCCCTCCTCCTCGTTGTCGACACCGACCCCGTTGCGGAGCACGTCCACGGCCTCGCACTCCTCGAAGATCGTGACCGCGAACCCGTACTGGCCGCCGACGAAGACGACCGTCTCGGTTCCGTCGGGCGGCCGGGCCTGGTCGTGGAGGGCGTTCTGCCCGCTGTACGGCGTGGGCAGGCCGAGCGCGGGACCGTACCGGTCGATCGCCCCGGCCTCGCCGTAGTTGCTGGTGATGATCGCTGCCTCGGCCCGCTCATCCGCCGACAACCCGTCCCACACGGCGGCGATCTGACGGACGTACGTCGGCCACCCGACCTGGTCGGCGGCAGCCTGGTTGATCCCCGGGACAGGGGTGCTCCCGAGCGTGCCGACGCCGATCACCGGCAGCGACACGACGACGGACACCGCGGCGTACAGCACCAGCAGCGCCCCGACCCCTGCGCGCACGGCGTTCGACGAGCGGGTGAGCCACGACGCCGTCGGGACCCAGCCGGCGGCAAACAGCACGGCGAGCACACCGACCGGGTAGTAGAACTGCGCTCCCCCCACGAAGGTCAGCACAAGGACGACCACGAAGGCGACGTCGAAGGCACGGAGGGCTCGCCACTGCGGCCGTCGCCACAGCGCGACCGCACCCACGACCCACACGGCGGGCAGCATGATGAAGAGGAACGGCCACATCATCACCCGAACCTCGTCGGCGTTGTTGTCAGCCAGCGCCGCGCCCATGTCGAGCTGCGGGAAGCCGTTCACGACCTGGTAGGCGAGGTTCGGGAGGGCGACGACCGCGGCGAGCGCGCCGCCGGACCAGAACCAGCCCGACCGCAGCACCCGCCGGGGACCGACCAGCACCACGCCGACGAGCAGGCCGAGGATCAACCACGGGATCAGCAGGCGGCCGTAGGTCGCGAGACCCACCACGAGACCGACGGCGAGCCACCACCGGCCGTCGTCGCGGAGCAGGGCGCGGATCACGAACCACGACGCCAGCACCCACGCCAGGAGATCCGGCGAGGTCGTGATCAGCACGTGCCCGGCCACGAGCGGGAACGTCGCGAACGCGAACGTCCAGGCGCACAGCCCTTGGGCGAGAGCGCCGCCTCCGAGCTCGCGGACGATCGCGGCGACCACCAGCGTGGAGGCCACCACGGCCGCGATCGCCGGCAGCCGCAGCGCCCACGGCTCATCGGCGACCAGGTCGGTCATCGCGCGGGCGATCAGCGGGATCAGCGGCGGCTGGTCGACGTAGCCCCACGACGGGTCCAGCATCCGGAAGTAGAGCTCGTCGCGATGGAAGCCGTAGCGGCCGGCCGTCGCGAGCAGCACGACCGCGAGCGCCGCGGCGGCAGAGAGCACGGGCACCCGTGCGTACGCAGGCACGGGCGACGTCTCACGTTGGTGTCCACCGACCATCGGGGCCGTGGTGCCCATCCCCGCAATGTAGGGGTCCCCAGGGTCAGGACGTGTGTGATCAGCACCACTCGATTCGTCGTCACGGCCGCATCCCGGGTACTGTCGACGAAGGACGCATCCGGCGTCCGCGGTCGTCTGCTCGAGCGGCGCGCACCCCGCGCCCTCCCGTCCTCATTCGTGAGTGGCTGCAATCACGGCCACCCCCACGACTTGAAGGACACCCCTGTGCCCACCTTCGCCGATCTCGGCGTACCTGCACCTCTCGTCGCCTCCCTCGCGGAGCGCGGCATCACCACCCCCTTCCCCATCCAGGCGGCCTCCCTGCCCGACTCGCTCGCGGGTCGTGACGTGCTCGGTCGAGGCCGTACCGGCTCCGGCAAGACCGTCGCCTTCAGCCTGCCGACACTCGCCGTCCTCGCCGCCAGCGGTCGCCGCCGGCGCGCCAAGAACCCCCGCGCGCTGGTCCTCGTCCCGACGCGCGAGCTCGCGACCCAGGTCCACGAGACGCTCCAGCCGCTCGCCCAGGCGATGCAGATGCGCACCATGACGATCTTCGGCGGTGTCGGCCAGAACCCACAGGTGACCAAGCTCCGCAACGGTGTCGACGTCGTCGTCGCCACCCCGGGTCGGCTCGAGGACCTGATGGCTCAGGGTCACTGCGACCTGAGCGACATCGAGGTCACCGTGCTCGACGAGGCCGACCACATGGCCGACCTCGGGTTCCTCCCCGGCGTCAAGCGGATCCTCGACCGGACCCCGCGGGACGCGCAGCGCCTGCTCTTCTCGGCGACGCTCGACAACGGGATCGACACCCTCGTCAAGCGCTACCTCCACAACCCGGTCACCCACTCGGTGGACGAGGCGACGTCGCACGTCCCGGACATGGAGCACCACGTGCTCTCCGTGACCCACGACGGCAAGCAGTCGCTCATCAACCAGCTGGTCGGCGGCGAGGGCAAGACGCTCGCCTTCACCCGTACCAAGCACGCGGCCAAGAAGCTCGCGAAGAAGCTCACGGACTCCGGGATCCCGGCCGTCGACCTTCACGGCAACCTGAGCCAGAATGCACGCCAGCGCAATCTCTCGGCGTTCTCCGACGGCACCGTCCGAGTCCTGGTCGCCACCGACATCGCGGCCCGCGGCATCCACGTCGACGACGTCTCGCTCGTCGTGCACGTCGACCCGCCGACCGAGCACAAGGCGTACCTCCACCGCTCGGGCCGTACGGCACGTGCCGGCGCCTCGGGCGTCGTCGTCACCATCGCGACACCCGAGCAGCGCCGCGACGTCCGTACGCTGATGCGCGCGGCCTCGATCAAGCCGACCGACCACGAGGTCGCCGCCGGTTCCGAGATCATCGGCTCGCTCGTCGGCCCGCAGGCCGAGCGCGTCTCGCCGCCCCCGGCGCTCGTCGCTGCCGCGGCGGCCAGCGCTCGCGGCAACGGTGGCCGTAGCGGCGGTCGCGGGAGTGGTGGCCGGGGCAACAACGGCGGGGGCCAGCGCTCCGGCGAGGGCGCCCGCAGCAGCAGCGGTTCGCGTCGACGTCGCTCCGGTGGCGGGACGGCCACACGAAGCGGCAGCGGCTCGGCCTCGAGCTCGAGCTCCTCGCGCTCCGGTGGGGCTGCCTCGTTCTCGTCCCAGGCCGGGCGCCGCGGTCGCTGACGCGACTCCCCACGACCTCTCGGCCAGCAGCCGCGGCCGTCCTCGGCACCCCTCGGTGCCGGGTACGCGTCCGCGGCTGCTGCTTGCCCGCGCCGCATCGTCCGGCTCTTCCTACAGTGGACGGATGGCGGGAACTCACACGGACCGCGGCCTGGACCGGCTCGTCAACTTCACCGACGCCGCGGTCGCGATCGCGATCACCCTCCTCGTGCTTCCCCTCATGGACCTCGTCACGGACGGACGGTCCCACTCGGTCGCGTCCGTGCTGGCCGACGAACGCTGGACGTTCGTCGCGTTCGCGCTCAGCTTCGCGGTCATCGCGCACTTCTGGGTCGGTCACCACCGACTGTTCGAGCATCTGCGCGACTACTCCAACGCCATCCTCTGGACCAACTTCGTCTGGTTGGCCAGCATCGTCTTCATCCCCTTCACGACCCAGCTCCTCGGTGAGCTGAGCAGCGACACCAGAGGGGGAAACTCGCTCTACATCGGCGTGCTGATCGTCGCGAGCGCGTGCCTGGCCGTCATCCAGTGGCTCACCGTGCGCCACCCCGATCTCCAACGGAGCGATGTACGGGGACAGCTCGACGTCCGCGGAGGGCTCGTCGCCCTGGGCCTGCTGCTGCTCGCGTTCCTCCTCGACCTGGTGGCGCCGAGCGTCGGGATGTTCTGGCTTCTTCTGCTCTTCCTCGCCGGGCCGGTGGCGCGGCTGGTGGGTGTCCGCAAGCTGCCCCGCGACCGCGACATCATCGAGCGGCCGAGCTAGGGACCGTCCGCCCGATCCAGCAGCAGCCGCTCGGGGGTGTGCAGCCGGACCATGGTCCGCGCGACGTTGGAGGGTCGCCGGTTCTGGGTCGCCAGCGAGACGGCCACCATGGTGGCGAAGGCGATCGGCACCGACCAGGCGGCGGGTCGCGACAAGAGAAGGTCGAGCCAGCCGTCGTCACTCCCGCGCACGATCGTCGCGACGACCGCACCTCCGGCGCCGATCCCGCCGGCGAGCATCCCCGCGACGGCGCCCGCTGCGGTCAGGCGTCGCCACCAGATGCCCAGGACGAGGAGCGGGCAGAACGTGGACGCGGCTACCGCGAAGGCGAAGCCGACCGAGCTCGCGACCGCGATCTGGTCCGAGGCCAGCGCGAGCACGAGCGGGAACACCGTGCCCACCACGGCGCCGGCGCGCAGTCCGGCGACCGGTCCGAGGACGCGCCGACCCACCGATCCCTGGGCGAGCACCCCGGCGACCGACATCGTCAGGCCGGAGGACGTCGACAAGAAGGCGGCGAACGCACCCGCGGTGAGCAGCGCGCCCAGCAGGTCACCGAGCGACCCGCCGATCATCCGCATCGGCAGCTCCAGCACCACGATGTCGGTGTTGCCGGTGGCGACCAGGTCGGCGGCGTAGACCCTGCCGATGACGCCGTACGCCGTCGGAAGGAGGTAGAAGACGCCGAGCAGCGCCAGCACGAGCAGGGTCGTCCGGCGTGCCGCGCGCCCGTCAGGATTGGTGTAGAACCGCACCACGACGTGCGGAAGGCCCATGGTTCCGAGGAACGTCGCCACGATCAGCGAGTACGTCGCATAGAGCGCCAGACCGGGCGCGTCCGCGGCCATCGGCGACAACCAGGCTGCCGAGGCCCCGGCGTCGGCAGGGGTCGGCCTCCCGTCGTCGGTCCAGGCGTGCAGCAGGAACACCAGCGGCACCAGCAGCGCGGTGAGCTTGAGCCAGTACTGGAAGGCCTGCACGAAGGTGATGCTGCGCATGCCGCCGGAGATCACGTTGACGACGACGATCACGGCGACCATCACCGACCCGACCCACGTCGGTGCTCCCGTCACGGTGTGCAGGACGAGCCCGGCGCCTTGGAACTGCGGCATGAGATAGAGCCAGCCGATGACCACCACCAGCATCGACGCGACCGCGCGCGCGGTCGTCGACTGCACACGCATCTGCGTGAAGTCGGGAAGCGTGTAGGCGCCCGACCGCCGCAGCGGGGCGGCGACGAACGCGAGGAGGACCAGATAACCGGCCGTCCACCCGACCGGGAACCACACCATGTCCGCGCCGTAGGTCAGGATCAATCCGGCGATGCCCAGGTACGACGCCGCAGAGAGATATTCGCCGCCGATCGCCGACGAGTTCCAGAGCGGGCTCACCGATCTCGACGCGACGTAGAAGTCGGAGGTGGTCCTGCTGAACCGCAGCCCGAACAGGCCGATGCCGAGGGTCGCGAGCGCGACCACCGCCACGGCGACCGCGGCGTACGTGCTGCTCACGGGGGATGCTCCTTGCCCCGGTCAGGGGCGTTCGACGAGATCGCTGAACGCACGCTCGTTGCGCTCCGAGGCCACCACGAACGCCCAGCCGATCAGGAACAGCACCGGATAGACCCCGACGCCGAGGACCCACCACGGCAACGGGAGGGGTCCGACCTGGACGGCCTCGAGATCGGCGACCATGAAAAGGATCGGCAGTCCCCCGATCGCGGCGGCGACCACGGCCGCGACGACCAGCGCAAGGCGCAGCTGCGAGCGCACCAGCGACCGCACGTAGACCTCGCCGATGGCAGTCTCCTCGTCGATCTCCTGCACGACCGTGCGGCGCCGGCGAGGACGAGCGGTCGTGTGAGGGCTGGTGATGCGGACCCGGTCGACCGCCGGGTCGGTGCCCGTCACGACACCCCACCACCGGAGCGGGACCGCTGCTGGACGAGCTCCCGCAGGTCGCGTGTGTGGCGGCGAGCGACCTGCAGCTCGGTGTACGGCGGGCCCCCGGCGTCGACGAGGACGGAGCATCGGCCGGCGATCATCCGCACCTCCCGCACCCGCGACGACGCCACCAGCAGACTGCGGTGGATCCGGACGAACCCGGCGGACGCCCACTCGTGCTCCAAGGTCACCAACGCCGTACGGAGCAGGTGGCTGTCGCCCTCGACGGTGTGGAGCCGGACGTAGTCGCCCTGCGCCTCCACGTAGGCCACGCTGCTGCGCGCGACGAAGCGTGTGACGCCGGCGAGCTCGACCGCGACGACGTCGTCGTCCGCCGTCACCGACGACGTCAGCGGCGACCGGGCACCGCAGATCCGGCGCACGGACTCGCGGAGACGATCCTCCGCGACCGGCTTGAGCACGTAGTCGACCGCGTCGAGGTCCCAGGCGTCGACGGCGTGGTCCTCGTGCGCGGTCACGAACACGACCTTGGGCTGGCTGCGGAAGCGGGCGAGGACCCGCGCCACCTCCAGGCCCGACAGGGCCGGCATCGCGATGTCGAGGAAGACGGCGTCGACAGGGTCGGCCTCCAGCGCTCGCAGGACGTCGGCGCCGGAGCCGACGGCCCGGACGTGGTCGATCCGCTCGTCGCGCTCGAGGAGATAGACGAGCTCGTCGAGGACCGGCTGCTCGTCGTCGGCGACGAGAACGTTCAGACCCATGGCGCACGAGTGTAGGTGTGCGGTGTGGCCTGCGTCACGTCTGGTGCGGCCGGACCCTCATCTCTCGGCGCCCGGCGCGTACTTGGGCACCCGGACGGTGACCTTCGTGCCGGCGCTCGGCGCGGTCTCGATGACGATCCCGTACGCGTTGCCGTAGACGGTGCGCATCCGCTCGTCGACGTTGCCCAGGCCCACCGAGTCCCCCGCGCTGTCGCCGGCGAGGGCACGGCGTACGCGGTCCGGGTCCTCCCCGACCCCGTCGTCCTCGACGGTGATCACCGCCTCGTTGCCCGCGTCGCGGGCGATCACGACGACCGTGCCGCCGTCGGCCTTGCGTTCCAGCCCGTGACGTACGGCGTTCTCGACCAGCGGCTGGATCGAGAGGAAGGGGAGCCGGACGGAGAGGACCTCGGGAGCCACCTGCACGGTGACGTGGAGGCGGTCGCCGAAGCGGGCCTTCTCGAGCACGAGGTAGCGCTCGATCGACTGCAGCTCGTCGGCCAGGGTGGTGAACTCCCCGTGGCGCCGGAACGAGTAGCGGGTGAAGTCGGCGAACTCGAGCAGCAGCTCGCGCGCCCGCTCGGGGTCGGTCCGGACGAACGACGCGATCGCGCCGAGGGAGTTGTAGACGAAGTGCGGTGAGATCTGGGCTCTCAGCGCCCGCAGCTCGGCCTCCATCAGCGCGGTACGGGACTTGTCGAGCTCGGCCAGCTCGAGCTGGCTGGACATCCAGCGCGCGACCTCCGTCGTCGCGCGGGCCAGACCGGCCGAGCTGGTCGGTGACCTCACCACGAGGGCACCGACGACGGTGTCCTCGACGGTCAGCGGTGCCACGATCGCGTGCGGGTAGTGCGCGTGCGGGGTGCTGAACGCCTGCGTGGCGCCAGCCGCGATCGCCTGTCTCGCGAGCTCCATCGCGTCCGAGCGCCGCTCGCGGGAGCCCTCGACCGCGAGGACCTGCTCGGTGTCGGTGAGCGCGACCGACGGTGCGCCGAGGAGCGTCCGCAGGTGCTTGAGCGAGGCGGAGGCGCTGTCCTCGTCGAGGCCCCGGCGCAGCGCCGGCGCGGCCAGCGAGGCCGTGTGCAGCGTCTCGTACGTCGCCCGGTCCTCGGCCGACCCGAGCGAGCGACGGGACCACGGTGTCCACATGGGTGGAGAGTGTGCCACGCGTCGGCAGTGGAGCGCTGTCCGTCGGCCGCTCTACGGTGGACTGATGGAGCCGTCACACCCACGCGCCTTCGCCGACCAGTGGTGCGCCGCCTGGAACGCCCACGACGTCGAGGCCGTTCTCGCCCACTTCGCCGACGACGTCGTCTTCAGCTCCCCCGTCGCCGCTGCGCTCCTCCCCGACAGCGCCGGTGTGCTGCGCGGCAAGGGGGCCCTGCGGCACTACTGGACCGAAGGCCTCCGTCACGTGCCGGACCTGCGGTTCGAGGTGCTCGGCGCGTACGCCGGGCTGGACACCCTCGTCATCCACTACCGCAACCAGAAGGGCGGGCTCGTGTGCGAGGTGCTGCGGCTCCGCGACGGGCTGGTCGTCGAGGGACACGGGACCTACCTCGCGTCAGAGAGCGACACCGACCTCGCCGGCACCGGGCGCTGAGGGGTCAGCCAACCGGCTTCTCGAACCGTGCCAGGGTCTTGCACCGCCCTGGGAACTCACGATCGCCGCGCTCGACGAACCCGAGGTCGGCGTAGTACGCACGAAGCCCGGCGTTGGCCGCCGCGCAGTCGAGCCGAACGCTGGTACGCCCCGCGTCGCGGGCGCGACCGGCCACCCAGTCCAGCAGCGCTCCACCGAGCCCGCGTCCACGGTGGGCCCTCCGCACCATCAGCCCGTGCACGTACAGCGCGTCGTCGGCCGCAGGATCGACGAGATCGTCCCAGATGGCGGGGTCGGCCTCGAGCACCCGGACCGTCGCGCTGATCGCTCCGTCGTCGCGGACGACCCACCACTGCTGCCGGGCGATCTGGTCGCGCACCTCGTCCGCCGTAATCTCACCGGGCTGCCACTGGGTGATGCCTGACCCGAGCTGCCACCGTGCGAGGTCGTCGCGCAGCGACACGACCGCCTCGGCGTCCGCCCGGTAGGCGCGGGTGGGGAACACCGGCGCTCAGGCCCCCATGGCGGCCGGGATGGTGGTCGACCAGCGGTCTCGAAGCTCCGCCACCGGGACGGAGAACGCCCCCTCGACCGTCAGCGCCTCTCCTCCGGTCTCACCGATCCGCGTGACCGGGACGCCGTACGACGCGGCAAGGTCGGTGAACCCCTCGACGTGGTCGGGCGCGACCGCCACCAGGGCCCGGGCCGTGGACTCGGAGAACAGCGGCACGAAGTCGTCCCCACCGAAGGACCCTCCGTCGAGCGACACCGTCGCGCCGACACCGTGGCGGATCGCCGCCTCAGCGAGGGCGATGGCCAGACCGCCGTCGGAGAGGTCGTGCGCGGCGGTGGCGAGCTCACGCCGCGCCACCTCCACCATCAGGTCCGCGAGCGCCTTCTCGGCCGCAAGGTCGACCTGGGGCGGACGTCCACCCAGGTGGCCGTGCGCCACCTGCGACCACGCCGAACCGTCGAGCTCTTCGCGCGTGGTGCCGAGCAGGAGGACCACGTCACCCTCGGCGGCGAAGCCCTGCCTCACCCGCTTGGTGACGTCGGTCATCACGCCGAGCACACCCACGACCGGGGTGGGCAGGATCGCCGTCTCGCCGGTCTGGTTGTAGAACGACACGTTGCCGCCGGTGACCGGGATGCCGAGCGCGGCGCAGGCGTCCTTGAGGCCCGACGTGGCCTGCTCGAACTGCCACATCACGGCCGGGTCCTCCGGAGAGCCGAAGTTGAGGCAGTCGGTCACCGCCAGCGGCAGGGCACCCGCGACCCCGACGTTGCGGTACGACTCCGCGAGGGCGAGCTGCGCGCCGGCGTACGGGTCGAGCTTGGCGAAGCGTCCGTTGCAGTCGGTTGAGAGCGCGACGCCGAGGTTGGTCTCCTCGTCGATCCGGACCACACCGGCGTCCTCGGGCTGCGCCAGGACGGTGTTGCCCCGGACGTAGCGGTCGTACTGGTCGGTGACCCACGACTTGTCGGCCTGGTTCGGAGAGCCGAGGACGTCGAGGAGTGCGGCCCGCAGCTCGTCGCCGCTCGACGGACGTGCCAGCGTGGCGGCGGTGTCGGCCTGCAGCGCGTCCTGCCAGGCGGGCCGGGCGTACGGGCGCTCGTAGGTCGGACCGTCGTGCGCGACCGAGCGCGGCGGCACGTCGACGACGGTCTCGCCGTGCCAGTCGATGACCAGGCGCCCTGTCGTGGTGACCTCACCGACGACGGTGGCCTCGACGTCCCACTTCGCGCAGATCTCCATGAAGGCGTCGAGGTGGTCGGGCTCCACGACCGCCATCATCCGCTCCTGCGACTCGCTCATGAGGATCTCCTCCGGAGAGAGCGTGGAGTCGCGCAGCGGGACCGTGTCGAGCTCGACGTGCATCCCGCCGTCACCGGCACTGGCGAGCTCGCTCGTCGCGCACGACAGACCGGCGCCGCCGAGGTCCTGGATGCCGGCCACCACGCCGGCGTCGAAGAGCTCGAGCGTGCACTCGATGAGCAGCTTCTCCATGAAGGGGTCGCCGACCTGGACGCTCGGGCGCTTCGTCGGCCCTGAGTCGCTGAAGGTCTCCGACGCGAGCACCGAGACACCGCCGATGCCGTCGCCGCCGGTGCGAGCGCCGTACAGGACGACCTTGTTGCCCTCGCCCGACGCGTGAGCGGTGTGCAGCTGCTCGTGGCGCAGGACGCCGACGCAGAGGGCGTTGACGAGCGGGTTGCCCAGATAGGTCTCGTCGAAGACGACCTCGCCCCCGATGTTCGGCAGACCGAGGCAGTTGCCGTAGCCGCCGACGCCGGCGACGATCCCCGGCATCACGCGCCTGGTGTCCGGGGCGTCGAGGGGGCCGAAGCGCAGGGGATCCATCACCGCAACTGGGCGGGCGCCCATCGCGAGGATGTCGCGGACGATGCCGCCGACACCGGTGGCGGCGCCCTGGTACGGCTCGACGTAGCTGGGGTGGTTGTGGGACTCGACCTTGCAGGTGACCGCGTAGCCCTGGCCGACGTCGATCACGCCGGCGTTCTCACCGATCCCGGCGAGCGTCTTGCCGAGCGGCGTCTCCTGGGGGAGCTCGCCGAACTTCTTGAGGTGCACCTTGCTCGACTTGTAGGAGCAGTGCTCGCTCCACATCACGGAGTACATCGCGAGCTCGGCGCCGGTCGGGCGGCGCCCCAGGATCTCGACGATCTGCTCGTACTCATCGGGCTTCAGTCCCAGCTCCGCCCACGGCAGCTCCCGGTCTGGGGTGGCGGCGGCGTTCTCGACGGTGTCGAGGCGGGGCTTCGCGGAGGAAACGGTGGCGGCAGGCGCGTCGGTCACGGCACCAGCGTAGTCGTCGCTGCCAGGCGCCTACTCCAGCCAGTCCGTCACGAAGGTGTCGTTGGCGTGGATGTGCGTCGCGCGGTAGCCGCCCGGCAGCACGCGGAACTTGTGCGGGGTGTCGGGCGGGACGACGATCACGTGGCCTGCACGCCCCACGAGCTCCTCACCGTCGACGGTGAACAGTGCGCTCCCGGCATGGATCAGGAACGTCTCGGCGTACGGATGGGTGTGCAGCCGCGGGCCGCTGCCCTCGACCTGGGTGTCCGACTGGATGATCGAGACGCCCGCCCCGTACGCGGCTCCCTCGATGTTGTCGGTCGTGCCGACCTCGATGATGTGCATGCCACGACGCTAACCACCGGCAGCCTCCCGGATCTCGCGTATTTCCATCGCTCGCGGCTCAGGCAGCCACTACGGTCGTGCGGTGGAGATTCGTGACCTCGGCCTCGACGACCTCGATGCGGCGCTCGACGTCCGTTCGCGGTCCTTCGGTCCGCTCTCGTCGACCGACGTCGACCAGTGGAAGGGCATGGTCGCGCGAGCCGTCGACGCCGGTCGACAGCTGGCGGCCTACGACGGCAGCACGGTCGTCGCGACAGCGCGCATCAACGCCTTCGGGCAGTGGTGGGGAGGGCGTCGCCTGCCGATGGCGGGGATCGGCGGCGTCGTGGTGGCGCCCGAGCACCGTGGGAGCGGCGTCGGCTCAGCACTCATGCGCGCGGTGCTCGAGCGCTCCCGCGAGCTCGGGTTCCTGGTCTCTGCGCTCTATCCGGCGACGACTGCTCCGTACCGCGCGGTCGGTTACGAGATCACCGGCACCCGGCGGGTCGTCGAGGTCTCGACCGAGGCGCTGAGGCGGTTCTCCGGAGAGCCGGTCCGGCTCCGCCGCGGCGGGCCTGAGGACGCCGCCGAGCTGACCCGCCTCCTCGCGGCCGGATACCAGGCGCGTCGCCAGAGCGGCCCCTTCGACTGGGATCCCCTCGAGGTGGCCGTCGACCTGGCCGACGACGAGATCCTGACCTACCTCGCCGACGACGGGGTCGTCTCGTACGCCTTCGCCGGTGACCACCTGGACGTCCAGACTCTGGGTGCCGCATCGACCTCGACGCTGCGGGCGTTGTGGCGACTCGTCGGGTCCGGGTCGTCCACACGGTCCTCGGTACGGGTCGCTCTGGGGCCGCACGACCCGCTGTTCTGGATGCTGCCCGACAACGAGGTGGCCGTGCACCAGACGCAGTGGTGGATGCTGCGGCTGGTCGACGCCCCCGGCGCCGTCGCCGCCCGCGGCTTCCCGGCCGCGATCGACGTCGAGGTGCCCCTGGTCCTCACCGATCCGCTCCACGAAGGCTCGTCGGGTCGACACCTGCTCGTGGTGTCCGGTGGTCAGGGGGTGCTGCGCCGTACCGAAGGGGCGGGCGGCGTGGCGCTCGGGCCGCGCGGGGCCGCGGCGCTCTTCGGTGGGACGCCGCTCGCCACCCTGCGCGCTTCGGGGCTCGCCGACGGAGGCGACCCGGAGGACGACCCGCTGCTCGATGCTGCCTTCGCGGCAACGCCGTACATGACCGACTACTTCTGAGCCGCGGCACGGCCCAGGCGCCGTGTCAGACCTTGGGCTGGGCGCTCTTCCAGGCCCGAAAGCCCTCCTCGGTCTCGCCGCAGCGCCAGTAGCCCGACAGCGAGAGTCGCTCGCGCGGCACGCCCCGCTCATGGAGAAGGTAGGAGCGGAGCTGCTTGAGAAGACCGCACTCGCCGTGCACGAACACGTGCGGCTCACCGGCCGCCCAGTCATGGGCGCGGACGGCGTCGGCAAGGAGCGTGGTGGTGCCGGCGGGCGCTCCGTCACGGTGCAACCACGTCAGCGTCACGTCGGCCTCGGAGACCACCGGCTGCTCGTCCTCGGGACCGTCGACCTCGACGTAGGCGTGGACCCGGGCGCCGGCAGGCATCGCCTCGAGCGCGGCCTGGATCGCGGGCAGCGCCGCCTCGTCACCCGCAAGCAGGTGCCACGCGGCGGACGGGTCCGGGGCGTACGCGCCTCCAGGGCCCGTCAGGTGCAGCACGTCGCCAGGCACGGCTCGGACTGCCCAGGGGCCGGCGACACCGGAGTCACCGTGGACGACGAAGTCGATGGTGATGCGGCAGTGCTCGACGTCGATCCTGCGGAGGGTGTAGGTCCGGACGACGGGCTGGGCTTCGGGCGGGTAGGAGCCACGGACGACGTCGAGGTCAAGCGGATCGGGGTAGTCCACACCGTCGACGAGGAACACGAGCTTGACGTAGGAGTCGGTGAATCCACCGAACCTGCGGGCGAACTCGTCGAACTGACGGCTGCCGAGCACGACACGCTGGATGTGCCGGGTGAGCCGGTCGCTGGAGACGACCTCGAACGCGAGAGGGGCGCGCCGGCCCTTGGTGGCGGACGACTCCGGCTGCGCCACGATGCTCATGTCAGGCACCCTAACTGCGGGGCCAAGAGACCGTCTCAGGGCAGGAGGTCGCGCCCGATCTCGCCCGGGTTGTAGGCGACCTCCCACGCGTAGCCGTCAGGGTCGAGGAAGTATCCGCTGTAGCCGCCCCACTCCCGCCGGGTGCCGGGCGAGCGGAGAGCTGCTCCGGCGGCGACGGCCTCCTCCAGGACCTCGTCGACCTCGGCGGGGGTGGCGACGTTGTGCGCGAGCGTCATCGGCGCGAAGCCGCCGCCTGTCGCGATCGGCCCGACCTCCTCCTCGAACGCACGGCGGTCCCACAGTGACAGGACGACCCGGTCGGCGACCTTGATCATCAGCACCTCCCCGGGGACGAAGAGGCTCGCCGTCCAGCCCAGACCGTCGACGAAGAACGTGCGGCTCGCAGCGACGTCGGCCACGGCCAGAGTGAGGAAGCTGACCCGTTGATCCATGGCGGGGAGCCTAGTGCGGACCGCCGACAACCGGTGCTGTCTCCCCGACGCCGGTGTGGTCTCAGGCGAAGGTCAGCACCAGGAGCGCCACGTTGAGCACGATCACCAACGTCGCGACCAGGGCAGCGAGCGCCGTCGTGATCCGCCGGTTGACCGCCTCTCCCATCACCGCGGGTCGTGCGGTGAGCCACAGCAAGGGCACCAGCGCGAACGGGATGCCCATCGAGAGCACGACCTGTGAGCCCACCAGCGCCCACGACGGCTCGACCCCGAGCACGAGGATCACCAGCGCGGGGATCACCGTGACGATCCGCCGGGCGACCACCGGCACGCGGATGCGGAGCAGCCCGTGCATCACCTCCGCGCCCGCCGCACACCCCACCGAGGTCGAGGCGAGGCCAGAACCCAGGAGCGCCACGGCGAAGAGCAGCGCGACACCCGACCCGAGCTCGGAGGTCATCAGGGCGTGCACCCCCTCGAGCGTGTCCGTCCCCTCCAGGCCGGACAGGCTCGACGCGGCCATCAGGAGCAACGCGAGATTCAGCGAGCCGGCGATGACGAGGGCGACCACCACGTCGATCCGCGTCACAGCGAGCAGCTCGGAGACCGTCCGGCGCTCGCCACGCCGCCCGAGCCGCCCGGCGGTGAGTCCGGAGTGCAGATAGATCACGTGCGGCATCACCGTGGCCCCGATGATCGCGGACGCGAGCAGCACGCTCTCCGTCCCGGCGAAGGTGGGCACGAGCCCTTCGGCGACGGCGGCGGGCTCCGGCGGGGCGACCACGAGACCGGCGGTGAACCCGACCGCGATGAGCAGCAGGAACGCCATCACGACGCGTTCGAGCGCGCTCTGCCCGAACCGGTCGCCGACCCGCAGGACCACCATCGAGACGGCGACGGTCACGAGGGCGCCGGAGACCAGCGGGAGGTCGAAGAGAAGGTAGAGCGCGAGCGCGCCGCCGACCACCTCCGCGACGTCGGTGGCGATCGCGACGGCCTCCGCCTGCAGCCAGTAGGCGATCCGCGCCGGGCGCGGGAGCGTCTCACCCATGTGCGTCGCGAGAGACCGCCCGGTGACCAGGCCCAGCTTGGCGGACAGGTACTGGACCACGACCGCCATCGCGTTCGCGAGGACGACCACCCACACCAGCGTGTACCCGAATGTCGCCCCCGCGGTGACGTTCGTGGCCACGTTGCCCGGATCGACGTACGCGACCGCGGCGACGAACGCCGGCCCGAGGAGCGCGACGTTCTTCGGGAGGCGGGGAGTGCGGAGGAACATCCTTTCAGGATGGCCCATGTTGCCGCCCCTCATGTCGCCGATCCCGATCGACGGACCACCGCCTCAGACGATCACGTACCAGACCCCGCCGGCCTCGACGAGGGCGAACACCGCGTTGCCCATGCTGACCGGAGCACCGGCGATCTGGCGCGGGTGCACCGTCGCGCTGTTGCCGTCCACGCGCGCGCCCCGCACCTCGATCCCGCGGTATGCCGCGAGGAGGCGACGATCGAGGTCGTCGAGCTGGTCGCGCAGCTGACCTTCGCACCGTGCGAGCGCCTCCCGCGACCTGATCGGGAAGCCGTCCGGCGCCGCGACCTCGCACGCCGCACGCACGTCCTCGCGGCCCAACGCGGTGAGCATCTGCTCGAGGGCGGCCGTGGGTGACCTCGGCGGAGGGGCCACCGACGCGGAAGCCGCACCGTGCCCGTCGACTCCGACCGAGCCGAGCCCGATAGCGAGCGTGATCAGGGCGACCCCGGTCGCCGCGAAGACGAGCGCGGCCAGGACCACCAGGGGTCTCGGGACGGAGCGCTCGGGGGAAGCTCGCACGTCAGCCCGCCACCACGTACCACTTGTCCTCGACACGGACCAGCTCGTAGACGTCCTCGCTGAAGGGAGCCGGAGCACCGACGATGTCGGCGCCGGGGATCTCGACCCGCGAGCCGTGAGCCGGGACCTCCGACACCTCCACGTCGCGCAGCCGGCGTACGGCGCCGGGCCTGATCCCCTCGGCGTAGACCCGCATCGTCTCGGCGCACTCGGAGCGAGCATCGTCGGCGAGCGGGCCCTGACGGTGGGCCATCATCTCGCACGCGGCCTCGTAGTCAGCGCTGCCCATCGCGACGAGCATGCGCTCCAGGCTCTCCGCAGGATCACCGGTCGGCCCCTTCCCTGCACCTCCCACGAGGCTCAGCGTGGCGACCACCGATGCGGTGACCGTCCACAGGACGAGCTTCGTGATCATGGACAAGACCCCCGAGTGCGGCTCTTCGACGTCGTTCGGGGGCTCTCCGATCCTCACCCGATCGGGGACGCTCCGCGAATCGAACGCCGGGATCCACGTCCGGGACGGGTCAGCGGGGTTCGACCAGGTCCTCGTACTCGGGGTGCTTGCCGACGTAGGAGGCGATGTAGGGGCAGGTCGCGACGACCTTCCAGCCCTTGGCGCGGATGTCGTCGAGAGCGGCCTTCGCGACCACCGCGGCGAGGCCACGCCCGCTCAGCTCGGGCTTCACCTCGGTGTGCACGAGCTGGCGCACACCGCGACGCGGGTCCCGGTAGACGATGGTCCCGCCGAGCTCGCCGTCGACCAGGAGGTCGTACCGGCTGTCGTCGGCGTTGTCCACGACCTCGACGTTGGCTTCTGCCTGCACCATGATGCTCCTTCGTACGACGCTGGTCGCCCGGCTACCTGACGAGCGCGGTCAGCACCGACGTGAAGAAGCCCAGCCCGTCGGTGCCCGGGCCGCACAGGTCTTCGACCGCGTGCTCGGGGTGCGGCATGAGGCCCACCACGTTGCCGCGCTCGTTGGTGATCCCGGCGATGCCTCGCATCGAGCCGTTGGGGTTGTCGCCGACGTAGCGCGCGACCACACGCCCCTCGCCCTCCAGGACGTCGAGCACCAGGTCGTCGGCGACGAAGCCACCCTCACCATTCTTGAGCGGGATGACGACCTCGTCGCCCGCCTCGTACGCGCTGGTCCAGGCGGTGGCGGCGTTGTCGATGCGGAGCCGCTGGTCGCGGCAGACGAACTTGCGGTGGTCGTTGCGGATCAGGGCTCCGGGGAGGAGGTGCGACTCGCACAGGATCTGGAAGCCGTTGCAGATGCCGAGAACCGGCATGCCCTCGTGCGCCGCCGCGACGACCTCGGTCATCACCGGCGCGAAGCGGGCGATGGCGCCGCAGCGGAGGTAGTCGCCGTACGAGAACCCGCCGGGGAGCACGACCGCGTCGACGGACCGCAGGTCGTGGTCGCCGTGCCAGAGCGCGACGGGCTCGGCACCGGCGAGGCGTACGGCACGCTGGGCGTCGATGTCGTCCAGCGAGCCGGGGAAGGTGACGACGCCGACTCTCATGCGGCCGGGCCCTCGGGCACGATCGACTCCTCGATCCGGACCGCGAAGTCCTCGATCACGGGGTTGGAGAGGAGAGTCTCGGCGATGTTGCGGATCTCCGCGAGGCGTTCCTCGGTGATCTCGCCCTCCACCTCCAGCTCGAACCGCTTGCCCTGACGGACGTCGGCGACCCCGGCGAATCCGAGGCGGTCGAGCGCACCGTGCACCGCCTTGCCCTGGGGGTCGAGGATCTCGGGCTTGGGCATGACGTCGACGACGACACGAGCCACGGTGGCACTCCTTGGGAGGCGGTACGGGTTTCCGGCCCCGAGTCTAGCGGGGCCGCCGTCGCCGCCCCGTCCCCGTTGTGAGGGGTTGCGGTCGGTTTCTCACCGGGAGAGCGACCGGAACCCATCGAAACGCGGACGGGGCGTGCGGGGACGGGGCGTACGGGTCAGAGCTCGCGCTTGAGGATCTTGCCGGTGCTCGTCATCGGGAGCTGGTCACGGAACTCGACGATGCGGGGGTACTTGTAGGCCGCCATCTGCTCCTTGGCCCACGCGATCAGCTCCTCCTCGGTCGTCTCGTCGCCGGGGTTCTTGATGACGACGGCCTTGACCTCCTCGCCGTGGCTGTCGTGCGGCACACCGACGACCGCGACCAGCGAGACCGACGGGTGCGACATCAGCACCTCCTCCAGCTCGCGCGGGTACACGTTGAAGCCGCCGCGGATGATCATGTCCTTGGCGCGGTCGACGATGTAGTAGTAGCCGTCCTCGTCCTTCTTCGCGAGGTCGCCCGACCGGAACCACCCGTCCTTGATCACCTCGGCGGTCGCCTCGGGGCGGTTGTAGTAGCCCTTCATGACGTTCGGGCCCTTGATCGCGATCTCACCGATCTCGCCGACCTCGGTGATCTCCTTCCACTCCGGGTCGATGAGCTTCATCTCGACGTCGGGGATCGGGGTGCCGATCGACCCGGCACGCGGGGGCTGGCCCAGCGGAGCGAAGCTGGCGACCGGAGAGGTCTCGGAGAGGCCGTACCCCTCCAGGATGTCGATGCCGAAGCGTGCCGTGAACTCCTTGATGATCTCCACCGGGAGCGACGACCCGCCGGCGGCAGCCGTCTTCAACGTACGGGCGACCTGCTCGGCGGTGACGTCGCTCCCCTCGAGTGCGCCGAGGAGCCCCCAGTACATCGTGGGGACGCCGGCGAAGAAGGTCACGCCCTCCTTGACCATGAGCTGGAGCGCCGCCTCCGCCTCGAAGCGCGGGAGCATCACGATGGTGCCGCCATAGGCGAAGCCCGAGTTCTGGATCACCGTCTGCCCGAACGAGTGGAACAGCGGGAGCACGCAGAGGTAGACGTGCGGGTCGTCCGCGTCGGCCCCGAAGAGCCGGTCACCGATGAGGGCGTTGCTGATCATGTTGGAGTGCGAGAGCTCCGCACCCTTGGGCTGACCGGTCGTCCCGCTGGTGTAGAGGATCACCGCGGTGTCGGAGTCGGCGGTCTCGACCGTGTCGAACGTCGGCGGCTGGTTGCCGACCGCGGCACCGAAGGTCTCCGCGCCCTCGATCGGCGACGGAGCAGTCGGGTCGGCCGTGATCAGGAAGAAGTGCTCGCACCCCTCGGTCGCGTTGAAGCCGTCCCACGCCTCCTGACCGATCGGCAGCTCGGGCGTCCCCTGGAAGGCGAAGTACGCCCGCGCGTCGGAGTCGCCGAGGTGGTACGCGACCTCGCGCCCCTTGAGCAGGACGTTGAGAGGCACGACCGTCGCACCGGCCTTGAGGATGCCGTAGTAGACGACCGAGAAGTACGGGAGGTTCGGGCAGGACAGCGCGACCTTGTCGCCGCGGCCGATGCCACGCGACGCCAGCAGGTTGGCGACCTGGTTCGCGGCCGCGTCGACCTGGGGGTAGGTCAGGCGCATGTCACCGAAGACGATCGCGGCCCGCTCGGGGTACGACGTCGCCGAGCGTTCGAGAAGGGAGGCCAGGTTGCTCACCGCAGTGCTCCTGTTCGTGGTGTCCGTCAGGGGTTGCACCGGGGAGCCGCGGGGCTACCGGCCGGTGCGGGTGCCCCAAGAGTGACATGGAACACGTCGAGCCGGTCCGAGAGGGCGGCAGACGTGACGGGAACGCAACTAGAAGGTCTCGCCCGTGAGGGTCTCGTACGCCTCGACGTAGCGGGCGCGCGTCTTCTCGACGACGTCGTCGGGGAGCCGCGGCGGGGCCGAGTCTCCCGCGCGGTCCCACCCCGACTCGGACGAGGTCAGCCAGTCGCGGACGAACTGCTTGTCGTACGACGGCTGGACGTGGCCGGGCTCCCACCGGTCGGCCGGCCAGAACCGGGAGGAGTCCGAGGTGAGGAGCTCGTCGGCGAGGACCAGCGTGCCGTCGGACCGCAGGCCGATCTCGATCTTGGTGTCGGCGACGATGATCCCGCGCTCACGGGCGATCGCCTCACCGCGGCGGTAGACCTCGAGCGTGAGGTCACGCAGCTGCGCCGCGAGGTCCTCCCCGACGAGACCGGCAACCTGCTCGTACGAGATGGGCTCGTCGTGGCCGCCGTAGGCCGCCTTCGTGCTGGGCGTGAAGATCGGCTCGGGCAGCGGGGAGCCGTCGGTGAGCCCGTCGGGCAGCACGATGCCCGACACGACACCCGTGGCGCGGTAGTCGCTGAGCCCCGAGCCCGTCAGATAGCCCCGGGCGATGCACTCGACCTGCACCATGTCGAGCCGCTCGACCTCGATCGCGCGGCCGGCGACGACGTCGGGCACGTCGGTCGAGATGACGTGGTTGGGCGCGACGTCGCGGAGCTGGTCGAACCACCACAGCGACATCCGCGTGAGGATCTCGCCCTTGTCGGGGATCGGCGGGTCGAGCGCGTGGTCGTACGCCGAGATCCGGTCGCTGGCGACCATGAGCAGGTTGCCGTTGTCGAGCTCGTAGAGGTCGCGGACCTTGCCGGAGTAGACGTGCGTGGCTCCGGGGACGGCGTACGGGGCGGTCACGGTGCCAGCCTAGGGCTCGCTCGACCTCAGGCCGCGGGCAACCGGTTGTTGAGCGACCAGACCGGTGTCGCGCTCATGCGTGTGAGCCGCCAGCCCCGGTCGCCGCGCTGTGCCTCCATGTCGTAGACCTCCCCGAGCAGGAACGGCGCCGGGTCTGCGACGCCCTCGGCGAAGGCGACCAGCAGGTTCGCCCGGATCGTCGCAGTGTCGCCGTCGAGGTCGATCACGTGCCCGGTCACGCTGTGCCAGACGTTGCCCTGCGAGTGCTTCCGCGCAGCCTGCGCGACGAGGGCGTCGTGCCCCTCCGCGGTGCCGCCGAGCGTGACGACGCGCCCGTCCGGTGCGAAGACGTCTCGCAGGCCGTCGAAGTCACGCGTGTCGAGACACCGGCCGAGGCGCGAGACGAGGTCGACGAGATCAACGCGGTCGGTGTGGGAGTCACGGGTGGTCGGAGTGGTGGTCATGGGCGGCCCTGTCATTCGTTGGGATATCCAACGATAGGCCATACCCATGATTCGTTCAACCCATGACTCCGAGTACCCTGCTGCCATGGATCTCGCCCATGCCCCTCGACGGATGACCGCACTCCCGAGCTGGCTCCTCGCACAGGCGGCGTCGGCGAGCGGCCGCATCGTCGCTGCAGCACTCGGCGAAGCCGGCGCGCACCGCAGCCACTACGCCGTCCTCGTCGCTCTCGACGAGCGCGGACCGATGAGCCAGTCGGCGCTCAGCGACAGCATCGGGGTCGACCGCAGCGACATGGTGCGCCTGCTCGACATCCTCGGCAACGAGGGGCTGGTCGTGCGCGAGCCCGACTCGGAGGACCGGCGCCGCAACCTCATCGCACTGACCCCCACCGGCCGCACGCGGCTCGGGGCGCTGGACCGGATCCTCGCCGCCGCGCAGGCCGACGCGACGGCACGCCTCACCAGCGACGAGCGAGACCGCCTGGTCGACCTGCTCCGCAAGCTCCTCGGCGCGTGAACGTCACGCGTCCAGGCAGGCGTACACCGCGCGGAGGTAGCCCTCGCCGCGGCGCGACCCGAGCAGGCCGTTGCTCATCCGGTTCATCGCGTACGTCGCCGTGACCCGGCGGTCGAGATCGTTCACGACGTACGAGCCGCCCCACCCTCCCCAGTGGCAGATCCGACCGTCAGGAAGGTACGGCTGTGTCGCCCGGTCCACGAGGGCATAGCCGATGCCCCATCGGAGCGGCGCGCCCAGCACGAGGTCGCGACCCTCGACCTGCTCGTCGAAGACCAGCTCGATCGTCTCCGGACCGAGGAGCTTGTGCCCGCCGACGGCGATGCCGTCGTGGCTCACCGCCGACTGGATCGTCGCGAGGGACCGAGCGTTGCCGTGGCCGTTCGCCCCACCGATGTCGGCGCTGCGCCAGGCATCGGTGAGCGCGACGTTCGCGTGCAGCGGCGGGCCGCCGAGCGTCTGCATCGCGAGCGGACCGGGCTGCACGCCGGGAGGCAACTCCACACCTGTCGGGGCGATGATGTCGCTCACGCGGTCGTACGCGTCGCGCGGCAACCCGATGGTGAAGTCGGCACCGAGCGGGCCGGCGATCTCCGCGGCGACGAACTCCTTGAGCGTCTGGCCGGTGACCCGGCGTACGACCTCACCGACGAGGTGGCCGTAGTTCATCGCGTGGTAGCCGGACGCCGTCCCCGGCTCCCACCAGGGTGCCTGTGCGGCGAACCTCTCCGCCGCGCGCCGAGAGTCGAAGAGGTCCTCGACGACGCACGGCGGGTCCATGGCCGCGACGCCGGAGGTGTGGGCGAGCAGGTGACGCACCTCGACGTCGGCCTTGCCGTTCGCAGCGAACTCCGGCCAGTACGTCGCCACCTTCTCGTGCACGTCGAGCAGCCCGCGGTCGTGCAGCACGAGGGCGGCGAGCGCGGTCACCGTCTTGGTGCACGACCAGACGTTGGTGACGGTGTCCTCGACCCACGGCGTGGTCCGTCCGGCGTCGGCATGGCCTCCCCAGACGTCGACCACCAGGCGGCCGTCCTGCACGACGGCGAGAGAGGCTCCCACCTCCTCGCCGGCGTCCACGCGTCGGGCGAGCTCATCGACCAGCGGCTGGAAACGGTCGTCGTACGTGCCGTGGATCTCGGCCATGCGGGCTCCTGGAGCAGGGGGCGTGAGCGACTGAGCGCCCGCTCACCTTCCCATTCTGGCCGACGGCTGTCGAGCGTCGACGGCGTCGCCGGGCGCCTCGGAAGCCGGTGGCAGACTGACGCGGTGAGCCGCAAGTCGAAGAAGACACCTCCCCCGCTGGTCTCGGTCGACGATCTCCAGCACGCCTACGGGCACCGCGTCGTCTTCGACCACGTGACGTTCCACGTCCGGGCCGGTCGTTGCCTGGTGCTGCGTGGCCCGAACGGGTCGGGCAAGACCACGCTCCTGCGCTGCCTCGTCGGCGACCCGCCGACGTCGGGCACGGTGTCGTACGACGGCCGCCGCGTGGACGAGTCCGACCCGCGGTTCCGTGCGGACGTGGCCACCGTCCTCGGTGACCTGGACTTCTTCCCCGACCTCACCGTCCTCGAGCATCTCGACCTCCTTGCTCGCGCCCACGGCCAGCCGCCGGATCGGGCGGAGGCGGTGCTGGAGGCGGTCGGCATCGCCGCCGTGCGCGACCAGTTCCCCGGCACGCTGTCGTCCGGCCAGCGGCAGCGCCTCGCCCTGGCGACGGCCTTCGTCCGGCCGTACCGGCTGCTGGTGCTCGACGAGCCGGAGCAGCGCCTCGACACCGACGGCCAGGAGTGGTTGGCCAACCGCCTGCTCGACGACAAGCGCGGGGGTGCCGCGATCGTGATGGCGACCCACGACCCGGACCTCGCCGCAGCCGTGGGAGACGACGTGCTCGAGCTCGGCGCGTGACCACCTCGGTCGCCCCGGCGCAGCCCGTCCCGTCGCCGCGCGCGATGCGTCGGCGGCTGACGCGTGTGCGCCGAGCCCACGCCAACCGCACGTGGTTGCAGGTCGCGGAGGACGCGTACGTCGCGATCTTCTCGCTCCTCATGCTCGGGGTCGTCGTCGGTGCGGCGATCGCCCAGGTCCACCACGAGCTGCTCGGCTGCCCCACCGCGGGGTGCGGGGTCGTCCGCGAGGAGCTGCCGGTGGTGGCCGCCGTCGGCACGGTCGGCGTCGTCCTCCGGGCGCTCGCCTCGATCGGTCCGGTGGTGAGCGACGCCGCGTTCGGCCAGTGGGTGCTCGCGACCCCGGTGGCCCGTGGCGGCCTCCTCCGCCGCGCGTTCGCCGCCGCCGTGGGCGTGGCGGTCGTGACGACCGTGGCGCTGCCAGGCCTCGCGATGACGGGGACGACCGCCTCGGCGGCGACGGTCGTGACGGTCCTGGTCGGGGCAGCGGGGGTGGGCCTGCTCGCCACCGCCGCCGCGACCGCCGCTCAGCCGCACCCCGGCGCCCGTCGCACGGTCGCGGTGGTGGGTGACCTGCTGCTCGCCGTGGCCGTCGTGCTCGCGGCGGCAGTGGCGCTCGGGTGGTCCTGGCAGGTGTCGGTCGAGCGGTCGTCCGCCAGCCTGGTCGCCGGCGGCCTGGTGGTCCTGGGCCTCGTGGCCGTCGTGCTCGCATCGACGCGGGTGAGCCGGCTGACTCGCGCGGACGTCCAGCCCGGTGGTGCGCTGGTCGCCGGGCTGTCCGGTGCGGCGTACGGGCTCGATCCGTCGTTGGTGGGAGAGGTGCTCACCGCGCGCCGCTACCGTCTGCTCGGCGCGCGCCGCTCGTGGCGCGGGATCGGTCGAGGCTTCGGCGCCGTCGTCGCGCGCGAGGCGATGCGGCTCGGCCGCTCGCCCCGGCGGGTTCTCGCGTTGGCGGCAGCCGCGGTCGTCGTGGAGCTCGGCGCGGCGACCGGTCTTGGTTCGGTGACGACCCTGCTGGCGGTTGTCGTCGGCTATGCGGCGACCCGGTGGACCACCGCGTCCCTGCGGATCGTCTGGCGCTCGCCCGGTCTGCGGCGGGCACTCGGGATCGACGACATGGCGCTCCTGGTCGGGCTCGCCGTGCCGGGCGTCGTCGTGTGCGCCCTGTGGGCAGCGGGCGTCACCGCACTCCTCCCTGACGCCTCCGTGGTGACGGGGATCGTGCTGACGGTGGCGATCGGCAGCGGCATCGTCCGTTCGGCCGCGTCGGCGCCACCGCGCTTCGACGGGCCGTTGGTGACCAGCCCGATGGGCGCCTTGCCTCCCGGGGCGGTCGGGGCGGTCGTCCGTGGACCCGACGCCACCGTCCTCGCGGCCATCGCGCCGACGCTCGGCGCACCGACCGGATGGTCCCTCGCCCTGGCGGCGCTCGTCGCGGCGTGGGTCCTGTGGCGGGCGCTCGCGGCGGTCGGAGACACCCGCCCGTACAGCGAGCGCGTGCTCGAGGCCGCCCGCGAGAAGCGGGAGTCCTGACCCGACCTGACGACCGTCAGCGGGGGCCAGCGAGCATCTCCCCCGTACGGCGCAGGTGCTCGGCGAGAGCGGCGGGCTCGGCCTGCTCGTACGGGGCACCCACCGCCGCGAGCACGAACACCACCCAGTCCAGGGTGTCCACGCTCATCGTGACGCGGCACCGCTCGTCGCCGTCGGGCTCGACCGTGCCCCACCAGCGGACGACGTCGGCCACCTTCTCGGCCGGCGCGCGCACCACGAACGACACGTCGCTGGTCGGTCGGAGTGCAGCGATCTTCTCGCTGACGAACGTCGCCGCGTCCGGAGCGGGCAGCTCGCGCTGACGGAACCGGACACCCGTCGCACGCGGCTCGGACATCCGGTCGACCCGGAAGGTGCGCCAGTCGCCACGCTGGAGGTCGTACGCGACCAGATACCAACGGCGACCACGAGAGACCAGGCGGTGCGGCTCGACCGTACGACGGCTCCGCTCACCGTCGGCGCGGTGGTAGACGATCTCGAGACGCTCGTCGTCGCGGCACGTCTGCGCGAGGACGGAGAGCAGCACCGCATCGGTCGACGGGCCGTACATCGGGCCCCGGTCGGTGTAGTCCTGCAGAGCCTTCACCCGCCGGCGCAGCCGCGGTGGCATGACCTGCACGATCTTGCTCAGCGCGCGGACGGCCGCGTCGTCGAACGCGCTCGTCCCCGTGCCGGCCGACGCCTGCAGCCCCACCGCGATCGCGACCGCCTCGTCGTCGGCGACCAGCAGCGGTGGGAGCGACGCGCCGGCCTGCAGCTGGTAGCCCCCGGCGGCGCCACGCGTGGCGTCCACCGGGTAGCCGAGCCCGCGCAGCCGCTCGACGTCGCGTCGCAGCGTGCGTTCGCTGACCTCGAGCCGACCTGCCAGCTCGGGGCCCGTCCAGTAGCGATGGGTCTGCAGCAGAGACAGCAGCCGCAGCATGCGTTCACTCGATCCCGCCATGTTTCTCAGCCTAGAGGCTGAATCAGGACAAAACCTGTCCGGAAGCCACGAGACGGTAGGTCCATGGACACGATGATCGACACCCGGGGACTCACCAAGGAGTTCCGTTCCGGCAAGAAGACCGTCACCGCGGTCAAGGACCTCGACCTCCACATCGCCGACGGCGAGATGGTCGCGCTGCTCGGACCGAACGGCGCGGGCAAGTCGACGACGCTTCGGATGCTGACCACGTTGCTCGCACCGACGTCCGGCTCGGCCCGCGTGGCCGGGCTCGACGTGACGACGGACCAGCACGCCGTCCGCCGTGCGATCGGCTACATCGGCCAGGGCAACAGCGCCGGCCACTCGCAGCGCGTGATCGACGAGCTCGTCGTCAGCGGCAGGGCGTACGGGATGTCGCGGGGCGAGGCGCGCAGCCGCGCCGGCGAGCTGCTCGAGTCACTGGCCCTGAGCGAGCAGGCGACAAGGAAGGTCATGACACTGTCAGGCGGACAGCGGCGCAGGCTCGACATCGCGATGGGCCTCATCCACTCGCCCGGACTCCTGTTCCTCGACGAGCCGTCGACCGGGCTCGACCCGCAGAACCGTGCGAACCTCCAGCAGCACGTCGTCGACCTGCGACGCAAGCACGGGGCGACGGTCGTCCTCACGACGCACTACCTCGACGAGGCTGACGCCCTGGCCGAGCGGATCGTCGTGATCGACCACGGGCAGGTCGTCGCGGACGACACGCCCGACTCTCTCAAGGCCGAGCACGCCGGGGACCGGATCGCCATGACGTTCCCCCGCGTGGAGGACGCGGTTCGCGCGTCCGAGCGGGCGGCGGCGGCGTTCCCGGGAGCGCAGCTCGCCCACGACGGCACCTCGGTCGACCTCGAGGTCGCCGGGGGCGCCGGCCACGTCAGCGCGTTGATCACCGACCTCACGGGCGCAGGCATCGCGCCGGCGACCGTCGAGGTGGCGCGACCGACGCTCGACGACGTGTTCCTCGCCCTCACCGGCCGCAGCCTGCGCGAGGGCCGCACCGACCTCCGTACCGACCCGATCACCCAGACCACCGAGGAGGTGGCGGCATGACCGCCCTCGACACCCACCCCCGTACGACGTCCGCCCCGGCGGCGACCAGCCGGCCGCCCAGCCAGCTCCACAACATCGGGCTCGTCTTCGGCCGCGAGCTGCGTCCCGTCGCCCACGACCCGTTCTCGATCGTCTTCGGGATCATCCAGCCGCTGTTCTTCCTCGGGCTGTTCACACCGCTGCTCGTGGCCTCGTCGGGGCAGTCGACGGCCGACACCCTCCAGTGGTTCGTGCCGGGCGTGATCGTGATGCTGGCGTTGTTCGGCACCTCCACGACCGGCTCCAACCTTCAGGTCGAGATGCAGACCGGTTCGCACGAGCGCACTCTCGTCAGCCCGCTGTCCCGCTCGTCGCTCATGATCGGACGCGCCCTGAAGGAGATCGTCCCGACGATCGTGCAGGCGCTGGTCATCGTCGGCGTCGCGGTGCCGTTCGGTTTCCGTCCCGACGTCGCCGGACTCGTCGTCGGGCTCGCGGTGCTGTCGGTGTTCTGCGTCGGGCTCGGCGCGCTGTCGTACGCGTTGGCGCTCGCGGTCAAGGAGAACCAGTGGGCGTTCTGGGGCGTCCAGCAGACACTGCTGTTCCCGCTGATGCTGCTCGCCGGGATCCTGCTCCCGCTCACCGGCGCACCGGGATGGCTCGAGGTCGCCTCCAAGGTCAACCCGTTGACGTACGTCGTCGACGCGGAGCGTGCCCTGATCGCGGGCACCTGGGACGGCGACGCGGTCGCCGGCGCAGTCGCTGCGACGATCACGTGCGCGTTTGGCCTGGTCGTCGGCGCGAAGGCGATGCGCGCCAGCAGCTGACCGCGACGAGAGAATCGGCGAAAGGATGAGGCATCGCGACCACCGGGGTGGTCGCGATGCCTCAGCCTTTCGCCTCAGTTCACGTTCGCCGCAGGTCAGAGGATGTCACCGGGGGCGTACGAGGCAGCGTCGGGATAGCGCTCCACGAGCTGCGCCACCTGCGCGACGACCGACTCCACCTGCGGAACGGCCGCGCCGGTGAAGGACAGCGGCTCGGCGACGAGGGCGCGGAGGTCGGACTCGGTGAGTCCGAGCCGGGGGTCCGCGGCGAGCCGGCCGAACAGGTCGTTCTCGCTCGCACCCTTCTCCCGCATCTCCAGCGCGACGGCCACCGCGTGCTCCTTGATCGCCTCGTGCGCCACCTCGCGCCCGACGCCGTGCCGGACCGCGGCCATCAGCACCTTGGTGGTCGCGAGGAACGGGAGATAGCGGTCGAGCTCGCGCTGCACCACCGCCGGGAACGCTCCGAACTCGTCGAGCACGGTCAGGAACGTCTCGAACAACCCGTCCGCGGCATAGAACGCATCCGGCAGCGCGACGCGGCGTACGACCGAGTCCGAGACGTCGCCCTCGTTCCACTGGTCACCGGCGAGCTCACCGATCATCGACAGGTAGCCGCGGAGGACCACGGCGAGACCGTTGACCCGCTCGCACGAGCGGGAGTTCATCTTGTGCGGCATCGCCGAGGAGCCGACCTGACCCGGCTTGAACCCCTCGGTGACGAGCTCGTTGCCGGCCATCAGTCGCACGGTGGTGGCGAGGTTCGACGGGCCTGCGACGAGCTGGACGAGGGCGCTGACCGCGTCGAAGTCGAGCGAGCGCGGATAGACCTGCCCGACGCTGGTCAGGACGTTCTCGAAGCCCAGGTGGTCGGCGACCCGCTGCTCGAGTGCGGCCAGCGCGTCACGGTCGCCGCCGAGGAGGTCGAGCTGGTCCTGGGCGGTGCCGACGGGGCCCTTGATCCCACGCATCGGATAGCGCGCGATCAGCTCCTCGATCCGGCGGGTGCCGACGAGCATCTCGTCGGCGACGGTCGCGAAGCGCTTGCCGAGGGTCGTGGTCTGCGCGGGGACGTTGTGGCTGCGTCCCGCCATCACGAGCGCCTCGTACTCCGCGGCTCGCTCAGCCAGCCGCGAGAGGACGGCCACGGCGCGGTCGCGGACGAGCGCGAGCGACGAGCGGACCTGGAGCTGCTCGACGTTCTCGGTGAGGTCGCGCGAGGTCATGCCCTTGTGGATGTGCTCATGGCCGGCGAGGGCGTTGAACTCCTCGATCCGCGCCTTGACGTCGTGCCGGGTCACCCGCTCGCGGGCGGCGATCGACGCGAGATCGACCTGGTCGACGACGGCCTCGTACGCCTCGATCACGCCGTCGGGCGTCTCGATGCCGAGGTCGCGCTGCGCCTCGAGGACCGCGATCCAGAGTCGGCGCTCGAGCACGATCTTGTGCTCGGGCGACCAGAGGCGAACCATCTCGGGCGAGGCGTAGCGCAGGGCAAGCACGTTGGGAGTCGTCACGCCTCCCAGTGTCCCAGGTAGGCCGTGCGAGTCCGAACCGCTCCGAGAGAGACTGCCTCCCTTGCTTTCTAGTTGCACAAGTGGAAAGTAACCTGATAGGTTTCCGATATGGAAAGTGACGACGAGATCCGCGCCCAGCTCCGGACCCTCGAGCGCGCCGAGGCCGCGCCCTACACCGACTTCCGACCGACCCCTCGGTGGTTCCTCCCCGCAGCCGCCCTCTGGGGCGGTTCACTCGCGGCGTTGGTCCGCCTGGGCCGGAGCGACAGCCGGCCCGCCGAGATCGTGGCCGTCGTCGGCATCATCGGGCTCTCGGCACTCCTCGGTGTCTACGTCGCCTGGTACCAGAGCTACCACGGCGCGACGCCCTCGCTGTTCCGCAAGAAGCCGCCCGAGATCCGGCGCGTCATGGGGTTCTATGCCGTGGGTGCGGCGGTCGTGCTGGCCCTCAACGCACTCACGGTCGCAGTCGCGCCCTGGTGGGTGTGCGCGGTGGTCGGGTTCGTCACCACAGCCGCCGGCCTGTGGTGGTACGAGCGCGCCTACGTGGCAGCCGCAGCGGCGACCAAGAAGCGTCTCGCGTGAGCCTCGCCGACCTCGACCCCGTCATCCACGCCCCCAAGCGACTGGCGGCGATGGCCGTCCTCACCGCTTCCGACCAGGTGACGTTCCGGTTCCTCGTCGAGCACCTCACGCTCACGGAGTCGGACCTGTCGAAGCAGATGTCCGCGCTCGAGGGGGCCGGCTACATCAAGGTGCACAAGAGTGGGCGCGGGCGAGGCTCAGGGACGTCCTACTCGCTCACCTCGAGCGGACGGTCGGCCTACCGTCGCTACCGTACGGCCCTCCAGGAGCTGCTCGGCGAATGAGCGGGGCGGACCGCTAACGAGCGACGGGCTCGGCCAGCAGGACCGGGATCTCGCGATCGGTCTTGCGCTGGTAGTCCGCGTACGGCGGGTACGCCTCCACCGCCCGCTCCCACCACTGCGCGCGCTCGTCGCCGTGGAGCTCGCGCACCCGCATCGCGTACTTCTCCGTGCCGTCCTGCAGGTCGAGGTCGGGATGCAGCGTCAGCGCGTGGTACCACTGCGGGTGCTGAGGAGCACCGCCCTTCGACGCCACGAGCGCGTACGACCCGTCGTGCTCGACCTTCATCACCGCCGTCTTGTGGACCTTGTGGGACCGGCGGCTCTGGAACGTCATCACGACGATGGGGAGACCCAGCGGCGTTTCCGTGGGCCGTCCCGTCGTCTCCATCTCCTCGACGTGCTTGCGGACACGCGCGGAAGGGCTGGGTTCATACTCTCCGGTGACTGACATCTCCCCAGTCAAGCACCGACCGCGGCCCCTGGCACGGCACCCGAAGTCAGGCTCCGGCGGCCCTCGCGGCGATGTCGCGGCGGGAGAAAGCGCCGTCGATCGTGATCAGGTCGACGGCCTCGTACGCCCGTCGCCGCGCCGCGTCCAGATCGGGGCCGGAGGCGGTGACGGCGAGCACGCGCCCGCCCGCGGTCACCAGCTGCCCGGCGGCGTCCAGCGCCGTACCCGCGTGGATGACGTCGACTCCCTCGAGCGCGTCGGCCTCCTCGACCCCGCGGATCCTGTCGCCCTTGCGCGGCGACACGGGATAGCCCTCGGCGGCCACGACGACCGTGACCGCCGCACCGTCACGCCACCGTGGCGCCGGGACCTCGTCGAGGGTGCCCGTCGCGGCGGCGTGGAGCAGCGGACCGATCGGCGACACGAGCAGTGCCATCAGGGCCTGGGTCTCAGGATCACCGAAGCGCGCGTTGAACTCGACGACCTTCAGTCCGCGAGAGGTCAGCGCCAGTCCTGCGTACAGGAGCCCGGAGAAGGGGGTGCCGCGCCGCGCCATCTCGTCCACCGTGGGCTGGAGGACGCGACGGGTGACCTCGTCCACCAGCCCGGCAGGCGCCCACGGGAGCGGCGTGTAGGCCCCCATGCCCCCGGTGTTGGGGCCGGCGTCGTCGTCGTAGGCGCGCTTGAAGTCCTGCGCCGGCTGGAGCGGCACAACCGTGGCGCCTTCGGCCTCGCTGTAGCCGCACAGCGCGAAGAGCGAGACCTCCGGCCCGTCGAGGTACTCCTCGACGACCACCCGCCCGCACCCGGCCGCGTGCTCGACCGCCTCCTGCCGGTCGTCGGTGACCACGACGCCCTTGCCCGCGGCCAGGCCGTCGTCCTTCACCACGTACGGCGGACCGAACGCGTCCAGCGCCGCGGCGACCTGGTCGGCGTCGGTGCACACGTGCGCGACCGCGGTCGGGACCTCGGCAGCGGCCATCACCTGCTTCGCGAACGCCTTCGATCCCTCGAGCTGCGCAGCCTCCCCCGACGGACCGAACACCGCGATGCCCCGCGCGCGGACGGCGTCGGCGACGCCGGCCACCAACGGAGCCTCCGGACCGACGACGACGAGGTCCGCGCCGACCGAGACCGCGAGCTCGGCGACCGCCTCGCCGTCCATCGGGTCGACGTCGTGCAGCGTCGCGATCCGCGCGATGCCGGGGTTGCCCGGCGCGGCGTGCACCTCGGCGACCGATGGATCACGGGAGAGTGCGAGGGCGAGGGCGTGCTCACGGCCGCCGGTCCCGATCACGAGGGTCTTCACGGGCCCCCACCCTAGTGGCCGCCGGCCCGGAGCCAGGCGGCGCCTGACTCAGATCAGGTCGTGGCAGACGATGGCCTGGTCGCGACCGGGACCGACGCCGATCACCGACATCCGGGCTCCCGAGAGCTCCTCCACACGGCGGACGTACGCCTGAGCGGTGGGCGGAAGGTCCTCGAACGAGCGCGCGCCGGAGATGTCCTCGCTCCAGCCGGGCAGTTCCTCGTACACCGGGACGGCGTGGTGGAAGTCAGTCTGGTTGACCGGCATCTCCTCGTGCCGCACTCCATCGACGTCGTAGGCGACGCACACAGGGATCGTCTCCAGGCCGGTCAGGACGTCGAGCTTGGTGAGGACGAAGTCGGTCACCCCGTTGATGCGCGCCGCATAACGCGCGATCACCGCGTCGTACCAGCCGCAACGACGCGGGCGTCCCGTCGTCGTGCCGAACTCGGCACCCTGCTCCCGGAGGAACTCGCCGGACTCGTCGAAGAGCTCGGTCGGGAACGGCCCCTCGCCGACACGCGTCGTGTAGGCCTTGACGATCCCGATCACGCGCTCGATCCTGGTCGGCGCGATCCCGGACCCGGTCGCCGCACCTCCGGACGTGGCCGAGGAGGACGTGACGAACGGGTACGTCCCGTGGTCGACGTCGAGCATCGTCGCCTGGCCCGCCTCGAGCAGGACGATCTTGCCGTCGACGATGGCCGAGTCGAGGAGCAGCGTGGTGTCGGCGACGTACGGCGCGAGCCGGTCGGCGTACGAGCGAAGGTCTTCGACAACCTCCTCGACGGTGACGGCGCGACGGTTGTAGACCTTGGTGAGGATCTGGTTCTTGAGCTCGAGCGCGCCCTCGACCTTCTGGGTGAGGATCTTCTCGTCGAAGATGTCCTGGACGCGGATGCCCTGGCGGTTCATCTTGTCGGCGTAGGTGGGGCCGATGCCCCGCCCGGTGGTGCCGATCTTGCGGGAGCCGAGGAATCGCTCGGTGACCTTGTCGAGCACCTTGTTGTATTCGGGGATGACGTGCGCGCTCGCGCTGACCTTGAGCTGCGACGTGTCCACGCCGCGGGCCTCGAGCCCGTCGATCTCCTCGAAGAGGACACCGATGTCCACCACGACGCCGTTGCCGATCACGGGGATGCAGCCGGGGGTGAGGATGCCACTGGGGAGGAGGTGGAGCGCGTACTTCTCGTCGCCGATCACGACCGTGTGCCCGGCGTTGTTGCCACCGTTGAACTTCACGACGTAGTCGACGCGGCTGCCGAGCAGGTCGGTCGCCTTGCCCTTCCCTTCGTCACCCCACTGGGCTCCGACGATCACGACTGCGGGCATGGGAGGCGCACCACCTGACAACATACGACAAGCCCCACGGGAGGGGCTCTTACGGTGGGAGTCTATCGGCCTCGCCCTCGGACGGAGTTTCCCCACGGTGATAGACCTCGTTCCATGACCGCCGCACTGCTGATCGCGAACGCCGACGCCGGGAGTTCCGACGACGAGGTGCTCGAGCGCATCCTGGAGACGCTCCGCCGTTCCTGGACCGTCGAGGTGGCCCGCACCAGCGACGCCGAGGACCTGGCGGAGGCGCTCGTCTCGCACCCCGACGTCGATGTCGTGGTGGTCGCCGGTGGTGACGGGTCGCTCCACGCGACGGTCCAGGGGTTGTGGACGCTCGACCGGCTCTCGACCGCCACGCTGGCGCTGGTCCCGATGGGAACCGGCAACGACTTCGCCCGCACGGTCGGTCTCGACGAGGACCCCGAGAAGGTGGCTCAGGGCCTCCTCGGGGCGACGCCGACTCCGCACGACATCGCCATCGACGACGACGACCACGTGGTCGTCAACGCCGTCCACGTGGGCGTCGGCGCTCAGGCGGGCAAGGACGCCGAGCCCTGGAAGCGACGGCTGGGCCCCGCGGGATACGTGGTCGGCGCACTCAAGGCCGGGCTCCTCGGCTCTCCGGCGCGGCTGAGCGTCGTCGTCGACGGCAGGTCGTTGGTGCGCCACGACGACGTGGTGCAGGTCGCGGTGGGGGTGGGCCGATACGTCGGAGGCGGGGCGCCGCTGCTCCCCGAGGCCGACCCCACGGACGGGATCTTGGACGTGACCGTGTCGCGGGCCAACCCCATGCACCGCCGGATCGCCTACGGCGTGAGGCTCATGAGGGGCTCGCACACCGACCGCGACGACGTCGTGACCACGCGGGGAAGGTCGGTCACCATCTCGGGCAAGGCGATGTCGTGGAATGCCGACGGGGAGACGGGTGACGGGCTGCGGGAGCGCACCTGGACGGTCGTCCCGGGCGCCTACCGGATGTTGCTCCCAGCCGGGATCAAGCGGGGCGCTGAGACCGACTAGAACTGTCCGAATCAGACATATTGCGGTGTGACCCCTTGAGGGTGACAATGGTCGGGTAGCAGTGGCCGCGACGGAGTCTACCGGGGGATGGCTCTAGTCCGCGGCCACTGTTGCCTCGTCCGGGGTCTCCTACTCCTCGCCGGCGCGCCCGCCGAGCACGAGCACGTCGTACGCCTCCTGGCTCGACTCCCGGAGGAACTCCCGGCACCGGTGGGCCTCGTCGAGGTCGCCGATCCGCTCGGAGGCCTCCGCGAGGTCGGCGAGCGCCCGGAGGAAGCCCTGGTTGCCCGGGTGTCCCCACGGGATGGGGCCGTGGCCCTTCCAGCCGTTGCGTCGCAGCGCGTCCAGGCCCCGGTGGTAGCCGGTGCGCGCGAACGCGTACGCCGTCACGTCCTCGCCGTCGGCGAGGGCCTCCTCCGCACAGAGCGCCCAGGCGAGGCTCGACGACGGGTTGTCGCGGGCCAGCTCCTGGGGGGTCCCGTCGGCGTCGGCCACCGGGTCGGCGGGCAGCAGGGTCTCCGGCGGCTCTCCCAAGAGGTTCGTCATGGGCTCACCGTAGCGCTGCGCCCGCCGCCGGCTCCGGTCGGTCAGGCGATCCTGGTGCCCGTCGACGACAGGTGCTGGCAGGCCTCGACGACCCGGGCAGCCATGCCGGCCTCGCCGGCCTTGCCCCAGGCACGCGGGTCGTACTGCTTCTTGCTGCCGACCTCGCCGTCGACCTTGAGGACGCCGTCGTAGTTGCGGAACATGTGGTCGGCCACGGGACGCGTGAACGCGTACTGGGTGTCGGTGTCGATGTTCATCTTGACGACGCCGTACGAGACCGCCTCCGCGATCTCCTCGGCGGTCGAGCCGGAGCCTCCGTGGAAGACGAAGTCGAATGCGCGCTCGATGCCGTACTTCTCCTGGACGGCCTTCTGAGCGGCGTCGAGGACCTCCGGGCGGAGCTTGACGTTGCCGGGCTTGTAGACGCCGTGCACGTTGCCGAACGTCAGGGCGGTGAGGTAGCGGCCCTTCTCGCCGGTGCCGAGCGCCTCGACGGTGGCGAGCGCGTCGGACGGCGTGGTGTAGAGCTTGTCGTCGATCGCGCCGACGACGCCGTCCTCCTCGCCGCCCACGACACCCACCTCGATCTCCAGGATCACGTGGGCTGCGGCGCACGCCGCGAGCAGCTCCTCCGCGATCTGGAGGTTCTCGTCGAGCAGCACCGCCGAGCCGTCCCACATGTGCGACTGGAAATAGGGAAGGCCGCCCTGCTGGACCCGCTCGGTCGACGCCGCCAGCAGCGGGCGGACGAACCCGTCGAGCTTGTCCTTCGGGCAGTGGTCGGTGTGGAGGGCGACGTTGACGGGATAGTTCTTGGCGACCTCCTGCGCATACGCGGCGAAGGCCAGCGAGCCGGCGACCATGTCCTTGACGGTCGGTCCCGAGAGGTAGTCGGCGCCGCCGGTCGAGATCTGGATGATGCCGTCGCTCTCGGCCTCCGCGAACCCGGCGAGAGCCGCGTTGAGGGTCTGGGACGAGCTGACGTTGATCGCCGGGTAGGCGAACGACTCACGCTTCGCCTTGTCGAGCATCTCGGCGTAGACGTCGGGCGTTGCGACAGGCATGCTGACTCCTCATCGACCAGTGCTGGTTTGCCACCATCAGGCGGTGTGGTCATTATCGCCCACCACCCGCCCGCCGTGTCAGGCCCGTGGCCCGAGCCGGCTGACCAGCGCGCGCGCGGCCTGCTGGACCGGGTCCCAGACCGACGCGAACGGGGGCGCGTAGCCGAGGTCGGTCATCATCAGCTCGTCGACGGTCATCTCGTTCCACAGCGCGAGCGCGAAGGAGTCGATCCGGAGTGCCGCGCCCTCCCTCCCGACGATCTGGGCGCCGAGGAGCCGGTGGGTGGAGCGCTCGGCGACGACCTTGACCGTCATCGAGCGCGCGTTGGGCATGTATCCCGCACTCGTCGTCGCGTCGATCCGGACGGCCAGCGCGTCGAACCCGGCGTCTGCGGCCTCCTGCTCACCCAGGCCCGTCCGCGCGATCTCCAGCGTCACGACCTTGGTCATCGCCGTCCCGAGCACACCGGGGAAGGCGACGTCGACGCCGGCCAGGTTGCGTCCGACGACCCACCCCTGCTTGTTGGCATGGGTGCCGAGGGGGACGTACGCCGCGCGGCCGCTGACCCGGTTGCGGGTCTCGACGCAGTCACCGGCCGCCCAGACGTGGCGTTCGGCGTCGACGCGGCCGCGCGGGTCGACCGGGAGAGCGCCCTTGATCCCTGTCGGGAGCCCAGCCCCGGCCGCGAGCTCGGTGCGCGCGCGCACGCCGGCGCCGAGGATCACGAGGTCGGTCGGGATCGCACCCTGGTCGGTGACGACGGCGCGCACCCGCCCCTCGGCGTCGTCCTCGAAGCCGGTCACGGTGACGGAGGTGCGTACGTCGATCCCGTCGGCGCGCATCTCCGCGGCGATGAGCTCGCCCAGGTCGTCGTCGATCGTCGGCATCGGTGTCGGGTGCTTGCCGACGACCACCGTCTCCAGGCCGCGGCGCACGCATGCCTCGGCCATCTCCACCCCGATGTAGCCCGCCCCGACGATGACGACGTGCTTGGGGTCGGTCTCGAGCGCGTCGAGCACCCGGCGCCCGTCGGTCAGGGTCTGGACCCCGTGGATCCCTCGCGACTCGACGCCGGGCACGTCGGGACGGATCGGCTCCGCGCCGGTGGCGATCAGGAGCTCGTCGTAGCCGAAGGACTGCGTGCCGTCCGGCGTGAGGGCGACGACCTTGCCGGCATCGAGGTCGAGCTCGGTGACCGTCGAGCCGGTGCGCACATCGATGCCGTTGGCGCGGTGCTCCTCGGGGGTTCGGGCCACCAGGTCGTCGGCCGTCGCGACGTCGCCGGCCACCCAGTAGGGGATGCCGCACGCCGAGTACGACGTCCACCGCTGCCGCTCGAGGACGAGCACGTCGATCGCGTCGCCGAGCGCGCGCTTTGCGGTGGACGCCGCGGACATGCCCGCAGCGTCCCCTCCGACCACGACCAGTCTGCGGGGCATGGGCCCGAGCCTAGGACCCGTCGAGGACGCCCGCCGACGCCCGAGCGGTCAATCGCCGATCTCGGCGTGCTGGAGGATCCAGGCGTGCATCGCGACCGCGGCAGCCGCGCCGACGTTGATGGAGCGCGTCGAGCCGAACTGCGAGATTGCGAGGACAGCCTCGGCAGCGGCGAGAAGGTCCGGCGACAGCCCCGGCCCCTCCTGGCCGAACACCAGCGCGCACTCCCGTGGCAGCAGCGCCCGCTCGATGGGCCGCGATCCCTCCACGTTGTCGATCGCGACCAGCGGCACGCCCGCACCCTGCGACCACGCGACCAGGTCGTCGACGTCGGGGTGGTGGCGTACGTGCTGGTAGCGGTCGGTGACCATCGCGCCGCGCCGGTTCCACCGCCTCCGCCCGACCACGTGCACCTCTGCGGCCCCGAAGGCGTTGGCCGTCCGCACGATCGAGCCGATGTTGTGGTCGTGCTGCCAGTTCTCGACGACGACATGGAACGGGTGCCGGCGGGTGTCCAGGTCGGCGACGATCGCCTCCACCGTCCAGTAGCGGTAGCCATCGACCACGTTGCGCCGGTCGCCCTCGCGCAGCAGGTCAGGGTCGAGCCGCGGGTCGTCGGGCCACGGGCCTTCCCAGTGCCCCACGCCGACCACCGGTGCCTGCTCGTCCTCCGGGTCCACGCGCCGAGCGTACGGTGTCACGCCGCCGACGTCGTACGGCGCGGCTCTCCTGCGAGGCTTGACCCGACCGCCTACGATCGGCCGGGATGCCCGACGTACCCACGCCGATCGTCATCGCACACCGCGGTGCCTGCGGATATCGGCCGGAGCACACCCTCGCCGCCTACCGGCTGGCCGTGGGGCTCGGCGCCGACGCCATCGAGCCCGACCTCGTCAGCACGTCCGACGGTGTCCTCGTCGCTCGGCACGAGAACGAGATCGGCGGCACCACCGACGTGTCGGAGCATCCGGAGTTCGCGGCGCGCAGGACGACGAAGGTGGTCGACGCCCGCCGGGTGACCGGGTGGTTCACGGAGGACTTCACCCTCGACGAGCTCAAGACGCTGCGGGCCAAGGAGCGGATCTCGCACCTGCGCCCGGGCTGCACCGCCTACGACGGCTGGTACGAGGTGCCGACCCTCGACGAGATCCTCGACCTCGCGGAAGTCGCCGCCACCCAGTACGGGCGACGCGTCGATGTCTACCCCGAGCTCAAGAGCTCGACGTACTTCCGCGATCGCGGTCTGCCGCTCGAGGAGCCGTTGCTCCGGACGCTGAGGGAGCGCGGCCTCGACGACCCGCCGTCAGGGCTGCTGGTCCAGTCGCTCGAGGTGTCCAACCTGAAGGCTCTCGCCGCCGGGTCACAGCTCCGCCTGCTCCAGCTGGTCCTGCCCAACGGGGCACCGTACGACCGCGGCCAGGCCGGCGACCCGCTGACGTACGCCGACATGGTCACCCCTGAAGGCCTCGGCACCGTCGCCGAGTACGCGCAGGTCCTCGGAGTCCCGAAGGACCTGCTCTTGCCCCGCTCCGCCGACGGGTCGCGGGGCGTCCCGAGCACGCTGACGGCGCAGGCGCACGCGGCCGGGCTGCAGGTGTACGCGTGGACGGTGCGGCAGGAGAACGCGTTCCTCGCGTGCGACCTGCGCAGCAGCGATCTCGAGCAGGAGGGCGGCGACGTGGGCGCGGAGCTGGCCGCGCTCTTCGACCTGGGCGTCGACGGCGTGTTCGCCGACCAGCCGGACGTCGCCGTCGCGGCCCGGGAGGCCTACAGGCCCAGGTCGCTCTTGGACACCGCGAAGCGGTAGTCGAGCCCTTCGCCGCGGACCCGGTCGGCGGCGTCGGTCTCCCGGTCGACGATGACCGCGACGGCAACCACCTCAGCACCGGCCTCCCGCAGGGCCTGGACCGCTGTGAGAACCGAGCCACCGGTGGTCGAGGTGTCCTCGACCGCCACCACGCGACGCCCGGCGACGTCCGGCCCCTCGATCCGCCGCTGGAGGCCGTGCGCCTTCTCGGCCTTTCGCACGACGAACGCGTCGAGGGCCCGGCCCTGCGCGGCGGCCTGGTGCAGCATCGCCGCCGCCACCGGGTCGGCCCCCATCGTCAGCCCCCCGACGGCGTCGTAGTCGAGGTCGTCGAGGAGGTCGAGCATGACGCGCCCCACCAGCGGCGCCGCCTCGTGGTCGAGGGTGACCCGCCGGAGGTCGACGTAGTAGTCGGCCTCCTTGCCGGAGGACAGTGTCACCGTGCCGTGGATGACGGACTTGTCCTTGATCTGGTCGATGAGGGCGTCGCGATCGCTCATGGCGTCAGCGTATCGGCGGGCTGCTTCTCCACCGACGAGACCAGCTCCCCGAAGACGACCGACCGCTTGTCGGTGTGGAACAGCTCGGAGCAGGTCACCATCGTGAGGAGCCGCTCGGTCGGCTTCGAACCCGGACGTTCGGGCACCGGGTCGAGAACCCAGCTCTCCGAGAAGTCGAGCTCGCGGTCGGTCCCGTCGTCGCGCAGCCGGTAGGTGAAGATGTGCGTCCGCGTCTCGATCTCGACCTTGTCGCCCTTCCTCAGCTCGAGGAAGTCGCGGAACGGCTCACCGTGGGTGACCCGGTGCCCGGCGATCGCGACGTTGCCGATCTCTCCCGGGCGCGCCGAGTCGGGGAACCATCCGACGCCCCGAGCCAGCGAGCGGTCGTCCACGCCCCTCACGATGGGCACCTCGTCGTCGCCGAAGCGCGGGACCCGCAGGAGGCCGATCGCGCGCCCCGGGATGTCCGCCTCCTCGGCGTCCGGAGACGCCCACGACTTGACGAGGTCGTCGCGGATCTCGGCCTGCTGCTGCTTGGAGACGATGTTGGTCCCGAAGTACTGCCATCCGACGTAGCCCAGCATGCCGACGCCGACGAGCACCAGCACGACCCCCAACGCGGTCAGCGCCCGCCCCAGCGGCGTACGGCGCCGGCTCGGGCGTCGCGGTGGCGACACGGTCGCGGTTGACACCCGTCCAGTCTCGCACCGGGAGACCGACGGCACCGTCGACACCTAGAGTCAGGGCGATGAAGACCAGCAGCATGCGCGTCGCCGGCCTCGGGACCACGATCTTCGCCGAGATGTCGGCGCTCGCCGTACGCACCGGAGCGGTGAACCTCGGGCAGGGGTTCCCCGACACCGACGGCCCGCAGGACGTGATCGACGTGGCGGTCGAGGCGATGCGGTCAGGGGCGAACCAGTACGCGCCCGGGATCGGCGTCCCGGCGCTCCGGCAGGCGGTCGCCGACCACCAGCACCGCTGGTACGGGATCGAGCTCGACCCGAACACCGAGGTCGCCGCGACCACCGGCGCCACGGAGGCGATCGCCGCGGCGATCCTCGGTCTGGTCGATCCCGGCGACGAGGTCGTCGTCCTGGAGCCGTACTACGACTCCTACGTGGCGGTGCTCGAGTTCGCCGGCGGCGTGCGCAGGCCGGTGACGCTGCGTGCGCCGGACTTCCGCCTGGACCTCGACGCGCTGAGGGCGGCGGTCGGACCGAGGACCACGATGATGCTGATCAACAGCCCGCACAACCCCACCGGGATGGTGCTGAACCCCGAGGAGCGCGAGGCGATCCGCGACCTGGCCGTCGAGCACGACCTCGTCGTGGTGACCGACGAGGTGTACGAGCACCTCGTCTTCGACGGCCATGCGCACGTGCCCCTCGCGACCCTCCCCGGGATGCGGGAGAGGACGCTCACCATCTCCAGCGGCGGGAAGTCGTTCTCGTTCACCGGCTGGAAGGTGGGCTGGCTGAGCGGTCCGCCCGAGCTCGTCCGCGCGGCCGTGGGCGCCAAGCAGTTCCTCACCTACACCTCCGGTGCTCCGCTCCAGCCGGCGATCGCTCACGCGCTCGGGCACGACGCGGCGTACTTCGAGGGATTCGCCGCGACGCTGCAGGCGCGTCGCGACCAGCTCTGCGCGGGCCTCGACGAGGTCGGCTTCACCACGTACGTGCCCGAGGGCACCTACTTCGCGACGACCGACATCCGACCCCTCGGCTATGAGGACGGCATCGAGTTCTGCCGAGCGCTGCCGGAGATCGCGGGGGTCGTCGCCGTCCCGACGCAGGTGTTCTACGACGACGAGGATGCCGGGCGACCGCTCGTACGCTGGGCGTTCTGCAAGCAGGAGCCGGTGATCGCGGAGGCCCTGCGGCGCCTGCGCGTGGTGTCGGGCTCCCGGCAGTGAGCGGAGTCGCGGTCCCGGGGGCCATCGCGCGCCGAGCAAGCCTGGTCTGGATGTGTTCGGCCGCCGTACTCCTTGGCACGGGCTGCTCGTCGAGCGATGACGGGCCTACCGCGCGCGACGTCCAGCTCTCCGGCGTCGAAGAAATCGCGTGCTCTCGATACATCTTCGAGGGCGTCCTGACCGAGGTGGGCGCTACTAACAAGGACCACCTCGCGCCGATGACGTTCACCGTGACGAGATGGCTCAAACCCCGCACCAACCAGACGGCAACCGTCACCGTGCTCGCCACCGCTCCCGAGTATCTCGGATTCAAACTCGAGGGCACGTTGCTCGTGACGAGCTACCTACGCGACGACGTCGCCGCGACGGTGCTACCGGTGTCCCAGATCCCCGCAGCTGAGCGCCAACAGCGAGATGTCCAGGTCGCCAAATCTGAGGACATCTCCTGTCCAGTTGTCTGGCTCAACGCTGATTTCGACACGATCGAGTGGCGCGACGACTGGTGACCCGCGACCACGAGCGACAGCGTCATTCACCTTCGGGAGCTCGCGGGCGTGGCAGCAGGGGCGCGGCCCGGGTACGAGGACGGCATCACGTTCTGCCGACCGCTGCCAGAGACCGCCAGAGTTCACTGGGCCGCTGCTACCAGCGGCATCCCGAAAGCGGTCTACGGGAAGTTTCGGGTCGTTTGGTTTCGGTCCAGCGTTCTGGGACCGCCTGCCCGAGCGTGTCGTCGACATCGAGGAGGCCGGCGCTCATCGTTCAGAAACGATCAGTTTCGGTCCGTTGTGGATTCCTACAAGAGGGGCAAACCCCGGCACACCCGCCCAAGAAGGGGGCGCGCTGTCGCCGGCAGCGAGTGGGAGACTTGGTGGAGTTCGGCATCGAGGGGGATGCTCACCGCAACCCTCCTCACGAAAGAAGCTTGCATGGTCTCGCTGTCCGCCGCCGTCGGTATCGCGCTCATCGAGCTCGGGCTCGCCCTCACCCCGGGGCCGAACATGATGTATCTCGTCTCCCGCAGCATCAGTCAGGGATGGCGCGCCGGAATGATGTCACTGTCCGGGACGGCCGTGGGGTTCGTCGTGTACATGGCGATGGCAAACCTCGGGTTGGCGGCAGTGTTTCTCGTCGTCCCGTGGTTGTTCATCGCCCTGAAGGTCGCGGGTGCCGTCTACCTTCTCTGGCTCGCCTACAAGACGCTCCGCCCGGGCGGGAAATCGCTGTTCGAAACCAACGATCTTCCGCGGGACTCGTTCGGCAAGCTTTTTCGCATGGGGCTCCTGACGAACCTCCTCAACCCGAAGGTCGCGATCCTCTACCTCGCGCTTATCCCGCAGTTCATCGACCCCGCAGCCGGCAGCATCGTGGCCCAAGGATTTCAGCTCGGCGCGATCCAGATCCTCGTCGGCGTTGCCGTGAACGGCGCGATCATCCTCGCCGCCGGATCAGTCGCCACGTTCCTACAACGCAAGCCGGCCTGGATGCGGTGGCAGAAGTGGGTCACTGGCACGCTCCTCGGTGCAATCGGCGTGAAGCTCGCGATCGACGCCCCCGCCCCCGCCGTCGCGCCATAGCCGACAGGAGCACTTCGCGTCGCGTTGCCGGAAACTCAGCCGCACCGAAAATCAGGACCGAAACTCCGAGGACCCATAACTGGTTTCGATCCGGGAGGGGTTTACGGCACCCCATTCTCGGGGAATCCCCTTTCTGTCCGGAAACGGTCGTTTCCGGGCTTAATATCGTGACGCTCGAACTCCTGCGGAGACGCGCTGGCGCACCCGCAGTGAAGAACTCGCGACGCTCACCGCTCGCCGAACCAGTCCGGCTGGCCAAGCGAGTGATCGCGCTCAACGAGGAGTGCCCGCATGCGTCACCGGGTCGTGGGCCTGGCGGCGTAGCCGGGAACCGCTGGGCTCCGCCTCGGCGCACCCCCGAGCGTCAGGGGCGGGCTCGGGCGACGGCCTCGATCTCGCGCTCGGGCGCGAACGTCCGCGCCACGAGCAGGATCAGCGGGACGAGGACCAGCGGCACGACGTAGATCCACCGCAGCTGACCACCGGTCGCCAACGCGCCGATCAGCGCCGCGCCGACGATGTTGCCGACGTAGTTGAAGAGGTTGAGACGCGCGATGGCAACGTCGGCATCGGTGCCGGGGATGCTGCCCGCGGCAGCGAACGCGAGCGGGATGACGATCGGCAGCCCCAACCCCATCAGGCCGAAGGCGGCGATCGCCATCCACGGCACCGGCGCGGCCACGACCAGGAAGAGCGCGACCAGCCCCACCACGGTGCCGGCGCGGACGACCGGCACGGCGCCGTGCCGGATGACGAACCGGTCGCCGGCGAGCCGCGAGATCACGGCACCAAGTTGGTAGGCCGCATATCCGAGCGGGGCGACGGTCTCGCTCGAGTCGAGCGCCTTGTGCAGATAGAGCGAGCTCCAGCTCATCACCGACGTGTCGGCGAGATAGAAGACGATCACCACGAGTCCCAGGGCCAGCAGAGGCCGCCACGGGACGTGAAGGGACGCGGCGGAGCCCTCGGAGTCGTGGGTGACCTCCTGCTCGACGCCCGGGCCCACGAGGGACGGCGAGACGACGACGGTGACCACGATCCCGACCAGTCCCAGCGCGACGAGCGAGGGCATGAGTCCGATCCCGAGCTCGGCGCTGCCGGCGGCGTACAAGGCGCCGACGATCGCGCCGATGCTCCACATGGCGTGGAACCGGGTCATGATGCTGCGGCCGTAGAGCCGTTGGACGGTCACGCCCTGCATGTTCGTCGCCGCGTCGGCCGCCCCGACGCCGATCCCGTAGACGGCGAAGGCGACGTACATGCCCGGCAGCGACTCCACCAGGCCGACCACGACGACCATCGCGCTGATGATCAGCAGGGCCAGCCGGAGAGCCAGCGCGCTCGAGTGCCGCACCGCGATCCGCTCGGCGAGCAAGGAGCCCGCCCCCGCGATGACCGACGTGAGGAGCAGCATGATCGTGACGTCGGCCTCGGTCACGCCCCGCTCGTCCTCGAACGTCGGCAGCCGCGACAAGATGGTGACCAGGATCGCGGCCTGGAGGAAGAACCCGACCGACGTCGCCAACCGTGCGCGACGCAGCGCGGCCGACGGCGCTTGCGTGATCTTGGACACGCGCACAGTATGTGCCCATGGCAGCTGGCGTGACCAGGGTCGCGAGTCACTCGTCGTTCTGGTGGGGCGCGGCGACCGCGGCGTACCAGATCGAGGGCGCCGCCGACGAGGACGGACGTGGCCCGAGCATCTGGGACACCTTCTGCGCCGAGCCCGGCCGGGTCACCGACGGCTCGTCCGGTGCGGTCGCGTGCGACTCCTACCACCGGTGGCCCGAGGACCTCGACCTCCTGGCCGATCTCGGCGCGAACGCGTACCGGTTCTCCCTCGCCTGGCCACGGGTGCAGCCCCGCGGCCAGGGACCCGTGAACCAGGCAGGGATCGGCTATTACGACCGACTCCTCGATGGCCTCCTGGAGCGGGGGATCGCGCCGGTCCCGACCCTCTTCCACTGGGACCTTCCCCAAGCCCTGCAGGACGCCGGTGGCTGGATGGCGCGCGAGACCGCCGAGAGGTTCGCCGAGTACGCCTCGGTGGTCGCCGAGGCGCTCGGCGACCGGGTCGCGGCCTGGGGCACCCTCAACGAGCCGTTCGTGCACATGGCGTTGGGATACGCCTTCGGCACCCACGCACCGGGAGAGACTCTGCTCCTCGACGCCTTCGCGGCGGGGCACCACCAGCTGCTCGCGCACGGGCTCGCGACGCAGGCGCTACGAGCAGGGCCGGGTGACGCGCCGGTGATGCTCGTCAACAACCTGACACCCGTACGCGCGGCGTCGACCTCGGCGACGGACACCGCCGCGGCGCGCGCGTACGACGCCTTCCACAACAGGATGTTCCTCGACAGCGTGCTCCGTGGCGCCTACCCCGACGAGCTCGGTGCCGCCGTGGCCGGTGCCGGCGCGGTGGTGCGAGACGGCGATCTGTCGGTGATCGGGCAGCCACTGGACCTGCTGGGCGTCAACTACTACAACCCCACGCAGGTGAAGGCGCCCGGTCCGGGCAGTCCGCTCCCGTTCGAGCTTGTGCCGATCGAGGGTCCGGCGCAGACCGGCTTCGGCTGGCCGGTCGTCCCCGACGGGCTCACCGAGCTCCTGGTCGGGTTGCGCGACACCTACGGGGCCGGGCTCCCGCCGATCGTGGTCACCGAGAACGGCTGCTCGTACCCCGACGAGCTCTCGCCCGACGGGACGGTCGACGACTCCGACCGCATCGCCTTCCTCGACGCCCACATCGGTGCGGTCGGCGAGGCGCGCGCGGCCGGCGTCGACGTCCGCGGCTACCTCGTGTGGTCGCTGCTCGACAACTTCGAGTGGGCCGAGGGCTACACCCAACGGTTCGGGCTCACCTACGTCGACTTCTCGACAGGCCGGCGCACCCCGAAGGCCTCGTACGGGTGGCTCCGTGACCGGATCGCCCGGGGCTGGTGAGGACGGGTCACAGCCAGCCGTTGTCGCGGGCCAGCAGCGCCGCCTCGGTCTTGTTGCGGGTGCCGGTCTTGCTGATCGCGACCGAGAGGTAGTTGCGGACGGTGGCCGGCGAGAGGTGGACGCGGCCGGCGATGTCGACGATCGACGAGCCGTCCTCGGCTGCCGCGAGGACCTCCTTCTCGCGCGGCGTCAACGGGTTCGCGGGTGCCCGCAGCGCCGCACCGGCGAGCTCGGGGTCGACGACGGTGCCGCCGGCGGCGACCCGCCGGATGGCATCGGCGAGGCCCTCCACGGGCGCGTCCTTGACCAGATAGCCCCGAGCGCCGGCGGCCATCGCCCGCTGGAGGTACCCGGTGCGCGCGAAGGTGGTGACGATGACGACACGGCACTCCGGAAGCACGGTCGCGAGCTGCTCTGCCGCCTCCAGACCGCTCACGTGCGGCAGCTCGATGTCGAGGAGTGCCACGTCCGGCCGCTCGCGGAGAGCAGTCGGCACGATGTCGTCGCCGTCGTCGACCTGGGCGACCACCTCGAGGTCGTCCTCGAGGTCGAGGAGCACCGCGAGCGCGCCCCGCATCATCGCCTGGTCCTCGGCGAGAAGGAGCCGGATCACGTCACCGGCACCCGCGCGACCAGACGGAAACCCTCGTCCGCCGGCTCGTACGTCAGCAAACCCCCCACCGCCGCGACCCGCCGACGAAGCCCTTCGAGCCCACCGTCACGTCTGCTCACCTCGAGAGGCCCCCCGACCCCGTCGTCGGCGACGGTCAGCTCCACCTCTCCGTCGACGCCGGTCAGCGCAAACGTCGCCTGCGTCGCGCCAGAGTGCCGGATGACGTTCGTCGCGCCCTCGCGCACCACCCAGGCGAGCGTCTCGTCGACCGGTTCGGGGAGCTCACCACCGAAGGGAACCACCTCGCTCCGGATCCCCGCCGCGTACAAGGCGTGACGTGCGCCCTCGAGCTCCTCCGACAGCCGCGGCGCCCGCATCGCGTCCACCGCGCGCCGTACGTCGACGAGCGCGTCGCGGCCGATCCGCTCGATGTCGGCGGCGTGCACGGCCGCAGCCGCCGGGTCGCGCTCCGCGAGCCTCCGTACCGCCTGCGCCTTGACCACCATCACGCTCAGGGTGTGTCCCAGGAGGTCGTGGAGGTCGCGTGAGAACCGCTCACGCTCCTCCGCCACGGCCACCCGGGCGAGCTCGGCGCGCGTGCACCGCAACGCCGCGTTCGCCTCGAGCAGCCGAAGGTAGGCCGTCGTCGCTCCGCCAGCGAGCAGCACCCCCGCGACGCCGATCCAGAACGTTTCGCCGACGTCGTCGACCCTCCACATCGCCGTCGCCGAACCGGCAGCCGCGGCGACGACGGTCACCGCCAACGGCCACCCCCTCAAGACGACGGGCGCGGTGATCGCGAGCAGGGTCCACGGAGTCATCCAGCCTTCGCCCTGCGTGGACGCGACGACCGTCGCCACACCGAGGACGACCAGTGCCGCGACGCGTCCGGTCAGCACGGTGGCGACCGAGGCTGCCGCCACCGTTGACAGGATCGCGATCTGACCGAGGACCTGCGCCGACCCGCCGTGCAGGGCGAACAACGGGACACCCGCGAGCAACGGGACCCAGACGAGGACAGCGGCGTACCGTCGCGCCTGGCAGCCCCACGTCTCGGCCATGAGGTTCAACCTACTGCTCGTCCGCGTGCGGCGACGCGCTCGCGTGGACCGTCGACGGGCCGGTGAACATGCCGCAACCACAGGATGGCCACCGCCGCGACGACCACGTGAATGCTCACCAGCGCGACCACCGCACGCGCCGACAGCGCCGAGGTCGGCGACATCAGCGAGACGACCGCGAAAGCCGTCGCGATCCAGGTCCACCACCGCAGCCCCGCCTCCGAGCGCCGCTGCATCCATCTCAACAACGCCGCACCGACCAGGACGAAGGCGACCGTGCTGAGCACGACCGACACCACGCCCACCTCCTGGACGCCGCCGCCGAACCCCTTCACCTCGAGCTCCACGCCGATGACCTGGCTCCACAGCAACCAGACGAACGCAGCGGCTGCAGCGCTCACCACCGCCGCTGCCAGGTCGTCGAGGAAGGTGCCCCGCCGGTCCGCGGTCTCCGACGTACCGTCCCGGCTCAGCTGCTCTGTCATGTCGCTCCTCCGTCCAGGGCCCGACCTGGGCCGTACGGACGACGCTACGGAGCGACGTGGGGCGGCTCCCAGAGCGAAAAGTGGGCAGTCGGGGATGACATCTGTCCTCCCGCAGGCCCGTCCCCTCAGGAGGCGAAGAGGCGCTCAGGCCCGAACTGGAACCAGATCGCCGAGACGACGGCGACGTACCAGAGGAGGACGATCAGCAGCGTCCAGTTGGAGACGAAGCGGGTCACCGCCGACGTCGGGGCCCAGGATCGCAGGTTGCGCGCGGTCACGGCCACGAACAGCGGGATCGTCACCGTCCACACCACCATGCAGTAGGGGCACAGCTTCACGAGGTTGTAGATGCTCGTGTACTGCAGGAAGGTGATCAGGGCGACCGCGAGGACCGCGCCGACCTGGAGCCCCACCCAGAACCACTCAGGCAGCCGCGTGCCCGAGAGCAGCAGCACGCCGAGCGTGGTCACCACGGAGAAGCCGGCGAGGCCCAGGAACGTGTTGGGGAAGCCGAAGAGTGAGGCCTGCCAGCTCGAGACGACGCCGCCGCAGTCGACCCAGGGGTTGATCGAGCAGGCGAGGCTGGCGCCAGGGGTCTCGAGGAGCTTGATCTTGTCGTAGGTGAGCATCGCCGAGGCGACCAGTCCGATCACGCCGCCGATCGCCATCAGCCACGCCAGAGGGCTCGCTGTCCCGGTGGCGTCCACGGCACCGTCGCGCGCCGTCACCTCGTCCTCGATGTCGATCACCTGCCCATCCTAGACAGTGCGGCCGCCGGCGCGCCGAGCAGTCGGGTGACACGTCTCACCGCGTACGAGGAACTTGGAGTGGTCGAGACCACGTTGTCCTGTTGGACTGATTACGTATCCCCGGAGGGGCGTCAAGGGAGGAGAGCATGGACTCGGGACGTACTCGAACACCGCGGCGGATGTGGATCGGGCTGGTCACGACGACGGCCGCTGCCGCACTGACGCTGCTGCTCTGCGTCACGGGGTTGCCGGACGCTCTCGTGGTGCCGGTCCTGGTCGTGCTGCTGTCCGTGATGACCGGTGGCCTGGTCGCCGACGTGCTCGTACGGCGCGACTGGCGCCGGACCGTCCGGGCCCAGCGCCGATGGCTCAACGGGCTGCCGACGGACCTCCCCGACTATCGCGGCTCGGTCGAAGAGCGTGAACGCGTGCTGTTCGGCTGGGAGAGCCGATGGTGGCGCCCGCTCGGGACCCTGTTCCTGGTGGCCCTCAGCGCTGCACTCGTCCCCTTCAACCTCCTGCTCCCCCTCGCGCCCGACGCCCCGGTCGATCAGCTGGTGGCCGGGTGGGTCACCGCGACGCTGGCGCTCACGGCGGTCCTCGTCGTCCGTACGGTCCACGCGGCCCGACTGGACAGCACCGGCCTCGTCTTCCCCACGCCTCGCCCGGCCTCGGTCGAGAGCTCGGCCGCCGAGCCGACCCGCAGCGCCGCCGCGATCGCACGCGAGGAGAGCATCGCGAAGTACCTCGTCGTCGAGGAGGAGGTCGCCCCGGAGATCCAGCTCGCCCGCGAGCTGGACCGGCTGACGTCGCTGCTCAACGACCCCGGAGTGCCTCGGCCGTATCTGCCGGTGCCGGCGGGGTGGATGCCGACCGCGGAGGCCGAAGCCACACCGGAGGAGCCGGTGGCCGAGGCTGGCCCTGAGGATGAGGCTGGTCCTGAGGATGAGGCTGGTCCTGAGGCCGAGGCCGGCCCTGAGGCCGAGGCCGGCCCTGAGGCTGAGGAGCCCGCGGCCGAGGAGCCCACGGTCGAGCGGCCGGTGGTCGAAGATCCCGCAGCGGACGAGCCCGCGGACGCTGACGAGTCCGGCGAGTCCGACCGCCCCAGCTCCGAGGGCGAGCTCGACAAGCTCGCCAAGTGGTTCCGCGCCGCCTGAGGCCGTCAGCCCTTGGGCTCTTCGGAGTCCTCCGCCCCCTGCTCCTGCTCGTAGTCACGCTCCCACTCCGACCGGGCCTCGGCGGCGGCGGCGTCCCGCTCGTCCTGGGCGGCACGGAGTGCGACGAGCGCCGAGGCGACGGCTCCGGACTCGGCCACCTCGTACGGGGTCCCTCCGATCGTGACCACGGGGACCACCGGCTCGAGGCGTCGGGCGCAGTCGGCGAGCGCGTCTCCGAGCCCGGCACCGCCCTGCCCGAGGTGGAACGAGCCGACGGCGAGGACGGTGCCCCCAGGGAGGGACTCGACGCGCTTGTCGAGCACGTCGTGGCCGATGTCGTGCTCGTCGAGGGCCGCGAGGAGCTCAGCGGTCCCCTTCTCCGAGACCGCCACCTCCACGGTCTGCGTCCCCGCGAGACCCTCGCCGATGTGAATCTCCACGTCGCTGCTGCTGCCCGTCATCAGGCGCCCCCTCTGGTGGTGGTGATCCCGGCCATCATGGCGTCCGGGACGATGGTCCGCATCCGTCGTGCGGTCAGCTCGTCGGGCCGAAGCGCTCGGTGCGGATCCGGCGCGCGTCGTGACCGAGAGCGAGAAGCATGTCCGCGGCACTCTCGACGAAGCCCGTCGGCCCGCAGATGTAGGCGGTCGGCGCGAAGTCGGGCGGCCACCCGCCCGTGTTCACGTCGGCGACGGTGAGCCGTCCGGCCGGACGGCGAGACCCCTCGGGCGCCTCTCGGGTGTAGACCTCGGTGACGTCGACACCCGGGTCGGGCATGCGCAGCTCCGAGCGGTAGAACATCTCCTCGCGCGAGCGTACGGAGTAGACGAGCCGGAAGGGGGCCTTGCTGCCGGCCTCCCTGCGCGCACGAACCATCGCCATGAGCGGGACGATGCCCGAGCCGCCGGCGACCAGGAGCACGGGCTCGGTCTGGTCCGGCCGCCACACGAACCATCCGCCGATCGGTCCGCGCACCTGCAGCTCGGAGCCGATCTCGAGCTCGTCGACCAGGAAGGGCGACACCTCGCCGCCGTCGATCGCCTGGACCGTGATCTCGGCCCGGTCCGGCTCTCCTGCCCGCGCGAGCGAGTATTCGCGGTCGGCGGTGTATCCGTCCTCGGCGGTGAGGCGGATCTCCACCCGCTGCCCGGCGGTCGCCGCCGGCTGCCCCTCGACGTGCAGGAGAAGCGTCACGGCAGTCGCCGTCTCGGTGCGACGGGCGAGCACCACGGCTCGCCTCCACGGCATCCCGGTCACGTGCCGGGGCCTCAGTCGCCCGCGTAGCGCTGCTCGCGCCAGGGGTCGCCGTAGTCGTGGTAGCCCGCGCGTTCCCAGAACCCTTGCCGGTCCGTGGTCATCAGCTCGAGCCCGGTGACCCACTTTGCGGACTTCCAGAAGTAGAGGTGGGGCACGAGGAGCCGTGCCGGTCCGCCGTGCTCGGGACGGAGCGGCTGCCCGTCGTAGCCGTACGCGACCCACGCCTGTCCGTCGCGCAGGTCCGCGAGCGGGAGGTTGGTGGTGTAGCCGCCGTACGAGTGCGCCATCGCGTACGAAGCGCCGGTGTCGATGAACGACAGCAGGACGTCGAGGCTGACTCCCGTCCACCGGGTGCCGAGCTTGCTCCACTTGGTGACGCAGTGGATGTCGACGGTGATGTCCTCGCGCGGGAGCGCCTGCAGCTCCATCCAGCTCCAGTGGTGCTTCTCGCCGCCCTCGGTGGTGATCGTGAAGGACCAGGCCCCCGGGGCGACCTGCGGGGTGGGTCCGGCCGACAGCACCGGGAAGCCACGCTCGAGGTACTGCCCCGGGGGAAGGGTGACGTCGTCGTCACCGCGCCGGCCGCGGAACCCTCGCGTGATGATGTTCATCGCGTCCTCCGTCGGGTGGCCAGAGCACGAGCGTAGAGGGTCCGACCGCCTGCCCGCACGGCTCGTGCACGACACACTGGTGTGCGTGACGATCGTCGTGGACGACCTCGACCGGGCTGCCGACCGCGCTCACCGACTCGTACGAGACGGTGGACGCCTCCTCGGGATCACCGGCGCACCGGGGGTGGGCAAGTCGTGGCTCGTCGGGGAGCTCCTTGTGAGGGCGACCGATCTGGACGTCGCGCACCTCCCGATGGACGGGTTCCACCTGGCCGACGTCACTCTGGACCGGCTGGGGCTGCGCGACGTGAAGGGGGCGCCCACGACCTTCGACGTCGGCGGGTACGCCGCCACGCTCCGCCGGATCGCCCGCCGCGAGGAGGAGGTCGTCTACGGCCCGGCGTTCGAGCGCGAGCTGGAGCAGCCCGTGGCCGGGGCGATCGCGGTTCCGCGTGCCGCCCAGCTCGTGCTCACCGAGGGCAACTACCTCCTGCTCGAGGAGCCCGGCTGGCAGGCGGTGAGAGCGCTGCTCGACGAGGTGTGGTTCCTCGCCGAGGACGAGGAGCTCCGCGTACGCCGGCTCGTGGCGCGGCACGTCGCCTTCGGGAAGTCGCCGGCCGCGGCCGAGGCGTGGGTGGCGCGCAGCGACCAGGCCAACGCGCGGCTGGTCGAGGCCACGCGAGCACGGGCCGACGTCGTCGTCCGGCTGACCTGATCAGGCGTTGCGTCGATGCTCCCGCAGGAGGTTCGAGCCGATGATCAGGCGCTGGATCTCGCTCGTGCCTTCATAGAGGCGGAGGAGTCGGACGTCGCGATAGATGCGCTCGACGGTCGAGTCCCTCATGTAGCCGGAGCCGCCGTGGACCTGGACCGCGAGGTCGGCGACGCGGCCGGCCATCTCCGTGCAGTACAGCTTCGCCGCGGACGGGCCGATCCGGCGGTCCTCTCCGCTGACGAAGCGGCGGGCGGTGTCACGGACGAGGCTACGGCCGGCGAGGACACCGACCTGCTGGTCGGCCAGCATCGCCTGGACGAGCTGGAAGTCACCGATGGGCGTGCCTCCCTGGGTGGCCGTCGCTGCGTACGCGACCGACTCGTCGAGGGCCCGCTGCGCCTGGCCCACCGCGAGCGCGGCGATGTGGACGCGGCCTTTGGCCAGCGACGTCATCGCGGCGCGGTAGCCGACGTCGACCGCGCCGCCGACCAGCGCGTCGTCCGGGACGCGGACGTCGTCGAGGTGCACGTCGGCCGTCCAGGCGCCTTCCTGGCCCATCTTGCGGTCGTGCGGTCCGACGGTGACCCCCGCCGTGCCGCCCGGCACGAGGAAGACCGCGATCTGGTCGCCCTCCTCCGCGTCGACGCGGGCGAACACCATGAAGAGGGCGGCGAGCGGAGCGTTGGTGATGAACCGCTTCTCCCCGGTGATCGACCACCCGTCGTCGACGCGCACCGCCCTGGTGCGCAGCCCCGCGGGGTTGGACCCCGCACCCGACTCGGTGAGGGCGAACGACGCCACGACGTCACCGCTGGCGATCCGTTCGAGCCAGGTCGCCTTCTGGACGTCGGTGCCGAAGTTCACCAGCACCTGCCCGGCGATGCCGTTGTTGGTGCCGAACATCGACCGGAACGCGAGCGACGTGTATCCCAGCTCCATCGCCAGCTCGACCTCCTGGACGAGGTCGAGCCCGAGCCCGCCCCACTCCTGGTCGATGGCGTACCCGAACAGGCCCATCGCCTTCGCCTTGGCGAGCAGGTCGGCGGGGATCGCGTCCGCGTCGGCGATCTCTCGCTCGCGCGGCACGACGTCTCGGCGGACGAGCTGGCGCACCTGCTCGAGCATGTCCGCGAGCTCGTCTGGGCTCACCGTCGGGTTCATGGCGCGATCATGCCGGGTGGGCCGCACCGTGTCTCGTGAGGGTCAGCTCCAGGCGATCCGACGCCCGCTGACCGCGGTGGGCGTGAGCGAGATCCAGAGCACCCGGGCACCGTCCGCCCACGGCGTCGCACGGTTCGGCCCCCACAGGTCGTTGAGGACCTTGGGGTCGGTCTCGTGCTGACCGATGCCGGTGAGCAGGACCGACCACCCGGTCTGGTTGGCGCCGTCGATCGTGTCGACCTCGAAGGCGATCGGCGTGTCGGTGACGGCCTGGGCGACCGCGCCGTACGGCGTGGTGCGGAACAGGATCCGGTGCTCGTGGACCATGAAGTTCACCGGGAAGATCTGCGGCGACCCCTCGGCCACGAACCCGATCCGGCCGACCTCCTGGGTGCCGACGAGCTCCCAGCACTCGCTCTCCGACAGCTGCATGAGACGGCGGTTCGGCCCTGTCTCCCCCAACGTGCTCATCGTGTCCCTCTCCGTCAGCTCGGGCGCGTGTCAGGCGCGTTGCGTGCGGTCATCGCCGGATCGCGCACGACGACGTCACCGAGGACCTCGTCGATCGTCTTGAGCACCTCGGCATCGAGGCGCACACCGCTCGCCTTGACGTTGTCGGTGACCTGCTCCGGTCGCGAGGCGCCGATGATCGCCGCGGCGACGTTCGGGTTCTGCAGGACCCACGCGACCGCGAGCTGCGCCATCGACAGCCCGAGGTCGTCGGCGATCGGCTCGAGCCGCGCGACGCGCTCGAGCACATCGTCCTGGAGGAAGCGAGCGACCATGTCGGCCCCGCCCTTGGTGTCGGTGGCGCGCGAGCCCTCGGGCGCCGGCTGACCGGGCTTGTACTTGCCGGTGAGCACGCCCTGCGCGATGGGGGACCACACGATCTGGCTGATCCCGAGCTCCTCGCTCGTCGGCACGACCTCGCCCTCGATGACCCGCCACAGCATCGAGTACTGCGGCTGGCTCGAGATCAGCTGGACGCCGAGGTCCTGCGCGAGCGCGTGCCCGGCGCGGATCTGGTCGGCCGTCCACTCGGAGACACCGATGTAGAGCGCCTTGCCGGAGCGTACGACGTCGGCGAAGGCCTGCATCGTCTCCTCGAGCGGCGTCTCCACGTCGTAGCGGTGCGCCTGGTAGAGGTCGACGTAGTCGGTCTGCAGACGGCGCAGCGACGCGTCGATCGACTCGCGGATGTGCTTGCGGGACAAGCCCGAGTCGTTGTGCCCCCGCGGACCGGTCGGCCAGTAGACCTTCGTGAAGATCTCCAGCGACTCGCGCCGCTCGCCCTTGAGCGCGTCGCCGAGCACCTCCTCCGCGACGGTGTTGGCGTAGACGTCGGCGGTGTCGAAGGTCGTGATGCCCTCGTCGAGGGCCTGGCGCACGCATGCCTGCGCGACGTCGGCCTCCACCTGGGAGCCGTGGGTGAGCCAGTTGCCGTACGCGATCTCGCTGATCTTGAGGCCGCTGTTGCCGAGGTAACGGAAGTCCATGTCACCCACGTTAGTGCGAGGTGCCCGACAGGGTCGGTCAGCGACCGCTGAGCAGGGCAGGATGACCCCGTGACGACGACGTACGAGGACGTGCCCGAGGACACGACGACCGGCACGGCCCGGTGGACGACGCGGGTCGTCCTCATCGCCCTGTTCCTCTTCGTCGTCGCGGGAGCGGCGGGTCTGCTCGGCGTCCGCAACCTCACCGCGACCGCCGAGGACGGTGGATTCACGCTCTCGGTGAACTATCCGCGACTCGCGCGCGCCGGACTCGACACCCCGCTCTCGATCACCGTGTCGAACCCCGACGGCGTCGGTGAGGAGGTCGTGGTGGGGATCTCCCAGGAGTACCTCGAGATCTTCGAGACCCAGGGCATCTTCCCGGAGCCGACCGACAGCAGCACCGACGGCACGTACCTCTATCTCACGATCGCCGCTGAGCCCGGGGCGACCACGGTCCGGCTCGACTTCGACATCTACGTCCAGCCGTCGAGCCAGGAGGGCAAGCAGGCGACGGTCTTCGTCGCCGACGGCAGCACCCGGCTCGCCGAGACCACCATCCAGACGACGCTCCTGCCCTGACCTGGAGCAGGACGACTCGACTACCGCAGAACGGAGGCCGGCGATGGAGATCGTCGTCCGCGCCATCATCATCTTCGCCTTCCTGTGGCTCATCACCCGAGCCGTCGGACGCTCGACCCTGGGGGAGCTCAGCACGTTCGAGCTGATCCTGTTCATCGTGATGGGCGACCTCGTCCAGGGCGCCGTCACGCAGCAGGACAGCTCGATCACCGGCGCCGTGCTGGCCGTCGGCACCTTCACGCTCCTGACCGTGTCGCTGTCGTGGCTGGCGTGGCGCTTCCCTGACCGGCTGCGCTTCATCAAGGGCTCGCCGGTCGTGGTGATGCGCGACGGGGAGCCACGCATGAAGGTGCTGCGGGACCAGCGGCTCGCGCTGGAGGACCTCATCACCTCCGCCCGCGAGCAGGGCGTACGTCGCCTGTCCGACGTGGAGATCGCCGTCCTCGAGATCGACGGTCGGATCTCGTTCTTCACCTACGAGCCCGAGACGACCGCCTGATACACCTCAGTCCTGCGCTCGTGACGCCCTCAGAGCAGCGCCGATGATGCCGGCGGAGTTGCCGAGCCGCGCGGCGACGATGGGCGCGCGCAGGTGCAGGAGGGGGAGGAACTTGTCGGCGTGCTTCGCGACTCCTCCCCCGACGATGAACAGGTCGGGCCAGAGCAGGTCCTCGAGCCGGGCGTAGTAGCGCTGGAGACGCTCGGCCCACTCCTCCCACGAGAGGTCCTCGTTCTCACGCGCGGCAGACGAGGTGGACTTCTCGGCGTCCTCGCCGTCGATGCGCAGGTGGCCGAGCTCGCTGTTGGGGACGAGGTGTCCCTCGTTGAGGATCGCCGTCCCGATGCCGGTGCCGAGGGTGGTCATGATGACGAGACCGGACGTGTCGCGCCCCGCGCCGTACTCACGCTCGCCGATCCCGGCGGCGTCGGCGTCGTTCAGGACGACCACCTGCCGCCCGAGTCGCTCGGTGAGCAGGCGGACGGCGTCGGTGCCGATCCAGCTGCGGTCGATGTTGGCGGCCGTACGGACCAGGCCGCGTGTCACGACGGCCGGCAACGCGACGCCGACCGGGGCCTTGCGGTCATGGTCGCCGAAGTGGTCGACGATCTCGGCGATGACGTCGACGACCGCGTCCGGTGTCGACTCCTTCGGGGTCTCGATCCGGAGCCGCTCAGCGGCGAACTCGCCCTTCTTCAGGTCGACCGGCGCGCCCTTGATGCCGCTGCCGCCGACGTCGATCCCGATCGGACGGGTCTCTTTTGCCATGGTCACCAACGTGCCACTCCGACCGGCGTCGCGCAGGCTCAGGCGGAGAAGAGGCCCTGCCCGACGTACTCGCCGCGCCGGACACCCGGAGGGATTGCGAACAGCCCGGAGCCGGTGTGCTGGACGTATTCCTGCATGTCGTCGAGGGTGGACAGCCGCATCTGCACCGGCACGAAGTGCGTCGTGGGGTCGACGACGTAGGCGAGGAAGAAGAGACCGGCATCCATCCGGCCGATGTCGGAGCTGCCGTCGACGAGGTTGTAGCCACGGCGCAGCATCTGCACGCCGCCGTTGTGGTCGGGGTGCGCGATGCGGACGTGGGCGGCGGGGTCGACCAAGGGCTTCCCCTCGCGGCCGGCCCGCTCGAAGTCGGGCTGGTCGCGCTCGACGCCGCCGGACAGCGGCGCCCCCTCAGACTTGGTCCGGCCGACCACGCGCTCCTGCTCACGCAGCGACTGCCGGTCCCAGGTCTCGATCGTCATCGTGATGCGCCGCGCGACCAGGTAGCTGCCCCCGGCCATCCACGGCTGGTCGGCGTCCTCGCCGACCCACACGTGGTCGGCCAGAGCGTCACGGTCGTCGGACTTGACGTTCATCGTCCCGTCCTTGAAGCCGAACAGGTTGCGAGGCGTCGCCTCGTCTCGGATCGTGGTCGACGTCTTGCCGAACCCGAGCTGTGACCACCGCATGCCGACGGTGCCGAAGCCGATCCGGGCAAGGTTGCGGATCGCGTGCACGGCGACCTGCGGGTCGTCGGCGCACGCCTGCACGCAGAGGTCACCCTCGCTGCGCTCGGGGCGCAGGTTGTCACCGGGGAAGTGCGGAAGGGGATCGAGCGCGGCCGGCCGCCTGCCGGACAGGCCGAACCGGTCGTCGAAGAGCGAGGCCCCGAAGCCGAACGTCAGCGTGAGCCGCGACGGAGGAAGGTCGATCGCCTCGCCGGTGTCGTCCGGCGGGGCGTCGTAGTCTCCGGACGTCGGCCCGGAGGGTCCTGCGCCGTCACCATGCATCATGCGGGCGGCGGCGTCGGTCCACGCGCGCAGCATGTCGACCAGTGCCGCGCGCGAGTCGGTGGTGACGTCGAACGTCGCGAAGTGGAGGCGATCCTGCACGGGCGTGACGATGCCCGGCTGGTGCGCGCCGTAGAGGGAGTACGCCGCCGCGGCACCGGCGCGCTCGGTCTCGACGGCCGTCGCCCGCCCCGCACCGAACCCGACCGCAGCCGCGCCGACCCCGAGAGCGGCCCCACCGCCGATCAGGCCGCGCCTGCTGATCCCTCGTCGCTCCTCGCCCATGTCCTCACCTCCGATGCCTGATGCCCCTGTCTCAGACCGTCGCGGCGGCGAGCCGGGACAGCGGCTCGCTCAGCGCGTTGACGGCGTCGGACAGCGCCTTGACCTGCTCGGTCGTCAACTGGTCGTAGGCGACGAAGCCGTCACCGTCCTTGTGCTCGTCGAGGAGCGCCTGGAGCGCGTCGAAGCGCTCTGCGATCTGCGTGGCGAGCACCTCGTCGTTCTTCTCGACGATCGGCTGCACGCCCTCGAACGCGACGCGCGCGCCGTCGACGTTGGCCTGGAAGTCCCAGAGGTCGGTCCGCGACCAGTACTCCTCCTCGCCGGTCACCTTGCCTGTGGCGACCTCGTCGAGCAGGCCACGGGAGCCGTTCGCGATCTGGTCGACGGAGTACGTGAGGTCCTGGACCCGGTCGTCGAGGGTCTGGGTGTTGGCCAGCAGGTCGTCGGCGTACGTCGACCGCTCCGCGCGGGTCAGCGGCTCGTAGCCCTTGGCCCGCTGCGGCCAGAGGTCCTTCTCGATCAGGTGCCACCCGGTCCAGCGCTGGCCCGGCTCGAGGTCGGCCTCGCGCGCGTCCATCTTGGGATCGAGGTCACCGAACGACTCGGCCACCGTCTCGATGCGCTCCCAGTGCTGGCGCGCGACCGGATAGAGCTCGCGGGCCTCGTCGTCCTTGCCGGCCGTGTAGAGCGCGACGAACCGCGTCGTCTGGTCGAGCAGCTGGGCGCTCTGGTCCTGCACGTACGCGGCGTAGTTCTTGTTGGCCTGGTCGACCAGCACCTTGTCGTCCCCGCTGGCCGTGACGTCCTCGTCGGAGGGAGTCACCGCGAAGTCGTCGCGGATGCCCTCCCCCTTCATGCCCGGCTTGCAGGCGGTCACGTAGTCGCCCTCGGGCGCCGTCACCACGAGGTCACGAGTCAGGCCCGGGCCGATGTTCTCGATCTCGGCGACGATCCGCAGGCCGTCGGAGGCCAGCAGGTAGAACTCGGTGACCTCCGAGCCGTCGTTGCGGACGCTGAACCTCAGGTTGCCCGCGGGAGCCTTGGTGGCCGACAGCTCACAGCCGTCGGCGGTCGAGACCACGTCGAGGCTGCGGGCGTCACCTGCGTCGGCGGGTCGGTTGTCGGTGCACCCGGCGAGGACGCCGACCGACAGGGTGACGAGCCCGACGACGGCGGGGAGGGAGGTACGACGCATGTGAGCGGATCCTTCGTGGGGTGATGCGGTGTGGCGGTCGGTCAGGCGGAGACGCGCTGCTCGACCGGTCGGTCGGACCGGTCGCGGCGTCGCATCGTGAGGAGGAAGAGGGTCATCGTCGGGACGAGGTACAGCAGCCAGGCGAGGCCCTCGAGGACGGTGGTGGCGGGCGAGAAGTTGAAGACACCCTTGAGAAGGGTGGCGTACCAGGTGGCCGGGTCGATGACGTCGGAGACGTCGAAGAGCACGTTGCCCAGCCCCGGGAGGATCCCCGCCTCCTGGAGGTCGTGCACCCCGTACGAGAGCACTCCCGCGGCCACGACGACGAGGAACGCTCCGGTCCAGAGGAAGAAACGCGAGAGGTTGATCCGGATCGCGCCCCGGTAGAAGAGGTAGCCGAGCACGACGGCGGTCGCGAGCCCGAGGGCGGCGCCGAGCAGCGGCTCCCACGTCGCGGTCTGGCCGTCGGCGGTGGCGGTCTGGGTCGCTGCCCAGAGGAACAGCGCCGTCTCGAGTCCCTCGCGGCCGACGGCGAGGAGGGCGACGACCACCAGGGACCAGCGTCCGGCGTCGGCGGCGACGTCGATCTTGCCGCGGAGCTCGCCGCTGATCGTGCGGGCCGCGCCCGCCATCCAGAAGACCATCCAGGTCACGAATGCCACGGCGATGATGCTCAGCGTGCCGCCGATCGCCTCCTGCGCCTCGAACGTCAGGCCGCGCGGACCGAAGGTCAGCAGGGCACCGAAGGCCGCGCTGATCCCGACGGCGAGTGCCACTCCTGCCCAGATCTGCGGCAGGAGGTGGCGTCGCTCGGTCTTCACGAGGTAGGCGACGAGGATGCTGATGACCAGCGCCGCCTCGAGCCCCTCGCGCAGGCCGATGAGATAGTTCGCGAACACGCTTCCCCCTTGGCTTCTGTAAGCCTTTCCTAACTTAACCACGTTCGGCCGGGAGTCGCGCAAGGGCCGGCCCGTACGGCCGGCCCCTCCGCACTGATCAGAAGTTGCCGCGCCGCTCCTGCTCGCGCTCGATCGCCTCGAAGAGCGCCTTGAAGTTGCCCTTGCCGAAGCCGAGCGAGCCGTGGCGCTCGATCAGCTCGAAGAAGACGGTCGGCCGGTCACCGACCGGCTTGGTGAAGATCTGGAGGAGATAGCCGTCCTCGTCGCGGTCGACGAGGATCCCTCGGGCCTGGAGCTCCTCGATCGGCACCCGGACCTCGCCGATCCTCGCCCGCAGCTCGGGGTCGGTGTAGTAGGAGTCGGGCGTCGCGAGGAACTCCACCCCCTCCGAACGCAGGACGTCGACGGCGTTGACGATGTCGTTGGTCGCCAGGGCGAGGTGCTGGGCGCCCGGGCCGCCGTAGAACTCGAGGTACTCGTCGATCTGTGACTTCTTCTTGCCCGCCGCCGGCTCGTTGAGGGGGAACTTGACCCGGTGGTTGCCGCTGGCCACGACCTTGCTCATCAGCGCCGAGTAGTCGGTCGCGATGTCGTCGCCGATGAACTCGGCCATGTTCGTGAACCCCATCACGCGGTGGTAGAAGTCCACCCAGGCGTCCATGCGGCCGAGCTCGACGTTGCCGACGACGTGGTCGAGCGCCTGGAAGATGCGCTTCGGCGCTCCCGCCCGCTTCTCGTACGCGCTGGTGCGCTCGACGAAGCCGGGCAGGTACGGACCGGAGTACGCCGACCGGTCGACGAGGGTGTGCCGGGTCTCGCCGTAGGTGGCGATGGCCCCGGTGCGGATGGTGCCGTGCTCGTCGGTGACGTCGTGCGGCTCCTCGAGCACCGTCGCGCCCTGCTCACGCGCGTGGGCGATGCAGCGGTCGACGTCGGGCACCTCGAGCGCGATGTCGACGATGCCGTCTCCGTGCGCCGCGTGGTGGGCGATCAGAGGACTGTCCGGTGCGACGGCGCCCTTGAGGACGAAGCGCACGCCGCCGCTGCGCAGGACGTACGCGCAGTGGTCACGGTTGCCGGTCTCCGGGCCGGAGTAGGCGACGAGCTCCATGCCGTACGCCGACTGGTAGTAGTGCGCGGCCTGCGTCGCGTTGCCGACCACCCACACCACGGCGTCCCAGCCGGTGACCGGGAAGGGGTCGTTGGCCTCGTCGTACTCCACCAGTCCGACGAGCTTCTTGAGCTGGTCGACGTCGAGTCCGGCGAGAGCCTCCTCGCTGGTCAGCGTGTGCTCGATGGTCATCGTGTCCTCCGGTTTGTTGCGCGAGCGAGCGGGTCGAGCCTCGTGTCCCAGATCACATCGCGCGGACGATCGACTGTGCAACCGGCACCTCCTCACCTGGCCGCAACGTGCAGATCGCCCACCGGAAGGCAGGTTTGACTGGACGGATCGTCTACTTCGTACGAGAGTGGCGTCGTGATGCTCGACCAGCTTGACCTCGCCCTGATCGCGGTGATGCACGACCACCCCCGCGCGGGGGTGCTGGAGCTCTCGCGCACCACCTCCGTCGCCCGCGGCACCGTCCAGGCCCGTCTGCGGCGGCTGGAGGAGGCAGGCGTGATCACCGGGTACGGCCCTGACGTCGACCTGCGGGCGGCCGGCTTCCCCGTCCAGGCCTACGTCACGCTCGAGATCGCGCAGGGCGCCCTGGACGAGGTCCGGGAGGCGCTCGACGCGATCCCGCAGGTGGTGGAGGCCGTCGTGACGACGGGGTCGTTCGACGTCCTGTGCCTGGTCGCAACGGCCTCGCACGAAGAGCTCCAGGGCACCCTGCTTCGGCTCGACCAGTCGCCGAGCATCGTCCGGTCCACGAGCATCGTCGTGCTGTCGGTGCTGATCCCGCGTCGCGTCCAGCCGCTGCTGGAGTCGGCTCCTCGCCCTGGGACCACCCGCGCCCCGGCATACCGCTCGCACGGCAGCTGATGAGCAGACTGCGCAGCAGAGCCAGCGTTTCTCGGCACGAAGTGATCAGGACACTGAGTTCGAGCACGTGATGTTGACCACATCCGTGGGCGCTCCGAGCATGGGTGCCGACCCCTGGCGCCGACCGCGCCCCTCGGACTCGGAAGGACGCGCATGACCACCACCGCACGCGACACCGTCGACGGCATCTTCGACGGACTCGAGGGGCTGACGATCGACTCCCACGAGCGCGTCCACTTCCACCACGACGAGGCCACCGGGCTGAGCGCGATCATCGCCGTGCACGACACCCGGCTCGGTCCGGCACTCGGCGGCACGCGGTTCTACCCGTACGCGTCCGGGAGCGATGCCCTCACCGATGTGCTCCGTCTCTCGGAGGGCATGACGTACAAGGCAGCGGCCGCGGGGCTCGACCTCGGCGGCGGCAAGGCCGTGATCGTCGGGGACCCGGCGACACTCAGGTCGCGGGCGCTGCTCCGCGCGTACGGTCGGTTCGTCGGGTCGCTGGGGGGCCGATACATCACCGCGGGTGACGTGGGTGTCACGGCGGAGGACCTCGACGTGGTCGGCGAGGAGACCCCGTACGTCGTCGGTCGCACGGTCGCGGCGGGCGGCTCGGGTGACAGCGGGTTCGCGACGGCGTTGGGCGTGTTCTCCGCGATGCGCGCGGCCGCCGCGCACACGTTCGGGAGCGCCGACCTCGGCGCTCTGACCGTCGGCGTCGAGGGGGCGGGCAAGGTCGGTCTCCGGCTGATCGGACTGCTGCGCGACCAGGGAGCGCGTGTGGTGCTCGCCGAGCCCGACGCCGGCGCACGTCGCCGGGCCGGGGAGACCCATCTCGGGCTGGAGCTCGTGGACTCGGTGGTCGACGCCGAGGTGGACGTCTATGCCCCGTGCGCCCTCGGCGGCACGCTCACGCCGGCCTCGGTCGGGACGGTGCGCGCCGGTCTCGTCTGCGGCGCCGCCAACAATCAGCTCTCGACTCCGGACGTCGAGGAGATGCTCGTCGAGCGTGGGACGGTCTGGGTGCCGGACTACGTCGCGAACGCAGGAGGCCTCGTCCAGGTCGGCGGCGAGCGCGACGGCAGCACGCCCGACCAGGTCCGGGTGAGGGTCGCCGCGCTGGAGGACCGCGTCCGCGACATCTTCGCGACGGCGAGCGCGGAGAGGACGACGGCCGGTGCCGCAGCCCGTGCTCTGGCCCGCCGACGTCTGGACGCCGCCGAGGCGCCGCCCGGCAGGTGACGGCGAGACCTCCACGTGCGCGAGGATCGTCGGCATGACCCACCACGACCTCGCCGGCGATCCTCAGCACCTCTGGACGACGACCCACGAGCCCCGGCTGGAGGTCGCGTCCGGCGACACGGTGTCGTTCGACTGCGAGGATGCCGTGAACGGGCGGTACGACGAGGTGCCGACGGGCGGAGCGCTGCCTGCGTCCGACCCGACACGGCCGATGTACCCGCTCGCCGGCCCCGTCGTGGTCGCCGGCGCAAGGCCCGGTGACGTGCTCGAGGTGGAGATCCTCGAGGCGGAAGGGACCAAGGGATTCGGCTGGACCGTGCTGGGGCCGGACGAAGGACTGCTCGCCGCCGACTTCAGCGAGAGGTACCTGTTCCGCTGGGAGATCGACGGCGACCACACCGACATGGGCGACGTGGCGCGCGTGCCGGTCCGTCCGTTCTTCGGCGTCGTCGGCGTCTGCCCGGACACCGTCGAGCCGCTGCCGGTCATGCCGCCAGGCACGTTCGGCGGCAACCTCGACTGCCGCGACCTCGTCGTCGGCTCGTCGGTGTTCCTGCCGGTCCAGGTGCCGGGCGCTCGGCTCGCGATCGGCGACCCGCACGCGGCGCAGGGTGACGGCGAGGTGTGCGTGAGCGCGGTCGAATGGGCGGCCCGCGGTTCCGTACGCGTTCGCCTGCACCAGGGGCGATCGATCCCCGGGCCGCAGTTCCGGACTCCCGGTGCGCTGCGCACGGGGCTCGAGGATGCCGGCTGGTATGCGACGACCGGGGTGGCGCCGTCCTTGATGCGGGCCGCTCAGGACGCCGTGCGGGCGATGATCGACCACCTCGGCCACACCTACGGGCTCGACCCGCGCGACGCCTACGTGCTGTGCAGCGTCGTGGTCGACCTCAAGATCAGCGAGGTGGTCGACGCACCGAACTGGGTGGTCAGCGCGTACCTGCCGTTGAGCGTCATGCGCTGACGCGCACGCCGCGGTCGGGGAGGTTTGGAGATGTTACCGCCGGGTACCTGAGTTTGATCGCGTTTTCGCGGCCCGGGAGAGGCCGAGCCGATCCGGCTAGAGCCTCCTGATCTCACACAAGGAATTCACAATGTCGACCACGCATGCCACCCACCAGAACCACGACCGCTCGACCGCCCGACTGAGCACCGAGACCAAGGCGTCCTTCAAGACGAGCGAGCTCATCGCCTACGTCGTCGTCGCGCTCGGCGTCCTGATCGCCTCGGCCTTCGTCGACGGCAGCGACTTCGGTCCTCAGGAGGCATGGTTCTACGTGACCCTCCTGACGATCGGCTACATGGTCAGCCGCGGCCTGGCGAAGTCCGGAAGCCGTGACTTCTACGACGCCGGCGACCGGGCTGAGTCCGACCGCCACTGATCTCGTACCGAGACACCGAACCGCCTCAGCGTCTGACGCTGGGGCGGTTCGTGCGTGGTGACGGCACCAACGCTGCCGGGGTCAGTCGGAGCCGAGGGCCCTGGCGGCGGCGGTGCCGTACGCGTGGTCGTCGGTTGCGGTGCCACCCTCGCCGAGCTCCAGCGGCCGGAAGGTGTCGACCATGACCGCGACCTCGTCGAACTCCTGGGCCCCGAGCGAGGCTTCGACCGCGCCCGGCTGCGGCCCGTGCGCGATGCCTCCCGGATGCAGCGAGATGGAGCCGACGCCGATGCCGGTGCCCTTGCGCGCCTCGTAGTCGCCGGCGACGTAGAACATGACCTCGTCGGAGTCCACGTTGGAGTGGTAGTACGGCACGGGGATCGACAGCGGGTGGTAGTCGACCTTGCGGGGCAGGAAGTTGCAGACCACGAAATTGTGCCCCTCGAAAACCTGGTGCACCGGCGGCGGCTGGTGCACCTTGCCGGTGATGGGCATGTAGTCCTCGATGTTGAACGTGTAGGGATAGAGGCAGCCGTCCCAGCCCACGACGTCGAACGGGTGCGTGGCGTACGTCAGCCGTGTCCCCACCACTCCCGACGGACCCGATCCGCGGTGCTTGACCAGCACCTCGACGTCCGTGCCGTCCACGACGAAGGGCTCGTCCGGGCCGTGGAGGTCACGCTCGCAGTACGGCGCGTGCTCGAGCAGCTGGCCGTACCGCGACAGGTAGCGCTTCGGCGGCGCGACGTGACTGTTGCTCTCGATCGCATAGAGGCGGCTCAGCTCCGCGGGCACCCACCGGTGCGTCGTCGCCCGCGGGATGACGACGTAGTCGCCCGGCCGGTACGGCACGACGCCGAACACCGTCTCGACGACACCGGTCCCCGCCTCGACGAAGACGCACTCATCCCCCACCGCGTTGCGGTAGTACGGCGAGGTCTCGCCCGCCACGACGTACGAGATCCGCACGTCACTGTTGCCCAGGACGAGTCGTCGTCCGGTCACCGGATCGAGCGCCTTCGCCTCGGCCTCGTCGAACAGCTCGTGCAGCCTGAGGTGGATCAGCCGGATGGGGTGGTTCGCGGTCGTGGCCAGATCGGGCAGGTCCCAGACCTCGCTCGCGCTGATCGCGTGGGGCACGCCGCGGTGGTAGAGCAGCGACGAGTCCGACGAGAAGCCCTCCTCGCCCATGAGCTCCTCGTAGCGGAGCGCACCGCCCTCGTCGCGCAGCTGCGTGTGGCGCTGGCGCGGGACGTCACCGACCTTGCGGTAGTAGACCACCGTGGGCTCCCCCTCGCGTGCCGCCCGCCGGACCTTTCCGATAATCGGTCCGCGCGGTTCCCTTTCAGAACATCCTGGGTTTAGGGTTCCGGTATGTCAACCGTCCCCCCGATGCTCCGCGCCCTGATCGACGACGCGGCCGTCTTCCCTCCCGGCAACGCGGCGCTGGCCGACGCCGTACGCGCCCACCGCGGTCACCGGTCGTCGCCCTTGACCGACCTCGTCGGGCCGCTGGTCGTCCCCGCCGCGTCGCTCGACGACCTTGTCTCCATCGCCGCGACCGACGCGGACGCCGCTCCGCTCGACGTCGCCCTGGTCGGGACCGCCGAGGAGCTCGCGGTCGCGGCTCCCCAGGCTGGGGCCACGTCGACTCTGCTGCTCGAGTCGCTCGAGACCCGCCTCCCTGCCGCGACGCCCGGGGCCGTCGACCTCGCCGTCGAGACGCTGCGGACGACCAGCGAGAACGCGACGCCGACCGCGCTGGAGCTGGCGCTCCCGAGCCACCCCCTCGACGCGGCATGGCTCGCCGCCGCGGACGCTGCCGCCGCCCGCGGCGTGCGGGTCAAGCTGCGCACCGGCGGCGCGACCGCCGAGGCGTTCCCGACGCCCGACACCCTGGCGACGGCGATCGTCGCGCTGGTCGAGCGAGGGATCGCCTTCAAGTGCACGGCCGGCCTGCACCACGCCGTACGCGCCGAGGATCCCGCGACCGGACTCGTGCATCACGGCTTCCTCAACGTGCTGCTGGCGACCCGCGCGAGCCTGGACCGTGCTGACCTGCGCACCGTCGCCGTCGTCCTGGAGGAGCAGTCGGCGGAGGTGCTCATGGAGGACGCGGGGGCGGTCGGCCCGGAGGCGCTCGCCGAGGCCCGCACGTGGTTCACGTCCTTCGGGTCCTGCAGCATCGACGAACCGGTGCAGGACCTGCGCTCGCTGGGGCTCCTGTGACGGCCGCGACGACGTGGGTCCCGGGCGGCGCCGGGTCCGGGTACGACGTCGACCACCTGCCGTACGGCGTGTTCGGGCTCCGCTCGGAGGGACCGTCGAGCCAGCACCGGATCGGCGTACGGATCGGCGACCACGTGCTCGACCTCGCGGGCGCCGCGGGCGGTGAAGGCGGTGAAGGGTTCGGCCGGCACCTGGGCGGCCCGACGCTCAACACGCTCATGGCCGCAGGGCGGACCACGTGGGACGAGATCAGGCGATGGCTCCAGGCCACGCTCCTCGACCACGACGCCGGGCCCGAGCGCCTGTCCGGGCATCTGCACCGTCTCGACGAGGTGACGCTGCACCTGCCGTTCGAGGTGGCCGACTACATCGACTTCTACTGCTCGCTGGACCACGCGACCAACGTGGGGCGGATCTTCCGCCCCGACGCCGAGCCGCTGCTGCCCAACTGGCGCCACCTGCCGGTCGGCTACCACGGGCGCGCCGGCACGGTCGTCGTCTCGGGCACCGACGTCGTACGCCCGCTGGGCCAGCGCAAGGGTCCAGATGCGGCAGAGCCCGACTTCGGCCCGAGCGCGCGTCTCGACATCGAGGCCGAGGTCGGTTTTGTCGTCGGGACCCCGAGCCGCCTCGGTGACTCCGTCCCGACGAGCGGCTTCGCCGAGCACGTCTTCGGGGTGGTCCTCCTCAACGACTGGTCGGCCCGCGACATCCAGGCGTGGGAGTACGTGCCGCTCGGGCCCTTCCTCGGCAAGTCCTTCGCGACCTCGGTCTCACCGTGGGTGACACCGCTGGCCGCGCTCGAGCCGTCCCGCGTTCCCCTGCCGAGCCAGGATCCGCCGCCGCTGCCGTACCTCCAGGTCGCGGAGCCGGCCGGGTACGACCTCGCGCTCGAGGTCGAGCTCAACGGTGAGGTCGTGAGCCGCCCGCCGTACCGGACGATGTACTGGAGTCCCGCCCAGATGCTCGCGCACCTGACGAGCAACGGCGCGTCGCTGCGGACCGGCGACCTCTTCGCCTCCGGCACCGTGTCGGGTCCGGAGCGCGGGGAGCGCGGGTCGTTCCTCGAGCTCTCGTGGGGCGGACGCGAGCCGTGGACCGCCGGCGGGGAGGAGCGTACGTTCCTGCGCGACGGCGACGAGGTGGTGCTGCGCGCGAGTGCCGGCACCGTGACTCTCGGCGAGGTCCGCGGCCGCATCCTCCCCGCCCCCTCCCGTCCCTCCCGTCCCTCCCGCCCGTCCCGCCCGTCCCGTCCGTCCCGTCCGTCCCGTCCGCGATTTGTGCAGTTGGACCAGGAATCATGACGGCGAGACCTGGACGAACTGCACAAACCGGGGACGGGGGCGGGTCCCAGACGCTCGAGCGCGGGCTGCTCGTGCTCGAGGTGGTGGCCGACGCGCCGGGTGCGACGGGTTCGGAGGTCGCCGTGCGCGCTGGCCTGCACCGGTCGATCGTCCATCGCCTGCTGGTGAGCCTGGAACGGAACGGGTACGTCGAGCGTGACGCGGGCGGTCGCTATCAGGTGGGCAGGACGCTCACGACCCTCGCCGACCGCACCCGCCCACGCCTCCACACTGCGGCGGAGCCCGTGCTCCAGGATCTGGCCACGGAGCTCGATGCCACCGCGAGCCTCGTCGAGGTGGTTGCCGGTGCCGCCGTGAGCACCGTCGTCGCCGAGCCGCCCACCGACGGACCGCGGTTCTCCTACCGCCTCGGCAACCGGGACCCGCTCGACCGTGGCGCCGGCGGGTTGGCCGCGCTCGCCTCGGGCCCACCCGCACCGGACGAGCCCGCCCGCGTCGCCGACGCCCGGTCGGCGGGCGTCGTCACCACGCACGCCGAGCTGAACCCGGGTGCGTACGGCATCGCCGCGCCCGTGCCCGGCCTGCGCGGCGGACGCGCGGCGGTCGCGGTGATCACCAGCCGACCCGAGGTCGCCGAACGCGCTGAACAGCTGGTCCGAGACGCCGCCCGTCGGATCGGCTCGGCCGCCTACGGGTGACGGTTGCCCGGACCGCAGCGCGGGTGTTCGATGGGGTGATGAGCACACCGAGCATCGACCCGAACGGCCCCGGCGACCCCGTGGACCCGGTGGACCCGGACACGATCGAGCCGGACGTCGTCCCCAGCCTGGACCCCGACCCGGGTGACCCCACTCCCGTCGCGCCGCCGCCTCAGACGGAGCCGCGCATCCCGGAGTGACCGGTCAGAGTGACCGGTCGCGGTCACTCGTACGTGTAGAACCCGCGCCCGGTCTTGCGTCCGAGGAGACCGGCATCGACCATCCGCGCGAGCAGCGGCGGGGGCGCGTACAGGGGCTCCTTGAACTCCTCGTACAGCGACTCCGCCACGGCCTTCGTCGTGTCGAGACCGATGAGGTCGGCGAGAGCGAGGGGTCCCTGGGGGTGCGCCGCACCGCGGACGAGACCCTCGTCGATGTCCTCGGCCGTGGCGAAGCCGGACTCCAGCATCCGGATCGCGGACAGCACGAACGGGATCAGGAGTGCGTTGACGACGAAGCCCGCGCGGTCCTGGCTGAGGATCGCGTGCTTGCCGAGCTGGCCCTCGACGAACGAGCGGGCCCGGAGCGTGGTCTTCTCGTTGGTCAGCAGGCTCGGCACCAGCTCGACGAGCGAGAGCACCGGCACCGGGTTGAAGAAGTGGATCCCGAGGACCTGGCCCGGGCGGGACGTCACGACGGCGAGCTTCATGATCGGGATGGACGACGTGTTCGACGCCAGGATCGCCTCGGGAGACTCGACGATCGCGTCGAGCTCCTTGAAGAGCGCGACCTTGGTCGCCTCGTCCTCGACGATCGCCTCGATGACGAGGTCACGGTCACGCAGCGCCTCGAGATCCTCGACGACGCTGATCCTCGCGAGCACGTCGGCGGCACTGTCGATGCGTCCGCGTGACTCGGCGCGCTCCAGCGACTTCGTGATCCTCGCGCGACCGGCCGCGGCAGCCTCGGGGCTCGACTCGACCGCCACCACCTGGGCGCCCGCCCGCGCGCACACCTCCGCGATCCCCGCACCCATCAGGCCGCAGCCGACCACACCGATCTTGTCCATCTGAAATGACACTCCTCGTCCGTGGCGCGCGGTCACGCGCCACGGACGACCGTACGCAGTACCGTCCGGTAACCCCAAAAGGCCACCCGGCCTGAAGGAGTCGCTCAGCTCCGCTCGACGACGACGTGCTCGTTGGGGACGCAGTGCGTCATCGTGTGGCCCTCGACGTCGCGGGGGCCGTTCTTGCCAAGGTTCTCCAGGCGACGCCGCTCCTCCTCGTTGAGCGTCTGCGTCTCGAGCGGCGCTAGACCACGAACATCGTCGACCGTGATGCCCAGGCCTTCACCGACCCGCTCGCCGAGCTCGTCCTCGCAGAGGAAGAAGTGCCACACCATCCGCTCCTGCACCTCGCGGGTGGCCTCGGAGATGTTCGCGACGAAGTTCTTCACCAGGTCGTCACGCTCCCAGTCCTCCATCAGCCGGAACCGTTCGCCCGCCTGCGCGTAGTCGTTCGTACGAGGGATCCGCTCGCGGGTGAGCCGACCGACGATCTCAGGACCGTATGCCTGGCTCGAGGCCGGCTTGGCCGCCTCGTGCAGCCCGCCCATGGTGGACGGCTCGTAGTTGACGTGCGGGTTCTGGCCGTCGGCGAGGTCGATGTGATAACTCATCTCACCGCCGCGCTGGTTCGTCTGCGGACGCGCGTGCTTCGGCGAGTTCACCGGGAGCTGCAGGTAGTTCGGACCGACGCGGTAGCGCTGCGTGTCGCTGTAGGAGAACGTCCGCCCGACGAGCATCTTGTCGTCGGAGAAGTCGAGCCCGTCGACGAGGACACCGGTGCCGAACGCGATCTGCTCGTTCTGGTTGTGGTGGTCGTCGACGTTGCGGTTGAGCGTCATCGTCCCGACGTGCTTGGGCTCGAAGACCTCCTCCGGCCAGACCTTCGTGTCGTCGAGCGGGTCGAAGTCGAGCTCAGGGTGGTCGTGGTCGTCCATCATCTGGACGTAAAGGTCCCACTTGGGGTAGTCGCCGCTCTCGATCGCGTCGTAGAGGTCCTTCGAGGCGTGCCCGAGGTCGCCCGCCTGGATGTTGGCCGCGTCCTCCTCGGTCATCGACTTCACACCCTGCTGGGGCAGCCAGTGGTACTTGACGAGCTTGGTCTCGCCCTCGGAGTTGACCCACTTGTACGTGTTCACCCCGAAGCCCTGCATGTGCCGGTAGTCCGCGGGGATCCCGCGTGGGCTGAACAGGTTGACCAGCATGTGCATCGACTCGGGCGTCTGCGACATGAAGTCGAAGATCCGTGCCGGCTCCTGCCGGAAGGTGACCGGGTCGGGCTTGAGCGAGTGGATGACGTCGGGGAACTTGATCGCGTCCCGGATGAAGAAGATGCCGAGGTTGTTGCCGACCAGGTCCCAGTTGCCGTCCTCGGTGTAGAACTTCACGGCGAAACCGCGCGGGTCGCGCGCCGTCTCGCTGGAGTCGCGACCGCCGATGACGGTCGAGAGGCGGATCGCCAGGTCAGTGACCTTGCCGGTCTTGAAGACCTTGGCCCGCGTGAATCGCTCGATCGGCTCGTCGCCCCATCGCCCCGTCGCCTCGAAGGTGCCGAACGCCACGGCGCCTCGGGCGTGGACGACACGCTCCGGGATGCGCTCGCGGTCGAAGTGGCTGACCTTCTCGAGGAAGTGGTAGTTCTCCAGGGTCGCCGGACCCCGTGCTCCCACGGTCCTCTGGTTCTGGTTGTCGTAGACCGGGTGGCCCTGTCGGGTGGTGAGCCTGCGCTCGTCGGTCATAGGAGACGTCCTCTCCGATCGTTCGTTCGGTGGCAGGGAATCAACACCCAGTGCCCTGAACCGCTCCGATCATTCTCGTCCAGTGGACTCAGGCGCGCCCGGCGAGCGACGGCACACCGAGCCGTACGTTTCTCACGCCGTCAGAGAAGTGGACCGTGTCAGGTTCGGCCAGGTCCCCGAGCCCGGCTGCACGGGTGAGGTCCTGGTCGAGTCGCCGGACCTGTGCCGCGCGCAGCGGCCAGGGCTCGTGCTCCACCGGCGTGACCACGATCTGTCCCAGATGGCGGGTGTAGGCGCGCCACCGGCTGGTCAGCCAAATCTCGAGATCGGCGGGTTCGGCGGGGGCACCTGCCTGGACCTCGAGCCGGTACGACGGCCCGCCACCGTGCCGGGATCCGGTCGAGACCACCGTGTCGCTGCGGCGCTCGACGCTGAGGTCGGCACCGTGGTACGGCGCCCCGACAGCTGTCCTCAGGAGGGCAGCGAGCACCCGGGTGCCGATGTCGAGGGACAGGAACCAGAGCCCGTCCCGGCCGTCCGGTCCGCGCACGTACGTCCGGAGGTTGGTCTCCGGACTGGTGCGCGCGGTGCCCGGCATGGCGGGCAGTCCGAGCGGTCGCATGTCGGCCATCCGGAACGGGGTCAGACCGACCCACGCCGCGCCGTCGTACTCGTCGACGGTGAGGGATGGCGGCAGCACCGCCTGGACGCGCTCCGGCGCGACGCGCCAGTGGACGAAGGTGAGGTCCAGCCATGAGGTGCACAGCGCGGGAACGCGTACTCGCTGCTCTGCGGTGCGGCTTGCCACGCCCCTCGGGTTCCCCGGGCTTTGCTCGGCAAACCGGTACGGCGCAACCGACCGCTGTCCACCGCCCGACCACCGCCCGACCACCGCCCGACCACCGCCCGACCACCGCCCGACGACCTTGACAGTGCGCAGTCGTCGGGGGGAGCGTCGTGGGACGAGGATTCGGAACAACTCACGGATGAGGTGAGGAAGATGCCCGATTGGATGAACCGACGCCGGTTGGCCGTGGCGGGGACGACGGCTCTCGTGGTGGCGACCGGCGCGCTCGCCGTCAACGCCACCACCGCGAGCGCGGACCGCGGCCACGCACGGGCGAAGATCGCCCGGGCAACCCTGCACAGCGCCGACGGCAGCACGGTCGGCCGGGTGACGCTGAGACAGACTCGCGGCAAGGTCGTGGTGAAGGCCACCGCTCGAGGCCTGGCGCCCGGCTTCCACGGGTTCCACATCCACGCGGTCGGCCGGTGTGATGCGAACGCACCGGACGGACCGTTCACCTCGGCGGGCGGGCACTACACCGGCGGTCGACCGAACCACGGCGACCACGCCGGCGACCTGCCGTCGCTGCTGGTCACCGACAACGGCCGCGCACGCCTGAAGTTCGTCACCGACCGGTTCACCCTGCGGGAGCTGCGTGACGCAGACGGCTCGGCCGTGATGGTCCACGCCGGACGCGACAACTTCGCGAACATCCCCGACCGCTATTCGGCCGCGGGCCAGGGTGGCCCGGACGCGACGACACTGGCCACCGGCGACGCCGGCGCGCGGGCAGCGTGCGGGGTGCTCCGCTAGCCTCTGACCCGCGGAAAGACCAGGCCGCCTATTGCTGTGCCGCCAACGTGTCCCGGATGGCCGACACCTCGCGCAGGTAGGCTGCGTGGTCCTCTGCGGAATCCCACAAGGGCTCCTCACCGTTCCATGGCTGTTCCGCGAGCGGCAAGCACACAAGCCCTACGACTTCGCGCGCTGATGCAATAAGACGTGGGTCGGCACCGAGGGAGACCGGATCCCAGGTCTGGGGACCGTACTCGTCGATCCCCTCCAAGCTGAGGTCACCGCCGACGGACAAAGCGACGAGGGCCGCAGCCGCCACCGCGACGAGGACATCGCTTCGCTCTGCGTGCATCGGATCGCTAAGCACAGCGTTCATGGCCTCAGTCAGTACCCCCTTCACGTCGTCAGGGGACTCCGCATCATCCACCTCGAAGCCAAGGTCCGCGGCATCGTCACTCTCGAACACTCCGAATGCCCATACACCCATAACTCACCCCTTGCTTCCAGCAAGCGCACGCTCCAACGCGGTCCGCAAGCCTTCCAAAGCCGCGTTCACCCAGAAGCAGCCATACGGATCATCCAAGAGATTCGCCCACTCGTCAGGATCATTCGCCCGGACGACGTAGGCGATCACCTCATGCGAACGCGAGAGCAGTTCACGGGACGGTGACCACGAAGCTTGTCCCCAACGCGACGGACCTCGGTATGTGGTTTCCAGAGGGGTTCCGAACGCACCGTTCCGAGTGACTGGCTCCTCGAACACCGCGCCGACCGCCGCAGCCACGACCGCTGCAGCCGCGATGGAAGATCGCACAGTAGAGGGATCAGCGCTGACGAGTTCGAATCGTGTCAGGGCCGCATCGACGATTGACGACACCTCCTCTGGTGTCGCGGCTCGTTCAACCCTTCCGACAACCTCCATCGCGACGGCATTACCGAACGGACCGAAACTCCAAAAGCTCTCCAGCGGTTCACCGTCAAACTCCCTGCGGAGCATCGGGAAGACGCGCTCCACCGCGTCACGGTCGATGTTCGTGCGACCAATGACGGACAGATGGTCGGCGTTAACCTGGGTCGCCAACTCCGGCTCGTCCACGCGTGGGCAGTCCTCGAAGGAAACCGTCTCGAGGCGGTGTATGCGATCAACGAGATGGCGGAGCCCGCGCAGGTGCGCGACTCGCCATACCTCGACCTTCTGCAAGTCGACCGCCCGGTCGATCCACCCAAAGTCGAAGGCCGGCATGCGGTAGAGCTGGATCGACGTCAACGAACGCTGAGGCATCGAAGCCGGAACACCGGTGATTCCCGTCGTCGAGCGCCACACATGCAGTTGCTCGAGCGGCGCTTGCACGAGGTCGAGGTCCCCCTCGGCCAAGTCCTGAATCTCGAGAGCCCGGAGGTGGGGATTCGCAAGCGCTGAGGCGACGTAGTGACCTCGTTGCCGCGGTGGAGGAAGCATAAACGTCCGGAGCCGGGGCAACTCCGAGAGCCCGACCTCCGCCGCCGGCCACGCACCCGATAGATCCAACAACTCCAAGCTCGCGGCGGCTTCCAGCACCGAAAAATCTGCCCGGAGACGACTCCCCTCCGGGACTCGGAACTCCTCGATCTGCCCTACCACCGGAGCAAGGAAATCCATCGAACGCTCGCCACGGGGTAGACGGAGGACCTCGACGGTGCGGGCACCGCTCAACTCGCCCGCGGTCGGCAGCTCACCATTAACCGTCAGCATTCTCGCCACCTTGCATCGATGCCACAGATCCGATCCCGACCCATACTCGGTCTGAAGTGGGACGCGATCGACTTCGATTCCGACACGATCCACATCAGCAAGAGCTCTCCAACACCTGGCCAGCAACTCCAACCTGGTCTTCACAACCCAGGTGGGGACAACGATCCACCGCTCAACGACTACCTACGTCGCTTCATCGCCGCGTGGACCGCGATGGCACTGTCAACAAGCCCCCACGCCAACAGCGCTGTCGCCATCGCGGCGAGGACCAGCAGAAACGCTCTATTTCCTCCGTCGCTCTCGTCGCCCGACCATAGCAACGGGACGGCTGCCAGAAGGCCGAAAAGCAAGATACGAAAACAGGCTCGTGCCAACTCAAACGTTGGCGTCGTCTCACGCTCGCCGGGCCTTCCAGCATTCATCGTGACGGTCCTTCCCGGAAGCGTTGAAACTCAGGTGTAGAAACGAAGGCCTGTCCGAGCAGGACCAGGCTGTGCGCTGAACGCAGGACCGCCGCTGACGAGGCGGAAGCTGAACGCCCAGGTAGGGCGACAGCGGGATCGTTCGGATTAACTTCCAGTGCGCCATTCGCGAAGATCCGTCGTGACTGGAGACTCCGTAACTCGCGCCATACATCGGTTGAAACTCGCGTCGAACCGACTCTTTGACGCCCGAGTACGACCGCACATTCATCCAGTTGACCCGCTATCGGGTCGAGCCAGATCGCGAAAGCATGAGACATTTCACCTTCGTCGAGTTCATACTCAGCACAAGCTCGCTCGAGCCAGCGATACTCCTCGTCACCAAAAGAATACGGCAGTTCAGTCACTGGCACTCCAGTATTGCGAGTCTTGACCAAGCAACTCGACGTCGGACGGCTCCTTCATCCAGCGCGGCTCTCGCGGGCTCGAGCGCCAAACCCTGAAGGTCTGCCCAACCACATCGCGCAGCGACCGAAGGCCCGCTCGGCGTAGTTCCTTCGCCAGCTTCGAAGGAGGAACTCGTTTCTCCCAAAGTGGGGGAATAGAGCTTCCACTCCTCCTCGTCGACACGTTCCCGGCTACCGACTTCAGACTGAAACAACTCCAAGGAGTTGACGTCTGCCTCCGTGCGCCGTCTCCACGCGCGCCTATAGGGGTCGATGATGTGCTCGCTTTCCCGAGCTCCGCCACTCACGTCACTGCCTCCCATAACGACGGTCGCATAGAGGGAAGCCTTTTGAACTTGAGACGGAACTTTCAGAACTTCAGACCACAAGTTCTCATGCCGATCTGACCCTGATGTGATTCAAGCATTGCCTCCGCGTCGGGGCTGTGCGGCCCAGACGATATTAAGTTCGACATCCCACGCGCCTGGATATTCGCACACAATCGCCAAACAACCCCGAGCAGGCGATCGCTGATGAGCGGATCGATCCGTGAAGGTTCCGCGCGACATTCTTCAATGCGCCAGCGTATCGTGGGTCACGCGAAATCACCTAGGGAGCGACGTGGAACTGACAACCGAGCAGTCGTCAACTGAGCACTTCGACGTAGTGGTCCTACTCTTTCCCGGCGTCACGCAACTGGACTATGTCGGGCCTGTGGAAGTCTTCGGTCGCTGTCCCGGAGCGAGGATCCATCTGGCTGCGCGAGAGCCCCAGGTTGTCACTGACCTGGGCGCGGTCGTGGTGCCTTCCTGCAATCTGGCCGAGGCGCCGTCGGCGTCTGTTTTGTTGATCCCGGGCGGGCCCGGCATCGTCGATGCCATGGCCGACTCAGAATTGCTCGCTTTCGTCGAGGCGCAAGCTGCGGGTGCCTCGTGGGTCTGCTCGGTCTGCACGGGGTCGTTCGTTCTTGGTGCGGCTGGTCTGCTGAAAGGTCGCCGCGCCACCACACACTGGGCCTCTCATCCGATGCTGGCCGACCTCGGGTGCATTCCTGTGGAGGAACGGGTCGTGGTCGACCGCCCCTTCGCGACTGCGGCGGGCGTGAGCGCGGGCATTGACCTGGCTCTGTGGGTAGCGGGCGAGGTCTTCGGTGCCCGTAAGGGATCGTGGATCGAGATGTCTCTCGAGTATGCACCGCAACCTCCCTTCGGCACGGGTGCCGCCGTCACGGCTCCCCCTCATTGGGTGGCGATGGGACGCGAGGCCATGAGGGCAGAGCGTCTCAACGCCGTACAGGATGCGGCCCGCCGGATGCACGAAAACTAGCGCATCGAAGATTTCTCGAACAACTTTGTTTGTTCGGACAAACTTGCTTGTCGTTCACCCGACGCCCTCCACATGCTGACACTGCCCTTTCCAGGCTCATCACAATCCAGGGTGTAGCAGTCGAGGTCTGAAGCCTCCGGTCTCGAGCAGGCTTCTGGCGATGTAGTTGGTGAGGTTGCGGAAGCCGAGGGCTGATCCGCGGAGGTGCTCGAGCCTGCCGTTGATGGCCTCCGTGGGTCCGTTGCTGGTGCCGGGCGGTCGAAGTAGGCGAGCACATCGACGGCGCGTCTGGTCAGGGTCTTGCCCAGCGTGGTGACCTCGATGAGCGCTTTCGGGACACCGGTGCTGATCGAGGCGATCAACTTCTCCATCAGTTCGCGACCCAGGACGCGGTCGGGCTCGCGGTACGCGGCGATCACGCGCTGGTAGATCCCCCAAGTCGCCTCGACCTCGACGTGGACATCGGCCACGAACAGGTCGACCAGCCGTTAACACTGTCTGTCGGTCAGCAGGTCGGCGCCGGTATGCAGGGTCCGCCGTGCGCGGTAGAGCGGTTCGTCCCTGCGACCGCGGTGGCCGTGCAGATCTTGTTGGACCCGACGCCGGCACCGGTCCAGTGCGTCACCAGCCAGCCGGACGACGTGGAAGGGATCCATCACCGTCACCGCGTCGGCCAGTTCTTCGGTGGTGGCGGTCTTGAAGCCGGTGAACCCGTCCATCGCGACCACCTCCACCCCGTCGCGCGACGCCGGGGGACGGTTCGCGAGCCAGGTCATGAACGCCTGCTTCGAGCGGCCCTCGACCATGTCCAGCAGGCATGCCGGACCTGTCTTGTCGCGGATCGGGGTCGGGTCGATGATCACCGTCACGTACTTGTCGCCGCGCCTGGTATGGCGCCACACGTGCTCATCGACGCCGCGGACCGCCACGCTGTCGAAGCGGTGCTCGTCGTTGATCAGGATCCGAAGACCTTCGGCCAGGACGGCGTCGTTGGCGGTGTTCCACGCGACGCCGAGCCCTTCGGCGACCCGGGCCACGGTCAGGTGCTGAACCACGATCGCTTCGAGTGCCCACCGCAGCCCACGACGCGACAACTTCGCCCGGGGTTCGGCTGCGGCGGTGGTGTCTTGGCGCCACACGTGCCCACAGCCCGAGCACCGGGGCGGCGGATCGTCACGACCAGGGTGGTCGGGCGCCAGCCGAGTGGTTCGTGGGCCAGTTGGCGGGTGACGGTGTCATGAACGGTGCCTTCGCAGCCGCAGGGTCGGCACCACTGGTCGGGATCGAGAACCCTGCATGCAAGGACCGCACGGTCGGGTTCAAGGCGTTCGCCGGTGGCAACGAGACCGAGCTCGTCGAGGCGGCAGAACTTGGTCAGGTCAGGGCGCGCGAAGGTAGCGTCTGGCATGTCGAGGTCTTCCGGATGAGGCGTGTAGGAACCTTCATCCTTGGGAGACCTCGACCCCTATCCAGTCATCGACGCGCCGCCAGGTCGATCGGCTGCCTCCACACCCTCAACTGTGATGAGCCGAATTACCGTAAGCGAACGATGACGTACTCGATGTCCTCCGGTCGGGCTTGGGGTGTTTCGCTCTCCTGCCACCCAAGCAGGTCGCCACCTCCTTCGATTCCGTAGAGACCGAGTGTGTTTCCGATGGAATTAAGCTTCTTGGACTCGAGGTCGTACAGGTATCCCCCCAGTTCACCTGGAGCGTTGCCGGAAGTCTCGGCCCACGCGACGAACCGATCGGTCATCACGGGATAGCCGAACCCACCGTTGGCGCTCGAACCGAATGTGGTCTCGTTACCGTCTTCGGTAACGGTGAGATACATGCGTTGCTCTTCGGGACTCTTCTTGCGGCCGACGATCCATGCGAGCCCAGCGTCACTCGCGGCGAATCCTGTGAAGGTGTCCTGTTCTCCGAGTGGGACTTGCTTCACGGCGGCCGGCTCACCGCCGCCGAAACGAACCTTGGATATCGTGGCAGAGGTGATCCGCCTGGAGTCCCTGACTCCCTCGTACCGCGCCGACCTGACGCCGTAGAGTTCCGTCGAGGTGACCGCGGGAAATGCTGCGCCGCGCATCACGACCTTGGGGAGGCAATTCCCGATCTCGCATCCCCATATGTCAACCGCCTCCGCACCGAACTTCCCGCCGACCTGAGCCCAGAAGACCCTCCCACCGGCGACGACCGGCCCGGTGTAACCGGGAGGTGGAGGAGGGGTTCTGCCGTCGACCTTTGGCGCTTCCGTGAGCTTTCGTGTCATGCCGGTCTTTCGGTCGTAAGCGAAGAGGACCCAAGGAGAGACTCCGAGGTCAACCGATTCGATCTCCGTCCACACCACGTAACGGGTATTCAAATCCGACCCGTTGATCTGCCTTGGCCTACGACCGGGCGGTGAGGCAATCTTCTCCACGGATCCCTTCACGCCGATCGGGCGCACCTCGATCCTGCCCTGCTTGATGGCTGCCTCGCCGTCGAAAGACGTCGCATCAGCTTTCACGATCAGAATCGTTGCGGGAGTTTCAAGCGCATCAACGCCGACCGCCTCACCACCCTGACGAATCCATACGCCGGCCAAACGCGTGTAACTTGCCCGAGGAAGCGGATCTACCTCTTCGAGGCTGATGGGAATCGCCGGGGCGGACGCAGAGTGCGCGGCCACCGACGGATCGTTGCTAGGCGAGCGAGCTGCCGAGCATCCGCCGACAAGGATCGCCATCAACCCGATGGCGACCGCGCAGCGCATGCCCGTTCTTACCACGTGATCTCGTTGCTCTGCAGGATGTACTTGCGAAGCTCGCGGTGCCTAGGGAGACGACGGGTGACTTGGGCGGCTGCTCGGGGCTCGACTCGCCCTCTGGAAAACGATGAGAGGCGGCCCGAAGACCGCCTCTGACCTGCAAGAACTAGTGGAGCCGCTTGTCGGAATCGAACCGACGACCTTCTCATTACGAGTGAGACGCTCTGCCGACTGAGCTAAAGCGGCGATGGCCTCGCGAGGATCGCCCGCTGGCCGAGGATGAGTCTAGCCGAGACGGTCAGGGCGACCCAAAAGGGGGGCCGTAGACTCAGGTCGCGTGAGCGAACCCCGTGACCTGAGCGCCGACAAGGCCGGACTTCCCGTCGTCATCGCGGAGCTGGAGGAGATGCGCGCGAGCATCGACAACATCGATGCGGCGCTGATCCACATCCTCGCTGAGCGGTTCAAGTGCACCAAGCGCGTGGGGCGGCTCAAGGCCGATCACAACCTGCCGGCCGCCGATCCCGCACGTGAGGCGCGTCAGATCGCGCGGCTTCGCGCCCTCGCCGTCGATGCCGACCTCGACCCCGCGTTTGCGGAGAAGTTTTTGAACTTCATCATCTCCGAGGTCATCCGCCACCACGAAGCGTTCCGCGACTGATGCCCCGCATCGCGTTCGACGACCCCTCGCTCATCGCGTTCATGAGCGACTACCACCTCGCCACGCTGACCACGTTGCGTCCCGACGGGACGCCACACGTCGTCCCCGTCGGCGTGACATACGACGCCGCGACCAGGACCGCCCGCTCCATCACCCGCGAGGGGTCGGTGAAGGTGCGCAACATCGAGGCCGCCGACGGAGCCGCTCGGGTCGCGTTCGGCCACATCGACGGTGGGCACTGGCTCACGCTCGAAGGCGTCGCGCGTGTCACGCGTGACCCCGACGAGGTCGCCGAGGCCGTGCGGCGTTATGCGCTGCGATACCGGCAACCGAGCGTGAACCCCGAGCGCGTCGCGATCATCGTCGACGTCGATCGGATCATGGGCCGTCTCCCCTCAGCCTGAGGCTCAGCCTGACCCCGAGCAAGAACGAGCCAGGCCGGGTGCGGACGGGGGAATCGCACACCCGGCCTGGCGATCGGGGGTTGAGCTCGCTCCGCCCTCACACAGCGGGGTGGACGGACCCTCAGCACTTCACGCCATCCTTGGGCGCCGTGCCGGTAAGGAGGAAGTTGTTGACCGCGTCGTCGACGCACTCGTTGCCCATCGAGTAGCCGGTGTGACCGTCGCCCTCGCGACTGACCAGCACACCGGACTCGAGCTGCTCGGCCATCGCCACCGACCAGCGATAGGGAGTGGCCGGATCACGTGTCGTGCCGACGACGACGATCGGCGGCGCCCCTGCTCCGTCGATCGTGGGAGCAGGCTGGGCCGGCTTGATCGGCCACGCCGTGCAGGTGACCGGCGACCACGCGAAGCTCTGGCCGAAGACGGGTGACACCTTCTCGAAGTCGGGCACCGTCTCCCGAGCCTGCTCGAGGGTGAGCGTCGACGGGTCGTCGAGGCAGTTGACGGCGTTGAGCGCGACGACGGAGTTGTCGGTGTAGCCCTTCTCGTCGCGCGAGAGGTATTGGTCGGCGAGGAACAGCAGCTGGGTCCCGTTGCCCTTGAGAGCCTGGCGCAGCGCGCGGGTCAAGAGCTCCCAGTAGTCCTCGTTGTAGAGCGTGACCGCGATGCCGTAGAACCCGAGCGCCTCGGTCAGCGGACGGCCGGCGGTCGACGTGCGGAGCGGGTCCTGGTCGAGGTCGGAGAGGAAGCCGGACAGGCGCCGCTCGGCCGCGTCGGGATTGTCGCCCAGCGGGCAGTCGCTCTCCTTGGCACAGGCCTCGAGGTAGGCACGGAGCGCCGTCTGGAAACCCTCGGCCTGCCCTCGGTTGAGCCCCTCGGAGTCGATCGAGGGGTCGATCGCTCCGTCGAGGACGAGACGGCCGGCTCGCTTGGGGAACAGCTCGGCATAGGTCGCGCCGATCATCGTGCCGTACGAGGCGCCGAGGTAGGTCAACGACGGATCGCCGACCGCGGCGCGGAGGATGTCGAGGTCCTTGGCGACCTCCACGGTCGACATGTGAGCGGCGAGGGGCCCTGAGTCGGTCTCGCAGCGCTTGCCCAGCGTCTGAGCCGCGTTGTAGAACGCCTTCTCCTCCGCGGCGTCGTCGGGCGTCGGGTCGGTGTTGACGTAGGCGTCGAGCTGCGCGGTGGTGGCACACTCCAGCGGCGTGCTGGTCCCGACGCCGCGCGGATCGAACCCCACGACGTCGTAGGCGTCGAGGATGTCGTCGCTGGCCATGGACGTGAAGGCGGCGACGTAGTCGACACCGGACCCACCCGGTCCGCCCGGGTTGATGAACAACGATCCGCGTCGTGCGCTCGGGTCACCGGCCGGCAGCCGGCGGAGCTTCAGCGTGATCCGCTCACCGCCAGGGTCGTCGTAGTCGAGCGGCACCTGGGCGCTGGTGCACTCGTAGCGTCCGCACGAGGCCCAGTCGAGTCGCTGCTCGTAGAACGGTGCGAGCTCCGGATCGATCGTGTCGTCGGCGCTCGGCGACGACGTGGTCGAGGGCCCGTCGGTGCGGTCGGTGCCACGCGAGTCCTCGGCGCTGCCGCACGCGCTGAGTGCGAGAAGACCCGCAACGATGACGGCGGCGATCCTGCGACGACGCACTGGTGATCTCCCTCGGACGGCGTGGAATCGGGCGTGCAGCCACCGTACGTGACGATCCCCCGAGCCGGCTGACGTCATCCACAGCGCTCACGCCTCGTGCGTGTGACGGGTCAGCTCACAGGCGCAGCTGGAGGAGGAGGTTCTCCAACGCCAGCTGTGGCGCCGCGTTGGCCTCGAGTGCCTCCCGGCAGGCGAGGATCGCCTCGATCCGCGCGAGGGTCTGCTCGGGGGTGCCCGCACCGGCGAGACGACGGACCGTGTCGGTCACGTCGGCGTTGACGAGCTCCGCGCCGGGGGCGGTCTGGGCGGCGAGGACGTCGCGGTAGAACGACAGCAGGTCGATGAGGACACCGTCGATCGAGTCACGCGCGATGCGGGTACGGCGACGCTTCTGGTCCTTCTCCAGGGCCGCGAGCCGACCCGCGTAGCCTGCGGGGCGACGGCCGCGGTCCTCGACACCGAACTCCATCTTGAGCCCGTCACGCTCGGCGTCCTCCAGCCGCTCGGCGACCTCGTCGGCCTGAGCCTGCGCGGTCCGCGTGATGGTCGCGGCAGCATCGAGGCACGCCCCCAGCGACGTCAGCGAACCTGGGATGGCGAGCACAGCGCGGCGACGCTCGCGCACGGCTTCCTTGGTCGCCAGTGCACGGGCCCGTCCGACGTGACCCTGCGAGGCACGGGCTGCCTGCATCGCGAGCTCCGGGGCGACCTGCTCCCGTGCGGCCAGCATCGCAGCGACCGCGGCCACCGGTGGCGTACGAAGCACGACCTGGCGCGACCGGGACCGGATCGTCACGATCACGTCCTCGGCCGTCGGCGCGCACAGCATCCACACCGTGCGTGGCGGAGGCTCCTCGAGACTCTTGAGGAGGGCGTCGGCCGCCTTCTCGGTCAACCGGTCGGCGTCCTCGACCACCACGACCTGCCAACGACCGTCGGACGGGCGCATCGCGGCGAGGCGGACCTGCTCTCGCACCTCGGCGACGTCGATGCTCAGCCCGTCGGTGCTCACCAGCGAGACGTCCGGGTGCGACCCGGCCAGCGCCGTACGGCACGCCCGGCAGTGGCCGCAGCCACCGTCCTCGCACTGCAGCGCGGCGGCGAACGCGCGCGCCGCGTTGGAGCGACCGGAGCCCGGTGGTCCGGTGAACAGCCAGGCGTGGGTCATCGCGGGGCCTGGCCCGCCGGCGAGGCGCTCCTGCGCCGACGCGGTCGCGGCCTTCAGCATCACCACCACGTCGTCCTGCCCGACCAGGTCGTCCCAGACGCTCACCGCTGACCGCCGCGGTCGTCGGCCCGGATCTCGTCGGCGTCGGCGTACGACGGGTCACCGCCCTCGGAGACCGTGTCGTATGGAGTGAACGCCTCGTCGATCGTCTCGACGCGCTCCTCGAGGTCGACGGGGTCCACCGGGTCGACGCGTGACGCCTCAGCGGCGCTGTCGGCGCCGTCGGTCTGAGCGCGGCTCTCGAACGGTGACCCGTGCGGCGGTGGCCGCATCGGAGCGATCGCCCGCTCGACGTGGCCGAGCAACGGCTGCACCCGCTCGAGGACCACGTCGGCGATGTCGACAATGTCCCGGTCGGCCCGCAGGACCATGTAGTGGTCGCGGTTCTTGGAGGCCAGCTGGAGGAACGTCTCCCGCACGCGGACGTGGAACTCCGTCGGCTCCGCCTCGAGCCGGTCGGCCTGGTCGAAACGCGATCGACCGAGCTCTGGGTCGACGTCGAGCAGCACGGTGAGGTGCGGGCGCAGGCGCGAGGTCGCCCACCGGGCCACGGACTCCACCTCGTGGAGGTCGAGCCCGCGACCTCCAGCCTGATAGGCCAGGGTCGAGTCGACGTACCGGTCGGTGATGACGATGTCACCCCTCGCCAGCGCCGGGTTGACGACCTGCTCGAGGTGCTCGGCCTTGTCGGCGGCGTAGAGCAGCATCTCGGTCCGTGGGGAGAGCTCTCCGGTCGCCGGGTCGAGCAGGATCTCCCGTACGGTCTGGCCGACCGGGGTCGCTCCGGGCTCGCGGGTCAGCAGCACGCGGTAGCCGTCGGCCCGCAGCGCCTCGGCCAGCATCCACGCCTGCGTCGACTTGCCGGCGCCCTCGCCGCCCTCGAAGGCGATGAAGAGCCCGCTCGTGGAGTACGAGGGGGCGGTCGACGGGTCCTGCTTGAGCTCGGAGATGAGCGAGAGGCCGTGCCGGTCGTTCATCTGGCGGAAGGAGATCAGCCCGAACCCCGTCGCGAGGACCGCCGCCACCAGGATCGCGATCTGCGTGCCGGTGTAGGTGTAGTCGCCGAGGTCGCGCAGCGCGATCGTGTGGGTGCCGATCAGACCGGCGACCAGCGGGGCGATCGCGAGCACCGCCGACAGCACCAGACGGACGAGCGACTGGACGAAGGCGAACGTCCGGCCGCGCATCTCCTCGTCGACCTCGAGGCCGAGCAACGTATAGCCGGTGATCCAGGCGATGCCGGCGCAGAAGCCGACCAGCATGACCAGGATCGCCACGAGGGCCATGTTGTGGACGATGGCGACGACGAGCAGCCCGACTCCCGCACCGACCAGCGCGACACCGAACATGCGGCGCCGGCTGACCTGCGGCAGGACCTTGGGTCCACGCCACATGCCGAGGCCGAGACCGAGGAAGACCGCGCCGAACAGGGTGCCGTAGCCCGGGTCGCCGGCTCCGAGGTCTCCGACGAACACGCGACCCAGGCCGATCACCACGCCGCCGCAGCCGAACGCGCCCACGATGCCGAGCACCAGGCCGCGCACCAGCGGGGTGCGGAAGACGTACGCCCAACCGTCGGCGATCGTGCGCCAGACACCGACCTGCTGGTCGACGGCGGCGCCCTCGGGGATGTCGCGCGCGCCGAGGAAGACCAGGCCGCCGAGCGCGAACAGCACCGCGACGAGATAGAGCGCCGGGTCGACATCGGGGACCGAGATGGCGAACAGCCCGTCGACCGCCTTGGTGATGCCGGTGACGACGATGAACAGGACCGCCGCGGGCAGGGCGGAGCCGTACGTGGTCGCGAGGTTGAGGCGGTTGGCGTCCTCGAGGTGCTCACGCGGCACGAGGGTCGGGACCGTCGCGTCCTTGGTCGGCATCCAGACCGCGTTGACCGCCTCGATCAGCACGGTCGCGACGATCAACCACCACAGCGTGCCGACGAGCGGGATGCTCGCGAAGATGCCCGCCCGCAGGAAGAGGCCGGTCGTGAGCGTGATGCGGCGATCCATGCGGTCGGCGACGTAACCGCCGAAGGGGCCAATCACCAGCGCTGGGGCCAGGCGGGCGAAGAGGACCGCGGCGATCGCGAAGTTCTTGCCGGCGTAACCCTCGCCGATCGAGTTGGCGAACGCCGTGATGGCCAGCAGCCCGATCCAGTCGGCGAGCGAGGCGAGCCCGAGGGCAGCCCAGAAGCGCCGGAAGACCGGAATCCGCATCACCAGGCGGATGCCGTTCGCGTCGTCGTCGGCTGCTGTGCCTGCCGGATCGTATGCCACCGACTCAGGGTATCCACCAGCACAGTCATTCCGGCTCCGGCGCAGCCCTGACCCGACCCCGAGGTGACCCGGCGTACAGCTCGGTGACGAGCAGGATGACGCAGACGAGGCCCACTCCGACCTCCGGGAGCGGGGCGAGGACGAGCAGCAGGACCGCGGTGATCGCCGCACCCCACCGCGCCGCCGTGCCCGCAGAACGGTCCTCCGGGCGGACCTTGACGACCCAGCACGCCGCGAGAAGAACGGCCACGGACCCGCAGAGCAGCGCGGCGCTCGGCCAGGACTCGACGACGTGCCCGTGCACCACCTCGTGCTGCCAGAAGTCCACGCGCGCGGCCAGCGCCGCCCCGATCGCGGCCGCCGATGCGAACACCGCGTAGTGGCCGAACCCCCACACGTACTCCGCCCCGGTGCCCCGCGCACGCTCCAGCGCCGCGGCCGAGTCACGAGCGAAGTAGATCCACCACACCGAGAACACGATCAGCACCCCACCCACGGAGACGTACGCCAGCCCGCGCTGGACGTCATGGGCATCGACCGACTCCTGGATGGCGAGGGTGACCGACAGGATGGTCTCGCCCAGCACGATGATGAAGAACAGGCCGTACCGCTCGGCGATGTGGTGCGCGTGCCAGCTGGTCTGGTTCGGCCGCTCGGCCCACACCGGCACCACGAGCTCGCAGACGACGAACACCGCGAACTCCGGGATCGCGATGTCGCGCGGGCTGACGAGGTAGACGACCCAGAGCAGCTGTACGGCGGTGATCCCGGCCGCGAAGCGGAGGCAGCTGGCTCGGTGCTGCGGGTCGCCCGCCGCGGCGCGGAGCCACTGGACGACCAGGCCGACCCGCATGATGACGTAGCCGACGACGATGAGGCCGAGGTCGCCGTCGAACATCCGTGGGATGCCGGCGGCCAGGACCAGCGCTCCGACGATCTGCAGGATGGTGAGCAGCCGGTACGCGACGCCGTCGTCGTCGTACGCGGAGGCGAACCACGCGAAGTTGAGCCACGTCCACCAGATCGCGAAGAAGACCATCGCGAACCGGAGCAGCCCGTGGGCCAGGTCGCCGTCGGTCGTGGCGTGGTGCAGCTGCGTCGCCGCCTGAGCCACCGCGACCACGAAGCACAGGTCGGTGAGGAGCTCGAGCGGTGTGGCGGCCCGGTGCGGCTCGCCGGGGTCGCGGGCGCGGAGCCCGAGGACGCGACTCGAGATGGTCGGCACCCGCTACAGCGTAGGCACCACCGGCCGCTCCGGCGCGACGTTGTGGTTGCGCCGGAACAGGTTGCCGGGGTCGTAGACCCGCTTGACCGCAGCCAGACGGGCGTACGTCGCCGGCGGGTACGCGGCAGCGACGGACGCGGAGTCGTCCTGCGACAGGAACCCGACGTACGCGCCTGTGCCGTGCCGTGCGACGGCGTCCCAGTCGTCACTCGGGCCGTCGAGCGACGGCGTGGGCGCTCCGGGAGGCGCCATCCGGGCGACCACGACCATCGCCTCCGCGGCGCGGTGCGCGAACGCCGTCGCCTCCGGGGCCACCCGGTCGACGGCGCCGCCCATCCCGCGGATCGACAGCACGGTCGGTGCGCCGCTCCTCAACGCGAGGGTGTCGTCCAGGCACGCGTCGGTCAGCGACGGGACGAAGGCGTTGCGCATGGCGACCTGCATGCCCTCGGGCATCACCCGGTCGTCGAGGACGTCGGCGTACGGGACGACGCCCACCTCGTCCGCGACCACCGGCCCAAGGGTGCGGAGGCGGGACGCCGCACGCTCTGCGGCGACGCGATCCGGCTCTGCGAAGCACCACTCGACGAGCACGTGGGCCGGCCCGAGCGGTGTCTCGGGAATGAGCATCACGATGCTGGAGAGCCGCTCGTCGCTGCTCAGGAGGTGGTCGCGCCACCCCCGCAGGAGCGCCGCCGGGTCCGACAGGTCGTACGAGATGGTTCCTCTCACCACGGTCGACACCGGTGCCGCCACGACGTCGAGGCTCGTCACGACACCCACGTTGCCTCCCCCGCCGCGCAGCGCCCAGAACAGGTCGGGGTCGTCGTCGGCGTCGACCGTGCGGACCCGGCCGTCGGCGGTGACGATCTCCGCCCCCACGACGGCGTCGATCGTCAGCCCGTACCGGCGCACCATCCAACCGATCCCCCCGCCGAGAGCGAGCCCGCCGACACCGACGCTGCGGGTGTCACCGGAGCTGATCGCCAGGCCGTGCGGCGCCAGTCGGTCCGCGACGCGGCCCCAGGTGGCGCCGGCACCGAGCCGGACCAGGCCGGTGGCGGAGTCGAGGACGCGGACGTCGTCCAGGCCGCCCAGGTCGAGCAGCGGTCCGCCGTCGGCGGCGCTGTGCCGGGCCACACTGTGGCCGCCGCTGCGGACGGTCAGGGACGTGCCGCTGTCGCGGATGCGGTCGACGGCGCCGGCCACGTCGGCGGCGGTGCGGGCGTGGACGACGCCGTCGGGTGAGCCGTAGGACGTCATGCGGATCTCCTTCGATAGAGGTGGAACGTGAGTGGTGCGAAGACGGCGACCAGGGCGGCGGAGGCGACCAGCACCCACGCGACGTCCCCGAGGTCCGCGGTGCCGGCGAACAGGGTGCGCTCGGCGGTGACGAGCAGGCTGACCGGGTTGGCCTCGACCCACACCTGCAGCCAGCCGGGCATGGTGTCGGGGTCGACGAAGGCGTTGCTCGCGAAGGTGAGCGGGAACTGGATGAGGAAGCTGAGCATCGAGACCGCCTGCGGCGACCGCGCGAGCAGCCCGATCACCGCCCAGACCCACGACAGCGCGTAGGCGAAGACCACCGCGAGGCCGACGCCGGCGAGGACACCGGCCATGCCGCCGTCCGGGCGCCATCCGATGAGCAGGCCGAGCAGCACGACGAGGACGGCCGCGACGAGATAGCGCCCGACGTCGCCCGCGAGCGTCCCGACCACATGGGCCGACTGCCACACAGGCAGCGACCGGAAGCGGTCCAGGACCCCGCGGCTCACGTCGGTGTTGAGCGCGAGCCCGCCGTAGACGGTCATGAGGAGGATCGCCATGACGAGCGTCCCAGGCAGCAGGTACTGGACGTACGACCGTGGCGACCCGGCGAGCGCCCCGCCGAAGAGGTAGGTGAAGAGCACGGTGAAGAGGACCGGGATCAAGATCGCGTCCGCGGCCTGCTCGGGCGTGTGACGGAGCTTGAGGAGCGAGCGCCAGGCGAAGGCACGGACCGCGGCGGTCGCGCTCGTCGGTGGACTCTCGTCGAGCGGGTCCTCGAGGACGGAGACGGGGCTGATGTCCATGGCGGTGGTCATGCTGCGACCTCCTCGGCCGTCAGGGCGAGGAAGACCTCGTCGAGCGTCGGCCGCCGCACGTCGAAGCCCACCGGTGCGACGCCGGCGTCGTCGACGACGTCGAGGATCCGGCGGACGGGCACCGAGAGCGGGACGGACAGCAGCGCGGTCCCGTCCTCGGCGACCGTCTCGGAGAGCGAAGGGGTGCCGTCGGTCAACTCGGCGAGGGCCGCGCTCGCGCGTACGGCGTCGGCGGGACTGGACAGCCGCATCTCGAGGACGTCGCCACCGATCGATCTCTTCAACGCGTCGGGAGTGCCGGTGGCGACGACGCGTCCCCGCGCCACCACACCGATGCGATCGGCGAGCTGGTCGGCCTCGTCGAGGTACTGCGTGGTGAGCAGCACCGTCGTCCCGTGGCCCACCAGCTCGTGGACGAGGTCCCACACCTGGTGGCGGCTGCGTGGGTCGAGCCCTGTCGTCGGCTCGTCGAGGAAGAGAAGCCGAGGCGTCCGTACGACGCTCGCCGCCACGTCGAGCCGCCGCTGCATCCCACCGGAGTATGTGGCGACGAGCCGGTTGGCGGCGTCGTCGAGGCCGAAGGCGACGAGCAACCGCTCGGCACGTGCGCGGGCGCTGCGACGGGTGTGGCCGAGGAGCCGGCACTGGAGGACCAGGTTCTCGGCCCCGGTGAGGTCCCCGTCGACCGACGCAAACTGTCCCGTGAGCGCGATCTCCCGCCGTACGGCGGCGGCCTCCGACACGACGTCACTGCCCAGCACGCGCGCGCTTCCGGCGTCGGGGCGCAGCAGCGTTGCCAGCAGCCGGATCGTGGTGGTCTTGCCGGCACCGTTGGGTCCGAGCAGCCCGTAGACGCCGCCCGCAGGCACCACGAGGTCCAGCCCGTCCACCGCGCGCGTCGCGCCGAACGACCTGCTCAACCCCACCGCCTCGACGGCGTTCTGTGTGGGTGGTTGCACCATGTCTCCTCCTCGGTCGTCCCCGGATCTTCAGGGTCGGACAGAGGTGGGTCAGGTCGCGTCGTCCGGCAGACGGCAATCGAGCGGACGTCGTCGGGGGTGCCCGCGAGAGCGCCGTACTCCCTGGGGATGACGTCAGGGGTGCATCTCTCGGCGGACGCGGACGACCCGACAGGTCGCTTACAGTGCACGGGTGCGCACCGACCGAGGGTGGAAGCGGTTCTACGCGGCGGGCTGGCTCGTCTCCGGCCTCGTCGCCGTCGCGGCCGCGCACCAGTGGAAGGCGCGGATGACGGTGCTCGAGGAGCGGCTCGCCGAGGCCGAGCGGGTCCGCGAGGAGGTGCTGCGCCGTCGCGTCGCCGAGGAGCAGCTGCGCATCGCCCGCGAGCTGCACGACTCGCTCACGCACAGCATCTCGGTGGTGACGATGCAGGCCGGCGTCGCCGCCCACCTCGCTCGCAAGCGTGGTGAGGAGGTCCCGGGAGCGCTCTCGGCCATCCAGGAGGCGGCCGGTGAGGCGTCGCGGGACCTGCGCGAGACCTTGAGCGTTCTGCGACGCGACGACCAGGTCAACGGCTACGGCCTGGGCGACCTCCCCCGCCTGGTCGCCCTCAGCAGCCACGCCGGCATCCAGCCGCGCCTGACCGTGTCAGGGGACCGCCGGACGGTCCCCGTGGAGGTCGACTCCGCGGCGTACCGGATCGTGCAGGAGGCGCTGACGAACGTCGCGCGGCACGCCGGTCCCACCGAGGCGCGGGTCGTCGTGGAGTACGAGGTCGATCTGGTGACCGTCCGCATCGACGACGACGGGCGACCCGAGACGTCGCGCCCTCCTGCGCGACCCGGGCTCGGACTGATCGGGATGCGAGAGCGGACCAACGCGCTCGGCGGCAACCTGACCGCCGGCAGGCGCCCCGACGGCGGGTTCTCGGTGGTCGCCCGGCTGCCGCTGAGTGTCGACGGCCCGGTCATGCTGTGATCCGGGTCCTGCTCGTCGACGACCAGCCGCTGATCCGTGCGGGGCTGCGGGCGCTGCTCGACGCGGAGGACGACCTCGAGGTGGTCGCGGAGGCCGAGGACGGAGCGTCGGCCCTCGAGCAGGCGGTGGCGCACCGACCTGACCTCGTCATGATGGACGTCCAGATGCCCGTCGTCGACGGGATCGAGGCGACCCGACGGATCGTGGAGGACGAGCGGCTCTCGTCCGCGCGCGTCGTCGTGCTGACGAACTATGGGCTCGACGAGTACGTGTTCGACGCCCTGCGCGCCGGCGCGAGCGGGTTCCTCGTCAAGGACACCGAGCCTGCCGAGATCGTGCAGGCGCTGCGCGTGGTCGCCGACGGGGACGCGCTCCTGTCACCGGCGATCACGCGACGGCTGATCAGCGAGTTCGTCGCGCGTCCTCCGGAGGTCGTCTCCGTCTCGACGCTCGAGGCCCTGACCGCACGGGAGCGCGAGGTCGTCGCACTGGTCGGCTACGGCCTGAGCAACGACGAGATCGCCGAGCGGCTCGTCGTCAGCCCGACCACGGCCAAGACCCACGTGAGCCGGGCGATGACCAAGACCGGCGTCCGCGACCGCGCGCAGCTGGTGGTGTTCGCCTACGAGACCGGGCTCGTCCAGCCTCGCGAGCGCGAGTCCTGACCGGCGCGACCAGGCCCACAGTGAGCAGGAGACACGCGAACTGCGCTCACGCATCGAGGCCGAGCAGCGGGGAGCACGCGCCGAGCAGCACATGAGGGACCAGCTCCGCAGCCGCTATGGCGTGGACGTCAACAACACCCAAGCCGACCCTGCGGCCGTACGGGCGGCGGCCGTCGTTCGCCGAGTCAACGATCGGATCGCAACTGCGGCTAGCCAAGCAGGGGTGTGGGCGTTGCATCAGTGAGTTCGCGAGAAGTTCATGGGTCACGGCGCGTGCGGGCCGTCAGAATGGATCAATGGGCCCCCTTTCTCCGTCGCGACCTCGTTCCATCCCAACGCGGGCGGCCAGTTCGCATGCGCCTTCGCCGTCGGTGACCAACTGATCGCGGCTGGTGGATGAACACAACATCACGTGCCATCGCGGGCATCGCGGTCGTCGCAGCCCTGTGGGTAGGTGGGTGTGGTGCGGATGGCAGTGGGGGTTCGGACTCTGCAGGTCGGTCGGATTCTGCTGTCGCTAGTCCGACACCTCGGAACGAGACGACGTTCGCGCCTCTTCCCCCTGTCACCGCGGCAGGCTCCGGACCGGATGTTTCGTCCCCGCTCCAGGACAGGGCATCGAAGGCTGCGACGGTCGATGCCTCACGTTCCGGCCCGGCTCGAGCCGACGCCGAGCGATTCGCCCTGATCTTCTCTCAAGCCGTGGTCGATCTTCGAGATCCCGTAGACATCGAGGCGTTGCTCGACGAGGTGGGTGCTGATGACCTTCCTCTGTCCACGAGGTCAGGTCTGGTGGATGAGGGAGAGCAGGCGAGCGCCGGTCTCGACCGATTCTGGAAGACGGATGACCCGATGTGGATTCGCACACAGCTGGTCGGGGGAACGGAGGAACCCTCGTCAGTGATGGTCGAGATCGCAGGTTCCATCGGGGTGACTCAGTGGCCGGACTACACCGGTTGGTCGCTGCTGCGCATCGATGTTGTCCGTGCCGATGACCAGTGGGAGGTCTCTGGCTTTTCGGCGGGCGGCAGACGTGCGCGCCCGGACGACGCCGACCCTCAGCTCCGCGATCAGCTCGAGGGCAAGGGGTGGCGCCGAGTGATCTGACCGCGAGATCGTCGGGCAGCGGGTCGAGGAACGACGGCTCGCTGACGCCGCCGCCGTAGACCTTCACGTTCAATGCCGACCAGAGCCTCTTCGAGTCCTGACCGGCGCGACCAGACATGCAGGCGCGGCCGGACCCGAGAGCGGCCGCGCCTGCATAGGATCGTCGCGTGGCGAACGTGGATGTGATCGTGGTCGGGGCCGGCGTGTCCGGTCTGGTGACGGCCGACCGCGTCCGCGCGGCCGGTCGCAGCGTCGTGGTGCTCGAGGCGAGGGGCCGGGTCGGTGGCCGTACGCTCACCGAACCCGTGCCGGCCAGGGACGGCAGCGACTCGCTCGACGGTCTCGTCGTCGACTCCGGTGCCGGCTGGGTGGCTCCGGACCAGAAGCTCCTGCAGGCAGAGCTCGCACGGTTCGGCCTCGACACCACCCCCCAGGCTCGTCCGGGTGACGCTCTCGTCTCGTTGCGCGGACGCGCGCGCCGCGCCTCCGGGCACGACCGGGTGTTCGACGCGGTCACGACCGCCGACATCGCCCAGGCGATGCTGCGCTTCTCAGCCGCGGCTGACAAGGTCGACCTGTCCGCGCCGTGGCGCAGCGACAACGCCACCCGCTACGACGCGCAGACCTTCGAGAGCTGGATCCGCCGTACGTGCCTGACCAGCAAGGGACGCGACTACTTCCGCGTCGTCTGCGAGGGCGTGCTCGCGACCGAGCCGCAGAACGTATCGCTGCTGCACGTCCTCTTCTATGCCAAGTCGGGCGGAGGTTTGCTGACGCTCCTCGCGACCGGCGGCGGCGCTCAGGACGCTCGGGTCGACGGCGGGATGCAGCAGGTGGCCGAGCGACTCGCCGACGGCCTCGGCCCGTGGGTCCGGCTGCACGAGCCGGTGACGACGATCATGCACGATGCCGACGGGGTCTCCGTCCACAGCGAGTCCGGAGCGACGACCGCGCACCGCGTCGTCGTGACCGTCCCTCCGGCGCTGGCGTCGGGCATCGAGTACCTCCCCGGCCTCCCGCAGGACCGGACGCTGCTCACCCAACGGATGCCGCACGGGAGCGTCGTCAAGTGTCACGCCGTCTATCGACGCCCGTTCTGGCGCGACGAGGCGCTGTCGGGTGAGATCTTCTCCGACCAGGGACCGGCGAAGGTCGTGTTCGACACCAGTCCGTCCGACGGCGCGTACGGCGTCCTGACCGTGCTCGTCGAGGGCGAGGACGCCGTCCGCCTCGGCACGATGGACCCTGCCCGGGCCCGCGACGCGGTGCTGCGAGGGCTTGCGGGCCACATCGGGCCCAAGGCCATGGACATCGTCGGCTACCTCGCGAAGGACTGGACGGCGGCGGAGTGGACGCGCGGGTGCTACGGCGCGCACCTCCCGCCCGGCGCCTGGACACAGGTCGGCCGGGCGCTGCGTACGCCGGTGGGCCGCATCCACTGGGCCGGCACGGAGACGGCGGAGCGATGGTGCGGCTACGTCGACGGCGCGATCTCCTCCGGCGAGCGTGCCGCGAGCGAGGTGCTCGGCGCGCTGCCCTAGAGCCGCGCCGCGCCGCAGGTCGGCTCGCTCAGCCGAGAGCCATTAGGCGCTGGGCGAGCATCCCGAACTGCTCCTCGGCCGGCAGCTCGCCGATCTCGGGCCAGATCTCGGCGCGAGAGTAGGGGTCGGCGTTGACCAGCTCGCCGCTAGGTGTCTCGAGGACGACACCCTGCGGCTCTCCCCACAGGACGCTGTCGGGGTCGACGTCGCCGCCGGGCTCGATCCTCGCATCGGCCTCGCCGAAGACTCCGAACGTCGCGTCCGCACCGCCGAGGAACGCCACGTTCGACCCCGGCGGAGCGAGCTCGGCGGGGTCGGGCTCGCCCTCGTCGACACGCACCGGGACCGCGATCTGGTCGCCGGTCACGAGCTTCGTGGTGTCCTTCACGACCTGGTCGACGTCGACCAGCACCACGTCGTACGGGATGCGGTCCTTCTCCTCCCCACCCTCGGAGAGCACCAGCGTCGGGCCGTCCTCCCAGGAGGCGACGGTCCCCAGCACGACCACCGGAGACTCCTTCGCCAGCTCCTCTGGAGAGGCGTAGCCCAGGCGCTGACGGTCGCCCCCGGCCAACGGAGGGGTCGAGGACGACACCGTCGGGTCGACCGATCCCGCGGCCTCCTCCGGCGCTTCGCCACCACACCCGGCGAGGGCGAGCAGAGCCGCGGCGAGCAGCGCCGCCGTACGACGCACCGCTCAGGCCTTCTTGGTCGCCGCGGTCTTCGTGGCCGGCGCCTTCTTGGCGGTCGCCTTCTTGGCTGCCGTCTTCTTGGCCGGCGCCTTCTTGGCTGCCGTCTTCTTGGCCGGCGCCTTGCGTGCCGTCTTCTTGACCGGGCCCTTCGCGCGCTTCTCGGCGAGCAGCTCGGCGGCCCGCTCGAGCGTGATCGTCTCGACCTCGTCGCCCTTGCGCAGCGTCGCGTTGACCTGGCCGTCGGTGACGTACGGCCCGAAGCGACCGTCCTTCACCACGACCGGCTGCTTGGACTCCGGGTCGTCACCGAGCTCCTTCAGCGGGGCAGCGGCCGCCCGGCGTCCGCGCTGCTTCGGCTGGGCGTAGATCGCCAGCGCCTCGGGCAGCGTGATCGAGAAGATCTGGTCCTCGGTCTCGAGCGAGCGGGAGTCGGTGCCCTTCTTGAGGTACGGGCCGTAGCGACCGTTCTGGGCGGTGATCTCGTCGCCGCTCTCGGGGTCGGCGCCGACCACGCGCGGCAGGGACAGCAGCTTGAGCGCGTCCTCGAGCGTCACCGAGTCCAGGTCCATCGACTTGAAGAGCGAGCCGGTGCGCGCCTTCTCCTTCTTGGGCGCGTCCTCGGGGAGCACCTCGGTCACGTACGGCCCGAAGCGACCGTTCTTCGCGACGACCACCCGCCCGGTGGACGGATCCGTGCCGAGCTCACGGTCCTGCCCGGCGGGGTTGGCGAGCAGCTCCTTGGCCTTGTCGAGCGTCAGCTCGTCGGGCGGCAGGTCGTCCGGGACGTTCGCGCGCTGCATGACGCCGTCGGCGTCGGGTCCCTCGAGGTACGGGCCGTAGCGTCCGACGCGCAGCGCGATCCCGTCGCCGAGCTCGAACGTCGACAGCTCCCGTGCGTCGATCTCGCCGAGCCCGTCGACGAGGCGCTTCAGGCCGGTGTTGCCGTCGTCGTCGCCGTAGTAGAACCCGTGCAGCACGTGCGGGCGCTGCTCGCGACCGGCCGCGACGTCGTCGAGCACGTCCTCCATGGTGGCGGTGAACGCGTAGTCGACCAGGCGTCCGAAGTGACGCTCCATGAGCCGCACCGTCGAGAAGGCGATCCACGACGGCACCAGCGCGGTGCCCTTCTTGTAGACGTAGCCACGGTTGAGGATCGTCTGGATGATCGAGGCGTACGTCGACGGGCGGCCGATCTCGCGCTTCTCGAGCTCACCGATCAGCGTCTGCTCGGTGTAGCGGGACGGCGGCTTGGTGGTGTGCCCCGCTGCGTCGAGCGACTCGACGGTGACGGTGTCCCCCTCGGCGACGTCGGGCAGCCGGGTCTGCTTGTCGTCGGACTCGGCCTCCGGGTCGTCGGCGCCCTCGACGTAGGCCTTGAGGAAGCCGTAGAAGGTGATCGTGCGGCCGGAGGAGGTGAACACGCACTCCTCGCCGGACGCCGAGGTCGCCCCGGTGCGCACGGTCAGGGTGCTGCCCTTGGCGTCCTTCATCTGCGACGCGATCGTGCGCATCCAGATCAGCTCGTAGAGCCGGAACTCGTCGCCGGTGAGGCCGGTCTCGGCGGGGGTGCGGAAGGTCTCTCCGGCCGGACGGATCGCCTCGTGCGCCTCCTGGGCGTTCTTGACCTTCGACGCGTAGGTCCGCGGCGCCTCCGGGAGGTAGTCGGGGCCGTACAGCTCGCGCACCTGGGCCCTCGCCGCGTTCAGCGCGGTCTGCGAGAGGGTCGTGGAGTCCGTACGCATGTAGGTGATGTAGCCGCCCTCGTACAACCGCTGGGCGACCTGCATCGCGCGCTGCGCACCCCACGAGAGCTTGCGGCCGGCCTCCTGCTGCATGGTCACGGTGCGGAAGGGGGCGTACGGACGGCGCGTGTACGGCTTGGACTCGACGGACTGCACGGTGAAGACGCGGTCCTGGAGCCCCTCGGCGAGCGCTGCGGCGCGGGACTCGTCGAGGTGCACGATCGCGGGGCTGGTCAGCTCGCCCTCGGAGCTGAAGTCGCGACCCTGCGCCACGCGGGCACCGCCGACCGACAGCAGGCGCGCCGGGAACGAGCGCGGGTCCTTGTCCTGGCCGGCGTCGAAGCGGGCGTCGAGGTCCCAGTACGAGGCTGCACGGAAGGCGATGCGCTCGCGCTCCCGCTCGACGACCATCCGCGTCGCGACCGACTGCACACGGCCGGCGGAGAGGCCGGACATGACCTTCTTCCACAGGACCGGGCTGACCTCGTAGCCGTAGAGGCGGTCGAGGATCCGTCGGGTCTCCTGCGCGTCGACGAGGTCCTCGTTGATGGTCCGGGTGTTGGCGATCGCGTTCTGGATCGCCTGAGGGGTGATCTCGTTGAAGGTCATGCGACGCACGGGGACCTTCGGCTTGAGCTCCTCCACGAGGTGCCAGGCGATCGCCTCGCCCTCGCGGTCCTCATCGGTCGCGAGGATGAGCTCGTCGGACTCCTTGAGGAGCTTCTTGAGCTTGGTGATCTGCGCCTTCTTGTCCGCGGGCACCACGTAGACCGGCTCGAAGTCGCCGTCGACGTCGACGCCGAGGCGCGCCCAGGGCTGTCCCTTGTACTTCGCCGGGACCTCGGCCGCGCCGTTGGGCAGGTCGCGGATGTGGCCGTACGAGGCCTCGACGACGTAGCCCTTGCCGAGGTAGCCAGCGATCTGGGCGATCTTCTTCGGCGACTCGACGATGACGAGAGAGGTCACGGTGCTGGGTGCTCCTGGTCCTGTGCTGTCGGGACGCTGCCCCCGAGGGGCAGGCCGCAGTGCGTCACAAAGGCGTGACGCGGCCCAAGGTAGCGCGTGTCGGCAAGATGGCGGGTACGGGACTCCCCACCGGCGAGCCGCCCGGCTCAGTGCAGGTAGCCGTCGGCGACCAGCTCGCGCACCGTCGGCAGCGTCGCCCGGCGGAGCGCGGCGGGCTCCTCCCCGAGGATCTGGGCGAGCGCGTCGATGATCTGCCCGACAGACAGTTCACCGTCGCAGGCACCGACCAGACCGGCCTCGGCCGTGTCGAGCTGCCTGGCTCTCCGTACCCCTCGCTGCAGGCGGACCAGGATGACCTCCGGATCCGCGGCGCCGGCGGGACCGACACTCTCCTGGACGAGGTCCTCGGCCTGGACGAGATGGGCGGCGAGCAGCGCGTCGTCGGACGCGCCGGCGTACGCGTCGGTGCGCTCCGCCCAGGCTGCGACGTGCGGGCCGATGGGCTGCTCGATCTCGTACGGCCACTCCTCCAGGCGCAGCACCGGCTCGTCACGCCCGATGTTGCGCAGGCTCAGCCAGCCGAACCCGATCGCCTCGATCCGCTGCTCCTCGAACCACGCGAGCCACGTGTCGTAGCGCTGCACGTAGTCCGGCGCTCCCTGGAGACCGGCGTCGGCGAGCCACATCTCGACGTAGGTCGGGAGGTCCGCCACCTCACGCTGCAGCACCCAGGCGTCGCAACCGGTGCCCTCGAGCCACCCGGAGATCCGCTCGGTCCACGGCTGTCCCTCGACGTGCACCCAGTTGGCGAGGACCTGGCACCAGCCGCCGGGGTTGAGGTACGAGGAGGCCTCGGACACGATCCGCCGGACGACCTCGTCGCCCGGGAGGCCGGAGTCGCGGTAGACCAGCCGCTCGCCGGTCGCCGGCGACACCACGAACGGCGGGTTGGTCGCGATCAGGTCGAACCGCTCGCCGTGGACGGGTGCGAAGAGACTGCCGTCTCGCACCTCGTACGCCGGTGTCGCGGGGTCCTCGGCGTTGATCGCCGCGGTCGCCCGTGCCATCGCCAGGGCGCGAGGGTTCACGTCGGTGCCGACGACGCGGTCGGCGTGGGTCGCCAGGTGGAGCGACTGGACGCCACAACCGGTGCCCAGGTCCAGCGCGCTGCCGACAGGGGTACGGACAGTCAGCTGCGCCAGCGAGGACGAGGCCTCGCTGATGCCCAGGACGTGCTCCGGCCCGACCGTGCGCGGGCTCCCGTCGAGCCCGGGAGTCAGATCGCAGACCACCCACCAGTCGTGGTCCTCGTCCCCGTACGCCCTCAGGTCGACCCGCGCAGCGACCTCACCGACGGAACGCTCGAGGATCCCGGCGACGGTGAGCGGGTCGACGAGCCCGGGGAGAGCGCGTTCGGCGTCGTCGAGCGTGACCGGCATCTGGAGGGCGAACAGCCGCGTGAGCGTCGACAGCGGGGAGCCGTCGGTGGTCGCCCGCCGGCCGGGTGTCGTCTCGTTGCGCATGAGCGCACGGTGGGCGTCGGCTCCGAGGAGACCAGCGACACCGTCGACCGTGTAGGGGGCGGCACGCAGGGCGTCGCGCAGGGCGTCGCGCAGGGCAGCAGCGTCGGAGTCGCGGAGCATGGCCTCACCCTAGGCGCGACCCCCCGACGTGCCGGAGGGCCGCACCCCTGTGGGGTACGGCCCTCCGGGCAGCGGGCACTAGACCGGTCGCGGGTCCTGGTAGCCGGACTGGTCCCACTCGGGCGGGTCGGGCACCGGACCACGGCGTGGCTCGCGGTCCTCGTCGCTCGACGGGTCGTAGTCGACGCCGGGGGGCGTGACCTCGTCAGGCTCGCCGCCGTGCCCGCCGCCGTGGGACCCGTCGTCACCCGCACCCGGGTCGTCGGTGATCGCCGTGGTGCGGTTCCGAGCCACGACCACGGCCACCACGATGATCGCCAGGGAGACGCCGGCGATCGTGAAGCGCAACGGGTCGCTGGCGTCATCGCCGTACGACATCGTGACGATCGCCGGGGCGATGAGCAGCGCGACGAGGTTCATCACCTTGAGGAGCGGGTTGATCGACGGACCGGACGTGTCCTTGAACGGGTCACCGACGGTGTCACCGATCACGGTGGCCTCGTGCGCCGCGGACCCCTTGCCGCCGTAGTGGCCGTCCTCGACGAGCTTCTTGGCGTTGTCCCACGAGCCGCCGGCGTTGGCGAGCATGACGGCCATCAGGGTGCCCGCCGCGATAGCGCCGGCGAGGTAGGACCCGAGCGCCGTGATCCCGAGACCGAATCCGACCGTGATGGGGGCAAAGATCGCGAGGACGCCGGGTGTCGCCAGCTCACGCAGGGAGTCGCGGGTGCAGATGTCGACCACGCGGCCGTACTCCGGGCGACCCGTGCCCTCCATGATGCCGGGGATCTCGCGGAACTGACGGCGCACCTCGTAGACGACCGCCCCGGCGGCACGGCCGACGGCGGCGATCGAGAGTCCGGAGAAGAGGAACACCACGGACGCACCGATGATGAGTCCGACCAGGTTGTTCGGCTCGGCGATGTTGAGCACCCCGAGCAGACCGAGCAGCTCGCTGGCTCCCTCGTCCGTGACCCCGGCGAGGTCGTTCGCCTCACGCGTGACGATGTCGGCGAACGACCCGAACAGCGCCGTCGCCGCCAGCACAGCGGTCGCGATCGCGATGCCCTTGGTGATCGCCTTGGTGGTGTTGCCGACCGCGTCCAGCTCAGTGAGGATCTGGGCGCCCTTCTCGTCGACGTCGCCCGACATCTCTGCGATGCCCTGCGCGTTGTCGCTGACCGGCCCGAAGGTGTCCATGGCGACGATGACGCCGACCGTGGTCAGCAGGCCACAGCCGGCGAGCGCCACCGCGAACAACGACACCAGGACGACGCCGCCGCCGAGCAGGAACGCGCCGTAGACGGCGGCGGCGATCACGAGCGCGGTGTAGACGGCCGACTCGAGGCCGAGCGAGAACCCGGACAGGATGACCGTCGCCGGGCCGGTGAGCGCCGTCTTGGCGACGTCCTTGACGGGGCGGTGGTCCGTGCCGGTGAAGTAGCCGGTGAGCGCCAGGATGACCGAGGCGAGCACGATGCCGATCAGGACGGCGACGATCGCGACGACCTGCGGGTTGAAGTTGCCCGGATCCTCGACGAGACCGAGCTGTCCGAAGAAGCCCTCGATCGCCGTGCCGCCGCCGGCGCCGGTGAGATCGGCGGAGCTGGACGGCAGGTAGAGGAACGCTGCGATGGTGCAGCCGATGGCCGAGACGATCGCCGACAGGTAGAAGGAGCGGTTGATCGTGGTGAGACCGCCCTCGCCCTCGCGGGGACGGGTGAGGAAGACGCCGAGGATCGCGGTCAGCGCACCGATCGCCGGGACGATCAGCGGGTAGACGAGGCCCTCCTCGCCGAAGGTCACCGAGCCGAGGATGAGTGCGGCGACCAGCGTCACCGCGTACGACTCGAAGAGGTCCGCGGCCATGCCGGCGCAGTCTCCCACGTTGTCGCCGACGTTGTCGGCGATGGTGGCGGCGTTGCGCGGGTCGTCCTCAGGGATGCCCTGCTCGACCTTGCCGACGAGGTCGGCGCCGACGTCGGCGGCCTTGGTGAAGATGCCGCCGCCGACTCGCATGAACATCGCGAGGAGCGCGGCACCGAAGCCGAAGCCCTCGAGCACCGACGGGGCGTCGCCCTTGTAGATGAGCACGACGACCGAGGCGCCGAGCAGGCCGAGTCCGACGGTGGACATGCCCACGAAGCCGCCGGTACGGAACGCGATGCGCATCGCCGGGTCGCGGCCCTCGTTCTGCGCCGCGGCCGCAACGCGGATGTTGGCCCGCACGGCGAGCCACATCCCCAGATAGCCGATGGTCGCGGAGAAGAGAGCGCCGACGAGGAAGAAGATGGAGCGTCCGACCCGGATCTCGGCGTCGCCGGGGAGGATGAAGAGGAGGAGGAACGCCAGGACGACGAAGACCCCGAGGGTCTTGAACTGTCGCGCAAGGTAGGCCGACGCGCCCTCTTGCACCGCGCGGCCGATCTCTTGCATCCGCGGAGTGCCTTCTGAGGCGTCGAGAACCTGCTTGCGGAACAGGGCAGCCATCACCAGAGACACGACCGCAATCGCGGCGACCGCCGCGACGAGGGTGAGATTTGTCCCGGTCAGGGACAGATCTGTGGATGCTGCCAGCGGAACGTACGTCATACGGATCCTTCCTCGGCACGGCGCACGGGTGCGCTGACTCGGACGTGCCCGAACAGACAACCAGCAACGTGACCTAGGACACAACCATTTGGGTGACGCCACATCGATTTGTGACCAGAAGTCTGCGGGGTCCGCAGCGACGCCGCACCCGGAGGCCGCAGGAGGGTCAGGACCCGTCGCGGTGGGCGTCGATCGCGTCGTCGACGCTGGTGTAGATCCCGAACACCTTGGCGAGCCCGGTGATCTCGAAGATCTTGAGCAGACGCTCGCGGGTGCAGACGACATCGAGGCTGCCGTCGTGGGCGCGGACCCGCTTGAGCCCCCCGACGAGGACACCGAGGCCGGTCGAGTCGAGGAAGTCGACCTGCTCGACGTTGACGATGACACGGTGGTGGCCGCCCTCGATGAGGTCGGCCAGGGCCTCCCGCAGCCGCGGTGCCGTGTAGACGTCGATCTCGCCCGCGACGTCGACGACACGAAAGCCGTCGAGCGCTCGGGTCTCCAGCGACAGGTCCACGACGGCTGCTCCTGCACATCGGCGGGTGGGACAGACGACATTCAATCACGCGACCGGCGGCGCAAACGGCCTGCCGCGGGAACGCTGCGGGCCCGATGAGGCCGGATCCGCTTGCCGTCCTTGGGAGACTTTGGATGTGCCCGATCCGATCGAGACCCTGCTGCGACTGCCGGGTGCCACGGACGGTCGTCTGCTGCACCTCGCTCGCGAGGATGCGCGCGACGCCGTCTATGCGCCGTGGCCGTCGTGGGTGAGCGACGCGCTGCGCGCGCGCTATCGCGCCGTAGGCGTCGAGACGCTGTGGGCACACCAGGCGGAGGCCGCCGAGCTGGCTCACGCCGGGCATCACGTGGTGGTCGCGACGGGGACCGCGTCGGGGAAGTCGGCGGCCTACCAGCTGCCGGCGCTGGCTGCTCTCGAGGCCGGGCGAGCGGCCGACCTCCGTCGGGGCAGGGGTCCGACTGTCCTGTATCTGGCGCCGACGAAGGCGTTGGCGCACGACCAGCTCCAGGGGCTGTGCCGCATCACCTCGGGGTGGGAGGAGGTCCGCGCCGCCGCGGTGGACGGAGACAACACCCGCGAGGAGCGGAAGTGGGCGCGGGACCACGCGAACTATGTCGTCACGAACCCCGACCTCCTGCACCGCACGCTGCTGCCCTCGCACGCGCGGTGGGCACGGTTCTTGTCCGGCCTCCAGTACGTCGTGGTCGACGAGTGCCACCACTATCGCGGCGTCTTCGGCTCGCACGTGTCGCACGTGCTGCGGCGGCTCCGCCGGATCGCGGCGCACTACGGCGCAAATCCCGTCGTCGTGCTGGCCTCGGCGACGGTGGCCGACCCGGCACGGTCGGCGTCGCGGCTTGCCGGGGCGCCGGTGCGGGCGGTGACCGACGACTCCGCCCCGCGCGGCGAGGTCGCGTACGCCCTGTGGGAGCCGCCGCTCGTGGAGTCTGCCGGCGGCGAGAACGGCGCGCCGGTGCGACGCCCCGCGACGGTCGAGGCGGCGGGGCTGCTCGCGGACCTCGTGGCCGCGGGCGTGCGCACCCTGGCCTTCGTCAGGTCGCGACGCGGCGCGGAGGCGGTCGCGATGTCGACGCGTCGGATGCTCGCCGAGGCGGATGCCGAGCTCGCCGAACGGGTCGCCACCTATCGCGGCGGCTACCTGCCTGAGGAGCGGAGGGCGATCGAGCGGGATCTCCGCAGCGGCGCCCTGCTGGGGCTCGCGAGCACCAACGCGCTCGAGCTGGGGATCGACATCGCGGGCTTGGACGCCGTGGTGACGACCGGCTTCCCCGGGACCCGAGCGGCGTTGCGGCAGCAGTTCGGGCGGGCGGGTCGTGACGGGTCTCGGGCAGCGGGCGTGTTCATCGCGAGGGACGACCCGCTCGACACGTATCTCGTGCACCACCCGGAGGCGCTGCTCGGGGCGCCGGTCGAAGGCACCGTCTTTGATCCGTCCAACCCGCACGTCATCGGCCCACACCTGGCTGCGGCCGCCCAGGAGCTGCCGCTGACGGTCGCCGACCTCGAGCTCTTCGGTGAGGGGGCAGCCGAAGGTGTCGACGCGCTCGCCGAGGCCGGGTGGCTCCGGCGTCGGCCGCAGGGGTGGTTCTGGACGCGCCGGGAGCGGGCCGCCGACCTCGTCGACATCAGATCGGTCGGTGGCCCCGCCGTCCAGATCGCCGACGACGCGACAGGGCGTGTGCTCGGCACGGTCGACGGTGGACGGGCCGACTCCACCGTCCACGAGGGCGCGGTCTACGTGCACCGGGGCGAGACCTACGTCGTCGAGCACTACGAGCCCGCCGACCAGATCGCTCTCGTCCGCCCGGACCGTCCCGACCACACCACCACGGCACGGTCGGTGACCGACATCGCGATCGTCGCCGAGCGGGCGGCGGTGCCGTGGGAGCGTGCCACGGTCGCCTTCGGTGACGTCGACGTCACCAGCCGAGTCGTCTCGTACGTGAAACGCCGGTCGGGATCGGCCCAGATCCTCGCCGAGATCCCCCTCGACCTCCCGGAGCACACGCTGCGGACGACCGCGGTCTGGTGGACGTTGCCCGGCCGCGTCGTCGAGAGCCTCGACCTCGACGCGGCCGACGTCCCCGGGGCGGCCCACGCCGCCGAGCATGCGTCGATCGGCCTGCTGCCGCTCCTCGCGACGTGCGACCGGTGGGACATCGGCGGCGTGTCGACCGCCCTGCACCCCGACACCGGCATGCTCACGGTCTTCGTCCACGACGGGATCCCGGGCGGGGCCGGCTTCGCCCGTCGCGGGTACGACATGGCTCGCACGTGGCTCGCGACGACACGTGACGCGATCGCCTCGTGCGCCTGCGACACAGGGTGCCCGTCGTGCGTGCAGTCGCCGAAGTGCGGGAACGGCAACAACCCCCTCTCCAAGCGGGGCGCCGTGGTGCTTCTCGACGCGCTTCTCGCCGGCGCACCCGGGCACGACGACGCGGCCCAGCCGGTCGGAGGCACACGCTCCGGGTGACCGGACGGCGCGGGATCCGGGTCGAACCCCCCGGATGCGGTTATCGTGGCGACACGATCGGAAGGTGGGGGACCGATGATCGCTGTCGGAGTGCTGCTGCTCGCGCTCGCCGTCTTGGTGGGCGTCGTCGTGACCATCGAGGCGACCGACCCCGTGAGGATGGACGTCCTCGGCTGGGACGTCGCGACGGACGGGATGGGCGTGTTCTGGGCCGGTGCGGCGACGATGCTCGTCGCGGTCGTCGGGCTCGCGCTGGTCGTCCGGGGAGCCCGCCGTGGCTACCGCGTGCGCAAGGAGAACCGGCAGCTCCGCAAGGAGCAGCGCCGCCGGGAGAAGGAACAGGCGCAGGGAAGCCCGCAGGGTCCCGCCGGAGTGCCTGGAGATCGCCCTGACGACAGCGCTGCCGCCCCACGGGATCAGGCGTACGACCCCGAGAGCGAGCGGGCCTACGACCCCGCGTACGACGCTCCAGCGGATCCGACGATGGCGGACCCGTACGAGACCCCGACGGCCGACGAAGGTCGCGTCGAGGCGCCGCACGAGAGCACGACCCAGGAGGGGTATCCGCCCGAGGACCCCCGTCACGGCCCTTCCGCTCCCCCGGGGCGGTAGTCCGACGGCGCGGCACGAGCGGTCCGGTGGACGGAGATCGACCGTCCCCACAGACGCGCCGACCGCTCGACGACGACGGTGGCCACCGCCTCCTCGACGGTGCAGCGGTGCAGGACCGTCAGATTGGCGGACGCGACGCGGCGCGCCGCCTCGCAGCCGTCGTCGCCACGGAGCACCGCCTGGCTCGCGGCCAGCGCGGCGAGGTCGGCGCTCGCGGTGACGTGGTGCTGCAGGCGCGCGACGGCGGCAACGTGGAGCGTCACGGCGCATGCCGTGGTGGCCACGACGGCGAGGACGGCGGCGTACACCGTCGCGGCCCCCCGCTCGGCCGGCTGCCGGTCCATCACGAGCCGTCCTCGTCGGCGCTCACCGCGGTCGCCTGCAGCGACAGCGCGAATCCCCTCACGATCGGGAGATCGACCCGCGCCTCGTGAGCCACCGTCACCACGGTGGTCGACTCGCGGCCCTCGTCGATCTCGACGACCGATCCCTGAGGTGCCATGGCTCGGACACCCTCCCGGACGGCGTCCGAGTCGTCGCCTCGCGCCGCCATCCGTGCGCCCTCTCGCGCGGCATCGACCAGCCGCACCTGGGTGATCCCCATCGTCGTCGCCCACACCAGCGCGAACGCCAGGGCCACGAGGAAGGGCAGGATCATCGCCGTCTCCGCGGTGACCATCCCCTGGTCCTCGGTGTCTGCTCTGCCCAGCCGCACTCGTCGTCCTCCCTCTGTCGGCCAGGTGCGGGCCTGCGCCAGTCGCAGGCCCACACCCGGCTGCCTCACATGAACGGCAGGAGCTCGATGCCCTTCTCGAAGACGTTCTTGATGAAGTCGTTGAACCAGTCCGAGGTCGCGATGCTGTAGATGGCGCCGCCCACGGTGCATGCGCCGACCGTGCCGACGGCGTACTCCGAGGTGGTCATGCCCCGCTCGTCGGCACGGGCACGCAAGGTCTTCAGGAATGTCATGGGATCTCCTCAGTGGGTGTGTCACGGACGCGGACGCGATCTGGCCGCATCTTCAAGGTGGGTCCGCGACCTCTGCCGGGCCCGTGGCGGTGACCGGGCTGGGGACGCCGCCGGGCTGTGGACGCGGCATCGTGCAGCGGGGTCACAGCTGCAACGACGTGAAGGTCGACACGATCGTCGGCACGACCCCGAGGAGCAGGAACGCAGGCAGGAAGCACGCCCCCAGCGGCGCGGCCGTCCGGACGCCGACCGACCGCGCTCTCTCCAGCGCCTGGGCGGCGGCGGAGGCCCGGAGGTCGTCGGCGCTGCGGACGAGCGAGCGCCCGACCGGCGTGCCGCTGCGTGAGGCTCGGGCGAAGGCGCGGGCGAGCGGTGCCAGGACCGGATCGTCGACGAGCTCGCGCCAGACGGTCACCGGATCGGAGCCGATCTCGAGCCGTACCGCGACGCCCGCCAGCCGCTCGCCCAGTGGACCTCCAACCGCGCCACCGACCAGCTCGAGCGCGTGGTTCGAGGGCCGTCCCGACTCGATGGCGGCAACCACGAGGTCCAGCGCCACGGGCAGCGCCGCGATCTCCGCCTCGCGTCGCCGGCGGACGGCCGCGGGCTCCAGCCGCCGGATCCACCAGGTGACGCCACCCCCTGTCACCGCCCCGGCGACGAGACCGAGCGTGCCCCCGACCACCAGGAGAACCGCGGCGGTCGCGAGCATCCCGGCGAACCAGGGAGCCGTCACCCATCCCGGGCGGACACGCGCGGAGGAACCGGCGTCGGTCTGAAGAGGCAACGCGCGCAGTCGCCCGGTCCGTGGGGTGTCGCAGGCCAGTGAGACCGCCCACCAGGCGAGGAGACCGGCGACCACGCTCATCGCGCGACACCGTCGGTGATCCGCTCGACCCACAGGACCCCGAGGGCTGCGAGTGCGACACCAGCCACGAGGCACCACGAGCCTGCGCCACCGCCGAGCAGGAAGGCCACCGGGTTGCCACCCAGGGCAGCGCCGAGCGCGAGGGCGAGCACTGGGAGGACGGCGAGGAGTCGAGCGGTCGCCCTGGGCGGCCCGAGCGTCGCGTCGACCTCCCTCACCAGGTCGTCGCGCGCGCGGAGGTCGTCGACGACACGATCGAGGACCGACGCCAGGGCACCGCCGGCGCGGGCGCTCACCGTCCACGCCGCCGCCACGTCGGCGAGGCCCTCGGCGCCGGGACGCTCCGCCGCCGTTCGGAACGCCGCGCCCGCGTCGCCACCCAGCCGCACGTGGGCGGCGACCGCCCGGAGAACCGGGTAGTCGCCGGCGACCCGTTCGATCGCCATCGCCGCCGGAAGTCCGGCGGCGAGCTCGGCTCCCAGAGCCTCACAGGCCGCGGTTGTCCCCGTATGGGTGGCCCGGCGATCACGACGGGCTCGCGACCGGGCACGCAGACCCGCGACCAGCCACGCGATGCATCCGGCCACGACAACGACGGCAGGCGTGACACCGGTCGTCGCGAGGACGGCGACGGTCGCCGCCGCGACGAGGGCAGGTCGCGTCGCGGCAGCTCTCGCCGATCGCCGCTCAGGTGCGGAGACGAGCTGACGCCTGCTCGAGGTGACGGCTGCGGAGACGCGGCGGCTGCTCGCGGGCCCCCAGCCCAGCAGGACCGTCGCCGCCCCGAGGCACGCCGCCCCTGCGACGTCCCATCCCGCCACGGCCGTCACTCGATGCCCTCGAGACCGTCCGTCCGGAGCTCGCCGAGGCTGGGGAGGAGCTCCCTCAACCGGTCACGGCCGGGACCCTCCTCGACCCGCCCGTGACCGATCACGGTCAGTGCGGCCGTGCACTCGACCGTGCGGTCGGCCGTCGGCCGGAAGACGGCCACCTCGGCGACCCGTCGTCGACCGCCGCTGTCCCTGACGAGATGGACGACGAGGTCGAGCGCCGCCGCGAGCTGACTGTGGAGCGCGGCGCGAGGAAGCCCTGCCGCCATCGCCAACGCCTCGAGCCGTGCCGGCACGTCCCGCGACGTGTTGGCGTGGAGCGTCCCGCAGCCTCCCTCGTGACCGGTGTTGAGCGCGCCGAGGAGGTCGACCACCTCGGCGCCTCGCACCTCCCCGACGACGAGACGGTCCGGGCGCATCCGCAGTGCCTGGCGGACGAGGTCTCGGAGGACGACGCTCCCCGCGCCCTCGACGTTGGCCGGCCGTGATTCGAGCGCAACCACGTGGGGGTGGTCCGGCCGGAGCTCGCTCGCATCCTCCACGAGCACGAGGCGTTCGAGCGGGTCGACCGCACCGAGCATGGCCGACAGGAGCGTCGTCTTGCCCGTGCCGGTGCCGCCGGTGACGAGGAAGGCGGTCCGATGACGGACGACCGCGTGCAGCACCCGGCCCACGGCGGAGGCGAAGGCGCCCAGCTCGGCCAGCTCGTCGAGGGAGTAGCCGACGCGCGCGGGCACACGCAGCGACAGCGCGGTGCCTGGTCTGGCGAGGGGAGCGAGCACGGCGTGCAGACGCGTCCCGTCCGGGAGCCGTACGTCGACGAACGGCGAGGCGTCGTCCAGCCGACGCCCTGCGGCAGCAGCGAGCCGCTGGGCCAGCCGCCGCACCGCGTCGTCGTCCTCGAAGACGACGTCGGTGCGCTCGAGGCCCGCACCACGATCGACGTACACCGCCTCGGGGCCGTTCACGAGGACGTCGGTCACCCCGACGGTGCGCAAGAGGCCCTCGAGAGGTCCGGCACCCACCGTCTCCCGGTGAAGCGCGTCGACCACAGCGAGGACCGTCGTGTCACCGTGGACATGCCCTCCGACGCGCAGTGCCTCGGCCACGCGCTCCGGCGTAGGCCGCACACCGGCGGCGGCGATGCGGTCCCGCACCTCGACGACGAGACCTCGCTCCGGAGCCCTGGGCACGACGTGCTGGCCCCCTGCCCGCGTCGGCCTCACGCGGCGATCTCCGGGCCGAGCGACGCCCAGACCGAACGGGCGGCGGCGCGGACCGAGGAGTGGCGAGCGACCGGCCCCACTCCCTCCTCGACCGCCCGCCGGAAGCGGGGGTCCTCGCCGACTGTCGCGAGGAGGGGAAGATCGAGCGCGTCGGCGACGACGTCCGAGGGCAGGGCTCCACGGCGCCGTCGCACCACGACCCGGACGTCGGTCGCCCATGCCGACACGCGGCGCACGACGCCGGTCGCCGCACCGACCGCGCGGACATCGGCGGGGACGACGACCACCAGCACGGCAGCACGGGTCACGATCTCGGCAGCGGCGTCATCGAGGTGGCGAGGCAGGTCGACGACCACGAGGTCGTGCACCCGCCGCACCGCAGTGAGCACCGACCGGACGACCTCGTCGCGCGCCGGGTCGGTGAGTCCGCGCTCCCACGACAGGACGGCGAGCCCGCCCGAGCGGGGCAACGATCGACGCAAGGCCGCGCCGCTGAGCCGACCGTGGGTCGAGGCGAGGTCGCCCCACCGAAGGCCGGCGGCGTCCTCGTCACCGAGCAGAAGGTCGAGACCGCCTCCGAAGGGGTCACCGTCGACCAGGAGCACCTCCCCACCGTCGCCCCTGCGGTCAGCAGCGGCACACAGCGCGACGGCGGCCGCGAGCGACGAGGCACCTGCGCCACCGCACCCGCCGACGAACGCGAGCACGGGCGCATCACCGGCACCGCCGTCTGCCCGGTCGACGAGCACCTCGGCCAGCGTGTCGTCGTCGCGCGGGAGCACGAGCACCGCCTCGGCACCCACGGCGAGAGCGGTGCTCCAGGTGGCCGGCAGCGGATCGGCGACGGCGACCACCCAGACGTCCGGGCGTCGCTCGGGCGCCGGCGCCGCCCGGGGGCCGAGGACGTCGTCGCCGAGCACGACCACCGAGGCCGTGCTCCACAGCGACCGCGCGGCACCGAGCTCCCTGCAGACGACCGGCTCCACACCGGCTCCGGCGCACAGCCGGAGGACGGCGTCGAGGATCTGCTCGGAAGCGGTGACCAGCAGGGGTCGTGACGGCGCGGTGGCGTACGAGGCAGGCATGCCCCAAGGGTGTGTCCCGCCACCCGGTCACGGACGCACCGCTCGTCGGCCTGTGGACACCGCCGCCCTGGGGACGGGCGTTGTCGCCGCACCTTGTCTGGAGTTATTCGTCGGTGCTCGTCCCAACGGCTGTCTATGCTGATCGGGTGACCACGTCCGAGGCGACGCCCGTGCCCCGTGCGCGCACGCGCTCAGCGGCGTTCTTCGACCTCGACAAGACGATCATCGCCCGGTCGAGCACGCTCGCGTTCTCCAAGCACTTCTACGACTCCGGGCTCATCAACCGGCGATCGGCGCTACGCAGCGCCTACGCGCAGTTCGTCTTCGCACTCCAGGGGGCCGACCAGGCCCAGATGGAGAAGATGCGCGCCTATCTCACCCAGCTCGTCAAGGGGTGGGACGTCGAGACCGTGCGTCAGGTGGTCGCCGAGACGTTGCACACCGTCGTCGACCCGCTGGTCTACGCGGAGGCGGTCGAGCTGATCGGTGCTCACCACCAGGCGGGGCGCGACGTCGTGATCGTGTCCGCGTCCGGCTCGGAGGTGGTCGAGCCGATCGGCGCCCTGCTCGGTGCGGACCGCGTGATCGCGACCCGGCTGGTCGAGGAGGAAGGGCTCTACACCGGCGAGATCCGGATGTACGCCTACGGCGAGAACAAGGCCGTCGCCATCCGTGAGCTGGCCGAGGCCGAGGGCTACGACCTCAGCGACTCCTACGCCTACTCCGACTCCGAGACGGACATCCCCATGCTCGTCGAGGTCGGCCATCCCTCGGCGGTCAATCCCGACAAGGGTTTGCGCCGCGTCGCCGTCGAGGAGGGTTGGCCGATCCTCGAGTTCGCCGAGCCGGTGGCGCTGAAGACCCGTATCTCGCTCGACTCGACCGGCAGCAAGGTCGCTGCGGCCGGTCTGGCTGCCGCGGCCGTCTCCGCCGCGGCAGGAGTCGCTCTGCATCAGATCAAGAGGCGCCGGACCGACTGACGACCCGACCTGGTCGGATTCTGTCGCCCCGGAGGGGTAGCCGTAACCCGCTGAAGCGGGTACAAAGGAGACAGGAAAGCGGCAGACCGGATACTCGGTACCCACGCGGCGATCATCCCGTCCTAGAGGGAGACCGCTCACGGGAGAACCCATCGAGGCCCCGGAGTGGTGCTACGGAGTTCAGGACGCTTGGTAGCCGAGGTCAAGGCCAGCCGAAGACGCGCCATCTCAAGCAGATGGCGCGTCTGCTGTCTGCTGTCTGCTCCGGCCGTACGGCGCCGCGACGGGTCATCCCCGCCGTCGCGGACCCTTCGGGGGCTCGACCGGGGCAGCCTCCGCCCCGTCGGCGTAGGCCTGCGCGGCGTACAGCAGCCACCGGTGGACGCTGGCCGTGCCGCCTTCCTCGTACTCGCCCAGAAGCTTCGCGTATCCCGCTCCGGCCAGCCTGTGCCCCGCCTCCGGCACCGTCAGGCTGGCAGGGTCGACGCCCTTCGCAACGAGGACCAGCCGCTCCGCCGCCCGCGCGACGATCCTGTTGTCGGAGACGAAGGCACCGGCGGTCGCGATCTCGGCGTGGACCACCGCGGCGACGAGCAGCCCGGGCGCCTGGGTCGGCGCCACGACGGCCTGTGCGAGGGTCCCCAGACGGCGCGCACCCTCGGGCGAGACCGGTCGACCCAGCTCGTCGTCGGCGACCCGGCCGCGGGCTACGAGCGCGTGCAGACGCGCGATCGCCTGCAGGGGCGCGGTGTTCCAGGTGGGCACCAGACCGAGAAGCTCGGTCGTCATCCGCGCCACCGCCAGAGCGAGCGGGTCCGCCTCGCCGGCCCGCAGCCCGTCGGGATCGTACGGCGCGCCCTCGATGGCGGCGCTCGACGCGGCACCGAGCAGGAGCGAGTCGGCCGTCATCTCGGGAGTGCTGCGGCGAAGGCCGCGGTCACGGAGCAGGGAGTCGATGCCGTCGCGGGTAGCGGCGAAGGCAGACGGCACACCGTCCATCGCGACCAGCGAGGAAAAGGGGTCAGGCACGCCCTGCAGAGTACCCGGACCGACAGGAGCCACTTGGTAGCCTCGGCCTGTGGACAGGTCCTGGGAGCGCACGCGCGGGTTCGACGCGTACGCCAGCGACTACGCGCTCGCCCGGCCCTCCTATCCCGAGCGGGCGGTCCGGTGGCTCGTCGGAGAAGCACCCGTACGCGTGCTCGAGGTCGGCGCCGGCTCCGGGCAGATGACGGGAGCACTTCTCCAGGCGGGTCACGAGGTGGTCGCGCTCGACCGCTCGTCGGAGATCCTGGGGCAGCTCGCCTCGCGCCTGGACGTGCCGGTGGTTCGCGGCGTCGCCGAACGGCTGCCCTTCCACGCCGGGGCGTTCGACGTCGTGGTCGCCGCCGAGTCGTTCCACTGGTTCGATCCGCTGCGCACCCTCCCGGAGCTCGCCCGCGTGCTGCGGACAGGCGGCCGGCTGTCGCTGGTCTGGAACACCCGGGACGAGTCCGTCCCGTGGGTCCGCCGACTCACCTCGATCATCGACGCCGAGCCCGACGACCTCGAGGAAATCACGGCGTCGCTGCCCCTGTCGGGCCTGTTCGGGCTGCCTGAGTCGTCCGAGTACGGCTTCTGGCAACAGCTCGACCTCGACGCGCTCCTGGCCCTCGTCGCGTCACGCTCGTCGATCGCCGCGCGCCGGGCGGCCGAGCGCGATCACATCCTCGCGCAGGTGGCCGGGCTGTACGAGAGCCACGCGAGCGGTCACAACGGCCTGCGGATGCGCTACGCGACGCGATGCTTCCGCGCCGAGGTCCACAAGGACGCGCTCAACCCCGGCACCGTGGCGCGCGAGCTCCGCGTCGACCTCGGCTGAGGGCCGCCGACACGTCTGCTGAGAGCGAACGCGGTCGATTCCGATGGCGCCGACTTGGGTCACCGGCCTAGCGTGAAGGGGTGACCACGTCGCTCGTCCCCGTCCAGCCCGCACCGGAGCCCACGCCGCTGCTGCGGCACGCGCTGGGTGACGCGCTGCGAGACGAGCGCCAGGCGCGCGGACGGACGCTCCGCGACGTGGCGAAGTCGTCGCAGGTCTCGCTGGCCTATCTCTCTGAGATCGAGCGTGGTCAGAAGGAAGCATCCTCGGAGATCATCGCCGCCGTGTCCACGGCTCTCGGGATCACCATGCTCGACCTGGTCGCCTCGGTGGCCCGCACGTACGCGGTGCACGAGGGCCACGGCGCGATGCGTGCCGCCGGCGGGCCGTGCCCGGTCGCGATCGCTGCCTGACCGGTGCACGCGGCGGGCTCAGGGGGGCGTGCCGCCGTCACGCCTGCCTCGCCCGGCTCGAGGGTACGGCAGGTGACCACGAAGTACGGCGGACACCCGCACTGGGAGTTCGACACGGTCCTCACCGTGACCGACGACCTGGGCAGCTGGTTGTTCATGCCCGCGGGCTCGCAGATGGTGCGTCCCGGACGGGTGATCGCGACCAGGGTCGCGAGCATCACCCTCGTGCCTCACACCGATCCGTACGTGGCGACGTTCCACGCCGTCGAGGACGACCCGACTCAGCTCCTCCGATGGAGGCTCTATGTCGACATGACGACGCCGGCCGTCTGGGAGCGCCCTGATCTGGTCACGATGCTCGACCTCGACCTGGACGTCGTGCAGACGGTCGACGGGACCGTCGAGCTGCTCGACGAGGACGAGCTCGCGGAGCACCGCGTGACCCTCGGCTATCCCGACGACGTGGTGGCCCTCGCCGAGCGGTCGGCCGCTGACGTCGTGCGGGCGGTGAGCGCCGGCACGGAGCCGTTCGGGACCCTCGGCCGGCGCCGCCTGCGCGACGCCGTCCGCGCGTACGGGTAGGCGCTCAGGCCCGCGACCAGGCCCCGAGCTCGTTGCCGCTCGGGTCGAGGAAGTGGAACCGGCGGCCACCCGGGAACCCGTACGGCCCCTGGACGACACGCCCACCCGCGGCGGTGACGGTCTCAGCGCACGCCTCCAGGTCGGGGGCGTACACCTGGACCAGCGTGCTGCCGCGCACCACCTCGTCAGCGAGCCGGAGACCACCCGCCTCGTGCCCCTCCGGCTCGGCGGGCGTGCGGAATCCGGCGTACTCGTCGCCGTACGGGACGATCTCCCACCCGAAGGCCTCGCGATAGAACGCGGAGGCCGCGGGCAGGTCGGTGACGGCGATCTCGACGTAGTCGACCGACAGCGGGATGAGGTGCTCATGAACAGGCATGGCGCCACGGTGCCATCGGGGTCGGACAAGTTCGTGTGACGCGAGCGGCGTGACGGCAGCGATCAGTACGCTGGAATGGTGCGCTTCCTCAACGATCTGCAGCCGACCGGCGATCTGACCTACAGCGACGTGTTCATGGTGCCGTCGCGCTCCGACGTGACCTCACGGTTCGACGTCGACCTCACGACTCCCGACGGCGTCGGCACGACGATCCCGATCGTCGCCTCCAACATGACGGCGGTCTCCGGTCGCCGCATGGCCGAGACCCTCGCGCGGCGGGGCGGGCTCGCCGTCATCCCGCAGGACATCCCGCTCGACGTCGTCGGGCGGTCGGTCGCCCAGGTCAAGGCCGCGCACCCCGTCTACGACACCCCGGTGTCGGTCTCGCCGGACACGACCGTCGGGGAGGCCCTCAGCCTCCTGAGCAAGCGGGCGCACGGCGCCGTTCTGGTGGTCGACGGCGACAAGCCTCTCGGCGTGGTCACCCACCACGACGGGGCGGAGGTCGACCGCTTCGCCCAGGTGCACGAGGTGATGAGCACCGACGTCCTCACGGTCCAGGCGTCCGACGAGCCGCGCGCGATCTTCGACGCTCTCAGCGAGCGCCACGTGTCGTACGCGCCGGTGCTCGACGGTGGCGACCTCGTCGGCGTGACGACCAAGAAGAGCTCGCTCCGCTCCACCCTCTACACCCCGGCGCTCGACCCGGAGGGCCGTCTCGAGGTCGGTGCCGCGATCGGGATCAACGGCGACGTCCGGAGCAAGGCCGCGGCGCTGCTGGCGATGGGCGTCGACGTGCTGGTCGTCGACACCGCCCACGGCCACCAGGACAAGATGCTGCGCGCCCTGCCGGAGGTCGTCGCCGAGCGGGACGCGTACGCCGACCAGACAGGGCGTCGCATCCCTGTCGTCGCCGGCAACGTGGTCTCCGCAGAGGGCACCCGTGACCTCGTCGCCGCCGGAGCCGACATCGTCAAGGTCGGGGTCGGTCCGGGCGCGATGTGCACGACGCGCATGATGACCGGAGTCGGCCGGCCGCAGTTCTCGGCGGTGCTGGAGTGCGCAGCCGCGGCCGCCGAGCTGGGCGCGCACGTCTGGGCCGACGGTGGCGTCCGCTACCCGCGCGACGTCGCCCTCGCCCTCGCCGCAGGAGGCTCGAGCGTGATGATCGGCTCCTGGCTCGCCGCCACGTACGAGAGCCCCGGCGACCTCCGCACCGGTTCCGACGGTCGCGACTACAAGGAGTCGTTCGGCATGGCGTCGGCCCGCGCCGTCTCCAACCGGACCCGCGACGCCGCCGGCTTCGAGCGGGCCCGCATGGCGTTGTTCGAGGAGGGCATCAGCACCTCGCGGATGTACGTCGACCCGGAGCGCCCAGGCGTCGAGGACCTCGTCGACGAGATCATCGCCGGTGTCCGCTCGTCGGCCACCTACGCCGGCGCCCGCACCATCGGGGAGTTCGCGGAGCGCGCGGTCGTGGGGCTGCAGAGCACCGCCGGGTACGAGGAGGGTCGCCCGCTGCACGTGAGCTGGTGACGCTCAGTCGTCGCCGAGGCCTCGGGCCGCGAGCGCGTCACCGGTCTCCTGAGCACGGGCGACGACGCGGATGACGAACGGTGACAGGTACGCGCGCGGTCGACGCTCGAGCCCGCGCGCACGCGCGGCGTCGCGGGTCTCGACGGCGATCGCGATCGTCCCCGGGAGCGCCTGGATCGCGAGTCCCAGGGTCAGGGCGACGCGCTCGGGATCGGCTCCGAACCGCCGGAACGGCCGGATCCAGCCCACGACGGCGTCGAGCATCGCGTTGACGGGCGTCGTGGTCGTGAGCACGACCGCGGCGAGGGCGAGCGCGACGAGGTCCACCACCGTCTCGATCGCCCGGTCCGGTCCCTTCAGCCACCACTGGAACCCGGCGACGACGACCGCGATCAGCAGCACGCTGCGCGCCGCCCGCAGCACCGACCCGAGCGCGACCTGGGCGAGCACGGCCGCGGCCACCGCCAGCGCGAGGAACACCCACGACGCCGGCATGCTGCGTACGGCGACGACCGCGATGCTGAACGCCGCGAGCGCGCTCACCTTGGCTCCCACCGGCATCCGGTGCACGACGGAGTCGCCGGGCTGGTGAAGGCCGACGAGGACCGGGGTGCTCACCTCACCGCTCCCGACCGCGCCTCCACCGACGCGACGTAGTCGTCCACCGCGGCGTCGGCCGCACCGTCGTAGCGGAGGCGACCGTCCTCGATCACGAGCACGCGGTCACAACGCCGGGCGAGCGCGAGGTCGTGGGTGACCAGGAGCAGCTGCTGGTCGAGCCCCAGGAGGACATCGCCCACGGTGCGGGTGTTGGCGAGGTCGAGCAGCGTCGTCGGCTCGTCGGCGACGACGACCGCGGGCTGCACCGCCAGCACCCCCGCGAGGGCGAGCATCTGGCGCTGGCCTCCCGACAGCGCGTGCACGCTCGTGTCGGCGAGATCGGCCAGGTCGAAGGAGTCGAGGACCTCCAGCGCGCGGGCACGCCGTGCGGCAGCCCTCTTGACGTGCCTGCGCAGCGACAGCTCGACGTCCTCGACGCACGTCGGCATCACGACCTGTGCCGCCGGGTCGGTGAACACGAACCCGACGCGGCGGCGTACGCGGGAGGCGTCCCGCGCGACGTCCACCCCGTCGACCAGGACCCGACCGGTCGTGGCCGTCACCAGACCGTTCACGAGACGCGCAAGGGTGGACTTGCCGGACCCGTTGGCTCCGACGACGCCGATGCGGCGCTCGGTGAGCTCGAGCGTGATGGGCTCGAGCACGACCTTGAGGCCGTGCGGGGTGTCGACCGTGACGCCGGCGGCATCGAAGCTGAGCGTGGGCACGGTCAGGGGTGGAGCAGCTTGGGGAAGGCGCGGTGCACCTCGGCGGCGATGATGGCGACCAACGTCGTCTTGAGCAGGTCGCCGACCCAGAAGGGCGCGTCCCACGTGGCCGCGGTCCACAGCGAGACGTCCTGGTGGATCGCCATGCCGACGATGCCCATCGGGTGGATGACGAGGATGCTCGCAGCCATCGAGCAGCAGAACACCCACGCCGCGCGAGTCTTGCGTCGCGGGCCGGCGACGTAGGCCACCAGGAACCCGCCCAGTGCGGCGGCGAACGGGAAGCTGATCAGGTAGCCCGCGCTGACGCTGGTGAAGGCCCCGAGGCCGGCGCTGTGCTCGGCGAAGACGGGGAGCCCGATGGCACCGAGGGTGAGGTAGAGGGCCACGGCAGCGAACCCTCGGACGGGCCCGAGCAGACAACCCGTGAGCATCACGGCGAAGGTCTGGAGCGTGATCGGGACGCCGGCCGAGCCGACCGGGATCGCACCGATGTAGGCGCAGGCGGAGATGAGTGCGGCGAACGCCGCGATCAGGGCGAGGTCGGTGGTCGAGAACCTGCGGGAGCTCGCCCGCGCAGTCGGCGTGGCGTCGGGCGTGGTGTCTGGGGTGGCGTCGAGCGACATGAGCATCTCCTGAACGGTGTTCACCTGAACAGTGTTCAGGCTAGTCGATAGGGTGGGCTCATGGCCAACAGCCTCCAAGACGTCGTGGACGCGGCACTCACCGTGCTCGACACCCACGGTCTCGAGTTCCTCTCGATGCGACGGGTCGCGGCCGCCCTCGACGTTCAGCCCAGCGCGCTCTACCACCACGTCCCCAACAAGCAGACGCTGTTGGCGCTGATGGCGGACGAGATCCTCGCCCGAGGCCGGCGAGACGAGCCGGCGGGCAGCTGGGACGAGCGGGCGAAGGCGCTCTGCCACGAGTTCCGCAGCGCGATGCTGGCGGTCCGCGACGGCGCCGAGGTGGTCGCGACAGCGTCAGCGTTCGGCCTCGGTGCGCGCGAGCCCGAGGAGAGGCTCGTCGCGGCGCTCGAGGACTTCGACGACGACGTCGCCGTCTCGGGCGCGAGGACGATCATGCTCTTCGTGCTCGGGCATGCCTCAGCACGTCAGATGCACGAGCAGGCGAGCGCCACCGGGGCGATCGCGCGCGACGACTCGATCGGGTCGGCGGCGTCCTTCGACCTCGGGCTGGGACTGATCCTGTCCGGGCTCCGAACCGTGTCGCCCGTGGCGGCGCGAGCGCCCCGCCTCAGCGCATCATCTCGCTGAACGAGGACGTCGGCGTCGACACTCCCTGCGGGCCGACGACGATCTGGCTCGCCAGCCGGAACACCTCGATCAGAAGCCGGTCGAGGGTGTCCACGAGCGCTGCCTCGTTGGGCGTGCTGCTCCGGAACAGCTGGGTGTCGACGTTGCGGTGCGCCTCCACCCAACCGATCGAGGACCACGACTCTGCGACGGTCGTCGCGACGTCGCCGCGATAGTCGCTGGTGAGCCGCAGCCGAGACCCTGCTCGGTGACTGAAGATCACGATGCGCCGCATGGACGACGGGCCCTTGGTGGTGGCTTCATGAATGATCTGCCAACCGGGATACGCGGTCACTTTGCTCTCTTCTTCGTTTCTTGCGGTCGCCGAACCAACCGTCCTGTACCGCCCCCGTGCGCGTCATCCTAGCCCCTCCGAGCACGCGTACACACCCACTCCCCGCAGAATGATCTCCACCACAGTGGATTCGGCGAATCGTTGGTATTTCAGCCATGTGTCGACCGGCGACGACCTGCCGGCCCGTGAGACCGGTCACGCGCCGGGCCGGCCGGCAGCGAGTCCGATCCGCAGGTCGTACGGCGCCTGCCGCCGACCGCACGGACCACGCCGTTGATCGATCCGGCGCGGTCCCGCACCCCGTACAGCATGTGACCGGGGGCACAATGGTCGGCGGAACGTGCCGCCGAGACCTGAGGAAGTGCCGTGGGAGAGTCGCTGTCCAACCTGATGCAGGAGAACCGCCGTTTCGAGCCCCCCGCCGAGCTGGCAGCCGACGCCAACGTCACGGCCCAGACGTACGACCTCGCCGCCGAGGATCGCCTGGCGTTCTGGGCCGACGCGGCACGACGCCTGGACTGGGAGAAGCCGTTCACCGAGGTTCTCGACTGGTCCAACCCCCCGTTCGCGAAGTGGTTCGCCGACGGCACGCTCAACGCGTCGTACAACTGCGTCGACCGGCACGTCGAGGCCGGCCGCGGGGACAAGGTCGCCTTCCACTGGGTCGGCGAGCCCGAGGGTGACTCGCGCACCCTCACGTACGCGGACCTCAAGGACGAGGTGAGCAAGGCCGCGAACGCGATCGAGGAGCTGGGCGTGGAGGCCGGCGACCGGGTCGCCATCTACATGCCGATGATCCCCGAGGCGGTCGTCGCCATGCTCGCCTGCGCGCGCATCGGCGCGGTGCACACGGTCGTGTTCGGCGGCTTCTCCGCCGACGCCCTCGCCAGCCGCGTGGTGGACTGCGGCGCCAAGCTCGTCATCACCGCGGACGGCGGCTACCGCCGTGGCGCCCCCTCCGCTCTCAAGCCGGCCGTCGACGAGGCGGTGGCCAAGGTGTCGGCGGAGCAGCCGGGACTCGTCGAGAACGTCCTCGTCGTCCGCCGCACCGGTCAGGACGTCGCATGGAACGGCGATCTCGACGTCTGGTGGCACGAGGTCGTCGACGCGTCGTCGACCGAGCACCGCCCCAAGGCCTTCCCCGCCGAGCACCCGCTCTACGTCATGTACACGTCGGGTACGACCGGCAAGCCCAAGGGCATCCTGCACACCACCGGGGGCTACCTCGCCCAGGCCGCGTGGACGCACTGGGCGGTCTTCGACCTGAAGACCGAGACCGACGTCTACTGGTGCACCGCCGACATCGGCTGGGTCACCGGGCACAGCTACATCGTGTACGGCCCGCTGGCCAACGGCGCGACGCAGGTGCTGTACGAGGGCACGCCGGAGACCCCGCACAAGGGCCGGTGGTGGGAGATCATCCAGGAGTACGGCGTCACCATCCTCTACACCGCCCCGACGGCGATCCGCACCTTCATGAAGTGGGGCGCCGAGATCCCTGCGGAGTTCGACCTCTCCTCGCTGCGTGTGCTCGGGTCGGTGGGCGAGCCGATCAACCCCGAGGCGTACGTCTGGTACCGCGAGACCATCGGAGGCGGCCGCACACCGGTCGTCGACACGTGGTGGCAGACCGAGACCGGCGCGATCATGATCTCGCCGCTCCCGGGCGTCACCGCGGCGAAGCCCGGCTCGGCGATGCGGCCGATCCCCGGCATCGCCGCCGACGTGGTGAACGACGACGCCGAGTCGGTCCCCAACGGCTCCGGCGGATACCTCGTGCTCACCGAGCCGTGGCCGTCGATGCTGCGCACCCTGTGGGGCGACGACCAGCGGTTCATCGACACGTACTGGTCGCGCTTCGCGAACCTGTACTTCGCCGGTGACGGGGCCAAGAAGGACGACGACGGAGACCTCTGGCTCCTCGGCCGGGTCGACGACGTGATGAACGTGTCCGGCCACCGGTTGTCGACCACCGAGATCGAGTCCGCGCTGGTGTCGCACCCGAAGGTCGCCGAGGCCGCCGTCGTCGGCGCCACGGACGACACCACGGGGCAGTCGGTCGTCGCGTTCGTGATCCTGCGCGAGTCCGCCGGAGACGGCGGCACCGAGATCGTCGCGGACCTGCGCGCCCACGTCGCGAAGGAGATCGGCGCGATCGCGAAGCCGAAGTCGATCATGGTCGTCGCCGAGCTGCCCAAGACGCGCTCGGGCAAGATCATGCGCCGACTCCTCCGCGACGTCGCGGAGAACCGTCAGGTCGGGGACGTCACCACCCTGGCCGACTCCGGCGTGATGGATCAGATCAAGACCGGGATGTCGTCGTCCTCGGAGGACTGAGCACACCGGAAGCACCGGGCGTCGTACGGGTCGGGCCGCTCCCGACCCGTACGACGTCGGTCGGGGAGCGGCGGGGCAATGCCCCGAAAACGCGCTGATCCCCTAGGCTCGACTCGACCGAACTGCCTACGAGGAGTCGTGATGTCTCAGCCTGGAGCCCCCGGATCCGTGGACGACGCCGAGCCCACCATCGGGAGGCTCGTCTCGGACATCAGCAGCGACCTCTCCACGTTGGTGCGGGGAGAGATCGCGCTGGCGAAGTCTGAGCTCCGGGTCAGCGCCAAGGCGGGCGGGGTCGGCGCAGGCCTCCTCGTCGCGGTCGGCGTCCTGCTGCTCTTCGTGATCACGATGCTCTCGATGGCAGGCGGGTTCTTCTTCGCATGGCTCTTCGACCGCGACATCCCGCTCGGCTTCACGTGGGGCTTCCTCGTGATGACCGGTGTGTGGCTCCTCGTCGTGCTCATCTTCGCGCTGGTCGGCATCCGGTTCCTCAAGAAGGTCAAGGCGCCCAAGCGGACGATCGCGACCGTGCAGGAGATCCCCTCCGCCCTCAAGGGAAAGACCGATCCCCGCATCACCATCGATCTCCCGGCGGCCACGCCGTCCCCCGCGGGGGCCGACGCCGCTGCGGCTGCTGCGGAGCGCTCGAGGTCCGGCAAGCGCGCTCGCTGACCCCGCGTGCGCCTAGGGGCGCGCCTCAGGTCTCGAACGCACCACGAGACCGCTGACCACCGAGACCGCACCGGCGATCGCGAGCGCGGCCATCCAGACGGCGTACGAGCGCACCGCCTCGTCGTGGACCTGCTCCATCAGGGAGCGCCCGAACCCTGCTCCGGCGGCCACCTCGTCGACCACGCGGTCGCCCCCGGCGACGACCAGGATCATCTCCACGGCGGCGATCGCGACGAGCCCTAGTCCGAGCAGCACGAGCGCGCTGCCGCGACGCCGGGCAGCCGCGACGGCGCCCGCCAAGAGCAGGACCGCGGCGCCGCCCAGCGCCCACGACCACGGTGCCAGCTCGCGGAGGCGGTCGACGACGTCACGCTGCTCGGGAGTGCCGACGGCGACCACGAGGTCGCTCGGTCCCTGCAGCTGGGTGCCGAGCCGTCGGTTCGCCGCGTCGACGACCAGGTCCACCATCGGGGAGAGATCGACACCGAGGCGACCGTCGAGCTCCGCCGGAGGCATGTCGGTCACGTTGAGGCGGTGCGACAGCGTGTTGACCTCGGTCCAGGCGGCGTCGAATCCGCTGAGCTCCGTCATGCCGTCCGCAACCCTGCGCACGACCCCGTCGGCGGCGCGACCCGCGACACCGTCGAGACCGGTGTCGCTGACCACGGCGTCGGCGACGGTGTCGGCCAGCGCCGTACGAAACTCCGGGTCGTCGCCCAGCGGGGCGACGAGGGACACGTAGCCGGACTCGTCGACGATGGTGCGCTCGAACCACAGACCCGGCGCGGCTCCCGCGACGGCAACCAGCGCGAGCAGACCCAGCAGGAACGACGCCACGGTGCGCATAGCCGCAGCCTAGAGCGCCCGGGGAGCGCCCGGCAGCGTCATGACGGGCGGCCCCCCGCCCTCAGGGAGAGTCGACGCGGTCGACGAGCCAGTTGGTCCCGTCGGTGTCTCGGCTCATCGTCACGCGGTAGGGCCCGGCCGTGGTCGGCACCTCGACCCTCACCCGCGTCTTCGACCCGGCCATTATACGAGGCTTGCCCTCCGGCTTGGCGGGATCGAGCGACGCCGGGTCCGTGAAGGACAGGACGGACATCGCCACAGCGGAGAGCTGAGGCCGGAGCTCGGAGGTCCACTGCGCGATCGGGACGTCAGGGCGGGCCCAGAGCGTGACGACGCGGGTGGCCGACTCCATGGCGAGCTCGTCGGCCTCCTTCGACCCGAGGCTGCCGGTCTCGACAGAGTGGGAAGGACCCCCGCCGGTGTCTGCACCGGCAGACTCGTCATCACCACTGCAGGCCGAGACGGTCAACATCGTGAGCACGGCTACTGCCGCCAGTCGGGTCTTCACAGATCTCCTTCGATTGCGGACAACGCCGAACATCTTCCACGCACCCACCCCCTGAAGCGAATACGTGACGCGCAGGGAGTGCTCAAGAGTGACGGACGCCACATCATCACGCACACGGTCCTGTGTCCAGTCCTCGGGTCGCGCGCACGCCCTTGCGGGCGGCCTCGCCGACCTGACCCGCCGTGAGAGCGTAGCCGGTCGACGAGTCCGAGATCGACGCGGCAAAGATCACGCCCAGCACGCGACCGTCCTCGGAGATCATCGGGCCCCCGGAGTTGCCTGACCGGACCAGGCCGCGCAGGGAGTAGACCTCTCGCACGACCTGCGCCGACCCGTAGATGTCGGGACTGCGCAACCGCTGCTCGGACCGGATCCGCGCCGCGCGAGCGTCGAACGGACCGTTCTCGGGGAAGCCCAGGACCGCGGCGCTCTGTCCCTGCCGCGCGTCCTCGTCGAACGGGATCGCCGGCGCTCTCAGCCCTCGTGCGCGAAGCACGGCGACGTCGAGGCTCGGGTCGTAGTAGACGACGTCGGCGTCGTAGGTCTTGTCGCCCACCGTGACCGCGGGATCGTCGACCCCGGCGACCACGTGGGCGTTGGTCATCACGCGCTCCTTGGCGTACACGAACCCGGAGCCCTCGAGCCCGCGGTTGCACTCCGCACGACCGGTGACCCGGGCGACGCTGCGACGAGCGGACTGGACCTCCGGACGCTGCAGGACCGCGGGGTCGGGGGCTGCCGCGGGCTTGATCGTCTCCGGGGCGAACGGCTCGAGATAGCGCGGGAACAGCGTGGCGTCGACGACGCTGTCGAACGAGTGCAGCGCCGTACGGACGCCCTGCGGCATCACGGAGTCCACCTTGCCGAGCACCTGCGACCCGCGGACCGCAGTTGAGGCCCCCGGGATCTGCGAGCCCGAGACCGCGTAGCCGAGGGCCCAGCACACGACCACGCACGCGACCGCACTCAGTGCCACGCCGCCGGCCGCGTCCAGCGCCCGGGCCGGAGGATGCGTCATGCGGCCGCGCAGGCGCGTGCCGACCTGCGAGCCGATCGCCTGGCCGGCGGAGGCCAGGACCAGCACGAGGATCACGGCCACGAGTGAACGCACAGTCCCGTGCTCCAGCCGGGTCAGCAGCAGCGGCGACACCACCAGCCCGACCACACCACCGGCGATGAGACCGACCATCGCGACGGCACCGGCGACGAATCCACGAAGGTAGCCGAGGACGGCGTACGAGACGACGATCAGCAGGACGACGGCGTCGACGGGATTCATCGACGCCGTCCACGTGCCGCGTCGGTCTCGATCTCCTCGACCAACGGGTCGCGGGCCGTGCCGGGATAGGGGACGACGCGGCCGGCGTCCCACGGGCGCTCCCAGCCGACGGCGCCGAACAGCCGCGAGACGATCCCTGCGGTGAATCCCCAGAGCGTGAGCCCGCCGTTGACCGCGAACCCGGGACCCACCCAACCGGAGGGGTGGGAGACGGAGAAGCGGTTGACCGGATCGGTCAACTCGGCGACAGGGCTCCGGAAGACGGACTCGACCTCCACCGGGTCGACAGGCCGCACGGGACACGGGCGACGCCACCAGCCCAGCACGGGCGTGACGGCGAAGTTGCTCGGCGGCAGCCACAGGCGCGGCAGGGTCGCGAAGACGTCGACGCCGTCGGGGTCGAGCCCGACCTCCTCCTCGGCCTCGCGGAGAGCGGTGGCGACCGGACCGGCGTCCTCGGGGTCGGTCGCGCCGCCCGGGAACGCGATCTGGCCGGCGTGCGACCGCATCGAGTGCGCGCGCTCGGTGAGCAGCAGGTCGGGACCGGAGTCTCCCTCACCGAAGAGCACGAGCACGGCCGCCGGACGGGCCTTCGGCGGCGCCTCCGGCATCGAGGGCGACAGGAAGCGCGGGCTGTCGATGCTCCGCCCGACCTCGGCGAGGGGCCGCAGCCAGTCGGGCAGGGCGTCGTCGTCGACCAGCTCACGGGCGTACGTCATGGGTTCTCCTCATGCCACGTCGACGCCGAGGTGCTCCCGGACGAGCGATCGCAGCTGATCGTACGACGTGATCGGCGTCCGTTCGGTGGCGACGACGACTCCGGCGGCGTCGACGAAGACCGTCTGCGGCAGGCCGACGACACCGAGGCCCTTCGCGACCGACTGGTCGGGGTCGGAGACGAGCGGATAGGTGACCCCTGAATCCTTGGCGAGGCGCAGGGCGGCCTCCGGATCAGGGTCGCGGTAGTCGATGCCGAGCACGGCCACGGAGCCGTCCGCCTCGTCGTGAAGCCGCGCCAGGTAGGGCAGCTCTTCGCGACAGGGGCCGCACCAGGTCGCCCAGACGTTGACGACGGTCGGTCGAGCCGGCAGGCCGGGGAGGCTCACAGGCGCGCCGCCGCCCAGACAGTCGAGGACCACACCCGGCAGACCGCCCTCGACGGCCCCGCGGCGACTCGTACGGGGACACGCCTCGATCCCTGCGTCGGCCTTCAGCGCACGCAGGGTGGGGGTGTCGACCACGCTCGCCCCGATGTCGTCGGAGGTCTGGGCGCCGTCGTCGGCAGGTCGGAGGTCGTCTCCGCCGCAGGCTGTCAGGGCGAGCAGCGCCGCCACCGCCGCGAGCGCAGGCGCCGACCGCGGGGAGCGTACGCGCGCGGAGCGCACGCGACGACGCCGCGCCACGGTCGTACCCCTCATGCACGCCCCTCGGTCCGGAGAAGCTTGGCAGCCACCTCCGGGTCGGTCGGCCCCTCGCCGAACGACGGGCACCAGCGCGCGATCGAGCAGGCACCGCACGCCGGCTTGGCGGCATGGCAGCAGCGCCGCCCGTGCCAGATCAGTCGTTGACTCGCCATCGTCCAGTCCTTCTTGGCGATCAACCGGTCGAGGACCATCTCGGCGCGGACGGGATCCTTGAGCGCGGCCGCGTCGAGGAGCCCGAGCCGGCGCCCGACGCGCTGGACGTGCGTGTCGACCGGGAATCCGGGGATGCCGAAGCCGTTGCCGAGGACGACGTTGGCCGTCTTGCGACCGACACCGGGCAACGTCGTGAGGTCGTCCATCCGCGGTGGCACCTCGCCGCCGAAGCGGTCGACCAGCGCAGTGGCGAGGGCGATGATGCGCTCGGACTTGGCGCGGAAGAAGCCGGTCGGCTTGATGATCTCCTCGACGTCGGCGCGATCGGCCTCGGCGAGGGCCCGCGCGTCCGGAAAACGACCGAACAGCGCAGGGCGTACGGAGTTGACGCGCCGGTCGGTCGTCTGCGCCGAGAGCACCGTGACGACGAGGAGCTGGAAGGGGTCGTCGAAGTCGAGCTCGATGTCGGCGTCGGGATAGGTCTCGGCGAGCACGCGGTCGATCTTGCGTGCGCGGCGGACGTCGGACGTCGCGGGCGCAGGAACCTCGGGGAGCTTGGCCTTGGCGCTGCGGCGGGCCGCGGCAGGCCCTGCGGTGGTCTTCGGCACGGTGCCAGCGTACGGTGCGAGGGCGACACGTATGACCGTGTCGGTGGCGCCGAGTTGTCCGAATGAGGGACACTGAGAAGTGCGTGACAATTTCTTCGGTCAAGGAGAACCCGTGGACAACGACGTACTTCGACAGGCACCTCTCTTCTCGGGCCTCGACGACGAAGCCGCCGAGTCGCTCGGCTCTCAGATGTCGTCGGCACGCCTGCGTCGCGGCGAGGTGCTCTTCCACGAAGGCGACGAGGGCGACCGGCTCTACATCGTCACCGACGGCAAGATCAAGCTCGGGCGCAGCTCGGCGGACGGCCGCGAGAACCTCCTCGCGATCCTCGGCCCCGGGCAGATGTTCGGAGAGCTCTCCCTGTTCGACCCGGGCCCGCGCTCGGCGACGGCGACCGCGGTGACCGACTCCGAGCTCACGAGCCTGAGCCACGACGAGCTCACCAAGTGGCTCAACGACCACCCCAACGTCGCCCGCGCCCTCCTCGGTCAGCTCGCCTCGCGTCTGCGTCGGACCAACGACGTCGTGGCAGACCTGGTGTTCTCCGACGTCCCGGGCCGTGTCGCCAAGGCGCTCATCGACCTCTCGCAGCGCTTCGGGCGCAAGGCCGACGACGGAATCCACGTCCACCACGACCTCACGCAGGAGGAGCTCGCCCAGCTCGTCGGCGCCTCCCGCGAGACGGTCAACAAGGCGCTGGCCGACTTCGCGATGCGCGGATGGCTGCGGCTCGAGCCGCGCTCGGTCGTGATCATCGACCCCGAGCGGCTCTCGAAGCGCGCCCGCTGACCCCTGGAGCCCGCGGGTCACCCTCTTGCGCTCGCGGGTCACCCTCTTGCGCTCGCGGGTCACTCCCTGCCGCTCGCGGGTCAGTCTCTGCGGTCCGCGGGTCACCCCTGTGGATAGCGCCGACCAACCGCCGTGCGACCGCTGTTCGATGTGGCGATGCGCAACCTCATCAACGACGGGCTGCCGTTTCGTGGTCGTGACCATGCCGCCGCGGGCCTCGCGAGCGAGTCGGACCTCCGCCGATCGATCGCTCAGAAGCAGATCCGCGGCGTCTTCAAGTCGGTCTACGTGGATGCACGGGTGCCGGACACGAGACTGCTCCGCGTCCGAGCCACTCGCCTCGTCACCCCGCCGCACGCGATCCTCAGCGACTGCTTCGCGGCGTGGTTGTTCGGGGTCGACACCTTCCGGCCGAGCGAGCGCCACCTCCTGACACCGACCTTGGTGACGCCGCACGGTGTGGGCAGGGTCCGCGCCGACGGGGTGACGTGCCGACAGGCGTTCCTTGCCGATCCCGACGTCACCGAGGTCGACGGCATCCGTGTGACCAGCCCGCTACGGACCACGTCCGATCTTCTTCGGCGGCAACGACGGCCGTACGCCCTCGCCTCCGCCGACGGGATGGCTCGCGCCGAGCTCGTCGACATCGAGCAGCTCGTGGACTACGTCGACGAGCTCAAGGGCTATCGCGGAGGCCCGCAGGCGCGCGAGCTCGCGCGCTTCGTCGATCCAGGCGCGGAGTCCCCCGGGGAGTCGTGGCAGCGGCTCCGCATGCTCGACGCCGGCTTCCCGCGCCCGCAGACGCAGATCCTCGTGACCGACGCGTGGGGCCGGGACAGGCGGTTCGACATGGGCTATCTGCACCTCCTCCTTGCCGCCGAGTACGACGGCCGCGAGTTCCATACGGGCGCGGACTCAGCTCGGCACGACGAGGAGCGCCGAACCTACTTCGAGCGCCGGTACGGGTGGCGGTTCGTGATCGGAACGCGGGAGACGATCTTCGGCACAGACCCCGCGTTCGAGCTCGCGATCGGAGAGCTGCTCGGGATCACTCCGCTCGCGCGCCGCTGGTAATGACCCGCGAGCGCAAGAGGGTGACCCGCGAGCGCAAGAGGGTGACCCGCGAGCGCCAGACAGTGACCCGCGAGCGCCAGACAGTGACCCGCGAGCGCCAGAGGGTGACCCGCGGGCGAAAGGGGGTGTCAGGGGCGGGCGCGGAGATAGTCCAGCTGCGCCCGCACCGAGAGGGTCGCCGCGGGCCAGAGGACGGGGTCCACGTCCGCGTACACCGTACGGACGACGTCGTCGGCTGTCTCCGACCCGGCCTCCAGCGCTGCGCGGACCTGCTCGAGACGCTCCTCGCGGTGGGCACGGTATGCGTCGATCACCGCGCCGGCGTCCGGCAGGACGGGGCCGTGCCCCGGATAGAGCCGGACCGCACCGTCGACCGAGTCGACCGAGTCCACCGCCCGGCGCAGCGTCCACAGGGAGTCGAGATAGGGGCCCAGCGCCCCGTCGGGGTGGGCGACGACCGTCGTGCCGCGTCCGAGGACCGTGTCGCCCGACAGCAGTGCGGCATCGTCGCGCAGCAGGAACGACACGGAGTCGGTGGTGTGTCCAGGAGTGGCGACGACCTCGAGCCGTACACCGTCGACCTCGACGACCTCCCCGTCGACCAGCGGGTCGGCGGCCAGGCACAGCGTCGGGTCGATCGCACGTACCGGAGCCCCCGACAGGTCGGCGAACCGCGCCGCACCCTCGGTGTGGTCGTGGTGGCGGTGCGTCAGCAGCACGACACCGACCGGCGCGGCGACCTCCAGCACGCGGCGCAGGTGCGGCTCGTCCAGCTCGCCCGGGTCGATGACGACCGACCGCGTCTCCGCGGTCGCCTCCGGGGACCGCAGCACCCAGGTGTTGGTGCCGTCCAGCGTCATGTGCCCCGGGTTGTCCTCACGGACGCAGGTCGCCCACGCGCTCACGACTCCGCCGTCGAACCTCTCGCTCACGGCAGCTCCGTCTCCAGATAGAGGTCGCCGTCGACCTCCACGAGGCGCGGCAGCACCGGGACGATCCGACGGTGTGCCGCCACATCGAGGGCATCGGCCGCCGCCGACAGCTCCGACAGCTCGCGGCACGTGATGGCGGTCGGCGGCAGCATCGCCATGTCACCGGCGTCGACCGAGGCGAGGGCCGCGCCCAGCGGCATCCACGAGGCGTGGTCAGCCTCCCCGGTGAGGGTGCCGACCCGCTGCCCCTGCGGCATGACCGCGACGAAGAAACGTGTGTCGAACCGCTTGGGCTCGAAGTCGGGGGTGATCCAGTGCGTCCAGGCGGCGAGCAGATCGGTCCGCAGGACCAGGGCGCGGCGCTCCAAGAAGTCGGAGAACGCCAGCGTGTGGGCCTCCAGCGCCTCGCGGTCAGCCTGCCAGTCGGCACCGCTCGTGTCGTCCACGACCGTGTCCGCGTCGGGGCCTGCGAGCAGGACGCCCGCTTCCTCGTACGTCTCGCGCACCGCCGCGCACACCAGCGCGCGCGCCAGCTCGGTCGAGCACCCGAGACGCTCGGCCCAGGCCTCCGGCTCCGGACCGGCCCAGGCCACATCGGTGTCGGAGTCGCGCGGGTCGACGCCGCCACCGGGGAACACGTACATCCCCGCGGCGAAGGACATCGACCGCTGCCGGCGCATGAGGTACGCCTCGACACCGTCAGCACCGTCGCGCAGCAGCACGACGGTGGCGGCGTCACGCGGCACCGCGGGGTCAGCAGACCCGCGGTGCGCGTGCTCGGCGATGGACGAGGGCAGCGGCACGCGCATCGTCATGCCGACAGCTCGACGACGAGCTCGACCTCCACCGGCGCGTCGAGGGGCAGGACAGAGACGCCGACGGCGCTGCGCGCATGCACGCCGGCGTCGCCGAACACGGCACCGAAGAGCTCGCTGGCACCGTTGGCCACGACCGGCTGGCCGATGAAGTCAGGCGTGCTCGCGACGAACACGACCGTCTTGACGACCCGCTTCACGCGCGACAGGTCGCCACCGGCCACGGCGGCGATCGCGGCCAGCGCGTTGAGCGCGCACTGCCGTGCGCAGTCGTACGCCTCGTCGGCCGTGACGTCGGCGCCGACCTTGCCGGTCGTCAGGAGGGAGCCGTCGCGCATCGGCAGCTGACCCGAGGTGTAGACGTAGGATCCCGTCACGACCGCAGGCACGTACGCCGCGAGCGGCGGGACGACCTCGGGCAGCCTCAGGCCCAGCTCGGCGAGACGCTCCTCGGGAGACGTCATCACGCGCCCTCGACGGGTCGCTTGAAGTAGGCCACGAGGTTCTCCGGGTTCATGCCCGGCACGATCTGCACGAGCTCCCAGCCGTCGCGACCGAAGTTGTCGAGGATGGCCTTCGTCGAGTGCACGAGGACGGGCGCTGTCATGTACTCCCACTGCGTCATGCGTCGACTGTATCCGTACCCGGCTTCGGGCCACCCTTTACGCTCGACACCGTGGCAGGCGAGAAGCGGCTTCACGTCGTGACAGGCAAGGGCGGGACGGGCAAGAGCACCGTCGCCGCCGCTCTCGCGCTGGGTCTCGCGGCAGAGGGCAAGACCGTGCTGCTGTGCGAGGTCGAGGGTCGTCAGGGGATCGCGCAGCTCTTCGACGTGCCCCCGCTGCCGTACGAGGAGCGCCAGGTCGCCGCCACCGACGACGGCGCCGTGTACGCCCTCGCGATCGACGCCGAGTCGGCGCTCCTGGAGTACCTCGCGATGTTCTACCGGCTCGGCCGTGCCGGCAAGGCGCTCGACCGGTTCGGGGTCATCGACTTCGCGACCACCATCGCGCCCGGCGTCCGCGACGTGCTGCTCACCGGCAAGGTGTACGAGGCGGTCCGCCGTCGCGAGGACGACGACTCCTACACCTACGACGCGGTCGTGCTGGACGCTCCGCCGACCGGGCGGATCACGCGCTTCCTCAACGTGAACGAGGAGGTCGCAGGGCTCGCCAAGGCCGGCCCCGTCCGACGGCAGGCCGACTCGATCATGACGATGATGCGGTCCCGCCGCACCGCCGTGCATCTCGTCACGCTGCTGGAGGAGATGCCGGTGCAGGAGACGATGGACGCGATCAACGAGCTCACGGACGCAGGCCTCGGGGTCGGGCACGTCGTCGTCAACCAGGTGCTGCCCTCCCCGCTGTCCGACGCGGCTGCCGAGCGGATCGCCTCCGGTGCGCTGACGTCCACGGCGGTGGCGAAGAGCCTGGCCCGCGTCGACGTGGAGGTCGAGCCACAGGCCGCAGAGGCCCTCCTCAGTGAAGGCCGCGAGCACGTCGCGCGTCAGCGGCTGCAGGCCCACCAGCGCGCGGTGCTGCTGGAGGCCGGCAGCCCTGTGGTGGAGCTCCCGCACCTCGAGGACGGGGTCGACCTCGGCGGCCTCTACGCACTGGGGCGGCGGCTGGTCGAAGGAGGTGTCCGGTGAGTCCGAGCACGTCGAGGGGAGGCTCGCGTACGGGTGCCCGCACCGCCTCGCGGTCCCGTCCCGCGGCCCGCAGCCGGACACTCGATGCCGGACGCGGCCCCGCATCGGCGACCGCGCTCGACATGGACGCGATCATCGACGACCCGACGATCGAGATCGTGGTGTGCTGCGGCTCGGGCGGGGTGGGCAAGACGACGACGTCGGCCGCTCTCGCCCTGCGCGCCGCCGAGCGCGGTCGCCGCGTCTGCGTGCTCACCATCGATCCCGCACGACGGCTCGCACAGTCGCTCGGCCTGACCGCGCTCGACAACGTTCCTCGCCCCGTCGCGGGCGCCGGCGCCCGGGGCGGATCGCTCGACGCCATGATGCTGGACATGAAGCGGACCTTCGACGAGGTCGTCGAAGCCCACGCGTCGCCGGAGAAGGCGCAGCAGATCCTCGCGAACCCCTTCTATGCGGCGCTGTCGAGCTCGTTCGCGGGCACGCAGGAGTACATGGCGATGGAGAAGCTCGGCCAGCTCCACGCCGAGGCAGTGGCCCAGCGCGAGGAGACCGACGCCGCCGAGGGCGACCGGCGCCGCTGGGACCTGATCGTCGTCGACACCCCGCCGTCACGATCTGCGCTCGACTTCCTCGACGCCCCGGAGCGGCTGTCGTCGCTGCTCGACGGCCGGCTGATCCGTCTCCTGCTGGCCCCCGCGCGTGGTCCCGCCCGCATCTTCTCGGCGGGGTTCGGGATGGTGACGTCAGCGCTCAACAAGGTCCTCGGCGCGCAGGTCCTCACCGACGTGCAGACCTTCGTCGCCGCCTTCGACACGCTCTTCGGCGGGTTCCGTCAGCGCGCGGAGGCGACGTACGCGCTCCTCCAGGACCGTGGCACCGCCTTCCTCGTCGTGGCGTCGCCCGAGCCGGACGCGATGCGCGAGGCGTCCTACTTCGTCGAGCGCCTCAGCCAGGAGGACATGCCGCTGGCCGGTCTGATCGTGAACCGCATGACGGTGCCGCTCTTCTCGCTCGACGGCGACGACGCCCACGCCGCCGCGCGGCGGCTCGACGGTCGCTCACGGCCGACGGTCGACGACAAGGTGGTCGCCGGGCTGCTGGCGGTGCACGCACGCGGCGAGCGGGTGGCGGCACGCGAGCGGCGCGTGGTCACGGGATTCGCTGCCGCGCACCCGCGCGTGCCCCGCGTGGAGGTCGCCGGTCTCGCGACCGACGTCCACGACGTGGAGGGGCTGACGACGATCGGCGAGCTGCTCGCGGGTCGCCGCCTCTCGGCGACCGACCAGGTCGACGCAGACGCGGCCCCGACGGACTGAGCCAGGCGGACTGAGCCAGACGGACCGGACCCGGAGGGGCCGGCGTCAGACCGCGACGGCGGCGCCAGCCGGCTTGCTGGCGCGGGCGGCCTCGAGAAGCGTGCGCCACGACGTCACGTTAGGACGACGGCGCAGCAGGGCGCGGCGCTCACGCTCGGTCATGCCGCCCCAGATCCCCCACTCGATGTCGTTGTCGAGGGCCTCGGCGAGACACTCAAGCTTGACCGGGCACGACCGGCACATCTGCTTGGCGCGGTTCTGCTCGGCGCCCCGGACGAACAGCGCGTCCTGCGACTCCTTGCACGCTGCCACCGTGGCCCAAGACTCGTTCCAGCTCATGATCCGACACCTTCCCCGAGAGGATCACCGAGAAGTCCTGTGGTGATACACACACACTCGCAGTGTCGCAGGCCACATAACAGACACCCCGGGATGGTTTGCCATAGTCCTTTCGGGCCATTAGTTGGTGACTGACCTGGGCTCCCGTAACCTAGGCCCATGAATCTGGGCCCCAGTCGACACGGCGACGAAGGCGTGGGGGCGGCTCGTGTGATCGGCTCCATGGCGCTTCTCAGCCTCTTTGCCGGCGTACTCGTCGCCGGACTCGCGATCCCTGTCGCCGCGTTCGTCGGGGTGACCTCCAACAGCATGGCGCGCGGCTTCGAAGAGCTGCCGCTGGAGCTGCGCGAGACCCCCATCCCGCAGCGCTCGAAGGTCCTCGCGGCCGACGGGTCCCTCCTCACCTACTTCTACTCCCAGAACCGGCAGGACGTCCCGCTGTCGAAGATCGCGCCGGTGATGCAGCAGGCCGTGGTCTCCATCGAGGACGCGCGGTTCTTCGAGCACGGCGCCCTCGACTTCGAGGGCACGCTCCGCGCGCTGGTCAACAACGCCACCGACGGCCGGACCCAGGGCGGCTCGTCCCTGACCCAGCAGCTCGTCAAGAACATCCTGGTGCAGCAGGCCACGACGCTCGAGGAGCGCCGCGCCGCCACCGAGAAGTCGCCGGCCCGCAAGGTCCGCGAGCTCAAGTACGCGATGTCGTACGAGGAGAAGCACAGCAAGCAGCAGATCCTCGAGAACTACCTCAACATCTCCTACTTCGGAGACGGCGCGTACGGCGTGAGCGCCGCCGCCAAGCACTACTTCTCCGTCGACGCCGCCGACCTCACCCTCACGCAGGCCGCGACGCTCGCCGGTCTGGTCAAGAACCCGGTGGAGTACGACCCGGTGACCTACCCCGAGAACGCCATGCGTCGACGCAACATCGTGCTGTCGGCGATGGAGGCCCAGGGGCTCCTGACACGTTCGGTCGTCCAGAAGGCCATCGCGCAGCCGCTCGGGCTCAAGATCACCCGCTTCTCCAACGGCTGCGTGAGCACCAAGGCGCCGTTCTTCTGCGACTACGTGCGCACCTACCTGCTCCAGGACAAGTCGCTGGGCAAGACCAAGGACGAGCGTCTCCACACACTCGAGACCGGCGGCCTGGTCATCAAGACGACGCTCGAGCCCACGTTCCAGCGCGCCGCCGACAAGGCCGTCGGCAACCGCGTGGCGCCCACCGACAACGCGATCGGCGCCCAGGCGCTCGTGGTCCCGGGCACCGGTGCGGTGCGCGCGCTCGCCCAGTCGCGACCGATGGGCAAGAACCAGAAGGCTGGCGAGACCTACATCAACTACACAGTGTCCAAGTCGCTCGGCGGCGCCAACGGCTTCCAAGCCGGGTCGACGTTCAAGGCGTTCACCGCGGCTGCGGCGCTCGAGAAGGGTTACCCGCCCTCCACCTACTTCAACTCGCCGCAGACGATGACGCTCAGCGGCTACCGCAACTGCTCCGGCGACGGCTTCGGGCCGTGGAACCCGCAGAACTCGACGGGCGCAGGCGGCTTCGACATGACGCGCGGCCTCCGGCAGTCCGTCAACACCTATTTCGGTCAGCTCGAGCGGCTGGTCGGCCTGTGCTCCGTCACGAAGATGGCGCGCAAGATGGGCATCCAGTTCGAGAGGACTCAGGAAGTCCCCGCGTTCACGCTCGGCGTCGTCGACGTGAGCGTGCTCGACATGGCGGCGGCCTACGCGACCTTCCCCGCACGTGGCAAGTACTGCACGCCGCTGCCGGTCACGCTGATCACCAACAACAAGGGCGAGACCGTCAAGGACTACCAGCCCGCGTGCGAGAAGGTCATGAAGCAGGCGACCGCCGACTCGGTCAACCAGATTCTCCGCGGCGTGCAGTCGCCCGGCGGCTTCGGCGCCGCGCTGCAGCTCGACAAACCATCGGCCGCAAAGACCGGCACGACGAACGACAACAAGGCGGTGTGGTTCATGGGCTACACCCCCAAGCTCGTGAACGCGTCGATGATTGCCGGCGCCAACCGCGATGGCCACTGGAAGTCGCTGGAGAACCAGCAGCTCAACGGTGAGTACATCGGCTTCAGCGCCGTCGGTGGCTCCTCGCTCGCCGGTCCGATGTGGGCCGACACCATGCGCGCGATCCAGGACGACCTGCCGTACGCCAACTTCGAGTCGCCGGGCAGCCTCGGCGCAGCGCCCTCGGACACGCCGCGGGCCCCTGCCAAGCCCGACAAGAAGGACAAGAAGGGCGACCGTGGCGGTGGCGGTGGCGGCGGCGACGACCGCCCGGGGCGCGGCAACGGCGGCGGCGGAGGCCGCGGGAACGACGACTGACCAAGCGCGACGAGCGCTCGGTCAGGCGCCCAGCTGCGTCCGGACCTCCGCGGCCAGCGCGGCGCCGTCGACCCGGCCCTCCGTACGCGGCTTGAGCAGCCCCATGACCTTGCCCATGCCGCGCATCCCCTCGCCGGCGACGCCGGCCTCGGTGATCGCCTCGGAGACGAGCGCGCTCACCTCGTCGGCGCCGAGCGGCTCGGGCAGGTAGTCGGCAAGGATCGCGGCCTCGTCCTGCTCCTTCTGCGCCAGCTCGGGACGGTTCCCGGACTCGTAGGCCTCGGCGGCCTCCCGCCGCTTCTTGGACTCCGACGTGATCACGGACTGGACCTCGGCGTCGGAGAGCTCCTTGGCCTGCTTGCCGGCGGTCTCGGCCCGGCTGATGGCCGACAGCACCATGCGCAGCGTCGACGCCCGGAGCGAGTCACGCTCCTTCATCGCCGCGGTCAGGTCGGTGCGCAGTCGGTCCTTGAGATCGCTCATGAGGTCATCATCGCTCAGGGCTTCACACCCCGGCACGCCGATTCCCCAGCCGTCCCTGTGGCACGCTTGCAGGCGTGCATCCCCTGACGAAGACCCTCCTGGCCACGACGGCTGCCGGCACCGGCGCCCTCGCGTACGCGTCCCTCTACGAGCGCAACGCCTTCGTGGTCCGCGAGATCGACCTGCCCGTCCTGCCGGCTGAGGCGCGTCCGCTCACGGTGCTCCAGATCTCCGACGTCCACATGACCCCAGGACAGTCGCGCAAGCAGCGGTGGCTGCGCAGCCTGGTCGAGTACGAGCCCGACCTCGTCGTCAACACCGGCGACAACCTCGCACACCTCGAGGCGCTGCCCGCCGTCCTCCAGGCCTACAACGACCTGCTCGGTGTCCCAGGAGTGTTCGTCTTCGGCTCCAACGACTACTACTCGCCGACGCTCAAGAACCCGGCGGGCTATCTCATGGGGCCGTCAGGCGTACGCCGCCGCACCGCCGACCTCCCGTACGAGGAGATGCGGACCGCCTTCAGCGAGGCCGGGTGGATCGACCTCAACAACGCGACCGGCAAGCTCGACGTCCGCGGGCTCTCGCTGTCGTTCGCGGGGCTCGACGACCCCCACGTCGACCGTGACGACCTGGAGGCGATCCCGACGACGGCCGACCCGTCGGCGGACCTCGCGATCGCCGTCGTCCACGCCCCGTACCTGCGGGCCATCGACGCGTTCAATGTCCAGGGATACCCGCTGATCCTCGCCGGGCACACCCACGGTGGCCAGCTCCGTGTGCCCGGCTTCGGCGCGCTCGTGACCAACTGCGACATCGACCGTCGGCGTGCCCGCGGCCTCCACCAGCACCGGACCGCAGGCCACGACTCCTCGTGGCTCCACGTCTCGGCCGGCTGCGGCACATCGCCGTACGCGCCCGTGCGCTTCGCGTGCCGACCCGAGGCGACGGTGCTCCGGATGCGTCCGGTAGACTCTCCGAGGAACTGAGCGCGGGCCCACTCGCGGAGAGGTTCTGCTCGTACCACGTACGAGGAGCCACGGGGTGTGGCGCAGCTTGGTAGCGCGCGTCGTTCGGGACGACGAGGCCGCAGGTTCAAATCCTGTCACCCCGACAGCATGAGCCCCAGATCCCCGCCGGATCTGGGGTTTCGTCGTCTCCCGGCCCGTCGGCCGGGAGATGCGCACGACCAGGGCACCGACGATGGTGGAGAGGTCGCTGACCGCGCCACCAGACGGAGACTCCCATGGCCGTGTCGTACTCCGAGGACCACCCAGACTTCGCCAACGCCGACCGGGGATTCGTCGGAACGATCTCGCCGGCGACGATCACCTCCGCCACCGGGACGGTCGTCTTCGACGCCGACGCGCTGGCATTCGTGTCGGGAGACGCGCCGGACGACGTTCACCCGAGCCTGTGGCGCCAGGCGAAGCTGACGTCGCGCCACGGCCTGTACGAGGTCGCCCCAGGCTTCTTTCAGGTCCGCGGGTTCGACATCTCGAACATGACGTTGGTGGAGGGGAACGCGGGCGTCATCGTCATCGACCCTCTCGTCAGCGCCGAGACCGCCGCCGCTGCACTCGCCCTCTACCGGGAGCACCGAGGTGACCGCGCGGTGACGGCGGTGATCTACACCCATGCCCACATCGACCACTTCGGCGGCGTGCTCGGCGTCGTCGACGCGTCCACCGACGTCCCGATCCTCGCGCCGGAGCACTTCCTCGAGCACGCGGTGTCGGAGAACGTGTACGCCGGGGTTGCCATGCTGCGGCGTGGCTACTACTACGACGGACACCCGCTCGACGCCTCGGTGACCGGGGCCGTCGGCATCGGTCTCGGCCCGCGCACGTCGGCGGGGACGGTCGGGCTCCTTCCGCCGACGGTCGACATCACGCACACCGGCCAGGAGGAGACCCTCGACGGTGTCCGGATCGTCTTCCAGCTGACGCCGGGGACGGAGTCGCCGGCGGAGATGAACGTCTTCTTCCCCGACGAGCGGGTGCTCTGCATGGCGGAGAACGCGTGCCACACGATGCACAACCTGCTCACACTGCGCGGCGCCCAGGTCCGCGACTCGCGTATCTGGTCGCGTTACCTCGCGGAGTCGATCGAGCTGTTCGCGCACGACTCCGACGTGGTGTTCTCGTCGCACCACTGGCCCACGTGGGGGACCGACGAGGTCATCGCCTTCCTGACCGAGCAGCGGGACCTCTACGCGTACATGCACGACCAGACGCTGCGCCTCATGAACCAGGGCTACGTCGGCAGCGAGATCGCCGAGATGCTCGACCTTCCCGACTCCCTGGCACAACGGTGGAGCACGCGCGGCTACTACGGGTCACTGAGCCACAACGTCAAGGCGGTCCTCCAGCGCTACCTCGGCTGGTACGACGGCAATCCCGCACACCTGTGGGAGCACACGCCGGAGAACCGGGCCGACCGCTACGTCGAGCTCCTCGGCGGTGTCGACGCCGTGGTGGACGCGGTCCGACGCTACGCGGATGCGGGAGACCTCCGCTTCGCCGCCGAGCTGGGCAGTCACGCCGTCTTCGCCGAGCCGGGCAACGCGCGGGCCCGCGAGGCGTTGGCGGAGGTCCTCGAGTCGCTGGGTCTCGGTGCCGAGAACGCGACGTGGCGCAACTGCTTCCTCACCGGCGCGCACGAGCTCCGCGGAGGTAGCCCGACCGCCTCCTTCGCGGCCTCGGGGATGGTGAGCGCGTTGACGACGACCCAGCTGTTCGACACCATCGCCATCCGGCTCGACGGGGCGAAGGCTGCGGGCGTGACCGGGAGCATCACGTGGCTTTTCACCGACTCGGGCGAGGCGTACCGGATGGAGCTCTCGAACGGTGCGCGCGTCCACATCCCGACCACCCGCGACGCCGCCGCCGACCTGACCCTCCGCCTCACCCGTCCGCAGCTGCTCGGCCTGCTGGGGTCGGGCTCGCTCGACGGCGTCGGTGCGGACGGTGACATGTCGGTGCTCACCACGATCATCGGGCTGACCGACGAGCCCGACCCGAGGTTCGCCGTCGTCGAGCCGTGACACGCATGGGAGGCCGTGCTCCACGCCGTCTAGGGTGTCGCCATGTTCACACCGCAGGTGACGCACGAGGTCCTCTGGGAGCCCGCGCCCGACGCACGCCGTACGACGCGCATCGGCGCCTTCATGGACTGGGCCGAGTCCCACGGAGGTCCGCCGCTCGCCGACGCCCGCGCCCTGCACGCCTGGTCGGTCGACGACCAGGACGCGTTCTGGCGTTCGATCTGGACGTACTTCGCGATCCCCGGGACGGTCGACGGCGCGGAGGATGACCCGGCCGTCGCGCTCGTGCCCGCCGACGGCGGCGCGCCGCCGGTGCCTGGCCGTACGTGGTTCCCCGGCGTCGCGCTGAACTACGCCGAGGCCATGCTGCAGATGCCCGGACGGGCCGACGACGATGTCGTCGTGGTCGCACGGTCGCAGTCGCGCGACGACGTGACGTACACGGCGGCCGAGCTGAGAGACGCGGTCGCTCGGGCACGAGCGGGCCTCGTACGCCTCGGGATCACCCGCGGCGACAGGGTGGTGGCGTACGCCCCCAACGTGCCCGAGACGCTCGTCCTGCTGCTCGCCGCAGCGAGCCTCGGCGCGATCTTCTCGTCGTGCGCACCCGAGTTCGGGACGCGGAGCGTGATCGACCGCTGGGGGCAGATCGAGCCGACCGTGATGCTCGCGGTCGACGGCTACCGCTACGGCACGAAGGCGGTCGACCGGCGCGACGAGGTCGCCGCGATCCGGGCGGCGCTGCCGTCGTTGCGCGCTACGGTGTGGCTGCCGTACCTCGACCCGGAGGCGGCGGCACCCGCCGACTCCGTGACGTGGGCGGACCTGGTGGCGGAGCCCGCCGAGCTCGCGTTCGACCGCGTGCCGTTCGACCACCCGCTCTATCTGCTGTTCTCGTCCGGCACGACCGGACTGCCCAAGCCGATCGTCCACGGCCACGGCGGCATCACCGTCGAGCACACGAAGTCCGTGGCGCTCGAGCTCGGCCTCGGCCCGGAGGACGTCTTCTTCTGGTTCTCCACCACCGGCTGGATGATGTGGAACCTGCTCGTCTCGGGGCTGCTGTCGGGCGCGACCGTCGTGATGTACGACGGCAACCTCGCGCACCCCGACCTCGGGTCGTTGTGGCGGATGAGCGACGAGCTCGGCATCACCTACTTCGGGACGAGCGCGCCGTTCCTGCTCCAGTGCCGCAAGGAGGGGCTGGTGCCGAAGGACGTCGCCGACCTGTCGCGTCTGCGCGGTGTCGGGTCGACGGGCGCGCCTCTTCCAGTCGAGGGGTTCCGGTGGGTGTACGAGGCGGTCGGGGGCGACGTCCACCTCGGCTCGCTCTCCGGCGGCACGGACGTGTGCACCGGGTTCGTGGGCGCCAACCCGATGCTCCCCGTGTATGCCGGCGAGATCTCCGGGCCCAACCTTGGCGTCGCCATCGCCGCGTACGACATCGACGGCCGCCCGGTCGTCGACGAGCTCGGGGAGCTCGTGATCACCGAGCCGATGCCGTCCATGCCCCTCGGGTTCTGGGGTGACGACGACGGGTCGCGCTACCACGCCGCGTACTTCGAGGACTTCCCCGGCGTCTGGCGTCACGGTGACTGGATCACGATCCGCGCCGACGGCTCGTGCACGATCACGGGGCGCAGCGACGCGACCCTCAACCGCGGCGGGGTGCGCCTCGGGACGGCCGAGTTCTACTCCGTGGTCGAGGGCTTGGACGAGGTCACCGACAGTCTCGTCGTACACCTGGAGGACGCCGAGGGTGGTGCCGGGGAGCTGCTGCTCTTCGTCGTACTGGCCGAGGGATTGGAGCTGGACGAGGCGATGCAGCGCACCATCGCCGGCGCCCTGCGTTCGCAGCTGTCGCCGCGGCACGTGCCGGACGTGATCCACCAGGTGCCCGGGGTGCCGCGCACGCTGTCGGGCAAGAAGCTCGAGGTGCCGGTCAAGAAGATCCTGCGCGGGACGGCGATCGACGACGCGGCCGCCCGCGGTGCCCTGCAGAACCCGGAGACCCTCGAGGCGTACGAAGGCCTGCGCGGCGACGCCTGACCCCGCCCTTCCGCTCGCGGGTCACTCTCGTCCGCCCGCGGGTCAGTCCCTGGCGCCCGCGGGTCAGTCCCTGGCGCCCGCGGGTCAGTCCCTGGCGCCCGCGGGTCAGTCGCTGGCGCCCGCGGGTCGATCCCTGGCGGTCGCGGGTCAGTCCCGGTGACCCGCGAGCGCACGACAGTGACCCGCGAGCGCACGACGGTGACCCGGGAACACCCGACGGTGACCCGCGAGCGCATGAGAGTGACCCGCGAGCGGAAGAAGGTGACCCGCGAGCGGAGGAAGGGAGGGGTCAGTCGGGGAGGGTCGGCATCGCGAGGCCTTCGCCGCGCCGTACGAGCGAGCCCCGCAGGACCGCCGACGAGCCGTACCGCTCCCGCACGTCGTCGAGCGCCAGATCGAGCGTCGCCGTGTCGGGCTCCCCGAACGGCAGCTCGAGCTGGACGCCCGTGTCGGCATCGAACCCGCTCACGGCCACGCCGACCAGCGTGCACCCACGCTCGGCGATCATCGGCGCAGCCACGTCGAGCAGCGACCGCGCCACGAGCAGCAGCCGCTCGGTCCGCGCGGTCGGTCGAGGAAGCGTGTGCGAGCGGGTCGCGCGCGTGAAGTCGTCGAAGCGAAGCCGCAACGTGACCGTCCGCCCCTCTCGCTCCGCTTTGCGCATCCGTCGCGCTACGCGGTCGACGAGACCCGCGAGCGCCGCGTCGATGTCGGACATGGACTTCGGCCGCCGTCCCAGCGCACGCTGCGCCCCGACTGATCGTCGTCGTCTCCCTGTCTCGACGGGACGCGGGTCCTGCCCGTTGGCGAGGGCGTGCAGATGGTACGCCGCCGCCCGACCGACGTACGCCGACAGCGCGTGCGGCGGCACTGCCGCGAGCTCTCCGATCCGCTCGATGCCGCGGGCCCGCAGCTTCGCGCCGGTCTTGGCCCCGACCCCCCACATCCGCTCGACCGGCAGCGGATGCAGGAACGCCTGCTCACCGTCGACCGGCACGACGAGCAAGCCGTCGGGCTTGGCGTGGGCGCTGGCGATCTTGGCGAGGAACTTGGTGCGCGCGATCCCGACCGTGATCGGCAGCCCGACCTCGTCGCGGACCCGTGCGCGCAGCCGAGCCCCGATCGACTCCGGTGACCCGACGAGCCGCGCCAGCCCACCGACCTCGAGGAACGCCTCGTCGATCGAGATCGGGTCGACCAGCGGGGTGGTGTCGCGGAACAGCTCGAAGACGGCCTTGCTGGCGGCCGAGTACGCCTCGAAGCGTGGCGACGCCACGATCGCGCCCGGGCACAGGGACTTGGCCTCGACGATGCCCATCGGTGTCCGCACGCCGTACGCCTTGGCCTCGTAGCTCGCGGCGACCACCACACCCCCGCCGACGAGGACCGGCCGGCCGCGGAGGGAAGGGTCGTCGCGCTGCTCGACCGACGCGAAGAACGAGTCGAGGTCGGCGTGGAGGATGGTGGCGTCGCCGTTCACTGCCCTCCCACCACAGCATCGATCGAACGCATGTTCGTATCCTACGCCGCCAACTCGGACAACACCTCAGCGTCCGTTCACCCCGTGTCCACCTCGTTCTCGCTCGCGCTCCATCGGTCCGGACGACGCTCGCAGCATGAACGAGCAGATCACCACGATGCGTCGCCCGCGCGTGGTCGCCCACCGGGGCGCCCACGCCGTCGCGCCGGAGAACACGCTCGCCGCTGTCGCCGCAGCAGTGGCGATCGGCGTCGACGCGGTCGAGATCGACGTCCAGTCCACCCGGGACGGCACGCCCGTCGTCGTCCACGACCCGACGCTCGCGCGCACCACCGACGTCGCTCGGCGCCACCCCGGTCGCGCCCACGACCCCGTCTGGACCTTCACCGACGACGAGGTAGGGCGCCTCGACGCAGGCTCCGGGCGCGGTGCCGCGTTCGCCGGAGAGCCGGTCCCGACGCTGGAGCAGGCGCTCGACGCGCTCCGCGCCACCGGCGTCGCGCTCCTCGTCGAGATCAAGAACCCCGAGACGCAACCCCGGCTCGTCGGCGCGGTCGCGGAGGTCCTGCGCTGCTTCTCGCCCGGGGTGTCGGTGACGGCGCAGAGCTTCCACGCACCAGCGCTCCGGGAGCTCGGGCGCCTGCTTCCGGAGGTCCCGCGCGGGCTCCTGGTCCACTCCACGCCCCGTCAGCCCAGGCTCGAGGCCTGGGCTGACGCGGTCAACCCCTGGCACGGAGCGGTCAACTCGGCGTACGTCCGTCGTGCCCAGCTCGCGGGGCTCGAGACCTACGTCTGGACGGCCAACGCGCCGGCGGCGATCCTGCGGGCGGCCGATGCCGGGGTCGAGGGCATCATCACCGACCGTCCGCAGCGGGCGCTGGACCTGCTCCGTACGCGGGTCGACGCGTCAGCGTCGGTGTGAGGCACAGGCACCCGATCAGGAGCCCGGAAGCTCCTTGCGCTCCTGCTTGCGCGCCTTGCGCTCGAGCTTCGCGCGCTCCTTCTCGATGTATTTCTCCCGGCTCGCCGTCGTCTCGATGGAGTCGGCGAACGCGATCACCGCGACGATGATCGGCCACGGGAAGTGCGGATCGAACCCACCGCCGGCGAGGCTGATCGCCAGCCAGATGCCGGTGCAGATCAAGGTGATCGTCACGGACTCGACCCACGAGTCACGACGCTTGCGCTCGTACGCGTTCACGGCGGCACGCTGGAGGTCCGGGCTGTCGCCGCGGCGCACCGGTGGTGCCGCCGCTCCGCTGGTGGGAACGAGGTCCTGCATCAGCGGGAGGAAGTCACCGTACGTACGCGCCCGGACTGCCTCGTCCGCACGCTCGTCGTACTCCTCACGGGTGAGCCGTCCGTCGGAGAAGGCCTCGCCGAGGACGTCGGTCAGGACGGCGCGGTCGACGTCACCGGTGCGCAGGGCCGAGACCGCAGGGTCACGCGGATCTCGGGAGAAGCGGCTCCAGGGATCTCCGGTCGGACTGATCTCGCTCACGTGCCCGATCGTTCCACATCGCCGGGCCGCGGTGCGCCCACAGTCGGAAGGACGAACCGGTGGGCCTCGAATGCCGGCCCGTCGTCGCCGAACCAGCGGGCCGCGTACGACCCGAGAGGGGTCCAGCCCCGGCCGGCGTAGAGCGTCCGCGCCGCCTCGTTGTGCGCGACGACCTCGAGGGCCAGCGGCCGTCCAGCCCCGCGGGCGTACGACTCGACGGCGTCCAGCAACGAGCGAGCAGCACCAGTGCCTCTCGCGGCGGGGGCCACGAAGAACCTGGCGAGCGTCAACGCCTCGGCCGGACCGACCCCGAGCGCCGAGGCCGCCACCTGGTCGACGCCGGACTGCAGGGCCGCCTGACCGATCACCGCTCCGTCGAGCTCGGCCACCCAGGCAGGGCCGTCGGGCTCGAGGATCCACCCGGCCTCGACGTGCGCTCCGACGATGGGATAGCGGTCGTGCTCGTGCACGACCGCCAGCACCGCCACGAGCGCGTCGACGTCCCTGGGGTCGCGAGGCCGGACGACGACCGGCACGTCAGCGTGCCGCGATCAGCTCAGCGATTTGGATGGTGTTGAGCGCCGCACCCTTGCGCAGGTTGTCGTTGCTGACGAAGAGCACGAGACCGCGCTCACCGTCGACGCTGGAGTCCTGGCGGATCCGTCCGACGAGGCTCGGGTCGGCACCGGCGGCCTGCAGCGGTGTCGGCACGTCGACGAGCTGAACCCCGGGCGCCTCGGCGAGAAGCGCCCGCGCCCGGCCGGGGGTGATCGCGTCGGCGAACTCCACGTTGAGCGACAGGGAGTGCCCGGTGAAGACCGGCACACGCACGCACGTGCCGGACACGCGCAGGTCGGGGAGGCCCAGGATCTTGCGCGACTCGTTGCGCAGCTTCTGCTCCTCGTCTGTCTCCTCGCTGCCGTCGTCCACGACCGAGCCGGCCATCGGCAGCACGTTGAACGCGATCGGAGCGACGTACTTCTGCGGCTCGGGGAAGTCCAGCGCCGAGCCGTCGTAGGTCAGCGCGCGAGCACCGGCGACGACCTTCTCGGCCTGCGTCGCGAGCTCCTCGACGCCACCGAGCCCTGAGCCCGACACGGCCTGGTAGGTGCTGGCCACGAGGCGCACCAGTCCCGCCTCGTCGTGCAGCGGCTTCAGCACCGGCATCGCGGCCATCGTGGTGCAGTTGGGGTTGGCGATGATGCCCTTGACCGCCTGGTCGATGGCCTCCGGGTTGACCTCGGAGACGACCAGCGGAACCTCGGGGTCCTTGCGCCAGGCCGACGAGTTGTCGATGACCGTCACCCCGGCCGCGGCGAAGCGCGGGGCCTGGACCCGCGACATGGTGGCACCGGCCGAGAACACGGCCACGTCGAGGCCCGTCGGGTCGGCGGTCGCGGTGTCCTCGACGACGACGTCGCGTCCGGCGAAGGACAGTGTCGTGCCCGCCGAGCGCGCCGAGGCGAAGAAGCGGATCTCGTCGATCGGGAACGCGCGCTCCTGGAGCAGCGTGCGCATCACGCCGCCGACCTGGCCGGTCGCGCCGACGACGCCGATCTTCAGTCCGTGGGCCATGGTGGTGTGCTCCTCGTGCCTAGCGACCGGTGCCGCCGTAGACGACGGCCTCGACCTCGTGGGAGTCCAGGTCGAACGCGCGGTGCGCGGCGGTGACCGCGTCGTCGATCTGCTGCTCGTTGACGACGACCGAGATCCGGATCTCAGAGGTCGAGATCATCTCGATGTTGACGCCGGCATCGGCGATCGCCTTGAAGAACCGCGCCGAGATGCCGGGGTTGGTGCGCATCCCCGCGCCGACGAGCGAGATCTTGCCGACCCCGTCGTCGTACTGCAGCTGGGCGTAGCCGACCTCGTCCTTGAGCCGTGCCAGCGCCGTCATCGCGGTCTGACCGTCGGCGCGCGGCAGCGTGAAGGAGATGTCGGTCAGGCCCGTCGAGGCGGCGGAGACGTTCTGGACGATCATGTCCAGGTTGATCTGCGCCTCCGCGAGCACCTCGAAGATGCGCGCCGCCTCGCCCACCTTGTCGGGGACCCCGACGACGGTGATCTTGGCCTCGCTGCGATCGTGCGCAACGCCGGAGATGATCGCTTGCTCCATCACGGGAGCCTCCCCATCGACTTCGTTCGTGAGTTCCGTGGACAACAGCTCCGCCATCCGCTCCGCGCTGACCACCCAGGTCCCCTGCTTGGTGGAGAAGGACGAGCGGACGTGGATGGGCATGTTGTTGCGGCGCGCGTACTCGACGCAGCGCAGGTGCAGGATCTTGGCGCCGTTGGCCGTCATCTCCAGCGTCTCCTCGTACGAGATGACCGGGATGCGGCGGGCTGCGGGGACGATGCGCGGGTCGGCGGTGAAGATGCCGTCGACGTCGGTGTAGATCTCGCAGACGTCCGCCTCGAGCGCGGCGGCGAGGGCGACCGCGGTGGTGTCGGACCCGCCGCGGCCGAGGGTCGTGATGTTCTTGCTGTCGTGCGAGACGCCCTGGAAGCCCGCGACGATCGCGACGGCGTCCTCCTCGATCGCCCGGCGGATCCTCCCGGGCGTGACGTCGATGATCTTGGCCCTGCCGTGCGCCGAGTCGGTGATCACGCCGGCCTGGGACCCCGTGAAGGACTGCGCCTGCTGGCCGAGGTTGCCGATCGCCATCGCGAGCAGCGCCATCGAGATCCGCTCGCCCGCGGTGAGCAGCATGTCGAGCTCGCGGCCGTCGGGCAGGGGCGAGACCTCGTGGGCGAGGTCGAGGAGCTCGTCGGTCGTGTCGCCCATCGCGGAGACGACCACGACGACGTCGTTGCCCGCCTTCTTGGTGGCGACGATGCGCTGCGCGACGCGCTTGATGCTGGCGGCGTCGGACACCGACGAGCCGCCGTACTTCTGGACGACAATGCCCACGGACGTTCCTCGTCTGCCTCGGAGTCTGGTGGTTGGACGCCACGCTGCGTCCTCGTCAGTCTAACCGGGCACGTCACCGGGTTTTCCCGCGTCTCGGGGACGGGGCGCCTCACGGCGCGGGGCGCTGACCTTCGCGGCGCTCGATGAGGGCGGCGATCCCGTCGAGGAGGAGGTCGAGACCGAAGCCGAAGCTCGCCTCGCCGTACTCCTCATAGCCGGCCTCGCCGACGGCAGGCATCGGCGAGAGGGTCGCGGCGAGACGGGCGAGGTTCGGGAAGGTCTCCGGGTCGGCGAGGACGGCGATCACGTTCTCGAACGCCACGACGGGCTTGCCTGCGGCGCGTCGACGGGCCGCCGCGGTCGCCTCCTCGTACGCCATCCGCGCCTCGGCGAGGGAGTACGCGCTGATCGCGCCGACCGCCTGCAGCTTCTCCCCGTCGGACAGCGGGGTGCCGGACAGCGCGTCGAGGCCGCGCTCGAGCCACGCGAAGGCGCTCGGCCCCATCGGCGGGTTGCTCATCGGCATCTGCGCGAGCCACGGGTGGTCTGCCAGCATCTGCTGCTGGAGGGTGGCCCACGACTGCATGCGCTCCCGCCACCCGTCACCGGTCAGCTCGACCCGCTGCGCCACGGACGCGCTCTCGTTCCACATGAGCGAGAGCAGCTCGTCCTTGTTGGCGACGTGGCGATAGAGCGCCATCGTCGAGAATCCGAGCTGCTTGGCGACGCGCGCCATCGACACGGCGTTGAGGCCGTCGGTGTCGGCGATCTCGACGGCCGCGGCGACGATCGCGCTCGCGTCGAGCTCCGGACGTGGTCCTCGACGACCGCCGGAGCGCCTGCCCCAGAGCAGGGCGAGCTCGTCCGGGAGCTGCATCTCGTCCTGGGCCATCCGACCTCCTCGTCGGCCTTACGATAAGGCCTTGCCCCTTCTGTGTATCACGTATACCGTTTTGCGTATGACATACACAGTGGAGGTCGAAGGCCTCACCAAGAGCTACGGCTCCACCGACGTCCTGCGCGGTGTCGACCTGGCTGTCGAGACCGGGACGGTGCTCGCCCTGCTCGGCACGAACGGCGCCGGGAAGACCACGCTGGTGCGGGTCCTTGCGACGCTCATCGGGTACGACGGCGGCAGCGCCCGCGTCGCCGGCCGCGACGTCGCGCGGGAGGCGCACGCCGTCCGCAACGCCATCAGCCTCACAGGCCAGTACGCCGCCGTGGACGAGGTCCTCACCGCCCGGGAGAACCTCACGATGGTGGCGCGCCTGCGGCGCTTGCCCCGTCCAGGCAGCGCCGCGCGCGTCGACGACGTGGTCGAGCGCTTCGACCTCACCGCGATCGCCGACCGCCGCGCGTCGACCTACTCCGGCGGCCAGCGGCGTCGGCTCGACCTCGCGATGAGCATGGTCGTGCCCCCGACGCTGCTCTTCCTCGACGAGCCGACGACCGGGCTCGACCCGCGCAGCCGCGACCAGGTCTGGGCGACGGTGCGGGAGCTGGCCGACACGGGTGTGACGGTCCTGCTCACCACGCAGCACCTCGAGGAAGCCGACCGGCTCGCTGACCGCGTCGCCGTCCTGGACGGTGGTCGGGTCGTGGCCGACGGCACACCGGAGGAGCTGAAGGCCCAGGTCTCCGGCGAGATCCTGCGACTCTCCTACGGCGATGCCCGGACCTACGAGACCGCGCTCGCCAGTGTGCGTACGCCCGAGGTCACCGCCGACCCCGTCCTCCTCACCGTCGACGTCCCCACCGACGCCGCCCCAGAGTCGGTGTGCCGGGTGCTCGCCGAGCTCGCGGCCGCGGGCGCACCCCCACGCCGGGTCGACATGCACGCACCGAGCCTCGACGACGTCTTCCGTACCCTCACCGCACCGAGCCTGGAGGCCCGCCCATGAGCACCGCCACGACCCCCCGCGCCAGCCTCGTTCTCGACTCGCAGGTGATGGTCCGCCGAAGCCTGGTGACGACCCTGCGCAACCCCGAGGCGTTCTTCACCGCACTGGCTCTGCCGGTTGCGCTGATGCTGCTGTTCGTCTACGTGTTCGGGGGCGCCCTGTCGACCGACGGTGCGTACGTCGACTACGTCGTGCCCGGGATCATCCTGCTCTGCGCCGGGTTCGGGGCGGGAACGACGGCCGCTGCGGTCGCGCACGACATGACCAACGGCATCATCGACCGGTTCCGTTCGATGCCGATCGCCGCCGGGTCGGTGATCGTGGGTCACGTCGTCGCCAGCGTGGCCCGCAACGCCGTCGCGACCACCCTCGTCATCGGGGTCGCGCTGCTCGTCGGGTGGCGGCCGAGTGGCGGACCCGTCGCATGGCTGGCAGCGATCGGCGCTCTCACGGTCTTCGTCCTCGCGATCTCGTGGCTCGCCGCGACAGTCGGGCTGATCGCGCGGACTCCAGAGTCCGCGAACGCTTTCACGATGGTCCTCGCGTTCCTGCCCTACGTCAGCACGGCGTTCGTGCCCGCGGACACGCTGCCGCCCGCGCTGCGCGGGTTTGCCGAGAACCAGCCGATGACGCCGATGATCGAGACGCTGCGTGGGCTGTGGATGGGAACGCCGATCGGCGACCACGGCTGGTGGGCTCTCGGGTGGTGCGGCGTGATCCTCGTCGGGGCGGCGGTGTGCTCCGCGCGCCTGTTCCGACGCCGTACGGCGTGACGCGGACGTGCGCGGCAGCCTCAGTCCACGGGTGGGGACGGGACTCCGAGGACGCCCTGCACGGCGCGTTCAACCAACTCGACGTCGTGCGGCGCGCTCCTGGCGAGCTCGATGCCGACCGACTCCAAGATCGCCAGGAAGGCCCGGGCCGTCAGCCGGGGTGGGGGTCCGGCCGGGATCGAGCCGTCTCGGCGCCCTGCCCGCACCAGATCGGCGCACTCGGCCTCGAGCCGGTCGTAGGTCGTCTCCATCGCGCGCCCGACGGGGTGGTCCTGACCGGTGAGCTCGACTCGCAGCGTGAGCATGACTCGTGCACGGTCGTGACCGCGACAGTACGCGGCGTGGCGCCGGGCCATCGTGAGCAGAACCGCGAGGGGGTCGCCCTCGTCGAGACTCGGTCGTCGCACCTCCGCGTCCCACGTCTCGGCGACCCACTCCACAACGGCGAGGGCGAGCTCCTCCTTGTTGGCGAAGAGGTGGTAGAGCGCGCCGCGGGTGTAGCCCGCGTCCTTGGCCACCTGCTCCAGGACCAGGTTGGCGTAGCCGTACGTGGACAGGCCCCGCGCCGCCGCGACGAGCAGGGACCACCGAGTCCGCTCACGACGGTCGGCCTGCGTACGCCGCGCGACGGACCCGCTCACGACGCCGCAGGAGTCGGGCCGACGAGGCGCTCCCGCTCCAGCCACGCGCGCTCCCACTTGCGGGTCAGGGCGGGATAGACGATCAGGTAGCGGAACGGCTTGATCGCCACCATGTAGATCCGCCCGAAGACACCGTTGGGCTTGACGAGGGCTGCCATCCTCAGCTCGTACTCGCCGTCGCCGTTCGGCACCCAGCCAAGGTGACACAGGTCGTGGACGGTCTTGTTGGCCAGCTCGATGACGCACTCGTCGGGGAGCTCGTAGACCATCGTGAACGGCGTGTTGGGGACCGGGTCGCCGGCCGCCTCCTGGATCAGGTCCGACGGGAGCCGGTCACGGAGCGTGTCGACCCGAGAGGCGAGTCCCTGGTCGGACGAGTCCCAACCGAGCATCGCGCCGAGCCGCCAGCGGACCGCGAAGAGGAAGCGGACGAGCGGAGGGTTCTCGTTGAGCCCGCCGGCGGCACGCAAGGCGGCGAGCATGACCGGAAAGTCGTCTGGTCCGGCGCCGGGAGTGCGGTAGGACCAGACGTCCTCGAGCCGGAAGTCGGGCGCGATGTCGTGGATCCTCCACGGCCGCCCGGTGTGCTCGACGTCGGCGACCCTGCCGTTGCGTATCCCCATGCGCGCAACATACATACACGTACGTATGTTAGTCAACCGTCGACCGGTCCTCCGAGAGCAGGTCCTCCGTCAGCTGGTCGACCAGCTGATCGATCTCCGGCTCCCGGTCCCATCCCTTGATGTAGTGCTGCAGACGCTCCCGCTCGCTGGCCCGGATCGCCTCTGCCGCGGCGTCTCCCGCGGCGGTCGAGGTGACCGTGCCGGCGTCGACGGTCACGAACCCGCGTCGCGCGAGGGAGTCGGCGACCCGTTGCACCGCCTCGGGAGGACGCCCGGACCGCTCGGCCATGGTCGCGATGGACCGAGGTCCCTTGAGAGACGCACGCGTCACCATCCAGCACTCCTCCGGCGTGAGCCCGAGATCGAGGTCGCCGACGAGCGCCTGGTAGATCCGCAGCGGGTCCTGGCGACCGACGCGCCGCCAGAGGTGGAGCCGGAGCTCTTCGAGCGAGGTCCGGCTCGACGGCAGCGCGAACGACTGACCTGCGGAGCCGCCCACGTCCTGGGCCCCGGTCGTGCGCCGCAGCGGGAGCTCGGGGATCAGCCAGGCGAGGAGGAACGCGAGCAGCGCCACCGGTACGGCGGCGAGGAAGACGACGTGGATCGCGTCCGCGTAGCCGTCGAGGAACCAGTTCTGCACCTGCGGTGGGCACTCCCTGAGCCCGAGAGCCGACTCCTTGAGCACGTCGCCCGAGCAGCGTCCGGTGGCGTCGGCAGGGGTGTCGCGCCCGAGGGCGTCGGCCAGGGAGCGGGTGAGAACCGCACCGAACGCGGCGACACCCACGGAGCTGCCGATCGTACGGAAGAACGTGGCTCCCGAGGTCGCGGTCCCGAGGTCGCGGTAGGCGACGGCGTTCTGCACCGCGAGCACCAGCACCTGGGTGACCATGCCGAGACCGAGACCCAGGACGAACATGCTGCCCGAGGACTCGAGCGTGGTCGTGTCCCGGCCCATCAGAGAGAGCAGGAACAGTCCCAGCGCGGTGATCGCCGTCCCGAGGATGGGGAACACCTTGTAGCGACCCGTCTTGGTGATGAGGTGGCCGCTGCCGATCGAGGTCAGGAGGAGCCCGACCATCATCGGCAGCATCTCCAGCCCGGACTCGGTCGGTGACGAGCCCTTGATCTGCTGCAGGTAGAGCGGAAGGTAGGTGATCGCTCCGAACATCGCGAAGCCGATGACGAACCCGACCAGCGACGTCGTCGTGAACGTGCGGTTCGCGAAGAGCCGCAGCGGCAGGACCGGCTCCGGCGCTCGACGCTCCACGAGCACGAATGCCCCCAGGGCCACGACGCCGATCACCCCCGTGGTCCACACCTCCACCGAGCTCCAGGCCCAGGTCGACCCGCCGAGGCTGGTGATCAGCACGATCGCCGTGGCCACCGTCCCCAGCAGGACCACCCCGGCATAGTCGACGCTCGCGGCGCGATCTGGGCGGATGCGCGGCAGGACGGCCGTCACGACCACCAGCGCGACGGCGCCGAGCGGAAGGTTGATGTAGAAGACCCACTCCCAGGAGAGGTTGTCGACGAAGAACCCACCGAGCAGCGGACCAGCCACGCTGGCCACCCCGAACACCGCCCCGAACGCGCCCTGGTAGCGGCCGCGCTCCCGCGGGGGCACGACGTCGCCGATGATCGCCTGCGACAGCACCATCAGCCCGCCGCCGCCCGCACCCTGCACGGCCCGCCACGCGACGAGCTGTCCCATCGTCTGCGACGTCCCGGCGAGGGCCGACCCGACCAGGAAGATCACGATGCAGGTGATGAAGAGGCTCTTGCGGCCGTACAGGTCCCCGAGCTTGCCCCACAGCATCGTGGTCACCGTCGACGCGAGCATGTACGCCGTCACGACCCAGGACAGGTGCTCGGCACCACCGAGATCCTGGACGATCGTGGGGAGCGCGGTCGACACGATCGTCTGGTCCAGGGCGGCGAGCAACATCGCGAGCATCAGCCCGCCGAAGATCGCCCAGACCTTCGCTGACGAAAGACTGTCGCCTTCTACCGCCACGTCCGGCTGCTGCTGCTGCGCCATGACACCCCCGGGTCCGCCCTCCCGCGATTGTCAGTCAGGAGGACGGCTCGCGCGCGGCGGAGCGTACGAGCTCCGAGCGGTACCAGGCGATCTTCTCCGCAAGCTGGCGTTCTCTCTGGCGCAGCTCTTCGATCTCCTGCCTGACGGCCGTCGCGTGGTCCTCGAGCAGGGCCGCGCGCTCGGCGAGGGTGGAGTCGTCGACCGAGAGCTCGCCGTACCGTTTCAGCAGCGCGATCGGCATGCCTGTGTCGCGCAGGCAACGCAAGAAGCCCAACCGCGCGAGGTCCACGTCGGTGTAGGTGCGCCGCCCGCCCGCCGAGCGGGCGACAGGTGGCAGGATGCCTTCGCGCTCGTAGTAGCGCAGGGTGTCGAGCGAGAAGCCGGAACGTTCAGCCGCCTCCGCCGGAGTGTAAGTCTCCGCGGCGGGTGCGCCCAGAGTCTGGGAGGTGTGCTCAGGCATCGCCTGATGCCGTCCGGCTGTCGACGTTCGCCTTGCTCCTGGCGACTGCTTCGCAGATCTCGGGGTTGATGTGTTGACCAGGCACTTGCATCTACTTCCACTTCCCATTGGATGGCCGCCGATAACTGATCTTGCTCGTTGTCTTCACCTAGGGGGTTGACCTGGAGCGAGCTCCAGGTTGCACGGTGGTCGCATGACCGACGACATGACCATCTCATCCCTCGTTCTCGGAACCATGATGTTCGGGACCCGGATCGACGAGGACACCTCGTACGCCCTGCTCGACCGCTTCGTCGAGCGCGGCGGCGTCTGGCTCGACACCGCCGACTGCTACGCATACTGGGCGAGCCGCTCAGGACACGGCGGTGACAGCGAGTCGGTCCTCGGGCGATGGCTCGCCGCCAGACCGGGCGTCCGGGACCGGGTCAAGATCGCGACCAAGGTCGGCGCGGAACCACGCTGGCCCGGCGCACCGGCGTGGCAGCACGACGGTCTCTCGCGGCGAGCGGTCCGCGACGCGTTCGAAGGAAGCCTGAGTCGCCTCGGCGTCGACCGCGTCGACATGCTTTGGCTGCACAAGGAGGACCGCACGGTCCCGATCGAGGAGACCGTCGATGCCCTCGCCGAGCTCACCGCCGACGGCTCGGTCGCCCGGGTGGGGGCGTCCAACCACCCCGCGTGGCGCGTCGAGCGCGCTCGAGCGCACGCGCGGAGCAGCGGCGCCGTACCCATCGACGCCCTCCAGCAGAGCGCGACCTTCCTCCGTCCCCGCCCAGGGACCCGCCCGAACGCGATGCACGCCTTCGGCGTGCTCGACGACGAGCTGTCCGACTACGCCACCTCCCACGGCCTGGAGGTGTGGGCCTACACACCGTTGCTCGAGGGCGCGTACGACAACCCCGACAAGACCGTCCCCGATATCTTCGAGCACCCTGGCAGCTCCGCGCGCCTCGACGTGCTCACGAAGGTCGCGGGCGAGGTCGGTGTGCAGAAGGGGCAGGTGGTGCTCGCCTGGCTGGTGGCCCACGGCATCCGACCGATGCTCGGCGGCAGCAAGCTGGACCAGCTCGACGCAGCGTTGGACGGCGTGCGGCTGACTCTCAGCCCTGACCAGCTCGCACGTCTCGACGCGCCGCTCTGACGCAACGGGCACTAGGCCAGGCGGCTCCAGAGGAACCGGTACGCCAGCGCCGACATGTGCGCGGCCTGCGCGTTGTTGGCGGCGCCGCCGTGCCCGCCCTCGATGTTCTCGTAGTACGTGACGTCTTTGCCGGCCTCCAGCATCTTCGCGGCCATCTTGCGCGCGTGGCCGGGATGGACCCGGTCGTCACGCGTGGAGGTCGTGAAGAGCACCGGCGGATAGGCCCGGTCGGCGTCGAAGAGGTGGTAGGGCGAGAACGTGGCGAGGAACTCCCAGTCGGCGGAGTCGGGGTCGCCGTACTCCGCGATCCACGACGCCCCCGCGAGCAGCAGGTGGTAGCGCTGCATGTCCAGCAGCGGCACCTGGATGACGACCGCGCCGAACAGCTCGGGGTACTGCGTGAGCATGTTGCCGGCGAGCAGGCCGCCGTTGGATCCGCCCATCGCGCCGAGGTGCTGCGGCGAGGTGATCCTCCGCTCCACCAGGTCTCGCGCCACCGCAGCGAAGTCCTCGTACGCCCGGTGGCGCTGGTCGCGGAGCGCCGCCTGGTGCCACGTCGGGCCGTACTCCCCGCCTCCGCGGATGTTCGCCACGACATACACGCCGCCGTGCTCGAGCCACGCGCGGCCGAGACCACCGGAGTACGAGGGAGTCAGCGAGATCTCGAAGCCGCCGTAGCCGTAGAGCAGCGTCGGGGCGGAGCCGTCGTCCGGGAGGTCGTGCGGGCGGACCACGAAGTAGGGCACGCGCGTGCCGTCGACGGACTCGGCGAAGTGCTGCTCGACGACGAGGCCGTCGGCGTCGAAGAACGATGGCATCGCCTTCAGCGGGACCGGGCGGGCGTTGACGCCCCGTGGGCCGAGGTCGAGCAGCGAGAGCGTGGTAGGCGTCAGATAGTCGGTCGTGTAGAGCCACACCGCGTCGTCCTCGTCGGCATCGACCGGTGCGACCTGCAGCGTGCCGAGCTCGGGGACGTGCCGCGCGGCGACCCGGTCCCACTCACCACCCGGCTCGGCGGGCGGGGTGAGGATCTCGAGGCGGCTTCGTACGTCGGTCATCAGCTCGAGCACCAGCCGGTGGGCGGTGAACACATAACCCGCGAGTGCACTGTCACCGGTCGGCTCGTAGAGGACGGTGAAGTCGCGTGCTCCGTCGAGGAAGCTGCTGAAACCCAGGGCGAGCAGCGATCCAGCGACGTACGTGCGTCCGTCGACGGTCCAGTCGTCGCGGAGCTCGACGAGCATCTGGTCGCGCTTGACGCTGGTCTCGGCGGAGTCGGGCACGTCGAGCTTGGTCAGCACGACCTCACCGTCATCTTCGGTGAGCAGGTAGCGCTCGGCGGTGTAGAACGACGTCGCGCGGACGACCCAGTCGCGCTCGAAACCGGGCGTGCGGTCGTGGAAGGCGCCGATCGAGAGATCCTCGTGGGCGCCCTCGAAGACCACCTCGGACTCCGCGAGCGGTTCTCCGCGACGCCAGCGCCGCGCGATCCGCGGATAGCCGGACGCCGTCATCGAGCCCGGCCCCGTGTCGGTCTCGACGAAGACCGTGTCCTCGTCGATCCAGCTCACGTCACCCTTGGCCTCGGGGCGCACGAAGCCGTCGGTGACCCACGTACGCGACGCGAGGTCGTACTCCCGCGTCACGTCGGCGTCGGAGCCGCCGCGCGACAGCGAGACCAGCGCGCGCATGAAGGCGAGCGGCCCGGTCCGCAGGACGGCGGCGCCGTGCCAGACCCAGTTCTCGTCCTCGGCGTCGGCGAGCGCGTCGAGGTCGAGGACGACATCCCACTCCGGGTCGTCGGTCCGGTACGACGCGAGGGTCGTACGGCGCCAGACCCCGCGGACGTGCTGCGCGTCCCGCCAGAAGTTGTAGTACCAGTCGCCCGCCTTCGCGATCGGCGGGATCTTGGCGTCGGAGTCGAGGACCTCGAGGATCTGCTTCTCCGTCGTACGGAAGTCGTCACTGGTCTCGAGGCGCTCGGCGGTCTCGGCGTTGCGGGCGCGGACCCAGTCGAGCGCCTTCTCGCCGTCGACGTCTTCGAGCCACAGGTACGGGTCGGTCTGCGTCATGGTTTCGAGCCTAGGCGTACGCCCCAGCGGTCGACCGTGCGGCTCGCTCCGCCTTCTACGAGCCGTCGAGCACGCGTCCGCCGCGGTGGCTCAGAGCGGGTCGAGCGGGGGCTCCTCGGGCGACATCGCGGGGGTGGCGCCGACGATCCGGTCGCGAGCGACGACCGACTGCAGTGCCCGCAGCGCCGAGGTCGTCTCGCCGCCCCACGAGGTGAAGAACGAGAACTGCCACCACCACAGCGCCTCGACCAGACGGCCCGCGCGGGCGTGCTGCATCCCGTGCGCGAGCGCGGCGACCAGGGAGATGACGTCGTCGGAGATCCGGTACGCCGAGGGTTCGGCGGGATCGTCGTAGGGGTCGAAGACCTCGACGTAGGTGTCGAAGCCGTCGAGCACCGTGGCCAGCTCGACCCGGACGTCGTCGAGATCGATGTCGGGGCCGCTGTCGGGCTCGTAGCGGTCCGGCGGAACCATCCTCGGCATCGCGGCCATCCGGGCACCGACGGTGAGCGCCCGGCTGAGCTCGACGAGCAGACCGGCCACCATCTCGTCGCCGTCGGTGATGCCGATCAGGCTGCGAAAGCCCTCCAGCACCACATCGACGTCCTCGGCGAACCCGTGAGCGACCGCGGCCAGCTCGTCGTCTCTCGTCGTGCTCACGTCGCCCCTCCGGTGCCGGTGTCAGTCGACCGAGCGACGCCCTTCGAAGGCACGCCCGAGCGTGACCTCGTCGGCGTACTCGAGGTCACCGCCTACGGGTAGTCCACTGGCCAGACGCGTCACCCGCAACCCCAGGGGCTTGAGGAGCCGCGTGAGGTAGGTCGCGGTCGCCTCGCCCTCGAGGTTGGGGTCGGTCGCCAGGATGATCTCCTGGATCGCGCCGTCGGACAGCCGCTGCATGAGCTCCTTGAGGCGCAGGTCGTCGGGACCGACACCCTCGATCGGGGAGATCGCACCGCCGAGGACGTGGTAGCGGCCGCGGAACTCGCGGGTGCGCTCGATCGCGACGACGTCCTTGGACTCCTCCACGACGCACAAGATGGCGGGATCGCGACGTGGATCGGCGCAGATCCGGCAGGTCTCGGACTCCGCGACGTTGCCGCAGGTCGCGCAGAACCGCACCTTGTCCTTGACCTCGGTGAGCACCTCGGCGAAGCGACGGACGTCGACCGGATCGGCGTCGAGCAGATAGAACGCGATGCGCTGCGCGCTCTTGGGCCCGATGCCAGGGAGCCGGCCCAGCTCGTCGATCAGATCCTGGACGACGCCTTCGTACATCGCGTCAGAACCCGAGGGCGCCCGCTGCGCCCCCACCGGGCTCGCCGCCGAGCCCACCAGCGAACGGGCCGAGCTTCTCGGCCGCGAGCTGCTCGGCCTGTCCGTTGGCGTCGCGGACGGCGGCGACGACCATGTCACCGAGCATCTCGGTGTCCTCGGGATCGACCGCCTCGGGCTTGATCTCCACCGACACGAGCTCGCCGGTGCCGGTCACCGTGGCCTTGACCAGACCGTTGGCGGCCTGGCCCGTGACCTGGAGCCGGCTCAGCTCGTCCTTGGCGGCGAGCAGCTGCTCCTGCATCTGCTGGGCCTGCTGCAGGAGGGCCGACATGTCGGGCATGCCGCCTCCGGGCTGGTTGGGCCCGCCGAAATCATCACCGAACACCGAGACGTCCTCACGTTGGTACGACCGCGGCGTCTCCGCCGCGAAGTGCACTGGCCAGCCTACCGGCGCGAGCGTGCGGACCGGCCGAGGCGGCGCAGCCCGGTCGCGACCAGGCCCGAGACGAGCCCGACCACGGCGCCGGTGACGACGCTGCTCCCCACGGTGACGATTCGCATGATCACCTCCTCGGCCTGTCGCGGAAGCCTTCCCTCCCACGACCCGCCGAGCCGTGGGTCCTCGGCGAGAAGCGAGTCCCACATCAGGTTGTGGCCGATGCCCAGCCCGATCCCGTACACCGTGCCGACGACGAGAAGCGTCGTCACAGGGGACGGGACGCGGGTCCAGAGGGCCACGACCACCCACACCAGCATCGGTCCGATCGCGAGGAGCGCCGGTCCCCACGCCCCCGTGTCCACGTCGAGGTCGTGCACGACGACCCGTGGGAGCGAGAGCGCCGCGAGCAGGAGGATCGCCCACCACGGCAACCCGAACCGATATCTCGTCATCGGACGCCCCGCGGCCCTCGGGAGGTCTCGATCGTCAGGCGCGGAAGAGCACGGTCCAACCAGCGCGGCAGCCACCAGTTGCGGTCGCCGAGCAGCTCCATCACCGCAGGCACCAGCACGAGCCGCACCAGCGTCGCGTCGATGAAGATCGCGAACGCGAGACCGAACCCGAACAGCTGGAGCTCCCGGCTCGACCCGAGGACGAAGCTCCCGAAGACGCACACCATGATCGCGGCGGCCGCCGAGATGACCCGCGCGGTGCGCGCGAGGCCCTCGGCCACGGCCGTGGCGTTGTCGCCCGTACGGTCGTACTCCTCGCGGACCCGGGACAGGAGGAACACCTCGTAGTCCATCGACAGACCGAAGACGATCGCGATCATCATCATCGGCACCCACGCCTCGACGGGCGCGCTCGAGCCGAGGTCGAGCAGCTCCACGCCCCAGCCCCACTGAAAAACCGCCACCACCGCCCCGAATGCGGCGCCGAGCGACAGCAGGTTGACCAGCACCGCCTTGACGGCGACGGCCAACCCACGGAAGACGAGGACGAGGAGCACCAGCGCGGCACCGAGGACGACGGCGAGGAAGAGCGGAAGACGTTCCGCGGTGTAGTCGGCGAAGTCGACCGCCGCCGCCGTCGCTCCACCGATCGCGACCTCGAGCCCGCTGTCGTCCACCGCCTGCGGGACCACCTCCTCGCGGAGCGTGTGCACGAGGTCGGTCGTGGCCTCGTCCTGCGGTCCGGTCGTCGGGATCACCTCGAAGAAGGCGACGTCGCCGTCGTCGGAGAGCACCGGCGGTGTGGTGGCCGCGACGCCCGGTGTCGTCTCGAGGGCGTCGGCGAGCGCCTTCACGGCAGCGTCGCCGGCGGGGCCGTCGGCTGCCTGCACCGCGACGAAGAGGGGGCCGTTGGCGCCAGGGCCGAAGCCTTCCGCCACCAGGTCGTACGCCCGCCGTCCGGTGTCGGTCGTCGGGCGCGTGCCGGCATCGGAGAACCCGAGCCGGAGATCGAGAACCGGCAGGGTGAGCAGGACCAGCACGGCGGTCGCCGCGAGGGCCGCCGGCCACGGCCGCCGCTGCACCACACGGCTCCAGCGGCGAGCGAGCCGTCCACCGTCCGACCTCGTACGCCGCCGGTGGACCGAGAGCCGGTCGATCCTCCGTCCGGTGATCGTGAGCATCGCCGGCAGCAGCGTCACAGCGGCCAGCATGGTGACGAGCACCGCTCCGGCGATCCCCAGCGCGACACCCGTGATCACCTTGAGGTCCATGAGGACCAGCCCGAGCGAGGCGATGACCACGGTGACTCCGGCGAAGAGCACGGACCTCCCGGCGGTCGTCTGCGCGATCGTCACGGCCTGCGCGGGATGGGTTCCCGCCGCGAGCGCCTCGCGGTAGCGGGTGACGACGAGCAGGGCGTAGTCGATGCCGACGCCGATGGCGATCATCGCCGCGACGGGTGCCGCAAAGCTCGGCATGTCGACCCACCGGGCACCGAGACCGACGAGAGCCACCCCGCTGGCAGCTCCGATGACTCCGACAAGGATCGGCAGGACCATCGCGATCACCGACCCGAAGGCGAAGAGCAGGATGGCGATCGCCGCCAGCACGCCGATCAGCTCGCTCGGCGGCCCGCTCTGGTGCCCCTGCTCGGCGCCGAGGCCACCGACCTCCACGGTCAGGCCGTCCGTGGCAGACGAGCCGCGTACCTCGTCCAGGTCGTCCTGGAGCTCGGCGACGGCTTCGGCGTCCTGGGTCGGGAGCCCTACCGTGACGTAGCCGATCGTGCCGTCGGGAGAGAGCTGGTGTGCTCCGTCGGCGGCGAACGGGCTGCCGACCCTCGCGTCGGGCGCCAGCGCCGTGACCTCGCCGACCAGCGACGCCACCTGCTCGCGCCCGGCCGGTGTGTCCAGGCCGTCCTCGCGCTGCAGGACGAGCTGCGCCTGGGTGCCCGCGTCCGACGAGAAGCCACCCTTCTCGAGGATCTGGACGGCACGGTCGCTCGGCGAGCCAGGGAGGTCGTAGTCGTCACTGGTCTCACCGCTGAACGCCCCCGACAGGGCCGACAGTGCCACCACGACGACGATCCATCCGGCAACGACGAACCACCGCCCTCGCTGGCAGGCTCGAGCAAGTCTCTCCATGGTGTCCACGTCCTCCGCTGATGTCCGACAGGTTCGTCGGCGCACCACGCTAGGAGCGCGGGAAGCGCGAACCAGTCCCTCAGGAGCGGCAGTCGCGTCGCGTCTGGGCGTACGGGTCTCGGGGTCCCCGTCAGTCGACGAGACCGGCACGGTGCGCCAGCACGACCAGCTGGGAGCGGTCGCGGGCGTCGAGCTTCGTCAGGAGGCGGCTGACATAGGTGCGCGCTGTCTCCGGGCTCAGGAACAGCGCCGTCCCGATCTCCTCGTTCGTCTGCCCGAGCCCCACCTGGGTGAGCACCTCGACCTCGCGCTCGGTGAGGCCCGCGAGCCTCTCCTCGCGGGCACGGCGGGTGGGCATCCGCGCGACGCGGTCCATGAGCTGGCGGAGCACCCCGGGCGCGATCTGGGCCTGCCCGCCCGCGGCGCTGCGCACCGCACGCCGCAGCTCGTCGGCGTCGATGTCCTTGAGCAGATAGCCGTTGGCACCCGCCGCGATCGCCTCCACGACGTCGTCCTCGTCGTCGAACGTGGTGAGGACGAGCACCGGCGTCGTGCCGAGGAGCGGGTCGGCGCGCATCGCGCGGATCGCCTCGGTGCCCGACATCACCGGCATCTGCAGGTCCATGAGGACGACGTCGGGCCGCAGCTCACGCGCCTCGCGCACGGCCTCCCTGCCGTCACTGGCCTCACCGACCACCGTGACGTCGTCGGTGTTCTCCATGATCGCGCGCAGGCCGTGGCGGAGAAGGACCTGGTCGTCGACGAGCAGCAGCCGGATCACGACGAACCGCCGCTCATCACCGGGACCGCCGGGATGGACGCCTCGACCGCCCATCCCTGCGGGCCCGCGTCGACGTCGAGGGTTCCACCGAGTGCGCTGACCCGCTCACGCATCCCGCTGAGGCCGTGCCCGTCCTGGATCTGCGGGCCTGCGGCGGCCGTCCCGTCGTCGACGACGCGGACCCCGAGCAGTCCGGGCTCCTGCATGCCGATCCGAACGCTGATGCTGCGCCCGTTCGAGTGACGCAGCGTGTTCGTGATCGCCTCCTGCACAAGACGGAACGCCGCGGCACCGACCTCGGGCGCCACGTCGATCTGATCGACCTGCACGTCGACGGCGTACCCCGCCGCGGTCGGCGCGACGCCCAGGCTGACGACCTCGTCGAGCCCCGCAGCGGGATCGAACTGTCCCCGCCCGCGGAGGACGGCGACCGTCTGACGCAGGTGCGCGGACGCGTCGGTGATCGAGGATCGGACGAGGTCGAGCGCATCTCGACGCGCGTCCTCGGCGAGCGCCTCGCGAGCGATGTCGGAGTAGAGGGCGGCGACCGAGAGCGAGTGCCCGATCGAGTCGTGCAGCTCGCGCGCGAGCCTCATCCGGTCCTCGCGCACCTGGGCGACGTCGTCGAGCTCGCCCTGGCGGGTCAGCAGCCGCGTGACCTGATCGGTCCTCTGCCGGAGGCGGCGACCGACCCGGACGCTGTGCCCCAGCGCGATGGTCGCGACGATCAGGGCAGCATCGCCGCTGAGCTCGTAGCCGAGGACGAACGACGGGCTCTGGCCCTCCAGCAGCCGGTAGCCGGTGGCGGTGACGACGAGGAGCACGCTCGTGACGATCGCCGCACGCAGGTGACCCATCTCGGCGGCCGAGTAGAGCGCCGCGGCGATCGGTACGGCGAGACCGATCGCGGGGAAGCCGGCCGCGTAGTAGCTGAAGAACCCGAGCGACGTGAGTGCCAGCACCAGCAGTGGGTGGCTGCGTCGTACGAGCATGAGCAGGCCCAGACCGAGAGCCCACAGATAGACGAGCGGGTTGACTGCACCCCCGCGGCCCTCGTGGGAGTTCGCGACGACGGCGAGCACGACCGTGACACCGACGCACAGCAGCACGTCGGTCCTCCGTGGGGTCAGGCTCATCACCGTCCCGTCCTCCTCTCACCCCGATGCTAGGGCCGGGCGAGCGATCTCGGTGTCGCCCACGAGCGACGCCTGCGTCTCCTGGGAGCGATTCGTTCGCACCCCCGATACGTGACCGTTGACATGTGACATCGCCGATGTCACACTCCGTCGCATGGCTGATCTCGGACCGTTCGCCTCCCTTGTCGCCGTTGAGCAGCCACCCGCGGGCGGTGCTGCACTGGACCAGGTCATCGGCATGTCCGTCGCCGCCGTCGTCGTCTCGGCGGCCCTGCTGTGGATCGCGTGGGCGCACCGCACCCGCCGCATCACCTGGCTGCAGCGCTTCGGCGACCGTGCCGAGCAGCGTCTCGGCCGGCCAGGCTGGGTCGCCGTCCCGGGAGCGATGCTCGCCATCGCCCTCGTCACCGCGTTCCTCGGCTTCATCTGGGACGTCAGCCTGCACGCGGGAGTCGGACGCGACGAGGGCCCGCTGGCCAACCCGGCGCACTACCTCATCCTCGTCGGCCTCTTCCTGACCTTCGTCGCCGGCGCGACTGCGATGGTGCTGCCCCTCGACGAGGTGCCTGGCCCCGCCGCCGTGAAGATCACCCGCGCCTGGCACGTCCCGGTCGGCGGGCTCCTGGTGGCCGGCGCCGGACTGTACGCCCTGATCGGCTTCCCGCTCGACGACATCTGGCACCGAATCTTCGGTCAGGACGTGACGCTCTGGGGTCCGACCCACATCATGCTCATCGGGGGTGCCGGCCTGTCGTTGATCGGCATCATCATCCTGCTCCGCGAGGGCGACCTCGCGCAGGGCAAGGTCACTGCGCCGCTGCGGGAGCTCCGGGTGCGCATCTCGTACACCGCCGCGTTCGGCGGGCTCCTGATCGGCCTGTCGGTCTTCCAGGTCGAGTACGACTTCGGCATCCAGCAGTTCCGCCAGCCGCTGCACCCCATGATGATCGCGGCGGCCGCCGGGCTCGCCCTCGTCGCGGCACGGCGCGTCCTCGGCAGGGGCGGCGCCGTCCTCGCCGTACTCTTCTATCTCGCCGTGCGCATCGGCACCGCGGTGATCGTCGGGCCCGTCCTCGGCGAGGCGTACAACGTCTTCCCGCTCTACCTGGGCACCGCGGTCGTCATCGAGGTGCTCGCTCTTGTCGCGCCGCTCTACCGGCGTCGCCTGCTGTTCGGCGCGGTCGCCGGTCTCGCGCTCTCCACCGTGGGTCTCGCGCTCGAGGGTCTCTGGGTGGAGGCTGCGTTCGTCCTTCCGTGGACGAGCGACATGTGGCTCGAAGGACTCCTCATGTCGGTCCCGGTGGGCGTGCTCGCCGGGATGGCCGGGGCACTGTTCGGGACCGCGCTCACCACCGGCGAGATCCCTGGCAAGGCCGTGTGCCGCACCATCATCGTGGCCGGCATCGTCGCGGTCGCGGTGTCACTGGGCAACGGGCTGTACGCGACCGTCCCCGACGCGACCGCGAGCGTCGAGCTCACCGACGTCGACGCAGACCCGGCGAGCCGTACGGTCGAGGCGCGTGTCACGTTCGACCCGGCCGACCTCCCCAGCGACGACCCGACCTGGGTCCAGATCACGGCGTGGCAGGGCGGTGGCGACGGCGTCGTCGTCGACCGGCTCCGTGAGACCTCGCCCGGAGTCTGGGAGACGACCAGGCCGATCCCGGTCCACGGCACCTGGAAGACGCTGATCCGCGTCTCCGACGACCGCATCCTCGCCGCGGTCCCGATCTGGCTGCCCGCCGACGCGGCGATCGATGCGGAGGAGCTCGCGGCGCCGTCCGCGTTCACGCGCGCGTTCGTCCCGGAGAGCTCGATCCTCCAGCGCGAGAAGAGCGCCGACCACCCGACGTGGCTCTGGAACGCCGCCTGCACCGTCGTCGCGATCTGCTCGCTGCTGCTGCTGTGGGCACTGGCGTGGGGTGCGGCCCGCGTCGCACGAGCCACCCCGCGCGGCACGACCGCCGACCGGCACGCAGACGACCGCCCGCCCGCCCGCGTCTGACATGCCTCCCGACGCCGTCCTGCTCGCCCACCACCCCCTGTTGCTCACGATCCCGGCCTTCGTCCCGGCGATCGCGATCACGGTGGTCGTGCTCGTAGTCGCCCGGCGCGACCGCGTCGCTGAGGCGCGCGAGCGCGCCCAGCAGGAGGAGGCCGCGCGCGACAGCGCCGATCCGACCGTCACCACCGACCAGGAAGACGACGACCGATGACCCCACCCCGTACGCTCATCGCGCTCGCCCTCGCCGGCCTGCTCACGCTCACCGGGTGTGCCCAGGACCCGCCGGTCGTGGACGGGGACGCCGACGCGCCGATCTCGATCCAGGTGCGCATCGCGGACGGCAAGGTCAGCCCGCTCGGCACCTCGTACGCGGCGGAGGTCGGTCAGTCGATCGTCCTCGACGTCACCTCCGACACCGACGACGAGCTGCACCTGCACGCCGAGCCCGAGGAGACCTTCGCCGTCACGCCCGGCACGCACCGGTTCGAGTTCGCGGTCGAGGTCCCGGGCAGCGTCTCGCTGGAGTCCCACCACGTCGGAGGGACGATCGCCACCATCGACGTCAGTCCATGATCCTCGCCCACGGGGTCGGAGGATCGACCGATCTCCCCGTACCCCTGGAGTACGCGATGGTCGGCGCCGCGTGGGCGCTGACCATCTCCTTCGCCGTCCTCGCGCTCGCGTGGCGACGTCCCCGCCTCGACCCGAGCTCGCCCGGGGTCGCCCTCCCGCAGTGGATGACCCGGGTGGTCGACAGCAATGTCACTCGTGCCGTCCTCGGCCTGGTCGGCGTCGGCTTCACCGCCTGGGTCGCCCTCGCAGCGTTCGGAGGCGACCCCGGTCCCACCAACGGCGCACCCGGTGCCTTCTACGTGCTGCTGTGGGTCGGCATCGTCCCGCTGTCGTTGCTGTGCGGCCACGTCTGGGCGTTCCTCTCGCCCGTGCGCGCGCTGCACGGCGCCGTCTGCTGGGCGCTGCGGCGCGACCCGGCCACCGGTGTGTGGACCTACCCGGCGCGCCTCGGCTACTGGCCGGCGGCGCTCGGCCTGCTCGCGTTCGTCTGGACCGAGCTGGCCTCGCCGGACCCCGGCGCGCTGGCGACCGTACGGGTGTGGCTGGTCGGCTACGTCGCGTACGGGGTGCTCGGCGGGATTGCCTTCGGGCGGCGGTGGTTCGAGCGGGCGGACCCGTTCGACGTGTACGCCGCGTTCGTCGCCGCCCTGTCTCCGTTCGGACGGCGCTCGCCCGACGACCGTCGGATCGTGGCCCGCAACCCGCTCTCCAACCTCGCCGGCCTCCCCGTCGACCGCGGGATCGTGGCCGTCGTCGCAGTGCTGCTCGGCTCGACCGCGTTCGACTCCGCGACCGGGACGCCGTGGTGGATGACCGAGGTCCAGACCTGGTACGCGGGCTCGGCAGCGCTCGCGGTGGCGTACAAGACGCTCGGGCTCCTCACGGCGGTGCTGCTCGTCGCGCTCGTCTTCGTGCTGGCCACCCGCGCCGCCCGTGGGCTGACCCCGCTGCAGCGGCGCGCGATGCCGGGAGAGCTCGCGCACTCGCTGGTCCCGATCGTGGTCGGATACGTCGGCGCGCACTACCTGTCGTACCTCGTCGAGAAGGGGCAGCGCACCGTCATCGCCCTCGCCGACCCGCTCGACCGCGGGTGGGACCTGCTCGGTCTCGGCGGCCTGCAGCCCTCGTACTGGCTGTCCGAGCACCCGCACCTGCTCGCCGTCCTCAAGGTCGGGCTCGTCCTGACCGGCCACGTCCTCGGCGTGGTCGCCGCGCACGACCGCTGCCTCGGTCTCCTGCCGCGTGCCCACCAGCTCACGGGCCAGCTCGCGCTGATGCTGGTGATGGTCGGCTACACGTTCCTCGGGCTGTTCCTGCTGTTCGCGGGGTGAGGGCGGCTGAGGAGGGAGGTGCCGCGGTTCCTAGGCTGGGGCCGTGGACCGCCCCGAAGGACCCGCCCTCTCCGTGTGGCTGTTCTTCTTCGTCGTCGTCTTCCTCCGCGCCCAGGCGACGTACTGGATCGCGCGCGTGGCCACCGTCCAGGTGCTCACCCGTACCCATCCGGCCGGGGGCTGGCGCGCCCGCACCCACGACTGGCTCGAGGGTGGCTCGGCCCAGCGCGGCGCCGACGTCGTACGGCGGTGGGGCGCGCTCGCCGTGCCAGTCTCGTTCCTGACGGTCGGGGCGCAGACCGTCATCAATGCGGGCGCGGGTGTCGTGCGGATGCCGTTCCCGCTCTATCTGGTCGCGATGGTCCCCGGCTGCATGGCGTGGGCGCTGGTGTGGACGACGATCGGGATGTCGGCGTTCTATGCGGCGGTGGGTGCCGGGCTGACGACAGGGTGGGGCGTGGCCCTCGCCGTGGGCACCGTCGTGGGAGTGGTCGGAGCGGTGGTCGCCTTCCGCCGACGCTCGCGGGCGCGCACCTAGGCGCCAGTCGTCAGCGCCAGTCGTCGGCGCCAGTCGTCAGCGCCAGTCGTCGGCGTCAGCCTCGGGACAGGAAGTTCGCCAGCAGGTCGTGCCCACGCGGCGTGAGGATCGACTCGGGGTGGATCTGCACGCCCTCGACCGGGTGCTCACGGTGGCGTACGCCCATGAGCACACCCTCGGCGTTCCGGGCGGTCGGGATCAACGCCTCCGGGAGATCCTCGACGACGAGCGAGTGATAACGCGCCGCGACCAGCGGTCCGTCCAACCCGGCATAGACGCCCTGCCCGTCGTGGTGGATCAGGGACGGCACCCCGTGGACCGGCCTCGGCGCCCGCACGACCTGCGCCCCGTACGCCTCGGCGATCGCCTGGTGCCCGAGGCAGACGCCGAGGATCGGCGTGGTCGGGCCGAGGACGCGGACGGCGTCGATGCTCGCCCCCGCGCTCGAGGGTTCCCCGGGGCCGGGCGAGATGACGACGTGGGTGAATCCACCCGTACGGCGCAGGCGCGCCAGCCCTTCCACGTCGAAGGCGTCGTTGCGCACCACCGTGGCGTCGGCGCCGAGCTCGCGGACGTACTGGGCGAGGTTGTGCACGAACGAGTCGTAGTTGTCGATCAGCAGGACGCGCGTCCCGGCGGCCGCTGAGGCAGAACGGCCAGGCGTCTCGGCCACGGAGCGGTCACCCGGGCTCGACGCTCCGTCTCGGCCCCGGTCGTCCCTGTCCCGGTCGTCCCTGTCTTGGTCGAGGCGGCGGATCCAGTCCGTCGTACGACCGGGGGCTCGTCGTACGACGCCGGTCACCTCAGCGACCGGACGGACCCGGCTGATCGCGCTCGTCACGAACACCTCGCTCGCGCCGGCGAGCTCCGCCAGCGCGATCCTGCGCTCGACCACGGGCACCGCCCGCCCGCGCAGCAGACCGAGGACGGCCTCCCGGGTGACGCCGGGCAGGATGCGCCCGTCGAGCGAGGGGGTGTGGACACCGTCGTCGAAGACCGCGAAGACGCTGCCTCGGCCCGTCTCGAGGACCGTGCCGTCCTCGTCCACGAGCAGCGGGTCCCGCGCCGGCGTCCACGGGGCGCCGGGCAGTGTGTCGAGCACCGCTCGGTCCGTCCACTTCGCGTCACCGAGCCCACCGGGCAGGGCGACCGGACACAGCGTCCAAGGATCGGACGGCACAGCGCCGGTCGGCACCGCGGTGACGGCGACGTCTCCTGTGCGTGGCTCGAGCGTGAGCCGGAGGCGGTGCGACCCCCTGAGCGGACCTGCGGCGGCCCGGGCTCGTACGGCGAGGGCCTCGCGTTCGAGACCGACGCCGTAGACCGACCGCGCCGACCGCACGAACCGCGCGAGGTGCTGGTCGAGATCGACGAGGCGCCCGTCGCGGACCAGCAGCGTGTCGAAGATGCCTGCCGCCGAGTCAGGCTGGCCCGGACCCGGACGACCAGGTCCCGCGAGGCGGGTCGGGACCACAAGCCCGCCGATCGGCGGGCGCGGCGCATGAACGGCGCCGCCGGGCGCAGGCGTCTGCAGCGTGGCACCGACCGCCCGGAGCAGTGGCGCGGCCTTCGTGAAGCACTCTCGCAGCTCGGCGTCGGGATCAGAGTCGGCGACGACCCCGCCCCCCACGCCCAGCCAGACACGGTCACCCCGGATCTCGAACGTCCGGATCACGACGCTCGCCTCCAGCCCGCGCGGCCCGGCGTGACCGATCGCGCCGGTGTACACCTCGCGCCCTGTCGCCTCCTGCTCGCCGATGATCTGCATCGCCCGCACCTTCGGCGCCCCCGTCACCGACCCGGGCGGGAAGGTCGCCCGAAGCAGGTCGGCGTCCGTCGCGTCGGCCGCGAGCGTCGCCTCGACGTCGGACACGAGGTGCCAGACCCCGGCACGACGGCGTGGTTCGGTGGTCGCGGTGACGCGGACGGTGCCCGTCTCCGCCACGCGTCCGAGGTCGTTGCGCACGAGGTCGACGATCATGACGTTCTCGGCGTGGTCCTTCACCGAGGCGACGAGGTCGGCGGGATCTGCCTCAGCAGGCGCGGTGCCCTTGATCGGCGACGACACGACGTGACGCCCGGTCCGGCGCAGATAGAGCTCCGGCGAGAGGCTGACGATCGTCCCCGACCGCCCGGCGACGTACGCCGCGTACGCCGGGGCGAGGGCGGCGACTCCGCTGAGGAACATCTCCAGCCCGGCGGCCGATCCGCCCGCGCCGTCGATCCGCGACTCCAGACGCAGGCAGACGTTGGCCTGGAACACGTCCCCGGCGTGGATGTGGGCGATCGTGCGGCGCACCGCCTCGCGGTGCGCGTCGATCCCGGGCACGGCGACGAACGGCGCGAGCCCGTACGCCGCGGGATGCGGCTCGTCACCCGCGAGCAGGCCGCACAGGCGGGCCCACCGCTCCTCGGTCTGCTCCGGCGAGGCGACCGACTCGAACCACCACACGCCGTCGATCCGACGCAGGACCGTCTCGTAGAGGGCGAGGTCGGCGTCGGGCAGCGGGTCCGTCCGAGGCGGCACGGGACCGACGTCCTCCAGCCGGGCACCGAGCTGGTAGCCCCACCACCCGATCCAGGTGCCCATCTCCCGGGCACCGTCCGGACCGGTGCCGACGTCGAACGGGTCGTCGCCGTCGGCGAGCACTCGCACCGGGTCGTACGCGACGAGAGCGCGGCCCGAGTCCCATGCCCCGACGAGCGCGACGAGCCGGTCTCGACCGCCCAACCGGCGCAGCAGCGGTCCCAGGTCCAGCGGGCCGATCCGGCGCCGGTCGGCGGCCGGCGTGGTCATCCCCCGGCGAGCTCCCGCTGGTCCGGCAGCAGGGCCGCGTCGTGCCGCAGCCACGCGTCGACCGCGTCGTACGCCCTGCTGCGCGGCTCCTCGCGCGACAGGAAGACGTCGTGACGGGCACCCTCGATCGGGACCACCCGGGTGTCGCCGCCCAGGCACCCGGACCACCGCGCGATCTGGCGGACGTCGAGGACGGCATCGGCGGAGTCGACGTCCTCGGAGTATCGCGAGGTGAAGTGCGAGCGCGTCGACCGCAGGACCAGCGCCGGGACGCCGATGTCGAGTCCACGGTGCAGCCGCGCGTGACCGACGCGGACGGCGCGGAGCCACCCGAACGTGACCGGGAAGCCGTTGAGCGGCTTCCAGGCCGTGTCGAAGTCCCACTCACCGTGGTGCGAGGCCGCGAGGCTGGTCCCGTACGCGTCGCTGGGCGCCAGCTTGACCGGCGCCGTCGGCTTGACTCGACCGACGGCCCTGATCGCCTGGGTGCCGACCGAGCGCAGGTAGGCCGCACCGTGAAGGTCGAACCACGGGCTGTTGAGGACGAGACCGGACACGCCGCCGGCTCGCCCGGCGCTCGCCCGACGCCGACGGTCGAGCCACAGCGGAAGGATCAGGCCGCCCGTCGAGTGCGCCGCCAGGAGGACGTCGGCACCGGTCTCCTCACGCACGACGGCGAGCGCCCGCTCGAGCTCCTCGTCGTAGAGCGCGAGGTCGGAGACGAAGTGGGCGGTGTGGCTGGGCTGCAACGAGCGGCCGCACTTGCGCAGGTCGAGGGCGTAGAAGGCGAACCCGCGCTCGGCGAAGAAGTCGGCCAGCTCGGTCTGAAAGAAGTAGTCGCTGAAGCCGTGGACGTACAGCACCGCCCCCTTCGCGTCCTCACCGTCGCGCGGGACACGTCGGACGAGCGTGGCGTCGATGGCCCCCTCACCGTCAGGGTCGGGCCCGAGGTCGATCCGCCGTTGCTCGTAGCCGTCACCAAGGATGTCGGGCCGCCAGCTGCTCATCGTGCTCCTCTGTCAGTCGTGCGGGATCTCGCTGATGACCTGGGCCCCGAGCGTTCTGCTGAGGAGCTCCTCGTGGGAGAGGCCGTCGTTCTCCATCGCGGGGTCGTCGACCTTGGCATGGAGGTCGGGGTCGTAGGCCTCGGGGCGCGCCGAGTCGTCACGCAGGCTGGCTCGCGCGGCCGCGATGGCGTCCGCGCTCGCGCGCTCACGAGGCGGCGGAGCCGTCGGCGGGGCGGGTGAGGGCTCCGGCATCGCCGGTGCCGCGGCAGCCTGAGGAGCGGAGCCGGTCGAGCCCGTCGGGGGCGCCGCGGACTCGTCAGGGCCGCGCGGCGTCGACCCGGCTCGCGCCGGAGCGGCCCCGCCTCCGGCGCTGGGGTCGACGATCGCCTCGACGCGCCACGTGCCTCCGAGCACGTCGACGAGCGCCTGGACGAGGATCGCGTCGGAGCCGCTGCGGGCGAACGAGTCCCGTGCGCCGCTGTTGACGAGCCCGATGGTGAGCGTGGTGCCCTCGAGCGAGTGGACCTGGGCGTTCTGGCTGAGCATCACCCAGGTGAAGCGCCGAATGACGCGCACCTTGTCGAGGATGTCGGGCCACAGACGGCGCACGTCGGCCACTCCGGGCGTGCCGGGCGGTGCGGGCTCGGTGTGCTCGGCGGCCGCGGGGGGCGCCTCCTCGACCGCCGGCGCGGGAGCCGCCGGCCTCGCGGCCTCGGTGGGTGCAGGCGCCGGCGCCGGAGTCCTTGTCGGAGTCGGAGTGGGCGCGGGAGTCGGAGTGGACGCGGGGGCCTGCGCGGGGGCCGGCGCGGGACGCTCGACCGGTGGCGGACCGTCTCCCACGATCGACAGGCGCCGCTCGATCCGGTCGAGGCGGGCCTGCACGCCGTCAGGTGTGGCGTCAGCGCCCGGCAGGAGGATGCGGGCGCACATCAGCTCGAGCAGGAGACGCGGGGCGGTCGCACCCCGCAGCTCGGTCAGGCCGGCGCTGACGACGTCGGCGGCACGGGTCAGGTCGGCGCGGCCGAACCGCGCGGCCTGGTTCTCGATGCGCTCGCCACGGTCGCCTGCGATGTCGATGAGGCCCATGCCGATGGCGTCGGGCACGTTGGCCACGATCACCAGGTCACGCAGCCGTTGGAGGAGGTCCTCGGCGAACCGGCGCGGGTCCTGCCCGGTCTCCACGACCTTGTCGACGGCCGCGAACACCGCGCCGCCGTCGCCCGCCGCGAACGCGTCGATGACCTCGTCGAGGAGCGAGTCGGGCGTGTAGCCGAGCAGCGACGCGGCGAGGTCGTACGTGACCCCGTCGTCGGACGCCCCGGCGATGAGCTGGTCGAGCACGCTGAGGGTGTCGCGGACGGATCCGCCGCCGGCGCGCACGATCAGCGGAAGCGCCGTCGCCTCGAGCGGAACACCCTCCGTACGGCCGAGCTCCTCGAGGTAGGAGGTGAGGGTCTTGGGCGGCACCAGCCGGAACGGGTAGTGGTGGGTCCGGGACCTGATCGTGCCGATGACCTTCTCGGGCTCGGTCGTCGCGAAGATGAACTTCAGGTGCGGAGGTGGCTCCTCGACGAGCTTGAGCAGGGCGTTGAAGCCCTGGCTCGAGACCATGTGGGCCTCGTCGATGATGTAGACCTTGTAGCGGCTGTTGACGGGAGCGAAGAACGCCCGCTCGCGCAGGTCGCGGGCGTCGTCGACGCCACCGTGGCTGGCGGCGTCGATCTCGATGACGTCGAGGCTCCCCGGGCCTCCGCGCGCGAGGTCGCGGCAGCTCTGGCACTCGCCGCACGGGTCGGCGACCGGGGCCTTCTCGCAGTTGAGCGCGCGGGCGAGGATGCGCGCACTCGTCGTCTTGCCGCAGCCGCGGGGGCCGGAGAAGAGGTAGGCGTGGTTGACGCGGTTGTTGGCGAGCGCGTGCCGCAGCGGGTCGGTCACGTGCGACTGGCCGATCACCTCGGCGAACGTCTCCGGGCGATAGCGCCGGTACAAGGCCATGGGTTCGTCCACGCGTCAACCCTAACGATCGTCCCTGACGTCCGAACCGCCCTGTCGTGTGCACCGTGATCGCCGTGCGATGCGCAAGGCCCCGCGACACGCGCATCGGCGTCGCGGGGCCTTCCGGGGGTTTGCATCTACGCACGGCGCCCGAGGCGCACCTGCACTGTCCTACCGTGCGATCCGGACACCGTGCAAGGGTCCAGAGAAGAGAACTTCGACCTTTTCGCGTCGTCCAGAGGGTCGTACACAGAACGTGCTTCACCATCCACAGATCGCGGCCGTTATCCACATTTTCCCCACAGGCGGCAAGGGGCTTGGACGGGCTACTCGGCGGCGACCGGCCGTCCGTACGCGACCGCAGCGACGACCTCCTCGGGCGCACCGACGACGAGCTGTCGGTCAGGCTCCGCACCCAGCGCGTCGTTGACGGTCGAGAAGGCGAGCCGTTGTGCGACGAAGGCCGTCGCCTCGAAGATCTCGCGGTCACCCAGCCCGACGGCGCGCAACCGCGCGACGTCCTCCGCGGTCGTCGCGTTCGGGTCCTGGACCACGACAGTGGCCCATGCCGCGAGGGCACGGGTCCGCGGTGCGAGTGCGTCGACGGCGCCACTGAGCACGCCGGCCGCCGTCGCCGTACCGGCCAGGCTCGCCAGCCGACGGCCCCAGGCGAGGGCACAGTACGAGTCGTGGCGCGCCGCCGCGGTCGCCGCGACGAGCACGGCGCGGTCCTCGTCGGTCAAGGCGCTGTCGCGGCTGACGGCCGCGCGTGCTGCCGTGGCCGCGTCGTTCACGTCGGGCCGCCACGCCCACAGACGGGTCAGGTTGTTGACGTACCCGTCGGACTCGAGGTCGGCGTCGTAGAGGGCGCGCACCGGGTCGTCGTGCGGAGGCTCGTCGAGGAACATCAACCCAGCATGCCCTCCGTGCCGAGCACCGAGCACGGACTTGCACGTCCCGCGCGGTTCCCTCCCGAGCTCCTGCGTCCGGACATGAAAAGGTCCCTCGCGCACCCGATAGAGCTCACTTACCCTTGCTGCCTTCCGGCCCTGGGGGAGTTGGGCGAGATACCGCCGCGCGAGGGACTTCAGTCATCGTACCGAGACCGCTCAAGCACGCGGAAGCGGGGCATCCCCTCCCCCTGATTTCGGCCCGGCCCGACCCAACAGGTAACCTGCTCGCGGAGGATTCGCATAGTGGCCTAGTGCGCACGCTTGGAAAGCGTGTTGGGTTAACGCCCTCAGGGGTTCGAATCCCCTATCCTCCGCCACACCGACGAAGGCCCGGACCGCGCTGCGGCCCGGGCCTTCGTGCACGTCGGCCTCAGAACCTCTGCCACGGACGAGCCGCCGGGGCCCAGCCGCGAGACTTCTTGGTGTAGTCGCACACGCCGTCGGGGAAGGCTGCCCGCATCCGCGACCGCTGCGCGGACGTGAACGCGACGCCGTAGTCCGACCAGCGGATCGGCCGCAGCGCGCAGGCCACGATGTCCTGGGTCATGGGCTGCCCGGCAACCTGACGCGGGTTGGAGCCGATCCGGTAGACGGAGCTGCACGCATCGCCACCCGCCTCCCAGTCGGTCGGCACGAGGCGACCGTCGGGCAGCCAGCAGGAGTCGGTGAGGGCAGCGGGCTTGTTGCGCACGACCTTGGCAGCCTTCGACCCCCGACGGTCGTCGCCACCGATCGCCGTCAGCCAGTCCTCCATCGACTGCAGCGCCTGCGCCGAGGCCGCCGCGGCCAGCTCCGGCACCGGCAGGTACGCCACGATCACCTGGTTGTCCGCGTCCCCGTTGGCCTTGCGCAACCGATCGCGCATCACGAAGGACCACTCGGCGGTGTGGAAGTTGGCAGGGACGCCCGCCACGTCGGCGTACGTGCGGAGATCGATGATCGGCGTCTCCGCGAGACCGCGGGACGCCGTGTTGAGCATGCCGTACCGGTACGACGCCCGGACCGCCCGCAGGTCGGCGCGGCTGCGTTCGGGGACCACGGCGCCGGCCGGGTCGTAGCCGCCGATGCGCTCGTTGAGCGTGACGAACTGCTCCGCATCGATCGCGCCGGACCTCAGCGCCTCGAGCCCGTACTGCTGGCCGATGTTGTCGAGCGGGCTGCGCGCGAAGCCGGTGCGCGGGTCCCGTCCGACCTGGTTGACGAACTGCTCCATGGCCGCACACCGGATGCCGTCGGGGTTGGTGACGGGATCCCAGCGAGCCTCGACCGGGATGATCGGCGGGCACGAGTCCGTGGCGGTGAGCCGGTTCCCGAACGCCACGTCCCACGACTGGCAGCTGCTCGCGTTGAGGAACCCGGTCACGGCACGCTTCTGCTCCGGGGTCCACGACGCGCCCTCGCCGGCGTAGAAGCGCTGCAGGAGGCGGCAGTCGGCGTTGACGCCGTTGGTGCTGACGACGTCGGGGAAGCTGATGCTCGGGATGATGCCGTCGACGATCCCGGGGTAGGTCTCCGCGATCGTGTACTGCTGGATCGCCCCGCCCGAGCCACCCCACCCGATCGTGTGCACCGGGACGCCGTACGTCTCGACGACGTGCTCCTTGACCATCATCGCCGTCTCGGCCGAGATGATCGGGCTGCAGTTGTTGTCGAGGACGTTGAGGGACGACGACGCGACCACGTAGCCCTTGGCCAGCATCGTGGCATCGAGGACGCCGCCGGTGGCCGCACCCTGGTGGTAGCCGCCGTTGCAGCCGCCCCCGAAGGTGTAGACGATCCGGTCGTTCCAGGTCGACTCGGGTGCCGTCGGCGACGGGTCGGTGCCGTCGTAGATTCCGGCGACCTGGTAGACCGCCCGGTTGATCGTGCCGGTCTCGAGCCGCACCACGAACGGGACGGTCCTGCCGCCGACGGTCACGGTTGCCGCGTCGGCGGGGACCTGGCTCGGGTCGGCGAGCGGCTTGAAGCTGCTCCCGGACCGGTACTGGTAGGTGACCTTGGTCGGAGCCTCGCAGTCGGGCTGCTGCGCCGGCGCGAGGCCGTACGCCTCGGTCTCGCAGTAGAACGGCTTCTGCTGCGGCCCCGACAGGAGGGGACCCGTGAGATCGTGGTTGGTGACGACCTCGGCGGCCATCGACCAGCCGCGGTGGACGGTGACGACGTTGCGTCCCTTGCGCAGCCCGGTCACGAGACCGGTGCGGCTGCCGTCGGCTTGCGCGACGAGCGAGGTCTTCGTACGCCGGCCGTTCACCAGCAGCGTCACCCGCGCGTCGGCGGCGGCTCCGGTGACCCGGACGAGGACGTCGCCACCGCTGACGAGGTCGGCTCGCGGGTTGGAGACCGTCTCGACCGCGAGGCGGCCCTTGCCCCCGCCGTGGGAACCGGGAGAGCCGTGCGCCTCCAGGGATCCGCTGGCCGGCGACGGGGCCGTCAGCACGAGTCCCGAGACCAGCAACCCGAGCGTCGGAGCCATGAACGTCGAACGCCTCAACCTCATGAGCAACGCCTCTCACCACAGGGAACCGGCGCCTGCCGGAGCGGGCGTCGGCATCCCGCGGGACGACGCTAGTGTGTGACGTCCGTCACGTCCAGATCGCCTGACTACACTGCAGGGGTGATCTTCAGAGGAGTGGGCGAGGGGCGGCCGTACCCTGACCACGGACTGACCCAGAGCCAGTGGGCAAAACTGCCGCCCCAGCAGGTCCGGCTCGACACGCTCACGACGGTCAAGCGCCAGCTCGACCTCGCCAGCCTCCTCGACGACGACTCCACGTTCTTCGGCGACCTGTTCCCGCACGTCGTCAGCTGGCAGGGCGAGCTCTACCTCGAGGACGGGCTGCACCGTGCCCTCCGCGCGGCGCTGCAGCAACGCCAGGTCATGCATGCCCGTATCTACGCGATGGACCGGTGACCATGACCCGCGGGCTGCGCACGTTCCTCACGATGTCGGTGCTGAGCGCCATCCTGATCGGCGGCACCTACACCGGTGTCCAGCTCCTGTTTGCCAAGGCGCCCGAGCTGCCAGACGCCGACGCGACGACCGCCTGCCGCAACCGCGTGCTGGAGCCCGGCGAGCAGATCGCGCCCAACCAGGTCCTGGTCAACGTGCTCAACGCCGGCGGCCTCTCCGGCATGGCGAACCGCACGGCGCTCAACCTCCAGGGCATCGGCTTCCTCCCCGGGACTGTCGGCAACGCACCGGAGGGCACGAGCATCGCCAACGTCCGGGTCGTCGCCCCAGAGCCCAAGCGGGTCGACGCCCGCCTGGTCGGAGCGCAGTTCAAGGGCAAGGTGCAGTACACGAAGGGCACCCCTGAGGACGACGCCACCGTCGAGGTCTACATCGGCAAGAAGTTCAAGGGACTGAAAAAGAACCCGGTCATGGCGCTCAAGGCCAAGAACCGCGTGACCATCTGCGTGCCCACGCTGGCCGTCGACCCTGGCGCCTGACCGGGCTCTCCCCTGTCGGGTCAGCTCGTGACCGCGATCACCCCGAGGTGGTTCGAGATCGAGTTGTAGCGCTCGGCGTACATCCGGACCCCGCTCATGTCGTACGCGACCACCATCGCCCGGATGGAGGCCCGCGACTGCGTCGTGTTGCGCTGGTAGACCGGACCGCCGCTGTCTCCCAGACGGGCGATGACCCGGTCGTCGCTCCGTCGGCCCCGCATCAGGTAGGTGCTGCACGTGGCCGGCTTGGCCGGATCGTCGCAGTACGAGGCGGACAGGCTCTTGATCTCGATCCCGCACACCGACTTCGTCACCGCGCCCGACGCACACACGTTGTCGCCGACCGCGCCGTCATTGGCCCCCGTGACCGTACGGACGTTGAAGTTGTCGAGCCCGTCTGTGTAGATCGAGTTCGTGTACGTGGAGCCGGCCAGGCGAGCCTGGTCGTAGGCGGGGTAGTTGCTCCGCCCGGCGATCTGCCCGAAGTAGTACGACCCGGAGTACCACGAGGTCCCGTTCGCGCCGCAGTGTCCGGCGGTGACCGAGTAGCGCGTGCTCGAGGACTTGCTGCGCACGGTGAAACCCGACGAGCAGACCTTGGAGGGGCTGGTGATCCGAGCGCCTCCCCAGTGCGGCGAGGTGTCGGAGGTGCGCGACGCTCGGGCCGCACTGCCGGTGTAGCGGACCACCACCGCACCCGCGCCGACTCCTTCGACCGGCGCTGCCTGCCGATCGAGCCGTGCGGCCTCTCGTGGCGGCGCGGCGGCAACGTCGACGACGACCGCTTCGAGCTCGGGATCGAGATCCATGGAGTAGCCCGCGGTCGGCGCGGCGTCGGCCGTGCGCCACTGCTGCGCCGTGACGCCGACCCAGGCGTCGCGCAGCTCCTGCGCCGTGCGCTCCGACGTCCGCACGGTGAGGAGACGGCGTGCGGTGGAGGAGAGACCAGAGGTGAGGCGGTTCACCAGTGCCGCGCCGTCGGTGCCCCGCGTCACGACGAGGGTGTAGCCGGCCGTCGGGCTCCCCGTCACGCCGATCACTCCGGCATCGAGGCTCACGGGGACTCCGTCGGCAGGCTTGTCACCCTGCGGGGTGAGCAGCTCCGTCACGCGGTCGGCGACGGCGCGCTGCAGCGAGGTCGCGATGGGACCGTCGTAGGCCAGAGCAGGCGGCTGGTCAGATGCTGCGGCTGCGTCTTCGACTGCTTCGGCCTCGGCGACGAGGGCCCGCTTGTCAGGGGTGAGTGCAGCGTCGTCGCCCTGAGCGGCACCCCCTGCGGCAGTGAGGAGCCCGATCCCGAGGACCAGGGCTGCGATGGCGGTGATGGGCTGGCGTGGAGTCGGCATGATGGGCTCCTTCGTCGCATGGCTCGTACCAGGAGGCTAGTGGGTCTTCGTCTGGACCGCTTCAAGGTTCTTTGGTTAGCCTTACCTTTAAGCCACACTCAGGAGGAGCCACGGTGACCATCACCATCGAGAAGGCCGTCCAGCCTTGGCGGTTCTTCGACGTCACCGTGGCTCGCACGGTCCGCCTCTCGCGCTCGTTCGTCCGCATCACCTTCCGGGGGGACGATCTCGACGCGATGTCGGCGAACGGTTTCGACCAGCGCATCAAGCTGCTGCTCCCGGATACGACCGGCGGCTACGAGCACGTCCCGTCCGCACCTGACTGGTACGACCGGTGGCGGAGCCTCCCCGACGAGCACCGCAACCCGATCCGTACGTACACCGTCCGCGCGTCGCGTCCCGCGCTCCGCGAGGTCGACGTCGACGTGGTGCTGCACGGCGCGACCGGACCGGCCGGCCGCTTCGCCGCGACGTGCCGACCGGGCACGCCCGCCGTGCTGATGGGCCCGAACGCCGCCCACCCCGGTCCGCACGGCGGACTGGAGTTCGCCGTCCCGAGCGCCGACCGACCCGTGCTGATCGTGGGCGACGAGACGGCGGTCCCCGCGATCTCCCGGATCCTGGAGGACCTGCCGAGCGACCGTCGCGGTCACGTCATCCTCGAGGTTCCGTACGCGGACGACATCACCGACCTCGCCCGACCCGCAGGCGTCTCGCTGACCTGGATCGCGCGCGAGGGGAGCCGCCACGGCCAACGGCTCGTCCCCGCGGTCCGACGGTGCGCCTCGGCGATGCTGGGGATCCCCGCACCGGCCGAGGGCGAGGCCGGTGACGGCGAGGCGGGTGACGTCGCCCTCGACGAGGTGGTCGGCGACGAGCTCGTGTGGGAGGTCGCGCTCGACGACCAGGGCATGCCCCTGCCCCCGACCGGCGATCTCTACGCCTGGCTGGCCGGCGAGGCGTCGGTGATCAAGACGCTTCGACGGTTCCTGGTGAGCGAGAGCGGCGTGGACCGCCGGTCGGTGGCATTCATGGGCTACTGGCGCGACGGCCGCCCGGAGATGTGACCGCGCGGATCACAGCGCCGCGCTGATCCGCGGATCGGTCGACGGCACCGGCGCCTCCGCTCCCACCCACGGGTCGCCGTCGAAGTACGTGGCAAAGATCTGCTCGGCCGTGCGCGTCGCGATCGCCTGCGTGGTCAAGGTGGGGTTCGGTCCGCCGAGGGAGTTCGCCAGCACCGAGTTGTCGGCGATGAAGAGGCGCTCCACTGCCCTGGCCTCACCCGTCGGACCGACGACCGACGTGGCCGGGTCGGCGCCCATCCTCATCGACGACTGCGTGTGGAGGATGAGCGGCGCCCAGTCGATCCGGTAGACCTTGCGCGCCCCCGCTGCGCGCAGGACCTCGGCCGCCCGGTTGGCGAGGAAGTTGCGCCGCCGCACGGTGTCAGCGGAGCGTCTCGTGAAGTCCATCTCCACCCGGGCGGGCGCGCCGTGCTCGTCGCGCGGATACAGCGGCGAGAGCCGTACGCGGTTGTCCGGCTCCACGTCGTCGGCGGTGATGACGAGGACGCCGAGGAGACGGTCGATGCCGTTGAGCATCACGTCCTTCAGCTCCGAGCCCTGGAGCCGTCCGGAGACGCCGTCCCATGCTCCGCGCTTGCCTCGGCCGAGGTCGTACATCTCGCGGATCCCGCTCCCGCTGTGGCTCATGCTGAACGCCTGGAGCGCCGGCGGAAGCCCACCCTGCTCGAGGCAGCCGTACCCCGGGAACTCCGCCCGCGCCGCCGAGGCCGGACCGCGCGACGCGCCGGTGTCGCGGTCGAACGTCCCGACCACGGAGTCGAGGTAGTGGTCGGTCAGACCCCGACCGACCCAGCCGTTCGGGTTCGGCAGTCCTGACCCCAGCCAGAGCCGCGGTGTCTCGACACACCCCCCGGCGAGGACGACCACGGCGGCGTCCTCCCGGACGGTCTCCGTGTCGTTGTCGGTCCGGTATGTCACGCCCGTAGCGACGGTGCGCCCGCCCCGCTCCTCGGTGTGGACCTGGGTCACGAAGGCGTCGGTGACGAGCTGGGCGTCACGGCCCGCCGCGGCCCACGCCGAGGCCGTCACCGCCATCGGGACATAACTGTTGTCGGTGGAGCGCCTCGCGAACTGGTTGCGCGGCGCCTTGAGCGGCGACCGGCACCCCTGCGCGCAGAACCCGCAGAAGGTGCAGCCCTGCGCCTGCGGATAGACGAGCAACGACGAGTCCGAGGTCCGACCTGCCGTCCCCTGCGGCTGCAGGATGGCGTTCTCCTGGGGTCGGAACGCGATGCCGTGGGTGTCCTTCGTCGTCTGGACGGGCAGCCCGAGGGCCTCGCACCCGTCGAAGAACACCCGCTCCTTGCGGCCCATCGGCGCCGTCTGGACGGGAAGCGTCGCCTCGACCCACTCGTAGTAGGGCACCAGCTCCTCGTACGGGAAGGGGAACAGGTGATCGGTGTCGTACGCGTCGCGGTCCGCGCCGTCGTACCCGGCGAAGGCGCCACGGTAGGCCCGAGGGCTGTTGCCGTAGTAGTGCAGCGTCGTCCCACCGACGCCGGTGACGTTCCAGAGGTAGGAGTTCTGAGGTTGGTCGCGGATCCAGGCAGGCCGGTCGCGGTCTGCGGGTCCGACGCGGAAGTAGCCGTCCTTGGGGTTGAAGGCGTCGTTCTCGAAGTGGGTCCACTCCCGCTCAGGTTGCGCGTGCGAGGAGCCGCCCTCGAGGAGCAGCACGTCGAGCCCGCGTGCGGCGAGCTCGGCGGCCACGACCGGTCCGCCGCCTCCGGCGCCGACCACGATGACGTCGCGCATCAGCCCTCCACCTCCGTCCGGCCCTGGTAGTAGCCGAGGAGCTCGGCGTGCCCGTCGGGCGGTGTGGTCCTGCCTGGCAGGTAGTTCGTCTGGTCCCACCCGATCGGGCGGCGGACGAGCCGCTTGGTGGCGCGGTCGTACGCCGACTGCTCGCTGTACATGCCGTCGGACGGCAGCGCGAGGAGCGCCATCGCGAGGTAGTGGACCAGGCCCCGCAGCTCGTCGGCGAGGAAGTCGCCCACGATCGGGCGGAGCACCTTCACCACCGTCGGCTCGTCGCTCTCCAGGTCGGCGAAGACGCGGGCCTTCTCGGCGTACCGCAACCGCGCGAACGGCGAGTTGAAGCCCAACCGCAGCAGCGACGCCGGGACCAGGACGGCCGCGGTGACGTTGAGCAGCAACGCCACCACGATGGAGGCGGGCAGGTGCTCGTCGTTCTCGAGCACGATCGTGAGCGCCTCGTCGAGGCGCTGGGCCCGCCTCAGCCCTGCCCGGGTGACCACGTACGGCAGGGGCCTCGGCAGGGCGCCGAGCTGCCGCGTCCCGTCGGTGAGCAGCGGGATGACGATCGAGTCGGGGAGCGGGATGTAGCCGTCGAGGGTGTCCATCAGGAACTGCGGCGTGCGGGTGGCGATGCCCCCGGCCTCGCGACGGACCTCGAGCTGACGGAGCGAGAAGGCGTCGGGGCCGGGATAGCAGAACGCCGCGACCCCTCCGAAGGTGTCGGCCGACAGGCGCTGGAGCTGCGGGCGCAGCCAGGCCAGGAGGGCTTCGAGGGCGTCGTCGGTGGTGGCGGCACGGGCCGGTGCGGCGAAGAGTGCGGGTGGAGCCGCGGCGGCGAGGCCGAGCACGCCGGCTCTGGCCAGGAACGCACGGCGGCCCCAGTCGGTCTCGATGGGTCGGGGGTGGTTGTCGGAAGTCGGTGCGGGCACGGGGGTCTCCTCTCGAGGACTGGCCGCACGTTTCCCACCTGCCACGAGATGTAACACAGATAGCAACTCCGAGTTGCGCCGTACGCACCCAGGCGCCTCCCCACCCAGCCCACCCCACGATTCGGTGAGGAGATCGGGGCTTTCCGCGATCGAGACCCGATCTCCTCACCGAATCGGCGGAGGGGAGCCGGCTGCAGGAGGGGGCGTACGACAGCGAGCCCCGCCCGGGGATCCCGGACGGGGCTCGTCATGGCGGTGGCGGTGGGATTTGAACCCACGGTAGGTTGCCCTACACAACATTTCGAGTGTTGCACCTTCGGCCGCTCGGACACGCCACCGCAGAAGAGATTACCGGACCTGCTGCCCGCCTCCGGAACCGGGTCAGGGCTCAGCGGTGCTCAGCAAAGAAGGCCAGCAACTGGGCCCGCGCCTCCTCGGCACGCACCCCTCCGCGGACCTCAGGGCGATGGTTGAGCCGCCGGTCCCGGACGACGTCCCACAACGAACCGACCGCGCCCGCCTTGTCGTCGTACGCCCCGAACACGAGGCGGGCGACGCGAGCGAGGACGAGCGCACCCGCGCACATCGTGCAGGGTTCGAGCGTGACGACGAGGGTGCAACCGTCGAGTCGCCACTCGCCCCGCGCGGCCGCCGCGGCCCGTAGCGCGATCACCTCGGCGTGCGCCGTCGGGTCGCCGTCGCGCTCCCGCGCGTTCCAGCCCTCGCCCAGGACGGCTCCGTCAGCGTCGACGACGAGCGCCCCGACCGGGACGTCGGCGGTCTCGAGGGCGCGTGACGCCAGGTCGAGCGCCCTGCCCATCAGGGCGTCGTCGTGGACGAGCGGGGACGACACGTCAGCCGACGAGCGCCTGGTAGGCGTCGCCGAACCCGAGCCGTTCGGCGATGTCGCCGAGCACCTCGTCCGGGTACGCGTCCGGATCGTCGAGCATCACGGCGAGATCGATCGCGCTCACACCCAGGTCGGCCAGGATCTCCATGTCACCGGCAGGCTGCGGCTCGTCGTCGTCCTCCGGGTCGGGGAGGTCGAGCTCGTCGGCGACGGAGCTGGCGAGCGGCCACTCGTCGACGGCGGTGATGTCGGACAGGAGAAGGAGCGTGCTGCGGCCCCAGACGCGCACGAGCACGAAGAAGTCCTCGTCGACGGCGACCATGCCGATCACACCGCACTCCGAAGGGAACGGGCGCAGCGCCCGCTCGACCTCCTCGATGTCTCCGGTGACACCGGCGGGAAGGCGGGTCAGCTGCCAGCCGCCCTCGTCACGGTAGGCGGCGACCGCGACATCGACCTCGCCCTGCAGATCGTCCTCCACGGCCACACCCCCTTGACGCTCGTCGTCGTGCACGTACCCGCAGGATGGCAGACGATCACACCCTCGTGTAGGGGAGTCGCCGGCAGATCGTCGCTCGGTAAGGTTCGCCGCATGGACATCCACGTCGTCGACCACCCGCTGGTGGCCCACAAGCTCACCACGCTCCGCGACTCGAGGACCGACTCCCCGACCTTCCGGCGGTTGACCGACGAGCTCGTCACGCTTCTGACGTACGAGGCCACCCGCGACGTCCGGGTCGAGCCGGTCCTCGTGCAGACCCCGGTGTCGCCGGCCGAGGGCGTACGCCTCGCGCCGCCGAAGCCGCTCATCGTGCCGATCCTGCGCGCCGGCCTCGGCATGCTCGACGGCATGCAGCGCCTGCTCCCGACGGCCGAGGTCGGCTTCCTCGGGATGATCCGCAACGAGACGACCCTCGAGCCCGCGACGTACGCCGAGCGGCTGCCCGACGACCTGACCGGCCGCCAGGCGTACGTGCTGGACCCGATGCTCGCCACCGGCGGCACCCTCTCGGCGGCGATCGCGTTCCTCGTCGGTCGAGGGTGCACGGCGATCACCGCGATCTGCCTGCTGGCCGTGCCCGAGGGCATTGCCCGTGTCGAGAACGACCTCGCCGACGTCGAGGTGCCGGTGTCGCTGGTGGTCGCCGCGGTGGACGAGAAGCTCAACGACGTGGGATACATCGTGCCGGGTCTCGGGGACGCCGGTGACCGGCTGTACGGCGTCGCCTGAGGCGTTAACCTCCGCGCAATGAGACGCACGTCTCACCCTCTGGTCGACGCCAGTCGCTGCCGATAACGTCTCCCGAATGAAGATCGGCGTGGTCAAAGAGACCTCGCCGGGCGAGACCCGTGTCGCCGGGACCCCGGCGACCGTGACGCAGCTGATCAAGCTGGGTTATGACGTCGTGGTCGAGTCCGGCGCAGGCGAGGCGTCCAGCTTTTCCGACGAGGCCTACGTCGAGGCCGGCGCCTCGGTCGTGCCCCGCGACGAGGCGTGGCGGTCCGACCTCGTGCTCAAGATCAACGCCCCCTCGCCGGACGAGATCGGCCTCCTTGCCGACCACGCGACCCTCATCAGCCTGCTGTCCCCGGCGCTGAACGAGAGCCTCGTCGACGAGCTGACACAGCGTCACCTGACCGTGCTGGCGATGGACGCGGTGCCGCGCATCTCCCGCGCCCAGTCGATGGACGTCCTGTCGTCGATGGCCAACATCGCCGGCTACCGGGCCGTCGTCGAGGCGGCGCACGAGTTCGGGCGGTTCTTCACCGGCCAGGTCACGGCCGCCGGCAAGGTCCCCCCGGCCAAGGTGCTGGTCGCAGGCGCCGGGGTCGCGGGACTGGCAGCGATCGGCGCGGCGAGCAGTCTCGGCGCGATCGTCCGCGCCACCGACCCGCGCCCTGAGGTCGCCGACCAGGTCAGGTCGATCGGCGGCGAGTACCTCCCGGTCGACGTCGAGCAGCAGGAGGCGTCCACCGACGGCTACGCCAAGGCGACCAGCGAGGACTACGACCGCCGCGCCGCCGAGATCTACTCCGAGCAGGTCCTCGACGTCGACATCGTCATCACGACCGCGCTGATCCCCGGGCGTGCCGCACCGCGGCTGCTGACCGAGGCCGACGTGGCGAGCATGAAGCCGGGCAGCGTCATCGTCGACATGGCCGCCGGCCAGGGCGGCAACGTGGCCGGCTCCGTCGCGGGGGAGAAGGTCGTCACCGACAACGGGGTGACGATCCTCGGCTACACCGACCTCGCCGGGCGCCTCCCGACGCAGGCCTCCCAGCTGTACGGCACCAACCTCGTCAACCTGCTCAAGCTGCTCACGCCGGCCAAGGACGGAGAGCTCGTCCTCGACTTCGACGACGTCGTCCAGCGCACGGTCACCGTGGTCCGAGACGGCGAGAAGACGTGGCCGCCACCCCCGGTCGCCGTCTCGGCGGCGCCCCCGGCAGCCGCTGCACCCGTTCCCGTACCCGCGACCAAGGCCAAGGCGCCGGCCAAGCCTGCCGTCACGTGGGGCCTCATCGGCACCGGGATCCTCGCGCTCTTCCTCGTCAACGCCTTCGCGCCCGCGCCGCTGCCGGAGCACATCACGGTGCTCACGCTCGCGGTCGTCGTCGGCTACTACGTGATCGGCAAGGTGCACCACGCCCTGCACACGCCGCTGATGTCGGTGACCAACGCGATCAGCGGCATCATCGTCGTCGGCGCGATGCTGCAGATCTCGGTCGACGACGGGGCCGACAACGCCACGGTGATCCGTGTCCTCTCGTTCATCGCGATCCTCTTGGCCTCCATCAACGTCTTCGGCGGCTTCGCCGTGACCCGTCGCATGCTCAGCATGTTCTCGAAGGACTGACGCCGCCATGACCGCACAGAGTGCTGCCACCGCGGCGTACATCGTCGCGTCGCTGCTGTTCATCCTGTCCCTGGCCGGGCTGTCCAAGCACGAGACGTCACGCAACGGTGTCTGGTACGGGATCGCCGGCATGGGGATCGCGCTCGTGGCGACGTTCGTGCTCGTCGCCGACGTCGCCGACGCCGACGCGATCGCGCTGCTGCTCGTGGCCGTCGCGATCGGCGCCGCGCTGGGACTGTGGCGGGCGCGGAGCGTCGCGATGACGCAGATGCCCGAGCTGATCGCGCTCCTGCACTCCTTCGTCGGCCTCGCCGCGGTGCTGGTGGGCTGGAACGGCTACCTGGCGCCGAACCACCTGACCGGCTCGCTGGCCGACATCCACCACGCCGAGATCTTCATCGGCATCTTCATCGGCGCCGTGACCTTCACCGGCTCGATCGTCGCCAACCTCAAGCTGTCGGCGAAGATGCGGTCGGCGCCGCTGATGCTGCCGGGCAAGAACCTCATCAACACCGGCGCGCTCGTCGTCTTCGTGATCCTGACGGTCTGGTTCGTCATCTCCCCGAACCTCACGCTGCTGATCCTCGTCACCGTCGTCGCGCTGGCGCTCGGCTGGCACCTCGTGGCCTCGATCGGCGGTGGCGACATGCCCGTCGTCGTGTCGATGCTCAACAGCTACTCGGGCTGGGCCGCGGCGGCGTCAGGCTTCCTGCTCAACAACGACCTGCTGATCGTGACCGGCGCGCTCGTCGGGTCGTCGGGTGCCTACCTGTCCTACATCATGTGCCAGGCGATGAACCGCTCGTTCCTCTCCGTCATCGCCGGCGGCTTCGGCATCGAGGCCGCGACCAGTGACGCGACCGACTACGGCGATCACCGCGAGATCACCGCCGCCGATGCTGCCGAGCTCCTCAAGAACGCGCGGTCGGTCGTCATCACCCCCGGGTACGGGATGGCGGTGGCTCAGGCGCAGTACCCGGTCGCCGACCTCGTCCGTAGGCTGCGCGACCGCGGCATCGAGGTTCGCTTCGGCGTGCACCCGGTCGCCGGCCGCCTCCCCGGGCACATGAACGTGCTGCTCGCCGAGGCCAAGGTCCCGTACGACATCGTGCTCGAGATGGACGAGATCAACGACGACTTCGCCGAGACGTCGGTGGTGCTGGTGATCGGCGCCAACGACACGGTGAACCCCGCCGCAGCCGAGGACCCCACGAGCCCGCTCGCCGGGATGCCGGTGCTGCGGGTGTGGGAGGTCGAGAACGTCATCGTGTTCAAGCGGTCGATGGCGGCGGGCTACGCGGGCGTCCAGAACCCGCTGTTCTTCCGCGACAACACCCAGATGCTGTTCGGGGACGCCAAGGAGCGGGTCGAGGACATCCTCCGGGCACTCGCCACCTGACCTGACCGCCACCATGTGACATCGAGGGTGGCGCATGGCGGGATACCGACGGTATCTTGGCGGCCATGCCCTCATCCTTCACCGGCAAGGTTGCCGTCGTCACCGGTGCCGCACGCGGCATCGGCGCAGGTGTCGCCCGCGAGTACGTCCGTCGTGGAGGTCGCGTCGCGCTCCTCGGCCTCGAGCCCGACGAGCTGAAGTCCCTCGCCGCCGAGCTGGGTGACGCCGCCGCCTGGTGGGAGGCCGACGTCCGCGACACGGCCGCGGTCCAGTCCGCCGTCGATGCCGCCGCGGACCGCTTCGGCCGCATCGACCACGTGCTCGCCAACGCCGGCATCGCCGCGTACGGCACGGTGCGCCAGATCGATCCCGGCGCGTTCGAGCGGGTGGTGGACGTGAACCTCAACGGCGTCTTCCGGACGCTCCGCGCGGCAGCTCCGCACGTGATCGCCACGAAGGGATACGTCCTCGTCGTCTCCTCGCTGGCGGCATTCACACCGCTCGCGGGCCTGGCGCCGTACAACGCGAGCAAGGCGGGCGTCGAGGCCCTCGCCCTCGCGTACCGCCAGGAGATGTGGGTCCACGGCGTGAAGGTCGGCGTCTGCCACCCCTCGTGGATCGACACCGACATCGTCCGCGGGGCGGAGGACGACCTCCCGTCGTTCAAGGCGATCCGCGGACGGCTCCCGTGGCCGGCCAACGGCACGACGTCGCTGGAGGAGTGCGTCGAGGCGGTCACGCACGGGCTGGAGAAGAAGAAGCGCCGGGTCTACGTCCCCAAGGGGGTCCTGGTCGCCAACCTCACCAAGCCGCTCTTCTCCTCAGCGGTCGCCGAGCCGATCGCCAAGCGCCTGGTCAAGAGGACGGTGCCGCAGATGGAGCGCGAGGTCGCGGCGCTCGGCCGCAGCCACTCGGCGCACGTCCCGGTGACCGACGCGAAGTAGGACTCCGTGCGCCGTCACCGCCTGCTCTCTCCTGCCCTCGCTGCTGCACTCCTGATGCTGGCCTGCACCGCATGCGGTCAGGACCTCGTAACCGGGACGTACGAAGGACCGCTCGCTGTCGAAGGGCGGCAGGGTGCTGCGCACCAGGTCGTGGAGTGCGACGGGACCGCGGAGGGCGGCAACGGCTATCCGGACGAGCACGACGACGGCGCGCTCAGCGACGATGCGGAGGAGGCGCTGCGTACGGCCTTCGACGAGCGGCAGCTCGACGGGGTCCGCGACGGCTACCGGGTGGTTCGAGCGGACGGTCCCCGCACGCTGTTCACCTTCACTGCCGACGGCCGCGTACGGCAGGCCGTGATCGCCCGCGACGGCGAGGCCTTCGGCGAGAAGGGGTGGTACGTCGAGTCCTGGGCGCGCTGCGACTACGCCGAGCTTCCCGAGGAGGTGGCCGAGGCGGCGGGGGTCCAGGTGTGGTCCGACGCCACCGGCCGGGTGTCGACCCGCCGGATCACCTCGTACGCGGGAGCGGAGCATTGCGCCTGGGAGCACATGACCTTCCTCAGGGTCGGCAAGGCCGAGTACGTCCGGGAGCCCGATGCCAGCCTCGCCGACTTCTTCGCAGGGCCCTACGCCTCATCGGTCGCGCTCGCTCCCGACGCCAGGGACACCGGCTTCCGTCGTGGAAGCGACCACCTGTGGCTCTCCGCCGACGGCGCCTGGGCCTACGTCGGGAGCGGTGAACGGGTCGAGCGCTGGCCCCGGGTCGTCGAGCGGCTGGGCTGCATCTGACGTCGGCGCCCGGCTCGAGCTGGCGGTCAGAGCGCGGCGGCCACGGACGCCGCGAGGGCCACGATGTGCCCGAGCCGGGCCAGCTCGGAGTCGAGGACCGGCGGACCACCGTGGCGGCCGAAGACGACCACCGCGTCGCGCTGAGGCACCGGGGCGCCGGCGAGCACCATCGAGCCCCAGTCGGGGACGTGGGCGAGCCGCTGGGCCTGCTCGAGCGTGAACCACTTCTCGACGTCGGGGACCCGCTCAGGTGCGGTCGCGGTCGCGTGGAGGACCTGCTGGCCGTCCGGACCGAGGGCGAGCAGCAGAGCCCAGTCCGAGCGGAAGGTCTCGGGCACCCGGTCGACCAGGCTCTCCAGGGCACGCGCCGGCTCGGCGGTGAACGCCTCGACAGCCTCGAGGTCCATCGAGAGGTTGGCCCCGGCGTTGTAGCGCGAGATCCACTGAACGCGTACGCCGTCGAGCCGGTGGCACGCGGTGATGAGCTGGTCGGGCATCGTCGTCACCGGCAGCTCCAAGAGCACGTCGTCGACGGCCTTGCCGTCGCCGCGGTGCTCCACGATCTCGATCGCGTGGATGTCGGCTCCCGCCTCGCCGAGTGCGCTGGCGACGGCACCGAGCGACCCGGGGACGTCAGGAAGCTCGATGCGCAGCAGAAACGCCATGGGTCGAATCCTCCGTTCAGCCGATCGCGCCGGGACCGGACGCGTACGCGGTCGACGGTGACCACGGCAGGTGCTCCGGGCCGAGCATACCGACTCAGAACGGCCGCCTGGAGCCCTCGACCTGATTCGACCGAAATGTCAGCAGGAGATGAGATACCTCAGCGCAGAGGGTCGAGGTGACGCGCGTACGCAGGCGCCTGGCGGCCCGTCATCGCGTCCGCCACCATCCGCCCGGTGAGCGGCCCGAGGGCGATGCCCCACATTCCGTGACCACCCGCGACGTGGACCCGCGGCGAACGCGTCGCTCCGACCAGCGGCAACCCGTCGGTCGTGCACGGGCGCGAGCCGACCCACTCCTCCTGCCGTGCGTCCCAGTCGACGCCGGTGAACATCGGCCGCGCCGACGCCACGATCGCCTCGATCCGCGCCGGCTCCAACGGGGCGTCGGGGTCGCGGAACTCCATCGTCCCCGCCACGCGCAGGCGATCACCGAGCGGTGTGCACGCGACGCGCTCGACCGGGAAGTAGATCGGGTTCTTGGGCATCTGCTCGGGGACGACGGTGAAGCTGTAGCCACGACCGGCCTGGACGACGCGCTTCACCCCGTACGCCCGGGCGAGATCACCGAGCCATGTCCCGGTGGCCAGGACGACGGCGTCGGCGCGCAGCCGCTCGCCGGTGCGCGCGAGCACCTCCACCCCGCGTGCCCCGAGGTCGAGCACGTCCTTCACGTCGAACCCGGCGCGGATCTCGCCGCCGCGAGCCACCACCGACTCCGCCAGGGACCCGACGTACGCCGGCGGGTTGACGTATCGCTGCCCCAGCATCCGGACACCGGCGCGTACGCCGTCGCCGAGGGTCGGCTCGAGCGAGCGGATCTCCTCACCGCTCAGCAGGTCGTAGTCCACCGAGCCGCCCGAGGAGACGACATGGGCCAGCTCCTCGACGAGCGTCGTGCGGTTCTCCACGGAGCTGAACCCCGCGAGGAACGGGTCGGCGTCCTGGATCGGCTCGTCCACCGCGTGGCCGGCAACACCGCCGTCGCCCAGCACGTCGTAGGCGCCGAGCGCGTCACGGTTGAGGGCCGCGAAGACCGCCATCGCCGAGCGCCACCGCTTCGGGGTGCAGTTGCGCGCGAAGCCGACGAGGAAGCGCAGCAGCTTGGGGTCGGCCGTCAGCGGCACGTAGACCGGAGAGGACGGGCTGAGCATCGCCTTCAGACCGTACGAGAGGACGGCGGGCTCGGGCAGCGGCAGCGTGAGCGCGGGGGAGATCCACCCGGCATTCCCCCACGACGAGCCGGCCGCGACGCCCGCCCGGTCGACGACGGTGACCTGGACGCCGCGCTCCTGGAGGAACCACGCCGTCGACAGACCGACCATGCCTGCCCCGGCGACGACGACGTGCTGCGGGGTGCTCGACGCGCTCGCGGCGCTGCCCGGTGTGCTCATCCCCTCATGGTCGGACGGCATGGCGTCCCGCGGGCTGTGCGTTCGGCCACGATCGGCGAGGCACCGGTGTGCGATCGCACACCCGTCACGCCCGCGACCGCGCGGGCTCAGGCGTCGAGCTCGCGCAGCTTGACGTGGAGTGCCAGCAGGAGACGGGTGTCGGGGTCGTCGACGTCGACACCGACCGCCTGGGACGCGCGGCGGAGCCGGTTGCGGAGGGTGTTGGGATGCACGTGCAGCGACGCCGCTGCCGCACCGACGTCGCCGCCGTGGGCGAGGTAGGCGCGCGCGCTCGACAGCAGGTCGGCGTGGTGCTCGGCGTCGAAGCGCTCCAGGGCCGTGAGGGGACTGAAGTCCTCGTAGCCGGCGAAGGCGTCCGCGGCACGCATCGCGACGACGTCGGTGAGGGTGCTCCGTACGGTCTCGACGGCGCCCGTACGACCGCGGCGACGCAGGACGCGGACGACGCCGTCGGCGTCACGGGCCGAGAGGTCGATCGCCTCGGGGGACTCCACCGTACGCCCGACGCCGACGACGAGAGGGCCGTGAGAGCGGGCGAGGAAGTCGCGGGCCAGCCGCGCGGCCGTTGCTTCGTCGCCGGCGACCACGGCGTAGACCACACCGTCCACCTGGGCGGCAGCGGCGCTCGGCGCCACGGCGGCGAGGTGGAGGACGAACGCTCCCGCCCGGTGGGCGGGGACCACGTCGTCGGGCCGGTCCGACGCGAGCACGACCACGGTGCAGGGCGAGCGGAGCCCGGCCGAGTCCGCCGCACGCGCGGCGTCGTCGCCCCCGCGCAGCAGTGCCTCGACGACCTCGACGGTGCGGCGGCGGGAGGAGTCGGCGCGCTCCCGCTGGCGGACCAGCCCGCGCGCGACGACCGGCGCGCCGTCGAGCAGCGCCTGCCGCTGCACCTTGGTCAGCCCGGCGGGTACGGCCGCCCAGACCGACCCGAGCAGCGTGCCCGTCTCGTCACGCACGGCCACGATCGCCCGCTGCGTCATGCCGGAGCCGGGAAGGTCCACGGTGACGACGTCCTGGGACCGCGAGATCTGGCTGTAGACGCCTGCCTCGTCGAGCAGCGTGCGGTAGTGCGGGGGCACCTGGCGGCCGAGGATCGTGGTGATGCGGGCGTCGTCGACGGCCTGCGAGCGGTCGGCGTCCAGGCTCTGGGAGTAGGCCAGGACGTTCGCCTGGGGGTCCTCGATCGTGATCGGTGCTCCGACGAGCTCGGCCAGCGAGTTCGCCAGCGACGTCAGATCGTCGTCACGCAGGTCCATGCGGGAAATGTACGGGGTCTCGCCGGATACCGGCTCGAGATGACTTCCGGGCGACCCCCCGGTCTGCAACTATGGCTGGCCTATGCCTTTCCCCCGCAGCATCGCCCCGCGCCGCCGTACGCCCGTGGTTCGCCGACTCACCGGCGTCGCCGTCGCCGCGGCGCTGAGCGTCTCCGGCGTCGTCGCCGTCCAGGCCGTCGCCGCGCCGAGCCCAGCGGCCGCCGCCGCGGGCTACGACGGGGTGTGCGAGAACATGCACACGCTCGGCTCCCTGACGCGCGCCGACCTCGACCGCGCGCGAGCGATCATGAACGGCCGCGTCGACATGGGCCAGTACGGCACCATGACCCTCGCCGCCAACCCCTCGTGGAAGCCGCAGGCCGGGCTCGACCTGGCCGGCGACCGCTACATCCACTCGCTGCACTGGGCGTTGCCGCTGCTCAAGACCGGCCTGGGCCTCGGCGACGCCGAGGGTGCGGCGATGCAGGCCCGGTTCACTGCACTGATGGTCGACTGGGTCCGCGACAACCCGGTCAAGAAGCGCACCTACTGGCAGAACCACCCGCAATACCTCGGCTTCCGCATCGGCACCTTCGTCTGCATGAGCAGACTCGCGGCGTCGGCGACACACCGCGCCTGGGCGGGCAAGCAGCTGAAGGCCGAGCTGCCGAAGGCACTCGCCTACGGCACCTCTGGCAACAACACGATGATGAACCTCAAGCTCGCGGCCTACGCCGGGGCTCGACAGGCCGGCACCGAGGCGCAGCGCGTCAGGCTGCGCGACCAGACGGTCAACGTCGCCCAGCGCCTCGCGCACGCTGATGGCTCCGACCTCGAGGGCGCGCCGGGCTACGGCCTCTATCTCGGCACGATCATGCACCGCGCCGTCAATGTCTTCACGCTGTACGGCGCGACGTCGTCGGCGTCGAAGGTCGCGACGATGCTCAACGCCCGCGGCTCGTTCTATGCGCAGGCGAGCCGGCCCGACCGCTACCTCGAGACCATCGGCGACACCCACCTCCAGAAGATCCCGTCGGGTGTCTTCAGCGGGACGTCCGAGGCCGAGTGGGTCCGCACCTCGGGCAAGGCGGGCCGCAAGCCGAGCGCCACCTATCGCCGTTACGCCGGCGGCTACGCGTTCGGCCGGTCCGGCTGGGTCCCGGGCGTCGACACCTCCTCGACCTTCTACTCCGTCCGTACGGCCGACCGCTACGCCCTCCCGTCGCACCGTCACGCCGACACGACCGCGATGACGATGTACGCCGACGGGGTCTCGTGGATCGCCGACCCCGGCCCGTACGCGTACAACGGCTCGGGGCTGCGCTCGGCGATCATCCGGCGCACGGCCCACAGTGCGCTCGTCGCTCCGGGCACTCCCAACCGTGCGGTGTACGGCCGGGTGCAGGCGTCGGCGACATCGGCCTCGACCGACCGCACCTGTGTCTACGACCCGGGCTACCTCGCCAGCAGCGGCTTCGAGCTGGCACGGTGCGTCTACTACCTGCGCGGCATCGACGCGGTCGTCGTGGAGGACCTCGTCCGCGCGACGAAGACGTCCGGCACCGTGCAGCAGCAGTGGGTTCTCCCGTCGGGCGTCGGTGCCCGGGTCGGCGGCCGCGCCGTCGCGCTCACCGGGACAGACTCCACGGGCACCGTCCGCAACGCCCGGTTCCTGACGACAGGGGCACCCCGCGTCTCCGGCGCCACCACGTCCGCCGGCACGCTCGGTCAGTCGTACGGCCGCTCGACCCGCGGGTCGGTCGTCCGGGTGCCGGTGAGCGTGGCGACGGGTCGGACGGCACGCGTCGTCACCGTCCTCACCGCCAGCGGCAACCCGGGTCTCGCCCGGACCTCCGTGGGCGGCCGTACGGCGCTCAAGGTCTCCGTCAACGGTCGCGCCGCCACCGTCGTCACGTCGGTCAACGAGTTCGCGCGGTTGGCCGCCAAGGTCAGCTTCTCCCGCTCGAAGGCCAAGGTGCGGGTCGGGCAGAAGGTCCGCTTCAAGGCCCGCGTCACCTCGGTCGGTCTCCCCGCCAAGCGCGCGAAGGTCGTGCTGCAGCAGTGGCGCAAGGGCAAGTGGCGCAAGGTCAAGACGCTGCGCACCTCCAAGACCGGCCGGGTGTCCACCAAGGTCCGCATGACCTCCAAGGGCACCAAGCGCTACCGCGTGGTCGTGCGGGCCAAGAGCGGCAGCAAGGGCTGGAAGTCGACGGTGTCGACCACGCAGACGGTCAAGGTCCTGAAGAAGAAAAAGAAGAAGAAGCGCTAGCCTCGGCCGCGCCGGGCGCCGTCACATCACCCGTGCCGTCGGCCTCGGCGCCGTCTGCGCGAGCAGCGAACGCCAGACACCGTTGCCGACGACCGAGCTCGACCCCATGCGGCGGGCGCTCTTGTAGGAGCGCATCACCCCACGCGACCGTGCGTCCCAGACGCCGCTGACCCGGATGCGCAACGCCTGCTGGACCGCACGGACGGCCGGGCCGCGCGTGCCCGAACTGATCCGGAGCCCGGAGTAGGCGACGAGCGTCCGGTGCAGCGTCGACGAGCCCGCGCGTGCGGTCACCCGCGGATAGCGAGGGCACGGGGTCGCCCGGCGCTTCGTGTAGCGCGCGGCCCAGTTGAGGTCGGCCGGGCGGCAGGGCCCGTAGTTGACCTTGGCCACGGACTTGTCCCAGTACGAGGTGTAGCCGCGTGCGCCGGGCCACGACAGCGAGAGGTGCACGTGGTTGCGGTGGCAGGTGGTGTCGTACGCCGTCCCGGCGCGGCTCTTGGCGGTGCAGCCGTTGTAGACGCGCCAGCCGGGGCGGTAGGACGACCAGATCTTGTTGTTCCAGATGATGTACATGACGCCGAGGCGGCGGGCGTTCGCGTAGCGGTTGCCCCGGCCGTCCGAGCGCAGCAGCCACGCCGCCAGGTCGGTGCCACGCTTCTTGCCGCGGACGGTCCGTGCGTTGGTCGTCCAGTCGATCGCCCGCCCGTCGTGGTGCTCGCTGGTCGCCGTCGAGCAGTCCCGAGCTCCCGACCACCTGGTCACGGGCCAGGTGCGGACGAGGAGCGCGCCCAGGCGGGACGTCCCCTTGTGCGGCTTCGCGCAGCTGATCGGTCCGACGTACGGCGCGCCCGCCTCGATCGCGGCCGGAAGGCCGGACGGAGTCGGTGGCGCCTTCGCGGAGGCCGGTGCGATCAGGGCGAGAGCGAGGACGGACGGCACCACCAACAAGGTCGCTGCGCGCCCGAGTTGCGTACGAGACATGACTTCCCCCAGGTGTCCACCCGACGCATCGGCAGGCTCGCCGACTTCCCCACGCCCGGTGGCACCGTGCCCACGCTACGTATCTCGGCAGAGGATGCATCTCGAACGTGGAGGCGCTCGATCTAGGCCGCTGGAGCGAGATCGCAAACGAGAGCACCTACGGCGTTAGTATCACTTAGTCAAATATGTGATACTAAGTGCCATGGAGGTCTCAGATCGCGGGTGGCCGTCGGTTTCTCTCGAACGGCGACGGTGGCGAACAAATCCCGATCTTCGCAGCACCGACGGCCGCCGTCCCAGCCGAGCGGATCGGATGCTCGATCACGTCGAGACCGAGATTCCAGCACGGATCGGCGCGCTGTCCCCACCGCTCACGGCGGACACGGCCGCCCTGTGCGAGGCCGCTGGCCAAGGAGTCGTGTCACTCGACGCTGGCCCGGGCCGTTACCTCTCGTCCCTCGCGGAGTTCCTCACGCGGACGGAGTCGGTGGCCTCGTCGCGGATCGAGCGTGTGTACGCCGACCTCGACGATCTCGCGCGCGCCAGCCTCGGCGAGGAGTCGACGAGGAGCGCGACGAGTACGCTCGCCGCCACCCTGGCGCTGCGTGAGCTCACGGAGTCGTGCGATGACGGCGCCCCGCTGTCCGAAGGTGCGATCCTGTCCGCGCATGCGGCGCTGCTTGCCGATGATCTCCTCGAACACCGCGCGGCCGGAAGCTATCGTACGCAGCAGAACTGGATCGGCGGCAGCGACTTCACCCCCCGCAACGCTGCGCACGTTCCGCCCCCTCCGGAGGTTGTCCAGGACCTGATGTCCGACCTGGTCGACTTCGCCAACCGCGACGACCTCAGCCCCGTCGCCCAGGCCGCGGTCACGCATGGACAGTTCGAGGCGATCCATCCGTTCAACGACGGCAACGGCCGAATCGGCCGCGGTCTCATCAGCGCCGTGTTCCGCCGTCGCGGGACGACGCGTCGCACGGTCGTGCCGATCGCCGCGGTGATGCTCGCGGACGTGGACACGTACTTCGACAGGTTGGCGGACTATCGCGCGGGTGACGTGGAACCGCTCGTCCGGTACGTCGCCTCGGCTGCCATGACGGCAACCGAGGCCGCGGAAGCATCCGCAGAGCGGTTGGCGGCACTGCCCTCTCTCTGGGAGGAGCGCGTCGGAACCCGACGCGGCTCCGCCGCACAGACACTCGTCGGAACGCTGCTCGAGCATCCGATCGTCGACATCGCAGCCGTCGAGGCGATCACGGGGGCGTCACGTGCGAGGTCGTACGACGCGATCGACGCCGTGGAGGACGCAGGCATCCTGCACGAGATCACCGGCCGGTCCCGCAACCGGATCTGGGTCGCTGCCGATGTGATGGACGAGATCGCTGCCCTCGAGGAACGGATCGGGGCTCGCACGCGGCCGTCGGCGCGCTGGCGTTGAACCGAGGACCTACGGTTCCGCGGGTACTGCGCACGAGGGGTGCACCGTCGCCGTCCGTGTCGAGACCGGTCCTGTCCTCGATCACGCGTGGGTGCCGAAGCCGCGGCGCCAGTAGGTGAGCGAGCGGGTGCGTCGTGCCGGTCTCGGCCACAGAGACGTGCCCCAGGGACGAGGACGTTGCCGCCCAGGCGCGATCCCAGCCGTACGCGGGTCAGCAGCGACGAACGCGCGTCGAGTGAGACAGCATCATCGGCGGCTCCATCGACAACGACATGAACGCGCTGACGGTCGTGCCGTGGGGGACGCCGTCCTCGAGCACCGTCACGACGGACACCGCGGCCGCGACGTATCTCGGCAGAGGATGCATCTCGAACGTGGAGGTGCTCGATCGAGGACGCTCCGGGCAGTCCTGTCCGCACAACTGGGCGTGACGGGGTGGTGGCCGCTGCGCCGCGATGCCGGTGATCGTGACGCGGATCTCAGGTCAGGCAGGAGTGCGGGCATGCACTCTCGCTAAAATCGAATGCGTACAAAGAGGACATACGGCCGGCGACTTCGACCCGTTTGGCTGGAGATCGCCGCGCCCGAACTCCACCGACCTCGGGAGGTCTCCATCGGGTACAACAGCCGAATCTCGGACCGGTCGTCCGGATCCGCTCACCTGTCCAGACTCCGCCTCGCGGAGCGCCCCGCAGACCTTGCCGACCTCGCTCGTGGTCGCGACACCACCGTCTGTCTCACCCTGTGCTTCTGACACGGGAGCGACCACGAGACTCTCCACCCCATCGCGCTGACGCCCCGCGCGGGCACCTGCTCGTCTCCCGATGTCCGACGGGCACAAGGCCCACCGGCTGATCAAGGAAGGATCACATGTCGAAGCTGAAGCAGCACTCCAAGGCCATCGCCATCGGCGCGGCCTCCGTCCTCGCCATCGGTGCCCTGTCCTCGGGGAGTGCCGTCGCAGCGGCCAAGATCGGCGCCAACGACATCCGTTCCGACGCCGTCCGCTCCAAGCACATCAAGACCGGGCACGTCAAGTCCAGCGAGATCAACGACGGAACCATCCGGAAGCGCGACCTCGCGCCGGGGGTTCAGGACAAGCTCGACCGGACCGGCAAGCCCGGCGCCCGGGGCGCCAAGGGCGAGAAGGGCGATCCCGGCGCCCAAGGGCCCCAGGGCGCTGAGGGCGCCAAGGGCGAGAAGGGCGATCCCGGCGCCCGGGGGCCCCAGGGCGAGAAGGGTGAGAAGGGCGACCCGGCGACCGATGTCAAGGGCGGTTTCGCCGGGAAGATCGAGGACGGCGCCGTGATCAAGAACATCGGCGGCAAGTTCAGCGAGGGAAAGACCCAGGTCGGCAACAGCATGACGCTCGAACCCGGGACGTACCTGATCAACGGGTACGCGGGCTTCGACCGGATCGACGACAAGAAGGCCTCGAGCCCCGTCCTCCAGCTCGCGATCCGTTCGGAGTCGGGACAGGAGATGGGAACCGCGTTCACCGGTGAGTTCCCGACCGGCAACATCGAGCAGAGCACCTCGGTGACCCGTGTCGTCACCATCGACGAGACGACCAAGGTGAACGCCTTCGTGTTCGGCTACAACGCCGACGGCAGCTCGACGGGCAGCGGCAACTACGTCGCCGGCGTCTCGGTCACCGCGGTCCGCGTGGGCTGACGACGACATCGCGCAAGGGACCTCGCCGAATCTCGTGGTGATTCGGCGAGGTTCTTTCGTCGCACGGCTCGGCGCGCGCCCAGCGAGTCGGCAGGTCAGGAGTGCGTGCCGAACGCTCGGCGCCAGTAGGTGAGCGGGCGGGGGTGCGCCGTGCCGGTCTCGGCCGCGCGGACGTGCCCGAGGACGAGCACGTGGTCGCCCGCCGGGACGAGCCGGTCCACGTCGAGGGCGACCCACGCGTGGCGTTCGCGCAGGGCCGGCGCGCCGTCCTCGACCTGCCAGGCGAGCTCGGCGAACCGGTCGCCGCCCTTGGTCGCGAAGCGCGTCGCGACCGGGCTCTGACCGTCGGCGAGAACGTTGACACCCACGCGCGATCCCAGCCGTACGCGGGTCAGCAGCGACGAACGCGCGTCGAGTGAGACCAGCATCATCGGCGGCTCCATCGACAACGACATGAACGCGCTGACGGTCGTGCCGTGGGGGACGCCGTCCTCGAGCACCGTCACGACGGACACCGCGGCCGCGACGTGGGACATCGCGGCGCGGAAGGCGTGCTGGACGTCATCGAGGGCTGATGCCGCGAGATGGTCCGCTGGTGCCATCGTCACGCCAGCAGTCCCCGCTGACGCAGGATCGGCGTCACGCCCTCGGCGAACCAGTACGCCTCCTCGACGTGCGGGTAGCCCGACAGCACGAACTCGTCGATCCCCAGGGCGGCGTACTCCCCGATCAGGTCGGCGACCTCCTCGTGGCTGCCGACGAGTGCCGTGCCCGCGCCGGACCGGACGAGCCCGACGCCGGACCACAGGCCGGGATAGACCTCGAGGCTGCGGGCGTCGCGCGGCGCAGAGCCGCCGTGGAGCTCGCGCATCCGCTTCTGCCCTTCGGACTCGCTCGAGGCCAGGACCGCCTGTGCCTTCGCGACGTCTGCCGGGTCGAGATCGGCGAGCAGCCGGTCGGCGACCTCCCACGCGTCCTCGGTGCGGTCGCGGGAGATGGTGTGCAGACGGATACCGAACCGGACGTCGCGCCCCTCCTCCTCCGCGAGCTTGCGGATCCACGCGATCTTGTCGGCGACCTGCGCCGGCGGCTCACCCCACGTCAGATACACGTCGACCTGCCGTGCCGTCACGGGACCGGCCGCCGCGGAGGAGCCCCCGAGGTAGATCGGCGGGACGGTCGCCGGCTTGCGGGTCCGGGCGTCGGTCACGTCGTAGTACGCGCCCTGCCGGTCGTACCCGTCGCCGGTGAACGCGCCGCGGAAGATCTCGAGGAACTCCTCAGCGCGGGCATAGCGGTCGTCCTTGGTCACGTGGTCACCGAAGCGCCGCTGCTCCGAGGGATCGCCGCCGACCACGACGTTGATCGCCAGGCGGTCGCCGGAGACGCGCTGGAACGTCGAGGCCATCTGCGCCAGCAGGGTCGGGCTGACCAGCCCTGGCCGCGCGGCGATGAGGAACTTCAGCCGGGTGGTCTGCGACAGCAGCGCGGACGCGATCACCCAGGCGTCCTCGCACGGGGTGCCGGTCGGGGTCAGCACCGACTCGAAGCCGAGGCGCTCCGCAGTCCGCGCGACGTCGACGAGGTAGTCGAGGTCCGGCTCCCGGTATCGACCGGCCGTGTGGGCGGCGCCGCCGGCCCGGGCGAGCTCGGTGGGGACGCTGTGCCCGCCCCCGACGAGGCTTCGGCTGTCGCCGGTCGTGGGCAGGAACCAGTGGATCTTCATGCGACTCCTCGGTGACGGCGGCAGACCGAGCCAACCCTCCCTCGTAGACGCTCTCCGGGCACGGGTATCGCTCACCCCGGGTGAAACGAGACCGGTTCGAGCCGCCCGGCGAGAATCGGGCCGAGGCGGCGGCGGGGCGCCGTACGGTCCCGATCATGCTCCGACGACCGCACCGCCTCGGCTGGCTCCCGCCGCTGGCGACCGCTGCCGCCGTACTGCTCACCTGGTCGCTGGTGGCGGCCTCCGGCTGGGTCCAGCCGGCGTACCTCGCTCCGAGCCCTCTCGAGGTGTGGGATGCGTTCGTCCGGGCCAACACCTACCACCCGATCGGTGGCGGCATCGACCGCGTGGTCCGCGGGGAGGAGAACTACTTCCTCTGGGAGCACCTCGTCGTCAGCCTGCGCCGCATCGGTATCGGTCTGGCCCTCGCGGTGGTGGTCGGCGTCCCGCTCGGCCTGGTGATGGGCACCGTCCCGTCCGTACGGCGGGTCGCCGGGCCCTATCTCGACGTCCTGCGGTCGATCCCGCCGCTGGCCTACATGGGCTTCCTCGTCGCGTGGTTCGGCATCTACGACACGTCCAAGATCTGGTTGCTGTTCCTCGCTGCGTTCCCGCCGATCGCCCTGGCGACGATCAACGGGGTCCGCGGCGTGCGCGAGGACCAGGTCAACGCCGTCCTCTCGCTCGGCGCCTCCCGGCGTCAGGCCGTCACCTCCGTCGTCCTGCCCGCGACGCTGCCCGACATCCTCAGCGGTCTGCGGGTCGCCGTCGGGTTCGCGTGGACCACCGTCGTGGCCGCGGAGCTGGTCAACGGCCTGCCCGGCATCGGCGGGCTCGCCTATCTCTCGGGCACGCAGAACAAGATCGCGCTGTCGGTGGCCTGCATCCTCGTCATCGGTCTCACCGCCATCGCGCTCGACGCCGTCATCCGTCTCATCGAACGAACGCTCGTCCCCTGGCGAGGAAAGGCCTGACATGAAGCCCGAACCGATCAAGAACGTCCGCTCCAAGGCTGTTGCGGCCGCCACCCTGTCCGCGCTCGCGCTCCTGACCTCCGGCTGCGTCGGGGGTGACGAGAAGGCCGCGGCGGGGGGAGGCTCGGGTTGCCCGTGGGACGCCGACGAGTCGATCACCTCGACCGTACGGATCGGCTACCAGAAGATCCCGAACGGCGATGTCGTCGTGAAGGACCAGAAGATCCTCGAGAGCTGCGCGCCCAACGCCACGATCAGCTGGAGCAGCTTCGCCTCCGGCGGCGACGTCGTCCAGGCCTTCGGCGGCAAGAGCCTCGACCTCGGCCTCATGGGGTCGTCCCCGGCCACCAAGGCCCTGTCGGCGCCGCTGAACCTGCCGGTGTCGGTCGTCTGGATCCACGACGTCATCGGTGCGGCCGAGTCGCTCGTGGTCCGTGACGGTGCCGCGACCGACATCACCGGCCTGAAGGGCAAGACGATCGCGACGCCGTTCGGCTCGACCGCGCACTTCTCGCTGCTCCAGGCGATCAGCGACGCGGGGCAGAAGGCGACCGACTACACGCTCGTGAACGCCGACCCCGAGCAGATCGCGCCGGCCTGGTCGCGCGGTGACGTCGACGCCTCCTGGGTGTGGGACCCGACCCTGAGCGAGCTCAAGAAGGACAAGGGCACGGTCATCCTCACCAGCGAGGACACCGCGAAGGCGGGCAAGCCGACGTACGACGTGGGTGTCGCGGCCGACGACTTCATCGCCGAGAACGCCGACTTCCTCGCCCTGTGGGCCAAGGCTCAGGACTACGCGGTCGCACAGATCGCCGACGACCCGGACAAGGCGGCCGAGAGCGTGGCGGTCGAGGTCGGGGTGACGACCGACGAGGCCAGGGCGCAGTTCGACGGGTTCGTCTACCTGTCCGCCGCGGAGCAGGCCACGCCGGACTACCTCGCTGGCAAGCTCGGCGCCGACCTCTTCGCGACCGCGCAGTTCCTGCACAGCCAGGACGGCATCGCGGCCGTCGGCCCGGAGTCCGCGTACGCCGATGGCGTGGACGCGAGCGCGGCGGAGGCGGCGGCGAAGGCGAGCTCGGCGAAGTGACCGTCCAGTCGGTCCGGACGCACGCCGACGCGATCCGCGTCACCGAGGTCGAGCACGTCTTCGCCTCCCGCGCCACGGAGGTGCCGGCGCTGGACCGGATCGATCTCACGATCGAGCCCGGCGAGCTGGTCACGCTCGCCGGGCCGTCGGGGTGCGGGAAGACCACGCTGCTGCGTCTGGTCGCCGGATTCATGGCGCCGTCGTCGGGTCGCATCGCGGTCGGCGAGCGCGAGGTGCGGGGTCCTGGGGCCGAGCGGGGCGTCGTCTTCCAGCAGCCGACGCTCTATCCGTGGCTCGACGTCCGCGGCAACGTCGTGCTGGGGCCCCGACTGCGCGGGGTCGCGAAGGGCGAGCGGCGGGCGCGCGCTGACACGTACCTCGCGATGGTCGGGCTCACCGACGTCGCCGAGCGACGGCCGTACGAGCTGTCGGGCGGGATGCAGCAGCGCGTCCAGATCGCCCGCGTCCTCGCGAACGATCCCGACATCGTCCTCATGGACGAGCCGTTCGGTGCCCTGGACGCCCTGACTCGTGAGCGGTTGCAGGGCGAGCTCCTGACCCTGTGGCGCGCGACCGGCAAGACCGTCCTGTTCATCACCCACAGCGTCGACGAGGCGGTGTTGCTCGGCTCGCGGGTCCTGGTGATGAGCCCGCGACCGGGGCGGATCGTGCTGGACGAGACGGCGCCGTTCGCCAGGGCGTCGGCAGACGTCGACCCCGCCGAGCTACGAGCATCGCCGGAGTTCGCTGCGATGACCCGCCGCGTGCGGGAGGCGATCGCGTGACGGTGCGATGACTTCTCCGGGCACGCAAGGTCTGACCGGATGAGCACGCGCTGACCTTCCCCACAAGGAGAACGACCATGTCCTTCCAGGCCTACCTCGACGCGATCGAGAAGAAGACCGGCAAGACTCCCCGCGAGCTGGTCGAGGAGGCGCGCGGACGCGGCTTCGCGGAGCCGGGTGCGAAGGCGGGGCAGGTCGCCGCGTGGCTCGACGAGGAGTACGGCGTGGGGCGCGGTCATGCGATGGCGCTGTGGCACGTCATCCGCAACGGCCCCCAGATCAGCTCCAAGCACGTCGGGACGGAGGGTTCGCACAGCGACCCCTCCGACACGCTCTGGTTGGACGGCGCGGCGACCAAGCCCGCCGGGTGAGGTAGCACCCGCGGACGGTCCCGGGGCACGATCGAGGCATGCGAAGCGACACGATCGAGATCCGGACCGGCAACCGCCCGGTCGTCCACGACCTCACCCGCGACTGCGAGCGGTTCGTCGCCGACGAGGGCGACGGACTGCTCAACGTGTACGTCCCCCATGCCACCGCGGGCATCACAGTCATCGAGACGGGCGCCGGGTCCGACGACGACCTGCTGAACTCCCTCGACGACCTCCTGCCTCGCGACGACCGGTGGCAGCACCGGCACGGCGCCCCCGGCCACGGACGCGACCACGTCCTGCCGGCGTTCATCGGGCCCTCGGTCACCGTGCCGGTCCTCGCCGGGGCGATCGCTCTCGGGACCTGGCAGAGCGTCGTCCTGGTGGACACCAACGTCGACAACCCTGTCCGCCAGGTACGGCTCAGCTTTCTCGCAGGGTGAGGGGCAAGGTCGAACACTTCCCTTCACGATCGCGTAGACTTGTGTTGTGGCCCTGATCGGCGTACGCGAGGCAGCAGAGCGCCTCGCCATCACCCCTCGACGCGTGCACCAGCGCATCGAGGACGGCACGCTGCCCGCCGTCCGCATCGGCAACCAGTGGGCGATCGACCCCGGCCGTCTGCCGCTGGCGGCCGCTCGACCTTCGCGGCCGCTCTCGCCTCGGATGGCGTGGGCGCTGCTCGATCTCCTGGCGGGAGGGTCGCCCACGGTCGCGTCGACCGAGCGCGCCCGCCTGCACACGTACGCCGAGCGCCTGCGGGCGTCCGACGACCCCGCCGCGCTGCTGCGGGCCTGGATGGCGCGGCGAGCCGATCGCCAGGAGTTCCGAGTTGCCCCCGGCGATCTCGACGACCTGCGCGACGACGAGCGCGTGCACCTCTCAGGAGTCAGTGCCGAGGGGAGCTTCATCGTGAGCCCCACGCTCGAGGCGTACGCGGCGACGACGGACCTGGACGGCCTCGTCGATGACTACTTCCTCGTGCCCGCCCCCCGCCAGGAGGGCAACGTGGTCCTCCACGTCACCGACGTGGTTCCCGACACGAGGGGGTGGCCGGTGCTGGCGGCGGACCTGGCCGAGCACCTCGGGTCTCGCGAGAGCGCCCGTGCGTCCGAGCTCGTCCGGGCCGGGTCGACCTGAGGTCAGCGCTCACGCTGACGAACGGCGTAGGTCAGGTGCGTCACCCGCGGGGAGGACTCGGCGCGGACCTGCTCCAGGGCGACGCGTTCGGCGTCCACACCCTCGAAGAGGCGGACTCCCTTGCCGAAGAGCACGGGCGACAGCGCGATCGAGAACTCGTCGACCAGGCCCGCGTTCAGGTGTTCGAGGATCGTCGCGCCGCCGCCCGAGATGCGGACGTCACGCTCGCCGGCGGCCTCGCGGGCCTGGTCGAGGGCGGACTCGATGCCGTCGTTGACGAAGTGGAAGGTGGTACCGCCGGGCCGCTCCCACGGGTCACGCTTCTCGTGCGTCACGACGAAGACCGGCGTGTGGAACGGCGCCTCCTCCGGCCACGCCTCCTCGCCGGCGTCGAACATGCGCTTGCCCATGACACTCGCGCCGGTGCGCTCGAAGGTCGCTCGGACGATGTCGTTGTCGCGCCCCTCCTCGCCGCCCCCGCCGAGCTTGAGGTTCTCCCGGAAGAACCGCTGCGGGAAGACCCACCGTTGCAGCTCCATCCACTGTCGACCCATCAGCTCGTCGGTGGACTCGGGCGCGATGAACCCGTCCAACGACATCGACACGCTGAAGAACACCGTGCCGGCCATCAGTCGTCCGCCCCCTGCTCGGCCATCTCGGCGACGTACGCGGCCAGGTTGCCCAGCGTCTGCTGACCACCCTCGATCGCGTGGTATTTCTCGGCCGCCTCGTCACGCAGCTCCTTGGTGGGGAACACCGTGCGCATCTCGATGCGGGTCGCCGTCCCGTCGCGCTCGAACGTGAGGACCGACTCGAAGGCGTTCGGGTCGCCGCGGGACTCGCCGTGAAGCATCGCGATCCGCTCCGGCCGGGTGATCTCCGTCCAGGTGATCCACTCGGGGTAGTCCGTCCCGTCGGGTCCGTGCATCACGAAGTCCCACTCCCCGCCGGCGCGGAACTCCAGCGACGTCGTCGTCGTGGTGAACCCGTCCGGCCCCCACCACCGCGACAGGTGCCGCACCTCGGTGAACGCCTCGAACACCAGCTCCGGCGGGGCGTCGATGACCCGGGAGATCACGATCTCCCGGTCGGCCGTCGCGGACTGCACCGGCGCTCCTGATCCTGTGGTTGCCATCGCTACTCCTCCTGTCGTGCCTGCTTGAGGTCCTGCACGTACGCGTCCAGCCGGTCGAAGCTCTCGTTCCAGAACTGCTCGAACCCGCCGGTCCACTCGTGGACCGGTCGCAGCCCGCCGGCGTCAAGGCCGTACAGCCGCTGCTTGCCCACCTTGCGGTCCTGCACCAGGCCGACCTCGCGGAGCACACGCAGATGCTTGGACGCTCCCGGCTGGGTCATGCCCAGCTCCTCGGCCACCTCGGTCACGGGCCGCTCGCCCGCGCGCAGCAGCACCAGGATCTCCCGGCGCTGCGGCTCGGCGATCGCGTTGAAGACGTCCGACGTCGTCGCTGCGCGTGCCATAGGGACGATCATATGCCTATATGGGAATACGTCAAGAGGGTCGCGTAGGCGTGGCACGCAGAACGAAGGACGGCGATGTGGCCGTTGCTCCACACCGCCGCCCCGGACCACCCTGGACTCCAGGACGAGCGACCGGCAAGGGATTTCGATCCTGATCGAAAGGCTCCCCGACACGGCGGTGGGGCCGGTGCTGGCAACGGACCTGGCCGAGCACCTAGGATCCCGCGAGAGCGTCGGCGCGACCGAGCGCCGGTCCCGCCGAGGTCGTGCAGAGGTCAGGAGGTACGGCGTGAGCATCGCGCTCCCCGTCATGAGCGCCGAGCAGGAGGCGTCCTGGTTCGGCCTTTTCCACCTCGCCGAGACCGTCCCCGAGGGCTGGACGCTCGTCGGTGGACAGATGGTCCACCTGCACTGCGCCGAGCGCGGCGTCGATCCGTACCGCTCGACGCCCGACGTCGACGCCGTCCTGGACGTCCGTGGCCACCCGCAGATCCTCATGACCGTCACCTCCGCGCTGTCCGAGGCGGAGTTCGAGCCGCGCGGACTCACCGCCAGCGGCAAGCAGCACCGCTGGGTCCGCGGCGCGGCGACCATCGACGTCCTGATCCCCGCCTTCACCGGTCAGCCTGGGCGCGGGGTCGGAGCCAGCGGGTTCCCCGCTCTCGCCACTCCGGGCGCCATCTATGCGCTGCGCCGCTCGGAGCCGGTCAAGGTGACCGTCGGGGACACCACCGGCACGATTCAGCGCCCGACGCTCCTCGGCGCGCTCGTCATCAAGTCGGCCGCCTACTCGATCACCGTCGACCCCCACCGCGGGCGCCACCTCGACGACCTCGCGCTGCTCGCGTCGATGCTCACCGCACGCGACCTGCGGGGCGCCGAGCTGTCCAAGGGTGAGGCGAAGTACGTCCGCGAAGCCGTCCCGGTCGCCCAGAGCCACCTCGCCACCACGATCATCGAGGGCGCGCCGGACGGGCTCGCCCGCTTGGCGCGACTCTTGGAGCGCTCACCCGCCTGAGCCGTGCCACCCCACGATCAGCCGCGGTTCCACTCCGCGGCGAGGATCCCGTACTGGCAGCCGTCGATCCAGCCGAGCTCGGAGTGCCACGAGTCGCGGACGCCGTACTGCTCGCGCCGCATGCCCAGCTTCTCCATCACCCGGGCAGAGGCGGTGTTGGCGGCGAAGCAACCGGCCGTGATCCGGTGCAGCCCGAGCTCGGTGAAGCCCAGCTCCAGCAGCGCCCCGGCCACCTCGGTCGCGAACCCGCGCCCTGCGTACGCGGGGTCGAACGAGTAGCCGAGCGTGCCTTCTGCCGCTCGCCACGGCTCCCCGTCCTCGCGTTGCCCCAGCCCGTCCTGCACCCCCAACGATGCGAGCCCGACCACGACGTCACCGAGGTGGACGAAGACTCCGTGGTCGAGCGGATCGTCGGCGCTGGCCAGCCAGGCCTTGCGAAAGGAGCCCGGATCGACGGTCGTCCGCAGCAGCCACCGCGTCACGTCGGGGTGGTTGCGCCACCGGAGCACCTCGTCGACGGCCTCGTCGGTGGGCAGCCGCAGCTCGAGCCGCTCGGTTCTCCGCGGCCAGCCGAGCTCAGGAATCGTCACCCGGTGAGACAACCAGAGGACCGGGAGGCGTTCAACGCAGTTTCGTCGTGCGCGACCGAGTGCCAGACTCCCCCGATGACCTCCACGACGATCACTGCCGACAGCGCCGGAAGGTGGCAGCTGGGTGACCTCACCGTCAACCGGATCGGGCTCGGCGCGATGCGGCTGACCGGGAGCGCCGCGTTCGACCTCGGCGAGCCGAGCGACCGCACGAGGTCGCTCCGGGTGCTGCGGCGCGCGGTCGAGCTCGGCGTCGACCACATCGACACGGCCGCGTTCTACTTCTCCTCGCTCCGCTCGGCCAACGAGCTGATCTGCTCCGCACTCGCGCCGTACGGGGACGACCTCGTCATCGCCACCAAGGTCGGGCCCGGCAGGGACGCCTCGGGGGCGTGGCTGCCACCGGCCCGCCCCGACCAGCTGCGCGGCCAGGTCGAGGAGAACCTCCGCCAGCTCGGCCGTGACCACCTCGATCTCGTGTACTTCCGGAAGATGCCCTCCGTGACGTCGATCAGCGAGCACGTCGGGGCGTTGTCAGACCTGCGCGACGCCGGTCTGATCCGCCACATCGGCGTCTCCGGCGTCGATCGTGGGCACCTCGACGAGGCGTTGTCGATCACTCCGGTGGTCTGTGTGCAGAACCGGTACGGGATCGGGTCGAGCGGCGACGCCTGGGACGTCCTCGAGGCCTGCCGCGCACGCGGCATCGCCTTCGTCCCGTTCTTCGCCGTCGCCGGGCAGGGCGCCGAGCGAGGTCGGTCCGCAGCTCGTGAGGACGCCGAGGTCCTCGACATCGCGGCGGCGCACGGCACCACTCCGGCACAGGTCCGGATCGCCTGGACCCTCCAGCAGGGCCCGCACGTCCTGGCGATCCCGGGGACCGGCGACCCCGCCCACGTCGACGAGAACGTCGCAGCCGGCGCTCTCCGACTTACCGCCGACGAGCTCGACCGACTGGCGTCTTCATGATGCGGAGCGCATCTCGACGGCGAATCACAACGAGCAAGGGGCAGGTCGGCGTCGAGCCGTGGTTTACGTAACAAATATTCGTCCCAGGTGTTGATACGTCTCGTGGTGCAACCAGCGTGGGGTGCGCTTGCATGCAGGGATCACCTGAATCCGATCAGGTGTCGAAGGGAGCCCTCGCGTGCGATCCTCACTCCTCCGGGTCGGCGTCGTCGCCGGCGCGTCAGCACTGGTGCTGGCGACGATGCCCGCCTCGCTCGTCTCCGCGTCACCCGTCACCGACCCCCCGGCCGTCAACTGCCAGTCAGTCCTCGCGGCTCCCACCCTCGACGCGGCGTTCGACGCCGCGGCCGAGGCCGCCGACGTCCCGTCGGATCTCCTCAGAGCCGTCTCCTACATGCAGTCTCGCTGGGAGGGCCACGACGGCCGGGTCAGCAACGACGGCGGGTACGGCATGTTCAACCTCAAGTCGACGACGACGGCCGTCCCCGACGGGGCGGGCAAGGGCTCGACCGACCGCTCCCCACGACGTACGGCCAGCCAGCTCGAGCGCGCCGCCGAGCTCACCGGGATCCCCGCCTCGACGGTCCGCAGCGACGACCGCGCCAACGTCTGCGCAGCCGCGGCACTGACCGCGTCGTACGCGCCCGACCTCGACGCGTCCACGCCACCGCAGAGGTGGACCGCGGCGATCGCCCGCTTCGGGTCCGCCGACACGTTCGAGCGTCAGGTCCTGAGCACGCTCCGTGAAGGACGCGCTCGTACGACCTCCGGCGGCGAGACGGTGACCCTCGATGGCGACCCGACGGTCGAGGTCGCCCCGCCGTCCGCGAGCGATCCCGAGACCGACTGTCCGCCCGACCTCGGGTGCGAGTGGATCCCGGCCGGCTACGAGAAGCTGGTCCCCGCCGACCCCGACAGCACCGGCAACTACGGCAACCACGACAAGGCCGACCGCACCGGGCCTGGCGGGCCGAAGCTCAAGTACATCGTCATCCACGACACCGAGACCGCGTACGACCCGACCATCGGACTCGTGACAGACCCGGGCTACCTCGCCTGGAACTACACGATCCGGTCGTCGGACGGCCACATCGCCAACCACCTCGACCCGAAGGACGTGGGCTGGCACGCGGGCAACTGGTATGTCAACGCCCACTCCATCGGCATCGAGCACGAGGGCTGGGCGGGGTCGGCGGGCTGGTTCACCGAGGCGATGTACGAGCAGTCGGCGAAGCTGGTGCGCCACCTCGCGCACGAGCACGACATCCCGCTCGACCGAGCCCACATCATCGGGCACGACCAGGTCCCGGGAGTCACCGCCGGCGCCACGAGGAACGTGCACTGGGACCCGGGGCCGTACTGGGACTGGGAGCACTACTTCGACCTCGTCCAGGCGCCGATCGGCCAGTCGGCCAAGAACACCTCGTCGGTGAAGGCCGGCGACGTCGTCGAGGTCCGTGGCGGCTACGCCGACAACGTCAACACAATCACCGGCTGCCAGCAGGCCTCTCCGGGGTCCGGCGACTGCGTCCCTGGCCAGGGCACGAACTTCGTCCTCGCCTACCAGTCGCCCTCGCTCGAGGCCTCGCTGGCGAACGACCCGGGCTGGAAGCCCAACGGCGCCGCGGGGACGACGTACGCCAGCGACATCAGCGCACGCATCCAGTCGGGGCACAAGCTGGTCGTGGCCGAGGTGCGCGACGAGTGGCTCGGCGTCTGGTGGGCGGGCTCGTTGGTGTGGGTCCACAACCCGGCGACGAGGCCCGTCGTGCTCCGGACGACCGCCAAGACGGTGACGACGACGTCGACGACCGCGGCACCGATCTTCGGTCGCGCCTATCCCGAGCCGGAGGCGTACGCGCCGTACGAGATCCCGGTGCAGGCGATCGCGCCGCTGGAGTACACGCTCGGCGCCGGACAGACGTACGCCGTGAGCGACGACGACGTGGAGACCGACTACTACTACGCGCAGTCCTTCGACGGCTCGATCCCCGACGACCGTACGGACGTGAAGGGCAAGCTGCGCTACTACCAGCTCTGGTACGCGCACAAGCAGGTGTTCGTGAAGGCCGACGACGTGACGCTGCGCGATCCCGGCAAGCGCGCCGTGGTCCCGACCCGGCTGCCGAAGATCACCGGCGAGGCGAAGGTGGGCTCGACGCTCACCGTCAGCAACGGACGGTGGTCGCGTGAGGTGACGGACTTCCGCTACACCTGGCTCGTCGGGGGTCGTCCGGTCGCCGGCGCGACGGGCTACACCTTCACCCCGCGGCCCGGGGACGCCGGCAAGCGCGTCGTCGCGGTGGTGTCCGTCGACGACCCGGCGCTCCACCCGATGCTCGCTCCGTCGCTGCCGACGACGAAGGTCCGGCGCTAGACACAGCGATGAGGCGTTTCGACCACCATCTGGTCGAAACGCCTCATCGTCGTCAGCGGACTGTCAGGCCTCGGCGTCGAGCGCGGCCTTGACGCGGCGGTGCGCCTCCCAGATCTCGTCGGGCACCCGATCGAACTGCGCGAGGTGCTCCTCGCGGAAGCCCATCTCCTGCCGCCAGCGCTCCACGTCGATCGACAGGATCGTCTCGAGGTCATCCTTGGCGATGTCGACGCCGTCGAGCATCAGCTCGTCCTCGGTGGGGATGATGCCGACCGGGGTCCGACGCCCGGTGACCTCACCCTTCTTGAGCTGGATCAGCCACAGCAGCGGGCGCAGGTTCTCGCGGTATCCCGGCCACAGGAAGTGGCCGTCCTCCGGGTCACGCTGGAACCAGTTGACGTGCGCGAAGATCGGGAGCTCCTTCGCGGCCCCGACCACGTCGAGGTAGTGCCGCGCGTAGTCGCCCTCGCCGTAGGCCATGAACGGCCGGTTGGACATCGGGTCGTAGCGCAGCTGCCCGTCGACGCCCTCGGCGGCGAAGGTCGCCTCCGCGCCCAGGGTCAGCCCGTCGTACACGCCCTCGGCGAGATCGCTGATCGCGCGGATCAGCGGCTCGCGGTCGCGCGTACGCCCACCGAAGATGATCGCGTCGATCGGCACGCCTGACGCGGCGTTGTAGTCCGGCGCGATGTTGGGGACGTTGTCGAGCGTCGTGGTGAACCGGCTGTTGGGGTGCGCCCACGGCTCTCCGGCCTGGTCGGGCGTCCGGTCGGCGATCGGGTCGCCCTTCCAGTCCAGCCAGCCGGTGACGTCGGCCGGCGGCTGGGGCGTACGGCCCTCCCACCAGACCTCCTGCGTCTGGGGGTTGTAGGCGACGTTGGTGAAGATCGCGCCCGTGCCCTCCGCGATGGACTGCAGCGCCGTCGGGTTGGTCGTCTCGTTCGTGTCCTTCGCGACGCCGAAGACGCCGTACTCCGGGTTCATGCCGTACAGGCGGCCCGACTTCTCGTCCACCCACAGCCACGCGATGTCGTCGCCGTAGAACGACACGTGATAACGGTCGCCGAGGGCGTCCGGCGGCAGCATCATCGCGAGGTTGGTCTTTCCCGAGGCGCTCGGGAACCCGCCGCAGATGTGGTAGGTCTCGTCGGTCTCCTTGTCGTGGATCCCGATGAGCATGTACTGCTCGGCGAGGTACGTGCGGGAGTCCCAGCCGTCGTACGCGCCCTGGCGCAGCCCGTGGGCGATCTTCCCGAGCAGCGCGTTGCCGCCGTACGACGAACCGAAGTGCAGGATGGTCCGCTCGTCGGCGACGGTGACGAAGTAGCGCTGGTCGTCGGGCGTCCCGTGCCCCAGCGACTCCAGCTCACCGGTGACGTGGACCGCGCGCACGAAGCCGTCGGGCTCATCCAGGTCGTTGACGAAGTCCGCGCCGACGCGAGCCATGCGGATCATGTGCAGCACGACCGTGCGGGTGTCGGTGAGCTCGACGCCTGCGGCCCACGGCGCGAGAGCGTTGCCCGGAGGTGCCATCAGGTACGGGATGACGTACATCGTCTTGCCGATGAGGGCGCCGCGCATCTTGCTCTCGAGCAGCGGCTTCATCTCCGACGCCGGACGCCAGTTGTTGTAGACCCCGGCGTCGGACGGGTTGTTGGTGGCGACGATCGTGCGCTCCTCCGAGCGCGCCGTGTCCTTGTGATAGCTGCGCGAGTAGTAGCGCCCCTCGCCCGCAGGCAGGAGCTCACCGGCCGCGAGCGCCTCGTCGATGAGGCGTGCGTCGTCGTCCGCACTGACGACCTCGATCCGATCGGCCCCCGTGACCTCGGCCCAGTGGCGCACGTACTCGCGGACACGCGGGTTCGTGAGGCCGGCCTCGTCCATCGCCTTCTCGGGATCTGCCATCAGGTGGGTCCTTTCGTTGTACGGGGTGCGAAGAAGGGTTCCACGACTTGAAGAAGTCTGCAACGATCCCTAGTTTGTTGCCCCGTGCACCATACGGTCGGAGCCCGAACAGAGGTCTTGATGACGCGCCACGTGCCGCAGCACCAGTCGGAGGCAGAGCTCTTCCGCACTCTCGGGCACCCCGTTCGGATCCGTGTCCTGGAGATCCTCCAGGACGGGCCCACCCCTGTCCGATCGCTGCTCGCCGAGCTCGGGATCGAGCCGTCGAACCTCTCGCAGCAGCTCGCGGTGCTCCGCCGAGCAGGCCTGGTGCAGTCCGCGCGGGAGGGGACGACCGTGACGTACGAGCTGTCGACGCCGGATCTCGAGCACCTCTTGCTGGCCGGTCGCCGCATCGTCGCCCGCCCCGCCGCGGCAAGCGCACCCGTCGTCGTCGGAGGCTGAGCGAGGCAGCATGTCGACATCGCGCCCTCGGCTCCGACGTTCCCCTCAGACGGCGCGTGATGCCGTCGTCCCGACGATCGAGGAGCTCGCATGAAGTACGTGATCATGATCCACTCCAACCCGCAGCCGTGGGGTCACCCCACAGGTGACTACCTCCCGGAGTTCCAGGCGCTGCCCGCCGAGGAGCGCGAGCGCCTGACCGGCGACTTCGAGCGCACGCTCACCGAGATGCAGGAACGCGGCGAGCTGGTGATGGGCGAGGCTCTGGGCGACCCGACCACCGCACGCCTCTATCGCTGGGAGGACGGGCGGCCGCTCGCGACGGACGGGCCTTACTCGGAGTCGAAGGAGCACCTGGCGGGCTTCTTCGTCATCGACGTCGAGAGCCTCGAGCGTGCGGAGGAGATCGGCGCGGTGTTCGCCGGGCCGGGCGAGACCGTCGAGCTGCGCCCCATGATGTGGCCGGGCGGCGACGACCAGTGACGCCGTCCTCACCGTGAGGCGCGGAGGCTGAGACGTGCTGGACGCACGGGTGCTCGAGGACGTGTGGCGGCGCGAGTCCGCGCACGTCCTGGCGGCGCTGCTGCGACGGCACGGCGACCTGGCGGACTGCGAGGATGCCGCACAGGAGGCGGCCCTCGCGGCCTCCGTGCAGTGGGAGCGCGACGGACTCCCGCAGAATCCTCGGGCCTGGCTGATCCGGGTGGCCTCGCGCCGCCTGGTCGACACGGTCCGCTCGGGCCGGGCGCGGGAAGAGCGCGAGGCGACGCACACCGACCGTATGGACATGCCGGCCAACGCCGACGGTGACGCCCGCCGTACGGATGCCGACGACACTCTCCGTCTGCTCGTGCTCTGCTGCCATCCCGCCCTCAGCCGCGCCTCCCAGGTCGCCTTGACGCTTCGCTCGGTCGCCGGCCTGTCCGCGAGCCAGATCGCGGCCGCCTACCTGGTGCCCGAGAGGACGATGGCTCAACGCCTGAGCCGTGCGCGCGCGACGCTCCGTGCCGCCGGAGCGCGGTTCGAGCTGCCGCCACCCGCGGAGGCAGCCTCACGCCTCGCCGCTGCGCTGGACGTCTGCCACCTGATGTTCAACGAGGGCTACGTGCGGAGCTCGGGCGAGCACCTCCTGGACGCCGACCTCGCCGGCGAGGCGATCCGCCTCACCCGACAGCTCCACCGCGCCGTCCCCGAGCACGACGAGGTCACCGGTGCGCTCGCGCTGATGCTCCTCACCCACGCGCGGGCACCGGCGCGCACCACTCCCACCGGCGACCTCGTCCCGCTGGCCGAGCAGGACCGTCGCACGTGGGACGCGACGCAGATCGCGGAAGGCGTACGGCTCCTCGAGGAGGTCCTTCCGCGCGGCCACGTCGGGCGCTTCCAGCTCCAGGCGGCGATCGCCGCCGTGCACGCGGAGTCACCGACGTGGGAGGAGACCGACTGGGCACAGATCAGCGTGCTCTACGCGATGCTCGACGCCGTCGCCCCCAGTCCCGCGGTCACGCTCAACCGTGCGGTCGCCGTCGGCATGGCGGTCGGCCCCGCGGAGGGCTTGGCGCTCGTCGACGACCTGCTGACCGATCCGGCGATGCAGCGGCACCACAGGACCCACGCCGTCCGAGCTCATCTGCTCGAAAGCGCCGGTGAGCTCGCCGGGGCCCACGCCGCCTACCAGCGGGCCGCGGCCCTCACCGCGAGCCTGCCCGAGCAGCGTTACCTCAACCGACGCGCGGCACGGCTCCCGCGCTCGTAGCGCCGTACGGTGTCGGCGGACCACGTGCACATTCTCTTCGCTAACGGCATGCGGTCGCGAACGGTGCCCGAGCCCTCACGGTCCTGGCACCTCAGGGGGCGTTCCAAGCCATCGGAAGCTCGAAACGATCGAATCTCGTACGATCTTCTTCTCGGTTTTCGGCATGCTCGGAGAGACGGTTCGCACGAGCCCGTGCGCCTCCCCCAAGACGCAGTCGTCAGGATCATCCTTCTGGATAACACCTGCCACACCCCCGTCCCTTACGCATCGCGTGCTGAACTCGATCGCATGGTAGGTGGAACGGTCGTACATGCGTTCAAGTTCCACTCCAACCTCGGCGCGAAAGGACTCCAAATGGACTGACATACCGTCACCCTTGTCGAACTGCAGTGAGGCACGCCCAGGTTCAGGCTCAGCCGTAAGCAGGTTGGGGACGATGTAATTCGGTCTCCGGAGTATTCGCCTGTAGAGCATTTCCTCAGGTGGGATCGAATCGTCGTTCCAGAGCCAATGACTCACGTGATTGCCGTCAGTGACGCGAAACGAACAGGGACCGCCACTTCGGGTTGTTCGCTATGACCTCAGAGGTGAGGTCACGAAGGTAGGAGCGAAGACGCGTCTCAGAAGGTCCCGAGTACACGTGCACCCCCCGTCGCGAAACAATAGAGAAGTTGGCCTGACCGAATTCGTCAACCTCAATTTCTATCCGGCGAACTCCGGCACGCCACTCTGCGATCAGAATCTGATCCGACTCATCGTAAGTAATTGTCGGAAACACTGAGTTAGTTGCGAGGACATTGCGGAGAACACTGAGTAGGCGACGGCGCGCTAGCTGGGTGGGTTCACCCAAGCCGAGATCTTGCAGATCGAGGATCAAACGGTCAAGGTCGTGGCGCGCGTATTCGAACGCGGCGATTCGCGGCCACGAATCACTTGGCTGAGTGTCGGAGATCACGACCCATCCCTCGGCCCGACTTCGCGCATCGCGCGAGGCCCACGTCTCCGCGTGCTTCTCAAGGATCATTGTCATGACATCCTTCCCCATGCCTCATGCATTTCCACGCTCGTGAACTCAACGAACTTGCGAATCAATTGCCGGTGGGCTACGTCTAGTCCTGCCAGTCGTAGATTCGACTCATCACTCAATAGGTCTCGTTCTGATTCGATGGCGAGGAACGTACCGTCGTCATCGACATCCAGACTGAGATTCACACTGCACCCCTCCATGCCCTCATCAGTGCACGTGTGTAGTCTCAGTCCTGAGTAAGTCGCATTCAGGGACTCCCCCACGTCTTCGATGTCCGGGGCGGACCATCTCGTAGCGATGCCGACGATCATCTGCTGGGCCGAATAGCCCTCGATCCTATTGACGTACTGGCATTCCGCACCAGCCAGGATGAGCGCCTCAGATGTCTCGGCCTCGACCGCGGCCTCGAACTGAGCGAACCGCTCCGCCATCGTCGTCGAAAGTGAATCGAATCCGGGGTATCTAGAGTCCGGGCTGAAACTCCAAGACAGAATGAAGCGGTCATTCTGAATGGCGAGATTCTGCTGGTCGTCCTCGGCAGACCACATCAAGTATGGAAATGGCCAGGCCCGCGGCGAGACCGGGACGACGGCCATTTCTTCGCCACCTCGGTTGCGCGGCCGCAGTGGCGGCAACTCAGCGGTGACCGGATAGTCATTTCGCCATCGCTCACGCAGGGAAGAGAAGTGGCTGACTTGCAGTCCTTCGACGGGCTCAAAGTAGACCGCCAAGTAGACACTGCGCACAGGAGGATGGGCGAAGCGGGCCTCTTGGCTCAACGTGTCCACGCTTGGAGGATAGCCGAGATCTACATCTGTGCCGCCAGTTTCCACTGTGTCAGCGAGGACTCGCTTGCAGTCACCGCGAGGACGATCGAATCACAAGGCGACACCGGTTGCCTGATCCCGTGGCAAGCGGCTCAAGCAGGCGTTCCTCGAGCCCGCCCTTATCCCCACTTCGAGAGAGTCACCATCCGAGACAGAGCCGCCGGCCGGCAGCGGCGGCGGCTCTGCATGCGTGCCCACGGAGGGTTGCCACGCGGTTGGGTGCGTGAGGAGTGATGCAACGAAGACGCGCCGCCCTTATCCTGCCCGCGCCCGAGCCGGCCCTCAGTACATGAGCGACCGACCGGCCACGGCCCGCAGGTTTACCCAGAGCGACTCGGCAGAAGAACGCAAGAGGCCCGGCACCATGGACGGTGCCGGGCCTCTCACTCCTGCGCGCTCGAAGGGATTCGAACCCCTAACCTTCTGATCCGTAGTCAGATGCTCTATCCGTTGAGCTACGAGCGCCCGCCTCGCACACCGGCGAAGCGACCCCTACTCTAGCGGGTCGTTCGCGGAGACCGAAATCGGGCTCCCCCGCCCGAACATTCTCGCCCCGGTGACCCCCGCGGGGCACTAGGTTTCGGTCCGGCGGCACAGCCCTCTCTCGGGTCGATCTGCCGTCCTCCCCCGTGAAACCGAGGTAAACATGACCGCACACGCGCGCGCCCGCAGGCGTACGCTCACGATCGTCGCGGCGGCCGCGACGGCCGTCACCGCGACCGCGCTGGCCGCGACCGGCCCGGCGATGGCCGAGCCCGTCGCCGCGACCGCCGCTGTCGGGTCCGCCTGTCCGGCGGCGTTCCCGCCGGCCGAGCTCGTCCGGGCGACCACGACGACGCCCGGCACAGCCGTCGAGGGCCTGACCGTGTCGACCGGCACCGAGACCGACACGGTCACCGGTGAGTTCGTCGGGACCATCGAGGACGGCATCGCACCGGGCGTCGACATGCTGGTGTTCAAGATGCGCGGCTCGCGGATCACCGACTCCGCCGGCAACGTCGACCGCGGCATCTGGGCCGGCATGTCGGGCACCCCGCTCTACGCCCCCGACGGGCGTCTGGTCGGCGCGGTGGCGTACGGCCAGTCGTGGTCGCCGAGCGAGTACGCCGGTGTCACGCCGGCTGCCGACCTCTACCGCTCGGGGTCGTACTCCTCGGCCGCCGCCTCGGTCCGGATCACCTCCAAGGTCGCGGACTCGATGCGTGCCACCGGTGCCTCCAAGGCTGCCGGCTCGCTGCGCCGCCTCCCGACACCGATCACCATCCCCGCCGGCGTCCCGTCGTCGAAGGCGGCGGCGATCGCGAAGAAGGCGAAGCTCAAGAACGTCACCTTCCGCAACGGCGGCGCGAGCAGCCGGACCGGGACGAAGGCGATCCCGGTCTCGGCCGGCTCCAACGTCGCCGCCTCCTACTCGTACGGGTCGCTCCCGCTCGCCGGCGTCGGCACGACCACGGCCGTCTGCGGCTCGACGGTCTACGCGTTCGGGCACCCGATGGACTGGCTCGGCAAGACGCGGATGTCTCTGCACGGCGCCGACGCCGTCTACGTCGAGCGCGACCAGATGGAGGGGTCGTTCAAGATCGCCAACCTCGGCGCGCCGATCGGCACGTTCACGCAGGACCGTCTGACCGCGATCGTGGGCACCCTCGGCAAGGCGCCGACCGGCCCGACCGTGCGGACCACCAACCGCTTCGAGAACCGCAGCCGCTACTCCGCGACCACGGTCATGTCGCAGGACTGGCTGTCGACGGTCGGAGCGACGCAGTCGAGCTACGACGGATGGACCGTGACCGACGGGACCTTCGGTGGCGAGGCCCGCGCGTACCGGTCCATCAAGGTGCGCCGCGCCAACGGCCAGATCCTGACCTACACGCGCAGCGACGTCTATGCCGACAGGTACGACATCACCGCCGGTGCCGCCGACCAGTTCGCGGGTGACATCGACTCGATCCTCTCCAACGACTACGAGGACGTCACGATCGTCGACGCCGCGCAGACGACGACGATCAGCGAGGGCTACAAGGCGTACCGGATCTCGCGTGTCGACGCGAAGCAGTTCGGGCGGTGGACGAAGGTGACCGACGAGGGGTTGATGGCTCGTCGCGGCGGCTTCCTGCGTCTGCGTGTCACGCTCGCGCGCGAGCGGGGCTCGATCGGCCCCGCCAAGAAGATCGTGAGCCTCAAGGTCGCCGTCCCGCGCAGGAAGTTCAAGCGGCCGATCGGGATCCTCAACGTCTCGGGAGGCACCAGCCTCGGCTACGAGGATGACGAGTACTACGAGGAGTACGCCGAGGACGAGTACTCGACGGCCAGCGATGCGTCGTCGCTGCCCGGACTCCTCAAGGCGATGACACGGGCGGAGCGCGGCAACGAGGTCACCGCACTCCTCAGCATGGGCGCCGGACGACGCGCGGTCGACAAGATGCACCGTCGCGCCACCTCGACGATCGTCACCGGCCAGCTCATGGTCCCGGTGATGCAGTACGGCAAGCCGCCGAAGAAGCGCTGACACCACGGCGTACGACAGAGGGCCCGCACTCCCGCAAGGGGGTGCGGGCCCTCCGCCTTTCCGCTCGCGGGTCACTCCCTGGCGCTCGCGGGTCACTCCCTGGCGTTCGCGGGTCACTCCCTGGCGTTCGCGGGGCACCTTTGGTCCTGAGGGTGACCCGCGAGCCGAAGAGAGTGACCCGCGAGCCGAAGAGAGTGACCCGCGGGCGGAGGGGGTCGTGGGAGGTTGCGACCCTGTCCGGAGATTGTGAAAAGCCAACTAGTTGGACGACTGTCCTGGTTCGACCCTTTTGAACTCGATTTGTGGGCCGGATCAACTTAAAACCGCAGGCCAGAGGCCCTTGTGAGAATGTTCACTATCTCGAGGCCCGTGTGAGGCGGGGGCGCGAACGGGGCATACATTGGCGACACGGCTCTCGTCCTTCGGGACCGCGCACCGGTCCCGCAGCGTGAGCCTCGCCCACCTATCCACATCAGCTGACCGGTCACGGGATTGGCCTGGCCAGTGCGAATCAACACGCTTGAATCGCGATGCGAGAAGGACACAGATCATCATGGCCGCAGACATCACCACCGACGCCCCGACAAGCACCTACAGGTCGAGCCACGCCGAGCTCCAGACCTGGGTCGACGAGGTCGCCGCACTCACCAAGCCCGACTCGATCACCTGGATCGAGGGGACTCCCGAGGAGTGGACCCGCCTCACCGACGAGCTGGTCGCCGCCGGCACGTTCGTGCGGCTCGACGAGAGCAAGAAGCCCAACTCCTTCTGGTGCGCCTCCGACCCGACCGACGTCGCGCGCGTCGAGGACCGTACCTACATCTGCAGCGTCGACAAGGCCGACGCCGGACCCACCAACAACTGGATGGCTCCGACCGAGATGAAGCGCATCATGATCGAGCTGTACGACGGCTCGATGCGTGGTCGCACGATGTACGTGATCCCGTTCGTGATGGGCCACATCGACTCCGCTCACCCGATGTTCGGCGTCGAGATCACCGACTCCGCCTACGTCGTCGCGTCCATGTCGGTGATGGCGCGTGTCGGCCGTGAGGTCCTCGACCGCATCGAGAGCACCCACGCGTCCTTCGTCCCCGCGCTGCACTCCGTCGGCGCGCCGCTCGAGCCGGGCCAGGACGACGTGCCGTGGCCGTGCAGCGACACCAAGTACATCGTGCAGTTCCCCGAGGAGCGCATGATCTGGTCGTACGGCTCGGGCTACGGCGGCAACGCCCTCCTCGGCAAGAAGTGCTACTCGCTGCGCATCGCCTCCGCGATGGGCCGCGACGAGGGCTGGATGGCCGAGCACATGCTGATCCTCAAGCTCACCTCGCCCGAGGGCGTCGTCAAGTACGTCGCCGCGGCGTTCCCCAGCGCCTGCGGCAAGACCAACCTCGCGATGGTCGAGCCGACCATCGAGGGCTGGAAGGTCGAGACCCTCGGCGACGACATCGCCTGGATGCGCGTCGGCGCCGACGGCCGCCTGTACGCCGTCAACCCTGAGTTCGGCCTGTTCGGCGTCGCGCCGGGCACCGGCTGGGACACCAACGCCAACGCGATGCGCACCATCGCCAAGGGCAACTCGGTGTTCACGAACGTCGCGCTGACCGACGACGGCGACGTGTGGTGGGAGGGCATGACGAAGGACGCGCCCGCGCACCTCACCGACTGGAAGGGCCGCGACTGGACCCCGGAGTCCGACGAGCTCTCGTCGCACCCCAACAGCCGCTTCTGCACCCCCATCCGTCAGTGCCCGATCCTCGCGCCGGAGTACGACGACCCCAACGGCGTCCCGATCGACGCGATCCTCTTCGGCGGTCGCCGCAAGACGACCATCCCGCTGGTGACCGAGGCCCGCGACTGGACCCACGGCACCTTCATGGGCGCCACGCTCTCCTCGGAGACCACGGCCGCGGCGACCGGTGCGGTCGGCGTCGTCCGTCGCGACCCGATGGCGATGCTGCCGTTCATCGGCTACGACGCCGGTGACTACTTCAGCCACTGGATCTCGATGGCCAAGAACAACGACGAGTCGAAGTTCCCCAAGATCTTCTACGTCAACTGGTTCCGTCGTGACGACGACGGCTCGTTCCTGTGGCCGGGCTTCGGCGAGAACAGCCGCGTCCTCAAGTACGTCGTCGATCGCATCGAGGGCAACGTCGACGCCGTCGAGACCCCGATCGGTCTCGTGCCGGCGCCCGGCGCCCTCGACACCGACGGGCTCGACGTCAGCGAGGAGCAGCTTGCGAAGGCCCTCGCCGTCGACGCCGACGAGTGGAAGACCGAGATCCCGCAGATCAACGAGTGGTTCGAGACGTTCGGCGACACGCTGCCGGCCGTGCTCTGGACCGAGCTCGACGGTCTGAAGGCCCGCCTCGAGGCCTGAGCTCTGGCGCGGCGCCCCGTACCCTCACGCAGGGTGCGGGGCGTCGTGCTGTCCGGGGCGCGTACGACTGGGGTCTGACCCGCCGCCCGCAGCACGGGCCCGAGGGCTGACGGGTCACGGCGCGCGCCGCCGTACGGTCACGGAGTGCTGATCTCCGACCCGCTCTCACGCCTGATCGCCGAGGCCGCCACCGGCCTCCCCTCCCCGCTCGCGACAGCGGTGGAGCTGCTTTCCGACATCGGGCTCGTCGTGCTCGCGCTGGTCCTGGCGGCCGCCTCGTACGGGCGTGGGCCTCGCACGCTCGCCATCGGGCTCGCGGCCGGAGCCGGCGTCGTGCTGGCGTACGGCGCCAGCGAGGTGCTGAAAGGTCCTCGTCCGTGACGAGCGGCCGTGCCGCGCTGTCGACGTGCTCGCGACCTGCCCCGCGGAAGGCGACTGGGCGTGGCCGAGCAACCACGCGACGATCGCCGCCGCCCTCGCGACGGCGGTGGTGCTGATGGCGCCGCGGTGGTGGGGTGAGCGGCGTCAGGCCGACCGGGGCGACCAGCCGATCGCCGGCAGGACCTCCTCGGTCAGGGCGGCGAGGTGCTCGACGTTGTAGGCGACGCCGAGCATGTTCGGCACCGTGATCAGCAGTGTGTCGGCATCCCGTACCGCGGCGTCCGCGGCGAGCTCCTCCGCCAGCGCGGCGGGCTCACCGACGTACGACTTCCCGAACCGCGACACCAGCCCGTCGATGACCCCGACCTGGTCTGCGTCCGAGCGCTCGCCGAAGTAGGCGCGGTCGGTGTCGTCGAGCAGCGGCACGATGCTGCGGCTGACGGAGACCCGCGGCTCGCGCTCCCAGCCCTGCTCGGCCCACGTGTCGCGATAGCGGGCGATCTGCTCGGCCTGGAGCTGGTCGAACGGCACGCCGGTGTCCTCGGTCAGCAGCGTGGACGACATGAGGTTCATCCCCTGCTTCGCGACCCACTCGCCGGTCGCCCGGGTCCCCGAGCCCCACCAGATGCGGTCGCGGAGCCCGTCGGACTGCGGCTGGATCGAGAGCGGCACCTGCTGGCCGGTCATCGCGGGGTCGGACAGCGCCACGCCCGCACCCCTGATCGCGGCGAGGAAGATCTCGGCATGCGTCCGCGCCATGTCGGCGTCGGTCCCGCCCTCCGGCGGCACGAACCCGAACGACTCGTACCCGCGCTGCGCGTTCTCCGGTGATCCGCGGCTGATGCCGAGCTGGAGCCGGCCCGCGCTGATCAGGTCGGCGGCGGCCGCCTGCTCCGCCATCGCGAAGGGGTTCTCGTAGCGCATGTCGATCACGCCGGTCCCGATCTCGATCCGCGACGTCCGCGCTGCGATCGCGGCCAGCAGGGGGAACGGCGACGCGAGCTGGCGCGCGAAGTGGTGCACACGCACGTACGCTCCGTCGAGACCGAGCTTTTCGACCTCGACGGCGAGATCGATCGTCTGGAGCAGCGCGTCCTGTGCCGTACGGACCTGCGAGCCCGGGACGGCCTGCCAGTGGCCGAAGGAGAGGAAGCCGACGTTCTTCATCTCCCCATGGTAGATGAAGTGTCAACTACCTCCGGCCTCCGGGGGCTTGGGCGACAATGACGACATGGCCGACCTCGCAGCCCCCTCCCTCATGCCCGCCGCGTTCATCGGCCACGGCAACCCGATGAACGCGCTCGAGCGCAACCGCTACACCGCGGCATGGCGTGCGCTGGGCGAGTCTCTGCCGAAGCCGCGCGCGATCCTCGTCGTGTCGGCGCACTGGTACATCAACGCCACGGCGGTCACCGCGATGCGCACCCCGAGGACGATCCACGACTTCTACGGCTTCCCACGCGAGCTGTTCGAGGTGCAGTATCCGGCGCCCGGGATGCCCGAGCTGTACGAGGAGGTCTCCGACGCCGTGCACCCGACGTGGTGCGGCGAGGACCAGGACTCCTGGGGCATCGACCACGGCACCTGGTCGGTCCTGACCCACGTCTTCCCCGACGCCGACATCCCGGTGGTCCAGCTGAGCATCAACGCCGACAAGGGCCTCGACTACCACCTCGACCTGGGCCAGAAGCTCAACGCCCTGCGCGCCGACGGGGTGCTCGTCCTCGGCAGCGGCAACGTCGTCCACAACCTCGGCGGGATGGACTGGGGACTCGCGGACGAGGGGTACGACTGGGCACACCGCTTCGACGAGTCGGCCAGGGAGCTGATGGCCGAGGACCCGACCAACATCGCGACGATGGACGCGCACGCCGACTACCGGCACGCGGTGCCCACGCCGGACCACTTCCTGCCGTTGCTCTATCTCGCCGGGATGGCCGACCAGTCAGGCCGTGGAGCGGACGTGCTCGTCGACGGCTACACGTACGGGTCGCTGTCGATGACGGCGTTCACGCTCGACCTGGACTGCCCGGACGCCGGTGCGGGAGCTCCCACAGGTGATCCCGGCACCCCTGCCTCGCCCCCGGACGGCTCCAACATCTGACCCGTCCGGCCCCGGCCCTCCCTCCCCGTCCCCGATTTGTGCACTTGGTCGAGGAATCCCCGGCCCGATTCCTTGAGGAGGTGCACAAATCGCGGACGGAGCGGGCGGGCAGGGAGTCAGTCGGCGAGCGCGGGTTCCGGCTCGCGGTCGACGTCGAGCCCGCCCTCCAGCTCGCGCCGGCTCATCTTCGGGATCAGCAGCGCGACCAGCGCCGCGACCAGCAGCGCCGCCGACAAGAACAGGAACCCCGCGACGTACGACGACTCTCGCGGCTCCCCGCCGCGTCCGAGCTGGCCCGTCACGATCGTCGCCATCACCGCCGAGCCGACCGCGCCGCCGATCGTACGGATGTTGGCGTTCATGCCGCTCGCCACGCCGGTCTGCTCCGGCGGCACCGCGGCGACGACGAGGCTCGCCAGGCAGGCGAAGACGGCGCCGAGGCCGATCCCGAACAGGCCGCTGGCGATCGCCGTCTGCCACGGCTCGTGGTGGACGAGGCCCATCGCCCCGAGCCCGATCGCGCTCAGGAGGCAGCCGATCACCACGACCGGCTTGGGGCCACGGATTCGGGTGAGCGGCGCGGTGACGAGTCCCATCACGAACGTGCCGACCGCCGAGGGCAGCATCAGCAGGCCCGACTGGGTGATGGACGCGCCGAACCCGTAGCCGGTGACGCTCGGGTCGGTCTGCAGCAACCGTGGCGTGAACGCGAACGACGCATACATGCCGACGCCCATGAGGAACGCGACGAGGTTGGCGGTCCACACCGCGGGGAGGCGCATCATGCGCAGGTCGATGAACGGTACGGCGGCCCGCTGCTCGACGTACACCCATCCGAGGAGCAGGACGACCGCCGCGATGAGGAGGCCGACGACCAGCGGCGCACCCCACCCGACGCGCGACCCCTCGCTGATGCCGATCAGCAGCGCCGTCAACCACCCGGCGAAGAGCAGCGTCGGGAGCAACGGGATGCGGCCCGGCGTGCGTACGGGGGACGCGGGCACGAGGAGCCACGCCGCGACGGCCGCGGCGCCGGTGACGATCGCCGGCAGCCAGAACAGCCACACGTAGCCCAGCCCGTCCACCATCGGCCCCGCCACCACCGTGCCGAAGCCACCGCCCGCTCCCATCAGGGCCGACGTGAAGCTGATCGCGCCGGAGATCTTGGGCTCGGGGAACTCGTCGCGGATGATCCCGAACGCCAGGGGTACGACGCCGCCGCCGACGCCCTGGATGACCCGCGCCGCGATCATCACGCCGACGTTCGGGGCGAGCGCAGCGACCACGGACCCGACCGCGAGCAGCCCGAGCGCGTACACCAGCACCCGCTCCTTGCCCGTCGCGTCACCGAGTCGGCCGGCCAGCGGCGTGAAGACCGAGGCGGAGACGAGGTAGGCAGTGACGACCCAGGTCACGGTCGTCGCGTTGGTCCCGAGCTCCTCCTGGATGCGCGGGAGCACCGGGATCGTGAGCGACTGGACCAGGGCGAACGACGCGACTCCGACGCACAGCACCGCGAGCGTGACGCGATAGTGCGTACGACGCGCGGTCGAGATCACCCTGGCCCCCTGTCACGGCGGCCGCGTGGGTGCGACCAGTCCTGCTATGCAACCAACCACAGGCCGTACGGGTTCATTCCGGCCGGGGGGCGTTTCGGGTGCTCACACCTCAGACGCCACGATCCCACCCCGAATACGAGGTGGGATCGTCGGACTTCCGGTGCGAGCACCTCAAACGCCGGGCACCACCGGGTCGCGCGCGATCGGGCACGACATGCAGCGAGGGCCGCCGCGCCCGGTGCCGAGCTCCGAGCCCTGGATCCGGATCACCTCGATGCCCGCGGACTCGAGCCGCGCGTTGGTCTCGATGTTGCGCTCGTACGCCACGGCGAGCCGCGGCGCGATCGCGAGCGTGTTGTTGCCGTCGTCCCACTGCTCACGCTCGGCGGTGACGGCGTCGAGCCCGGTGTCGATGACGCGCAGCCGGTCGATCTGCAACGCCTTCGCGGCCGCCTCGAGGAACGGAGCCGGCTCGTCGATCGACAGCGCGGTCCCGGAGCCCTCGGTGACCGGGTAGGCGCGGAGCGTGTCGGCGACCGCCGGATACATGACCACCGCGTCGACGTCGACCATCGTCACGACCGTGTCGAGGTGCATCGTGGCGCGGTCCTGCGCGATGGGCACCGCGAGCACGGTGGTCGCGAGGTCGTGCGCGAAGCACTGCCGCGCCAGCCGCTCGAACCCGGCCGGCGTCGTACGCTCTCCGACTCCGACCGCGATCACGCCGTCTCCGAGCAGCAGCACGTCGCCGCCCTCGAGGTGCTCGAGACGCGGCCCGTGGACGCGGGGAACGTGGGCGAACCGCGGGTGGTGCTCGTACACGATCTGCGTCAGGTGCGACTCGCGGGAGCGCGCGGGCATCGCAAAGCTCGTCAGCGCGACCTCGTCACGTAGCCACACCGATGAGTCGCGGGTGAAGAGGAGGTTGGGGAGCGGGTCGATGAGGAAGTCCTCGGGCTGCAGCAGCACGGTGACGACGCTGCGGATGCCGTCGAGCTCGTCGTTGCGCAGGCCGGCGGTGAGGATGGCGGCCAGATGCTCGGGGTCGTACGTCGTGAGCGCTCCGACGAGGTACTCCGCCACCGAGTCGCCGAGCCGCAGGTCAGCGGTGACGTCGGAGATCGCGGTCGCGCGGGCGGCGGGGTTCTCCAGCGTCTCCACGAGGAGGTCGCGCAGATAGAGGACCTCAACCCCGTGCGACTCCAGGGCACCCGCGAACGCGTCGTGCTCCTCCTGCGCCCGCCCCACCCAGGGCAGGCCGTCGAAGAGCAGGGAGTCGTTGTTGCGCGGGGTGAGCCGCTTGAGCTCGGGACCTGGCCGGTGGAGCATCACCGTGCGAAGGCGTCCGACCTCGTTCACCACACCCGGCGGGTTGACTTCGGCATCCATCCGTTCACCTTAGGCTGGACCCCGTGGCCCTCGCAGTCTCGCTCCTCGCCCTGGTGGTCGCGGCCCTCGCTCTGGGCCTCGTCACCGCGAGTGCCCGCAAGGCGCGACCCGACACTCGGCCGGTCGACCACCTGCCGCGAGACACCGCAGCGCTGCGGCGGGAGGTCGCCGCGCTGGCCGACGTCCAGCGGCACACGTTCCGGCACATGGCGGTCGTCCGCTACGACGCGTTCGGCGACACCGGCGGCGCGCTGTCGTGGTCCCTGGCGCTGGCCGACGACTCCGGCGGCGGCGTCGTCCTGACCTCGATCCACGGGCGCAACGAGACCCGGACGTACGCCAAGAGCGTCGCCGGCTGGAGCAGCGAGCAGACGCTGACGCCGGAGGAGGAGCGGGCCCTGTCCGAGGCCCGCGGGACGGGCTAGGCCGAGCCAGACGAGCTGGAGCCCGACGAGGTGGAGCCCGACGAGGTGGAGCTCGGCTCCTTGACGCTGCTGTAGCGCGTGCGTTCGCCGCGCCGGCGCTCCCAGGCGTCGCAGCCGATCATGACCGCGAGGGCGAGGGCGAAGCCGCCGATGATGTCGATCACGTAGTGCTCGGCGTAGTAAACGAGAGTGAACGACATCACGAGCGGATAGAGCAGCAACACCCAACGCCAGCTCGTCCGCAGGCGCTGGACCCCGTAGAACGCGATCAGCGCCGCGAGCCCCGCGTGCAGCGACGGCATCGCCGCGACGGGGTTGCCGACGTTGGCGAGGACCAGGTGGAACCCGCCGAGGCCCATGTCGGACCAGCCGCGGCCGGTGAGGCGTACGACCTCGTCGGCGAGATAACCGTCGCGCGAGGCCATCCACGGCGGGGCCATCGGATAGAGGATGTAGATCACGAGCGCGCCGAAGCTGATCGCGAGATAGCGACGCATCCAGCGCACCCACTCGGTCCGGGTCATCAGCCACAGGACGACGGCGATCGAGAGGCCCGCGATGAAGTGCGTGAAGTAGACCGTGGTGAAGACCACGTCGTACCACTGCGGCGGAGAGTCCAGCGAGCACGGCTGCTCGCAGAGCCAGTCCTGCAGGTGGCGGGTCGGGGTGGTGCCTCCGCCGAGCCACTCGTCGAAGACGATCGGCTCGGTGACGTGCACGGGCAACGGGATCAGCTCGTCGGCGAGCCCGCGGCTGTAGAGATAGACGAGCAGGAACGCGACCGGTCCCCACCAGTCGCGGAGGAACTGCATGTGCGTACGCCAGCCCGCGCCGAAGTTCCACGCGATCGTGAGGACCCACAGCCACGCGACGATCTGGACGACGTCGGTCGGCAGGCCGATGAAGGCGAGCCACAGCCCGAACCCGCCGACGAAGACGACCATCGCGGCGATGCGCCCGCGTCTCGAGGTCAGCGGGTTGTTGTCGGGCACAGCGCTCTCGGGCATGCCGTCCTCGTCCAGCACGCCGTCGTCCAGCAAGCCCTCGTCGAGGACGTCAGAACGCGCCGGGTCGCGGGTCGACTCGTCCACTCAGCCCCCTACGATCTCGCGCGCTCGAACCCAACGTTAGGACGCCACGGTGTCATACGCGATGTGATTAGCCGCCTACGGGTCGGCGAGTCACGCGGGCTTGGGCGCGTCCACGGCGAGCTTGACGCCGACCATGCCGAGGAGGCTGCCGCTGATCCGGCGCTGCCACGCCATCCACGACGGCCGACTCGCGAGGAACGCGGCGATCCCGCCGGCCACGATGATCAGCGTCGCGTTGACCACGGCGCTGACGGTGATCTGGATACTGCCGAGCACGAACCCTTGCAGCACCACGTCGCCGCGCGAGAGGTCGACGAACTGCGGGATCAGCGAGACGTACATGATCGCGGCCTTGGGGTTGAGCAGGTTGGTCGTGAGACCCATCGTGAACAGCCGCCGGTGGGAGTCGCGTGGGAGGTCGCGTGCCTCGAACGCGGAGAGGCCGCCGGGCCGGAGGGTCTTCCAGGCGAGCCAGAAGAGGTAGGCGGCGCCGGCGATCTTGAGCGCCACGTACAGCCACGGCACCACGACGAAGACCGCGGCGAGACCGACGTTGGCCATCACCATGTAGACCCCGAAGCCGACCATCGTGCCGAGGAGCGACACGAGGCCGGCGAGCGGGCCTTGGCTGATGCTGCGGGAGACGAGGTAGATCATGTTGGGCCCGGGTGTGAGCACCATCCCGAGGGCGACGAGCGCGATGCCGACAGCGGCGGCGGTCTCGATCATGCGCGGCTCCTCGGCTCGACCAGGCACTCTGCCTCCGAGGGTGCCACGCGCCTCTCGGGCGCAGCACGCGCTTTATGCCGTGGCGATCTTGCGGTGGTAGGCGCCCATGGCGAGGACGTACGCGACGACGAGGATGCCGAGGCACCAGGCCAGGGCGACCCAGAGGTCGTTGCCGACGGGCTGCTCGGCGAACAGCGCGCGGATCGAGTTGACGATCGGCGTGACGGGCTGGTTCTCGGCGAACCACCGCACCGGAGCGGACATGCTGTCGGTCGGGACGAACGCCGAGCTGATGAACGGCAGGAAGATCAGCGGGTACGAGAATCCGCTCGCGCCGTCGATCGTCTTTGCGGTCAGGCCCGGGAGCACCGCCAGCCAGGTCAGAGCGAGGGTGAACAGGGCGAGGATGCCGAAGACGGCGAGCCAGTCGAGCACGGTGGCGCTCGTCCTGAATCCCATCACGAACGCGACCGCGATGACGACCGCGACGGAGACCAGGGTGGCGACGAGCGAGGTGAGCACGTGCGCCCACAGCACGGACGAGCGGGCGATCGGCATCGACTGGAAGCGCTCGAAGATGCCGGCCTGCTGGTCGGTGAAGAGCCGGTAGGCGGTGTAGGCGATGCCGGAGGCGATCGTCATGAGCAGGATGCCGGGCAGCAGGTAGTTCACGTACGAGCCGGTGTCCTGACCGGTGTCGATCGCGCCCCCGAACACGTAGACGAACAGCAGCATCATCGCGATCGGGGTGACGACCGTGGTGATGATCGTGTCGGGGCTGCGGGAGATGTGGCGCAGCGACCGTCCGGTCAGCGTGGTGGTGTCGGGCAGGAAGTGCGTGGTCATCTGGACTCCTTGCGGTCGGCTCCGACGATGGAGAGGAAGATCTGCTCGAGGGTCGGCTGCTTCTCGACGTACTCGACCTCGGCGGGCGGCAGCAGCCGTTTGAGCTCGGCGAGGGTGCCGTCGGCGATGATGCGACCCTCGTGGAGGATCGCGATCCGGTCGGCGAGCTGCTCGGCCTCGTCGAGGTACTGGGTGGTGAGCAGCACGGTCGTCCCCTGACCGGCGAGCTCCTTGACGGTGTCCCAGACCTCGAGGCGTGCCTGCGGGTCGAGCCCGGTGGTGGGTTCGTCCAGGAAGATCACCGGCGGGTCACCGATCAGGCTCATCGCGATGTCGAGGCGGCGGCGCATGCCTCCGGAGTACGTCGACACCTTGCGACCACCGGCGTCGGTGAGGGAGAAGCGGGCGAGCAGGTCGTCCGCGATCGCGCCCGGGGCCGCGAGGTGGCGGAGCTTGGCGACCAGGACCAGATTCTCCCGGCCGCTGAGGATCTCGTCGACCGCGGCGAACTGGCCCGTGAGGCTGAACGACTCCCGTACCTGCGCGGGCTGCGTCGCGAGGTCGAAGCCGTTGACCGTCGCCGTCCCCGCATCGGCCGTGAGCAGCGTCGCCAGGATCCGGATGACCGTGGTCTTGCCGGCGCCGTTGGAGCCGAGCAGGGCGACGATGCTGCCTGGCGCCACGTCGAGATCGACGCCGCGCAGGACCTGAAGCTCGCCGTACGCCTTCTCCAGGCCGCGCAGCTGGATCGCGGGGGTGGCTGTGGCGGTCACGCGCCCGCCGCCTCGTCGATCGCCTTGATGAGGCGGGCGCGCTCCTTGTCGATCCAGTGCTTGCCCGAGTATGCCGCGGCGAAGGTCTCGGCGAACTCCACCGGGTCGTCCCCGACGATCGCGCGCACCGGCGTCTCGTCGGCGGCGGCTCGCTCCCACAGGTCGGCGAAGTCGTCGAACATCCTCATGAAAGTCTCGCCGTCGGTGATCCCGGAGCAGTACATGAGGTAGCGCTCGAGCGCCTTCGCGGCCGTCTCGTACGGCTCGGGGAGGGCCCCGATGCGGGCCCGGTAGCGCCGGAACTGCTTCTTCTGCTCGAGCGACCCGATCACGGTCTCTATCCACTTGGCGGCCATCTCAGCCTTCTCCTTCTGCGTTGTCTGTCTGTGCGTGGTGGAGCTGTTCGATGCGCTCGACGAGGAAGCCCCACGTCTTCCAGAACTCGTCGAGGTGCGCCTGGCCCTGGGTGTTCAGGGAGTAGACCTTGCGTGGCGGCCCCTTCTCGGACGGGACCTTCTCCACGTCCACGAGGCCGCGCTGCTCGATCCGTACGAGCAGTGCATAGACCGTGCCTTCGGCGATCTCCGCGAAGCCCTGGTCACGCAGCCACGCTGTGATCTCGTACCCGTACGCGGGTCGTCGGGTGAGGATCGCGAGGACGATCCCCTCCAACGTGCCCTTGAGCATCTCGGTCATCTGCTTGCCCATGGAGGTCACCTCCTCTCGGTACTCAGCGTTGTTGACTACTGGTACATAGTAACGCTGAATAGTCCTTCCGCACGGGTTCTTTATCGACTGAGACATTCCACCTTTCGGTTCACTGTCGTACGGTGAACCTTATGGTTCAGCAATCGCTCGACAAGGTCTTCGCGGCGGTGGCCGATCCGACACGACGGAAGGTCCTCGTACGGCTCGCCGAGAGCCCGGCCGCCGTGAGTGAGCTGGCCGCTCCGTTCGGGATGACGGTGACCGGGATGGCCAAGCACGTCCGCGTTCTCGAGGATGCGCGGCTCGTCACCACCGCGAAGGTCGGCCGTACGCGAGTGTGCCGGCTCGGCGAGGAGCGGCTGGAGGACGCGATGGCCTGGATCGGGTTCTACCAACGGCTGTGGGAACGCCGCCTCGACGGCATGGAGGCCTACTTCACGTTGGGCCTCGGCAAACGCGACACCTTGGAGGACGAGACATGACCGAGAACGAGAGCACGACTGAGGACCTGGCGCTGAGGCTGTCGCGCTGGCTGCCTGCGACGCCGGACGAGGCGTTCGACGCCTACACCGACGCCGAGAAGCAGAAGACGTGGTTCAGCATCCTCGACGAGGAGCCCGGCATCGTCGAGATCGACGTCGACCTCCGCGTCGGCGGCACGCAGACCGCTGTGTGGGGGCCGAGCCGCGACCAGCTCTTCCGCGAGGTGCAGACCTTCGTCGAGATCGACCGCCCGCACCGGCTGGTGACCGACTCGACCGGTTCGGACCCGTCGGGGGCGGAGATGACCACGCACGTCGAGGTGACGTTCGAGGCCGATGGCGACGGCACGTTGATGACCGTCGTGCAGAGCGGGTTCCCCGTGCCGGAGGTTCGCGACTTCTTCACCAGCGAGGTGTGGGCCGGCGCGTTCGACCGGGTCGAGGCCTTCCTGCGTACGCCGGCGGCGCGACTGCGGTGACCCGGGCCGCCGACGGGACTATCCTCACGAGGATGAGCCGCGTCTTCACCATCAGCGTCGCGTCGGTCTATCCCCACTACGTGGCGAAGGTCGAGAAGAAGGGCCGTACGAAAGCTGAGCTCGACCAGGTGATCGAGTGGCTGACCGGCTTCGACGAGGCTGCGCTGAGCAACCACCTGGCGAAGGAGACGACCTTCGAGGACTTCTTCGCCGACGCGCAGCTGAACCCGCACGTCTCCGAGATCACCGGCGTGGTCTGCGGGGTGCGGGTCCAGGACATCGAGGATCCCCTGATGCAGAAGATCCGCTACCTCGACAAGCTTGTCGACGAGCTCGCCAAGGGCAAGGCGATGGAGAAGGTGCTGCGGAGCTAGGCGCCGCGCGCCTCCGCAGCGATCGCCTGGGCTAGTCCCTCGAACTGGTGCCCGCCTGCGGGGTGCTCCACCACGCGCGCCGACGGCATCCGTACGGCGCCCAGCGCCAGGTGCTCGAACGGCACGACCTCGTCGTCGCGGCAGTGGTGCAGCGAGGTGTCCATGTCGGGCTCCGCCCCGTCGTACACGTACTGGGCGACGTCCCAGCCGTCCGGGCTCCAGTCCGGCGTCGCGAGCAGCAGCGCCCTCCGCGGCGCCCACCCACGCTCCGGCAGCACCCACTGCAGGATGGTCGCGCCGAACGAGTGACCGACGACGATGTCGTCGGGGCCGAGAGCTGCCAGCCGCTCACGCACCGGGCCGGCCCATGCGTCGACCGACATGTCCGCGTCGGAAAGCTGCGGGTAGTCCACAGGGCTGTCGAGGGCGTCGCTCAGCGCGTCGGCCATGACCTGGTCCTCCAGGTAGCCGCCCGCACCGTGGACGAACAACACGCGCATCGCTTCACAGTAGAGGAGTGGCGATGTCGAGAATCCGCCCTCGGCTCCGTTCTCCCCATGAAGGCACCCACAACGAAGGGATGACGCAGATGAGTGAACTGATCGGGATCGCGCGGTTCGACTTCCGCGACGGCGACGTCGAGGAGTTCAAACGCCTGTCCGAGCAGGCGATGGAGATCGTCCGGGCCAAGGAGCCCGGCACTCTGGAGTACAGCGTCTCCTTCAACGCCGACGAGACCGAGGCGATCGTGATCGAGCGCTACCGCGACTCCGAGGCGCTCCTTGCGCACGGGCAGAATCTCGCCCACCTCATGGAGCCGGTGATCGCGACCGGCTCGGTGCACGGTGAGCTGCTCGGGGACCCCAGCCCCGACCTGCGCGCCAACTTCGCCGAAGACGGTCCGGTGCAGCTCTTCACGCCGTGGATCTCGCTCTCACCGCAGACGAAACCGCGTTGACGGTCAGCCCCGTACGGTGGACCGTTCACTCGTGATCATCCGACGCGAGCTCCCGGCCGACATCGAGGTGACCCGCGAGGTGACCGCCGCCGCCTTCCGTACGGCCCCGCACAGCGCACCGCCCGTCGAGCCGAACGGCGACCCTGGCGAGGCGACGCTCGTCTCGTGGCTACGCGACGACGACAGCTGGATCCCGCAGCTGTCGATGGTCGCGGTCGAGGGTGACCTCGTGGTCGGCCACGTCGTGGCCACGCGGGCGTACGTGGACGCCGAGCCGGTCCTGGGCCTGGGGCCGGTGAGCGTCCTGCCGGACCACCAGCGGTCCGGGACCGGGACCGCTCTCATGCATGCCGTTCTCGGTGCTGCGGACGCGCTCGACGAGCCGCTGGTGGGGCTGCTCGGCGACCCCGCGTACTACCGTCGGTTCGGCTTCGTCCCTGCGCCGTCCCTCGGGGTGACCGCCCCGGACCCTTCGTGGCGCGACGCCTTCCAGGTGCGGACGCTGACCTCGTACGACGGCCAGACCGGCACCTTCCGCTTCGCCGCGCCCTTCGGCCGGCTCTGAGCAGAGGCCGCAACAGGGCTCAGCCGTTCCCCCTACTCGACCACCTCGGGGGCGGTGGCCATCGCGACACCGTGGCGCTGGGTCACCGACTTGATCACCTCCATCGACTCCTCGACCGGTCGATCCGCCGGCACTGTCCCGGAGAAGTCCTCGAAGAACCGCCCAGCCCTGTCGCCGGACGTGATCGCGATGAACCGCGCCGACTCCCCGACAACCCCGAACGTGCTCGGCGTCCCCGCCGGGAAGACGACCACGCCGCCAGGCTCCACCTCGTACGAGGTGCCGTCGACCATCGCGCTGACACGCCCCTCGAGCAGGAACAGCACGCCCGTCCACGGCGAGACGTGCGGCGGCGCCATCGGTGCGGCGGGGGCGACGACCTCGAACACCTCAAAAGCTCCGCTGTCGTCCTGGATGCCGACCTTCGCGACGTGGTCGCCGTCGATCATCGGAAAGTGCCGCCCCTCTCCGGGCGGGATGTAGACCGTGCTCATAACTCCTCCTCTGCCGTCGTACGCCCAGCGTCGGTCGGAGGAGCGTCGGTGCTGCGAGTAGCGGACTACTCGACTCCGACGATGTCTGTCATCGCCGCTCGATCGGACACCCCGAGCTTGCGACCCGCGCGATAGAGGTGACCCTCGACGGTCCGTACCGACACCGTGAGGTGCTCGGCGATCTCCTTGTTCGACAGGCCCCGGGCGGCGAGCACAGCGATCTCGCGCTCGCGCGCGGTGAGCGGCAGTGGACGCGCCGCGACCGCCAGTGCCGGCGTGCAGGCACCGGACCGGACGGCCAGCCTCTCAGCGAGGGCCGCGGCGGACAGAGCAGAGCCCTGCCGGCCGCGCCGCCGGTGCAGGTCGGCAGCCTGTGCCGCGGCGTCGCCCGCAGCGACCAGGTCGCCGAGTCGGGCCCAGGCGTCGGCGATGTCGAGCAGACGGTCACCGTCCCCGTCCGCCCACGCCCGCGCATGGTCGCGAGCCACCGCAGCGCGGGGACTGCGCCCGCTCAGTTCCGTGAGCCGGGGCAGGGCCGCCGGCGCGCCACCCAGCTGGACAGCCGTCTGCCAGGCGAGCACCTCGTACGCGGGCTCACCCGACTCGCGGGCGAGGTCCGCCGCGGCCACGGCATGGCCGAGCGCCTCGGTCGTCGCCCCCTCGGCGGCGGCGCCCCACGCCCGCGCGAGGAGATCGTCCGGCAGCAAGAGCTGGTACGCGGGGTGCTGCCCGGCGGCGATCTCGGCAAGGAGCGGAGCGGCCTGATCCGCCAGACCTGCCTGCCCGAGTGCGGTGGCCAAGAGCGTGCGGCACCGGAACCGGAACTCGTGTCCCGACTCCGCCAACCCGGCCCACGCCTCGCGCAGCGAGACGAGCGCGTCACCGACCCGCCCTGCGGCCAGGGCAGCATGCCCAACGACCACCTGACCCATCAGTCTCGCCGGCCCCGGCAGGTCGGCCGAGGCGGCCCGCATCAGCCGGGCCCTAGCCTCGGCCACGTCCGGTTCCCCAGCGAGGCGGTGCCCGAGTACCTGCAGGTCCGCGAGCCCGAAGCCCGGGATGCCTGTCGGCACATGGTCGACGGCGAGCCCACCCACGACCGCCGCCTCATCGAGCAGACCGCGTTCACCGGTGACCGCGGCCGCCGCGGACACGGCGGACGCAACGAGGATGCGGGCGAGATCGTCGGGCAGATCCGTGCGCAGCAGCGCGGGACCGCGGTCCAGGACGGGCGTGAGGTCACCAACGGCAGCGGCGAGTGCGAGCGACATCGTCGCCACGTGGAGCACGGCCTCGCCGGTGGCCTCGGCGGCCGCCAGTGCACGGCGCGCCTCGGTGGGCGCGGCGATCGTCCAGAGCAGGTTCCCCGCGCGGTGCAGCTCGACCATCGCGCACGTCGCTGGATCCGGCGCGGTTCGTACGAGCTCGGTGAGGATCGTGTCGGCCTCCTCGCCGCGACTGAGCCACGAGAGCGCCGCGGCGTGCACCAGCCGGGCACCCGGATCCCCCGTTGAGGCCGCCGCACGGGCCAGCCGCTCGGCCAGCGGCAGGTCGTACATCCGCGTCGCGGCCTCGGCCGCCGCAAGGAACAGACCGGGATCGGGCGGAAGGTCGGAGTCGAGGGTGAGCACGGCTCGCGGGATCGGGTCCGGCTCGGCGTCCAGGGTCTGCGCGACCTGAGCGCGAAGGCGGCGCGCGCGCAGCGTTCCCATCACGGAGCGGCGGACCTCGCCATACAGGGGGTGCGCGAGCCTTGCGACGAGTCCGTCGGTGCGCACGAGTCCGCGGCCCTCAGCCTGCTCGACGTCGGCAGGCGACGTCAGCGCGCACAGCGTCAGTACTGCCACGGGTTCAGCCAGCGCGACCATGTCGACCACGTCCTGTACGCCCGCCGGCAGGGCGCCGATCTCACGTTCGAGGAGGTCGGTGAGCTCGGGAGAGATCGCGAGCTCACGGGTCCACCTCCAGATCCCGGTCGTCGGGCCGAACCGACCCGCCGCCGCCTCCCCGGCCAGCAGATGCCGGAGGAACAGCGGGCTGCCCTGGGTCAACGCCCACAACCGCTGGGCAGAGGCCGAGTCGACCGGCCCACCGAGCACGCGGGCGACGAGGCCGGTGGTCTCCGAGACGTCGAGCGGCGTCAGGTCGAGGCGTGGGAGATGGTCGTCCTTCCACAGGGACGTCACCGTGTCGGGGGCGGGTTCCCCGGTCCGGAGGGTGACGACGACCGGGGCCAGGCGTCGTACGACTAGGCGGTGCAGCACGATCGCGGAGTGCTCGTCGAGCAGGTGGGCGTCGTCGACGGCCAGCACCAGCGGCTGCCGTTGGGCGAGCTGTTCGAGTGCGCGGCCGATGGTCTCGGCGGCGTCACCTGACGGGATGTCGAGGACACCGGCGAACGCCCCCAGCGGGTACGGCCGGGCGGCGGCGCTGCCATGAGCCCACAGAACCGTCGTCCCACGGCCGCGCGGACCGCCGGCCAGCGCCTCGCGGGCGAGCCGGGTCTTGCCCACCCCCGCCGGGCCCGCCACCACGATCCCCGCCCCACCAGGCCGGATCGCCGCCGCGACCCTGCGCAGCTCGTCGTCCCGACCGGTGAGCGGCCACGGCCGCTCCATGACGTCAGGCTAGCGACGCGCGATTCGAGTACCGGACTACTTGCACCGCCTGGGGCGAGCCGCGCGAACGTCGAAGCATGAGCACTCGTACGGTCCTCGTCACCGGTGCCGGTCGCGGCATCGGCCGCGCCACCGCCGTACGCCTCGCCCGCTCAGGCTGGCAGGTGTACGGCGGCGTCCGCACCGACCTTGCCGCGAAGGAGCTCGCCGCGGAGTCCGACCGGATCACGCCGATCGAGCTCGACGTCACCGTGCCCGAGCACGTGGCGGCGCTCGAACGCGATCTCCCCGACCGACTCGACGCGTTGGTCAACAACGCCGGCATCGCCGTCGCCGGGCCGGTGGAGACGCTGTCGCGGGAGGCCATGCACCACCAGTTCAAGGTGAACCTGATCGGACCGCTCGCGGTGACCCGGGCGATGCTGCCGCGGCTGCGCAGTGCGCGCGGGCGTGTCGTTTTCATCTCCTCGATCAACGGGCGGGTGTCGTTCCCGTTCACCGGGATGTACAACGCGTCGAAGTACGCGATCGAGGCGGTCGCGGACTGCCTGCGAGTCGAGCTGAGCCCGTTCGGCGTACAGGTCGGGTTGGTCGAGCCAGGGGTCACCGACACCGATCCCTGGGCGGAGATGGACCAGGTCATCGGCCAGCTCGAAGCCGACCTCGAACCCGAGCAGCGGGTGCTCTACGCGGCGCACTTCGCCGGTGAACGTCAGCTGGTCGCGAAGATCCGCAAGAACGCCAAGCCGCCCGACCGGGTCGCCGCCGCGGTCGAGCGAGAGCTGACGCGGCGGCGGATGCGGCCGCGCGTTGTCGTCGGACGGGATGCGCGGATGATCCTCGCGATGAAAGCGCTGCTGCCGGCCCGCGGGCTCGACGCGGTGTGGAGACGCGGGATCGGGGCGTGAGCGAGGCGGAACAGCCGTCGTGATCCTCGGTCGCCCGGATACTGTGCGCATGAATGCCGAGGTTGATCTCATACTGGAGCGCGCTCGGCAGGCCGGGTCTGCGGACGGGGTGCAGGTAGACGCACTACAGCCAACCCCTGACTTCGAGGTACTGGCGGCCCAGCTCGCCGTCCGCTCCGCTGACTCGAAGACGTGGACCCACGAACGCGTGATACTGCCATCCGACTCAGAATGGCGTCGTCTCACACATCTCCAAGACCCCACCGCATACGCACACGCAACCTGGGGCGAGATCCTGAAGCGCGCCGAGTGGATCCGCACGATGGGGCCTACGCCCGATGCGCAGACCGTCGACGTCGCGAGTTCCGCTGTGGCGTCTGCCGAAGTCTTGTGGCAGCACTTTCTCGACGAGATGCCGCGTGACGTTGTCTTAGAAGACCGTGGTGACCGGCTGATCCTCCACGACCCTTCAGGCTCGACTCGCACCTTCGTCTTGAGCCCGTCGGAATTGCGCTCGGTGATTGTTCTTGACCGGGCATACGCCATCCAGCGTGGTTCAGCCCCGCCCGAACAAGCCTCGTTGCCAGCATGGCTAGTCGAAGATCTGCGGGAGGTCTTCCTCTTCGATGACTCGCCTCGAGAGCCCTACGTACTGCTCGACTGGAACATGGAGTTTGTCCTCTCCCAGCGTCCGGCGTTCCCCGCTGCGCCGCTCGTCTGACCGGTCGTTTGAGGCCAGAGGGGACTTTGCAGTCTCTTCAAGCGCCAAAGCGACCGTCTCTTACGGTTCGGGTCGAGCTCAGACTCTCAGGGGGTCTGCCAGTCCGGAGGATCGGCGAGCGGTTGTCTGTGCGGTACGCCGTACGGCGTCGCGGCTTCCGACGATCGTCAGGTGCTGCGCCACATGGGTGACGGCGTGTGGAGCATCTCGCAAGTGAGCAGCCGGGAACAGGGCGGGGGAACGATGACGACGACGTTGTCAGCCTGGCTGCCTTGGGCCTGTGCACGATCATCGCGTGCATGGTCTCGACGTCCGAGAGCAGCCACGGCGAGAGCGACATCGGCCGGAGGCGATCTGAACGACAGCCATCGGGCCGCCCGCAGCACGAACGATGACTCCGGTGTCGCCGTCGCGGACGCCCAACCCGTAGTCGTTGCGCGTCAACGGGATCGGGCGGCCGACGTACATCGGCTACAGCGCCACCTCGGGAGCGCGCTCGGCGAGGTGGTTGCGGTGCCGGGTGCCGAATTGGCCCGTGCAGCGGCGCAGGGTGCAGGCAGCGCGGCCGCTGCGCTCGCACGGCGCTGGCCGTCGCCGGGTGTCGCGTCGGCGTGGTCGGCGTGGTCGGCGTGGTCGGCGGCCGAGGTCACGACGTACGGACTCGCCGCGCCGGCCGGTGCCGGTGCGGCCGCGAGGGTGCCGGCGACGACCGCGTTCGTGGTGGCGAGCATGAGCGCAGCCGTGCGCACAGCGCGAAGCATCGTGGTGTTGTGTGCGATCCGCCGAGTACGGATTGGTGAGCCTGGGCCGTCCGAGAGGTCGCCGGGCGTGGGACGACCGTACGAGCGCGGGGGTTCAGCACAGTGTGAGTTTGAGAGCGTTGCGCATCGGACGACCGTAATTCGCGGCGGATTGACGCACTTACTGCGGGGTTTGGAGGTCCGGACGTGGGTTTAGGCCATGGTCTGCCGCGACGACTTCTGCCAGCAGTTCCTGCGAGGATCGGCCGCGTGAAGTGGGAAGTGGTTGGCTAGGAAGTCCGCCCAACGTCTCAAGTGCGGCCCTAGCAAGTTCGCGTGGGTAACGCTTGCCTTGGAGTGGCACGCGAGAGGACCGCCCAGGCCTCCCGGGACACGGACTTGAAGACCTCAGACTTCTTGAACGCCGCTTGACGCGCCGACTAACCGGGAGGAGGCTTCACATAGAGCGCGACCCTTGCGCAGAGCGCACCGGATGCTGATCGCTGGTTGGTAACGCCACACCATCGTGCGGCGCGCCGGCGCCGCTTCATGATGGGCTTGGGTCGGCTCGGGTCGCTGTGCCCACGGCTGCCAGGCTGTTGCTTGCAGCCCCAGACTTTTGATTCTGAATGACTCTGAGAGCTGAGGTCACAATGGGATGGTGCGGCACCAATCCGGCGGAAGCGTCACGCACGCCATGCAGTCGCCAGGACTGTACGGAGGTCGGAGCGGACTACTACGAGAACCGACCTACCATCAGCGATCAAGATGGTAGCGGCGAAGGAGGTTGTCTGGTGCTTTCTTCGCTTACCACCGACCGTGAGCGGATCCTCGTCAGTGCGCTCCTTTACCCGTCGCTCATTCGCCTCCGAGAAGAGGTATTCCCCCGGTCGCGCCTCGGCAGATCGATTCTGAAAGAGTTCGAGCGTCACTACGAAGAGGCCGTCAGGATACTTCGATCTGACGAAGTTCTTCTCTCGCAACTCATTGAGTTCATGATCATGATTCAGCCCTGGACTCGCGCAATTCTCGGGGAGGATGCTAGTCGTTCTGCCTATCCTTACGGTGACACGCTGTACACCTACAATGCACAACAACTTCGGCCGGGGGTTGTCGCGGCCCTCAAAGACCTCATGACTCAATTCTCCGAACGTGCCACCCCGGAGTTCCGCCAGTCGCTCGAGGTCTACGGCGAGATCCTTCCCCAGTTCGAAGGCGTCCCGGCGCAAGACGTTGTGTCGGAGTTCCGGAAGGCCGAGTTAGTCGACTCCGAACATGTCTCGAAGTGAGGACCCTATCCACGCTGGCGACGTGGTACTTGGCGCGGACATCCCAACGTCGCCGAGAGAGTTGTGCCGTCGGATGTCGAGCGAGGTCGATATGACTGACATCCAACGAACGGCATCTCAAGACTGTGGGATCGTCGATCCCATAGTTTTCCGAGAGGCGGCGTCCGCGTTCCTACAATGGTTCTCGGTGCTGCCCACGCTGACACCAACAGACCCGCCATATGTTATGGACAAAGGGCCGGTCGACCGCGTATGGCACGCATTTATCCTCAACACCGAGGCATATCGAAACTTCTGTTCCCAGCACCTTGGAAGTTTCCTCGATCATTATCCCCAGGATGGCAGTCCGCCGCAGGTGTGGGTCGATTTCACACTCGCTCGCTTGCACTCATACTTTGGCTCTGATGTCCATCCATATCTTGAGCGTTGGAGTAGTGGCGGCGGTCCGACGGTAGCTTGACGATCCCGCGTCGTTCTATGCAAAGCAACCGTTACTAGCCCTTCTCAGGCGCACCTTGCACCTTCGTTAGGCCAGTTTCAACTTTCTGAGAAGGAACGCCAATGCGCATAAGCATTTCCGCCGGATTATCGGTTTCGCCACAAGACATTTTCCCAGGCGACGAACTGCCGCCGGTGGATGTGCCGCCTGTCGATATCAACGACTTCTTTGAGTTGCGGACTTTCAGTACGTCCAGCACTACATTCGAACCGTTCGAACGCTTGTCGGCCGAATGGTCAATCGTGGAGCGGTCAGAGAATGTGTTGGCGTCAGATTACAACTTTTCCCTGGTCGGTAGTGAAGGAATCATACACGACGACATCAGCGCATCCGGAGTTGTCAGCTTTGCGCTTCACTCGAACACGTTGCTTCGCATCCAGGGGAGGCGGCGGGGAGGGGGAATGGCTGCAACCGTCGGGCAGGGCATAGGACTTACTGTTGATGAGAGTGATTGTCGAATTCTCGAAGTACCCTCGCAAATCCTTAACGGAGTGGTCGAGCACGGTATGTCCGGCTTGGTGAGCGACGCTGCGTCAATTCGCCGACGCACCTACGTCGTGCCCGGCACGTTGCAAGTTGCGGAGCGAGAGGTTGTATCTACTTGGCAACTGGGGTCGATCCGGTACGATTTCCCGCTCGCGCTCGTTTTGAACAATATGTTCGACGGCGACCTGGATGTAAGCCTGACGGCACGTTTCGCTGTTGATCACGAGGACGAGGAAAGCTACCTCGAAGTAGACGTCGCCCACTCATCACACGTGGACTTTGCTGCGGCTGAGGACATTCTTAGCTTCGGCAACACATCGAGCGTCGCCCGCACGGCGAATCGCCTGATGCCAATGATTCTCGACTTCGTAGCCGAACGCATCGAGGGACAGGCCATTCAAGCGTTTTTTGCGGTGTTGGCTGCGACCTCTTTGCGGGAAACGCATCGGCTTGTGGCTGTGCGCGTCGTTCCGCTAGAGAATTTCAGTTATCTAGCCATCGTTATGTGTCCTCGGCGCGAAGGACCTGACTTAGGCTCGCCGGACAACGATTTGCGTGAGGAAGTTCGCATTGGTGGCGCCGTCAATTCACCGATTCCGAAGGACGAATAGGGCGCCGCTAGGGCCCGCCTTGGAAATCTTCAAATGGATTGGATGTGGAGCGCCACGTAGTGGAAGGGTTCGGCAACCTCTGGCTGACCTTGGACCGACGGGGGCGACGACACGCAGTGGTTCGACCGGGTACTGGTCAAAGGCGACGGTCACGTTATGGATCGTATGGCGATGCTTACTGGGAATGAGCGCGCCCGCTATTGCGCCGCCCAGCGTTTGGGGTCGGCGGCACCTAAAGCTACACAAGCGGACAATTCGCGACCACCCGCCACGAGGGCACCTAGCCCTTTTTGGGCGGAACGACGCGAGACGGCGAGGACGACATGGCGCTTGCGCGGTCGGGACCGACTGACGCGTCGGCGACGTCGTCCGTGACCAGAACCGGAAACCATCGGGAGCCCTCCTTTCTGTCTCAGTCGATGAGTCGCTCAGCCAGTCCGGAGGACCGCCGCGCGGTCGTCCGCACCGCCTCCGCGATCGCATCGCGGGCGCCGACGATCGTCAGGTGCCCGGCTGCGCGAGTGACTGCGGTGTAGACCATCTCGCGCGTGAGCAGCCGTGAACGCGGCGGCGGGACGATGACGACGACGTTGTCGGCCTGGCTGCCTTGGGCCTTGTGCACGGTCGTCGCATGCATGGTCTCGATGTCTGACAGGCGCCACGGCGAGAGCCGAAGAGGACCAGAGGCGGTCTGAATGACCGCCACCGGGCCGTCCTCGGCACGCACGATGACGCCGGCATCGCCGTTGCGGACGTCAAGCCCGTAGTCGTTTCTCGTCACCAGGAGGGGGCGCCCCACGTACATCGTCTGCAGCGCCACCTCGGGAGCGCGCTCGGCCAGCGACCGTTCGACGAGCTGGTTCCAGTGTCGGGTGCCGAAGGGCCCCGTACGGTGCGCGCACAGCACCCGGAGCGTGTCCAGATGGGTGAGAGCAGCGTCCGCGTCGCCGCTCAGCGCGAGGTCCCGGAGCCGTACGGCGTGGTCGACGACCTGCGGGAGCAGGTCGAGCGAGGGCGCGTCGGTCTCGACGAACGCGACGTCCGTGCCGGCAACATCCACCGCGCTGAGCACTTGGTCGGTGTCGCCGGCTTGCAAGGCCACTGCGAGGTCAGCACGCACGCCTCCCACGCGATGGTTCTTCGTCAGCCGGACGACGCTGCCGCCAGGCTCCAGGCCACGTACGAGGTCAGCGAGCACCGAGCCCGCCTCGACGGACGCCAGCTGGTCGGGGTCGCCGACCAGAAGGAGACGGGCGTCGGGCGCGAGCGCGTCGATCAGCCGGGCCATTATGCTCAGCGAGACCATCGAGGCTTCATCGACGATGACGAGGTCATGGGGCAGCGGGTTACGGGCGTCGTGCCTGAACCGCTGACTGGTGCCCGGGATGCTGCCGAGCAGGCGGTGCAGGGTCACCGCCGGGCTGACCGACGACGCGCGAGTCGGGTCGGCGTCGATCATCTCGTTCATCCGGGCGGCTGCCTTGCCGGTGGGCGCGGCCAGCCCGATGCGGAGAGCCTGGCCGCGACCGACGCCCAACGCACGGAGGACGCGATCGATCGTGTGCGTCTTGCCCATGCCCGGCCCGCCGGTCAGCACCGTGGTGGCGCGCTCGGCAACGCCGCGCACGGCGTCCTTCTGCGCCTCGTCCAAGCCCGGCTCGCGCATGACCTCGTCAACCGCTGCCGGATCGACCGGGCGCACGGACGCCGCCCGCCTCGCCCGCAACGCGTCGGCGATGAGCCGCTCGTCTGCGTGATAGCGGTCGAGATACACCAGCCCGAGATCGACGCGCAGCACGCCGGCGGCGACCAGACCAGACGAACGTACGGCCTCCAGCCACGCTCCCGGCTCGGGCAGCTCGACCGCCTCACCCACGGTCGGCGGCTCGTTGTCGAGATCCTCCTCGTCCAGGTCCGCGGTGAGCGCTGCAACGGAGTCGAGCGAGAGCGCGGTCGACCCGTCACGCACCGCGCGTACGGCGAATGCCAGCGCGAGGGCAGCATCGCTGCCGACCTCCTCGCCGAGCTGGCGACAGACACGGGTGGCGACGACGCAGTCGCTGCCGTCCAGGAAGCCTGCCTCGTTCAGCGTCCGCAACCGCCCCTCGGCAGTGATGCTGAGCGCCGAGTCTCCGGTCGTCGCCGTCATCGCGCCTCCTCGCGCGTACGACCATCGAGCACGGCCGACAGGTCCTCGAGCATCGCCGACGGCGGGCGCCACGAGAACACCCCGCACGGGTGCCCGTCGACCAGTGGGGTGTCCGGGCCGGCCATGCCGCGCAGGTACAGGTACATCACACCGCCCAGGTGCTGGTCGGGGTCGTACGCCGGGAGCCGCCAGCGCAGATAGCGGTGGAGCACGACCGAGTACAGGATCGCCTGCAGCGGGTACGTCGAGTGGGTCATCGCCTCGGCCAGCCGCGCCGGTGCGTACTCGGCGAGGGTCAGGTCGGCGTCGCGCGGTCCGAGCCAGTTGGTCTTGTAGTCGACGACGTAGAACTTGCCGTCGTGCCGGAACGTCAGGTCGATCGAGCCGGTCAGATAGCCCAGCAGCGCCTGGCCGCCGAGCTCCTCGCCGTCGAGGGCGTCGGCGTACGCGCGCAGCGGATCGCCGGCCGGCAGGTGCTCGCGCAAGATCGGCGCCATCGCCCCCAACCGCGCGTTCGCATGCGGGCGGTCGCCGCCCGCCAGCGGCAGCTCGAAGTCCATCTCCGCGAACCGGTCGGTACGAGGCAGGTCAACCAAGGTCACGCCGCCGGCGAGCGGCCCGAGCGGCGTCGTACAGACGGCTTCGAGCGCGGTGGCCAGCGCGTCCGGGTCCACGTCGACCGGCCACCACGCCGAGTGTTCGCGGATCCGGGTGAGGAGCTCCTGGTGCAGGTCGCCGGCCTGGAAGTCGGCGTCCTCCAGCACCGCGTGCACCAACGATCCGAACGTGGTGCCGACGGGCATCTGCGCCATCGGAGAGGGGACCTCAGCGCCGACGCCAGCCTCGACACCGGCGACGCTCGCAGCGACGGTGAGCGGTTCCTCGTCGTCGCGCCCCACCGCATCGGGCTCGGGTTCGGAGGTGGCCGCGCCCGCGTCGTGCGAGGCCGCGGTCAGCGACGAGTACGACGTCCGCCGCCACAGCTGGTCGACCCACGCGCGGTCGAACCGTCGTACGGTCAGCGGCGTCGTCGGCCCTTCGGCCAGCATCTCGGGGGCGCTGCGGTCGCCATCGACCTCGGTGAGGCTGAACGCGCCGTGCGCGGCCCACGTCTGAAGGAGGTGCTCGGAGACGGCGGCGTCCTCCAGTGGCACCCGTTCCGCGGGGACGACCACGTCGCCACCACCCTCGACGCGCGCCGCGAGCAGCGCCGAGAGCTCGTCGCCAGAGCCTGCCTGCCCGAACAACAGCCGGTGCAGGGCCGAGTTGGCGGTGTTCCAGGTGGGAGCCCACCAGACGACGACCTGCGACTGGGCGCGCGTCATCGCCACGTACGCCAGCCGCATGTTCTCCCCGAGCGCCTCCGACCGGTGCTCCGGCTGGTTCACCTCGTCGGCGTCGAACGAGAGCACCCGGCGCCCGTCGCGGTGGATGATCGCGGGCGTCGGGTCGTCCTTCATCCAGTGGTCGAACAGGAACGGCGCATAGACGATCGGATATTGCAGGCCCTTGCTGCCGTGGATCGTCGACAAGGTGACGGCCAGGGCGTCGGAGTCGAGCCGCATGATCCGCGACGCCGCGGTGGTCGCCGTCCCGTCGGCGCTCTGCTGCCTCAGCCAGGCGACCAGGCTCGGCAGCGCACGCGTGCCCTCGAGGACGTGCTCCTGCAGGAGCTGGGCGCAGTGCTCGATGTCGGTCAGGTCGCGCTCGCCACCGACCTGCGACAGCACGCGCGCATCGAGCCCCTGGCTGCGCGCGACATCCAGGACGGCGGCGATGGCGCCGCGATGGAACGCCGCGACCAGCGACCGTACCTGGGCAGAGATCGCCTCCGTCGCCTGCTCGCCGCGCGCATCGAGCTCGTCGGCCGTCCAGCCGAGGAACGGTGTGAGCGCCGCGAGGCGGAGGCGGTCGGCGCGGTACGGCTGCTCGAGCGCCATCATCAGGTGCAGCCACCACTCGGCGGCGGTCGTACGGAGGACGGACTCACTGGAGACCAGGACGGACGGGATCCCGTGCCTACGCAGGGCCGCGCGGATGCCGTGCAGGTCACGGTTGGCGTACGCGAGGACGGCGATGTGCTGCGGCCGTACGGGAGCGCCGTCGAACGTGGCACCAGAGGTGAGCAGGCGGGCGATGTCGGCGGCAGCGTCGGCGTAGACGTTCTCTCGTACGGACCCGATCGCCAGCTTCTTGTCGCTCAGCATCGCGCGCAGCCGCACCGGGCTGTTGTCGGGCGCTCCCTGCAGGCGGTGCGCCGTCCGCTGGGCGGTGATCGGGTGGGCGACGATGTCCGGCGAGAGCTGGACGTTCGCCATCAGCAGCTGCAGCGCGTCCACCAGCGGCGCGTCGCTGCGGTAGTTCGTCGGCAGCGACGTCCGCGTCGCCGCGGTCTTGGCGGCGAGCAGGTACGTGGCGACGTCACCGCCACGGAAGGCGTAGATCGCCTGCTTGGGGTCGCCGATCAGCACGAGGGTCTTGTCCTCGGTGGCGAACGCGCGCGAGAACACCTGCCACTGCACCGGATCGGTGTCCTGGAACTCGTCGACCAGCACCACCGACCAGCGCTCACGCATCCGCCGCCGCGCCGGGCTGTCGTCGGCCTCCAGCGCGTCGGCGAGCTCGGTGAGGAGGTCGTCGTACCCGAGGAGCGCCGCCCGGCGCTTGCGTCGCGTGACCTCGGCGCGGACCTTCTCGATGAACGCCAGCCGCACCGCGACCGGGCCGGTCGCGTTCGCGGGTGACAGCACGGCGCTCGGGTTGTCGAGCGCGATCTGCGCGTCGGCCTTCGCCTGCGCGTAGTCGAGGGTCGACCCCGCGACGTGCTCGGCCAGGTAGAGGTCGTCGACGACGTCGGTGCGCAGGTCGGTGAGGTCGTCGGCCAGCGTGGCGTACGAGTCGGAGTCGCCGGCGACACCCAGGCCCTTGAGCACGTAGTGGCAGAACTGGTGGATGGTCGCGATGGTGGCCGTGTCGAAGTCGGCCACGGCGGTGGCGAGCCGGTCGATGCGCGCGGCGAGCTCGTCGGCGGGGCAGTCGCGCAGGTGGTCGACCAGGACGTCGTTTGTGGCGTCGCCGCGTTGCAGGGCGGTGAGCGTCTCGGCCATGCGCGCGCGGACGCGTTCGCGCAGCTCCTGGCTCGCGGCGCGGCTGAAGGTGACGATCAGCAGCTCGGACAACGGCCGCCCCTGCTCCGCCACGTACCGGACCACGAGCGCCGACAGCGTCCACGTCTTGCCCGTGCCGGCGCTCGCCTCGATGAGCGTCGTCCCCGACGGGAGCGGTGCGGTGATGTCGAAGCTGGTCATCGCGTCGGCGTTCGTCGGGCTCATGCCTCGCCCCCGTGCTCGTGGATGGGATTCCAGATGCGCGGCGCGAAGTATTCGAGGCTGCGGAGCCGGTTGAGATCCTCGACGCGTGCCTGCGGGCCGACGACGAACCGCCACCACGGGTCGTCGTTCTCGCCGGAGAACCTGCCGCCTTCCCAGACGGGACGGGCGCGGTCGAGCGCTTGCTGCAGGCCGTACGGGTCGCCGGGGCGGGTCCTGCGGTACGCGGCGGCGAACGCGCTCGCGGTCTTCGGCGGGACCCCCATTGGGAAGCGCATCCCGGACTGCCGGACCCGTACGAGATCCGCGAGCCGTACGAGGGCCTCCGCCGGGTCGGGCGACGAGAGCCGGAGGCCGCCCCGCTTGCCCAGCAACTCGGCGCCGTGCTCGCGCTCGGGCTCGGCCGCCGCGAGCGCCAGGAGACGCACCCACGCGGCCGCGACGTGCTTCGCACTGATCGTCGAATACGTCCGTACCCACACGGTGTCGTGAGCGGTGTCGTCATGGATGGCGCTCACCACGCCGGTCAGCCGTACGGTGCCGCCGCCCTCGGAGGCGGGCAGGTCGAGCCGGATGTCGGCGGACCGGGGCTGGCCGGTGCCGTGGTCGGCGGCGATTGCCCTCACGTTGCCCGCGATCTCCTCGCGGACCTTCCGGCCTCGCGCGCCCGGCGGGAAGCTCCCCCGTACGACCTCCCGGTCGAGGGCGTCCTCGAGCGCCAGGCCGTCGAGCACCTCGTGCAGCACGCGTTCGCCGATGTCCCACTGCTCCAGGCCGTCGAGGGCGATCGGCAACGCGTCGTTCGCCTCGTCCACCTGCCGCGGGACGGTCACGTCGAGGCGGTGCCGCAGGAACTCGCGTGCCGGGTTCTGCAGGAACGCCACCAGCTCGTCGACCGTGACGGCAGAGACGGGCTGTATAGGGAGCGGCTGGTCGAGGAAGTCCTTCTTGGCAGGCGGGTCCGCCCGGAACGCGCGCAGCGCCTCGGCTCCCGCGAGCGCGGCGGCGTCGAACGTGCCGCCGGGCACGGGGCCATCGGGGCGGAAGTTGCGTTCGTCGAACGCCTGCAGCGGGTGGTGCCGTACGAAGCTCGGATCGGTGTCGCCGTCCGCGTCTCCGGGCGCCGTCACCGTACGGGCTGCTGCGGCGATCAGCTCTTGGAGCGGTACGGCCGGCGGGCGGCGCTGGCCGTTGTGCTCGTCGAAGCCGGAGTAGATCGCCACGAAGCGCTCGCTCGCCGCCATCACGGCGTCGAGCAGCAGCTGGCGATCCTCGCTGCGCGCGTCGCGCTCGCCGACCTGCGGACTGCGGGCCAGGACGTCGTCGCCGTCGACGACGGGCGAGCGCGGGTAGACGCCGTCGTCGACGCCGAGCACCACCACGGCCTTGTGCGGCACCGAGCGCATCGGCACCATGGTGCACACCGTGATGGCGCCGGTCCGGAAGTTCGCGCGGGTGGGTCGTGCCCCCCACCGCTGGTCGAGGAGCACCCGGATGTCGTTGAGGCGCAGCGTCGTCTGGTCGCCGGCCGTCTCGCCGATCGCGGCAAGGTCGCGGTCGAGCTGGGCGAACTGCCACCGCTCGTCCGGAGGCGTGTCGGCGAGCGCCTCGATGGTGTCGTGCAGCCAGCGCATCCACTCGCGCGCCGAGAGGGTGCCTCGTACGGTGTCGGCGGCGCGCTTGAGCCGCTCCATCAGCTCCAGGAACCGGCCGACGACCTCGATGTCGCGGCTGCCGATGTCGTCGACGGGTACGCGCGCGGCTGACGGGCCGTCGGTGTCGGCGGCGACCGCGACGCCGAGGGCGATGCGGTCCATGCCGCGGGTCCACGTGTTCGCGTCGAGGCCGGCCAGCTGGTACTCGCCGCGGTGACCCGCGTCGTACCCCCATCGCACTCCCGCGTCGGTGACCCACCGGCCGACCCGCTCGAGGTCCTCCTCGTCGAACCCGAACCGCGCCCGTACGGACTCGTGGCTCGCGACGTCGAGCACCTCGGAGACGGTCATCCGCCCGGCGACGAGCGCGACGACGCGGTGGGCCAGGTCGATCAGCGCGTTGGTCGCGCCGAGGGCGCGGTCGGCGAGCTGGACGCGCAGCTGCTGGCCTGGGTGGTACGGGTCTTGGCCCTCGTCGGGGGTGCGGACGAGGCTGAGGCCGAACGTGGCCTGGATGAGCGGCGCGAACGTCTCGATGTCCGGGCACATCACCAGGATGTCGCGCGGCTGCAGCGTGCCTTGACCGTCGGCGAGGAGGGCGGTGAGGACCTCGCGGAGCACCTCGACCTGGCGGGCCTGCCCGTGGCAGGCGTGCACCTGCATCGAGAAGTCGTCGGGCGTGGTGGTCCGCGTCTCGTCGGGTGCGCGGTTGGCGCGGATGTCGGCCTGGAGCAGCGCGAGGCGGTCTGTCTTGGTGGTCGGCGTCGCAGTCTTGAGCGGGTCGTGGACGGTGACGCCGTCGGTGCTCAGGACCGCCTGCAGCTCGCAGACGTCGCGGCCGAGCGTGGCGAGCAGCGGGTGCTTGGCGTGGCGGGCCGTACGGTCGTCGGCGCGTGCTCCGACGGAGGTGTGGCCGTCGAGGTCGGCCCACAGCTGCGGTGAGGGGTGGGGCAGCCAGAGGTGGAGGTCGCGGCAGGCGCCCAGGGCGACGACCAGCTCGCGCTCGGCTGCGGCGAGGCGGGTGTAACCGAAGAAGGACAGGCGTTGCGGGAGGTCGAGGTCTGCCTGGCTCGACGACAGCTCTTCGACCACGCGCCGGTGGCGTTCGGTCACCGACTCGGTCAGGTCGTGCCGTTCGCGGACGAGCTCGACCGTGCGCCGCCACAGGATCGGCTGCCAGAGGAAGTCGTCGGGCAGCATGCCGCCGACGCCGTCAGAGGGTGTGCCCTTCTCCCAGTCGGCGAGCATGTGCGGACGCTCTCGCGCGTACGAGGCGAACAGCCCGGCGATCCGCCGCGCCACGGCGTACCGGCGCGACTGCCGCGCCTTACGCTCCCACTCGGCGCGTGGGTTGTCGGTGATCTCGGGGCCTGCACCGAGGTGGTGGGTGAGTGCGTCGAAGTGAGGGGATCCGGTGAGTTCGTCGATCGCCTCGAGGGTGGGCCAGACGAGTCGGTCCGCTTGCCAGGGATCGTCCCGGTCGCGGCCGAGCAGCATGCTGATGAGCGACTGCGGCGCCATGATCTCCAGGCCCGCCGCCACGCCGTCGTCGCCGGCTGTGGTGCCGAGGCTGTGGGAGAGCTGCTGCGCCAACCACCGCTCCACACCGCGTGCGGGGACGACGACGACTTCTGGTGCGAAAACGTCCGCAGGCTCGTCGTGCAGCATCGCGGCGAACTCGCGCACGAGCGCTTCCGGCTGGTCGCCCCGGTGCACGTTGATCCCCACCGCAGTGACTCTAGCCCTGAGCGCTCGTCGTGCAGTGACTTCTCGATTCGCTCCTTCGCAGCCAGACGTTGACGCTGTGAGATGCCGTAGACGTTTGTCGCAGTGGCTTCTCGAACTCTCAGTCCTCAGTGCAGCGACATTCGTGACCATGCGACCAACTCGAGCGAAAGACTGTGAGGTCTGCTTCGCTGCGGTTCAAGGTGGCCCATTTTGGTGGTTACCTCGCTACCGGACGGTACGCGGCGGGGTGTCGTGGCCCGCCAGCCGCTGGCTTCACACGGATTGACGCAACTCCGAGAACCCGCTGTCGGCGACGGACATCGGGAGGCCGGGAGGCCCCGGACCTTCCGGCAAGACCTCCATAGGCCCCCTAGGGCACGATGCGGGTCGATTCCCCTAGTCTTGCCACACCGTCGGCGGAAGGAGCACGCGCTTGATCGGCATTTCCGCCCGCCGTCGACGCTGGTCAGGCAAGCGCGCACTTGGGGTCGGCCTCGCGTTGCTGGGAATCGCGGTGCCGATTTACCTCGCGTATTCAGGCAGCACCGACAAGCCGCCGTCTGCATCCGTGCAGGCTCTTCTTGCATTCATCTCGGTGGTGAGCCAACTCGGCGCCGCTCTGGCGTTCAGCCGCGTGGGGGTCGTCGATCCGTCCCACCTGCGAGGCGCAATACGGAGACTCGAGCTACTCCGACAGCGCAGCGCGTCGGCACGTCAGATCGCTGATGCACTCGTTGACCAGCCGAAGATTGAGCTCGGCGACCGGCGAGCTGTGTTCGGCGAGCTGAGCGTGTTCACGAGCGTCATCCAAGAGGAGATCGTCGAAGCGATGGGCGACTGGTACGCCGCCATGCCACATGTTGCCGATCAGGTCGCTGGGGAACTTGAGCAGGGCATTACCAAGGAGGATGAGGACACGTGAGTGACGAGCCGATCCGAGGCAAGGTGGCCGCGATCATCAATAGGCGTGAGCTTGCATTGAACGTTGGCGAAGATGACGGCGTGGCTGTCGGGATGAGGTTCGCGATCCTCAACAGCAAGGGTGTTGGCATCACCGATCCCGATACCGGCGCGCCGCTGGGCGACATCCCAGTCATAAAGACAGTCGTGAAGGTCACACGCGTCGATGGGCCAAAGCTTGCCACCGCCCGCACGTTTCGGACCGTGCCGGGTAAGCCGGGCGTCGCCGAAGCCCTCCTACGGTCTAGCTCAAACTGGGCAGGCACCCCGACTCGCGTCGAAACGCTGTCAATCGACCCGTCACGAGCGGATGTCGTTGAGATCGAGGATGAAGACTCGTTCATCAAGCGGGGTGACACCGCCGTCCAAACTTTCGGCGACGAATACGACGACTACGCCTGAGTGAGCTGCCAGTGGCCGATGCGGCGCTATGCATCGCCCGCCCGATGTCGTCCCAAGCACGGGTCCAGCCACAATCCAGTTACGCGGCTCGTTTTGAACACACCCAATGCGGGGCGGAGATGTGCCCTTCAGCACCCGCAGGACCGCCCCGCCCCATGGCGGCGTCAGATGCCTTTGACGCCACACCGCTAGACACACATAGGCGGCCCCGTATGCCGGCAGGGAGTTAGCGCCGACCCATAGCATGGCGAACATGCTGCAGAACCTGTCGTCGGCGCTAGGCGATCACTCAGACATTGCCATTGCCGTGGTCGCCGCCGTGGGTGTCTACCTCACGGCGCGACCAGCCCTGGCGGACATCGGCCTTAAGCGTCGACTCGAGACGGCGCAGCGCTTCTCAGAGTTAGTGCAGGCCGCCAACAAGGGAGAAGTGAACGGGGTGCTGGGACGCTGGGGATCGTCGACTTCTCGATCTTCCCGCATCTCGGCATGGAGCCCGACAACACCATGGCCTGCGCCGGGACGTGGGCGGACGAGATCGGGGGTCCGGCGTACGCGATCGACGACCAGACGGCCATCACGGTGACCGACGGCACCGTCGAGGTCGTCTCCGAAGGGCAGTGGCGGCACTTCCCCGTGCAGACGAACTCCGCGGGCGGGCGTTGAAAGCGACCTTTCTCGTACCGGCCCACGGGGTCATGCTCAAACGATGAGCCTTGATCCTGCTGAGACGAACCCCGATCACTACAAGGTCATCTTCGAGAACGACCGTGTCCGCGTTCTCGAGTACGTCGATCAGCCCGGCACTGTCACCGCCCCGCACCAACACCCCGACAGCGTGATGTACACGCTGTCCTCGTTCCGGCGACGACTCGTCCAAGGGGACGAGCAGCGCGAGGTGGAGATCGAGGCAGGTACGGTCGGCTGGCTTCCGGCGCAGCAGCACCACGGGGAGAACATCGGCGAGACCCCGACGCACGCGATCTTTGTGGAGCTCAAGGGCCCGACGGCGTCGGCCGGGGACGAGACGCTCGGCCCGACCGCGTGACGGAACCTGTCAGGGACCGCCTCGCCAGTGCTCGATGCGGCGCTTGTCGGGCAGGAACCCGTGGTCCACACCCCAGAGAACGGCTTGGGTCCGGCTCTCGACATCGATCTTGCGGTACAGCCCGCGAATGTAGGACTTGACGGTGTTGGGACTGAGGTAGGTCAGTGCTGCGATCTCGGCATTGTTCTTGCCCTGGGTGATGAGGGCGAGGATCTCCGCCTCACGATCGGTCAGGCCTTCGCCGCGCCCGGGCCAGTCACCACCCTGGGTGCGGGCCTTGGCCGCTGGAGGGCTGACCACGATCTCGCCCGCGTGCACGGACTCGAGGGCGGCGACGAGCTCTCGGGCCGTGAGCGCCTTGGACAGATAGCCGTGCACTCCAAGATCCTGGGCTGACGCGAGGAGGTCTGGGTGGAAGCTCCAGGTATAGACCACGACTCGTCGGGCGCGCGGGTTGTCGATGAGGGCCTTGATCTCCGCGCGATCGGACTCCGGCTGGGCGAAAGAGTCGTACAGCGCGATGTCGACGCCGTCCTCGACGGGCATGTTCGTGTCCAGCTCGGCGACCACGACGCGGTCGCGGTAGGGCTCAAGCATGTTGGCGACCCCCATGACGACGACGTCGTAGTCGTCCACGAGGGCGACCTGGATGGGGCGGCCTCGATTGCTCATGACCACACGCTAACCCACCTAGGGGTGTGCCACACCCCTCCTAGGGGTGGTTGCGTAGTGGGCAGAGGGCGCAACAGTCGGCCTCTCGAAGAAAGGGAGACTCATGCTCGGACTCATCATCACCATCCTCATCGTCGGCGCCATCGCCGGCTTCGTTGCCCGACTCCTCGTGCCCGGTCGTCAAGACCTCTCCATCGTCGCGACCATCGTGCTCGGCATCATCGGCTCGTTCATCGGCGGCATGCTCGGCTACCTGTTGTTCCACAAGGACGCAGACGACGGCTTCTTCCAGCCGGCGGGCATCATCGGCTCGATCATCGGCGCAGTCATCGCTCTGCTGATCTGGCAGTGGTCGAAGCGCCGCAACTCCTCCCACGCCTGAGTGATCGAGCAGCCCGGCGCCGGGGCCAACGGGGGTGGTCCCGGCCCGGGTCGGCTCTTGTGCAACAGCCAGAAGAAGTACCAACGGGTCCGTCGCGGCCCGCGGCCTACTCGTCCATCAAGCCGCCGGTGGCTGGGAGCGTGCTGCCGTCGCTCAGGGTGACGGTGTAGTGCCACGCGCCCATGACTTCGGGGTGCTTGCTGCTGGGTGCTTCTGAGGGCCACCATGCGGCGAATCGTCCGTTCTCGACGGTCGCTTCGACGTCGGTTCCGATGGGAGTTCGGACCGTCACGGCTTTGACGTCCTTGCCTACGTACCCGTAGATCCAGACCAGGTACCCCTTGCGGAACCAGCCTTCGTCGGTGACGACGTCCGAGTTGCCCGTCTCGTCGAGCTGGCGAGGGTGCAGGGGTGGGGTTGGGGTGGATTCCTCGATGTTGGCGTAAATCTTGTGGTCTGCGGGGTCTTCGCCGGCCGCCGCGTTGCGCATCAGGCAGGTTGCCTCGCCGCTGGGTGCGGTGATGAAGACGTACGTCCAGCCCCCGCGTCGCTCGGCCAGGACGTTCTGGTTGGCGCTCGTGGTGGCCATGGCGGGTCGAGGGCGTCCGGAGCGCTTGGCGTTGAAGGCGAGCTTGGCGCGGCAGGTGTCCGCGGCGGCGGCGCTCTCCGTCGCGGTGAGGGGTTCTGGCTTCGACGTCCATGATGCGAAGGCCGAACCTCCACCGAGCGCCAGCGCCGCTGCCGCGGTCCCGGCGGCGGCGAGCGCGCCGATCGGCAGCAGTCGCCGCCAGCGACGCCGGAGCCACGTCGGCTCCTTCGCAGGCGGGACGGCGGTGGGGCTTGTCACGATACGGGTGAACGTGTCGTCGGCGTGCTGTCGCTCTGCATCGCTGAGGGAGGTCTCGGGGGCGGCGTCGAGGCTCCGCAGTGCGGTGTCCATGTCGTCAGTCGTCTGCTTGGTCACGGGATGCTCCCCTCAGGGGCGGCGGCCGCGGTCGGGTTGCCGGCCGCGCTGGAGCTTGTGTGACGTCGGAGGGTGCGGCGCGCGCGGGAGAGTCGGAGACGGTACGCAGCGGAGGAGATGCCGAGCACCGTTGCTGCTTCTGGCGTGGTCAGCCCGTCGAACACGGTGAGGGCGATGGCCTCTTGGTCGGAGGCGCTCAGCTGCGCCCAGGCCGAGGCGATGTCGACCCGTTGAGCGACGAGCTCGGAAAAGGTTCCCCCATCGCCGTCGAACGTGCCTGCCTCGGCGAGGCGTACCGTGAGAGCGGCTCGTCTGTCGCTGCCACGGCGGGCGTTCTGGATCGTGTTGCGCGCGACGCCGAACAGCCACGCTCGGGCGTCGGACAGCGTTGCGGGGAGGTCGTCTAAGCGTCGCCAGGCGATCAGCATGACCTCCCCGGCCACGTCCTCCGCGTGGGACGGATGAACTCGCCTGCGTATGAACCGCAGCAGGTCGACGTAGACCGCGTCGTAGATCTCGCGGAAGCGCTGTTCACGCGCCAGCGGCGACGGCGAGGACGTGGGCTCCATACCCTGCTCCTGTCCGGGAACGACGAAGTGTGTCGTGGCGGTCCCGAGATTCTCGAGCATGGGGATGGGTGAGGAGCTATCGGGTCTCGTTACCCCCCGCTAGCGCTCCGGGCTGCTCGACCAGCTAGACAGTCCGTCGGCTCTTGTGCAGCAGCCAGAAGAAGTACGGCGCCCCCACCAGCGCGGCCAGCAACCCCGCAGGCAACTGCGTCGGCGCGGCAACCGTCCGCCCGAGCAGGTCCGCCAGCACCAGCAAGATCGCGCCCAGCAGCGCCGCCACCGGGATCACCCGCAGGTGCCGCCGCCCGACCAGCGACCGCGCCGCGTGCGGAGCCACCAGCCCCACGAACGCCACCAGCCCGATCGCCGCCACCGCCGTCGCCGTCAGCAACACCGCGCACGTCAGCAGCATCAGCCGCGCCGGCCCCGGCCGTACGCCCAGGACCCGAGGCGTGTCCTCGTCGATCGACAGCAGGTCCAGATACCGGTAACCCACCATCACCGCAGGCACCAGCACCACGATCGCGATCATCAACGGCACCAGGTGCTCGTACGACCGCCCGTACGTCGAGCCACCCAGCCACGTCAACGCCTTCGACGCGTTCCACGGATCGGTCGTCACGATCAGCAGCGACACGATCGCCTTCGCCGCGAACGACACCCCGACACCGACCAGCACCAGCCGGTCCGTCGCAAAGCCACCGCGCGCCGCCAACCCGAACACGATCGCCGCTGCCACGAGCGCACCCACGCCCGAGGCGCCCGCGAGCGCCCAGAACGACGCCAGGGGCACCAGCGTCACCACGATGACCGCGCCCACCGACGCACCACCGGCGACGCCGATGATCGTCGGGTCGGCCAGCGGATTGCGCGTGACGCCCTGGATCGCCGTCCCGGCCACCGCGAGCGCCACACCGGCCAGCAGCGCGGCGACGACACGCGGCACCCGCGCGCCCATCACGTTCGTCACGATCGGGCCGGCGTTGCCGGTTGCCCAGTTGACGAGGTCACCGAGCAGGAACGTCCGGTCGCCGATCAGCACCGCGGCGACGCACAGCGCGAACAGCACCACCGAGAGCACGACGACCAGCACCCACGGATGCTTCGCCCCGAGCCCACGTACGTCGAGCGCGTTCGACGCGTCGTCGAGGCGCGAGGCACGCAGCCGGTACGCGAACCACACGAGCACCAACGCACCCAGCAGCGACGTCACGACACCGGTCGGCACCTCGACCGCCCGCTGCGCGCCGACCACCGCCCGGATCAGCACGTCCGCGGCGAGCACGATCACCACACCCGCCAGCCCGGAGACCAGCACGAGCACCCGGTGCCGGTGCAGGCCCGGCACCACCGGCGCGGCCAGCCGTACGAGGGCAGGTGCCGCGAGACCCACGAACCCGATCGGCCCCGTCAGCGTCACCGCCGCCGCGGACAGCACGACCGCGAGGACGAGGACGACGAGCTGCGTCTGCCGTACGGGGACGCCCAGCGATCGTGCCGCGTCGTCACCGAGCACCATCACGTCGAGGCGCCGCGCATAGAACATGAGCACCGCCAGGCACGCGAGCACCACCGGAGCCATCAACCGCACGGCGTCGAAGCCGTTCTGACTCACGACTCCCGACTCCCACGCCTGGATGCCGCGGGCCTCCATCGGGTTGAGGATGATCAGCGTCGTCGCGAGCGACATCAGCACCATCGCGACGACGGTGCCGGCGAGCACCAGGCGTACGGTCCCGTAGTCGGTGCCCGCCAGCCCGAACACGACCGCCGCCGCGGCCATCCCGCCGAGGAACGCAAGCACCAGGTCCCCAAGCAGGATCCCGGGCAGGCCCACCGTCGCCGCGGCCGTCAACGCGAGGTAGGCGCCGGCGTTGACGGCGAGCGTGTCGGGTGAGGCGAGCATGTTGCGCGAGATCGACTGCATGACGCAGCCGGCCGCGCCGAGCGCGACGCCGACCACCGCCCCCGCCGCGACGCGTGGCAGCCGGGAGTCGACGATCACCGCCGACGCCTGCTCCGAGGCGCCGCCGGTCACCCACGCCCACAGATCGCCGAACCCGACCGTCGCGGTCCCCTGAACGACGTGCACGGCCGCGAGTGCGACGGCGAGCACGACCAGACCGACGACCACGAGGACGAGCCTCAGGGACGCTTTCGGCTCGGCGTCGAGCTTCGGGAGGTCAGGGGAGTCCGCGGCGGCGGGCTCGGCGGTGAGCGTCATGTCGAGGGGTGGGTACGGAGGTCAGGAGCCCTGGACGGTCTCGACGACAGCGTCGAGGAAGTCACTCATCGACGCGGGTCCGCCGAACATCCAGATGGCGTCCGGGAGACGCGTCACGTTGCCGGCCTTGACGAACGGCAGACCGGTCCAGACCTTGTTCTCTCCGAGCGCCTCCGTGTACGGGTCGGCCTCGCCCTCGTTGCCGATGTACCAGTAGAGCGTGTCGGCCGGGAGCTTCGTCAGACCCTCGACGTCGGTGGTCCCGAGGCCGTAGGCGGGGTCACCCTCGATGCCCGGGATCGTGGTCCACGGGTTGGCGAAGCCGAGCTCCTTGAGGAGCGCGCCGAGCTGCGAGCCGTCGAGGTACGGACGGACCGAGACCGCGCCGCCGGCCTCGTACGCATCGCTGAACGCGACCGGCTTGCCCGCGAGACCGGCCTCGTCGACCGCCTTCTTGGTCTCGTCGAGCTTCTTGTCGAAGTCTTCCTTGAGCTTCTTCGCCTCGTCCTCGGTGCCGGTGGCCTGCGCGACGAGGTCGACGTTCTTCCACATCTGGCCGAGCGGATCCTTCGCGTCGCCGCCCGGGACGACGATGACGGGGGTCGTCTTCTCGATCTGCTCGATCGCGTCGCCGACGAGCTGGTCGGTGACGAAGACGGCGTCGAGGTCGAGGCTGGCGAGGGTGTCGAGGCTCGGCTCGCCGCGCGTGCCGATGTCGGTCGCGTCGTCATCGAGCTCGACGGACTTGTCCCAGGTCTTGAAGCCCTTGATGTCGGACACCGCGGTCGGCTGGACGCCCAGCGAGATGAGGTACTCGACGGTGTTCCACTCGGTGGAGGCCACCTTCTTGGCGGGGCCGTCGAGCGTGACCTTCTTGCCGCGCGAGTCGGTGATGGTGATCTTCTCGCCGCCGTCCGACGAGGCGTCGGCGTCGTCCTCGGTGGTGCCGCAGGCGCCGAGCGCGAGGGTGAGGGCTGCCGCGGACGCGACGAGCAGGGTACGGGTGGGCTTCACGGCCTGGGTTCTCCTTCGATGGGGGTACGCCGTCAGAGGGTGACGGCGATGGTGGGACGAGCGTGGTGGCGCGCACGGGCGCGGGTACGGAGGTGGCCGTCGTGAGGGTCGACGTGCACGTCGACGGTGACCCCGTACGCGGGTGAGAGCAGCTCGGTCGTGAGCACTTCCTGCGGGGTGCCGACCGCGGTGACCCTGCCCTCGACGAGCAGCACGACCTCGTCGGCGACCGCGGCCGCCTGGTCGAGGTCGTGCAGGACGATGCCGACGGCGATGCCGTGCTCGTCGGCGAGGTCGCGGACGATGTCGAGGAGCTCGACCTGATAGCGGAGGTCGAGGTACGTCGTCGGCTCGTCGAGCAGCAGCACCGGCGTGTCCTGCGCGAGGCAGCTCGCGAGCCAGACGCGCTGCGCCTGTCCACCCGAGAGGGTGTCGACCCCGCGCCCGGCGAGCTCGGTGACGCCGGTCATCGCCATCGCGCGCTCGACGATCGCGTGTCCGTCGGGATCGCCGCCGCCCCACCGCGAGCGGTGCGGGTGACGGCCGTACGCGACGACCTCCCGGACGGTCACGCCACCCGGCGCCGAGCGCGACTGCGAGAGCAGCGTCAGGCGGGTGGCGAGCTCCTTGGCCTTGAGATCCGTGACGGACTCGCCCTCGCACAGCGTGATCTGGCCGGCGGACGCCTTGTGCAGGTGGGCGAGCGTCCGCAGGAGCGTCGACTTGCCGCTGCCGTTCGGACCGATCAGCGCGGTCACGCGGCCGGGGACGAGCGCGATGCTCACGTCGTCGACCACAACGGCCGAGCCGTACGCCGCGCAGACGCCGTCAGCGGTCAGCTCGGGTGCGCGCGGGTTGATGTCCACCTCACCAAGGTAAGGCATACCTATGTAGGTAGGGAATCCCAGGCTGTGATCTCCATCCGCCGAGTCTCTAAGCCGGGCGCACCGCGATCCAGGTCGGCGAGGGGGTCGCGAGCCGGCCCGTGGGCGCACCGAGCTGCCCTGAGACCCCGAACTCGTACGAGGCGATCGCAGCGGAGCGCTCGCCGACGACGAGGACGTAGCCGCCGACCACGGCGAAGTGGCGTGGCCAGCTGACCCCTGCAGGCGTCTCGGCGACACGAACGAGCGATGCGGATCCGGTGTCGAACACCGCCAGCGAGTCCGGCCCGCGATTGGAGACGACGACGTGGGCGCCCTCACCGGTCGTGGCGATCTGTGCGGGATAGGTGGTCTCGTGACTGGCCGTCGTCCGGACCTCGGAGATCACCTCGGCGACGGTCTCGTCGGCGACCCCATCGGAGTCGCCTCGCTTCTCGAGGTTCAGGTGCAGCAGCGTCGCCGACAGCTCCCCGATCACGAGCACCCCGGCCCGGCCCGGGTGGGAGACGACCTGGCGGGGGCCGGTTCCCGGAGGCAGCACCCAGGCGTGTCGTCGCTCCAACCGGCCGTCGCGGGTGATCGCCAGCGAGGTGAGCCGGTCCGTACCGAGGTCGACACAGAGCACGTTCTCACCGGCGACGTCCACAGCGACCATGTGCGGGTGCGGGGCATCCTGCCGTTCGGGGTGTGGACCCGAACCAGTCATCTGCACGCGGTCGACCGTCGCCTGCGGTCGTCCGTCCGGCGCGAGCGCGACGAGGGAGACGGTGCCGCCGAGGTAGTCGGCCGTCAGCAGCCATCGGCCGTCGCGGGTTACGGCGGCATGACACGGCGTTGCGCCGGTCGGGGCCGTCCCGATGACCTCCATCGCACCGGACTCCGCCACGGTCACGGCGGTGATACCGCCCGCGAGCGTCTCGTTCGTGGCGTAGGCGACCGGCAGTCTCGGGTGCCAGACGACACACGAGGGCGACTCCATCGCGAGCGCTCCGCATGGCTCGATTGCGCCGTCACCGTGAACCCGCGCGGAGCGGATCCCCGGCTCCCCGTCGGTGGTGGAGCACCCGATAAGGGCAAGCATCGTCGTCACGCGGGGACCTTACAGTCAGCTCCGCCGACTGACGAGAAAACTTCGGGCCACGGTGTCGAAAAGGTGCTGCCCCGTTCGGCGTAGAGGCGAGAACCGCCCCGGCACTAGGGTCGTGGCGGTCGCAACCCGATCACTGGAGGACACCATGCGCACCCTCATCGTCACCGCTTTCGTCTCCGCCGACGGCGTCATGGAGGGCCCGGGCGGCGAGCCCGACTACCGCAACTCCGGCTGGACGTTCAAGGACGTCGAGTTCGACGAGGCCGCGTACGAGATCAAGGATCGCGAGCAGAAGGAGGCGACCGCGCTGCTGCTTGGTCGCACGTCATACGAGGCCTTCGCGCCGGTGTGGCCGACGATGGAGGAGTTCAAGGAATACAACGAGATGCCGCGCTACGTCGTCTCGACCACCCTCGAGTCCGACGACGACCGTTGGCCCGCGACGATCCTGCGCTCGCTCGACGACGTCGCCGCGCTCAAGGAGACGGAGGGCGGACCGATCCTCGTCCACGGCAGCGCGGAGCTCGGCCACAACCTCGCCGACGCAGGGCTGGTCGACCGATACCACCTGCTGGTGTTCCCGCTGCTGCTCGGCGCTGGCAAGCGCCTGTGGAGCGAGGCCGACAAGGATACGACCAAGCTCACGCTCGTCGAGCACGAGGCATACCCGAACGGCATCCAGAAGCAGGTCTTCGACGTCGTGAAGTGACCTCCGCGGTCACGTCTCGTCGAGCACCTCGCGCAGCCGTACGGCAAACGCCTCCGGGTCGCCCTGCTGGCCGAACTCCCCTCCGAGGAACCCGCCGTGGCCGCCAGGGAAGACCACCGGCTCCTGACCGAGGGCCCCGGCCACGGCGGCGGTCGTACGGTCGGTGAGCAGTCCCGCCGAGTCGGCGCCGACCGCCAGCACGATGCGGGTCGGCGTCGCGCGGACGGCGTCGACGTCAGGCTCGTACGCGGTGATCGCGTCCGAGACGCCGGACAGCAGCGGATCGTCGCGCGACCCGTCGTCCTCCGACGGCAGGCCAAAAGCGGACGGATCGGGCGGCGGGGCAGCGGCGAACTCGTCGGTGAGCTCCCCCTTCCACGAGGAGAGGGCGATGAACGACGCCATGCCGTGCCCCCATCCCTTCTCGTGATAGATCGCGTGCGTCGCCTTCTCGGCGGCGAAGGCACGGTCGGCGTCGGGGAGCAGGGCCAGCATCGGCGGCTCGTGCGCCACCAGGGTCGCGACGTCGTCGGGGTAGGCGGCCACGAGCGCCAGGGCGCTCACGGCGCCGCCGCTGCTCGCGAAGACGTCGACCGGGGCGATGCCGAGCTCGGCGATGATCCGGTGCATGTCCTCGGCGTTCTGCTCCGGCGTGTGCGCGGTCGAGTGGTCGTGCCGGGTGCTGCGGCCGAGGCCACGAGGGTCGTACGTGATGACGGTGCGATCGCCGAAGCCGGTCGCGAGCGACGTGAACCCCTCGGCGGTCATCGGGGCGGCGACGAGCATCAGCGCCGGCGGATCGGTGGGCGGAAGGGGCCCGCGTACGTCGTAGGCGAGCGTGGCAGCGGGTGTGGTCAGGCTTCTGGTGTCGGTCATGGTGGGCAGACCTGGACCGCCACCCGGAACTCATCGGTCGCGTCAGAGCCCGCCCGCCGCGAGGAAGTCACCGAGGACGCGGTTGAAGCGCTCCGGCCGCTCGAGGTTGGGGTAGTGCGCCGCGTCCTCGATCATCACCAGCTCCCCGTGCGGCACCGACGCGACGAGGCGCTCGGCCATCCGGCGGTGATCGTCAGCGTCCTCGGCGCCGGCGATCGCGAGCACCGGTACGGAGATGCCCGACAGCCGTGACCACGTATCGGTCACGCCGGTCGGCCTCGCGGGCGGGACCGGGACGCCGTGCTCGTCGACGACGACCTGCTCGGCGAGGGTGTGGCTCGCCATCGCCTCCACGGCGTCCCACACCGCGGGGTCGACGTCCGCGCGGGTACGGCGCGGGCCGGCCACGAACGCCATGAACGCCCCCAGCCAGGCCTCCGCGTCACCGGCGGCAGCGGCACGCTCCCACTGCGCGAAGACGTCGAGCGCCCAGGCGTCCTCGAACACGGGCTCGCTCGTTCCGACGCCGACGGTGACGACCCCGGCGACGCGGTCGGGGTGCTCGAGTGCGGCGTCGACGGCGGTCGCGCCCCCCATCGAGATCCCGGCGAGGACAGCACGCTCGATCCCGAGCGCATCGAGGAGCGCGACCACGTCGTCGCAGAGCCTCGCCTCGGTCGCGTTCGAGGACCAGCCGTGACCGCGGGCGTCGGGCGCGAGGACGCGCCGCTCGGGGAACGCGTCGAGCTGTGGTCCCCAGATCCGGTGGTCGACCGCCCCTCCGTGCAGGAAGACGAGCGGCGTGGCGCCCGTACGAGGGTCCCGGTCGACGAACGCGACGTGCTGGTCGACGAGGGTGAGGTGCTGAAGATCGTCCGTACGAGCCAACATGACAACCAAGGTGTCATACGCCTGCGGTTTTGACAACCCAGGTGTCATCATGGGGAACGTGACCGCCACTCCGTTGGACCCCGACCGTCTCGCAGCCCGGCTCGCGGAGGTCTATCTCGTCGTCGGCCCCCTCTCTCGCAAGGTCCTCCGGATCGTCGAGCAGAGCCAGCCCGTGATGGGCATGTCCGTCGGAGTCCGCGCCGTCCTCGACCAGCTCCACCGAGAGGGCGCCCGCACCGTGCCGCAGATGGCGCGCACGCAGGACCTCAGCCGCCAGTTCGTGCAGCGCATGGTCAACGACGCCTCCACGCTCGGATGGGTCGAGGCCGTCGACAACCCGGCCCACCGGCGCTCCTCGCTCATCCGGATCACTCCCGACGGCGAACGCGCGATCGCCGCCGTCGTTGCCCGCGAGCACGAGCTCATGGGCCGCGTCCCCGGCGACCTCACCGACACCGACGTCGACACCACGCTGCGGGTGCTCCGCGCGATGCTCGCTGGGCTGGAGGACGTCGAGGCACAGTCTTAGCCCTCGCTTTCTGTCCGGACGTCGGCGCACACTGGCCTCATGTCGTACGACGACGAGCTGGCCGAGCGCATCCGCGACGTGTCGCTGGCGATCGCCTCGGGCGAGGACTTACTCCGCGAGCAGCGGATGTTCGGTGGGCTGGCGTTCCTCGTCGCCGGCAAGATGGCGGTCGCGGCGAGCGGTCGCGGCGGTCTGATGGTGCGGGTCGACCCCGAGGACGTCGGCGCGCTGCAGGCTGCCGACGGCGTCGAGCCGATGATGATGCGGGGACGCGAGCTGCGTGGGTGGCTCCACGTCAGCAGCGACGCCGTCCGCGACGACGCCGCGCTGGCGGAGTGGGTGACGCGCGGCGTCTCATACGCGCGATCGCTCCCCGCGACGTAGTCTGCAACCCACCAGCACGACCGCACCGCGGGCCGCTGGTCCCGCGACGGGGGGATCATGGCGATCTCGCGCGCCGGCTTCTCGCGCCACCGGGTCCCGGCCGAGCACCGGCTCCTCGGGCTCGACCGGAGGACCTTCGTGTACGCCGTCCCGGCGCTCGTCGTCTATCTGCTCTGGGCGTGGCTCGTCCCGTGGATCGACAACCAGGTCCCGTCGGACGACCCGATCCGTGCCGGTGACGTCCTCCAGGTCACCGACCGCGTCACCATGACCCCGTCACCGGGTTGGGGCCTCGTCAGCGGTCTCCGCACGAGCGACAAGCCGCGCGACGGCACGGTGGCGATGGACCAGACCATCCTCACCAAGGACGGCATCTCCTTCGAGGTGACGCAGGGTCCGTTCAAGGGCTCGACCCGCAGACTGCTGCGGCAGATCGACCGGATCAGCACCACGACCGGCGACCCCGCCGGGTTCTCGGTCACCGGCAGCCCTCGACCGCTCACGACCGACTCGGGGCTGCGCGGCCTCGTCGAGGGCTTCGAGTCCCAGCGCAACGTCGGGGTCAGTGCCGCCTTCGTCGTCGACGACACCGGGATCGAGGTCCAGGTCGTCGGCGCCCCTGAGGCGATGAAGCAGAGGAGCTCCGACATCGAAGACATGCTCCGGAGCTTCACCGACACCCGGCGGGACGACTCGTGACCGCGACCGCGATGCCCGTCCCCGCGCCCGACGGGGACGAGGTGCTCGCCCGCCGCCGCGACGCGATCATGGTGTCCGGCTGGGGCGCGCCGTACGGTTCGTCCAGCCGCACAACGCCTGCTTCTGGGTCTATCTCCTCCTCGTCGGCCTCGGGCTCTGGAAGTTCGTGACCCTGTCCCTGCCGACGGCCGAGATCTTCGCCGACGCCAACACCGTCGCGATCGTCAGCTCCGGCCTGTTCGCCATCGTCTTCCTGCTGTTCCTGCACTCGTTCGACCGGTACGAGAAGACGCCCGGCCGGCTGGCCCTCACGGCGTTCGTCGCGGGCGGCTTCGCCGCGCCCTGGGCGTTCGCGCTGCCCGGCAACGCAGCCCTCATGGACCTGTACGGCAAGCTCTTCGGCCAGACCTTCGCCGAGGACTGGCAGGCAGGTCTGACGGCCCCCTTCGTCGAGGAGACGTCCAAGGCGGTCTTCTTCGTGCTGCTCCTTGGGCTCGCGCCGGTGGTGATCCGCACGGTGTACGACGGGTTGATGGTCGGCGCGTACATCGGTCTCGGCTTCCAGATCCTGGAAGACGTGCTGTACGGCCAGAACGCGGCGATGTCGCACTTCGGCACGGATCAGACGTCGACCGTGCTGGAGACGTTCGTGGTCCGCGCGATCACCGGCATCCCGTCGCACGCCCTCTACACCGCGCTCTTTAGTGCCGGGCTGATCTACGTCATCGGCACGGTCGCCCAGCCGCGGCGCGTGGGGCGCGGGTTGGCCCTCATCGCGACCGCGATGCTGCTGCACGGCCTCTGGGACTCGATGGCAGCGCTCGTGGGCCCGTTCGGAGCTGCCGCGGCCGGCGCGATGATGCTCGGCCTGACCGTCGCCGCCCTGGTCGCGCTGGCGGTCGCGATCCACCTCGGTGGGACACGCGAGCGCGGATACCTCCGGGCGATCCTCCAGCCCGAGGTCGCCGACGGCACGATCACCGAGGCTGAGCTCGATGCGGTGGCGGGCGGTCGCAGGCAACGCCGCCGCGCTCGACGCGCCGCACTCCGGTCACGGCCGAAGGGTGTGAGCCGGCGGCGGGAGAAGCACGTCATGAACGCGACCCTCGACCTCGCGCACGACCTCGCGTCCTCCAGCGGTGGCGAGAGTCGCGCCGTCGCGCACTCGCGGCGCGAGATCGCCCGGCTGAGAACGCCTCGGCGAGCTCCACACGCTCTAGCCTGACCGGATGAGCGAGATCGACCTCTTCGCCGGGATCTGCGTCAGCGACCTCGACGCCGCGAAGGACTGGTACGCCCGTCTGCTCGGCACGGACGAGGTGTTCCGACCCAACGACACCGAGGTCGTCTGGGAGCTCGGCGAGCACCGCTTCCTCTACGTCGAGCTCAAGCCCGAGCACGCCGGGCACGCCATGCAGACGCTGTTCTTCGACGACTTCGACGCGTTCGTCGCCGGGGTGAGCGCACGCGGCATCGAGCCGGCCACTCGCGAGACATACGAGAACGGGGTCCGCAAGCACACCTACCGCGACCCCGACGGCAACGAGATCGGCGTGGGCGGCGGCCCCGTCGAGGAATAGCCACGCGGGATTAACCCGTACTCCCTCGCGGTTGCACGTCGCCATGACGACACCCACGCTCGCCGACGTCCAGCACGACACCTTCACCGTGACGCTCGAGCTCGCGGTCCCACCGGAGCTCGTGTACGAAGCCTTCGCCGACCCCGCCGTACGAAGGCGATGGTTCCGGCTCCCGGGTCGCGACGCCACGTACGAGCACGACTTCCGCGTCGGCGGCGGCGAGTCCGCGCGGAGCACGTTCCGTGCCGTCGACGGCACTGCTGAGCGCCTCGCATACGACTCGCGGTTCGTCGACCTCGTGCCTGCTCGGCGGATCGTCCTCGCGTACGAGACTCGCGTCGACGACGTGCTGCGATGGACCGCCCTGGTCACCGTCGCGCTCGACCCGACCGACGATGGCACGCGCCTGCGCTGGACCGAGCAGGTCGCCTTCGTGACGCCGACCGGTGACGGCACCCACGACCTTCCCCACGTCCGAGGCGGGATCAGGCTTCAGCTCAACGGCCTGGCGGGCGCGCTCGGACTCTGAGGACGTCCGTTGCGAGACCTTGAGCCGGTACCCTTGTTACATGTAACGTCGGTGACATGACTGTTCGTGACCGCGTCGCCGAGCACCGCCGGCGCATGCGCGAGCGCGGATACCGGCCGATCCAGGTGTGGGTTCCCGACGTGCGGACCGAGCAGTTCCGCGATGAGGCACACCGCCAGGCCGCCGCCGCCGCACGCGCCGACCGTCGAGACGACGACCAGGACTTCGTTGACGCCGTCTCCGACAGCTGGGACGAGTGAACCGCGGCGAGCTGTGGGCAGTCGCCGGCGGCACCTACGCGTCGAAGCCTCGGCCCGCCCTGATCCTTCAAGAGGATCTTTTCGACGCCACGGAGTCGGTCACCGTTGTTCCGCTGACCACGACGGTCGTGGATGCGCCGTTGATCCGGATCCCCGTTCCGTCGACACGAACGACAGGGATCGAACGACCGAGCTTCGCGATGGTCGACAAGATCACGACCGTACGGCGCACCAACGTCAGCGAGCGCATCGGGCGCCTCCCTGCCTCACTGCTGGTTGACATCGAGCGAGCGGCGTTGCTCTTCCTCGGCCTCGCGCGCTGACGTCAGGCCGTCAGCGCGCGCGGGCCAGCAGCCCCAGCAGCAGGGCGACCCGGTCCTCCGCGACGTCGAGCCGCGCGCCGGTCAGCTCCTCCACCCGCGTCATCCGGTGGCGGAGCGTGTGCCGGTGCACGCCGAGCGCACGCGATGCCGTCTCCCACGAGCCGTTGTGCCGCAGGAACACCTCGAGCGAGTCCAGCAGGACGCGCTCACGCTCCGTGCGGCTGTCGAGCAGCGGGGCCAGAGGCGATGCGGCCAGGGTCGCGACCCGTGCTCGTACGAGGTCGTCGGCCAGGATCGCCTCCAGCGTCAGCGTGCCGTACCAGCCGACCGGCTCGTGCGACGCCCGCGCCGACGCCGCGGCGTGCGCCGCCGCCGCCCGGCCAGCCGCGGCCCGCTCGGTCGGCAGCGCACCGCTGACGCCGACGACCACGTCGTGGCGGCCCGCACGGCCGAGCGCGTCCACGACAGCGTCGGCACCCGCTGCCGCGTCCCGGTCGTGGAGCAAGACCAGAACGCCGTCGGCGGAGTCGGTCTCGACGTGCGCCAGCGCCGCCGCTTCGAGAGCGTGGGCGACCAGGTCGCGCGGCGACGTGCGGCCAGTGCCCGCACTCGCGACCAGCATCCGTACGGGCTCGCCCGGCTCGAAGCCGAAGTGCCGGAGGTGCCGGACGATCGACGGAGCGACCACCTCGTCGTCGAGCAGCAGCTCGAGCACGGTCGCGCCGAGCCGGTGCCGCGCGTCCACGAGCTCGCGGGGTCGCTCACGCTGGAGGGTGAGCAGGGAGACCGCCTGGTTGAGAAGCAGCCGGTCGCCGACCGACAGGGCACCCGGGACCTCCACCGCGAGCCATCCGCTCGGGCGCTCGAGGCCGCCGAGCCGCTGGATCACGAGCGTGCCGGTGTCGGACACCACGGTGATGCTCGCGCGTCCGGGACGCGCGACGAGCGCGACCAGCTCGGTCGCGACGCGCTCACCCAGCTCCGGCGTCTCGCCCGCGGAAGCGACCGGGTGTTCCAGCTCGTCCAGCACGACGACCGCCGCGCGCAGCTCCCGAGCGACGGCCGTGACCAGACCGGCGACACCCTCGTCGAGCGTCGCGCGCGTCATCTGGCGCTGGAACCCGACCGCGCGGTGCATCACGGCGTTCTGCTGCTCCGCCCGGTGCGCGGCGACGGCCTGCGTGATCGCCACGAACGGTGTCGGCAGCGGGACCTCGATCAGCGGCATCGCCGACCGTCGGCACGCCTCACGCAATCCCGGAGGGATCGTGTCGAAACGGACGCCGATCCCGAACGCGACCCCCACCACACCGGCCGCCGCGAGCCGCTCGACGTACGCCTCCTGGCCCGCGTGGTCGCGTGGCATCCGCAGGCCGGTGGTGAGGACGAGCTCGCCGCCGTCCAGGAACGGCGTCGGGTCGACGACCTCGATCGCGTGGGCCCACCCGAGCGAGACCTCGGGCACGTCCGCGGGCTCCACGAGGCGGAGCCCCAGGGCCTCCTGGGCGAGCAGCCACGCCAGCGTGACGCCGTACGGGTCCTCGGGCTGCGGGGTTGCCATGGACATAGTGTCCACGGCTCGTCGCCAAGGCACGCCACTTCGTCAGGATCCCTGCTGGACTCGTCGCTCCTAGCCTGCTTGACACCACCCCCGCCCGTTCCCAGGGAGACTCCCGTGACGACCTCGCCGCTCGACTCGGACGACGCGCACCTCGCGTCGCTCGGATACACCTCCGACTTCAAGCGCGACATGAATCTGTGGGGCAACTTCGCCCTCGGCTTCACCTATCTCTCCCCGGTCGTCGGCGTCTATTCCCTCTTCGGGACCTCGCTCGCCAGCGGCGGACCGCCGATGATCTGGGCGATCGTGCTCGCCGCCCTCGGCCAGCTGCTGGTCGCCCTCGTCTTCAGCGAGGTGGTCGCGCAGTATCCCGTGGCCGGCGGTGTCTATCCGTGGGCCCGCCGCCTCTGGGGCCGTAAGTGGGCCTGGATGACCGGCTGGGTCTACATGATCGCGCTGACCGTGACCATCGCCGGCGTCTCGTACGGGGCGGGGCCGTTCGTCGCGATCGTCCTGGGGATCGACGAGACCACCACCGTCGTCGTGTGCTGCGCGATCGGCCTGATCCTGCTCACGACACTCCTGAACCTCGGCGGCACGAAGCTGCTCGCCAGGATCGCGTTCTTCGGCTTCGCCGCCGAGCTCGTGGGCGCTCTCGTCGTCGGCATCTGGGTCCTGCTCACCGAACGCCACCACAGCGTCGCCGCGTTGTTCGACACCTACGACGTGCAGGGCGACGGGTCGTACCTGCCGGCGTTCTTCGGCGCCGCGCTCATCGGCCTCTACCTCTTCTACGGCTTCGAGGCCTGCGGCGACGTCGCCGAGGAGGTGCGCGACCCGGGCCGCCAGATCCCCAAGGCGATGCGGATGACGATCTATATCGGTGGCGCCGCGGCGTTCTTCATCACCTTCGCGCTCGTGCTCGGGGTGCCGAGCTTCGCCGCCGTGTTCACCGAGCAGGACAAAGACCCGGTGTCCACCGTGCTCGAGAACGCGTTCGGCTCCGTCGGCTTCCGTGTTGTGCTCGTGATCGTGCTGATCTCGTTCCTGTCCTGCGTGCTCAGCCTCCAGGCCGCGGCGAGCCGGATGATCTACGCCTACGCCCGCGACGACATGGTCCCCGGCAGCGGGCTGCTCAAGCGGTTCTGGCAGGCACGCCACGTCCCGCCGTTCGCCCTGATGCTCGCCGCACTGATCCCGGTCGTCATCATCCTCGGCTCGCAGGTCTCCGACGACGCGCTGGTGCGGATCATCTCGTTCGCCTCGTTCGGCATCTACCTCGCGTTCATGATGGTCGTCGCCGCCGCGCTGCGCGCCCGCCTGCGCGGGTGGAAGCCGTCCGGCGCGTTCACGCTCGGCGGCTGGGGGCTCCTGGTCACCGTCGCGGCGCTCGCCTATCAGCTGGGCGCGTCGCTCATCATGATCTGGCCCGGGGACGACCCCGACGTCCCGTGGTACGACACCTGGATCGTCGCGCTCGGTGCCGCGATCGTCCTCGGCGTCGGCCTCGTCTACATGCTCGTCGCCCGGCCGTACCGCCACTCCGACGCCGCCCACGGCGACGCCATCAACATCGTCACGCCTTACCCTGGCGACTCCAAGCCAGGGACCACCTCCACAGGAGCCCACTGATGACCGACACCGTCCACGTCCAGAACTTCGTCGACGGCCAGCTCGTCGACACCCGCGACGGCCGCCGTACCGACCTCGTCGACCCGAGCACCGGGGAGACGTACGGGGACGCGCCGCTGTCAGGGGAGGCCGACGTCGACCTGGCCTACGAGTCGGCGGCCAAGGCGTTCGACACCTGGCGTCGCACGACGCCCTCGGACCGCCAGCAGGCGCTCCTCAAGATCGCCGACGCCATCGAGTCGCGGGCTGAGGAGCTCGTCGAGGCGGAGAGCCGCAACACCGGCAAGGTCGTGCCGGTGACCATGGCGGAGGAGATCCCGCCGATGGTCGACCAGATCCGGTTCTTCGCCGGGGCCGCGCGCGTCCTCGAGGGGCGGGCCACCGCCGAGTACATGGCCGGCCACACGTCGTGGATCCGCCGTGAGCCCGTCGGCGTCGTCGGCCAGGTGGCTCCGTGGAACTACCCGATGATGATGGCCGTCTGGAAGTTCGCGCCGGCGCTCGCCGCGGGCAACACGGTCGTGCTCAAGCCGAGCGACACCACCCCCGTGTCGACGGTGATGATGGCCGAGATCGCGGCCGAATTCCTGCCGCCGGGCACGCTCAACGTCGTCTGCGGCGACCGTACGACCGGGGCCGCGGTCGTCTCGCACCCGACGCCCGCGATGGTGTCGATCACCGGGTCGGTCGCCGCGGGCAAGCAAGTGGCCGAGGCAGCCGCGCACGACATCAAGCGGGTCCACCTCGAGCTCGGCGGCAAGGCCCCCGTCGTCGTCTTCGACGACGCCGACATCGAGGCCGCGGCCGAGGGGATCGCCACGGCCGGCTACTTCAACGCCGGCCAGGACTGCACCGCCGCCACCCGCGTGCTCGTGCACCCGCGGGTCCACGACGACTTCGTGGCCGCGCTCACCGAGCAGGCGAAGGCGGCCGCGACCTCGTACGAGAAGGGCCGTCACGACGAGGACGTCTGGGTGCCGCCGGTCAACAACGTCCACCAGCTCGAGCGCGTCCTCGGCTTCCTCTCGCGCGTCCCCGACCATGCGACCGTCACCGCGGGCGGGGGACGGCAGGGCGACCGCGGCTTCTTCGTCGAGCCCACGGTCATCGACGGGCTGCAGCAGGAGGACGAGCTGATCCAGCAGGAGATCTTCGGCCCCGTCATCACCGTCCAGACCTTCGAGCACGAGGACGAGGCGATCGCCAAGGCCAACGGCGTGCCGTACGCCCTCGCGTCGTCGGTGTGGACCAAGGACCTCGGTCGCGGCCTGCGGATGTCCAACGCGCTCGACTTCGGCTGCGTCTGGATCAACACCCACATCCCGCTCGTCGCCGAGATGCCGCATGGTGGGTTCAAGCACTCCGGATACGGCAAGGACCTGTCGATGTACGGCCTCGAGGACTACACGCGGGTCAAGCACGTGATGGCCAACCTCGAAGGATGACACCCATGACCGACCAGGCACGACTCCTCAAGACCGCGGTGCCGGGCCCGCGCTCGATCGCGCTGCACGAGAGGCGCGCCCAGCACGTCGCGCGCGGGTTCGGGATCACCCTCCCGGTGTTCGTCGACCACGCCGACGGTGCGCTCCTCGTCGACGTCGACGGCAACCGGCTGATCGACCTGGGGTCGGGCATCGCGGTGACGAGTGTCGGGGCGGCGGCGCCCAAGGTCGTCGAGCGGATCGCCGAGCAGGCGGCGAAGTTCACCCACACCTGCTTCATGGTGACCGAGTACGAGGGCTTCACCGAGGTGGCCGAGGCTCTCAACCGGCTCACGCCCGGTGACCACGACAAGCGCACCGCGCTGTTCTCGACGGGCGCCGAGGCGGTCGAGAACGCGGTGAAGATCGCGCGTGCGGCCACGGGTCGTCCGGCTGTCGTCGTGCTCGACCACGCCTACCACGGCCGCACCCTCATGACGATGACGATGACGGCGAAGAACGTCCCGTACAAGGAGGGCTTCGGACCGTACGCGCCGGAGGTCTACCGCGCGCCGATGGCGTACCCGTACCGCTACGACGGTGACGAGAAGGCGTGCGCGGCCGATGCGCTGGCGCGGCTCAAGGACCTCGTCCTGACGCAGATCGGTGCCCACAACGTGGCGGCGATCGTGGCGGAGCCGATCCAGGGGGAGGGCGGCTTCATCGTCCCGGCCGAGGGGTTCCTGCCGGCGGTGGTGGAGTTCGCGCGCGAGCACGGCATCCTGTTCGTCGCCGACGAGGTGCAGACCGGCTTCGCACGGACGGGGCGCATGTTCGCGAGCGAACACGAGGGGATCGTCCCGGACCTGATCACGACCGCGAAGGCGCTTGCCGGGGGCATGCCGCTGGCGGCCGTCACCGGTCGCGCCGAGGTGATGGACGCGGTCGCGCCCGGCGGACTGGGCGGCACCTACGCCGGCAACCCGGTCGCGTGCGCCGCGGCGCTGGGGGCGATCGAGACCATCGAGAGCGAGGGCCTGGTCGCCCGGGCCGCGGAGATCGAGCAGATCGTCAAGCCGCGGCTCGAGGCGCTGCGGGCGGACTCCGGGGGGCGGATCGGCGACGTACGCGGCCGCGGGGCGATGCTCGCGATCGAGCTGGTGGAGCCCGGCACCAAGGATCCGGCACCGCGGTTCGCCCAGGCGCTCGCCGCACACTGCCACGCCGAGGGAGTGCTCGTGCTGGTGTGCGGGACGTACGGCAACGTGATCCGGCTGCTGCCGCCCCTGGTGATCAGCGACGCGCTGCTCGACGACGCCCTCGGGGTCCTCGAGGCCGGTGTCCGGGCGCTGCCGTGACGGGCACGCGTACGCCCCGTCCCCGATGTGTGCAGTTCCTCAAGGAATCGGGGGCGCACTTCCCTGACCAAGTGCACACATCGCGGACGGAGCGGCCATGACTGACGTCTCGTACGACCCGCGCACCGGACGCGTGAACGGCGAGGTGGAGGCGACCCCGCTGGACCAGGTCGACGCGATCGTGGCGGCTGCGGCGGCGTGCGCGATCGAGGTGGCCGCGACGCCGCCCGCCGAGCGTGTCCGGTGGTCCGCGGCGATCGCGGACGCCCTCGAGGCGGCGCGGGACGAGCTCGTGGACCTGGCCGACGCGGAGACGGCGCTCGGGCGACCGCGTCTGGAGGGTGAGGTCGCTCGGACGGCGGGGCAGCTGCGCTTCTATGCCGACGTCGCGGTGGAGGGCTCCTATCTCGGCGCCACCATCGACCACGCCGCCGGCGCCAACCCGCCGCTCGCCCGGGTCAACGTGCCACTGGGGCCGGTCGCGGTGTTCGGCGCCAGCAACTTCCCGTTCGCGTTCAGCGTCCTCGGCAACGACACCGCGTCGGCCCTCGCGGCGGGGTGCCCCGTCGTCGTCAAGGGACACCCCGCGCATCCCCTCCTGAGCCAGCGGCTCGGTGCTCTCGCGACGGAGGCGTTGCGCGACGCCGGAGCGCCCGACGGCGTGCTCGGGATCGTCCATGGCTTCGACGCGGGCGTGCACCTGGTCGCGGCCCCTCAGATCGCGGCCGTCGCGTTCACGGGCTCGCAGCGCGCGGGCATGGCGCTCCGCGAGGCGGCGCAGCAGCGCGACGTCCCGATCCCCGTCTTCGCCGAGATGGGCACCGTCAACCCGGTCGTGGTGACCCCCGCGGCCGCGGAGGCCCGCCTCGGCGAGATCGCCTCCGGGTTCGTCGGCTCCTTCACCCTCGGTACGGGGCAGTTCTGCACCAAGCCCGGTCTGCTGCTCGCGCCGCGCGGCTCGCGGGCCGCCGAGGCCGTCGCCTCCGCCCTCCGCGAGACCGCACCGCGAGGGTGGGCGCTGACCCAGGGCATCGCCGACGCGGCACGGACCGGCGTCGGCGAGCTGGTGGACGCCGGCGCGGAGGTGGTCGCGGAGATCGCCGGCCCCGACGACGGCTGGTCGGTCTCCTCCACCGTCCTGTCCGTTCCGCTCGACGCGCTCCAGCCGGGCAGCCGTCTGCTCGAGGAGTGCTTCGGACCGGTGGCCCTCGTCGCGGAGTACGACGACGAGACCGCCCTGACCCGGACCGTCGGCGCTCTCCAGGGGACGCTCGCCGCGACCGTGGTCGCCGACGGTGACTCCGACCCAGACCTCCCCGGCGTCCTCGCCGAGCTCACCTCCAAGGCGGGGCGCGTCACGGTCGGGGACTTCCCGACCGGCGTCGCGTACACGTGGGCGCAGCACCACGGCGGTCCGTGGCCCGCGACCTCCGACCCGACGGCGACCTCGGTGGGGGCCGGCGCGCTCAGCAGGTTCACACGGCCGGTCACCTACCAGTCGGTGCCGGACGCCGCGCTGCCCGCGCCGCTGCGTGAGAGCAACCCGTGGGGCATCCCGCGGCGGGTCGACGGGCGGCTGATGACGCCGTGACCGCGCCGCTGGAGGGGATCCTCGTGGCGGACTTCAGTCGCGTCCTCGCCGGACCGATGGCCACGTCGATGCTCGCCGACCTGGGCGCCACGGTCGTCAAGGTCGAGCGCCCCGGCGTCGGGGACGACACCCGGCACTGGGGACCGCCGTGGACGGCGGCCGGCACCGCGTCCTACTTCGAGAGCGCCAACCGCACCAAGCGCAGCGTCACCCTCGACCTCCGCGACGAGGGCGACCTCGCCCTCGCCCGTCGCCTCGTACGCCGTGCTGACGTGCTGGTGGAGAACTTCCGCGCCGGCACGCTCGACCGGCTGGGTCTGGGGTACGACGCGGTGACCGCCGACAACCCCCGACTCGTCTACTGCTCGATCACGGGCTTCGGCAGCGGTGCAGGGGCCGCACTGCCGGGATACGACTTCGTCGTGCAGGCCGTCGGCGGACTCATGAGCATCACGGGCGACCCCGACGGCGAGCCGACCAAGGCCGGAGTGGCGCTGGTCGACGTCCTGACCGGCAAGGACGCCGTCATCGGCATCCTGGCGGCCCTCGCCGAGCGTGAGCGCAGCGGACGCGGCCAGCGGGTGGAGGTCGCCCTGCTGTCGAGCCTGCTCGGGTCGCTCGTCAACCAGGCCACGAGCTGTCTGACGACCGGCGAGGCCCCCCGGCGGATGGGCAACCAGCACCCGTCGATCGCGCCGTACGAGACGCTGCGGTGCGCCGACGGCATGCTGGCCGTCGCCTGCGGCAACGACGGACAGTTCGCGCGGCTCTGCACGGGCGTCGGTCGTCCCGAGCTCGCCGAGGACCCGCGCTTCGCCACCAACGCGAACCGTGTCGCTCACCGCGCCGACCTCGTCACCGCCCTCGAGGACGCGCTGTCCGCCGACACCGCGGCGGCGTGGCAGGAGCGGTTGTCCGACGCCGACGTGCCGGTGGGCGAGGTCGGCGACATCGGTACGGCGATCGCCCGGGCCCGCGCACTGGGGCTCGAGCCGACGGTCGACGTCGGTGGTGGCCACCCGCCGCAGGTTCGCCACCCTGTCACGTACTCCGTGACCACACCGGCGCCGCCCACTGCGCCGCCTGCCCTCGGAGAGCACGACGACGAGATCCGCCGCTGGCTCGCCGACGACACGTGACCCCTGGTTCGGCGGAGGGAGGAACCAGGGGCCACGGGTCGCGCTACCGGCGCCTGACCGAGAGCTTCACCGTCTTGGTCGCCCCACCGGTGGTCGCGCTGCCGAGGTAGCGGACCCGGAGGGTGGCCCTCCCCGCCTTCGGCAGCTTCTTCAGCCGGACGACCGCCCGGCCGCTCTTGCGCAGCGTCGCCGTCCCGACCTTCTTGCCGCGGTAGTAGACCGCGACCTTGCCCGACGGCGTGATCCCGCTGGCCTTCACCGTCACCCGGACCTTGGCGCGCGTCTTGCCGGCGACGACCTTCTTCGTCGTCACCTTCGCGGCGACCGACGCCTTGGCCTTGCGGATCGTGAGACGGACGGTCGTCGACGACGGCTTCGTCTTCGTGTCACCGAGGTAGCGCACCGACAGGGTGTGCGTGCCCGGCTTGAGCGCCGTACGGGGCAGCACCACCGTGGCGCGCCCCTTCGTCACCGTGGACCGCGCCAGCAGGGTGCTGCCCTTGCGCACCTCCACCCGGCCACCCGCCGTCGACGGCGAGACGGAGACCGCCACCCGCGGCGAGACGCCGTACCGGGTCGAAGCTGCCGACGCCTTCACCGACGACGGCGCCGGCGCCGGCGTGCCCGGCTCGTCCACGACCGGCACGGTCCCGATCGTGAGCTCCTCGCCGTCCATCGCGGTGCAGTCGAGACCGACGTCGGTGATGACGCCGAGGGCACCCGGCGTGAGGACCGCGTTGATGAACATCCTCTCCGGCATCGCCACGGTCAGGGCGCCCGACTGCGGCGCCGTCAGCTCGGGCAGCCCTCCCTTCACCGGGATGGTGATGCCCTCGGCGGGCACTGGGAGCGACAGCGGCACGGTCGCCGACTTCAGGCCCGTCATGGGCACCTCGTATGTCCGTCCTGTGGCCGTCTCGGTGAAGACCGCCGAGGCGGTGGCCTGACCGGCCACCGCGGTCTGACCGAAACCGGCCTCCTCCATCGGCGGCACCGGGGCGGCGCTGAAGTCGGGCCCGGCCAGCAGCTCAGCCATCGGACGCGCCATCTTGAGCGAGACTTCCGTGTCCGGCACGGTGAACTTCTCACCGGGCGCGAGCTTTGCCGGTATGTGGGCCCGCGCGTCAACGCGGAATGTCACGTCGCCGCCCATCACCGCCGCCACCGGGTCGGTCGTGCCCGGGTCGCCGAGGTCGTACGCGCACCGGTAGCGCACGTCACGGATGACACCGGTCTGCGGGGCGGCCGGCTCCTCCACCTTGATGGTGACCGTCCCGGTCGTCGACACGCCGTCGGCATCGGTCATCGTCACCGTGAACCGGTCGGTCCCGACGAAGCCCGGGTCGGGGACGTAGGTGTACTTGTGCTGGACCTTTGCGAAGATCGACGCGGGGCTTGCCGGATCGTCGTCGGCCACGAAGAACGTCTCGATCGCGCCGTGCTCGGGCTCGCCGTACGTGAAGCGCGCCGCGCCCGAGGTCCAGACGAAGGGTCCGGTCATGTCGAGGTCGCGCGCCCAGGGCCAGCCGTCGAACGGCTTGTCCCTCGTCGTCGTGAAGGTCTGGTCACGCACGACGGGGGCAGCGTTCACGATGGTGAAACGGACGGTCGAGGTGCTCGCCTGACCGTTGGTGTCGGTCGCGGTGTACGTGAAGGAGTAGCTTCCCGGCGCCGCGTCCTCCCAGGGCTGGATCATGGCCTTGTCGCCGTCGACCGTGAGATCGATGTTTCGGCCCTCGTTCGGTCCCGAGAGCGGGCCCGCCGTGTAGGTCAGTGCACCCTGGCCGCCGGTGCCCTTCAGCGTGACCGCGGTCGGTCCGGCGAAGATGCCGCGGTACGCCGGGTCTGCCACCGTGATGTCCTCGGTCGCGACCGGTTCTGCACTGCCTGCGACCTCCACCTGGACCGACGCGGTGGTCTCGTGGGTGCCGTCGCTGACGGTGTAGGTGAAGGAGTCGGAGCCGACGTAACCCGCGGCCGGGGTGTACGTCAGGGTCGGGGCCGTGCCGCTCAGCGCACCGTGAGCGGGCGCCGTGGTCGTGTAGGTGAGGTCGGCGCCCTCGGGGTCGGTCGCCTCGAGCGTGACGGCCACCGGGGTGCCCGCGTCGGTCCTCACCGAGACGTCGTTGGCGACCGGGGGCTGGTTCACGGGGACCCTGATCGGGATCGCCCCGAAGACTCCGTCACCGTTCGGACCGGCGGGGTCGAGGTCGCACGCCAGCTTGACCGCTCCCTCGCCGCCGACCACCGTTCCGTCGGCCGTCAGCAGCGTCGCCGCGACGGTGAAGCGCGCCGGCATCCGGAGCGTCGCCGCCTCCGAGGCACCGGCCGGCACGGTGATCGCCGGGACATCACCCTCGGTCGGGATGATCCACGGCACGTTCGGCGACGTCGGGACATCGGTCTGTGGAGACACGAGGTTGCCGATCGGGACGACCAGAGGCTCGCTGACCCCCGGTGCCGTGATCGTGATGGCCGCATCTGTCGACTTGCCGCCCGCGGTCTTCGCCCGGAGCAGGCCGACAGTTTGGATGCGAAGTTCCTCCGGCATCGTCAGCGTGATCTGGGTCTTGCGCGGCGGGATGGTCTCGCCGGCCACGACGGAGTCGGGCACCTCAACGGCAGCACGGACCCCGACGTCCCACACACCGAGCGGCAGTCCGGCGGCGTCGACGTTGCACTTGTAGTTGTAGTCCTTCACCAGGTCGGTGTCCGCGGCGGCAGGACCTGCGGCCGCCAGCCCGAAGGCGCTGAGCGTGCCGGCGACGAGCGCGCCGGCCGTGAGCGATCCGACGACGCGGCGACCGCGTGCCGTGAGTCCGGTGGGTGGATCAGCCTGCTTCATCGTTCTCCCTCTCCAGACGCAGCACGATCCCGTGCCGCAGACGCAACTCAGTGTGACAGGGAGAGATACATCACACACCTTTTTTCAACGGCCTCGCCGCCGCGGCCGCCGCGCCGAGGTTTTCTCCTGCCACGTGACGCGACCGCAACCTCGACCGAATACCCTCGAAGAGTGACCGAGTCCGCACTGGTCCAGTGGGCCGACTATGACGCTGCCCTCTTCGATCTCGACGGGGTTCTGACCCCGACCGCCGAGGTCCACATGCGCGCCTGGGCAGCGCTGTTCAACGGCTACTTCGCCGAGCACGGGGTCACCCCGGCCTACACGGACGCGGACTACTTCGCCTACGTCGACGGCAAGCCGCGCTACGACGGGGTCCGTTCTCTCCTCGCCTCGCGCGGGGTGACCATCCCCGAGGGCGACCCGACCGACCCGCCGACGGCGGAGACTGTCTGCGGTCTCGGCAACCGCAAGAACGTCGAGCTCGAGCACGAGCTGGAGCGCGACGGCGTCCGCCCGTACCCCGGCTCCGTCGCCCTGCTCGACCACCTCGCCACGGTGCCCATCGGCCTGGCGGTCGTGTCCAGCTCGGCCAACGCTCCCAAGGTCCTGGCCGCCGCCGGGCTCGCCGACCGCTTCCCGGTGGTGGTCGACGGGGCCGTCGCCCGCGCACAGCAGCTGCCCGGCAAGCCCTCCGCCGACACGTTCGTCTACGCAGCCAAGGAGCTCGGGACCGACGCGAGCCGCTCGATCGTGATCGAGGATGCGGTCTCCGGGGTGCGTGCAGGTGCCGCCGGCGGCTTCGCACTCGTCATCGGCGTCGACCGCGGCGCCGGGCGCCAGGTTCTGACTGACGCCGGCGCCGACGTCGTCGTCGCCGACCTCGCCGAGCTCGTCCCAGGAGGTGCGGCATGAGTCCTGTGCCTCGCGACACCCCCCGCCCCGTCGTCGACTATCTCGACCGCCACCGGTGGCCCGTCCACGGATGGCGCCTCGTCGAGCGGTTCTTCACCGGCGAGGACCTGGGCCGTACGGAGACGCTCTTCGCGCTCGGCAACGGCTACCTCGGCATGCGCGGCAACGTCGAGGAGGGGCGCGAGTCGCACACGCAGGGCACGTTCATCAACGGCTTCCACGAGACGTGGAAGATCAACCACGCCGAGGAGGCGTTCGGCTTTGCACGCGTCGGGCAGACGATCGTCAACGCCCCCGACGTGAAGGTCATCCGGCTCTACGTCGACGACGAGCCGCTCCTGCTGCCGGTCGCCGACCTCATCGACTACGAGCGCTCGCTCGACTTCCGTACCGGGGTGCTGTGCCGCGAGATCGTGTGGCGCACCCCGGCCGGCAAGCGCGTCCGGATCAAGTCGCAGCGCATGGTGTCGTTCACCCAGCGCCACCTCGCGGTGATGACGTTCGAGGTCACGATGCTGGACGCGGCCGCTCCTGTGACGCTGTCGTCGCAGATCCTCAACCGGCAGGACGGTGGCGACGAGTACCACGTCCGCTCCGCCGCCATGGGCGAGGGCACCGACCCCCGCAAGGCCGAGCGCTTCGGCCGTCGGGTGCTGATCCCCGAGCTCCAGGACGCCGGCGACGACGACGCCCGCGTGATGCTCGGCTACCGCACCGCCGAGTCCGGCATGACCATCGCCGTCGCCACCGACCACACCATCGAGACGCGGGACCCGGTCGAACGCACGGTCCAGGTCACCGACGACATGGCCAAGGTGGTCTATCAGATCGATGCGCAGCCGGGCCGTACGATCCGGCTGACGAAGGTGGCGGCGTACCACACGTCACGCGGTGTCCCCGCCCGCGAGCTGGCCGACCGCTGCCGCCGGACCCTCGACCGGGTCGCCTCCGAGGGCGTGGGGAGGCAGTTCGCCGACCAGAAGTCGTGGCTCGACGACTACTGGTCGCGCGCCGACGCCACCATCGGAGGTCAGCCGTCGCTCCAGCAGGCGCTGCGGTGGAACCTCTTCCAGGTCGCGCAGGCCGCCGCCCGGGCCGAGGGTGCCGGCATCCCCGCCAAGGGGGTGACGGGCTCGGGCTACGGCGGCCACTACTTCTGGGACACCGAGGTCTATGTCCTCCCGTTCCTCACCTACGCCTATCCCCAGCTCGCGAGGGCGGCGCTGCGCTTCCGCTACAACATGCTCCCGGCCGCGCGCCGACGCGCCCGCGACCTGTCGCAACGAGGCGCGCTGTTCCCGTGGCGGACGATCAACGGCGAGGAGGCGTCGGCGTACTACGCAGCCGGCACCGCGCAGTACCACATCGACGCCGACATCTCGCACGCCCTGAGCCGCTACGTCGACGCCACCGGCGACACCGACTTCCTCATGCGCGAGGGGATCGACGTCCTGGTCGAGACCGCTCGTATGTGGGCCGACCTCGGCTTCTGGCGCAGTGAGGGACGCGGGTCGTTCCACATCCACGGCGTCACCGGTCCCGACGAGTACACGACCGTCGTCAACGACAACCTCTTCACCAACGTCATGGCGCGCCACAACCTCCGGCGGGCCGCGCGAGCCGCACGCGAGCTGGAGAGCGCGTGGCCGCAGGCGTACTCGCGGATGGTGAAGCGCCTCAACCTCGACACCGACGAGGTCGAGGAGTGGGAGCGCGCCGGCGAGGCGATGGTGATCCCGTACGACGAGCACCTCGGCATCCACCCCCAGGACTCGCACTTCCTCGAGCGCGAGGTGTGGGACCTCCCGCACACGCCGGCCAACAAGCGACCGCTCCTGCTGCACTACCACCCGCTGGTGATCTACCGGTTCCAGGTGCTCAAGCAGGCCGACGTCGTGCTGGCGCTGTATCTCCAGGGTGACCAGTTCACGACGGAGCAGAAGCGCCGGAACTTCGAGTACTACGACCCGATCACCACCGGTGACTCAACGCTGTCGGCCGTCGTGCAGGCGCTGATCGCGGCGGAGGTCGGCTACTCCGACCTCGCGCTCCGCTACTTCACCGAGGCGCTGTACGTCGATCTCGCCGACCTCCACGGCAACGCCTCCGACGGCGTCCACGTCGCGTCGACGGGCGGCGTGTGGAGCGCGCTCGCGACCGGCTTCGGCGGGTTCCGCGACTACAACGGCGAGTTCTCGATCGACCCGCGGCTCCCGTCGAGCTGGGACAGCCTCACCTACCGGGTCACGATCCACGGCAGCCGCATCCGCGTCGACGTGCGGGAGGACCAGGTCGAGCTGACCGTCGAACGAGGGCCCGGCGCGAAGTTCTCCGTACGCGGCAGCGTCGTGCACGTCACGGCCGAGGAGCCGGTCGTCGTCCCGCTCGACGGCCAGGGCCCGTTGCTGGAGGGCGGCCCGGGGCCTGGCCCGCTGGACGGCGTACGCCGCGCCGACGGCTCGATCATCACGGCCACCGTCCCCCACCCCTAGCCCCGTTTGGGGTGCTCACACCCGACAGTGGGGGATCCCACCTCGAATACGAGGTGCGGTCCGCGCGTTTCGGGTGCGAGCACCTCAAACGGAGGGGTGGTGCCGGAACGAGCGAGTGCCCCGGATCCGCGCAGGATCCGGGGCACTCGTCCCCTCGGAGGGTCAGGACGGCTCACGCCGTGCCGCAGCCCGAGACGTCGTGCACTCGTTCTATCGGCGGACCTTCACCTTGACGGTCTTCGTCGCGCCCTTGGCGTACACGGAGCCCCTGTAGGTCAGCTTGACCCGGTAGGTGCCCTTCTTCTTGAACTTCTTGAGCTTGATCGTCACCTTGCCGTTGCGAACGGTGCCCTTGCCGACGGTCTTCTTGCCGACCTTGGCGGTGACCTTGCCGGTCGCGGCCGGGCTGCCGGCGGCGACCCGCACGGCGAGCTTGGCCTTGGTCTTCTTGGCCCGGATCTTCTTGGGCGAGACCTTGGCGGTGATCTTGGAGGCGTTCTTGGCGATCGCCAGCGAGCCGATCGCGCGGCTTCCCCCGAGCGAGCAGGCCATCGTGACCGGAGCGGTGGTCCCGAGCCTCTGGTAGACGGTGGCGGCAACATCGAACCGCGCCGGCATGTTGATCGTCGCGGACGTGTGGGCCCGCGCGGGGACGCGAATGGCAGGCACGTCGCCGACCGTCCTGATGGTCCACGGCGAGGCCGCGGGGATGGCCTGCTTCGCGGCAGCAAGGTTCGCGATCTTTGCCGTGATCGCCGAGGCGCCAGGAGCGGTCACCGTGATGCTGGCGTTGTTGGACGCGCCCGAAACGTCGGTGCCCTGGAGCAGACCGGTCGTCGCCGCACGCAGGGTCTCCGGCAGCGTCAGTGTGATCGTCGTCTTGCGAGCAGCGATCAGCTGCCCGCGGCGGACCGAGGTAGGCACGGCCACCTGCGTGCGCACGCCGACGCTGAAGTTGCCGAGGTCGATACCCGCGCCAGCGACGACGCGGCAGGTGTAGTTGAAGCTCTTGTTGAGGTTCTTGTCGGCAGCGTTCGCAGCCGGTGCACCGGCGATAACGAGGCCGCCGACTCCGGCTACCAGGGCGGCGCCCGTGGCCGCGGCCGCGAGCCGTGTGCGGCCCTTCGGCGCGGGGTGGGTCTGAGGCATGGTGAACTCCCTCCGAGGACGATGCGATCTGCATCACATGCGAAGTTGAGTTCAACAGTGAGTTACAGCGTGCGGAACCCATCGGTACCATCCGTTACCGGATCGTAATCTTTGGTCAACTGACCGGATTCCGACTCAGCGCGGCACGCGGACCAGCAGGACGCCGGGCTCCACGGTCGCGCACAGCTCGGTGTGCTCACCGATGGGATCGCCGTCGAGCTGCATGGCCGCGGGCCTGTCCGTACGGATGGTGACGGTGCGCCCCGTCATGCGGTCGAGGCGTTCGTCAGTGCGCTTGCCGCGGGCGAACAGGCGCAGCCCGACGGAGAGGAACGCGAACTTGTGTGGTGGCGAGATCGCCACCACATCGAGCACCCCGTCGTCGATCTGCGCGTCCGGCAGCAGGGGAAGGCCCCCTTGCAGGAAGCCGACGTTGCCGACGATCACGGTCAGGGCTCGGCGCCGTACGAACGCCCCGCCATCGACCGCGATCTGCACCCGTGTGGTGGGGAAGCGGAACACCTGCGTGGCGCCCGATACGACGTAGGCCAACCAGCCGACCTTCTTCTTCAGCTGCTCGTTCGTGCCGGTCATGACCGCGGCGTCGAAGCCGACCCCCGCCATCACGAGGAAGGTGGTGCTGTCCTCCGACCCGTCGATCTGCAGGCGGACGACGTCGACCGCGCGGTCCTGACCGGTGAAGGCGTTGTCGATGGCGTCGACCAGGTGCAGGGGCAGCGAGAGGTTGCGTGCGAGAAGGTTGCCGGTGCCGAGCGGCACGATGCCCACGCCGATCCCGCTGCGCGCCAGCTCTCCGCAGGCCTCGCGGACCGTCCCGTCGCCCCCCGCGACGATCACCAGGTCCGCCTCGCCCTCGAGCGCCTCGACCGCCTGGGCGGCGCCAGGGTCGTCCACCGTCGTCTCGAAGAACACCGGCTCGGCCCAGCCGTGACGTGCAGCCGCCTCCGCCACCCGCTCGCGGAACGCCGCGACGTCGCCGACCTTGACCGGGTTGAGCACCACGCCGACCTGGCGTCGTCCGGTGCCCGAGACGCCGGGGTGCGACGGCTCCTCCACGGCGAACACGGGCCGCATCAGCAGCCACCACAGCGCGAGCGGGATCGCGGTCCCGAGGGCGAAGCCGGCCACCACGTCGGACAGGTAGTGGACACCCAGGAAGATGCGGTCCAGGCCGGCGGCGAGGCCGAGGAGGATCCAGATCGTGATGACGGCCTTGCGCAGCAGACCGCGACGCATCAGGAGCAGCGTCACGATCACCATGACCGTCGAGAACGTCGCGCCTGCGGTGGCGTGACCGCTGGGGAACGAGTACGAGGTGAGCGTCTGGAAGGGGTCGTCGAAGGCCGGCCTCGACCGGTCCACGGTCCGCTTGATGACGTACACGGCGGTGAACTGGACCGCGATCGTCAGCGCGATCCACACCGCGAGGCGAGAGGCCCTGCGCCACACCGCGACCAGGACGGTCAGCCCCATCACGATGCGCAGCGTCCACGGCCCGAGACCGTCGGCGACCCACAGCAGGGTGTCGATCAGCATCTCCCGGCCCGCGACCGCGTCGTGCGCGGCGTCGGCGACGGCCTGGTCGAGATCCAGCAGAGGAGCCCACTCCCACCAGACGGCGGCGGTGAGCCCGACGAAGACGACGACCAGGAGGCCGACCAACGCGGGCACGAGGACTGGGCGCGCCGGACGGGCGCGGCGGAGGTCGATCGGCACCCGATCAGGGTAGTCGTGTCCGGCCCGCCGATAGGCTTGGGGAATGATCGACGTTCGTACGCTCCGTGACAACCCTGACGAGATCCGCGCCGCCCAGCGCCGCCGTGGCGAGTCTGAGGCTGTCGTCGACGAGCTCATCGCGGCCGACGAGGCCCGTCGATCGGCGATCGGCCGGTACGAGGCGCTCCGTGCCGAGCAGAAGCAGCTCGGCAAGCAGGTTGCCCGCGCCACCGGTGACGAGAAGGCCGAGATCCTCGCTCGCACCCGGGAGCTCTCCGCCCAGGTCAAGGAGGCCGACGCCGCGTCCGGTGAGGCCGGTCGCCTCTTCGACACGCTGCTCGCGACGCTCCCCAACCTCGCCGCGCCGGAGTCGCCCCCCGGCGGCGAGGACGACTTCGTGGTCCGCGAGACCGTCGGGGAGCCGCGCGACTTCGCCGCCGAGGGCTTCACGCCGCTCGACCACATCGAGATCGGCAAGCGCCTCGGCGCCTTCGACATCGAGCGGGGCGCCAAGGTGAGCGGTGCCCGCTTCTACTTCCTCACCGGCATCGGCGCCCAGCTCGAGCTGGCTCTGGTCCAGATGGCGATGGACCGCGCGACGGCGTGGGGCTTCACTCCGATGATCCCGCCGGCGCTGGTGAAGCCGTCCGCCATGGAGGGGACCGGATTCCTCGGGCAGGCCGCCGACGACGTCTACCACCTCGAGAAGGACGACCTCTACCTCGTCGGCACGTCGGAGGTGCCGCTCGCGGCGTACCACTCCGACGAGATCCTCGACGCCGAGTCTTTGCCGCGCCGTTACGCCGGGTTCAGCCCGTGCTACCGCCGCGAGGCAGGCTCGTACGGCAAGGACACCCGGGGCATCTTCCGGGTGCACTGGTTCGACAAGGTGGAGATGTTCGTCTACGCGACACCCGAGGACTCCTACGCGGTCCACGAGGAGCTGCTGGCCCACGAGCAGGACTGGCTCAACGCGCTCGAGCTCCCGTACCGCGTGATCGACGTGGCGGCCGGCGACCTCGGTCTCTCGGCGATCCGCAAGTTCGACTGCGAGGCGTGGATCCCCACCCAAGGCAAGTACCGCGAGCTGACCTCCGCCTCCAACTGCACCAGCTTCCAGGCGCGCCGTCTCGGCATCCGCATGCGTGACGGCGAGCAGGTCACCCCGCTGGCGACTCTCAACGGCACGTTGATGGCGTCGACCCGGACGATCATCGCCCTCCTCGAAAACCACCAGCAGGCCGACGGGTCAGTCCGGGTCCCCGTGGCGCTGCAGCCCTACCTCGCAGGCCGAGAGATCTTGGAGCCGCTGTCTTGACGTTGACCTCGCACACCACCGACGGCGCCGCCACGACCTGGAGGCCACGCATCGTGGCCCTGGACGTGGACGGCACGATCGTCGACTACGACAACGAGATGACCGACGCCGTACGCCAGGCGGTCCGCGCGACCGCCGAGGCCGGGATGCACTGCGTGATCTCGACCGGCCGCTCCGTCTCCGGCGTCATGGACGCGGTCCAGAAGCTCGGGTTCACCGAGGGCCTCGCGGTCGCCAGCAACGGCTCCGTGGTGTTCTCCTACGATCCGATCACGATCCTCCACACCGTCACCTTCGACGCCGGCCCGGCCGTGCGCGCTCTGATGGCGGAGGTGCCGGAGGCCGCCGTGGCCGTGGAGAACGTGGGCGTCGGCTTCCGCATGAACAAGCCGTTCCCCGACGGGGAGCTGGGTGGTGAGATCGCTCACGAGCCGATCGAGGACCTCATCGCCGAGCCGGTCACCCGCGTGATCGTCCGCAGCCCCGACTCCTCGGCGGAGGAGTTCGCCGAGCTCGCGCACTCGTTGGGCCTGGAGGGTACGAACTACTACGTCGGTTACACGGCCTGGCTCGACCTGGCGCCGGAGGGCGTCTCCAAGGCGGCCGGTCTCGAGCAGGTGTGCGCCGAGCTGGGTGTCGACCGCGCCGACGTGCTGGCGATCGGCGACGGTTCCAACGACGTCGAGATGCTCGAGTGGGCCGGCCGCGGCGTCGCGATGGGGCACGCCCCGCTGCACGTCCAGGCGGTGGCCGACGACGTCACCGAGACGGTCGAGAACGACGGCGTCGTGCGGGAGCTCGAGAAGTACCTCTGAGGTCCCGCTGGGCCGGCCGCCCCCGTGCGCGGCCGGCCACCGGGAATCAGGCGGTCAACGCACAGATCGGTGCGTGGCCGACGACCTCGTCGAACACGTCGAGCACCTCGTCGACACTGGGCGGTGCCGTGCGAGCGTGGCGCGCACCCGCTTGACGGGGCCGGCTCGAGGCCTGCCGAAGGTGCCGCTTGACGGTGGACAGCGAGCACCCGAGGCGCTCGGCGAGCTGGGCGAACGTGTCTCTCGGGTTGGCCCGCCGCGCCGCCAGGACCGCCTCGTGATCGACCGGTGAGCCCGCCGTACGGACGCCCGCGATGCGGTCGATGTCGGGATTGCCCACCGTGATGCCGAGACGGTTGCGGATCTCGTGGCGCTCCTGCGGCGAGGTGCAGGCCACGTACCCGGCAACCTCTCCGTCGACCACGGCCCGATAGAGGCACTGGACGAGGAGGGGGCAGGAGGCACATGCCTCGGCCGCCTTGTCATGAGCCGCCTGCCAGGCGTCCCACGACTCACCGGAGCTCGAGACGTCCTCGAGCGGGACGGAGAGCGTGTCGTAGACGTCGGCCATCGTCGCGCAGGGCGGGACGACGTCGAGCGATGCGTCGACCTGACGGCGGGTGGACGGGTTCTGAGTGGAGCCGGTGCGCATGATCTTTGCATCCCCTTCGAGCTACGAGATGCAAGGAGTCAAACAGGTGCGACAAAGCACGAATCAGCGCGCAAATACTCAACCGGCAGATGGGCGTTACTCAGCGGGAACCAGGTACGTGTTGCCTGCGTCACACCGTATCTGACGCGGGTGTCACCGTCGACCGGTGCGGCGACGGTGCCGAGTACCACTCACAGGCACCCCGCCGGGGCCGTCCCTGCCCGCTGGAGACGTGGCGCCTCCGCACGCGGCTCGCCACGACATGGGTGGGCGCGTTGCCGACGACCTCGTCGAAGACGTCGAGAACCGCGTCGACGCTCGGAACGGCCGTGCGAGACGGCCGGGCGCCCTCACTCGATGCCTCGCGCACGCGGCGCTTGACGGTGGAGACCGAGCAGCCGAGACGATCGGCGAGCTGGGCGAAGGTGTCGCTCGGGTACGCGCGCCGTGCCGCGAGGACGTCGTGGGGACCCGGCACCGAGTCTGTCGGACGCAGTCCGGCGAGCCGGTCGGTGTCCACAGCGCTCACCGTGATGCCGAGACGGCTGCGGATCTCGTGCCGCTCCTGCGGCAACGTGCAGGCGACGTAGCCCTCGACGTCCCCCTCGACGACCGCCCGATAGAGGCACGTGGCGAGCAGCGGGCAGGAGGCACAGGCCTCGGCCGCCTGGTCCCGAGCCCCATTCCAGGCGTGCCTCGACTCGCACGGATCCGCGAGCGTGTCGTAGACGTCTCGCATCGACACGCAGGGCGGCACGACATCGAGCGACGCGTCGAGTCGACCGCTGGTCCGGCTGTGACTGAAGCTGGTGCGCATGATCTGGCCTCCCCTTCGCGCGACGAAGAGGACAGTGAATCACCTGCTACAAGGTCTGGGCCAGCGAATAGATTCTCAGAGGTACATCCCCGGGCGGGGCTGCTGGCCCTCCTCGGGCTGCTGATAGCCCGGCATCCCGGGGCGCAGGCCCTGTGGCGAGGCGCCCGGAGCCCCCGGCAGCGCTCGTCGCATCTGCTGGAGCTGCGACTGAGCGGCGATCTGCTGGGCGTAGATCGCGGTCTGGATCCCGTGGAACAGCCCTTCGAGCCAGCCGACCAGCTGCGCCTGGGCGATCCGGAGCTCGTCTTCGGACGGCGTCTCCTTGTCGAACGGGAGACTCAGGCGCTCCAGCTCCTCCACCAGCTCCGGCGCGAGCCCGTCCTCGAGCTCCTTGATGGAGGTCTGGTGGATGTCCCGGAGCCGGACCCGACTGGCCACGTCCAGCGGCGCAGACTTCACCTCTTCGAGGAGCTGTCGGATCATGCTCCCGATCCGCATGACCTTCGCGGGTTGCTCGACGAGGTCGGTGACCGGGCGGTGACCGCCCTCGTCCTCGCTCTCGACGGGCTCGACCTCCTGGCCGTCGGGTCCGACGACACGGTGCTGGTCAGAGATTTCGGCGCGCTCGAACGGGTCTCCTGACATGCCGTCCACTGTAGTCACGGTCGGCGGATCGTCCAGGTGAGCACGTGTCTGCTCCCCGGCTGGAGGACGACGAGGTCGTGCCCGCTCCGGAAGGCGTTGGCGGGGCTGGAGCAGGGCTCGACCGCGAGCGATCCGCGGCCCTCGGGCGTGTAGGCCTGCAACCAGAGCACCCCGGGTCCGCACCGCACCTCCGTCCCGCCGACGCGGACCACGACCTCGCCGGTCTCGTCACGGCGCAGGTCGGTGTAGGCGTAGTCGAGAACCGTGCTCCCCAGCGGGCGGGTCGACCCGAAGTCGTACGGGCTGCCGGCCACCTCCTTCCGCCGCAGCGGCAGGTGGCGTACAGGGGTGGTCTCGAGATAGCTCTCGGCGGGGATCCACAGCGGCGTCTCGTCGCCCTCGTCCAGCACGAGGTACGGATGGAAGCCGCACCCGTACGGCGCCGCCACGTCACCGGCGTTGGTCGCGGTCAACGCGACGTTGAGACCGCCCGACGACAGCACGTAGTCGAGGTCGAGGCGCACAGTGAAGGGAAATCCCGCAGAGCGTGGCACCTCGACGGTGAGCCGCACGCTCTCTGGCGTCGCGGCGGCGACCGTCCACGCGATGTCGTGCACCAGCCCGTGCAGCGCGGTCGCAGCCTCGGGCTCGTTGATCGGGACCTCGTACGTGACGCCCTCGAACGTGTAGACCCCGTCCTCGAGGCGGTTCGGCCAGGGCGCCAGCACGGCGCCGCTGTATGCCGGGTGGCTGCCGTCCCCGTCCTGAGGCACCACGACGTCTCGGCCGTGCTGGCGCAGCGCCACCAGTCCACCCCCGTGCGTGGCCACCGTCGCCGACCACGCGCCGCACTCGAGCTCGATCACGGGGTGAGCACGACCTTGCCGATGTTGCCGGAGTCGTCGAGGACCCGGTGGGCGTCCTGGACGCGCTCCAGCGGGAGGACGTCGTGGATCACGGGACGGACGCTCTGGTCGACGAAGAGCGGCCACACGTTGTCGACCAGGCTCTGGACGATCTCGCCCTTCTGGGAGACCGGGCGTGCACGCAGCCCGTACGCACCGACCGTGGCGCGCTTGGCCAGGAGCGCACCGAGGTTGAGCTCGCCCTTGACCCCGCCCTGGAGGCCGATGACGACGAGCCGGCCGTCGCGGGCCAGCGCGGAGACGTTGCGGGGGAGATAGGCGGCACCCATGTTGTCGAGGATGACGTCGGCGCCGTGGCCCTCGGTGGCGGCACGGATGCCCTCCACGAAGTCGGCCTCCCGGTAGTTGATCGCGAGGTCGGCGCCGAGCTCGCGGCAGGCGGCGAGCTTGTCCTCAGAGCCGGCCGTGACGGCGATCCACGCCCCGAAGGCCTTGGCGAGCTGGATCGCCATCGTGCCGATCCCGGAGGCGCCACCGTGGACGAGCAGACGCTCGCCGGGCTGCAGGTCGGCCGTCATGAAGACGTTGGACCAGACGGTCGCCGCGACCTCCATGATCCCGCCGGCCTGGACCGGGTCCATGCCCTCGGGCAGCGGCGCGACCTGCTCCTGCGGGACGGCGACCTTCTCGGCGTACCCGCCTGCGGCGAGCAGGGCGACCACAGGATCACCGGTCCGCCAGCGGGTGACCCCGTCGCCGACGGAGTGCACGATGCCGGAGACCTCGAGCCCGAGCACGTCGCTGGCTCCCGGGGGCGGCGCGTAGTTCCCCTGCCGCTGGAGGACGTCGGCGCGGTTGACACCAGCCGCGACCACCTCCACCACGACCTCGCCAGGCCCCGCGACGGGATCCTCACGGTCGACCACGACCAACGCCTCGGGCCCTCCGGGCTCCTTCACGACCACGGCACGCATGACGTCACCGTACCGGTGGCTACTCCTCCCAGCGGGTCGCCAGGGCGGTCACCTGGTCCAGCGCGCGGTCGAGGTCCTCGGGGGTGCCCCCCGACGTGGCCGCGGCGTATCCGACCAGGAAGGCCGTCACCGGAGCGGCGCGACGCTCCACGCCGTGGGCCACGTCGCGGGCGGTCTCGAGGATGGCGTCCAGGTCGTAGTCCGGCTCGATCCCGAGCTCGACACAGACGGCGTCGGTCCAGTCCTGCAGGCTCATGGGTCCGACGTTATGTCCTCAGGGCGGTCGATGTCTCGCGCCTCCCGCCCCGACGACGCGATCTGACTCACCCGGAGCGGCTCGACGAGGGTCCGCATCGACACGTCGACCCAGTCCGGGCGGCGGGCGGACGCGCCCTCCAGGGCGTCACGGTGCCAGGCGCTGCACAGCTGTTGGGTGCGTCCGCCGTCGTCGACGAGCATCGCTCCCGCAAAGTCCCGGTCGGCAGCGATCGCGCCGAGGAGACGGTCGACGGTGCCGGCAGCGACGTAGGGAAGGTCGCCCGCGAGGAGCACGACGTACGGCGCCGCGCACCGACGGAGCCCGGCGGCGACGGCGTTCGCCGGCCCCGAGCCGGGAGGCTCCTCGCGCACCCACTCGACGTCGACCGCGGTGACCCGACGGGGACCGACGACGACCCGCCGCTCGGCCTCCGACACCGCGAGCAGCGCACGGTCGAGCAGAGGGACGCCCTCGACGAGGACGCCGAGCTTGTCGGAGCCGAAGCGCCTGGACGCGCCGCCCGCCAGCACGATCGCGTCGTACGGCACGTCGTGTGGCGACCGCTCGGGCGAGCTCCTCGCGTGGGTCACGCACCTCACCCTGCCGGAGCCTGGGGGTCGGCTGCAAAGATGGACGTATGCAGGTCGCCCTCGTCCAGCTGAGCGCGACGACCGACGCCGCGACGAACCGCACGTTGGTCGACGACGTCCTCGGCACGCTCGGTCCGCACGACGGACTCGACCTCGTCGTCCTCCCCGAGGCGACGATGCACGACTTCGGTGACGGGTCCCTCGACCTGAGCGCGGTCGCGGAGCCGCTGGACGGGCCGTTCGCGGAGCTCCTGGCAGCGCACGCGCGCCGGCTGGGCGCGTACGTGGTCGGCGGAGGGTTCGAGGCGCGTCCAGCATCGGCAGGCGGCCCGGGTCTGCCGTACAACGTGCTCCTGGCCTTCGCCCCCGACGGCAGCCTCGCTGCCTCGTACCGCAAGATCCACCTCTACGACTCGTTCGGGTACGCCGAGTCCGAGCGCCTTGCCGCGGGCGAGATCGCGCCGGCCGTCCTCGAGGTCGCGGGTCGACGGGTCGGGTTGATGACCTGCTACGACCTCCGGTTCCCCGAGATGGCGCGGATGCTGGTCGACGCCGGCGCCGACGTGCTCTGCGTCCCCGCCGCCTGGGTGCGAGGTCCTCTCAAGGAGGACCACTGGACCACCCTGCTGCGCGCGCGGGCGATCGAGAACACCATCGACGTCGTGGCCGCCGACCAGTGCGGGAAGTACGTCGGCCTCAGCATGGTCGTCGACCCGCTCGGCGTGGTCGTCGCGTCCGCGGGCGAGGAGCCCACAGTCGTACGCGCGTCCCTCTCGACCGAGCGCCTCGAGGGCGCCCGCGCGACCAACCCGTCGCTCGCCAACCGCCGCATCGCCGCGCCGGTCTCGCCGACGGCCACCGACGGCCACCAGGGAGCGACGCCGTGAGCACCGCAGGAGGACGCCGCGCCGCACCGCGCCGCAGCGCCGACACCATCAGCTACATCCCGCCCGTGCGAGAGCCGCGCTTCAGCATGAAGGCGTTGCGCGCGGCGGGGGTCAGCGGACTCTTCCTCGCCTGGCTCGCGGGCTTCGCCGTCGCTCTCACCTCGGTGGCGGCCGTCGGGTTTCCCGACGGTTATGCCCGCTACGGGGCTGCGCTCCTCGCCGTCGTCTTCACCGCCGGGGTCGCCCGCCGCAGCGGGGGCCGCAGCGCTCTCTGGGCCACGCTCGTCGCCATCCTCAGCGCGATCGCCCTCCTCACCGAGTGGTCGTGGGCGATGGCGGCCGCCTCCGTCCTGACCGCGACCTTCGGCGCCGTGCTCGCCGTCCTGATGACCCGTCCGGCCGAGTCGGTGTCGGCGGTCGTCCGGGAGTACACGATCGCGCTCGTGGTCGCGACGAGCGCCGCGGTCGCCGTCGCCGCCTGGAACGCCCCGCTGGTCTACCAGCGCTACTACCTCCTGGTCCTCGGTGCCGCGCTCGCCGCCACGTTCGGCATCGTCTGGAGCCTCGGGGCCGGCCTCCACGGTCTGGGGCGCCGAGGCGTCGCGCTCATCGTCGGTGGCGCCGGACTGGTCGCGGTGCTGCTCGTCTACGGGACGATCGTCCGCTCGTACGGCTCTCCCGGGGTCGTCGAGGCGATCGACGACGCGGTGGTCTGGCTGCGCGAGACGATCGGCGGCGTGCCCCGGCCGACCGAGGTGCTGATCGGGTTCCCTGCCCTCGTCTGGGGGGTCAGCACCCGGTCCAACCGGCGCCAGGGCTGGTGGATGTGCGCGTTCGGCGTCGTCGGCACGGCCGTGATGGCGACGGCGCTCGGGTCCCCGAACGCCGACACGACCTACGTCGCGCTCTCCACGCTGTACTCCGCGATCCTCGGCCTCGGCCTCGGCCTCGCGATCCGCGCACTCGATCCCGGGTCGACGTCCCGCTCGGGCCGCCGGGCCGCACGCCGCGACGGCGACACCTTCGTCCGTCCCGAGCCACCTCGCTTCGCGGCGCTCAAGTAGGGATCCGCCGGTCGAGCCCGCCGCGCGCGGGTGCGACAATCGACTCGGCGTCGTGCGCGCACGGCGTCGAGGAGGGGTGCCGGAGTGGCCGATCGGAACCGCCTTGAAAGCGGTCGCTGGCAGCGATGTCAGCCGCGGGTTCGAATCCCGCCCCCTCTGCTCCATGAATGAGACGACGAGATCTTCCACGTACCGCCTCACGCTGTTCCTGGCGCTGAGGCTCTTCGGCATCCGCATGATGGTCGCCGCGGTCGGCGCCGTCGTCGCGGCCGTGCTCCTCACGATCGGCGGTGACGCCGCGATCTGGGGAGTCGTCGCCTCCGTCCTCGTCGGGCTGCTGGTCGTCGCGTCGCTGGCGGCGCTGCGGTGGCCGCCGCGCCTGCTCACGCTGACCCCCACGGGTTATCAGGTCCACCGTGTCCGCGGAGTCGGTGTGCGTCAGGCGCTGTGGAGCCAGGTCGAGCGTGTTGACGACAAGCCGTCGGCCGAGGGCACCCCGACGTTGGTCATCGGCCTCGAGCACGCGCGTACGACCGAGCTGCCGCTGATGCTGTTCGGTGCCCGCGCGCTGGAGGTCCAGCGTGAGATCAGGGCGCGGCTGGACAGCTCGCACGGATACCGCCCGCTGCCGCCCGCCGAGTGAGGCCCGCCCCCGACTGGTTCGGCCGACGCGTGACCTAGTAGCCTTGAGCGGCACCCTCGGAGGTGTCGCATAGTGGCCTAGTGCGCCCGCCTGCTAAGCGGGTTGAGGATAAAACCTCTCGCGGGTTCAAATCCCGCCACCTCCGCCGTCCGAAGCCGTGACCGGTCCCCGACCGGTCACGGCTTCGTCGTTGCCGGGCGCACCGACCACCGTCCCGCCGCGCAGCGTGAGAACCCGGTCGGCGCGCTCGACGAGCAGCGGGTCGTGGGTCGCGACGACCGCCGCGATTCCTCGCCGGTGCACCAGCTCGACGATCAGGTCCATGACGGAGGCAGCGGTACGGCTGTCGAGCTGGCCGGTGGGTTCGTCCGCGATGAGCAGAGCCGGCTCGGCGACCAGCGCCCGGGCGACCGCGACCCGCTGCTGCTGGCCTCCCGACAGCTCGTCCGGCCGCTGTCGGCCGTGGTCGGCCAGTCCGACGGCAGCCAGCGTCTCCTCGACGCGTCGTCCTCGCTCCGCCGCGTCGACCCTACGGATCCGCAGCGGGACCTCCACGTTCTCCACGGCGGTCAGGACGGGGAGCAGGCCGAAGGACTGGAAGACGAACCCCACCGCGTCCCTGCGCAGGCGAAGCAGCTCGTCCTCCGTCGCGGTCGCTGTGTCGGTGCCGACGAGCTCGACGCGCCCGGAGGTGGGACGGTCCAGGCCACCCAGCAGGTTGAGCAGGGTCGTCTTGCCGGAGCCCGAGGGACCGCGGACGACGACGAGCTCGCCGGGGCGCGCCTCGAGCGTCACGCCCTTGCAGGCGTGCACCTCGCCGGCAGGGGTCCAGAAGACCCGGCCGGCCGCGTCCGCGCGGACCGCGGGCTGCGCACTCATCGGGCACCCCCGTCGCCGTTCGTACGCGGTCCGCGGTCGTCGGCGCCCTCGGTGCCGTGACGCTCGCCCGGCCAGACACCCACGTGGTCGCTCTCGAGCGCGAGGCGGACCCGGTGCCGCAGGTCGAGCGCACGGGTGAACTCGTCGGGCAGCTGCAGACGCCCGACACGGTCGAGAACGGCGTACTCCTCAGCGATCACGGTGTCCTCCCCGCTCTCGTCGACGGATGCGCGTCGAAGGACCTCTGTCGACGTACGTCCGTCGCGAATCTGCACCGTCCGGCTCACGTGCTCGGTCACCGTCGCGTCGTGGGTGACGATCAGGACCGTCGTCCCTCGCTCCCGGCTCACGTCGTTCATCGCCCCGAGGACCTCCGCGCTCGCCGCGTCGTCGAGCTCGCCGGTCGGCTCGTCGGCCAGCAGGACCCGAGGGGCGTTCGCCATCGCGACCGCGATGGCGACCCGCTGCTGCTGGCCGCCCGAGAGAGCGGGGGGCCGGCGGTCGCGGCAGTCGGCGACGCCGAGGAGCTCGAGCAGCTCGTCGGCGAGCACCGCCCGCCGTCGTGAGGACTGACGCCCCACGGCTCCCACGAGCGAGACATTCTCGCCCGCGGTGAGGTACGGGAGGAGGTTGCGTGCGGTCTGCTGCCACACGAACCCGACACTGTTCCGTCGGAACCGGACGCGTTCGCTCCGCCCCATCGACAGCAGGTCGTGGTCCGCGACCACGGCGCGGCCCGCGGTGGGGACGTCGAGTCCGGAGAGGATCCCCAGCAGCGTGGACTTCCCGGAACCCGACGCACCGACCACGGCCACGACCGACCCGGCGTCGACGTGCAGGCTCAACCCTTGCAACGCCTGCACCTCGACGCCACGCGTGCTGAAGACGCGGACGAGGTCGGAGCACACGATCGCCCCGTCTGCCTCGGCTGTCTCGGCTGTGGTCACCTCGATCACTCTCCCATCATCCTGAGCGAGCTGGTCAGCTCCCTGCGCGCGGATCCTTCGGCGGCGAGGAGCGCCCCGGCGAGGGTGACGAGCAGAGCGCCCACCGCGACGAGGGCCAACCAGAGCACCGGGAACGTCGTCGGCGGCCGCGCGTCGCCGCCGGTGAAAGGGTGCAGGTCGATGGCGCCCAGGAGGAGCAGCGGCAGCACGACGCCCACTACCGCACCGACCGCTCCTGCGACGACGACGAGCAGACCGACCTCCCACAGGGGAAGCACCCGGGCGCGTCGCGCGGCGAGGCCGAGCGCGCGCACCACCGCGAGGTCACGCGTGCGGGAGGCGGCACCGGCCACCAGGGCCATGACGACCGTCACGCCCACGAGCAGGGCTGCCATCGCGGCAGCTACCCCGGCGACCACGTCGACACCAGCGACGACCGGGTTCTCCGCGAGGACCGTCTCCTCCCTGGCGGGCGTCGTGACCGTGGCGTCGGGGAACAGCCTCGCGGCCCGACGCGCGAGCGCGGGCGGTGGCGCGCCGGTCGTCGAGGAGAGAACGGAGAGGACCGGATCGTACTCGGGGCGCTCGTCGCCCAGGGCATCACGGTCGGCGAGGACCCAGAGCTGGTCGGGGACACCGGCCAGGCGCGCGGGCCCGACGGCCACGACGCGGGACGGGACACGGTCGACGGTGACGTCTCGCTCTCCCTCGAGGCTGTCGGCGAGCGCCTGGGACACGACGACCGGCACGCGACCGTCGATCGGAGCCGCCAGTCGATCGACACCCGGGACGGCCCCGGGCACGTCGCGCTGGACGTCCTCGAGCGCGAGGGCGTCGGTGAGAACGCGCGTCGCGTAGGCAGTCGTGCCCGACCGCACGCTCACGTCCGACCCGTCCGTCAAGGTCACCGAGGCCCGCACGTCGGCGAGACGCGAGAGCTCTGCCACCCTCTCCGGGTCGAGCGAGGATCCGGAGACCCGGAGGTCTGCACCGGCAGCCTCGGCTGCGGTCGCCGCGCGTCCAGCGTCGAGGGTGGCGACGGCGCACCCGGCGAAGGTCGCCGCACCGAGCGCGGCGACGAGGGAGACGACTGCAGCCGGCGAGACCCGGTCGTCTCGGGTGCGCGCGGCACCGAGGAGCCCGACCAGTCCCGTACGCCGCCGCTGCACCGCGGCGACCCGCCGCGCGAGCATCGGGAGCAGGCGCCGCGCCAGCACCGCGCCGGCCAGGCAGACGAGGACTGGCGCGGCGATCAGGAGGGGGTCGACACCACCCGTCTGCGTCCCGAGTCCTCGCTGGGAGACGGCGACCACGGAGGCCACGGCGAGGAGGATCACGGCCAGCTCGACTGCTACCCGCGGCACTCGGGGACCGCGCTCGCCGGCCGGGGTCGCGGCCAGCGCAGCGGTGACTGCGGGGAGCAGACCGCAGAGGACAGCCGGCCACCACGGGACGGCACCGTGTACCGCAGCAGCGACGGCTGCGCCGAGCGCCGCCGCCGGCAGGCCGACGATCAGCCCAACGACGGCGCCTGCGGCGGCCAGCTGGGTCGCGGAGGCGCCGCGGGCCCGGGCGAGGGCGAGCAGCGTGCCGCTGCGTGAGCGGACCAGACCTGTCGAGAGCACCAGCACGCACAGCGCCGCAGCAACAGGGGCTGACGCGAGGAGTGCGGTCAACGAGGTCAACGACACCGCAGTGTCGTCGGCCTCACGGAGCACACCGGTGGTGTTCGTCGAGAACGTGGCAATTCCGGCCGGGACCCGCATGAACCCCTCGCCCGGAACCTCGACCTCGCTCTCCGGGGCGAGCTCGACCGCCGTCCGGGTGAAGGCGGAGAGCTCGTCGACCAGCGCCGCGCCCTCGGCGGCGGTGAGGCGCTCTGGTGTCGCGGGGTACCAGAGCTTCAGTGCCGTGTGACTGCGCTCCACGGAGGCAGGCCCGGTGCCGTGGAGGTTCTCCGCCGAGACCCACCCGGCTGCCGCCACCGTCCAACGGCCGCCAGTGGTGGTGACCACCGGGGCGATCCCCCCGGAGATCTGGCGCCAGAACGGACCCTGTGGCGCGACCGCTTCGTAGGTGCCGCTGAGCCGGTAGCGCCGGTCCGGAAGGCCACCGCCCGTCAGCACCCGTACGTCGCCGACCCTCCAGCGCGCCTCCTCGGCGGCCGCACGCGTGAGGATGAGGTCGGCCGTGGCCCGTTCACCGGCCGGCGGTCGAGGCAAGGTTCCCTCGACCATCGTCACGTGCCTCGGCAGATCGGGCGAGAGGGTCAAGTTCACGTAGCAGTCCGGCAGCATCGGGCCGCCAATCTTCTCCGCCGTCTTCCGCGTCGCCGCCGTCAGGGTGAATGCCGCGGGCTCGGTGACCGACCGCAGGAGCGGCGGCAGCTCGGCGCGGGTCTTTTCCAAGCGATCGCGCAGACCACGCCAGTCGTCGGCGACCAGCTCCGGCGGTGGCGTGATCTGCTGCTCGTCGACCAGGTCGCGCGCGGCCGGCGAAATCTCCACGAGCGCGTGGCGCTGGGCGTCGGTCAGGAGGTTCGCGAGCGCCACCGGCGCCGCGGACGCGAAGAACGCGAGCACCACGACCACGGTCGCGGTCAGGGCGAGCACTCCGCGGAGAGCGACCACGTAGCGGAGGAGGAGCCGCGCGACACCCGATCGTCTGTTCACACGTCCTCCTTGCGCAGGAGGTCGTCGGCGTCACCGCGCGCCACGACCACGCCCGCGAGGGTGATGACGATCGCCGCGGAGGCGAGCAGCACGAGCGACGCTGCCAGGACGGGCCCGTCGAGCGCGACGACACGCCCGAGGTCCGGCGCCGTCTCCGGGACGAGGGCGCGGGAGAGGACGGGCACCAGGACGGCCACCAGGAGCACCGCGCCGGCCACGCCCGCGACCAGGCCCGCTGCCATCGCCACCGCGCTCTCACCGAGCCGTGCGCGGCCCCGCACGGCTCGGGTCGCCCCGAGCGCACCGAGGACGGCCGACTCGGCGCGACTCCCACGCACACTGCCGAGCACGACCGCCGCGAGCCCGATCGCCCCCAGGAGCGCGACCCCCACAGCAGCCCAGCGCCATGCCGTCTGCGCCGCTCCGGGCGACAGCTCGCCCTGGCCGGAGCGAGCCCGCACCACGGTCACCGGGCGGTCGGCCACCGACGGCACGGCCCGGGCGGTCGCCAGCGGATCGCCGCTCGACAGGAGCAGGGTGTTGACGGTGAGGAGGGCCTCGGGCTTCGACAACGACGTCTGGACCGCCGTCCTGCTGGCCACCATCCCCTCCCCGGTGGGAAGACCGGACAAGGACCGCGCGATCCGGCGTACGACCGCTGGGAACGTCGCGGCCACGTCCGGGACGAGCACCTCCAGGCGGTCACCGACCACGACGTCGAGATCCGACGCGAGCCCACCGGTGATCGCGATCGGGACGGCGCCGGCCACGACGCCGTCACCATCCTCACCACCGTCGACCGCCAACAGCGTGGTCTTGAGATCGGCCACCCCCACTGGCGTCTCGACGGCGCCGCGGACGCGGTCGACGGCGGGCAGCCCGGCGTACGGACCAAGGTCGACCTGAGGACTCTGCCGGCCATCGACGACCCGCTCGGCTCCGACGGAGACCCGGACGTCGTCACCGGTCTGCATCTCACGAGTCCGATCCACCACGGCACCTGCCGACGCGGAGGCGACCGCGGACGCGGCCGCCGTACCGACGACCAGAGCCACGAGCGTCAAGGTCGCGGCAGTCGCGCGCGACCGACCTCCGGCCCTACGGAGCGCGAGCACGAGCGCCAGACCGTTGCTCGCGCGCGCAGCGACCCGTGCGGCGGCTCCGAGGAGCGGCCGGGTCAGCAGGACGGTGACGACGGCTGCGGCAACCAGTACCAGTGCCGGCGCGAGAACCGTCAGCCCGTCGACACGAACGGCGCCCGACGACGACTCGAGCACGACGTCCCCGAGCCAGGCGGCGCGCGCCGTCAGGAGGATGCCGGCACCGGCGAGGAGGATCGCGACGACCAGAGCCACCGGGGCGGTGCCCGAGCGCCCGACGACTGCCGGAGGCCAGGCGCGTGCGATGGCGAGTGCCGGCGGGACGACGACCGCGACCGCCAGGACGTACGGCGATGGTGGGCCGAGCGCCGCCGAGCACGCCACGAGCCCGAGCGCCGAGCCCAACGCCCCGATGATCGCGACGTCACCGCCGTGCCACGCGATCACCTGGCCCGGGGACGCGCCCCTGGCCACGACCAGCATGGCCTCCGTGCTCCGAGCCGCGCGCACCGCGCCGGCGACGTGCCACATCACGAGGGTCCCGACGACGCCGACGAGCACCAGCGCGACCCGTCTCACCGCGTTGACGGAGGACTCGGCGCGCGCGATCTCGCGGACCCGGTCGGCGAGGCTGCCGTCGAGGGCCGCCCCAGCATCGTCGGCCTCCTCCACGAAGGCACGCAGTGCTGACGTCAACCGGTCGAGGTCGCTGCCCCCGACCGACGACGGGACCGTGAGCGTCCACGTGGACGTACGGTAGTCAGGGAGCCGCACCAGCGTCGCCGCCGAGAGGACGACCGGCCCGACCGCCCCGGCGTCGGAGCCGGAGGCGACTCCCGGATCGCCGAACCACCGCGGATCCGTCGGGTCGTCGGCCGCCCAGGTCCCCACGACGAGGACGCTCACGGGCCCGAGGTCCAGCGTGTCACCGGGCGAGACGCGCAGTCGCTCGGCGGCGGCCGTCGTCAGCGTCGCCTCGCTGTCCGACACCGCCCAGCGCCCGGAGGTCAACGACGCGAGGCCGGCCAGCTCGCGACGTTCTTCGACCAGGAACGACCGTGAGCCGACGACGATGTCGTCGGCGCGGGTGCTCGCTGTGACGACGAGCCCGGACGCCTCCGCGCGGCGGGCGAGGCGCTCGGCGGCACGGACCTCCTCGTCCATCCGCGTCGTGGCGGTGACCCGCAGGGCAGCGCTCCGAGGAGGGAGGTCTGCGAGGGCACGCGCGACGTCGTGGTCGAGCCGGTCTGCCGTGCTGGTCGCCAGTCCTGCCACGAGGACGGCGAACACGGCGCTGGTCACGGCGAAGGCAACGAGAATCCCGGCATGGGCGCGAGAACGGCGCCACGTCAGGCCAGGATTCACCACGACTTCCCTCCGGTCGGGCGACAGCGTAGGGCACGGCGGGGTCTTCGATGTCGGCCTCGGCGATCACATCCCGGCCATCCGCAGGTCGTGCTCGATCTGCCGCGTCGCCTCCAGGAGCTCCGGCAGGAGCCTCTCCACGTCGTCCTCGGCGTCGCGCTGACCGGCGCTCACCGAGACGTTCGCCGCCGCGATGGTGCGTCCGCGGGGGTCGCGCACGGGCGCCGCCATGGAGCGGAGCCCGAGCTCGAGCTCCTGGTCGACCAGTGCCCAGCCCTGCTCGCGAACGACGTCGAGCTCGGCGCGCAGCTGTGCCGCCGAGGAAACGGTGCGCGGCGTGAGCCGTTCGAACGTCATCTCGGCGAGCACCCTGTCAAGGTCGCTGGGCTCGAGACCGGCGAGGAGCACCCGCCCCATCGAGGTCGCGTACGCCGGGAAACGGGTGCCGACGCTGATGGCGACGGCCATGATCCGGCGGGTAGGGACGCGGGCGACGTAGACGATGTCAGCCCCGTCCAGGACCGACACCGACGACGACTCGTGGACGCGGTCGGTGAACGCCTTGAGGTGAGGCGTGGCGATGTCGGGCAGCGTGCTGCTGGAGAGGTAGGCGTAGCCGAGATCGAGGACGCGCGGACGCAGCCAGAACTCGCGTCCGTCGGTGGCGGTGTATCCGAGCGAGACCAGCGTGTGCAAGAACCTGCGGGCCGTCGCGCGGGTCAGGCCGGTCTGTCGGGCCACCTCGGCGAGGGTCATGCGCGGGTGGTCGGCGTCGAAGGCCCGGATGACCGCGAGCCCTCGTTGCAAGGACTGGACCGACTCCACCGGTCGGCCGTCGTCAGTCGTCACGGTTGGCACCCTATTCCGTCGTCGAGACCCCCACACGCGCTGCGGCGGTCGGCGACCTCTTCCGTTGACCTGTGATGAGCGTCATAGTAGGTTCGTATGCTGGACAAGCGTTCGCTTAGCGAACGCGCCGGGACAGCGACTGACCTTAGCACCGAGAGGACGAGGCTTTGCTGGACACATCGGTCTGGAGCGGACGGATCTCCCTCGGGGGAGACTGGGTGGAGGCATCGGGGGGCGCGACCTACACGGTGGTCGAGCCCGCGACCGGCGAGAGTCTCGGTCAGGTCGGCAAGGCGAGCCCCGACGACGTACGCCGGGCTGCACAGCACGCCACCGAGGCGCAGCGCAGCTGGGCGGCGACCCCTCACTCCGAGCGTGCCGCCGTGCTCCGCAGGGCGGGCGACCTGTGGCACGCCCACGCCGAGGAGGTGATGGGCTGGAACGTCCGCGAGGTCGGCGCCGTCCCCGGAATGGCCGGGTTCTCCCTCGACGTGGCAGCAGCGGAGTGCTTCGAGGCGGCCGCGCTCCCGTCGTACGCCGCCGGCAAGGTACTCGCCACCGACCAGCCGCGTCTCTCGATCTCCCAGCGGGTCCCGGCGGGCGTCGTCGGCGTGATCTCCCCGTTCAACGTCCCCCTCATCCTCAGCATCCGGGCCGTCGCCCCGGCGCTCGCGCTCGGCAACGCCGTCATCCTCAAGCCCGACCCGCGCTCGGCGGTGACCGGCGGTGTGACGATCGTGCGGATCTTCGAGGAGGCTGGCCTCCCCGCCGGTGTCCTCCAGCTGCTGCCCGGCGGCGCCGACGTGGGCGAGGCGCTCACCGCCGACCCCGACGTCCGGGTCATCGCGTTCACCGGGTCGACACCCGCCGGCCGCAAGGTGGGCGAGGCCGCGGGGCGTCACCTCAAGCGCGCCCACCTCGAGCTCGGCGGCAACTCCGCCTTCCTGGTCCTCGAAGACGCCGACGTCGACCAGGCGGTGAACCTCGCCGCCTGGGGCGCCTTCTTCCACCAGGGCCAGATCTGCATGACGGTCGGGCGGCACCTCGTCCACGACAGCCTGTACGACGCGTACGTCGAGAAGCTCGCCGCGAAGGCCGACCAGCTGCCCGTCGGCAACCCGGCCACCGACGACGTGGCGCTCGGGCCGATCATCGACGAGGCGCAGCGCGACAAGATCCACGCCCTCGTCACAGGGAGCCAGCAGGCGGGAGCACGCCTGGTCGCCGGCGGGACGTACGACGGGCTGTTCTACCGCCCCACCGTGCTCGCCGACTCGCCGGTCGACGCGCCTGCGTACGCCGAGGAGGTCTTCGGGCCCGTCGCGTCGGTGGTCAGGTTCTCCGACCTCGACGAAGCGGTGAAGCTGGCCACGGCCGGCGACTACGGGCTCTCGCTCGGGATCGTCACCCGCGACGCCATGCGCGGTCTGGAGCTCGCGGCCCGCATCCCGTCGGGCATCGTCCACGTCAACGACCAGACGGTGAACGACGAGGCCAACGCACCGTTCGGCGGACTGGGGGTCTCCGGCACCGGCTCGAGGCACGGCGGCGCCGAGGCCAACATCGACGCGTTCACCGAGACCCGCTGGATCACGCTCCGCAGCGAACCCCCGACGTTCCCCTTCTGACCTTCAGCCCCACCCCCGAGAGGAATCACATGCGCCCCACGACCAAGGCCGCCGCGGTCTTAGCGTCGCTCGTCCTGCTGACCGCCTGCGGAGGCGACGACGACGCCGGTGCCGACGGCCCGGACGAGGTCACGGTCGGGGTCATCCCGATCGTCGACACCGCGCCGATCTGGCTCGGCAAGGAGAAGGGCTTCTTCGAGGACGAGGGCATCGACCTCGAGATCGAGACCACGACCGGCGGCGCCGCGGCCGTGCCCGGGGTCGTCAGCGGTGACTTCGACTTCGCCTTCGGCAACGTGGTGTCGCTGATGGTGGGAGCCGACCAGGGACTCCCGCTGACCTTCGTCACCAACGGCACGTCGTCGGCCGGAGTGGAGCCCGACTTCGGCGCGGTGCTGGTGCCCGGCGACTCGCCGGTCAAGACGCCGAAGGACCTCGCGGGCAAGACCGTCTCGGTCAACAACCTCAAGAACATCGGCGACACCACCATCCGTGCCGCGATCGAGACCGACGGCGGCGACCCCGAGGACGTCAAGTTCGTCGAAGTGCCCTTCCCCGAAGCCCCTGCAGCGCTCGCCAACGATCAGGTCGACGCGATCTGGGTGCTCGAGCCGTTCATGTCCGCCGCGCTGGCCGACGGGGCGCGGGCGGTCACCTACAACTACCTCGACATGTCGCCCGAGCTCGACATCGCCGGCTACTTCACCACCACCGAGTACGCCGGAAAGAACAAGGACCTGGTCGAGCGCTTCAGCCGCGCCATGAACAAGTCGCTGGACTACGCCGGCGACAACGACCAGGAGGTGCGCGACATCGTCGGCACCTACACCAAGATCGACGAGCCGACTCGCGCCAAGATGGTCCTGCCTGTCTTCCGCTCGGAGTTCGACGAGGCGTCGATGGAGAAGCTCGGCACCGCCGCCGTGAAGTACGGGACTCTCAAGAACGAGCCTGACCTGGACGCCCTGCTTCCATGACGTCGGTCACCGCGTCCCCGTCCGCCGACACGCCCGCGCCCCCGCGTCGCGCCGGCGGACGGGGCGCCCCACTCTCCTCGGCAGCGCTCGGGCTGCTCGGCATTGTCGGGTTCCTCGTGACCTGGGAGCTCGTGGTGCGCTCCGGGCTGGTCGAGGAGCGCTTCCTCCCGACCGCGTCGACCGTCCTCGGCGAGCTGCGCAGCCTCGCGGGCACCAGCGACTTCTGGGCGTCGGTCCGAGAGACCGTGACGACCTGGGCGATCGGTCTGGCCATCTCGGCGGCCGCCGGCGTGGCGCTCGGCCTGGTCATCGGTCAGAGCCGGTTCCTACGCCGCGCCACGAACTCGACGATCGAGTTCCTGCGTCCCATCCCCTCGGTGGCGCTGATCCCGCTCGCCTCTCTTCTGTACGGCACCTCGATGCAGTCCACCCTGCTGCTGGTCCTCTATGCGTCCTTCTGGCAGGTGCTCATCCAGGTCCTCTACGGCGTCGGCGACGTGGATCCCGTGGCCTCGGACACCGCACGCAGCTACGGCCTCGGATGGGCCGCGCGCGTCCGCTACCTCGTCTGGCCGTCGGCTCTGCCTTACGTGATGACGGGTCTGCGTCTCGGTGCGGCCGTCGCCCTCATCCTCACGATCACCGGTGAGCTCATCATCGGAGGAGGTGGGCTCGGCACCGCGATCGCGCTCGCGAACTCCGGCGGCGCCACGGCCCAGATGTACGCCCTCATCCTCATGACCGGGTTCATCGGTGTCGCCATCAACCTCGTCGCACGCCTCGTCGAGCGGCGCGCCCTTCGCTGGCACGTCTCGGTCCGACGGGAGGAGGTCGCATGAGGATCCTCACCCGCGTCGCCTACGTGCTCGGGCTCCCGGTCGTGCTCGTCCTGCTGTGGTGGGTACTGACCATCGACTCAACCAACTTCTTCGTCCCCGAGCCGGGCGAGCTGGCCGCCACGTTCGTCGACACCTGGATCGGCCCTCGGTTCCGCGAGGACGTCCTCCCGAGCGTCGCCCGCTTCACCGTCGGGACGCTGCTCGCGATCGTCCTCGGCGTCGCCGCGGGCCTGCTGATCGGCTCGGTGCGGTGGTTGCGGTCGCTGCTCGAGCCGATGCTCGAGTTCTTCCGCGCCCTCCCGCCGCCGGTCCTCGTTCCGGTCCTGATGCTGCTCATCGGCGTCGACAACCGTATGAAGGTGCTGGTCATCGTCTTCGGCGCGATCTGGCCCGTCCTGCTCAACACCGTCGAAGGCGTACGCGCCGTCGACCCGGTCCTCGTCGACACCGCCCGGACGTACGGGCTCACCCGGCTCACGCGCCTGCGGACGCTCGTGCTCCCCAGCGCTGCGCCGCAGATCGCGGCCGGGGTGCGGCAGGCACTCTCCATCGGGCTGATCCTCATGGTGATCTCCGAGATGTTCGCCTCGTCGTCAGGGCTCGGCTTCACGATCGTGGTGTTCCAGCGGTCGTTCGCGGTCGTCGAGATGTGGAGCGGCATCGTTCTGCTCGGCCTGATCGGGGTGGCGGTCTCGATCGTCTTCCAGGCGTGCGAGCGCCGGGTCCTCCATTGGTACTACGGCCAGAAAGAGGTGCAGCATGGAAGGTGACAGCGTCACGGTCCAGAACGCGTCGCGCGACGGTGTCGACGCCCCCGTCGTGCTGTCGGTCCAGGGTCTCCAGAAGATCTACACGGCCGACTCCGGCGACGTGGAGGCGGTGCGCGACCTGACCTTCGAGCTGCGACAGGGCGAGCTGGTCTGCCTGGTCGGACCGTCCGGATGCGGCAAGACGACGCTCCTGCGCTGCATCGCGGGGCTGCTGGAGCCGACCGCCGGCACGGTGCTCCTCGACGGCGCGGTCGTCACCGCCCCTCCGAAGAAGATGGCGGTCGTGTTCCAGGAGTACGGGCGCAGCCTGTTCGCCTGGATGACGGTCCGCCAGAACGTCGAGCTGCCGCTGAAGAACGCGGGCATGCCCAAGGCCGAGCGCCGGAAGGTCGTCTCGACGGCCCTGCACGCGGTAGGCCTGGAGCACGCCGAGACGTCCTACCCGTGGCAGCTCTCGGGCGGGATGCAGCAGCGGGTGGCGATCGCGCGGGCGGTCGCGTACGAGCCTGAGGTCCTGCTGATGGACGAGCCGTTCGCCGCGGTCGACGCCCAGACCCGCGCGGACCTGGAGGACCTGATCCGTCGCGTCTGGAAGGACCTCGGCATCACCGTCCTCTTCGTCACCCACGACATCGACGAGTCGGTCTATCTCGGTGAGCGGGTGCTGATCCTCTCCAACTCGCCGACCGTGGTGCAGGAGGACCTGACCATCGACCTCCCGGCCGAGCGTGACCAGCTCGCCACCCGGTCTATGCCGAGGTTCACCGAGCTCCGCACGCACGTCTATGCCGAGATCCAGAAGGCGAAACGGGGCTCGGGAGCGGACGCATGACGGCGGACGTCCGCACCGCCACGTTCGACGTCCTGCGGCGTCACGCCATGACGACCATCTTCTCCAACCCGGGGTCGACGGAGGTCCCGTTCCTCGTCGACCTGCCCGACGACCTCCGGTTCGTGCTCGCACTCCACGAGGGGTCGGTCGTCGGGATCGCGTCGGGGTGGGCGATCGCCACGCGCGAACCGGCCCTCGTGCTGCTGCACACCACGGCCGGGCTGGGCAACAGCGTCGGGGCGATCGCCACCGCGAGGGTGAACCACGCGCCGCTCGTGGTCGTCGTCGGACAGCAGGACCGGCGCCACCTGGCACTCGAACCGTTCCTGGCCGGGAGGCTGGACAGCCTCGCCGGCGACTACCCGCTCGACATGCTGAATCCGGTGCGTCCGCAGGACGTCCCGTCGGCGATCGACCGTGCGGCACACCGTGCACGCCGTGACCAGGGACCGGTTGTGGTGGTTGTGCCGATGGACGACTGGAGCACCCCGTACGACCCTCAGGACCTGTCCGCTGCGCGGGTGGTCCGTACGCCCGCGCCGGAGGGCGTCGACGTCGGTGACCTGGCGCGGCTGGTCGGCCGTGCCGAGCGACCGGCGGTGGTCGCCGGGTCCGGCAACGACAGCCGGACCGGCTGGGACGCGTTGACGGCGCTCGCGGAGCGGCTCGAGGCACCGGTCTGGCAGGAGCCGTTCGGGGCACGGGCCGGGTTCCCGCAGGACCACCGTCTCTTCGCCGGTCACCTTCCCGCCGACCGGCCCCGGGTCCGCGCGGCCCTCGGCAACGCCGACGTGGTGCTGATCGTGGGCTGCGCTGCACTCCGCCAGTACCCGTGGGCGGAGGGCCCGCTCGTCCCTCCGGGCGCCACGGTCGTGGTCGTGACAGCCGATCCCGAAGAGGCGTACCGGTCACCGGTCGAGCTCGCCGTGGTCGCCGACCCCACCGTGGTCGTCCGCGCGCTCCTCGAGGCACTCGGCCCTCGTCCTGCCGAGCTCTCCGAGCGGTCGTGTCGTCCCGACCCGCCGAAGCCCGAGCGGCCGACGGGCCTGGTCGAGAGCGGACGGCTCCGGTCCGCGGACGTCTTCGAGGTCCTCGCCGACGTTCTCCCGCGCGACACGGTCCTCCTCGAGGAGTCACCGTCGTCGCGCCCGTTGCTGCAGGCGATGGTCCCCGCTCGGGAGCCGCTCGGGTTCGTGTCGGCGGCGATGGGTGGGCTCGGGTTCGCCATGCCGGCCGCCATCGGCGTCAAGATGGCGGTCCCGCAGCGGCCGGTCGTGGCGGTGGTAGGTGACGGGTCAGCGATGTACGCGGTGCAGTCGCTGTGGACGGCTTCGCACCTCGACGTCGGCGTGCTGTGGATCGTGATGGCCAACGGCGGCTACGCGGTGATGGACCGGCTCGCCGAGCGCGCTTCCGGCAAGCCGCCGTGGCCGTCGTTCCTCGAGGTGTCGGTCGGTCGGATCGCCGAGGCACTGGGCTGCGACGTCGTCCATGTCGACGACATCGAGACGCTCACGCACATCCTGACCGATGCCGCCTCGCGCCTCAACGAGCCCGGACGGCCCCTTCTCGTGGAGGTCGCCGTCGCCCCCGACACGAGCTTCGCGCCCTAGCCGCGCGACACCGACCGAGCGTGCCCGCTTCGCGCCCGTCCCCCGGGGAGGCGAGCGGGCACGCTCGCCCCGTGCGTTCCCAGAGGTCCCGGTGTCAGTCCTCCAGCCGGCGGATCGTCACCGGCAGCCTGTCGCGGAGACCGTCGACGGAGATCCCGTAGGTCGCCCGCACGGTGACGCCGTCGGGTCCCACGTCGACGATGCCGTACTCGGTGTAGACGCGGCTGACGCACGCGAGGCCGGTGACCGGATAGGTCAAGGACTCGACGAGCTTGCTCGACCCGTCCTTGGCGAAGAGCGTCATCATCACGAACACCCGCTTGGCTCCGACGGCCAGGTCCATCGCGCCGCCCACCGCGGGGATCGCGTCCTCCACGCCGGTATGCCAGTTGGCGAGGTCGCCGCGCTGCGACACCTGGAACGCCCCGAGGACGCACACGTCGAGGTGCCCGCCCCGCATCATCGCGAACGAGTCGGCGTGGTGGAAGTAGGAGGCGCCGGGAAGCTCTGTCACCGGCACCTTGCCCGCGTTGACGAGGTCGGGATCGACGTCCTCGCCCTGCGCCACCGGGCCCATCCCGAGCATCCCGTTCTCCGTGTGGAGGACGATGCCGGAGTCGGGCGTGAGGTGGTCGGCGACATGGGTGGGCCGACCGATGCCGAGGTTGACGTACGACCCGGGAGGGATGTCACCGGCCACCACCCGCGCCAGCTCGTCGCGCGACAGAGGTGCCCGGTCGGGGTGCTCGACGGTCACGTCGGTGCGCTCGCCGACGTCGGGCGCTCTCATGCCACGGCGCCTTCGCGTGCGGCGATCCGCTGCTCGGCGCCGACCGCGACCACCCGGTCGACGAAGATTCCCGGCGTCACCACCGCCTCGGGGTCGATCTCATCGGCCTCGACCACCTCGTCCACCTCGGCCACGGTCGTGGTCGCGGCGGTCGCCATCACCGGGCCGAAGTTGCGGGCCGTCTTGTGGAACACGAGGTTGCCCGCCGTGTCGGCCCGCCGTGCGGAGATGAGGGCGACGTCCCCGCCCAACGGGTACTCGAGGACGTAGTCGCGTCCGCCGATCGAGCGCGTCTCCTTGCCCTCGGCCAGCACCGTGCCGTACGCCGTGGGCGTGAAGAACGCGCCGATCCCGGCGCCCGCGGCACGCATCCGCTCGGCGAGGTTGCCCTGCGGGACGACCTCGAGCTCGATCCTGCCGGTGCGGTAGAGAGCGTCGAAGACGTGCGAGTCGGGCTGGCGCGGGTAGGAGCAGATCATCTTGCGGACCCGCCCGGTGGCGAGCAGCGCCGCAAGTCCCGTCTCGCCGTTGCCGGCGTTGTTGCTCACCACCGTGAGGTCACCCGCGCCCTGGAGGACCAGGGCGTCGATCAGCGAGAACGGCATCCCCGCCGTGCCGAAGCCTCCGACCAGGACCGTCGCGCCGTCCTGGACGTCGGCGACCGCGGCGTCCGCGTCCAGCACCTCCATCAGGAGGCTGCCTGCTCGTTCTCGAGGACGACGGCGAGGCCCTGCCCGACGCCGATGCAGATCGCGGCCACGCCCCAGCGGCGTCCGTTCTCGCGCAGCACGGCGGCGAGCGTGCCGAGGATCCGGCCGCCGGAGGCGCCGAGCGGGTGGCCCAGCGCGACGGCGCCGCCCCACTGGTTGACGAGGTCGGGATCGAGCCCCCACGCGTCGACGCAGGCGAGGCTCTGGACCGCGAAAGCCTCGTTGAGCTCGACAGCGCCGACCTGGTCCCACCCGATGCCGGCGCGGGCGAGAGCCCGGTTGGCCGCCTCCACAGGGGCGTACCCGAAGGCCTGCGGCTCCAGCGCCATCGCCCCGCGGCCCGCGATCCGGGCGAGCGGCTCACGGCCGGTCAGCTCCGCACCCCGCTCGGAGCCGAGGAGGACCGCCGAGGCGCCGTCGCTGAGCGGTGAGGCGTTGCCGGCCGTGATCGTGCCGTCGGGGCGGAAGGACGGCTTGAGCCGCGCCAGCGCCTCGACCGACGAGTCGGGACGTACGCCCTCGTCGCGGGCCAGGTCGGCACCGTCGACGCCGACCACCAGGTCGTCGTAGCGGCCCGCCTCCCACGCGGCGTGCGCGCGCTGGTGCGAGGCTGCTGCGAAGGCGTCCTGACGCTCGCGGGAGATGCCGAACCGCTCCTGCAGCTGCTCGTTGGACTCGCCGAGCGAGACGGTCCACTCCTGGGGCATGCGCGGGTTCACCAGCCGCCAGCCGAGGGTGGTCGAGACCATCTCGGCATCGCCGGCAGGGAATCCGCGGGTCGGCTTGGGCACCACCCAGGGCGCTCTGCTCATCGACTCCACGCCGCCGGTGAGGATCACGTCGGCGTCGCCGCACTCGATCGCGCGCGATGCCGAGATGGCGGCGTCCAGGCTGGAGCCGCACAGCCGGTTGACCGTGACACCTGGGACGCTGACCGGCAGGCCGGCGAGCAGGGCCGCCATCCGGCCGACGTTGCGGTTGTCCTCGCCGGCGCCGTTGGCGTTGCCCCACACGACATCCTCGATGCGCTCGGGGTCGAGGGCGGGCGACCGCTTCAGCGTCGCCGCCACGACCGTGGCCGCCAGGTCGTCGGGGCGTACGCCGGACAACCCGCCGCCGTAGCGGCCGAACGGCGTCCGGACGGCATCCAGCACGTACGCAGGCATCGCACTCCTCAGCAGGACAGGCGTGTTGTTCGCTTTGCGAACGGGGGTACGTCAGGTGAACAGTTTATCACGCCTCGTCGTCATCGATCTCGGCGAAGACCTGCTGCATCACGCCGAGCGCGGCGTTCGTGACCGGGACACCGGAATAGATCCCGGTGTGCAGCAGCACCTCGGCGATCTCCTCCCGCGACAACCCGTTGCGCAGGCCCGCACGCACGTGCATCGCCAGCTCCTCGCGATGCCCCAGCGTCGCCAGCAGTGCGAGCGTGATCATCGAGCGGCTGCGGCGGTCGATGACGTCGCGACCCCACACCTCGCCCCACGCGTAGCGGGTGATGAGCTCTTGGAAGGGACGCGTGAGCGCGTCGGTCTTCGCGGTCGCGCGGTCGACGTGCGCGTCGCCCAGCACCGCCCGCCGTACCTCCATGCCGCGGGTCGCCGCCTCGTCCCCGATGTGTGCAGGTGATCCAGGAAATGACCCGGTGATTCGGTGGCCAAGTGCACGAATCGCGGACGAGACCTCCGCTGGCGCCTCCGCGGGGGCCAGGTGGGCCACGCCCTCAAGAACGATCAGCTCGCCGTCGCGCACCCCGTCGGCGATCTCCCTGAGCTTGTCGGGGGGCGTCGCGACGTCGTGCTCGCCCGCGAGCGCGACCACCGGAGAATCGATCTGGTCGAGCCGGTCGCGCACGTCGAACGCCGCGAGCGCCTCGCAGACCTGCGCGTAGCCCTCGGCGTCGGTCGCCTGCAGCACGTGCAGCAGCGCGGAGCCGACACCTGGCTCGCGCTCGAGGAAGCCGGGCGCGAACCACCGGTCCGCCGACGTGGTCACCATCACCGGCGTCCCGGAGGCGCGTACGGTCGCAGCGCGGTCGTGCCACATCTGGGCGTCACCGATCTGCGCACCCGTGCAGATCAGCACCGCGCCGGTCACCGCCTCCGGCGCGTCGAGCAGGAGCTGCAGCCCGACCGCACCGCCCACGGAGTCGCCGGCGTAGAGGAACCGCACCGCCTCGTCACCCCGGGCCTCGGCCGCACCGGCGGCGAATCCGAGCACTCCCTCGGCCAGCTCGGCGATCGTGAACGGCGACCGCACCGGCCCGTCGACGTGACCGGGGAGGTTCCACCCGACCACGTGGAAGTCGCTCCCGAGCTCCTTGGCCGCCGCCGACCACAACGCCGAGGCGGAGGTGCCGAGCGACGGGCCGACGACGAGGAGGGGGAGCGCGCCGTGACCGGCCAGCTCCTCTCCGGTGATCCGAGGAACCGTCATGCGGAGGCCTCCAGGAACGTACGGGTGCGGACGAGGGTGGCGTCGACGAACAGCTCGGTGGCACCGAGGTAGGAGGATGCACGCGTCCCCACGGGCTCTGTCCCGATGACATCCGGGCCTGATCCGGCGCCGGCGCCGGTCGACCGCCGGACGCCGTCACGCTCGGTGAAGATCCCCTCGCCGGCGGCCTCGAGGGTGGCGCGCATCCGGGCCGCGTCGACCCGCAGCCCGGCAAGGAGCTCGCTGGCCTGCTCCGACGCGACCACGGCGCGGCGCGCGAGCGTACGGAGCGTCTCCCACTCGGCGTGCCAGGAACCGTCCGGTCGCTGGTCGCCGGCGAGCGCCGCCGCGGTGTGCAGCGTCGAGGCGAGCGGGGGCGCGGCGAGCGCCGCACGACGCAGCAGGACCGAGAGCACCGGATTCTGCTTGTGGGGCATCGTCGAGGAGCCGCCGCGGCCGTCCTTCGTCGGCTCGGCGAGCTCGGCGATCTCCGGGCGGGCGAGCGTCAGCACGTCGGTCGCGACGTGTCCCCACGCGTCGGTCGCCGTGACGAGGGCATCGCCGGCACGAACGACAGGGGTACGGCGGACGTGCCAAGGCGTCGTCCACGCCAGCCCGAGCGTCGTCGCGGCGGAGCGCGCGAGCGACACGGCCACGGCGGCCGGGTCCGGACGCCCGCGCAGCCGGGCGAGCTCGGTGGTGGCCGCCAGCGTGCCCACCGCCCCGCCGAGCTGCGCCGGTAGGCCGCCCCGCACCCGGTCGATGTCGTGCGCGGCGTCGAGCAACCCCTCGAGCCACCCCGCCGCGACCAGCCCGAACGTCGTCGGGACGGCGTGCTGGGTCAGCGTCCGGCCGACCATCACCGTCCTCCGGTGCGCCTCGACGTGCCCGACGAGTGCGATCGCCTGCTCTCGGAGCTGCGCGGCGATGTGGTCCAGGGCATCGCGGAGCACCAGGACGACCGCCGTGTCCACGACGTCCTGGCTGGTCAGACCCTGGTGGATCCAGGTGGCGTCCGACTCCGCGGCGCCAGGGGGCGCCGCGCGCCGGCGCAGCAGCGCGACCAGACCGATGACGGGGGTGCCGCCGTCCTCGGCACCCGCCGCGAGCTCCGGCAGGTCGTCGGGGCCCACCAGCCCGACGAGGTCCAGGGCCTTCGGAGCGAGGCCGGCGTCGACGAGCGCGTCGAGCCACGCCTGCTCTATCTGCACCGTCGCCGCGAGGACGTGGGCGTCGCCGAGCAGGTCCCCGGCCCGCTCGTCACCGGGCCAGAGCAGATCCGTCATGGGTCTCAGTGTCCCGGAAACTGGAGGAACACGGTCTCATCGTCACCCTGGAGCCGGATGTCGAAGCGAAGCCCTTGCTCGTCCTCGACCGCCAGCAGCGTGGCGCGCCGGTCGTCCTCGACCGACGCCAGCAGCCGGTCGGCGGCGAGGACGGAGGTGTCACCGGGGACGTAGGCCCGCGTGAAGAGCCGGTTCGTGAGTCCGCGCGCGAGGACGGTCACCGCGAAGAAGGCTGCGGCGCCCTCCTCGGTAGGCCCGGGCACGAGGGTCCAGAAGCTGTACGTCCCGTCGCGCCGCGTGGGTGCCCGACCGAACCCGGTGAACGTGGCCCCGTCCCGGCACAACGAGCCCGCCCTCGCCACCACGGCACCGTCCGGCGCGGCCTGCCAGATCTCGACCAGCGCGTCCGAGATCGGCGCGCCCGCACCGTCGTACACGGTCCCGTGCAGCTGCACCGCCCCCGGCGTGCCCGGCGAGACGAGCTCGCGGTCACCGGCGTACGGGAGGGCGAAGTGGAAGAACGGCCCGACGGTCTGTCCGGGGGTGGGCGTCAGGGTGCTCATGCGTCACCTCGATCGCTCGCGTCGTCCTCGGGCTCCATGTAGGTGCGGCTGCTGCCGGTGAGCACGATGTCCCAGCGGTAGCCGAGCGCCCACTCGTGACTCGTCAGGCCGTGGTCGTACGTGGCGACGAGCCGCTCGCGCGCTTTGGCGTCGGTGACGCTCTGGTAGATCGGGTCGAGCGCGAACAGCGGGTCGCCCGGGAAGTACATCTGCGTCACCATCCGCTGGGTGAAGTCGGTGCCGAAGAGCGAGAAGTGGATGTGCGCCGGCCGCCACGCGTTGTGGTGGTTGCGCCACGGGTACGGGCCCGGCTTGATCGTCTGGAAGCGGTAGACGCCGTCGCTGTCGGTCAGGCACCGCCCGACACCGGTGAAGTTGGGGTCCAGGGGCGCCGGGTGCTGGTCGCGCTTGTGGATGTAGCGACCGCCGGCGTTCGCCTGCCAGATCTCCACGAGCTGGTGCCGGACCGGCCGTCCTTCGCCGTCGACCACACGACCGGTGACGACCGTACGCTCGCCGATCGGCTCGCCGGTGCTCTGGATCGTCAGGTCGGCCTCGAGCGGGTCGACGTCGCGGGTGCCGAAGCAGGGCGCCCACCGCTCGATCGTCTCGGGGTCGGCGTGGTGCAGGTCCTTGGTGGGGTGGCGCAGCGCGGTGCTGCGGTAGGGCGGGTAGTCGCGGCGAGGCTGCGTCTCCTCGACCCCGGAGCGCTGGTAGGCGGCCTCGATCTCCTCGATCTCGGCCGTGATGTCGGCCTGCGTGGTGGACGTGCTGTCGTCGGAGGGCACGGCTGAGGTCATCCCCGCACGCTAGGTGACCGCGGTCACACGATGAAGACTACGATTCCGTCCAGCGGAAGGAGCGGGCATGGCCGGCAACACCTCGGCACCCGGCGTGACGGTGGCTGCGCGAGTCATGGCGCTGCTCGCCGCGTTCGACGCCGGCCACCGCCGCCTGACGCTGAGCGAGCTGGCGCGGCGCTCCGGCCTGCCCCTGGCGACCGCGCACCGCCTGGTGGGCGAGCTGGTCTCCGCCGGGGCGCTGTCGCGGCGTCCGGACGGCCGGTACGTCGTGGGCCGGCTGATCTGGGACATCGGGCTGCTCGCGCCGGTGGAGGCCGGACTGCGCCAGGTGGCCGAGCCGTTCCTCCACGACATCTACGCCGCCACGCTGGCGACGGTCCACCTCGCGGTGCGCGACGGCGACGAGGCGCTCTACCTCGAGCGGATGCGCGGGCGTACGTCCGTCCCGGTCGTGAGCAGCATCGGCTCGACGCTGCCCCTGCACGCGACCGGGGTGGGCAAGGTCCTGCTGGCGCACGCTCCGGACGACGTCCGCCGCCGGGTCCTCGGCTCGCTCACCCGCGTGACGCCCTACACCGTCACCCAGCCGGGCATCCTCGAGGACGAGCTCGTGCGGGTTCGGCGCGACGGCTACGCGACGACGTACGAGGAGATGTCGCTGGGCGCCTGCTCGGTCGCGGTCCCCGTCCGTCGCAGCGGGTCGGTCGTCGCCGCGATCGGCGTGGTGGTGCCGCACCTCAAGCGCGACCGGTCGCGACTGGTGGCCGCGCTGCAGGTCGCCGCCCAGGGGATCGAGCGGCAGCTCGGGGCCGATCCCGCAGGCATTCCGCCCAGCAGAAGCGGCACATCGACCGACGACCCGCGGCACGCTCCAATGTCCCCATGAGCCCCGTCACCTCGCGGACCCAGGTCGCCATCGTCGGCGCCGGGCCCGCCGGTCTCCTCCTCGCCCACCTGCTCGCGGCGGAGGGTGTCGAGTCGGTCGTGCTGGAGACCCGCAGTCAGGAGTACGTGGCGGCACGGATCCGTGCGGGGATCCTCGAGCAGAGCAGCGTCGACCTCCTGAGCGAGGCCGGTCTGGGCGCGCGGCTCGCGCACGAGGGTGACCGGCACCGCGGGATCTATCTCCAGTTTCCCCACGAGCGCCACCACCTCGACTTCGTGGACCTGGCCGGCCGCAGCGTCTACGTCTACGGGCAGACGGAGGTGCAGAAGGACCTCGTCGACGCCCGTGCCGCCGGTGGTCAGGAGTGGGTGTACGAGATCACCGACACCGCGCTGCACGAGGTCGACAGCGACCGGCCGTCGGTCACCTACCGCGCCGCCGACGGCACGGAGCACCGCCTCGAGGCTGACGCGATCGCCGGCTGCGACGGGTCGTTCGGGCCGAGCCGATCCGCGATCCCCGGCGGCACGACGTGGGAGCGCACCTATCCGTACGCGTGGTTCGGCATCCTCGCCGACGTCGCTCCGTCGACCGACGAGCTCGTCTACGCCTGGCACCCCCACGGTTTTGCGCTGCACTCGATGCGGTCGGACACGGTGAGCCGGCTCTACCTGCAGGTCGAGCCCGGCACCGACCCCGACTCCTGGTCCGACGACCGGATCTGGGACGAGCTGGCGACCCGGCTGGGCCACGGCCAGGACGGGTGGGAGCTGAAGCCGGGCCCGATCACCGACAAGAGCGTGCTGCCGATGCGGTCCTACGTCCACGCCCCGATGAGTCACGGGCGCCTCTTCCTCGCCGGCGACGCGGCGCACATCGTGCCGCCGACCGGGGCCAAGGGACTCAACCTCGCGATCGCCGACGTGGCCCTCCTGGCACCGGCCCTGGCAGCGCTGGTCCGGTCGGGAGACCGCCGCCTCGCCGACGCGTACTCGCAGAGCGCGCTGCGGCGGGTCTGGCGCTGCACGCACTTCTCGTGGTGGATGACGACGATGCTCCATCAGGACGGCGACCCGTTCAGCGCGCAGCTCCAGCTCTCGCAGCTGCGCTGGGTCACGTCCTCGCAGGCGGGCGCGACCGGTCTGGCGGAGAACTACTCGGGGCTCCCGTTCGAGGTGTGAGCCTCACGCCTGCATGGCGTCGGCGGGCTTGTCACCCTCGAGGTAGCGGGGCCCGGGCCCGAGCCGTGCGGCTCGGTCGCCGGGGTTGTTGAGCGCACACGTCTTGAGCGACAGGCACCCGCACCCGATGCAGGAGTCGAGGCTGTCGCGCAGTCTCTCCAGCTCGGCGATGCGGGCATCGAGGCGCGGTCGCCAGGACCGTGAGAGCCGGGTCCAGTCCTTCTTGGTCGGCGTGCGCCCCTCGGGGAGGGTGGCGAGGGCGTCGCGGATCTCGTCCAGCGACAGGCCGATCCGCGACGCAGTCCGGATGAAGGCGATGCGGCGCAGCGCGCTGCGCCCGTAGCGACGCTGGTTGCCGGCCGTCCGCTCGGACTCGATCAGCCCCAGCGACTCGTAGTAGCGCAGTCCTGACGGCGCCACCCCGCTGCGCTCCGAGACCTCGCCGATCGTCAGGTCGGGCTCGCTGATCACCGTGGCTCCTTGCACGCTTGACCTCATGTCGACGTGAAGTCGCACGATACCCGCATGGCCACGACGACCGTCCCCCCACCGATCCACGACCTCCTCGCTCGCATCACCGGTGACGAGAAGCACGACCCGAGCGCGCACTCGACGCTCGACGTCGTCTGGGTGCTCTACGACCAGGTCCTGGACATCGCCCCAGACCGTCTGGACGACCCGACGCGCGACCGGTTCCTCCTGTCGAAGGGGCACGGGCCCGCCTCGACCTACGCCGTCCTCGCTGCCAAGGGATTCATCCCCGTGTCGTGGCTCGACGACGTCGCCTCGTGGGAGTCGCGGTTGGGGCACCACCCGGACCGCACGCTCGTTCCCGGCGTCGAGATCGGCAGCGGCTCGCTCGGTCACGGGCTCCCCCTCGCCGTCGGTCTGGCGCTCGGTCTGCGCGCGCAGCGCAACCCCGCCCGGGTCGTGGCGCTCGTGGGAGACGGCGAGCTGGACGAGGGTTCCAACGCGGAGGCGATCGCGGTCGCGGGGCGCCTGCGGCTCGGTGGACTGACCTGCGTCGTCCTCGACAACCACAGCGACAAGTTCGGCTGGCCGGGCGGGATCGCCGCGCGCTTCGCGCTGGAGGAGTGGGAGACGGCCGACGTGGACGGGCGCGACCACGCCGCTCTTCGTACGGCGCTGCGACACATCGACCCCGGACGTCCCACCGCAATCGTGGCCCGCACGACCGACGAGTTCTTGGCCCCGGGCCGGTCAGAAAACCAGCAAGGCATGGACACCAGGACGAAGGACAGCGCCGCATGACCACCCGTACGCCGATGCGCGAACGCTTCTACTCCGAGCTCGGGCCCCTCCTCGACAGCGATCCACGGGTCGCTGTCGTCCTCGCCGTGATCGGCTCCAGCGGCCTCACCGACGTGAGCGCGCGCCATCCGGACCGCGTGATCGACGTCGGGATCCGCGAGCAGACGATGGTCGGGGTCGCCGGCGGCCTCGCGCTCGCAGGGCTGCGGCCGATCGTCCACACCTACGCCCCGTTCCTGGTGGAACGCGGCTACGAGCAGCTCAAGCTCGACCTGGGACACCAGGACGTCGGAGCGCTCCTGGTCAGCACCGGCGCCTCGTACGACGCCAGCACCGCCGGCCGTACCCACCAGGCGCCCGCCGACGTCGCGCTGATCTCGGCGTTGCCGGGGTGGACCGTGCACGTGCCGGGTCACGCCGAGGAGCTCGCCCGCATGGTCCGCCGTGAGTCGGCCACCGATCAGCGGGTCTACGTGCGGATGTCGTCCGCGCAGAACGCCCGTCCCCACCCGGTCGACGGTCGGCTCCACGTCGTGCGCGGGGGCCGGCACACCCTTCCGCTGGTGGTCGTGGTCGGCCCGCTGCTCGACACCGTCCTCGAGGCCACCCACGATCTTGCCGTCCGCGTCGCCTACACGTCGACGCCGCATCCCCTCGACGCCCACGGCCTCCGGACGCTCGCCGGGCCGACGCCGGTCGTCGCCATGGTCGAGCCGTACCTCGAGGGCACGAGCGCTGCCGCCGTCGCGGCCGCGCTGGTGGATCGTCCGAGCCGGGTGCTCCACGTCGGTGTCCCGCGCGACTCCGAGCTACGGCGGTACGGGTCACCGAAGGATCACGCTGCCGCGCACGGTCTCGACGCGCCCGGGATCCGTGCCCAGATCAAGGAGCTGGTCGGATGAGCGCCGTCGCCAGGGCCGCCCTCGATGCGCCTGACGTCCCCTGCCGAGTGGCCGGCGCCGACCTCTGGTTCGCCGAGCACGCCGACGAGATCGAGCGCGCCAAGGCGCTCTGTCGCGCGTGTCCGATCCGCGACGCCTGTCTCGCCGCCGCCCTCACCCGCCGGGAGCCGTGGGGCGTCTGGGGCGGCGAGGTCTTCGTCAAGGGCCAGCCGGTCGCGCACAAGCGGGGTCGCGGCCGACCGCCCGCACGGTGCGGACCGAGAGCGGAGCGGAGCCCCCGGCGCCACGACATCCTCTAGTTGTCGCTGCGCTCAGCGTCGGTGCGCTCAGCGTCGGTGGCGAAGTCGTCGCTGCGCTCGCGCTCCGACCTCGCCAGCAGCTCCTCGAAGATCGTGATCTGGAGGCCTGCGGGAGCCTCCAGCCGCGCGTTCAGCGAGCGCCACGGCGTCTCCCGGGGTGAGGCGATCAGCTCGGCTCCCGCCTCGACGAGCCGGGCCGTACGCTCCTCGCCGTCGGCCACCTCGAACGCGACCCGCAGCCGAGGGGTCGTGGGGTGGCCGACCTCGACGTCGTCGATCATGCGTCGTTGGGCAGGGTTCGCGATCTCGAGCGTCGCCCGGCCTGCCTCGAGGATCGTGACCCGGGCGTCCCCGTCACCCTCGTACGCGACCTGCTCGGGGAGGCCGAGAACGTCACGGTAGAACCGGACGGCCTCGTCGTAGTCGTCGGCCTCGACGACGAGCCGCAGCTGCTTCACCGGGTTGTCGGTAGGACGTGCCTCCATACTGACACCGTAGGCGTTGACACTGATGTGAAGGTCAAGACGCTGCCGGCGCGAACCCTGCCTCGGTCATCGCACGGTTCATCGCGTCTCGCAGCGCGTGCAGGGCCGACTGCGGCCGCACCATCACGGTGAGCTCGGCGACCTTGCCGTCCTCGTCGAGCTGGAGCATGTCGATCCCGTGCAGCGCCTTCCCGTCTACGCTCGCCCGGAAGACGAGGATCTCGGACGGCACTGGCGCACCCTCGTCGGCGCGCGACCCGGCGCCCTGGAGCTCCCCGACGTATCGGAAGTCCTCGAAGACCGCCATCACCAGGGCGAGCACCTGCTTGACGACCTCCCTGCCCTCGAACGGCGCGAACTTCACAGGGCTGTGGAAGGTGACGTCGGCGGCGAAGACGTCGTCGAACGCGTCCAGGTCGCGAGCCTCGACGGCGGTACGGAAGCGTTGTGCGGCATCGGTCACGGGGGGACTCCTCAGTCCTCGGTGTTGAAGAACGAACGGTGGGTCCCGAGCAGGTCGACCTCAGGACGGCTAGCGACGAACCGCTCGAGCTTGTCGAGCACGGCGATCACGTGCGAGTTGTCGCCGGCGACGACCGCGACCCCGATCGAGGCACGACGATAGAGGTCCTGGTCGTCGGTCTCGGCGACCGACACGTCGAAGGTACGGCGCAGGTCGGAGACCAGCGGGCGCACGAACGCGCGCTTCTCCTTGAGCGTATGGACGTCACCGAGGAGAAGGGAGAACTCGATCGTGCCGACCCACATCTCTCAGGCGTCGTCGGAGAAGCTCGAGTCGAGGACGTTGCGGGCGTCCGGCGACTCGTCACCACCCGAGGGGTTGATGACGACCACGGTGGCCTTCGCGTGACGGACCACCTGCTCGCTCACCGAGCCGAGCAGGAGTCCCTTGAAGCCGCCAAGCCCGCGACGCCCGACGACGACCGTCGAGGCCTTTTCCGAGGCCTCGATGATGCGGGTCGCGGGCTTGCCGTGGACGGCGCACGTGCGCACGTCGACCTCAGGGTATTTGGCGCGGAGTGGCGCAAGGTCGTCGTCGAGCACCTCGACGACCGCCGCGGCGAAGTCCTCCAGGGGCGGCATGTAGCCGGGCTCCCACGTCTTGGGGCGGGGTGCCGTGGTGAGCACCCAGGCACGGGTCACCGTCACCGGCTGACCGGTGAGCCTGCCGTACTCCAGAGCCCACTCGACCGCCTGGTCGGAGAAGTCGGAGCCGTCGTGGCCGACGAGGATCCCACCGTCGAAGTCGATCTCCTTCGTGGTCATGCCTCACGGTATCGCGAGGCGCTCCAGGTCGGTGAGGCGTACTCCCGGGGCGACCTCGCGCTCGGCGACGGGGACGAAGCCGTGGCGGGCGTAGAAGGCCAGCCCTGGAGCGTTCCGACTGCCGGTCGAGACGATCGTGCGGTGGGTCGGTTCGAGCGCGGACAGCACCTCCAGCAGCGACGACGCGACGCCGCGACGATGGGCCGGCGGGTCGACGACGAGCCGGAAGATGTCGATCGTGCCGTCGTCGAGGCGTTCCCACGAGACGGCTCCCACCAGCACGCCCTCGGCGTACGCGCCGAGGAACAGCTCGGAGCTCTCCTGCAGCTCCTCGAGCGTCTCGTGCAGCATCGGCAGCTCCGGGAAGTCGATCAGCGCGGCCTCCACCTCGTACGCCCGTCGTTGGACGGCCAGCAGCTCTGCGGCCGTCTCGGCGTCGGTGACGTCGAGCGGCGCGATGTCGAGGCTCTCCACCTGCCACACCGTAGGGGCTAGGGGTTCACCTCTCGGCGCGTGCCTGGGCGGCCGCCGCCAGCTCCATGAGGACGCGGCGGTCGTGGACGCTGCCTGCCAGTCGCGCGGCCGCCTCGAACTCCACCGCCGCCTCCCCGTCGCGGCCCAGCCGCACCAGGAGGTCGCCCCGCACGCTCGGGAGAAGATGGTAGGACGCCATCCGAGGATCGCGCCGGAGCGGCTCCAAGGCGCGCAGGGCATCGGCCGGGCCGAACGCCCGGCTCACCGCGACGGCACGGTTCAGCGCGATCACCGGCGACGGGTTGAGCGCCGCCAGCCCGTCGTAGAGCGCGACGATCCGCTCCCAGTCGGTGTCCTCAGGGCGCGCGGCCCGGGCGTGACAGGCGGCGATGGCGGCCTGCAGTGTGTACGGCCCGAGCGGGCGTCGCAGCGAGACGGAGCGGTCGATCGCGTCCAGGCCGTGGCGGATCAGCGTACGGTCCCACCTCGAGCGGTCCTGGTGGTCGAGGAGCACCGGGGCGCCGTGCCGGTCGGTCCGGGCGGCGAAGCGTGACGCCTGGAGCTCCATCAGCGCGACCAGTCCGTACGGTTCGGGCTCCTGCGGCAGGAGCGCAGCGAGCACGCGCCCGAGCCGCATGGCCTCGCGGCACAGGTCCTCTCGGACGACCCGGTCGCCCGAGCTCGCCGAGTAGCCCTCGTTGAAGATCAGGTAGACGACCTCGAGGACCGCCGCCAGTCGACCGGGAAGCTCCTCGGCGGAAGGGATCTCGAAGGGGACCTGCGCCTCGGAGAGGGTGCGCTTGGCGCGCGAGATGCGCTGCCCGACCGTCGCCGCCGGGGTCAGGAAGGCGTGGGCGATCTCGTCCGTCGACAGCCCGCCGAGCATCCGCAGGGTGAGGGCGACCTGGGCGTCGCGGGTCAGCACAGGGTGGCAGGCCACGAAGACGAGCCGCAGGACGTCGTCACCGACCGGGTCGCCGACGACGTCCTCGGGCATCGGAAGCGCGGCGCGCCGCTGTTCCTCGAGGTCTGGCGCCAGCACCGCGTACTTGCGGGTGAGGTTCTGGTCGCGGCGGACCCGGTCGACCGCGAGGTTGCGGGCGACCTTGGTCAGCCACGCCCCGGGGTTGTCGGGGACGCCGTCGCGCGGCCACTTCTCGAGCGCGACCACGAGCGCGTCCTGCGCGAGGTCCTCGGCGTAGCCGACGTCGTTGACGATGCGGACCAGCCCGGCGACCACGCGCGCCGACTCGATCCTCCAGATCGCGTCGATCGTCCGACCGACGTCGCCGGGCATCCGCTGCGCTCCTACCGCTCCGCGCTCCTGCCGCTCGTCCTCAGGAGCCGTGCTGGTGCTGGACCTGCTCGCGGAGCTTCTCTTCCTGCTGCCTGAGCTCGGGGGTGTACTCCGCGCCGAAGTCCTCGGCCTCGAAGATCGGCCTGAGCTCGACCTGGCCGGGCTCGCTGGGATCGTTCGGGATCCGCTTCGCCCACTCGACGGCCTCCTCGAAGGACTTGACCTCCCAGATCCAGTAGCCGGCGAGCAGCTCCTTGCTCTCGGTGAACGGCCCGTCGACGACCCGCGTCTCCCCGTCGCCGAAGACGACCCGAGCGCCCTCGGCGCTGTTCTTCAGGCCGTCGCCGTCCAGCATGATGCCGGCGTTGACGAGCTCCTCGTTGTAGGCACCCATCGCCGCCAGCATCTCGGTGGAGGGCATCTGACCCTGCGCTTCCCACGCTGGCGTGGACTGCACCATGACCATGACTCGCATGTCGTTCTCCTTGTCGATCGAGTCCGTTCCGACCCTAGTGCCGGAGCGGTGCCTCACCCCTACGCCGAACCAGCCGCCGGGTTTTCGACACGGGTCACGAACTTTTTCGTACGGGGCTCGTCCGAGCGGGTCGGGACGACGAGCGCCTCGAGCTGGTCGACGAGCTCCTCGGGACGGCTGAGCGCGACCAGGTGGCCCCCGGGCACCTCGTACGGAGTGAGTCCGAGCCGCTCCTGCGACACACGCCGCTGGAACGCGATCGGGAAGATCCGGTCGTCCGTCCCGGCAACGACGGCGGTCGGCACGTCGGGCCACGCTCGCGCCGGCCACGGCTCGGCGAACGACCGCTCGGAGGGCTCCCGGTCCTCGCCGGCGAGGATCTCGGCGGCGAGGTCCTCGGGCACGTCGTGGAAGAAGTCGCGTACGACGTCGAAACCCTCCCACCCTGCCTCGCGCCGCGCCTCGGAGCTCCCGGTCGCCGACCACCACTCGCCTGCGGTCTCGCCGGGCGCAGGGATCATCGGGTTGAGGAGCACGAGCTGGGAGACGGGGATGCGCTCGCACACCAGAGGGCCGATGAACGCCCCCATGGACTGTGCGACCACGACCGGCGGGTCGTCGTGCGGCGCCACGCGCTCCGCGACCGCCGCGAGCACGATCTCGACATGGTCCTCGATGCCCGTCGACTCGTCGTGCTGAGGCACGTCGACGGGGACCGCGGTGTGTCCGCGGCGTTCGAGGGCGGGGACGAGACGGGACCAGTAGCCGGGGTGGCCGCCGGCTCCGGGGATGAGGACGAAGGTGCTCATGCAGCCTCGACTCGGCGCGCCTGCCGAACTCACCGGACGGGTCAGGGTCTCGACGTCACCGGATCGAGAGCTCTGCCTGGTTGCCCCCGCGACCGCACTTCCTGCCGTTGGGATAGGTCGCCTGGGGGGTCACCCGCGCCACGTCACGACGGAGCTCGGTGCCGTCGCGCCGTTGCACGACGGTCGTCACCTCGACCTGCTCGAGAGGCAGCTCGGGGACCTCGACGAAGCTCACCATCGTCCCGTCCGATCTCATGACGGCGCCGCAGGAGGAGTCGGGACCGTCACCGTCACAGCCCTGGTCGACGGCCACCCGGCCCGGCGTCAGCGCTGACTGGCCGTCCACGCAGACGCCGTCCCAGCAGACGCTGGTCCGGACCGTCACCGCCTGTGTCGCCAGCGGCGGCTCGACCGAGACCCCGATCCCGGCGGACGAGCCGATCATCGTGCACACCCGAGAAGGGTCGTCCGCACCGCCACCGCACGCCATCAGCAGGGCGAGCGGCGCCGCCGCCCAGGCCGTACGGAGTCGGTGCATGGCGGCACAGTAACGGTCGGGCACGGCACGGGTACGGGGTCGGCGGGCGTGCCGCCGACCCCGTCCGATGTCAGCGCAGCAGCTCGACGATGCCGCGGCCGTCGATGCCCTCGGCGACGCGTCCGAGGTGATAGGCCTCCGTGCCGAGCGTGCGCTCGAGCACGGTCAGCCGTGCGGCGTAGTGGCCGATCGAGTACTCCGCCGTCACGCCGATGCCGCCGTGGAGCTGGATCGACTCCTGGCTGACGTGCCGGGCGGTGCGACCGATCTCGGCCTGCAGGCGCGAGGCGACCAGGGGGTCGGGCCCGTGCTCGGCCAGTGACATCGTCGCCCACAGCGAGACCGAGCGGGCCAGCTCGAGCGACGTGTACATGTCGGCCGCCCGGAACGTCAGCGCCTGGAACTTCGACAGCGTGACCCCGAACTGCTTGCGCGTCTTGAGATAGCCGACGGTCGTCTCGACCGAGATCTCCATCGCGCCGATCGCCTCGGCGCCGTACGCCGTCTGCAGGCGGGCGAACGCCCGTGCGAGAGCATCCTCGCCGGCCTCGCCGAGCGGGGTCGCGACGGCCCCGGTCAGGACGACGCGGGCGGCGTAGGAGTCGTCGGGCGTCGCGTACGTCGTGCGGGTGACACCGTCGGCGTGGGCATCGACGACGAACAGCCGTGTCGTCTCACCGTCCTTCGCACTCACGACGAGGACGTCGGCGACGCCGCCGTGACGGACCGGCTCCTTGACGCCGTCGAGCGTCCAGCCGTCCACCGACGGGGTGGCGGTCACGCCGTAGGCGACCGTCCCGTGCGGCGCACGCGGCTCCTGGTGGGCGATCACGGCGACCAGGTCGCCGGCAGCGATCTTGGGAAGGAGCTCCTGCTTCTGCTCCTCGGTGCCCGCGTCGGCGATCAGCTCACCGGCACCGACGACCACGTCGATGAACGGCTCCGGCGCGAGCACGCGCCCGATCTCCTGGGCGACGATCCCGACCTCGACGGCCCCGGCGCCGGCGCCGTCGTACGCCTCGTCGAAGGGCAGCCCCAGCAACCCCATCTCGGCGAGACGGCCCCAGACGTCACGGTCCCAGCCGGGCTCGGTGGCGACGACCTTCTCCCGGTTGGCGGCGGATCCGCCGAGGATGCCGCGGACGGCGTCCCGAAGAGCAACCTGCTCGGTGTCCAGCGTGAAATCCATGTCAGTCCCTCACAGTCCCAGGATCGTGCCGGCGATGATCGTGCGCTGGACCTCGTTGGAGCCACCGTAGATCGACACCTTGCGGAGGTTCAGATACGTCGGTACGGAGCGGCCCGCCCATGCCGGCACGTCCGAGTCGTCTCCGGCTCCGGCGGCCAGCACGTCGCTCCCGGCGACGTCGACGGCCAGCTCGGAGACGTCCTGCTGCAGCTGCGAGCCACGGAGCTTGAGGATCGACGAGACCGGGTTGGGCTTGCCGTCCTTCGAGCCGCCGGCGACCCGGAGCGCGGTGAGCTCGAGCGCGAGCAGCTGGTTCTCCAGAGACGCGAAGCGGGCGGCGATCGCCGGCTGGTCGATGAGTCGGCTGCCGTCGGCCAGCGGGACCGAGGCGTGCTCCTTGACGATCTGGAGACGCAGCTTGGTGCTGCCGGTGGCGCCGATGCCGTCGCGCTCGTTGCCGAGCAGGAACTTCGCGTAGTCCCAGCCGTGGTTCTCCTCGCCGACGAGCTGGTCGGCGGGGACGCGCACGTTGTCGAAGAAGACCTCGTTGACCTCGTACGACCCGTCGATGAGCTTGATCGGTCGCACCGTGACGCCGGGGGTCGACATCTCGAAGAGGACGAACGAGATGCCCTGCTGCTTCTTGGGCGCGTCGGGGTTGGTGCGTACGAGGCAGAAGATCCAGTCGGCGTACTGCCCGAGCGTCGTCCAGGTCTTCTGGCCGTTGACGACCCACTCGTCACCGTCGCGGACGGCGGTGGTGCGCAGCGAGGCCAGGTCCGACCCGGCGTCGGGCTCGGAGAAGCCCTGGCACCACCAGATGTCGAGGTTCGCCGTGGCCGGCAGGAACCGCGCCTTCTGCTCCTCGGAGCCGAACGTGGCGATCACGGGACCGACCATGCTCGTGTTGAACGGGAGCGGCGAGGGCACGCCGGCGGTCTGCATCTCGTCGAGCCAGATGTGGCGCTGCAGCGGCGTCCATCCCTTGCCGCCCCACTCCACGGGCCAGTTCGGGACGGCATAGCCGCCTGCGTTGAGGGCGCGCTGCGCCTCGACGATCTGCTCCTTGGAGAGCTCTCCACCGCTGCGGACGGTGTCGCGGATCTCCTGCGGGACCTTGGTGGTGAAGAACTCGCGGAGCTCCTGCTGGAGCTGCGCGTCCTCCGGTGTCAGCGCGAGCCTCATGTTCGCTCTCCTGTGGGGCCGTACGACGTGGTCTGGGGCACACCCTAAGTAAGCGGGCGCTTAGCCGGCTACCCGGGGGTAGGTGTTCAGCCTAGGCCCCGGATGCTGCCCGCCGCGTCGCCGAGGCGCGCGCGAGCTCCTCGAGCAGGTCGGCGGTGACGTCCCAGCCGATGCAGGCGTCGGTCACGCTCTGCCCGTACGTCAGGTCTGCCGGCGCGGGCGCCTGCTTGCCGGGGACCAGGAAGCTCTCGAGCATCACGCCGCCGATCCCGCGGTCCCCACCGGCGACGTCACCGGCCAGCTCGCGGACGACGGCAGCCTGGCGGACGTGGTCCTTGCCGGAGTTGCCGTGGCTGGCGTCTACGACGAGGCGCGCCGGCATCCCGCCGCGCTCGAGCAGCCCGAGCGCGGACCGCCGAGACTCCACACCATAGTTGGGGCCGGCGTGCCCGCCGCGCAGGATCACGTGGCAGTCGGGGTTGCCGCTCGTGGAGACGGCGCACGCCCGACCGTCCGCGTCGATCCCGAAGAACGTCTGTTCCGCGCCCGCCGCCCGGCAGCCGTCGATCGCCGCCTGGACCGAGCCGTCCGTGGCGTTCTTGAAGCCGACGGGCATGGACAGGCCCGACACGAGCTGCCGGTGCACCTGGCTCTCCGGCGTACGGGCGCCGATGGCACCCCAGGAGACGGCGTCGGCGAGGTACTGCGGGCTGGTCGGCTCGAGCAGCTCGGTGCCCGCAGGCAGGCCGGTCGCGAGCACGTCGAGCAGCACCGAGCGGGCGAGCCGCAGGCCACGGCGGACGTCGTACGACTCGTCCATCCCCGGATCGTTGATGAGGCCCTTCCACCCCACGGTCGTGCGGGGCTTCTCGAAGTAGACCCGCATGACGATCTCCAGGTCGCCGGCGTAGGCCTCCCGCAGGGGTGCGAGCCGGTGGGCGTAGTCGAGCGCCGCGCTCGGGTCGTGGATGGAGCACGGCCCGACGACGACGAGGAGACGGTCGTCCTCGCCGGACATGATGGCGGCCGCCGCGTCGCGCGACCGCGCGACCAGGTCGGCGGCGGCATCACCGAGCGGGCGGGCCGCGACGACGTCGCGGGGGCGCTCGAGAGGCTCGAGGGCACGCACGCGGAGGTCGCTCGTCGGCGTGCGGCCGGGGGTGGGGGTCGTACGGGCCGGGGCTGAGCTGGACATCGGCACTTCCTCTCGGCGGCACCGGTCCTGCGCCGGCACCGCCACGAATGACGAAAGGCACGGACCGTGTGGTCCGTGCCTGTGCTGGCTTGCTGAGCGGGTCGGTGGGTCAGGCGCCGACCGCTGGCTGCACCAGCACGTCGCGCCCATAAAATCGCCCGCTCAACATGGGGCAGAGAGTAGCACCTGGGGTGGTGCTGGCATGGGAAGACCCCAGCCGCTGCTGACGGGGGATACAGTAGCGACCGGGGTCTAAGGAAGACTGTAGGGCATCCTGAACGGGCGTTCAAGTCCTCCGTCCGATGACCTGGATCACCTGCTCGGAGAGCCTTCTCGACCGGGCATCAACGCACCGTGATCTGACGGTTCGCGAGCCCGTTGCGCGCCCCGCGCTGCTCGCTCGTCAGCGGCGAGGAGTCGGCCAGCGCCTCCTCGAGCCGCGACTCGAACGCTGCTGCAGGGCCCTCCAGGGCGACGGCCGGCGTGGGCTCGAGCATCTCCCACACAGGGACGAGCAGCCCGTGCGCGCGGAACGACCCGATGAGACGCACGTCGTCGGCGAGACGGTCGTCTCCGCTGACGTGCAGCCGCGCGAGAGCGGTCAGGAGCTTGTCCTCGTCGTGGGGCATCACCCAGCGGAGGAACTGTCGCTCGCCGAGCTGCGTCCAGTAGGCGGCGTCGACCTCCTCGAGCCGCTCGGTCGGCGTCACGACCTCGTTGGCCTGCTCGATCGCACCTGCCACGGCACCCGTGGGGTCGTCGACACCGGCGGTCCAGAAGTCGAAGCCGTCCTGCACGTCGACGGGGAAGTCGGACTCCGGGTCGACGAGGTCCTGCAACCGCCGTCCCGCCCCCGGGTCGGCGATGACGATCTCGGTGCCCGGCTCGGTCTCGAGGCCCTGCTCCACCACGGCGGCCAGATCACGGCTGACGTCACCGAAGTTGTGCGTCACCTGGAGGCCGAGCCACAGCTCGCCGTCGGGGCGGACGAGACCGGCGGACGCGCCGGGCAGCAAGGTGCACACCCGTACGGTCGTGCTCTCCGCGACGTCGGGCCGCAGGGCGACCGTCGCCGTGGCGGACGGCACGAACTCGCGCAGCGCGACCCAGTCACACTCTCCCGGAAGCCCTTCGAAGGTCCTGGCGCGGAACGGAACCCGCTCGGCCTTCTCCGGCTTGACGCGGCGGCGCGATCGCTTGCCCATGGCGGCTTCTCCTGAGTGTCGGTGGGGTACGGCGTACGGCGTCGGGGTCCGGCGCGGCTCACTGGCCGCCGGTCGGCCCCTGCGGCGGGTACGGCGGCTGCTGGGGACCCTGCCCCGGCTGACCTGGCTGTCCGTACGGCGGCTGCTGCGGCTGACCGTACGGCGGTCGCTGGGGCTGGCCACCCGGCTGGCCGTACGGGGGTTGCTGGTGCTGACCATACGGCGGTCGCTGCGGCTGGCCGTACGGCGCCTGCTGCGGCTGACCACCACCCGGCTGGCCGCCCGGCTGCCCGTACGGCGGGCGCTGCGGCTGCTCGGCCGGCTGGCCGTAAGGAGACTGCTGCTGCGGTGCCGCGTAGGGCGAGCCAGAGGAGCCGTCGCCGGTCGACGCGTCCCGCGACGACAGCAGCGCCAGGATCCCGAGCGCGAGCCCGATCGCCAGCACCGCCATGCCGGCACCCACGAGGAGATATCCGGTGACGGCGTCGTCGACCTCGCTCGCCGACTCCACGCCACTGGTCATCGCCCCACCGCCGGCCGCGACGAGCCCACCGATCGCCGCGACGCCGAGTCCGATCCAGCCGAGCAGCGTGCGCCCGCGTCCGGCGGCGAGAGCCACGATCCACAGGAGCACCGCGAGCACCACGACGAGCAGGGTCGCGGAGACGAGCAACGCGTTGAGCGAGTCGCTGTCCTCGGCGACGCTGCGGCTGACCGAGGACGGGTCGTCGGAGAGGTCGGCAAAGATGCCGCGGCGGGCGGTCAGCGCGAACGCGGCGTAACCGAGGGCGACGAGCGTCCCGAGGCCGAGGGCGACGACGGCGACCATGCCCCAAGGGGACGACTTCTCGACCTCGCGGCCGCGGGCCGTCGGCGGGGCGTGCGGCGCGGACCACGACTGCCCCTGCGGGGCACCCGGCTGGGACGGCCCGGGCTGACCACCCCAGGACGAGCCCGAGGATTGACCGGGGCCGGAGCCGTACGGCCGTCCGTAGGGGTCCTGCGGGCCTTGCGACATGGCTCTCCTCCTCGCGCACGGGCGAGCACGCACGCGCCCGGCGGGCTCAGCCTAGCCAACCCAGCGGTCGCCGCGAGAGCACCGCCTTCACCGAGGGCGCGACTCGTGGAGCGTGTGGAGGCGGCTGAGAGGATGGAGACATGGACGAGAACACCATCCCGACCGTGGACGTCGCCGGCGTGCCCGATCCCCTTCCCGCAGGGCTGGTCGTCGTCGACGTCCGCGAGGACGACGAGTGGGCCAGCGGGCACGTCGACGGTGCGCTCCACATCCCGCTCAGTGATCTCGCTGCCCGGATCGACGAGGTGCCCGCGGAGGGTCAGGTGCTGGTCTACTGCCGTTCGGGCGGACGGTCGGCTCGCGCGACCGCCTTCCTCCAGCAGCGCGGTGTCGACGCCGTGAACCTCGCCGGGGGCGTCATCGCCTGGCACCAGGCGGGCCGACGGCTCGTCTGAGCGCTACCGCAGGAGCTTCGACATCCGCCGGTCCGCCAGCGGCTTGCCGCCGGTCTGACAGGTGGGGCAGTACTGCAGGGACGAGTCGGCGAATGACACCTCACGGATCGTGTCGCCGCAGACCTCGCACGTCTCGCCGGTACGGCCGTGGACCCGCAGTCCTGACTTCTTCTCCTTCTTGAGCTCCGACGCCGCCAGCCCGTCCGCGCGCGCGATCGCCTCGCGGAGCGTGGTGCCGATCGCGGCGTACAACGTCGTCAGGTCCTCCTCGGACGCCACGATCGCGCTCGCCGACCTGAAGGGCGACATCTTGGCGACGTGGAGGATCTCGTCGGAGTAGGCGTTGCCGATCCCGGCGATCTGCCCCTGGTCGCGCAGCACGCCCTTGATCTGGGAGCGGCCGGCGGACTCGAGGATCTGGCGGAAGACGTCGATCGTGAACGTGCCGTCGAGCGGGTCCGGCCCGAGTCGGGCGACGCCGGGGACCTCGGCGGGGTCGCGGACGAGATAGACCGCGAGTCCCTTCTTGGTCCCCGCCTCGGTGAGATCGAACCCCGACCCGTCGTCAAGCACGATGCGGAACGCCAACGGGTTCTTGCCGCCACCGGGTCGCGGCGGGGTCGTGGGCTGCTCGTCCTTCCAGCGCAACCAGCCGGCACGGGCGAGGTGGATGATCAGGTGCAGTCCGCCGACGGAGATGTCGAGGAACTTCCCCCGTCGCGTCACGCCGTCGACGACGAGACCGGTCAGAGCGCTGACGGGCGGGTCGTAGGTCTTGAGCGCGCTGATCGCGGCCGGGTAGGCAGCGACGATCGCACGGGGCTCACCCTCGGTGACCCCCAGACGGCGGGACAGGTCGTCGACCAGCGCGTCGACCTCGGGCAGCTCGGGCACGTGACCAGTGTGCCGTCCCGGGGCCACGAACGCGAGGGACCCCGGGACGCTCACGCGTGCCCGGGGTCCCTTCGTGGAACGTCTTACTTGACGGCGGCCTTCAGCTTGCTGCCGGCGGTGACCTTCACGCCGTGGCCGGCGGGGATCTCGAGGGTCTCGCCCGTCGCGGGGTTGCGGCCGGTGCGCGCTGCGCGCTCGACACGCTCGACCGTGAGCAGGCCCGGGATCTGGACCTTCTCGCCCTTGCCGACGGCGTTGATCAGCGTGTCGCCGAAAGCGCTGAGGACCGCGTCGGCGTCGGCCTTGGTGGTGCCGGCCGTCTCAGCGACTGCGGCTACGAGTTCAGTACGGTTCACGGGTTCCTCCGACGTGGTGGGACTGGGTTGTCTCGGACGCACACCAGCATAGGGAGAAATGCCGAACTTCCCCGGATTTCCGGGGCCCCACGCCGGTGTGGTGCGCCTTGACACTAGCCCACGACGCCGGTGGTTTCAGCGCCACGGGGGCGGGAGCGGTGTGTCGACGACCCTTCGGAGGGTGTCCAGGTAGGTGTCGCGGGGCCATGCCTCGGCCCCGAGCGACGCCAGGTGCGGCGTGAGCCACTGGACGTCCACGAGCCGCTGGGCCGCGTACTCGTCGGACAGCAGCTCCACCAGACTCAGCAGGGCGACCTTGGACGCGTCGCGCTCGCGGTGAAACATGCTCTCACCTGCGAAGAGGCCGCCGACCGCAACGCCGTACAGCCCCCCGACCAAGGCGCCGTCCGTACCTCTCACCTCGACCGAGTGCGCCCATCCGAGATCATGCAGCCGCGAGTACGCCGCGGCGATCTGGCCGTCGATCCAGGCACCCTCCCGCGACGGGTCGGCACACGCCTCCACGACGGCGTGAAAATCTGTGTCGACCGTCACGGTGAAGTGCTTGGCCGACTTGCGCAGCGAGCGGGTGACACGCAGCCGGTCGAGCTGCAGCACGCCGCGCTGCACGGGGGACCACCAGCCGATCGGGCCCTCCGGCTCGACGGGCATCGGGAACATCCCGGCCGCGTATGCCGCCACGAGGGTGCCGGGCTCGAGATCGGCGCCAATGCCGACGAAGTCGTCGTCCGGCCAGTGGGTACGGCCGAACTCCCAGTGGTTCGGCGGCAGCGGCTGCGGCGTCACAGGCCTGACTGTATCCAGGGGCCGCCGGCTACCTGCTGGCTCAGTGGGTACCTCCTACGATGGAGCGCAGACTACTCAGGAGGACCGTGTGGGCATCGCCAGGACGACCGCGAAGATGGTGGGACCGCGCGTGGCCATGTCGGCCGGACCGAAGGCCACGTCCGGATACGTGCGTGTGCTGCTCGACCGGGCGATCGACGGCGTGGGCCCCTTCAAGCCGGTCCGGGTCGCGGCCGACGCCCGGCTCGCGCTCGCCGGCGGGAGGGTCGAGGACGCCATCGACGACACCGTCGCGATCCACGTCCGCTACGCCGGGGCCCAGGGCTTCCTGACCAACGTCGGTGGCATCGCGTCGATGATCGTGACGGTCCCCGCCAACGTGACCGGGCTGGCCGTCCTCCAGTGCCACATGGTGGCCGCCATCGCCTACCTCCGCGGCTACGACCTCGACGACCCGCGGGTCCGCAACGCCGTGATGGCGTGCCTCCTCGGCAAGGACGAGATCAAGAAGGCCGTCAAGGAGCGACGCATCCCGACGACGCCGATGGGCCTGGCGACCTCGCCCGTCCACGACCCGAGCCTCGACGACCGCGTCGCCCAAGAGGTGACCACCGCGCTCTTCGGCCGGGTCAGCGGCAAGCAGGGCGCCTCGATGATCGTCCGCAAGGTGCCGTTGCTCGGCGGAGGGGTCGGCCTGGTCGCCGACGCGAGGCACACCGCCAAGATCGCCTCGTACGCGCGCCAGGAGCTGCGCGACCGGCGGCTCGCACTGCCACGCTGACGGCCCGCACCCGCGGCCGTACGCACCAGCGCCCCGGCCTGACGGGCTGCACACCGGATCCGCGAGGAATCCGGTGGCGAACCCGTCAGACCGGGGCGCGTGCTGGTGCTGGCGGAGCGTCAGACCAGGTCGAACCGGTCGGCGTTCATGACCTTGACCCACGCCGCGGCGAAGTCACGGACGAACTTCTCCTTGGCGTCGTCGCTCGCATAGACCTCGGCGAGCGCACGGAGCTCCGAGTTGGACCCGAAGAGCAGGTCCACACGGCTGCCCGTCCAGGTGTGACCCGTCGCCGTCGTGCCGGTGAAGGTCTGCGCCGAGTCGTCGTTCGGCGTCCAGGTGGTGCCGAGCTCGAGCAGGTTGACGAAGAAGTCGTTCGTCAGCGTGCCCGGGGTGGCCGTGAGGACACCCAGCGACGAACCGTCGTAGTTCGCGCCGAGGGCGCGCATGCCACCGACGAGGACCGTCATCTCCGGCGCGCTGACGCCGAGGAGGTTGGCCTTGTCGACGAGGAGGTACTCGGCGGGCAGACGGGTGGCCTTGCCCACGTAGTTGCGGAATCCGTCGGCCTTCGGCTCCATGTAGGCGAAGGACTCCACATCGGTCTGCTCCTGCGTCGCGTCGACGCGACCCGGCGCGAACGGCACCTCCAGGTCGTAGCCGGCCGCCTGCGCGGCCTGCTCGACGCCGACGTTGCCGGCGAGCACGATGACGTCGGCGAGCGAGACCTGCTTGCCGCCGGTCTGCGACGCGTTGAACGCCGCCTGGACACCCTCGAGCGCACGGAGCACGCCTGCGAGCTCGTCGGGGTTGTTGACCTCCCAGCCTGCCTGCGGCTGGAGGCGGATGCGCGCGCCGTTGGCGCCACCGCGCTTGTCGCTGGCCCGGAACGACGAGGCCGCGGCCCAGGCCGTGGTGACCAGCTGCGAGACCGTCAGGCCGGTGGCCTTGATCTGATCCTTGAGCGCGGCGACGTCAGTCGCGTCGACCGTCTCGTACGAGGCCTCGGGGAGCGGGTCCTGCCAGAGGAGCTGCTCGCTGGGGACCTCGGGGCCGAGGTAGCGCGCGAGCGGTCCCATGTCGCGGTGGGTGAGCTTGAACCACGCGCGGGCGAACGCGTCGGCGAACGCGGCCTGGTCGTCCTTGAAGCGACGCGAGATCTGCTCGTAGACGGGGTCGAAGCGCAGCGCGAGGTCGGACGTCAGCATCCGCGGCTCGCGGTGCTGCGAGGGATCGTGCGCGAGCGGGACCAGATCCGAGCCGGCACCGTGCTTCGGACGCCACTGCTTCGCACCGGCGGGCGACTCCATGAGCTCCCAGTCGTACGCGAACAGGATGTGGAAGAACTCGTTGTCCCACCGGACCGGGTGGTAGGTCCAGGTGACCTCGAGGCCGGAGCTGATGACGTCGTCACCCTTGCCCGTCCCGTGGCCCTGCTTCCAACCGAAGCCCTGCTCCTCGAGCGGGGCAGCCTCGGGCTCGGGGCCGACGAGGTCGGCGGAGGCCGCACCGTGGGTCTTGCCGAACGTGTGGCCGCCGGCGATGAGCGCGACGGTCTCCTCGTCGTTCATCGCCATGCGGGCGAACGTCTCGCGGATGTCGCGGGCCGAGGCCAGCGGGTCCGGGTTGCCCTCGGGACCCTCGGGGTTGACGTAGATGAGACCCATCTGGACCGCCGCGAGGGGGTCCTCGAGGTCACGGTCGCCGGTGTAGCGCTCGGCGCCGCCGGCGTCGCCGCCCAGCCACTCGGTCTCGGGGCCCCAGTAGACGTCCTCGTCCGGCTCCCACACGTCCTCGCGCCCACCGGCGAAGCCGAAGGTCTCGAAGCCCATGGTCTCCAGCGCGACGTTGCCGGCGAGGATCATCAGGTCGGCCCACGACAGGCTCTGGCCGTACTTCTTCTTGACCGGCCACAGCAGACGGCGGGCCTTGTCGAGGTTGACGTTGTCCGGCCAGCTGTTGAGCGGCGCGAAGCGCTGCTGGCCCGCACCGGCACCACCGCGACCGTCGCTGACGCGGTAGGTGCCCGCGCTGTGCCACGCCATCCGGATGATGAACGGCCCGTAGTGGCCGAAGTCGGCCGGCCACCAGTCCTGCGACGTCGTCAGGACCTGGGAGATGTCCTGCTTCACGGCGTCGAGATCGTGCGCACCGAACGCCGCGGCGTAGTCGAAGTCCTCGCCGAGCGGGTTGGCGACCGCAGGGTTCTTGGCGAGGATCTTGAGGTTGAGCTGGTTGGGCCACCAGGCACGGTTGCCGCTGCCACCCTGCGTCGGGTGGGCGGCCTTGCCGTGCGCCACGGGGCATCCGCCCGCGGGCTGATCCTCGTTGACCTCGCCGATGACGGCGTCGTGGTTCTCGGACATGTGTTCCTTTCCAGGGCTTGCTGAACTACGGGGTACTGCTGGGGGTGAAGGCGGGAGGGACGAGACGGATCACACGTCCTGAGCGGTGGTTGCGCACGAGGCGCACGTGCCCCAGAAGACGACCTCGGCCTCGTCGATCACGAAGCCGCGGTCGTCGGAGGCGTGCAGGCAGGGAGCCTCGCCGACGGCGCAGTCCACGTCGGCGATCGCTCCGCACGAGCGGCAGACGACGTGGTGGTGGTTGTCTCCGACCCGCGCCTCGTACCGGGCGACCGAGCCGGAGGGCTGGATGCGCCGGACGAGGCCGTGATCGGCCAGCGTGCGGAGCGAGTCGTACACCGCCTGGTGCGACACCGTCGGCAGACGGCGGCGTACGGCGGCGATGATCGTCTCGGTGTCGGCGTGGGGCGCCTCGTGCACGGCGGTCAGCACCGCGACCCGCGGCCGAGTCACGCGCAGCGTCGCCGCGCGGATCAGCAGCTCGATCTCGGGTGCGGGGGGCATGGGCTCAGTGTGGCTGCTTTTCTTGAATGAGTCAAAAAAAGGGCGTGGAGCACGTCGGCGACCCGTGACCCTCCCCCGTGCTGCCATGGACGGACGTCAGCAACCGACATGGCGAACGCGGAGGTTCACTCATGACGAGACGATGGATGCGCATCGGCGCAGTAGCGGCAGGGTCCGTCCTGGCCGTCGGCATGGTGCCGACCGCAGCACAGGCGGCGACCACCGACGTGAAGGACCCGCGCGGCGATGCCCCGCGAGTCGCCGACATCACCAAGCTCCGGGTCAAGAACGGTGAGCACCGGGTCACGGGTGCGCTCACCGTGCCGCACCACAAGAAGCGGAAATACGCCGGGATCGACCTCATGATCCGGACGAAGGACAGCGGCCGTTGGGCCTACATCGTCTCGATCGCCCCTGCCGGCAACGGCCAGGCCGCCAAGAAGGGGCTCTTCTATCAGCGCGGCGACGATCCGGCCACGTCCCGGCGGCTGCGGTGCACCGGCATCAAGACCGCGTGGAAGAGCAAGAAGATCACGATCTCGGTCCCCGTCCGCTGCCTGACGGAGACCAGCGCCCGCCGAGTGCGGGCGCGCGCCGGGATCATCACCCGGCTCGAGCCGGGACACGACTGGTACGACGACCTCACCCGCTACAGCCGCTACGTCCGACGCGGCTGACGACACGGGTTGGACAAGGAATACGAACGAGGAGGTTCACTCATGACGAGACGATGGATGCGCATCGGCGCAGTAGCGGCAGGGTCCGTCCTGGCCGTCGGCATGGTGCCGACCGCAGCACAGGCGGCGACCACCGACGTGAAGGACCCGCGCGGCGATGCCCCGCG
>NZ_JAHWCI010000009.1 GCF_019550915.1 Mumia sp. zg.B17
TCATGACGAGACGATGGATGCGCATCGGCGCAGTAGCGGCAGGGTCCGTCCTGGCCGTCGGCATGGTGCCGACCGCAGCACAGGCGGCGACCACCGACGTGAAGGACCCGCGCGGCGATGCCCCGCGGGTCGCCGACATCACGAAGCTGCGGGTCAAGAACGGCGATCACCGCGTCAGCGGTGTGCTGACGATCCCGAACCGCAACAAGAAGAAGCTCGCGATCACGGAGCTGAACATCAAGACCCGTGACAGCGGCCGCTGGGCCTACATCGTCTCGGTCAAGCGCAACCGCCAGGGCGCGGTGACCGACAAGTCCCTCGGCTGGCAGCGCGGTGACGATCCGAGCAGTTACACACCGCTGCCCTGCAGCGGGATCACGACGTCCTGGAACGGCAAGAAGACGACCATCTCGGTGCCCGTCCGCTGCCTGACCAAGACGACCCGCCCGCGCGTCAAGGTGCGTGCCGCGATCATCGCCCGCGTCGGCGAGGGTCACGACTGGTACGACGAGCGCACCCGCTACAGCCGCTACGTCAAGCGCGGCTGACCTCTCCTCCCCGATGTGTGCAGAACATCCAGGATCTCGGGCGTAAGACCTGGATGAACTGCACACATCGGGGACGGAACGCCCGCGACGTCAGGCGCGGTCGAGCGATCGCCTCAGGTCGGCGACCGCCTCCTCGATCTCGGGGGTGAGGGGGTGGTCGCCAAGCTCGTCCAGGGTGCGGGCCGCAGCCTCGGGGTCGTCGGCGCGGACCCAGAGCTCGGCGAGGTAGGCCAGCGCCTGCACCCGGTCCTCGATGGGACTCGCCTCGTCCTCACGGCGGATCGCGCCGGCGAGCAAGGTCGCCGCCTCCGCCGGGTCACCGTTCGAGTCGGCGAGCACCACCGCGTACGCGTACGCCGTCGCGAGCCGGCTCTCCTCCATGACGGGCTCCGCGATGCCGCGCGTGAAGCGGACCGCGTTGCCGCCCGGGTCGATCAGGCTGAATCCCGAGAGGCCGCGGGCGTTCTCGCGCAGGCGCGGTCGCGTGATCCGGGGGACACCGGACATCGGGAGCGTGTCGTAGCGCTCACGCAACCCGGCCGCGATCGCCTCGAACCACGGCTCGGTGTCGTCGACCAGGACGACGCACGTCCCGTACGAGCCGTCGGGATCGAACCCCTCCACGCCGAAGTAGTGGAGCTCCAGGCCGTCGCGCTCGACGGCGACGTACGGGTTGGGGCTGGACTGGCGAAAGGTCGTGGTGAACCCGAGGGCTTCGTAGAAGTCGGTGATGTCGTCGATCGAAGGGCAGGGCAGCAGCGGGATCGCGCGGACAGACATACCAGCAGCGTAGAACCCCGGCCCGTCTGGCCGCTCAGCCGGCCGTCAGCGCACGCACCACCGCGGACGGGGACGGGCGCCCCAGCTGCTCTGCCATCCAGGCACTCGTCTGCGCGAGCGCGGACAGGTCGACCCCGTGCGCCACGCCGAGCCCGTCGAGCATCCAGACCAGATCCTCGGTGGCGAGGTTGCCGGTCGCAGACTTCGCGTACGGACACCCGCCGAGCCCACCGGCGGAGGCGTCGAAGGTCGTGACGCCGCGGCGGAGTGCCGCGTACGTGTTGGCGAGCGCCTGCCCGTAGGTGTCGTGGAAGTGCAGGGCGATCTGGTCGAGTCCGACGCCCGCCTCCGCGAACGCGTCGAGCAGCACCTCGACATGGTGTGCGGTGCCGACGCCGATGGTGTCGCCGAGCGACAGCTCGTACGCGCCCATGTCGAGCAGCCGCCGACCGGCGGTGACGACGCGGTCGACCGCGACCTCGCCCTCCCACGGGTCGCCGAAGCACATCGAGAGGTACGCCCGCACCTTCACGCCGGCGTCGAGGGCACGCCGCACCACCGGCTCGAACATTGCGAACTGCGACTCGTACGTGCTGTTGAGGTTCTTCGCGGCGAACGTCTCCGTGGCGCTGGCAAAGACCGCGACGTGGGTGACGCCGGACTCGAGCGCGCGGTCGAGGCCGCGCTCGTTGGGGACGAGGACGGGGTACGGCACGGGGCCGTGCAGGTCGAGCCGCGCGACCAGGTCGGCGGCGTCAGCGAGCTGCGGGACCCATCGCGGGTGGACGAAGCTCGTCGCCTCGACGACCGGGAGTCCGGCGGCGGTCAGCCGCTCGACGAACGCGAGCTTGGTGTCGAGAGGGATCACGCCCGACTCGTTCTGCAGACCGTCGCGAGCACCGACCTCGTAGATCGTCACCCTCTCGGGCAGTGCCGGATCGCGGTGGACGGAGGGGAGACTCACGCCTGGTCCTCCACCCTGAACAGCAGCGCACCGAGCGCGACCTGGTCACCGGACGCGACCCCGACCCGGGTCACCACACCCGCGTACGGAGCCTTCAGCGCGATCTCCATCTTCATCGCCTCCACGACGCCGAGGACCTGGCCTTCGTCCACCGTCTCACCCTCGGCCGCCGAGACGGAGAGGACCGTGCCCGGCATCGGGGACACGATGTCGGCGTCACCGGTCGCAGCGCCTGCGCGGTCACGCGCCGGGTCCGGGTGACGGAACGTCCAGGACTGGCCCTGGTGGGCGACGGTCACGCTGCGGGGATCGACGACCGACGGCGCGTCGACGGCCGTGACTGCTTCGTACGACCCGGGCGTCAGGCTGACCTCCACCGGGTTGGCGTCGGCGTCGACGAGCGAGACCAGGACCGGAGCCGGGCTCGCCGCGGAGCGCCACCCGTCGGCGGCGCCGAACGGGTCGTCGGCCGGAGACACGTTCGCCCGGGCCCACGCGCGCGTCGCGGACTCACACGCCTGCGGCGGGACGTCGGGACGTGTCGTCAGGTCTGCCGCCTCGGCCGAGTCGAGCCACGACGTGTGGACCGCCGCGGACCCGAAGGCGTCGGACGCCACCAGCCGTCGAAGGAAGCCGGTGTTGGTGGTGACGCCCAGCACGGCCGTCCGGTCGAGCGCGTCGACGAGTGCGGCGCGAGCGGTCTCGCGGTCCGGTCCGTGCGCGATCACCTTGCCCAGCATCGGGTCGTACGCGGTGGTGACCTCGGCGCCCGACTCGAGCGCCGCGTCGACACGCACGTGCTCGGGCCAGACGACGCGGTCGGCACGGCCCGCCTGCGGGAGGAATCCGGCGTAGGCGTCCTCGGCGTAGACGCGCGCCTCGATCGCGTGGCCGGACGCGGCCACCTCGTCCTGGGCGATGCCGAGGGGGAGACCCTGCGCGACCCGCAGCTGGAGATCGACGAGGTCGAGCCCGGTGATCGCCTCGGTCACCGGGTGCTCGACCTGGAGGCGCGTGTTCATCTCGAGGAAGGCGATCCGCTCCGCGTCGCCCTGGCCGTGCACGAGGAACTCGACCGTGCCGGCGTTCACGTAGCCGACCTCCTGCGACAGCGCGACCGCGGCCTCCGTCAGCCGGGCGCGCGTGGCGTCGGAGATCGTCGGGGCCGGGGCCTCCTCGAGCACCTTCTGGTGGCGGCGCTGGGCCGAGCAGTCGCGCTCGAAGAGGTGGAGGACGGTGCCGTGCTCGTCGCCGATCACCTGCACCTCGACGTGGCGGCCACGCTCGACGTACTCCTCGACGATGAGCGTGTCGTCGCCGAAGGCCGACGCGGCCTCACGGCGGGCGGCCGCGATCGCCTCGGCGAGGTCGGCGGGGTCGCGCACGACACGCATGCCCTTGCCGCCTCCACCGGCCGCGGCCTTGACCAGGACGGGATAGGCGTCGGCGGGGACCGTCGCCGGGTCATAGCGCTGGGTCACGGGCACGCCTGCCCGCTCGGCCACGTCACGCGCCCGGTCCTTGCGCCCCATCAGGTCGATGACCTCGGCGCTCGGTCCGATCCACACCAGGCCGGCGTTGGTGACCGACCGAGCCGCGTCGGCCCGCTCGGACAGGAACCCGTAGCCAGGGTGCACGGCCTGCGCACCGCTGCGTCGAGCGGCGTCGAGGATCGCGTCGACGGAGAGGTAGGAGTCGACCCGCTCGACATGGTCGGCGAGGCGGACGTGGGGCGCCAGGGCATCGGCGTCGGAGTGGACGGCGACCGCCCGCAGCCCGGCCGCCTGGAGGGCGCGGACGACGCGGACGGCGATCTCGCCGCGGTTGGCGACGAGCACGCTGGTGAATCGTGGGGTCATGGCACTCACATCCGGAAGACGCCGTAGTGGGGTTCGGGGATCGGCGCGTTGGACGACGCCTGGAGCGCCATGCCGAGGACGCGCCGGGTGTCGGCGGGGTCGATGATGCCGTCGTCCCAGAGCCGTGCGGTCGAGTAGTACGCAGAGCCCTGCGCCTCGTACTGGGCGCGGATCGGCGCCTTGAAGGCCTCCTCGTCGTCGGCCGACCACTCCTCACCACGCGCCTCCACGCCGTCTCGCCGGACGGTCGCCAGCACCGAGGCGGCCTGCTCGCCGCCCATCACGGAGATCTTGGCGTTGGGCCACATCCAGAGGAAGCGAGGGTCGTACGCGCGTCCCGACATGCCGTAGTTGCCGGCGCCGTACGACCCGCCGATGACGACGGTGAACCGCGGGACGACCGAGGACGCGACGGCGGTCACGAGCTTGGCGCCGTCCTTGGCGATGCCGCCGTTCTCGTACTCGCGGCCGACCATGAAGCCGGTGATGTTCTGGAGGAACACCAACGGGACGCCGCGCTGGTTGGCGAGCTCGATGAAGTGCGCGCCCTTGAGGGACGACTCGGAGAACAAGATGCCGTTGTTGGCGACGATGGCGACCGGGTAGCCCCAGATGCGGGCGAACGCGCAGACCAGCGTCTCGCCGTACAGCGGCTTGAACTCGTGGAACGTCGAGCCGTCGACGAGGCGACGGATCACCTCGCGCACGTCGTACGGGGTGCGCGAGTCGGTCGGCACCACGTCGTACAGGGTCTCGGGGTCCTCGAGGGGCTCGACGACCTCCGTGCGCTCGATGCTCGGAGGCGTCCGGCGCTCGAACGTCGCGACGATGCTGCGGACGATCGCCAGGGCGTGGGCGTCGTCGTCGGCGAGGTGGTCGACGACACCGGAGCGCCGGGCGTGGACCTCGCCGCCGCCCAGCTCCTCGGCAGTGACGACCTCTCCGGTCGCGGCCTTCACCAGCGGCGGGCCTCCCAGGAAGATCGTGCCCTGGTCCTTGACGATGACGGTCTCGTCGCTCATCGCCGGGACGTACGCGCCTCCCGCGGTGCACGAGCCCATCACCGCGGCGACCTGCGGGATGCCCTGCGCCGACATCTGCGCCTGGTTGTAGAAGATGCGCCCGAAGTGCTCCCGGTCCGGGAAGACCTCGTCCTGCATCGGCAGGAACGCGCCCCCGGAGTCCACGAGATAGAGGCAGGGGAGCCGGTTCTCGGCAGCCACGGTCTGGGCGCGGAGGTGCTTCTTGACCGTGAGCGGGTAGTAGGTGCCGCCCTTGACGGTGGCGTCGTTGGCGACGATCACACACTCGCGGCCCGACACCCGGCCGATGCCGGCGACCACACCTGCGCTGGGCACCGCGTGCGCGTCCCCGTCGGCGCCGTACATCCCGTACGCGGCCAGCGGCGCGATCTCGAGGAACGGCGAGCCGGGGTCGAGGAGGCGGTCGACGCGGTCGCGGACGAAGAGCTTGCCGCGCTTCTCGTGCTTGTCGCGGGCGCGCTCGGGTCCGCCGGTGCGCACGACGGCGAGGCGTTCGCGCAGCTCGGCGACGAGGTCGCGCATGCCGGTGGGGTGCATGCCGTCGATGTTAACGGTTGTTAACCTGAGAAACCACCGCCCCCGTGGGACTACGCACCCGCCTCGCCGGTCCGTACGCCTCAGCCGTCAGTGCGCGTCGAACTGCACGGACACCCAGTGGTCGGACGACGGCCAGGCCGGGACGACGAGGGTGTGCGGACGTGTCGTCCCGCGCGGCACCGCCCGCAGCCGGATCCCGGCGTGCCGGCGGGGCGCCCGGAGGTACTGGTCGACGCCGGTGATGAACGGGACCGACGCGAACTCGGCGATGGGCTGACCCAGGACGCTCACCCCGTCGGCGTGCTGGTCGCCCACCGCGATGCCGATCGCGCGCTTGGCTCGAGGAGCGATCCCGTCGAGAACCGAGACGCCGTCGATCGTCAGGGTGTCGTTGCGGCCGTCCTGGTCGCTCCACCACTCCTTGTTGCGGCTGATCGTGAGGTTGGCGTGCCGCGGCGACGCGGTCATCACGCTGCGCACGACCCCGCCGGGCTGGTCGGTCATCAGGCGGACGAACCGGTCGGAGCGCGTGAACGGCTCGGTGTAGAAGTGGTGCGTGATCTCGCCGCGGGTGAGCACGAACTCGTACCGGGCGTGCCGCGAGGCGCGGAACGGGCCGAACGCTCCGTCGGTCACGTCGAAGGTGGCGACCGGTCGTCCGAGGCGTGCCCCAGTGAGCCGACCGACGCGATAGACCCTCAGCGTGCCGTCGACCACCGGCAGGTTGCTCACGAAGAAGTTCACCCGCCCGGATACCGTCGGACGCCCACGCTCCGCGCGGACCTCGGTCGTGGCGGGCCGGCGCCCGTTGAAGAAGCGGAACATCTCGCGGAAGCTCTTTTCCGAGGTGACCGCCTCGGTGTGCCCCTGCTCGCCGAGGTCGACGTTGGTGGCACCGACGACCGTGCGGGTGACGCCTGGATAGCGCCACGGCTCCGCCCACAGCGCCAGGGTCGGGACGCCGCCGGGGAGCGCCGTCGCCGTCAGACCGTCGATGTTGACGTAGTGGGCGACACGGCCGGCGCGCGCCGGGGAGCTGTTCAAGTACTGCTGGGAGACGTACGTGCCGAGGGAGTGGCCGACGAGGTCGACCTTGTCGGCTCCTGTACGTCGGAGCACCGCCGCGACCGCGGCGTCGATCCGCTCGTGCACCTGAGCGAGCGTGTTGGTCTGGAACTGCGTGTCGTACTCGACCGCCTCGATGTCCTCCGCGCGGTAGCCGTTGCTCGCGAACCGCAGCGCGGGTGTCTGGAACTGGCTCGCCGAGCCCGCCGAGCCGTGCACGAACACGATGGGTCGCGGCTTGACGTGTCCCGGACCCGTCCCGCTCGCCGGAGCAGGCGCTGCCAGGGCGAACGAGGCGAGAACGAGCGAGAGAGTGGCGACGATCGAGCCGAGCACACGCTTCACGGGACCTCCTGGGCCGAGATGTGATCTCCGACACTAAGCAGGCGCTTAGCGGGGGTCAACAGCAGGACGTGAGACCGCGTCTCAGGCGAGCAACAGGGTCTTGCCGATCGCGCTGCGGTCCTCCAGCCCACGGTGGGCGTCGGCGGCCCGTTCCAACGGATAGCGCTGCTTGATGACCGGCGCCCACTCGGCGGCGCGTCGCCGCTGCACCGCCTCTGCCGTCAGGCGCCGGATGCCGTCCGGTGCGAGCTGTGCCCCCGTGATGCCCTGCACCTCCAGGCGACGCCTGCGAACCTCCTCCGGGTCCGGCTCGAGGAAGCCTCCGGCCGCGCCGTACGCAACGAGCCTGCCCCCGTCGCCGAGCACCGCGAACGCCTCCTGCCCGGGCGTACCGCCGGCGCCGTCGAGCAGGACGGTCGGAGCCAACCCTCCGAGCGCGGCTACTGCCTTGTCGGTCCAGCCGGGCACGCTGTAGTCGACCGCCTCGGCACCGAGCTCGCGCACGAGCGCCAGCTTGCGCTCGCCGCGGGCGGCCCCGACCACGGCCGCACCCCGAGCGAGGAGCAGCTGCACGATCAGCGCCCCTGCGCCTCCGGTCGCGGCGTTGACGATCACCCGGTCGCCCCGCTCGACACGCGTCACCTCGACGAGGCGCAGCGCCGTCACCCCGTCACGCGAGAGCGCGGCGGCATCCTCGTCGGCGACGTCGTCGGGGAGGGCGTACGCGGTCTCGACCGGAACGGTGACCCGCTCGGCGTACCCGCCCTGCGTCCCCGATCGCGCCACCACCCGCCGCCCGACCCAGGAGCCGTCGACGCCGGGTCCCACGCTGCGCACCGTGCCGGCGACCGCGCCGCCCGCGACGTACGGCAGAGGCATCCCCCACTCCGCGGCCCCGCCCTGACGGAGCATCGTGTCGAGGTAGATCACGTCGGCGACGGAGACGTCGACCAGGAGCTGGTCCGGCTCTGGTTCGGGATCGGGGAGCTCCTCGACCTCCAGCACGTCCGGTCCGCCGTACTCCCGCACCACCACTGCACGCATCGGGTCCTCCTCGTCGGTCGACTGGAATCCCGAGTGTTCATGCTCAAGTCGACATGAGGTCAAGAGCCAACCGCGCTGCTTCGCCGCTAGAGCCAACCGCGCTGCTTCGCCGCTAGAGCCAACCGCGCTGCTTCGCCGCTAGAGCCAACCGCGCTGCTTCGCCGCTAGAGCCAACCGCGCTGCTTCGCAGCGACCCCGAGCTGGAGCCGCGTCTCCACCTCAGCCCGCTCCATCAGCCGACTCATGCGGCGCTGCACCGTCCGGGCCGAGAGGCTGAGCTGGTTCGCCACCTTGTGGTCGGTGAGGCCGGCGTTGAGGAGGCGGAGGATCCGTGCGTCGGTGTCGTCGAGCCCGGCGGCCCTCGCGTCACCGGACTGGCTCTCGAGCAGCGGCGAAGCGCCGGCCCACATCCCTTCGAACAAAGCGATCAGGCTGTCGAGAAGTCCGCTCCGGTGCACGATCAGCGCTCCGCCGGACAGGTCGTCCGGCGAGGCCATCACCGGCACCATCGCGATCTCGGAGTCGACCACCAGCAGCCGCGACGGGAGCGCAGACGCGAGCCGGACGTCCATGCCCTCGCCGTCGTGGAAGTCCGAGAGCGAGTTGGGACGGTCGAGGACCGCACGCTCGGCGAGGATCCGGAACCGTACGCCGCGCTCGACGGCGCGCCGCTCCTCGACGAAGCCGTACTCCGACGACGTCAGCTTCGTCGTACGCACCGACAGGCGGACTTCTCGCCGTGCGGCGCGGACGAGCTGCTTCACGCGCTGCAACCCCGCGTCCCGGCCCGGCACCAGGTCGACCAGGTCGGAGGCGGTGCGATCGTCGGCGGCCTTTCGATAGAGGTCGTTGAGGCGCTCGAGCTCGATTTCGGCACGGCGCAGCCACCGCTGGCGCTCGACGATCAACGAGCCGAGGGCGACCGTCGGCGGAGACGCGGTGAAGTGCTCCTCGGTGCCGTCCACGTGACGGCCGACCAGCCCGCGCTGCTCGAGGGAGGAGAGGTAGGCGCTCACGTCGGCGACCGGCATCCCCACCACGTCGCCGAGGTCGCCCGGTGTCGCGCTCGCGACCTCCACCAGCGTGCGATAGAGGTCGTACTCGTCGGGGCTCAGCCCTAGGACTTCCAGCACGCGACCCTCCCTCACTGCGGTTCGATGCGTGATCGTCCCACGTGATCTTGCCGATATCCGGCGGATTTGTGGGAAAACTGGTGCCGGTTCACACGATCTCGACCTTGCGAGCCCTCGTTCGGAACGAGATCCGTGTCGTTTTCATGCCACGGCTTGATTATGCCATTCCCATGCCGGTGAATTCGTGGCAGATTTCTTCCTGTAGCACCCCGACTCCTCCGCGCGGCCCCCGTGACGCGGAGGGGACATGTTCGTGAGCGGACCCGAGACCGCTCACGGACAACGGCGGCCGGCGGATCTCCGCCGGCCGCTTTCTTTTCCCCTGCGAACCGGTGGAGACCTAGCATGACGGCGTGGTCACCACGCGCCAGGAGCAAATCCTCACCACCGCCGCCACCCTCTTCGCCGAGCGGGGCTTCCATGGTGTCTCCGTGCACGACATCGGCGCGGCCTGCGGGATCTCCGGCCCCGCCCTCTACCGCCACTTCGCCGGCAAGGACGCGGTCCTCTCCGAGATGCTCGTCGGGATCAGCCGGACGCTTCGCAGCGGCGGACGCACCCGTGTCGCGGAGGCGAGCGACCCCAAGGACGCGCTCGACGCGCTGGTGGCCTTCCACATCGACTTCGCACTCACCAACCCTGCGCTGATCGTCGTGCAGGAGCGCGAGTGGACCAACCTCGACGACGCCAGCAGGGCAGAGGTGCGCGCGCTCCAGCTCGACTACGTCGACACCTGGGTCGAGGTGCTCCGGACGCTGCGCCCCGAGCTCGACCAGCGGACAGCGCGCGCCGCCGTGCAGGCGACGTTCGGCCTGCTCAACTCGACGCCGCACAGCGCCCGGATCTCGGCGGACGCGATGGCGGAGCTGCTGACCCAGATGGCCCGCCGCGCCCTCCTCGGCTGAGGCCGTACCCGACCCTCGCCCGGGCGCGGCACCACCCGTGGCACGATCGGCACCATGACCGACGCACCCCTGCTCCGCACCATCGCCGGCACCAGCCCCAGCCTCGATCCCACCTCGTACGTCGCGCCCACCGCGGTCCTGACCGGCAGCGTGACGCTCGGCCCGCAGGCCAGCGTCTGGTACGGCGCCGTGCTGCGGGGCGACAACGCACCGATCACGATCGGCGAGCGCAGCAACGTCCAGGACGGGTGCGTCTTCCACGTCGACACGGACAAGCCTGTCACCCTCGGCGCCGGCGTCTCGGTCGGGCACCGCGCCGTGCTGCACGGCTGCACGGTGGAGGACGACTCGCTGATCGGGATGGGCGCCGTGGTGCTCAACGGGGCACGGATCGGGGCGGGCTCCATGGTCGCCGCCGGCGCCGTCGTCCTCCAGGACACCGACGTCCCGCCGGGGTCGCTCGTCGCCGGGGTCCCCGGCAAGGTGCGCCGCCCGCTGAGCGACGAGGAGCGCGAGGGCCTCAAGGTCAACGCCAGCAACTACCTCGCACTGACCGAGCTCCACCGCGACGCGGGCCCGTCCCCGTTGTGAAGGGTTGCGGTCGGTTTCTGCTGCTGAAACCGACCTGAAGTCTTCACAACGGGGACGGGGCGGAGCGACGCGCTACTGCAGGAGGCGACCGCTGGAGGAGAAGGCCGGCTGCAGCTTGCGCAGCTGGGTCTTGTTCACCTCCGCAGCGGGGCCGCCGTACACCGCGTTGTAGAGCAGGTTGAACGACGAGCGCGGGAGCGACCGGAAGGTGATCTCGCTGCCGTACGTCACGACCTTGCCCTTGCCGACGTCGAACGACACGACGTTCGCCGCGCCCTCGATGTAGTCCTCACCCTTGAGATATCCGCTCGCAAGGACGTCGGACTGCGGGTAGGTCGACACGACGTCGGCCTTCTTGCCCGTCGGCTTCCACGCCTGCGTGTTGTAGAGCCACACCGGCCACTTCTCCGGCATCCCCCACGCGACCATGTCGGACGTGTCGAACTCGTGGTTGAGGAGGCTGCCGCCGGTGGCGAAGACGTCCTGGTCGGTCGGCAGAGCCGGCTCGATCGGCAGGTCCAGCAGCTCCTTCGCCGTCGCGACCGAGCTGCCGATCGCGAGCAGCGTGCCGCCCTGGCGGACGAACTGCCGCAGCTTCTTCCAACCCGCCTCACCGACGCCGTACGCCCACGCGAACTCCTCGTCGTAGCGCTCCTGGTCGAGCCCGTCGACGATGCGCGCCTTGGAGATGCCCTGCGGCAGGACGATCGTGTCGTAGACGTCGATCAGCCGACCGGTCTGGAAGTCCTGGGCACCCACGACCTCGTAGTTGATCTTGTACTGGTCCAGGAGCCACATGTCCCAGCCGCCCGGCATGTTGTTCGCCCCACGCAGCAGGCCGACCCGCGTGCGCGGCTTGAGCTGGATGCCCTTGACGTTCGGCGCGGTCGCGACCGCCGTCACCGGGACACCGACCTTCTTGGTCGACGTCGCGAGGACCGAGCGCGCCTGCGGCGTCGCCGGGACCACGTACGTGCCCGCCGGGTACGTCGTGCCGGCGGCGGCGAACTCCTTGCCGGCCCGGAAGGTCGTGATGTTCGCCTTCTGCAGCGCCGACACGACCTGGATCGTGCCGTACGACTCCGGTCGTACGAGGTACGCACCCGAGGCGCCCGGCGCTGCCGGCATCGTCACGGTCGGGACCTCGACGGACGTCACGCGCTCGAGCTGCGCGTCGACGGCACCCTTGACCTCGTCCACCGCGACGCCCAGCTGCAGCGGCAGGCTCGTCGTCGCCTCGGCGTACGGAAGGTCGTCGGTCGGGTAGGTGTCCTTGCCGAGCACCTGGTCGACCCAGTTGCCGCGCGGCTGCCTGGTCTTGATCACGTGCGACCCGGCGGCGTACTCCTTGCCGCCCGCAGTGAACGGGGCGGTCGCCCGATGGATCTCGACCTGCGTCCAGTCGAGGCGCTCGAGCATCTCGTACGTCGCGAACGGGTCGCGCTGCTCGGCATCGACGACGTAGGCCTCGACACCGGACTTCACGCCGTTCTCCATGTACTCCTGCGGGACGGCGAAGAGGTTGTCGTAGAGCAGCTTCTCGCCGTTCTGCGCGACGTACTCCATGCCCGCGTAGGTGGCGGTGCTGGCGTACTCGACGATGTCCTTGAGCGTCCAGGTGTCCTTCTCGTACGGCTCGATCAGCGCCTGCGTCGGCACCTGCGGGCCCAACGGCTTGCCGTCGTTCGACTTCTGCGGGTAGGCGAGGTCGGTGGCGGACGCGATCTCGGTGAGGTATGCGCCGGTCCCGGTGAACGGGAAGAACCCGACGGGCTGCTCCAGGGTCCAGAAGATGTGGTAGTCGAGCGACCCGACACCGGACTTGCCCTCGGCGGCGAGCTGGCGAGCCGCGTGCTGCCCGACGACCGCGCTCGAGGCGTTCATGTTGGGCGGCACGTTGGCGCTCGTCACGCCCCCGTACGGCGGGACGAAGATGCGCTCCCCACCGTTGCCCTGCTGGTGCATGATGTGCGTCATCACCGGGCGGTACTTCTTCTCCAGCTCGAGCCGGTACTGCGCCTCGACCTGGGTGAACATCGTCCAGTCACGGTTGTCGTCGTGCCCGGTGTACTTGTGGTAAAGATCCGGGTACGTCCGCGCGAGGTCGGTGCCTGCGGTCCGGTTGAAGTGGTCGACCACCAGGTGCTGGCCGTCAGGGTTCTGCGACGGGACCAGCATGATCACCGAGTTGTTGAGCACCTCCTCGGTGAAGTCGGAGTCCTCGGTCGCGAGCCGGTGCACGATGTCGTTGATCGCCTGGCCGTTGCCGACCTCGGTCGAGTGGATCGTCGCCTCGAGGTGATAGATCGGGACGCTCTCCCGGGCCAGCGCCTTGGCCTCGGCCTCCGAGGTGGAGCGCGGGTCGGAGAGCTTCTGGCTGGCCGCGACGATCTCGTCGAGCCGCTCGAGGTTCTTGGGTGCGCTGATGAAGACGGTGGCGTACTCGTTGCCCATCGTCGTCTCGCCGACCGTCTCGTAGTCGACCCGGTCGGACTGCTTGGCGATGGTCTTCATGTAGTCGAGGACGTCGGGGTACGCCGCGAGCTTCCCCTCCGTCCCCATCTCGAACCCGAAGAACTCCTCGGGCGTCTCGATGCCGTCCGCGGCGGCCGGCAGGGTGATCCGGTACGGCGCCTCCGCGGTGGCGGAGGACGCGACCAGGCTGGTTCCGAGCAAGGAGACCGACGCCGTCACGACGGCGGCGGAGAGCAATCGTCTGTGTCTCATGTGCTGCCCTTCCCACGTAACCCGCCGCGGGTCCGCGGCGAGGTGGCCCCACGTTAAGGAGCATTCACGTCGACGGGCGCCGCTCGATTGTTCGGGATTGTGCCGACTTAGCAACAACACGCGGTCCGCGTGCGGACACCGGTGGCGCGCGGCTGCCACGCACGCTAAGAATTCGTCATGGGAGGAAGGCATCGTCGACCGGTCACCTCGATGCCTGCCGCGGAGATCGCCGCAGGCGTCACCGAACCGTCCGCCCGCGGCATCGCCGACCACGTCGCCGGACTCATCCGACAGGGCGTGATCGCCGACGGCTCACGGCTGCCCACCGTCCGTGCAACGGCTGCCGCGCTGCAGGTCGGTGCGACCACGGTCGCCACCGCCTGGACCCTCCTGCGCCACGAGCGCCTCGTACGCTCCGACGGGCGCAACGGCACCTTCGTCCGTGACCTCAGCCTTCCGGTCCCCGAGCCCGGGCTCCCTCCCGAGCTCCCGGTGAGGATCGACCTCGTCGCCTCGGCGTACGACGTGGACCTCCTCCCGGATCCCGCGCCTCACCTCCTCGCGGCCGCCGAAGGTCTTGCCTGGCACCAGTTCGAGAGGAGCGAGGTCGACGGCGACCTCGCTCGGATGGCGGTCGGCAGCTGGCCGTTCGTGCCCGACGGCCTCGCGGTCGCCTGGGGATTCGCCGACGCACTCGCCCAGCTCGCGGCCCTCGTCGTCCGTCCGGGCGACCGGGTCGTCGTGGAGTCGGCGTGCTCGCCGGAGACCCAGGCGGTCCTGACGGCGGTCCGCGCGCAGATCGTCCGTGTGCCGTGCGACGCCGCGGGCATGCTGCCCGACGCGCTCGCACGTGCTCTCGCGACGCGCCCGAGCATGGTGGTCACCCAGCCGCGGATGGCCGACCCCCTCGCGCACCACGTCACCGACGAACGCGCTCGTGACCTTGCCGCGGTCCTTGCCGAGCGGGAGGTGCTGATCGTCGAGGAGGACACCGCGGCGTGTCTCGCCGCCGGGCCTGCGGGGTCGGTCGGCAGCTGGTTGCCGGACCAGACCGTGCTCGTCCGGGGCTACCAGCGCTCGCACGGGCCGACCGTACGGATGGCGGTCGTCGGGGGAGCCTCCGCCGTCGTCGACCGGCTCCGCGCACGCCAGGACATCACCGGGTCGTTCCCACCGCTGGTCGCCCAACGGACCCTGGCGCTGATGCTCGGTGACCTGGGCGTCCAGGAGATGGTCGCGCGGGCGCGCTGGCGGTACGCGCGACGGTGGCACGCCCTGGCGCGGGCGCTGCGGCACCGGGGTCTCGCGGTGCCCGGCGTCGACGGTCTCGCCCTGTGGGTACGGGTGCCGGACGGCCCGGCGGCCCTGCGGCGCCTGGCGCGGTCGGGGATCCGCGCGCGGCTGGGAACCGAGGCCGCCGGCCCTGCTGAAGGGTCGCGCCACCTCCGCCTGGCGACGGTCGGCCTGCGCTTCGAGCACGACGCCGTCGCCGAGCTGGTCGCGTCCTGCGGGCGTGATCACCGCAGCGCGAGCTGACTCTCGCTCCCGTCCCCGTTGTGAAGGGTTGCGGTCGGTTTCTGCTGCTGAAACCGACCTGAAGTCTTCACCACGGGGACGGGGCGGACGGGGCGCGGCCGGTGAGCGCCCGCACCTCCTCGGACACCGCCTCCCAGCGCCGCTGGCGGATCGAGGCGAACAGCGACGCGTACGCGTAGGTCCACCACGGGTCCTCCCCGCTCGCGGCGAGCTCGGCACCGAACGTCGTCGGGGGGACGTCGACGTACGAGACCGGCGTGCCCCAGGCCCGCTCCGCAACCTCGGCCACCTCCGCCATGCCGAGCGCCACCGGCCCGGTCACGTCGTGGGAGCGCCCCGTCGGCGTCGTCGCCAACGCGGCCAGGCAACGCGCCACGTCGTCTCGCGAGACCAGGGACACCTGCGCGTCGCCAGCGGGAAGCCGCAGCTCGCCGGACGGTCTCGCTCGCGCCACGAGACCGGCGAAGAACTCGGTGAAGATCGACGCACGCACGACCGACAGCCCACGGCCCGTACGGGCGAGCAGCTCCTCCGTCGTGCCGTTGGTGTAGGCGTAGCAGAACGGCGAGGAGAGGTCGACGTCCAGACCGGAGAGATACACGACGTGCGCGACGTCCGACGCCACGATCGCCTCGACCACGTTGCGGTGGTGCGTCATCATCCGCGCCGCCTCGCCGTCGCTCGAGACGAAGACGAGCGTGTCGACGCCGACCAGCGCCGTCCGCAGGGAGTCGGGATCGTCGTAGTCAGCGTGGACGGACTGGACCTTCCCACCCCCGTCGTACGCCGGGGTGCGGGCGAGGGCGACCACCTCGTGCTCGGCGCTGCCCGCCAAGGCGCGCACCACCTGCCCACCGAGACGGCCGGTGGAACCCGTCACCGCGATCCGCGAGCGGGTCGCGGTGACGGGCGGCGACATCAGCGCCGCGCCTCCTGACGAGCGACCTGACCGCGCCCGGTGAGGAGGTAGCCCACGAAGCCGATCGCCAGCGCGGCGACGACACCGAGGTTCGCGAACGCCCACTCGCCCTTCTTGCCGCCGAGCTGCAGCGGCTCCAGCAGGTAGCCCTGCCAGCCCAGCCAGTCGGCGTAGGTGTTCGTGACCATGCCCCAGCCGACGACGACCGCGAGCAGGAACCACGCCACGGTCGGCACGTTCCACGCGCCGTACCGTCCGCGCGGGTCGTAGAGGTCGCGGTCGGCGTAGTCGCGGCGGCGCAGCGCGATGTCGGCGACGAAGATCCCCGCCCAGGCCGCGATCGGCACGGCGAGCGTGATGAGGAAGCCCTGGAACGGGCCGAAGAAGTCGTCGGCGATCCACAGGAAGTAGATCGTCCCGACCACCATGATCGCGCCGTCGATCGCCGCCGCGACCCATCGCGGCGTCTTCAGGCCGAGCGTGAGCAGCGCGAGGCCCGAGGAGTAGATGTCGAGCACCGCACCGCCGACCAGCCCGGCCAGCGCGACGAGGAAGAACGGCACGAGGTACCAGGTCGGCAGCAGCGTCACGAGCGTGCCGATCGGGTCGGCGCCGAGCGCCGCGAACAGCGCGGGATCGGACCCGGCGAGCAGCAGGCCGTAGAGGACCAGGAAGACCGGCGCGATCGCCCCGCCGAGGGTCGTCCAGAGGACCACGCCGCCGGCCGAGGCCGTACGGGGCAGGTAGCGGGAGTAGTCGGCGCCGGAGTTCACCCAGCTGATCCCGAACCCCGCGGTCGCGAAGATCGCCAGTCCGATCACCGCGGCGGCACCGCCCGACGGCAGCGAGGTCACGGCATCCCAGTCGATGTCGTCGAACGTGAGCGCGACGTAGCCGACGGTCAGCACCGCGGTCGCGATGGTGATCCACACCTGCAGCTTCATGATCGTGTCGAACCCGAGGATGCCCGCGCCGATGACCACGGCGGCGGTGAGGACGAAGCCGAGGATCCGCGCCCCGTCGCCGCCTCCCCACCCGAGCTCCTCGATGACCGAGGCGCTGGCGAGCGCCGCGAGCGACACCAGCACCGTCTCCCAGCCGACGAGCAGCACGTACGAGACGGCGCTCGGCAGCGTGTTGCCGCGCACGCCGAACGCGGCGCGCGACAGCACCATCGTCGGTGCCGATCCGCGCTTGCCCGCGATCGAGACGATCCCGACCAGGAGGAATGAGAGCACCGTCCCGATCAGCCCGGCGAAGAGCGCCTGCCAGAACGAGACCCCGAATCCGAGGAAGTACGCACCGTACGCAACACCGAAGACCGAGATGTTGGACGCGCACCACGGCCAGAACAGGGACCGTGGCGTGCCCTTGCGCTCGGACTCGTCGATGACGTTGATCCCGTTGGCCTCGATCGCGCTGGTCGGCGCACTGACCGGGGCGGCAGCCGGGAGGGGCTCGTGGCTTCTCGAGGGGGGTTCCATGGACATCAGTGCTCCTTCAGGAGTGTTGCGGCGAGGACTCGGCGGATCGTGGTGCCCAGACCGGTCGCCGCCTGCGCGGCGGCAGCCACCACGGCGTCGGGATCGGTGAGGACAGGGTGGTCACCGTGCTCGTCGAGCTCGGTGGTGGTGACGACGGAGATCCCGAGCAGCTCCATCCCGGCGGCGCGTGCGGCGATCGCCTCGAGGACGGTCGACATCCCGACGACGTCGGCCCCGACCGTGCGCAGGCCGCGGAGCTCGGCGACGGTCTGGAACTCGGGGCCGCGGAGCATCGCGTACGTTCCCTCGACCAGGCGAGGGTCGACGTCACGGGCGACCGCACGCAGCTGTGGCGACCAGCAGTCGGTGAGGTCGACGAAGTCGGCGCCGACGAGCGGCGAGACTGCGGCCAGGTCGAGGTGGTCGGCGATCAGCATGCCCGTCCCGGTCGGCCACTCGGGCCGGAGGGAGCCGTTGGCGTTGGTGAGGACGCAGATCCGGGCGCCGCAGGCCGCCGCCGTCCGTACGCCGTGGGCGACCGCCGCGGGCCCGTGGCCCTCGTAGAGGTGGGTGCGCCCGCTCAGCACGAGGACGTGCGCGACGTCCCCGGACCCGGCGGTCAATGGGATCGAGGCGACCTGACCCGCGTGCCCGGGTGCCGCCGGCGGGAAGAATCCTGGGAGGTCGGCTGCCGGCACCTGCCAGCTCGGGGTGCCGATGACGTCGACCGCACCGGTCCATCCCGACCCGAGGACGACGGCGGCGTCGTGCCGCTCCACCCCGCTCGCCGAGATGATCCGGCTCGCCGCCGACAGAGCGGCCTCGTCACGCATGGACGAATCTTGGCACGCGCGCGCCTCGCGCGGGGAACAGCGGGCGACGACGCAGGTGCCCCATAAATCCTCGCCTAAACGCACGAAAAATAGGAGCACTTCCGGTCTAGACGTGCGTGCCCGCCAATGCCTAAGTTGGGCCGCGGTGCGTCTCGTTCCCCCCCACAACCATCTGTGGGACAGGGCGACGCGTTCACCCCGGGCCAGTCCGGCCCGTCCCACCGTTGCATGAAGGGGAGAAGTCTTTGAGACGTCTCAGCACTGCACTCGTCACCCTCGGCGTCGCGGCCTCGTTCGGCGCCGTCTACGCCGCACCAGGATCCGCCGAACCCGCTCCGCCGGTCACCGCTGCGGACCGCACCGGCAAGGCCCACGAGCTGCCCAACCCGCTCGAGGACAAGCGACGGGCTCTCCGCGAGGAGGCCATCACGTCGGTCGTCAACGGCGAGGCGAAGCCCGTCACCAAGAACGGCTCCAAGGTCGTCAAGGTCGGCAAGTCGTACGCGCCCGCCGACGCCGCCGCCCAGAAGACCAAGAAGGGCCGCAAGGCCCTCGCAGCGGCCAAGGGCCCCAAGGCCCAGAAGCAGGACCAGTACGTCGAGCTCTCCCAGGAGCGGGCCGACAAGGTCTTCGTCATCCTCGCCGAGTTCGGCGACCAGCGTCACCCGGACTACCCCGACGACGGCTGGGACGACTTCGACCCCGACGTCGCCGAGCCGCAGCGCTTCGACGGCCCGCTGGTCAACCAGATCCCCGAGCCCGACCGGACCAAGGACAACTCCACGGTCTGGCAGCCGAACTACGACCGCCAGCACTACCAGGACATCTACTTCGGCGACGGCAAGGGCGACGAGTCGGTGAAGACGTACTACGAGGCGCAGTCCTCGGGTCGCTACACCGTCGACGGCACCGTGTCGGACTGGGTGAAGGTCCCGTACAACGAGGCGCGCTACGGCCGTACGACCGCTGACGAGAACGGCGATCCCGACGAGTCCAACGCGTGGGAGCTGATCCGCGACGCCGTCACAGCGTGGGTCGCGGACCAGGAGGCCCAGGGCCGCACGGACGCCCAGATCAAGGCCGACCTGGCGTCGTACGACGAGTACGACCGCTACGACTTCGACGGCGACGGCAACTTCAACGAGCCCGACGGCTACATCGACCACTTCCAGATCGTGCACGCCGGTGGCGACGAGGCCGACGGCGACCCGATCTACGGCGGGGACGCCCTGTGGTCGCACCGCTGGTACGCCTTCGGCACCGATGCCGGACTCACCGGACCCGAGCAGAACCCGCTCGGCGGCGCCGAGATCGGCGACACCGGCTTCTGGGTCGGTGACTACACGCTGCAGCCGGAGAACGGCGGACTGTCGGTCTTCGTCCACGAGTACGGCCACGACCTCGGTCTTCCGGATGCGTACGACACCTCCGGCAAGGGCGACAACTCCAACGAGTACTGGACGCTGATGGCGCAGAGCCGCCTCAACGACGCCGGCGAGCCGCTCGGCACGCGCCCGGGCGACCTCGGCGCGTGGGAGAAGCTCCAGCTCGGCTGGCTCGACTACGAGGCGGTCGGCTACAAGCAGTCCAAGAAGCTCGACCTCGGCCCGCAGGAGTGGAACTCCGACAAGGCCCAGGGTGCGGTCGTCGTGCTGCCCAAGAAGCGGGTCGAGCTCAACAACGGCGCTCCGGCGTCGGGTCAGAACCAGTTCTTCTCCGGCTCCGGTGACGACCTGGCGAACTCGATGACGACGGAGATCGACCTCACCGGCAAGGCGTCGGCCGCCTTCACGGCCAAGGCCCGGTTCTCGATCGAGGCAGGCTACGACTACGCGTACTTCCAGGCGTCCACCGACGGCGGGAAGACGTGGAAGGCGCTCGCCGGCACGATCGACGGGGCTGCGTACGGAACCGACTCGTCGGGCACCCCGGCGCTGTCGGGCGAGCACCCCGCCTGGGGCAACGTCTCCGTCCCGCTCGACGCCTACGCCGGCCAGAAGATCCTCTTCCGGTCGTACTACAAGACCGACGGCGGTCTCGCCAAGGCCGGTCTGTTCCTCGACGACATCGTGGTGACTGCCGACGGAGCCACGATCCTCTCCGACGGCGCCGAGAGCGGTGCCGGCCCGTGGACGTTCGTGGGCTACAGCATCGTCGCCGCGACGACGTCGCGGGACTACGACAACTACTACGTGATGGGCCACCGGTCCTACGTCGGGTACGACAAGTACCTGCAGACCGGCCCGTACAACTTCGGCTTCATGAACACCAAGCCGGACTGGGTCGAGCACTACCGCTACGGCCAGGGCCTCCTCATCTCGTACTGGGACACGTCGGTGCGTGACAACAACACGACCGACCACCCCGGCCAGGGCCGCAACCTGCCGATCGACGCCCACCCGGAGCCGATCATCAACATCGCGACCGGCGCCCCGTGGAGGGCTCGCATCCAGGTCTACGACGCGCCGTTCGGGCTCATCAAGGCCGACTCGATGACGCTGCACACCAACGGCAAGCCCAGCTACATCCGGGCACAGCCGGCGCAGCCGACCTTCAACGACACCAAGAAGTACTGGTACGCCGAGCTCCCGAGCCACGGCGTCAAGCTGCCTGCGGTGGGCGTGAAGATCAAGGTGCAGAAGCAGGAAGGCACCTCGATGAGGATCAAGATCAACTGATCTCCTCGTCATGAGCACGGAAGGGCCCCGGGGGTGATCCCCCCGGGGCCCTCTCCGTCCCCTCTCCGTCCCCGCTCCGAGCCTTGTCCCGTGTGGCCGGAGCACGTGATCGCTCCTAGGTTGGGTGGCAGAGCGGGCGTCGTCTCCCCGGGTGATCACCCATCACGTCGCGGGGACCGCGCGGGCTCGCCGGACCGATCGGTCCGGCTCCGTTGCACGAAGGGGAGAGAAGTCTTGAGACGTCTCAGCACGGCACTCATCACCCTCGGCATGGCGGCCTCTTTCGGGGCCGCCTTCGCGTCACCGGGAACGGCGTCCTCGGCGCCCCCGGTCAACGCGGCCGCCACGACCAGCAAGGACCACGAGCTCCCCAACCCGCTCGAGGACAAGCGACGGGCTCTCCGCGAGGAGGCGATCACCTCGGTCGTCAACGGCGAGGCGAAGCCCGTCACCAAGAACGGCTCCGAGGTCGTCAAGGTCGGGACGTCGTTGTCGCCGGCCGACGCCGCCGCCCAGACCACCGTGCGTGGTCGTGAGGCACTCGCCGACGACGGGGACCACGACCAGTACGTCGAGCTGTCGCAGGAGCGGGCCGACAAGGTCTTCGTGATCCTCGCCGAGTTCGGCGACCAGCGTCACCCGGACTTCCCCGACGACGACTGGTCGCGCTACGGCACGGTCAAGCCGCAACGGTTCGACGGGCCGCAGGTCAACCAGATCCCCGAGCCGGACCGCACCCAGGACAACTCCACGAACTGGCAGCCGGACTACGACCGTCAGCACTACCAGGACATCTACTTCGGTGAGGACCAGGAGTCGGTGAAGACGTACTACGAGGCGCAGTCCTCGGGTCGCTACACCGTCGACGGCACCGTGTCGGACTGGGTGAAGGTCCCCTACAACCAGGCCCGCTACGGTCGCGTCACCGCCAACACGTGGGACCTCATCCGTGACGCGCTCACCGCCTGGGTCGCCGACCAGCAGGCCAAGGGGCGCACCGACGCGCAGATCAAGGCCGACCTGGCGTCGTACGACGTCTACGACCGCTACGACTTCGACGGCGACGGCGACTTCAACGAGCCCGACGGCTACATCGACCACTTCCAGATCGTGCACGCCGGTGGCGACGAGGCCGACGGCGACCCGCTCTATGCGGGAGACGCGATCTGGTCGCACCGCTGGTACGCGTTCCGGACCGACGTCGGCAGCACCGGCCCTCCGCAGAACCGGCTCGGGGGCACCCAGATCGGCTCGACCGGCATCTGGGTCGGCGACTACACGATCCAGCCCGAGAACGGTGGTCTGTCGGTCTTCGTCCACGAGTACGGCCACGACCTGGGTCTGCCCGACGCCTACGACACGACCAGCAAGGGCGACAACTCCAACGAGTACTGGACGTTGATGGCGCAGAGCCGACTCAACGGCGCCGGCGAGCCGCTCGGCACCCGTCCGGGCGACCTCGGCGCGTGGGAGAAGCTCCAGCTCGGCTGGCTCGACTACGAAGCCGTCGCCTCCACGCAGACCAAGCGGCTCGACCTCGGCCCGCAGGAGTGGAACTCCGACAAGGCCCAGGGTGCGGTCGTCGTCCTGCCCAAGAAGCCCGTCGAGGAGAGCAACGGTCCGGCGCCCACCGGCACCAAGCAGTTCTGGTCCGGGTCGGGCAACAACCTGGAGAACGCGATGACCACCGCGATCGACCTGACCGGCAAGACGTCGGCGAGGTTCGATGCGAGGGTGCGCTTCTCCATCGAGAAGGGCTACGACTTCGCGTACTTCCAGGCGTCCACCGACGGCGGGAAGACCTGGACGTCGCTGCCTGGCACGCTCGACGCCAAGCCGTACGGGACGGACACCGACGGCAACCCGGCGCTCGACGGCAACCACCCTGCGTGGGGGCCGGTCACGGTGCCGCTCGATGCGTACGCGGGCCAGAAGATCCTCTTCCGGTCCTCCTACACGACCGACGCCGCGACCGTGGGCTCCGGTCTGTTCCTTGACGAGATCGCGGTGACCGCGGACGGGGCGACCGTCCTGTCCGACGGGGCCGAGAACGGTGCCGGGCCGTGGACGTTCAGGGGCTACAGCATCGTCGGCGCGACCACGACGAGGGAGTACGACAACTACTACGTGATGGGCCACCGGTCCTACGTCGGCTATGACACGTACCTCCAGACCGGCCCGTACAACTTCGGCTTCATGAACACCAAGCCGGACTGGGTCGAGCACTACCGCTACGGCCAGGGGCTGCTCATCTCGTACTGGGACACGTCGATCGCCAACAACAACACGACCGACCACCCCGGCCAGGGCCGCAACCTGCCGATCGACGCCCACCCGGAGCCGATCATCAACATCACCACCGGGGCTCCGTGGCGGGCTCGCATCCAGGTCTACGACGCACCGTTCGGTCTGATCAAGGCCGATTCGATGACGCTGCACACCAACGGCAAGCCCAGCTACATCCGCGCACAACCGGCTCAACCGGTCTTCGACGACACCAAGAAGTACTGGTACGAGGAGCTGCCGAACCACGGCGTCAAGCTCCCCGCCGTCGGCGTCCGGGTGAAGGTCCTCCAGCAGGAGGGCACCTCGATGAGGATCAGGGTCAACTGATCGCAGCGTGAGTGCGGAGGGCCCGGGGCGAGAGATCGCCCCGGGCCCTCCGTAGCTGTGCCGTGCTCAGCGCTCCGCGTCGCGCAGGGTGAACCACGAGACGGCAGCGGCACCGAGCGCGATCACGACGGCCACGGCGCTCGTGGTCTGGACGGCGTGGTCGAACGCCAGGTGCGCCGACTCGACGAGCCAGCCCCCGACCTGCGGCGGGATGGCGTCGGCCAGGTCCATCGCTCCGCCGAGGGTCTGTCCCGCTGCCTCACGCTGAGTCTCGGTGCCGGCCAGCGGCGGGAGCGAGACCTCCGCGCGGTAGGTCGCGGTGAGGATGCCGCCGAGGACGGCCGTGCCGAGCACCGCGCCGATCTCGTACGCCGTCTCCGAGAGCGCCGATGCAGCGCCCGACTTCTCTGCCGGCACGCTGGACACGACGACGTCGTTGGTGAGCGTCTCGGCGAACCCGATGCCGACACCGAGAACGAGGAACGCGACCGCGATCGACGTCGCGGACGGCAGGGAGCCGGCGAACGCCGCGATCGCGTAGCCCACCGCCGACAGGCCGAAGCTCGCCGACACCACAGCGCGCACACCGAACACCGGCACGAGGCGCACGACGAGCAGACCGGCCAGGATGGTCGCCACCAGTCCCGGGACCAGGACCAACGCCGCCTCCATCGGGTCGAGCCCGACGACGAGCTGCAGGAACTGCGCCGCGAAGAACAGGAAGCCGGTGAGTCCCATCAGGCTCAGGAGGTTGGCACCGAGCGCTCCGGAGAACACGCGGTTGCGGAACATCGTGACGTCGACCAGCGGGTGCTCGCGGGCCAGCTGGCGCCGTACGAACGCGACCGCGCTCAGCACGCTGACGGCCACGGTCCAGCCGACGGCGGCGGTGAGGCCGTGCTCGGCGAAGGTCTTGATCGCGTAGACGACCGGCAGCATCGTCGTCATCGACAGCACGATGCTCACCACGTCGAACGGCCCGGGGTTCGGGTTGCGCGACTCCGGCAGCAGCCACACCGCCAGCGGCACCAGAACCACGACGACGGGGAGGTTGATGAGGAACACCGCGTGCCAGGTGAAGTGCTCGAGGAGCCACCCACCGATGACGGGGCCGAGCGCGGCGCCAGCCGAGAAGCCGGCTGCCCACACCGCGATCGCGAGCCGCCGCTGCTGGCGGTCCAAGAAGATGTTGCGCAGCAGCGACAGCGTCGACGGCATGAGCGTCGCACCGAAGACACCGAGCAGAGCGCGGGCGACGATGAGCCCGTTGATGTCGTCGACCTGGGCCGCGTAGAACGAGACCGCTCCGAAGCCGATCGCACCGACGAGGAGGAGGCGGCGACGCCCGATGCGGTCGCCGAGCGATCCCATCGCCACCAGGAGACCAGCGAGCATCAGGGCGTAGATGTCGACGACCCAGAGCAGCGCGGTGCCGGACGGGTGCAGCGAGGAGCTGATGTCGGGGAGCGCGAAGCTCAAGACGGTGTTGTCCATGCTCACCATCAGCACCGGGAGCATGAGGACGGCGAGCGCCGCCCACTGGCGCAGGCCGGCGCGTGCCGGCACGGGTGCCGTACGGCGTGGTGCGGTGGTGGTGCTCATGTCTCCCCCTGTCGAGGCCTCGGTCCTGTCTGACTTAACCGTCCAGCCGGTACAGTCATTCCCGTCCAGACGGTACAGTTTCGAGACCGCGCGACTCAAGCCGAGGGGTGGTGTTCTTCGCCACCAGCCCTGGGGAGCGGTGACTCAGGCCAGGAAGTGGTCGGCCGTCAACGGGAGGTCGCGGACCCGGATCCCGGTCGCGTGGAACGTCGCGTTGGCGATCGCGGCGGCCGTACCGACGATCCCGATCTCGCCGATCCCGCGCGAGCCCATCGGGGTGAACGACTCGTCGGACTCCTCGAGCCACTCGGCCTCGATGCCGAGGACGTCGGCGTGCGAGGCGACGTGGTAGGTCGCCAGGTCCTGCGTGACGACGTGACCGAAGCGCGGGTCACGGTACGACTCCTCGAACAACGCCGCCGAGAGCCCCATCACGAGGCCACCGAGCAGCTGCGACCGCGCCGTGGTCGGATTGACGATCCGGCCCACCGAGTAGACGCCGAGCAGCCTCGGCACCCTCACCTCGCCGGTCCACCGGTGCACACGTGCCTCGGCAAAGACCGCACCGAAGGAGTGGAACGCATACTCCTCGGTCGCCGGGTTGGCCGCCGCCGAGGCCGTCGTCTCCACGCCGGCGTCGGGCGCCTCTCCGTGGTCATCGCGGAACTGCTGCGCCGCGGCGACGATCGCCGTGCCCCAGGAGCTGGTGCCCGACGATCCTCCGGCCACGCTCGCCGGCGGGAGCGACGAGTCGGCGATCGCCAGCTCGATGGCGTCCGTACCGACCCCGAGCGCGTCGGCGGCGATCTGCGTCAGGACCGTCCGGGCACCGGTCCCGATGTCCACGGCGCCGATCGCGACGGCGTAGCGCCCGTCGCCGAGCGAGCGGACACGGGCAGCGTTGCCCGGGGACCTCATCGCGGGGTACGTCGCCGAGGCCACGCCGGTGCCGATCCACCAGTCACCGTCGACGGTCGCGCGCGGCGCGGGCGGGCGCGTGTCCCACCCGAACCGGTCCGCCCCTCGCTGCAGGCACTCCACCAGCCTCCGCTCGTTGAACGGCTTGCCCGTCTCCGGATCGACCTCCGGCTCGTTGCGCTCGCGCAGCTCGATCGGGTCGACCCCGACCGCGACCGCGAGCTCGTCCATGGCGGTCTCCTGGGCGTACATCCCGGGCATCTCGCCCGGCGCACGCATCCACGACGGGACCGCCACGTCGAGCCGCGCCAGACGGTGGCTGGTACGGCGGTTCGGCGCGGCGTACATCATCCGGGTCGGCGCCGCCGTCTGCTCGGCGAACTCCCGGATGACCGAGGTCTGCTCCTGCACGGCATGCTCGACCGCGGTCAGGGTCCCGTCCAGGCGGGCACCCAGCCGGAGGTGGGAGAAGGTCGCCGTGCGGTAGCCGGTCAGGGAGAACATCTGCTGCCGGGTCACGGCGAGCCTGACCGGCCGTCCGCCGGTCGTCCGCGCCGCCATCGCCGTGGCGACGACGTGGGCGTGCGCCTCGCCCTTGCTGCCGAACCCGCCGCCGACGTACGGCGCTCGGACCCGCACCTGATCCGGCTCCAGGCCGAGCATCGGCGCGATCGCCTGCACGACACCGTGGACGCCCTGGGTCGAGTCGAACATCGTCAGCGTCGGCCGGCCACCGTCCTCGCTCCACCAGGCCACCGTCGCGTGGGGCTCGAGCGGGTTGTTGTGCTCGTACGGCGTCTTGTAGGTCTCCGCCACGACGACCTCTGCCTCGGACAGCGCCGCGTCGACGTCACCCTCGGAGGTGTCGGTGTCCATCGAGGGGTTGACGACCTCGGGCTTGTCGTCGGCGTTGTCCTCGCGCAGCTCGGCCTCGTGCGGCTCGGCGCGATAGCGGACGTGGACGAGCGCCGCCCCCTCCCGCGCAGCCTCGGACGTCTCGGCGAGCACGAGCGCGACGATCTGGCCGCGGAAGCCGACCGCGTCGTCCTGGAGGATCGCGAGCTCGCCGTTGCTGGTGTCGTCCAGCCGCGGCGCGTTCGTGTGGTCGAGCACCGCCACCACACCGGGGTGCGACGTGGCGGCGCCACCGTCGACGTCGACGACCCGGCCCTTGGCGATCGTAGACGTCACGAGCCACAGGTGCAGGGGATCGGTGACGCCGTCCGGCTCGCCGTGCTCCACCGCGTACGCCGCCCGGCCGGTGACCTTCTCCACACCGTCGACCCGGCGCAGGTCGGACCCGACCGCGTGGGCGTCGATCGGCCTCGTCGGGTGCTCGATCATCGCGTCCGCCCCTCCGCCAGGGCGAGGAGCGTCCACGCCGTCGTCCGTCGGAGCATGGCCGGCTTGAAGGCCGTCTCGTCGTCGGTCTGCGCGTCGGCGAGCTCGTCCTCGACGGCGGCGACGACCGCCTCCTCGGTCAGCTCCTGTCCACGCAGCAGCGCCTCCGCCCGTTCGGCCCGCCACGGCTTGTGAGCGACGCCTCCCCACGCGATCCGGACGTCGTCCACGAGCCCGTCTTCGATCGTGAGCACGGCAGCCACCGACACCAGCGCGAAGGCGTACGAGGCCCGGTCGCGGACCTTGCGGTACGTCGAGCGGTGCCCGGCCGCCGACCACGGGACCTCGACGGCCGTCACGAGGTCGGCGGGGTCGAGCACGGTGTCACGCTCGGGATGGTGGCCGGGCAGCCGGTGGAGGTCGCGGAGCGGCACCCGCCGTTCACCCTCGACGCCGAGCACGATCACCGTCGCGTCGAGAGCCGCGAGCGCCACGGCGAGGTCGCTGGGGTGGGTCGTCACGCACGCCTCGCTGGCGCCGAGGATCGCGTTGTACCTGCCGTACCCGCCGATGGCCGAGCAGCCACTGCCAGGGTCGCGCTTGTTGCAGGGGGTGGTCACGTCCTGGAAGTAGACGCACCGGGTTCGCTGCAGCAGGTTGCCGCCGGTCGTCGCCTGGTGGCGGAGCTGGCCGGAGGCGCCGGCCAGGAGGGCGCGCGCCATCACCTCGAACCGCGACCTCACCGACGGGTGCGCGGCGAGGTCACTGTTGCGGACGTTCGTGCCGATCCGCAGACCGGCGCCGTGCTCGTCGTCGTACTCCTCGATGCGGTCCAGCGGCAACCGGCTCACGTCCACCAGGACCTCGGGCTCGGCGACGCCCAGCTTGAGGTGGTCGACGAGGTTGGTGCCCCCGGCGAGGAACCGTGCCCGCGGATTGCCCGCCACCGCCCGGACGGCCTCCTGCGCATCGGTCGGCCGGACGTAGTCGAAGGCCCTCATGCCTGTGCCGCCTCACGCACCGCGGCGAGAATGCCGGGGTACGCTCCGCAGCGGCACAGGTTGCCGCTCATCCGCTCGCGGATCTCATCGTCGTCGAGCTCGACGTCGCCCTCGAGGTCATCGGTGACGTGGCTGGGGTGTCCCTGCTTCGCCTCCTCGATCACCCCGACCGCGGAGCAGACCTGGCCCGGGGTGCAGTAGCCGCACTGGTAGCCGTCGTGCTCGAGGAACGCCTCGTGGACCGGATGCAGGCCGTCCGCGGCGAGCCCGTCCGAGGTGACGATCTCCGCGCCGTCGAAGGAGACGGCGAGCGCGAGGCAGGTCAGGTGGCGACGTCCGTCCAGGAGCACCGTGCACGATCCGCACTGGCCGTGGTCGCACCCCTTCTTAGGAGAGACGATGCCGAGCCGTTCTCGCAAGGCGTCCAGCAGGGTCGTGCGCGTGTCGACCGTGAGGGTCCGCGACCGACCGTCGACCAACAGCGTGATGTCGGCATCCATGCGGGAGTGGTACCCGGTCGGGCGGGCGTCCATGCCGAGAACGCCTCGCTAGAGTGCTCGCATGTCCGCCCGATCCGACGGTGCCTCCACCCGTGACCGCATCCTCGACGCCTTCGAGATGCTCCTCGTCGAGGGCGGCGGCAGGATCGCCACGCTGGACGCCGTCGCAGCCCGCGCCGAGGTGTCGAAGGGCGGCCTGCTCTACCACTTCCCGAGCAAGGACGCGATGGTCGACGCCATGCTCGACCGGCTCCGAGAGCAGGGCCGCGCCGACGTCCTGAAGATGAAGGACGCCCCGCAGGGACCGGTCCGCTACTACCTGGAGACGTCCGTCGACACCGGGTCGGCGTTCGACCGCGGGCTGATCGCCGCCTCCCGCGTCGCGCAGGACGACGTCCGAGCGCGCGAGACGTTGGCGGAGCTCCGCAACGGGTGGTTCGCCGTCCTGGCCGAGCACTACGGCGACGACGCGCTCGCCCGTACGGTCCAGCTCATCGGTGACGGGCTCTACTTCGACGACACCACGGGTCTCGCGCACAAGCGGTCGCTGGAGCACGTCCGCGACGTCCTCGGCCGCCTCGACGCCCTCTGACGAGACGGGTCAGCGCCGCCCGACGAGGAAGTAGGCGAGCGGCCCGACGGGCTGCACGAAGCATCCGGCGATCCACGCCGCCTTCGGTCCGCGGAGGCGCGTCGAGGGCGTACGGGCGAGGCTCGTCAACGCCGCGGTGGTGAGCACGACCTCGGCAGCTCCCACGAGGACCACGGCACGCCTCTGGCGCGTGGTGAGGTCGGACCATCGTGTCGTCATGCCGTTCACCGTACTCGCGCCCGGCCCGCCGGCGGGTCACTGGCCGGGCGTCACGGCACCCAGAGCGTGCCACCCGCCGCAACCCCGCCGGAGCCGTGGGTGATCGCCGCGACCAGCTCCGCGATCGGCGCCACCGCACCCGGGTGTGCGGCGGCGGTGAGGACGACGTCACCCGCGCCGTAGTCGACGCCGAGGATCGCGACCCCGCGGGCACGCAGCTCGTTCTCGACCTTGCCGACCTCCCCGTGCGAGACCGTGACCTCGACGCGCGTGCGCAGCTCGCGGCGCACGACACCGGCCGCGTCCAGGGCGGCGGCCGTCGTCTCGGAGTAGGCGCGGACCAGCCCACCGGCACCGAGCAGGGTCCCACCGAACCAGCGGGTGACCACCGCGACGACGTCGCGGACCTCACGCCGTACGAGGACCTCGAGCATCGGCGCTCCCGCCGTACCGCTCGGCTCGCCGTCGTCGTTGCTGCGCTGGAGTGCCCCGTCCGCGCCGATCACGAAGGCCGAGCAGTGGTGGCGTGCGTCCCAGAACCGGCGTCGGGCCTCAGCAACGTACGCGCGCGCCTCGTCCTCGGAGTCGACCCGTCGCACCCACCCGAGGAAGCGCGATCCCTTGACCTCGATCGCGGCCTCCGCCGCGCCAGCGGGGACGAGATAGTGGTCGCGCGCCACAGGACCTCCCGCCGATGTGCCAGGATCGCCAACAGTTGCCATCCGATCGTGGCCGAACCGTCACAGTTTGCGGAAGCGCTGGACACCCCCGCTCGCTTATGGTCAGCGGGATCACGTCTCTCGAGGAGCCCCTGATGCGACCCACTCACCGTACTCTGCTGCGTCGGAGCACCGTCTTCGCCGCAACCGCCGCCCTCGTGGCAGCCCCGTTGTCCTTCGCCCCGTCGGCGTCGGCGGCGCCCGCGGACGAGGTGAAGCTCACCTTCCTCGGCATCAACGACTTCCACGGCAGGATCGACAGCAACGCCGTGAAGTTCGCCGGCACGGTCGAGCAGCTGCGCGCTGCCGCGGGCGAGGACAGCACGGTCTTCGTCGCCGCCGGTGACAACTTCGGTGCCTCTCTCTTCGCGTCGGCCGTCGACCAGGACAACCCGACGATCGACGTCCTCAAGGCCCTCCAGCTCGACAACTCCGCCGTCGGCAACCACGAGTTCGATCAGGGCTTCGCCGACCTCACCGACCGTGTGGTCCCACGGATGGGCGACAACCGCTTCGGCACACCGGTCTTCCTCGGCGCCAACGTGTACGAGAAGGGCACCGACGACCCGGCCCTTCCCGAGTACGCGCAGTACACGGTGAAGGGCGTCGACGTCGCGATCGTCGGCGTCGTGACCGAGGAGACCAAGTCCCTGGTGCGGCCCGCAGGCATCGCCGACCTCGAGTTCGGAGACCCCGTCGAGGCGGTCAACCGCGTCGCCGGCGAGCTCAAGGACGGCAACGACGCCAACGGCGAGGCAGACGTGGTGATCGCCAGCTACCACGAGGGCGCGCCGCTCTCCGAGCCCGCCGCGACGCTGCCGCAGCAGGTGGCCGCGAGCCCCGTCTTCGCGCACCTGGTCAACGACACGGTCGCCGCGGTCGACGCGATCTTCACCGGCCACACCCACCAGCGCTACGCCTACGACGCGCCCATCCCAGGCAGCACGGGCACACGCCCGTTGGTGCAGTCCGGCAACTACGGCGAGGGGGTCGCCAAGGTCGAGCTCACCGTCGACACCGCGACCGACGACGTGACCGCGTACACCCGCGCGGTCGTCGCCCGCACCACCACCGCCGACGCCGACCTGGTCGCGCAGTACCCGCGGGTCGCTGCGGTCAAGACGATCGTCGACGCCGCGCTCGCCCGCGCTGCCGAGGTCGGCAACGTTCGCAAGGCCACGATCACCGACGACATCACCACCGCGCTCACCGGCGGCACCTACCAGGACGGCCGCTACTTCCACCCGACACCGACCGCCAGCGGTGTCCGCGACGACCGCGGCTCGGAGTCGACCCTGGGCGGCCTCGTCGCCAACGCACTGCGTGAGCGCCTCGGCGACGACCTGGGCGGCAACGCCGAGATCGGCGTCGTGAACCCGGGCGGTCTGCGCTCCGACCTCATGTACGCCCCCGACACCACCGTGCCGACCGACGCCGACGGTGTGGTGACGTACGCGCAGGCCAACGCCGTGCTCCCGTTCGCCAACAACCTGTGGTCGGTGACGCTGACCGGTGAGCAGTTCGTCACGATGCTCGAGCAGCAGTGGCAGCGCGACGCAGACGGCAACGTGCCCAGCCGCTCGTACCTTCAGCTCGGCCTCTCCGACAACGTCTCCTACACGTTCCACGAGGTCGACGACCCGGCGAACCCTGGCGCCAAGAAGGGCGTCATCGACTCGGTGACGATCGACGGAGCGCCGCTCGACCCCACCAAGAACTACCGGGTCGGCACCTTCAGCTTCCTCGCGACCGGCGGTGACAACTTCCGAGTCTTCACCGAGGGCGAGGCGCCCAAGGACTCCGGTCTCGTCGACCGAGACGCGTGGATCGCCTACCTCGAGGAGAGCTCGCCGCTCAGCCCGTCGTTCGCCCGCCGCTCGGTCCGGCAGGACGGCTCGATCCCCAGCGACCTGAAGATCGGCGACACGGTGGAGATCGGTCTCTCTGGCCTCGACATGACGTCGCTCGACAGCCCTCAGAACACGACGGTGACAGCACGGTTCGGCAACACGGTCGTCGGCACCTTCCCGGTGGTCAACGGCGCTGCGGACATCACCCTGAAGGTCCCCGCCACGGCCGGCGGAGCCCGCGCGCTGACCTTCACCGCGGCACCGTCCGGGACGACGGTGACGTTCCCCGTGTCGGTCCCGAAGTCGGCGTCCTCGCTGAAGGCCGTCGTGCGCGGCGCCGAGTACGGCAAGGGCGGCGCCGTCCAGGTGACCGTCACCCGCCGACCGCCACCGGCACCGTGACCGTCAAGGCCGGCACGAAGGTCCTCGGCACCGGCTCCGTCAAGAACGGCAAGGTCACGGTCCCGATCAAGAAGAAGGCGCTGCGACCCGGCCGTCACACCCTCACCGTCACCTACTCCGGTGACAGCAGGACCAGCGCGTCCAGCACGACGGTCGCGCTCTCGGTCGCCAAGGCGGCCTCGACCACCAAGGCGAAGAAGAAGACCCGCACGATCCGGGCGAAGAGGACGAAGGCGAAGGTCTCCGTCGTCGTCCGCACCACGACCGGGGTGCCGGCCAACGGGAAGGTCGTCGTGACCTTCAAGGGCAACAAGGTCGGCACGGCCACCGTCCGCAACGGCCGGGCGACGGTCACTCTCAAGAAGTTCAGGAGCAAGGGCACGAAGAAGCTCCGGATCACCTACCGAGGCTCCTCCACCGTGAAGGCCAGCAGCGACACGCTGACCGTCACCGTCAAGAAGCGCCGCTGACCGCACGGATCCAGGAGGATCACCAGTGTCTTCATCTCTTCGACGCGCCGTCCGGACGACGTCGCTCCTCGCCGCGGGCGCGCTCGCGGCGGGGACGCTCGCCGCGGTCGCCGCTCCCGCCAGCGCCGCACCGGCCGACCATCTCGTCATCAACGAGGCCTACCTCAACGGCGGGAGCGCCGGCGCGACGTACCTCAACAAGTTCGTCGAGCTCCACAACCCGACCAGCGAGCCGGTGACGGTGGACGGATGGACGGTGCAGTACCGCTCCTACTCGTCGACCTCGGCGTTCACCGGCAAGATCGCCCTGTCGGGGACGATCCCGGCCGGGGGTCACTACCTGCTGAGCGGCAACGCCAATGCGGCCAACGGTGCTCCGCTGCCGACGCCCGACGTGACGTCCACGATCGCCTTCTCGGGCAACGCCAACGGGGGCACGCTCGCCCTGACCAAGACCGCCGACACGCTCACCGGTGACGGTGCCGCCGTGCTCGCCGACCCTGATGTGGTCGACCTCCTCGGGTACGGCGTGTCCACCACCGCGGAGACCGCCCCGAAGGCTGACGGCTACTCGGTGACGTCGTCGCTCAACCGCACCGGTGGAGCAGACACGGACGACAACAGCGCCGACTTCACGGCCGGTGCGCCGACACCGACCGCGTGCGGACAGGCGTGCGTCCCAGGCCCGAACCCTGTCGTCGAGCGGACCGTCGCCGCCATCCAGGGCACCGGCGACGCCAGCCCGTACGTCGGTGACACCGTCATCACGCAGGGCGTGGTCACGGCCGCGTACAAGACCGGCGGCTTCAACGGGTTCTACCTCCAGACCGCGGGCAGCGGCGGCGAGGACGACACGACTCCGGACGCCTCCGACGGCATCTTCGTCTTCGGCGGCGCCGCGGTCGCCCTGGTCGAGAAGGACGACCACGTCAAGGTGACGGGTCCGGTCAGCGAGTTCGGCGGGATGACCCAGCTCACCCCGGCCGCAGCCGACGTCGTCGTGCTCGACGAGCCGGCGGAGGCGGTCAAGCCGACCCCGCTCGCACTGCCCCTCGGCGACGCGGGTCGCGAGCGGCTCGAGGGCATGCTCGTCGCCCCGGCGGGTCCGTTGACCGTGACGAACAACTACACCACCAACACGTTCGCCGAGATCGGCCTCGCGGCCGGTGACTCTCCCCTGTACGTCCCGACCGAGGTCGCGGCTCCGGGCGCCGCCTCGCAGGCCGTGAAGGCGGAGAACGCGACCCGTCGCATCACCCTCGACGACGGCTCCTCGACCAACTACACCGGTGCCGGCAAGAACACGCCTCAACCGTGGATCGACGACGACACGACGATCCGGGTCGGGGCGACGGCGACGTTCACCAAGGACGTGGTCCTCGACTACCGCAACAGCACCTGGAAGCTCCAGCCCACCGCGCAGCTCACCGCCGACGACGCCAACGGGGTCCTCCCGGCGACGTTCAGCGGGGCGGAGCGTCCTGCCTCGCCGCCGGCCGTCGGGGGCGACTTCAGCCTCGCCGCGTTCAACGTCCTCAACTACTTCGTCACCACCGGTGAGGAGTACGAGGCCACCACCGGCATCTCGTGCACGTACTTCGTCGACCGCGAGGGTGTCCCGACGACGGTCGACGAGTGCGTCGGCCAGGCGGGTCCCCGTGGCGCCGCGACCGCCGTCCAGCTTGAGCGCCAGGAGAAGAAGATCGTGGCCGCGATCAACGCTCTCGACGCCGACGTGGTCTCGCTCGAGGAGATCGAGAACTCCGTGAAGTTCGGCAAGGACCGCGACGCGGCCCTCGCCGCGCTCACCCAGGCGCTCAACGAGGCTGCCGGCGCCGGCACGTGGGCGTACGTCCCGTCGCCCGACGCCGCGGCGCTGCCTCCGGTCGCCGACCAGGACTTCATCCGTACGGCGTTCATCTACAAGCCGGCGGTCCTGGCGCCGGTCGGTGCGTCGACGGTGCTCGTCGGCGAACCCGCGTTCGACGACGCCCGCGAGCCGCTCGCCCAGGCGTTCCAGCCGGTCGCCGGCACCGAGGACGACCGCTTCGTCGCGATCGTCAACCACTTCAAGTCGAAGCGGTCCGGCACGCCCGACGCCGACCAGGGGGCGGGCACGGTGGAGCGGGTGGCCCAGGCCCGCGCGCTGGTCGCGTTCGCCGACACCGTCAAGGAGACGGCGGGCACCGACAAGGTCTATCTGTCGGGCGACTTCAACGCCTACTCCCAGGAGGACCCGATCACCGTCCTGCGGGAGGCCGGCTACGTCGATCTCGAGGAGACCTACGACACCGCCGAGACCTACCAGTTCGACGGCGAGATCGGGTCTCTCGACCACGTGCTCGCGTCGCCCGCCGCGGCGGCGGACATCACGGGCATGGGCGTCTGGTCCATCAACGCCATGGAGTCGATCGCCTACGAGTACAGCCGCTACAACGGCAACGCGACCAACTTCTACGACGCAGGCCCGTTCCGCTCGAGCGACCACGACCCGGCGCTCGTCGGGATCGCCCTCGAGGAGCAGCTGACCCCGACGACGGTGCGCGCCGTGGCGACGCCCGGTCTCTCCCCGCTGTTCGGTCCGATCGTCGCGGCCCAGGTGAAGCCTCGCGCCACGGGGACGGTCCAGGTCCTCAAGGGCGACAGCGTCCTCGCCAGCCAGCGGCTCGTCGCAGGCGTGACGCTCGTGGCGGTCCCGGCCAGGGCACTCAAGCCGGGGACCCACCAGCTCACGGTCCGCTACACCGGTGACGCGACGCACGCGCCGTCGGAGACCACGGTGACCGCGCGGGTGCTCGGGTTCTGACGGTCACGGCGGGGTCGTCCTGGTGGCGACCCCGCCGTGCACGGTCGCGGCCTCCGTGGCTGACATGAAGGCTCCCGTACGAGGACTTCGTCCGCCGCTACCGCGACGAGCTTTCGACCGAGGAGGAGCGCGCGGCGCTGGACGCCCTCAGGGATATCCCTGAGATCCGGGATATGAGGCAAGGATCGGACCCGTGCGACGCTAACCTGGTCGGACTATGCGGAACATGACGACCGATCTCCTGACGTGGGCCGCGCAGCGGACGGTCCTGAGGTCGCAGAGGGACGGGATCGACCTCTCCAAGCTCACCTTCGTCCCCAACCGGTGGCTGATGCCGCTGCGCCGGGACGGCCTCGACCCCATCCCGGCGCTCGGCAAGGTCCGGGCCGAGGCCCCGGTGAAGCGGCTCGCGAGCCTGTTCGGGATGAACATCTGGCTGGTGACCGGTCACACCGAGTCGCTGGCGGTGCTCGCCGACCGCACCTCGTACAGCAACGACATCCGGCCGTTCGTCGGCACCGTCGGCGCGGCCGACGGTGACATCGGCGGCCTCGGCTTCACCGATCCACCCGAGCACACACGGCTTCGCAAGCTGCTCACCCCCGAGTTCACGATGCGTCGCCTGGCGCGGCTGACGCCCAAGATCACCGAGATCATCGAGCACCAGCTCGACGTCATGGAGCAGAAGGGCCCCGACGTCGACCTGATGGAGGACTTCGCCTTCGCCGTGCCGTTCCTGGTGATCTGCGAGCTTCTCGGGCTCCCCGACGAGTCCCGTGAGGAGTTCTTCGCGCTGGGATCGGCGCGCTTCGACGTCTCGGGGGGCGGCGCCGGCAGCTTCGGTGCCATCTCGGAGTCACGGACGTTCCTCATGAACGCCACCAAGGCGCAGCGCGACAACCCAGGTGACGGACTCATCGGCAAGATCATCGAGGAGGTCGGTGACGCGATCTCCGACTACGACCTCGGCGGTCTCGCCGACGGCGTCTTCACCGGCGGGCACGAGACCACCGCCAGCACGATCGCGCTGGGCGCGCTGGTGCTGATGGGTGATCCTGCCGCCCGCACGCAGCTCATCAAGGACGACACGTTCGCCAACAGCGTCGTGGAGGAGATGCTGCGCTATCTCACCGTCGTGCAGCTGGCGTTCCCGCGCTTCGCCAAGGCCGAGCACGACCTCTTCGGCGAGCGCATCGCCAAGGGCGACGTGGTCGTGTGCTCGTTGTCCGGCGCCAACCGCGACCACCGCACCGGCGGCCCCGACCTCGAGAACTTCAACCCTCACCGCGACTGGCCCGTGTCGCACGTCGCGTTCGGTCACGGGTTCCACCGCTGCGTCGGTGCGGAGCTCGCGCGCATGGAGCTGCGCTCGGCCTACCCCCGCCTCTTCCGCCGCTTCCCCGACATGACGCTCGCGTGCGACCCGCGCGAGCTCAGGTTCCGGCAGCGCTCGATCGTCTACGGCGTGGAGTCAATGCCGGTCCGTCTGTACGGCTGACGACGTCGCGTCGCGACCCGTCCAGCACAACGCCCCACGGCCCTGGTCGCAGCGTGGGGCGTTGGCGTCCAGGGGCCTACGCGAGCGCCTTCAGGTCCTTGCGGATCATGAAGGCCGTGATCAGCCAGACCACGCCGAGCGCCAGGGCGTAGATGCCGATCAGGATGATGAGCGTCGCGAAGCCGAGATCGGGCCAGACGAAGAGCAGGATGCCGAAGACGATCGAGACGACACCGGAGGCGAGCAGCCAGCCCCACCCGCTGCCGGGGACCTGACGGACCTGGAGGGATCCCGAGATCTCGAGCACGCCGATCATGATCGACCAGAAGGCGATCAGGAGGACGAGCGCGAGAGCCACCGTCACCGGCGCGCGGAAGGCGATGATGCCGGCAGCGATGCCGAGGACGCCCTCGAGCAGCAGCCACCCCCACGACCGGCCGCCCCCGGTGATGATGCTGACGAGGGCGATGATGCCGTCAACCAGCGCCCAGACGCCGAACAGCACGATGATCACGCGGGCGGTCGGTCCGGGCCAGACCAGCGCGACGATGCCGAGGACGACGGCGAGGAGTCCTCGGACGACGACGATCCACCACGCGGTTCTCGCCGCCGAGGTGATGGCTCCTGCAAGATCCGTCATGTCTCGCACACTAGGGGCGCCGAGGGTGGTGAGCACGGGGACACGCGGGCGTACGGGCGTACGGGCGTGAGACGCTGGGACCATGGCGACCGGGTCGACGCAGGGCAGCCCCCGCCGCGGGCGCCCCGGCTACGACCAGGAGACGGTGCTGCGGCGGGCGATCGATGTCTTCATCCGGCAGGGGTACGACGCCACCAGCGTGGGTGACCTCGCCCGCGAGCTCGGTCTGACCAAGTCCGCGATCTACCACCACGTGCCCAGCAAGGAGCACCTTCTCGCCCTCGCGCTCGACGAGGCGCTCGACAGTCTCGAGGCCGTGATCGACGAGGCGTCCCGGCCGCAGGACGGCTCGGCGTACGAGCGCCTGCGCACGGCGGTGCGGGAGAGCGTGGCGGTGCTGGTGGCTCACCTGCCGTCGGTGACCCTGCTGTTGCGCGTACACGGCAACAGCGAGGTCGAGCTCCGTGCGCTCGCCCGCCGACGTCAGATCGACGAGCGGTTGGCGGCGCTCGTCCAGGAGGCCGTCGACGACGGGTCGCTGCGCAGGGACATCGCACCGGACCTGATCAGCAGGCTCATCTTCGGCACGGTGAACTCGCTCGTCGAGTGGTACCGGCCGGATGGTCCGGTCGACGCGCAGGTTCTGGCCGGCGCGGTCGCGACGCTGGCCTTCGACGGGCTCGCCGTACGCCCGTGACCCGCGCGTCGCGGTGACGTGCCCGGCTCAGCGCCCGGGCGTGGGGCCGAGGGTGCGGCTGCGCCCGCGGAACTCCGCGACCACCGTCGCGTCGGACCGGCGGCGTACCGTCACGTCGTAGACCCCCGACCGCCCTCGCTGTGACCGTTGCGACGCCTCGGCGACGAGCGTGTCGCCGTGGCGGGCGGGCTCGAGAAACGTGATGTCGAATCCCGCGGCGACAGTGGGCGTGCCGTCGCCGTTGCAGGCGAGCGCGAAGGCGCTGTCGGCGAGCGTCGCGACGAGGCCACCGTGGCACAGGTCGTGCCCGTTGACCATGTCCTCACGCACCTCCATCGACACCCGGGCGCTGCCGGGCTGCAGCTCCTCAAGCCTCATCCCGAGCGCTCGGCTCGCCTCGTCGGCCTCCCACATCGCCTCGCTCACGCGTCGAAGTCCACGGTCACGCTGTCGGCGACCGGCCGGGACTGGCAGGTCAGCACGAACCCCCGCTCGAGCTCCTCGGGAGTGAGGGCGTAGTTGCGCCGCATCTCCACCTCGCCGTCGCACAGCATCGCCCGGCAGGTCCCGCACACCCCGCCCTTGCACGCGAACGGCAGGTCCGCGCGCACCTGCTGGACCCCCTCGAGCACGGTGGTCGACCGCGGCACCGTGGCGGTCGTCCGCCGTCCGTCGAGGACGACGGTCACCTCGCTGGTCGCGCCGTCGGCGACGGCATCGACGCGCTGCACCTCCGGAGGCGGCTCGTCGACGTAGAAGAGCTCGGCGTGGACCCGCTCGGGCGGCACGCCGAGATCGGCGAGGACGGCCCGGGCGTCGAGGAGCATCGGGTGCGGTCCGCACACCCACGCGTGGTCGACGTCGCTCACGGGCACGAGCAGAGTGAGGAGCTGTCGGAGCCTGGCGGCGTCGAGCCGGCCGGAGAAGAGCTCGACGTCGCGGGGCTCTCGCGACAGCACTTGCACCAGCTCGAGCCGAGGGCCGTACCGGTCCTTGAGGTCCGCGAGCTCCTCGGCGAACATCACCGTGGTCGTGGTGCGGTTGCCGTACAGGAGGGTGACCGACGCGTCCGGGTGGGTGAGGACGGTGCTCGCGATGGACAGCATCGGCGTGATGCCCGACCCAGCGGCGATGCACAGGTGCCGGCCGCCTCGGTCCGGGTCGGCGCGGAAGCTCCCGGTCGGGGTCTGCACGTCGATGACCGTGTCCGGTCCGACCTCTCGGGACAGCCAGCGCGAGAACAGTCCGTCCGGGATCTCGCGCACACCGATCCGGAGGGCGGCGCCGACAGGGGCACAGATCGAGTACGACCGGCGCTCCTCACGGCCCTCGACGACGCGGCGCAGGGTGACCGACTGACCGGCGGCGAACGCGAACTGGTCGGCGAGGTCCGCAGGCACCGCGAATGTCACCGCCACCGCGTCGTCGGTCAGCCGCTCCACGTCCGCGACGGGCAGCGGGTGGAAGCGGGCGCTACGGCGCTGGGGGGGTGCCGGTGTTGTCACCGTCATCAGATCTCCTTGACGTGCTCGAACGGCTCCCAGCACGTCTGGCACCGATAGAGCGCGGTGCACGGCGTCGGGCCGAACTCCGACGAGACCTCCGTCGACGCCGATCCGCAGCGCGGGCAGGTGACGGCCCGCCGTACCGGCGCGAGGGTGAGGGGGACGGGGCCGTCGTGGCGGAGCGCGGGTCCGGGCACGGACAGTCCGTGCTCGGCGAGAGCCTCGCGTCCACGCGCGGTGATCCAGTCGCTCGACCAGGCGGGGGAGAGCACCAGCTCGACGTGGACGTCGGCGAACCCTGCCTCCTGGAGGCTCCGGACCAGGTCGTCGCGCATCGTGGCGACGGCCGGGCAGCCCGAGTAGGTCGGAGTGAGGCGTACGACGACCCGGCCGTCGCCGCCGATCTCGACGCCCCGCAGGACTCCCAGGTCGTCGAGGGTGAGCATGGGCATCTCGGGATCGGTGACGCGCCGGACGACCTCGTACGCGGCGTGCCCCGACGTCGGGCCAGCGGCGCGGGTCGACACCATGATCACCACCGCCCTGTCGGGTGGGCCCGCGCCACGACCTGCATCTCGGCGAGCATCCGGCCGAACGCCTCGGTGTGCAGCCCGTCGCGGCCGGTCCGCCCTTGCACGCCGGCCAGTCCCGCTGCGTCGGGACGTGCGACGTCGGCGGCGGCGAACACCTGCCCGAGGACGTCGTCGACCTCGTCGCCGACCGTCGTCGGGTCGACGCCGACGCCGCACTGCGCGAGGCGGCTCTCCACCGCGTGCCCCTTGGTGAGCTCTGGCCGCATCGGCCACAGCCGGTCCAGAGCGGCGAGGAGACGGGCACGCGACCCCTCCGTGCCCTGGGCCAGCGTCACGAACCAGCGTCCGGCGTAGTCCCGGTGGTAGGTCAGCTCCTTGACGCCCTTCGAGGCGACCGCGGCGAGGACGGGGTCGCTGCTGTCGCGCAGCCGTGACAGCAGCGCCAGCCGCCAGGTCGCGAAGACGAGGAGCCGCACCACCGCCTCGGCGAAGTCGGCGTCCTCGCCTTCGACGAGCCGCACGTTGAGGAAGTCCTGGTCGCCGCGGAAGTAGGCGAGCGCGTCCTCGGCCGGCACCGGTGACCCCTCCGGGAGTGTCGGGACGACGGCCGGGTCGGCGGCGGAAGCGCGGGTCAGCAGCAGACGGGCCTGGCCGAGCAGGTCCAGCGCGATGTTGGCGAGGGCGACGTCGTCCTCGAGCTCGGGAGCGTTGCTGCACCACTGCGAGAGCCGGTGCGACATCACGAGCGCGTCGTCGGCGAGCATCAGCGAGTAGGTTGCGAGGTCGCGCGGCGAGACGCCTTCCGGCACGGCCGCCGCCTCGCCCGCCCCGAGGCCGGCGAGCGGGTCCTCGAACCCGGTGCCGAAGGCCCAGTGCGCGGCGTCGCCACCGCCGTAGAGGTCCTCGTACGGGCTGGTCTGCGTCGAGGTCTCGGGATCGTGGGACATGCTCACCTCCTCACAGGTGCGGGACGTCCTCGGGGATGTCGTAGAACGTGGGGTGCCGATAGACCTTGTCACCGCTCGGGGCGAACAGCGGGTCCTTCTCGTCGGGACTCGACGCGGTGATCGCGTCGGCACGGACGACCCAGATGCTTACGCCCTCGTTGCGCCGGGTGTAGACGTCGCGCGCGTGCCGCACCGCCATCTCGTCATCGGCGGCGTGCAGGGAGCCGACGTGGACGTGGTTGAGGCCTCGCTTGCCGCGGACGAACACCTCGTACAACGGCCACTCGCCCTTGACCCCGGTCATGCGTCCACCTGCTTCGCCGCGAACGCCATCGCCGCCTCACGGACCCACGCGCCCTCGTCGTGGGCCCGCCGGCGGTGCGCGATCCGCTGGGCGTTGCACGGCCCGTTGCCGCCGACCACCTGCGCGAACTCCTCCCAGTCGGGAGAGCCGAAGTCGTAGTGCCCCCGGTCGGCGTTCCACGCGAGCTCAGGGTCGGGCAGGGTGACGCCGAGGGCCTCGGCCTGCGGCACGGACATGTCGACGAACTTCTGGCGTAGGTCGTCGTTGGTGTCGCGCTTGATGCCCCAGGCCATCGACTGCGCCGTGTTGGGCGACTGGTCGTCGGGCGGACCGAACATCATCAGCGACGGCCACCAGAAGCGGTCGACCGACTCCTGGACCATCGCGCGCTGCTCGTCGGTGCCGCGCATCATCGTCATCAGGAGCTCGTAGCCCTGCCGCTGGTGAAACGACTCCTCCTTGCAGATCCGGATCATCGCCCGCCCGTAGGGCCCGTAGGACGTCCGGCACAGCGGCACCTGGTTGCAGATGGCGGCGCCGTCGACCAGCCAGCCGATCGTGCCGACGTCGGCATAGGAGAGCGTCGGATAGTTGAAGATCGAGGAGTACTTCTGGCGCCCCTCCAGGAGCATCTGGGTGAGCTCGTCGCGCGAGACCCCGAGCGTCTCGGTCGCTGAGTAGAGGTACAGCCCGTGACCGGCCTCGTCCTGCACCTTCGCGAGCAGGATCGCCTTGCGACGCAGAGACGGAGCCCGCGTGATCCAGTTGCCCTCCGGCTGCATCCCGATGATCTCGGAGTGCGCGTGCTGCGCGATCTGCCGTACGAGCGTCTTGCGGTAGCGCTCGGGCATCCAGTCGCGCGGCTCGATGCGGTCGTGCTGGGCCACGGTGTGCTCGAAGTCCTCGAGGAGCTGCGCCTCGTCGACCGTCGTCGTCATGGTGCCTCCGGTTCGCACATTACTGACCGATCGGTCTGTAAATCGTGACACACCGTCGCCGTGAAGGCAATCCCCGCCGGGAGGCGGCGCCCGTTCTGGGCCTGTCGGTCAGTCGGCGAGAACGTTGCGGACGACCGTCTCGTCCTTCAGGAGCGCTCTCGCGACAGGTCCCGACAGCTTCCAGTACGCCACGCCGGCGACAACGAGGACACCCGCCCCGATGACACGGACCACATCGCTCAGCGAGTCGGGCGCCGGCGACGTCACGTCGAGCACGACGAAGAGGAGGAATCCGAGGAAGAAAAGGGCATACACGCCCTTGGACAGCACCGAGTGCATCCGAACGTGACCGGCAAGAAGCGCCCAGACCGAGCCAACCTGCAGCATCGGCGCGAGTGCCGCCACCACCAGCACGGCGGGCCACGGTCGACCGAGCACCACCGTGACGACAAGCAGCGACATGAAGAGGAGACCAAACTCGTCGACAAGGACGCTCTGGGCCTCCCGAGCCTCGTCCTCGCTGATCGTGACCTCGCCTGACATCCGCTCTCCGATCGTCCCACTGCCACCTCGCGTCCCGGGAAGGTAGCACTGCCCAGCACGCGCGCGGGGCTGATGCAAGAACGACAGACATTTACTGACCGATCGTTCTGCAATAGCGTGGACCGAAGACCGCGCCGACGACGTCGAGGGGGACACGTGAGCACGCTGCTGGAGAGCTACACCGCAGGCCGTTGGTACGCCGCACCGGACGAGGGCCGCCCACTCCTCGACGCCTCGACCGGTGAGGTCGTCGCGACGATCTCGAGCACCGGTCTCGACCTCGGCGCCATGGTCGCGTACGCCCGCGAGGTCGGCGGTCCCGCGCTCCGCAGCCTCACGTTCCACGAGCGGGCCGGGATCCTCAAGGCTCTGGCGAAGCACCTGGGCGCCGGCAAGGACGAGCTCTACCGGCTGTCGGCGTGCGCCGGCGCCACCGAGCGTGACGCGATGGTCGACGTCGACGGCGGCATCGGCACCCTCTTCTCCTACGCGAGCAAGGGCACGCGCGAGCTGCCCAACGACACGATCGTCCTCGACGGTCGGCCGGAACCCCTCGGGAAGGGCGGGACCTTCGTCGGACAACACGTCTTCACGTCGCGTCCCGGCGTCGCGGTCCAGATCAACGCCTTCAACTTCCCGGCGTGGGGGATGCTCGAGAAGCTCGCCCCCGCCTTCCTCGCGGGGCTCCCCACGATCGTGAAGCCGGCCAGCCCCACCGCGTACGTCGCCGAGGCCCTCGTGCGCCGGATCATCGAGTCCGGCCTCCTGCCCGACGGCACCCTCCAGCTCGTCGCCGGCAGCGCAGGGACGCTCCTCGACGAGCTCGGCCCGCAGGACTCGGTCGCCTTCACCGGCTCCGCGCACACGGCGAACGTGCTGCGAGCCCACCCGTCGGTCGCCACCGGCGGCGTACGGCTCGGCGTCGAGGCCGACTCCCTGAACTGCTCCATCCTGGGCCCCGACGTCACCGCCGACGACCCCGAGCTCGACCTCTTCGTGAAGGGCGTCGTCACCGAGATGACGGTCAAGGCGGGCCAGAAGTGCACCGCGATCCGCCGCGTCCTCGTCCCGGCAGGCATGGCCGACACGGTGGTCGACGCGATCGCCGCACGCCTCGCGCGGGTCACGGTCGGCGACCCTCGCGATGCCGGTGTCCGCATGGGCCCGCTCGCGAGCCTCGCCCAGCGCGACGAGGTCCGCAAGGCCGTCGAGGCGCTGCGCAGCTCCGCGGAGATCGTCTACGGCGACCCGGACCGCGTGGAGGGCGTCGACGGCGACGCTGAGCGCGGCGCCTTCATGGCGCCGGTGCTGCTGCGGGCGCGAGATGGCGCGACCGAGCCGCACGACGTCGAGCCGTTCGGTCCGGTGAGCACGGTGCTCACCTACGACGGCCTCGACGACGCGATCGCGCTGGCGGCCCGCGGTCGCGGGAGCCTGGTGGGCTCGCTCGTGACCCACGACCCCGCCGTGGCGCGCACGCTCACCCTCGGGCTCACGCCGTGGCACGGCCGCATCCTCGTCCTCGACCGCGACGACGCCGCCGAGTCGACCGGTCACGGCTCACCGCTCCCGGTCCTCGTCCACGGCGGGCCCGGCCGGGCCGGTGGGGGCGAGGAGCTGGGTGGCATCCGCAGCGTCCTCCACCACATGCAGCGCACGGCCGTCCAGGCCTCGCCGGACATGCTCACCGCGATCACCGGCCGCTGGACGCCGGGGTCCGACCGCCGGGAGGCCTCGGTCCACCCGTTCCGCAAGAGCCTGGCCGACCTGCGCGTCGGCGACACGATCGCCTCGGAGCCACGGACGGTGACGCGGGAGGACATCGACGCGTTCGCGGCACTCACCGGCGACACGTTCTATGCCCACACCGACGAGGCGGCCGCGGCGGCGAACCCGCTCTTCGGCGGCATCGTGGCGCACGGCTATCTCCTGGTGTCGCTCGCCGCCGGTCTCTTCGTCGACCCTGACCCAGGGCCGGTGCTGGCCAACTTCGGCGTCGACAACCTGCGTTTCCTCACCCCGGTCAAGGCCGACGACGCGATCGCGGTGACGCTCACCGTCAAGGAGATCACCCCGCGCACGACGGCCGACTACGGCGAGGTTCGGTGGGACGCACAGGTGACGAACCGCGACAGCGAGCCGGTCGCGACGTACGACGTCCTGACGCTGGTCGCGAAGACCTGGGACGCCTGACAGCACCTGCTGCTTCTCGATCTTCCGTGACAACGGGTCTCGACGGGGCGCGCCTCTGTGTGCGACAGTTCACGGCAGATCGAAACGGTGTTCCATTAATGGGAACAGCGATCACCGAGGAGCAGCGCCCATGCGTACCCCCGCACGTACGACCGCGACCGCCGTAGCGCTGGTGACGACGTCCGTCGCCGTGGTGGCGGCCAGTCTCTCGCCGGCGATGGCCGAGCCGCCCGAGTTCACCCGCACCCTCGTCACCGAGGACGCCGTCGGCCCGGCCTTCACCGCCGTCGGCGACGTGGTCGGTGACCCGCGCCCGGAGCTGGTGTCGACCACCTATGGGGCTCTCACCATGCAAGGGCCGGCCGCACTCCCTGAGCCGGGCAGCGTCACGCTCTACACGAACGCCGGCCGCCGGCGCGGCGGAGGCGTCGACACCTGGAAGACCACTCCGGTGATCGAGCCGTCCGACGGGATCATCTTCCCGAGCGAGCCGACGCTCGCCGACGTCGACGGAGACGGTGACGTCGACGTCATCCAGCCCGCGGGCTACTTCTGGGACAGCGGCATGGGATTCAGCCGCGGCTCGCTGACCTGGTGGGAGAACCGCGACACCCCGCGCAGCGTCCGTGAGGTCCTCGCGCTCGCGAAGTGCGCCGTCGCCTCCCGTGGCGCCTCGCAGCTCAAAGAGTGCCGCGCCCGGCTGCGCGACTGGAAGCGTCACGACATCCTCACCGACAGCCCGTTCGCCTATCACGACCTCCAGCACGTGGACTTCGACGGCGACGGGCGCAAGGATCTCGTCACAGTCGGCGAACAGGGCTTCAACGCCTCCGACACGACCGACGACGTCGTCGCGCTGCAGTTCTTCAAGGGCGACGGCAAGGGCAGGTTCGCCGCTCCCGTCACCCTGGCCGACCGCGGCGGGAGCAGCCCGGTGGTCACCGACGTCGACGGAGACGGTGACCTCGACGTCGCGTCGGCGCAGTACTTCGGGGTGAGCCCTGCGGTGCTCGGGCCGCCCACCGGCGAGGCGTCGTTCGTCTGGTTCGAGCGGGTCGGCGACGCCGCCGACGGCCTCACCGCGTCCGACTTCGTGATGCACGAGATCAGCCGCGGGCAGGGACCGTCGTTCAGCATCCACCGCGTCGAGAACCTGTTCGGCGACGGGACCGATCGCTGGGTCGGCGTGAACCACACGAACACGACGCCCGGCAACCCCGGCCCCCCGGTGTTCCTCCGCGCCAAGCCCGACGTCTTCCTCATGACCCCGGGAGCCGACCCCCGCACCCCCTGGACGGTTGCTCCGCTGGCCGCCGGCGTCGACCCGGGCGCCGACTTCACGGCGAGCCCACGCCCGGGGCAGGCGGCGCCCGGCAAGACGGGATTCGGCGACATCGACGGCGACGGCGACCTCGACCTCGCGGTGTCCGGCGACGGGGCGTTCCGCCTCTACTGGCTCGAGCAGACGGCCCCGGGCACCTTCCAGCAGCACGTGCTGCCCGAGTCGGAAGGCTGGGGGCAGGCCGGCGGCGCCAAGATCGCCGACCTCGACCGCGACGGCACCAACGACATCACGTTCTCGAGCTTCGAGAACAACAAGATCGGGATCTGGAGCCCGACGTCCTGATCCACGTCTGACTCCGTGATCCCGCCGTGGCGGGCCGTCGATCCTGACGGCCCGCCCTTCGGCGTCCGCCGTGGGGTGTCGGCGCCGATGAGTTCGGCGTCCCGAGCCGGTCGGTGCTGCGACCGTCCGAGAAGGGAACCCCGTGGACCTCCAGACCCGCATCACCGAAGCCGTCCGTCCTCACGTCGAACGCGAGGACCCGCCCGGGCTCGCGTGGCTGGTCGCCCGCGGCGAGGAGGTCGCGCTCGGTGCACACGGGTCGTACGGACCGGACGACCCGACCCCCGTCCGTACCGACACCATCTTTCGGATCTCCTCGGTCACCAAGCCCGTCGTGGCGGTGGCCGCGCTCACGCTGATCGACGACGGCACCCTCGACCTCGACGCCCCCGTCGAGCGCTGGCTCCCGGAGCTGGCCGACCGCCAGGTGCTGCGCGACCCGGCCGGGCCGCTCGATGACACCGTGCCCGCGCGGCGCTCGATCACGGTTCGCGACGTGCTCGAGCTGCGGCTCGGGATCGGTCTCGACTTCACCGGACCGTTCCCTGGGCCTGTCCTGTCCGCGCTGGGAACACTCGGGCTCCAGTCCGGACCGCCCGCCCCGCAGGCGAACCCCGATCCGGACACGTGGATGCGGGCCGTCGGCTCCGTCCCGCTGTCGTACCAGCCGGGCGAGCGGTGGCTCTACCACTCGGGGAGCGAGGTGCTGGGGGTTCTCGTCGCGCGCGCCGCGAGGGCGCCGTTGCCCGACGTCCTCGGCGCCCGGGTCCTCGAGCCGTGCGGGATGACGCGCACCGGCTTCGACGTCGGTCCCGGGGAGATCGGGACGCTGGGGCCGCTCTGGCTCCCGTCCCAAGCAGGTGCGCCGGCGGTGCCGTACGACGGGAGCGACGGTCAGTGGTCGCGACCGCCGGCCTTCCCCAACGCCGGTGACGGGCTGGTCTCGACCGTGACGGACCTGTACGCGCTTGCGCGGATGCTCCGCGCCGGCGGAGTGGCCGACGACGGGAGCCGCGTGGTGTCCACCGAGGTGCTGACCGAGGCGGTCCGCCCGCGCGTCGGCAGGATCGAAGCCGACGACACCTCGGGGTGGGGGCTCGGCTTCGGGGTGAAGACGACCGACCTCCCCGACGGCCGCCGCGCGGGGGCGTACGGCTGGGACGGCGGGCTGGGGTCGACGTTCTGGGTCGACCCTGCCGCCGACGTCGTGGGCATCCTGCTCGTCAACCAGATGTGGTCCTCGCCTGAGCCGACCGCGGTGTTCGAGGACTTCTGGAGGGCGGCGTGGCACGCCCGGTGATCCTCAGCGGTCGCGGCGCCGGTCCACGACTCGACGCATCTTGCCCACCGAGCGCTCGATCGTGTCGGGAGCCACGACCCTCATCTCGACGCTCACGCCGATGGTGTCCTTCACCTGAGAACGGACGCGTTCACCGGCACCGTGCGCCGCGTCGCTCGCCACCCCGTGGCGGTGCTCGACGACGACTGTCATCACATCCATGCGCCCGTCGCGTCCAAGGACGCACTGGAAGTGCGGCGACAGCTCGGCCGTCCGAAGGAGAAGCTCCTCGATCTGCGTCGGGAAGACGTTCACCCCGCGGAGGATGATCATGTCGTCGCTGCGCCCCGTGATCTTCTCGATCCGCCGCATGGTCCGAGCCGTCCCCGGGAGGAGCCGCGTCAGGTCACGGGTGCGGTAGCGCAGGACCGGCATCGCCTCTCGGGTCAGGGAGGTCAGCACGAGCTCTCCCTCCTCGCCGTCGGGAAGGACCTCGTCGGTGAACGGGTCGACGATCTCGGGATAGAAGTGGTCCTCCCACACGTGGAGCCCGTCCTGGGTCTCGGCACACTCCATCGCCACCCCGGGACCGATCACCTCGGACAGCCCGTAGATGTCGACGGCCGTCAGGCCGAGGATCTCCTCGAGCTCGCGGCGCATCTCGTCGGTCCACGGCTCGGCACCGAAGATGCCGACCTCCAAAGACGTCGCCCGGGGATCGACGCCCTGACGGACCATCTCGTCCACGATCGCGAGCATGTACGAGGGAGTCACCATGATGATCGTGGGCCGGAAGTCTTCGATCAGGCGGACCTGCCGCTCGGTCATCCCGCCGGAGACGGGGACGACGGTGCAACCGAGCCTCTCCGCCCCCGCGTGCGCGCCGAGCCCGCCGGTGAACAACCCGTAGCCGTACGCGTTGTGGAGGACGTTGCCGGTCCGCCCACCCGCGGCGTAGATGCTGCGTGCGACGACCGTGGCCCACACGTCGAGGTCACCGCGCGTGTAGCCCACGACGGTCGGTCGGCCCGTCGTCCCCGAGGAGGCGTGGATGCGGACGACATCCTCGCGGGGCACGGCGAACATCCCGAACGGGTAGTTGTCGCGCAGGTCGGCCTTCGTCGTGAACGGGACCCGGGCGAGGTCGTCCAGCGTGCGGATGTCGTCGGGATGAACGGCGGCCTCGGTGAGAGACGCGTGGTAGTGCGGCACGTGGTCGTAGCAGCGACGGATCGAGGTCTTCAGCCGCTCGAGCTGGAGGGCACGGAGCTCGTCGACGGACGCGGTCTCGATCGCCTCGAGGCCGCCACCTCGCGAGGTCGGAGTCATGTCGACAGCACAGCAGAGAGCTGAGGGGATGCCTACCCCTGTGGCCAAACCCGTTCGACCGTGAGCAGCGACGACACTACGGTCCTCCTATGTCTTGCCGCATCTCGCACACGAGCATCGACGCCCACGACGCCTACGCCCAGTCCGAGTGGTGGAAGCAGGTGCTGACCGGCTACACCGACGTGCCGGGCGATCCCAACGAGCCGGGCCACGACGAGTGCATGATCGTGCCGCCCAGCGACGGCAGCGCGGGAGCCGGACCGCTGCTCTTCATCGAGGTCCCCGAGGGCAAGGAAGTCAAGAACCGCATCCACCTGGACCTCCGACCGACCGACCGCACGCGCGACGAGGAGATCGAGCGCGTGCTGGCGCTCGGCGCGACCGCGCTCGACGACCTGCGCAAGCCCGACGGTGGAGGGTGGCTGGTCCTCGCCGACCCGGAGGGCAACGAGTTCTGCATCCTGCGCAGCGACGCCGAGATCGCGGCCGTGAACAGCTGACCTGAGGGCCGGGTCAGGCGCGCGCGGGCCACTCCGCGGTCGCTTGGAGCACGGCCTCCTCGAGCGCGTCCGTACGCCACTGCGTGACCTTCTGGTAGTCCTCGTCGGCGACCATGCGGCTGAACGCCTCGCGCGAGGGATAGCGCACGAGCGCGACCGCGTCCCAGGCCTGCCCGTCCTCGGCGACCAGGGGAGTCGCCCCGTCGCCGGCGTACAGGACCTCACCGCCGTAGCGGGGGAGGAACGTCTCCTCGAGCGCCGCGGCGTACCTGGCGTACAGCTCGCGCCCACCCTCCCGGAAGCGCAGGAGGTTGAGCATGGTCACCGGACCCCCGGGGTCGTCGGCGAGGTAGCGCTTGAGGTCGGCACCGCGGGGATCGACAGCCATGCGCGCATCGTGGCACAGCCGCACCTGCCCGCGGGCTCAGCGTGGCGCGCGGAACCCCGCGGCCTGCGCGTCGGCCGCTGTGGCGAAGCACGCCTCGGGGACGGTGACCCCGTACGAGCGGCTGCCTGGCTCGTGGAAGATGCGTGCGCCGCCGCCGTCGGGGACGTTGCCCTTGATCGGCGCCTTCGCCGGGCACGACTTCCCCGTCGGCGCCACGCTCGGCCCCTTGGCCGCCGGTGGTGCGGCGCTCGTCGGGGCGCCCGCGTCTCCAGCGGTGCCTCCGGCGAACTTCGCGGCGTACGCCCACGTCGACGTCGGCAGCGGCTTCAGGTCGGCGGGCGTGCCGTCGACGCGTGTGCAGCCGTCGAGGATGCGGCTGATCGCGTCCTTCATCGGTTGCGTGACCCGCATCTCGTAGGCGGCGGCGACCCGGGTGAAACGCACGACGTAGGTGCAGCGGTAGGCCTTGTTGGGAGGGAGCCACGCGTCGGGGCCGGAGTCGGACTTGCTGGAGTTCGTCGGACCGTCGACCGCCATCAGGTTGATCGGGTCGTTGGCGAAGGTCACGCGCTTGCCCACCGGCCACTGCTGCGCACCGAGCTGCCAGCCGAGCGAGAGCGGCACGACGTGGTCGATCTGCACGGCGCTCGCGTCTTCTTTGCGGAACGTGATGGTGGTGCCGGTGTAGGGGTCCGCCAGGCGTCCACCGACGACGACGCACTTGTTGCGCTTGCTCACGTCCTGGAGGTCGCGGCTCAGGATGTTGTCGCGGGTGCCGCACCCGCTCCGGGTGACGTCGGCCCAGGCCTGACCGAAGCGTCCGACGCGGTCGTAGCCCGTCTTCGGAGCGCGACCGGCGACCTGGAGGCGGCCGAGCATCGCCCGCGCCTTGGTGACCTGGTCGGCAACCTGCTCCGCCGGCTTCCCGGCAGGGGGAGCCGCCGTGGTCGTCACCGCCTGGGCCGCCTGCTCGGTGCCGGTCTCCACCTCCACAGGGCCGCAGGCGGGAAGGACGAGGAGGGCCGCTGCAGCGGCCAGGAGGCGTCGCGCCGTACGTGAGGTCACAGAGGTGTTCTACACGTCGGCCCCGACCTCGGGCGAGGCGGTCACCCCGGCGCTAACGTCGACCTCATGGACAGTGACTGGCAGGACCCGGCCGCGATCTCGCTGATGCTCGACGAGCTCAAGACGTGGGCCGTGGTCGGGCTCTCCGGCGACCCCTCCCGTACCGCCTTCCAGGTGGCGAAGGTCATGCAGACGCGTGGCAAGCGCATCGTCCCCATCCACCCCGACGCACCCACGGTGCTGGGCGAGCAGGGCTACGCGACGCTGTCCGACGTGCCGTTCCCGATCGACGTCGTGGACGTCTTCCGGCGCTCGGAGGCAGCAGGGCCCTTCGCGGACCAGGCGGTGGCCATCGGGGCGCGGGCGGTGTGGTTCCAGCTGGGTGTGATCGACGTGGCCGCGTTCGAGCGGACCCGGGCCGCGGGTCTCGCGATGGTGATGGACACCTGCCCGTTGATCGAGTGGGGAAGGCGGTCGGCGTGACCCCAGGGGTGGGCGGCCCTCTCGTCGTACCCCCGGGTCCCGGCATCCCCGGGGGGCTCGTGGTGCCCGAGCGCGAGATCGAGGAGCGGTTCTCGCGGTCGCCCGGGCCTGGCGGACAGTCGGTCAACACGACCGACAGCCGCGTCGAGGTCGTGTTCGACGCCGCGACGTCGGAGGTGCTGTCACCGCAGCAGCGCGACCGCCTGGTGTCGGTGATCGGGTCGAGCCGCATCAGCGTGACCGCGTCGGAGCACCGCTCGCAGCTGCGCAACCGCGTCGCCGCACGCGAACGCCTCGCCGAACGCCTGCGTACGGCCCTGGCGCCACCTCCGCGCCCGCGCGTCGCGACGAAGCCGACCCGCGGGTCGAAGCGCCGCCGGATCGAGGCCAAACGCCGCCGTGCACAGACGAAGTCGAACCGCGGGCGGGTCAGCGACGCCGACTGACGCTCGGTGCCGCGGGGACGTCCCGCGGAGCACGAGCCGCGCTGGCCGAAACCACCCGGCGATACCATCCGAGCATGACCGACGAGCAGCCCGAGAACCCTGGCCAGGACCGCTGGACCGACGAGGCGAAGGACGAGTTCGTCCGCGCCGCCGAAGCCCTCAGCTCCGCCCTGCGCACCCATGCCGTCGCGGTCGCCGCGGCGGGATCCGATGCCGACGTCCCCACCATCACCGCCGCCAAGGAGGCGCTCGCCGCGGCGCTCGAGGCGTACGACGAGGCGCAGTACGACTACAGCGGGACGTTCCCGCCCTTCGCGATCATCGAGGAGGACGGTGACGAGGAGGCCACGCACGACCACGACCACGACGGCAGCCCGCTCACCGGGCAGCGGGTGACGGGCGTGACGGTGCTCCAGCGCATGGACTACCGCATCACCGACCCGCAGGCGGTCGTCGCTGCCGGCAGCGTGGCGCAGAAGGCCTCGCCCGACGAGATCGACGGCCCGGTGACGGACCTCGGCGAGGCCCTCTATGCACTCGCGCACAGCAACGGCCTCGGCGGCTGGAGCGCGCTCGGCGAGACGGCCGGCATCGTGCCCGTCGCCCAGGTGACGCTCGCCGTCGCCAACGAGGGCCTCCTGCCGACCGACCCCGACGAGTGGCCCGAGGACTCGCTGTCGGTCGAGGAAGGCGAGCTGATCTTCCAGGAGGGCACGACCTGGGTCGAGTGACCCGGCAGATCACGTGTGCTGCGTGCCTGACGCTGTGCCGAGGAGCGGCGCCAGGGCACCGCGGAGATCGTCGATCTTCTGGTAGCGCAGGGCAGTCATCCCGACCTCGTGGGCTGCGGTGACGTTGGCGGTGGTGTCGTCGATGAACAAGCAGCGGTGGACCGGGGTGCCCACCCGTTCGGCGGCCAGGAAGTAGACGCGGGGGTCAGGCTTGATGTGGCCGACGCGAGAGGTGTTCACCACGGTGTCGGCGAGGTCGTCGAGCCCTTGCTGGACAAGGTCCCGCTCCAGCCGGGTGGTCGCGTTGGATACCAGGGCGACGGTCGCGACCGAGCGTGCCTGGCGGAGGAGGGACGCAACCTCGTGGTCGACGACGGGAACCAGGCCGGACCAGTCGTCGACCACGGCATGGGCGCGTTCGGTCGATCCGCAGATCTCCGCGAGGTCTGCGGTCACGAGTGAGCGCCAGTGCTCGTCGGTGATCGCTCCGGTGATCGCAGGGTGCAGGCGTGACGGGGCGAAGGCCACCTTCGCGAGTGTGCCCGCGGGAAGCCCGTGACTGGTGTCGATGTCGTCGGCAGCAGGCCAGTGTCGAAGCACGCCGTCGATGTCGCAGAGCACCGCGTCGTACGGGCGAACAGTCATGTGAGGACTCCTGGTGGTGGTTGCGGGCTGTCGTCGGCCTTGAAAGTTAAGGACATTAGCCGTACGGTGAAGAGCATGAGCCAATTACCGTCTGAGACCCTTCATCACCTTGCCCTCCCCGAGGGTCGGATCACCTACACCGACTCCGGACACGGGCCGCTCGTCGTCCTCGTCCCCGGCATGGGTGACGTCAGAGCGACGTACGCGCTCCTCGCGCCCGTCCTGATCGAGGCCGGCTACCGCGTCGTCGTCACCGACCTGCGCGGCCACGGCGACTCCGACACCGGCTTCCGCTCGTACGGCGACGCGGTCACCGCCTCCGACCTCGTCGCGCTCGTCGAGCACCTCGCGGCCGGCCCCGCGGCCCTGGTCGGCAGCTCGATGAGCGGGTCGGCCGCCCTCAACGCCGCGGCCGACCGGCCTGACCTGGTCAACGGTGTGGTCACTCTCGCCGGCTTCTACCGCGAGGCGGCGTCCCCGGCGGTGGCCGCCCTGCTGCGCCTCGTCTATCGCGCCGTCTTCGCGTGGCCGTGGGGCGGCGCCTTCTGGACGTGGTACGTCCGGTCGGCCCTGAGCAAGGGCCGCCCGACGCCGGGTCTCGACGAGCGGCTCACGACGCTCCGCGCGACGTACCGGGACCGTGCGCGGCTGCGCTCGCTGCGTCGCCTCGCGGTCGCTCTCGACCACCGTCAGGCGGAGCGGCGCCTCTCCGACGTCCACACTTCCGTGCTCGCCGTTTTCGGCTCCGCCGACCCCGACTTCTCCGACGCCGCGGCCGAGCTCGCGTACGCCCGCGAGACGGTCGACGCCGACGGAGTCGTGCTCGAAGAGGTCGGTCACTATCCGCAGCTGCAGGCCGCCGACGAGGTCCTCGCGGTCCTGCTGCCGTTCCTCGCCTCCACCACCAGCGGCACCGATGCCTAGGGCCGGCCTCAACCGCGACCGGGTCGTCGCCATCGCGCTCGACGTGGTCGACGCCGGCGGCCGTACGGGGTTCGCCGACCTCACCCTCGCGTCCGTCGCGTCGGCCGCGGGCGTCTCGACGCCCAGCCTCTACAAGCACGTCGCGTCTCTCGCCGACCTGCGTCGGGAGGTAGGGGTGCACGCGGTGGGCGACCTCGTACGCCTCACGAGCCAGGCGACCGTCGGCCGCTCCGGGCCCGAGGCGATCCGGTCGCTCGGTCACGCCATGCGCGACTACGCCCGCGAGCACCCCGGCCGGTACGCCGCGGTGCAGGTCCCCGCGGACCCTGACGACCCGGCGGACGCCGCGCTCGCCCGCGCGGGCGGGGAGGCGGTGGCGATCCTCGCGGCCGTCGTCCGCGGCGCCGGCGTCGCGGACGACCACCTCGTCGACGCCGTGCGCATCCTCCGGTCCGCCGTGCACGGATTCGTGAGCCTGGAGCTCGACCGGGGCTTCCGTCTCCCCGCCGACCTCGACGCGAGCTTCGACGCGCTGCTCGACGTGGTCGTCACCGGACTCTCCACCCTGGGCACGACCCCCTAGCGGCACGCTGTTCCTATCATATACGTTTCAACTCATGGCGACCGCGGTGATCACGGGCAGCAGCAAAGGGATCGGCTTCGGCCTGGCTCGGGAGCTGCGGTCACGCGGCTACGACGTCGTGGTCACCGGCCGACGGGAAGACTCGGTCACCGAGGCGGTGAAGCGGCTCGAGGAGGCCGATGCCCCCGGTCGGGTGCTCGGCATCGGGTGCGACGTCTCGGACCCGGCCGCCGTCCAGGCCCTGTGGGACGCAGCGGCCGCCCAGCTCGACACCATCGACCTCTGGATCAACAACGCCGGCGTCGCGCGTACGGTCCACCCGGTCGTCGACCTGCGCCCCGACTGGATCGTCGAGATGGTCACCTCCAACATGGTCGGCACGATCCTCGGCAGCCGTGTCGCCGTACGCGGCATGACCGCCCAGGGGCACGGCCAGCTCGTCAACATCCTCGGTGGCGGGTCGGACGGCAAGATCCGGCCCGGCATGACCGTGTACGGCTCGACCAAGCGCGGCCTGCGGGCGTTCACCGATGCTCTGGTGCGCGAGACCGCGGGCGGCCCCGTCCGCATCGCGTCGGTCAGCCCGGGAGTCGTCGTCACCGACGGCATGATCCGAGAGGCCCGCGAGCTGGGGCCGGAGGGCTTTGCCAGGGTGCGCAAGGCGATGAACATCCTCGCCGACCCGGTGGACGACGCCGCGCCGGCGATCGTCGACATGATCCTGTCAAACCCCAAGCACGGTGCGACGCTCAAGCGCGTCGGCAGCCTCGAGCTCGGCATGCGCTTCGCCAAGGGCGGCAAGGGCCGTGACGTCTTCGCCGGCGCAGGACTCTAGGAGCGGAGCACAGTCCGCTCCAGGAACGCGTTGCGGAAGCACCGGTCGGGATCCCGGCGGTCGGCCAGGGCCTGGAAGTCAGGAAGGCGCGGATAGAGCTCGGCGATCCGGTCCGCGCCGAGGCTGAACCACTTGCCCCAGTGCGGGCGCGCCCCGAACGGCGCCAGCGCCTCCTCGATCTCCGGCAGGAGCCGCCGCACGGCGTCGGGCTCGCGGACGAGGGTGAAGTGGATCGCGACGGTGTCGCGGCCGTACGCCGGGCTCAGCCACAGGTCGTCTCCGGGAACCGTGCGGATCTCGCTCACCTGCAGGAGCGGGTCGATCCGCGGGCCGAGCGCACGCAGCGCCTCGAAGGCCGCCGTGGCGCGGTCGCGCGGCAGGAGGTACTCGCTCTGGATCTCCGCACCGACGCTCGGTGTAAACCCCGCACGGAAGTGCGGGAGCCGCTCGAACCACGGCCCGCCCACTCCCAGCTGCGCCGTGGCGTGGATCGCGTCGATGCCGAGGATCGGGTGCTGCACGACGGTCGCCGGCACCCCCCACCGGACGGTCGGCTCGGTCGGCCGACGGCTCTTCATCCAGACCTGGTCGACCACGTCGCCTCCCCACCGGGTGAAGAGGCTCACACTGTCGGCCGACGAGGAGACCGCGTCGAAGTCCGTGAGGACCGTCTCCCACGGCACCGCGTTGCGCACGTCCTGACGGACGTCGTACGTCGGCTCGACGCGCAACGTCACCCGGGTGACGATCCCCAGGGCTCCGAGGCTCACGACCGCGCCGCGGAGGTCCGGGTCGGCCTCGGTCGTCCACGCCAGGTCGCCGTCGGGTCCGACCGTCTCCAGGGCGGTGACCGCACCGGCGAGCGTCGGGGCGGCGTCCCCCGACCCGTGCGTCGCTGTGGCGACGGCACCCGCGACGGAGATGTGCGGCAACGACGCCATGGCGCCGAGCGCCCAGCCGGCACGGTGCAGCACCGGCGCGATCTCGGCATACGAGGCCGCGGCACCGACCGTGGCCGTGCCGGCGTCGGCGTCCACGACCACCGTGCGCGGGATCGCGTCGAGACTCACCAGCAGCCCGGCCGAGTCCGCGAGGTCGTGGAAGGAGTGACGGCTGCCCAGCGCACGCACGCGTGGAGAGTCCGCCACAACCCTGCGGAGCTCGTCCACGCTCGACGGACGGCGCAGGGCGGCTGCCGCGTACGTGTGGGTCTCGGCCCAGTTGCGACCCGGGGTCGTCACGAGTCCACCGTCCCACGGCCGAGGCTCGGGTGGCAGGTCCCGGACGCACGAGATCCCGGCCAGGAGACCTGACCGGGATCGTGTCGTGTGCGCGAGGGGGGACTTGAACCCCCACGTCCTTGCGGACACTGGCACCTGAAGCCAGCGCGTCTGCCATTCCGCCACTCGCGCGAGTGCTTGGTGAGTCTAACAGCCGTCGCCGAGGCCCGATCTGCGGGTGGCGGTCCACCGTGGGGCGTGTGACGGCGACACCCGCTCATGTCGGCCCGATACGATCAAGTGGACGTGCGGGGGTCATCTCCGCGAGAGTACGCGTGTCCGCTCGACGACGGCACCAGACGACAGGAGGAGGTCGCGGCGATGGGAGTGCTCCAGCGCTTCGAGCAGCGGCTCGAGGATGCCGTCTCCGGCGCCTTCGCGCGGGTGTTCCAGAGTGCGGTCCAACCGGTCGAGATCGCGGCTGCTCTGCAACGTGAGCTCGACAACGGTGCTCAGATCCTCTCGCGCGACCGGGTCCTGGTCCCCAACGACTTCACCGTCGAGCTCTCGCAGATCGACTACGAGCGGCTCGCCCCGTACGGCGGCACGCTCTCGGGCGAGCTCTCCGAGCTCGTGCACGAGCACGTAGCCGAGCAGCACTACACGCTCGCGGGGCCGCTCAAGCTCGAGTTCGTCCACCAGCCCGACCTGACGACCGGCCGCTTCCGGATCCGCTCGCGCGCCTCCGCCGCCGTGACCCCCGCCGCGGGTGTCCGCATGACCGACACCGCCGTCGCCAAGGCACCGGTGGTCCTCGAGGTCAACGGCGTGCGCCACCCCGTCGAGCCGCCCGGTGTCGTGATCGGCCGCGGCACCGACGCGCAGCTGCGCATCAACGACCCCGGCGTCTCCCGCAAGCACGCTCAGTTCCGCGTCTTCCTCGAGGGCAGCAGCGTCCGCGTCGCGATCGAGGACCTCGGGTCGACCAACGGCATCGTGGTCGACGGGCGACGCGTCACCCACGCCGTCCTCACCGACGGCTCACGGGTTCAGCTGGGCAACACGCTGGTCGTGGTCCGCAACCCGCACGCGCGCCCCGGACCCCCGGTCGGGCCGACCGGCCCGGTGGCCCCACCCGGCCCCGCGCCGGCCGCACCCGGATCTCCGCCGCCGTACGCCGGGCCCTCGCAGCCGCCGCCGCAGGCCGGGCCACAAGGCGGTCGCTGGTGACCGAGCTGACCCTGACCCTCATCAAGCTCGGATTCCTCGCGGTGCTGTGGCTCTTCGTACTCTCCGCGGTCTCAGTGATCCGCTCCGACATCTTCGGTGCCAAGGTCGACACGACGCGCGCGCCGCAGCCCCAGCCGCCGCGGCAAAAGAAGTCCAAGCAGCCCCGCGCACCCAAGGGCCGCAAGCCCAAGCGCGGGATGCCGTCGACGCTCGTGGTCACCGACGGGCCCAACGCCGGCCAGCTGGTGCCGGTCACGGGCGCGGACATCCTGCTGGGCCGCGGCACCGACGCCGCCATCAGGCTCGACGACGACTACGTCTCGACCCGCCACGTGCGCTTCTCGACCAACGGCGAGCAGTGGTACGTCGAGGACCTCGGCTCGACCAACGGCACCTACCTCGGCAGCCAACGTGTGACGTCCCCCGTCCCGGTCGACCTCGGCATGCCCGTGCGCCTGGGCAAAACCGTGGTCGAGCTCCGGAAGTAGGACGCCCCTTGCCCGCTCACCAGACACGCCTCGGCTACACCTACGTCGCCCTCTCGGACGTCGGACGCAGGCGGAACTCCAACCAGGACTCCGGTTACGCCAGCCCGCACCTGCTCGTGATCGCCGACGGCATGGGAGGCGCGGCCGCGGGAGACCTCGCCTCCTCCGAGGTCATGCACGTCGTACGCCGCCTCGACCGGCCGCCGAACGGCGACGTCATCGAGGCGCTCGCCGGCGCCGTGCACCGTGCCAACGACCGTCTCGCCGAGGTGATCGAGGACGACCCGAGCGTCGAGGGGATGGGGACGACCCTCACCGCTCTGCTGTGGAACGGCACGACGTTCGGCCTTGCCCACATCGGCGACTCCCGCGCCTACCTGATGCGCGACGGCCACCTTCACCAGATCACCAAGGACCACACGCTCGTCCAGAGCCTGGTCGACGAGGGCCGTCTGACCCCCGAGGGGGCGCGGTCCCACCCCAACCGCTCCCTGATCCTCCGCGTCCTGCTCGGTCGCGACGACGCCGAGCCCGACCTGACCCTGATCGAGCCGCGGCTGGGCGACCGCTACCTGCTGTGCAGCGACGGGCTGTCCGACATGGTCGACGACGACTCCATCGCCGACGTCCTGGCCAACGCCCCCACGGTGGACTCGGCGGCCGTGGAGCTGGTCCAGCGGGCGCTGGCCGGCGGTGGCGCCGACAACGTCACCGTCATCCTGGGCGAGATCATCGACCTTGATGCCCCGCCCGACCCGACCCTCGCCTCCGCCGACGGGCAGCCGATGCTCGTCGGAGCCGCCTCCGAGCAGGCGCGACCGGGCTCCGGACCGACCACCGCGACCAACCTCGACGCCGTGCCGGCGATCGACGACGACGCGGGCGGCGCCGGTGCCGCGCGCGCCAACGGCGACGGCACGGCCGACCCCGAGGCGCTCCGGTACGCTCCTCGGCCGCCCCAGCGCTACGTGTGGCTGCGGCGACTGGTCGTGATCGCGGTCGTCGTCGGCCTCCTCGCCCTCGCCGCCAAGCTGACCTACGACTGGACCCAGCGCCAGTACTACGTCGGCACCTCCGACGGCAACGTGGCCATCTTCCGCGGCATCCAGGCCGACCTGCCGCTCCTCGAGCTCGACAGCGTCGAGGAGGTCACCGACGTCACGCTGGCGTCGCTGCCGACGTTCCGCGCGAACCAGGTCGAGAAGGGCATCACGTCGACCTCGCTGGCCGACGCCCGCGACACCATCGACCAGCTCCGTGACATCGCGGCCCGCTGCGCCGACCCCGCCCAGGCCAACGCGCCCGGTGCGGAGTGCGGGGGCGTCGAGTGAGCACCCCAGCGACCAGCCCCGCCGTCGTCCACCGCAAGCGCCGAGGCGCCGAGGCGCTCCTCGTGGCGCTCGCTCTCGTGATCGTCATCTTCGCCTTCTGCGCCGTCGGGCTCGGCGCCCGCGGCAAGGTCCCCGGCTTCGTCGCCGGCCTCGCCGTCCTCCTCGTGGTGATCGCCGTGGCGACGCACCTCGTCGTCCGGTTCGTGGCGCCGTACGCCGACCCGGTGCTGGTGCCGCTGGTCGTCGCCCTCAACGGGCTGGGCGTCGCCATGATCTACCGGCTCGACCTGGCACGCCTCGACCGCCTCGGCGACGAGGCCAAGCAGTTCGCCGGACGCCAGGTGATGTGGACCGCGATCGGCCTGGCCCTGTTCGTGGCCGTCCTGCTCATCGTGCGTGACCACCGCAAGCTCCAGGCCTACACCTACACGTTCGGGCTCACCGCGCTCGTGCTGCTGATCCTCCCGCTGCTGCCCGTCATCGGGACGCAGATCAACGGCGCCCGCATCTGGATCCGGGTCGGCGGCCTGAGTCTCCAGCCGGGCGAGTTCGCCAAGATCTGCCTGGCGATCTTCTTCGCCGGCTACCTCGTCGTGAAGCGCGACGCCCTCGCGCTGGCAGGCCGGCGGTTCATGGGCATCGACTTCCCCCGCGGCCGCGACCTCGGCCCCATCCTCGCCGCGTGGCTCGTGAGCCTCGGCGTCCTCATCTTCCAGCGCGACCTCGGTTCTTCGCTGCTGTTCTTCGGCCTCTTCGTCGTCATGCTCTACGTCGCCACCGAGCGGCCGGGGTGGCTCGTGGTGGGCACCCTTCTGTTCGTCGGGGGCGCGACCTTCGCCGCGACGACCTTCAGCCACGTCCAGAGCCGTGTCGACGCCTGGCTCAGCCCCTTCCCGGTGACCGAGGGCACGTTCCAGCTGACCCAGGGCCTGTTCGGCATGGCGTGGGGTGGCCTCCTCGGACGCGGGCTCGGTGAGGGCAACCCCTTCCTCACCCCGTTCGCCTACTCCGACTTCATCTTCGCCTCCTTCGCCGAGGAGCTCGGGCTCGCCGGCGCGATGGCGATCCTGCTGATGTACGGCCTGATCGTGGAGCGAGGGCTGCGGATCGCGCTGCTGTGCCGGGACGCGTTCGGCAAGCTTCTCGCGACAGGTCTCGCCGTGTCCTTCGCGCTCCAGGTGTTCGTCGTCGTCGGCGGCGTCACCCGCATCATCCCGCTCACCGGCCTCACCACCCCGTTCATGTCGTACGGCGGGTCCTCGATCCTCGCCAACTGGGCGATCGTCGCGCTGCTGCTGCGGATCAGCGACCAGAGCCGGCGTCCGCCCCCGGAGGCGGCGCCGCTGGAGATGGACGACTCGACCCAGGTGGTGAAGCTGTGAACCGGCCGATCCGCGTGATGTCGATCGTGTGCCTGATGCTCTTCGTCGCGCTGCTCCTCGGGGTCAACTACATCCAGTTCGTCGACGCCGACACGCTCAACGCCAAGAACGGCAACCGACGTGTCATCGACGAGCAGTTCGCCCGTGAGCGCGGCCCGATCCTCGTCGGCGACCGACCGATCGCCGAGAGCGTCCCGGTCGACGACGTCTGGAAGTTCCAGCGCCGCTACCCCGAGGGCAAGCTCTACAGCGACATCACCGGCTACTTCAGCTACACCTACGGGCGCAGCGGCCTCGAGCAGTCCCAGAACTCGATCCTCTCCGGCAGCGACAACCGGCTCTTCGTCAACCGTGTCGTCGACCTGATCGGATCCAACCAGCCTCGTGGTGGCAGCGTGTCGGTGACGATCAACCGCAAGGCCCAGCGAGCCGCCGCCGAGGGCCTCGACGGTCTCCCCGGTGACGCCAAGGGCGCTGCGGTCGCGATCGACCCGAGCACCGGCGCCGTCCTGGCGATGACCGGCACCCCGACCTACAACCCCAACGTGCTCGCGAGCCACGACCTCGACGCCGTCACCAAGGCATGGGACCGGCTCAACGCCGACGAGGACCAGCCGATGCTCAACCGCTCGACCCAGCAGACGCTGCCGCCGGGGTCGACGTTCAAGATCGTCACCGCTGCCGCCGCCATGGAGAACCTCGACCTCACCCCCTCCAGCAAGGTCAAGGGCGGGAGCGCCCTGTCCGCACCCGGCTTCGGGTCATACCAGCTGGTCAACCAGGGCGGGGGCAACTGCGGCGGCAAGAACATCACCCTGACCCAGGCGCTCGAGGTCTCCTGCAACGTCACCTTCGGCGACCTCTCGATGAAGGTCGGTCAGGCCGCCATGCAGGCGCAGGCCGATGCCTTCGGGTTCGGGACCCGGCCGATCGAGCAGGTCGCCAGCAACCCCAGCCAGTTCACCGGCGACCCCGACGCCGAGCTCGACCCGCCCCAGCTCGCGCAGAGCGGCATCGGGCAGTTCGAGGTGTCGGCGACCCCGCTGCAGATGGCGATGGCGACCGGCGCGATCGCCAACGGCGGAGCGCTCATGAAGCCTTACCTCGTGTCGACGGTGCGCTCGCCCGACCTCAAGACGATCGAGACCGCCAAGCCGGAGAAGATCCGCGACGCGATCTCGGGCGGCACCGCGGCCGGGCTGAGCCAGATGATGGTCGACGTCGTCGACAACGGCACCGGCTCGTCGGCCGCGATCTCGGGGGTCGAGGTCGGCGGCAAGACCGGCACCGCGCAGTCCACGTCGGACCGTCCGCCCTACGCCTGGTTCGTCTCGTTCGCCCCCGCCGACGACCCCAAGGTCGCGGTCGCGGTGGTGGTCGAGTCCTCCAGCACCGGACGCGACGACATCTCGGGCGGCCGGCTGGCAGGACCCATCGCCAGATCGGTCATGGAGGCGGTGATCGGTCGATGACACGCCCTCTGCACGGGATTCTCACCGCCCGACCGGTATTTTTGAGCAGTTGCCTTGAAGGAAGCAGGAAACGATGACCGAAACGCCCACCGGCCCGGGTCGGGGCTACGCAGGGCCTCCGGGTGCGTACGGCCGCCTCGGCGACCGCTACGAGATCGGCGGCGTGCTGGGCAGTGGAGGCATGGCCGAGGTCCGCATCGGACGCGACCTGCGGCTCGGCCGCACCGTGGCGATCAAACGCCTCCGCATCGACCTGGCCAGCGACCCCACGTTCCTCGCCCGCTTCCGGCGCGAGGCGCAGTCCGCAGCCGCTCTCAACCACCCCTCGATCGTCGCGGTCTACGACACCGGCGAGGCGACCGGGCCTGACGGGCACACGGTGCCGTTCATCGTCATGGAGTACGTCGAGGGCAAGACGCTGCGCGACCTCCTGCGCGAGATGGAGCGCGAGGGTCGCAAGATCCTCCCCGAGCGCACGCTCGAGATCACCGCCGACATCCTCGCCGCGCTCGACTACAGCCACCGTGCGGGCATCATCCACCGTGACATCAAGCCGGCCAACGTGATGCTCACGCCGTCCGGCCAGGTCAAGGTCATGGACTTCGGCATCGCCCGCGCGATCGCCGACACCTCCTCGGCGATGACGCAGACGGCCGCCGTGGTGGGCACCGCCCAGTACCTCTCGCCGGAGCAGGCGCGCGGCGAGACCGTCGACGCCCGCAGCGACATCTACTCGACCGGCTGCCTCCTCTACGAGCTGCTCACCGGGCGGCCCCCGTTCCAGGGCGACAGCCCGCTCTCGGTCGCGCTCCAGCACGTGCGCGAGGAGGCTCCGCCGCCGTCGACGTTCAACCCCGAGGTCACGCCGGTGGTCGACCGCGTCGTCGCGAAGGCCCTGGCCAAGCGCACCGACGAGCGCTACCAGAGTGCCGCCGAGATGCGCGCCGACATCGAGCGTGTCCTCGCGGGTCAGCCCACCGCTGCCTCTGCGGCCCCGACGGCCCAGTACGCAGCTGTCCCGGCCGCCCCAGCGACCGAGGCGCTGCCGCCGGCCAACCTCCCCCCGGCCGCCGGCGACGAGGAGGACGGCAAGAGCAGGCGATGGGTCTGGATCCTGTCCGCGATCGCCGCGCTGCTGGTCGTCGGGCTGGCAGCATGGGGCATTCCCGAGCTCATGGGCAAGGACGACACCACAGAGACCCCCAAGGTCGCGATGCCTGACGTCGTCGGCATGGGCCAGGCCGCCGCCGAGCGCAAACTGACCGGACCCGAGTTCGGCTTCACGGTGGGCGAGATCAAAAAGACTGCGAGCGCCGACGTCGACGCCGGCAAGGTCATCTCGACCGACCCCGCCCCGGGAATCGACACGCCGAAGGGCGACAAGACGACCGTCACCATGGTCGTCTCGACCGGGCCGGAGCGGGTGGAGGTCCCCTACCTCGTCGGCCTCAAGCTCAAGGCCGCCAGAGAGCAGCTGAAGGCGGCGGGTCTGACGTACGAGGTGGTGGTCCAGGAGAGTGACGCGCCCAAGAACGAGGTTCTCAAGACCGACCCGGTCCCCGGGGAACCGGTCGATCCCGGCACGTCGGTCACGTTGACCGTCTCCGCCGGCAAGTCGAAGGTCCCGGACGTGGTCGGCAAGATGCGTGACGAGGCCGAGGCGATCCTCGAGGACGCCGGCTTCAAGGTCCGGGTCTTCGAGCAGCCGTCGTCGGACCAGCCGGCAGGAACCGTCACCGAGCAGATCCCCGGCGCCGATGCCGAGGCCGACCCCGGCGCACAGATCATCCTGACGGTGTCGAGCGGTCCTGAGACGACCGACCCGACCGACCCGGGTGTGTCACCCGTTCCCGAGGCTCCGACCATCCCTGACGGAGAGGGCTGACCGACCAGCGCGAACTGGCGTGGGACCAGTCTGAGCAGAGCCCCGGCATCGTCGTGATGCCGGGGCTCTGTGCTGTCCAAAAACTGTGGACAACGTCTCATCCTGCTGTCCGCCGTACGCCCGATGACCGCCCGGCGCCCGGACAGCCCGTCCTTTTCCAGATAGTTTCGACCTGCTTTTCCCCCTCCCGAACGCGGCAAGGGCCCCGAACTCCTCAGAGTTCGGGGCCCTTGGCCGTCCACAGGGTTATCCCCAGTGTGGAGAACTACACCGTTGTAAGTACGGGGTGGTCGTCATTCCCGCCGCGTCATTCCCGCGTTGTCATTCCCACTTCATCGCGAACCCGAAGGCCGCGACGATGAAGCCCATCCCGATCACGAGGTTCCAGCTCTGCAGATCCTTCATGACGGGGATGTCGTTGCCGGCGGTGTAGAACGCGACGATCCACACCAGCCCGATCACGGCGCACGCGATCATCAAGGGAGCGGCCCAGCGGTTGCCCAGCTTGACCGGCTTCACGGGCTTGCGGCGCACCTCCGAGGCCTCCGCCGCAGCCTCACGCTTCGCGGGGTTGCCCGAACGTGCTGGGGACTTGTTGGACTCGGCTTCAGACACTCAGCACACCTCGACAGGACGGGCACGCCCCCGGCAGGGGACGGCATCGGCAATTGGTTGTGTCGGCTAGCGTAGTCGGCGCACCTCGGGGTCGAGAAGGAGAGCACCCGTGACGGTCCAGGACGACGACGCGCAGACGCCGCGACGACGGCGTGATCCATGGCGGATCGCGGTCCCTGTGACGACCGCGCTCGCCGGGGCGCTCTTCGTGACCAGCGCCATCAGCTCCGAGGGTGGTGACCTCCGCAAGGAGGGCACGGATCTCCCGGCCCTCGTCGAGCAGCGCCGCGAGAGCGTCGCCGCGCAGCAGCAGGTCGTCGACGACCTGAGCACGCAGATCGAGACCCTCGCCGAGGACGTCGAGAACCGCGAGGTGACGACCGCTCGGCAGGAGGTGAAGGCCCTGCGTGGCCCTGCCGGCTTCACGGAGGTGAGCGGCCCCGGCCTCCGGGTCTCCTTGGAGGACGCGCCGCGTGAGGTCGACGAGCCAGGGCTCGACCCGAACCTCCTCGTCGTGCACCAGCAGGACATCCAGGCGTTCGTCAACGCCTTGTGGGAGGGCGGGGCGAGCGCCGTCACGCTGCAGGGCCAGCGCCTCATCTCCACCACGGGCATCAAGTGCGTCGGCAACACCGTCATCCTCAACGGCGTCCCCTACTCACCGCCATACGTCATCGAGGCCGTCGGCGACGTCGGCGACCTGTACTCAGGGCTCGACCTCTCGGGCGCGGTGGAGGTCTACCGCGACTACGCCGACCGCTACCAGCTCGGTCTGTCGATCACCACCAAGGCCGAGATCGTCGCGCCCGCCTACGCCGGCACCGTCGACCTCCAGCACGCCACGCCCGTCGGTTAGCCCAGCTGCAGGGTGCGCCACGCCGTGACGACGACGATCGCCGCCCAGACCGCGCCGAAGGCGGCGTACTGGACGAGCGTCCGTCGAGCGCGGGGGGCGTATGCGAACGCCGCACCGAGGAGCAGACCGGTCACGAAACCGCCGAGGTGACCCTGCCAGCTGATGTTGGGCACCGCGAACGTGATCACCACGTTGATCCCGACGAGCACGAGCAGTCCACGGACGTCCTGGCCCTGCTTGTACATGATCACCAGCGCCATCCCGAACAGCGCGAAGATCGCTCCGGACGCGCCCAGTGTCGGCTGGTTGGGCGGGCTCAGCACGTAGACGAACACCGAGGCTGCCACGGCTGACGTGAGGTACGCGATGAGATAGCGCACCGTGCCGAGATAGCGCTCCAGGACGGGTCCGAACAGATACAACGCGTACATGTTGAACGCGATGTGCAGGATTCCTGCGTGCAGGAACGCCGAGGTCAGGAGCCGCCAGTAGGCACCGTCGTCGACTCCGCGCAGCGTCTCGATCGAGCCGTCGGAGAGCTGGTAGACGGCCGAGTCGCCGAGCATGACGCCCCAGGACCACAACGGGCTGTCACCCAGGCCACCGGTCGCCACCATCGCGACGTAGGCGAGGACGTTGATCCCGATCAGGGTCAGAGAGACCGTGCCCGGCTTGCCGGGGACCAGGCCACCGCCGGCCGTGCGCGCCTGACGCACCTGTGCCTGCCCCTCCCGCACGCAGCTGGGGCACTGGTAGCCGACCGAGGCGGGGCGCATGCAGTCCGGACAGATCGGCCGCCCGCAGCGCTGGCAGGCGATGTAGGTCTCGCGGTCGGGGTGCAGGTAGCACCGGGGCGGCACCTCGTGAGGTGCCGCCCCCGCGTCGTACGGGGATTCAGACATCGCGGTCTCGCCCCGGTGGAGGCGCTCAGCCCTCGCTGACGACGACCGACTCGATCACGACCGGCTCGACGGGACGGTCCATGCGACCGGTCTTCGTCGTGCCGATGGCGTCGACGACCGCCTTGCTCTCCTCGTCGGCGACCTCGCCGAAGATGGTGTGGCGACGGTTGAGGTGCGGGGTCGGCCCCGTGGTGATGAAGAACTGCGAGCCGTTGGTGCCCGGCCCGGCGTTGGCCATCGCCAACAGATAGGGACGGTCGAACTGGAGCTCGGGGTGGAACTCGTCCTCGAACTGGTAGCCCGGTCCGCCCGTGCCGGTGCCGAGGGGGTCACCGCCCTGGATCATGAAGCCGTCGATCACACGGTGGAAGGTCGTCCCGTCGTAGAACGGGTCGTTGCGCTCAGCGCCCGTCTCGGGGTCCCGCCACGTCTTCGTGCCGGTCGCGAGACCGACGAAGTTGTCCACGGTCTTGGGAGCGTGGTGGGGGAAGAGCCGGATGGTGATGTCACCACGGTTGGTCTTCAGCGTCACGGTCGACTGGTCAGCCACGATTGCCTCTCGTTCGGTGTTCGTGCACTGCCCATCCTCCCATGCGCCTCCCAACGCTCAGCCATCAGCGAGGTCACCGCGACCTCGGTACCGTGGTGCGCAAACAGACCGCTTTCCATGGAAGGCAGACAATGTTGCTGCGCAAGAAGAAGTCCAAGGGCGAGGTGCTCACCGAGAAGGTCGGCGATCTCTGGGAGAGTGCCTCCCAAACGGTCTCCGGCAAGGCGGACTCCCTCGCCAGCACCGTCGGGCCGAAGTTCGACGACGCTCGCCAGGCGGCGGCGCCCGTGGTCGCGAAGAAGGTCGCCGACACGCAGGATCGTGCTCGGGATGCCGCGGAGCTGTCCAAGCGCCAGGCCAGGAAGGCGAGGAAGCGCGCTGCGGAGCTCGCTGCGCTCGGAGCGGCGGCCGCTGCGGCCAAGGCCAAGTCTCAGGCCGACGCTGATGCCGACGCCGAGGCCGAGGCGGCGAAGCCCAAGAAGAAGCACCGCATCCGCAGGTTCGTCTTCGTCGCCGCCGTCGGCGGGGCGATCGCGTTCGCGGTCAAGAAGCTGACCTCGGCGCCGTCGGGTGGCAGCTACACACCGCCGCCCCCGCCGCCGGAGCCGATCCGTCCGAACCACCAGACGGCGACTCCGCCCAGCCCGTCGGCGGCCCAGCCGCCCGAGGGACTGGACGACGACGCCCTCGGCTACCCGGGCGCCGGTCCGGGTGCCGGTCAGGGACCGACGTCCGACAAGATCTGAGAGTGCCTCTCACTCTCACGCGTGAACCGAGCGGCGCCGCGATCCTCACGATCGCGGCGCCGCCGCTCAATCTGTACTCGCTCGACCTCCACCGGGAGTTCGAGGAAGCCCTCGACGACCTGGCGGTCCGTCCTCCCCGTGCCCTCCTGATCCGCGCCGAGGGCACGGTCGTCTCGGGCGGTGTCGACGTCTCGCTCTTCGACTCGCAGACCTCCGCCGCCGACGGCAAGATCCTCTTCGACCGGATGCTCGAGCTGCCGCTGCGTGTCGCCGCGCTCGACTACCCGGTCGTCTTCGCCGCGCACGCGCTGTGCCTGACCTGGGCCTTCGAGCTCGCCCTCGCGTGCGACCTCATCGTCGCCTCCGAACGCGCGAGGTTCGGTCTCGTCGAGAAGGTCGTCGGCCTCACCCCGACGATGGGTGGGACACAGCGCCTTGCGGCGCGTGCCGGCATCGGCCGCGCCAAGGAGCTGGTGATGACCGGCGACCTGTACGACGCCGCGACCCTGGAACGCTGGGGTGTGGTGAACCGTGTCCACCCCGCCGACGAGCTCGACGATGCGGTGACGGATCTCGTCACGACGCTCGCTGCGGGGCCGACCCGCGCCCATGCGGCCACGAAGGCCGTGCTCCGCGCCGTCGAGCGCGGCGGTGTCGCTGCTGCGGACGACGAGATCACGGCGATCGCCGCAGCGCTCTACGACACCGAGGACATGCGTGCGGCGATCCGGTCGTTCCTGGAGGACGGGCCGGGCAAGGCGACGTACGTCGGGCGCTGACCCTGCGCGGACGAGGCCTCGCTACTGCGCTGCGGCCGCCTCGGCCTCGGCCTCGTACGACGCCCACAGCTCCTTGGTGTGCCGCGTCGCCCGGTGCTCGGCCCAGAAGGACACGAACGGGATCGTGGCCAGCACCATCGTCGTCACGGTGAACCCGACGCTCCATCCCGCCTGCCGGGAGAGCACGGCCGTGATCACGAGCAGCACCATGTAGAAGACGCCGTGGATCGGCGAGATCGACGCGGTGAACTCACCGATGTCGTGCCACGTGCTGCCCTCCGCGGAGACCATCTTGATGATCCAACCGCCGACGACGGCGATCACGAAGAAGCTGACGACGAGCGCGAGGACGCGGTAGGCGGCGAGTGTCTTGGGCACGCTCTCGAGCCTACCTGCGGCGCTCAACGCAGCGCCGACGACCTCTCGTCGTCGCGGGCGCGGGCCCGCGCCCGTGCGGCCTCCTGCGCGGCCCGCTTCGCCGCCGGGACCCGAGCCTGGACCACACCGCCCTCGCGCCGCAGGTCCAGACACATCCGCCACCACATGAAGAGGGCGAAGGCGCCGAAGATCCACCACTCGATCGCGTACAGCAGGTTGCGCAGACCGGCCGTTCCGTCCTGGGTCTGCTCGGGGACCTCCGCAGGTGCGAGCCCTGCGCCGTCGGCCGGCGTCTGCGCCGTGACGATGCCGTAACCGCCGTAGAGGTCGTACGGCACGACGTTGACCAGCCGGGGGATGCGGACGCCGTCGATGACGCGGGTCTCCTCGTCGAAGCCGGTGCCACGCGCGTCACCCGGCTGGAGCACCACCTCGAGCGCGACGTCGCCCTCCGGCACGGGCGGCAGAGCACCGGCATCGGGCGACCATCCACGGGCCACGAGCAGCGCCGCCGGACGGTCCGACGCCCCGGCGACCTCGTCGACCAGGACGGGCGCCAGCAGCCAGTAGCCGTCTCGACCGCTCTGCTCCCGACCCGACACCCACACCTGCCGCTCGGCCGGGGCGAACGTGCCGGTCAGCGCGACCGTGCGGGAAGCCGCCGTGGTCGTGAACGGCTCGTCCGGGCCGAGCACGTCCTGGAGCGGCACCACGGACGCGGTCGTCTGGTCCGTCTCGGCCTCCGCGCGCCGGTCGTCGTACACGCCCATCTGCCACAACCCCATGAAGACCGTGAAGGTGACGGCCACCACGACGAGGGCGTGCAGCCCCCACAGCCGCGGCGACAGCCAGCCCACGCGGGCGCGGGTGGTCGGGGCAGACGGGGTGCTCACGACAGTCGTGACAGCGACGGGTAGAGCGGGAAGCGGTCGGTCAGCACGGCGACCCGCTTGCGCAGCGCCTCGGCATCGGTCAGCTCGGGCTGCAGCGCGTCGGCGATGATGTCGGCCACCTCGCGGAACTCCTCGGCCCCGAAGCCGCGGGTGGCCAGCGCCGGCGTGCCGATCCGCAGCCCCGAGGTCACCATCGGCGGACGCGGGTCGTTGGGAACGGCGTTGCGGTTGACGGTGATGCCCGCCTCGTGGAGCCGGTCTTCGGCCTGCTGGCCGTCGAGGGTCGAGTCGCGCAGGTCGACGAGGACCAGGTGGACGTCGGTGCCGCCGGTCAGGACACTGACCCCGGCGCTCTTCATGTCGTCGGCGGTGAGCCGCGCGGCCAGGATGCGAGCACCCTCGATGGTGCGCTCCTGGCGCTCCTTGAACTCCGGCTGCGCGGCCATCTTGAACGCGACCGCCTTCGCGGCGATCACGTGCTCGAGGGGGCCGCCCTGCTGACCGGGGAAGACGGCCGACCGGATCTTTTTGCCGATCTCGGGGTCGTTGCTGAGGATCACGCCACCGCGAGGTCCGCCCAGGGTCTTGTGCGTCGTGGACGTGACGACGTGGGCGTGCGGCAGAGGGCTGGGGTGGAGACCGGCGGCGACGAGACCGGCGAAGTGCGCCATGTCGACCATGAGCATCGCGTCGACCTCGTCGGCGATCGCACGGAACTCGGCGAAGTCGAGCTGCCGCGGGTAGGCCGACCAGCCGGCGATGATGAGCCGCGGGCGGTGCTCGTGGGCCAGCCGGCGGACCTCCTCCATGTCGACACGGTGGTCCTCGTCGCGGACGTGGTAGGCGACGACGTCGTAGAGCCGGCCGGAGAAGTTGATCTTCATGCCGTGCGTCAGGTGGCCGCCGTGCGCGAGGTCGAGGCCGAGGATCGTGTCGCCGGGCTTGATGAGCGCGTGCATCGCTGCAGCGTTGGCCTGCGCGCCCGAGTGCGGCTGGACGTTGGCGTACGAGGCGTCGAACAGCGCCTTGAGCCGGTCGATCGCGAGGTTCTCGGTGATGTCGACGAACTCGCAGCCGCCGTAGTAGCGCTTGCCGGGATATCCCTCGGCGTACTTGTTGGTCATCACGCTGCCCTGCGCCTGCAGCACGCCGAGCGGGGCGAAGTTCTCGGAGGCGATCATCTCGAGGGTTCCCTGCTGGCGCCCGAGCTCCGCGTCGATCGCGGCGGCGACCTCAGGATCGAACTCGGCGAGGGTCTGGTTCAGCGCGGACGGCTGGTTGATGGTCATCGAGCAGACTCCTGGAGCGCGGCGGCGGGCGGCGGGCGGACGAATCGCCCCTCCCAGCGTAGCCGGACCCACGCCACCCTGGCCCTCCGCGTCGAGACGCCTTCGCGGGCCCACGCCGTATAACAGTCGCGTGAAGGTTGCGGCCGCCTCCTAGGTCGAGGCCGCGGGCAGGAGTAGCGTGCCGACCGGCTGTCCGCCATGCGGACAGCCTTACCCGACGAGGTGCGGCCGACCGCAAGATTCTTCGGCCGTGCGCCTCCGACACGAGGAGAACTACGTGAAAAAGCTGAGAGCAGCAGTCGCCGTCGCCGGCGCGACCGCCTTGGCCCTGGGCGCTTCGGCGTGCGGCGCCGGCAACAACGAGGACGAGTCGGGCTCCGGTGGCGACAGCATGGTCGTCGGCACCACCGACAAGGTTGTCTCGATCGACCCCGCCGCCGCGTACGACAACGGCTCGCTCATGGTCCAGACGCAGGTCTACCAGTACCTGCTGAACTTCCCCGAGGGTGAGACCGAGCCTCAGCCCGACGCCGCCGAGAAGTGCGACTTCGACACGCCGACGACGTACACCTGCACGATCAAGGACGGCTTGAAGTTCGCCAACGGCAACCCGTTGACGGCGAAGTCGGTGGCCCACTCCTTCCAGCGCATCGTCACCATCAACGACCCGAACGGCCCTGCGTCGCTCCTGGTCAACATGGCCAAGGTGGAGGCCAAGGACGACAAGACCGTCGTCTTCACGCTCAAGTCGCCCAACGACCAGACCTTCCCGCAGGTCCTCGTGACCTCGGCCGGCCCGATCGTCGACGAGCAGACCTACCCGGCCGACAAGGCGCTGAGCGACGAGGAAGCCGTCAAGGTGGAGGGCTTCTCCGGTCCGTTCACGATCGGCCAGTACCAGAAGGGCCAGCTGGCGCAGTTCAAGAAGAACGCCGACTACGACGGCGCGTACAACGACGCCAAGACCGACACGATCACGCTGAAGACCTACACCGACAGCAACAACCTCAAGCTCGACATCGAGAAGAAGAACATCGACGTCGCCTGGCGGTCGCTGACGCCGACCGACATCGAGAGCCTCGAGGGCACCGACGGTGTCACCGTCCACAAGGGTGCGGGCGGCGAGCTCCGCTACATCGTCTTCAACCTGAAGACGATGCCCGGTGCCGACGACGCCCAGAAGCTCGCGATCCGCAAGGCCGTCGCCTCCTCGGTCGACCGTGACGCGATCTCCGAGCAGGTCTACAAGGGCACGTACACCCCGGCGTACTCGCCGATCCCCGAGGGTCTGCCGGGTGCGACCGAGGCGTTCAAGGAGGCGTACGGCGAGAAGCCGGACGCCGCCGCGGCCAAGAAGTTCCTCGACGACGCCGGGGTCAAGACGCCGGTGACGATCAACCTCCAGTACAACCCCGACCACTACGGCGGCAGCTCCGACCAGGAGTACAACGAGGTCAAGCGTCAGCTCGAGGACACCGGTCTCTTCACGGTCGACCTGCAGTCGGCCGAGTGGACCACGTACAACGAGGAGCGCGTCAAGGACACCTACCCCGTCTACCAGCTCGGGTGGTTCCCGGACTTCCCGGACGCCGACAACTACGTGACGCCGTTCTTCGACAAGGACAACTTCATCGGGAACCACTACGAGAACCCGAAGATGACTGCCCTGCTCGCCGCGGAGCGCACCGAGCCCGACAAGGCGAAGCGCGAAGACCTCCTCGGCCAGGTCCAGCAGCTCGCGGCGGAGGACATCTCCACGCTGCCGCTGCTGACCGGCGCCCAGGTCGCCGTGGCGACCGACGACGTGAAGGGTGTGGAGAACACGCTCGACGCGGCGTTCAAGTTCCGCCTGACCTCGCTGTCCAAGTGACGGCAACCGAGGTTTGAGCACCACCTGAGAGGGGCGGGCCCCGGCTCCGGCCGGGGCTCGCCCCTGCTTCGTCCCCCCTGAAAGCAGGTTGTCCCATGGCGACGACAGAGCTCCTGACCGGGCCCGAGCCCGAGGTTCCCAGCGGCCCTCGGCGCTCCGGTGGCCTGAGCCCGTTGACCCGCTACCTTCTCGTCCGCGTGGCTCTGGTGATCCCGATGATGTGGGTCCTGGTCACGTTCGTGTTCTTCTTGATGCGGGTGATCGGCGACCCGATCAGCGCCGCTCAGGGGGGCCGCCTCACCCCGGAGCAGATCGCCGAGCGCAAGGCCGCGGCCGGGCTCGACGCCCCGATCCTCCAGCAGTACTGGGACTACATGACGGGCATCCTCCGCGGTGACTTCGGCACGGCGCTCACCGACGGCCGCGCCATCTCCGACGTGCTGGTCGTGAACGGCGCCGCGACCCTGGAGCTGGCCTTCTGGGCGCTGCTGGTGGCCTTCGGCCTCGGCGTCCCGCTCGGGCGCCTGGCGGCCCGCCACCGCGACACCTGGCCCGACGCGGTCCTCCGGGTCTTCTCGATCCTCGTGTACGCGGCGCCGGTGTTCTTCGTCGGCCTGCTCCTCAAGCTCGCGTTCGTGCCGCTCGGACTCCCGGTCGCCGGCCGTGCGAGCACCGAGGTGGAGCTGACGCTGCAGGGGGTCGAGCCGCAGACGCACGTGATGATCATCGACGCGATCCTCTGGGGTGACCCCGCCTACGTGTGGGACGTCCTCAAGCACGCGATCCTTCCGGCGATCGCCCTCGGCCTGCTGACCGGAGGCGTCTTCCTGCGGCTGGTCCGGGTCAACCTGATCCAGACACTGCGGACCGACTACGTCACCGCGACCCGGGCACGTGGCATCCCCGAGCGCCGCGTCGTGCGCAAGCACGCCTACCGCAACGCGCTCGTCCCGGTCGTCACCGTGATGGGGCTCCAGGTGGCGCTGCTGCTCGCCGGCGCGGTCCTCACCGAGACCACCTTCGAGTGGCAGGGGATCGGCTACACGCTGGCCGACTACCTCGTGAAGCGCGACTTCGTCGCCGTCCAAGGCATCGTGACCGTGATCGCCCTCGTCGTCGCGGTCTCGAGCCTGCTGATCGACGTCATCGTCGCGTTCGTCGACCCCCGCGTGCGGTTCTGAGGAGACACCGATGATCTCTCTGCTCAAGTCCACCCACGGCCTCCAGCGCGGCATGCTCGTCGCCGGCCTCGCCCTCGTGACGGTCTTCCTCCTTCTCGCCGTCTTCGCGCCCTGGCTGGCGCCTTACGGCTTCAACGAGACCCGCGTCGACGGCGTGCCGTTCGGCACGCAGCAGCCGCCCTCGGCCGAGCACTGGTGGGGCACCAACGTCGGCGGCCAGGACGTCCTCTCGCGGGTGATCTACGGGGCCCGCACCGCGGTCGTCGTGATCGTCCTCGCGGTCGTGTTCTCGCTCGTCATCGGTGTCCCGCTGGGCCTCCTGTCGGGCTTCCTCTCCGGGCCGGTCGACCGAGTGCTGGTGCTCGTGATGGACGCGCTGTATGCGTTCCCGTCGCTGCTGCTGGCCATCGTCGTCGCGATCGTGGTCGGCGGTGGCTCCTCCGGGGTCGTCGGCGGCGTGCTCGCCGCGGCGATCGCACTCACCGTCGTCTTCATCCCGCAGTACTTCCGGGTGGTGCGCAACGCGACGCTCGCGGTCAAGGTCGAGCCGTACGTCGACGCCGCCCGCGTCGTCGGCACCAGCACCCCCCGCATCCTGTTCCGCCACATCCTGGCCAACGTCCGCCAGTCGGTGCCGGTGATCGCGACCCTCAACGCGTCGGAGGCCATCCTCACGCTCGCCGCCCTCGGATTCCTCGGCTTCGGCATCGAGCCGTCGTCGGCCGCCGAGTGGGGCTACGACCTCAACAAGGCGATGTCGGACGCGACGAACGGCATCTGGTGGACCGGCATCTTCCCGGGCATGGCGATCGTCTTGATGGTGCTCGGCGTGACTCTCGTGGGGGAGAGCCTCAACGACGTCCTCAACCCGCTCCTCAAGGCCCGCGGTGGTGACACCACCACCTCCGACGAGGAGGAGATCAGCGCCGAGTACGAGGAAGCGGTCGCGGAGTCCGGCCTCGACGAGGAGGTCGCCCAGGAAGCCGCCGCGCTCGACGCCGACGTGCGCCGGGTCTCGACGCTGAGCCTGACCGACCTGGCCGTCACCTTCCACACCGGTGCCGCTCCGGTGAACGCGGTCAAGGGCGTCAGCTTCGACGTCGCACCGGGGGAGGTCGTCGCGGTCGTCGGCGAGTCCGGCTCCGGCAAGTCCGTCACGTCCCGCGCCGTCCTGGGCCTGCTGCCGGCCACCGCGGAGGTGTCCGGCTCGGCGCTCCTGCGGACCGGCGACAGCGACTCGCGCGAGCTCAACGGGATGTCGGAACGTCGGCTCCGGGCCGTCCGGGGCAACCAGGTGTCGATGATCTTCCAGGAGCCGGGTACGGCCCTGGACCCCGTCTACACGGTGGGCTGGCAGATCGTCGAGATGATCCGCGCCCACCGCGACATCTCCAAGAAGGCGGCGCGGGCGCGCGCCGTCGAGCTGCTGGAGATGGTCGGGCTCCCCGACCCCGAGCACCGCGTCGACTACTACCCGCACCAGCTGTCCGGCGGGCAGAAGCAGCGCGTCATGATCGCGATGGCGATCGCGCTCGAGCCGGACGTCATCATCGCCGACGAGCCCACGACGGCCCTCGACGTGACGGTCCAGGCCGCGATCATCCAGCTGCTGCTGGACCTCCGTGACCGGCTCGGCACGGCGATCGTCCTCATCACGCACAACATGGGCGTCGTCGCGGACGTGGCCGACCGTGCCGTGGTGATGTATCGCGGCGAGATCGTCGAGCAGGCCCCGGTGGACCGGCTGTTCACGGCACCGCGTCACCCGTACACCCGTCGGTTGCTGGACGCCGTCCCTCACCTCGGGCAGGGCGCGGGTGCCCCCGTGGTGCCCGACACAGCGCCGCCGGTGCTGTCGCTGCAGGGCGTGACCGTCGAGTTCGCGGGGCGTCTGGGCCAGCCGGCGTTCCGTGCGGTCGACGGCGTCGATCTCGTGGTGCGTCGTGGGGAGGTGCTCGGTCTGGTCGGCGAGTCGGGCAGCGGCAAGTCCACCCTCGGCCGGGTGGCCGTGGGACTCCAGAAGGTGACCGAGGGTGCCGTGCTCATCGGCGAGGAGGACATCACCACGCTGTCCGACCGTCGGCTGCGCCCGCACCGAGCGCGCTTCGGGTTCGTCTTCCAGGACCCTGCCGCCTCGCTCAACCCTCAGATGACGATCAGCGAGTGCGTCGCCGAGCCTCTCAAGGTGCAGGGCGACCTCTCCGCCGCCGATCAGCGGGCCAAGGTCGCGGCGCTCCTCGACCGGGTCCAGCTCTCGGCGTCGTACGCCGGTCGCTACCCGCACGAGCTCTCGGGCGGGCAGCGTCAGCGCGTCAGCCTCGCGCGCGCCCTGGCCCTCGACCCGGACCTGCTGATCGCCGACGAGCCGACGTCGGCGCTCGACGTGTCGGTGCAGGCCAAGGTGCTCGACCTGTTCTCCGAGCTCCAGCGCGAGCTGCAGTTCGCCTGCCTCTTCATCAGCCACGACCTGGCGGTCGTCGACGCACTGTCGAACCGGGTCGCGGTGATGCGGCAGGGACGCATCGTCGAGGAAGGGCTGCGGCAGGACGTCCTCCAGTCGCCGAAGGAGGACTACACGAGGAAGCTCATCGCCGCCGTGCCGGTGCCGGACCCGGCCGAGCAGCGTCGTCGTCGTGAGGCGCGGGGAAGTCTGCTCAGCGACGTGGAGTGACGCCGGGGGTCGGCGTGGTTGCTGAGAGGGAGGGACGCTGCGATCCTCGCTCCATGACTGCGCCGACCACCACCTCGTACGAAGGACACCTCGCGCCGCTGGTCGTCCATCGCTGGGCCCCGGAGGCACCTCGGTGGATCGCCGTCCTCGTCCACGGGTACGCCGAGCACCTCGGCCGCTATCAGCACGTGGCGCAGCGCCTGGTCGACGACGGCGCGCTGGTCGTCGGCCCGGACCACCTCGGGCACGGCGCGTCGGACGGGGAGAGGGTCCTGATCCCGGACTTCGGTCCGGTGATCGCCGATCTCCACGGAGTCGTGGAGCAGGCACGCGCGGAACACCCGGGACTGCCCGTCGTGATGATCGGACACTCGATGGGCGGCATGATCGCCGCACGCTACGGCCAGCGGTTCGGTGACGAGCTGGCTGCGCTGATCCTGTCGGGCCCCGTCCTCGGCTCGTGGAGAGTGTTGAAGCTGGCCGAGCGTGCCGAGATCCCCGACCTCCCGATCGATCCGTCGACGCTCTCGCGTGATCCTGGCGTCGGGGAGGCGTACGCCGCCGACCCGCTGGTCTGGCACGGACGGTTCCGACGCGAGACGCTCATCGCTGTGCGTCTCGAGCTGGCGCGTATCGGCGAGGGTCCTCGGCTGGGGTCTCTCCCGACGCTGTGGATGCACGGCGAGGACGACGCGATCGTCCCGATCGGCCCCACGCGTGAGGGCATCGAGCGCATCAAGGGCGACGACTTCACCGACGTGACCTATCCCGGCGCGCGGCACGAGATCTTCAACGAGACGAACCAGGACGAGGTGCTCGCCACGACGACGGCGTTCGCCCTCGCTCATGTCTAGAAGCGGCGTTGCCTAGGCTTGACGCATGACGACCTATCGGCGCTTCGTCGCGCTCGGCGACAGCACTACCGAAGGCATCGGCGACGAGCCGTACGCCGACGGCACCCCGCGCGGCTGGGCCGACCGCTTCGCCGCGCTCCTCGCCGACGCCGAGCCGGGCGTGTCCTACGCCAACCTCGCCGTCCGCGGTAAGGGCGCGCGCGAGGTCCACCACGAGCAGCTTGCGCCCGCGCTGACGCTGGCGCCGGATCTGGCGAGCGTCCTGGTCGGCATGAACGACCTGATCCGCCCGCGGTTCTCGGCCGAGGTGGTGGTCGGGCACGTCGACGCGATGACCGCCGCGCTGCGTCGTGGCGGTGCCACCGTGCTCCTCATGACCTTCCCCGACCTCGCGGCCGTATCCCCGGTGGGACGAGCGGTCCGGGGCCGCGTCGTGGCGCTCAACCGTGGCCTACGGACGGTCGCGGCGCGGCGCGGCGCCACGCTGCTCGACATCACCACCGTGCCGGCCGCCGGCGATCCACGGATCTGGGCCGAGGACAGGCTCCACCTCAATCCTGACGGCCATGTGCTGCTGGCGCGTGCGATGGCCGCCGCTGCCGACCTGCCCGACGCCGACCCGTCGTGGCGCGAACCCCTGCCGCCGCCGGAGCCCCGGACCCCACGGCAACGGCTCGGCACGGAGGTGGCCTGGTACGGGACCCACGTACGCCCGTGGCTCGGCCGGCGGCTGACGGGCCGCTCGTCCGGCGACGGGCGCACGGCCAAGCGCCCCGACCTGGCGCCGGTACCCTCGACCACGTGAGACCGTTCCTGCTCCTCAGCATCCGCGCCGACGACGATGCCGCCGACGAGGAGTACGCCGCGTTCCTCCGGTTCGGAGGGCTCACCGAGGAGACCCTGCACCGCGTCCGGATGGAGACGACGTCGCTCGACGGCGTGGCGATCGACGACTACGCCGGCTTCATCCTCGGCGGCGGCCCGTTCAACGCCAGCGACCCTCCGGAGACCAAGTCGAGCGTCCAGCGCAGGGTCGAGGCGGAGCTGGCTGAGCTCCTCGACGACGTCGTCGACAAGGACGTGCCGTTCCTCGGCGCGTGCTACGGGATCGGGGTCCTCGGCACCCACCAGGGCGCGACCGTCGACCGACGGTTCGGGGAGCCGATCAGCAGCGTCCCGGTGACCCTGACCGAGGCGGGTCGCGACGATCCGGTCTTCGGTGCGCTGCCCGAGACCTTCACGGCGTTCGTCGGTCACAAGGAGGCCATCAGCACCCTGCCTCCGACGGCCGTCGTGCTGGCGTCGTCACCGCAGTGCCCGGTCCAGGCGTTCCGGGTGGGTCGGCACGTCTACGCCACGCAGTTCCACCCCGAGCTCGACGTCGAAGGACTGTGCACCCGCATCACGACGTACCAGCACCACGGCTACTACGACCCTCCGGAGCACGACGCCCTCCAGGACATGGCACGAGCGAGCGTCGTGGTCGACCCGCCGACCGTCGTACGCCGCTTCGTGGCCGTGGCCCAGGAGCGCGAGCAGAGCCGGACCCCGGCCGGGGCACGGCGGCACTGACAGACGCGTACGGCCCGACCGAAGCCTCGGTCGGGCCGTACGTGTGTTCATGCGTGGAGCTGAGGGGACTCGAACCCCTAACCCCCTGCTTGCAAAGCAGGTGCGCTACCAATTGCGCCACAGCCCCGGTGGCGCGGACGCCTCGCGTCCGGCAGCCGGTCAGACCTTGTCGGTGGCCTCGGCCCAGAGCTGCTGCTCGTTGCGGCCGGCCTTCTTCTTCCGGTTCACCACTGCGAAGAGACCTGCAGCGGCGACGGCGGCGATCACGAGCTTCTTCATCAGACACTCCTCTGGGTGGGGGTCGAGTGGGCCTAACAGGACTTGAACCTGTGACCTCTTCCTTATCAGGGAAGCGCTCTAACCAAGCTGAGCTATAGGCCCTCGGTCTCCGAAGCGGTGAACCGTCGGAGACTTTACCTGGTGGTCGGTCGCCGGCCAAAACCGGGGTCCGTCCGACCAGGCGTGCGATCAGTCGTCCTCGGCGAGCGTCACCTCGAACCCCCCGAGCAGCTGCGCGGCGAGGTTGTAGAGGAACGCGCCGACGGTCGCGAGCGCGGTGATGAGAACGACGTCGATGGCCGCGATGAGGATCGTCAGACCGATGATGCGGCCGAACCCGACGTACTCACCGATGTCGAACGCGTCGGCGTTGTCGTTGAGCACGGTCGCGACGCTCGAGTTGATGGCGTCCCAGACACCTGCGGCGCCGAGCACGGCCCAGACAAGGGTGACGGCGACGACCGTGACGATGCCCAGCGCGATGGCCAGCGCGAAGGACATCTTCATCACCGACCACGGGTCCACCCGGTGCACCCGCAGGCGTGCCTTGCGGGTCGGTCCGGTCGGCGCCTTCTTCGGCTCGCGCGGAGACTCCTCGTACGGCTTGGGACGACGCTGCTTGCCCGCGGCGTCCGTGCTCGCGGGGACCCCGGAGACGGCGGTCTGCCGCGCGGTCGGTGCCTCGACGGTCGTGGTCTCGGACTCGGCGATCGATCCGGCAGTCGGCACGGGCGCCTTGGTCGCTGCCTGATTCGCTGACGGGGACGGCGTCGTCGGCCTCGTGACGCCGTCGGGCGTCGGCTTCGGCGCAGACGGCTGGGTGGTCGGGCCGGTCACGGTGGGTCCGCCCTGGGGGGCGGACTGCTGCGGACGCGGCTCAGGGCGTGACGTAGCTGTCGGTGCCTGCTGGGTCGGTGAAGGCTGAGCCGGTGCCTGCTGGGCCGGCGCGGGCTGCGGACGTCGTCCTGCCAGTGGCGGGCGCTGCGGCTGCATGCCCTGCCCCTGCCCCTGCCCGTTGCGGCTGGGCGCACCGGCCCCGTCGGGTGTGGTGGATGCCGGAGCAGCGGGCTTCGACGGAGAGGGAGGGGCGGGGGGAGGTGGACTGGACGCCGCCGGCGGCGTGCTGGCGGGCCGTGGCGCCTGGCTTCCCCCGTTCAGGCTTCCCGGCGTGGGCTGAGCGGGGCGCCGCGGACCGCCGTTGGCGGTGCCGCTCTCGGGCGCGCTCGGCCGCGGCCGCTGGGGAGCCGAAGGGTTCGGCTCGCGGTCCGTCATGCTTCCTCCTGGGCGTCGGGGGTGCTGGTCACAGGCTCCGTTGCCTCGACCGGCTCCTCGGCGTCGGACTCCTCGACAGTATCCAACAGTGCGGTGTTCTCCTCGTTGCGAGTGAGGGCCACCACCTCGTCGTCGCCCCTCACCCCGACGAACTTCACGCCCATCGTGTCACGTCCTGTCCTCGTGACGTCAGCCACACGGGACCGGGTGACCTGTCCGCTGGCCTTGATGGCGATGATCTCGTCGTCGTCATCGACCACCAGAGCGCCCACGAGGGAGCCGCGCTCGTCCTGGAGCTTCATGGCCTTGATGCCGAGCCCGCCCCGACCCTGGAGGCGGTACTGCTCGACCGGGGTCTTCTTGGCGTAGCCCCCGTTGGTCGCCGTGAACACGAACTGCGCGCCCTCGTCGGTGCCCGAGCGGATGACCGACATCGACAACAGCTCGTCGCTGTCGCGGAACTTCATGCCGGTGACACCCGACGTCGCGCGGCCCATCGGCCGCAGGGCTTCGTCGTCGGCGGTGAACCGGATGGACTGCGCCCGCCGCGAGAAGAGCACCAGGTCGTCGTCGGGGCTCACCAGCTCGGCGCCGACGAGCTCGTCGTCGGGGTCACGGAAGTTGATGGCGATGACGCCGGCCTGCCGCGGGCTGTTGTAGTCGGCGAGCCGCGTCTTCTTGACCAGGCCGTGCTTGGTCGCGAGGACGAGGTACGGGGACTGGTCGTAGTCGCGGATCGCCAGCACCTGCGCGATCTGCTCGTCGGGCTGGAACTGGAGGAGCCCGGCGACGTGCCCGCCCTTGGCGTCCCGTCCGGCCTCCGGGAGCTGGTAGGCCTTGGCCCGGTAGACGCGACCCGCGGTGGTGAAGAACAGGATCCACTGGTGGGTCGTGGTCGAGAAGAGGTGGTCGACGACATCGTCGCCGCGGAGCGTCGCGCCGCGGACGCCCTTGCCGCCGCGCTTCTGGACGCGGTAGAGGTCGGTCTTGGTCCGCTTCACGTAGCCGCCGCGCGTGATCGTGACGACGACGTCCTCGTCAGGGATCAGGTCTTCGACCGACAGGTCGCCGTCGGCGGGGATGATGCGGCTACGGCGCTCGTCGCCGTACTTGTCGACGATGGCCGTGAGCTCCTCGGCCACGATGGAACGCTGACGAAGGACGTTGGCGAGGATGTCCTTGTAGTCGGCGATCTCGGCCTCGATCTCGGCGAGCTCGTCGATGATCTTCTGGCGCTCGAGGGCCGCCAGCCGGCGCAGCTGCATGTCGAGGATGGCGCGAGCCTGGATGTCGTCGATGTCGAGCAGGCCGATCAGGCCGGCGCTGGCGTCCTCGGTGGTCTGGCTGGCACGGATCAGCGCGATGACCTCGTCGAGCATGTCGAGCGCCTTGCCCAGGCCACGAAGGACGTGGGCACGCTCCTCGGCCTTGCGGAGGAGGTACTCGGTGCGCCGCCGGATGACCTCGACCTGGTGGTCGATCCAGTTGCTGATGAACTGGTCGAGGGTCAGCGTGCGCGGCACCTCGTCGACCAGCGCGAGCATGTTGGCGGAGAAGTTGCTCTGCAGCTCCGTGTGCTTGTAGAGGTTGTTGAGCACCACCCGGGCGACCGCGTCACGACGGAGCTCGATGACCAGTCGGCGCCCGACCCGCGAGCTCGACTCGTCACGGACGTCGGAGATGCCTTGCACACGGCCCGAGTTCACGAGCTCGGCGATCTTGGTGAGCAGGTTGTCGGGGTTGACCTGGTAGGGGAGCTCCTTGACGACCAGGGAGATCTTGCCCTTGGAGTCCTCTTCGATGTCGACCACAGCCCGCATCGGGACCGACCCGCGACCGGTGCGATAGACGTCCTCGATGCCCTTGGTGCCGACGATCATCGCGTGCGTGGGAAAGTCGGGGCCCTTGATGCGCTCCATCAGCGCCTCGAGGAGCTCCTCGCGCGTCGCGTCCGGGTGCTCGAGAGCCCAGATCGCACCCGCCGCCACCTCGCGCAGGTTGTGCGGTGGGATGTTGGTCGCCATGCCGACCGCGATCCCGGCCGACCCGTTGACGAGCAGGTTGGGGATCCGCGCCGGAAGGACCGTCGGCTCGAGCGAGCGCCCGTCGTAGTTGGGCGTGAAGTCGACGGTCTCCTTCTCGATGTCGCGCACCATCTCCATCGCGATCGGCGCCAGCCGGCACTCGGTGTAGCGCATCGCCGCGGCGTCGTCGTTGCCCGGCGACCCGAAGTTGCCCTGGCCGGCGACCATCGGATAGCGCAGCACCCACGGCTGGGCCAGGCGTACGAGGGTGTCGTAGATCGCGGTGTCACCGTGCGGGTGGTACTGACCCATGACGTCGCCGACGATGCGCGAGCACTTGCTGAAGCCCCGGTCGGGACGGTATCCGCCGTCGTACATCGCGTAGAGCACGCGCCGGTGCACCGGCTTGAGGCCGTCCCGGACGTCGGGCAGCGCACGAGCGACGATGACGCTCATGGCGTAGTCGATGTAGGACCGCTGCATCTCGGTCTGCAGCTCGACGCGCTCGATCCGCTCCGGCGGCGGCGTGGGTGTCTCTGTCACGAAAGCGTTCCTTCGTACGGGTCAGTCTGTGGATTCACGTGAAACGGTGGCGGCGGCGCCGCTCAGATGTCGAGGAACCGGACGTCCTTGGCGTTGCGCTGGATGAACGCACGCCGCTGCTCGACGTCCTCGCCCATCAGCACGGTGAAGATCTCGTCGGCGTTGGCGGCGTCGTCGAGCGTCACCTGGCGCAGGATCCGCTGAGACGGGTCCATCGTGGTCTCCCACAGCTCGTGGTCGTTCATCTCGCCCAGACCCTTGTAGCGCTGGACCGGCGCCTCCTTGGGGAGACGCTTGCCCGCCTGCTTGCCGGCCTCGAGCAGCGCGTCGCGCTCGCGGTCGGAGTAGGCCAGCTCGGCGGGCGAGTTGGACCACTTGATCTTGAACAGGGGCGGCTGCGCGAGATAGACGTAGCCACCGTCGATCAAGGGCTTCATGAAGCGGAACAGCAGCGTGAGCAGCAGCGTCGAGATGTGCTGGCCGTCGACGTCGGCGTCCGCCATCAGCACGATCTTGTGGTAGCGGAGCTTGTCGATGTCGAAGTCGTCGGTGACACCGGTGCCGAGGGCGGAGATGATCGCCTGGACCTCGGCGTTCTGGAGGATCTTGTCGATCCGCGCCTTCTCGACGTTGAGGATCTTGCCGCGCAGCGGCAGGATCGCCTGGATCCGCGGGTCACGGCCACCCTTGGCCGAGCCGCCGGCGGAGTTGCCCTCCACCACGAACAGCTCGCACTCCTCGGGGTTGCGCGAGGAGCAGTCGGCCAGCTTGCCCGGCAGTCCGGCTCCGCCGAGGAGGCTCTTGCGGTTGCGGGCCAGGTCTCGGGCGCGCCGTGCCGCCATCCGTGCCGTCGCCGCGTCGATGCTCTTGCGGACGATCACCTTGCCCTCGGCGGGATTCTGCTCGAACCACGCGCCGAGGCGGTCGTTGGTCACCGTCTGGACGTACGAGCGGGCCTCGGTGTTGCCCAGCTTGGTCTTGGTCTGACCCTCGAACTGCGGCTCGGAGAGCTTCACCGAGATGATCGCCGTGAGGCCCTCGCGGATGTCGTCACCGGAGAGGCGGTCCTCCCGCTTCTTGATGAGGCCCTGGTCCTCGGCGAACTTGTTGACCGTGTAGGTCAACGCCGACCGGAAGCCCTCCTCGTGGGTGCCGCCCTCATGGGTGTTGATCGCGTTGGCGAAGGTGTGGACCGACTCCGAGAAGCTGACGTTCCACTGCATCGCGATCTCGAGGCTGAGACCAACGTCGGGGTTCTCCGACTCGAAGGCGATGACCTCGCGGTTGAGCGGGCTCCGGTTGCCGGTGTTGATGTGGCGGACGTAGTCGATGAGGCCGTCGTCGTAGCGGAAGCGGCGCTCCATGAGGCCCTCGGAGCTCCCGCCCGTCGCGCTGTCCTCGGGCGCGATCTCGCCACCTGCCTCGGCGCTCTGCAGCGCGTCGGCGACGTCACCGGCCGCCGCTCGCTCGTCGCGGACGCGGATCTCCAGACCCTTGTTGAGGAACGCCATCTCCCGGAAGCGGGTCGCGATCGTCTCGAACGAGTAGTCGGTGGTCTCGAAGATCTTGTCGCTGGCGTAGAACGTGATCGTCGTCCCGGTCTCGTCGGTCTCCTCGCCACGCTCGAGCGGCTGGTCCGGCACCCCGTAGCTGAAGGACTGCCTCCAGACGTAGCCCTCACGCTTGACCTCGGCGAACAGCTTGGTCGAGAGGGCGTTGACCACGGAGACACCGACGCCGTGCAGACCCCCGGACACCTTGTATCCGCCGCCACCGAACTTGCCGCCGGCGTGCAGGGAGGTCAGGACCAGCGTCAAGGTGGGGATCTTCTCCACCGGGTGGTCCTTCACCGGGATGCCACGACCGTTGTCGACGACCTTCACGCCGCCGTCGGCGAGCAGCGTGACGTCGATCGTGTCGCAGTAGCCGGCCATGGCCTCGTCGACGGAGTTGTCGACGACCTCTTGGACGAGGTGGTGCAGACCGCGCTCACCGGTGGAGCCGATGTACATGCCCGGGCGCTTGCGGACGGCATCGAGGCCCTCGAGGACCTGGATGTCCGCGGCGTCGTAGGAGGATCCCGTAGGTGCAGGGCCGGTCTCGGGGGTACGGATCGACTCGCTCACAGGCGGGTGGCCTCCTTGTTGTCGTGGACTCGCAGACGTCCCGGCACTCACGGCTCGCCTCTCGCGCGAGAGGCAGGAACGCAACCTCTCTAGTGTAGCCGGTACAAGGCGTCGTACGAGCATCCTCGGTGCGGGATCGGGGTCGGCCCGCCCGCCCGATGTGCCCTGAGAGGCCGCAGACGGCGGGTGTGGCCGATCAACACCCCACGAACGATGGCCCCCATCCGCCCCGGCCCTCCTCGCGCACGCTCAGAGCCGCTCACGGCATCCGAAGGGGGGTGACGGGTGTCGTCCCCGGTTGACCGATGAGGCAAGGTTGGTGTCATGGCATCGCCGACGATCTCGCGTGCCCCTTCTGCAGGGCGCGCACCAGGGCGCGCGAAGACGGTCGCCGCCGCTCTCTGCCTGCTCACGCTCTCGTTCGGCGCCCTCGTCGTCACCGTGTCCTATCTCCTCGACGCCCGCGAGGGCCAGCGCGTTGACCAGGCGGCGATGGACGCCGTCTACGCCCGTCGCGACGCCCTCGACCAGCTCCTCTCCGTGCTGGGATACCTGTCGATCGGCACGATGGCGACGGCCATCGTGGTGCTCGTCTCGATGGCCGCGCTGAGGCAGCGGTTCGCCGCGGCCGTGGGGGCCGTCGCCGTCGTGGCAGCTGCCAACATCACGACCCAGGTGCTCAAGCGGGTCGTTCTCGACCGCCCGGACCACGGCTACGGATGGCACGTGAACAGCCTGCCGAGCGGCCACACCACAGCCGCGGTCTCGCTGGTGGTAGCCGCTTTGCTCGTCGCACCGCTGGCCCTCCGTGGGCTCGTCGTGCTCGTCGGCACCGGAGCGATCGTCCTCACCGGGGTCTCCACCGTGGTCGCCGGCTGGCACCGGCCCTCCGACGTGCTCGCGGCGCTGGCTGTCGGTCTGTTCTGGGGGGCGGCGGTCGTTCTCGTGCTGGCGCTGCGCAGGGCCGGGCCGTCGTCGGGGACGACCGTCGGCTCGCTGTTCTTCGCGCTGGTCGGGGCGGCCGTGGCGGGCGCCGTCCTCCTCGGCCTCGGCGTGCGCCCGTACGGCGGCTGGTCGGGCGTCGCTCCGGCCGCGCTCGTGATGGCGCTGATCGGCGTCGCGACGGCCTTGTCGATCGCCGTCTTCGCCAGGATCTCGTCGGTCTTCGCCCGCTGAGGCCTCACCCGTACGTGTCGCGCGGGCCGCGCCCGCGGACCCGCAGCGCGCCCTTGCCCCAGCTCGGTCCCTGCGGACCGCGGACGTTGATGCGGACGACGGTGCCGTGCCCGAGGCGCTCGTTGAGCCTGCCCACGACGTTCGGGGCGAGCAGCCGCAGCTGTGTCGCCCACGCCGTCGAGTCGGCCTGGACCCAGAGCTGGCCGTCCTCGTACCGGTCGGGGCGACAGTGCTCGGCGATCTCCGCACCGACGATCTCCGCCCACCGTCCGAACAGCCCGTGGACGGCGACCTCGGTGTCCCACCCGTGCTCGCTGACCAACCGGTCGAGGGTCGACTCGAGCAGCTGAGGGTCCCGGTCGTCGGGGTGCGCACCCGACGCGCTCGGCGGGCGACGCGGCCGGCGGCGTGGACCTCCGCGGCCGCCTCGCGGTGCTGCGGGGCCGACGGAACGGTAGGCGCGCGCGATGCTCCGGGCCAGCTCGATGCCGTCGGCCTGGTGCTCCTCGCCGCCCGGCGTCTCGGCACCGCCACCCGTGGCGGTGCGCTCCGCCTCGTCGTCGTCAGCCATCCGTCGTCCCCTCCACCGGAACCACCTTGCCCGACGCCACCTCGTAGCGATGCCCACGCAGGCCCACCGGCACGTCGTCGGCGACGGCCGCCGTCACCAGCACCTGCTCGGCACCGGTGACCCGTGCCGCGAGATGAGAGCGCCGGTCGCGGTCGAGCTCGGCGAACACGTCGTCGAGGATCAGGATCGGATCGTCGCCGTCGGCGCGCAACAGGTCGTACGACGCGAGGCGCAGCGCGAGGGCGTACGACCACGACTCCCCGTGGCTGGCGTATCCCTTCGCCGGCAGGTCGCCCAGCGACAGCACGACGTCGTCGCGGTGGGGTCCGACCAGGCTCACACCGCGCTCGATCTCGTCGCGTCGCCGCTCGCGCATCTGCTCCGACATGGCGACCCGCAGCACCTCACGGTCGCGGGTGTCCGGCAGCTCGAAGGACGGCTTGTACGCGGCGGCCGCGGTCGTACGCTCGGCCGCGGCCGACGCGGCGACGTCGCGGTAGGCCTCTCCCAGGTATGGAGCCAGCTCGTCGAGCAGGGCGAGGCGAGCGGCGAGGAGCTCACCGCCGTACGTCGCGAGCTGGTCGTCCCAGACGTCGAGCGTCTCGAGACCGCGGCCGTGTCCGGAACGGCGCGCGCTCTTGAGCAGGGAGTTGCGCTGGCGCAGCGCGCGGTCGTAGTCGGCCCGCACCCCGGCGAAGCGCGGCGATCGGAGCACGAGGAGCGCGTCGAGGAACTGCCGCCGGTCGCTCGGGTCTCCTTTGACCAGGCGGAGGTCCTCAGGGGAGAAGACCACCGAGCGGAGCCAGCCGAGGAGGTCGCGTGGGCGAGGGAGGGGACCGCGGTTGACGCGAGCCCGGTTGGAGCGGCCCGGGGTGATCTCGATCTCGAGGAGAGCCGACCGGTCGTCCCGGACGACCGACGCTCGCACGACCGCGCGCTCGGCGCCGACACGGACCAACGGAGCGTCGGCGGCGACGCGGTGAGAGCCGAGCGTCGCCAGATAGTCGATGGCCTCGACCAGGTTGGTCTTGCCCTGTCCGTTGGCGCCGATGAACGCGCTGGCACCGGGTTCGAGAGGGAGCTCGAGCTCGGGGTAGGAGCGGAAGTCGTGGAGCGAGAGGTGGGTGACGTGCACAGTGTGGCCGGCTACTCCGACTTCACCGCGTGTCCGCCGAACTGGTTGCGCATCGCGGCGACCGCCTTCATCGAAGGGGAGTCGTCCTGTCGCGAGACGAACCGTGCGAACAACGAGGCGGCGATCGCCGGCGTCGGCACCGCGTTGTCGATGGCGGCCTCGACGGTCCAGCGTCCCTCGCCGGAGTCCTCGGCGTAGCCACGGATGTTGGTGAGACCGGGGTCGTCCTCCAACGCCTTGACGAGCAGGTCGAGCAGCCACGAGCGGACCACCGTCCCCTCGCGCCACGACGCGAACACCTCGGTGACGTCCTCGACGAGGTCGACCTTGTCGAGCAGCTCGTAGCCCTCGGCGTAGGCCTGCATCATCGCGTACTCGATGCCGTTGTGGACCATCTTGGCGAAGTGGCCGGCGCCCACACCGCCGGCGCGGACGTAGCCCGTGGTGGGGCTCGGCCGCAGCGCCTCGAAGGCCGGTGCCACCTTGGCGATGTCGTCGGGAGAGCCGCCGACCATGAGGGCGTACCCCTCCTCGAGACCCCACACCCCGCCGCTCACGCCACAGTCGACGAAGCCGATCCCCTTCTCGGCCAGCTCCGCAGCGTGGCGGAGGTCGTCGGTCCAGCGGGAGTTGCCACCGTCGACGACCACGTCGCCCTCGCCGAGCAGGTCGCGGAGCTGAGCGACCGTCTCGTGCGTCGGGTCGCCCGCGGGGACCATGACCCAGACCACCCGCGGCGACGCCAGGGCGTCGACGAGCGCGCCCAGCGAGGCGACGTCACCGAGCTGCGGGTTGCGGTCGTACCCGACGACCTCGATCCCAGACCGGCGCATGCGCTCACGCATGTTGCCACCCATCTTGCCGAGACCGACCAGTCCGATGTCCATGGCACTCCTTGGAGTCGTGTCGAGCGGGATCCTGCGGAGAAGGGGTCCGTGGAGGCGATCAGCCAGGCAGGCGCATCGGCATGATGAGGTACCTGAAGGACATGTTGGGCTCCCCGCCCAGCTCCTGCACGCCGGCGAGCGTCGCGGGGCGGCTGGCCTGGGTGAAGGCCAGGTGGACGGCGGGCTCGGTCATCACCAGGAGTCCCTCGAGCAGGAACGTCGGGTTGAAGCCGACCACGATGTCGTCGCCCTCCACCCGCGCCTCGAGCGTCTCCTGTGCCTGAGCGTCGTCGCCGCTGCCCGACTCGAGCAGGACCTGGTTGTCGGAGAACGTCAACCGGACCGGCGTGTTGCGCTCGGCGACCAGCGACACGCGGCGGACGGCGTCGATGAGCTCCTGGCGGTCGACGAAGGCGACCGTCTGAGCATTGGCAGCGAACAGCTGGCGGACCTTGGGGAACTCGCCCTCGAGCATCCGGGTGGTGGTGCGTCGTGTGCCGGAGATCGTCGAGCCCTCGAACCCGATGAGGCCGGGGCCCTGCTCTCCGGTCGCGACCGCCATCGTCAGCTCGCCGCCGGAGGTGAACGACTTCGCGATGTCGGAGAGCGAGCGGGCCGGCACCACCGCGGTCGCGGAGGTGTCGGGGTTCTCCGGGAACCATGAGAGCTCGCGGAGGCTGGCTCGGAAGCGGTCGGTCGCGAGCAGCGAGATCGACGAGCCCTCGAGCTCGATCCGGACGCCGGTGAGGAGCTGGAGGACGTCGTCGCGGCCGGCCGCGGCGACGGCCTGTGCGACGGCGGTCGCGAAGTCGTCCGAGCTGACCGTGCCCGACGACGTCGGCATCGCAGGAAGCTGCGGGTAGTCCTCCACCGGCATCGTCTGGAGGCTGAAACGGCTGCTGCCGCACACGACCGAGACCTTCGTGCCATCGACCGCCACGTCGACGGGACGCGACGGCAGGGACTTGCAGATGTCGGCGAGGAGCCGACCGGAGACCAGGGCGCGTCCGTCGTCGGCGACGTCCGCGTCGACGGTCGAGCGGGCCGAGGTCTCGTAGTCGAATCCCGACAGCGCGATGCCGCCGTCGGTGCTCTCGACCATGATCCCGGCGAGCACCGGGACGGTCGGACGAGTCGGCAGGCTCCGTGCCGTCCAGGCCACTGCGTCGGCCAAGGCGTCGCGGTCGATGCGGAACTTCACAGCGATGTGCCTCCGGACGGGTGGGTCGGCCGCGACTGCGGCCGGGGAATGACATGTTTCCTGGAATCCTGCCACGGCTCCGGCTCGGGCGACTACTCAGGGATCTTGTGATTCGTCATCCCCAGGTCTGGGCTGTGGATGACTTCGAACGAACGAGGGGAGATTGTTCTTCTCGTGTTAGTCGTAGGGGGTGTGCACAACGTGGACAACTGTCATCCCTGCAGGTCAGCAGCGAGGTTGGCCTGCGCGGACGTTGTGGACGACGGCCGCGCGAGCTGTGCGGGCCCGTGGACGATGGTTGAGGGATCCCCAGGTCGCACACCGCTCACGTGCCGCCTGTGGACAGAACAACGGGTTTATCCCCAGGGGTATCCCCAGATGTGGGTACTGGAAATAACCCAAAAAAGGGCCGGTACGAGGTGTCGTACCGGCCCTTGTCCGCAGGATGCAAGCGTCCTCGAGGCACTCAGCCAGCCTGGCGAGCCTGCTGCTTGATGCGGTTGGTGAGCTCCGTGACGTGGTTGAAGACGGTGCGGCGCTCCGCCATCAGCGTGCGGATCTTGCGGTCGGCGTGCATGACGGTCGTGTGGTCGCGCCCACCGAAGTGCTGGCCGATCTTGGGGAGCGAGAGCTCGGTCAGCTCTCGGCAGAGGTACATCGCGATCTGTCGCGCCTGGACGAGGCCGCGGGACCGACTGGCCCCGCAGAGCTCCTCGATCGAGTACTCGAGGTAGGCCGAGGTCTGAGCGATGATCAGGCCCGCCGTGATCTCCGGCTCACCCCCGTCGGGGATCAGGTCCTTGAGCACGATCTCCGCGAGCGTCAGGTCGACGGCCTGGTGGTTGAGGCTGGCGAACGCCGTGGCGCGGATCAGGGCACCCTCGAGCTCACGGATGTTGGTCTGGATCCGGCTCGCGATGAACTCCAGGACCTCGGGCGGGACGGTGAGCTTCTCGATCTCTGCCTTCTTGCTCAGGATCGCGATGCGCGTCTCGAGGTCCGGAGGCTGGACGTCCGTCGTCAGACCCCACTCGAACCGGCTGCGGAGGCGGTCCTCGAGGGACTCGAGACCACGCGGAGGACGGTCGGAGGTGATGACGATCTGCTTGTTGGACCCGTGGAGCGTGTTGAAGGTGTGGAAGAACTCTTCCTGGGTCTGGATCTTGCCCTCGAGGAACTGGATGTCGTCGATGAGAAGGACGTCGGTGTCTCGGTAGCGACGCTGCAACGCGGGCATCCGGTCGTCACGGATGGCGTTGATGAAGTCGTTGGTGAACTCCTCGGTGCTGACGTAGCGCACCCGGGCGTTGGCATAGAGGCTGCGCACGTAGTGGCCGATGGCGTGCAGGAGGTGAGTCTTGCCCAGGCCGGACTCGCCATAGATCATCAGCGGGTTGTAGGCGCGTCCCGGCGCCTCGGCGACAGCGACGGCGGCCGCGTGCGCGAACCGGTTGGAGGAGCCGATCACGAAGTTCTCGAAGTGGTAGCGCGGGTTGAGGCGGGTCTCTGCTGCGCGGACGTGCTGCGGCGGGCGGGCACGGCTCGTCGTCGGGACGAAGGCCGGCGTCGCGCCGCGGGTCGGGTCGTCGTCGGCCGGGGCAGGCTCTCGGTGGGGAGGTTCACGTCGTTGCGGCTCGTCACGAGCCAGGTCTCGGTCGCGAGCCAGGTCTCGGTCATAGGACTGGTCGCGGTACGGGGGCGCTGAGGAGCGTGGACCGCCGTGAGTGCTGTGGCCGCCGAACTGGCCGTCCCCGCTGACCCTTTCGGCCGACCCCACCCTGTCGGACTCCGGATCACCTTCTCGACTTGTCGACAAATCGATGTCAGGCTCCGAGTCGTTCTCGTCGAACCGGTTGCCTGCAGGGAGGACGTTCGGGTCGACCGTCACGGCGATCCGGATCGGCCGGCCGAACGAGTCGGACAGCGCCTGCTCGAGCTGGGGGCGCAGACGGGCCTCCATCTGCGTGCGGGTGAAGTCGTTGGGTACGCCGACGAGCAGGGTGTTCTCGTGGAGCGTGATGGGCACCGAGCTGGTCACCCACGCCCGCGTCGTGACCGGGAGCACCTCGGTGATCGCGTTCCACCTTTGGTGCAGAGTGGCGCCGTCGAGCCGATCAGTGCTGCCGGGCTGTTGCTCATCGTCCATGTTGGCCCCAATCTCCGGCTCCGTGACGGAACAGGCGTCCACATAGTTATCCACAATGTGTGGACTTACTGGTCCCAGCGCTGAGATCCCCGTCATCTCAGCGCTTTCTGGGTATCCGTGGGTCGCGACGTACCCTGTGGATACCGGTGGTCCCCGGGACGCTAACAGCCCGAGAGAGTCACCGACACCCGATTGTCCACAGGGTCCAGGACATCCCGCAACCCGGGGTTCCGGCGTGGCCCCTGGACGTGGGGGTGGTCACGGGTGTAGGCCGGTTTGACCCGCTGTGGAGGGACCGCGTACCGTGGTGAGGTCGACCGTATCGACACCTGCCGCATGCCTACGTACGGACAGTCACTGTCCACCTACGTGGGCGGGCGGTGGCCGTCGAACCGGCACATCTCTGACGCCCAGTACCCGATGACCGCGAGCGTTGCGGTCCGAGACACGATGGGGAGCACTCCCGTGACCAAGCGCACCTTCCAGCCGAACAACCGCCGCCGCGCGCGCAAGCATGGCTTCCGCCTGCGTATGCGCACCCGCGCCGGCCGCGCGATCCTGGCGGACCGTCGCCGCAAGGGCCGCGAGCGTCTGTCGGCCTGAGCCGTGCTGGTAGTCCGGTGCTGAGCTCGCGGCACCGACTCCGTACGAGCGACGACATCCGAACAACGATGAGGCGAGGACGTCGTGCGGGATCCCGCACGGTCCTCGCCCATGTTCGTTTCGGGGCTCGTTCTCCTCAGGAGCCGGTGCGCGTGGCATTCGTGGTCGGCAAGCAGGTCGGCGACGCAGTGACCCGCAACACGGTCAAGCGGCGCCTGCGGGGAGTCGTCGCTGCTCGTCTCGCCGACATCCCCGGAGGCACCGACCTCGTCCTCCGGGCACTGCCGGCCTCTGCCCGGAAGTCGAGCGCCGAGCTCGGTTCGGACGTCGACAAGGCTTTCGGCAGGCTGTCGGGCGCTTCCGCCTCCTCGACGCCGGTGGCCCCGTCATGAAGCCCGTACTCGTTGCCCTCCTGAAGGCCTACCGCTTCGCGATCAGTCCGATGTACGGGCAGGTCTGTCGGTACTATCCTTCCTGCTCGGCCTACGCACTCACCGCGGTCGAGGAGCACGGCGCACTTCGAGGCAGCTGGATGGCTGCCCGACGTGTCGCCCGTTGCCATCCTTGGGCGGCCGGTGGCTACGATCCCGTTCCCCCACGATCCGCATCCGCCGGATCATCCGCGACTCCATCCCGAGGGGTTTGATGTTCTCCGCCATCGGCGACTTCTTCGACGCCATCATGCAGGTGCTCTACTACCCGGTCTCCGCGATCATGGTGGGTTGGCACTGGTTGTTCACCAAGATCGGCATGGACACGGACTCGGGGTGGACCTGGGCGCTGTCCATCATCGGGCTCACCGTGACGATCCGGATGCTCTTGATCCCGCTGTTCGTCAAGCAGATCAAGGCCAGCCGCAACATGCAGATCTTGCAGCCCAAGATCCGCGAGCTCCAGAAGAAGTACGGGCACGACCGGGAGCGCATGGCCCAGGAGCAGATGAAGCTGTTCCGCGAGGCCAAGACGAACCCGTTCGCGTCGTGCCTGCCGCTGATCCTGCAGATGCCGATCTTCTTCGCGTTGTTCCGGGTGATCAACGGCGCGGCCGGCGGCAAGACGTACGGCGTTCTGAGTCAGGATCAGGCCGACTCCATCCGCGAGGCGACCTTCCTGGGCGTCCAGATCGCGAGCCGTTTCACCGACGACAGCGTGCACGTCAAGATCGTCTGCGCGGTGCTCGTCGTGCTGATGACCGCATCGACGTTCCTCACTCAGCGTCAGCTGATGTCCAAGAACATGCCTGCGGATGCGCTCACCGGCCCGTACGCCCAGCAGCAGAAGCTCCTCCTCTACGTCCTTCCCTTTGTCTTCGCGATCAGCGGTGTCGCGTTCCCCGTCGGCGTTCTCATCTACTGGACGACCTCGAACGCGTGGACGATGGGCCAGCAGTTCTATGTGATCCGCAACAACCCGGCTCCGGGCACCCCGGCCTTCGAGGCCAAGCAGCAGCGCGACACCAAGCGCGGCAAGGTGGTCGAGGTCGAGCCCGAGGCTCCCGTCGCCGAGGAGAAGCCGGGTCCGCGGCGCCAGCAGCCGAAGAAGCAGTCGCGCGAGCAGCGCAAGAAGGGAAGCGGTCCCCGCGGCGAGAGCCGTCCGGGCGACGCTTCGCGGGGTGACGAGAGTGCGCCGGGCGAAGAGTCCGGGCAGGGAGGTGTGACGTCGTGACAGACACGTCGCGAGAGACCGAAGCAGTGGACATGGCGACCGACCCGACGGGTGACGAGCCGTCGCGAAGCAAGCGGCTCGAGCGTCTCGAGAACGAGGGCGACATCGCAGCCGACTTCCTTGAGGAGCTCCTCGACATCGCCGATCTCGACGGCGACCTGGACATGGACGTTGAAGGCAATCGGGCTTCCGTCTCCATCGTCGGGGGAGACCTGGGGATGCTCGTCGGACGGGATGGAGAGGTCCTCGAGGCCCTCCAGGAGCTGGTTCGGCTGGCCGTGCTGCGTGAGACTGGCGAGCGCAGCCGTCTGATGCTCGACGTCGAGGGATTCCGCGCGAAGCGCCGCGAGGAGCTGCAGCAGATTGCCGAGTCGGCGATCGCTTCGGTGCGGGAGTCTGGCGAGCCGGCACGGCTCGCGCCGATGTCGCCGTTCGAGCGCAAGGTCGTGCACGACGCCGTGGCGGCTGCAGGGCTCGTGAGCGAGTCCGAGGGCGAGGAGCCCGAGCGACGCGTCGTCATCCTGGCTGACTGACGGTGCAGATGGATGTTTCACGTGGAACATCGCCCCCCGACGCGGCCCGGATCATCTTCGGTGACCGCGTCGAGGTGGTGTCTGCCTATGTCGACATGCTCTCTGACGCCGGTGTCGTCCGCGGTCTGATCGGCCCACGGGAGGTTCCGCGTCTTTGGGAGCGCCACATCCTCAACTGCGGTGTGGTCGCGCCCGCTCTCCCCGCCGGCGCCAGCGTGGCCGACATCGGGAGCGGGGCGGGGCTGCCGGGCATGGTCTGGGCGATCGCCCGGCCCGACGTCGCGATGACGCTCATCGAGCCGCTCCTTCGCCGGACGAGCTTCCTCGAGGAGGTCGCCTCCGACCTCGGTGTGGACAACGTGACAGTTCTTCGTTCTCGCGCTGAGGACGTCCGTACGCAGTACGACATCGTGACGTCTCGCGCGGTGGCGGCTCTCGACAAGCTGGCCAGGTGGTCGCTGCCACTGGTCCGACCGGGCGGCCAGATGTGGGCGATCAAGGGATCGTCGGCTGCTGAGGAGATCCGTGAGGCACAGTCCACAGTCCGCGCGGCGAAGGGGACAAATGCGCGAGTCACCACGTACGGTGAGGGAGTCGTCGACACTCCCACGACGATGGTGATGATCGACAAGGTGGGCTGAATGCAGGACAAGATTGCGTCCGGGTTGGGCTATCCGTGGATCAGCTCCAAGGTCAACCCGCTCCCGGCAGACCTCACGCGCGGCCCGGTTGGCTGGCAGCAACCCCCGGTTTCACGTGAAACCAAGACGAACCACGAGGAGTGGCCCGCGTGAACGACACTGACCGTCCCCCGGCGTTCCCACGCGCGTCCGACCTCGCGCACGGCGGTGACATCGCCGCCGACACGCCGCTCGCTCAGGAAGTCGCCGCATCACTGATGCGCCAGCAGCTGGCGGAGAAGCACGACCCGATGCCGCGTCCTACGGCGACGCGCGTGATCGTCGTCGCGAACCAGAAGGGCGGCGTCGGCAAGACCACCACCACGGTCAATGTGGCGGCTGCGATGGCGACACACGGTCAACGCGTCCTCGTGATCGACCTGGACCCCCAGGGCAACGCTTCCACGGCGCTTCGGGTCGAGCACGACGCGGAGACCGCTGGTGTCTATGAGGTCCTCGTCGACGGACAAAGCATCGAGTCCCTGATCCAGCCGTGTCCCGACGTCAACAATCTTGACGTCCTCCCCGCCTCGATCGCGCTGGCGGGCGCGGAGATCGAGCTCGTCCCGATGGTGGCACGCGAGAACCGACTGCGACGAGCACTCGAGGCGTTCTTGGCTTCCGATGCGGAGAAGAGCCGGCCGTACGACTACGTCTATGTGGACTGCCCGCCGTCGCTGGGTCTCCTGACCGTGAACGCGTTGGTCGCAGCCCGCGAGGTCATGATCCCGATCCAGTGCGAGTACTACGCACTGGAGGGCCTCAGTCAGCTGGTGAAGACGGTGGACATGGTCCAGGAGCAGCTCAACCCGGCGCTCAACCTGAGCACGATCCTCCTCACAATGTATGACGCCCGTACGCGACTGAGCGCGGGTGTCGCCGACGAAGTCCGTGCCTACTTCAGCGATCGGGTGCTCAAGACGGCCATTCCGCGCTCGGTCAGGATCTCGGAAGCACCCAGCTATCAGCAGACTGTCATCACGTACGACCCGAGCTCGCCGGGTTCCCTGGCCTACCTGGAGGCGGCCCGAGAGATCGCCGACGCAGGAGCGCGTGCAGGCGCCGACCAAGGAGCACACGAATGAGCCAGCAACGCCGCGGACTCGGGCGAGGCCTCGGTGCCTTGATCCCCACGGCGCCCTCTGTTTCACGTGAAACGGCGGCTTCCCCGACAGCAACGTCCACACTGACCGCCGATCCGACCACGGAGCCCGACGCGGATACCCGGGCAGCCTCAAGCTCTGACGCCGGTGGACGGCACCAGGACGCGCACGTCACCGACGGGCTCGACGCGGGTAAGGACGCCAGACAGGATGCCGGTGCGGATACCGGTGCCGAGCAGGGCCTCACAGCCGTCGCTGGCGCCTACTTCGCTGAGATCCCGGTCGACAAGGTCGCCCCGAACCCGCGTCAGCCCCGCGAGGTCTTCGACGAAGACGCGATGGCCGAGCTCGTCCACTCGATCCAAGAGGTCGGGCTTCTTCAGCCGGTCGTCGTCCGGTCGGTCGGCGACGAGACGTTCGAGCTCGTCATGGGCGAGCGCCGCTGGCGAGCGACGAAGGCCGCCGGGCTCGAGGTCATCCCCGCCATCGTGCGGGACACCTCCGACCAGGACCTCCTGCGCGACGCGTTGCTGGAGAACCTGCACCGGTCGGAGCTGAACCCCCTCGAAGAGGCCGCGGCCTACCGGCAGCTCCTGGATGACTTCGGATGCACGCACGACGAGCTGGCGACACGCATCGGCCGATCCCGACCGCAGATCAGCAACACCCTGCGGCTCCTGCGGTTGAGCCCGGCGGTCCAGCGTCGAGTTGCCGCCAGCGTGATCAGCGCGGGCCACGCGCGTGCCCTCGTCGCCGTCACCGATCCCGCCCGCCAGGACCGGCTCGCGCAGAGGGTGGTGGCCGAAGGTCTCTCGGTCCGCGCGTTGGAGGAGCTCGTCGCGCTCGGTGAAGGAGATGAGCCCGACGCTGAACCCCGCCAGCGGCCTCGCCGGCCGGTCGCTCCGAAGCTGGTCGATCTGGCCGACCGCCTCGCGGACCGCTTCGACACGCGGGTGAAGGTCGATCTGGGCAAGACCAAGGGCAAGATCACGGTCGAGTTCGCCTCGATCGACGACCTCGAGCGCATCGTCACCCTGATGGACCCCGCAGACATCGCAGCGGGCTCGCCGGACGCACCCTCCGGCGACTGAGCCTGAGGACGCCGGGTCGCGCACCCACATCGACTTAGAGATTTGTCGACAAATCAACGTCGACACATCAACGTCGCCGGTTACCGTGAGCGCACGGGCGGAGCACAGAAGGGCCCCGGCATCAATGATGCCGGGGCCCTCTCAGTTGCGCTGCGGTCGGCGGGCGGTCACGCCCGAGGACGTCAGCCGACGAACGCGTCGAGCTCCTTGAGCAGCAGGCTCTTGGGCTTGGCGCCGATGATCGACTGCACGATCTCGCCGTTCTGGTAGACGTTGAGCGTCGGGATCGAGGTCACGCGGTACGACGCGGGCGTCCGAGGGTTCTCGTCGACGTTCATCTTGACGATGGTGATCTTGTCACCGTGCTCTGCGGCGATCTCCTCGAGGATCGGGGAGACCTGGCGGCACGGCCCGCACCACTCAGCCCAGAAGTCGACGAGCACGGGCTTGTCGGAGCCCAGGACGGTGGTCTGGAACTCGGCGTCGGTGACGGCCTGGATGTTGCCCACAGTGGCTACCCCTTCGGTTGGCGGTACGGCGTCCATCAATGTGTCTTCTGCAACACCCGGGGGTGTCGCGGGATTCCGAGCACCTGATCGGGCGATCAGCTGGTCACGAGATCGGCGTGCTCGAGGTCTGCGATGTAGCGCTCGGCGTCGAGGGCGGCCGAGCAGCCGGTGCCGGCAGCGGTGATCGCCTGCCGGTAGGTGTGGTCGACGAGGTCACCCGAGGCGAAGACTCCGGGGACGTTGGTGCGGGTCGACCCGGGCTGCACGAGGACGTACCCCTCGGCGTCGAGGTCGACCTGACCCTTGAGGAGCTCCGACCGCGGGTCGTGACCGACCGCGATGAACAGGCCCGTCGCCGGAAGGAAGCGCTCCTCGCCCGTCACGGTGTCCTCGAGGACGACGCCCTCGAGCGACAGCTCCCCTCGGATCTCCTTGACCCGCGAGTTCCAGGCGAACTCGATCTTGTCGTTCTTGAACGCCCGCTCCTGCATGATCTTGCTTGCGCGCAGCTCCTCGCGGCGGTGGACGAGGGTGACCTTGTCGGCGAAGCGGGTCAGGAAGGTGGCCTCCTCGACAGCGGAGTCACCGCCGCCCACGACCACGATCTCCTGCTTGCGGAAGAAGAAGCCGTCACAGGTCGCACACCAGCTGACGCCGCGGCCGGACAGCCGGTCCTCCCCGTCGACGCCCAGCTTGCGGTAGCCGGAGCCCATGGCGAGGATGACCGCCCGGGCATGGTGCTCGCTGGTCGCGGTACGGACGATCTTGACCGCGCCCGTCAGGTCGACCTCGACGACGTCGTCGGCCACCAGCTCGGCGCCGAAACGCTCAGACTGCTGGCGGAGGTTGTCCATCAACGCCGGACCCTCGATGCCCTCGGGGAAGCCCGGGAAGTTCTCGACGTCGGTCGTGTTCATGAGGGCACCACCGGCCGTGACGGACCCTTCGAAGACCAACGGCGCGAGGTTCGCGCGTGCGGTGTAGATCGCTGCCGTGTAACCGGCAGGACCCGAGCCGATGATGATCACGTTGCGTACATCAGTGGACATGCTCCGCCTTCGGTGTCAAGAACAGTACGGTTTGGGGCCGTACCCTCACAACGCATCCTAGGTCCGGACCATTCCTGGACGACGACGCGGCCGTCCGGGGGGCCGCGGCTACTCCAGCCCTTGGACGGTGAGCTCCGAGACGGCACCCTCGTAGATGTCCGACTTGCGTTCGGGGAGCCGTGTGAGCCAGATCAGGAGGTAGCGGGTCGAGACCGCCTGCGAGAGGGACACGGATGCGCCGCTGGGCGCGTCGGAGTAGCCACCGATGCGCTCCATCTGCCCGGTCCCGGTGGGAGGACGCTTGCGGCCAGGTGCGGCATAGACACGGAACGAGGTGGGCGACGCGCCGAAGTCGACCTGGATCGCCGTGACGTCACGGAAGCGGCCGAGGTCGACGAGCAGCCCGACACCGTCCTTGAGCCCACCGAGGTCGTTGCGCCGGTAGTACTCACGGGTGGTCCACGCGGTCGAGGAATCGCCGTCGACCGCGAGCTCCGCCTGGCCGGGGTTCTCGTCGCCGTCGCCGTCGGGCGGCGGATCGAACGAGACCACGTCCTTCACGCCGAAGTCCACGATCGAGCGACTGACCTCGGGGACCTCCCCGCTGCCGCTCGGAGACTGCGCGGACGGCGCCGAGACACGACCCAGGATGAACGTCACCGCAGCGGCCAGGACCACCATGACGACCAGCGCGAGCCAGATGAGCTTGCGCTCGCCCTTCGCCGAGCGTCGAACCTTCGAGAACCCGCGTTCCATCGGCGTCGGCGGGGTGGGTGCGAAAGCAGCCGGACGAGGCTTCGGCGGGTTGACCGCCGGCGGGGGCTCGGAGAGCGCGGAGCGTACGGGGTCGTGACGGTACAGATCCGGCGAGGAGGCGCCGGTCGCCTCGGGATCGGCCGGATCGTCGTCGCCGGTCATGGCCAGCTCGAGCGCGACGTCACGAGCGGTCCGCAGCGGTGGTCGGTGGTGGCGAGGAGGCCGACCGAGGATCCTGTCGCACACGGTGTCGACGTCGTGCGACACGCCAGCACGGACCTGCCGCGGCCGCAGGAGCCGACCGTGCTCGCGTGGTGCGGGAGCGAGCAGCTCGTCCTCACCCGGGTAGCGACCGGTGAGGCAGGCGTAGAGGATCTTGCCCAGCGCCTCGACGTCGAGCTGCTCGGCGTAGCCGACGTCGGCGTCGTCGACGTCGTGGTGAGCCGACCGGAGTGCGTGGTCGGTCGAGAGACCGATGATGCGGATGCCGCCGTTGTCCTTCAGCAGCACCGTCGCTGGGCGGAGGTGACGGTGGTAGACGCCGGCCTCGTGGGCGTCGGCGAAGGCGTCGGCGAGCTCAAGAACCACGTGGGTCGAACGCGCGTTGGTGAGCGTGGAGGGCCCGAGGACGTGGTCGAGAGAGACGGCGCGCGCCCACTCGCGGATCAGGTAGGTATGGCCGTGGTCACCCTCGACGATGTCCAGCACCCGCAGGAAGCGCGGGTCCGAGACTGCGGTCGAGCGCCCTGCGGCGATGACGAAGGCCGTGGCGCGCCGGTCGTCGGCCCGGACCGCCTGGATGCCGACGGCGCGGTCGAGGACAGTGTCGTAGGCCTTCCACGTCACCGCACCCCCCGACTCCTTGATGAGGTCGTCGAGGCGGTAGCGCCCAGACAGCAGGAGGCCCGAGCTGAGTGCCGCGGTCTGGTCCACACCTCATGTTATCCGGGGAGCAGCCGGTCGTCCGTCAGCGGCGCAGAACCGTTCGGACGACCGCCGTGACCTCACGGATTCGCAGCAGCCACGCCAGCGCGAGATAGACGCCGGCCCCGATCCCGCCGACGCCGACCAGCGCCAGGAGCGCGTCGATCTTGCCCACGCTGTCCAGGCCGAGCGGCTCCAGGAGGAAGGCGGACAGCATCAGCATGACCGCCATCGTCACGACGCAGGCGGCCACGAGCCGCAGGAGGTAGACGAGCGAGGGTACGTCGAGGACGGGCCCGATGCGCGTCGACAAGACGGTGATGGACAGCAGTGAACCCACCAGGTACGCCCCCCCGTACGCCACCGCGAGCGTGGGCGCGATCGCGCTGGGCTCCACCTGGGACGCGAGCGTGACCGCGAGCCCGATGTTGACCGTCGCCAGCACGATCTGGATGAAGAACGGCGTGCGGGTGTCCTCGAGCGCGTAGAAGCCGCGAAGGCTCATGTAGTGCAGCGAGAAGAAGATGATCGCCGGGGCGAACGCGGCGATCGTGGTGCTGATCGTCTCGGTGTTGCCCTCCATCGAGCCCCAGGAGCCGACGACGGTGCCGAGCGGTCCGGAGAGCGCGAAGACGGCGACGGCGATCGGCGCGAGGAGTGCCAGCACCGATCGGATGTTGTTCTGGACCTCGTTCCTCACCTGGCGCAGGTCGCCCTCGGCGGCGAGCCGTGAGATGAGCGGCATGGTCGCGGTGACGAGCGAGACGGTGATCACCCCGTGCGGGACCTGGGTGATGAGGAAGGCGCTCGCGTAGACCGTCGTCCCCGCGGGATCAGGGTTGCCGTCGGTGATCGCGAGGAGGCCGGCGCTGGTGCCGATGCGGGTGATGACCACGAACATCACCTGGTTGACCAGGATGAAGCCGAGCGTCCACGCGCCGAGCTTGAGCGTGTGGCCCAGCCCGACCCCACGGAAGTCGAACCGCGGACGGTAGTGGAAGCCGGCGGCTCGCAGGTAGGGGAGCAGCACGAGGGCCTGGGCCGCGATCCCGATCGTCGAGCCGACGCCGAGCAGCAGCTCCTGCGGTCCGGTGAAACCGCCCGAGCCGTTGCTCTCGCCGTACAGCACGATGTAGGTGACGAGGATGGCGCAGGAGATCAGGTTGTTGACGATCGGCGCCCACATCATCGGCCCGAAGCGGCCCCGGGAGTTGAGGATCTGGCCGACGAGGACGAAGGCGCCGTAGAAGAAGATCTGCGGGAGGCAGTAGCGCATCAACGCGTACGCCGACGACAGCGCGTCCTCGTTGCCGGGGTCGAACAGGCGGCTGTCGAAGACGACCCTCACGAGCAGAGGCGCCGCGATGACGAGCACGACGGTCGAGATGCCGAGGACGAGCAGGCCGAGCGTGATGATCCGCTGGGCGTACGCCTCGCCGCCATCGCTGTCGTTCTTCATCGCCCGCACCAGCTGCGGGACCAGGACGACGTTGAACACGCCCCCCGCGAGCAGGACGTAGAGCGCGTTGGGGATCGTGTTGGCGCCGGTGAAGATGTCGGCGTTCAGGCTCGCGCCGATCGCGGCGAAGATCAGCGCAGACCGGACGAATCCCGACAGCCGGGAGACGAGTGTGCCCGCGGCCATCAGGACGCTGGCCGACAGCAGACCGGTCGACGTACGGCGTACGGCCTCCGCGACGGCGTCGCTCGTCTCGTCGACCTCCTCGGTCGCCTCGACCGCCTCGGCGGCGAGGGGGGCCTCGCGAGCGGTGACAAGGGCGACGGGGGTGACGCGGCGCTTCTCGCGACGGGCGCGGCGGTGCTTGCTCATGCGTCCGGCTCCCGCGCCGGGCGTGTCGGGACGGTGGCGGTCTCGGACGGAGTCTCAGGAGTCCCGTCACCTGGCTCGTCGTCGAGCGTCTCGACCTTGCGGCCCGTCACCACGCGACGAACGACCGCGAGGACGACCAGGAGCGTCGCAAGGCCGAGGAAGACCCAGATGACACGACCCACCACGCTCGAACGGACGGTGAAACGCACCTCGTCCCCGACGGTCGATCCGTCGGTGGTCACGAGCGACACGCCGAAGGTCGTGGTGGTCGCCTGGCCGACGTCGGCGGTGACCGTCATCGTGACGCTCTGCCCTGCCCCGACCTCCTGCGGGAGGATGTCGTCGATGCGCGCGGCACTGTCGTCGGAGGTGAATCTCGCTCCGACCGTCACCGGCGATCCCAACTGGTTGGTGATGGTGATCGGGAACCGCCCCGACGATCCCGAGAGCGTGACGAACGACGACGCGGAGACGCTCACGCGTTCGAGGATCCTCTCGACCGCCTCGGCCTGCGACTCGGCGTGCTGCAGGCCTCGTGTGCGTGCCGACCGCCAGTCCTGGGAGGCGGCGAGCGCCGCGCTCTGGTCGTAGAAGATGTTGCGCCGCTCGTCGTCGCCGAGAAGCTGGCTCACGACGCGCCCGTTGGTGACGATCCGCGCGGCGGCCTGGACCTGATCCTGCGAGATGGCACGTTGGTTGGCCTTGGGGGGAAGGCGTACGCGCCCTCTCCATGCCTGCGAGTCCGCCCCGACCTGGGCGTCGGCGCCGACGGGCCGGACCCATCGGGGCTCGAAGAGGTCGTGGAACTGCGCCCGAGACCACTCGCTCCCGGGGTCGAAGGAGACGCCGGGTACGACGACCACGTGCCGCGACCCGAATCCGAGGGACCCCAGGGCTGCCCGCGCGGCCACGCGCTGGCGCAGGCCCAGGGTGGAGCTGGTCGAGCCCTCGTCCTGCGCCAGCGTCGGGTCGAGCACGACGAGGCTCATCTGTTCGCCGCCGATGGTCGCGCTCAGTGCGGTGCTGTCGGCGGGCGACCACCCGGAGAGCACCTCGGGCGAGACCAGCGACGCGGTGGAACCGAGCCGGCGTGACCCGTTGATCCGGTTGCCGTTGGTGATCCCGCTGGGCGGCCACGTGACGATGCGCGCGGTCAGGCCGAACTGGGCGAGCGTCGCCTCGGTCGCGCGCCGAGCGGCCTGCACGACCGTCGTACCGGGGTCGCCGGCGGCACGACGGGTGATCGCGAACACGTCCGGACGACCGTAGGGCACCGCCCAGACGGAGTGCCGCCCGGCGTACGCGACGAGCTCGTCGAGGAAGAGGCGCGCCCGCTGCGCCGCGCTGGTGGCTTCGGCGGGGACGTCACCGGCGGCGTACGGCGCGGCGCCGCCGGGCCCGTTGGGCCGGACCGGTCCATAGGAGTCGTTGGCGATGTCGCGCAGGGCGTCGAGGAGCGCGGGATCGATCAGGACCGTGCTCGGGGAGGAGTCTTCGGACCGCGCAAGGTCCAGGAGCCGCCGGAGGCGACCACCGGGGGAGACGGCGTCCACGAGCGCGGACGTGTCGACGTAGCGGCTGCGTTCGTCACGCTGCACGGGCGCGACGAACGGCCACACGACCGAGACCTGTGTGGGAGCCGTGCGCTCCTCACCGACGTACGGCACGACGGTGTAGGCACGTCCCACAGCGTCGCCCGAACGCTCGGCGTCCTCACCGGTCGCCAGCACGTGCACGCCGACGGGAAAGACGCCTGCGGTGGTGAGCGGGAGCTCGGAGGCAGGGACCTGGAGCCGGAAGGTCGTCGTGTCGCCGGGGGCCAGGTCGCCGGCCGACACGACGGCCGACGGGGACGTCAACCGCGTGCCCGTGACCAGCGGTGTGGGCGAGGCGAGCGCGTTGTCAACGGCGGTCTGGTCGGTGAGCGGGACGGGCGGCATCACGAGGTGCACGCGCAGACGGTTCCACGATCCCGAGGACGGGTTGGTGATGCGACCGCTGAGCGTCAGCGTCCCGCCGGGACCCAGCGCGGTCGGCGAGAGTGCGTCGATGGTGACCGAGAGCCGGTCGGAGTCCGCCGCCTGGGCCGGCGCGGCAGCGACGGCGGGGAGGAGGCCCACGAGCAGGGCAGCAAGCACGGTCGCGACCGCCGCCCACGCGGTACGTCGGCGCGCGGGTCGGGAGGAGCAGTCATCGACGCGTGTCATCGGGGCCAATGCTAGAGCGAGCGGTCACGGCGCCTGCGTCGCCCACGTAGAGTGGTGGGTCATGGCCACCGCCTCTTCTTCCCCTGCGCTGCGCGATCCCGCCGCCGCCGTGACCGATCTCCTCGAGACCACTCCGGCCGTCGGAGAGCTCGCCCGACGCTTCGCCGACGCGGGTCACACCCTCGCTCTCGTGGGCGGTCCCGTGCGCGACGCGGTCCTGGGGCGGCCCTCGCAGGACTGGGACCTGACGACCTCGGCGCGACCCGACGACGTCGAGGCCCTGCTTGAGGGATGGGCGGACACCACGTGGGACGTCGGCCGCGAGTACGGCACCCTCGCGGCGCGCAAGGGCGACGTTCACGTGGAGATCACCACCTACCGCAGCGAGAAGTACGACCCTGCCTCACGCAAGCCGCAGGTCGACTACGGCGACTCGCTCGAGGGCGACCTCTCCCGGCGCGACTTCACCGTCAACGCGATGGCGTACCTGCTCGGCACCCGCACCTTCGTCGACCCGTTCGGAGGGCTCGCCGATCTCGAGGCGCAGCTGCTCCGGACGCCCGTCGCGGCGACCCAGTCCTTCGACGACGACCCGTTGCGGATGATGCGGGCCGCACGGTTCGTCTCGCAGCTCGGGTTCACGCCCGTCGACGAGGTCGTCGAGGCGATGACGGTGATGGCCGAGCGCATCACGATCGTCTCCGCGGAGCGCGTCCGCGACGAGCTCAGCAAGCTGCTGCTCGGTGAGCACCCCCGTCCCGGTCTGACGCTGCTGGTCGACACCGGCATCGCCGCCTACGTGCTCCCGGAGCTGCCCGCGCTGAGGCTGGAGCGCGACGAGCACCACCGTCACAAGGACGTGTACGACCACTCGCTGACCGTCCTGGAGCAGGCGATCGCGCTGGAGGTGCGGCTCCCCGGCGGTGGACCGGACCTCGTGACCCGGCTTGCGGCGCTGCTGCACGACGTCGGCAAGCCCCGTACGCGCCGCTTCCTCGAGGACGGCACCGTGACGTTCCACCACCACGACGTCGTCGGTGCCAAGCTCGCGCGCAAGCGGCTGCGCGCACTGCGCTTCTCGAACGAGATCGTGGACGACGTCGCCCTGCTCGTCGAGCTGCACCTGCGCTTCCACGGCTACGGCACCGGCGAGTGGACCGACTCGGCCGTCCGTCGCTACGTCCGCGACGCCGGCGACCAGCTCGCGCGGCTCCACATCCTGACCCGTGCCGACTCGACGACCCGCAACCGCCGCAAGGCCGAGCGGCTCCAGCGGACCTATGGCGACCTCGAGGACCGGATCGACCAGCTCGCCCAGGCCGAGGAGCTGGACAAGATCCGCCCGGACCTCGACGGAAACCAGATCATGGAGATCCTCGGCGTGGGACCGGGCCGTGTGGTGGGCGACGCGTACCGCTTCCTGCTCGACCTGCGCCTCGACCGCGGGCCGCTGAGCGAGGACGACGCCCGCGAGGCGCTGCTCGCCTGGTGGGCGGGGCGCGACGGCGCCTAACGGACGGCCGACGTCACGCTTGCCCGGTACGCCAGCTCCGGGTAGTCGACCACGATGCCGTCGACGTCCACAGTGAGGTCGCCGACGAAGTCGCGGCTCGCGCTGGCGTAGCGCACGACGGCGTGCCCGTCGGCGTCGTACGGCGTGAGTGCGCGATAGATCTGATCGCTCCTGATCACGGTCAGCGACGGCACGTCCACCCATGCCATGACGTGGGGGATCTCCGGCCCCGGACCGTTCGAGACGAGCCCGTGGCGCAGGACCGGCATCGTGTTCGTCACGGGGCAGAGCGCGATGTCGCAGTCGAGCGCCTCGGCGACCGAGTCGGGGTCGGCCAGCCCAGGTGGGCTCTGCGGGCCTCCGGACCCGTGCGCCGCCCCCGTCCCGGTCCATCCGGCATCGTCGCGGACGAGGGCGAGCGTCCTCGACCACCCGTCACCGTGGACCGACAGGTCGAGGCGCCGCGTCACCCAGGCGTCGCCCGTGGTGAGCGACCAGGCCACGGCGTACGAGGAGGCCCGAGAGGTGCCCCGTGCCGTCAGCCGGCTGTCGGCGAGCGACAGGGTCGCCGACTCCAGGCGGGCGGGATCGTCCTCGGCGCCGGTCCAGGTCACGAAGCGGGTCGTCGGTCTCGTCATCCGACCGACCCTCTCGCTGCCTCGCCGTCTGGGCAAGCACCTCGCGCGGCGAGGCAGAAAGCGGCAAGGCAGAAAGGTGTCAATCCGTGGCCTTCGGGGATGTCGCGTCGCTAGGGTGACGTGCGCGGGGAGGGACGAGGGGATCACCGGTGGGCGGACGGCACTCTGCTCCGCCCACGGCGGCGGAGCCGTCACCCGTGTCGCCGACTGCGGCATCGAGCACCGCCCCGAGCGATCGCCGTACCGATTCGCGCCGTACCGAGCGACCTCGCACCGATCGACGCCGCACCACGACGCCTGCCGGCGGCCGCCGTGCCGATCGACCCAGGCGGTCTCGACGACCGCCGTACCGGACGGTTGCGGTGATCCTCGTCCTGGTCGCGGCCGTCGCCGCCGCGATCCCCGTGGTCGACCACGTGCAGCAGCAGCGTGCAGACGCCGCAGCGGCCGCGGCCCACCTGAGCGCCGTCCGGGCCGAGGACGCGCGCCGGTCGTCGCACGAGGAGGACCGGTTGCGTGCCACCGGTGACCTGAGCGCCGCGGGGCGCGCCGTGGCCGAGCGGTTGACGATCATCGCCGACTGCGCCTCCGGCGGTGCCCAGCCGTCCGGACCGAACGGCCGCCTCCCGGCGTCCGCGCTGTGCGCGGTGCCCGGCTCGGGCGTCCAGCTTCGGGCAGACGCCGCGGAGGCGTGGGCGAGGCTCCAGGAGGACTTCACGAAGGCGTTCGGCCGCTATCCCTGCGTCAACAACGGCTACCGCAGCTATGCGCAGCAGGCCACGATGCACGCGGGCAATCCCGGCATGGTCGCGCCTCCTGGCACCAGCAACCACGGCCTGGGGCTGGCCCTCGACCTCTGCACGGCCGGAGACGGTGCGGCGGGCACGAGCGCGTGGAGCTGGATGAACGCGAACGCGCCGTCGTACGGCTGGGCCCTGCCGTCGTGGGCCCGGCCAGGGGGATCACGGCCGGAGCCGTGGCACTGGGAGTACGTGGCCTCGGGTGACCGGGTCTCCTGACCTGCCGGTGAGCGCCGACATCGGGGGGAGACGCCGAACGGCGCGGCCCCGACCAGGGGGACCGCGCCGTTCGTGGGAGGTGGTGTCCTGCGCGGGCGGCCTCGTACCTCGGCCGACCGCTGCGCTCGCTAGCGCTCTTCGTCTCCGGCGATGAAGGCTTCGAGCATCTTGCGTCCCAGGTCATCGGGGCGCTGGACCGGCGGCGACTTCATCAGGTAGGACGACGCCGAGATCAGCGCGCCACCGATGCCACGGTCCTTGGCGATCTTGGCGGCACGGATCGCGTCGATGATGATGCCGGCGGAGTTGGGCGAGTCCCAGACCTCGAGCTTGTACTCGAGGCTGAGGGGCACGTCGCCGAACGCACGACCCTCGAGGCGGACGTAGGCCCACTTGCGGTCGTCGAGCCACTGGACGTAGTCCGACGGGCCGATGTGGACGTTCTTGTCGTCGACCTTGCCGGCCAGCGGGCCGGTGAGGTTCGAGGTGACGGCCTGGGTCTTGGAGACCTTCTTGGACTCCAGGCGATCGCGCTCGAGCATGTTCTTGAAGTCCATGTTGCCGCCGACGTTCAGCTGGTACGTCCGGTCCAGCGTGACCCCGCGGTCCTCGAACAGCTTGGCCATCACGCGGTGGGTGATGGTGGCGCCGACCTGGCTCTTGATGTCGTCGCCGATGATCGGGACGCCGGCGTCCTCGAACTTCTTGGCCCACTCGGGGTCGGAGGCGATGAACACGGGCAGCGCGTTGACGAACGCCACGCCCGCGTCGATCGCGCACTGCGCGTAGAACTTGTCCGCCTGCTCCGAGCCCACCGGCAGGTAGGACACCAGGACGTCGGCGCCGGTGTCCTTGAGGACCTGCACGACGTCGACGGGATCGGCGTCGGACTGGTCGATGGTCTCGAGGTAGTACTTGCCGAGGCCGTCGAGCGTCGGGCCACGCTGCACGGTCACGCCCAGGGGCGGCACGTCGCAGATCTTGATCGTGTTGTTCTCGCTGGCCTGCGTGGCCTCGGCGAGATCGAACCCGACCTTCTTGGCATCGACGTCGAAGGCGGCGACGAACTCGACGTCCTTGACGTGGTAGTCACCGAACTGGACGTGCATGAGACCGGGGACGGCCCCCTCGGGGTCCGCGTCCTTGTAGTACTCCACGCCCTGGATGAGCGACGTGGCGCAGTTGCCGACGCCCACGATCGCTACGCGTACCGAACCCATGGGGTTCCTCCTCCTCGGGGTCTCGCGACCCCGTCTCTCGTCCTATCCGCCGTGGTGGGGCGGGATGGTGGTGTTGGTCGGGCCCTCCGGCTCGTCGCCCGGCGGCCTGCCGGACCGCTCCGCGTCGATCAGTCCCGTCAGCCAGCGCACCTCGCGCTCGACCGACTCCAGCCCGTGACGCTGCAGCTCGAGCGTGTAGGCGTCGAGGCGCTCGCGGCGCTTCTGTGCCGCGGTCCGGACGCGTTCGAGCCGCTCCTCGAGACGACTCCGTCGTCCCTCGAGGATGCGCACACGGGTCCGGGAGTCCGTGCGCGCGAAGAAAGCGAAGTGGATGCCGAAGGTCTCGTCCTCCCATGACGAGGGGCCCGGCGCCGCCAGCAGGTCGGCGAAGTGCTCCTTGCCCTCAGCGGTGAGGCGATAGACGATCTTGCCCCGTCGTCCCCGGTTCGCTGCCGTGTCGGCAGGCTCGTCGGCGACGATGTAGCCCTTCTTGCCGAGTGCCTTGAGGCAGGGGTAGAGCGTGCCGTACGACAGCACCCTCGACCACCCCAGAAGGGCATTGAGCTCCTTGCGGAGCTCGTAACCGTGCATCGGCGTGTCGTGGAGCAGCCCCAGAACGGCGAACTCGAGTGCAGCTCCGCGCCTGGCCACGACAACTCCTCTCCACGCTCACGTCGAGGCAGTGAGGCGACGACGAGATATATCGTGCCGATACATCGAACTGATGTCAACCTGCGCTGGGACGGCGGTGGGGTTTTGGATCGACCCACCCATTGGGCACACTTGGCCGGTGGGTCGCGTCTCGTACGTGGTCCTGACGGCCTTGCCTGCACTCAGGGCAGGTCCCTCCCCCGGAAGCAACACTTGAGGAGTACGACGCGTGGCGGACCAGTCGCACGGCCGACCCGTGACCCCACGCTCGCGGAGGGCCGAGCCCTCTTCGAGTGGTTCCCGCGCCCGTCGCGCCGACCCGGCTGGTGAGGGCGACAAGCCGACGAAGCCGCTGTGGCGCCGCATCGTGAAGTGGGCGCTGATCACCGGCGTGATCTTGTTCGTCCTGGCGATCGCGGGTCTCTACTTCGCCTATCGGTCGGTGGCGATCCCGAGCGCCAACGCGGAGTTCCTCACGCAGACCACGAAGGTCTACTACTCCGACGGCAAGCACAAGATCGGCGACTTCCAGACCCAGAACCGGACCTCGATCGACTTCGAGGACATGCCGGAGACGATCAAGTCGGCCGTCATCGCCGCCGAGGACCGCAGCTTCTACTCCAACCAGGGTCTCGACTTCAAGGGCATCGCGCGCGCACTGCGTAACAACGCGACGTCGGAGACGACCTCCGGCGGATCGACGATCACCCAGCAGTACGTCAAGGTCCTCTACCTGACGCAGGAACGCACCATGGCCCGCAAGGTCAAGGAGGCGTTCCTCTCGATCAAGGTGCACAACCAGATGTCGAAGGAGGAGATCCTCGAGGGCTACCTCAACACGATCTACTTCGGCAACGGCGCGTACGGCGTCGAGGCGGCGTCGCAGACCTACTTCGGCCACAAGGCAGCAAAGCTGACCGCACCCCAGGCCGCCCTCCTCTCCTCGGTCATCAACAACCCGAGCGCCTTCGACCCCTACGACGAGGACGACCGCGATCGTCTGATGTCGCGCTACACCTACGTGCTCGGCGGGATGGAGAAGACCGGGGCGATCACCTCCGACGAGTTCGCGTCGTACTCCGCCAAGCTCCCCAAGGTGAAGAAGAAGGCGGAGTCGAACCGCTTCGGCGGCACCAAGGGCTTCCTCCTGCGGCTCACCGAGCAGCAGCTCAAGCAGGAGGGCCTCAGCGACGCCCAGATCACCGGCGGTGGTCTCAAGGTCGTCACGACGTTCGACTACAAGGCGCAGAAGGCGGCCGTCGAGACGGTCAAGGAGATGAAGCCGGACGGCCTCAAGCAGCTCAACGTCGCGCTGTCCTCCGTCGATCCCGCGACCGGTGCGCTGCGCGCGATGTACGGCGGCTCCAACTACCTCAAGAGCCAGCTCAACTGGGCGATGCTCGGGTCGCAGCCGGGATCGTCGTTCAAGCCGTTCGCGGTGGCGGCAGCGCTCAGCGACGGCTACAGCCTCAAGACGCAGCTCAACGGCTCGTCGCCGCTGCGCCTCGAGAACGGCGCCGAGATCGAGAACCAGGGTGACTCGGGCGGCAAGTCCTTCGGGCCTGTCTCCCTCGAGGCCGCGACCAAGGACTCGGTCAACACCGCCTTCGTCGACCTCACCTACGACGTGATGGACGACGGAGGCCAGAAGACGATCGACGCGGCGCGCAAGGCCGGCATCTCCGACACCGCCGCGAAGCGGTACGACCCCAGCGTGGCGGTCGTCTCGCTCGGATACGCGCCCGTTCCCAACGTCGAGATGGCCGCCGCCTACGCCACCTTCGCCAACAACGGCAAGCAGAACGACTGGTACGTCATCGAGCGCGTGACCGACCGCAGCGGCGAGGACGTCGTCCGACACCAGGTCGCCCCGAAGCGGGCCTTCTCCGCGGCGGTCTCCGCCGACGTGACGAAGGCGCTCCAGGAGGTCGTGGGCGAGGGCAGCGGCACGAACGGCCGCACCATGTGCCCGACCGCCGGCAAGACCGGCACAGCGACGTTCCAGAAGACCGAGAAGGGCAAAGAGGTCGGCGACGCCCACGTCTCCAGCTCGTGGTTCGTCGGCTACACACCCAAGCTCGCCACCGCGGTGATGTACGTCCGCGGCAAGAACGGCAACGAGGCCCTCAACGGCTACATGCCGACGTTCTACGGCGGCCAGTACCCCGCCAAGACCTTCGCCAGCTTCATGGACAAGGTGCTCGACGGCGACGAGTGCGGCGAGTTCCCCGAGCCGGCCAACATCAAGTCGACCAAGGGCAAGACGTACGTCCCGCAGCCCACGGCGACGCCGGAGACGGAGAAGCCGCGCCCCGAGCGGCCGACCCGCCCGCCGCGTCCGAACCGCCCGCCGCGCCCGACGGAGCCCGAGCCGACGCTCCCCACCGAGCCCACCATGCCCACCGAGCCCACCATGCCGACCATGCCGACCATGCCGACGGAGCCCCCTGAGGAGACCGGCGGTCCCGGTGGCGGTGGCGGTCCCGGTGGCGGCGGATTCGGCGACTGACCATGGCGGAGCCGGCGGGGGGGCGGGTCCGACCGAACCGCTGGTGGACCCCGCTCCGGATCCTGCTGGCGACCGCCGTCCTCGTCGGGACGCTCGGCCTCGTCACCAAGACGCCCTGCGCGGTCGCGGACGGTGAGCGCTGGTTCTCCACGAGCCCGGTCCCGGCGGGGGCGTCGTACTCGCGGCTGTGCGCGAGCGAGCTTCCCGGAGAGTACGTGACCACGGGCCTCGCCGAGGGCGTCCTCCCGTGGTCCGACGACGGCGGGCGGTGGCCGGTCAACGCGGTGACGGTGCCCGTCGGCATCCTGCAGTACGGCGCAGCCTCGCTGGTCCAGGCCGTGACCGGTGCCGACCGTGCCGACCGCGGCGGCCGGGACCCGGACACGGTCCGGCAGGAGCCCGAGGTCCGCCGGGAGGCCGTCGCGTATACCGGCGTGGTCGCGCTCGGTTCGCTGCTCGCGCTGCTCCTCGCGCTCGTGGCGCTCGCCCGAGCCGCGCGTCGATCGCGCGTGCACGACGCCCTGCGCCCCTGGCCGACGTGGTCCGACCCCACGCTCTCGCTGATGCCGTTGGCGGCCTCGCCGGTGGTCGCGCTCTTGCTGGGGGTGGGCTGGGACCTCGTCGGGGTCGCCCTCGTCGCCTTCGGGCTCGCGGTCTGGACGTCGGGGCGGGCGCGTACGGCGGGTGTCATCCTCGCGGTCGCGACGCTCACCGCGTGGTGGCCGATCGTGGTTCTGGTCGCCCTGGCGGCCACGGCGCTCGTCCGGCACGCGCCTGCGGCCGGCCGGCTTATCGGGGTCGCGGCCGTGACCCTCGCGGTCGGCGGGCTGGCGTCGTACGTCGCCTCGTCGGGCGACGCCCTGACCGAGGTGGTCCGGCGGTGGCTCTATCGCGACGACGGAGTGGGATCGATCTGGGCGGTGCTGCGTGAGCTGGGTGCCGAACCCTCGACCGTCGCCGTCGCGGCGGTGGTGATCGGCGTCTCCGCCTTCGCGACCTCGCTCATGTTCCTCTACGCAGCCCGATCCGGTGACGTCGACCAGACCGCCCGCTACGCCTTCGGTCTCCTGGCGGCGCTGCTGCTGGTCGGCACGACGTACGCTCCGGGCTACGCCCTGTGGCTGCTCCCGCTCGCCGTGCTGGCGCACCCCGTGTGGCGCGACCTCCTGTGGTGGCAGGCGGCGGAGGTCTTCCTGGTCGTGGCGACCTGGTGGCACCTGGGCGACTCGACGAAGGCCGTCGACGGCTCACCCGACCTGGTGTACGTCGCGGCGATCGTGCTGCACGTCGTCGCGACGGTCTGGCTCGTCGCCCGGATGCAGATCACCGCTGCCGGCGGCGGCGTAGCGGCGGCCCAGGAGCCTGACGTGCTCGACCAGCTCGGGCGGTGAGTCGACCGAGAAGTCGAGCCCGAGCATCCCGACGTACACGGCGAGGATCTCGATGCTGTCGGCGCCGGTGACGAGGACGCACGTCTGCTCGTCGACGGCCTCCACGACCCCGACCGCGTCGTTGATGCGGGCACGGACCTCCTCGGCCGCTGCGGCGACGGTGACGCGGGCGTGCACCGACCAGCCTGCGGCAGCGACCTCCCTCACCACGAACGCGGTGTAGTCCCGTTCGTCCATCGGACGCGGGCCGAACCGTGGTTGCGGCATCGTGCTGATCTCCGCCCAGTCGATCCGCAGCGCCCGCCACGCACCGCCAGGGACCTCTCGGGCGACGAGGTACCACCGCCGCTGCCAGGTGACGACACGGTACGGCTCCACGTCGAGCCGTTCGCCCTCGTACACGAGGCGGAGCTGCTCCTGGTCCCTGATCGCATCGGTGAGGCGTGAGAGGACCGCGGGGTCGATCTCGGGGTCCTCCACGTTGCTGTCGGTGTTGACGGGTCCGGCGCTGAGCGCGCTGGTCACCGTCGCGACCCGGCGGCGGAGACGGTCGGGCAGGACCTGCTCGAGCTTCGCGAGGGCACTCGCGCTGCTCTCCTCGATGCCGGCCACGCCGCTGGCGGTCCGTAGGCCGATCGCGACGGCGACCGCCTCGGCGTCATCAAGGAGCAGCGGGGGGAGCTTCGCTCCAGGGCCGAGCCGGTAGCCGCCCGCCGGACCGCGGGCACCCTCGACGGGATATCCCAGCTCCCGCAGGCGGTCCATGTCGTGGCGGATCGTGCGAGGGGTGACCTGGAGGCGCTCCGCGAGCTCGGGGCCGGACCACGCGGGTCGCGACTGGAGGAGGCCGAGAAGGGCGAGCAGCCGGGCTGACGTCTCCAACATTCTCCGCATCCTCCCAGATTGAGGAATCTGACCGTCCTGAATGCGTCCTACCGTCCTTTCATGAGCACCGACGTGAGCGCGAGCGACGCCATCCGAACCTTCCGCATCGACGTCCCGCAGGCGGACCTCGACGACCTCGCCGCGCGCCTCGAGCGCACGCGGCTCCCGCAGCCAGCCCCTGGCGACGACTGGCACTACGGCGTCCCCAACGCCTATCTCCGCGAGGTCGTCGAGCAGTGGCGCCACGCCTTCGACTGGCGCGAGGTGGAGAGCCGGATCAACACCTACGACCAGTTCCTGACCGAGATCGACGGTCAGACGATCCATTTCCTGCACGTCCGGTCGGCCGAGAAGGACGCGACGCCGCTCCTGCTCGCGCACACCTACCCGGGCTCCGTGATCGACTTCCTCGACATGATCGACCCGCTGGTCGACCCCGTCTCGCACGGCGGTCGGGCGGAGGACGCCTTCGACGTCGTCGTGCCCTCGATGCCCGGCTTCGGCTACAGCCTGCCGGTCGTCGACCGGGGGTGGACGATGGCGCGGGTCGCGGCGGCGTACGACGTGCTCATGCGCCGACTCGGGTACGAGGCGTACGGCGTGCACGGGAGCGACGGTGGCGCGATGGTGTCGCGCGAGCTCGGCCTGATGCAGCCCGCCGGCTTCCTCGGGCTCCACGTCCTCCAGCTCTTCTCGTTCCCGTCGGGTGACCCGGCCGAGATGGAGGGCTTCGGGCCGAAGGAGTTCGCGGCGCTGGAGCACATGCAGTGGTTCCAGTCGATGGGCGGCTACAACGCCATGAACGGCTCCCGGCCGCAGACGGTGGCGGTGGGGGTCTCCGACTCACCGGTCGGGCAGCTCGCCTGGAACGAGCTGTTCATGTCGTTCGGCAACGGGACCAGCCTCGTGACGACCGAGCAGATCCTCGCCGAGGTCACCTTCGAGTGGTTGACCAACACGTCGGCGTCGGTCGGGCGCTACCACTTCGAGGAGGCGCGCCGCGACGCCGAGCCGCAGGTGAACCATGCCCGGACGGGAGTGTCGGTGTTCGCCGACGACTTCCAGACGCTCCGCGCCTTCGCCGACCGCGACAACAGCAACATCGAGCAGTTCACCGAGCACCCCGAAGGCGGGCACTACGCGATGCTCGAGCGGCCCCAGGTGGTGGTCGACGACCTGCGGACCTTCTTCGCGACGGCCTGAGCCGTACGACCGGGCCGATCCTCACGGGTCGGCCCGGTGCCGGCTAGGGGGCGTCGACGGCGTCGAACGTCGTGGTCGTCATGCGGACGTCGACCTCGACCTCCTCGCCGACCGCCGGCACCGCGACGCCGGCAGGGACGAGGATCATGCTCGCCTGCATGTGCGGCGGCTCGACGAACCAGCGCTGCTTGCCGGCGACGGTGAACGGCGACAGCGCGAGACCGGCGGCTCCGAGCCCACCCTTCGCCACCGAGGTCGCCCGCTGCTTCATCGTGCTGGCCGAGGTGGGCGCCTCGAGCCCGATGCCGTGCGAGGTCCCGCCGGAAACGATCAGGACGGTGCCACCGACCGGCATCGGACGTTGGCGGTAGCCGATCCGCTCGCCGCGCTCGACGACGTGGGAGTCGATCACGAGGCCGGTGACGCGGAAGGCGCCACGGTCTCCGAGCCAGAGCGCGGTGCCGACGCGGGGGCGCACGACGAGTCCCGGGCGACGCTCGGCGAGGGTACGGACCTCACGGTCGGTCAGGTGGGAGACGGTGAAGACAGGCGTGCCAGAGACGGCGGGTGCGAGCTTCGACGCCTCGAAGGCAGCAGCCCAGCTGTCGGCCTCGGACAGGTTGTCCTCCGAGAGCGGCAGGTGGATCGAGAACCCGATCAGCCGCAGCCGGCCCAGGTTGTCGGCGACCGACGTCAGCGCGTGCCGGTCGACGCCGTGGCGCGCCATCGAGGTCTCGCCCTCGACGACGATCCGGGTGCCTTCCGGCGCCTCGGTGCGCAGCAGCTCCAGGTCCTCGACCCGACTGACGGTGTGCACCACGCGCGGGTCGTACATCCGCTCCGTGCGCACCGTGTCGGCCCAGAACGGGCGCCAGGGGGTCATCACGTGGATGTCGCCGCCGAAGCGGGGGAGGACGTCGACGAGCTCGGCGTACGTCCCCACCGCGACCGTGTCCGTGCCGAGCCAGTCGGCCCGCCGTGCCAGCGCGCGGTTGCCGAACCCGTACCCGTTGCCCTTGATGACCGGGATGATGCCGTCGTACAGCTCCGCGGTGCCGCGCAGGTGCGCGCGCCAGCGTTCGCCGTCGACGTGGAGAGTGAGCGTCATGGTCAGCCTTCCTCAGCGGCGCTTCATGTACTGCTGGAATGCGAGGTACAGCAGCCGGTTGATCGGCAGGTCCCACTCGCCGGCGTACTCGACGGCCTCTCCGCCGGTGCCGACCTTGAACTGGATCAGACCGACGTGGCTGTCCTCCGGGTCGAGCGTGTCGGTGATGCCGCGCATGTCGTAGACGGTGCAGCCGGCAGCGAGCGCATCGCGGATCATCCGCCACTGGATCGCGTTGGAGCCGCGGACCTCGCGCTTGGCGGTCGTGGAGGCTCCGTAGGAGTACCACGCGTGCTGGCCGACGCGCACCATCGTCGTCGCCGCGACGAGATCACCCTCGTGCCGTGCGAGATAGAGCCGCATCCGGTCGGGGTCCTCGCCGTTGAGTGCGTCCCACATCGTCTGGAAGTACGCGAGGGGTCGCGGCGTGAAGTGGTCGCGCTCCGCGGTCTCGGCATAGATCGTGTGGAAGGCGGCGATGTCGTCCGCGCCGCCCAGCGTGACCTCGACGCCGGCCTTGTCGGCCTTCTTGATGTTGCGCCGCCACAGCTGGTTCATCCCGCGCAGCACGGCCTCCTCGGAGCGAGGGGCGCCGTCGGCGTCGACGAGCGGCAGCCAGAAGTTGTACTTCGGCTGGCCGGCCGTGAAGCCGCCCTCGCCGACCTGCTCCCGCCAGCCGAGGCGGTGCAGCTCCGACGTGACCGCGATCGCGCGGGGGTCGGTCGCCGCGGCCGGAGCGTCGCCGAGGGTGCGCAGCGCCGGATCGGCGACCGCCTTCTTGACCGTCGCCGCGTCCCACCGGCGCAGCACGACTGGGGGTCCCATCCGGACGCCGAACGCGCCGCGGCCCGTGAGGTGCTTCACCATCGGGTCGAGCCACGCAGCCAGGCCGCCGGGGCCAGCGGCTGCGGAGGCGAAGTCGATGCTCGGCCCCTCGGGGAGGTACGCGAGGTACTTCGCGACCTTCGGGAGCTTGCGGTAGAGCACCAGACCGGCGCCCACGATGTCCCCGCCGTCGAACCACCCGATCGACTCACCCCTCCACTCCGACTTCACCGCGGCCCACGCCGGGGTCTGGAGGAAGCTCGCCGAGGGGAGGGAGGTCAGGAACGCCAGGTGGTCGGCGGTGCTGATCGTACGGACGCTGAGAGACACGGCCCCGAGGCTACCGGAGGCCCGCTGACGTCCACCGGGCTACGTCAGCGGGGACCGGCGGGGCGCGGCCGGCGTGACGATCAGCGTCATCCCCGCCTCCGCCGGAGTCCGGTCGCCCTTGCGGTGGTTGCACCGCAGGCACGCGGCGACCGCGTTCTCCCACGTCAGCAGCCCACCGCGGGACCGGGGAAGGATGTGGTCCACGGTCTCCGCCGGCCCGCCGCAGTAGCCGCAGTGCCGGTCGCGCGCCTTGACCGCGCCCTTGGTGCACAGCGGCGTGCGGGCGTGCACCCAGCGCATCACGACGTAGCGGACCAGGCGCAGCACCTTGGGTACGGGGAACGGACCGAACCGGGCCTCGGGGTGGGCCTCCTCGACGACCGCCACCTCCCGCACGAGCATCCGGATGGCGTGTCGCAGGGACACCCGCTGGAGCGGCTCGTAGCTGGCGTTCAGGACCAGCACGGTCCGTTGACGGCGCGTGCCTGTGGCGCGGTGGCTCACCACCACGGGCTCGGCGACAGCTGTCATGGTCACCCGCCTCTCTGGCCCACGTCCGTCCAGCCTGCGTGCGATCAGCGTAGCCCGTCCTGCCGGGCGAGAGCGCGTGCTCAGGACTCAGCGCGGCGGCTGTTTGCGGGGCGCGAGGCGGACGTGGGGCAGTGCGGGGGCGGGAAGCGCGGCTCCGTCCCACGCGGCGGGGAACGGTCCGTACGCGTCAGGGTCGCCGCTGCCGTCCACCTGAGCCGTCCACGCCTGCCGGAACCGCACGATCTCGTCGTGGTCACGGCCGACGAAGTTCCACCACATGACGATCTCCTCGTCGAGCGGCACGCCACCGATGAGGACGACCCGGCCGTCCGTCTCGCCGGTGCGCAGCACCAGCGTCGTACGCCCGACCGGCCGGTACGCGAGAGCGGCCGGTTCCACGTGCGTGCCGTCGACGTCGACCGGCCCGAGATCGACGAGAACGCCGTGCTCGTACGCCGGGTCGAGGTCGAAGCGGACCTCGGCACGCGCCGGCAGGGCGATCTCAGCCGCGACGAGGGGCGTGAACGTGGTGACCGGCGAGGAGGCGCCGGCGAAGTCACCGACGAACGTCCGCACGGTGGCAGCACCGAGGCGCACCGGCAGGGTGGCGAAGTGCTCGAACGCCCGGTCGCCGAAGCGGTCGGGGGCCGGGAGCGCCGTCCACAGCTGGACTCCCCGCAGCGTCGTGGTGTCGGCGGTCGAGTACTCCGAGTGCGCGATCCCCCGACCGGAGGTCATCAGGTTGACCTCGCCGGGCCGGATGCGCGTGACCGACCCGACCGTGTCCCGGTGCTCGACCTCGCCGTCGAACAGCCAGGTCACCGTCTGGAGACCGGTGTGGGGGTGGCCGGGCACCGCCATCCCGCCGGACTCGCTGACGTCGTCCGGTCCGTAGTGGTCGGCGAAGCACCAGGCCCCGATCAGCGAGCGCAGGCGCTGGGGGAGCGTACGGCGCACCGTCATCGCCCGTGGTCCACCCAGGGGGACGAGCCGAGGCTCGAGCAGCTCCACCTCGGCCTCGTCCGACGAGGGCGGCACGGTGATCTCCTGAGGGTCGCGCTCGGTGTTGCTCATGCGACCAGTGTCAGGGACGTCGGGCACGGGACGCACGTGTTCGCCAGCGGCAAAACCCGTGCCGTCGCGCCCCCACCTTCCCCTACCGTGGGATTTCAAACCCGCCTCGTCAGGAGTTGTGTCATGTCCGACGGCCCCACCCCAGCTCGCACGATCGCCGCCCGGGCGGTGGACCTGCGCAAGACCTACGGCAAGCAGGAGGCGGAGGTCCGAGCCCTCGACGGGGTGAGCATCGACGTCTACGAGGGCGAGTTCACCGCCGTGATGGGCCCGTCCGGCTCCGGGAAGTCGACCCTGATGCACCTGCTCGCCGCGCTCGACAACGCGACCAGCGGCTCGGTCTTCATCGGCGACACGGAGCTCTCGGGGCTCAACGACAAGCAGCTGACGCGCCTGCGGCGCGACGACGTCGGATTCGTCTTCCAGGCCTTCAACCTCGTGCCGACGCTCACAGCCGAGGAGAACATCCTGCTTCCTCTGTCGATCGCCGGCCGCAAGCCCGACCCGGCCTGGTACGACGAGGTGATCGACACCGTCGGGCTGCGCGACCGCCTGCGGCACCGTCCCAACGAGATGTCGGGCGGCCAGCAGCAGCGCGTCGCCGCGGCGCGTGCTCTGGTCGGCCGACCCACGATCGTCTTCGCCGACGAGCCCACGGGCAACCTCGACTCGACCTCGGGTGCCGAGGTCCTGAGCTTCCTCCAGCACAGCGTCCGCGAGCTCGGGCAGACCGTCGTGATGGTGACCCATGACCCGGTCGCCGCGTCCTACACCGACCGGGTCGTCTTCCTCGCCGACGGCAAGGTCGTCGACGAGATGCGGGCGCCGACCCCGGAGACCGTGCTCGAGCGGATGGCCAAGATCCAGATGCGCGCGCTCGAGACGGCTGCTGCCGCCGAGGGCGGTGCCGCCTGATGCTGCGGGTGACGCTGCGCAACCTGCTGGCGCGCAAGGTGCGCCTGCTGATGAGCGCGTTCGCGATCGTCCTCGGCGTCGCGTTCGTCGCCGGCACCCTCATCTTCACCGACACGATGAGCAAGTCCTTCGACGGCATCATCGAGGGATCCACTGCCGACGTGACCGTCCGTGCCGAGGGCACCGGGAGCTGGGAGCAGGCGCCGAGCGCCGACACCCGCACCATCCCGGCGTCCGTCGTCGACGAGCTGCGTGAGCTCCCCGGCGTCGCCCGTGCCGACGGCACGGTGCAGAGCCAGTCGCTGACGCTCGTCGGGTCCGACGGCAAGCTGGTCGCGGGCTTCGGACCCCCGACGCTGTCGTTCAACTACGACGAGGCGCCCGCCATGACGGGCGAGCAGATGGTCGTCGTCTCCGAGGGCCGGCCACCGTCCGCCGACGGCGAGGTGGCGATCGACGCCACGAGCGCCGAGAAGGGCGGGTACGAGGTCGGCGACACCGTGACGTTGGTGTCCGCCGGTGACCAGCCCACGCTCGAGGCCACGCTGGTCGGCCTCGCGCAGTTCGGCGGAGGATCGATGGCTGGTGCATCGCTGGTGCTCTTCGACGTCGGCTACGCCCAGGACCTCTTCCTCGACGGCAAGGACGTCTACAACGCGGTCTCCCTCACCGCTGACGACGGTGCGACGCCGCAGGAGGTGGCGTACGAGGCGGAGAAGGTGCTGCCCGACGGGTTCGAGGCCGCCACCGGCGACGCCGTCGCTGCGGAGAGCGAGGACGCGATCGGTGAGATCCTCGGGTTCCTGACGACGATTCTGCTCGTGTTCGCGGGCATCGCGATCGTGGTCGGCACCTTCCTCATCATCAACACGTTCTCCATCCTGGTCGCACAGCGCAGCCGCGAGCTGGCGCTGCTGCGGGCCCTCGGTGCCTCGCGGCGGCAGGTGAGCCGGTCCGTGCTGATCGAGGCGCTCGTGGTGGGTCTCATCGGATCGACCGTCGGCGTGCTGCTCGGGATCGGGCTCGCCCACGGTCTGACGGCGCTCTTCAAGAGCTTCGGCCTCGACGTGAGTGACACGCCATTGGTGATCTCGCCCCGCACGTGGGTCGTCGGCTACGTGGTGGGTCTGCTGGTGACGCTTGTCGCCGCCTACCTGCCGGCCCGCCGGGCGTCGCGGGTCGCGCCGGTCGCGGCCATGCGTGACGACGTCGCGCTGCCGGAGTCGTCGATGCGTCTGCGGATGCTCGTCGGCGCGGTTCTCGTCGTCATCGGCGCGGGCCTGGTGTGGCTCGGGCTCTCCGGGGTCGACAACGGCGCGTGGTACGTCGGGGGCGGCGTCCTCGCGATCCTCATCGGCGTCTCGCTGATGAGCCCGCTGCTCAGCCATCCCGTCCTCGTTGCGCTCGGCGGCCTGTTCCGCCCGTTCGGTCTCGTGGGACGCATGGCGACCCAGAACGCGCTGCGCAACCCGCGCCGTACGGCCGCGACGGCCTCGGCGCTCATGATCGGGCTGACTCTCGTGACGACGATGAGCATCCTGGGCTCGTCGGTCAACAAGTCGGTCGACGTCGGTGTCACCAAGGAGTTCACGAGCGACTTCCTCCTCACCAACCCGGTCGGGGCTCCGTTCTCGACGTCGATCGCGGAGGAGATCCGCGGCATCGACGGTGTCGGAGACGTGGTGGAGGCGCAGTTCGTGCCTGCCTCCGTCGAGGGCTCCTTCGCCGGCCTGACCGCGACCGATCCGGCCGAGCTCTTCTCGATGTTCGAGCTCGACGCCACGGCGGACACGCTGGCCGCCGACGAGGTCGCGGTCCGGGAGGACACCGCAGAGGAGCGAGGCCTCGAGGTGGGGGACACGATCGAGGTCACCACGCAGTCCGGTGACTACCCGATGACGGTGGCCGGCACGTTCCCCGAGTCCAACGTCGTCTCCAACTACGTCACGTCGTTCGGCTTCGTGGACCGCGTCAAGCTCAGCCGCGAGGACTCCTTCGTGGCCGTCACCGCCGCGCCGGGGAGGTCGGGAGCCGACATCGAGGACCCCGTGCGTGACGTCGTGGCCGACATCCCGACCGTGGTCGTCCAGACCCAGGACGAGTTCATCGAGTCCCAGCGCGACCAGATCAACACGATCCTCATGCTGATCAACGCGCTCCTCGGGCTGGCGATCGTGATCGCGGCCCTGGGCATCGTCAACACCCTCGCGCTGAGCGTGATCGAGCGGACGCGCGAGGTCGGGCTCCTCCGGGCGGTCGGGATGAGCCGACGGCAGCTGCGTCGGATGGTGCGGCTGGAGGCGGTGGCGATCGCGGTCCTGGGTGCGGTGCTCGGCATCGCGATGGGCCTGGTGTTCGGCGTGGTCCTGCAACGGGCGCTCGAGGACGAGGGGATCACCGAGCTCTCGATCCCGTACACGACCCTGGTCGTCTATGTCCTCATCGCGGCGGTGGTGGGCGTGCTCGCGGCGGTGTTCCCGGCACTGCGGGCCTCGCGCCTCAACGTGCTGCGGGCCATCGCGACCGAGTAGGCCACGTGCGGCGGGGCTGGGCCGCGCGTGATCACGTCACGGCGGAGAGCCCCGCCGCCAGGGCGAACCCGATCACCGCGGCCAGCCCGGCCCTGTCCTGCACCTTCGCCCGGGCCTCCGGCACCATCGCCCCGACCAGCATCACCAGCAGGGCGCCGGCGGCGAACCCGTCCACCACCCCTTCGAACCGGTCCGCGGTGACGCGCGAGGCGGCATACCCCAGGCCGCTCGCCGGCGGCACGCATGTCCGTCGCCGAACCCATCGCCTCCGGAAGGTTGGACACGAAGACCGCGACGAGGAGCACCGTGCTGACCTCACCCCGCCGATCCGCTGGACCCAGCGGTCGGCCACGAAGTACGCGACGGCTCCGAGCGTCAGCCCTGCGGTCAGCGCGACCGCACCTCCGAACTCCAGTGCCTGCGGGAACAGCTCGTACGAGGTGCTGGCGAAGAGCTCCTGACCATGCTGCCGGTCGGCGATTTGGGACCCGCGCGGGTGCCCGGATAGACTGAGACGGTTGCCCGGCCACCACCCGGTGTGCTCGGGCAGCTCGATGCAACCCTCCTGTCACGGAAAGACCGTGACCGTACAGACCGAAGGAGGTGGAGTTGCCTTGCGTCACTACGAAGTCATGGTGATCCTCGATCCCGACCTCGACGAGCGCACGGTCGCCCCGAGCCTGGACACGTACCTCAACGTGGTGCGTCAGGACGGCGGTACCGTCGACAACGTCGACATCTGGGGCAAGCGTCGTTTTGCCTACGAGATCAACAAGCGGTCCGAGGGCATCTACGCCGTGGTCGACCTGACCGCGACGCCCGAGACCGTCAAGGAGCTCGACCGTCAGCTCACGCTGAACGAGTCCGTCATGCGTACGAAGGTCATCCGGCCCGAGAAGTGACGGACGCCCGACAGGTCGCCCCAGCAGGTCCGTCCCGGTGGTTTCCACCGGGGGCGTGCAGGGGTCGCCTCTGTCGGAGTCTTGATGTTGACTGCTAGCCAGCAGACATCCCGCGAACGTTGGAGTGAGACATGGCAGGCGAGACCGTCATCACCGTCGTCGGCAACCTTGTGGACGAGCCCGAGCTGCGGTTCACGCCGTCCGGCGCAGCGGTTGCCAACTTCCGCATCGCCTCGACGCCGCGCACCTTCGACCGTCAGAGCGGCGAGTGGCGCGACGGCGACACGCTCTTCCTGGGCTGCGCCGTGTGGCGCCAGGCCGCGGAGAACGTGGCCGAGTCGCTGCAGAAGGGCATGCGTGTGATCGTGCAGGGACGCCTCAAGTCCCGGCAGTACGAGACCCGCGAGGGCGAGAAGCGCACCGTGTTCGAGATCGACGTCGACGAGGTCGGCCCGAGCCTGCGCAGTGCCACCGCCAAGGTCACCAAGGCCTCTCGCTCCGGTGGAGGTGGAGGCGGCGGCTACCAGCAAGGTGGCGGCGGCCAGGGCGGGTTCAGCGGCGGAGGCCAGTCGGCCCCGGCCAACGACCCGTGGTCCTCTCCCGCCCCGCAAGGCGGCAACGCTGGCAACGATCCGTGGGCGAGCACGCCCTCCGGCTCGAACGACGAACCCCCGTTCTGAGTCGTCGGATCTGAAGAACACTCAAGGCGGTCTCTCGACCGTCACGTCATTCCGACCCGTCCTGCGGGTCGGGCTCACCGGAAGGGAGCACCACAATGGCTGCCAAGCCCCCCATTCGTAAGCCGAAGAAGAAGAGCAACCCGCTCAAGGCTGCGAAGATCACCTACATCGACTACAAGGACGCCACCCTCCTGCGGAAGTTCATCTCCGACCGCGGCAAGATTCGCGCTCGCCGCGTCACGGGTGTCTCCGTCCAGGAGCAGCGCAAGATCGCCACGGCGATCAAGAACGCCCGCGAGATGGCGCTGCTGCCTTACACCTCCACCGGTCGCTGATCGTCGGGGAAGGGACAACACCATGAAGCTCATCCTCACGCACGAGGTCACCGGCCTCGGTGCCCCCGGCGACATCGTCGAGGTCAAGGGCGGCTACGGCCGCAACTACCTCCTGCCCCGCAACTTCGCCATCCGTTGGACGAAGGGCGCGGAGAAGCAGGTCGAGTCGATCAAGAAGGCTCGTGACTCGCGTGCGATCCACGACCTGGACGGCGCGACGGCGCTCAAGCAGAAGCTCGAGTCCAACGCTGTCAGCGTCCCGGCTCGCGCCGGTGCCGAGGGCCGCCTGTTCGGTGCCATCACGGTGTCGGACGTCGCCACCGCGCTCGAGGGCGCCGGCGCCAACGTCGACAAGCGTCGGATCGAGATCGGCAACCCGATCAAGACGGTCGGCACGTACGACGTGCAGGTGCGCGTGCACCCCGAGGTCACCGCAAAGGTGACCATCAACGTGGTCGCCGCCTGACCCGCTGCTCACACAGACGAAGGGCCCGTCACCCTCGGGTGGCGGGTCCTTCGTCGTCTGGCGTGACTCGAACGCTGACGGCAGCCCTGGTTACCCCCCATGATGGGGATTGCCCGATTCCACTCCCCCGGAAGGACATCATGAACAAGACCATCGGCCGACCGTCTCGAGGAGGCGGCGTCCTCGCCGCTCGAGACCAGAACCAGGCGGTCAACACGAGCGTCTTCGCCCAGGCACTCGCGGCGATGCGGATCGCTTTCGGGCTCACGTTCCTGTGGGCCTTCCTCGACAAGCTGTTCGGCCTCGGATTCTCGACGCCCAGCGAGGGAGCGGTGATCAACGGCGGGAGCCCGACCGACGGCTACCTCTCCAACGTGCCCGACGGCCCGTTCGAGGACCTCTACCACTCGCTCGCCGGCGTGTGGCTGGTCGACGTCCTGTTCATGCTGGGACTGCTCGTCGTCGGCATCACGCTGACCCTCGGCATCGCGATCCGGATCGGCGCGCTCGTCGGTGTCCTGCTCTACGTGATGATGTGGACCGTCGTGCTTCCGCCGGAGAACCACCCGATCCTCGACGAGCACATCCTCGGCGCCCTCGGCGTCGCGGTCGTCGGTCTCGGTCTCGCCGGGGACACGTGGGGTCTCGGTCGCTGGTGGGGCGCGCAGAAGGCAGTGCGGAAGAACCCCGTCCTCAGGTGACGTGAACGTGTCATGACATGGGCCACCCGGTCGTCTGACCGGGTGGCCCTGTCGCGTTCAGGAGTCCGGGTCGGTGCGCGCCGCGAGGTCGGTGACCACGGCCCGGAGATCCCCGGTGCTGCCGACGCGGCGTTGGTGGTCGGCGCCGTTGCCGTCGCGCAGGATCCGGTCGATCCCTGCACAGACCAGGTCGGTGTCATCCGTGGCCGCCAGCGCGTCGGCGACGTGCTCGACGAGACCTCCCAGCACCTCTGCAGCGGGGCGCTGCTGTCGCGAGCGAGGATCGAGCAGGGTGTCGGACAATCCATACCGTGCCGCCTGCCAGCGAGCACCGCGCAGGAGCTCGACGCGCCAGGGGTCGAGCGGCTTCCCGTCGGCCCAGGCACGCGCCTCGGTCTCGACCAGCGCGCGGCACAGCCCGGCGAGCAGCACACCGTCGCGGACGTCGGTGCACACGTCGGTGACGCGGAGCTCGACCGTCGGGTACGAGCGGGCGCGACGAACGTCGAAGTAGACCATGCCCTCGTCCAGAGCGGCGCCCGAGGTGATGAGCTCCTCCACGGCGACGTCGTACGTCGCGGCGTCGCCGAACGGCTCGACCGGTCCTGCCGTCGGCCACTCCGTCCACCGGCGCGATCGCCAGCTGGCGTGAGCGGTGTCGCGGCCGTCGTCGTACGGCGAGTTGGCGCTGAGCGCGAGCAGCACCGGCAGCCACGGGCGTACGCGGTCGATGACGCCGACAGCCTCCTCGTCGTCGTGGATGTCGACGTGCACGTGCATCCCGCAGACGGCGGCGCTCTCGCCGATCGCCCCGAACTCGTCGAGCATCCGCTCGTACCGTGCCTTCGGGGTGACCTCGGACTCGCCGCTCGGCAACGGGGACGTGCCGGAGGCGATGGCCGCGGCTCCCGCGGCTCGTGCGGCCGCAACCGTCTGACGGCGTACGTCGTGAAGGTCGGTCGCCAGGTCGGTGAGCCGCGCGTGCGGTGAGGTCATGGTCTCGAGCTGTTCGAGGAACAGCTCGTGCTCCAGATCCGCGTCACCGTCGTGGCGCCGTAGCGCGCGTTGAGAGACCGTCTTCGTGAGGCCCGTGGCCGGGTCGACGAGGAGCAGCTCTTCCTCGATTCCCATCTTTCGCATCGCCAAAGTGTCGCGGCTCGGGGCCGCGTGCGCAGACTCAGCGGAGCAAGGGAGCGATCGGTGAGGAGTCGATCATCGCGTGCAGCACCGCGACGTCCTCGTACACCTCGACCGCGCCGGCGCCACGCAGCTCGCCCGGGCCACTCCCTCCGCTGCGGACGGCGAGGAACGGGACTCCGACCCGTTGCGCGGCGATGCCGTCCCACACGGCGTCGCCGACCATGACGGCGCGGCCGGCCTCCACGCCGACGGCGGCGAGCGCGACCTGGACGATGTCGGGCTCTGGCTTGGCCTCCGCGACGTCGTCGGCGTTGGTGACCGCGTCCACCAGGTCGTCGCAGTCCAGTGCCTCACGCAGTCGCTCGAGCTCGTGGGGTGGGGCGGACGCCGCGAGGACGATCAGGGCGCCGCGGTCGCGGATCTCCCGCAGCAGCGGTCGCACCCCGTCGAATCGACGCAGCTCGCCGGCCAGCTCGGCGTACTGGGAGGCGTGAAGATCCTTCGCCGCCGCCCGGGCCGCGTCGTCCGCGTCACCGGCGAGGTCGTCGAGGAGGCGGCTGTTGTCCATGCCGATCGCGCGGTGGATCCGCCAGGTGTCGACGGTGATCCCTGCCTGGCGGAACGCCGTCGTCCAGGCCCGCACGTGAAGGTAGTTCGAGTCCATGAGGGTCCCGTCGATGTCGAAGAGGACCGCGGTGCGTGCTCCGTCAGTGGTCATGGTTCAAGAATCGAGCGGGACTAGGCTTTGCGCACACGATGACCGATGACTCGGCGCCATCGGGCCGGTCTCCCGATTGACAGCATGGACGTCGGCCGGTTCGCTGGGCCTACGAGAGAGGTGGAGCGATGCGCGCGATGTGGAAGGGCACGATCTCGTTCGGCCTGGTCACGATCCCGGTCAAGATGTACGGCGCGACGTCCACGCACGACATCTCCTTCCGTCAGGTCCGACGGAGCGACGGGTCGCGCGTGAAGTACAAGCGTGTCGCCGAGGCGGACGGCGAGGTCGTCGACTACGGCGAGATCGCCAAGGGCTACGAGCTCCCCGACGGACGGATGGTCGTCCTGACCGACGACGACATGGAGGAGCTGCCGCTGCCCACCAAGAAGGTGGTCGACGTCCTCGAGTTCGTCCCGCTGGAGCAGATCGACCCGATCTTCCACAACAAGAGCTATTACCTCGAGCCCGACACGAACGCCGGTCTCAAGCCGTACCTCCTGCTCCGTGAGGCGCTCGAGGCCTCCGACATGGTCGCGGTCGTGAAGGTGACGATCGGCACACGCGAGCAGCTGGCGACCATCAGGGTGCGCGAGGACGTCCTCACGCTGAGCACGTTGATGTGGGCCGACGAGATCCGCAAGCCCGAGTTCTCCTTCCTCGGAGAGGACGTGCAGCTGCGACCCCAGGAGATCAAGATGGCGCAGTCGTTGGTGGCCAGCATGGAGGCCGACTTCGACCCCGAGCAGTACCACGACGAGTACGAGGTCGCCCTCGACGAGCTGGTCGCGGCGAAGCTCGAGGGCAACGAGGTCGTGCAGCCGGCCGTCGGCGAGGGCGCGGAGCAGCCTGACAACGTCGTGGACCTGATGTCCGCTCTCCAGGCGTCGATCGACCGGGCGAAGAAGGGCGAGGGTGAGGCCGTCGCCGGGGTGGACGCCGACGAGAAGGACGAGGCCGACGGGGCCGACGAGAAGCCCGCCAAGAAGGCCGCGGCGAAGAAGGGCTCTACCAAGAAGGCCCCGGCGAAGAAGACGACCGAGAAGAAGACGGCGGCCAAGAAGACGACCGCCAAGAAGACCCCGGCGAAGAAGCCCGCAGCCAAGAAGACGGCCGCCAAGAAGGCTTCCTGACGCGCTCAGGATGACACGCCGGGGCCGGCCGCTCGTTGATCGTGTCAGTGCCGAGAGGGACACTCGAAGCGTGGGGGATACCCCGTCCCGTACGAGAGGTGAGCACGCATGATGTCCGAGATGGTCGCGATCTGCACCGACTGCGCTGCCGAGTTCGGCGTGGCGGACGGGTGGCTCGACCGGTGCGCAGAGTGCTGCGCTGTGCGCGACGACCACCTTTCCGGTCTCCACACGGCGTACGCGAAGGGCTGCACCGACTGCGATCGTGCCGACGACGCGCCTCGCGCGGGAGTGCACGCCGCCTGACCGCCGAGTGCGCCTAGACCGCGCCGACCACCATCCAGCGGTCGGTCCGTTCACGTAGCACCAGCGTCACCATCCGCGCGAGCATGAAGCCCGCGTACGCCACCCAGAGCCACGTCAGCCCCGCGTCGAGCATCCACACCGCGACGGCGAGCGGGGCGTACGCGATCAGGGTCACGACTCCGGCCCACGCGAGATAGGCGCCGTCGCCGGCTCCGATCAGCACGCCGTCGAGGACGAAGACCACTCCGGACACCGGCTGCGTGAGCGCGATCACGACGAGCGCTCCGACGATCAGGTGCTGGACGTCGGGGTCGGAGGTGAAGAGCTTCGGCAGCCAGGGAACCGACGCCAGCAGCAGCACCGTGGCGACGACACCCGAGGCGACACCCCAGCCGATCATCCGGCGCGTGGTCGCTCGGGTCCCAGACACGTCGCCCGCCCCCAGCGAGCGGCCCGTCAGCGTCTGTCCGGCGATCGCGATCGCGTCCAGCGCGAACGCCAGGATCGAGACGATGGTCACCGCGACCTGGTGGGCGGCCAGCGCCGCCGAGCCCATCGTCGCCACGACCGCCGTCGCGATCAGGAGGGCGGCGCGCAGGGTGAGCGTCCGGACCACCAGCGCCACCCCTGCACGCGCGGCCTCATGGATGCCCGCGCGGTGGGGCCGGACTGGTGCGCGCTGGGCCCGGACCGCACGGACCACGACATACCCGAGGAACAGTCCCGACCCGAGCTGGGCCACGGTGGTGCCGATCGCCGCCCCTCGGATCCCCATGTCGAGCCCGTAGACGAGGACGAGGTTGAGGATCACGTTGACCACGTTGGCCACGATCACGGTGTAGAGGGGCGTCTTGAGGTCTTGGAGGCCACGAAGCACCCCGGTCGCCGCGAGGACCACGAGCATGGCCGGGATGCCGGGAGCAGCCCACACCAGATAGGTGACGGCCTGGTCCGCGACCACGTCCGACGGTCCGAACGCGCCGACGATGATGGAGGCGCCTGCTCCGGCCAGCAGCGCGGCCAGGGCGCCGATGAGGACGGCGAGCCACAGACCGCTCATGCCCGACGCCATCGCCCCCCGCAGGTCGCCCGCGCCGATGTGGCGTCCGACCGAGGCGGTGGTGCCGTACGCGAGGAACACGCAGAGTCCGACGAAGGTCTGCAGGACCGTCGACGCGATCGCGAGCCCGGCGAGCGGGTCGGTCCCGAGGTGGCCGATGATCGCGGTGTCCGCGGCCAGCATGAGGGGCTCGGAGACGAGCGCTGCGAACGCGGGGACGGCGATCCGGAAGATCTCGCGGTCGCGTGCGTCCAGGTGCAGCCTCACGCCGACCAGTCTGGCTCAATCGCGGCCGCGGTCGGCTCGGGGGACTCCCCGGTGCCCGCCTCAGTTCTGGACGTCACGCCGGCGGAACCCGACGAAGCCCGCCGTCGTCAGCGCGGCCGCCACCAGGGTGAGACACAGGATCGGCGCCCACGCCACGTCGTCGAGCGGGACGAGCGCGAGGTGGGAGAAGGGGGACAGATCCGTGATCCAGTCGGGAAACTTCAGCAGCGGTCCGAAGAACATCACGACAGCAGCGAAGCCGATGCCGAGCCAGCCCAGCGAGGCCAGACGCGGGACGAAGCCGACGAGGAGCACCGTGAGGCCGATCATCACCCAGATCGCGGGGGCATAGGTGAGGGCCGACCACGCGAGCTGGCCGACCCTGTCGTACGACCCCGAGACCACCCCGTACATCCATCCGGTCGCCGCCCCCGCGAACACGACGCCCACCGTGGAGGCGATGACCGCGAGCGCGACGTGGCTCGCGAGGTACGTCCGGCGGCGCAGGGCCGTCGCCAGCACGGGTTCGGTCCTTCCGGCCGTCTCCTCGGCGCGGGCGCGGAGCGTCACCGCGACCCCGAACGCGGCGGTGATGATGGCGAGCATCAGCGTCGCGCTGCCGTAGAAGCCGTCGATCAGGGCCCTGCCGCCCGTCTCCCCACCCGTCAGCGACCCCGACAGGTCGCTGTCGCCGACGAGGTCGCCGACGTCGTCGCCGATGGTGCCGTACGCGGCGCCGCCGAAGGCCAGCCCGACCAGCCAACCGATGACGGCCGGGCGTTGGAGCCGCCACGCGAGCTCGTACGCCCCGCCTCGCCAGTCCTTCGACGCTGGACCGCGGCGGGGGGCGACGAGCCCCGCACCGAAGTCGCGGCGGTCGTGGAGGACATGAGCGACGGCGATCGACACGAACGTCGCCCCGAGCAGCAGGAGAGCCGGCCACCACCGTTCGTCGGCGAAGGCGCGCATCTGCTGGCCCCAGCCGATCGGTGAGAGCCACGTCGCCGCGTTGTCGCCGACGTCGCCGACGGCACGCAGTGCGTACGCCACGCCGATCGCGGCGCCGCTCAGCCCCCACGCGCCGCGACTCGTGCTGCTGACCTGGGCGAAGATCAGCGCCAGTCCCATGAACACCATCCCGGTGAGGCCGCAGGCGCATCCCAGCGCCCACGACCCCTCGGCGGGGAGCCCGGACGCGATGAGAAGGAGCGCGATCGCGGCGATGAGCGTGAGGTTCGCGGCCGTGGCGACGGTGACCGCTGCGGCGCTGGGGGCCGCGCGACCGACGGCGCCGGCACGGACGAGCTCGTCAGCGCCGTTCTCCTCGCCGGCGCGCGTCTGGCGCACGATCAAGAACGTGCTCATCAGGCCGGCGAGGACCGCGCCGAACGCCGAGGTCTGCCAGGCGGTCTGCCCACCGATCGTGTCGAGGGCGTACTCGGGGCCGGCGATGGCGATGATCGCGGCGTTGCCCGAGAGGCTGGCGGCGAGCTGGTCGAGGTCCGCCTGCGTGGGGTAGGTGGCCTCGAGCGCGAGCGCCTGGACGGGGTAGAGCGAGGTGATGCCGAGGATCCACCACACGAGCGCCATCCGTGACCGGCGCAGCGCGAACCGCACGAGGACTGTGGTCCCGGCGAGGGCGTCGCTCACGATGACAGCTCTGTCGACGGCTCGGTGTCCTCCGACGGGTCGTCGCCGTAGTGGCGGAGAAACATCTCCTCGAGGGTCGGCGGGGAGCTGGAGAGTGCGGTGATGCCAAACGCGCCCAGCCGTGCGAGCACGTCACCGATCCGAGGGGTGTCGACGTCGAAGCGCGCTCGGGTCCCGTCGGCCTCGGTCACGAGATCGTGGATGCCGCTGAGCTGGGTGATCCCGTCGATCGGTCGCTCCGTGGAGACGTCGATCGACGTGCGCGTCAGGTGGCGCATCTGGACGAGCGTCCCGGACTCGACCGTGCGGCCCTCCCGGATGATCGTGACGCGGTCGCACAGCGCCTCGACCTCGCTGAGGATGTGGCTGGAGAGCAGGACGGTGCGTCCCTCCTCGCGGACCTCCTGGATGCACTCCCGGAAGACCTCCTCCATCACCGGGTCGAGTCCGGAGGTGGGCTCGTCGAGCAGCAGGAGCTCGGCGTCCGAGGCGAGACCGGCGACGAGTGCGACCTTCTGCCGGTTGCCCTTGGAGTAGGTGCGGCCGCGTTTGGTCGGGTCGAGCTGGAAGCGCTCGAGCAGCTCGTCGCGCCGTCCGCGGTCGACGCCGCCGCGCAGCCGCCCGAGGAGGTCGATGACCTCGCCGCCCGAGAGGTTGGGCCACAAGGTCACGTCTCCCGGCACGTAGGCGAGGCGCCGGTGCAGCGCCGTGGCCTCGGACCACGGGTCTCCGCCGAGGAGCAGAGCGGTGCCGGAGTCCTTGCGCAGGAGACCGAGGAGGATGCGGATGGCGGTGGACTTGCCTGCGCCGTTGGGGCCGAGGAAGCCGTGGACCTCGCCGGTGGCCACCGTGAGGTCGAGCCCGTCGAGGGCGTGCGTGGTGCCGAAGCTCTTGTGGAGCCCTGCGATCTCGATCGCCTGAGTCACCTCACGGACGTTACAGATGATTCAGAAATCTGTGAAGATAAATACAGCGAACCTCGGAACCTCGAGTCGTACGAGCGGAGGTGGGATGCGATGGCCAACGACACCTTGACGGACTTCGTCGACCAGTTCTCGACGATCTTGCGGGACTCCGGGGTGCCGCCGATGCCGGCGCGGACCTTCGCGTACGTCCTCGGGCTCGGGCGCCCCAGCTACACGGCCGCCGACCTCGCGGAAACGACCGGCGCGAGCCCCGCGGCGATCTCGGGTGCCGTCACCTACCTGATCGGGGTCGGCATGCTCGAGCGCCATGGTGGCGCCGACCGGCGCCACCACTACCGCCTGCCGCCCGGTGACCTGTGGGCCTCGATGATCAGGCGACGCGAGGCGATCCTCGTCCGCCGGTACGAGGCGCTCGCGCAGGCTGCGACGGACCTCGGTGGGCGGCACGACGAGCACGGTGCACCGCTAGAGCTGGGCGCGATGCTCTTCTCGTTCATGGCCGAGGACGTTCCCGCGATGCTCGCCCGGTGGGAGGCGTATCGCGACGCGAGGCTCGACGAGCTGAACCACCCACCGGCGCGGTGACGGGAGAGGTTAGAAGGCTTCCCGCCTGTGTGCAACTTGGCGAGACACGCCCGTACGCGAGTTTCGATCCACACGTGTGGGACATCATTTCCCCAGGTCAACCCACAGATGTGGACAGCGCGACAGGGCAATCCACACAGATACCCACAACCTGTGCACATGCATGAGCACCTTTATCCACATCAATGGATGAGTCGTCCACAGAGCCTGTGATGTGTGACTTCGCCGAGAGCCGTCCACGCGCGTAGGTTGCATCTCGTTCGGTGGTTCTCGAGAAGTCGTCTCGTCCGGGAGGTCGACGCGGGTTCTTCGAAGGTCCGTCGGTGGTCCCCCGTACGCTCGAGGTGAATGACATCCGTGTCATTCCGTGCGGCGTCCGTGGGTCCGCGGTGTCCGTGACGGGGTTCGAGCGTATGAGGAGTGGACTCGCGTTGAGCGTTGCCGAGCTGGGAGCGGTGCCTGAGCCGCCGGACGACGACTACGGCTACGGAGGCAGCCAGGTCGACCGCACCCCACCTCAGGACAACAACGCCGAGCAGTCGGTCCTCGGCGCGATGATGCTCTCCAAGGACGCCATCGCCGACGTCCTCGAGTCGGTCAAGTCGATCGACTTCTACCGACCGGCGCACGAGGAGATCTTCGACGCGATCCTCGACCTCTACGGTCGTGGCGAGCCGGCCGACGCCGTGACGGTCGCGGCCGCGCTGCAGAAGCGTGGCGAGCTCGCGAAGGTCGGCGGCGCTCCCTACCTGCACACACTCGTCGCCAACGTTCCGATCGCCGCCAACGCGGGCTACTACGCCGACATCGTGCGCGAGAAGGCGATCCTGCGGCGGCTCATCTCGGCCGGCACCAAGATCGCGCAGATGGGCTACGCCGGAGAGGGCGAGATCGACGACATCGTCGACACGGCCCAGTCGGAGGTCTTCGGGGTCACCGAGCAGCGCACGAGCGAGGACTACTCGGTCCTGAACGACCTCATGGAGGCCACGTTCGACGAGCTCGAGGCGATCGCCGCCCGCGACGGTCAGATGGCAGGTGTCCCCACCGGGTTCACCGACCTCGACCGGCTCACCAACGGCTTCCACCCCGGCCAGATGATCGTCGTCGCCGCACGACCCGGTGTCGGCAAGTCCACCCTCGGCCTCGACGTCTGCCGCTCGGCGGCGATCAAGCACGGTCTGACGACCGCCATCTTCTCGCTGGAGATGAGCCGCATCGAGATCACGATGCGCCTGCTGTCCGCCGAGGCTCGGGTCGGCCTCCACGAGATGCGGTCCGGCTCGTTGAGCGACGACCAGTGGGCCAAGCTCGCGCGCCGGATGGGTGAGGTCTCGACCGCGCCGATGTTCATCGACGACTCGCCCAACATGACGATGATGGAGATCCGCGCGAAGGCGCGGCGCCTCAAGCAGCGCCACGACCTCAAGATGATCGTCATCGACTACCTCCAGCTGATGACGTCGGGCAAGAAGGTCGAGAGCCGCCAGGTCGAGGTCTCGGAGTTCTCGCGTCAGATCAAGCTGCTCGCCAAGGAGCTCGAGGTGCCGATCATCGCGATCAGCCAGCTCAACCGTGGCTCCGAGCAGCGCACCGACAAGCGCCCGATGCTGTCAGATCTGCGTGAGTCCGGCTCGATCGAGCAGGACGCCGACATCGTGGTGCTCCTGCACCGCCCCGACATGTACGAGCAGGAGTCGGAGCGCCTCGGCGAGGCCGACTTCATCGTCGCCAAGAACCGCTCCGGCCAGCCGGGTACGGCCACGGTGACGTTCCAGGGTCACTACTCTCGCTTCATCGACATGCCGAAGGAGTTCGGCTGAGCACTGGCGTGGCGTAGCGCGGCCTCCGGCGACGTGGGCGTGGGACGGAGAAGCGCGCCTGCGGATGAAGCGCAGCAGCGGATGTCCCCGGGAGGAGGTCCAGTGGCCAAGCAGACCACTGACGACATGAACACCGGACTGACAAGCCCGACCGCCGTCCCGCCTGCGAAGGAGCCGACGTGGCTTCGGCGTCGCTGGCGGCGACTGGTCCCGATCGGCATGCTCGCCGCCGCCGCAGCAGTTGCAGCTGCAGAGCTGACGCTCGGTGGCAGCTCAGCCTTCGCGTCATGGACGGTGAAGCCGGAACCCCTCACCGGTCCGGACACCGCCGCAGTCGCGGACACCTGCCGTACCAGGCTCGAGATGCCCGACGGTGACAACCAGACCCTGCTGGCCGAGCGACGCGGTGGCTGGACGTACGTCTTCATCTCCGCACCCATCGGTGAGGCAACCTGCCTGATGCGCAACGCGGCAGCCGGCCAGGACCCTGAGGGCCACGAGATCTTCGCCGACCTCGCCGAACCCACCCCGACGGCAACGGTGGACCCTCGCCAGATCGTCGAGACCGGAAGCACCGGCGTCAGCACCGACGAGGGCTGGTTCCGCAGAGGATGGCTGACCTGGACCTACGGGTACGCAGGCAACGACGTCACCAGCGTGACGGTCCGAACTCCTCTCGGGACCGACGTCGAAGCGACGGTCAGGAACGGACGCTTCGCCGCATGGTGGCCCTCAGAACGGCCGAGCAGCAAGCACCCCGAAGTCATGGGCGCGTGGCACTACACCGTTACCCTGAGCGACGGCAGCACGCAAGGTCGGGGTCCGCACTAGTGCGAGCGGCGACGTGGCGAGGTCAGGTGCTCGAGCGCGACGGCGGCGAGCGCCACGACCGCTGCGAAGGACAGCAGCGCTGCGAACGCGAATGTCCAGAGAAGGTAGTCGACGAAGACCTCGGCGTAGCGGTCAAGGGCGGGGCCCCGGCTCCACCCGTTGAGGCCGGGTACGAGCCACGCGGCGACGGCGCCGATCGCGGCGGCTCCCATCGCGATGGTCGCGCCGGCGAACACCCAGCGGACGACGACGTGGAGACTCGTGTACGCGGCCGCCGCGACCCCGAGCGGGATGCTCACCATGACGGCGACGGGCAACACCCCGAAAAAGAGGTATCCACTCTCCGTCATCGCGCGAGTCTGCCAGACCGGCGACACCGAGCCCGCGGGCGCCTACCGCATCGCCACCGCTCCGTGTCCTGGCCGACCACTAGGTTGTGTGAGCATGAACGCCAACGAGCTGCTGACGCGGCTGTGCCAGGCCATCGACGCGCACGCGTGGGACGAGTTGGCCCCGCTGCTCCACGAGGACTTCGTCTGCCGATATGTGCACACGGGTGAGACCTTCGACCGAGACTCGTGGGTACGCCTCAACGCCGACTACCCAGGGTTCGAGCACCTCGTCATCGACGACCTCGTGGCGTCCGGAGACAGGGCTGTGGCCCGCTGCCACGTGACCGCCCGGGCTGACGGCGAGCTCGTGCACTTCGAGGTCGCGACGTTCATCACCGCAACCGACAGCCAGATTTCGTCGATGACCGAGGTGTGGACGGACGTCGACGCCGTGCCGCCGACGGCGACGCGCCCGGTGTCGAGCCTCCCGTCGCCACTCAGGTAGGTGCGCCGAACCCGAACCCGAACGCGTTGCGCACGTTCGCGTCGAGAGACGAGAACGACTCCTCGTACCTCTCGATCTCGCGGCCGGTCGCGCCGTTGCTCTCGGCGACCTGCCGCCACCGACGGACCACCTCGGCGACCTCGGCGACGACGCGTCGCGCCTGCGCTGGGTCGAGGCCGCAGTATGGCGCGAACGCCATCAGACCCCGTCCGGTGTCCCTCGGCTGGTACGACCCCGCGATGCTCGTCGCGCGGGAGGCGCCCGCGTCCGGATTCGGGTTGAGGTCGAAGGCGGGAGCGAGCCGCCACCCGGCGCCTTCACGGAGGAAGCCGTGGTTGCGCAGGTGGTTGTCGGTGTTGTGGATGAGGGCACCGACCGCGACGAGGCGATAGAGCACCACCAGGTCGTCACGAGGCGCGACGCCCTCGAAACGCAGGGCGTCGGCGACGTCCTCGTACTCGGCGGTGCCGCCGTCGCCGTGCTCCTGCGCGAGGGTCCGCGCGCTGATGTAGGGGACTCGATCCTCACCGCGCCGGTCGAAGCGCTCGACCAGGAGGACGCCTCGTCCCGCGACGGTCACGATCCGCCGCCGCGGCGTCGGCACGCCGGCGGCCTCGGCAAGGTCGAGCGCCGTCTTCTCCCAGACAGCGCGGTCGACGCGGTCACCCAGCATCGGGAACTTCGCAAGGCACAGCCGGCCGTCGTCGACGACCGCCGCCTTGGGGAGCGCGCCGCCGAGCGCGCCGGTCCCAGCATCGAGCATCGTCTTGACCGCTTCGCGCCAACCCGTCGGGGACTCCTCGACGATCACGTCTGCGGCGTGCAGGAGCACGTCGAGCTCGAGCATCTTCGGGACGCCGACCGACTCCTGCAGGAACGGCCCGTCGCCGACACGGAACCGGAGCGCTCCCTGACGGGTGACATCACTGACACCCAGGAGGAAGTCGAGGGCGTTCAGCTCCGACGGGAGATCGGCGCCGGCCAGGTTGTCGGCCCGCCGCTGCATCGTCAGGAGGTTCTTGCCCCAGTGGTCCGGCGAGGAGTCCTGCAGCGAGAGGGGGAGCCCGTCCCGTACGAGGTGCGCCGCGTCGTCGAGCGGCATGGCCGGCTCGAGCGCGTAGGCGTCGGTGCGGGAGAGGTAGTCGTAGGAGTAGCGGAAGGTCGAGGACAGCACGCGACCCTCGGTGACGGTGAGTGTCCCGACCTCGACGTCCTCGCCACCCAGTCGCGTGACCACGTCGATCTGTCGGTTCATCGGCGGACTCGCTGAGGGAGCTGCTGATCGGCTCGTGCACGGCCCAGGTCGGTTCGCATCGGATCGAGCGCCTCGATCACATCATCGGCGAGCCGTGTCACCGTCAGGACTCGCATCAGCACATCGAGCGTGACCCCGGGGTCGCCCTTCTCCAGACGTGCGTACGCGCCGCGCGAGACGCCGGCCCGCTGAGCGAGCTGATCCTGGGTCAGCCCCATGAGCTTGCGCCAGGTTGAGATCCGGTCGGCGAGGTCGCGCCGATTGCGGTCTGCTCGCGCATTGGGAGGTCGTACGTCCCGCTTCGCCATCATGCCATCATAATGCGCTGTGTACGATACGCAAAGCAAGATAAAGCCTTATGTACGGAACACTATGGATCACCCTGGCCCGTGAGGGTGGATCAGGTCGTAGGCGCGCGACACCTTCTGAGGGACGACCATGCGCCACGCGTCGACGACGAGCTCGCGAGCCTCTCGAGGGTCCAGCGCCGCGAGATCGGCATGGACCCAGCTGAAGCGCATGTCCGATTCCGAGGGCAGGTGGAACGTGTTCGGCGCGCTCGCGACGAGTCCGGCCCGCTCCTCCTTGGGGAAGCCGAAGCCCATCACGCGCTCGTCGAGCGAGAACGCCACATAGACGATCTGCTTGACACGGAACTTCAGCCTTCCGCGCACGTACACCTCGTACGAGCGCTCCAGCTCGGAGCCCAGGGACCGGACGTCGTCAATCACCGCCATGCTGAGCCGACTGCGTCACCGAGCCGGACTCATCGGTGCCGCCGGCCGGACTCCTCCTCGTCGGGGTGGTGCCCCTGCATCCGGGTGGGCCAGGATCGTTTCCATGACGAGCAGAACCGCGCCGCCAGGTTCGTCGAGGCAGCGAGACGTGCGAGCGAGTGTGAGGACGCTGTTCGGCACGATTCTTCTGGCGGTTGGGAGCATCGCGGTGTCTGCGTGTACGTGTGCGTTTGATGAGTGCGTCACGGGACCCACGGGCCCCTTTGTTGCGTCGTACACCGCACCTCTCGGCGACCGGAAGCCGTCTACCCTCAGAGGGCGCCTCGAGCTCGACGGAGATTGCGTCTACCTGATCGAGAGCCGGTCGGAGGGTCCAGCACGGAAATGGGTCATCGCGTTTCCCGAGGGCGAGACGAGAACCGATGAGGACACGGTCTCGCATGATGGCACGGCCTACAGGTACGGGACACTGCTCGAGGTCACCGGGACGCCCGCCAGGTTCGACCTCGACGGACTCTCTGCGCCCGCAGGGTGCAAGGGCCCCCGCGTGTGGCTCGGCACGAGTGCCACGGCCGCCTAGGGTGGCGGACATGAGCGAGGAGCGAAGGGCCCTGGAGCGGTGGTCGCCGGATCGCTGGGAGGGGATCCCGACACCGTTCCTCGCCGTCGACCGTCCCACGCTGGAACGCAACATCACCCGCACCCAGGCGTTCTGCGACGACGCAGGGCTACGGCTCCGCCCGCACGTGAAGACTCACAAGATGCCAGAGGTGGCGCGGCTCCAGGTCGAGGCGGGAGCCCGGGGACTGACCCTGGCGACCGTCGGTGAGGCCGAGTGCTTCGCGGACGCGGGCTTCGACGACCTGCTGATCGCGTACCCGCTCTGGACGACGGCTGCCGTCGCCGAGCGCCTGCGACGGTTGCTCCACAAGGCGACCGTCGTCCTCGGGATCGACTCGCGGGAGGGCGTCGACGCCCTCGTGCGTCACGGCCTGGCCGCTCACCCACGCCTCTCGCTCCTCGTCGAGGTCGAGTGCGGCCTGCGTCGTACGGGGGTTGTCCCCGAGGACGCCGGCGCCCTCGCCGCGTACGCGGTCGGTGAAGGCATCACGGTCGACGGCGCCTTCACATTCCCGGGACATGGTTATGCCGTCGGCGCGTCAACCGCTGCGGCGGCGGCCGAGGCACGTGCGCTCACCAGCGCCGTGGAGTCCTTCGCCGCCGCGGGTCTGCGCTGTGACGTGGTCAGCGGTGGGGCCACTCCCACGTACGAGGCGACCGACACGACGATCGTCACCGAGACGCGCCCGGGCGTGTACGCGTTCGGGGACGCGCAGCAGGTCGCGCTCGGTACGGCGGGCGTCGACGACGTGGCTCTCGCGGTGGTCGCCACGGTCGTGAGCGCCCCCGCTCGCGACCGGATCGTCCTCGACGCGGGCAGCAAGACGCTCGCCGCGGACCGGCCGCCGTACGTCGACGGACACGGGCTCCTCGTCGGGGTGCCGAGCGCGCGCATCGACCGGATCTGGGAGCACCACGGCGTGGTCGACGTGAGCGCTGCCGACCCAGCGGTGGTCCCGCGGGTCGGAGACCGCGTCGCCGTGCTGCCGAACCACGTCTGCACCGCCATCAACCTCGCCGACCGCGTCCACGTCCACGTCCACGACGGAGGGGAGAGGGAGATGTGGTCGGTGGCGGCCCGCGGTCTGAACGCGTGATCGGTCACGATCGGAGAAGCGCGGTGGGAGATGGTGCGGGCATCGTGGTGAGCGACAACCAGCGGTGACCGATGAGGAGGGCCCGATGCCCAGAAGCAAGAAGACCGCCGACGAGACCACCGATCAGGCCGACGCGGCAGGAGGCTTCAGCGACGTCGAGCGCGCCGCGATGAAGGAGCGTGCCGCGGAGCTGAGGTCGAGCGGGCGCGGCGGCAAGAAGAAGGCCGACGATCTCGCCAACGTGCTCGCGAAGATCGCCGAGATGCCGCAGCCGGACCGTGGGATGGCCGAGCGGATCCACACGATCGTCACCGCCGTCGCGCCGCACCTCGATCCCAAGACCTGGTACGGGATGCCGGCGTACGCCGACGAGAACGGCAAGGTCGTCTGCTTCTTCAAGGGCGCGGACAAGTACGACTCGCGCTACGCCACGCTCGGTTTCGAGGAGGCGGCCCGGCTCGACGACGGCAGCATGTGGTCCACCTCGTACGCGCTGAGCGACCTGACGGACGCCGACGCGACGAAGATCGAGGCCCTCGTCGCGCGGGCCGTGAGCTGAGGTCACGTGGGAAGACCTCGAACCACGACCCGTCGCCCTCAGCTCGACCCGCTCGCAGTGGAGGGCTTCGACGAGGGCGTCGCCGACGACCTCGTTCCGTCCGCCGACCTCGAGGGTGCGGCTTTCCGCGACCTGACTGCCGACTCGCTCAGCCTTGCGGGCGCACGGCTGCGTGAGGCACTGCTCGATCGCGTCAACGTCGCTGTCCTGCGAGCGCCGCGGGTGAGGCTGCGCGACGTCCGCATCGAGGGCAGCAGGATCGGGTCGGCCGACCTCTACGACAGCGAGTGGGACTCTGTGCTCGTCTCCGGCTGCAAGCTGTCCTTCGTCAATCTGCGTGGGACGAGGTTGCGCGACGTCGTCTTCTCCGACTGCGTCATCGACGAGCTCGACCTCGTCGAGGCGACCGTCCTCCGGGTCAGCTTCGTCAGGTGCACGATTGCCCGGCTCGACCTGCAGCACGCGTCGGCGTCGCATCTGGACCTGCGAGGAGCCGAGCTCCGCGAGATCGTCGGGGTGACGGCACTGCGTGGCGTGACGATCAGTCCGCTCCAGCTCTCGCTCCTCGCGCCGATCATCGCGGACAGCCTCGGCATCGTGGTCGAGGACGAGCCGACCGGTCCCGACTGGTCAGGAGTCGAGAAGCCTCGGCGGCCGCCCGGACCCTAGCGTCACGGCTGTCAGCCTGCGCTACCGGCAGCTCGTCACGGCCTACGACGCCGAGCGTGCCGCCGCGGTCCTACCGCCGCTGTCGTCGCCGTCGCAGTCGCGCCCGCTGGGCCGACACCCGCGACCAGACCGACTGCTGGAGAGCGAGGGTCGCCCAGCCCGCGAGCGCCATCCCGGCGATGTTGATCAGAAGCTGCAGCGAACTGCCGCGCACCTCGCTCCAGCTGCCGAAGGCGAGGCCGAGTGCGACGTTCCCGGCCGCGGGGATCGTGGTGACCGAGATGAAGACGCCCGAGAGCCCGCCGATCCGTGCGGAGGTGAGCGACAGGGCGCCTGCCGCTGCGGCGATGACCGCCACGATGAACGACCACTTGTCGGGGGAGTAGATGAACGCCGTGTCGGGACGTGGAGCGGCGAGGGTGTCTGGCGTGATCCACCCGAGCGCGCGGGCGAGCAGGACGAGGCAGGTCGTGATCAGGATCGCGGTGACGAATCCCAAGACGAGCGTGCGCGACGCGGCCAGCAGCAGGTGGGAGCGTCGGCGTACGAGCGCGACGCCGAGCGCGGCGACCGCGCCGAACTCCGGCCCCAGCACCATCGCGCCGATGACCAGGATCTGGGAGTCGACCACGATCGCGATCGCGGCCAACGTGGTCGCCAGGACCATGAACGACATGAACGTCCAGTTGGCCTCGGAGTCCTCGTACGCCTGCTCCGTCACCGACGCCCAGACGACCGAGTCGGCGCTGCTCCCGGGCGCGCGCGAGTCCGCGACGTAGCCGGCCTGGGACAGCCACGTCCCGACGGGCTCGATCTGCACCGTCCCGCGACGGTGGACTCCGAGGTCGTGGAGACCGTCGATGATCTCGTTGGCCGCCTCGCGGGCGACGTCGGCGTCGATGACGTCACCCGCCGGCTTGACGGCGGCGCCGTGCACCACGGTGACGCTGCTCACCGCCTCGTCCGCAGTGAGCAGTCGCGTCACGTCGTCGGTCAGGTCCGACGGAGCCACGATGCGAAGGTGGAGCACGCTCGCAGTCTTGCGCATCCCCGCGCACCGACGTGGCGGAGTACCGTCCGAGCATGGGCGAAGGCGCGGGCCGACCTGTCGACGCAGGTGACGCAGTGGTCAGGGCGCTGGAGGCTGTGGCCGCGGAGCTCGACGCGACCCTCGGGCCGGCGCTGCTCGACCAGCCTGACGGTGTGCACCGCCACCGCAAGGCCGTACGGCGCCTTCGGAGCACGCTGTCGGCCTACCGGCCGTTCTTCGACGACGAGGCCGTCCGGCACCTGCACCGCGTCTACCGCGACTGGGGCAGACAGCTCGGCGAGGTGCGTGACGCCGAGGTGCGGATCGCGGTCACCCGCCGGTTCCTCGACGTGGACGAAGGATCGTCGGCCGATCACCGCAGGCTCGCGGACCTGCAGCGTGACCACCGATCTGCCGAGCGACGGGTGGCCAGGCGCGGGACGAGCCTCGTGGCGGTGCGGAGGCGATCGGATCTGGCGGACTTCCTCGCCGCGCCACCGCGTACGGAGAAGGCACGCCGTCCCGCCGTGCGCAGCCTGCGCCGCAGGCTCGTCAAGGAAGGCGAGCGGGTGCTGCGGCGGGCCGAGACGGCGGCTGCCGAGCCCGCCTCGCTCCCGGCGTTGCACGAGCTGCGCAAGGCGGCTCGGCGGTTGCGCTATGCGACCGAGGCGGTCACGCGGCCCCCGGTGGGCTTGTTCGGCGCGAAGGCACCGGCTCTGGCGGACTCGGCCGAGCGCATCCACGACCTGCTGGGCGACCACCGGGACGCGATCGCCTTCGCGGAGTCGTACGCGTCCGTCGACCGTCCCGCCGACTCCCCTGCGGTGCGCGCACGAGCTGTCGCCGCGGCTCGGCTGAGCGCCCTTCCGCGCGCGGTCGAGGAGCTGCGGGACGCACTCGCACGCTTCCGTTGAGACATGCTCAGCTGCCGGCCGACCTGCCTGGCGCGTCGACGTCGAGCGCGCGCGGCTCCGGTGGTGAAGGGAGCGGCGGCCGCACTCTGACCAGTCGTTGCGCGGCCAACGCTGCCGCGAGAGCCGCTCCCACGACCACTGTCGTCGTCACGGCGTCACGCCACCACGGCGGCCCCGGTTGGTCGGCGTTGCCGACGCAGTCGTGCATCGGGTGGGGCGCGTCGGTGCCGAACAACGTGGTGCGGCTCGCCGACACGTACGCGGTGACCGCGCTCGGATCCCAGCCGGCGGGGTTGAGGAGCCGGTACCAAGCGCCGTTGCGGCGGCTGATGCGGCACGTGACGTTGGTGGCTGCGGAGTGGAAGTGGTCGTCCGGCCCGAGATGGGCGATCACCCGCCTGCCGTCATAGATCGGAACGCTGTCGGCGGGGTTGCTCACCCGCGCGGCAGGATAGTCGGCATCGAGTCCCATCGAGACACCGTACGAAGCCAGTCGTTCGCCCGGGTCCCGTTTGCCTCCCGGGCTGGGACGCGGTCTCACGTTGGTCGGTGCTCCTGGCGGCACCGTGGGCTCCTGACTAGCGTCCGGAGAGCGGCTCCGTGAGGACCGCGTCGCCGACCCTCGGGAGGTTCTCGTGCCTGTCACGCGTCCCCATCACGTCCTCGTCCGTCCCGTCGTGCGGGTTGCCGTCTCGGCGCTCGCGATCGCGGGACTGGCGGCCGCCGCCCTGGTCGCCCCAGCGGAGGCGAAGCCGCCGGGCCACCGGGACGACACCGTCGTACGGGTCGCGGACGGCGCGGTGCGAGGCATGGCCGCGGAGGGTTATCGGACGTTCCAGGGCATCCCGTACGCCGCGCCTCCGGTCGGTGACCTCCGCTTCCGGGCGCCCAAGCCCGTGAGCCGGTGGCGCGGCGTCCTGGACGCGACCGCGCCGCGACCACAGTGCGCCCAGCTCTCCAACGGGACGGGCAACCCCCAGACGTACGGGGAGGACTGCCTCTATCTGAACGTGACCACGCCCGCCGGGCGGTCTGCGCGGCCGGCCGGACTGCCGGTGATGGTGTGGATCCACGGCGGCTCGTTCCTGACCGGCAGCGGAGCCGACTACGACGCCTCCAAGCTCGCCACGCAGGGTGACGTGGTCGTGGTGACCATCAACTACCGGCTGGGGCCGTTCGGATTCCTCGCGCACCCGAGCCTCCGCTCGAGCAATGCAGCGCTCCTGGACCAGCAGGCAGCGTTGCGCTGGGTCCAGCGCAACGCACGCGCCTTCGGCGGCAACCCCCGCAACGTCACCGTCTTCGGCGAGTCCGCGGGGAGCGCGTCGGTGTGCGCCAACGTCGCCTCACCCCGAGCGCGAGGACTCTTCCGTCGCGCGATCGCGCAGAGCTATTCGTGCACCTCCGACTTCGCGACGCTCGCGAGTGCGCAGGCGGCGGGGGAGGCGTACGCCGAGGCGGTCGGCTGCGGGGCCGCGGCCGACGTGCCCGCGTGCCTGCGCCAGCGCGACCCCGAGACACTGCTGCGTGCGTGGACGGGCGGTGCGTTCGCCGTCGGTGGCACCGCGCTGCCCCGACAGCCCGGGGACGCCCTCGCCACGGGGACCGCCAACCGTGTCGACCTGATGCACGGGAACACCCTCGACGAGAACCGGCTCTTCGTCCCGCTCCAGTACGGCACCACCCTCACCGCGGCGCAGTACACCGCGGCGATCCGTGCCCGGTTCGGCGCGGCGGCCGACGCCGTGCTCGCGAGATATCCCGTCGAGTCGTACGGCTCGCCGATCATCGCGCTGTCGACCGTGTTCAGCGACTACGGCACCGCGCTCTCGACCTGCTCCCACGTCGACGCGTACGAGGTGGCGTCCGAGCGGCGTGGCGCGCGGGTCTACGCCTACCAGTTCCAGGACCGAACCGCGGACCCGCTGGTCCCGATCCTCGGGACGCAGAACGGCGCCTCCCACGCGACCGAGCTGCCGTTCCTCTTCCCGGGCCTCTTCGGTGACGGTCTCAGCGCCGAGCAGGAGACGCTGTCCGACGCGATGGTGGCGTACTGGACGAGCTTCGCGGCCCGCGGTCGTCCGTCCGGCCGCGGCCTGCCCCGGTGGCCGGAGTACGACCGACCGGGTGACGTGATGGCGCTGGACCTCCCAGCGGCCGGAGGGATCGGTGTCGAGGACGTCGCCGCGGCGGCCCAGTGCGGCTTCTGGTCGCAGCTGGGGTGACCGATCAGCCGGGTCCGGCCTCGAGCAGCGCGCGCTGGAGCGTGACGGCGAGCTCGAGGTCGGGCTCGCGGTCCGCGAGCAGGTCGGCGTAGATCACCGACTCCCCGATCCGGACCCACATGTAGGCCACCCGACCAGGGTCGGCGCGCAGCCGGAGCTCGCCGGCGGCCGCGGCCTCAGCAAGGACCCGGCGCCACCCCTCGACCGCCCGGGCATGGACGCGGGCCGCCGGCATGAAGAGGACGCGGAAGGCCGTCTCCGGCTCGGCGGTCGCGAACGTGCGGAGCGGGCCGAAGCCGACGATGGCCTGGTTCATCAGGGTGGCTGCCCCGACGATACGCTCCACACCCGGCGCAAGCCCCGCCCTCACCGCGGTGGCGACCGATGCGGCGAGCGTCGCCTGACCGAGCGAGTCGACGACGTCCCCGAGCAGCCGGTCCCTGCTGCCGACGACCCGATAGAGCGTCGCCCGACCGACCGCCAGCACGGTGGCGAGCTCACGCATGTCGACGGCACGTCCCTCCAGGAACCAGGAGCGCGCGACGGCGACGGCGTCGTGCGGCTCGATCACCCGGGTCGGCATGGCGGTCATCGGACCATGCCGACCCGGACGTCGGCAAGGCTCGGCGCGTTGTCTGTGCGCTCGGCCGTACGTCGCTAGCGTGGAGAGCGATGACCACTTCGACGAAGACGAACGCCACGACCACGCCGTCCCGTGCTCTCGCATGGGCGGCCCTCGCCGCCGCCGCGGTCCAGATCCTGGTCCCCGCCGTCCAGTCGCTGGGCGGTCTCGGCGCACCGCCGAGCAGCCAGGGCGAGGACCTGCTGATCACCCCGGCCGGCTACACGTTCTCGATCTGGAGCCTGATCTACCTGCTGACGGTGGTCTTCGCCGTCGTGGTCCTCGTGAAGCGGTCGACCGGGACGCGGCAACCGGACCGTCTGCTGCGCGACCTCGTGCTCCTGTACGCGGGTGCGGCGTTGTGGATCGTCGTCTCGGCGCTGGAGTGGACGTGGGTGACCGCCGCCGTTCTCGTCGCGATGGTCGTCGTCGCGGTCGACGCCGCGACGGTCGCGAAGAGGCGTGTCTCCTCCGACGTCGGTGCGCCGACCTGGCTGACCCTTCTGGCGCGGGTGACGACGGGCGTGTACGCCGGGTGGGTCACCGCGGCCGGCATCGTCAACGTCTGCTCGGCCATGGTGGAGTCGGGATGGCTCGACGGGGATGAGGTCGCCTGGCAGCTGGGTGCCCTGGTCGTGCTCGCCCTCGTCGCGCTGGCCATCAGCGTGCTCCTCGGCGGCTCCTGGGCGTACGCCGCCACGCTGGTGTGGGCGCTGATCGGCGTGATGGTCGCGGTCCGCGACACCTCGGACGCGCTCGTCCTCACCGCAGCCGCCGCTGCGGTGGTGATCGTGACCGTCAACGCAGTGCTGATCCTTCGCCGTCGCTCGAGCTCGTCCAGGGTCGTGAGCGCCACCTAGACTCGCGTCATGACCGCGACCACCGACGGACGTCGAGCGCGCGGTGACGCGTCTCGTCAGAAGGTCGCCCGCTGCGCCGCGGACGTGGCGACGCTGCACGGGCTCGACTCTGTCTCCGTCGGTCGGCTCGCGACCGCGACCGGGGTCAGCAAGAGCGGCATCCTGACCGTCTTCGAGAACCGGGAGGCGATCCAGCTCGCGGCGATCGCCGAGGCCCGCCGCGTCTTCATCGCCGAGGTGATCGCGCCCGTGTGGTCGGCCGGGTCGGGATCGCGCCGGTTGACGGCGCTCGTCGAGAGCTGGGCCGCCTACGTCCGCCGCCGTGTCTTCCCCGGTGGGTGCTTCCTGGTGACGACCTCGGCAGAGTACGGCGCGCAGCACGGCGCGGTCGCCGACGCGGTGCGTCGTCTCGAGCGAGAGTGGCTCGACCTCTTGGCAGCCGACGCGGAGGCTGCGGGCGGGGACGGACGCACGGTCGCCTTCCAGCTCGACGCGTTCCTTTCCGCGGGCAGTGTCCGCTACGCCCTGTTCGAGGACGACGAGGAGCTCGGGCTGGCCGTCGGCTGTGCCCTCGACGTGATCGGTGCGCTCGGCTAGCAGCTAGGTGGTGCGCCGGACGTCGCCGCGGAGCAGTGGCGCCGCGTACTCCCACTGCTCGTCGGTCAACGGCGTCGGCCGCAACGTCGCCGGGTCGAGGTTGATGAGCCGCCGCGTGCCCTCGGCGTGCAGGGTCTCGTGATCGCTGGACAGGATCCGGAAGTGGTAGTTGACGCTTGTCCTGCCGACCTCCTCGACCCACAGGTGCACGGCCACGTCGCCGACGGCGGTCACGGGCTGGTGGAACGTCAGGTGGAGGTCGCGGATGACCTGGACCGACGTCGACGGGTCGAGGACCCAGCCGGCCCCGGTCCAGAAGTCGATGACCGCGTGGTCGAAGAGCCGTGCGTACTCGACGTGGTTGAGCATCCCGAAGCCGTCGAGGTCGTCGAGGTAGACCCGGACCGGGACCACCACCCCGTACGGTGGCTCGTCCGTGGTCGTCCTGCCGTCAGTGAGCGTCATGCGACCAAACATTACGACCGATCGGTCGTAATGTCACGGGGTTTGCTGCGCGTCGACCTGTGCGCCAGGCCGCCCTGACGCCAGCATGGGTCCATGAGCATCGAAACCTTGACCGGCCAGAGGGTCGCCGACGAGAAGCTGGACGGCTGGGTCTACCTCCTCGGTGGGCTCCAGACGCGGATACGCGTCCCCGACTTCGCCGCAGCGCTCCGTGTCGCGAACGCGATCGGCGCGGCCGCGGGGTCGACCCACCACGACCCCGACCTCGACCTGCGACCCACCCACGTCGACGTCCGTCTGACGCACCACGCGGCGGGAGGCGTCACCCGCGTCGACGTCGACCTCGCGCGCCGGATCAGCGCCGTCGTCGCGGACGCGGACGACGACGTCTCTCTCGAGCCGGCGACCGTCTCCCGGATCGAGCTCGCTCTGGACAGTCCGGCGCACGGCGAGGTGCTGCCGTTCTGGCGAGCCGCCCTGGCGATGGAGGAGTCACCCGTGCCGGAGGTCGACGACGAGATCCGCGACCAGCATCGTGCCCTGCCGACCGTCTGGTTCCAGCCGTCCGGCAGCGAGGAGCCACGCCAGCGGTGGCACCTCGACGTGTGGGTGCCGCCCGACCAGGTCCAGTCGCGGATCGACGCCGCCCTCGCCGCGGGGGGCACCGTCGCCAGCGACGACGAGGCGCCCAGCTTCTGGGTGCTCGCAGATCCCGAGGGCAACAAGGTCTGCCTCTGCACCTGGCAGGACCGCGACTGACTAACCCTCGTCGTCGAAGAGGGCGGCGATGGCCCGAGACGCGTTGCGCCGATAGAGGTCCCGGTCGGTCTCGATGCCGTAGGCGAGGTCCTCGAGCGCGCGGATCCGGGCGTGGAAGATCGCCCGAGTCCGAAGGTCGTCGACCTCGGGCTCGCCGTCGTCCGCGTCGAGTGCACGGTCGAACGCGCCGACGCCGAGGTCTCGCAGCACCAGTCCCAGGTCCAGCGCGGGATCGGTCAGCGCGGCGTCCGACCAGTCGATGACCCCGGTGATGACCTGGGCGTCCTCGTCGACGAAGACGTGCTCCGCGCCCAGGTCATTGTGGGAGAGCACCCGTCGCGCGGACGGCCGCGGTGCGGGCGACTCGAGGAAGCGTTCGACGGCGCGGTGACGGCCCACGGGGATCGCGCCGGCACACGCCCCGAGGAGCTCGACTCCCTCGGCGAGCAGATCGGCCGGTGCGGTGTCGTCGACGGGGACGAGCCCGGAGACGGAGGCCACGGGGATGCCGTGCAGCGCGGAGAGGAAGGCGCCCAGGTCGGCGCCGAGTCGATCTCGCGTCGGCTGGTCCAGCTCGGCGAGCCTGGTGAGCAGCGGACCGCCCGGGACGAGAGCCATCTCCATCACGTCGTCGTCCCGTCTGACATCGAGCACCTGGGGGACGGGCAAGGGCGAGACCGCCGCGACGAGCCGAAGCAGGGCCGCCTCGTCCCACGAGGTCAGGCAGTCGGCGCCTGGGAGGCGGCGCCGTACGAGCGTGCCGCGCTCGCTGCGCCGAACCTCGTGGTCGTGGCCGTCGGACAGCGGCATCACGTGTCGGTGACGGGCGCCGTACGGGACGTCGTGCCGGCATGCTCGAGGGACCACTCGAGCGCGTGGTCGGCGACGGCCTCCCAGCCCGGAGCGGCACACGTCCAGTGGTCGCGCCCCTCGAACTCGTGGTAGTCGGTGAGTGCGGCGGACCTCTTGTAGTGCTTGGCGTTCGCCCTGTTGACCGACGGCGGCATGATGTGGTCCTCGCCGCCCGCGATGAACAGCAACGGCGCCCGGTCGTCGTTGTCGTAGTCGACCCACGTCTCCTGGTGGCCCGGCTTGATGTTTGCGAGCAGCCCGTACTCCCAGACCCAGCTGCCCGGCGCGGGGACCTGGTAGCGCTCCCACGCCTGGTCGGACTCCGCCCTGGACAGGGTGTTGGCGAACGAGTAGTGGAACTCCTCCGGAGTGAATCCGACCGCCTTGGTCCGGGTGGCCGGGTTCTTGAGGATGGGAAAGAGCGATCTCACCTGTGACGGCGGGGTGACGTGGACCCCCTCGGTCGGTGCCGAGTCGATCACGACACCCGCAGCGCCGAGGCCGCGTGCAAGGAGAAGCTGGGTGAGCGTGCCGCCGAAGGAGTGGCCCATGATGACCGGCGGCGAGTCGAGACCCTCGATGACAGAAGCGAGGTGGCCGACGGTGTCAGGGACGGTGAGGCGGGCGATCACGTCGGTGTTCTCGCGCAGCGCCTCCACTTCGATCTCGAAGCCGGGGTAGCCGGGCGTCAGGACGCTGAATCCCTTGGCGCCGTAGTAGTCCACCCAGCCTTCCCAGCTGCGGGGGGTCATCCAGAGTCCGTGCACGAGCACGATCGTGTCGGGGCGGGTGTCGGTCATGTCGCGTCCTGTCGCTCAGCGGTCACCTGGTCGCCAGTGCGGGGACGCGTGAGGGGCCCGGTGCCGCCCCCGCCGGCCCGAGCCCCTTCATCCGCCTGGTACGAGACCGAACGGATATGAATAGATAAACAGACATCTTGACGGTTGACAAGATTTTCGTATACATCTGTCAAGATTCTTTTTTTGCACGAGGGAGTCGGTGACTTTCGACCGGCGTATCGTGGGGCCCGTGAGTACCGCGGGGGGACGCGCCACGCGCCGGCAGGCGCGAGCCGGTCGTGCCTCGGACGACAAGTTCGAGCAACGGCGAGCCGAGCTGGCCAGCTCGGCTCTCTCCACCCTGGCCGATCGGGGCTTCGCCAACACGAGCCTGCGTGACATCGCCCAGAACTCTCCGTACTCGCACGGTGTCGTCCACTACTACTTCAGCGACAAGCTCGACCTGATGCAGCACTGCGTGCGGCAGTACAAGCGAGACTGCGTCAAGCACTACGACTCCATCATCGAGTCCGCGACCACGGCGAGGGAGCTCCGGGACGGTTACTCCGACGCCATGGTCGCCACGCTCCGTGACGAGACCGACCTGCACCGCATGTGGTACGACCTGCGCAACCAGAGCATGTACACGCCCGAGCTCGAGGGCGTCATCGAGGAGATCGACCTCCTCCTCGAGCAGATGGTGTGGCGTGTCGTCTGCCGCTACGCCGACCTCGCCGACAGCCCTCCCCGGGTCTCGTCACCCGTCGCATACGCCCTCTACGACGGGCTCTTCCTCCGAGCGCTGATCGACCTGCTGGCCGGGCGTACCGATGCCGCCGACACGCTGCGGCGCGAGTGTGCGGCACTCCTGCAGATGCTTTGCCCATAGCCTGAGGTCCATGCCCGACACCTCACCGCCACCGCTCTCGACGCCCCGTACGATCGGACGGTGGGCGCTCGGCGCCTTCCTCCTCTTCGCCGGCATCAGCCACCTCACCTTCGCGCGCCGCGAGTTCCTCGCCCAGGTCCCGGACTGGGTCCCGGTCGGCGCCGACACGGTGGTCATCGCGTCCGGCTTCGTGGAGGTCGGGCTCGGCGGCGCCCTGATCGGCCTTCCCGGCAGGCGCGTCCCGGTCGGATGGCTCACGGCGGCGTTCTTCGTGGCGATCTTCCCCGGCAACATCTCGCAGTACGTCACGCACACCGACGCGTTCGGTCTCAACGACGACAGGGCTCGGGCCGTCAGGCTGCTGTTCCAGCCGTTGCTCGTCCTGTGGGCGCTGTGGGCCACCGGAGCCTGGCGCGACCGTCGCCGCGGCTGACCGGTCGACCGGGGCACGGTGGTCTGCGCCCTCTTGCGCGGGAGTGTGACGTGGACGACAGTGAGGAACCGACGGTTCGTCTCCGGAGGTCGCCATGCGCCGCACGTTCCCTGCCCTCGTCTCGGTCTTCTCCGCCCTCGCTCTCGGTGCCGCCCTGCTCGGCGGGCCAGCGAGCGCTCATGATCGGCCCCACTTCACCCCGGGGGCCGCGGGCATCGGCGACCCGTACTTCCCGACCGACGGCAACGGCGGCTACGACGCGATCCACTACACGCTCGACGTCCGGTACGACCCGGCCACGGACCGGCTGGCCGGACAGGCTCGCATGCGTGCCCGTGCCACCCAGAACCTGTCTCGGTTCAACCTCGACCTCGAGGGACTGACCGTCCGTTCCGTGCGGGTGAACGGGCGCCGTGCGACCTGGCGGCACACCGGCGGTGAGCTGACGATCACCCCGCCGCGCGGCCTCCGCAAGCGCACCACCTTCGTCACCGACATCCGGTACGACGGGGTCCCGCAGACTCTCGAGGACGGCTCGGGCTTCATCCACACCGACGACGGGGCGCTCGTCGTCGGTCAGCCCCACGTCGCCGACACCTGGTATCCGGTCAACGACCACCCGAGCGACAAGGCGTCGTACTCGTTCAAGATCACCGCGCCGAAGGGCCTGCGGGCCGTCGCCAACGGGGTCCCGCGTGGTCAGTCGACCTCGCGAGGGTGGACCACCTGGCTGTGGGAGGCACGCGAGCCGATGGCGTCGTACCTCACGACCGCGACCATCAGCGACTTCCGGGTGAAGGACTACCGCTATGACGGGATCCGGATGATCGAGGCGATCGACCCCAAGCTGTACGAGCGGGTGCCGGCGCGCACCGGCGACCAGTACGCCATCTCGCAGGCCGCCAGCCTGTCCTACAAGCGGCTGACCCGCACGGTCGAGGTCCCGGCGGCCGGTGGGCAGCTGAGGTTCTGGGTGGACCGGTCGACCGAGGAGGACTGGGACTACTTCTTCGTGGAGGCGCGGACGCCGGGCGGTGACGACTGGACGACGCTGCCCGACCTCGGCGGAGCGACCAGCACCGAGGTCGGCAACTCCTGCCCGTACTGGCTGACGCTGCACCCGTTCCTCGAGCACTACCAGACGGCGCAGGGCGACGACACGTGCGCAGCGACGGGCTCGAGCGGGTCCTGGAACGCCGCCACCGGCCAGTCCGACGGTTACGAGCAGTGGCGCGTCGACCTGGGTGCCTGGACGGGCCGGTCGGTGGAGCTGTCCCTGACGTATGCGAGCGACGACGTGGTCCAGGCCGGCGGCGTCTTCGTCGACGACATCACCACCCCGACCGGAGCAGGCAGCACGTCGTTCGAGGCCGACGGCGACGAGCTGGACGGCTGGACCGTCAGCGGCGCTCCCGCAGGGAGCGAGCCCAACCCCAACGACTGGATCGCCGGCACGCCGGACGAAGGCCCCGCGACCGTCGGCGACAAGGCGGAGGCGGCGTTCGCCAAGCACCCGCGGATCCTCGACTTCTTGCAGGACACCTTCGGGCGCTACCCGTTCTCCTCGTCCGGTGGCATCGTCGATGCGTACCCCAACCTCGGGTTCGCCCTGGAGAACCAGACGCGGCCGATCTACTCGCAGGAGCAGATCGGTGGAAGCGAACAGGCCGCCGAGGCCGTGGTCGTGCACGAGCTCGCCCATCAGTGGTACGGGGACAGTCTCGCGGTCGAGCGGTGGAGAGACATCTGGCTCAACGAAGGCTTCGCGTCGTACGCCGAGTGGCTCTGGTGGGAGGACAAGGGCGAGGCCACGGCCCAGGAGATCTTCGACGACACCTACGCGGCCTACCCGGCCGAGGACCCGTTCTGGGACCTCACGATCGGCGACCCGGGACCGGACGGCCTGTTCGCGAACGCGGTGTACGACCGCGGTGCGATGACGTTGCACCAGCTGCGGCTCGCCGTCGGAGACGACGACTTCTTCGCGATCCTGCGCGGCTGGGCACGGCGCAACGCGGGCGGCAACGTCACGACCCCGCAGTTCATCGCCTACGCCGAGCGTGTCTCGGGGCAACAGCTCGACGACCTCTTCGACACGTGGCTCTACACGGCCAGCCGTCCGGAGGTCACCGGCACCTTCCTCCGGAGGTCGCCGGTGACGGGTCTGCCGCCGTTTGCGAGGGAGTGGCGCGCTCGGCGCTGACTCGAGGTCGTCGTCACAGCCCTTCCCACGGATAGCCGTGGCGTTGGAACGCGGCGGCGACTGCCTTGCGACTCGCCTCCACCTCCTGCTCGAAGAGGCGACGACCGTCGTGGCCGTCGATGACGACCTTCTTGCCGTCGCGATAGACCGCCACGACCTGCGTACGGTCGATGCGGCGGCGGTCGTCGCCGTGGTGCACCACCACGGCGTCGTCGTCGACCTCCAACCGGTAGGCGCCCCAGATCTCGGAGGCAGCGAGGGCGAGGCCGAGGAGCAGACCGACGGTAGGACGCGCCACCCACGCCCACGGCTGGTCGAACGACGCCACCCACTCCAGCGGGCCCTTGAACGGGACGACAGGGACGTCGGCCAACCATGCCGCCAGGACGGGGGCGAGCAGGAAGAGGAGGAGCCCGCCGACACCGAAGACGACGGCGGTGCCGATCGCGTCCGAGCGCGTGTAGCCGAGCGTCGTGGTGGGAGGTTCGACGGTCATGGCCCGACCGTACGAACGGTGCGGGCCACCCGGCATCGTCCGAAGGACTAGCCCGGCCTCGACCAAAGGCGATCCGCCCGTCCCGATCCGCAGACGAGAGGGACGCCGCCGCCCTCATTCTCGGCTCGGCTCCTCCGACCGCCGGGGGTAGACCGTCTTGCGGCCCAGGAAGACGGCGAGGAAGCCGATCGCGACCCCGGCCACGTCGTCGGCGACGTAGTGCCAGCCGAGGTAGAACGTCGCCACGATCGTGGCGAGGACGAAGACGCCGAGGACGTGGCCCAGGCGCCGGAGCCCGTAGTAGCGCGCCATCAACCAGACCAGCGTGGTGAACGCGACGTGCAGGCTCGCGAACGCGGAGATCTGGGCGAACGCGTCCGGCGCCTCCGGATGGGCCAGCAGCTGCTCGCGACCAGCGATGTCCTTCTCCCACATGTCCTGGATGACCGTGCGGGGAAGATCGGCGTAGTCCTCCGGCAGCCGCCAGAACGGTCCCAGCGACGGGATCAGGTAGTACGAGCCGACCCCGAGGATCCATCCCCACATGCCCGCCACGAGCATCACGAACCCGTGCCGGATGCGCGCCGTGAACACCAACGAGCCGAGCAGCATCGCCGTCACGACGGGCGTGAAAGCGGTGTAGACGACCGAGAGGATCGACATCGCGACCCCCTCGCCCAGCAGGTCGTGCAGCGCCTCGCCCGGAGTGCTGCCGAAGAACAGCCACCGGTCCCAGCTCAGGAGCAGGTCGTCGCGGGGGTCGAGCAGGACGTCCCAGCTCTTGAGGTTGTGGTAGCAGAGATAGACGAGGTAGTAGGCGACGAGCCCGCTCACCGCGGCGGCGGTCCTCCGTGCCGTCCACCTCGCGCGGAGAGCGCCCAGGGTCGTACGCACCGTCCGTGGGTGGGCTCGCCAGCAGGCGTCGACGACGGCGAGCACCAGCAGTCCGGGCAGCGCGATCGCCAGCCGTGAGAGGAAGAAGGCGTTGCCCGGGTCGCGGATCGGGATGCCGGCGACAGATGCGCCGACCAGCGTGACGACGGCGAACGCACCGACCACGAGCCACGTACGCCAGTACCAGCCCTGTCCCGAGCGGATCCGCCACCGGGCGCTCGACCCGGTGACACCGTCGGAGCGGGTGGTTGGCCCCACGGTCGCAGCGTACGCCGGGGCGAGTGCCTCGTTCGTTCGGCGGCGCCGACAACATCGGGTTCTAGACTCGGAAGGATGCAGCGCCGCCGCGTACGCACCTCGCTCCCCGTTCTCGGGATCGCGCTGGCCGTCGTGCTCGCGGGCTGCAACGGTGACCCGGACGCGCAGCCGACGACCGGCTCCGAGAGCACCCTGGCATCGGCGTCGCCGAGCGCGAGCCCACCGACGACCGCGCCCTCCGCGACGACACCGCCCGCGGCCACGCCGACGCCCTCGTCGAGGCCCGCCCCGGGCACGGTGCCTCCGGCGTGGTTGGGCAGGCGGGTGCTCCCCGTCACCACGGACGGCTTCGGTGAGGTCCGCCCGACCCCTCCGGCACTGCGGAACCGTCGGTTCACCCTCCCGGACCAGCTGCCGGCGTTGCCCGGGGCGGGTTTTGCCAGCCGGATCGTGTCGCCACCGCCGGACAGCGTCATCGACCGCTCCACCTGGCGGCCCGGGTGCCCGGTCGCGCGGTCCGACCTCGCCTGGATCCGCCTGACGTTCTGGGGCTTCGACGACGCCCGCCACACCGGCGAGCTCCTGGTCAACAAGACGGTCGCCCGCAAGGTCGTCCGCGCCTTCCGGGCGATGTACACCGCCCGCTTCCCGATCGAGGAGATGCGCATCACCCGCGCGGCGGAGCTGTCGGCACCGCCGACCGGTGACGGCAACAACACCGGTGCCTTCAACTGCCGGCCCACCCGCGGCACGACCACGTTCTCCGAGCACGCCTATGGTCTGGCGGTCGACATCAACCCGTTCCAGAACCCGTACGTCAAGGGCGACGTGGTCCTGCCTGAGCTGGCGACCGCCTATGTCGACCGCAACCGCGTCCGGCCCGGGATGATCCTCGCCGGCGGACCGGTCGTCCGGGCGTTCGAGACGATCGGCTGGGGATGGGGCGGGGCGTGGAGGACGCTCAAGGACTACCAGCACTTCAGCCGCGACGACCGCTGAGCCGGCCGCCGAGCAGCCCCGTCGCGCGACTGGACCCGACCCCCGGGGGAACCGCTAGTCTCCACGGGTGACGACACGAGACCGAAGGGTGGCCGCGCCCGTCGTGGTCCTGGCGCTGACGTTCCTCCTCGTGCTGGTCGGGGGCGCCCCCGCCCTCGCTGGGTCCGACGCCGACACGATCGGTGCACGCGCGAACGCTGCCCGCGCGGCGCAGGGCCTCGCACCGCTGACCCGCAACGCCAGCCTCGACGCGGTCGCGCTCGCCTGGGCACACCGGATGGCCGATGCCCGGCGCATGTCGCACAACCCCGACGTCGCCGACCAGATCCCGAGCGGGTGGCGTCGGGTGGGTGAGAACGTCGCGATGGGCTATCCGAGCGGTGCCGCCATGCACGGCGGCTGGATGGACTCCTCGGGACACCGTGCGAACATCCTCGGCGACTACACCGACATCGGGATCGCCTTCATCAGGGCGGGCGGCAGCACCTGGGGCGTACAGGTGTTCGCGAACTATCCCGGCTCCGGCTCGCGACCGGCTCCCGCGGCCCCCACGACTCCCTCGGCCACCCCGACACCGAAGCCGAGCGCGGCACCCGCGAAGCCGAAGGCCGCGCGGACGTCGCCGCGACCGACAACCGCTCCGACCCAGGCGCCGAAGCCTCCTCGGGCGACACCGACGCCGAGCGTGACGCCCAGCCCGAGCACGGCCCCGACCCCGGCGACGGCGGAGACCTCCGCGCCCGTCGCCGGCGCACTCGCGGAGCCGGGTGGTCCGTCGGACCGCGCCCGCCCTGTCGCCTCCGATTCGCTCGACGGAGTCGGTCGTACGACCTCGGCTGCCGTGGTCGCGGGCGTCGGCGCGGTCGCGCTGGCCGTGCTGGCTCTCGGCCTTCGCCGGCGTACGGCTGCCTCCGGCCGCCACCGCAACTGACGACCCTCGCGGGGCGCCGACCGATCCGGGCGCGGGCGCGACGAAGGCAGGAAGCCATGCTCCCTGCCCTCCTCAACGTATAGCGCACCCCTGGGCTTGCGGCAAGCCCCCGTCGCTGCCCCAGACTGCTCGGTGCCGAGCGAACAGGAGGGCTGAGATGAACGACGTGGTCGTCGTAGGAAGCGGGCCAACGGGGCTGATGCTCGCGGGAGAGCTGGCCTTGGCAGGAGTGGAGGTCACGGTCGTCGAGCGGCGACCGACACCGGAGCTCGCGGGCTCCCGGGCGGGTGGGTTCCACGCGCGCACGATCGAGGTGCTCGACCAGCGGGGGATCGCCGACAGGTTCCTGGCCGAGGGGCAGACGGTCCAGGTGGTCAGCTTCGGCAGCACGATGCTGGACCTGAGCGACTTCCCCACCCGGCACCCGTACTCGCTGGGGTTGTGGCAGAACCACATCGAGCGCATCCTGCTCGGCTGGGTGGAGGAGCTGGGGGTGCCCATCCGTCGCGGCCTCGAGGTGACGGGTGTCGCCCAGGACGAGACCGGGGTCGTCCTCCGTCTTGCGGACGGGTCACCGCTCCGGGCGCCGTACGTCGTCGGTGCCGACGGCGGACGCAGCATCGTCCGCAAGGAGGCCGGCATCGCGTTCGAGGGCTCGGACGCGACGCGCAGCCACCTGATCGCCGAGGTGCAGGTGAGGGAAGACATCCCGGACGGGATCCGTCTCGACGCGACGGGCATCCACGGGTTGGGCGTCATGGACGACGGGCGCACCGTCCGGGCCGTGGTGACCGAGCAGCGGCTCGGCCCCGCCACCGATCCCACGCTCGACGACCTCGGTGAGGCGTTGAAGGACGTGTACGGCACGGACTTCGGCGTCCACGACCCGACGTGGGTCTCACGGTTCACCGACGCGACCCGGCAGGCCGCCGCCTATCGGGCAGGACGGGTGCTCGTCGCCGGCGACGCCGCCCACGTCCATCACCCGGCGGGTGGGCAGGGGATCGGTCTCGGCGTGCAGGACGCGGTGAACCTGGGCTGGAAGCTGGCGCAGGTGGTCAAGGGCACCTCGCCCGTCGAGCTCCTGGACACCTACCAGGCGGAGCGGCACCCGGCCACCGCCCGCGTGCTCGAGTACACGATGGCGCAGTCGATGCTCCAGCGAGGTGATGCCCGGACCGCGGCGCTGAGCCGCACGATCGCCCAGATGGTGGGGTTCGACGGACCTCGCACCCTGATGGCGGGTCTCGCCTCGGGGCTGGACACCGCCTACGACCTCGGCGAGGGCCATGCCCTGCTCGGTCGTCGCATGCCCGACCTCGACCTGGTCGCGCCCGACGGCGACCGTCGTGTCTACTCCCTGCTGCACGGTGCCGGCCCCGTCCTCCTCGACCTCGGGACGACCGAGCATCTCGGCGCCGAGCCGTGGGCGGACCGCGTCCAGCACGTACGGGCGCAGGTCGCAGGAGCGTGGGAGCTGCCCGTGCTGGGCGAGGTCGCCGCTCCGAGCGCCGTGCTCGTCCGGCCCGACGGTCATGTCGCCTGGGTGGGGGACGGAACGCCGGCGGGACTCAGGGAGGCCCTCATGACGTGGTTCGGGCCGGCTCGGTCCTAGCGCTGCCGACCGACCACCTCGCGTGCCGCGCGGTCCGCCGTCCCGAAGAAGTCCGAGAGCGCGAGGGCCAGGGCCTCCTGGTCAACGCCGTGCCACCCGCCCGGCAGACTCCGGTGGCTGCCGTAGGGAAGGGCGCGGGACGCCGCGGAGGCCCAGCCCGTGAGGTCGTCGGTGCTGCCGCTGCTGTCGAGGACGAGCGCAGGGACGTCGACGCGCTCCAGGAGACGGTGCGACGACTCGTCCGAGAGTCGCGCGTCATAGGCCAGGGTCGGCGCGACCGAGACCATCGCCTCCCACGCTGGGGTGTCACGCGTGCCGTCGGTGATCTCGTCGGGGACCCCGATCGACCGGTGGAAGTACGCGGTCGCCTCGTCGTGACGGCCCGCCGCGAGCAGCGACTCCAGCGTGGCCGTGAATGCGCTGTCACCCTCTGCCGGCTCGGCCTGGAGCGGGGGTTCGAGGAGGGCGAGCGCGCGCAGGTCGACGCCGGCGGCAGCGGCGTGCAGGGCTACGAGTGCCCCGCTGGAGAAGCCGTACGCGAAGGCGGGAGCCCCGGCGGCGGCGACGACCGCGGCCAGGTCCTCGACCTCGCGGCTCACGGCGTACGGCGGGGTGTCCGCGCTCAGGCCGCGCCCGCGCCGGTCGTACTGGTAGACGCGGAAGTCAGAGGCGAGGCGCTCGGCGAGTCCGTCGAAGGCGCTGAAGCCGCGGAAGTGGGCTGCCGGCTCGACGAGCACGAGCGGTGGCCCGGCCCCCCGGCGGTCGTAGGCGATCACCGTGCCGTCCGCGGACGTCGTGGTGTGGTCGTGGATGGACAGCATGGTTCCTCCTGCATGGTTCTTGGGGCAGACCGCCGGTGTCGGCACAACTCATCGCCGACGGGGCACCGGGTCTTGACAATAGGTAACGCCTCAGTTACCAATGAGCGATGGAGGTTTTCGAGGCGGTGGCGGACCCGGTACGCCGCGATCTGCTGACCCGACTGCTCGACGGGCCGAGCCGGGTTGTCGACCTCGCGGCTGCGCACCCCATCAGCAGGCCTGCGATCAGCAGACACCTCAAGGTGCTCGCTGACGTCGGGCTCGTCGAGGCGGAGACCGTCGGGCGCGAACGCCGCTACCGGGTCCGGCTCGAGGGCCTCGAGCCCTTGAGTGTCTGGCTCGACGAGATGCGCCCTCCGACGTCCCGCTTCAGCGAGCGTGCTCTCGACGGCCTCGACCTCGAGGTCCGCCGTACGGTCCGGGAGCGGGCAGCAGGGCGACCCGCGACCGAGCACGACCACCCCCACCACGAGGAGACCGCATGACCATCGCACCGACCGGACGCCGCGAGAGCCGCAACGGCACCGAGTACGTCGTCTTCCACCGCCGGTTCGCCGCTCCGGTCGAGGACGTGTGGGCGGCCGTCACCGAGCCTGAGCGGCTCGAGCGCTGGATCGGCACGTGGACCGGTGACCCCGCGACCGGGGAGGTCACCTTCACGATGACGGCCGAGGGCCCGGACACGCCCGAGGAGCGCTACGTGGTCGAGGAGTGCGCGCCGCCGCGGCGCCTCGTCGTCCGGTTCGCGGATCCGTCCGAAGGCTCGGGACCGGACTGGGTGCTCGAGCTCGACCTGGACGACGCCGAAGGTTTCACGACGCTGGCGTTCGCGCAGGCGATGCCCGACGCCGAGACCGCCTCGACCGTCGGCCCCGGCTGGGACTACTACCTCGACCGGCTGGTCGTCGCCGAGCGGGGGGACGACCCGGGCGAGCTCGACTACGAGCAGTACGCCGCGGACCAGTCCGAGTACTACCGCTCGGCGTTCTCCTGAGCGCAGCGGTCAGCGTCCGTCACGCGGGCCGAAGGCATGCACGGCCACCGCGTCGCTGTGGCGTGCGCGCACGTACTCGTCGGCCCACTCCGCACGGCGCCCGTACGCCGATCGCCGGACGACCTCCGCGACCACGGCGTCGACCTCGATCGAGGTGTGACGCAGGCTGACCTGACCGTCTCGCAGCAGCGCCCACGAGCCTCCCGGTCGTCCGTACGGCATGCCGATGCTGCCGGAGTTGACCACCAGACGCCGGTCGACGAGCCGTACGAACGGCATGTGGGTGTGGCCGCAGACCACGGTGCGGACCTCGTCGCCGAGGTCGGCGAACACCTCGGCCCACCGCTCGAGCCGGGTGTCGACGAGCACGACCTCGCCGTCGTCGCGGGGTGTCCCGTGGCAGAAGACCACCGGACCGAACCCGTCGACGTCGAGGCGCACCGGGTGCGGGAGCGCGTCGAGGAGCGCGACCTGGTCAGGCCGCAGCTGCCGTCCCGCCCACAGCGACTCGGGGTGCTCCGACGTCCCCCCTCGAGCCACCACCACGAGCTCGCGGTCGGCGTTGCCGCGGACGAGGACCGCGCGGTCGCCCAGCGACACGAGGCGGTCGAGCACCTCCACGGGCATCGGGCCCGCAGCATGGTCACCGGTGACGACGATCCGGTCGGCGCGGGCGACGTCGGGCTCGGCGAGGACCGCGTCGAGCACGGGGAGCACACCGTGGACGTCGGAGAGGACGGCGATCGAGGAGACCACGGGCCGAACGTAGCGCGGAAGCGAGAATCCGGGTGCGCTCGGCCACGGTGTCGTCGTACGGTCACCGGCATGCGCATCGACCAGCACGGGGACCTCCGCGTCCTCTCGCTCGACCCCGACGGGCCGCCGATCGCCACCCCGGCCGACGGCGCCCAGCTCGTCGGCGACGCCTGGGCGCACGACGCGCAGATGGTCGTGGTGCCCGCTTCCCGGCTCGATCCGGAGTTCTTCCGGCTCCGCTCGGGGTTGGCGGGGGAGATCCTCCAGAAGCTGGTGAACTACCGCATCCGGCTCGCCGTGCTGGGCGACATCACGGCGTACGTCGAGGCGAGCGACGCGCTGCGTGATCTCGTACGCGAGTCCAACAAGGGGAGCCAGGCGTGGTTCGTCCCGGACGAGGACGCCCTCGCCGCCCGCCTCTCCTCCGCGATTCGGTGAGGAGATCGAGCCTGCTCCGCCGGGTGCACCCGATTTCCTCACCGAATCGCGCGCTGGCGTGGCCCGAATTCGGGTGACGTCCTCCGCCTGCGTGGTTGTGTCGGCGCTATGCGAGCGATGACCTACTACATCGGCCTCACCCTCGACGGCTTCATCGCCGGACCGGACGACGAGGTCGACTTCTTCCCGATGTCCGACGACTTCATGGGCTTCATGGCGACCGAGTGCGCTGATGCCCTCCCGGTCCAGGCGCGCGAGGCGCTCGGCGTTGCTGACACGCCGTTGACCACGTACGACACGGTCGTGATGGGACGGCGCACGTACGACCCGGGCCTGGCGCTCGGGCTCACCGACCCGTACGCCCATCTCCGCACGGTGGTCTTCAGCCGCTCGCTCGCAGAGTCGCCCGACCCCAAGGTCGAGGTCACCACCGCCGACCCGGTGACACGGGTGCGCGAACTCAAGGCGGAGGAGTCGCCCCTGGGGATCTATCTCGCCGGCGGTGGTGTGCTCGCCGGTCAGCTGCTCGACGAGATCGACCGGATGGTCGTCAAGAAGTACCCGGTCGTCGCCGGCACGGGCGTCCCCGCGTTCACGGCGGCGTTCCGGCCCACAGCGTTCGCGCTCGACGACGTGGCGACGTTCGACAACGGCTGCGCCGTCCTCACCTACCACCGAGCGATTCGGTGACGAGATCGGGCGAGTCCGAGCCGGGACCCCCGATCTCCTCACCGAATCGCGGGGGTGAGGGCGGGGGCGCGCGCGTGCGCGGGGGCGTGCCGCGGTGGGTCACGGCGTTCATCGACCAGCCCGCCGACTCGGCCAGCAGCGCACTGGCGTTCTGGGAGGGGGTCACCGGCACGCAGGCGTCGCCGCCTCGGGGGGAGAACGACGAGTTCCGCACGTTGCTGCCGCCGCACGGGGATGCCTACCTCCGCCTCCAGGTCGTCCCGGACGGTCTTCCACGGGTCCACCTGGACCTGCACGTGGACGACCTGGCAGCGGGGCGGGAAGCCGCGGTGCGCGAGGGCGCCACGATTACGGCCGAGCCCGGCACCCACGTCGTCCTCAGCTCACCGGGTGGCATGCCGTACTGCCTCGTGCCGTACGAGGGTGAGCACGAGGTGCCCGCACCGATCGCGTGGGAGAGCGGTGCGCGAAGCGTCCTCGACCAGGTGTGCCTCGACATCCCGCCGGCGTCGTACGCCGACGAGTGCCGGTTCTGGGCCGGGCTCACCGGGTGGACGTTCCGTGACGAGGACACTCCGGAGTTCGCACGGCTCGTGCGGCCGGAGGGGATGCCGTTGGGCATCCTGCTCCAACGCCTGGAGGACCCGCCTGCGCACGGCGCGGTGACCGCTCACCTCGACCTCGCCGGTGGCCGGGACGGAACCGATGCGGTGGCCGACCGCCACAAGGCGCTCGGTGCCGACGAGCGGTGGAGGTCGCAGGGGTGGATCACCCTGCGCGACCCGTCTGGCCGCAACTACTGCGTCACCCGGCGAGAGCCTCCGCGATGAGTTCGCGGTCGGGTCGCGGTCTGTCGAGAGACCGACACCAACCAACGAGGAGCTCGCCATGGATCGTGCCCTGCCGCAACCGCTCGACCACACGTTCACCGCGCCGATCGAGAAGGACGGCGCCTTCGCCACCTATCTCACCGTTCCCGGTTCTGCTGAGCTGCTGGGGACGCGCCGCGCGGTGAAGGTCACCGGGACCATGGACGGACACCCGTTCGCGGCCACGCTGATGCCGTCCGGACAGGGACCCCACTGGCTTCCCGTCCGTAGGGACCTCTGTCGAGCGATCGGCAAGGACGCCGCGGGCGAGCCGGTCGACGTCCGCCTCGAGCAGCGGCTGAGCTGACCTACGCGCCGTCGCCGGCGACAGGTGCCGAGAGTCGCGCGCGACCGGACTGGTTGATCTCGGCCCAGACGACGTCCAGGGAGAGGTCGAGAGCATCGGCGAGCGCGGCAATGGTCGTGAAGGCCGGGGTCGCGACGCGGCCCGCCTCGATCTTGCGGAGGGTCTCCGGCGAGACGCGGGCGTCGAGCGCGATGTCGAGCATCGAGCGGTCACCCCTCGCGCGACGCAGCAGGGTGCCGAGGCGCCGTCCTCGCTCCACCTCGGCCGCCGTGTGCGGCAACCTGACCATGCGGCGATTCTAGACCGGGATAACCTGACCGGGATAGTTATTGGTACGAGGAAGGCGCCGCATGATCGAGATCCTGACCCCCGCCCGGCTGCCCCGAGCGAGGGAGACCGGAGCACTGGTCGCCGACATCCTGCACACGCTCAAGGGTCGCGCCGCGGTCGGGACGAACCTCCTCGACATCGACCGGTGGGCCCAGACGATGATCGTCGAGGCGGGGGCGCAGTCCTGCTACGTGGACTATGCGCCGTCCTTCGGTCGCGGGCCGTTCGGGCACTACATCTGCACGTCCGTCAACGATGCCGTGCTCCACGGCCTGCCCCACGACTACACGCTCGTCGACGGTGACCTGGTGTCGCTCGACCTGGCCGTCTCCCTGGGTGGTGTGGTCGCCGACTCGGCGATCAGCTTCGTGGTGGGCGACTCGCCGGCCCCGGAGGACGTCGCGCTGATCGACGTGACCGAGCGCGCCCTGGCGGCCGGGATCGCCGTGGCCGGGCCGGACGCTCGCGTCGGTGACGTCGCCCATGCCATCGGGACGGTGCTCAGCGAGGCGGGATATCCGATCAACACCGAGTTCGGCGGCCACGGTGTCGGGTCGACGATGCACCAGGACCCGCACATCCCCAACACCGGGCGGCCCGGCCGTGGTTATCGGTTGCGGCCCGGGCTGCTGCTGGCGCTGGAGCCCTGGGTCATGGCCGACACCGATCGGCTCGTCACCGATGCCGACGGGTGGACGCTGCGCAGCGCGACCGGCTCCCGTACGGCGCACAGCGAGCACACGGTCGCCATCACTGCCGACGGGGCCGAGATCCTGACCCTGCCCAGGCCGGCGCGCGGACAGGCCGGCGCCGACCCGTCGAGCTAGGCCGTACGCAGCTGCGCGGCCAGCGGGCAGTCGAACGGGTCGCGCGCTCGCAGGCCGACGTTGTTGAGGTAGTCGACGACGATCCGGTACGACCGGAGCAGCCCGACCTCGGTGTACGGGACGCCGTGCCGCTCGCAGAACCGGCGGACGATCGGCTGCGCCCGCCGCAGGTTGACGCGCGGCATGCTGGGGAAGAGGTGGTGCTCGATCTGATAGTTCAGGCCGCCCATCATCAGGTCGGTGAACGGACCACCGCGAACGTTGCGCGAGACGAGGACCTGACGCCGCAGGAAGTCGAGGCGCATCGCCTCCGGCACGATCGGCATGCCCTTGTGGTTGGGTGCGAACGACATGCCCAGGAGCACGCCGAACACCGCCATCTGCACCGCGAAGAACGCCACGGCCATACCGAGCGGGAGCGCGACCAGGAGGATCACCACGAACGCGAGGAGGCGGAGCGACACGACGGTCAGCTCGAGTCGCCGCCACGGAAGGCCCGAGGAGCGGTCCATCGTCGTCCGGACGCTCGCATAGTGCAGGTTCAGGCCCTCGAGGGTGAGCAGGGGGAAGAAAAACCAGCCCTGGTTGGCGGCGAACCAGCGACCGAACGCCGTCCGGCGCTGCTGCACGATCTCGGGGGTGAAGGCGAGAGCACCGGGGGCGATGTCGGGGTCGACGACCTCCTGGTTGGGGCCCTTGTGGTGCTTGTTGTGCTTGGCGCGCCACCAGCCGTAGCTGAGACCGGCGAACCCGCAGGCGAGGACGCGGGCGGCCCATGCGTTGGCCGCTCCCGAGCGGAAGATCTGCCGGTGCGCGGCGTCGTGGCCGAGGAAGCCGAACTGTGTCATGACGAAGCCGAGCGCTGCTGCGACCGCCAGCTGCCACCACGAGTCGCCGATCAGGAAGAAGGCCACCCAGAGTGCGAAGAACGCACCGATGGTCGCGGTGATGCGCACGGCGTACCAGCCGTGCCGGCGCTCGAGCAGACCGTGGTCGCGGACCTCGTTGAGCAGCTCGGAGAAGCGTGCCGTCGTCGGATGGGCGGACGGGCGGGTGGGTTCGGCCTGGAGGGTCATGGGACCTCGAATCGTTCGTCGGCGAGCGCGCGTTCCGCGCTCGTGTCTCGACGCTAGGATTCGGGATCCGCTCTCGCAAGGGGCCCACGGCCAGGTCGTCGGTGGTGCTAGTACCACCTAGCCTACGGGCTCGCGGCGGCGGGTGGTTGTGGCGAGGATGCCGGTGGCGAGTCGTCGCCGATCCGACGTTGCATCCAGGCCACGTCCTGCCACGCTCCGTGCTTCCAGCCGATCTCCCGCAGCGTCCCCACCGGCGAGAACCCGAGCGCGGCGTGGAGCCCGATGCTCGCAGGGTTCGGCAGGGCGATGCCGGCGACGAGGGTCCTGAACCCGCGCTCCTCGAGCCGCGTGAACAGCGCGTCGTAGAGAGCTCGGCCCGCGCCGCTGCGGCGCGGTGCGGTCTCACCCAGATACACGCTGACCTCGCACGACCAGGCGTACGCCGGTCGCGTCTTGAACGGTGCTCCGTACGCGTAGCCGCACACCCGGTCGCCGTCGACGAGGACGACCCAGGCGTGGGACTCGTGCGCCGCGGCGATCCGCTGCGCCATCTCGTCCGGCGTCGGAGGCACCGACTCGAAGGTGACCGCGGTCCGCTCGACGTACGGCGTGTAGATCGCCGCGCACGCCGAAGCGTCCTCGGTGGTCGCGTCGCGTGTCGCGAAGGTCATGCACAGACGGTACTCACCCCTGGGTCCCTCGCCGCGTGACCCAGGACGACTGCAAGGATTCACCTGTGAACACTTCCGAGGACGGACTCGTCGCGCGTCTGCGCGCGTCCGGGTCCGTCTTCGCCGAGGACGAGGCGCGGGTTCTCCGCGAGTCGGCGACCTCCTCCGACGAGCTCGAGGCGATGACGGCACGCCGTCTCGCCGGCGAGCCGTTGGAGCACGTGGTCGGGTGGGCCGACTTCGGTCACCTCCGGGTGCACGTCGCGCCGGGCGTCTTCGTCCCGCGCCGGAGGACGGAGCTGCTCGCCCGGGCGGCGGTCGACGCTGCGCCCCACGACGGGACGGTGGTCGACCTCTGCTGCGGCTCGGGCGCCGTGGGTGCCTTCGTGGAGGACGAGCGCCCCGACGTCCACGTGATCGCCGCCGACATCGACCCGCTCGCGGTCCGGTGCGCGACGCAGAACCTCGTCCACGGGACGGTGTACGAGGGAGACCTCTTCGACGCACTCCCCGAAGGGCTGCTGGGAGAGGTGGACGTCGTCGCTGTCAACGCGCCGTACGTCCCGACCGACGCCATCGCCCTCATGCCGCCCGAGGCGCGGGACCACGAGCCGCGGGCCGCGCTCGACGGCGGGCCCGACGGTGTCGACGTGCACCGCCGTGTGGCCGCGGACGTGGCCACCTGGCTCGCTCCGCACGGCCAGGTCCTGATCGAGACGAGCCGTATGCAGGTGCCGTGGACGGCGTTGGCGCTCGCGCAGCGCGGTCTTCGCGCCCGCCTGGCCAGCTGGGACGCCGAGATCGGCACCGCGGTCGTCTGCGGGAGACCGGTCGAGCCCGACCTCGCCGTCGAGGAGCTGCCGCCGCTCGAGTTCGCGTTCGCCGGTCCGGTGCGCGACCGGCTCGTGGGCCTCGTGCTGGACGGTGTGAAGACGACCACCTCGTCGCTGGTGCGGGAGCTCCTGGTCACCGGCGGGGAGGACGACGAGGGCATGCCGGCCGTGGGTGAGCGGTGGCGGATCGTGGACTCCACCGGGTCAGAGGTCTGCGTCGTGGAGACGGTGGAGGTCCGGGTGTCCCGGGTCGCCGACGTCGACCTTCAGCACGTCCTCGACGAGGGCGAGGGTGACCGTACCGTGGCGCAGTGGCGCGAGAACCGCACGCGGTTCTGGGAGGGAGACGAGATGCGGACGTTCCTGGGTGCGCCGGCGTTCACCGTCGACGACGACACCAATGTCGTCCTGCAGCGGTTGAGGGTCGTCAAGAGCCTCTAGGCCATCGAGCGAGCGCGGTCACTTCTCGTAGAAGTAGGCATCGCGCGCGACCAGCGACCCCATCCCCATGCCGCCGGTGACGCGGACGAGCACGCCGTCGGGTCCCGGGGTGCCGCTGCGTCGGTTCTTGACCGCACCCCAGCCCGTACGGAGGCCGTCGACGTCGACGGCCCATCCGTCGGGAAGGATCAGCACGAGGTTGCCGGCGCCGCCGTTGACGTCGATCTCGACGAGTCGGTGGGGGCAGTCGGCGCGACGGAAGTCGAGCTTCACGTTGCCCATGGACGGCCAGACGCGCAGGCGTGCCGGGACGGCCCACGTGCCGCTGCGCCGGACGTCGCTGATGCCTGCCCTCAGCTCGAGCGTCTCGGTGCGGTCCACGGGGGCGAGCGGCGCTCTGGTCGCCGGGTCGTCGGGGAGGTCGGCGACGACGGCCTGGAGGTCGCGGTACGTCTTGGCGGCGTAGGCGCGTCCGAGCCGGTCGTCGAGCTCGTCCAGGTCGATGCGACCGTCACCGGCGGCGCGGCGCAGCACCTCGGCGGTGCGCTCCCGATCGGGATCACCGGCACGCATGTCGAGCGGGTCGAGGCGGTCCATGGCGTCACCGTACCGGCCGTCTGCACCTAGGCTCGGCACGTGCCCATCCCTCCGTACGTCTCCGCCCTCCGACGCAAGATCGGGACCGATCTGCTCTGGTTGCCGGGGGTGACGGCGCTCGTCCTCGACGACTCCGGACAGCGGGTGCTGCTCGGTCGACGTGTCGACTCGGGCCAGTGGGCGCTGATCAGCGGCATCCTCGAGCCTGGCGAGGAGCCGGCGGTCGGCATCGTGCGCGAGGTACGGGAGGAGACCGGGGTCGTCGTCACCGTGGAGGCTCTCGCGGCGGTCAGCGTCAGCGAGCCGGTCCACTACCCGAACGGTGACGTCTCGCAGTACCTCGACCTCTGCTTCGTCTGCCGACCCGTGGACGCTGCTGCGGCCGAGCATCCGTACGCCGCGGACGACGAGTCGCTCGAGGTGGGCTGGTTCGCGCGAGACGACCTCCCTGACGACCTGGCGAGCACGAGCATCGCCGCCCTGCGCCGTAGCGATGACTTCCTCCTCAGGCCGGAGGCAGGCCCCTCGTTCGTGACCGGTACGCGGTCGGACTGACCCCGCGCTCGCGTGAGAACGCCGCGCTCAGCGCGAACGGGCTCGCGTAGCCGACCTCGTGCGCGATCGACGTGAGGGTGCGGTCGGTGCGCTCGAGGAGGTCGGCGGCCAGGGCGAGCCGGAGGCTGGTGAGGTAGGCCATCGGCGGCTCTCCCACGACGGAGGCGAACCGGCGCGCGAGGACGGCGCGTGACACCTGCACCTCGGCGGCGAGCGTCCCGACCGTCCACGGGTCGGCGACCCGCAGGTGGAGCGCCTGCAGCGCCGGGCCGACGACCGGATCGGTCGCCGCGCGGTACCACCCCGGCGCGGCGTCCTCCTGGTCGTTGAGCCACGTGCGCACCGCCGAGAGGACGACGAGGTCGAGCAGACGGTCGAGGAAGACCTCCTGACCAGGCACGTCGCGCTGCATCTCGGTGCACAGCAGCGTGACGAGGTCGGAGCTCCACGCGTCACCGCGGAGCACGACCGTCTCCGGCAGCGCTCGCAGCAGGCGCTCGCTCACCGCGGACGCGCGCTCGTACGTGCCGGTGACCATCGTGGTCGCGCCGTCGGTCGCGTTGCCCCAGGTGCGCAGGCCGAGCATCATCTCCGCCGAGAGCGAGCGCCCGCTCGCGTCGGTGCAGACCTGGCCGGGCTCGACGAAGACCTGCGGGGGCGTCTGTGGATCGTCGGCCACCGTGTACGGGGCGGGGCCGCGGACGAGGACGAGGTCGCCCCGGTCGAGACGGACCGGGTCGCCTTCTGTCGGGACGACCCACGCCCTGCCGCGTGCGATCACGACCACCGAGAGCGGTGCGCGGTCGCGGATCCGCAAGGACCATGGCGGCTCGAACACCGAGCGCAGAAGGAACGCCCCGTCGGCCCGGGGTCCGTCGAGGAGCCCGCTGAGGATGTCCATGCCACCACAGCCTAGTGAGTGCGAGACGGATGCGTATGGGATCGGCGCTATCAGCCATGGATCGTCTCGCCATGCTCGGGTGGGATGGAGTCCTCGTCCCGCAACACCCAACAGGAGGAACCATGTCCATCTCGTACGACGCTCCCGTCCTCGTCGTCGGCGGAGCCGGCAAGACGGCCCGTCGCGTCACCGCACGCCTCGAAGCCCTCGGTCTGCCGGTCCGGCCGGCGTCCCGCACCACGGCCGTGCCATTCGACTGGTCGCACGCGTCGACGTGGGGCGCGGCGCTCGACGGCGTCTCCGCGGCCTACCTCTCGTTCGCGCCCGATCTCGCCTTCCCCGGCGCCTCCGACCAGGTGGCGGCGCTCGCGGGTCGACTCGCCGAGCGAGGCGTCGAGCGTGTCGTCCTCCTGTCAGGCCGCGGGGAGGCTGGCGCGCGGGACTCGGAGCTCGCACTGCTGGACGCCGTCCCGACCGCGAGCGTCGTGCGCTGCTCGTTCTTCGCCCAGAACTTCACCGAGGGGATGTTCGCCGACGACGTCCGCGCCGGTGAGCTGGCGATCCCGGTCCCGCCGGACGTGCCGGAGCCGTTCGTCGACCTCGACGACGTGGCCGATGTGGCGGTCGCGGCACTGCGCGACGACGCCTACGCCGGCTCGGTGCTCGAGCTGACGGGGCCGCAGGCGCTCACCTTCGGCGAGGCCGTCGCGGCGATCGGTGACGCCCTCGGGAGCCCGGTCTCGTTCCGATCGGCCTCGGTCGAGGAGTTCGTCACCGCCGTGGTCGCAGCCGGGGAGCCGGCCGAGCTCGCGTACGGGTTGGTCGAGCTCTTCGCCGAGGTCATGGACGGTCGCAACGTCGCGACGACCGACACGATCGAGCGCGTGCTCGCCCGGCCGGCGACGTCGCTGGCCGACGTCGTCCGTCCGGTGGCCGGGCACACGAACGGGCGGTGAGCCTGCCGTCACCGGAGGTGATCCGGTGACGGCCGACCCACCGCCCGTCAGTCGTGCTGCTGTGTGTGGCTAGTCGTCGAGCAGCGTGTCCAACGACCGCGACAGGAGGTCCTGGCGCTTCGCCGCGTCGAGGCCTTCCAACCCGAAGCCGAACAGCACCGAGTCGGGCGTCATGACCGCGGCGCCCTCGTCGACGGACTGCTGGCCGCGCTCCCAGTCGTTGGGGTTGACCCCTGAGCCGGCGGGCGCACCGGGCACCGTCCAGGCGCCGAGATCGGCCTCGAACGACGTCTCGGTCGCCGTCGCCCCGCCGACCGTGGTCTTCGCGTCGTCGATCCACACGCCCAGGCCCGTGGTGCCCCAGTCGGTGGCATAGACGATCGCGACCTCGACCTGCTGACCGGCGTACGCCGACAGGTCTGCACTCCAGTCCTGCCAGCCTCCGGAGTTGCCGCTGAAGGCGTTCCACTCGCCCGTCGTGCCCGTGGGCTGGCAGGTCGCGTCGACATAGTGGGTCAGCTGCGGATGGAGGGTGATCGCCCATCCTGACGTGCAGCTTTCTCCGGTGGCCTGCGTCGTGTTGCCGTTGGCGTCGGGGAGGGTCGTCCAGTCGTCGGTGCCGACCGGCCTCGCCTCCACGAACACCGCATCCCAGCCGGCCTCGACGTCGGCGCTGAACTTGAAGTCCAGCGATCCCGACGTCGCCCCTGTCAGGTCCACGGTCGTCGCGAGCCGCTTGTAGGCCTGGTCGGCCGAGCCCGAGGTCATGAACCAGTCGCCGGTGAACGGCGCGTAGGGGTCCCCGGAGCCGCGCAGCCACGACAGCGGGGCACTCGACTCGAACTGCGGGAACTCCTCGACCGGCAGGAACGACGACGTCGACACGAACGCGCCGGTGTGGTCCTGCGAGCCGTCGAGCTGTGCCGCGAAGCCCTCGAACGGACCGTCCTCGTCACCCTGGAGCGGGAAGGTCGTGCCGTCCTCACGGGTGCCGCCGTCGTCGACGTACTGGTACGACCCCAGCCAGTACTGGAGGAAGTCGTTGCCCAGCGGCAGGCACGGGTAGGCCCCCGGAGTCGTGCAGGACCCGGCCGTCTCCTCGTCGGGGTGGTAGTAGTAGCTGCCGTCAGCCGCCTGCGCGTAGAGCGCGTACTTGCCGGCGACCAGCACCTTGCCGCCCTCGTTGAGGTAGTCGCGGACGCGCAGCTCGGTGTCGTACGCCCACTTGGCCGCCGTGCCTCCGATCTGCCCGGTGTTCCTCGGGATGAGGTCGTCGCCGGTCTCCCAGACGACGGCGTCGTAGTGCGACAGGACTCCGAGGTCGTGCGGAGCCGTGCGGCCGGCGGCGTCGACGTCGTACACGTCGGTGCTGTAGCCGGCGGCGTTGAGCGCGTCGGCGTAGGCCGAGACGTACTTCGGCGAGCTGACAGCTTGTGCCGGTGACAGCCCGGTGTAGTCCTCGGCCGCGAGGATCAGCACGTCACCGCCGATGTCGTCGGCGACGGTGTACGAGAACGACTCGCGTGAGCCGCGCAACGGCTTCACGTTGAGCCCTGTGAAGGTCACCGTCACCCTGTCGCCGGGCTTCTGGCCCTTCACCTCCGCGCGGTACTCGTCGTAGTACTTGTCGTTCTCGTTGCCGTACTTCTCGCCGCCTCGCCACTCCTTCATCCGTGTGACGCCGCGGACGCGACCGTTGATGCGGGTGGTCATCAGCAGGCCCTTGAGCTTGCGCTTCGCGGTCACCGCGACGGTCTGCTTGCGGCCGTAGGAGGTGGTGAAGACGTCAGGACGGATGTCCTTCACCGTGATGCCGACCGACGACTTCGGGTCGTCCGGGTCGTGTGCGGACTCCGCGAGGGAGAGCGCGAACGGGATGTTCTTCTCGAACTCGGCCTGGACGAGCTCCTCGTCGTCGGGGAACGAGAAGATGCTCACGCATGCCGCCGGGTCCCACTCGTCGTCGGGGTCGGAGGCGCTGGCCGTCTGGCAGGTCGCCATCTCCGGCGTGTACGCGAGCGTGCCCTGCTCCTCGTGGACGTGCCCGTTCGTGTCGCCGTTGGTGGTGTAGAGCTCTGCCGAGAGGTCGGGGTCGTAGCCGGGGACCGCCGAGTTGGCGTCGTTGCCGGCGAGTGCGGCGTAGATCTCGTCGTCGGGTGTCGGCGTCTCGACCTGCCAGCCGGTGCCGTAGAGAAGCAGCTCGGCAGCGGAGTGGTAGTTGACGAAGAACTCGAACCCGACCTTGTCGACCAGACCGATCGTGGCGCGGGTCTCCGGCTCCGAGGCCGGCGCGGGTCCGCGGTAGGTCTCGCTGAAGGGCTGCGGCGAGCTGCCCTCGTTGTCGTACCCCCACTTGAAGGGGAAGTTCCGGTTCATGTCGACGCCGTCCCCGGCGGTGACCTGCCCGTCGCCGTTGTTGTCGCGCACGGTCTTGCGCCACAGACGGTTGCCCTCGGTAAACGTGAAGTCGTAGCCGTCCGGGTTCTGCACCGGCAGGAACCACAGCTCCGTCGTGTCGAGGATCTTGGTGATCCGACGGTCCTTGCCGTAACGGTCGAGCATGTAGTGCATCAGGCGCTGGACCATCTCGGGCGTGATCCACTCGCGCGCGTGCTGGGTGCCCCCATACAGGACGGCGGGCTTGCTGCCGTCCCGGGACTTGCTGGCGTTCTTGCCGACCTTCACGGCGAGGATGTCCTGCCCGGTGCCCGACTTGCCGGCCTTCACGAGCTTGGTGAGCCTCGGGTAGCGTTTGGTCGCCGCCACCATGTCGTCCCGGATGCCGCCGGCCTCGCTGTAGGAGGTGAAGACGTCGTAGCCGGCCGCCGACTGGCGTGCGGAGAGCGTGCTCGCCTTGACGCCGTCGATCTTCTTGACCTTGAGGTCCACGCCTTCCTCACGGAGCTTGCGCGCCTGGCTCGGTGGCAGCACCACCTCCACCTCGGCCTTGCCCCCCTTGGAGCTGACGACGTCGTGGCTCCGGTCGACGCCGGCCTCGGCGAGGAGGTCGAGTCCCTTCGCGTCGACGGTGGCGCTGTAGATCTCGAGGTCGACAGGTGGTGAGTCGGTCGGGGCCTTGGGGGGTGCCGCGGTCGCCGGGAGCACTCCGAGGAGTCCTCCGACGAGGGCGGTGGTGAACACGATCGCAGCAGGTCGTCGCATGCTGGTCCTCCGCAGGATGAGGTCGTGCCATCGAAGACACGTAATGCCGGAAATCTTCCAGCGTCCGTCGCTTGTGTCAACGGTTGTTCAAGGCAACCGTCCGTGCGGGACCAGGCCGGACTCGTACGCGATCACGACCGCCTGCGTCCGGTCCCGCGCACCGAGCTTGGCGAGCACGTTCGCCACGTGGGTGCGGACCGTCTCCACTCCGAGGACGAGCTCGCCGGCGATCTCCGGATTGGACATCCCGCGCGCCGCCAGCGCCAGCACCTCCGACTCCCTCGGAGTCAGGGCGGGACCGGCGTATGTCGGCTGCGCCGGCGCGTGCCGTACCGCGAGCCGGCGCACCGACTCAGGGAAGAGAAGGCTCTCGCCGGCCGCGACCGCACGCACCGCCGTCACCACCTGGTCGGCGTCGGCCCGCTTGAGCAGGAAGCCCGAGGCGCCGGCGCGCAGGGCCTCGAAGACGTACTCGTCGCTCTCGAACGTCGTCACGACCAGCACCCGCGGCGCCGGGTCCAGCGCGAGGAGCAGCTCCGTGGCGCGGATGCCGTCGACGCCCGGCATCCGCACGTCCATGCACACGACGTCGGGCGAGAGCGACCGCGTCGACGTCAGCGCCGCCGCGCCGTCGGCCGCCTCCCCGACGACCTCGATCCCCGGGTCGCTCTCCAGGATCGCGCGCAGGCCGCGCCGTACGAGCGGCTCGTCGTCGACGAGGAGCACACGGATGGGGGCGCTCATCGCGCTGCTTCCCGCCGGTCGGCCGGAGGTAGCGGCAGCCGGGCGACGAGGTGCCACGTCCCGTCGGCCTGCCGTACGTCCAGGTCACCACCGAGCAGGGCGACCCGCTCCCGCAGGCCGTCGAGGCCACGCCCGGAGGTCCGCGCGGCGCGACCACCGGCACCGGAGCGAGGGACACCGTTGCGTACGGCGACGACCACCGCCTCGCCGACCTGCGTCTCGAGGTGGATCGCCGTGCCGTCACCGTGCTCGTAGGCGTTGGTGAGCCCTTCCTGCACGATCCGGAACGCCTCCCGCGACACGAGGTCCGGGATCCCGACGGGATCGGCGAGGTCTGCCCGGACGTCGGCGCCGCCGGCGACGTAGGAGGCGACGAGGACCGAGATGTCGTCCAGGCCGTGCGCCGGCGCGCGATCGGCCGGGCCGGGCTCGTCCCGCAGGAGGCCGAGGGCGTGGTCCAGCTCGTCGAGGGCCCGTCTCGCGGTGTCGGCGATGATGCCGAGCGACTCCTCGGCATGGTCGACGTCACGACGCACCAGCTGCCGGCCGGCGGCCGCCTGCAACGAGATCACGCTGAGGGCGTGCCCGATTCCGTCGTGGAGGTCACGGGCGAGAGCGCGTTGTGCCTGCTCCCGGCCGATGCGCTGCTGCGCCACGGCGAGCCGGTCGGCGTCGGTCGGCCCGAGGCAGACGACGGAGAGCCAGGCGAGACCGGCGCCGAGGGCGACGACCAGAGCGAGGATCGCGCCGGTAGCGCTCACCGCGACCCACCACGGCAGCTCGGAGAACGCGAAGGGGATCCCGATCACGAGCGTGACGCCCGCGGCACCTCCGGCCAGCACGTGGGCGAGCACGAACCAGGTGGTCCGCCACCGGTGGTGGCGGCGGTCCACCGGCTCGTCGACGAGCTCACCCGGAGGATCGAGCAGGATGCGGGCGCCGGCGACCTCCATGTCTCGCACCGCGGGGAACAGCGAGACCGCGACGAGCAGCGCTGCCACCAGGACCGCCCCGGTCACCGCCACTCCGGTGTTGGCAGTCTCGCGTCCGGTCGCCGCGACACTGAGGCCGAGCAGGCCGAAGGCCAGGAACAGCGCCGTCCCGATGAGGACGAACACCGTGCGCAGGAGCGCCGTACGCAGAAGCGCCGTCCTCGCCTCGGCTCGTGCGCTCATGCCGCCATCTTGCCCGTCTCGCGGGTCGGTCGCGTCGTCTGCGCGCCCGCCGCCCGCCGGCTCCGGACGTAGCCCCACACGGCGACGGCCAGTGCCGGGCCCCACGCCCAGAAGGGCAGGACGCCCAGCATCCACAGGGCCGCGGTGTCGCCGTCGGCCGCCTGCTCGATCGACAGGAGCACGATCGAGGGCGCCGTCGCGGTGAGGACGAAGGCGACCGCATAACCGGGGACCGCGGCCGCCGCGACAGGGACGGTGCGACCACGGAGGGAGGGCATCCATGCGGGGAAGACCCGGCCCCACGGGCGGAGCAGCCCGACGGTGAGGATCGATCCGCCGAGTGCCGCGGCACCGAGCAGGAGACCCCACAGCCGCATGGCGGGGTCGAGGTCGGCCGGGGTGAGCGGCCCGGTGAACAGCGCGTCCGGGAACAGCCACGTCGATCGCAGGAGCACGTACGGGAGGGGGCAGACGGCGGCGACCACGGTGGCGATGGTCGTGATCCGGTCGAGCCTGGTCGACGGCTGCTGCAGGCGCGCGGTGTACGGCGCGGCCCACGCCAGCGACGCCGACATCCACTGGACGGTCAGCGCGGCGAGCCCGAGGAGGATCCACGGGCGGAAACCGACCCGTGCGTACCCCTCACCGAGGGTGCGGACCAGCTCGCCGATCGTGTCGGGAGCGAAGGAGCCCGAGCCGATGCCCCACCAGGTGACGAGCCCGGTCGCCACGAGGGCAGTCGCACGCGCGGCCATCGAGCGGCGGAGCGCCGCCACCAGGAGCACCACCGCGATCACCGGGATCGTCATCGCGCAGAAGTAGCCGATGAACGCGATCAGCTGCGAGTCCATGCAGAAGACCGACAGTACGAGGGCGACCGTGGCCGCGGCGGCGATGAGGCCTCGGCGGCCGACCGGTGATCGTGAGGCGGTCGCCAGCGCGACCGAGGTCGCGAGGCCCAGGACCCCGCCGAGGAGCACGAGGACCGGCGCCACGACGTCGGGAAGCAGGGAGAGCAGGGACACCGCTCCGTCCGTGTCCTCGTACGGACTGCTGCTGGGCTCCAGGAGCCACAGCGCTCCCAGCGCGAGGGCGAGCACCGAGGTGGCCCCGAGCGCGAGCGGAGTGCGGGCGCGGAGGGCGAGATCGTGGACCATGAGTTCTCCTTCGTGAGGAAGTGGACTCCTCCACATTCGTCACCTGCACTGCCGCGCGGTTCCCCCGTACGGGGGAGCTCCGGCGGCCGCCGGGGGAGGTCCGTACGGTCGCCCCGTCGCGGCGCTCAGGCCACCGTCCGTGCCACCCTGCGGGACGTCGCGGCGCCGGCGAGGACCAGACCCGAGGCCACGACGACGCACAGCAGGTACTGGGCGATGACCGAGGGCTGGGCCACCGGTTGAAGGCCGACGACCGGCACCAGCACCATCAGCGCGGTCGCCGTGGCGACGCCGACACTGGCCACGAGCGGGATGATCGTCTCCCTCGTCCGAGCGCGGTCGAGCGTGCGGTGGTCGGTCCCGGCCAGGACGAGCGCCCGGTGCTCCTCGCGCTGCTCGATCACCCGACCTGCCTGCATCACTCCGGTGGAGACGGCCGCCAGCGCCCCGGCGATCGCCAGCGTCAAGAAGCCGCCGGTCTTGAGGTCGGCGATGAACGCCGCCTCGTCGGGACGGCCGACGGTGTTGGGATCGAGCAGCGAGAACGTCGCCGTGAGACCGGCGATGAAGGTCGCGAGCGCGACACCACCCACGGAGCGCCATGCCGTCCTGGGCGAGTCGACGATCCGTCGTCCGGCGAGGAGGGTCGGCACCGAGCGCGCCGCCGCAGCCGTGACGCGACCGACGACCCCGATCACGAAGGGGCCGACGAGGTTGAGCGTCGCGAACGTGAGCACGAGCAGGGTCACGAGGACGGCGAGGGCGACGCCCACCGATCCGCCGAGGACCTGGGGTGCGACGACGAGCGCGAGGCAGCCACCCACGGTCGCGAGCAGCCGAACTCTCCGCAGGCCCGGAGGAGTGACTCTGTTGGCGACGCCCAGCGGGGTGATCGCGACCCGCCGAAGGCTCGCCGCCGCCGAGAGCACCGCGATCGCGAGCACGGCCGCGACAGCGAGAACCACGACCGGCACCCCCACCCAGAGCTCGGAGAAGGCGAACCGACGACCCTGGAACCGCACCTGAGCAACCAGCGGGACGAGCAGCGCGTACCCGATGAGCCCGGCGATTGCGCCCACGGCCGCCTGTGCGGTCGCGTCGAGGACGGTCAGCCCGGCGACCTGGCTGCGCGTCGCTCCGCACAGTCGCAGCGCGGCGAGCCGGGCATCCCGCCGTTCGGCCGCCAACCTGGCGGCGGCGGCACCGAGCGTGCCGAGCGGGACGAGGATCAGGAGGACGGCGATACCGGCGAGGAACGGGTACTGGATGGCGTACGGCGTCTCCGGGGCGTCGAGACCGGCGCGGATGCCGGGGGCACCTCCCGCCCGGTCCCAGAAGGCCTGGAACCCGCCGATCACCAGGAGGAGGACGGCTGTCGTCGTCGCGAACGCGACGACCGCGAGCACCTCGGTGAGGCGCTGCGGGTCGCGGCGCCCGGAGCCGTGCGAGCGGAGCAGGGCCCACAGGGAGATCGTGGTCCTCATCGTGCGGCCTCCTCGTGCACGTACTCGCCCGTGACCCGGCCGTCGCGCATGGTGATCATGCGTGAGCAGTGACGAGCGACAGCCTCGTCGTGGGTGACGACCACGAGGGCGGCTCCGGTCGACCGCGTGGCGGAGGTGAGGACGCTCAGCACGTCCGCGCCGGTCGCCTGGTCCAGCGCGCCGGTCGGTTCGTCGGCGAAGACCACGCCCGGTGATCCGGCGAGCGCACGCGCGATGGCGACTCGCTGCGACTGTCCCCCGGAGAGCTCACCGGGGCGCCGTTGCTCCAACCCCGCCAGCCCGAGGTGGGCGAGCCAGGCGGCAGCGACCCGCGTCGCCTCGGTCCGTGACGTCCCCGCGAGCATGAGCGGCAGTGCGGCGTTCTCCACCGCGGGAAGCTCGGGCAGGAGCTGCCCGGACTGGAACACGAAGCCGAAGTCGGTGCGTCGCAGCGCCGTACGTCGTCGGTCGGACAGGCTTGCGAGGTCGGCTCCCTTCCACACGACCGAGCCCGAGGTCGGCGCGAGGACTCCCGCGAGACAGTGCAGCAGCGTGGTCTTGCCCGATCCGGACGGGCCCATGATCGCGAGGGACTCACCCGGCGCGACCGAGAGACTGACGCCGGCGAGGGCGTGCGTGGCGTTCGACCCCTCGCCGTAGGTCTGGACGAGGTCGGTGGCGACGAGTGGGGAGTTCATGCCACCACGCTAGGAATCGCGACGGTGTCGGTGCGTCGGTCTGCGGGACGGGCTCGCCGCGGCCACGTCATACTCCGGTCGGAGAGCGAAGAAGCCAGACGATCACCCCGTCGTGCCGAGCGGCAGCGTCGCGCCGTCCCAGCGGGCCCGCCACCAGCGGTCGTGTGTCACCAGGACGACGGGCACGCGTGAGCTGACCAGAGCGTCCTGGAGCTCGTCCACGAGAGCGACCGAGAGGTGGTTGGTGGGCTCGTCGAGCAGGAGCAGCTGCGGCGCTCCGCTCACGACCCGGGCGAGGGAGAGCCGCCGCTGCTGCCCGACGGACAGGTCGCCCACCGCCGTGTCGAGGTCGCGGGGGTGCAGCAGGCCCGTCCGGCGAAGAGCGTCCCGCCACTCCTCGACCGGACCGTCCCGCCCGTCCGCGAACACCGTGAGCGCGCTCGCGCGGGGGTCGGCGTACGCATCCTCCTGCGGCAGGTAGCCGATCCGCAGCCGTCGCTGCCGGCGCACGGTGCCCGCCTCGGGCTCGATCGCACCGGCGAGGACGCCGAGCAGCGTCGACTTGCCCGCACCGTTGGGGCCGACGACCAGCAGGCGGCTGTCGGCGGTGACGTCGAGCGCGGCGAGGCGGAGCCTTCCACGCACCTCCACATCGCGGACCGAGACCAGCACACCGTCAGCAGGAGAGACCCCGACGAGGCCGGCGAACGCCCTCCTCTCGGGCGGTGGCGGGACAGGACTGGCCACCAGCCGCTCCAGCCGCGCCTCGGCGTCACGCACCCGCCGCGACACCGCCGCGTCCTTGCGCTCACCGAGGAAGTGGCCGATGAACTTGTCGTTGTCGCGGGGCGCTCGGCAGCCGTGCCCGATCTGACGGCTGCCGGTGCTGAGCACCGCCTTCGCGTCGTCGTACGCGTCCTCCCAGGCGTCGCGCGCCTGCGCCCAGCGCACGAGCGCGGACGCCTTCGCGTCGAGGTACGCCGTGTAGTCACCGGTGTAGCGCGCAGGCCCGGTGGAGGTCGTACCGTCCGGTGCCACGTGCAGCGTCGCGTCGAGGTCCAGGATCGCCGTGCAGGTCGCGTCGAGGAACGCCCGATCGTGCGAGACCACGACGACGACACCGCGCTGGTCCTTGAGCGAGCGCTCCAGATAGCCCACGGCGGCATCGTCGAGGTGGTTGGTCGGCTCGTCCAGCAGCATCAGGTCGGCCGACGTCACCAGCGCCAGCGCGAGGGCGAGCCGAGAGCGTTGGCCCCCCGAGAGCGTCCCGAGAGGGCGGTCGTCGCCGACGTCGCCGAGCCCGAGCCCGGCGATCGCGCGCGCCGCCCGAGAGTCTGCCGACCAGCCGTCGCGCCGCTCGTACTCGTCGAGCGCGTCGCCGTACGCCTCGAGCGCCACGGCGTCAGGATCGCCGTCGGCCATCGCGTCCTCGAGGGTCCTCATCTCGCTCTCGAGACCACGGAAGTCGGCGAGCGCACCGTCGATTGCGTCCCGCACCCGGCCGGAGTCGGGGAGGTCGGGGACCTGGCCGAGGTAGGTCACGCGCGTCGGCCGGCTGACGGTGCCGTCGTCGGGCGCCTGGAGCCCGGCCAGGACGCGGAGCAGCGTGGACTTGCCCACGCCGTTCTCCCCGACCAGGCCGAGGCGCTCGCCGGGGGACGCGGTGACGTCGAGGTCGTCGAGGACGGGACGCATCCCGTACTCGACCGTGATGCCGCGGGCGACGAGAGCACGGCTGGTCGCGGCGGCTTCCGTCGTGGAGGACGGGCTGAAGGGGAGAGACACCGATGACCTCACAGGGTCAGAAGGGGCTCGCCGGGCAAGGGGCGCCGCGGACGCGAGCGGGATCGGTGTCAGATCTTCATAGCCCGTCCATCGTGGCACGGGAGGTCAAGCGGTTAAGCCGGGCACACCGCCACGGCGCGCACTCAGTCCAGGGGTCGGCGGACGACACCGACGCCGCCCCACAGCGCGAAGCCCCGGACCCGCACGGTGGGAGCACCGGGCGCGACCTCGCTGTCGTCGCGGGGCCCGCTGAAGCCACCCATGATGCCGATGCCCTCGACGACGACACGCGTCGTCGGGTTCACGGTGATCTGCGCGCCGCCCATGATCGCGTTGACGGTGATGACCACCTCGGGAGCGCTGAAGCGGGCGCGGCGCACGTCGATGTCGGCCCCGCCCATCACGGCGGTGACCGTCAGCTCGGACGGCACCAGCCAGTCGCCGCTGCGCTCGAAGCCGCTCATGATCGCGACGCCGCGCTGGTGGGTGGGCTCGCCGACCGGGGTGACGGGCGAGACGTGGCGCGCCGGAACCGGCTGCGCGTACGGCGGAGTGGCGGGAAGATCGTCGGTCAGGGGGACCAGGTCGGCCACGGTCTTGGCGTCGTACGCCGCCTCCAGCCGTTCGTCGAGCTCGTCGGTGTCGATCCGTCCCTCACCGGCCGCGCTGCGCAGGATCTCGGCGACCTGCTCGCGGTCGGCGTCGGAGACCCGCATCCGGCGTGCGGGCTCATCGGGAAGCTGCATGTCGGCCAGGCTACGGGAGCGGCCGGAGCGGGCGCGGGACCGACCGAGACAGGCCCCGCGCCCACGGGGTCAGTCGCCGACCTTCTCCGCGCCGGCCTTGGTGGCCTTCGCCGCGTTGCCGGCGGTCTTGCGGGCCGACGTGGCGGCGCCCTTGGCGGCCGACTTCGTCGACGCGGTGGACTTCTTGGCGGTGGTGGTCGTCGCCTTCACCTTCGCCTCGGTGGACTTGGCCGACTTCTTGACGTCGGCGGTCGCCTGCTGCTTGCGGATGCGGCCGACGAGGGTCTCGCCACGCTCGGCCAGTCCGGCGTACGTGGTCTCCAGGTCCTTGAGCGCCTCGAGAGCAGCGGCCTGAGCCTTCTCGGGGAACACCTTGAGCTGCTCCGGCACGGTCTTGAGCTGCTCGGGCAGGCCCTTGAGGTCGTTGATGACGCCGTCGACGTCATCGGACGACGGGACCGACGCGCGGACCTTCTCGACGACGATGTCGCCGGCGCCGACGACGGCGAGGAACGGTGTGGACGTCGTGAGCTGTTCCTTGATGGCCATGATTGCTTCTCCCTCGGTCGTGCGGGCCGCGCCAGGTGGCGTGGACTCCGCCTTCAGTCTTCGTGGCGCTGCTTGCATTTGCAAGCGTTTGCTAGCAGGCGAGAGCGTGAGCCCCGTCACAGGAGCCCGCCGACGCCCTGCAGCGCCACGAGGACACCGACGATTCCGACCGTCCACGCGGTCGCGCTGCCGGCGCGCTGCCCGGCCCACGAGCCGAGTCGTTCGAGCGGTCGATCGACCCAGCGTGCGGCGACGAGCCGCAGCGCGAGGATCAGCAGCGCGGGGAGAATCATCACGAGGCAGTAGACGGCCAACGTTGCGGTGGTGGCCGCCATCCCGATGTCCGCCGCGGTCAGGGCGCCGATCGCGGCCAGATAGGGCAGCATGCTCGCCGCCTCGATCCCACCGGCGACCACGGCCAGGCCGACCATTCCGCCCGGCGTGGACAGCGCCCCGGTGATGCGTTCCTGCCACCGTCGTGACGACTCGGCGGGGTCGTGGCCGCGCTTGGCCCGATACTTGGGGTCGATCCGATAGCTCAGCCAGACGAGCCCGACACCGACCACCACCATCACCACGCGACCCGGCCTCGAGGTGACGATGTCACCCAGCACCGGGACCAGTGCTTGGGCACCGGCGGCGAGCGCGATCCCGAGCACGAGGTAGAAGGCCGCGATCGTCAGGAGGTAGATCACGACCCGTCCCTGATGGCCCCGTCGCGTCGCCAGGACGAGCCACACCGGGATGATCAGCGTCCCGATGCTGGTGCTGTCGACCAGAGCCATGGCCACGAGAAATCCGGCGAGTGCGAGCGTCATCTCTCGATCATCGCCATCCAGAACGCCCCGGGCGTCGGTCTGAGGTCCAACGCCCGCTCCACCTTTGGTAGGGGGTGGTCGCTGGTGCGTCGTTCGTGCTCGGCGGCGCGCTCGCCCTCGCCTACGAGCTGATCGACGAGGCGGGACGACAGGCAGGACGGCACACCGTGGTCGCGGTCGGCATGCTCGGCGGCGTCGCCCTGGCGTGCGGGTTCCTCGTGGGGCCGGGCGGTCTGCGTCGCTCGTTCACCGCAGCCGGCGACGAGGTGCCGTACGCGCACCACCGGCTCGCGACGCTGATGCTCTCGGTCGCCGCGGTGAGCTATCTCGTGATCGCCACCGACCGGCCGAACCTCGTCGCCGCCGTCCTCTCGGTCGCGGGTGGCGTCGGCGTTCCCGGTGGTGGCGGGGGTCGGCTGAGCGCAGTCGGGCGAGTTCGCGATCGCAGGAGAGAATGGGCTGACCTGGCCGAAAGGGGTGCGCGTGGACTTCCTTCTCGTCGGCATCGCCGGGATCGTGTGCATCGTCGCGGTCACGGTGCTCTCACCCCGGGTCGGTGTCGCGGCGCCGCTGCTCCTCGTGCTGATCGGCGTCACGATCAGCCTGCTCCCGGCTGTGCCCGCGATCGAGATCGAGCCGGAGCTGGTCCTCGCAGGGGTGCTGCCGCCGCTGCTGTACTCCACTGCCGTGTCGATGCCCGCGATGGACTTCCGTCGGGACTTCACCGCGATCAGCGGACTCTCCGTCCTCCTCGTCATCCTCAGTGCTCTCCTGCTGGGGCTGTACTTCCGTGCAGTGATCCCTGGCATCGAGCTCTCGACGGGCATCGCGCTCGGGGCGATCGTGAGCCCGACGGACGCGGTCGCGACCTCGATCGTGCGCAGGCTCGGGGTGTCGCCGCGGGTCGTCACCGTGCTGGAGGGCGAGAGTCTCCTCAACGACGCCTCCGCCCTCGTGCTGCTCCGCTCGGCGATCGCGGCGACGGCGGCGTCGGTGTCGCTGTGGGGTGTGGCCGGCGACTTCGTGTGGGCGGTCGTCGCGGCCGTCGTCATCGGTCTGCTCGTCGGCGGCGCCAACCTCCGGGTCCGCGCGAGGATCACCGAGGCCCCGCTCAACACCGCCATCTCGTTCGTCGTCCCGTTCGTCGCCTACGTTCCCGCGGAGCAGCTCGGCGCCTCAGGCCTCGTCGCTGCCGTCACCGCCGGCCTGGTCACCGGACAGGGGGCGCCGAAGTATCTGCGGCCGCAGGACCGGCTCTACGAGGCCTCGAACTGGCGGACGATCGAGCTGCTGCTCGAGGGATCGGTCTTCCTGCTCATCGGCCTCGAGCTCTACGGGGTGCTGGAGGACGTCCGGGAGGCTCACAACAGCGCTCTGAACGCCCTGCTCGTCGGTGTCAGTGCGGGCGCGATCGTGCTCGTGATCCGCGCGGCGTACGTCCTCCCGCTCCTACTCTCGGCGCGCCGCCGCCGCCGCGCCGCGCCGCGGGTCCGCAAGCACATCGAGGGGATCCAGGACCGGCTCGACTCGGGCGAGCTCCCGGGCCGGCAGCAGGTCCTGCGCAGACGGATCCGCCGGTCGCTGGCCGACGTGAACTACATCATGGCCGAGCCCCTCGGCTGGCGAGAGGGCGTCGTGCTCGTCTGGGCGGGTCTGCGTGGCGTCGTCACCCTCGCCGCGGCACAGTCATTGCCGCAGGAGACGCCCGAGCGTTCGTCGCTCATCCTGATCGCGTTCGTCGTCGCCGTCGGCAGCCTCCTCGTCCAGGGAGGGACCCTGCCCTGGGTCGTCCGGGCGTTGGGGCTCGCCGGCCAGGCCTCCGACGACGGGTCCGAGCGACGGGCACTCTTCGGCGAGCTGGCGAAGGCGGCCGACGACCGCCTCGCGTCACCGGACCTGCGTCGGCCCGACGGCTCGCCGTACGACGAGGACGTCATGGAGCACGCCCGGAGCCTGGTCACCATCCGGCTGTCGGAGGACGAGGAGGCGGTCGAGGACAGCTCCCGGATCGTCGCGCAGTACCACGAGCTGCGGCTCCTCATTGTCGCAGCCGAGCGGGAGGCGCTGCTGAGGGCGCGCGCCCTCGGCACGTACAGCTCGGCGACGCTGTCCGAGGCGCTGAACGTGCTCGACGCGGAGCAGATCAACACCGAGCTGAGGGCGGGCCCGATGCTCGACGACGACGCAGCCGACTGATCGCGGCCGAGATCCAGCCTGGCCTCCGGGCTGCGGAGGCGCGACGATGGAGACCTCGGCCACCACCGCGAAGGACCGACATGACGGCAACGACCTCCCCCGGGCGCGTGGAGCACCGTGTCGCCCTCCTCACCGTGGACGACGATCCGGCGGTGTCGCGCTCGATCGCGCGCGACCTGCGGCGCCGCTACGGGTCGACCCACCGGATCGTGCGTGCCGAGTCCGGGGAGCAGGCTCTCGAGGCGCTGCGTGAGCTCAAGCTCCGTGGCGAGGAGGTGGCGGTCCTCCTGGCCGACCACCGGATGCCCCAGATGACGGGCATCGAGTTCCTCGAGAAGGCGATCGACCTGTTCCCCGCGGCGCGCCGCGTGCTCGTCACCGCCTATGCCGACACCGAGGCGGCGATCGACGCGATCAACCTCGTCGACCTGGACTACTACCTGCTCAAACCCTGGGACCCGCCGGACGAGAAGCTCTACCCGGTGATCGACGACCAGCTCGACGCCTGGTCCCGCACCGACCGCCACCCGGTGGGCGAGACGAAGCTGGTCGGGCACCGCTGGTCGGCCCGCTCGTCGGAGGTGCGCGAGTTCCTGGCACGCAACCAGGTGCCGTACCGGTGGTTCGCCTCCGACTCGGCCGAGGCACACGCGCTCTTCACGGCCGCGACGCTGGACGACCCGCAGCTCCCGGTCGTCGTCACGCCGGGCGGCGACGTGCTGGTGGCCCCCACCGACGCCGAGCTCGCCGACCGGGTCGGGTTGGTGACGCAGCCTCGGTCCGACTTCTACGACCTGATCGTCGTCGGCGGCGGGCCCGCCGGTCTCAGCGCGGCGCTCTACGGGGCGTCTGAGGGACTCAGAACCGTGCTCGTCGAGCGCACCGCCACCGGAGGGCAGGCGGGGCAGAGCTCACGGATCGAGAACTACCTCGGCTTCCCCGACGGCGTCTCGGGCGCCCAGCTTGCCGAGCGCGCACGGCGTCAGGCGCTCAAGTTCGGTGCGGAGATCGTCACCACCCGCGACGCCGTCGGGCTGGAGGTCAACGGGCCGGCACGCACCGTCCGCTTCCCCGATGGCAGCTCCCTCGACGCGCAGACGATCATCCTGGCCGGCGGAGTCACGTACCGGCGGCTCGACGGCCCCCTGTTGGACGACATGACTGGGCGAGGGCTCTACTACGGGTCGGCGCTGACCAATGTGGCCGCCTGCGCCGGCCAGGACGTGTACGTCGTCGGCGGGGCGAACTCCGCCGGCCAGGCCGCGATCGCGCTGGCCCGCGAGGCTCGCAGCGTGACCATCCTCGTCCGTGGGCCAGCGTTGACGCAGTCGATGTCGGCGTACCTCGTGGAGCAGGTCGAGGCGCACCCCCGGATCCGGGTGATGACGTCGACCGAGGTCGCGGCGGGATGCGGAGACGGGCACCTCGAGGGCCTGGTGCTGCGCGACCTCAGCACGGGACGTATGACCACGGTCCCGTGCGGGTGGGCGTTCGTCTTCATCGGCGCCGTGCCGCGGACGGAGTGGCTCGACGGGGTGGTCGTGCGCGACCGCCACGGGTTCGTCCCGACGGGCCCCGACCTCCTGCAGGACGGCGCGCGACCACCGGGGTGGACGCTCGACCGGGTGCCGTACCACCTCGAGAGCAGCGTGCCCGGAATCTTCGCCGCCGGAGACGTCCGTGCGGAGTCGGCGAAGAGGGTCGCCTCCGCCGTCGGAGAAGGAGCCATGGCCGTGATGCTGGTGCACCGCTACCTGGAGCAGCTGTGAGCACGCCCGAGCCGTTGCCGTGCGACGTCGCCGAGCTGCGCCGGATGTTCCTGTTCGAGCGCCTCGAGGACTGGCAGCTGGCGTGGCTGTGCGAGCACGGCCGGGTGGAGCACGCGAAGCCGGGATGGCTCATCCGCGAGGGCGATCCGGCGACGTGCTTCTACGTGATGCTGGAGGGGGAGATCGCCCTCTATCGCACGGTCGGCGGTGACGACGTCGAGACCTCCCGGACCGCCCGGGCCGGCGTGTACACCGGAGCCTGGTCGGCGTACCTGGGGGACCGTGCTCCGCAGGTGTACACCGGCTCGACCAAGGTGCTGGAGCCGTCGCGGTTCTTCGTCCTGGACGCCGCCGACTTCGCCAAGCTGATGGCCGACTGGTTCCCGATGGCGGTGCACCTCCTCGAGGGCCTCTTCTTCGGGACGCGCAACACCCAGGAGGCGGTCGGGCAGCGTGAGCGGCTGCTGGCTCTGGGGTCCTTGTCGGCCGGCCTCACCCACGAGCTCAACAATCCCGCGTCCGCGGCCGTGCGCGCGACCGCGACACTGCGCGAGCGGGTCGCGGCGATGCGCCACAAGCTCGCGATGATCGCCGAGGGCACCCACGACCGCGAGACGATCACCGCGCTGATGGCGCTCCAGGAGGACGCACTGGCGCGTCGCGCCGACGCCGTATCGGCGGACGTGCTCGGTGTCCTCGAGGCGTCCGACCTCGAGGACCGGCTCGCCGACTGGCTCGACGACCACGGGATCGAGAACGGTTGGGAGATCGCCCCGGTGCTCGTGCAGGGCGGCATCGACGAGACGTGGCTCGACGCCGCGGCGGCCCGGGTGGACCCCAGCGCGCTCGCCGGCGCGATGCGCTGGCTCGGCTACACGCTCGAGACCGAGGAGCTGATCGCCGAGATCGAGGATGCGACCAACCGGGTGTCGACCCTGGTCAACGCGGCGAAGCAGTACTCCCAGCTCGACCGCGCCCCGTTCGTCCGCACCGACGTCCACGAGCTGCTCGACGCGACCCTGCTGATGCTGCAGATGAAGCTGCGCGGCATCACCGTGGTCAAGCACTACGACCGCAGCATCGCGCCCGTCCCGATGTTCGCGGCGGAGATGAACCAGGTCTGGACCAACTTGATCGTGAACGCGGCACAGGCGATGGCGGGAGACGGGACCCTGACTCTCACCACGCGTCGCGTGGAGGACTGGTGCGAGGTGGAGGTCGCGGACACCGGTCCGGGGATCACGCCGGAGAACCAGGAGCGGATCTTCGAGCCGTTCTTCACGACCAAGGCCGTCGGCGAAGGGACGGGACTGGGGCTCGACATCTCCTGGCGGATCGTGGTCAGGAAGCACCATGGTGACCTGACGGTGGAGTCGGAGCCCGGCAGCACCCGCTTCACGGTCCGCCTCCCGTACGACGCGGCCGGCTGACCCCCTCCCGTCCCCGAGCGTCCCTCCCGTCCCCGTCCCTCCCGTCCCCGAGCGTCCCTCCCGTCCCCGTCCCTCCCGTCCCCGTCCCTCCCGTCCCCGATTTGTGCAGTTGGTCAAGGAATCCGGGTGCCGATTCCTTGAGGAGGTGCACACATCGCGTACGGGGCGAGGCGCGGGGCGGTCAGCCGAGGGTCGACGCGCGGGCCACCAGCTCCGGGGCGAAGACGATGTGCTGGCGCTCACCGCTGCCGCCGGCCTCGATCTCGGCGAGGAGCAGCTCGGCGGCGCGCCGGCCCATCTCGCGTGAGGGCTGGCGCACCGAGGACAGCGGGATGGCTGCCGAGGCGGCGTAGTCGATGTCGTCGTAGCCGATCAGCGCGATGTCGTCGGGCGTCCTCAGCCCACCCCGGGTGAAGGCCTGGAGCATCCCCATCGCGATCAGGTCGTTGGCCGCGAACACCGCGTCAGGACGCTCGTCGGCCGGCAGCGCGACGATCCGCTCGCCCTCGGCCAGTGCCGGGGCGACGTGCATCCCTGTGATCTCGCGGTAGTCCAGCGAGGCGTTGCCGACACCCTCGACCGCTCGCCGTCCACCGGCGAGGCGGTCGCGGACCTGCTCGATGTCGGTGGAGGCACCGACGAAGGTGATGCGTCGCCGCCCGGTCTCGAGCAGGTGCTCGACCGCGAGTCGACCACCGCGCTCGTCGTCGACCGAGACTGAGCTGTACGACTCCGTCGACGCGAGCCGGTCCAGGAGGATCACCGCCATGCCGCGTGAGCGGAGGCGGTCGAGGCGGTCGAGGACGTCACCGACCGGTGAGATGAGCAGGCCGTCGACACGCTGCTCCTCGAAGAGGTCGAGATAGGCACTCTCCCGGGCGGCGTCCTCCGCGCAGTTGGCGAGCAGGACGCTGCGCGACCGCGCGGTCGCCTCGTCCTCGACACCCTGGGCGACGTCGGTGAAGAAGGGGTTGCGGATGTCGAGCACGATGAGCCCGATCGACCGGCTGTGTCCCTGCCGGAGCTGACGGGCCGCCTCGTTGCGGACGAACCCGAGGTCACGGATCGCCGCGAAGACCCGCTCCGCGGTCTGCTCCGACACCTTGGCAGGGTGGTTGAGCACGTTGGAGACCGTGCCGACGGAGACGCCTGCGAGCGCAGCGACGTCACGGAGGCTGGCTGCCGGGGTCGGTGTCGACGGGGGCTTTGCCACCGGCATCTCCTGTATCTAGGTCTGTCGCATGGCGGACGGTGCGTGAAGTCTGCCACTGAATCGTTTCAAGGGGTTCCCTTGACCCTTGTGAGTCGCCTCATATACCTTGTGAACGCCACGTTAATTGAAACGATTCAAACGCGCTACCCCTCGGTGCGTACGGAAGTCGGTGAGGAAGTCGATGGCCACAGCCGCCACCGGGACGGTCGCGCTCGCCCTGAGCGACGTCTCGAAGAGGTTCGGGCAGGTGGTCGCCCTGCGTGCAGGCAGCCTGACCGTCACCACCGGGTCCATCCACGCGCTGGTCGGCGAGAACGGCGCAGGCAAGTCGACGATGGTCAAGATCATCGCGGGCCTCTATCGGCCGGACTCCGGATCGTACGAGCTGTTCGGCGAGCCGGTCGACTTCCGGACCACCGCCGACGCCAAGGACGCCGGCATCGCGGTGATCTACCAGGAGCCGACGCTGTTCCCCGACCTCAGCGTCACCGAGAACATCTTCATGGGGCGCCAGCCGCGGTCGCGGTTCGGCAGCATCGACCGCAAGGCCATGGACACCGAGGCGCGCGCGTTGTTCGCCCGTCTCGGCGTCGCCATCGACCCGGAGCGCCCCGCTGACGGCCTGTCCATCGCGGACCAGCAGATCATCGAGATCGCGAAGGCCATCTCCCTCGACGCCCGCGTCCTCATCATGGACGAGCCGACCGCCGCACTGAGCGGCATCGAGGTCGACCGCCTGATGACGATCGCCCGCGCGCTGCGCGACGAGGGCCGCGCACTGGTCTTCATCTCCCACCGCTTCGACGAGGTCTTCAGCCTCTGCGACACGATCACCGTGATGCGCGACGGCTCGTACGTCTCGACCGACGCGGTCGCCGACGTCACCGTCGACGACATCGTGCGCCGACTCGTCGGGCGCGACGTCGAGGACCTCTATCCCAAGCAGGACGCGCAGATCGGCGACGTCGTCCTCGAGATCGAGGGCCTCACCCGTGCCGGTGTGTTCCACGACGTCGACCTCCAGGTCCGGCGGGGCGAGATCGTCGGGCTCGCTGGTCTCGTCGGCGCCGGCCGGAGCGAGATCATGCAGGCGGCGTTCGGGGTCGACCCGTACGACTCGGGCACGGTCAGGGTGGCCGGCAAGGCCGTCCCTGCCGGGGACCCCGCGGCCGCCATCCGCCTCGGGCTCGCCCTGGTCCCGGAGGACCGGCGCAAGCACGGCCTCGTCCTCGACGCCTCGATCGCCCGCAACATCACCATGGCGATCCGCCGTCGCCTCTCGCGCGCCGGCATCCTGTCGTCCGGAGCCGAGAACGCGACAGCCCGTGACTGGGCCTCGCGCCTGGAGGTCAAGGCGGCGACGCTCGACGCTCTCGCCGGCACCCTCAGCGGCGGCAACCAGCAGAAGGTCGTGCTCGCCAAGTGGCTCAGCACCGCACCCGACGTGCTGATCGTCGACGAGCCGACCCGCGGCATCGACGTCGGCACCAAGGCCGAGGTGCACCGGCTCCTGTCTGCCCTCGCCGGCGAGGGCATGGGCATCGTCATGATCTCGTCGGAGCTGCCCGAGGTGCTCGGGATGGCCGACCGGGTCGTCGTCGTGCACGAGGGCCGGATCACGGCCGAGCTGAGCCGTGAGCAGGCGACCCCCGAGGCCGTGATGTTCGCGGCGACCAACACCGAGGGAGCCTCCGCATGAGCACCGCAGCCACGACCGCGACGACGCCGGCGCCCCCGCCGCCCCCGAGCGTCGGCGCCCGGGTCCGCAAGGTCCTCCAGGCGCGCGAGACCGGCATCGTCCTGGCCTTCCTCGTGGTCCTGGCCGTGACCACCGCGATCAACCCGTCGTTCCTCTTCAGCAAGGACGGCTGGCGCGACCTCTTCCTGACGCCGTCGATCCTCGTGGTGCTCGCCGTCGGCCAGGCGATCGTCATCATCACCCGCAACGTGGACCTGTCGGTCGGGTCGATCCTCGGTCTGGTCGCCTACGCGACCGGCCGGCTCTTCGTCGACACAGGGCTGCCGATCATCGTCGTGCTGCTGCTCGCGATCCTGCTCGGCGTCGTGCTCGGCCTGATCAACGGCGCACTCGTCGCGTTCGCCAAGGTGCCGGCGCTGGTGATCACGCTCGGCACGCTCTACGTCTATCGCGGCATCATGATGTCGTGGGCCGGCTCCGACCGGATCAACGCCTCCGACATCCCGCGCGACCTGCTCACGTTCGGTACGTCGTCGGTGCTCGGCATCCCGACGCTCGCGTGGATCTCGTTCGCCGTGCTCGGGGTCGCCATCGTCTTGATGCGCAGCTCGCGCGCCGGGCGCGAGATGTACGCCCTCGGCTCCGACCCCGAGGCCGCCACGCTCTACGGGCTGCCCAAGACCAAGCGCACCCTCGTCGCCTTCGCGGTCTCCGGCGGTCTGGCCGGGCTCGCGGCCGTCCTCTACGTCGCGCGCTACGGCACCATCAGCTCCGGCGCCGGGCTCGGCATCGAGTTCGAGGCGGTCGGCGCCGCCGTGATCGGTGGCGTCGCGATCTTCGGCGGCAGCGGCACCGTCCTCGGTGCGGCGGTCGGCGCGTACCTCCTCATGACGATCAACCGCGGTCTCCCGATCCTCGGCATCCAGGACTTCTGGCAGCGCGCGGTCGTCGGCCTGCTCATCATCGTCGCGATCGTGCTGGACAAGGTCCTCAAGGACCGACAGCACAAGAAGCTGCTGGCAGAGAGGGACGCCGAATGACCAGCCTGATCGACCCCTCCGACACCTCCACGCCCTCGCGCGGCCGGACCTACCGCGACCATCAGCGTCCGCTGTGGCAGCGGGTCCTGCTCAGCCGCGACGTCGCGGTCTGGGCCGCCCTGGTCGTCGTCTACCTGTACGCCTCGGCGACCGTGCCGTTCTTCGACCGGCCGATCACCATCACGTACCTCCTCCTCGACGTCGCCCCGATCCTCCTGATCGCGCTCCCGATGACGCTCGTGATCATCACCGGAGAGATCGACCTCTCGGTCGCCAGCACCGTGGCGCTCGCGAGCGTGTCGTTCGGCGTGCTCTACGACAAGGGCACGCCCGTCGTCCTCGCGGCGGTCGCCGCCCTGCTCGTCGGGGTCGTCTGCGGTGCGTTCAACGGCTTCCTCGTCACCGTGGTCGGGCTGCCGTCGCTGGCCGTCACGATCGGCACGCTCGCGCTCTACCGCGGTATCGCGGTGGGCCTGCTCGGCACCACCGCCGTCACCGACTTCCCCGAGGCGTGGACCGACTGGGCACGCGGCCGGATCGGCGAGTCAGACATCCCGTCGATCATGATCGTGTTCGCGGTGCTGGCCGTCCTCTTCATCGTCCTGCTCCACTTCACCGCCTTCGGCCGCGGCATCTTCGCGATCGGCCTCAACGAGGGCGCCGCCCGGTTCTCCGGGATCCGGGTCGAGCGCACCAAGCTGGTGCTGTTCATGCTGACCGGTGTCGTGTCGGCCATGGCAGGCATCTATTACACGCTGCGCTACGGCAGCGCCCGCGGCGACAACGCCAACGGCATGGAGCTCCAGGTCATCGCCGCCGTGCTGCTCGGCGGCGTCTCCATCTTCGGCGGACGTGGCGCACTCCCCGGCGTGATCGCCGGCGTGCTCCTCATCGGGGCGATCGGCAGCGCACTGCGCCTGGCCGACCAGACCGCCGACGTCATCAACATCGTCACCGGCCTGCTGCTGGTCGTCTCCGTCGTGGGCTCCAGCGTCCTCGGCTGGATCGGCAGCCGGCGACGTCGTGGCGCCCCCGAGCCCAACAGCACCACCCCCCAGGCCGACCCGGACGGGCCGGTCAGCAATCGAGAGAGAGAAGACCGATGACCACACAGACCACGAGGCGACGCGGCCTCGCGCGGTTCGTCCCGGCCGTCGCCGCCGTGCTGGGCATGAGCCTGGTGCTCGCCGCCTGCGGCGGGAGCGACGACGAGGGTAACGGCGGAGGCGGCGGCGACGACGTCTCGGTCACCTTCCTCCCCAAGAACCTCGGCAACCCCTACTTCGAGACGTCCTCCAAGGGCGGCAAGGCTGCCGTCGAGGAGTTCGAGGGCACCTTCAAGGAGGTCGGCCCGTCCGAGGCGACCCCCGACTCGCAGGTCAGCTACATCAACACGCTGACCCAGCAGGGCACCGGCGCCATCGCGATCTCGGCCAACGACCCCGAGGCCATCGGCGACGCGCTCCAGGAGGCGCGTGACGCCGGCACCAAGGTCGTCACCTTCGACTCCGACACCAAGCCGGAGTACCGCGACCTCTTCGTGAACCAGGCGGATGCGAAGGGCATCGCCTCCAAGCAGGTCGAGCTCATCGCCAAGGCCATCGGCGACCAGGGCAAGATCGCGATCCTCTCGGCGTCGGCGAACGCGACGAACCAGAACGAGTGGATCAAGCTCATGGAGGAGGATCTCAAGGCGAACCACCCGAAGATCCAGCTCGTCGAGACGGTCTACGGCGACGACGACGACCAGACGTCGTTCGACAAGACCGCCGCACTCCTGCAGAAGCACCCCGACCTCAAGGGCATCGTCTCGCCCACCACGGTCGGCATCGCCGCAGCGGCGCGCTACCTCTCGGACTCGCAGTACAAGGGCAAGGTCCAGCTCACCGGTCTGGGCACGCCCGACCAGATGCGCGAGTACGTCAAGAACGGCACGGTCGGCTCCTTCGCCCTCTGGAACCCCGAGGACCTCGGCTACCTGACCGCCTTCGCCGCCAAGGCGCTCGTCGACGGCGACATCAAGGGCGAAGAGGGTGACACGTTCGAGGCGGGCAAGCTCGGCGAGTACACCGTCGGCGCCGACGGTGTCGTGCTCCTCGGCGACCCGCTCGAGTTCAACAAGGACAACATCGACGACTTCCAGTTCTGAGACCTGACGTCTCGGACGAGTCGTACGCCCGAGCACAGCACCTCTGACCAGGAGGTCTGAGCTCGCCGGGCCACCCGCCCGGCACCACGACGTGGTTCCCGGTCGCCCCTGCGGCCAGGGGTGACCGGGAACCACTCCGAACACTTCCGGAGGAACGATGCGCCGCGTGTGCTTCCAGCTTCAGGTCCGGCAGGACCGGATCGACGAGTACCGCCGGCGCCACGCCGCGGTGTGGCCAGAGATGTTGGAGGCCCTGGACGCCGCCGGCTGGCACAACTACTCGCTGTTCCTCCGCCCCGACGGGCTCCTGATCGGCTACCTCGAGACCGAGTCGCTCGAGCGGGCCCGCGCCCAGATGGCGGCCACCGACGTCAACCGGCGGTGGCAGGCCGAGATGGCCGAGCTCTTCGAGGACCTCGACGGAGCACCTGACGAAGGCTTCCTCGAGCTGGAGGAGATCTTCCACCTCGAGGACCAGCTGGCTGCCCACCAGGCGACCGAGACTTCGACGGCACAGACGACCGCGCGCGAGACCCGTGCGCGAGGAGAGAGCAACTGACATGACGAACTTCGCCGACATCGCGTCGCGGCTCACCGAGCAGGAGATCGAGGTTCCCTCCTGGGCCTACGGCAACTCCGGCACGCGCTTCAAGGTCTTCGGCTCGCCCGGCACACCTCGTACGGTCGAGGAGAAGATCGCCGACGCGGCCGCGGTCCACCGCTTCACCGGCCTCGCCCCGCGCGTCGCGCTCCACATCCCGTGGGACCAGACCGACGACTACGCGGCGCTGCGCCGCTTCGCCGAGGACCAGGGCATCGGCCTGGGCACCATCAACAGCAACACGTTCCAGGACGACGACTACAAGCTCGGCGCCCTGACCCACACCGATCCGAAGATCCGCCAGAAGGCGATCGACCACCACTTCGAGTGCATCGACGTGATGGACGCGACCGGCTCGCGCGACCTCAAGATCTGGCTCGCCGAGGGCAGCAACTACCCCGGCCAGGCGGACATGCGCGGACGGCAGGACCGCCTCGCGGAGTCGCTCGCCACGATCTATGAGCGCCTGTCCGCCGACCAGCGTCTCGTGCTCGAGTACAAGTTCTTCGAGCCGTCCTTCTACCACACCGACGTGCCGGACTGGGGCACGGCGTACACGCAGGTCGCCGCCCTCGGGGACAACGCGGTCGTCTGCCTCGACACCGGCCACCACGCCCCCGGCACCAACATCGAGTTCATCGTCGCCCAGCTGCTGCGCCTCGGGAAGCTCGGCTCGTTCGACTTCAACTCGCGCTTCTACGCCGACGACGACCTCATCGTGGGCGCGGCGGACCCGTACCAGCTCTTCCGGATCCTGTTCGAGGTCGTCCGTGGCGGCGGGTACGGCAGGGACGGCGACGTCGCGTTCATGCTCGACCAGTGCCACAACATCGAGAAGAAGATCCCCGGGCAGATCCGCTCGGTGCTCAACGTGCAGGAGATGACCGCGCGTGCGCTGCTCGTCGACACCGCGGCGCTGACCGCGGCCCAGGCTGACGGTGACGTCCTCCTTGCCAACGAGATCTTCATGGACGCCTTCTACACCGACGTACGTACCGACCTCGCCGCATGGCGCGAGACGCAGGGCCTGCCGTCCAACCCGATGCAGGCCTACCTCGCCAGCGGCTACCAGGAACAGATCGAGGCCGATCGGGTCGGCGGGACCCAGGCCGGATGGAGCTGATGAGCACGATGTCCGACAACACCACGGCGAACGCCGCCAACGAGACCGCGAAGGCGCTCATCGAGCGCTCGAACCGCCTCGGCGCCGATCCGCGCAACACCAACTACGCCGGTGGCAACACGTCTGCCAAGGGCACCGACACCGACCCGGTCACCGGCGAGGCCGTCGAGCTCCTGTGGGTCAAGGGCTCGGGAGGCGACCTCGGCACGCTCAAGGAGTCCGGCCTCGCCGTCCTGCGCCTGGACCGCATGCGTGCGCTCGTCGACGTCTACCCGGGCGTCGAGCGCGAGGACGAGATGGTCGCGGCGTTCGACTACTGCCTCCACGGCAAGGGTGGTGCCGCTCCGTCGATCGACACCGCGATGCACGGGCTCGTCGACGCGGCGCACGTCGACCACCTGCACCCCGACTCCGGGATCGCGGTCGCGACCGCCGCCGACGGCGAGGAGCTGACCGGCAAGATCTTCGGCGACAAGGTCGTCTGGGTCCCGTGGCGTCGTCCCGGCTTCCAGCTCGGGCTCGACATCGCCGAGATCAAGGCCAAGAACCCGCAGGCGATCGGCTGCGTCCTCGGCGGGCACGGCATCACGGCGTGGGGCGACACCTCCGAGGAGGCCGAGCAGAACTCGCTGTGGATCATCCGCACCGCGGCGGCCTACATCGAGGAGCACAGCAAGCCCGAGCCGTTCGGCCCCGCCCTCGACGGGTACACCGCGCTGCCGGAGGACGAGCGGCGCGCTAAGGCTGCCGCGCTCGCGCCGACGATCCGCGGGATCGCGAGCCAGGACCGCCCGATGGTCGGCCACTTCACCGACTCCGACGTGGTGCTCGACTTCCTCTCGCACGCCGAGCACCCGCGGCTCGCCGAGCTCGGCACCTCGTGCCCCGACCACTTCCTCCGTACGAAGGTCAAGCCGCTCGTGCTCGACCTCCCCGCGGACGCGTCGGTCGAGGACTCGATCGCCCGCCTGAAGGAGCTCGCGGGGTCCTACCGCGAGGACTACCAGGCGTACTACGACCGGCACGCGACGTCGGACAGCCCCGCGATCCGTGGTGCCGATCCGCTCATCGTGCTGGTCCCGGGTGTCGGCATGTTCAGCTTCGGCAAGGACAAGCAGACCGCCCGCGTCGCCGGTGAGTTCTACGTCAACGCGATCAACGTGATGCGCGGCGCCGAGGGGCTCTCGACATACGCGCCGATCGACGAGTCGGAGAAGTTCCGCATCGAGTACTGGGCGCTGGAGGAGGCCAAGCTCCAGCGGATGCCGAAGCCCAAGCCGCTGGCCACCCGCGTCGCGCTCGTCACCGGCGCTGCGTCCGGCATCGGCAGGGCCACCGCGGAGAAGCTCGCCGCCGAGGGCGCCTGCGTCGTCATCGCCGACCTCGATCTGGAGAAGGCCCAGGAGGCTGCGGCCGAGCTCGGGAGCACCGACGTCGCGGTCGGCGTCCAGGTCGACGTCTCCGACGCCGACGCCGTCCAGGCAGCCGTGGACGCGGCGGTGCTCGCGTTCGGCGGTGTCGACCTCGTGGTCAACAACGCCGGCCTCTCGCTCTCGCGCTCGCTGCTGGAGACCACCGAGAAGGACTGGGACCTCCAGCACGACGTCATGGCCAAGGGGTCGTTCCTCGTCTCGAAGGCCACGGCGAAGGTGATGATCGAGCAGGAGATGGGCGGCGACGTCGTCTACATCTCCTCGAAGAACTCGATCTTCGCCGGCCCCAACAACGTGGCGTACGGTGCGGCGAAGGCCGACCAGGCGCACCAGGTCCGGCTGCTCGCGGCCGAGCTCGGCGCGTACGGCATCAAGGTCAACGGCGTGAACCCCGACGGTGTCGTCCAGGGCTCGGGCATCTTCGCCAGCGGCTGGGGCGCGAACCGCGCCGCGGTCTACGGCGTGGAGGAGAAGGACCTCGGCAAGTTCTACGCGCAGCGGACCATCCTCAAGCGCGAGGTGCTGCCGGCCAACATCGCCAACGCGGTGTTCGTCCTCTGCAGCGCCGAGCTGAGCCACACGACCGGGCTGCACATCCCCGTGGACGCCGGCGTCGCCGCCGCGTTCCTGCGCTGAGGCCGGTGCATGTCTGAGCCTGTCCACGTCGCCTCGGTCGACCTCGGAGCCACCAGCGGACGCGTGGTGGTGGCCGAGGTCGGCCCGGACGGTGCGCGGCTGGAGGTCGTGCACCGGTTCGGGAACGCACCGGTGCGGCTGCCCGACGGTCTGCACTGGGACGTCGTCGGGCTCTTCCGCGAGGTCGTCGACGGCCTGCGGCTCGCCGTACGCTCCACGCCCGGCCTCGCCGGCGTGGCGGTCGACAGCTGGGCGGTCGACTACGCCCTGCTGCGGGACGGGCGGATGGTCTCGACGCCGTTCCACTACCGCGACAGCCGCACCGCGGCCGCCGTGGAGTCCGTGCACGCGACTGTGGCGCCCGCTGCCCTCTATGCGCGCAACGGGCTGCAGCACCTGCCGTTCAACACGGTCTTCCAGCTCGTCGCCGACGGCACCCACCTGGAGCACGCCGACACGATGCTGATGGTGCCGGACCTCATCGGGCACTGGCTGAGCGGCCACGTCGGGACCGAGCTCACCAACGCCTCGACCACGGGCCTGCTCGACGTGACGACCGGCACCTGGGACACCGACCTCGCCAAGACGCTCGGCATCGCGCCGGACCTCCTGGCGCCGCTGGTCGCCCCCGGGACCACGCTCGGAGGGCTGCTGCCGCACGTCGCTGCGGAGCTCGGCGGGCACGACCTGACCGTCACCACCGTGGGCTCGCACGACACGGCCTCGGCGGTCGCCGGCACGGTGCTGGGGCCGGACGACGCGTACGTGTCGTGCGGCACCTGGGGGCTGGCCGGGCTCGAGCTCGAGCGACCTGTCCTCGACGACGCGGCACGGCAGGCAGGCTTCACGAACGAGGGGGGCGTCGACGGGCGCGTCCGGTTCCTCCACAACGTGATGGGTCTGTGGCTGCTGAGCGAGTCCGTACGCACGTGGGAGCGCGAGGACGGGCGACCGGTCGAGCTGGCGTCCCTGCTGGCTGCCGCCGCCGAGGTCGAGACACCGCTGCTCTTCGACGTCGACGACCCGCGCTTCCTCCCGCCGGGCGACGTCCCGGCGCGGATCCGCGCGTACGCCGCAGAGCACGGCCTGCGGCCGCCGACCGGTCGCCCGGAGACGACACGCGCGATCCTCGAGAGCCTCGCCGACGCGTTCGCGACCACGCTCCGCCGCGCCGCGGAGCTCGCGGGTCGCCGGGTCCGCCGGATCCAGATCGTCGGTGGTGGCGCGCTCAACGGGCTGCTGTGCCAGCTCACCGCCGACCGATCAGGGCTCGAGGTGCTCGCCGGACCGGTGGAGGCCACCGCCCTCGGCAACGCGCTCGTGCAGGGCCGGACGCTCGGCGCCGTGTCCGGCGACCTGGACGCGCTCCGCGCTCTCGTCGGGAGCACGCTGGACCAGCAGCACTATCTTCCTCGCCCGCTCGGAAAGGTCTCCTGATGGATCGACGCGTACCCCACCCCCGCGATCTCGGACCGCTGCTGAAGTTCAAGAAGCCGGTCCTCAGCCCGCGCGAGCGTCGGCTCGCGTCGGCCCTCACGATCGACGATCTCCGTACGATCGCGAAGCGGCGGACCCCACGCCCGGCGTTCGACTACACCGACGGAGCCGCTGAGGAGGAGCTGTCGCTGGCCCGAGCGCGTCAGGCGTTCCAGGACGTGACGTTCCACCCTCGGATCCTCCGCGACGTCTCCAAGGTCGACACCTCGTGCCAGGTCCTCGGCGCCACGTCGGCGCTGCCGTTCGGGATCGCGCCGACCGGCTTCACCCGCATGATGCAGACCGAGGGCGAGTACGCCGGGGCGGGCGCGGCGGGAGCGGCCGGCATCCCGTTCGCGCTGTCGACGATGGGCACTGCCTCGATCGAGGACGTACGGGCAGCCAACCCGGCAGGGCGCAACTGGTTCCAGCTCTACATGTGGAAGGACCGCGAGCGGTCGATGGCGCTGGTCGAGCGCGCCGCCGCGGCGGGGTTCGAGGCGCTCGTCGTGACCGTCGACGTCCCGGTGGCCGGCGCGCGGCTGCGCGACACCCGCAACGGCATGACGATCCCGCCCACGCTCACGCCGCGGACAGTGGTCAACGCGATCCCGCGGCCGGCCTGGTGGATCAACTTCCTCACGACCGAGCCCCTGGCGTTCGCCTCGCTCGACCGCTGGTCGGGCACGGTCGCCGAGCTCCTCGACACGATGTTCGACCCGACGGTCGACTACGAGGACCTCGCGTGGATCAAGGAGCAGTGGCCGGGCAAGCTCGTCGTCAAGGGGGTGCAGAGCGTCGAGGACGCCTCGCGTCTCGCCGAGATGGGTGTCGATGCGATCGTGCTCTCCAACCACGGTGGCCGTCAGCTCGACCGAGCGCCCATCCCGTTCCACCTGCTGCCGGACGTCGCCCGCGAGGTCAAGGGCACGACCGAGATCCACCTCGACACCGGCATCATGTCCGGCGCCGACATCGTCGCGGCGCTCGCCCTGGGGGCCGACTTCACGCTCATCGGACGCGCCTACCTGTACGGGTTGATGGCCGGTGGACGGGCCGGTGTCGACCGCGCGATCGAGATCCTCTCCACCCAACTCGAGCGCACCATGCGCCTGCTGGGAGTCAGCAGCGTCGACGAGCTGCAGCCGTCGCACGTCACCCAGCTCCAACGGCTGATCCCCAGGGGATAACCACAACGTGCGGGGGGACGGGGGAACGGTGACACGGCACGGCCAGGGTCGGCTCGACCGTGACGACCTCGTCCTGCTCGCTCTCGTCGCGAAAGGGCTCACGGTCGAGGCGGTCGGCCGTCGCCTCCTCCTGTCGGAGCGGACCGTACGGCGCCGTCTGCGCACGGTGTGCTCGGCGCTCGAGGTCTCGACACCGATCGAGGCCGTCGTCTGGGCCGTACGCCACGACCTCATCTGACCCGACCACTCGCGGGTCACCCTCTGGGACTCGCGGGTCACTCTCTGGGACTCGCGGGTCACCCTCGACCGGGAGAGTGACCCGCGGGCCGAGGAGAGTGACCCGCGGGCCGAGGAGAGTGACCCGCGAGCGGGGTGCGGGGGTGCCTACGAGACCGGGAGCGACCAGACGTCGGCGATCGACGGGTCGTAGTCGGCGCCGGTGTCCTGGAACCTCACGCGCACCGTGCCGTCTGCGGTGAGGTCGGGCCGGTCGACGAGCACCTGGTACGTCTGCGTGCCCTCGCCACCCTCCGTACGCCTCGCGTCGTGCGAGTGCACGACCACACCGTCCACGACGATGTCGTACGTCTTGCGGCGCGCCCCGTCGTACGTCTCGACGGCCCGCAGCACGAACGCCTTGCCCGCCGGCACGCCGAGGTCCATCTCGAACCAGCCACCCGGGTACGACGAGTGCGTGTATCGGCGGGTCAGTCCGGCTTCGACGTTCGTGCCGCTGTTCGGCGACGCGGTCAGGCCGTGCGCCTGCTCCGACGCGGAGAGGCCCACGTCGATGTGGTCGACGGCACCGGGCGGCGGCGGCGTCAACGTCACGCCGAGGGTCGCCGCCGCCTTCTGCGACTCCGTCGCTCCCGTCGAGGCGGTGAGTGTCAGCGGGCCTGCGACGACCGTCGTCGGAACCGTCACCGTCACCGGCACGTCCGCCGTGGTGCCGGCCGGCACCGTGTACGACGTCGGTGCCGGCGAGGTCACCCCGGGGCCTGACACCGTCAGCTCGCCCGAGGCCGGCCGCGTGCTGTGGTTGCGGACGACCGCCGTCACCGTCACCTCGTCGCCTGCGGTCACGGCCTGCGGCGCCACGGCCGCGGAGTCGAGCGTGAGCGTGGGGGAGACGACGACGTCGGCGGAGACCGGGAGCGTGGCCCTGCCCCAGCTCTGGCGGTACGACACCGTGCCCGTCAGCGTCTCCGTACCGACCGGAGTGCCGTCAGGCACGACCACGTCGTACAGGTGGGTGACCGTCGTCCCGGCAGCGACCGTGGCCGGCCGCGCCCCGACCGGCTCCACTGTCCAGCCCGATGCCGAGCGCAGCGCGCTCGTCACGTTCGGCAGGGACTTCGTGCCGGTGTTCTGCAACGTCACCGCGACCCGTACGGTGTCGCCCGCCAGGTGGACCGGGCCCCGCGGCTCGGCCTTGGCGACCGCCCCGACGATGACGCCCGACGCGGCCGAGAGATGCCCGTCGATGCGTGCGAGCGTCGCCTTCAGCGACGCGGCGGTCGGTGTGTCGACCAGCCGCAGCACGCGCTGCAGGTCAACCCACAGCTCGAGCGCCGACACGGTGGCGAGCGCCTGGTGAGTTCGCGTTGCCGCCGTGTCACGGTCGCCCTCGGCGCGAGCCGCGCGAGCCTGCTCGACCTGGCGGTCCAGCGTGGCGACCTCGGCCTGCAGGTGCCGCTTCAGCAGCCGCGTCAGCAGGCCCTTCGTCGCCAGCGCGTCGACCTGCCCGGCCAGCACGTCCACGTCCGCGGCCGCCTCACCCAGCTCGCCGAGCGCGCGGTCGATGCCGAAGCGGTAGTCGCCCGACCCCACCTCGTACACGGCGTGCCCGTCCTCGTACGCGACGAACCGCACCCCGTCGGCCGACTCCGCGGCACCACCGCCCTCGGTCACCGCCCAGCGGCCTGGTGCCGGGATCCGGATCTCCGCCGTCGTGCTCGCCGGCACGGACACCTCGAGATCGAGCCCGCCGCTGACCTTCTTCCACGCGCTGCGGACCGTGCCGTAGCGCGTCTCCACCTCAAACGTCACGTGGTCGATGCCCTCGCCCGGCTCCGGCGCGACCAGCACCTTGCGGTAGCCCGGCTCGAGCTCGGAGACCCCGGCCATCGTCCGGTACATCCACTCGCCGACAGCGCCGTACGCGTAGTGGTTGAACGAGTTCATGCCGACGTCGTTGAAGGTGCCGTCGGGGTTGATCGAGTTCCAGCGCTCCCAGATCGTGGTCGCGCCCTTGCCGATCTCGTACCCCCAGGAGGGGTAGTCCTCGTTCTGCAGGAGCCGGTACGCGATGTCGGTGCGGCCCGCCTTCGTCAGCGCCGGCAGCAGTCCGTCGACCCCGAGGAAGCCGGTCGAGAGGTGGTAGTCGCGGCGCTCGAGCGTCTCGACGAACTGGTCGACCACCGCGTCGAGCCGGTCGGCCGGTGCCAGGTCGTTGATGATCGTGAGGATGTACGAGGTCTGGCTGTCGCCCTTCACCGTCCCGTCGGCGGCGACGAAGGCGTCCTGGTACGCAGCGCGGATCGCCTCGTACCGTGCCTGGTAGGCCGCAGCGTCCGCGTCGTTGCCGATCGCCTCAGCCATCTGCGCGAACTCGCGGGTGCTCTTCGCGACGAAGGCGGTGTCCAGCACGTCGGCCGGCGTCGGGTCGTCGAGGTTGAGCCAGTCGAGGTATCCGCCGGCCGACCGGATGTGGTTGGTCGAGTCGGCGTCGAGGAAGTCGACGTACTTCTTCATCATCGTGTAGTTGTCGCGGATCACCTCGGTGTCTCCGTACGCCCGCCACAGCGTCCACGGCACGTGCACGCCGGCGTCCATCCACCCCGCCGACTCGTACCCGCCGTCGAACCGTCCGGGCACGATCGGCGCGACGCCCGGCAGCGACCCGTTGGCGCGCTGGGTGTCGCGGAGGTCCTGGAGCCACTTGTCCAGGAACGTCTGCGCGTCCATGTCGTAGACCGCCGTGCGGGCGAACACGTTGATGTCACCGGTCCACCCCATCCGCTCGTCGCGAGCCGGGGTGTCGGTCGGGATCGAGAGGAAGTTGCCCCGCATGCCCCAGACGATGTTGCGGTGGAGCTGGTCGACGAGGTCGGAGGAGGTGTCGAGCTCGGAGGTGAGCTCTCCGTCGGTGCCCACGACGACACCCACGACGTCCTCGGCGTCCGGCGCTTCATCGACGCCGGTGACCTCGACGTAGCGGAATCCGTGGAACGTGAACGCGGGCTCGTACGTCTCGGGGCCGTCGGAGCCGAGCGTGTAGTAGTCGGTCGCCTTCGCGCTGCGGAGGTTGGCGGTGTAGAGGGTGCCGTCGGGATTGAGCACCTCGCCGTGACGGATCCGGACCGTGTCGCCCTTGTCGCCGTCGAGGGTCAGGCGGACGTGGCCGACCATGTTCTGGCCGAGGTCGTAGAGGTGGGCACCGTCGGTCGGAGAGTCGATCCGGCGGGTCTCGGTGAGCTCCTGGGTCACGCGGACCGGCGGCGCGGTCTGCGGCTCGAGCGTGTCCACCGGCTCGTCGCGGACGACCACGTCGGTCCAGCCCTCGGGCTCGTACGACGGCTCGTCCCAGTCACCGAGGGCGTCGGCACGCCGCCGGTCGAAGGTCTCGCCGTCGAGCAGGTCGGCCGCGCGCACAGGGCCGTCGGTCGCGTTCCAGGAGCCGTCGGTCGCGACCGTGGTCGAGGTGCCGTCGGTGAAGTCGACCACGAGCTGGGCGATCAGGGAGGTGTCGGTGCCGTACGTGTTGGGGCCGAACATCGCGATGTTGCCGGTGTACCAGCCGCGGGAGAGCTCGGCCCCGAAGGCGTTGTCGCCGGAGCGGACGAGGTCGGTGACGTCGTACGTCTGGTGGTCGATGCGCTTGTCGTACGCGGTCCAGCCGGGGGCGAGCTCGTGGTCGCCGACACGCTCGCCGTTGAGGTGCAGGCGGTAGACGCCGCGCGCGGACGCGTAGACGCGCGCACGCTCCACCTCTTTGCCCGCCAGGTCGAACTCCTTGCGGAGCAGGGGGACGGGATCGTCGCGTCGCAGCCACACCTCGGGGCCGGCGGCGTCGACCCTGAGCGTGCCGTCGGCGACCGTGCCGGCAGAGAAGGTGCGGTCGCCAGCGGGGAAGGTGGTGTCGACGAGCGTGGTGCCGTCGTCGGAGGTGACCACCACGTCGTGCACCAGCCCGGTCTCGGGTGCGCTGGTGCGGAAGCCGAGGGCGCCGGGGCCGGTGAAGGTTGCGTCGGTGCGCTCGTCGAGCAGCGCCCCGTCCACCGAGGTCCTGATCGTCGTGCCGTCGACCTCGACGCGGTAGCGGTGCTCGGCCGCGAAGTCGAAGCCGGCAGGGAACGGCGTGGCCGGGAGGACTCGGTATCCGCCGTCCTTGACGTGCGGTCGCAGCGACTTCTCCGCCTCGCTGATCTGCCACATGTAGGCGTGCTCGGTGTCGCGGCCGCGGAAGTAGACGCCGAGGGCGCCGGAGATGCGCGAGGCCGTGAACTCGATCGTGTAGTCCGTCCACTGCGCGCCCAGCTCTGGGCGGGCGGCGCCGACCCACGAGGCCTTCCAGTCCGAGGCCGTGAGGAGACCGGTCTCGAACGTGGCGGGGTCGCTCCACGACGACGCCGCGCCCGCGTCGTCCCAGACCCGGACCGACCACACGTAGCCGGTGCCGGAGGCCAGAGCAGGCCCGCCGTACGGCACCTCGACGGACTGGCGGGACTCGACCTTGCCGCTGTCCCACACGTCGGGGTCGCTCAGCCGCGCTTCGCTGCGCGCCACGCGGACCTGGTAGGCGCTCTGGGTGACGCCGCGGCGGTCCGCGTCGAGCTGCCAGCCCAGGCGTGGTTTCCTGCCGTCGATCCCGAGCGGGTTCTCCGTTCCGTTGACCCGGAGCGCGCCGACCGTCGGCGGAGCGGACGACGCGGTCGCGGCGGTGGAGGCTGAGACGTCGGTCGTGGCGGCGGCGGGCGTCTGGAGGCCGAGCAGGAGTGCGGCTGCGGCGACGAGAACGAGAGGGCGGGGTGGGATCACCACGGTGGCTCCTTCGCTGGAAGCGTTTGGAACGTTTCAACAGACGCTAGAGTGACGTAGGTCACTCCGCTAGCCCTGTGACCGGTTCCGGCCACGGGCGCCCGGCAACCGGCTGACAACTCGCTCGTCCGAGAACTGTCAGTTGCGTACGTTTTCCTGTGGGTGTGGCGGTGGGAAACTGCTGCGGATGGGGGAGGGACCATGACGGCCATTGCAACGACCGAGCTCGAGCTCGAGACCTATCGCCGGGAGCTGACCGGCTACTGCTACCGCATGCTGGGCTCTGCGTTCGATGCCGAGGACGCCGTCCAGGAGACGATGGTTCGCGCCTGGCGAAGCCTCGACAAGTTCGAGGGCCGATCGTCCCTGCGGTCCTGGCTCTACCGGATCGCGACCAACGTCTGCATGGACATCCTCGGCTCCGGCCAGCGGCGCGCCCGCCCGATGGACCTCTCCGCGACCGCCTGGCAGCCGGTCGTCCACTCGCTCGCGGCGCAGCGCGCCAACGAGGCGTGGATGGAGCCGATGCTCGACGAGCGCATCCTCCCCGACTCGGCCGACCCCGCGGAGGTGGCGGCAGGCCGTGAGTCGATCAGACTCGCGTTCGTGGCGGCTCTGCAGCACCTGCCGCCGCGTCAGCGTGCGGTGCTGGTGCTCCGTGAGGTGCTCCGGTGGAGGGCTGCCGAGGTCGCCGACCTCCTCGACACGTCGGTCGCCTCCGTCAACAGCGCGCTCCAGCGGGCCCGGGCGACCTTGAGCACGGTGCGGTCGACGTCCGGAGACACCTACGACGAGCTCGACGCCGATCAGCAGGAGCTTCTCGCGAAGTACGTCGCCGCGTTCGAGGCGTACGACATGGACACCTTCGTGTCCCTGTTGAGGGAGGACGCCACGCAGAGCATGCCCCCTTTTGTCATGTGGCTCCAGGGACGGGAGGACATCCGGACGTGGATGGAGGGGCCCGGCAAGGAGTGTCTGGGATCTCGCGTGGAGCCGATGAGTGTCAACGGCGCTCCAGCGCTGGCGCAGTGGCGGCCCGCGCCCGAGGGCGGGTTCGTCCCGTGGTCGATCACTGTCCTCGACGTCCAGGGCGGCGAGGTCACGAACATCTCGACCTTCCTGGACACCCGCCTGTTCCCGCTGCTCGGACTCCCGGAGACGCCCCCGGAGCGACCGTACGAGGGTCCATAACGCCACATGTCACACCGGCGCCCGCTGCGCCGTCCCCTCAGTAGGAGCACTTCCACAGCGAAGGGGACGACAATGAGGGTCGCAGTCATCGGGGGGACGGGCACGCTGGGCAGCGTGGTGGTCGCCGCGTTGCAGGCGCGCGGTCACGAGGTGCGGCCGGCGAGCCGCAGCAGCGCGAGTCATCCGGTGAACCTGAGCACCGGAGCGGGTCTGCGCGAGGTGCTCGACGGGTGCGCGGCGGTCGTGGACGCGAGCAACGGGTTCGGCTCCAAGGCAGCGCAGGCGGTCCTGATCGACGGGTCCCGGCGTCTCCTGGAGGTGGAGAGCGCGGTCGGGGTGGCCCACCACGTGGTGGTCTCCATCGTCGGCTGCGACAAGGTCCAGAACGCGGGCGGATTCGGGTACTACCGGGCCAAGGTCGAGCAGGAGGAGGTCGTACGGACGGGGCCCGTCCCGTGGACGCTCGTGCGGGCGACCCAGTTCCACGACCTGCTCGACACGCTGTTCGCCGGCGCCGCCAAGGTCGGGATCCGCCCCTCCGTGGAGGCGCCCCTGCAACCGGTCGACGTCGGCGACGTCGCTCACGCGATCGCCGACGCCGTCGACTCGGGCCCGCTGGGGCGCACGCTCGCGGTCGCCGGCCCGCAGGTGGCATCTCTGCGAGATCTTGGTCGGACATGGTCCGTGGCAACCGGTCGGCGACGCCTCCCGGTGCGTGTGCCCGCGTGGGGGCCGCTGCGCGAGGTCGGAGCCGGGGCGCTGGTCGACGACGACCCCGACGTGCGAGGGATGACCACGTTCGCCTCGTGGCTGAAGGCGCGGTACGCATGATCGACGACGTGCGCCCTCCCGGCGGCGAGACCACCGCCGACGAGCTCCTCGCCGTGGAGTTCGAGGAGCACCGGGCGCACCTGGAGCGGGTGGCCTACGCCGTCACCGGCTCCCGTGCGGCTGCCGAGGACTGTGTCCAGGAGTCCTGGCTGCGGCTCCAGCGGGCCGACCACGGAGCGATCCGAGACCTGCGCGCGTGGCTCACGACCACCGTAGGACACCTCGCTCTCGATCAGCTCGGGAGCGCCCAGGCCCGGCGCGAGCGTTACGTCGGCACGTGGCTGCCGGAGCCCGTCGTGGAGCCGCTCCCGCCGCTCGCCGCCGCCTCTCGCGCGATCGACCCAGCCGACCGGGTGACCCTCGACGAGTCGGTCAGCATGGCCCTGCTCGTCGTCCTCGAGCAGCTGACACCGGCGCAGCGGGTGGCCTATCTGTTCCACGACGTCTTCGGGATGTCCTTCGACGAGGTGGCCCGTGTCGTCGGTCGGACCCCGGCAGCGGTGCGGCAGCTCGCGGCGCGGGCGCGCAAGGACGTCCGCGAGGGTGCCCCGAGGGCGAACCCGTCGGTCCGCGAGCAGCGCGAGGTCGTCGAGGCCTTCATCGCCGCCTGCGCCGGGGGTGACCTGGCGGCGTTGGTCAGCGTGCTCGATCCGGACGTCGTGATGCGCTCGGACGGCGGGGGCAATGTGCCCGCCCCTCGTGCCGCGCAGCACGGGGCCGTGCAGGTGGCCCGCATCATGCTCGGGTTCCTGCGGCGACCGCCGCGCGAGGTGCGTCCGGCCCTCGTGAACGGCGGCTACGGCATCGTCATGTGCGACTCGACGGGCACCTGGTCGGTCACGTCGTTCACGGTGGTCGACGGCCTCGTCGCGGCCATCGACATCGTCCGCAACCCCGACAAGCTGGGAGACCTGGCGCGTCCTGACCGGTGAGATCAGTGCGTCAGCAGAGCCCGGGCTCGGCACCGCCAGCCGGCACGCTCGACGCGCTGTGCCGGTCGTCGGGCGCGCTGTGCCGGTCGCGAGGCGCCGACCCAGCGAGACGGAAGGTCGACACCCGCCGTGCTCCGGGCACGCCGACGGTGGTCGGCGTGGGCGCGCGCGAGCACCTCGTGGTCGGCGTACGCGTCGAGCAGCGCGGCGGTTCCGTCGAGAACCTGAGCGGTCTCGCGCCAGACGCGCTCGACGGCGGCCTGGTCGCCGTACCCGCCCTGCTCGAGCAGGTGGTCGAGGCGTGCCTCGAAGGTGCGGACCCAGTGCGCATGGGCGGCGAGCAGGAGGGAGTCGAGCGAGCCGAACGTCTCCGACCGGGCGCGGCGCACGGCAGCCGGCAGCGCGGTGGGGTCCTGGCTGATGGTTTCGGTGAGCGCGTGGAGGGCGCGCTGGCGCCGCGTGGTTTGCTCCCACGCGGAGCGGTCGATCGTCGAGGTGGTCATCGGAGTCCTCTCGTCCCGGGGCCTCGAGCCGGTTCGACAGACGCGGAGTCTCTGACCTGCGTCCTGTCGGTCACATACACAGTGTATGTCATATGCTGGGAGTATGCCACGCCCCCGCAGCAGACGCGAGCAGTACTCCGAGGAGACACGTGAGGCGTTGCTCACGACGGCGACCTCGATGTTCGTCGAGCGCGGGTTCACCAAGACGGCCCTCTCCGAGGTCGCGTCGGCGGCGCAGGTCACGCGCGGCGCGGTCTATCACCACTTCAAGGACAAGCAGGACCTCTACCGCGCCGTGCTGGAGCGGACGGAGACCGAAGGGCTGGGCGCAGCCCGCGATGCCTTCCTCGCCCACGAGGACCCTGTTGCGGGCGCGTTCGCCGCGATGAGCGCCTATCTCGACCACGCCACGAACTCCGACTACGCCGAGATCGTGCTCCGGCAAGGCCCCATCGCGCTGGGCTGGGAGCAGTGGAAGGCGTGCGAGGAGGAGTACGCCGCAGGGTTGATCGAGCAGATCGTGACCCGCCTGGTCTCCTCCGGGCGCATCCCGGCCCTCCCGATCGAGACCACCTCGTCGGTGGCGTTCACGATGCTCGGGGGGTGCGCGATGACGATCGCCGCGGCCTCGCCCGACGACCGTCCTCGCGTCCGGGAGGAGTGCGGCGAGGTCCTGAGCCGACTGGTCCGAGGCCTGCTGGTCTGACGGTCACCGCCGGCGGAGGCGGGTGACGGCCACCCCCACCAGGCACAGCACTCCGCCGGCGAACCCGAGAAGGGTGGGCACCTCGGCGAGGAACAGCCAGGAGAGACCGATCGCGATCGCCGGCACCAGATAGGTGGTGGCGCTGGCGGGACCGGCACCGACGCGGCGGAGCGCGTACGCCCAGACCGTGAACGCGAGAGCGGTGGGGAAGAGCCCGAGGTAGACGACGCCGAGGATCGCGCTGGTGGGCGCGTCGGCGGTCTCCTCCACCAGCTGCCCGACGAAGGGCAGGCACGTCACGACACCGATGACGCAGCCGAGCCAGGTCACCGTGAGCGGGCTGACCGTGCCCATGACCGGCTTCTGGAGCAGCACGCCCGCCGCGTACAGCACGGCCGCGAGGACGCAGAGGACGACCCCGACCAGGTCGTTGCGGGAGCCGTCACCGCCGAGCGCGATCAGCGTGACGCCGGCGAACCCGATCGCCAGGCCGATCACCAGGGTCTTGGGGAACCCCTCGCCGAGGAAGAGGCCGGCGATCACGGCGATGAGGATCGGGCCGAGCTGGACGAGCATCGCGGCGGTGCCCGCGTCGACGTGCTGCTCCCCGGCGTTGAGCGCGACGTTGTAGGCGCCGAACCACAGCACGCCGTAGCCGGCGATCAACCAGGCCGTGCGCCCCCGCGGCAGGCGCTCGCGTCGGGCCGACAGCTGCCGCGGGACGAAGAGCACCGAGAGTGCGATCGCCGCCACGGCCAGCCGACCGAGCGAGAGGGCACCGGGAGAGTAGCTCTCGCCGATCGCACGGATGCCGACGAACGCCGACGCCCAGAGGAGGACGGTGACGCCGAGCGCGGCGAAGGACAGGTCTCGCCCGGCGGGGACGGTGGTGCCGGGCTGGCCGGTGCCGGTGGTCGAGGTAGTCACCGCTCGACAATAAGGATCAGGTGCGACAGAACACCACGCGATTCCTGCCGATCCCGCGTACGGATCGCGCCACCCACCAACCGGCGGTCTGGCACGCTGATGTCCGTGACCGACCCGATTCCCACCGGTGTCCCCACTCGTCCAGGACCGCGGCCGCGCGTCGTGGTGCCGTACCCGCGCCTGACCCCCGGGCTCCGTCGCTACTTCGCGACCGAGGGTGGGGGCGCCACGCTCCTGCTGGCCGCGTCGGCCGCCGCGCTGGTCTGGGCCAACCTTCCGGGCGAGTCGTACGAGCACCTCTGGGAGACCGCGACGACCCTCGAGGTGGGGAGCTGGGGCGTGCACCTGTCCCTGCACCACTGGGTCAACGACGCCTTGATGGCGATCTTCTTCCTCGTCGTCGGACTCGAGGTCAACCGAGAGCTGACCGTCGGCGAGCTGCGCAGCTTCCGTGCCGCGTCGGTCCCGCTGTTCGCCGCGGTCGGAGGTCTTGTCGTCCCGATCGCTCTCTATCTCCTCATCGCGCCCTCGGGGCCGGACTCGGCGGGCTGGGGCGTCCCGATGTCGACCGACACCGCGTTCGTGATCGGCGTGCTCGCCCTCGTCGGCCCGCGGTGCCCCGACCAGCTGCGGGTCTTCCTCCTCACGCTCGCGATCTTCGACGACATCGGCGCGATCGCGCTCCTCGGCGCGTTCTACGCCGACGACCTGTCGATCAAGGCGCTCGTGCTGAGCGGTGTCCTCGTCGCGGTCCTGTTCGGGATGCGGTGGGTCGGCATCTGGCAGATCCCCCCGTACATCCTCGTCGGCATCGGGCTCTGGGTCACCGTCCTCGAGTCGGGCCTGCACCCGACCCTCGCGGGTGTCCTGGTCGGCCTGTCGGTCCCGACCCGACGGCGCGGTCGCGAGGACGAGGTCAGGCGCTACCTGGGGTTCTACGGTCGTGCGCTGATCGAGGACCTCGAGTCGTCGCGGTCGCGCCTGGCCGTCACCGCCGTGCGCTCGGCCATCCCCACCAGCGACCGGCTGCTCGACGCGCTCCACCCGCTCAGCTCGTACCTGATCGTGCCGTTGTTCGGTCTGGCCAACGCAGGCGTGATTCTGACCGGCGGCGCGATCGGCGACGCCATGAGCAGCCCGATCACGCTCGGTGTGGTCGCCGGCCTGCTCGTCGGCAAGGTCGTCGGCGTCACCCTCGGGGCGTTCGTCGCGCTCCGCACCGGGCTCGGGTCGCTCCCCGGGCGCGTCCAGTACGGGCACGTGGTCGGCGGCGCCTTCCTCTGCGGCATCGGCTTCACCATCGCGCTGTTCGTCAGCGATCTCGCCTTCAACGACGAGGCGCTGCGCAACGAGGCCAAGGTCGGCATCCTCCTCGGGTCCTTGACTGCAGGGCTGGTCGGAGCGCTGGTGCTGCGCTACTTCGGCGACCGCCTGCCGTTGTGCTCTCCCGACGAGGCCGATGGGCCGCCTCCGCTACCGGAGGGGCCGTGGCGCGCGCCGGCGTGACAGCCCGACGGCTTCGCGGAGGTCCTTGACGGTGACCGCGTCGGTGTACGGCTCGCCGTTGACGAACAGCGTGGGGGTCCCGTGCACCCCTGCCTCGATGCCCTCGACGTAGTCGGCGCGGACCGCACTGGCGTAGGCCTGCGCCGCGTCACCGACGAGCTGGTCGGTGTCGAGGTCGAGCTGCTTCCCGTACCGGACGATCGAGGCGTCGTCGAGACTGTTCTGGTTCTTGAACAGCAGACCGGCCATCGGCCAGAACGCTCCTTGGTTGCCGGCGGCCTCCGCGGCCAACGCGGCGGTGAGCGCGAACGGGTGCACCGTGAACAGCGGGAAATGGCGCCAGATCAGGCGAACCTGTCCCTCGGAGCCCTCGATCAGGTCGTGCAGCACCGGCTTGGCCGCCCCGCAGTAGGGGCACTCGAAGTCCCCGAACTCCACGATCGTGAACGGCGCCTCAGGGTTGCCGTACGACCAGCGGAAGGCGAACTCGTTGTCGTGCTCGCGCTCCTCCTCGTCAGCCATGGCTCCATCGTGGCACGGGCTTCGACAGGTGGCGGGCGACCGGGCGACGTAGCCTGTGACGGGACCCGAAGGGGGGCTGCCATGACGGACGGCATCGACGTGAGCGTGCCACCGAGCGGACCTGGGTGCGCGGAGTGCGACGCGGCCGACCCGCAGGGGTGGTGGTTCCACCTGAGGCGCTGCGCCCAGTGCGGGCACGTCGGCTGCTGCGACTCCTCGCCGGCCGCGCACGCCACGGCCCACTGGAAAGCCACCGGGCACCGCTACGTCCAGTCGTACGAGCCGGGCGAGGACTGGTTCTACGACTACGAGGAGGAGTCGATCCTCACCGGCCCCCAGCTGGCGCCGCCGACCTCGCACCCGGACGACCAGCCGTCCCCGGGACCCGCCGGCCGGGTGCCTCGCGACTGGATGATGCACGTACCGCGCTGAGCGGTGACGATGTCGGGACGGACCGTGACGCCGACCTGGTCCGGGCTAGCGTGACCTCCATGCCTGACGTGCTGCGCTACACCGCGTTCTCCGACCACCCGGCGGGCGGCAATCCCGCTGGCGTCGTGCTCGACGCTGCTGGGATGACCGAGTCGGAGATGCTCGCGACGGCGGCCGAGGTCGGCTACTCGGAGACGGCGTTCCTCGTGCCCCGTGACGAGGGCGGGCGGGTCTACGACGTCCGCTACTTCGCCCCCGAGGCGGAGGTCCCGTTCTGTGGGCACGCGACCATCGCGTCCGCCGTCGCGGTGGCCGAGCGCGCGGGTGCCGGCGCGCTCACCATGCACACGCCGGCCGGGACGATCGACGTGGACACGGTCGAACGCGACGGTCGGCTGTGGGCGACGCTGACCAGCGTGGACCCGCAGGTCGTCCCGGCCGACACGTCCCTCGTCGCCGAGGTGCTCGACGCGCTCGGATGGGCTCGCGACGACCTCGACCCCCGCTATCCGGTCTCGTGCGCCAACGCCGGCGTCTGGCACCTCGTCCTCGTCACCCGCACCCGCGAGCGGCTCGCACGACTGTCGTACGACTTCGACCGGCTCCGCGACGTCATGGAGCGGTCTCGGCTCACCACCCTCCAGCTCGTCTGGCCCGACCACTACGACACCTACCAGTCGCGCAATCCTTTCCCGGTCGGCGGTGTGGTCGAGGACCCTGCCACCGGAGCGGCCGCAGCTGCCTTCGGGGCCTACCTTGCTCACCACGGCCTCGCCTCGCCGGCCGCGTCGTTCACCATCGAGCAGGGTGTCGACATGGGCCGGCCGAGCCTCATCCATGTGACCCTGAGCAGCGACTCGCCGCGCGTGCGGGTCAGCGGCAAGGCCGTCGCGCTGTGAGCGACGCACCCCTGGTCAACGGTGCGGTCTCGTACTGGATGAGCGAGCTCGGCCGTACCAAGCCCACCCGTCCGCCGCTCGGGGGCGACCACCGGGTCGATGTCGCGATCGTGGGCGGGGGTTTCACCGGACTCTGGACCGCCTACTACCTCGCGCAGGCCGAGCCGACCCTGCGGATCGCGGTGCTCGAGCGCGAGGTCTGCGGCTACGGTGCGTCGGGTCGCAACGGTGGCTGGCTCACGTCGGCGATGGCGGGCTCGCGGGAGGTGTACGCCGCAGCCCGTGGCCGCGAGGGCGTCGTGGCGCTCAGCGAGGCGATGAAGGCGACGGTCGACGAGGTGATCGCCGTCGCAGCTTCCGAGGGCATCGACGCCGACGTGGTCAAGGGCGGCGAGCTCACGGTCGCCTGCAACGCGGCGCAGGACGAGCGGCTCCGGGCCGACCACGCGTACGCCGAGTCCTGGAGCGACCACGACCACGAGCTGCTGGACGCCGACGGCGTCGCCGCCCGGGTCGCCGTCGCCGACGCGGTCAGCGGCCTCTGGACCCCGCACTGCGCACGCCTCCACCCCGCCAAGCTGGTCACCGGGCTGGCCGCCGCGGTCGAGCGCCTGGGCGTCGAGGTGTACGAGGGCACTGCGGTGACCGCGATCGAGCCGCGTCGCGTCCGGTTCCGGAGCGGGTCGGCGACGGGCACCGTCGCCGCGACGTACGTCGTGCGGGCGACCGAGGGCTTCACCGCTTCCCTGCCAGGTCTGCGGCGCACCTGGCTCCCGATGAACTCCGCGATGGTCGTCACCGAGCCGCTGGGCGCGGCCGTCTGGGACACCATCGGCTGGTCGGGCTACGAGACGGTCGGCGACCAGGCCCACGCCTACATGTACGCCCAGCGGACGGCCGACGACCGGATCGCGATCGGCGGTCGCGGCGTGCCGTACCGCTATGGCTCGCGCACCGACCACGACGGCGCGACCCAGCGCGCGACCATCGACAGCCTTCGTGACGTGCTCGCGCGGCGCTTCCCCGCAGCCGCCGGCGCTCGTCTGGACCATGCCTGGGCGGGGGTGCTCGGGGTCCCGCGCGACTGGTGCGCGACGGTCACGCTCGACCGTACGACCGGGCTGGCGGCTGCAGGCGGCTACACCGGGCACGGGGTGGCGACCACGAACCTGGCCGGGCGGACGCTGCGCGACCTCGTCCTCGGCGAGGAGAGCGCCCTGACGGCGCTGCCGTGGGTCGGTCACCGCACCCGGCGCTGGGAGCCCGAGCCGCTGCGGTGGCTGGGAGTGCAGGCGATGTACGCGGCCTATCGTGCGGCGGATCGCCGCGAGGACTCGCGAGGCGGGCGGACGTCGCGGATCGCCCGGCTCGCCGATGCCGTCAGCGGCCGGTGAGACAGCACCGCGCGCCTGAAGGCGCTGCGGGCGAAGACGGGTGTGCGGACGGGCTCGGGGGTCGTGGTGGTGGCCTCGCGCCTGCGCCGAGCCGCGGCGTCGTGCCGACCGAGCGCCAGACCGACGGTGGAGCAACCCCACGCCCCGACGACCAGCCCGGGTGAGAGCACCAGGAGGTCGTCGCGGAGCAGCGTCACGTCGGTGCCTCCAGCGGCGATCGCGCTCGCGGCCCACTGCCAGGTGACGCAGACGACGGCGGACACGACGCCGACGCAGGCCCACAGGGGGTAGGGCTTGGGGAGCCCTCGCCGCCCGTCGCGGAGCGCGACGGCTCCGGCCGTCGCGAACCACACCGCTGTGGTCACGACCGCGGATGCGATCGTCGCGTCGGGGGTGCCGCCGACCAGGAGCCCGACGGTCCGTCCGAGGACGATCCAGACTCCCAGCAGCACGACAACCCGGAGCGCGACGTCCCCCGAACGTCGCATGAGGACATCATGACCCGAGTCGGCTGATACGGCACGAGAGCGACCGATCCGGTCAGCGGCGCCGGTGATCCATCAGGGTCAGGCGAGGGCCGCGGCGCGGACGGCGGAGCACCCCGTCGGCGTACAGCAGGTTGATCACCCGGCCCCGGTGACCGCGCCAGGGCTCCAGGATCTCGAGCATCGCCGCGTCGTCGACCGGCTCGCCGACGAAGGCCCAGCCGACGTCCTTGGCCAGGTTGTAGTCGCCGACCGAGACGGCGTCGGGGTCACCGAGACGCTGCCTCACCTCGGCGCTGGTCCACACGCCGATGCCCGGGAGCGACCGCAGCCCCGCCGACACCTCGGCGTACGACCGGTCGGCGAGCCGCTCGACGGCCGTGGCCCGCTGCGCCGCCTGCACGACGGTGCGGGACCGTGCAGGGTCGACTCCGGCGCGGTGCCACGCCCACGAGGGGAGCGCGCGCCAGTGCTCGGGCGCGAGCGGGACGACCATCGGGACCGGGGTAGGCCCGGGGGCGGCCTCGCCGTGAGCGCGGAGCAGACGCCGCCAGGCGGCGTACGCGTCGACGGACGGCACCCGCTGCTCGAGGATCGCGGGGACGAGCGTCTCGAAGATCCGGCGCTGGGTGGGCAGCCGGAGGCCCGGGTGACGTTGCAGAGCACGCGCGACGAGCGGGATGCGCGGCTCGAACCCCGACCAGTCGTCTTGGTGGCCGAGCAGCCCGGGGACCTCGTCCAGCAGCTCGTCGGTGCCGTCGCCCCAGGCGTCGACGGTGATCTCTTCGGCGACCTCGGCTACCCGGTAGGTGACCGGGCCGGACCGCATGCGCCCCGCTCGCCACACCGCACCGTCCGAGGCGACGTGGTGCGCCGGGTCGTACGGCCCCTTGCCGAGCCTGCCCAGCGTCCAGCGCACGTCGACCGCGCCGGCAGGACGCCAGGTGCGCGAGGCGCCGGAGCGAAGTGCGGGAGAGGTCGTCACCCTTCGATCGTGACACGTGCCCCCGACTCTCCTGCGTAGGATGCCGTCCTGATGAGTGGAACTCTCTGCCTGGCGCACCCATGAACGGCCGCTACGCCCCGAGCCCGTCGGGTGACCTCCACGTCGGCAACCTGCGGACCGCGATGCTCGCGTGGATGTTCGCCCGCTCGACCGGTCGGGGCTTCCGGATGCGGGTGGAGGACCTCGACCGTGTCCGCCCAGGAGCCCAGGAGCGGCAGCTCGCCGACCTCGCTGCGCTCGGCATCGACTGGGACCCCCCGGTGGTCCTCCAGTCGTCGCGGCAGGCGGACTACGCGGACGCCGTCGCGACGCTCGCCGCGCGGGGACTGACCTACGAGTGCTTCTGCACGCGCCGCGAGATCGCCGAGGCTGCGTCGGCCCCGCACGGCGTCCCGGGCCACTACCCGGGGACGTGCCGACGGCTGAGCGATGCCGAGCGTGAGGCCCGCCGCTCGCAGCGCCCCGCGGCGCTCAGGCTCGCGTCGGACGTCGACGAGTTCGCCGTCCACGACGTCCTCCACGGCACCGTCACCGGGCCGGTCGACGACCTCGTCCTGGTCCGCAACGACGGTGTGGCGGCGTACAACCTGGCAGTCGTCGTCGACGACGCCGCGATGGACGTCGACCAGGTCGTGCGGGGCGACGACCTGCTCACGTCGGCGCCTCGGCAGGCCTACCTGGCGACGCTCCTCGGCATCACGCCGCCGGAGTACGCCCACGTCCCGCTCGCGCTCAACACCGAGGGCAAGCGACTGGCCAAGCGCGACGGCGCCGTGACCCTCGCCGACCTCGAGGCGCTGGGGTGGACGTCGGCCGACCTGGTCGCGGCGATCGCGGACTCGTTGGGGATGTCCGCGCGCGACGCCGCGGGGATGCTGGCCGAGTTCGATCCCGCCGCGCTGCCCCGTACCCCGTGGGTCTTCGTTCCGCCGGAGGCTCCGGCTGCTTGACTCGGGGGTGTGCTCGACGCCTACTTCCGCGAGACGCCGCTGTCCGGCATCGGCGTCGTGGTGGCGCTGCTCCTCGCCACCACGCTGGCGGCGGTGGCGCTCCGGACGGGGACCGTCTCGCCGCTGCGGGTCTGGTTGTACGCCGCCGCGCTGGGGTCGTACGCCGCCGTCACGATGATGCCGGGCGCACTCGACCAGGGCTGGCGCTGGGTCAGCCCGTTGGGTCTGCACGTCGACCCGCCACGGTGGGATGCCCTGCTGACCGGGATCGACTCCCGCTCGCTCAACGTCTGGGCCGGGCTAGCGCTAGGAGCCTCGGCCGTGCTGCTCTCGCTGGAGCTGCGCCAATGGTGGCCGTCGCTCGTCGTCCTCGCCGCCCCGTGGCTCGTGGAGTGGTGGCAGGCGGTCATGCCCACCGCCCGCGACGGGTTGTCGGGTGAGGACGTGGGGGACAACCTCTACGGGATCGCGGTCGGGGCCGTGATCGGTCTGCTCCTCCACGCGGGGCTTGTGCTGGTCGAGCGTCGAGCGGGTACCCACGACGTGTAACGGTCTGGTCGGCGCGGGCGACATCTCGCCCCGTGCACCGGCGGGGCCGTCGCGAGAGGATCGTCGGGAACGCCGCGTACGTACGAGGAGGTCGCCATGCCGGTGAACGGTGGAGTTCTGCAGGGTCGCGAGTCCGAGGTCGTCGCGGGGGTGCATCCCCAGCTCTTCATCGGAGGCAAGTGGCGTGACGCCGAGGGCCAGAAGACCTTCGCCGTCGAGGACCCGTCCACCGGCGAGACGATCGCGCACGTCGCCGACGCGTCGGTCGCCGACGGGCGGGCCGCGCTCGACGCCGCGGTGGAGGCACAGTCCGACTGGGCCAGGACGCCGCCGCGAGAGCGCGGCGAGATCCTCCGCAAGGCTTTCGAGCTGATCACCGCCCGCGCCGACGACCTCGCGCTGCTGATGACGCTGGAGATGGGCAAGCCGCTGTCGGAGTCCAAGGCCGAGATCGCGTACGGCGCGGAGTTCTTCCGCTGGTTCTCCGAGGAGGCCGTACGCATCAACGGCCGCTACGCCGTCGCGCCCAACGGGGCGACGCGTCTGCTCACGCTCAAGCAGCCGGTCGGGCCGTGCCTGATGATCACGCCGTGGAACTTCCCCCTCGCGATGGGCACACGCAAGATCGGCCCGGCGATCGCCGCGGGCTGCACGATGGTCGTCAAGCCGGCCGGGCTCACGCCGTTGACGATGCTCGCGCTCGCCGACCTCCTCACCGAGGCAGGGCTGCCGGAGGGCGTCCTGAACGTCGTGACGACGAGCTCGACCGGCGAGGTGATGGAGCCGCTGATCCGCGACCCGCGCCTGCGCAAGCTCACGTTCACCGGGTCGACGCCGGTGGGCCGCAAACTCATCGAGCAGAGCGCCGAAGGCATCCTGCGGGTGTCGATGGAGCTCGGCGGCAACGCGCCCTTCCTCGTCTTCGAGGACGCGGATCTCGACAAGGCCGTGGACGGCGCGATGCTCGCCAAGATGCGCAACGTGGGTGAGGCCTGCACCGCGGCCAACCGCTTCCTCGTCCACGAGTCCGTCGCCGACGAGTTCGGCCGCCGGCTCGCCGAGCGGATGGGCGCGATGAGCATCGGGCGCGGCTCGGAGGACGGCGTCGAGGTCGGTCCGCTGGTGGAGGGGAAGGCGCGCGACAAGGTCGCCGAGCTGGTCTCCGACGCCGTCGAAACCGGCGCGACCGTGCTCACCGGCGGCGAGGTCCCGGACGGGCCGGGCTACTTCTACCCGCCCACCGTCCTCGCCGGAGTCAGCCCGGACGCCCAGGTCTTCCGCGAGGAGATCTTCGGACCCGTCGCGCCGGTCTTCACGTTCTCCTCCGACGAGGAGGCGATCCGGATGGCGAACGACACGGAGTACGGCCTCGTCGCGTACGCGTTCACGGAGAGCCTCGCGCGCGCGGTACGGGTCTATGAGGGTCTCGAGACCGGGATGGTAGGGATCAACCAGGGCGTCGTCTCCAACCCCGCCGCGCCGTTCGGGGGCGTGAAGGCCTCCGGCTTCGGCCGTGAGGGTGGCGCGGAGGGCATCGACGAGTACCTCGAGGTGAAGTACGTGGGCCTCGCGCTCTAGGGCCCGGCCCGCGCCCATTTCCCCCGCCCCCGTCCCCGATTTGTGCAGTTGGTGAAGGTTCTTCGACGCGAGACCTTCACCAACTGCACAAATCGGGGACGGGACGGACGGGACCGGTCGGCTAGAGGTGGCGGCCCTCGGCGAGGAACGCCAGCCGACGGAGCGACTCACGGTTGCGCGCCTGGAGGCCGAGGGACTCCACGGGCTTCGGAAGGAGCTTCGCGGGCCCGCTGACGGTGTGCTCCTCCATCTCGACCGTCGTCGTCGCCCCGTTGTCCTCGAGCGTGAGACGGACGACGCCCTCGCCGAGCGGCCACGCCCGGACGCGGAGCTCGAGCCGCCGTCCCGGATCGCAGGCGATGACGCTCGTGGTGTCGTCGATGAGCATCGGCCACGTCCCGACCGAGTGGTGGATCTTGGTGCCCGGCTCAGGGAACCCGTCGTCGACCCGACGGATGCGGGAGGCGCCGACGACCCATCCGGCATAGGTCCAGCCGTCGGCGAGGACGGCGAAGACCTGGTCGGCGGGGGCGGCGATCTCACGTGAGACGACGGTCATCAGGTGCTCCTTCTCGAAGGGTGGGGACATCTCCGCGGCGCAGACGGGCGACGAGCGGACGCGCGCGGCGGAGCAGGGCAGGTTCGGCGAGCACGGCGCGGGCCGCGTTCGCCCCGGGGGCTCCGTGCACACCGCCGCCGGGATGGGCCGACGCCGACGCCAGGAACAGGCCGGGCACCGGGGTCGTCGCGCGACCGTTGCCGGGGACGGGTCGGAAGATCAGCTGCTGGTGGATCGCGGAGGTGCCGCCGTTGACGGCACCGCCGACGAGGTTCGCGTCCCGAGCCTCGAGCTCGCGCGGACCGAGGACCCGTCGAGCGACGATCCGGCTCGCGAGGTCCGGGGCATGGGCCTCGAGCCGGCGTTGCATCCGATCGGCGAAGCGCTCGACCTCGTCGCGGTCCCAGCGACCCGTGATGCGGTCACCGCCGGCGTCGTGCCGGACGTCCTGGGGCACGTGCGCGTAAGCCCAGAGGGCCTCGGTCCCCGCCGGGGAGCGGGTCGGGTCGGCGGTGGTCATCTGGCCGACGAGGACGAACGGCTCGCCGGGCACGGTGTGCGCGTTGATCTGCGCGGTCGTCTCAGCGATCTCGCTCACGGAGTCGGCGAGATGGACCGTGCCGGGCGGGGCGTCCGGCGGCGACGACCAGGGCACCGGGCCGTCGAGCGCCCAGTCGACCTTGATCGTCCCCGGGTCGAGCTGGAACCGCTGCATCCGACGGCGCAGGCGCGCGGGGAGCTCGGCCTCCGGGATCAGGTCGCCGTACAGCGACGAGGCCACGACGTCGGCCACGACCGCACGTCGGGCGGTGACGACCTCGCCGTCCGCGACCCGGACGCCGACCGCTCGTCGGTCGCGGAGCAGGACCCGGTCGACGCGCGACGAGGTACGGATGTCGCCCCCCAGGGAGGCGAACCGCCGTGCCAGCGCCGCCGAGAGCCGGCCGGCCCCACCCCGAGGCACCGGGAACCCGACGGTCTGCCCCAGCATCGTCATGAGGAGACCCATCAACCCCGAGCCGGCGGCGTCGGCGGGGATGTCGGCGTGCGCGGCGTTGCCGGCGATCAGCAGGCCCGCGCCTGGACCCTCGAAGCCGTCGCTGCCGAGGGCGGCCGCGGGCTCCAGCAGACGGCGTACGTAGTCGATCCCTCCGACCGAGCGCAGCGCCCACAACGTCCTGGCCCCGGCACGCAGCGGCGGGAACGGCGTCGTCAGGGCGTCGACCATCGCGTCGCCGACGTGACGCCAATCGTCGACCCACGCGCGCCAGCGGTCGCCGTCGCCGGAGCCGAGCGCCTCGAGGGACCGGGCGGTCGCGTCGACGTCACGGTGCAGCATCGCCCACGAGCCGTCAGGGAGCGGGTGCCCGAGGACGGCGGGCGCGTGGCTCCACTCCAGACCGTGCCTCTCGAGGCCGAGCCCGCCGATCGCGCCCGACGCCGCCGCGAGGGGATAGAACGAGCTGAACGTGTCGTGCTCGTAGTCGGGGTGCACGTCGCGCGCGCTGCGCACGGCTCCACCCACCTCCGGCTGCGCCTCGAGGACGACCACGTCGAGTCCCGCGTCGGCGAGGAGGTTCGCCGCCACGAGACCGTTCGGCCCGGCCCCGACGACGACCGCGTCGTACTCGGTCGTGGCCACGTGAACTCCCTCTCGGATCCGGTAGACGGCCCCCCGGCGGTACCCCTGGAGGGCGGTCTGAAACCCCGCGTGTCCTGCGCGAGGCTGGGTACCGGTGAGCCCGACGGAAGGAACGAACCCGATGCACTCCTGGTGGTACGACCAGAACCCTGACCGCCCGACCTACTCCCCGCTGAGCGAGGACCTCTCGTGCGACGTCGTCGTCGTGGGCGCGGGCCTGGTCGGGGCCACGACCGCGCTCGCGCTCGCTCGCGCCGGAACCTCGGTCGTCGTGCTCGAAGGGCGCACCGTCGCTGCCGGGACGACAGGGGGTACGACCGGCAAGGTGAGCCTCCTCCAGGGCTCGCGCCTCTCGACGCTCCAGCGGCACCACCCCGAGCGCCTCCGGGGCTACGTCGAGGCCAACCGCTCCGGCCAGGAGTGGATCCGAGCGTTCTGCCAGAGCAGCGGTCTGCCGTACGACGTCCGCGACGCGGTGACGTACGCGACGACCGCGCACGGCGAGAGCCAGCTGCGGCGCGAGCACGAGGCGTGCGTGGAGGCAGGACTGCCGGTGGTGTGGGAGGACAGCCTCGAGCTGCCGTACGAGGTGCGAGGCGCGATCCGGCTCGCCGGGCAGGGGCAGATCGACGCCGTCGCGGTCACCGACCGCATCATGTCCGACGCCGTCGAGGCGGGGGCGCGGCTCTTCGAGCAGACTCGTGTCCTTCGCGTGGACGGCGGTGAGAGGCCCCGGGTCCGGACCGAGCACGCGACGGTCGACGCGCGCCACGTCGTCCTCGCCACCGGGATACCGATCCTCGACCGTGGCGGCTTCTTCGCCCGCCTCTCCCCGGAGCGGTCGTACGCCGCCGCCTTCCGCACCGACGGTCCCGCGGTGGACGCGATGCACCTGTCGATCGACACTCCGACCCGCTCCCTGCGGACGTCGACGCCCGACGAGTCGGTGCTCGTCGTCGGCGGCAACGGGCACACCACCGGGCGCGCCCGGTCCGAGGCGCAGAAGGTCGACGACCTCGTCGCCTGGTCCCAGAGCACCTTCGGCGTGGGGGACCCGCTGGCCACGTGGTCGGCGCAGGACTACGCGCCCGCCTCCGGTCTGCCCTACGTCGGCAGGCTTCTGCCGAACCGCGGGGCGGTCCACGTCGCGACCGGCTTCAACAAGTGGGGGTTGGCGATGGGTGCGGCCGCGGGCCTCGCCCTCGCCGGTGACCTCTTGGGCGAGACGCCCTCGTGGCGCGACGCTGTCAGCTCCTGGCGCCGACCCGCGCTGCGTGATGCGGCGAAGGCGGCTGAGCTCAACGCGTCGGTCGGTGTGGAGATGGGCAAGGGATGGGTCTCGGCCGCGGTGACGCGCGACGGCGCCCCGCCGTCGGTCGGCGGGGTGCCGCCCTGCGCGGACTCCGGTAACGGCGCGCCGGTCTCGGCGGTCTGCACCCACCTCGGCGGGATCGTGGAGTGGAACGACGCCGAGCGGTCCTGGGACTGCCCCCTGCACGGGTCGCGGTTCGCCGAGGACGGCTCGGTCATCGAGGGTCCGGCGACCCGTCCGCTCAAGCCGTGCCGGTGAGTTCCGCACGCTGAGCCGGTCAGCACCGGGAGGGGTCCGGACGTGACCCCGCAAGGAGGGCGACCATGCTTGCCGACTCACCGGCCTTCAGCGGCTTCTCGGTCGACGACACCGCGGCTGCGCAGGCCTTCTACTCCGACACGCTCGGCCTCGACGTGGAGGAGCAGGACGGGATGCTGACGCTGCACCTCGCGGGTGCCCGCGACACGCTCGTCTACCCCAAGGGCGACCAGCACCAGCCGGCGTCGTTCACCGTCCTGAACTTCCCGGTGCCCGACATCGAGACGGCCGTGGACACCCTCGCCGGGCGCGGTGTGTCGTTCGAGAGGTACGAGGGCACGCCCATGGCCACCGATGCCACGGGCATCTTCCGTGGAGGAGGACCGCTCATCGCGTGGTTCACCGACCCCGCGGGAAACGTGCTCTCGGTGATCCAGCAGTAGCCAGGCGCGAGGCAGGTCAGAGCGGGACGTCGGCGCGGACGTGGTCCTCACGGTCGTGGAACACCGCGCCGTCGCGGAACACGACACCGTCGCGGAAGCGGCCCTCGATCTCGCCGCCGCCGAACTGCTCGACGTAGAGCCGCGAGTACAGCCCGCCCTCGGCGAGCAGCTCGGCGTGTGTGCCCTGCTCCACCAGCCGGCCCTCCTCGAGCCCGAAGATGACGTCGGCGTTCTGGATCGTCGACAACCGGTGCGCGATCGCGATCGTGGTGCGCCCGACGGTCGCGCGCTCGAGAGCGTCCTGGACGAGGCGCTCGGTCTCGGTGTCGAGCGCCGACGTCGCCTCGTCGAGGATGAGGACCCTGGGGTTCATCAGGAACACTCGCGCGATCGCGATCCGCTGCTTCTCGCCCCCTGACAGCCGGTAGCCGCGCTCACCGGTCACCGTCTGGTAGCCCTCGGCGAAGCTCATGATCCGGTCGTGGATGTTGGCGTCGCGCGCAGCCTGCTCGACCTCCTCCGGCGTCGCGCCCTCCTTGGCGTACGCGATGTTGTCGTAGACGGTGCCGTGGAAGAGGTACGGCTCCTGCGTCACCATCCCGGCCGTGGTCGCCAGCGAGTGCTCGGTCGCGTCGCGGACGTCGACGCCGTCGATGAGGACGGCGCCGTCGGTCACGTCGTAGAAGCGGGGTACGAGGTACGTCATGGTGGTCTTGCCCGATCCCGACGGCCCCACGATGGCCGCGAGCTGACCCGGCTCGACCGTCAGCGAGACGTCCTGCAACGTCCAGCGCTCCTCCGTCACGGGGTCCTGGTCGTCGGTGCCGCGGGGCTGCTGGATGCCCACGAGCCGCGGTGGCGGGTAGCGGAACCACACGCCGCGGAACTCGACGCGTCCTCCCTCTCCGGTGTCGGGAAGCGGCCGGGCGTCGGGCCGCTCGACGATCGCCGGCTCCAGGTCGAGGTACTCGAAGATCCGTCGGAACAGCGCGAGCGACGTCTGGACGTCGAGGGTGACGCGCATAAGCTGGATCAGGGGCATCTGCAGCCGGGCTTGCAGCGTGGTGAACGCGACGAGGGTGCCCGCCGTCAGCGCGGCGCCGGAGGAGTCCAGCCGCCCGGTCAGCATCAGGCCCGAGACGAGATAGATCAGGGCCGGTGTGATCGCGAAGAACGTCTGGACCATCGCGAAGAACGTCCGGCCCGTCATCGCGGCCCTGACCTGGAGGTGGGTCTGGCGGTGGTTCTCGTCGCGGTAGCGCAGCGTCTCGCTCTCGGCGCGGTTGAACACCTTGGCGAGGAGGATCCCGGAGACCGACAGCGCCTCCTCGGTGATCGCGGTCATCTCCGACAGCGACTCCTGGGTCTTGCGGGCGAGCCGTTGGCGCCGCCGCCCGACCCGCACCTGGATGACGACGAACACCGGCATCAGGATCAGCGTGATGATCGTGAGCTGCCAGGACAGGATCACCATCGCGACGAAGGCCGAGAGGACCGTGACGGCGTTCTGGAGGATGGTGGTCGCGGTGTCGGTCAGCACCGTCCGTACGCCGCTGACGTCGTTGGCCAGGCGCGACTGGATCGCCCCGGTCTTCGTCGCGGTGAAGAAGCCGAGCTCCATCGTCTGCAGGTGCGCGAACAGTCGTCCGCGCAGGTCCGCCATCGCGGAGTTGCCGATCGTCGACGTGAGATAGTTCTGGCCGATCGCGATCAGCGAGGTGACGACCGGGATCGCGCACAGCCCGGCGACCAGCCACCCGAGGAGCCCGAGGTCGGGGCCACCACCACCGGGCGGGAACAAGGCGTCGTCGAACACCGCCTTGGTCAGGAACGGCGCGAGCGAGGCCAGCACGGCGCCGGCGACGACGGCGAGGCCGACGAGCAGCATCTTGCGCTTGTACGGCGCGAGGAGGTGGGCGATCCGCGGCAGCACCCGCCCCGCGTCCTCCCGGGTGACGGCGCGGCGCGCGGCACGCGCCGTCTCCTCCATCGATGACGTCATGGGTCGAGCGTAGGTCGCATCCGGCGGGGCGAAGGTGTGACGGCTTCCCACGTGGGTACCTCGCGGAGGCAACCTTCCGCTAGTCGAGAGGAGACATCTGATGTCCAAGCCCGACCTCAGCGGACGCCGAGTCCTGGCCCTGGTCAGCAACTACGGCGTCGAGCAGGACGAGCTCGTGGTGCCCGTCGACCACCTGCGTGAGCACGGGGCCGAGGTCGATGTCGCCGCGGTGGAGGACGACCCGATCGAGACCCTGGTCGGCGACAAGGACCCCGGCAAGGCGGTCACTCCCACGACGACGATCTCGCAGGTGGACCCGTCGGCGTACCACCTGTTGCTGCTCCCGGGCGGCACCATCAACGCCGACCAGCTCCGCCTCGACGAGGACGCGGTCGGGGTCGTGACGGCGTTCGAGAGCAACGGCCGTCCGATCGCCGCGATCTGTCACGGTCCGTGGGCGCTGGTCGAGGCCGGCGTCGTCGACGGCCGACGGCTCACGTCGTACGCCTCGCTGCAGACCGACATCCGCAACGCCGGAGGCCAGTGGGTCGACGACGCCGCGGTGGTCGACGACAGCCGGACGCCGACCTTGATCACCTCGCGGACGCCGAAGGACCTCGAGGACTTCCTCCGGGAGATCGACAGGGCGCTTTCGGGGTCCCGATAGCTCGCGTGCGGACCCGTCGCGTGACACGCTCCACGACGGGTCCGTGCGCGACCAGCTCCTGGCGTGCCAGGGTTGCCCGGTGAATCCAGCGGCGTCCTCCTCACCCCATCCCGCAGCCCGGCTCGCGGTGACCGGCGACCCGACGGTGCGCTCGGCGCTGGAGAAGGCGCTGGTCTTCGACGGCCACAACGACCTCGCGTGGGAGTCGCGGGTCGAGGCGGCGTACGCGACGGACGGCCTGGGAGAGGTCGCTCCGCACGGGCGCTTCCACACCGACGTCCCGCGCCTGCGCCGTGGCGGGGTCGGCGCCCAGTTCTGGTCGGTGTTCGTGCGGACATCGCTCGCGGGTGCCGACGCGGTCGAGGCGACCCTCGAGCAGATCGACTTCGTCCACCGGCTGGTGGCGGCCTACCCGGACGACCTCGCGCTCGCACGGACGGGCGACGACGTCCGGGCGGTGTGGGCCGACGGCAAGGTGGCCTCCCTGCTGGGCGCCGAGGGCGGTCACAGCATCGACGACTCGCTCGCCGTGCTGCGGGTGCTCTCGCGGCTCGGCGTCGCCTACATGACCCTCACGCACAACGACAACACGGCGTGGGCCGACTCCGCGACCGACGAGCCGGTCCACGGCGGTCTCACCGACCTCGGTCGCGACGTGGTTCGGGAGATGAACAGGCTCGGGATGCTCGTCGACCTGTCCCACGTGGCGACGACGACCATGCACGACGCCCTCGACGTCACGGCGGCGCCGGTGATCTTCAGCCACTCCAGCTGCCGCGCGGTGGCCGACCACCCTCGCAACGTGCCGGACGACGTGCTGCTCCGCCTGCGTGACAACGGGGGCGTGCTGATGGTGGCCTTCGTGCCGAGTTTCCTCAGCGAGAGCTGGGCGCGCTGGCGTCACGGCGGCGAGGTCGGCCCCGAGCCTCGGGTCACCGTCCAAGACGTCGTGGACCACATCGAGCACGCTCGTGAGGTGATGGGCGTCGAGCACGTCGGGCTGGGCGGTGACTACGACGGCTTCGTGCGGTTCCCCGTCGGTCTGGAGGACGTCTCGACCTACCCGCGCGTCCTCGAGGCGCTCGCAACCCGGGGGTGGAGTGCCGACGACATGGCGGCGCTCGCGGGCGGCAACGCGCTCCGCGTGCTCGACGCGGTCACGTCCGGCGGCCGCTGAACACCTCCGCCACCGTGGTCGCGGGGCGCCCCAGCAGCGCGGGAACGTCGTCGCTCACGTGCTCCAGCTCGCCGTCGGCGACGGCGGTGTAGGTGCTGACCCACGCCTCGACCAGCCAGCGCGGTGCCTCGTACCGTGCCCGGCTGGCGAACGCCTCCTGCACCGTCTCGGCGACGTACCGGTGAGGTCTGCCGGTCGCCGTGGTGAGGAGCGCCGCGATCTCGTCGAGCGTCAGGGCCTCGGGCCCGGTGAGCTCGTACGTCCTGCCCGTGTGCGCTGTGGGGTCCTCGAGCACGTGTGCGACCACCGCCGCCACGTCGGCCTGGGAGACGGAGGCGACCCTGCCGCGACCGGCGGGCCCGCGGATCACGCCGTCGTCGCCGAACATCGTCTGGATCGCCTCGGTGTAGAGGTTGTCGCGCAGGAACGTCCACTCCACCGGAGCGGCGGCGATCAGCTCCTCGGTCGCGCCGTGGTCGCGGGCGAGGAGGAACCCTGCGTCCGGACCCGCCCCGACGAACGACAGGTAGACCAGCTGGCGTACGCCCGCAGCGACCGCCGCGTCGACCGCCGTACGGTGCTGGGCGACGCGGTCGGCCGACTCTGTCGCCGAGACCAGAAAGAGGGTGTCGAGTCCTTCGTACGCCGCCCGGCATGCGTGCGCGTCGTCGTACGAGGCGACCGCGACCTCCGACCGGGGCAGAGTCGGCGTGCGTGCCGGATCGCGGACGATCAGCCGCGTGGCATACCCGCCGTCGGCGAGGTGGCGTGCGGCCGCCCGGCCGACGCGGCCGGTCGCTCCCGTGATGCCGATGAGGGTGGTCATGCCCCCGATCGTGGCACGGGAGTCTGGTGGTGCGTCGCCTCTCCGGTCTGAGAACGTGGCGTCACCTCAGGTGCCGGGCGAAGAACCTGGCCGCGTCGTCCGCCGCGAACGGCGGAACCCCGGTGTGCCCGCCCATGTTGGCTTGCAGCGTCTTCTCCTGGGAGCCGAAGGCATCGAAGAGGTCCAGTGCCCGCTGCCGGTCATTCCCTTCGTCGTCCCACTGCAGCAGGACGTGCAGCGGCACGGTGATCTGACGGGCCTCGTCGAACATGACGCGCGGCACGAAGGTTCCGGCGAACAGCCCGAGCGCCGCGATGCGTGGCTCGACCAGCGCCAGCCTGATCCCGAGGGCGGTCACCCCGCCCGAGTAACCGACCCGGCCGCTGATCCCTGGCAGCGCGAGGAGGTCGTCCAGGAGCGTCTGCCATTCGGGGACGGCGTTCTCGACGAGGGGAAGGACCAGCCTGTCGACGATCTCGTCGACGGGCTCGCCGGCCAGCACCGCTCGCCGCAGGTCGGCGCGGGCCTGCTCGGCGTCGGCCGACGGAGGTCGACCGCCGGCCCCTGGCAGCTCGATCGTGGCCGCGGCGAAGCCGTTCGCTGCGGAGTGTCTCGCTCGCCCCACCAGCCGCGGGTACATCGTTCGAAGCCCGCCAGGGTGACCCATGAGGAGCACCGGCGCTGGCGAGGACGTGGGGGTCCACAGCATGCCGGGGATGCCGCCGAGGGTGAACTCTCGTTCGAGGACGCCGTCGTCGAGGCGCTCTTCGGAGGTGATGCGCATGGTCGTGCCTTTCGGGAGTGCTTGAACGGCGCTCCCGGACGACCTATCGCCCGGCTGTGACCTCACCGAGGAGCACCCACGTCATTGCGTTCACGGGTAGCACCTCCTCGTTCTCTCGCACAGCGTGCGGAAAGGCTAGCAAGGACCCTTGTCCGGGTCGACCAGTGTGGGGCTCCCGCCTCCGCTGATCGGTCTCGGTGCGCGTCGCCTCGCCTCAGTCCTTGGGCTGGCTGTGGGTCGCGATCGCCTGGAGCTCCGACCGCAGGCGCTGCGCGTCGCGGTTCCCGTTGCCGACGCGGAACGCCGGGAAGCGTGGGCTGGTCGTGATCAGATGCTTTCGTGAATGCCTCATGGCAACAACCATGCGCTCGTACAGATCGAGACAGAAGGTGTGTAAAAGTCGTTGACCGCACAGATCCTGCCACGTAGCGTCGACTCCATGATCCGTACGGTCGCTGCCTTGGTCACCGACGACGTCACCGCCTTCGAGCTGGGGGTGGTGTGCGAGGTCTTCGGGATCGACCGGACCGAGGATGGCGTCCCGCCGTTCGACTTCCGGATCTGCGGCCCGGAGGCAGGAGTTCCCGTCCGCCTCTCGGTCGGCGGGTCGATCGTCCCCGACCACGGTCTCGACGGGCTGCTGGGGGCCGATCTCGTCGCCGTCGTCCCGTCGTGGCGACGGACCGGCGAGGCGCTCGCGCCGCTGGACGAGGCGATCCTGTCCGCTCTGCGCGCCGCTCACGCCTCCGGAGCCACGATGCTCAGTCTCTGCAGCGGCGCGTTCATCCTCGCGGAGGCGGGGCTGCTCGACGGGCGCCCGTGCACGACCCACTGGCGCCATGCCGCCCTGCTCCGCACGATGTTCCCGGTCGCGGAGGTCAACGAGGACGTCCTCTTCGTCGACGACGGTGACATCGTCACGAGCGCCGGTACGGCGGCCGGGATCGACGCCGCACTCCACCTCGTGCGCCGGGAGATCGGGAGCGCGGCCGCCAACGCGATCGCGCGGCGCATGGTGGTGGCGCCGCAGCGCGACGGTGGTCAGCGGCAGTTCATCGACCATCCCGTGCCCGAGTGCAGCGACGACATGTTCGCCGAGGTGCTCGACTGGATGGTCGAACACCTGGAGGAGCAGCAGCCGGTCTCGCGCCTGGCGGAGCTCGCCGGGATGTCGCCGCGGACGTTCGCTCGTCGCTTCACCGCAGAGACGGGGACGACGCCGATCCAGTGGCTGGCTCAGCAGCGGATCCTCCGGGCCCGCACTCTCCTGGAGTCGACCGACCTCGACATCGACCACGTCGCGCACCGCTGCGGCTTCTCGTCCGGCACGCTGCTGCGTCACCACTTCCGGCGACTGGTCGGCGTCACGCCAGGGGAGTACCGCAAGACCTTCGCCCTGGCGTGAGCGAGGCGCGGCGCGGGGCGGGTCAGAGGTTGCGCAGCCGCAGCGAGTTCGTGACGACGAGCACCGAGCTCGCGGCCATCGCGGCGCCGGCGATCAGCGGGTTGAGGAAGCCGGCCGCCGCGAGCGGGATCGCCGCCACGTTGTAGCCGAACGCCCATCCGAGGTTCTGCTTGATGGTGCGCAGCGTACGGCGCGACAGCTCGATGGCCCGGGGAGCGAGGCGCAGGTCGCCGCGGACGAGGGTCAGGTCCGACGCCTCGATCGCCACGTCGGTGCCGGTGCCCATGGCGATCCCGAGATCGGCGACGGCGAGGGCCGGTGCGTCGTTGACCCCGTCACCGACCATCGCGACCGTACGCCCGCGGGCCTGCAGGTCGGCGACGGCCGCGGCCTTGGCCTCCGGCAGCACCTCGGCGACGACCTCGGTGATGCCGACCTCGCGCGCCACGTCCTCGGCGACCGAGCGTCGGTCGCCGGTGAGGAGGACTGGCTCGAGGCCGAGCGCGCGCAGCCGGCGTACGGCCTCGGCCGACGTCGGCTTGACCCGGTCCGCCACCGCGACGACCCCACGAACCTCGCCGTCGACCGCCACGTGGACCGGCGTGGTCGCAGGACCGGTGTCCGGCAGGCCGTCAGGAAGGCTCGATCCCTGCTCGAGGAGCCACGGGAGGCGTCCGACGAGAACCTTGCGGTCCTCGACCACGCCGCCGACCCCGAGTCCAGTCGTGGTGACGAACTCGTGCACCTCGGGCAGGTCCCCCGCCTCGCGGGCCGCCGTCGTCACCGCACGGGCCAGGGGGTGCTCCGACGCCGCCTCGACCGCACCGGCGAGCCGCAGGAGCTCGCCGGCGTCGGTGCCGGCGACGGTCTCCACGCCGACGACGTGCATCGCTCCCTCGGTCACCGTGCCGGTCTTGTCGAGCACGACGGTGTCGACCCGGCGGGTGGACTCGAGGATCTCCGGGCCCTTGACGAGGATGCCCATCTGCGCCCCGCGGCCGGTCCCGGCCAGGAGCGCCGTCGGCGTCGCGAGCCCGAGAGCGCAGGGGCAGGCGATGATGAGGACCGCGACCGCCGCGGTGAACGCCTCCGTGGGCGTCCCGCCCGCCAGCAACCACCCGGCGAGCGTGCCGAGGGCGATCACGATGACGACCGGCACGAAGACGGCGGAGATGCGGTCCGCGAGGCGCTGGACCGGCGCCTTGCCGCTCTGAGCGTTCTCCACCAGGCGTGCCATCTGGGCGAGCTGCGTGCCCTCGCCGACGGCCGTGGCGCGGACGACGAGCCGGCCGCCGGCGGCGACCGTTCCGCCCACGACACGGTCACCGGCTGTGACGTCCACCGGGACGCTCTCGCCGGTCAGCATCGCGGCGTCGATCGACGCGCTGCCCGAGACGACCTCACCGTCGGCGGCGACCTTCTCGCCCGGTCGCACCACGAAGGTGTCACCGACCCCGAGCTCGGCGACGGGGACCTCGACCTCTCGGTCGCCACGGAGCACAGTGACCCGCTTGGCGCCCAGCGAGAGGAGCGCGCGGAGGGCGGCGCCGGAGTCCCGCTTGGCGCGCTGCTCGAGATAGCGACCGAGCAGGATGAAGACGGTGACCGCGCTGGCCACCTCCAGGTAGATCTCGTCGGCCCCGGACCCCTGGGCGAACCAGGTGAGCTCCATCGTCATGCCGGTCACGCCGGCGTGACCCCAGAACAACGCATAGACGGACCAGGCGAACGCGGCGGTGACGCCGATCGAGATCAACGTGTCCATCGTCGCGGCGCCGTGGCGCGCGTTGACCAGCGCGGCACGGTGGAACGGCCAGGCACCCCACACCGCGACGGGGGCGGCGAGCGTGAGCGCGAGCCACTGCCAGTTGTCGAACTGCCACGCGGGAACCATCGACAGCACCAGGACCGGGGCCGCGAGGAGCGCCGAGACCACGAGCCGCTGCCGCAGGGACACCAGCTCGGGATCCTCGTCGGGCGTGGCGCCGGAGCCGGTCGCGTACCCCGTCGCGGCCGGCTCCGGCAGATCACGGACGGGAGCGGCGGAGTAGCCCGTCTTCTCGACGGTGGCGACGAGGTCGGCCACGTCGACGAACGCCGGCGCGGACACGTACGCCCGCTCGGTCGCGAAGTTGACGGACGCCTCGACGCCCTCGAGCTTGTTGAGCTTCTTCTCGACACGGGCGGCGCACGAGGCGCAGGTCATCCCGCCGATGTCGAGCTCGTGGGTCTGGAGCGTCACGACCCCACGACCTGATAGCTCCCCGCCTCGTCGACCGCGGCCGCGACGGCGGCGTCGTCGAGCGGGACGTCGCTGGTCACGTGCACCGACGAGGTGCCGCCGGCGACGAGGTCGACGTCCACGGACCGGACGCCCTCCAGCGCCCCGATCTCCTCCTTGACGGCGCCTGCGCAGTGGCCGCAGGTCATCCCGGTGACGTGGTAGGTCGTGTTCATGTTGGGCTCCTCGAGAGTCGGTCGAGCAGGGTACGGGGAAGGGCTGGGGTCACGACCGCACGAGGCGAGCGATCGCGGCGGAGGCCTCGGCGATCTTTTCCTCAGCCCTGTCGCCGGAGGCGATGGCGTCGTGGACGCAGTGCGAGAGGTGCTCGTCGAGCAAGGTCAGGGCGACGGACTCCAGCGCCTTGGTGGCGGCGGAGACCTGGGTGAGGACGTCGATGCAGTAGACGTCCTCCTCGACCATCCGCTGGAGCCCGCGGACCTGACCCTCGACGCGCCTGAGCCGCTTGAGGACTGCGGCCTTGTCGTCGCTGTAACCGGGTGCGTGGGTGTCCATGCCGCCGAGAATACCCCTAGGGGGTATGAGGGACAAGACCTCGGTGGGCACACTCGTCGTGTGACTGATGCAACGGCGTCCATGTCGGAGACCGGCCTCGGCGGAGCCCTCGGCTTCCGCTTCGTGGAGCTCTCCGGTGACCGCGCGACCATCGAGTGGACCGTGGGAGCGCAGCACCTCCAGCCGTTCGGGATCGTCCACGGCGGTGTGCACTGTGCGGCCCACGAGAGTGCCGCCAGCATGGGCGCGCAGGCGTGGCTCCGCGACAGGGGTCTGGTGGTCGGGGTCAACAACAACACCGACTTCCTCCGGCAGGCCCGCGAGGGCGAGACGCTCCGTACGGTCGCGACGCCGATCCACCGCGGGCGGACCACCCAGCTGTGGGAGATGAACACGACGAACGCCGAGGGGAAGCTCGTCGCCCGCGGACAGGTCCGTCTCGCCCACATCCCGGGGACGCCGCCCGAGGAGTTCCTCGCTCTGCTTGGCGCCGAGTAGGGCCGAAGCGCGGAATGCGTTCGGCCGTGCCGGGAGGACGACCTAGACTGGTCCGGTCGCGACTGGCGTTCAGGTGGGTCGACCACCAGGGAGCGACACACCAGCACAGACCGCGGGACCGTACGCCTGGGCCCTGGGTCGACCGCCACCTCCGGGTGGACCGACCTGACCAGGAGGACTCGTCCCCGTGACGACACAGACGCTCTACACCATGACCTCAGACCTTCCCGTGACCACGCCACGGCTCGAGGACCACGACATCCGTGTCCTCCTGCTGGAGAACATCCACGCCGACGGCGCCGAGTTCCTGCGCGCGCAGGGCTACCAGGTGGAGACGCGCACCGGAGCCCTCGGCGAGGACGAGCTGATCGAGGCAGTCCAGGGCGTTCACCTCCTCGGCATCCGCTCCACGACGTACGTCACCGAGCGCGTGCTCGCGCAGGCGCCCGACCTCCTCTCGGTCGGCGCCTTCTGCATCGGCACCAACCAGATCGACCTCAAGGCGGCGGCGGCCCGCGGGGTGGCCGTCTTCAACGCGCCGTACTCCAACACGCGCTCGGTCGTCGAGCTCGCCATCGGCGAGATCATCTCGCTCGCGCGCCGGCTCAACGAGAAGACCAATGACATGCACGCCGGCATCTGGAACAAGTCCGCGCAGGGCAGCCACGAGATCCGTGGCCGCAAGCTCGGCATCGTGGGCTACGGCAACATCGGCAGCCAGCTGTCCGTGCTCGCTGAGGCCCTCGGCATGCAGGTCTCCTACTACGACGTGGCCGACAAGCTCGCACTCGGCAACGCCAAGCGGTGCGCGACGCTCCACGAGCTGCTCGAGACCGTCGACGTCGTGACGCTGCACGTCGACGGCCGGCCGGGCAACGCCGGCCTCTTCGGCGCCGCGGAGTTCGCGCGGATGAAGCCGCGCTCGCTCTTCCTCAACCTCTCCCGCGGCATCCTCGTCGACACCGTCGCGCTGCGGGCGCACATCGAGTCGGGCCACATCGCCGGTGCCGCCGTCGACGTGTTCCCCGTGGAGCCCAAGAAGCAGGGCGAGCCGTTCGAGTCCGACCTTCGCGGGCTCCCCAACGTGATCCTCACGCCGCACGTCGGCGGCTCGACGATGGAGGCTCAGCAGGACATCGGCCGCTTCGTCTCGGGCAAGCTGCACTCCTACCTCGTCGACGGGTCCACCGACCTCTCCCCGAACCTGCCGCACCTCCAGCTGCCGTCGTACGGCGACCACCACCGTCTCGCGCACATCCACCACAACGTGCCGGGCGTGCTGTCGGCCATCAACGTGGTGCTCGGCGACCACGGCGTCAACATCGACGGTCAGATCCTGGGGACTCGCGGCGAGATCGGCTACGTGCTCACCGACATCGACAAGCAGCTCGAGCCCGAGACGCTCGCGGCGCTCGGCACGCTGCCCGAGACGATCCGGCTCCGCCAGCTCACCTGACGCTCAGCCGCGCTGGTCGAGCATCTCAGCGAGGGCGCCGGCGAGCCCGGTCGCGTCCTCGAGCATCGGCAGGTGGCCCGTGGCGAGGCTCCGCTCACGGCGGGTACCGAGCCGGGCAGCGAACCGTCCTTGGAGGCCAGGGGAGAGCTCGCGGTCCTGCGTCGTCGTCACGTACCCGGTCGGCACCCGTAGCGCGTCGGTCCCGGTCCGCCCGCGGTAGAGGTCGGGCGACTCGGGCACGAACTCGGCGACGATCCGCGCGGCAGTGGGCTCGTCCAGGCCCGCAGCGACGCCGCGGCGGAGGGCGCCGTCCGGTGGCCGGGTGCCCGCGAGCCGCATCGCGAGGCTCATCAGGTGGCGCTGTGGGAAGGGCATCGAGGAGACGAACGACCCGCCGGGTGGCGGGACGACGGCGCTGACTCCGATCACGGCGCTGACCCGTGGGTGAGCCCGACGGGCGAGCTCGGTGCCGACGACGCCGCCGGACGAGTGCGCGACCACGGCAAACCGGTCCCACGGCGCGGAGTCGAGGGCAGCGTCGACGTACGAGGAGAGGCTCGGCGTACGACCGTCGGGCCGGGAGGCGACCGCGGTCTCGTGGTCGGGGCCGAGTGCTTCGCGCGCCGCGTCCCAGATCCACGCCGGTAGCCCGGCGCCGCTGAGCAGGAGGACAGGTCCACCGGAGTTCGTCATCACCCCATCGTCTCGTCAGAACTCGTCACCCTTGTGTCACTCTTTTCTCATGAACCGCACCGATCGGCTCTACGCGATCCGGGAGGAGCTGCGGCGCGCCGGCGCGCGGGGCCGCACCGCCGAGCAGCTGGCCGCGACGTACGAGGTCAGCGTCCGGACGATCAAGCGGGACGTGTCGGCACTGCAGCAGGGCGGGTTCCCGATCTGGGCGCGGCTGGGCCGTCACGGGGGCTACGTCGTGGACCCGGACGCGACCCTTCCGCCGTTGAACTTCTCCGAGGCCGAGGTCTCCGGGCTTGCCGCGGCGATCTCCGCGCATCGGGGCGAGCCGTTCGACACCCAGGCGCGCGCCGCCCTCGCCAAGGTGCTCGACGGGATGGCGCCACCGACCCGCCTCCGTGCGACCGCTCTCTCCGAGCGGGTGTGGATCGACCGCGCGGACGACACCACCGGCGACGCGCGGTCCCGCCGGGCGGTGGAGGAGGCGCTCCAGGAGAGGCGCGTGCTCTCGCTGCGTTATCGGGACGGATCGGGGGTCGTCACCGATCGCCGCGTCGATCCGCAGATCCTCGCTTCGACGCGCGGCTCGTGGTACCTCGTGGCGCACTGCCGCAGGCAGGACGCGCTCCGCTGGTTCCGGCTGGACCGGATCGAGCGTGCGAGGCTCACGGCAGCACGTGCCGTCGACCTCCCGGTCGAGAGCATCGGAGCCCCGCCGGCGACCGCGGCACCCGTCGCGGACCTGTGAGCGTCACTGCGCCATCGCGGCGAGCTTCTCGACCGTCCTGAGGTTGCGCGCCGTGCCGACGACGCCGGACAGCTTGAGCAGCCGCGGTGCCGTGATCGCACTGCGTGCCACCCCGTCGGCGTAGCGGAGGTGCAGCTCTCGCCCGATCGGTGCGACGCGGTCGGGCCCGAAGTCGTAGGACTCAAGGGCGCGCACCGCGTCGGCGCTGGGTTCGGAGGCGAGGAACCACACGTGGCAGAGCTTTGGCTCGTGGACGTCGTGCGGGTAGGCGTCGCGCGCGGCTCGCAGCTCGGCGGCGGTACGAGGAATGGCGTCCGTCGTGACGCCCATCCGGTCGGCGATCCCCGCCTCGAGGGATGCGCCGAAGGCTGCTGGGTCGCCCGGCGGCGTGCAGACGAGGTTGCCGCTGTTCACGTACGTCGCCACGTCGAGGGCGCCGAGGTCGCTCGCGAGCGTACGCAGGTCTGCCATCGGCACCGTGTGGCCACCGACATTGACGGCCCGCAGGAGGTAGGCGACCTTCTGGGACGCCACGGCCTAGAAGCCGCCGAAGTCGAACCCGCCGCCGTCTCCGCCGCCGCCCCAGTCGAAGCCGCCACCACCACCGTCGAAGCCGCCGCCGTCACCACCAGCATCGCCGCCGGCGTCACCACCAGCGTCGCCGCCAGCATCCCCGCCGCCGTCACCGCCGCCCTCACTGCCGTCGCCGTACTCGGCGGCGGAGAGGCCGGCGTCGCTGGCGAACATGCCGCCGAGCATCGTGCCCATGAACAGCGCCGGCATGAAGGCGAACGCAGAGAAGTATCCGGCGGCGTACGGCGCGTAGGCCGGACCGGCCTGCCAGTAGGGAAGGCGCTGCGCGCCGACCATCACCTTGCGGGTGTCGGGCTCGGCGCCCGCCCTGACCCGCTCGGCGTCCAGCGCGCAGGCGGGGACGTCGCGGACGATGCCGTCGGTGGGGGCGTACTGGACGTCCTCGACCGACAGACCGTGCCGCGGGTCGAAGAAGCAGGGGGAGCGCTTCGCGGGGAGGGGGTCGCCCACCACCCGCGCCTGGACGCACGCGATGGCGTAGCGCCCGTCTTCCAAGATCTCGGTGACGTGCCGGACATCCTCGGGCTTCTCGAGGGCATCGACGGCCGTCTTTGCCGACTCGTACGCATCGAGGGCCCGCTGGTAGTCGGCGTTGGCACCCTCGTCGAGGGGTGTCCCGACCAGATCGGCATCGAGCTTCTGGAGCTCTTCGCCGAGGGCCGTGACGTCCTCGAACGCGGTCTTACGAACCGCTGAAACCTGGTCAGCGAGCTCGGCGCGCTCTCGCGCAACCGTCTTGCGACGCTCGCTGACCAGGTACAGGGCGATCGCGGCGACGACGACGAGGATTACGAGCTCCATGTCGTCAGCCTACGCGTTCGGAGGTTAAGCGAAGAGGCTCACGCCACCCGGGCCAACGAGCAGGCCCACGATGATGAGGACGACGCCCCACAGGACCTGGCGACGAACCAGTGCAACGATGCCGGCCACGACGAGGATGACGGCAAGGATCCAGAGAAGGAAAGACATGTCTCTCACTCCGTTCTCCCGGGCCGGGGGGCCCCGGGGCTAGGGGGGTGCGACATCGTCGCCGCACGATTGAGAACGCTAGCCCCTCCGTGGGGGCTTGACAGATCGCGGAGGGACTTTTCCTCGAAATCGGGAACTTTTAGCGCCCGATCGTTATCAGAGGTACACGATCTGCCCGTAGCCATTTTAGAACAAAGCGGATGAACGAGGCTGGAGCGGACACGCATCCGGCGGTCGCGCCCGTGCCGTTCGCGTGGAGGAAGATGCCCGACCCGCGATAGCGAACCGCGTTCGGTGGACGGTTGAAGTCGACGACGATCGACCAGACGTAGGCGCGGCGGTAGTCGCGCAGACGCTCCGAGGCGTTGCGGTTCGAGGCGGGGAGCCACCACCTGAAGCCGCCCGCGCTCTTGTTGCGCAGCGTGTTGTAGGCGCGGGAGCGGTTGTCCTGCACCCAGTAGTCCCCCTTGCGGACCTTCCTGTACGGCAGAGCCGTTCCGCTCGGTCGGGCGCGGAGTCCGAACGCCTCGGTCATCGTGAACGTCCCGAGCGGCGTCGTGCCCGTGGACTGCTTGCGCTTGGTCGCGGCGACCAGCCCGCCGTACCCGATGCGTCCGTTGGTGGTGCGCCGCTTGGCGATCCACCGGCCGTCGCGGAGCACCCAGAACGTGACCCGCGCATGGTACGACCGGGTGCGGTTGACCGTCACCACCTGGCGGGTGCCGGCACGCAGCCGTACGGTCACGCCGTCGAGCCGGACGGTGGAGGCGGCGCGAGACGCCGCCGCCGGGCTCGCGGCCGAGGACGTCGAGGTGGTCGTGGAGGTCACGGGCGTCGCCGTGGCAGGGATGCCCACGACGAGGGCAGCGGCGCCGAGCAGCGCGAGGAGGAGTCGTGGCGACATCACCCCACGATGCGCTGGCCGAGGGCTTCGCGCCACCCCTCGCCCGGACGCGCCACGAGCACGCGTGCGTCGCCGACCAACCGCCACGGCCCGAAGGCGCTCGGCACCACGAGAGACTGCCCGCCGCCGACCGGCACCGACCCTGCGGCGCCCTCGAGGACCCCCGTCCCCGAGAGCACGACGAGCGCGGCGAAGCCCTCCCGGACCTCCGGGGCGTCGTCCGGCCCGGGGGCGAGCAGGTGCAGCCGGAAGTAGGGGTCGCCCGCCTCCGGGAGGAGGGGGACGGGCGTCGCAACGCGGTCGTCCAGGTCGTGGTGGACGACGAGCTGCTCGAGCGCCTGACCGCTCAGACCCGCGGTCGAGACGGCTGCCATCGCCTGGTCGAAGCCCAGGCCGAGGTGGGACTCGTCGCGTGTGGAGGTCGTGATCGACCACTCGAGCAGGATCGAGAAGTCGGTCGGCTCCTGCACCTCGGCGACGAAGACCCCCTCGCCGATCGCGTGCGGCGTGCCGGCCGGGACGAGGAAGGCGTCGCCGGGACGGACGGGGATGCGGTTGAGCCGGCTCAGCATCCAGTCGCTGTCCTGGGCATCTCGGCGCTCGGCGAGCTCGTCGGGGTCCACGTCGGCGCTCCACCCGAGATAGACCGCCGCGTCGCCGGTGGCCTCCAGCACGAGCCATGCCTCGGTCTTGCCGTACGGGCAGTCGAGATGGCGCGCTGCGAAGTCACGATCGGGGTGGACGTGGACGGGGAGCCGCTGGCCGGCGTCGAGCAGCTTGAGCAGGATCCCGGTGTCGCCGCCGATGCTGTCGCCGCCGACCCAGGCGGCGGCGTCTGCCTGGACGAGATCGCGGACCAGCGTCCCGTCGGCCGTACGGGCGAGGCCGACCTCTGACGAGCCGTCGCGCGCCACCGTCGCGCCCACCCACTCCTCCGGGCAACGTTCGACCGGCGGCAGGCCCCGGAGGGCGGCGATGCGCGCACCGCCCGCGTAGAAATGGTGGACGAGGTTCGGCTGGAGCAGCTGGGGGGTCACGGCACTGGCTTACCACGTGCCGCAGACCACAACGACCACCACTGGTGACGCGTCATCGCCTCTCCGACCGCCTCGGCGTCGGCGCAGGCACGGATGCGGCCGGGGTCGGTCGTGCCGATGACGGCGACGACGTCCGCAGGGTGCTTGAGGAGCCACCCCAGGACGACGGCCTCCGGCGCGGCCCCGAGCTCGTCGGCGTAGCGGCGGACGAGCGCCGCCGTGGCCTCGTCCTCCGGCCCTCGCGGCCTTCCCGTGAAGCGCCCCTGGGCCAGCGGCCCGTACGCCTGGACGGTGATGGCGTGGTCGGTGCAGTACTCGAGCGTCCCCGCCACCGGTGCGTACGCCCGCGCGTCGGGATGGTTGACGAGCACGCCCGCCTCGATGAGGTCGCGGTGGTGCAGACCGAGCTCGACCTGGTCGACCTCGAGCGGCTGATCGACCGCCGAGCGCAGGTGAGCGATGTGCGACGCGGCCATGTTGGAGACGCCGAAGCCGCGGACCGTGCCCTCGGCCCGCAGCACGTCGAACGCGTCGGCGATCTCCTCCGGTCGGGCGAGCGGGTCCGGGCGATGCAGGAGCAGGCGGTCGAGCCGATCGATGCCGAGCCGCGCGAGGCTCCCCTCCACCGAGGCGAGGATGTGCTCGCGGGACAGGTCGTACGCATTGCCGTTCTCCGCGCCGCCGAGGACGATCCCGCACTTGGTCTGGATCTCGAGCTGGTCCCGCAGGCCAGGGTTGCGGGCGAGGACGGTCCCGAACACCGACTCCGCGGATCCGCCGCCGTAGATGTCGGCATGGTCGAAGAGACGGATGCCGATGTCGTACGCCGTGCGGACCGCGGCCTCTGCGCGGTCGACCTCCTCGTCGGTCGGTGCGGATCCGGCGGACCCGAGTCCCATGCAGCCGTAGGCGAGTCTCATGCCCTCATCCTGGCCGCTCAGCGCCGCATCGGCTCGCGGCTCAGAGGCGGGCGGCCAGCTCCGTCGCCTGGCGGATGGCGCGCTTGGCGTCCAGCTCGGCGGCCACGTCGGCGCCACCGATCACGTGCACGCTCACGCCGGCCTCGCGCAGCGGCTCGGCGAGGTCGGCGACCGACTCCTGTCCTGCGCACACCACGACGGTGTCGACCGCCAGGACCTGCTCGGCGCCGTCCTGGTCGAGGATGTGGAGCCCCGCGTCGTCGACGAACTCGTACGTGACGCCGCCGAGCATGTGGACGCCGGCGTCCTTGAGCGTGGCGCGGTGGACCCAGCCCGAGGTCTTGGCGAGGCCCTTGCCCAGCGGTGCGTCCTTGCGCTGGAGGAGCCACACCTCTCGCTTCGGCGGCGCCTTGACCTTGGTTGCGAGGCCCCCGCGCTCGAGCTCGGGGTCGGTCACGCCCCAGCGTGCCATCCACTCGTCGAGGTCCTCGTCCGGCTCGTGGAGGAGGAACTCGGCGACGTCGAAGCCGATCCCGCCCGCGCCGATGACGGCTACCCTCTCTCCAGCCTCGACGCGGCCCTCGATCACGTCGGGGTACGACGCCACGCTCGCGTGGTCCAGGCCCTTGATCTCCGGCACCCGAGGGACGACGCCGGTCGCGACGACGACCTCGTCGTACGCCTGAAGGTCGGCGACGGTCGCCCGGGTCGAGAGCCGCACGTCGACGCCGGTGGTCTCGAGGCGCCGTGCGTAGTAGCGCAGCGTCTCGGCGAACTCCTCCTTGCCGGGGATCCGCTGTGCCAGCCGGAACTGGCCGCCCACCTGGTCGTCGGCCTCGTACAGGGTCACCTGGTGCCCGCGGTCGGCGATCTCCGTGGCTGCGGCGAGTCCCGCGGGGCCGGCGCCGACGACGGCGACCCGCTTGCGGCGCGGCTCAGGGACGGGGAGGAGGCGCAGCTCGGTCTCGTAGCCGGCGCGGGGGTTGACCAGGCAGGTCGCGCGCTGGTTCCTGAAGGTGTGGTCGAGGCAGCCCTGGTTGCAGGCGATGCAGGTGTTGATCTCGTCGGCGCGGCCGGCGGCCGCCTTGTTGACGAACGCGGCGTCGGCGAGCAGCGGGCGCGCCATCGACACCATGTCGGCCTGGCCGTCGGCGAGGATCTTCTCGGCGATCTCCGGGGTGTTGATGCGGTTCGAGGCGATCACCGGGATCCCGACCTCGGGACGCAGCTTGCCGGTCACCCAGGCGAACGCGGCGCGTGGCACCGAGGTGACGATCGTGGGGACGCGGGCCTCGTGCCAGCCGATCCCGGTGTTGAGGATCGACGCGCCCGCCTCCTCGAGCTTGCGGGCCAGCTCGACGGTCTCCTCCCAGGTCTGCGCGTCGTCGACGAGGTCGAGCAGCGAGATCCGGTACTGGACGATGAACTGCTCCGCGGTGGCCTCACGGATGCGGCGGACCACCTCGACGGCGAAGCGCATCCGCTTCGCGGCGGTGCCACCCCAGGCGTCGGTGCGGTCGTTGGTGCGGGCCGCGAGGAACTGGTTGATGAGGTATCCCTCGGACCCCATGACCTCGACGCCGTCGTAGCCGGCGCGCTGGGCGAGCAGCGCGGCGCGCACGAAGTCGTGGATCGTCCGCTCGACCTCGCGGGTGCTCATCGCGCTCGGCTTGAACGGGGTGATCGGCGACTTCTTCGCCGAGACGCCCTTGGAGAAAGGGGAGTACCCGTACCGGCCGGCGTGCAGCACCTGCATGAGGATGCGGCTGTCGTGGGCGTGGACCGCCTCCGTGACCTCCCGGTGGCGGTCGGCCAGGCGACGGGATGCCATGGTCGAGCCCATCGGGCTGAGCCAGCCACGCCAGCTCGGGGCGTACCCGCCGGTGACGAGGAGCGCGGTGCCACCCTCGGCCCGCTCGGCGAAGTACGCCGCGAGCTTGGAGATGTCGCTCGCCCGGTCCTCGAGCTTGGTGTGCATCGAGCCCATCATCACGCGGTTGCGCAGCGTGACCCCGCCGACCGTGATCGGGGAGAGGAGGTGCGGGTACGGGGTGGGGGCGGGCTGCTCAGCCATGGGATCCTCTGGTGTTCACTAGACGGGTGATCTCTCGTCGTGCTGCGTGGTTCCTGGTGCTGGCCGGGGTGTTCAACATCGTCATCTGGCCGCGGTTCGGGATGGCGGTGTGGGACGACGAGCGAGCGTGGGAGGGCGCCGTCGGGGACAGCACGCCGACCGGCTTCCTGTGGGTCCACGCGGTGCTGATCGTCGTGGCCGTCTCGATCGCGGTCGGCATCCTGTGGGTGGCGTTCACGGCGCTCCGGTCGAGGCGGAAGGCGCGCTCGGCTGTTTGAGCAGCCGTTCGACCTCCTCGCACCAGTCGAGCCCGGCCTGCTCGAGCAGCAGACCTCCACGGAGCACGGCGTACTGCGCGCGCTGGCCGTCGTCGAGCGCATCGGCGTCGGAGAAGTTGCGAGCCTCGTCGGCGCGGTAGTACGCGAGCCGCTCGCGGTGGGTCTCCGCCCGGCGGCGTACGTCGGCGAGAACGGCGTCGCGGTCGCAGTACGGCAGCCCGCGGAGCTTGACCGCGAAGTCGCTCCGGGAGGCTTCTGACGGGCTCGGTGTGCGTGACCACTCGAGCAGCGCGGCGTGCCCCGCGCCGGTGATGGCGTACACCTTCTTGTCCGGTCGGCCGTCCTGCGGAACCGGGTGCGACTCCACCAGCCCGTCACCCTCCATCCGCCCCAGCACCTTGTAGATCTGCTGGTGGCTGGCCTTCCAGAAGTAGCCGATCGACTTGTCGAACCGGCGCGTCAGGTCGTAGCCGCACGCCGATCGTTCGGCGAGCGAGACGAGGATCGCGTGCTCCAGGGCCATGTGCCGAGTCTATATGCAACTCTTTGCAGTGCAAGCCGTTGCATCGGCTCAGGCGGCGGCTCGGTCGTCGAGGACCCGCACCGCCGACCGGGCGGCCACCCGCCCCGCGCGGTTGGCCCCGATCGTCGACGCCGAGGGCCCGTAGCCGACCAGCTGCACCCGGTGGTCGCGTGCCGCGGTCGTCGGGGTGTGCGCATCCTCACGGGCGACGAGACGCACTCCGCCGGTGTCCTCGCGCAGGTGCAACGGCGCCAGGTGGCTCAGCACGGCCCGGAAGCCCGTGGCCCACACGATGGCGTCCGCGTGCCGGGAGGTCCCGTCGGCCATCCGCACCCCCTCGGGCTCGATCCGCGTGAACATCGGGTGCCGCTCGTACGCCCCCATCGCCGCGGCGCGTGCCTCTTGAGGGCGCAGCAGCAGACCGGTCACACTCACGACGCTCTGCGGCGGGAGGCCCTGCCGTACGCGCTCCTCGACCAGCGCCACCGCCTCGCGGCCGGCGTCCGGGTCGAAGTCGCCGACGCGCCACACGGGCTCGCGACGCGTGACCCAGGTCGTCGACGCGGCGAGCGGGGCGATCTCGCCGAGGACCTGCACGGCGGAGGCGCCGCCGCCCACGACGACCACGTCCAGACCGGCGAGGTCCTCGGGTCCCTCGTAGCCGTGGGTGTGGAGCTGGCGGCCGCGGAACGACGACGCTCCTGGATAGCTCGGCCAGAACGGTCGCTCCCACGTACCCGTGGCGTTGATGACAGCCGGCGCGCGCCACACGCCGGCGTCCGTGCGGACGAGGAGGTCCCCGCCGCGGTTCCCGGGGTCGGCGTCCTCGACTGCGCTCACCCGCACCGGTCGGACGACGGGGAGGCCGAAGCGCTCCTCGTAGGCGGCGTAGTACGCGGGAACGAAGTCACGGGCGGCCGCGTCGTCCACGGCCTCGGGCACATCGAGTCCCGGAAGGGTCGCGATCCCGTGGACGTCACCCATCGTCAGCGTGCGCCACCGGTGCTGCCACGCGCCCCCGGGAGCGGGGTTCGCATCGAGGACGACGAACGAGGCCCCGAGCCGCTGGAGGTGGTACGCCGCCGAGAGCCCGGCCTGTCCTGCGCCGATCACGACCACGTCGACCAGCGTCACGGTGTCGGGAGAACGGCTCACGTATGAGGACAACCATCGCGTCGGCGCGGGTGTTCCGGGAGGGCGCGCCCGGATAGCGTGGCCGCCATGACGGTCCCGCACTCCGACCCGGAGCACCTCGCCTTCGTCCACCTGCACCACGTCCAGCTGGCGATCCCGGCCGGCGGCGAGGACGCGTGCCGTGCGTTCTGGGGCGGTGTGCTCGGCATGCACGAGCTGGAGAAGCCCGCCGAGCTCGGGGCTCGGGGCGGCTGCTGGTTCCGGTCGGGCGGCGTGGAGGTGCATCTGGGGGTCGAGGAGGACTTCCGACCCGCGCACAAGGCGCACCCCGGCATGCTCGTCGCGCGGATCGACGACGTGGCTGCGCGGCTCGCGGCGGCCGGCATCGAGGTGACCTGGGACGACGCGTTCCCACGGCACCGGCGCTTCTACACCGCAGACCCGTTCGGCAACCGGCTCGAGGTGCTCCAGCCCCTCGGGTGACCGCTGCGACGTCCTGGCTACCGGTTGTTGGCGGCGATCCCCTGGGCGGCGAGCCGGACCACCTCGGCGATCCGCGTCTCACGGGTGCTGGGCCGCTTCGCGTCGACGAGCCAGCGCAGGATCTGCTTGCGGCGCCCGGCGGTGAACGCGTCGAACTGACGCCGTGCCTCGGGGTCGGCGTCCAGGGCGGCCGCGAGGTCGTCGGGGACATCCATCGCCTCGACGGAGTCGAGCACGGTCCACGACCCGTCGGCCTTCGCCCGGTCGATCGCCTCCCGGCCGGCAGGAGTCATGCGTCCGGAGGCCTCGACGCGGGCGACACGCTCCTTCGACAGACGGCTCCACACCGAGCCGGGGCGACGGCGGGTCATCCACAGCATCGAGTGCTCGTCGTCGAGGCCCTTGGCCTGACCGTCGATCCAGCCGAAGGCCAGGGCCTCCTCGATCAACGCCTCGTACGAGAGCTCGGGGCGGTCGGCCTCGTGTCGAGCCCACACCACCCAGACCCCGGGCTCGGGGTCGGCGTGGTGGTCGGCGAGCCAGTCTCGCCACCGGGTCGCCGAGCTGATCGGGAGTCGTGGGGCGTCGCTCATCGATGGCATCAGGTGACCTCCTTCTCAGCCGACGCGGGAGGCGAAGGCGAGCACGCGCTCGCGCAGCAGGCCGGCCGCGTCGGAGTCGTAGTCGACGTTGCCGACCTCGCCGAACAGGTGACGGGTCCCGGGATAGCGGAACACCTCCGCCCCGGAGGCCTCGGCGAACGGCGCGACCTCGGCATCCCAGTTGATCCACGGGTCGTCGACCATGCCGTGGACCTGGGCGGGGAGTCCGGCGGGCCAGGTCGAACCGAGTGCCTCGGGAGGCAGCACGCCGTAGAGGAAGACAGCACCGAGGGCCCCGGGTCGGGTCTGGGCCTCGAGCTGGGCGAAGACCGCCCCGAGCGACATCCCCATCCACAGGACCTCGGCTGGAAGCCCGTCGACCGCCGCTCCTGCGCGGCGCATCAGCTCCTCCCGGCCGACCTCGTCGCGGTAGCCGACAGCCTCCTCGACGCTGGTGAACGTCCGGCCGTCGAAGTAGTCGGGCGTGTGCACGGTGTGGCCGGCCGCACGGAGCTCGTCGGCGAACCCGATGAACCCCTCGGTCTGCCCCTGGGCGTGGTGGAACAGCACGATCTCCGTCATGCTCCAGCACGCTAGACCCGAGCGCCGAGACGTGTCAGTGCCCGCACCTACTCTCGAACACATGTCCACGTCGTCCGATCTCCTCGCCGCCCCACGCACTCCCGACGAGCTGAGCGTGCAGCTCGTCGAGCGCCTCACCGCCCGCGACGTCGAGGGCGTCGTCGCGCTGTACGAGCCGACGGCCGTGCTCGAGATGCCCGACGGCCGCCTCGCGGTCGGGCACGACGACATCCGTGCCTTCTACGCGCGCGCCCTCGCCGGTCACCGGCCGATCCGGGCGGGCATCCCGCGTCGGCCGCTGGTTCGAGGCGACGTGGCCCTCTCCACGACGGTGCTGCCGATGGACGCCGGTGCCGGCGGCGCGACGTGCGAGGTCGCGCGGCGTCAGCCCGACGGGACGTGGCGCTGGATCATCGACCGCCCGAGCGTGCGCTGAGCCCGGGAGCGCTCACCCGACGAAGCGGTAGCCCAGCCCTGGCTCGGTGACGAAGTGCCTGGGGTTGGCGGGGTCGTCCTCGAGCTTGCGGCGGATCTGCGCGAAATAGACCCGCAGATAGTGGGTCTCGCGCTCGTACGCCGGGCCCCACACCTCACGCAGGAGCTCGCTCTGGCGGACGAGCCGGCCGGGACGCCGCAGCAGGGCGGTGACGATCCGCCACTCCGTCGGGGTCAGGTGCACCTCCACACCGGACCTCGCGGCGGTGCCGTCCTCGGGGTCGATGACGAGTCCTCCGACGGAGACCGCGGGCGACGGCGACGGGGAGGTCCCGCCTCTGCGTACGGCCGCCCGCAGGCGCGCGAGCAGCTCCTCCATCCCGAACGGCTTCGTCACGTAGTCGTCCGCACCCGCGTCGAGCGCCTCGACCTTGTCGTCGGCCTCGTGGCGCGCGGAGAGCACGACGATCGGCACGCTGCTCGTGGCACGAATCCGGCGGATCACCTCGGTACCGCTCACGTCGGGAAGGCCGAGGTCGAGCAGGATCACGTCAGGGACCCGCTCGGCGACGGCCTGCAGCGCCGACCGTCCGTCGCCGGCGGTCTCGACCTCGTAGTCGCGTGCGCGGAGGTTGATGCGGAGCGTCCGCAGGATCGCGCGGTCGTCGTCGACCGCCAGCACGACGGTCATCCTGGCTCCTCGTTCGGTGGGCCCCCGGAGACCGGTGCCTGCGGCAGCGTGACGACGAAGGTCAGGCCACCACCCGGCGTCTCCTCGACCTCCAGCGTGCCCGACATCGCCTCGGTGAGCCCACGCGCCACGGCCAGACCGAGACCGACACCGTCACCCTGCGGCACGTCACCCAGGCGCTGGAAGGGAGCGAACATACGGTCGCGCCCTTGGGACGGCACTCCCGGGCCGTGGTCCACCACGCGCACGGACACCCGGCGAGCGCCGTCGGACTCCGTGTACGCCGACGCCTGGACCTGCACCGGACCCGAGGTGTGCTTGAGAGCGTTCTCGCCCAGGTTGGCGAGGACGCGTTCGAGGAGACCCGCATCAGCGCACGCCCCCGGGAGACCCTCCGCCGCCCGGACCTCGATGCGTTCGGCGTCAGGCAGCCCCGCGGCCGCCCTGCGGACGACCTCGACGACGTCGACGTCGGTGGGGAGCGCGGTGATCGCGCCTGCGCGGAGGCGGCTCATGTCGAGGAGGTTGGCGACCAGCGCGTCGAGGCGGTCGGCAGACTCCTCGATCGTCATCACCAGCTCGGCCTCGTCCTCCGCCGACCAGGTGATCTCGTCGTTGCGCAGGCTCGAGGCAGCAGCCTTGATGGCGGCCAGCGGACTCCTCAGATCGTGCGAGACCGCGGCGAGGAGGGCCGTACGCGTCCGGTCGGCCTCGGCGAGCTCGTGCGCGTGCACGCGCTGGTCCGCCGCTCGCGTACGGTCTCGGACGACTCGGGCGTGCGCGGCATACGCGGTGAGGAGCCGCCGGTCCGAGGCCGCGAGCGTCCGTCCCCGGAGCACCAGGGACGTGTGGTCGTCGATGGGCACCTCGACGTCGGCAGTCGAGACCGCGTCCGGCGCGTCGCCGTACGCGGTGATCGTCTCCCACCCGTGTGACGCCCGCTCCAGGATCGCCGCGCCACGCATGCCGAAGACCTTGCACGCCTGTGCGAGCAGCGTCGGCAGGCTCTCGCCCGCATGGAGGAGGCTGTGGGAGAGGACCGCCAGCGCGTCGGCCTCGGTCGACGCCCGCCGCGCCTGCGCGGCCCGTCCTGCCGCGACGTCGACGACCGACGCGACGGCGACGCCCACCACGACGAAGACGCCGATCACCGCGATGTACTGGCCGCGCGCGATCGCCAGCGTGTGCACCGGGGCCACGAAGAACCAGTTCAGAAGGGCCGCGGACAGCAGGGCCGCCACGAGGGCCGGCACCAGACCGCCCACCAGCGCGACCAGCACCACCACGCTCAGCATGACCATCGACTCGAGAGTGAGGTCGTGCAGGTCGGCGGTGAGGTTCAGGAGGAGCGCAGCGAGCACCGGGAGGACCACGCCGAGGCCGTAGCCCAGGACGGTGCGCCGGGTCCCGAGGTCGGGCCGCCGCCGGTCTCGGGTGCCTCTCCGCGCCTCCTGGTGGTTGACGATGTGGACGTCCACGTCTCCCGATCCGGCGATCACCCGCTCGCCGACCCCAGGACGCAGCGCCGCGGACCACCGTCCGCGCCTGCTGGCGCCGATGAGGATCTGCGACGCGTTCTCCGCCCGCGCGAACGAGAGGATCCCGTCGGCGACGTCGTCGCTGACCACGGTGTGAAAGCTGCCTCCCAGGTCGGTGACCATCGCGTGCTGGCGTGCCAGCTGGTCGGGCGAGGTGCCCGACAAGCCGTCGCGACGCGCGACGTAGACCGCCAGCCACTCGCCGCCCGCGGTCCGACCGGCGATGAGCGCCGCCCGGCGGAAGAGGGTCGCGGACTCCGCGCCACCGGTCACCGCGACCACGATCCGCTCCCGCGCCGGCCAGGTCGCATCGATCTGGTGCTCGTGCCGGTAGCGCTCGAGCCCTTCGTCGACCCGGTCGGCCACCCAGAGCAGCGCGAGCTCGCGGAGCGCCGCGAGGTTGCCCTCCCGGAAGTAGCGGGACAGCGCCGCGTCCACCCGGTCGGCGGAGTAGACGTTGCCGTGGGCCAGCCGGCGCCGCAACCCCTCGGGACTCATGTCGACCAGCTCGACGGTGTCGGCGCTGCGCACCACCTGGTCGGGCACGGTCTCCCGCTGCCGGACCCCGGTGATCGCCTCCACGACGTCGTTCAGCGAGTCCAGGTGCTGGACATTGAGGGTGGTGACGACGTCGATCCCGGCGGCCAGGAGCGCGTCCACGTCCTCCCAGCGCTTGGCGTGCGTAACGCCAGGGACGTTGGTGTGAGCGAGCTCGTCGACGAGGACGACCTCGGGCCGCCGGGCCAGGACGGCGTCGAGGTCCATCTCCTCGTACGTCGACTCCCGGTACGTGACCCGACGTCGGGGGACAACCTCCAGACCGTCGAGCTGTTCGGCGGTGTGGACCCGGCCGTGGGTCTCGACGAACCCGACGACGACGTCGGTCCCGCGGTCGCGGCGGCGGCGTGCCTCGTCGAGCATCCGGTAGGTCTTGCCGACGCCGGGAGCGGCCCCGAGATAGACCCGGAGCCGCCCGCGGTGCGAGGGCGGATGGTCCATGTCCGCCATCCTGTCAGGCCTTCGCGGCGTCGAGGATCGCAAGGTTGAGCAGCAGGACGTTCACTCCCTCCTCGCCGAGGAAGCCGAGCGTGCGCCCGGCGGTGTGCTCGGTGACGAGGTCGCGCACTGTCGACGGGTCCAGGCCGTTGGCCTCGGCGACGCGTGCCACCTGGAGGTCGGCGTACACCGGCGAGATGTGTGGGTCGAGGCCGGAGCCGGAGGCGGTGAGGGCGTCGGCCGGGACGTCGGACGGGGCGACCCCCTCCTCCTCGGCGACGGCGGTCCTCCGCTCCTCGATCGAGGCGAGAAGGTCCGGGTTCGACGGGCCGAGGTTGCTCGCGGCGCTCGCCAGCGCGTCGTACTCGGTGGCCGACGGCCGCGGGTGGAACAGCGCCGGGTCCTCGAAGGTCTGCCCGATGATCGCGGATCCGACGGGTCGGCCGTCGACCTCGACGACCTGCCCGTTCGCATGGTCGTGCGCGACGACCTGGCCGACGGCCCAGACGGCTGCGGGGTAGCCGATCCCGAGGATCACCGTGAGGACGAGCAGGATGCGGAGCCCCGTCGCGGTCTGACGCAGGAGCCCGGCGCCGAGCGGGGCGTGGACAGGTGCCGCATCGGACTCCCGGTCCGCGGGGGTGGTGGTCGTGGTCATGCGCGTGCCCTTTCCGTACGGGCTCACAGTGCGGAGCCGAAGAGGGTCGAGAGGAGGAGGTCGATGATCTTGATCCCGACGAACGGCGCCACCAGGCCACCGAGGCCGTAGACCAGGAGGTTGCGTCGCAGCAGTCCGGCCGCGGAGGTCACCCGGTACTTCACGCCCTTGAGCGACAGCGGGATCAGCGCGACGATGATGAGCGCGTTGAAGACGACCGCCGAGAGGATCGCCGACTCGGGGCTGTGCAGCCGCATGACGTTCAACGACTCCAGGCCGGGGTAGGCCGCGACGAACATCGCGGGGATGATCGCGAAGTACTTGGCGACGTCGTTCGCCACGGAGAAGGTCGTCAGCGCGCCTCGGGTGATGAGCAGCTGCTTGCCGATCTCGACGATGTCGATGAGCTTCGTCGGGTCGGAGTCCAGGTCGACCATGTTGCCGGCCTCCTTGGCGGCCGACGTGCCCGAGCTCATCGCGACGCCGACGTCGGCCGCAGCCAGCGCGGGAGCGTCGTTCGTGCCGTCACCGGTCATCGCGACCAGGCGGCCACCGGCCTGCTCCTGACGGATGTAGGCCATCTTCTCCTCGGGCGTCGCCTCGGCGAGGACGTCGTCCACACCGGCCTCCGCCGCGATCGCCTTCGCCGTGACCGCGTTGTCGCCCGTCACCATGACCGTACGGATGCCCATCCGGCGCAGCTCGGCGAAGCGTTCGGCCATGCCGGGCTTCACGACGTCCTTGAGGTGGATCACGCCGAGGACCTGTCCTGCGCCGCCGTGCGCGGGGCGGACGGCGACGACCAGCGGGGTGCCGCCGTCCGCGCTGATGCGCTCCACGGCAGACTCGACGCTCGGGGGCAGAGCGGTCTGGTCGAGCCAGGCGAGGACGGCCGACCAGGCGCCCTTGCGGACCACCGTCCCGTCGGCGAGGTCGACCCCGGACATGCGCGTCGATGCGGAGAACTCGACGATCTGGGCCCCGACCGGGAGCGGCACGTCGGGAGCGCCCTGCGTGAGGGCGAGCTCGACGATCGACCGGCCCTCAGGAGTGGGGTCGGCAAGGCTCGAGAGTCGTGCGGTGTCCCGCAGGACCTCGGGGTCCAGACCCGCCTGCGGGACGAAGGACGTCGCGCGGCGGTTGCCGTACGTGATGGTCCCGGTCTTGTCGAGCAGCAGCGTGCCGACGTCACCGGCGGCCTCGACGGCGCGACCCGACATCGCGAGGACGTTGACCCGCACGAGCCGATCCATGCCGGCGATGCCGATGGCCGAGAGGAGAGCACCGATGGTGGTCGGGATCAGGCAGACCAGCAGCGCCACCAGGACGAGCGTGCGCTGCGGTGCACCCGCGTAGTCTGCCATCGGTGCCAGCGTCGCGACCGCCAGCAGGAAGACGATCGTGAGGCTGGACAGCAGGATCGTCAGGGCGTTCTCGTTGGGTGTCTTGCGCCGCGAGGTGCCCTCGACGAGCGCGATCATCGTGTCGAGGAACGTGCTGCCCGGGGCCGCGGTGATCCTCACGACGATCCGGTCCGACAGCACGGTCGTGCCGCCTGTCACCGCCGACCGGTCACCGCCTGCCTCGCGGATCACAGGAGCGGACTCGCCGGTGATCGCCGACTCGTCGACCGACGCGATGCCCTCGACCACGTCGCCGTCGCCCGGGATGACCTCCCCGGCCGCGACGACCACCCGGTCACCGATCGCGAGGTCCGTGCCGGGGACCTCCGTCTCGGTGCCGTCGCGGTCGAGGCGTCGGGCGACCGTGTCCTTGCGGGCGGCGCGCAGCGAGGCGGCCTGCGCCTTGCCGCGTCCTTCGGCGACGGCCTCGGCGAGGTTGCCGAAGATCACCGTCAACCACAGCCAGACCGCGATCGCGATCGTGAAGAAGCCGGGGTCGGCGAGGGCGAGGACGGTGGTGAGGACGGACCCGACGAGCACCACGAACATCACCGGGTTGTGCCACATGTGGCGCGGGTCGAGCTTGGCCAGGGCCGTCGGCGCCTGGCTCACGAGCTGGGAGAGGGTCATGCGAGGGCCTCCGCGATCGGACCGAGGGCGAGCGCGGGGAAGTAGGTCAGCCCGGTCATCACGAGGACGACCCCGACCAGCAGGCCCGCGAACAGGGGAGTGTGAGTGGGAAGGGTGCCGGTCGTCTCGGGGACCTTCCCCTGGCGCGCCAGCGAGCCGGCCAGGGCGAGGACGAACAGGATCGGCACGAACCGGCCGAGCAGCATCGCCGCGGCGAGCATCAGCTGGAAGAACGTGGACGTCACCGTGATGCCGCCGAACGCGCTGCCGTTGTTGTTCGCCGCCGACGTGAACGCGTAGACGACCTCGGAGAAGCCGTGGCCTCCCGGGTTGCCCATCGCTGCTGCGGTGCTGGGGAGGCCGATCGCGATCCCGACGCCGACGAGGACGAGGGCAGGCGTGGTCAGCGTGTAGAGCGCCACGTAGCGCATCTCGGTCGAGCGGATCTTCTTCCCGAGCAGCTCGGGCGTACGGCCGACCATGAGACCTGCGACGAAGACCGCGAGGATCGCCATCACGAGGATGCCGTAGATCCCGGCGCCGACACCGCCGGGCGCGACCTCGCCCAGCATCATGTTGACGAGGACCGCTCCTCCGCCCGTCGGGGTCAACGAGTCGTGCGCGGCGTTGACGGCCCCGGTCGAGGTGCCGGTCGTCGCGGTGGCGAAGAGGGCGGATGCCCACTCACCGAAGCGTGTCTCCTTGCCCTCCATCGCGGCGCCGGCAGCCTGTGCGGACTGTCCGTGCGCACCGACCTCGGCCCAGGTGGTCACTGCGAGCGAGGTGACGAAGAGGGCGCCCATCGCCGCCAGGACCGCGTATCCCTGCCGACGGTTGCCGAGCATCGTGCCCAGCGTGCGGGTCAGGGCGACCGGGATCAGGAGGATGAGGAAGATCTCGAGCAGGTTCGAGAAGCCGTTCGGGTTCTCGAAGGGGTGGGCCGAGTTCGCGTTGAAGAACCCGCCGCCGTTGGTGCCGAGCTCCTTGATCGCCTCCTGGCTCGCGACCGGCCCGGTCGTGATCGTCTGCTGCCCGCCGGTGACCGTGTCCACGACCTGGTCCGCGCCGAAGCTCTGCACGGTGCCCACGACCACGAGCAGCACGGCCCCGACGAAGGCGATGGGGAGGAGGACCCGCAGGCTCACCCGGACGAGGTCGACCCAGAAGTTGCCGAGCTGGTCCGAGCGGTCTCGCGTGAAGCCGCGGATCAGAGCGACGGCGACCGCGATGCCGACCGCGGCCGACACGAAGTTCTGCACGGCGAGCCCGGCGGCCTGCGCGGTCCAGCCGAGCGTCGACTCACCGGCGTACGACTGCCAGTTGGTGTTGGTGACGAACGAGACGGCGGTGTTGAGCGCCATGTCCCAGGGCATGCCCCCCATCCCACGGGAGTAGGGCAGGGCCGACTGTGCGACCAGCAGGACGTACAGGAGGAGGAGGCTCACGACGGAGAAGCCGACGACGGCCAGCGCGTACGAGCGGGTGCTCTGCGTCGCGTCCGGGTTCACCCCGGCGAGCCGGTACAGCGGGCGCTCGACGCGGCTGTGGCGCGGGCTCTCGAGCGTCCGGGCGATGTAGTCGCCAAGAGGGCGGTAGGCCAAGGCCAGCAGGGCGACGAGGGCGAGCAGGCTCAGCGCGCCTGCGAGACCGTCGCTCATCAGAACCGCTCCGGGTGGATGAGAGAGGCGACCAGATAGCCGATCAGAAGGGCCACCAGTGTGATCAGGAGGCCGGTGTCAAGACTCATGACGCCGAGTCTTGGCCGCTGACGGCTGCCTGCGGCCGACCTTGACGCGACCTTGACCGGCCTTGACGCGATCTTGACGCGCCCGTGACGTGCGTCTCGGTGGGCGTCTCGACGGGCGGGCGAGTGCGAGTGGGACAGGCGCCCGTCCTTACGCTGGACGGTGTGCCTGCGACCGCTGACGACGTCGACGCCGCCTACGAGCCCGTCTCCCGGGTCGCTCTGCGGACACCGCTCGAGCGCGACGTCCGCCTGTGCGAGCAGACGGGTGCCGACGTGTGGCTCAAGCGTGAGGACCTCCAGGTCGTCCGCTCCTACAAGCTCCGCGGCGCCTTCCACATGATCTCGCGGCTGGACGACGCCGAACGCGGGCGCGGCCTCGTCGCCGCGAGCGCAGGCAACCACGCCCAGGGAGTCGCGTACGCCGCGCGTGCCCTCGGCGCGCACGCACGCATCTACCTCCCGCGGACCACGCCGCGACAGAAGCGCGACCGCATCGCGACGCTCGGCGGCGACGCGGTCGAGGTCATCGTCGGTGGGGACACCTACGACGCCGCGAGCGCGGCCGCGTACGAGGACGCCTCCCGCACCGGCGCGACGATCGTGCCCGCGTTCGACCACCCGGACGTGATCGCCGGGCAGGGCACCGTCGCGCGAGAGGTCGGTGAGCAGCTCGGCTCGGCCCCGGACGTCGTCGTCGTGCCGGTCGGAGGAGGGGGCCTGGTCGCGGGCATGGCGGCGTGGCTCGCGGTACGCCACCCGCACACCCGCATCGTCGGTGTGGAGCCCTCAGGCGCGGCGAGCATGGCCGCGGCGATGGGCAAGGGCGTTCCGGTCACGCTGGACGAGGTCGACGCGTTCGTCGACGGTGCCGCGGTTCGCCGGGTGGGGGACCACACCTGGGCCGTCCTCGAGGACCTGGCCCGTCGCGGCCGGGCGGTCGAGCTGGTCGATGTCGACGCCGGCACCGTGAGCGAGGAGATGCTCGCCCTCTTCGAGGTCGACGGCGTGATCGCGGAGCCTGCCGGGGCGCTCGCCGCGGCTGCCCTGCGCGTGCCCGGGCTCGTGGCGCCGGGCGAGTCGGTCGTCGCGGTCGTGTCCGGTGGTAACCACGACGTGAGCCGCTATGCCGAGGTGATCGAGCGGGCGCTGGTCTCGCGCGGCGTGAAGCACTACTGGCTCGTGGAGTTCCCGCAGGAGCCAGGGGCGCTGCGGCGGTTCCTCGACGAGGTGCTCGGGCCGGACGACGACATCACGCTCTTCGAGTACGTCAAGCGGCACAACCGGGAGACAGGGCCGGCGCTCGTCGGTATCGAGCTCGGCTCTCCCGACGATCTCGGCGGGCTGGTCGCGCGGCTCGAGGACTCGCCGGTGCGCGCCACGAAGCTGTCTCCGGACGACCCGGCGTTCCAGTTCCTGGTGTGAGCGCCCCGACCTGAGCGATCCCGTCAGTTCGTGGCACGTCCAGGCGCGCGTTCGGCCGCGCGGGGCGTCAGCAGTCCTCGCCCGACGGCGGCCAGGAAGATCATGCCGATGCTCAGCCCGAGGTGGAGCCAGTTGTCGGCATCGTTCACGGGGACGATGTTGGCGCCGTGGTCGTGGTCGACCATGACGCCGTACGCCCACAGGCCCAGATAGGCGACGCCGCCCCAGAGGAGATAGCGCAGCGAGCCGATCACGCTCCGCGCGAGGACCAGCCCGGCCACCCCGAACCCGAGGTGGAGGATGTTGTGCAGCACGGAGACCTCGAAGAGGCCGAAGAGCTCGGCGTCGCTCTCGTGACCGGCCCAGGTGATCGCGTCGAGGTTCGTCGTCACCCCCGGGACGAATCCCAGGATCCCGACGAGCACGAACGTGGCGCCGACCACGGCAGCCATCGCTCGTACGGTCTGGACGGCCTTCCGCTCCGGCGTCGTGGCAGCTGCGATGTCCTTCATGCCGCGTCGGTACCCACGGATCGAGGGCCTACCCGCCGGTGCGTCAGATGTCGGTCACAGCGGTGAGCAGGAAGACCGAGTCGGCGAGCGCCTTCACCGAGTGACGCTCGCGGGGGATCTGCGCGAGCATGCCCGTCTCGAGGGCGGTCGTGCCGGACGCGCCGACGACCTCGATCGCGCCCGTGAGCACCAGGATGCTGCCTGCCGGCGGTGCCTCGTGCTCGGAGAGCTCGGCGCCCTCGGCGAGCCCGAGGACGCTCTGGCGCAACGGGCCGTCGGTGAGCACCAGCTCGGCGCTCCTTCCGTGCGGCGCCGAGCTGGCGGCGTCGACGTACTCCTCGGTGAGCGCAGCGACGTCGCGCATACGAACCTCCGTCTCCGTGCGGGCGATGACGGTGAGCGTAGTCGGCCCCGGCCCGCCCCGCTCGGCGGCGAACAGGGGGTCCGAGGGCCGCAGAAGTTCCGGTCGCGGCCATGCCCGGTCCGACCTACGTTGTCGCGAGAGGAGGCTGTGATGACTCAGACCACCCGTGAAGGACGAGCGCGTGCTCGGCGCCGGGGATCCGGCGGGGGCACGGACGGTCCTGCGTCGGAGGCCCTGCTCGCGCTCGGTGACTTCTTCTCACGCTGGGACGAGAGTCCTGACCGGCGCGCTGTCTATCGCAAGGGCGGTCGCCGCGGCGACGTCTTCTATCGCGACCGGTGGAGCCACGACAAGGTCGTTCGGTCCACGCACGGGGTGAACTGCACGGGGTCGTGCTCGTGGAAGGTCTACGTCAAGGACGGGATCATCACGTGGGAGGCGCAGCAGACCGACTATCCCACCACGGGACCGGACCGCCCCGAGTACGAGCCGCGCGGATGCCCTCGCGGCGCGGCCTTCTCCTGGTACACCTACTCGCCCACCCGGGTGCGCTACCCGTACGGACGAGGTGTCCTGATCGAGATGTACCGCGAGGCCAAGGAGCGTCTCGGCGACCCGGTCCTCGCCTTCGCGGAGATCGCGGCAGACCCTGACAAGCGTCGCCGCTACCAGCAGGCCCGCGGCAAGGGTGGCCTCGTCCGCATCTCGTGGGAGGAGGCGGTCGAGATCGCCGCCGCCGCGCACGTGAGCACGATCAAGACGTACGGGCCGGACCGGTGCGCGGGCTTCTCTCCGATCCCGGCGATGTCGATGGTGTCGCACTGCATCGGCACGCGCTTCATCCAGCTCATCGGCGGCGTCATGACGTCGTTCTACGACTGGTACGCCGACCTCCCGGTGGCGAGCCCGCAGGTGTTCGGCGACCAGACCGACGTCCCGGAGTCCGGTGACTGGTGGGACGCCTCGTACCTGCTGATGTGGGGGTCGAACGTCCCCGTCACCCGCACGCCGGACGCGCACTGGATGGCGGAGGCGAGGTATCGCGGCACCAAGGTGGTCGCGGTCTCACCCGACTTCGCCGACAACACGAAGTTCGCCGACGAGTGGATGCCGGCGCAGGCCGGCACCGACGCGGCGATGGCGATGGCGATGGGCCACGTGATGCTCAAGGAGTACTACATCGAGCGCCAGGTCCCGTTCTTCACCGACTACGTGAAGCAGTACACCGACCTGCCCTTCCTCGTCCGGCTCAGGCAGTCCGACGACGGCTCCTGGGTCCCGGAGAACTTCCTCACCGCAGCCGACCTCGAGGGCTCGGGGACGTCGCAGAACGAGGCGTGGAAGACGGTGCTCCTCGACGCCCGTACGAACGAGCCGGTGGTCCCCAACGGATCGGTCGGGTTCCGCTACGGCGAGGAGGGTGAGGGCCGCTGGAACCTCGACCTCGGCGAGGTCGACCCCGCGCTGTCGGTGATCGGCCCGGACGCGCGGCCGGCCGAGGTGCTGATGCCCGCCTTCGACGCCCCCGACGGCTCGGGAAGCGTGATCCGGCGCGGCATCCCGGTCCGTCGCGTCGGGGAGCACACCGTCACCACGGTGCTCGACCTGATGCTCGCGCAGTACGGCGTCGGCCGCGACGGGTTGCCCGGCGAGTGGCCGACCGGGTACGACGACGCGTCGTCGCCGTACACGCCGGCCTGGCAGGAGGCGATCACGTCGGTGCCCGCGTCGCAGTGCATCCGGATCGCACGCGAGATGGCCCAGAACTCCGAGGAGTCGGGCGGGCGGACGATGATCATCCTGGGCGCGGGCGTCTGCCAGTGGTTCCACGGGGACGTCACGTACCGGGCGATCCTGACGCTGCTCATGATCACCGGAGCCATGGGGCGCAACGGCGGCGGCTGGGCGCACTACGTCGGCCAGGAGAAGTGCCGTCCGATCACCGGCTGGCTGTCGCTGGCCAACGCGCTCGACTGGTCGCGCCCGCCGCGGACGATGACCGGCACGTCGTACTGGTACATGCACACCGGCCAGTGGCGCTCCGACGGCTCCCACCAGGACGTCCTCGCCTCACCGCTCGCGGAGGGCGACCTCGGCGACCTGCACACCGCCGACCTGATCGCGAAGTCGGCACGGATGGGATGGATGCCGTTCTATCCGCAGTTCGACCGCAACCCGCTCGACCTCGCCGACGAGGCGGGCGCGGCGACGGCCGCCGGCTCGGCGGCGGACGCGGGCTCGTGGATCGCCGACCGGCTCCGGGACGGCAGCCTGAACGCGGCGATCGACGACGTCGACGCACCGCAGAACTGGCCGCGCACGCTCGTGCTGTGGCGCTCGAACCTCTTCGGCTCGTCGGCGAAGGGCAACGAGTACTTCCTCGAGTACCTGCTCGGCACCCGGTCGAACGTCGACGACACCGACGCACCGGAGCCGCCGCGCACGATCCGGTGGCGGGACGAGGCGCCGCGGGGCAAGCTCGACCTGCTCGTGTCGGCCGACTTCCGGATGACCTCGACGACGCTGCTGTCCGACATCGTCCTCCCGGCTGCCACCTGGTACGAGAAGTACGACCTCTCCTCGACCGACATGCACCCGTACGTGCACGCCTTCACCCCGGCGATCGACCCGCCGTGGGAGACGCGCAGCGACTTCGACATGTTCACCGCGATCGCGGTGAGGCTGTCGGAGATGGCGAAGACGCACCTGGGGGTCCGCAAGGACCTGGTCACCGTCCCGCTGCAGCACGACACACCGGGCGAGATCGCGCAGCCCGGCGGGCGGAGCCTCGACTGGAGGGAGGGGCAGACCGATCCGGTCGCCGGCAAGACGATGCCGGTCGTGGCCGTCGTCGAGCGCGACTACACCGCGATCGCGGACAAGCTCGCCGCCGTCGGGCCCAAGGCCGAGCAGCTCGGCTTCACCACCAAGAACATCACCTACGACCTCGAGGAGGCGGTCGCCTCGCTCGGTGCCAAGCACGGCGTGATGGGGTCGGGAGCGGCCGAGGGCCGGCCCGCGATCGACACCGACTCGCGGATGGCGGAGGCGATCCTCACCTTCTCCGGGACGACCAACGGGCACCTCGCCGCACAGGGCTTCCGCGACCTCGAGCGGCGCACGGGCCGCCCGCTCGTCGACCTCGCCGAGGGCGCGGAGGAGAAGCAGATCACCTTCCGGATGACGCAGGAGGCTCCGCAGTCGGTGATCACCTCTCCGGAGTGGTCGGGATCGGAGACCGGCGGGCGACGCTACGCGCCGTTCACGGTCAACATCGAGCGCCTGAAGCCGTTCCACACGCTCACCGGGCGGATGCACTTCTACCTCGACCACGCCTGGATGCGCGACTACGGCGAGCAGCTGCCGACGTACCGTCCGCCCCTGGACATGCACCGCATGTACGGAGACGTGGCCGTGGGAGACGCTGCGGCTCCCGTGGAGGACGGTGCCCTGCAGATCGCGGTCCGGTACCTCACCCCGCACAACAAGTGGTCGATCCACTCGGAGTACCAGGACAACCTCCTCATGCTCTCGCTGTCGCGCGGCGGTCCGATGGTGTGGATGAGCGTCGGGGACGCCGACCGGATCGAGGTCGCCGACAACGACTGGGTGGAGTGCGACAACGCCAACGGTGTCTTCGTCGCGCGCGCGATCGTGAGCCACCGGATGCCCGACGGCGTCGTCTACGTCCACCACGCGCAGGAGCGCCTGATCGACGTCCCGAAGTCGCAGAAGACCGGTCGACGCGGCGGTATCCACAACTCCGTCACCCGTCTGCTGGTCAAGCCGACCCACCTCGTCGGCGGGTACGCGCAGCTGTCCTACGCGTTCAACTACCTCGGCCCGACGGGCAACCAGCGCGACATCGTCTGCACCGTCCGCAAGCGGACCGTGCCGGTGACGTACTAGTCCGAGCCCAGGCCGGCCACGGGCGGAGAGCGAGAACCGATGAAGGTCATGGCGCAGGTCGCGATGGTGATGAACCTCGACAAGTGCATCGGCTGCCACACCTGCTCGGTCACGTGCAAGCAGGCGTGGACAAACCGCAGCGGCGTCGAGTACGTCTGGTTCAACAACGTGGAGACCCGACCCGGTCAGGGCTATCCCCGCCGGTACGAGGACCAGGAGCGCTGGCGGGGCGGCTGGGTACGCAACCGTCGTGGGCGGCTCTCGCTGCGCACCGGCGGACGCGCCCGACGGCTGTTCACCATCTTCGCCAGCCCGGTCCAGCCCGAGCTGTCGGACTACTACGAGCCCTGGACCTACGACTACGAGAACCTCACCCGCGCGCCGCTGGGTGACGACTTCCCCGTGGCGCGCCCCAAGTCGCTGATCACCGGCAAGGACATGGCGATCACCTGGTCGGCGAACTGGGACGACAACCTCGGCGGTGGGCCGGAGTCGGTGCTGCAGGACCCGATGGTCGAGAAGGTGCGCCGCGAGTCCGAGGACAAGATCCGTTTCGACCTCGAGCGGACCTTCATGTTCTACCTGCCGCGGATCTGCGAGCACTGCCTCAACCCGTCGTGCATGGCGTCGTGCCCGAGCGGTGCGATCTACAAGCGGTCCGAGGACGGGATCGTGCTCGTGGACCAGGACCGGTGCCGGGGCTGGCGGCAGTGCATCACCGGCTGCCCGTACAAGAAGATGTACTTCAACCACAAGTCGGGCAAGGCCGAGAAGTGCACCTTCTGCTATCCGCGGGTGGAGGTCGGCATCCCGACGGTGTGCGCCGAGACCTGCGTCGGACGGCTGCGCTACATCGGCGTCTTCCTCTACGACGCCGACCGCGTCACCGAGGCCGCGTCCGTCGAGGACGAGCAGCAGCTCTACCAGGCGCAGCTCGACCTCATGCTCGACGCCGACGACCCGCAGGTCCGTGCGCAGGCCCGGGCCGACGGGATCCCGGAGGACTGGATCGAGGGCGCGAGCCGCTCACCGGTCTACGCGCTGGCCAAGCGCTACAAGGTCGCGCTGCCGCTGCATCCGGAGTACCGGACGATGCCGATGGTCTGGTACGTCCCGCCGCTGTCGCCGATCGTCGACCTGCTCGCCGACCAGGGGCACGACGCGGAGGACGAGCGCACCCTGTTCGGGGCGATCGAGGCGCTGCGCATCCCCGTCGAGTACCTCGCCGAGCTCTTCACCGCCGGGGACACCGACGTGATCACCGGCGTCTTGCGCAAGCTGGCCGCGATGCGGTCCTACATGCGCGGGATCAACCTCGGCAAGGTCCCTGACGGCACGATCCCGGCGTCGGTCGACATGTCCGAGGAGGACATGTACGAGATGTACCGCCTGATGGCGATCGCCAAGTACGACGAGCGGTACGTGATCCCGACGGCACACGCCGAGCAGGCCCACGACCTCGAGGAGCTCGGCTGCTCGCTCGACTTCGAGGAAGGGCCGGGCATGTACGAGTCGGGGGCGGTCGGCGAGGCGAGCGGACGGCCGGTGCCGATGGCGGTCGAGAACTTCCACGCGCTCAGGCAGCGTCAGGGAACCGACACCGTGGCCGCCCCGGACCCCTCGAGCAGCGGTCAGGTGAACCTCCTGAACTGGGACGGCCGCGGCGCTCCGCAGGGGATGTTCCCGCCTCCGGCGACCGACCGGGAGGACGTCCCATGACCGACCACCGGGTCGCGCACCGCAGCGCCGCGCTGCTCCTCGCCTATCCCGACGAACGGCTCGTCGAACGCCTCCCGCTGATCCGCGCTGCGCTCGAGGAGCAGTCCGCCGGACGCGGTCGCACCGCGCGCCGCGCGCCGTACCGGCACCTCCTCGCCTTCATCGACGTCATCGAGGAGACCCCGGTGCAGGCGCTGGCGCGCCGGTACGTCGAGGTCTTCGACCTGGACCGCAAGCATCCGCTCTACCTCTCCTACTTCACCGACGGAGACACGCGGCGCCGTGGCGAGGTGCTCGCGGGGTTCAAGCAGGCCTACCGCGACTCCGGCCTGCTCGTGGACACCCACGGCGAGCTCCCTGACTACCTGCCGATGGTGCTGGAGCTGGCGGCGCACGACCCGGAGCGCGGCGGCGAGCTCCTCGAGCGCTACCGGCCGAGCGTGGAGCTGCTGCGGCTGGCGCTCGAGCAGACCGCCGGCAAGGACGAGCCCGGGGCGACGCCCACCCCGTGGGCGCACGTGCTGCGCGGGGTGTGCGCGACGTACGACGGCCCGGGACCGCAGGACCGCGCCGCCGCGATGGCGATGGCGGGGCCACCCACGGAGACGGTCGGGCTCGACTCCTACGACCCCCGTCTCCTGCCGATGTCGGACTCCGGAGGTCACTGATGGACGTCGTCCTGTGGGGGGTCATCCCGTACCTGGTCCTCGCGACCTTCGTCGGCGGGCTGATCTGGCGCTACCGCTACGACCAGTTCGGCTGGACCACCCGGTCCTCCCAGCTCTACGAGTCGGCGCTGCTGCGCATCGCGTCCCCGCTGTTCCACTTCGGGATCCTCGTCGTGGTGATCGGGCACGTCATCGGGCTGCTCGTCCCGGAGGCGTGGACCGACGCCATCGGCGTCAGCGAAAGCGAGTACCACGCGATGGCGCTGTCGCTCGGGACGATCGCCGGTCTCGCCACGCTCGTCGGCGTCGTCATGCTGATCTATCGCCGGCGCAAGACCGGGCCGGTGTTCATGGCCACCACCAAGAACGACAAGACGATGTACGTCGTGCTGGTCGCGGCGATCGTCGCGGGGCTCGTGACCACCGTCGTGAGCGTGTTCGACACCAACGTCACCGACTACCGGCACACGGTGTCGCCCTGGTTCCGGAGCCTGTTCGTCCTCCAGCCGGACGTCGACGCGATGGCGGCCGCGTCCACGTCGTTCCACGTGCACACGCTGGTCGGCCTGGCGCTCTTCGCGATCTGGCCGTTCACGCGGCTGGTGCATGCGTTCACGGCGCCGGTCCACTACCTGTTCCGCCCCTACATCGTCTATCGCAGCCGCGACGACGTCTCCGCAACCCGCGCGCCGCGGCCGGGCTGGGAGCCCGTCGGCACACCGGACCGCGACCGCTGACCGACCGACCAGGCCGTGGATCACCGAAAGGCACCGCGATGAGCACCGCCACCGACGCACCTGCTCTCCCGAGGGCCGCCCAGACCCGCAACCTGATCCTCGCCACCTGGGCGTTCGCGATCAGCTTCTGGGCGTGGAACATGATCGGGCCGCTCGCGGCCCGCTACGCCGGCGACATGGACCTGAGCTCCACGCAGAAGTCGCTCGCGGTCGCGGTCCCCGTGATCGTCGGGTCGCTGGGCCGGATCGCGGCCGGCACGCTCACCGACAAGTACGGCGGCCGGCTGATGTTCACCGTCCTGCTCGTCGCGACGGCGCCGTTCGTGGTCCTCGTCGCGGTGGCAGGCAACGCCGACTCCTACGCCCTGCTTCTCGTCTTCGGGTTCTTCCTCGGCATCGGCGGCACGACGTTCGCGGTCGGCATCCCCACGGTGAAGGCGTGGTACGAGAAGCCTCGCCAGGGCTTCGCGACCGGCCTGTTCGGTGCGGGCATGGGTGGCACGGCACTGTCGTCGTTCTTCACCCCGCGCTTCGTGGACTGGTTCGGCTACATGGCGACGCACGTGATCCTCGCCGTCGCCCTGCTGGCGACGGCCGCGGCGTGCTGGGCGTTCATGCGGGACTCCCCACGCTGGAGCCCGGCGGCGGACAAGGCCGGACCCAAGCTCCTGGCGGCGCTCAAGGAGCCGGTGACCTGGCAGATGTCCCTGCTCTACGCGATCGTGTTCGGCGGGTTCGTGGCGTTCTCCACGTATCTGCCCACCTATCTCGGCGACGTGACGACCTACGGGTACGGCCTCACGGAGGCCGGTGAGCGGACGGCGGGGTTTGCGCTGGCGGCCGTGATCGCGCGTCCCGTCGGCGGTGCACTGTCGGACAGGTTGGGGCCGCGGTTCGTCACCCTCGTCTCGCTCGCCGGCACCGCGGTGATGGCCGTGGTGCTCGCCCTGCGTCCCGAGCCGGAGTGGCCGGCCGGTCTCGCCTTCGTGGCGATGGCGGCGTTCCTGGGGCTCGGGTCGGGGTCGGTGTTCGCGTGGGTCGCCCAGCGCGCCCCGGCCGACAAGACCGGCTCGGTCACCGGGATCGTCGGTGCCGCCGGTGGTCTCGGTGGCTTCTTCCCGCCGCTGGTGATGGGTGCGACCTACAACGAGGAGGACCACACCTACACGGTCGGGCTCACGCTGCTCTGCATCACGGCGGCGCTGGTGTTCCTGTTCACCCTGGTCGGGCTTCGCGAGCGGCCGGGTGACCGCCGCAAGGCGTGATCCGTACGCCGGTCAGGCCGCAACCGGCGAGACTCCGCGCGTGCGCTCGAGGATCACTGCGGCGACGAGGTCGGGGTCGTCGATCATCGGGACGTGGCCGCAGCCGGGGAGGGCCACGTGCGTCGCCGTCGGGAGCCGTCGACGTGCCTCCTGCGCCTGGGACGGGAGGAGGATGCGGTCCTTCGCCCCCCAGGCCACCGTCGTCGGGACCGACGGCCGGCCGCGGTAGTGGTAGCGCGCCCCCGACCGAAGCACCCGGACGAAGGCGTCGGCGTCGCGCAGGGCGAAGGTGTCGCCGAGGAAGTCGTCGGCGGTGATCCGCCCCGGGTGGGCGAACAGCGACGACATCGCCGCCGCCCGGGTCCAGCGGCGGGTCGAGATGCGGCGGACGAACGGCTCGGGAAGGCGGGAGGTGCCCTTCAGCCCGAGCAATACCGCGAACGCCCAGGCGCGGCCGGGCTCGGTCCAGAACCCGGCGGGGGAGAGCGCCGTCGCGGTACGCACGGAGCCGCAGGCGGCGAGCTCGAGGGCCAGGGCGCCACCGAGGGAGTTGCCGACGACGTGGGGCCGGTCGATCCCGACGGCGGCGAAGAAGTCGGCCAGCGCCTCGGTGAGCTGGTCCATGCCGTCGCGCCTGCTCCTCGGGAGGGCCCGCGACGCGCCGAAACCGGGGAGGTCCAGAGCGACGACGTCGTGGTGCGCGGCGAGCCGTGACAGCACGGGGTTCCACGCCTCCTTGCGGTGACCGATCCCGTGGAGGAGGACGAGCGGCTCACCGGAGCCCTGCCTGCTGTAGACGACGCTCATCGACGCTCTCCTGTCACGCGGGATGTGACATCGGACGTGTCACACTCGGCGAGCGTAGCCGCAGGTGGCGCGCGCTTGCCACTCTGACAGTCCTACTGTCACAATCAGGGCGTGACCGACACCACACCGCCGTCCGGCCCGCTGTCCGGCCCGCTGTCCGGCCTCAGGGTCGTGGAGATCGCGGGGATCGGCCCCGGCCCCTTCGCCGCGATGCTCCTCGCCGACCTTGGCGCGGACGTCGTCCGTGTGGACCGGGTGTCGCCGGGAGGCCTCCAGTCGCTGCCGCAGGAGCGTGACGTCCTCGCCCGCGGTCGCCGTACGGTCGCGATCGACCTCAAGCAGCCCGACGGTGTCGCCGTCCTGCTCGAGCTGGTCGAGCGAGCCGACGTGCTGGTCGAGGGCTTCCGGCCCGGCGTCGCCGAGCGGCTCGGCTTCGGCCCCGACGTCTGCCTCGAGCGCAACCCTCGGCTGGTCTACGGACGCATGACGGGGTGGGGCCAGGACGGCCCGCTCGCCTCGAGCGCCGGGCACGACGTCAACTACGTCGCCGTCTCCGGGGCGCTCGACCCGATCGGCCGCGCGGGCGGGCCCCCGCAGATCCCGATGAACCTGCTCGGCGACTTCGCGGGTGGCTCGCTCTACCTCGTCGTCGGCCTCCTCGCCGCTCTCCTCGAGGCACGCACCTCCGGCCGCGGCCAGGTCGTCGACGCCGCGATCGTCGACGGCACGGCGCACCTGCTCACGATGATCACCAACCTCCAGCAGGTCGGCGCCTGGAACGATGCCCGCGGCACCAACCTCCTCGACAGCGGTGCGCCGTTCTACGACGTGTACGAGACCTCCGACGGACGCTGGATGTCCGTGGGCGCGCTGGAGCCGCAGTTCTATGCGGAGATGGTGCGGCTGCTCGGCCTCGACGTGCCGGCCGACGTGGCGCTGCCCGACTCACCGCTGCCCGACCGCAACGACCCTCGCGTCTGGCCGGAGCTGCGCGCCCGCCTGGCGGCCCGCTTCGCCGAGCGCACGCAGGCCGAGTGGGCGGAGGTCTTCGAGGGCACGGACGCGTGCGTGGCGCCCGTGGTCCCGATTCGCGACGCACCCCAGCACCCGCACCTCGCCGCGCGCGGCACGTACGTCGAGCACGACGGCGTCGTCCAGGCGGCGCCCGCACCGCGGTTCTCGCGGACTCCGGCCACCCTGGGGCGTCCCCCCGCCCGGCCCGGGGCGCACACCCGCGAAGCCCTCGCCGCGTGGGGCGTCGGCGACGTCGACGCCCTCGTCGCGTCCGGCGCCGTCGTCCAGAACGATCCGTCCTAACCACGACACCACGAAGGGCCCGCCGATGCAGCGCACCATCTTCACCGAGGACCACGACGCGTTCCGCGACGCCTTCCGGACCTTCGTCGACAAGGAGATCAAGCCGTACCACGCACAGTGGGAGATCGACGGCATCGTCTCCCGCGACATGTGGCGGGCTGCCGGTCGGCAGGGCTTCCTCGGCTTCATGATGCCGGAGGAGCACGGCGGTGGCGGGGTCTCGGACTTCCGCTACAACGCGATCATCGACGAAGAGCTGGCGCGGGCGCACGCCAGCGGTGTCGGCTTCCCGCTGCACGTCGACCTCGTGTCGGGATACCTGCTGTCGTACGCGAACGAGGAGCAGAAGGCGCGCTGGCTGCCCGCGTTCTGCAGCGGCGAGTCGATCGCGGCGATCGCCATGACCGAGCCCGGCACCGGCTCGGACCTCCAGGCGATCGCGACCACGGCGATCGACCAGGGCGACCACTACCTCGTCAACGGCCAGAAGACCTTCATCTCCAACGGCATCCTCGCCGACCTCGTGATCGTCGCGGTCAAGACCGACCCGAGCGCGGGGGCGCGGGGCGTCTCGCTGATCGTGCTGGAGCGCGGCATGGAGGGCTTCGAGCGCGGTCGCAACCTCGACAAGCTCGGCCTCAAGGCGCAGGACACCGCCGAGCTCTTCTTCACCGACGTCAGGGTCCCCAAGGAGGACCTCCTCGGCGAGGAGGGCAACGGCTTCGTCTACCTGATGGAGAAGCTCCCTCAGGAGCGGCTCGCGATCTCGGTGGCCGCCGCCGCCGCGTGCCGCGCCGTCATCGACCTCACGTTGGAGTACGTCAAGGAGCGCAAGGCGTTCGGACGTCCGATCGGCTCCTTCCAGAACACCCGCTTCACCCTCGCCGAGCTCGAGACCGAGGCGCAGATCGCTCAGGTCTTCGTCGACCGCTCGATCATGGAGCTCAACGCCGGCACGCTCACCATCTCCGACGCGGCGATGGGCAAGTGGTGGACGACCGAGGTCCAGAAGAAGACGGTCGACCAGTGCCTCCAGCTCTTCGGCGGGTACGGCTTCATGAGCGAGTACCCGATCTCCAAGGCGTACGCGGACACGCGCATCCAGACCATCTACGGGGGCACGACCGAGATCATGAAGGAGATCATCGGCCGCACGATGGGTCTCTGAGGGTCGCCTGCCGGCCGCGCGTCCGACAGGATGGCGGCATGACTGAGTCTCCACAACGGACCGGGACGATCGTCGTCGGCAGCGACGGCTCGGCGGGAGCGCGACGCGCGCTCCACTGGGCGATGACGGAGGCCGACCTGCGGGGCGCGGCGGTGCAGGTCGTGATCACCGTGGATCCCGACCGATCGTCGGTCCGGACCATCGCCGAGGGCGAGCGCCTCGCGGCCGAGACGGCCGAGGTGGCCGCGCTCCACGACGGCGACGCCGAGGTGTCGGTCGGCGTCCACGAAGGGCTGCCGGTCGACATCCTCCTGTCGGTCGCTGCTGGGGCGCAGATGCTCGTGATCGGCAGCCACGGCACGTCCACGATCAGGCACAACGCCCTGGGCTCGGTCAGCGACGTCCTCGCCCGGACCGCCCCGTGCCCCGTCGTGATCCTGCCGATGGGGGTGGACTGACCAGAGCCGTCGAGCGGTCTATCGTGCGGACATGACCCCGACAGGACCGGACCGGATGTCGGTCGAGCAGCTCGCCGAGCGGGTCGGGATGAGCGTCCGTACGATCCGCTTCTACGCCGGCCGAGGGCTCATCCCGCCGCCGGTCCGCGAGGGGCGCAACGGGTTCTACGGTGCCGACCACCTGGTGCGGCTCGAGCTCGTGCGCGAGCTCCAGGCGCACGGCTTCACGCTCTCGGCCATCGAGGGATACCTCGAGCGCCTCTCGCCCACGGCCACGCCGGGCGACGTCGCGCTTCAACGCACGATGCTGGCGCCCTGGCTCTCCGACCTGCCCGAGACGGCCGACCGGTCGACGCTGGAGGCGCGCGCGGGCAGGCCGCTGTCCGACGACGACATCGAGCTGCTCGTCGCGCTGCGGGTGGTCGAGCCGACGCCCGACGAGGACGTCTTCCGAGTCGCGCCCGCCCACCTGTCGATCGGCATCGAGCTCATGGACCTCGGTCTCCCGCTCGACGGCGCCGTCGAGGCCGAGCGCATCTTCGAGACGCATGCCCGGGCGATCGCGGAGGAGCTGACCGAGGTCTTCCGCGACAAGGTGCTGCCGCACTACCGAGCGAGCGGCGAGTCGTCGGAGGCGATCGCGGCGATGGTCGAGCGCTTCAAGCCGCTCACGGTGCAAGCGCTCGTGACGGCCTACGAGAGCGCCGTCAACGAGACCAAGCGCGAGATAGTACGCCGCCGGTCGTAGGGTTCCGGAAGGATCACAGCTCGTCCTCCCCGAGGGGGCCCATGTCTTCGCAGACGACCGGTGCGGCGCCGGTCACCGCCGTACCCGCCTGGTTCTCCGAGGCGGTCGCAACGCCGTACCACCGCCACGACGTCGACGTGGCCGGCGCACGGATCGCCTACCGCACGTGGGGCGAGCCGGGGATGCCTGTGGTCGTGCTCGTGCACGGAGGCGCGGCGCACGCCGGCTGGTGGGACCACGTCGCCCCGTTCCTCGCGGCGTCGCACCGGGTCGCCGCGATCGATCTCTCCGGGCATGGCGACTCGCAGTGGCGACGGCAGTACGACCTCGCCACCTTCGCCGAGGAGGTGATGGCGGTCGCCGCGGCCGAGACGCCGTCCGGTGGTGCACAGGACGGCGTCTTGCCGGTCGTGATCGGGCACAGCATGGGCGGGTTCGTGAGCCTGACCGCGGCCCGTGACCACGGGTCACGGCTCGCTGGCGCCTGCGCGATCGACTCCCCGGTGCGCCAGATGTCGCCGGAGACCCGCGCGTGGAAGGAGTCCGGGCGGCACCTGCCCGGCAACAAGGTCTATCCCAGCTGGGACGAGATCGTGCGCCGTTTCCGTACGCTGCCGCCCGACGACGCGACCCTCCCGTACGTCCGTGAGCACGTGGCGGCGGGCTCGGTGCGCGAGGTGGAGGGCGGCTGGACCTGGAAGTTCGACCCGCACGTGTTCCTCAGCGCCCAGATGGAGCCCGCCGAGGTGGCCGAGACCGACTGCCCCACGGCCCTGGTCCGAGGGGAGCGGGGCATGGCGACCACCGACATCACGACAACGGTCGCCGAGCGGCTGGGCGGGCACGTTCCCGTCACCGTCGTCCCGGACGCGGGGCACCACATCATGCTCGACCAGCCGGTGGCCCTCGTGGCCGCGCTCCAGGTGCTCCTCGGGGAGTGGTCTCGCCACTGACCACCGCGGCAACACCATGACAGCGGTGGTGTCATAGTGGCCTTTAGGTATCATTGACACACTCGTTACTCGCAAGTAACTTTGTCGGGTCGTCAACGAATCGAAGGACCGCCATGACTGAGGCATTCATCTACGACGCGATCCGCACCCCCCGCGGGCGCGGCAAGAAGACCGGATCCCTGCACGAGGTGAAGCCCATCAGCCTCGTGACCGGGCTCCTCGAGGAGGTCCAGAAGCGCAACCCGACTCTGGATCCCGGCCAGGTCGAGGACCTCGTCCTCGGCTGCGTCACCCCTGTCGGCGACCAGGGCGCCGACATCGCCAAGACCGCCGCGCTCGCCGCGGGACTCCCCGACAGCGTCGCGGGCGTGCAGCTCAACCGCTTCTGCGCCTCGGGCCTCGAGGCGGTCAACCAGGCCGCGCAGCGCGTCCGGTCCGGCTGGGAGGACCTGATCCTCGCCGGCGGCGTCGAGTCGATGAGCCGCGTCCCGATGGCCGCCGACGGTGGCGCCTGGGCGATGGACCCGGCCACCGCGTTCGCGACCGACTTCGTGCCCCAGGGCATCGGCGCCGACCTGATCGCGACGATCGAGGGCTTCAGCCGCACCGACGTCGACACCTACGCCGCGGAGTCGCAGGCGCGTGCCGCCAAGGCGATCGCCAACGGCTACTTCGCCAAGTCGGTCGTCCCGGTGCAGGACGTCAACGGCCTCACGATCCTCGACCACGACGAGTTCGTGCGTCCGGGCACCACGGTCGAGTCGCTGTCCTCGCTCGCACCGTCGTTCGAGGCGATCGGCAACTTCGGCGGGTTCGACGCCGTCGCCCTCGAGAAGTACCACTCGGTCGAGAAGATCGACCACGTCCACCACGCCGGCAACAGCTCCGGCATCGTGGACGGTGCCGCGATCGTCGTGATCGGCAACGAGGAGGCGGGCCGGCGCAACGACCTCACCCCGCGCGCCCGGATCCTCGCGACCGCGGTCTCCGGCTCGGAGCCCACGATCATGCTCACCGGCCCTGCGCCGGCGACCCGCAAGGCTCTCGCGAAGGCGGGCCTCGAGGCGAGCGACATCGACCTGTACGAGATGAACGAGGCGTTCGCCGCGGTGGTGCTGCGCTTCATGCGGGACATGTCCGTCCCGCACGACATCGTCAACGTCAACGGTGGAGCGATCGCGATGGGCCACCCGCTCGGCGCGACCGGTGCGATGATCCTCGGCACCCTCGTCGACGAGCTCGAGCGACGCGACCAGCGCTACGGCGTCGCGACGCTGTGCGTCGGCGGCGGCATGGGCATCGCCACCGTCGTCGAGCGTCTCTGATCCCTCGCCCACCGACTCACCCTTTCTTGACGAGCAGAGTTCACGGAGCACACACGAATGACTGAGAACGCTACGACCACGGCGGCCGAGGCCGTCCGTTACGAACGCGGCGAGGACGGCATCGTCACCCTGGTCCTCGACGACCCGACCCAGAGCGCCAACACGATGAACGAGGCCTACCAGGCCTCGATGAAGGCGGCGGTCGACCGTCTCGTCGCTGAGAAGGACGACGTCACCGGCGTCGTCGTCACCAGCGGCAAGAGCACGTTCTTCGCCGGTGGCGACCTCAAGCTGATGACGCAGATGACCCCCGCGGACGCGCCTGTCGTGTTCGAGAGCGTCGAGGCGATGAAGGCCACGCTGCGCACGCTCGAGACGCTCGGCAAGCCGGTCGTCGCCGCGATCAACGGCGCGGCGCTCGGTGGCGGCCTGGAGATCGCTCTCGCGACCCACCGCCGCATCGCCGTCGAGGGCCGCTACGAGATCGGTCTGCCCGAGGTCACCCTGGGCCTGCTGCCCGCCGGCGGCGGCGTCACCCGCACCGTCCGAATGTTCGGCCTGCAGAAGGCCCTCATGGAGGTCCTCCTCCAGGGACCGCGCATGAAGCCCCAGCGCGCCCTCGAAACCGGTCTGATCGACCAGGTCGTCGCCACGCAGGACGACCTGGTCCCCGCCGCCAAGGCGTGGATCCTCGCCAACAAGGACGACGCCGAGGCCTTCACCCAGCCCTGGGACAAGAAGAGCTACCGGATGCCCGGTGGCACCCCCTCGTCGCCCAAGCTGGCGCAGTTCCTCCCGGCGTTCCCGTCCAACCTGCGCAAGCAGACCAAGGGCGCTCCGTTCAAGGCTCCGCGCAACATCATGTCGGCGGCCGTCGAGGGTGCGCAGGTCGACTTCGACACCGCCTCGCGCATCGAGTCGCGCTACTTCGTGGACCTGGTCACCGGCCAGCAGTTCAAGAACATGACGCAGGCGTTCTTCTTCGACCTCAACGCGATCAACGCCGGCGGCTCGCGTCCGGCGGGCATCGAGAAGACGAAGGCCACCAAGCTCGCCATCCTCGGTGCCGGCATGATGGGCGCCGGCGTCGCGTACGTCTCGGCCCGTGCGGGCATCGACGTCGTGCTCAAGGACATCTCGATCGAGGCGGCCGAGAAGGGCAAGGCCTACAGCACCAAGCTCCTCGACAAGCAGGTCGAGAAGGGGCGCCTGACGGCCGAGAAGCGCGACGAGATCCTCGGACGCATCCACCCGACGGCCGACTACGCTGAGCTCGAGGGATGCGACTTCGTCATCGAGGCCGTCTTCGAGTCGGTCGAGCTCAAGAAGCAGGTCTTCGGTGACCTCGAGCCGGTCGTGAAGCCCGACGCCCTGCTGGGGTCCAACACGTCGACGCTGCCGATCACGATCCTCGCCGACGGCGTCAAGCGTCCCGAGGACTTCATCGGGATCCACTTCTTCTCGCCGGTCGACAAGATGCCGCTGGTCGAGATCATCGTGGGCGAGAAGACCTCCGACGAGGCGATCGCCCGCGCGCTCGACTACGTCAAGCAGATCAAGAAGACGCCGATCGTCGTCAACGACAGCCGCGGCTTCTTCACCAGCCGCGTCTTCGGCACCCTCACGATGGAGGGCGCCGAGATGCTCGCCGAGGGCCTGGACCCGGTCTCGATCGAGCGCGCCGCGACGACGAAGGGCTTCCCGGCTCCGCCGCTGGCGATGATCGACGAGGTCACGCTGACCCTGCCGCAGAAGATCAACGGCGAGGCCAAGGCCGCCGCCGAGGGCGAGGGCAAGGCCTTCCCCGACAGCCCGGCGATGGACGTCATCAACACGCTCGTCGACCTCGACCGCAAGGGCAAGGCGGCCGGCGCGGGCTTCTACGAGTACCCCGCCGACGCCAAGAAGCACCTCTGGTCGGGACTCTCGCAGTTCCGCAAGGAGGGCGCGGAGATCCCGTGGGCCGACATGCAGGAGCGCTACACCTTCATCATGGCCATCGAGACGGTCCGCTGTCTCGAGGAGGGTGTGCTCCGCACCGTCGCCGACGCCAACATCGGCTCGATCTTCGGCATCGGCTTCCCGCCGGTCTACGGTGGTGCGCTGCAGTACATCAACGGCTACGAGGCTGCTGACGGCCGCATCGGCGTGCAGGCGTTCACCGAGCGGGCCCAGGAGCTCGCCGCGGCGTACGGCGAGCGCTTCACCCCGCCCGCACTGCTGCTCGAGAAGGCCGCGAAGGACGAGAAGTTCGTCTGAGCAGTCCGATCAGCCTGATCGCGTGATCAGCTGATCGCCACAGGGCCCCGGGACCGCACGGTCTCGGGGCCCTCGTGCGTCCGCGCCGGCTTCGTGCGCCAGGTGAGCAGGAGCGCGAGCGCCAGCATCAGCTCGACCAGGTCACCGCCGAAGTACATCAGGTTCCCCGCGGCCTGCATCTCCGCCACGGGCTCGCGGACCTGCACCAGCAGGCCGGCGTACAGCAGCTGCGAGACCACGGCGTGGACGAGGATGGCGACCCCGAGCACCACGAGGCGCACGGGCACCGTGGCCCGGCCAGGCGCAGGGTCGGGACCGGCGATCACCCAGGCGAAGAGCAGGCCCGCCAGCAGCATGTGGAGATGGACGAGGCCGTGGACGGCGCCGTTGCGGGTGCTCAGGTCGTACAGCGGGGTGAAGTAGAGCAGCACGAGCCCACCGCTGCTGAGGACGAGCGCGACGACGGGTCGGGTCAGCACCCCGACGGGTCGAGACCGCAGGATCCGGCCCACGCGGACGGCTCCGGCGTGCGGGAGGGTACGCAGCAGCAGCGTGACGGGTGCGGCGAGCACCAGCAGGAGCGGGGCGAGCATGGCGATCAGGATGTGTTGCGCGGCGTGCCCCGCGAAGTCGTCGTCGGCATAGCGGTCGAACGCGGGGGAGAGGGCCAGCAGGAGCACCACCGACCCCGCGACGAAGGCCACGGTGCGGACGGTCGACCACCCGCGACGCCCGCGTTCGATCACAGCCGCGGCGACGTAGGCGAGGGCGAGGAGCGTGACGACGACCAGCGGGCCGGTCGTCAGGGCGACCTCGAGGAGCCGGCTGCCGACCCCCTCGTCGTGCGACGGCCCGTGCGCGAGCACGCCGGGGCCGGCCGCCGCAGTCAGCCGGCTCATGCCCGGTCGGCCACAGCCCGGTCGTCGGTGAACGTGGCGCCGCGCTGCAGCAGCCACCCGACGAGGACGAGCACCGCACCGAGGGCCAGGAACGCGAGGTCCCAGGCGAGCTCGTTCGGACCGCTCCGTACGTGGTGGATCCCGAGCAGGTGGTGGTCGACGATGCCCTCGACGAGGTTGAAGACGCCCCACCCGACGAGCACCCAGCCCCACAGCGCGCGCGAGGCCCACACCCGTCCGCGCGAGTGCTGGACGCGCGAGTAGAGGAGGGCCAGCCCGGTGAGGACCAGCACCCAGGTGACGGCGTGGAAGATGCCGTCCCACAGCGTGTTGATCTCGAGGCCGTGCACCGTGTTGGCCGGGTAGTAGGGCACACCGATGTTGTCGGTGTTGGTCGACGTCAGCAGGTGGTGCCACTGCAGGATCTGGTGCAGGAGGATTCCGTCGACGAACCCGCCGAGCCCGGCTCCCAGCACGATCCCGGGCAGGGCGAGCGACGGTGGACGGTCCGCGAGGGTCGCGTGCCCGTCGCGCGGGCTGGTGGACGTGGCCATCGGAAAGGCGCCTCCTTCGGTCGGAGACCGTTCGGTACCCGAGCGCCGCGCGCACCATGCGTGACGCCGGTTACTGCCGTTCCGACGCCGTCCCGCCGCCGCACTCCGGCTTGCGGGGCGGTCGTGACCGTGCCTTTGATCGGTCATGGCCGAGTCGTTCGCCTCACAGATCTTCCGACGGATGCCGGTGGGTCAGCGGCCGCACGCCGAGGAGGGCCTCAAGCGCACGATCGGGCTCGTCCAGCTGATCGGCTTCGGGGTGGGGGCAACCGTCGGGACGGGCATCTTCTTCGTCCTCACCACCGCCGTCCCCGATGCCGGCCCGGCCGTGGTCGTGTCCTTCGTGATCGCCGCGGTCACCGCCGGGCTCACGGCGCTCTGCTACGCCGAGCTGGCCGGGAGCGTGCCGGTGTCGGGGTCGTCCTACTCGTACGCCTACGCCACCCTCGGCGAGGTCGTCGCGATGGTCGTGGCCGCCTGTCTCCTGCTTGAGTACGGGGTGTCGGCGTCAGCCGTGGCCGTCGGCTGGTCGGAGTACCTCAACCAGCTCCTCGACAACCTCTTCGGGGCCACCATCCCGCACGACCTGTCGTACGCCCCCGAGGCGGGTGGCATTGTGAACCTGCCGGCGATGGTCCTGGTCGGCCTTTGCGCGATGCTGCTGATCCGCGGCGCCAGCGAGTCGGCCATCGTCAACACCGTCATGGTGGCGATCAAGGTCGGTGTGCTGATCCTCTTCGTGGCGATCGCCGCCACGGGCTGGAGCACCGACAACCTGAGTGACTTCGCGCCGTTCGGCGTCGCGGGGATCCAGGCGGCGTCGGCGACGATCTTCTTCTCCTACATCGGGCTCGACGCCGTCTCGACCGCCGGGGACGAGGTCAAGGACCCGGCGCACACCATGCCGAGGGCCATCATCTGGTCGCTCCTCATCGTCTCGATCCTCTACGTCGCGGTGGCTCTGACCGCGGTCGCGGCGCAACCCTGGCAGGACTTCGAGGGACAGCAGGCCGGGCTCGCGCAGATCCTCGAGAACGTCACCGGGTCCACCTGGCCGAGCACGGTCCTCGCCGCAGGGGCCGTGATCTCGATCTTCAGCATCACCCTCGTCGTGATGTACGGCCAGACGCGCATCCTCTTCACCATGGGCCGCGACCGGATGCTGCCACCGATCTTCGCCCGGGTCAGCCCGCGGACCCTGACCCCCGTCCCGAACACGATCATCGTCGCGACCGTGGTCGCGATCATCGCCGGATTCATCCCGCTGGACTGGCTCTTGGACACGGTCAGCATCGGGACGCTGGTGGCGTTCATGGTGGTCGCGGCAGGTGTCATCATCCTGCGGCGACGCGCCCCCGACCTGGAGCGGACGTTCAAGGTGCCGTTCTACCCGGTGCTGCCGCTGCTCTCCATCGCCGCCTGCCTCTATGTGATCACGGGCCTGGACCTTGTCACGTGGCTGGTGTTCCTGGGATGGGTCTCGGTGGTCCTGATCTTCTACTTCGCCTACGGCTTCAAGCGCTCGACGCTGCGGAGCGCCGACGGGGACGAGGAGGCACGGTCATGACGGTGGTCGCGGCGGTCGGCCCGGACGGACGTGGCTCGAACGCCGTGCACCTCGCGGGCCGTCTCGCCGCGTCGACCGGGGAGGATCTGGTCCTCTGCTGCGTCGTGGCCGACGCGTGGGGACGGGGCACCGCAGCCTCCGGCGCTGACGCGGACTGGCGGCGGCACCTGGAGGCGATGGCCTCCGAGGCGGTGAGCAGTGCTCGCGAGGGCCTCCCTCCGGCGGTGGTCTCGGACGTCGTCGTCCGCGCCGCCCGGTCCGTCCCGCGCGCCCTGGTCGAGGAGGCGGAGCGCGTCGAGGCGTCGATGCTCGTGGTGGGCTCCTCGGGCGACGCGAGGATCGGTCATCTGGCGCTCGGCAGCGTGGCGAGCTGGCTGCTGCACCGCGCGCCGATGCCGGTGATGGTGGCGCCACGGGCCTTCTGGTCGGAGTGGAGCGACCGGGTCGAGCGGGTCGTGCTCGCCGTCGACTCCGACGAGGGCGTGGACTCGGCCGTCGGTGGCACGGTCGCCCTGGCGAAGCGGGCCGGCGTGGGGATCGCCCTGGTCACGTTCGGGGTACGGCGGGTGCCGGCGTTGCCGGACGGGGGAGGCCGTCGCGCCGACGACGACGTCTTCCGGGCGTGGCAGGAACGGGTCACCGCCGTCCAGGACCGTGCCGCGGCCCTGCTCGAGAGGGAGGGCGCCGAGGTCACCGACCTTCTGGTCGCGGTCGGCGACTCCTGGCGCAGCGCGGTCGACCGCGTCCGCTGGCTCGAGGGCGACCTGTTGGTGATGACGTCGAGCCGCGAAGGACCGCTGCGCCGGATCTTCCTCGGATCCAATGCGCCGCGGATCATGACGCGCGTCCCCGTCCCGGTGGTGACCCTGCCGCGCCGGTGACGCCGGCGGTGCCGGCGGCGCCGGGCTGCCCCGTCACCTCGGCGGCGCGGCCTCCGCAGCCTCGGCCGCGTCGAGCCAGGCGGCGACGGAGGCGTTGTGCTGTCCGAGCCGCGGCGGAGGCAGGTGGTGCTCGCGGCCGCCGGCGTACGCGTTGTCGTCGAGCCGCAAGGAGGGCCCGGGCAGCTGCACCGTGCCGAGACTCTCGTGCTCGACGTCGATCACGAGACCCTGCGAGAGCGTCTGGTCCCAGGTGTAGACGTCGTCGAGCGTCCTCACCTTGCCCGCCGGGACGCCGGCCTCGGCCAGCCGCGCCAGCCACGTCTCCGCACCCCCGTCGGCGAATCTCTCCTCCACCACCGCGGTGAGGTCGTCTCGACGCCGGACACGGTCCGGGTTTGTCGCGTACGGTGCGGCGGCAGGGTCGAGTCCGATCAACGGTGCGAACCGCGCCCACAGCCCTTCGCTGCCCACCGCGATCTGCACGGGGGCGTCGGCCGTACGGAACAGCCCGTACGGGGAGATCGAGGGGTGGTGGTTGCCCATGCCTCGCGGCACCTCGCCCGCGACGGTCCACCGGGTGCCCTGGAACGCGTGCACGCCGACGATGCTCGCGAGCAGGCTCGTGCGGACCACCCGTCCCCGCCCCGTGGTGTGGCGCTCGTGCAGCGCGGCCACCACCCCGTACACGGCGTTCATGCCGGCCAGCAGGTCGCCGATCGGCACGCCCACCTTCGTGGGCTCCTCGGGCGAGGGGCCGGTGAGGCTCATCAGGCCGGCCTCGCCCTGCGCGATCTGGTCGTAGCCCGCGCGGCCGCCCTCGGGACCGTCGTGGCCGAAGCCCGTGATCGAGCAGACGACCAGGCGCGGGTTGAGCTCGTGGAGGTGCTCCTCGGAGAACCCGAGGCGCGCGAGCACGCCGGGGCGGAAGTTCTCGAGGAGCACGTCGGACTGCCGGACCAACCGGGTTAGCAGCTCCTTGCCCTCGCTGCTCTTGAGGTCGGCCGTGACCGACTCCTTGTTGCGGTTGCACGAGAGGAAGTAGGTCGACTCCTCGTCTCCGGGCTCACCCACGAACGGCGGACCCCATCCGCGCGTGTCGTCACCGCCCGGCGACTCGACCTTGATCACACGGGCGCCCAGGTCGCCGAGCATCATCGCGGCGTGCGGGCCGGCCAGGGCGCGGGTGAGGTCGAGGACGACGATGTCTGACAGCATGCGGTGCTCCTTGGCTGAGGGACAGCGGATCACGGGCGGTGGGCGACGGTGAGCTCCCAGGTCTGGGTGAACCAGACACCATCCTCGCGCTCCTCGGGGTGCAGACCCGTGGGCGTCCCTCCGGAGAGCTCCTCGGCGAAGGCCGTACGCACGCGGTCGGCACGATCGGACGGGGTGCGGGCCTGCTCCAGCCAGGGCTCGAGCAGCCGGACGTACGCGCGCCGGGCGGTACGGTCGACGACGGCGCCAAGGTCCCGCAGGAGGGCGGCGACCTCGCCGAGGACCGGCGTACGCAGGTGCGAGTCGTCGCGCCACCTCTCGATCGCGTCCTGGTGGGCCGCGACCGCCGGGTCTCGCGGTGCGGCGAGGTCGTGGACGACGAGTCGTCCGCCCGGCCGCACGGCGTCGACCATCGCGCGCAGCATGCCGACGGGATCGGGGACGTGGTGCAGCGAGAACCGGGTGACCGCCACGTCGACGCTGCCCGGCGCGACGACCGGCGTGGTGGCATCGGCGAGGACGAACGCGACGTTGCTCAGCCGCTCGCCCGCGGCGGCGCGACGCCCACGATCCACCATCGCGGCCGTGGTGTCGACGCAGGTGACCTCGGCGACGTGCGGGGACAGCGCTCGCCCGACCAGGCCCGTGCCCGCAGCCAGGTCGAGACAGCGGTCGGTGCGGCGAGGAGCGACGGCCTCGATGATCCAGTCGAGCGCGGAGGTGAACGCCGCGTTGAGTGCCGGCTCCTCGAACGTCTCGGCCTGGACGGTGAACGACTCCCGCAGGCGGGCGGCGTGGTCGCCGCCCGCCGGTCGGGTTTCGTGCTGGTCACTCACGCGCTCGGGAGGACGAGGACGGCCCACGTCACGATGGGGGCGACCACGACGATCGACATGCCCCACTGCATCAGCCGCTTGAAGACGAGCTCGCGGTCGGCCTCATCGGAGTTCGCCACGATCAGCGCGCCGTTGGTGGAGAACGGGCTGCAGTCGACCACCGAGCTGGAGATCGCGAGGGCGGCGATCAGGCCGATCGCGCTGACCTGGTCGGTGAGCAGGAACGGCACGGCCAGCGGGATGAGGGCACCGATGATGCCTGTGGTCGACGCGAAGGCCGACACGACCGCACCGATGAAGCAGATCAGCAGCGCCGCGACCAGCGGGGCACCGACCTCGGCGACGCGGTCGCCGAGCCAGGACACGACGCCGTGGTTCTGGAGCAGGTTGACATAGGTGACGATGCCGCCGACCAGGAGAATCGTGCCCCAGCTGATCTTCTCGACGGCTCCGCGGGCCGACGGGGGGAAGAGCAGCGTCAGGGCGACGGCCACGGTCAGGGCGGTGAAGCCGACGTCGAGGTCGAAGGCGAGAGCTCCGATGATCAGCGCGACCAGGCCGAGGAGAGTCGTGGAGCGCTCGAGGTTGAGGCGGGTGTCGTCGTCGATCGCGTCGGGGCCGTCCTCGTGGCCGAGGCCGCGCTCGACGACCGAGCCGGGCGTCCCGGTGACCGGGACGCGCGTCGCCGACGAGCTCGCCGCGCCGGCGGTCGCGCCGATCTCCGCGAGCGCACGCTCGTCCTTGCCGCGCCGGATGAGCTCGCGGCCGCCGAACGCGACGTAGGTGATGGCCGCGACGACGAACGCTGCGAACAGCGCGGCGAGGAAGAGGAACGTCGGGCTGCCGTCGAGGTCGTTGGAGTCGACGACCCCGTTGGTGATGCTCCCGAAGATGCCGATCGGCGAGAAGCTGCCGCCCGTGGCGCCCTCGACGACCATCATGCCCATCATCACGGGATGGATCCGGTAGCGGTGCGCGAAGCCCATCGCGACGGGCGCCACGATCGCGACCGCGGCGGGGCTGACCGCGCCGATCCCGGTGACGACCGCGCAGACGAAGAACATGGCCCACGGCACGAGCGCGACGCGTCCCCGCACCGCCCGGACGGCGCCGTGGACGATCCAGTCGACCGTCCCGTTGTTCTTCGCGAGCGCGAAGAGATAGGTCACGCCGACGAGGATCACGAAGAGGTCCCCGGGGAACCCGCTGATGATCGCGTCGGTGTCGTCGCCGAACACGCTCAGGCCGACGATGAAGGCGGCGACGAGGGCGAGCGCGCCCATGTTGATGCTGCGGACGGTCGCGATCAGGAAGACCAGCGCGAGGGCGGCCAACGCGATGATTTCGGTGGACACGGGGGACCCTCCCAGGTGAGGTGATCAGTGTGGTCCAGACCACAGTTACAGTGGCCTAGCCTCTGGTCCACGTCCGCAAAAGTCAAGTACCCTCGGTGCCATGAGCAAGGCCGAGGGTCGACGCAGCGGGCCCGGACCCGTCGCCCGTCCGCGGCTGTACGAGCACCTCGCGCAGCACATCTCTGACTTCATCGAGGCGCAGGGTCTGGTCGCGGGAGACCGGCTTCCTCCCGAGCGTCAGCTCGCCCGCGACCTCGGGGTCAGCCGCGCGACGCTGGCGCAGGCGCTCGCGGCGCTGGAGACGCAGGGGCGGGTCGAGGTGCGGCACGGAGTCGGCGCGCTCGTCCGGGAGTCGCCGACCGGTGCCGAGGACCTGTCCGGCCGCATCGCCACGCGTCCACGCCCCGACGTGGCCGCGGCTCGGGAGGCGGTGATGGCCGGCATCGCCCGCGCTGCGGCGCAGCACCGCCAGAAGGCCATGCGGATCGCGATGCTGGGCGACGACGGGACGGTGCCGGCGTTCGGGGAGGTCTGGCGGTGCGTCCGCAAGCTCGCCGGCGACACGCTGCTCGGTGACCTCGACGACCTCCTCGCCGTGCAGACCGCCGAGCCCGAGGAGTCGCCACAGCTGCGGGAGCGGCTCGAGGACCTCGCGGCCGCCGTCGTACGCGGCGACGCAGAGTCGGCCGGGCATGCGTGCTTCGGGCTTCTGGGTGCCTCGGCCGTGACATCCGGGACCGACACGTCGGGCGAGACCCTCACCACCTGATCCCGCGGGTCAGGACGAGCCGCGCACGACCAGGCTGGTCGGAAGCACCACGCTGCGAGGGCTCGCCCCCTCCGGGTCGGCGAGGCGGGCGAGCAGCATCTCGGCCGCCTCTCGCCCGAGCAGCTCGACCGGCTGGTTCACCGTCGTGAGCGGAGGGTCGCTCACCGCAGCCATCGGTGAGTCGTCGAACCCGACCACGGCGACCGAGTCCGGGATGGACCGACCCGCCTCACGCAGCGCGCGGAGCGCGCCGAGCGCCATGGGGTCCGACGCCACGAAAACCGCGTCGAGATCGGGTCGGTGTTCGAGCAGCTGACGCATCGCCCGCCAGCCGCCGAGCTCGGTGAAGTCGCCGGTCGCGACGAGGTCGGTGTCGAAGGGGACACCGGCGGCGTCGAGCGCCTCGCGGTAGCCAAGGAGCCGGTCGCGTCCAGCCTGCATGTCCGGGGGACCCGCGATCGTGGCAACCGTCGTACGCCGTCGGGCGAGGAGATGGGCCACGGCGGCACGGGCACCCCCGACGTTGTCCACGTCGACCCAGCTCTGACCGTCGTCGCTCGGCGGCCGACCGCCGAAGACGAGGCGCAGACCGCGCTCGCGCAGCCGTTGGGGAAGGTCGTCGCCCTCGTGCTGCGACAGCAGGAGGGCGCCGTCGACGTGCTGCGGGCTCAGGTACGCCGCGGGCTCGTCGCGTCGCTCGGCCGCTCCGTGCACCAGCACGAGCACCAGCTGACGGTCGCGCTCGTCCATGACGCTGGAGATGCCCCGCACCACCCCGGCGAAGAACGGCTCGCTGAACAGCCGCTCCTCCGGCTCGGAGATCACCAGCGCGATCGCGCCCGTCCGTCGCGTGACGAGCGAGCGCGCCGCCTGGTTGGGGACGTAGCCGAGATCGGCCACGGCCTTCATGACGGCGTCGCGCGTCTGCGGAGCCACCGACGGCGAACCGTTGATGACCCGCGACGCCGTCCCGCGTCCGACACCGGCGAGCGCTGCGACCTGCTCGAGCGTGGGGCGCTTCGTCGTCCCGTCCGCCCGGCTGCCCGTCATGGGCCCAGTATCCCGTTCGGCAGCTCCGTACCGTTGCGGTGCGTGGCAAGAAGGTCTGCGTACCAGCGTGCGCTCGCCTTCGGCGTCCGCTGCTGGGTCGCGTAGTCGACGTGCACGAGCCCGAACCGCTTGTCGTAGCCGAACGCCCACTCGAAGTTGTCCATCAGCGACCACGCGAAGTAGCCGCGCAGGTCGACACCGTCGGCGATGAGGCGAGCGATCGCACCCAGGTGGTCGCGCAGGTAGGCGAGGCGCGCCTCGTCGTGCACGGCGCCGTCGGCCCCCATCACGTCCTCGTAGGCGGAGCCGTTCTCGGTGACGACGATCGGCACGGCGGGATAGTCGTCGTGCACGCGGCGGATGACGTCGTACAGACCATCCGGGTCCACCTCCCACCCCATCGCGGTCACCGGGAAGCCGCGCGAGAGGAACTCGACCCCCGCTGACCCTGGGTAGGCGCCCGGCGCGACGACGTGACGGGTGTAGTAGTTGATGCCTAGGAAGTCGATCGGCGCCGCGATGATGTCGGTGTCACCGTCACGCACGAACTCGAGCGCGCTGGTCGAGCGGACGTCCTCCACGACGTCGCTGGGGTAGCCGCGCCCGAAGACAGGGTCGAGGAACCAGCGGTTGGAGATCCCGTCGATGCGGCGGACGGCGTCGTCGTAGGCCGCCCGGTCCGGGCCGTCGTAGGTCGGGGGGACACCGGGCGAGGTCGGGTAGAGGTTCAGGGTGATGCCGAACGGCACCGCGGGTGCCGCCGCCCGGACCGACTCCGCCGCCAGGCCGTGCCCGAGGAGCAGGTGGTGCGAGGCGGCCAGCGCGGCCGCGCCGTCGCGGCGACCCGGTGCGTGGACCCCGCTGCCGTAACCGAGGAACGCCGAGCACCACGGCTCGTTCATCGTGATCAGCCCGCTCAGCCGGTCGCCGAGGGCGTCGGCGACGAGGCCGGCGTACTCGGCGAAGCGGTACGCGGTCTCGCGGGCCGGCCAGCCGCCCGCCTGCTCGAGCTCGACCGGCAGGTCCCAGTGGTAGAGGGTCGCCCAGGGCGGGATCCCGTTCTCCAGCAGCGTGTCGACGAGGCGGTCGTAGAACGCGAGGCCGCGGGCGTTCACGGGACCGCGGCCTCCCGGCTGGACGCGCGGCCAGGCGATGGAGAACCGGTACGCCCTCAGGCCGAGGTCGCGCATCATCGCCACGTCGGACGGCATGCGGTGGTAGTGGTCGCAGGCGACCTCACCGGTGTCACCATTGTGCACGCGGCCGGGCTCGGCGGAGAAGACGTCCCAGATGGACGGCGTCCTCCCGTCCTCGGTGACCGCGCCCTCGATCTGATAGGCCGCTGTCGCGGCGCCGAACGTGAAGTCCGGAGGGAACGCCGTGGCGAGCGTGGTGAGCGGCTCTGTGACGAGGTCGGTCATGCCTTGACTCCACCTTCCATGATTCCGCCGACGATGCGGCGGCCGAACAGGACGAAGACGAGCACCAGGGGCACGGTGGCGAGCAGCGTGCCCGCCATCACCAGCGCCTGGTCGGTGTAGTAGCCGCCCGAGAGTCGCGACAGGGCGACCTGGACGGTCGGGTTCTCCGGCGAGAGCGTGAGGTAGGGCCACATGAAGTCGTTCCACCGCTCCATGAAGGTGAGCAGGCCGAGCACGGCGACGGCGGGGCGCAGCGCGGGAAAGATGATCTGGGCGAAGATCCGGAAGGTGGACGCGCCGTCGACGCGGGCTGCCTCGATGAGCTCGTCGGGGATGGCTTGGATGATGTACTGACGCATGAAGAACACGCCGAACCCGGTCACGAGGAAGGGCAGCACCGCCGACCACAGGCTGCCGGCGAGGCCGACCCAGCCCATGAGCATGTAGAGCGGCACCAACCCCAGCTGGACCGGCACCATCATCGTGCCGATCACCGCGAGCAGATACACGTTCTTGCCGCGGAAGCGCAGCTTGGCGAACGCGAACCCGGCCAGGGCCGACAGCGTGACGACGGTGATCGTCGCGACCAGGGAGACAAGCAGCGAGTTCAGCAGCGCCTGGGCGAAGACCACGTCGGGGTTGTCGAACACGCGGGTCACGTTGTCGCGGAGCTCGCCTCCCGGGGTGATCGGAGGGGGGTTGCTCGTGATGTCGCTGTTGGGACGCGAGGCCATCACGACCATGTAGTAGAGCGGGGCCACCGACGCGATCAGCACGAAGGTGAGCGTCAGGTAGGTCAGCGGCGAGGCGCGGTGGAGCCGGGAGCGGCCCCGTCTGCGGTGCGGGGGCTCGTCGGGCTCGTCGACGAGCTCTGGCAGCGCGACGGATGTGGTCAAGGGTGTCGTCATCGGATGCTCCTCAGTCGACCGATCGGATGCGGCGTACGAGCAGGGAGTTCACGAGCGACACCACCACGATCACCACGAACAGGATCCAGGCGATCGTCGCCGCATAGCCGAAGCGCTGGCCGGTGAAGGCCTGCTCGACGACGTACATCGCGCTCGTCTGGAACTGCCGGGTGTCGCCACCGGTGATCGAGTTCGCTCCGGGGTTGAAGAGGAGCGGCTCGGTGAACAGCTGGATCCCGCCGATCGTCGAGACCGTGACGACGAACATCAGCGTGGGACGCAGCATGGGGATGGTGATGGACCAGAACTGCCGGGCCGCGGAAGCACCGTCGAGGCGGGCCGACTCGTACAGGTCCTTGGGGACGGCCTGGAGTGCCGCCAGCAGGATGAGCGCGTTGTAGCCCGTCCACCGCCAGTCGACCATCGTGGCGATCGCGATCCACGACGGGAGGCGCTCCTGGTTCCACGCGATCGGCTCGACGCCGACCAGACCGATCAGCCAGTTCACGACCCCGAAGTCGCGGGCGAACATCATCGTGAAGATGATCCCGACCGCCGCGACCGAGGTCGCGCACGGGATGATCACGCCGATCCGCCAGAAGGTGAGGGCGCGCAGGCTGGAGTTGAGCACCTGGGCGAGGGCGAGCGCGGCGATCAGCTGGGGGATCGTGGCGATCAGGAAGATCGCGAAGGTGTTGAGCAGACTGTTCCAGAAGTAGCCGTCAGCGAGAAGCTCGCTGTAGTTCTCGAGCCCGACCCACCCCTCGTTGCCGCCGAGCAGGCTCCAGTCGTGGAGCGAGACCCAGAGGGTGTAGACGAGGGGGAACGCTCCGAAGATCCCGAAGAGGATGAAGAACGGGGCGATGAAGAAGTACGGCGCGCCGTGGATGTCGATCCGGGCGAGCCGGTCGCGCAGGTGCATGTCGGGCTCCTGGTCCGAGGTGGAGAGCTGGACACGTGGTGCCCGCGCCACGGTAGGGGGCGCGGCGCGGGCACCACGGGCGTGAGGGCTCGCCGGTGCGAGCCGTGCCGGACCTACCCCGCGACCTTCTCGGCGTCCTTGACGGCCGTGCTCCATCCCTCGCTCGGGCTGCGCTTGCCGTTCTCCACCGCACGCATCGAGTTCTCGACGGCGTCACGCACGGGCTGGTTCTTCGCGCCGAGGAAGACCGGCTCGAGGTTGGCCGCGCCGGCCACGAACAGCTGGCCTACCGGTGCGTCGCTGAAGTACGGGTTCGTCGCTTCCTTGAGCGCGGGATCGTCGTACAGCGTCGGGTTGGAGGGGAGGTTGCCGACCGCGTTGAACGCGGCGAGCTGTCCGTCGGCGCTGCTGAGGAACTTCACGAGCTTGATCGCGATGTCCTGGTTCTCGCTGGCCTCCGGGACGGCCAGCCACGAGCCGCCCCAGTTGCCGGCACCGCCGGGGACGGTGGCGATGTCCCACTTGCCGGCGTTCGCGTCACCGGCCTGGTCCTTGATGTAGCCGGTCATCCAGGCGGGACAGGCGATCGTGGCGAAGTCGCCGTTCTTGAAGCCCGCGTTCCACTCCGGCGAGAACGACTTCAACTCGGCCGAGATGCCCATCTCGTCCATCTCGAGCGCCTTGTCCCACGCGGTCTTGATCGCGGGGTTGCTCTCGATGACGAGCTCGCCGTCCTTGTCGAAGTAGGTGTGGTCGGCTCCCTGCATGAGGATGGAGTTGTAGGTGTTGGTGGCGCTGTCGATGAACTTCGACTTCTGGCCCTTCATGCCCGCCTGGAACTTCTGGCCGGTGGCGATGAAGGCGTCCCACGTCGGCCACAGGGCGGCCACCTGCTCGCGGTCGGTCGGCAGGCCGGCCTTCTCGAAGAGGTCACGGCGATAGCACATCGCGAGCCCTCCGACGTCGGTGCCGAGCCCGATCGTGGTGGAGCCGTCGGCGGTGGTGGCGCCCTCGAACTTCCACGGGAGGTACTGGTCCTTGAGGTCGTTGGCCCCGTGGTCCTGGAGGTTGACGAACTTGTCGGCGCTGGCCAGGAAGTTCACCGCCTGGCCCTCCTCGATCGCGACCACGTCTCCCGCGCCCGTCCCCGCGGCGATCCGCTGGGTGAGCTGCGTGTTGTACTTGCCGAGGTCGCCCTCGGCGGTCTCGACGATCTTGACGCCCGGGTTCTCCTTCTCGAACTGCTTGTAGAGGTCGGCATACCCGAACTTGCCGAACAGGTTCACGCGGAGCGTGACGTCCTTCCCGGACTCGTCGTCGCTGTCCCCGCCGCACGCGGCGAGCGACGACATCATGACGAGCGCTGCTGCTGAAGCCAGCAAACGCGAACGGCGTGTGTGTGACACGGTGATCCTCTCCTTCGCCGCCCCCGTCTGATGGGAGCGCTCCCACAGACACTGTGATCGCCGTCACAGAGTGCGTCAAGGATCTTGGGAGCGCTCCCATGACTCGTTACACAACCGTGACACGGGAGTGAACGAGGGGAGAAGAGACGAGTGCGCCCGACCGGCGGCGTTGCTGCCGGTCGGGCGCGGGTGCTGCGGAGTGTCGAGGACGCTGGTCTCAGAGGCCGACCTTCGTGACGGCGTACTCGGCTTCGGCCTGCGTGAACCCTTCGCCGGCCGAGGACGTCAGCTGGTCGATCAGCCCGCTCCGGGAGAAGCCCCCGAGCTCGACGTAGGACTCGGCCGCCTCCACGGCCTCCGCCTTCCAGTCGGCGTCGACCGTCGTGACGGCGTGCTCGGCCTCGGCGCGCGTGAACCCCTCGCCGGCCGACGAGGAGAGCTGGCTGATCAGGCCCTTCTTGGAGAAGTGTCCCGTGTCGAGGTAGGACTCGGCGGCCTCGACCGCCTCCGCCTTCCAGTCGACGTCGACGTGGTTCACCGCGAAGCGTGCGTCCGCCTTCGTGAAGTCGTCGGCGTACGACGAGGACAGCTGGCTGATCAGGCCCTTCTTGGAGAAGTGTCCCGTGTCGAGGTAGGACTCGGCGGCCTCGATCGCCTCCTCCTGGCTCTTGGTGTACGACGGCTTCGGCGCTGCGTTCCCCTCCGATGTGGTCGAAGAGCCGGTCGTCGTGGATCCGGCCTCGCTCTCCTCCCCGCTCGAGACGGCGATCACTCCCACCACCACGAGCGCGAGGGGGATGATGAAACGCTTCTTGCGGTACCAGGGACGCTGAGCCTTCGCGTACGCCTTGGCGGCAGCACGCTGAGCCTTGGCGTCGTCCACTCGCGGACTCTCCTGAGTCGACGACGGGGCAGCGTTCGGCACTTCTGACTCCTCTCGTTGCGGGGCCGACCGAGTTCCTGGCGCGCAGGACTCGCCCAGCCCGGTCTCATGGCTTCTCCTCTGGAGACCACACAGGTGTCGCTCGTCGTCGACGAGCCGCGCGAAGGCGCGTCCCGGGCGGTCGCGGCACCCACATCGCCGACCGCCACTGCTGGGCGGGGGAGGGGTCCCTGGCGGGACGGCCGTCGGGTCTGCCGACCGGGCTGGAGGACTTCACAGCCCGTGGGCAGGGCGAGACGAAGGTCGCGTCCCAATCGTCAATTCTACCGAGCGGAGAGCCGCCTCCAAAGCCTCCGTTCCGGAGGTAAGCGCCCGCTCGGGGACGTCAGCCCAGCTCGCACTTGTTGACCGTGACGCCGAGGTCACCGCCGTCCTTGAACTTGCACACGACAGTGACTTCCTCGCCTGTCGACAACTTCGCGATGTCCTTCTTCGGAACGTCGTAGGCGGTCACGTGAGTCAACTCGAAGTCCCCTCCGCCGTCGAGGAGGAGGGTGTAGTCGCTGTCGTCGAACAGTTCGGTGTCGATCTTGCTCAAGGTGCCGGTGATGCGGAGCGTCTTGCCCTTGTACTTGGCGTCCGCGGCGAACTCATTGTCCTCAAACGCCTTGATCAGCGTGGCCGCATCGACCGAGATGGGCTTGGCAGCTTCCTTCTTCTCGGCCTCCTTCTTCTTGGCAGCTTCCTTCTTCTCGGCTTCCTTCTTCTTGGTTTCCTTTGCTGCCTCTGCCGCTTCCTGGGCCTTCCTCTCGGCGGCGTCCGTATCCTCCTGAGCCTTTTCCTTGGCGCCCTTTTCGGCCTGGTCAGAGGCGGACGGCTTCGCGGTGTCGGTCACGACATCGTCCGTGGCGCCGCCGGATGCCCCACCGGCCGCGCCAAGGGCGATCAGCCCGGCGACTGCGATCGGGATCACGAACCGCTTCTTCTCGTACCAGGGCTTGCTCTGTTGCGAGCTCGGCGGGTTCGGCCCGAGCGGTCGGACGTGCGCGGTCCACGCCTGGCCGTCCCAGTAGCGCTGCTGTCCGGGGACGCGCGGGTCGACGTACCACCCGGCCGGCGGGGTCGGGATGAGCGGTCGGACCTGAGCCGTCCACGCCTGGCCGTCCCAGTAGCGCTGCTGTCCGCGAACGTGCGGGTCCACGTGCCACCCGGCGGGCGGGTTCTGATGAGACATGCGACTCCTCTCGAGGCCGTGCAGGGATGAGGTCGCGACGTTGTTGGGATGACGTCACGGTTTCCCGGTTTCGCCAGACCCAGGACGCCGACTCTGGCTTCTCCTCTGGAGACCACACAGGTGTCGCTCGTCGTCGACGAGCCGCGCGAAGGCGCGTCCCGGGCGGTCGCGGCACCCACATCGCCGACCGCCACTGCTGGGCGGGGGAGGGGTCCCTGGCGGGACGGCCGTCGGGTCTGCCGACCGGGCTGGAGGACTTCACAGCCCGTGGGCAGGGCGAGACGAAGGTCGCGTCCCAA
>NZ_JAHWCI010000010.1 GCF_019550915.1 Mumia sp. zg.B17
ACATCACCAGGATCGACCGTGGAACCCGACGGCGGATCACTCGTCTTCAGCACCGTCCACGTGCTCGCCGGCGGCACAGCATTGTCGTCGTTGGTGATCGTGCACGTCACGTCCGCGCCGTTGGGGACGGCGAGACTGCCGTCGTCGTCGACGGGCAACTGCGTGTTCGCGGCGACGCACTCCCACGGCGACGCGGTGTAACCCGAAGGCCCGAACTCCTCGAGCTGGTAGGTGCCGGCGTTCACCGTCACACCGGTCACCGCCTCAGACCCGGTGACGCCCGACAGTGGCGTCGGACCGTCAGCGGCCACCGTCCAGTCGGTCGGCTCCGCCGTACCACCGTCGTCGTTGACGACCTCCTTGACCAGCGTGAGCGTGGCCGGCTGGTCGTCGTTGACGATCGTGCAGGTGGCCGCCTCACCGTTGGCCAAGGTGATCCTCGCACCGTCGATGACACCGCCCCCGCCGCAGATCCAGTCGCTCGCGTCATAACCGGCAGGCCCAGACTCCGACAGGTCGTACGCGCCAGCAGAAACCTCCGCGTCGGTCACGGCCGCCTCACCAGTCACGCCGGAGATCGTCGTCGGCCCCGTCGCGGTCAACGTCCAGTCACCGATCACCGCCGTCCCGCCGTTGTCGTTGAAGACCGCCTTCACCAACGTCAACCTCGCCGGCTCGTCGTTGTTGGTGATCGTGCAGGTCACGTCCCCACCGTTGGCGACCGAGACGGTCGCACCCTCGATCGTCGCGCCGGTGCAGGTCCAGTCCGACGCTGCGTAACCGGCCGGCCCGTCAACCTCCGACAGGTCGTACTCACCCGCCTCCACCGTCGCACCAGTCACCGCGTCACTGCCAGTAACACCGCTGATCGGCGTCGGCCCATCAGCAGACAGAGTCCACTCCGTCGCCTCCGCCGACCCACCGTTGTCGTTCACCACGTCCTTCACCAACGTCAACGTGCCCGGCGCATCGTCATTCGTGATCGTGCACGTCACGTCAGCACCGAGGCCGACGGACACGGATCCTGCGACCACGGGTAGCGAAGTCCCGTCCGTGACGCACACCCACTGCGAGGCCCCGTACCCCGCCGGTCCCCCAGACTCGGCCAAGGCGTAGGAGCCGACCGCCACGTCCCTGTTCGTCACCGGCGCAGACCCCGTCACCCCCGAGATGCCCCCGGTCGGCCCCGTCGCCGACAACGTCCAGTCCGTCGGCGCCGCAGTGCCGCCGGCGTCGTTGACGACCTCCTTCACCAGCGTCAACGACGATGGCCGAGCAGTGTTGGTGATCGTGCAGGTCACGCTGGCGCCGTTGGCGAGCGTGACGGCAGAGCCCTCGAGCGTCCCGCCGGTCCCCTCACAGGTCCAGTCGCTCGCGTCATACCCTTCCGGGCCGGCCTCGCTCAGGTCATAGGTCCCGGCGATCACGTTCACGTCAGTGACACCGTCGGCGCCGTCGCCGCTGACCGGGTCCTGGTCTGGGATGTCCTGCGGCGTCGCCGTCAGCGTCCAGTCCGCCGGTGTCTGCGTCGCCCCGGTCGAGCCGGCGTCGACGAGCTTGCGCAGCGTCAGCTGCGCGGGGTCGTCCGTGTTGGTGAAGACGCACACGACGTTCTCGCCGGCGCGCACGACGACCTCAGTTGCTGGCTGCGGCGTCCCGTCGACGAAGCACAGCAGCTCGGTGAGCTCGTAACCCTCCACCCCTGACTCACTCAGCGTGTACGGATGGTTCGGACGGACCTCGACCGACTGGGCCTCACCGCGGGCTTCACCGATCACCGCGACGTCGGCGAGTCCCGGCACCGCCGGCACCGGGCTCGGCTCAGCACGCAGCGTGAAGTCTGCGGCGACGGCCGTACCGCCGGAGTTGTTGACGACATCCTTCGCGAGCGTGAGGAGTCCAGTCTGGTTGGTCGCGGTGCAGCTGATGCGTTCCGCGATCGGGACGGTGACGCCGCCGTTGAGGCCGTCGTTGAAGCCGGGGATCTGGCCGCCGTCGGCGTCGATGCGGATACACGTCCACGAGCCCGTGGAGAGCGGATAGGTCTGCAGGTTCGTCCGGTTGTCGACCTGGAGGTACGTCGGAGGGCCGCCGGACTCGGCGAGCTGGTACGGGATGCCCGCGGTGACGATCTGGTCGGTGACCGCGGCGCTTCCGGCCTGTCCGCTCGGGCCGGGCAGCTGCCCCGCCGGTGTGCCGGGAGCGGGAAGGGCGGCCAGGTCCCACAGGGTCGGGGCGGCGCTTCCCTCGACGTCCTTGGCGAGCGTGAGGCGCGACTCGCAGTCGACCGTGTTGCGGACGGTGTAGCTGTTGGCGCCCTCGACCAGATCAGCCGCGTACCCGGTGTCGGCCAGGGGGATCGGCGTCACCGGTTCACCGCCGATCTCCACGATCTCGCCCGGAGAGACCTCGCAAAGGTCAGGATCGATAGCAGGCGCCTCCAGCGTCACCTCCTCGTCGATCACGACCTGTTCACCCGCCACGTATCCCGTCCGGGTGACCCCCCACCCCTGGTCGGTCGCCGGGTCGTCGCCTGGACCGGTGAGCGTCAGCTGAGCAGTGAACCCCGAGGGCTGATTGCCCTCCGGCACGGGGTCGGCGCCGTTGATCACCCACTCTTTGTCCACCGTCACCGACGCCGGTGCCGCCGCCTGGTTGTAGACCGTGCAGCTCACCGCGGCCGTGCTCGACACGTCCACCGTGAAGCCCGCCGCCCCGGCGTTGACGACGGGCACGCTCGCGCCCGTGTCGAGGTTCGTACAGACGGCGTTCGCTCCGCCCACCGGGAAGAGCGCGGTCCCCGGCTGAGTCTGCTCCTGCACCTCGATCGCGCCGGAGGTCACGCCGCCGCTGAAGGTGATGGGATAGTTCACCGCGCTGGAGGAGTCCGTCGTCGCGCTCGTCGTCGGCAGTGTCACACCGGTCGACGCGGTCGAGGCATCGAAGGTCCATCCGGCGCCGCCGGGCGTGGCGTTGGCGATGTCGCCGTCGGCGCCGACGATCTGCTTGACCACCGACAAGGAGCCGGCACAGTCTCCGAGCGCCAGCTCGCGCAGCGCGTCACCCACAACCCCGTAGTTGGAGACCTGGTAGTAGTCGGCGGTCGACGCGTTCGTCCCGTCGTACCGGGTCGGGCCCGAGATCGCCGACAGGTTGAGTCGAGTGGCCGGGTCGCTCACCCCCGCGCCGACGCCGACGGCGATCGTCCGCGTGCCCTTCGCCTTGAGGGCGTTGGCCGAGAAGATCCCGTTCTCCGTCTCGCGAAGTCGGTTGAAGTTGCCGGGGCCCTCTGCAGGCTGGGAGTAGTACGTCGGGTCACCATCGGTGATGACGACCGCGATGTCGTACGTCGGTGACGATTGCGCTGCGACCGCCAGCCCGCGGTCCCAGTTCGTGCCGCCACTGGCGGTCCAGCTGGTGTACCGCGACTTGAAGTCGTCCGCGCCGTTCTGTGTGGAGACGGGCACGAGGCCTGGATAGTTCTGAGTCGCCCCGAGCGCAGGTGAGGTCGTCGAGAACGAGAAGAGCGCCATCTGCGACGGCGTCCCGACGAGCGAGTCGGTGAAGGTGTCTGCTGCGGCCTTGAGATTCGCGAGCTGAGGAGCAGTAACCGATCCCGACAGATCCAGGATCAGCGCGACGTCGAGCCCGCACTGCTGCACGGGCGCTGGGTTGACCCGGGACTGCTGCCAGACGCCGCTGGACGCCACACGGTTCGTGTTTCCCGAACCGATCATGAAGTCGGCGGCCGAGGTGTAGGTGTTGCCGGCGCGCAGGGTCGTGCCCGTCCGGAACCGGTACGGCGTCTCCTGCGACCCGCTCCCATCACCGTTGCCCGTACGGAGGGTCGGGTTCTCGGTGAAGCCGGAGGGCGCGTCGGTCTGGACGATCCAGAACCTCCGGTCGCAGTTGACCCCTGCGCCACCCAGGCATCCGGCCGCCCCGGTCTGGGTGTTGGGGACGACGAAGCTGCAGTCCCCGTCGGCGTCCGAGACACACGTGGCCCAGCTGTCGGCGACCGGGGTCGTCGGCGCGGTGGTGCCGTTGTACAGCTGCAGCGTGGTGCCGGCCAGGTTGGTGACGCCGGTCGTGCCGACACGATCGGCGCCCACCTTGACCGTGATGACGGCGTTGGTGCCTGTCGCCGGCGGGACGTCCGCAGGCGCAACGGCCGGCACCGCACCCGTAGGCGGCGCGCCGAGGAGACCCATCAGCAACAACACCGCGGCCGACGCCACGAAGCGACCCGACCGCTTGTTCCAGAATTCCTTGCCGCCCATGGATCCCCCAACCCGGCCCATGCGTGACGCACTCACGCACCCATAACGGGCATCCTGCCCCAGATGGGACGAACCGGCACACGGGAGCCGGGTCGGGGGCCAGAGGGCTGGAGGGTCAGAGCGTGGCGACGTACCCGAGGAGGTCCTGACGGGTCAGCACGCCGACCGGATCCCCGTCCTCGTGGACGACGACCGCATCGGCGTTCTCGAGCTCGCCGACGGCCTCCTCGACCGGCTCACCGGCTCCCACGCTGGGCAGCGGCGGCGCCATGTGCTCCTCGACCATGTCGGAGAGCGACGCGACTCCGTGGAACAGCTTGTCGAGCAGGTCGCGCTCACTGACCGCTCCCGCGACCTCTGCGGCACGGATCGGCGGCTCGGCCAGCAGGACCGGCATCTGCGAGACGCCGTACTCCCTGAGGATCTTGACCGCCTCGGCGACCGACTCGTGCGGGTGCGTGTGCACGAGGTCGGGGAGGCGCCCGTCCTTGTCGCGAAGCAGGTCACCGACCGTCCGCTCACCCCGGGGCGGGGTGAGGAAGCCGTAGCGGGAGAGCCACTCGTCGTCGAAGACCTTGGTCAGGTAGCCCCGGCCGCCGTCGGGCAGCAGCACCACGATCACTGCCTCAGGATCGTTCAGCTCCTTCGCAAGGCGCACGGCCGCGGCGGCCGCCATGCCCGACGAGCCGCCGACCAGCATGGCCTCCTCGCGGGCGAGACGTCGCGTCGTCGCGAACGAGTCGGCGTCGCTCACCTCGATGATGCGGTCGCAGATGTCACGGTCGTACGTGTCAGGCCAGAAGTCCTCACCGACGCCCTCGACGAGGTACGGGCGACCGGTCCCGCCGGAGTAGACCGACCCGTGCGGATCGGCGCCGACGATCTGGACCCGCCCGTCGCTGACCTCCTTGAGGTAGCGGCCCGTGCCCGAGATCGTCCCACCCGTCCCGATGCCGGCGACGAAGTGCGTGATGCGGCCCTCGGTCTGTGCCCACACCTCAGGCCCGGTCGTCTCGTAGTGCGTGCGGGGGTTGTTCTCGTTCGCGTACTGGTTGGGCTTCCACGCGCCGTCGATCTCGCGGACCAGGCGGTCCGAGACGGAGTAGTAGGAGCTCGGGTGCTCCGGCGGCACCGCCGTCGGGCACACGACGACCTCGGCGCCGTACGCCGTAAGGACGTTGCGCTTGTCCTCGCTCACCTTGTCGGGGCACACGAAGACGCAGTGGTAGCCCTTCTCCTGGGCGACCATCGCGAGGCCCACCCCGGTGTTGCCGCTGGTCGGCTCGACGATCGTGCCGCCCGGCTTGAGCTCGCCGGACTCCTCGGCGGCCTCGACCATCCGGGGGGCGATGCGGTCCTTCACGCTCCCGCCCGGGTTGAAGTACTCGACCTTGGCCAGCACGAGGCCGGGTGCGTCGTCGGTCACTCTCCTGAGCTTGACCAGCGGTGTGTCACCGACGAGGTCAAGCAGCGCGTTAGCGTAGTCCACACCCTCAGTCTAGGGAACCCTCGCGAAGGCGAGCACAGCGAAGGGGATGATGGTGTGAGTCGATGACCCGGGCACGAGCAGCGCGCAGGCTGGCCGCCGCCGCCATCGTCGGAGGCGGCGGTGTCGGGGTGCTGGGGGGCAGCGCCGTCGGGCTCCTCAAGATGCAGGCCGGACTCGCACGCCGTGCGATCGGGGTCAGCGACGAACGCCCTCCCTCCCCCGACGGTGTCTACGGTGCCGATCTGCCCGGAGACCCGCTGCGGTTCGTCATGCTCGGCGACTCCACGGGCGTCGGCTACGGGATGACGCGGGCCGAGGACACTCCTCCTTCCCTCATCGGTGCCGGGCTGTCCCAGATTGCCGGGCGTCCGGTCGAGGTGACCAGCCAGGCCGTGGTCGGCGCTGTCTCGGCCGATCTCGCGGAGCAGGTCGAGCTCGCCCTGCCGACGAGGCCCCACGTCGCGGCGATCGTCATCGGCGCCAACGACGTCACCCACGTGAGCAACGTCAACGCGATCTCCGGCGCGGTCGCCGCGCTGGGTGAAGCGGTGCGGGCCCTGCGCCAGCACGGGTGCGAGGTCGTCGTCGGGACGTGCCCCGATCTCGGCTCCGTCCGCCCCCTGCCGCAGCCGCTGCGCTTGATCGCCCGCCAGTTCAGCCGGAGGCTGGCCGCCGCCCAGGTCATCACGGTGGTCGAGGCCGGAGGGCGCGCGGTGTCGCTGAGCGACCTGCTGCAACGCGACTTCTGGAGCGCGCCGACCGAGATGTTCGGTGACGACCGCTTCCACCCGTCGGCGACCGGCTATGCCAGCATGGTCGCCGCGATGCTGCCGTCCGTCGCGGTGGCCGCAGGCGTGTGGGACGAGGACGAGGAGTCCGCCGCCTTCCCTGAGGGCGTCGTGCTGCCCATATCGTTCGCCGCTGCCGAGGCGGCCGACACCGCCGGCACCGAGGTCTCCCGTACGCAGGTCGGCGGCGCCGAACGCGGCCCGCGGGGGCGTTGGGCCGCACTGCGGGTCGTACGCCGATCGCCCTGATCGTCGATCGCCAGGGAGTGACCCGCGAGGGCCGGAGAGTGACCCGCGAGCGCCAGAGAGTGACCCGCGAGGGGAAAGGGGAGCGCCCCGCCCCTCTGACGAGGGACGGGGCGCCGGAGGTCCGACCTGCTAGTTGTCTCCGCGCAGGATCGCGAGGATGCGCAGGATCTCGATGTAGAGCCAGATCAGCGTGACCGTCAGTCCGAACGCGGCGCGCCAGGACTCGCGCTCCGGGAGACCGGCCTTGATGCCGTTCTCGACGAAGTCGAAGTCGAGGATCAGGCACAGCACACCGAGGACGACGGCGATGCAGCTGACGATCAGGCCGAGCATCGAGAAGTCGCGGATGCCGAAGTCGGCGCCGAAGAAGCTCAGCACGAAGTTGAGCAGGATGACGGCCATGAAGCCGAACAGCGCGGCGGTCACGCCTCGGCGGAACTTGTCCGTGACCTTGATGTTGAAGAAGCGGTAGACGAACAGCGTGCCGGCGAATGCGGCGATCGTGCCGAGGACGGCCTGCGCGACGATGCCGGGGTCACCGACGTAGGAGGAGACGACCTTCGAGAGGGCACCGACGAAGACGCCCTCGACGACCGCATACGCGAGGACGAGCGGCGGGCTGATGACCTTCTTGAAGGAGTTCACCATTGCCAGGACGAAGCCGATGATCGCGCCGCCCGTGGCGAGCGCGAAGGCGGTCGCGAGCTTGCTCTGGTCGGCCGAGATGTCGCCGATCATGAACCACACGACGGCGGCGCTGAGCGCGGTCAGGCCGATCGTCAGAGCGGTCTTCTGGACGACCGAGTCGATCGTCATGCGATCGGCGACGGCGGTGCTGTGCGGCCCCTGACCAGAGCCGCCGTCGTAGCCATCGGACTGACCGATCTGCCACGTGCTGGGGTCCGTGTATCCGGTAGGCGCGGTGCCGGGCCGGGCGGCGCGACCGTTGAACTCGTCGCTGCGGGCAAAGACGGGGTTGTTGCTCTTCATCAATCCTCCGTACGGGGGCGGGCTCGGACAGGAGTCCGTCCTGGTCAACCCTACCGGAGCAGCGGTATTCCCTTCAGGACGTTCACCGCGAGCCCCTGCGGGGCGACAGGCGGCGCGGCAACAGCACCGGAGGGAACGCTCTTACGTATGGTTTCCTGGAAGTCTTCCCCCAGAATCACCATGATTCTGAACGATCTCGGATCGGTATCCGGTTCGTAACCTCCTCGGACACCCTGGTCACAGATTCGTCACGGCTGTATCGTCTCGCCGGTCGCGTGCGGCAGGATCGACCCAGCCGCCTTGGCCGAGGGGGCGCACTCTGGGAGGCACACAGTGAAGATGGCTCGACTGGCCGCGGGGCTGACAGCCCTGGCCTTGGTGGTGACCGGCTGCGGAGGCGGCGACGACGACGAGGGAGACGGTGGCGCGACGATCCGCCTGCCGCTGAGTCAGGACGTCGAGACGCTCCTGCCGATGGACTCCAACGTCGGCGACAACATCAGCGTGCTCGACGTGGTCTACGACGGTCTCGTGCGCTACGACCCCCAGACGACGAAGCCCTATAACTACGTCGCCGAGGACGTCAGCACCACCGACAACAGGGTGTGGACGATCAAGATCAAGGACGGCTTCGAGTTCCAGAACGGCGAACCGGTCGACGCGGAGGCGTTCGCCCGGGCGTGGAACTACGCCGCGTACGGCCCGAACGCGATGGGCAACTACTACTTCTTCGAGCGCTTCGCCGGCTACGACGCGATGCAGGGCGAAGAGCCGACCGCCAAGGAGCTCTCGGGCATCAAGGTCGTGGACCCGGGCACCCTCGAGGTCACCCTCAAAGCCCCGTTCGCCGGCTTCTCGACCATGCTCGGCTACACCGGGTTCTTCCCCGTCGCCCAGGAGTGCCTCGACGACGTCGACGCCTGCGCGACCAAGCCCATCGGCAACGGCCCCTTCGAGATCGAGGAGTGGGACCAGGGCCAGAGCCTGACTGCCGTCAGGTGGGCCGACTACAGCGGTGAGGAGACCCCTGACTACGACAGGATCGAGTGGAGGGAGTACTCCGGCGACTCCGACTGGGCCGACTTCGAGGCCGGCGATCTTGACGCCACCTTCCCGCCCCCGGCGGAGTGGGACCGCGCCGCGAACGACCCCGCGCTCTCCTCCCGCATGGTCGAGGGTCCGGGCGCGGCGCTGAGCTACGTCGGGTTCCCGATGTACCTCGGCAAGCCGTTCGACGACATCGAGTTCCGCAAGGCCATCTCGATGGCGATCGACCGTGACTCCATCATCGAGAAGGTCGCCCCCGGCCGCTTCGTCGCCGCCGACAGCTGGGTCGTCCCGGACGGCGTTCCCGGCGGCGTCGCCGGGACCTGCGAGTTCTGCACCTTCGACCCGGCCGCAGCGAAGGCCGCGCTCAAGAAGGCCGGCGGTTGGCCCAAGGGCAAGAAGCTCACGATCCACCTCGGCGAAGACCCCGAGAGCGAGGCGATCTTCAAGGCCGTCGGAGACTCGATCCAGCTCAACCTGGGCATCCCCTACCAGCTCGACCCGACACCGGACTACTTCGACCGCCGCACGGCGCGTGACTTCACCGGCATCATGCGGGCGAACTGGTTCGCGGACTACCCGCTCAACGAGAACTACCTCGCCCCGGTCTACGGCAGCGGCGACCCCAAGAAGGGCAACGAGAACTTCGGCTACTACAACGCCGAGTTCGAGAAGCTGATCAAGGAGGGCGACGCGGCTCCGGACCTCGAGGCGGCCGTCACGAAGTATCAGGAGGCGGAGAAGGTCATCGCCTCCGACATGGCCTCCGCTCCGGTCGCGTTCGGCAACAACGTCATGTTCTACAGCGACCGTCTCGACGACGTGGTCCTCGACCCGTTCAGCGGCGAGGTCGAGCTCAGGCTGGTGAAGGTCACCGACTGACGGTGACCGAGTCCTGGGGTGGCCGGCGTCGACACGGCGCCGGCCACCCGACACGTGCCGCGACGCGGCGATCATGACGAGGAGCTGAGGACGGCGTGGGTCGATACATCGTGCGGCGCGTGCTGCAGGGCTTCCTGACCCTCGTCCTCGTGGTCTTCCTGCTCCACGTCCTGACGACGCTCGCCATCCAGCTCAACGGCAACCCTGCCCTGGCCTTCTTCGGCGAGCGCACGCCGAGCCCGACACAGCTGGCGGCGGTGGAGAAGCGGTACGGGCTCGACGACCCGTGCTACGACCAGACCGGCAACCCTTGCCTCGGACCGTTCGTCGACCGCCTGGGCTCCTACGCGCAGGGGGACCTCGGAGAGAACCTGCGCGGCCGACCCGTGAGCGACATCGTCGGCACCGCCGCCCCCAACACGCTCAAGCTGTTCGCGGTGGTCACCGTGACATGGGCCGTGATCGGGATGACGCTCGGCTCGATCGCCGCCCGCCGTCGTGGCCGCCTGAGCGACCACGGCATCCGCGGCCTGTCGATCCTCATCGACGCCCTGCCCGTGTTCGTGATGCTGCTGATCTATCGCTACGTGTTCGCCGTGCCGCTGAGCAACTGGGCCAAGGACACGTTCGGTCCCGACAGCCTGCCCGCCCTCCTCTTCAAGCCGTCATTCTCCCCCGAGAACCCGTGGGCGACGATCATCGTCCCGGGGATCCTGCTCGGCCTCGCGGGCTCGGCCGCGTTCATCCGTGTGGTCCGCGCCGCACAGCTCGAGAACTATCAGGCCGAGCACGTCCGCACGGCACGGTCCAAGGGCCTGACGGAGCGCCACGTGACCCTGCACCACGTCGTCCGCAACTCCTCGATCCCGGTGGCGACCGCGGTCGGCATCGTCTTCACCGAAGCCCTCGCGGGCGTGGTCATCACCGAGGGCATGATGAACATCTACGGGATGGGCGGTGTCCTCTGGAGGGCCGTGCAGGACAGCGATGTCGCCGTCGTGATCGGCATCGTCACCCTCCTGGCCGTGGTCACGATCGTGGTGATGATCGTCGTCGACATCGTCTACGCCGCACTCGACCCGAGGATCCGCTATGAGTGACCCCAGCGTCTCCGCCCTGATCGCGGAGGAGACCGACACGGGCCTCCCGCCCCGCTCGCTGTGGGCGGAGGCATTCCGCAGCCTCCGCCGGCGCCCCGACGTGATCCTCGCGACCGTCGTCGCCGCCTTCTTCCTGCTGGTCGCTCTCTTCCCGTTCCTCTTCACGCGCAAGGACCCGCAGCGCTGCGACATCGCCGACGCGCGCATCCCTCCGCAGTGGTTCGGGGGCGCCCACCCGTTCGGCACCAACGCGTACGGGTGCGACGTGCTGGCACAGCTGGTCCACGCCACGCGACCGTCCTTGCTGCTGGCGGTCATCGTCGTCAGCGTCTCCGTGCTGATCGGCGTCACCCTCGGCACGGTCTCGGGCTACTACCTCGGCTGGGTCGACGCCGTCATCTCACGCGTCGTCGAGGTGTTCCTCGTGATCCCGCTCCTGCTGGCGGCCATCCTGCTGCTGTCGCTCTTCCGCAACGTCGACCTCGGCAGCAGCCAGCTCGCGACGATCGCACAGCCGGCGATCGTGCTCACGATGTTCGCGTGGATGGGCTACACGCGCTACGTCCGGGCGAGCGTCCTCGAGGCCAAGAACCTCGACTACGTGACGGCGGCACGCGTCCTCGGCGCCTCCGACCTCCGGATCATGGTCAGACACGTGCTGCCCAACGCGATCGGCACCGTGACGGCCCTCATCCCCACCGCGATCGCCGCGGTGATCAGCTATGAGGCGGTGCTCGCCTTCCTCGGCATCGGTGTGCGCCCGCCGGCGGTCAGCTGGGGAATCATGATCGAGGAAGGCGCGCAGTGGTTCACCGGCGGATCCCGCTATCTGCTGTATTTCCCCCTCGGCTGTCTGATGGCCACCGTTCTCTCCTTCGTCGTGATCGGCGACAACCTCCGCGACGCGCTCGATCCCAAGCTGAAGTGAGGGCTGACGTGACCGATCAGGTTCCCGCGACGACGACTCCCCTCCTCGAGGTCGAGGACCTGGCCGTCGAGTTCACGACCCCCGACGGCGTCGTCCGCGCTGTCGACGGCCTCTCCTACTCGGTCACCCCGGGACGGACGATGGCGATCGTCGGTGAGTCCGGAAGCGGCAAGAGCGTCAGCTCTCTGGCCGTGATGGGCCTGCTCCAGATGCCTCCGGCGCGGATCGTCCGCGGGTTGATCCGGTTCAAGGGCGAGGATCTGCTCGGCCTCGGGCCGGCGAGGCATCGGGCCGTGTGCGGCGAGCACGTCGCCATGGTGTTCCAGGACGCGCTGGCCTCGCTCAACCCGGTCCACACCGTCGGCTGGCAGCTCACCGAGGCGCTCCGAGCGCGCCGCGGGCTGTCGCGTCGTGATGCCGGCAAGCAGGCCGTCGAGCTGCTCGACCTGGTCCAGGTCCCGCACGCGACGCAGCGGGTGAAGGAGTACCCGCACCAGTTCTCCGGCGGCATGCGCCAGCGGGTGATGATCGCGATGGCCCTCGCGCTCGATCCGGAGGTGCTGATCGCCGACGAGCCGACGACCGCGCTCGACGTCACCGTCCAGGCGCAGATCATGCGGCTGCTCGGCGAGATCCAGGCAGAGCGGCAGATGGGCCTGGTCCTGATCACCCACGACATGGGCGTCGTGGCCAACGTCGCCGACGACGTCACGGTGATGTACGCCGGTCGCGCCGTCGAGCAGGCGTCGGTCTTCGACGTGTACGCCGCACCCGCGCACCCCTACACCCGCGCTCTGTTGCGTTCGATCCCCCGTCTGGACCAGAAGGGTGCCGGGCTCGCCGTCATCCCCGGGCGCCCGCCCGACCCCACGAGCGTGCCGGACGGCTGCCCGTTCCACCCGCGCTGCGAGCGCGCCGAGGACATCTGCCGGGTGGACCCGCCACCCCCGTCGATCCCGCTCCCCTACGACAGGACCGCCGCCTGCCACTTCGCCGAGGAGGTGATGAACGATGCCCGAGGCTGACGTGGTGCTGGAGGTCCGCGACCTCGCCAAGCACTACCCGGTGCGTCGCGGCGTCGTGCTCAAGCGGCAGATCGGTGAGGTGAAGGCCGTCGACGGCGTCTCGTTGACGCTGCGCAAGGGACGCACGCTCGGCCTGGTGGGCGAGTCGGGGTCAGGCAAGTCGACGCTCGCCAAGGTTCTGGTCGGCGTCGAGAAGCCGACCCGCGGGCAGATCCTCGTGGACGGTCGTGACGTCACCGACGTCGGACGCGCCGAACGCCGCGCGCTGCGCCGCACCATCCAGATGGTGTTCCAGGACCCCTACACGTCGCTGAACCCGCGCATGTCGATCGGCGAGATCGTCGGCGAGGCGTTCGCCATCCATCCCGACATGGCTCCGGCGGGTGACCGGGGGAAGGCGGTGCGCGAGCTCCTCGACCGCGTCGGGCTCAATCCCGACCATGTCCACCGCTACCCGCACCAGTTCTCGGGCGGGCAGCGTCAGCGGATCGGGATCGCGCGCGCCCTCGCCGTACGCCCTCGGATCCTGCTGTGCGACGAGCCGGTGTCGGCTCTGGACGTCTCCATCCAGGGGCAGGTCATCAACCTGCTCGAGGAGCTCCAGGACGACCTCGGCCTCTCGTACCTCTTCATCGCCCACGACCTCTCGGTCGTGCGTCACATCGCCGACGAGGTCGCGGTGATGTATCTCGGGCGGGTGGTCGAGAGCGGGACCGACGACGAGGTCTACGAGCGCCCTCACCACCCCTACACCCGGGCTCTCATGTCGGCGGTGCCGGTTCCGGACCCGACCCGCCGAGACGACGGCCTCGAGATCATGCTCGAGGGCGACGTCCCCTCTCCGCTCGATCCGCCGACCGGCTGCCACTTCCACACCCGTTGCTGGCTGGCCCCGCTGATCGAGGGCAGCGTCGACGCCGAACGCCCCGACGGGCGACCGGTCCCCGCCGTCTGCCGCAACGACCGGCCGAAGCTCGCCCCCCAGGAGTCCCCCGATCATCACGCCGCCTGCCACTTCGCCGCCGATGTCGCCCGCCGTTGAGCTGCCCGACGCCGAGGGTCCGAGGGTCCTCGTCGTCCAGAACTCGCCGACCAGCCACGCCGGCCGCCTCCTCGACTGGTTCAAGGAGGCGGGAGTCGTCCCCGTCGTCCTCGCCGGGAGCGAGCTGCCGGCGACGCTCGACGGGTACGGCGGCCTCGTCACGCTCGGCGGCGGGTTCATGCCCGACGCCGACGACCATGCGCCCTGGCTCCCGCACGAACGCAGGCTGACGGTGCAGTCGCTGCAGCGAGAGGTGCCGTTGCTGGGCATCTGCCTCGGTGCCCAGCTCCTCGCCCTCTGCGCGGGTGGCGAGGTGACTGAGCGCTCCGGTGAGACCGAGCGCGGATCCTGCTCGGTCGACCTGCTGCCCGTCGCGGCGGACGACCCGGTGTTCGGCGGGTTCGCCGATGAAGGCCGGCTGCTCATGATCCAGAACCACAGCGACAGCATCACCGCGCTCCCCGCGGGCGCCGACCTTCTGGCCACCAGCGAGGTCTGCCGCGTGCAGGCCTTCCGCGTCGGCGTGTGCGCCTGGGGGGTGCAGTTCCATCCCGAGGTCGGCCCTGAGCGGCTCGCCCAGTGGGACGAGGCGGCTCTCGCGGCCGACGGCTACGACCGCGTGGCGCTGATGGAGTCTGCGGAGGCCGACGCCGACGACAACGAGCGTCAGTCACGCGGGCTGGTCACGGCCTTCGCCGACGTCGTCCGGGCGGCGGCACTGCGGACGGAGGTCTGAGATGTCGCTGCGAGCCACCTACAGCGACGGCACACCGGTGATCGCGTACCGACTGGCCACGGCCTCCGGGGAGGTGCTCGCCGAACGCCGTCCCACGGAGCGGTTCTATGCCGCGAGCACGATCAAGCTGGCACCGCTGGTCGCCGCCGTCCGCCTCGTCGAGTCCGGGGACCTCGCCCTCGACGACACGCTGATCAGCCGAGACACGTTCAGCAGCCAGGTGCCCGAGGCCCCCGACTACCGGTTGGTCCCCGACGACGTCGACCACGGGATGGCCCCGCCCGGAGACCCGATGCCGCTGCGCGACGTCCTCGAGCGGATGATCGTGGTCTCCTCCAACGAGGCGACCAACATGGTCGTCGAGCGGGTCGGGCTGGAGGCGATCGCGAAGGTCCTCGCCGATGCCGGCGCCCACGAGAGTCTGATGGCGCGGCAGTTCGGAGACCAGGTCGCCGCACGGGAGCACGGGGCGAGCAACGTCGTCACGCCGGCCGACCTCGCCACGCTGATGGCGGCGATCGTGTCGGGTCGTCTCGCCGGCCCGGAGGGAACCCGCCTGATGACCGAGATGCTCGCACGCCAGCAGGATCCGCAGATCGCCGCCGGTGCACCCGCCGGGCTGCCATGGGGCAGCAAGTCAGGATCGGTGGACGCGATCCGGCACGACGTCGCCTACCTCGGAGAACCCGGCCCGGGCGCTCTGGTGCTGGCCGTCTGCACACGGGGCTACGCCTATGACGATGCGGACGAGGCGATCCAGGCGATCGGCCAGATGGCGATCGAGCTCACCGGCGTCGACCGCTGAGCGTCACTCCCTCCAGGCGCCAGGTCCATGAGTCGATCCTGACCTTTTCGACCGACAAATCTCACACACTGTGTCGCTGTGTCGTCGTACTGGTGAGAGACACGTTCGGGAACGACGAAGGAGCACGACCTCATGACCGACTACTCGACACTGGCGGACCGCCTGACCGGGACGCTGACCACTCGGGACGAGCCAGACCACACCGCCGGCGCGACCGCGTTCAACCTGACCGTCCAGCACGACCCCGACGCGGTGGTCCACGCGGCGACCGAGGAGGACGTGCTGCAGACCGTCCGCTTCGCCGCCGCGGAGGGAGTCCCGATCCACCTCCACACGACCGGGCACGGTGCGCACGCCGCGTACGAGACCGGCATCCTCCTTGTCCTCGGCGGGCTCTCGTCGGTCGCGATCGACCCCGCCGCGCGGATCGCGAAGGTGGGGGGCGGCACGCGCTGGGCCGATGTCGTCGCCGCGGCGGCCGAGCACGGTCTGGCACCGGTCACGGGGTCCTCGACCAACGTCGGCGTGGTCGGCTTTCTCGTCGGCGGGGGCCTCGGCCCGCTGGCACGCAGCCACGGCTTCGGGTCGGACCACGTGGTCTCGGCGCGGGTCGTCACAGGCAACGGGGAGGTGGTCGACGCGTCGTCGTACGGCGACACCGAGCTCTACTGGGCCCTGCGCGGCGGTAAGACCGGACTCGGAGTGGTCACCGAGATCACGCTCGCGCTGGCGGAGGTGCCGTCGCTCTACGCGGGCACCCTCTTCTTCGACCTCGAGGAGAGCACCGAGCCGTACGCGCGCTGGCTCGACTGGACGACCACGGCACCGACCGACGTCACGACGAGCGGGCTCATCGTCCGCTTCCCCGACCTCGAGGTCGTCCCGTCGCCGATGCGGGGCAAGCACCTGTTCGCGCTCCACGTGGCGTATCCCGGTCCCGAGGACGACGGAGCGGCCCTGAGCGAGCCGCTGCGCGAGCTGGGGTCGGTCTATCTCGACGACCTTGGACCGCTCCCGCTGGCCGACGTCGCACGGATCACGAACGATCCCACCCAGCCCGGCCCGTCCTTCCTCCGCGGAGCGACGCTGACGCACGTCGACCGCGACTTCGCCGAGGCCGTGCTCGCGCTGGCTGGCCCGGGCAGCGACCTGCCGATCATGGGGCTGGAGATCCGCCACGTGGGCGCCGCGACGGCGGTGGAGACCTCCGGGACCGATGCCGTCGGGTTCCGAGACTTCGACTACACGCTGACGATGCTGGGAGCTCCTGACCCGGCCCTCTTCGGAGAGGTCCTGCCGAGCGTGTTCGCCCGGGTGGAGGAGACGGTGGCGCCGTGGCGTTCTCCGCACCTGACGCCCAACTGGATGGCCGACCCACGCGATCCCGACGAGGAGGCACGGACCTGGCCGGCAGGCGTGCGCGCACGGCTCGCCGCCGTCCGCGCCGCGTACGATCCCGCGCACGTGTTCCAAGCCTGAGCCGGGCAGCCGGGCCTCACGCCCGTCGCGCTGGCTCCCTGCCCAGGCGCTCCGGCGCAGCGTCACGCGCGCGTGAGAACGGGTCGTCGACGAAACCGACGCCTCGGCGATCCGGCCGATCCGGCCGAACCGGCCGAACCGCTCCAGCATCCGCGCCGGTCACCGCGGTCTGGGGCGCGGCGGTGTTCGGCGAGCCCTGCACGTGGGCCACGGCCACGGGACTTGCCGTCGCGCTGGTCGCGACCTGGGTGGTCTCGGGCGAGCGACGACCGCGGGCAGCGGCCGGCACGTGCTCCCGGCGGGATTCGAACCCACACTGAGACGGGTTTAAGCCGTCTGCCTCTGCCGTTGGGCTACAGGAGCGTGGGGCTATTGTCGCTCAGGCGACGGCACCGGCGACGACTATGCCGGGGCTCCGCTGATCGCGTAGGCCCGCACCGCGCGTCGCTCGAGGTTGTCGCGCACGAGCACGAGCGACACTCGCCACATCCGCGTGTGCTGCACGCCGACGGCGTCCACGACGGCGTCCCAGTGCTCCATCAGCCGTCCCCCGATCTGGCGCAGACGCTCGCGCTCGTCGGCGACGGCGTCCTGGACGGCGTCGACGACGAGGCCCTCGCTCTCCCAGCGGGCGATGGCGGCACTGAGTGGCTCGGGCACGGTGTAGACGATCTCGGTCCGTGCGTCTGCCTCCTCGGCGCCGCTGCCGAGGATCGCGTCGGCGAGCCCCGCGGGAAGCTCGGCGCGGATCTGGCCCGGGACGTCGAGGTGTCCGGTGACCGCGTCGACCGGTTCCGAGGGTCCCCGGGGCGCAGGCCCCACCGCTCCGAGCTGGACGGTCAGGCGCAGGACCTCACGCCGGTCGGCGGGCTCCAGGGCGCGCTTGGCGGAGGCCTGCTCGACGTAGTCGCGCATCAGGCGGACCGCGGTCTCGAGGTCCCCGTCGACCGTGAGCTCGCCGGCGATGTAGGCCTTGGCGATGCCCTCCTGCCCCGGCGACCACATCAGCCGGCGGACCGTCCGGCGCGACTCGAAGTGCGCCTCGATGTCGGCGTCACCCGACTCGGGTTCGACGCGGGAGCCGTCCCAGGCGGTGAAGGTGACTGGCGGTGCTTCGCCGTAGACCTGCACGAGCAGGTCGACCAGTCGGCCGGCCACTCCGGTGGCATGCGTCTCGATGGTGCCCTCAGTCATCTCCAACCTCCTTGGCGCGGATCATGACGGCGTCGAGCATGGGCTCGGTGAGCCGTCCTGTGAACGTGTTCTGCTGGCTGGGGTGGAAACAGCCCAGAAGCTGGACCGTACCCCCCGACGGTTTCGGGAGGGTGACCTCGACACCATGACCGAACTTCGGCCGCGGTCGCGGGACCACCGCACCGAGTGCACCCAGGGTCCGCAGCGCCGCGTCCCAGCCGTAGCCGCCCAGGGCGACGATCGCGCGCACCGAGGGCAGGACCTCACGGAGCTCCTCCTCCAACCAGGGTGCGCAGGTGTCGCGTTCATCGTTGGTCGGTTTGTTCGCCGGAGGCGCGCAGCGCACGGCGGCGACCATGCGGGCTCGGAGCAGTCGCTGGCCGTCGCCGGCGTGGGTGCTGGTCGCCTTCGCGGCCAGGCCGACACGGTGCAGCGACGCGAACAACCAGTCGCCGGAGCGGTCACCGGTGAAGATCCGGCCCGTCCGGTTGCCCCCGTGCGCGGCCGGCGCGAGGCCGACGATCAGGACCTTCGGCTCGGGGTCGCCCCACCCGGGGATCGGCCGCCCCCAGTACGGCTCGTCGGCGAACGCCCGCCGTTTGGTGACCGCGACCTCCTCACGCCACGCGACGAGGCGCGGGCACGCGCGACAGACCGAGACCCGTGCGTCGAGGTCGTGGAGAGAGTCGGCCCGGGCGGCCAGCGCGCGGACGTCGGCGGCGCCCTCGGCCATCGGCGTCGACGCAGTCGCGGGATCGTCGGGCCAGCCCGTGCCGGGCAGGACCGGCGAGGTGAACGCCGACGAGGTCAGCGGGTCACCGTCGACTCTGCCAGACACCCTCCCACCCTAGTCCGGACGCCGACCGACAACCTTCACCTCCACGAAATCCGCTCGACACGTGCCGTACGTAGCGTCCACGCACGAGCTCGAGCCGGTGCACGCACCGGGTGTGCGACGAGGGGAGGATCCGATGGTCGTCGACCCCTTCATCGGCACGTCCGCGACCGACCTGCCTCCCGCGACCGGTCTCGCCGCGACCTGGTGGTCGCCCAAGCCCCAGGTCGGCAACACCCACCCAGGCGCCTGCCACCCGCTCGGGATGGTCTCCGCGTGCTCCTACTCGGGCGCGTACCCGACCGGCTACGGACGCTACGACCTCAGCACCGAGGGCGTCCCGACCGCCATCTTCGACGAGCCGGTCGCCTCCGGGTTCACCCACTTCCAGCAGTCGGGCACGGGCGCGATCCGCAAGTACTACAACTACTTCCGGGTCACTCCGATGCTCGAGCCCCTCGACGCCCTCGGGCGTACGTGGGGACTGCACGAGGAGGAGGCAGGTCCGGGCTGGTACGCCGCCACCCTCGACTCCGGGGTGCGGTGCGAGATCACGGTCGGCCCCAAGAGCGCCGTGCACCGCTACACGTTCCCAGCGCACCACGACGCGCGGCTGGTGGTCGACCTCTCCCTCGGCGGGCTCGCCATCCCGTACGGCGCCACCGTCCCTCTGCGCTCGCACCTGGAGTCCGTCGCCCCCGGTGTCGCGCGCGGCGAGATCGTCGTCGAGGGTGCACCGCTGGCGGTCCACCTGGAGTGCGACGCCGACCGGTGGCGGCAGATGCTCTGGTACGACCGGCGGCTGATGGCCGGCGGGAGCCGGCTCGACTTCAGCGACATCCGGACCACGACGCTGCGCCCGTTCGGCGTGATGTGGGCGGGTCCGACGACCGCCGGTCAGGTCGTCGAGCTGCGGCTGGGGTTCTCGCTGCGGGGGACGGCCCAGGCACACACCAACCTCGTCACGGACTGCGGGCAGCAGAGGACGAGCTTCACGACGCGGCGTGCCGCGACCACGCGAGCGTGGGACCAGCACCTCGGCCTGATCGAGGTCGACTGCCCCGACCCGAAGCGCCGTACGGTCTTCGAGACCGCGCTCTACCACTCCCTCGTGAAGCCGTGCCTCGCACCGGACGAGAGCCCGTTCTGGCCCGCGGACGGGCCCTTCGCCTTCGACATCAGCACGATGTGGGACATCTACCGCACCCAGCTCCCCCTGCTCACGGCGCTGGTCCCAGAACGCGCCGTGGAGCTCGCCAATGCCCTGCTGCACGTGTGCGAGGAGGAGGGCAACCTCCCGATCGGCTACCGGATGGCGCGAGGCGCCGACGTGTTCTCCCGCCAGGCGAGCGCTCTCGTGCAGACGTTCCTCGCCGGCCTCTGCGGGCTCGGTCTGGCCGGCGTCGACTGGGACTGGGCGCTCGTCCACATGCACAACGACCTCCGTCGGGGCTACGGCGAGGACTACCTCCTGCGTGGGGTCGCCCATCCGATCAGCCACACCCTCGACCTTGCCTTCGGCTACTGGTGCACCCAGCGGGTCGCCGAGCACGTCGGCGACAAGGCGCTGGCGGCCGAGCTCGCTCCGTACGCCGCCGGGTGGAGCAACGCATTCGACCCTGCCACCGGGCTGCTGCTGGACTCGACGTTCTACGAGGGCGGCCGTTGGAACTACTCGTTCCGGCTGCTTCACGACATGGCGGGACGGATCACGCTCGCGGGAGGACCCGAGGCGTTCATCGCGATGCTCGACCGCTTCTTCGGCTACGACGCCGAAGAGGTCACGCAGCCGGGCGAACGCCCCAGCGTCCAGGAGATGGCACGCGGCTACGCGCTGGACCGGTTCGAGGGCCTCAACAACGAGCCCGACATGGAGGCACCCTGGGCGTACCACTACGCCGGGCGACCGGACCGTACGGCCGAGATCGTGCACGCCGCCCTCCATCAGCGCTTCGGCACCGGGCCTGGCGGCCTGCCCGGGAACGACGACTCCGGGGGTCTGAGCTCCTGGTACGTCTGGGCGTCGCTCGGCCTCTTCCCCGTGGCCGGACAGAACGTGTTCCTCCTCAACGCACCCTCCTTCGCCGGCGCGGTGATGCGGCTGGGCGAGGCCACGCTCGAGCTGGAGACCACCGGATTCGTTGAGCCCGGCCCGGACACGCCGCCGCAATACGTCCAGTCCGCATGGCTCGACGGCCGCCCGCTGCACCGCACCTGGCTCGACGGCGCCGAGCTGCACCGGGGTGGGCGCCTGCTCGTCGAGCTCGGAGCCCAGCCCAGCCCGTGGGGGCGCGACCCGTCGTCGTTCCCGCCGTCCTTCCCCGCCGGCTCCAGCCGTACGGGTGTCGTCACCGTCCCTCCACCGAATGGGGTGTCATGACCATGCAACCGCCGTACCGTCTCGTCATCGTGGTCCGGGCCGACCCCGTCATCTGCGGGCACTCCGGCGAGGCACGCAACCTCGCCGAGGCCGCGCTCTCCCGCGGGTTCACCGACGTCCGCATCGTCACCTGGCCGATCGACCGCCTCGAGGAGGCAGGGCTTCCGCTGAAGCCCCTCGACTCGGTCCTCCCCTACTCTCCGGGCATCACCGTCGAGCGCCCTGCGCCCGTCGGCGACTACAAGGTGCCAGACGGCCGCTATCTCGCCGGGCTCACCGGCCGGCTCGTGGAGCTGTTCACCGACGGAGTGCCGACGGTGGCCCTGTCGCTCTACCTGAGCCCGCACGCGATGGCCGTCGCCGACGCCGTCCGCGTGGCACGGGCCACCGGGCTTCCGGTGGACGTCACCACGGTCGCCGAAGCCGTCGGGTCCGACGTGACCAACGTGGTGCGGTCGTGCCTCGACGAGGACCGGTTCGGGGCCGCGGCCCACGTCTTGACGACCTACCTGAGCAACGACGTCTGCCTCGCGGTCTCCCGCTACACCCGCGACCTGGTCGTCGCGTGCGCGCGCGAGATCGACGCACGCCACGGCACCCGGTTCGCCGTCGCCTGCGAGGAGCGCATCGGCATCTCGTACCCGGCGATCGACACCCGCGCCTACACCGCCCTCGACGAGACGGCGATCGACGACGCGCTGGCGGCTCGAGGGCTGGAGCGCGACCACTACGTCCTCTTCCTCTCCCGGCTCGCGGCGGCCAAGGGCGTCGACGACCTCATCGACGGGTTCGCCCGCAGCGCGGCGGCACGCCGGACGACGTTGGTCATCGCCGGCCGGGGACCGGAGGCGCAGGAGCTGCGGGACCACGCCGCCTCCTGTCCGGTCGCTGACCGCATCCTCTTCCTCGACGACGTCGACGACGCGGAAAAGCCGCTCCTGATGGCCGGGTGCGCTGCCTTCGTCCTCCCGAGCAAGCCGCGGCCTGAGTTCGTGGAGACGTTCGGGATCGCGCTCGTCGAGAAGATGCTGGCCGGCGGCGGTCCCGTCGTCACGACGGAGACCGGCGGGATCGGCGAGGCGGTCGGGGACCACGCCACGATCGTGGGGACCGAGGACCCGGCGGGCATCGCTGCGGCGATCGACGAGGCGGTCCTGCGCACCAGCGCGTCCGACCGGCTCCGCAAGGCGGAAGCCGCGCGCGCTCACGCCCTTCAGTTCGACCGTGCGAACGTGCTCGACGGGATCCTGCGTCAGCTCTGGGCCGCTCGGAGCGCCTCCACGCTGGAGACCGCCATCGGGGCGTGAGCGCCGGGAGCGCTCACACCAGCGACCAGGCGACCCCGTCGAGGATGTCGTGCTCGGAGATCACCAGAGTGTCCGTGGCCGCACGTCGCAGGAGGCAGACGACGATCAGTGCGCCTCCCCCGATGACGTCGGCTCGACCCGGGTGCATGAACGGCCACGAGCGCCGCTCCGCGTGCGACGCCGCGACGATGGCGGCGCACGAGCTGAGCACGTCGGAGACGGCCAGCCGCGCGTGGTGGATACGGGCGGAGTCGTACCGGTCCAGTCCGAGGACGTGCGCTGCCACGGTCGTGAGCGTGCCGGCGACACCGACGACGGTACGCGCGTCGGTGAGGTCGACCGTCGCCCCGTCGAGCACCGCGTCGACGTCGGCCACGCAGGCGGCGATCTCCTCGGGCGTCGGCGGATCGCTGTGCAGGTGGCGCTCGGTCATCCGCACCGACCCGATGTCGAGCGACTGCTCGGTCTCGGCAGCACCGTCCCGGCCCAGGATGAGCTCGGTCGAGCCGCCGCCGATGTCCACGACCAGCAGCGGCTGGTCGACGCCGGGGAGGTCGCGGGTCGCGCCGGCGAACGACAGCGCGGCCTCCTCGGCTCCGGAGACGACGTCGGGCACGACACCCAGGCGCTCGCGCACACCGGCCGCGAAGAGGTCGGCGTTGTCGGCGTCGCGCGTCGCCGACGTCGCCACGAAGCGCAGGCGCTCGGCGCCGCACTCGGCGATCACCTGCGCATAGTCCTCGCACGCCGCGAAGGTCCGCTCCAGGGCACGCTCGTCGAGCCTCCCCGTCCGGTCGACGCCGTGCCCGAGCCTGACAATCTCCATCCGTCGGACGAGATCGGTCGCCGTCGCCGCCTCACGGTCCAGATCGGCGACCAGCAGCCTGATGGAGTTGGTGCCGCAGTCGATCGCGGCGACCCGGCTCACGCTCACGGGACCTCCCGAGCGCCGGCGAGCTGAGCGGGCGGCTCTCCGGGTCCGTCGCAGGTCGTCCCCGTCCACCAGTCGCCGAGCAGCACGACGGCTTCGTCGCCGAGCGGGTTGACGCCGGGTCCCTTGGCGAGCGCGTGGCCGACGAGGACGTGGAGACACTTGACCCGGGTCGGCATCCCGCCTGCGGAGACGTCGTGGATCTCGGGCACCTCGGCGAGAGCCTCGCGCTCCTCGAGGTAGGAGGCGTGGGCGCGGGCGTAGGCCGCGGCGAGCTCGTCGTCCTCGGTGAGGCGCTCGCTCATCTCCCGCATCAGCCCCGACGCCTCGAGGGTGCCGATCATCGCGTTGAGGCGGGTGCAGGTGACGTAGAACAACGTCGGGAACGGCGTGCCGTCGGGCAGTCTCGGCTCGGTCTTGACGACGTTCGGATGACCGGACGGGCATCGGCTCACCACCGCGACCACGCCTCGCGGTGGTCGGCCGAGCTGGGCCTGGATCGCGTCGAGGTCAGCCTGGCTGGGAGGTCGGTCGATCACTGGCCTTCGTCCTGAATCTTGGGGGTCACGACCTCGTCGCTCGGGGTCGGAGTGGTCTTGTCGGGCACTCCGCCGGCGACCTCGACCGAGCCCCACAGCGTCTCGTGCCACTGCGGGCCCGGACTGGCCGCGGGCGGGGCGTCGGGAAGCTCGGGTCCCTTGCCGACGGGTTTTCCGTCGGGGCCGAGGACGGTGAACCCGATCTCTCCGGGCATCACCCACCCGAAGCGCGAGCGCGCCTGCTGCTCGACGTACTCCGGGTCGTCGAAGCGGAGCTTCTGCTTCTCCAGCCGCTCGATCGCGGCGCTGGACTCCGAGATCTGGGCCCGCGTCGTCGCCAGTGCGTCACGTTGCTGGAGGAACGCCTTCAGGCTCGAGGCGTAGGAGATCGCGAGCACGAGAAGCACCAGGAGCAGCACCGCCATCCGGCGGGTGATCCGCGGGGAGCCGTACGTGGTGACGGCCTCGGCCGCCGCCGGCGTCGCGGCGCGTCCTCGGCGGGCGGCACCGGGCCGGCGGCCCGGATGCCTCGAGGACGGGCGGCGCGACGTCGGCGGCACCGCGTCAGGCCTTCAGCCGCGGGAACGCCGCGCGACCGGCGTACGTGCCCGCGTCGTCGAGGAGCTCCTCGATCCGCAGGAGCTGGTTGTACTTCGCGACCCGCTCCGAGCGTGCCGGGGCGCCGGTCTTGATCTGGCCGCAGTTCGTGGCGACGGCGAGGTCGGCGATCGTGGTGTCCTCGGTCTCGCCCGAGCGGTGGCTCATCATGCAGCGGTACCCGCTGCGGTGGGCGAGGTCCACCGCGTCCAGCGTCTCGGTCAGCGTGCCGATCTGGTTGACCTTGACCAGCAGCGCGTTGCCCGCGCCCTCGTCGATCCCGCGCTGGAGGCGCTCGGAGTTGGTCACGAACAGGTCGTCGCCGACGAGCTGGACCCGGCCGCCCAGCTCGCTGGTGATGGCCGTCCAACCCTCCCAGTCGTCCTCGTCCAGCGGGTCCTCGATCGAGACGATGGGGTACGACTCGACCAGCTCGGTGTAGTAGGCGGTCATCTCGGCAGCGGTCTTGGTGGCGCCCTCGAAGCGGTAGCCGCCGTCGCTGAAGAACTCCGAGGCGGCGACGTCGAGCGCCAGGGCGATGTCCGTGCCGAGCTTGAGGCCGGTGGTCTCGACCGCCTTGGCGATGAGGTCGAGCGCCTCCCGGTTGGAGCCGAGGTTGGGGGCGAACCCGCCCTCGTCACCGAGGCCCGTCGCGAACCCGTCGGACTTCAGGACCGACTTCAGCGCGTGGTAGACCTCCGCGCCCTGGCGCAGCGCCTCCGCGAAGCTGCTCGCACCGATCGGCGCGATCATGAACTCCTGGATGTCGACGTCGGTGTCGGCGTGGGCGCCGCCGTTGAGGATGTTGAGCATCGGCACCGGGAGCACGTGCGCGTTGGCGCCGCCGACGTACTGGAAGAGCGGGAGGCCCGCCGAGTCTGCAGCCGCCCGAGCGACGGCGAGCGAGACCCCGAGGATGGCGTTGGCGCCGTACTGCCCCTTGTTGGGGGTCCCGTCCAGGCGCAGCAGCGTCTGGTCGATGTAGCGCTGCTCGTCGGCGTCGAGGCCGATGATGTCCGGGCGGATCGCCTCATTGACGGCGTCGACGGCCTTCTGGACGCCCTTGCCGCCGTAGCGGCTGCCGCCGTCTCGCAGCTCTACCGCCTCGAACTTGCCGGTCGAGGCACCGGAGGGGACCCCCGCCCGGCTGATCGTGCCGTCGTCGAGGGCGACCTCGACCTCGACCGTGGGGTTGCCGCGCGAGTCGAGGATCTCTCGGGCTCCGACCGCTTCGATGCTTGCCACTACGGACTCCTCATGAGGGATGGTCTGTGTCGTACACATCCTAAGAGCACGGCGCTTCCGCGCCCTCCTGGTCCGCCCTCGTGGCGCGCCTCGCGTGGCGCGGCCCCGTCGGCGCGTGTCACCGGGCGCGTCTCACTCGACGAGCGCGTTGACCGTACGGCGCAGCGCCGCCTCGGGATCCTCGCCCGCAGCGCGTGCCGCCAGCACGAGCGCGAGCAGGCGGTCTCCCACCGCGTCACCGGTGGCCTCGACGAGCGTGCCCTCACGCTCCAGACGTCCCACGACCTTGTCGGCGTAGGCGAGGGCGGGCAGCGTCGGCGGCACTCCGTCGAGCACGGAGCTGCGCTGCTTCTCGGTGGCCTTGAGCCGCTGCCACGCCGCATCGACCTCCTCGGGCGTCGCCGCGTCACCGTCGGCGAAGACGTGCGGGTTGCGCCGTACCAGCTTTTCGACGATCCCCGCGGCGACGTCGTCGATGTCCCAGCCGTCGGGGCCGCTGGACGAGTCCGAGGCGTCACCCGGTCGAGCGGCGACGGCAGCGTGGAAGACGACCTGCATGAGGAGGTCGCCCAGCTCCTCCCGGAGCTCGTCGGTGTCGCCCCGGTCGAGGGCGTCGAGCACCTCGTACGCCTCCTCGAGGAGGTACTGCTGGAGAGAGGCGTGGGTCTGCTCGCGCGTCCACGGGCACTCGACGCGGAGCTGGTCCATGACCGCGACCAGGTCGAGCAGGCGGGCACCCGGCAGGTCGTACGACCCGAAGACCACCTCGACCTCGCCCGGGGCGTCCACCCCTCCGCCCGCCGCGGAGACGAGCGAGTCGGCGAGGCGGCGGGCCCAGTCGACGTCGCCGATGGGTGCGATCCAGAGCGTCGAGCCCTGCTCGGCGGAGGTGTCGACAGGACCGGGCGGCGCCGGCTCGACGGTGAAGCCCGCGTGTCGGATCGCCTCGACCGTCGGGTCGTCGGTGTCCGCGGCGATCACCCGACCGGCCTCGCGCACGGCGTCCCACGCCGCCAGCGTCATCAGTCCGGGAGCGACGCGGGGGCTGGTGACGAGGATCCTCACTCGCTCGACTCTACGCCGCGGCAGCGCTGGTTGGCGGGCACCGTGGCGGGGTCCTCCTGGGCGAGCTGCTCGCGCGACGCCGACAGGCTGAGGCCGGGGTCCGGCTGCCCCTCGGCGTCGAGGCCGAACCGCGGGTCGACGGTCGCGTCGACCCGCCGCAGCTCCTCGACGACGGCCTCGGTCCCGCTCTGCAGCAGCTGCTCGGTGTTCTCCTGGGTCACTGCCGTGCCAGTGACGTCGGCGCCGATCGCCGTACGCAGGGCCTGGCTCTCGAAGTCACGCTCGAGGATCTCCTGGACGTCGTCGGCGCGGCCCCGGAACATCGTCTCGAGCTGCTCGAGATCCTCCGCGCCGAGCGCCCACCGTGACCGCGGGACGTCGAGGTCGAGCTCCTCGCTCAGGAGACGCGACCCGGCGAGCTGAAGCTCCTGCGTGACGAGGATCTGCCGGACGGCTCCCTGGCTGGGCGCCTCCGAACCCTGGGACGCGGCCGCCGTCGCGAGGTAGGCGCAGCCCGCGTCGGCCAGCGCGTCGAGCTTGCTCATCGAGAGCCGTTCGTCGCCGACGACCACGGCGTCACCCGGATGGACGCCGCCGCACCCGGCGAGCACGAACGCGCCGGCGACGGCGGCGAGGAGCGGGCGGGACGAAAGGCGACGGAGCATGCGGGGACGTTCCTCTCGGGCGGCGGCAGCCACGTGACACGGAACACACGCGGCAGACGACAGCCTAGAGCGCGCCGATCTGCCGCTGCACGGCGGTCTGGGGCCTCACTGGGGCGAGGCCGCCGCCGTCGCGCAGTCGGGGCAGGTCCCCCAGAACACGACCTCGGCCGCGGAGACGGCAAAGCCCTGAGCGTCGTCGGGGATGAGGCACGGCGCCTCGCCGGACACGCAGTCGACGTCGGCGATCTTCGCGCAGGACACGCACACGAGGTGGTGGTGGTTGTCCTGCGTGCGGGCCTCGAAGAGCGCCGGAGAGCCCGCAGGCTGGATCCGACGGACGAGCCCATGCTCCGCGCAGGCAGCCAGGACGTCGTACACGGCCTGGACCGACACCGATCCGAGCGCTTCTCGGGTCACGGTGGTGAGCGTGTCGGCACTGGCGTGCGGGCGGTCTCGAAGGGCATCGAGGACGGCGAGCCGCTGGCGCGTCACCCTCAGTCCAACCTTCCTGAGGGCAGCCGCGGCGTCCCAGACCTGGGTCGATGGCATCTCTCCACGGTCGTCCCATGTCCGAGATCGTGCAACCGGGGCGAGATGACCGAGATGACCGAGATGTTGGCCGTCGGTCAGGCCGCTGCCGGCGCCGGAGCGATGACCGTGTCGATCAGCGTGCGGCACCAGTCCATGAGCTCGGCGTCGCGCAGCGGCTGGCCTCCGACCGGCTTCGTCTTGGGGCGCGGCACCAGCAGGAGCTGCGCCGTGGCCTTGACGACGGAGCCCGGATAGACCCGCTTGAGGCGCATCTGCCGCGACTCGGGGAGCTCCACCCCCGCGATGCGGATGTTGTTGCCGGCCACGGTGAGCTCGGAGATCCCGGCGTCGCGGGCCCGCACCCGCAGCCTGGCCACACCGAGCAACGCGTCGACGGCGGCCGGCGGCTCGCCGTACCGGTCGACCAGCTCGTCGCGGACCTCGGCCACCTCGGCGGCGGAGCGCACGTCGGCGAGCCGCTTGTACATCTCCAGCCGCAGCCGCTCGCTCTGGACGTAGTCGTGCGGCAGGTGGGCGTCGACGGGAAGCTCGAGCTTGACCTCGCGCACGTCCTCGCCCTGGTCGCCGCGGAACTCCGCGACGGCCTCGCCGACCAGCCGCACGTAGAGGTCGAACCCGACGTCGGCGATGTGCCCGGACTGCTCGCCGCCGAGCAGGTTGCCCGCGCCGCGGATCTCGAGGTCCTTCATCGCGATCGCCATGCCGCCACCGAGCTCGGAGTGCTGAGCGATGGTGGACAGGCGCTCGTGCGCGGTCTCGGTGAGCGGCTTCTCCGCCGGATAGAGGAAGTATGCGTACGCCCGCTCGCGCGACCGCCCGACGCGCCCTCGGAGCTGGTGCAGCTGCGAGAGTCCGAGCATGTCGGCCCGCTCCACGATCATGGTGTTGGCGTTGGACACGTCGAGCCCCGACTCGACGATCGTCGAGCAGACCAGCACGTCATACTTCTTCTCCCAGAAGTCGACCATGATCTGCTCGAGCTGGTGCTCGCCCATCTGACCGTGCGCCATCGCGATGCGGGCCTCGGGCACCAGGTCCTTCAACCGCTTGACGGCCTTGTCCATCGAGTTGACGCGGTTGTGGATGTAGAACGCCTGTCCGTCGCGCAGCAGCTCGCGCCGGATCGCGGCGACGACCTGCCGGTCCTCGTAAGGCCCGACGAAGCTGAGCACCGGGTGCCGCTCCTCGGGCGGGGTCTGGATCGTCGACATCTCACGGATGCCCGTCACCGCCATCTCCAGCGTGCGCGGGATCGGGGTCGCCGACATCGCCAGCACGTCGACGGCGGCCCGCAGCGTCTTGAGCGCCTCCTTGTGCTCGACGCCGAACCGCTGCTCCTCGTCGACGACGACGAGGCCGAGCTTGGGGATCTTCACGCCCTTCTGCAGCAGCCGGTGGGTGCCGATCACGATGTCGACCGAGCCGTCGGCGAGTCCGTCGAGGACCTCCTTGGACTCCTTCTCGGTCTGGAAGCGCGACAGCGCCTTGAGGGTCACGGGGAACTGGGCGTAGCGCTCGGCGAACGTCGCGAAGTGCTGCTGGACGAGCAGCGTCGTCGGGACGAGGACGATCACCTGCATGCCGTCCTGGATCGCCTTGAACGCCGCACGCACCGCGATCTCGGTCTTGCCGTACCCCACGTCGCCACAGACGAGCCGGTCCATGGGCACGGGACGCTCCATGTCGCGCTTGACCTCGTCGATCGTCGCGAGCTGGTCGGGTGTCTCGTGGTACGGGAAGGCGTCCTCGAGCTCCCGCTGCCACGGCGTGTCCTTGGTGAAGGCGTGGCCCTGCGTCGCCTGCCGCGCGGCGTACAGCTTGATGAGCTCGCCGGCGATCTGCTTGACCGCCTTGCGGGCGCGCGACTTGCGCTTGTTCCAGTCCGCGCCGCCGAGCCGGTCGAGCGACGGCTGCTCGCCGCCGACGTAGCGCGTCACCTGGTCGAGCTGGTCGGTCGGCACGAAGAGACGGTCCGGCGGCTGCCCGCGCTTGGAAGCGGCGTACTCGATGACGAGGTACTCGCGGACCGCTCCCTGGACGGTGCGCTGCATCATCTCGACGTACTTGCCGACACCGTGCTGCTCGTGGACCACGTAGTCGCCGGGCGTGAGCTCGAGCGGGTCGATCTGCTTCTTGCGGCGCGAGGGCATCTTGCGGTCGTCGCGCGGAGCCGCGGCGGTCTGGCCGACGATGTCGTCCTGCGTGAGGACGACCAGGCCGATGCCCTCCGCGACGAGCCCGTGGTCGATGTCACCGCACATGACGTGGACGACGTGCGGCGTGAGGTCGTCGACCGTGACCGTCGGGTGGAAGCGTGCGGGGATGTCGTGCTCGCCGAGCACCTCCACGCTGCGCGCCGCCTGCCCCTCGCCGGGGGTCACCAGCGCGACGCGCGTGCCGTCCGACAGCCAGCCCTTGAGATCGACGAGGGAGCGTTCGACCTCGCCGCGATAGGACGGAGTCGCCACGAACGGCAGGTTGACGCCGTCGACGTCGATCCGTGCGAACTCGTCGGGCACGCCCGTCTCAGCAGTCGGGCGATCGTCGTCGAGCAGGAACGGCGAGGTGGACCACCACGCCCGTCCGGACCCCAGCGTGTGCTGGCGGACGTCGGCAAGAGACCAGAACGCGGCGGCGCCGAGGTCGACGGGAGCCTTGCCACCACCGGCCGCGGCCGCCCACGAGGCTGCGAGGAACTCCTCGCTCGTCGCGACCAGGTCGTGGGCGCGGGTACGGACCCGCTCGGGGTCGCAGACCAGGACCGTCGCGTCCTGGGGAAGCAGGTCGACCAGCAGCTCCATCCCGTCGACGAGAGCAGGCGCCAGCGACTCCATGCCCTCGACCGCCTGCCCCTCGGCAAGCTTCTCGAGCATCTCGCCCAGCTCCGGGTGCGCAGCGGCGAGCTCGCGTGCGCGGGCACGGACGTCGTCGGTCAGCAGCAGCTCGCGGCACGGCGGCGCCCAGACGTGCTCGACCGGGTCGGTCGAACGCTGGTCGGCGACCGAGAAGTGCCGGATCTCGTCCACCTCGTCGCCGAAGAACTCGACGCGGAGCGGGTGGTCCTCGGTCGGGGGGAAGACGTCGATGATGCCGCCGCGGACGGCGAACTCACCGCGCTTGGTCACCAGGTCGACACGGGTGTAGGCGGCGTCGGCGAGTCGGCGGACGACGTCGTCGAGCTCGGCCTCCTCGCCGCGTCCCAGCTCGACCGGCTCCAGGTCGGCCAGACCTCTGACCTGGGGCTGGAGCACCGATCGGATGGGAGCAACGACGACCTCGAGGGCGCCGGCGTCGGGTGTCGTCCCTGGGTGCACGAGGCGCCGCAGGACCGCGAGCCGGCGACCGACCGTGTCGGAGCGGGGCGAGAGCCGCTCGTGCGGGAGCGTCTCCCACGCAGGGAAGTCGGTGACCTTCTCGGGACCGATCAGCGAGCCGATCTCCTCGGTGAGGGTCTCGGCGTCCCGGGCGGTCGCCGTCACGACGAGCACGCAGGAGCTCACCGGCACCAGGGCGGCGGCGAGGAAGGGTCGGAGGGACGGCGGGGCAGAGAGGTCGAGCGCGGTCACGCCTGCACGACGGTCGGTGACCGTACGGGCGAGGATGGGATCGGCGGCGACGGCCTGGGCCAAGGCGTGCAGGGGCATAGGTGGTCAAGGATAGTCCGCTCGCCCTAGGTGGTGACCGGCTCCATCGCGTCGTAGACCAGGGTGATGTGCTCAAGGGGCCCCTCGACGTTGCCGGCGACGAGACCGACGACCGCCAGCGCTCGCGGCCAGACGTTGACGAGCCGATAACGCTTCACGGGGACGAGGTCGGCGTCATAGAGGACCACGACGCCGTTGCGCCGGGCCCCGTCGGCATCGGCGCGGACCTGGGCGAGCCAAGCATCAATGTCGCCGCTCGCCGTCACGCGTCTCGTCACGGTGCACTCTCCGCCGCGCGGGCGGCCAGGCCGCTGCCGGACCACGACTCGCCCGTCGGCGGTCGACTCCGTGAGCCGGACGACGTCCTGCTCGGTCCTCAGGCCGATGATCTCCACGATCGAGAAGGACGGGAACCCGTCGATCTCGAGCGCGAACGCCATGCCCGACGGTGGCATCTCCGGTAGTGGCACAATGCTCCCTTCCGCGGCCGAGGCGGAGCGAGCACCGCCCCGCCCCGCACCTCGCCTCGCCTCAGCGGTGGTTGTGTCCGTACCCCCAAGGGAGTGGGTACTTGACCAGCATGCCGCCTGGCGGGTCGCTCGGCGGCTCAGGACCCTGCGGCGCGCCGACCAAGGCACTGGTCGTCGCGTACAGGCCGCGCGGCCCGACCTCGACCGCTGCCGGCAGGTTCGCCTCGGCGAAAGTGGTGATCGTCCGCGCACCCCTCTTCAGGAGCGCGATCCGGCCGGCGTACAGCTCGGTCACGTAGATGTCACCCTTCGGCGTGAGAGCCAGGTTGGTCGCGGCGCTGAAGCCCGCGGAGACCTTCTTGAACCGACCACTCCCGGGGTGGACCTTGTAGACCGCGGCGGTGCCGGGTGCCTCCAGCCCACCAGGCAGCAGGGTCAGGTAGATCCATCCGTCGGGTCCCCACTCCAGGTCCGTCGGCACCGGGTCGCCCCAGTAGGTCAGCCCGACGATGCAGTCGGGGAGGCCGAACTGCTCGGCGTTCTCCGCCGTGATCGTCGCCGGGACCGGCGGCAGGATCGCGAGCGTCGTGACCCTCCCGCGTCGGTCGATGCGCTGGATGCTGTTGGCACCCGCATCGGCGACGTAGACCGTGCCGCGCGGGCCCGGGAGCGTCGCGTACGGGTGGGGGTTGATGTCACCGGTGTAGATCATCGGCGGATACTCGGGTCCGGTCGGCACCTGAGCCAGGCACTCGTCGCTGATGTCGCGAGCGCCGTACTCGACGTCGCCGTCGGGGTTGTTCCTCTCCTCGTACGTCCCGGTGTCGGCGACCACGCGGACGTTGCCGCGGGCATCGATCGCCTTGATGCCGGTGAAGCCGCTGGGCACCTCGGGGTCCATCGAGAACCCCGTCTCAGCGAAGTAGACGGTCCGGCCCGACACCGAGACGCCGCCGACCTCGGGCCCCCCGGACGAGTAGATCTCTCGCGGAGCGCCTCCGCGCCTCGAGACCCGCGACAGGGTGCCGGCGAAGTTCTGGGTGACGTACGTCGTGCCGTCCTGCGCCACGGCCAGGCTGAGCGGAGTCAGGAGGCCCTCGGCCAGGGAGGTCGGTGCGGGCGGCGGGGCAGGTCTGTGGCCGCCGTGGGCCTGTGCCGGTGCGAGCGTCAGCGCCAGGCCGAGTGCGGCGGCGGCGCCGAGGACGACTGCGGGTAGGCGTCTCATGGTGGTTCCCCCGATGCAGTGTGGGGCCGCCGAGATCGACCGATGGACAACGGAGTCAGGCTGACACCGCGCTACGGACCCGATCAGGACATTTCACGAAGAACCCGACAAGGCGGTGCCTTCAGCTCACCGTCGCCGGGAGTGCTGCTCCGGGGTTCGCGTCGACCCACTCCCGCGCCCGGTCCTCGGAGACGGCGCCCCACAGCTCACGACCCTTGTCGCGGTCGAGCCGGACCACGCTCTGCTTGCCCTCGCGACCCGTGCCCTTCACCGGGACCGTCGTGAACGTGACGTCACCGGCTCTGAGGTTGCGCATCGACAGCACGAGTCCTCGCATGTCACCGGTGCTCCACTCCGAGTCGACCGTCAGGTGCTTCGTGACAGCGCTCAGCACGCCGTACGCCTTCGTCGGGCTGCTCAGGGTGTCACCCGAAAGGGTCTGGCCCATGAGCGCCCGGATCACGTTCTGCTGACGCTTGATCCGGTCGAAGTCCCCGCCGGGCAGTCCGTACCGCTGTCGGACATAGAGGAGCGCCTCCTCGCCGTCCATCCGGCGCTCACCGGCCTCCCACGTCTTGTCGCGGGCCGAGTCGTAGACGTCCTCCGGCACCGTGACGGTGACGCCCCCCAGCTCGTCGGTCAGCTCACGGAACCCGTCCCAGTCGATGATGGCGATGTGGTCCATCCGCAGGTTGGTCAGCTGCTCGACCGTCTCCACCGCGAGCGACGGGCCGGCGAACGAGAACGCGGCATTGATCTTGTTGGCCCCGTGCCCCGGGATGGTGACCCACGAGTCTCGCGGGATGGAGACGACCGAGGCGCCCTCACGGTCACCGTCGATGTGAAGAACCATCAGCGAGTCCGTACGCTGCTCACCCGGGAGCCAGGTCGGCGCCGCCGCGTCATTGCCGGTCGTCGGCTCGTCCGAGCGCCGGTCGGTGCCCATCAAGAGGATGTTGACGCCGTCACCTGTCGCCGGGGCGGGCCGGTCCGTCAACCCGGCGAACGCGTCGTCGACCCGGTCGACCTGGTCGACGAGACGGTCCTGGAGATACCAGGCCCCACCAGCGAGGGCGAGCGCGAGCACCAGGAAGCAGGCGACCAGGCCGATCAGCACACGACGCAGCGTCCGGTGCCCCCGTGGCCGAGTCGTCGTCGACGGCTCCCCACCGGCGCGGTCGTCGCCGCTCGTGCGACCGTCGTCAGTGGTCGACGTGGGCTCGTCGGGGCTCTGGCTCATTGCGGAAAGCCTACGTGGCCGGGCGGTCTCGGCGGCGAGAACGTCAGGAATCGTCGCCGTGATCGCGCACGAACGCCGCGACCTCGTCGGCGAACTCGTGCCGGCAGACCAGCAGGTCGGGCAACCAGGGGCTGTCACGGTTGTACTCGAGAGCCCTGCCGTCGGCGCGACTCGTGAAGAGGCCCGCTACGCGCGCCACGACGACCGGCGCCGCCGAGTCCCACTCGTACTGACCGCCCGCGTGGACGTAGACGTCGGCGAGATCCCGGACCACCGACATGACCTTGACGCCCGCCGACCCCATGGGCACCAGCTGGGCACCGGTCTTCGCAGCCAGCGCGTCGACGAAGGCGGGCGGGCGGCTGCGGCTGACCGCGATGCGCATCGGGCCGTCGGTACGCGGCGGGACCGTCGCGGGACGAGCGGTGCTGAAGGTCTCGCCGAGCGCGGGCTGCGCGACCGCTCCCGCGACCAGGTCACCGTCCTCCCACAGCGCGACGTGGACGGCCCAGTCGTCGCGCGGCGGCTCGGAGAACTCTCGGGTGCCGTCGAGCGGGTCGATGATCCACACCCGGCGCGCCGACCGGCGAGCCGAGTCGTCGGCCGCCTCCTCGCTCAGCACGGCATCCTCGGGGCGGTGCTCGGCGAGGAGCCGCGCCAGCACGGCCTGGCTCGCCGCGTCACCGGCATCCTTGAGCGCCTTGCCCTCCAGCCCGGTTCGGCGAACCTCCAGGAGCTCGGCGCCGGCCTGCTCGGCCAGCCAGACTGCGAGGTCGTGGTCGTTCATCGACGTCATGTCGTCATTGTGGCCGATGATCCGGAACGACCTCGCGCGGCCACCGCCCTTCGATAACCTGCTCCCATGCGTGCACCTGTACGCCCGATCAGAGGGCGGTGGCCTCGACCGCTCGAGGCGAGACTGGGCAGGGCGTTCCGGGTCGACCCCCTCACGATCCTCGACGACGACGCCGACCCGAGCACGTTCCGCGAAGCGATGTCCAGCACCTACGTCGGCGACACGATCAAGATCACCGGAAGCGGCCGCCATGCCGGTGCCGACGATCTGCTGATCGGCGCACTCGACCTTCGTCAGGCTGCCATCGTCGACGTCGGCGCCTCGGACGGCTCGACATCGGTCGACCTCGTCGAGCGACTCGGGGAGTTCCGGAGCTTCACGATCGCCGACCTCTATCTCACGCTTCGTGCAGTCGACGTGTTGGGTCACACGGCCTTCTTCGACGGTCAGGGCCGGTGCACGCTGGTGGCCGGACGAAGGCTGGCGGCCTGGCCCGGGCTCTCCCGGCCGGTGGCCCTCCTCTACTCGCCGCTGATCTCCGCCGCTCGTCGCCGTCAGGCGCGTGCGCGGGAGGTTCTTCTCCTCAACCCCTCGGCGAGGCGACTGATCGCGAGCGACCCCCGCGTGGGATACGCGGTCCACGATGTCTTCACGCCCTGGACCGGTCAGCGTCCGGACGTCATCAAGGTCGCCAACCTGCTCCGCCGTCTCTACTTCAGTGACCAGGACCTGCTCCGTGCCCTGCGCGCCCTGCACTCGAGCCTCCCCGAGGGCGGCCATCTTCTCCTCGTCGACAACCCCCGCCGCAAGAACACGCCTCCCGGGGTCGGGCTCTATCGCCGGGAAGGCGACCATTTCACGGAGGTCGCTCGCTCCGGTCACCCCGAGATCGCCGACCTCGTCACGCTGGTCGGCACGGGCGAACCGTCCTTGAACTGACGACGGACGGCACGGCCTGAGCCGTCCGGTTCCTCAGGAGCCTCGTCGGATGGTGATGGGGGTGTTGGTGGTGTCCCAGAGGTTGTTGGTGATGGTGGCGATCTGGGTGGTGGTGGGTGGGGCGATGATGGGGCAGTTGGT
>NZ_JAHWCI010000011.1 GCF_019550915.1 Mumia sp. zg.B17
CCTCAAGAGAGCAGTGCCGCGCAGCGGCTCTGATGTTGTCGTGGCTTGTCACCGCGCGGAGCGTGGTGCCAGGCGGTCACGAAGTGACAGACTCCCAAACTCCCGCACTCACAGACTCACGAACTCGCAGCCTTGATGTCCGACCCGGAGGGCGATGTCGTCGAGGGCGATCCTCCGGGTAGCGCGGCCCGTAGTTCTCGAGGTCGTAAGGGTGCTCGCCGGCGACGAGAGCCGGAAGAAGCGGAGCTGGCCGATCTTCATCCCGGGGTAGAGCTTGATCGGGAGGGTCACCACGTTGGCGAGCTCGAGCGTGACGTGCCCGTCGAACCAGGGGTCGACGAACCCTGTCTGCTCCAGTGCGCGGGGGACTCTTGTCAGGGGTCGTCCGTAGCGTGCTGGACATGACGTAGGGCGGGGGTGCGCCAGGTGCGCACCCCCGCCCTACCCGGATGGGTTACTGCTTCATCGCGAGGATGATCAGCAGCAAAACGACCAGGTCTACTGTCATATCCACCTCCTGGGCCGGGAGCGGCCGAAACAAGGAGGGGTAAACCCATCTATGCCGGCCCGAGGGGACAGCGCTAGTCTGGGGGTGGAACATCAACCTTGATTCAGCTGCTCAGTGTGAAGCGATCTTGCGTTGTGTAGGAGGGCCGTGGTGGCGACCACGGTCCTCTTCTTTGTCTAGAGGGCTCGGCCCGCATGTCACGGGATCGCCGCGCCGCTTCCTCTAGTACAAACCCTACGGCAACGACTTGACACATTTGGAGTCGTGACCTCCCGGTACCGATGCCTGGGCACGGCTTGACACATTCGGTCTCGTGCCTCACTGGTACCGCTGCGTCATTTCGGGGACCGTCCTGGGTGGCAGCGGGGGCAGCGTCGTGCTGTGCCATCGCCACGCTCGAGGTGCCTGGAGGTGGGGGAGTCACAGAGGCCGCACCACGGAGCCGCTTTGCGGCTTGATGGGACCGTGCTCTGTCCGATGGCGAGCTGGCCGGCGCTCGGGTGGTCGTTCTGTGGGTCGACGTCGGTGAGGTAGTGCGCGAGGAGCGCGTAGGGACGCCGTACGACGTCGGCGGTCGGTCGTGGGAGTTGGAGCCGGCGCTCTCGTTCGCGGAGCACGTGCTGCAGGTCCTCGGCGGTCCAGGTGACCGATCCGCGAACGAAGCGGGACAGGAGGCTGCGAAGCCTGCCGGGCTGTTCGGCAGTCAGCCAGTGCTCGCGGGCCTGGAGGTCGCCGATCAGCTGGTCGACGCGGGCTCGGTGGGCACGCTGTCGGGCCCACCGGACGGGGTCGTGGGTGGCAGACCGCTTTCGTTGGTGCCGGGCGAGCGGAGCGAGCTCGTTCTTCCTGTTCGCCCTGCGAGGGAAACCAGGGTTAAGGGTCAGATTTTCGGCTGACTGTGCCCTACCACTGGTAGGGGTGACATCGTCCACAGCAGACTGACTTTGCCAGGCGTCCAGGCCCAGCCACCTGGGGATGAGGCACGCTGATTCGTTGGCCATCCCGCGCTGGGGGGAGCCCTGCTGGCGGGCGCGGAAGCACTCTCCGGCGGACAGCATGCGCCCGTGAACGACGTCGGCCAGGAGGCCGAGCTCGCGTGCCGCGCTGCGGCAGCGTTGGACGGTTCTGGTGGAGACCTCCATGACGGAGGCGACGGTGTCGGGCCGGACGATGAGGCGCCGGCCGGTGGTCTTCTCGGCGTACAGCGACTCGATCCGCGCCCAGTCGCGGAACATCTCTGGTGCGACGTGGTGTCGCTCGAGCACGTCTCGCCGGGCGGCGATCGCCAGGGGGATGACGATGTTGAGCCAGTGCCAGCGGGTCCGCCACACCGGCAGCTTCGCGTAGGTGCCGTCGTCGGATCCGCGGTCGCGGACCGAGCGGACGCCGGGGTGCCGGCGGGGGAGGACCGTCCGGTCGCGCTCCGCGCGCCGGGCAATTACGTGGCCCATCCCGGGTGGGCACTCACGGAGGCCGACCACCCAGGTGACACGCCGCAGCGGTCGGCGGCCGGTTTCCGTATGGGTGTCTGTTGGGGGGTGTATCGTGTTCTCCAAGCGACAGAGCACAGCCGTGAGGGTGTGCTTGTTGGAGCTTCTGACCCGGGTCTCCGCCAAGAAACGGGGTCTGAAGCTTCGGACTGGGGCCCGCACCGCTAGGTGCGGGCCTTCGCTTTTCTATTCGGTTATGAGGCTTGCGCCAGTGGCAGCTCCGTCTGATCGGTGGGCCGAGTCTGCGGGGCGAGCTCGGGGCAGCCGTGCTCGCGCGCAAGGATCGTCGACACGTAGTCGGTGATCGTCATCCCTGCTTCGTCGGCCGCGTCCCGGACACGTTCGCCCAGTGCCGACGAAGGCCGGATCATCATGGCGTCCCGCTCGCCCAGACTCGGGCGACCGCCGCGTCCTCGTTGTCTTCCCATGTGCGGCATCTAACCGGAAACGGAAACCAGAGGGAACGACCGACGCGGCGTTTCTGTTTCTAAAGTCCTCGCGCGACCGCGGCGGCCGCCTCGAGCCAGGCCCGCTGGGTCGATGGGCGCAGCGAGCCGTATCGGAGCAGTCCGTCGACCATTGCGGGGTCGAAGGGGATCGTGACGGCTTCGGCCGCGATCGCCCGGTATCCGTCGGCGACCCGGGCGACGTCGGCTGCTGTTGCCTTGGGGTCGGCCTGCGTCACGACGACGACCGCCTGTTGAGCGAGCCGTGCGGAGCGCTCATCACGCTCGACGAGCGCCTCGAGGAGCAGTGCGCCGGCCTCGGCGTGGTCGTCGCGGGTGGTGGTGGCGACGACCAGCTGGTCGGTGTGGTCGATCATCCGCAGCCACATCGGGTCGGACTCGTCGTTGCCGGAGTCGATGAAGACGAGCCTGTAGTACTTGCTCGCGACGGCATGGATGGCGTCGACGTCCTCAGGCTCGACGCGCTGCTCGTGGGCGAGTGCGGTCGGCTTGCTGCGCAGCACGTCGAACCGGTCGCGGGTCTGGTGGTGCACGTAGCGGGCGAGATCGGCCGACTGTGCCGCTGTGCTCAGCAGCCGATCGATCTGCGGGAGCAGCTCGAGGAGAGTGGACTCGTGCGGCCCCTGCTCGGTGCGCCAGCCCAGCGTCCCTCTCGTCTGGTTGTTGTCCCATGTCAGCACGCCGGCGCCGCCGTAGCGGGCGAACACCGCGGCGAGCAGTGCCGTGCTGGGGGTCTTGCCCGCTCCGCCCTTGGAGTTGACGACGGCAATCGTCCGCGGTCCGGGCCAGTGCTGGGACACAGCCGCTGCTGCGCGTCGTTCCGCGAGCTCGTCCGCGCTGGGCCGCATGCGGATCCCGGCGCGTGTGAGAGTGCCGCGCCAGCCCCGGGCGGCGGGCTCCTCGGTGTGCTCTTCGGTGAGGAAGGACCGTCGCAGTTCCGGGCGGCTGGGGGAGGGTCCGCTGTCAGCGCCGACGTCCTCGGCCCAGGGCTGATCGACGACGCCGGCCCGCTCCTGAGCGTGCGGGTCAGGTGTTGCAGGGGGGAGGGGTGGCGCTGCCGGCTGCGGCACCGTTCGCGGAGGAGGCGGCGTCGCATTGACGCGACGCCTCAGCTCGAAGCCTTCATCGGGCGTCACGTTGCCGTCGGCGTGGATGATGATGCTCCACTCGCCATCGGGATCGCGCGAGAGGGTACGGAGCGGGCGGCCGAGCTGTGCGGCGCGTTGGGCGATCAGGGCGACGACCTGCTCCCGCGCCTGGTCGACGCCGGCGGCGGCGAGCTTCTGCACGCTGCCGCCGATCGACACCTCGCCGGTGCCGTCGGGGTTCAGGGTGACCTCGACGTGCGGCCAGGTGGCCGCTTCTGTGGTGGTGCTCATGCCGTTCTCCTTACCTAGCCGAGAGTGAGGCCGACCTCGGACATGAAGTTCTCCGGGTCGACGGGGGAGTCTTTGACGTGCACTTCGAAGTGCAGGTGGGGACCGGTGGACCAGCCGGAGGAGCCGACACGGCCGATCTGTTGGCCTGCGGTGACGCGGTCACCGGCGTCGACGAGGACGCCGTTGGCCCACATGTGCTTGTAGCGGGTCTTGATGCCGCCGCCGTGGTCGACGTCGATGGTCCAGCCGCCGTTGCTGTCGGTGTAGGCGTCGATCACGACGCCGTCCTGGGCGGCCCAGATGGGACCGCCGTCGCCGCCGCCGGCGAGATCGGTGCCGGAGTGAAGCCGTGTCGACGCCCCTGTCACCGGGTCCTTGCGCATGCCGAAGCCCGACGTGACGGGCCCGTCGGCGGGCTCAGCCCAGCCATCGGGACTGACCTGGCCAGGGGTCGTTGCTTCGCAGCCGGGGACGCTGACGCCGGCGGCGTCTGCCTTGAGGTTGAGGTGCACGTGGTCGTAGTGGTTGGCGGTGTCGGATCCGCGGTCGGCCATCGGCCTCCAGCCTTCGCCCGCGCGGTCGACGGTCCAGATCCGCTGTTGCCAGATGATGTAGTCGACGCCGAGCTGGGCGGCGTTGTCCTGCAGGTAGCGCGCGAGCCGGTCGCCGGTAGCGCGTCCGTTGGGGATGTCGTTGGTCATGAAGTCGAGCGCGAGCCCGGATGGGTGACCGCCTGGATCGCGTGCGGACTCGCGGTAGCCGCCGATGGTCTTGATGCGGAACATCGGGCCGACGCTGTTCGCGACGATGGCGGTCTGAGGTTTGACGTTGCCGAGCGGGTACTGCGACGACGTGACTGGCTTCTCGCCGTTGGCCAGGCCTTTGACGCCGCTCAGGCCCTCGACAACAGCGACCGCAGCGGGCCAGAACTTCGTGTAGTGGTAAGGGTCGGCGTTGCGCTGGACTCGGTGGGCCACGATGGTGGGCTCGAGCGTGTCGCGGTTCTTGATGGTCTTCAGGACCTTGAAGAAGTTGGTGGCCGAGATGAACGGATCCATGCGGTCTGCGTAGGAGCCCCATGCCCCGTTCGCGCGCTGCTGGAACAGACCACGAGAGTCGGGACCCACGGCGTCGCCGTTGTCGAGCACTCGCAGGCTCGACTCACCCATCGCCGTCATGACGCCGATGGTCTGGTCTCGGGCTGACAGCCCTGCTGCATGGCCGGCCTGCATGATGTACGCCGCGTTGACGAGCTGTTCGTGTCCGTAGCCGGCGATGGGGGTCTGGGGCACCGAGCCAGGGTCGATCGCACGGCCCGGCTGCCCACCAGGCGAACACGCAGCGTCGGACTGGCCGCCGAGCAAGATGATGCTGAGCACCAGCGTCAGGATCAGGGCAGGGACGAGCACGGCGGCAGCGAGAACCCCTGACTTGCCGTCGCTCATCCCTAGTTCCCCACGGGTGTGATGCGGCTGGTGAGCCAAGGCGCGCCGGCGTCCTTGCGGGTCAGGATGAGCTGGTACCGGGCGACGCTGGTTGGGATCTCGACGGTCGCGACGTAGGCGCTGGTGTCGAGGACGATGAGTCCGGGGCCGGTGACCTTCAGCGCGGGGATGTTGGCGGGGTCGACGTAGGAGTAATCGGCGGCGGCCTGAGGGGTGAGGAGCGGTTCAAGCTGTGTCCACCAGGTCTGGTGGTCCAGAGTCGGCCGAGCGAACGCCCGGAGTGCGGTTTCTGCTGCCTTGACCACTGCGGCACGCGAGGCGTCGTCCCACTCGGGAACTGGCCGTGGCTCGACGGACTCGCCGGTGTCCTCGTCGACGAGCCCGCTGGGCGGGGGCGTGAACTGCTCGAGGTCAGGCGCTCCTGGTGTGGATGAGGACGGCGCCAGGCTGGGGCTTGCTTCGTCCTGTGCTCCGCACCCGGTCAGAGCCAGAACACCCGTCAGGGCGAGTCCGGCTACCGCTGTGAGCGCGTCCCGGTGTCCACGGTCAATGCGTCCAGCGTGCGTCGACCCATTCCTGGACCTCTTCGCGGTCGAACCGAATGTGCCGGCCGAATCGGCCGTGCGGGAGAGCCATCGCCTCATCCTTTGTCCAGGCGCGAATGGTCTGCTCCGTGACGTCGAACCATGCCGCGAGCTCGGCGACCGTAAGGAGCTTGCCGTCAGCCGGCTCCGGGACGCTTCGCCTCGACATGATCTCCCACCTTCCAATCGTCATTGAAGGTGATCTTTTCACGGAGACGCACCTGTCCCCCCCTCCTACCCCCGAAACAACGTGAACGGTCGCAACTGTACCTAGGTATAGCTCAATCTGTCCAGGTAATGCTAAATAAGTATGGACAGCGCTCTCTATCGTTAGTTATGGTCCTAGCCAGGGGGTGTTTGCGTATGTCTGTGCTATCGAACGAGCGGAGCCACGAGGGATCCTCGCTGGCGTGGCTCCGCTCATCTTTTCCCAGCAAGGGGTCACCTCCGGCGACGTCTCAGTGCCAGGCAGGGACGCGATGACCGATTCCAGCAACCCGTGGCTTTCGCGATCACCCGAGCCCGAGCGGCCCGCTGCGCCGCCTGTCGAGGCCGCGCACCGTCGTCCTACCGGACCGATGACTCCACAGCGAGGAGTCCCTGCCCCCGATCGCGTCGACCAGCTGGCGGTCTATGACCAGCCACAGTCGGCCGAGCTGTGGTGGCTCGGCGTCCACGGTGGAGCAGGCGAGTCCAGCCTGGCCGCTCTGGTGCCGGGCTGGCCTGCGGCCAGCCACGGATGGCCGCGCCCACCTCGGGGGGCGCCCGCGAACGTGGTGCTGACTGCCAGGTCGAGCATGTACGGACTGCGATCAGCACGATCTGCCGCCACCCAGTGGGCCGCCGGCATGGTCCCGCACGTCAAGGTGCTGGGCCTGGTGATCGTCGCGGACGCCCCTGGGCGCCTTCCGCGTCCACTGCGCGAATTCGCCCAGGTCATCTCCGGGGGCCTTCCTCGAACGTGGACCATCCCTTGGATCGAGTCGTGGCGGGTGGACGAGCCGCTCGCTCTCTCCGACGCGCCGCGCGAGGTACGCCGACTCATCGACGACCTTGAGGCTCTCACCCATTCCGGTGCCGTGGGCACCACCAACCGAAAGGAACACCGATGAGCACACTTCTGACGGCCGCCGCTGCGGTGGGCGATCTTGTCGCCCTCGCCCCGGCGGAGGTCATCGCCGGGAACGTGCCCGACCCGTCCCCGCAGCAGCCGCCGGGCACCGACGGCTTCACCGAAATCATGGGCTGGGGCAAGTGGGTCGCCCTCGCCATCTGCATCCTCGGCCTCTTCGCCGCCGGCGCGCTCATGGCGATCCAGTCCCGCCGCGGCGAGGGCGGTGAGCACGTCGGCAAGATCGGTATGGCACTCGGCGGCGTCATCGTCATCTCCGCCGCGTCGGCCCTCGTCGGCTTCCTTGCGACTGCCTGACTCGGAGGCTCAACATGACTACTGACGACAACGAACAGAGCCCGTTCACCCGCCCGAGCTTTATCGCGGCGGGAGTCGTGGTCGCGCTGATCGTCGTCCTCGGGATCGTCATCGGAGTAGTGAACGCAACAAAGGAAGACTCTGAGGCAACATCCCCATCGGCCGACGCAACGAGCAGCGCGCCCTCCAGCTCTCCCACGTCACCCGAGGCCGGCACGGACACGTGCAACCTCCCGGGTGAAGTCTTGTCCGGGACCCTCTCGACGGCTCCTGTAGCCAAATGGGAGTACCAGGGCACGACGGCGTATCCGACATCGATGGAGTACGGACCTCAGCGCGCCGCCGGCGGGGTGCGCGCGTGCTATCAGCACTCACCCGAGGGCGCAGTCTTCACGGCAGCGAACGCTGTGGTCCTTGCAACCGCCGACCTCGAGACTGTGCGCGACTGGTTCGACTACTTCATCGCTACCGGCCCGCATCGCGACTCGATGCTGAGCCAGGAAGATGGCTCAGCCACGAGTGACGGCGTCCGCGCGGAGATTGCTGGCTTCCGGCTGCTTTTCTACGACGGCGACACCGCCCGCGTCGACATCGGTGTTCGCGGGACATCGGAGGGTCAGACCGTCAACCTCTCAATGGTCTATGCGCTTGTGTGGGAGGACGGGGACTGGAAGCTGAACGTGACCGATCCGGACGTGCCGGTCAACGTCGCAGTCGTCCCAGAGTTGGCCGGTTACATCCCCTGGGGGCCCTGAGATGGCGTGCGAGGGATGGAACAGGGCAAACCCGCTCTGCCACGTGCGCCAAGGCGCCGAGTCCTTGGTCGGTGATGCGATCGAAAACATGGCGAACGCGGTCGTCGAGGCGTTCGGGAAGGCGATCGCGTCGCTCGGGACGGTGTGGGTTCATATCGGAACCCCGAACCTCACTGGTTCAGGTGGTAGCTCGGCGATCGAACCGGGTAGCTCTGCCCGAAACTCGAGCGGCATCACAACGGTTCTTGGATACGTCACATGGATCAGCCTGGCGCTGGCGATCCTGTCCTTGTTCATCCTGGGCGCGCTCATCGCCACGCGCATCAGGTCGGGGGAAGGCGTCGCGGCCGTCGGCCGTGTCGGCTTGGTACTGGCCGCCGTGGTGTTCATCTCGGCGGCCAGCTCGATCGTTTCGGGGTTCATGCCGTCAGGGCCCAAGAACGCCGGTGGCGCGGTCCAATTCCTTCAGTCTGGGCTCTGGTGGTACATGGGTGCTGCCGCCGTCGTCTCAGTCATCGTCGGCGGCGCCCGAATGGCGTGGGAGCAGCGGGCAGAACCTGGCCGCGAGACAGTCAAGAGCCTGCTGACACTCGTGGTCGTGGCAGGTGCGGGTGTGACGATCATCGGTCTGCTCGTTGCGGCCGCAGACTCGTTCGCCGTCTGGATCCTCAACGAATCACTCAGCTGCAACGTCTCGGAGGATTCGGCGTGCTTCGGGGAAAACATGCTCATCCTGCTCGCCCTGACCAAGCATCCGGCGGCCGGCGGCCTCGGGTCGCTGCTCATCATCATCTTGGGGCTCGTCGCGATCTTTGCGGCGGCGCTCCAGATCGTTCTGATGGTCGCGCGCGGGGGCATGCTCGTCATCCTGGCCGGCATCCTCCCGCTTTCCGCTTCATTCACGAACACGGAGATGGGCAAGAGCTGGTTCAAGAAGTGCATCGGCTGGACGGTCGCGTTCATCCTCTACAAACCCGCCGCAGCGATCGTCTATGCGGCCGCGTTCCAGCTGGTCGGCACGGACGTGTTCTCCGACGACGGCTCAGGATTCCTGGCAGTGCTCACGGGTTTGATGCTGATGGTCCTCGCGCTATTCGCGATGCCGGCGCTGATGCGCTTCGTGACGCCGATGGTCGGTTCCCTAGCGGCCGGGGGCGCAGGTGCCGCGCTCGCGGTGAGTGCACTCGCGAGCCTGCCGACCGGGGCGGCAGAGCTGGGTCGGCTCATGTCAGGCAACAACGGGTCGGGCTCGCCGGGGCAGTCCGGCTCTAATGGCCAGACAGGTTCACAGGGTCCGTCTGGCGGGCAGAACCATGGACACTCGCCGTCGTCGAGCGTCCCGTCCTCCACATCTCGATCGAACGGACCCGGGAACCGCCCCACTGGGGGTGGCGCACCACCAGGTGGTGGAGGCGCAGGTGGAGGCGCAGGTGGAGGCGCAGGTGGAGGCGCAGGTGGAGGCGCAGCCGCAGGTGGAGGCGCAGCCGCAGGTGGCGCCTCCGCTGCCGGGGCCGCCGCTGGCCCGATCGGTGTGGTGGCCGGCGCCGTAGCGGATGCGGGAAAGAAGGGCGCCGAGGTAGCCCAGCGCCTTGGCGAAGAATCAACTGGTGAAGGGGGAGGCGGTCCTGATGGCAGCCGTTGATACGAGAAGAGGTCCACGGACGTACGGAAACTGGCGGCGACCAACATCGCCAGGCATCCTTGGCCTGGGATCGTTGGGCACGACTCTGCTGCTCGCCGGTCTTATCGCAGTGGTCATCACCGTCATGGTGGCCGGCCTCCTCGAGGCAGTGATCCTGACAGCTGTCCTCGGGGCCGTGATGCTCTCCGTCCTTACGAAGGACTCACATGGCAAGAACGTGATCAGCCGGGCAGGAGCGCGCGGCGCTTGGTGGTCGTCCCGCTCACGGGGAACGAACCTGTATCGCTCCGGTCCACTCGGTCGTGCCCTGTGGGGCACCTACCAGCTGCCTGGTCTCGCGTCACCGACACGATTGAGCGAATACCGCGACTCGTACGGGCGGCCGTTCGCCCTGCTCTACACCCCCGCGACAGGCTCCTACTCAGTCGTGGTTGGGACGGAACCCGACGGTGCGGCCCTGGTCGATCAGGAGCAGGTCGACGGGTGGGTTGCTGACTGGGGCCACTGGCTGGCGAACCTGGGTGACGAGCCCGGGGTCGCCGCGGCGTCGGTGACGATCGAGACCGCTCCAGACTCCGGGACCCGCTTGCGGCGGGAGGTCGAGTCGAACATCGACCTTGATGCGCCACTTTTCGCACAGGAGATGCTCCACGAAGTCGTGGGCCGTTATCCGGTGGGCTCCTCCACGGTGAAGGCCTATGTCGCAGTCACGTTCAACGCTGCCCAACGTGCTGGCGGAAAGAAGCGCAGCCCGGCTGAGATGGGCCGTGAGCTCGCCGCACGTCTGCCTGGGTTGACCGCAGGGCTGCAGTCGACCGGCGCAGGTGCGGCACATCCTCTGTCGGCCCAGGAACTCTGCGAGGTGATCCGGATCGCCTACGACCCCGCAGCCGCGGTGCTCATCGACGAAGCGCACGTCGCAGGAGAAACACCCACGTTGACGTGGCCTGAGGTTGGGCCATCCGCTGCTCAGACCGCGTGGGATGGCTACCGACATGACTCCGCGTACTCGTGCACCTGGGCGATGACCCAGGCACCCCGCGGCCACGTGCAATCGGGTGTTCTGGCCCGCCTTCTGGCCCCGCATCGTGACATCGCCCGCAAACGCGTCACGCTGCTGTACCGTCCCATCGACCCGGCTCGAGCAGCCGGAATCGTCGAAGCAGACCTTCGCGCCGCCGAGTTCCGCATGACCTCGACGAGCAAGCCCGCCGCACGCGACACCCTCGCGGTGCGGGCGGCAGCTGCCACCGCACAGGAGGAAGCATCCGGCGCCGGGCTCGTGCAGTTCGGGATGCTCGTCACAGCGACCGTCACCGACCTGGAGAAAGAGGCCGACGCCCGGGCAGCGATCGACAACCTGGGCGCAACCGCCCGACTGAGATTGCGGCCGGTGTACGGGTCACAAGACTCGGCCTTCGCCGCGGCCCTCCCACTCGGCCTAGTGCTCCCGAAGCACATCAAGGTCCCGTCCGAGCTCAGGGAGAAGCTATGAGCCGCAAGCGGTCACGCGAGCGCCAGACACAGAAAGGCGACAAGCCGCGCGAGCTACGGCCCCAACGCCCGCCCATGCGTGGATGGCTGGGCCGCGGACGGGGCTACTCGAACTACGTCCAGCAGGCCAGTGAGTGGCGTGGCACCACCGTCCAGGTCTGCGGGATGTGGCCGTTCGCCATCGGCACAGGAACACCGATGGTCGGCGTCCCACTCGGCCGACACATCCACACCGGGGCCACGTTGTGCTGTGACCCGATCTCGTGGTTTCAGCGAGCCAAGCTCATCAGCAACCCGTCGACGTTCGTCCTCGGCCGACCGGGACTGGGCAAGTCGACGATCGTCCGCCGGATGGCGACGGGCCTGGCCGGATTCGGCGTCATGCCGCTCGTCCTCGGTGATCTCAAGCCCGACTACGTCGACCTCATCGAGGCCCTCGGCGGCCAGATCATCACGCTCGGCCGCGGCCGCGGATACCTGAACATCCTGGACCCCGGCGAGGCGACGGAAGCCGCCACCCACCTGCGCGAAGCAGGGTTCGAGAAAGAGGCCGCTCAGGTTCTCGCCGACGCCCACGGCCGCCGCCACACGATGGTCTCAGCGCTGCTGACCATCCTCCGCTCAGCGCCGCCGACCGATCGCGAGGAGACGATCCTCGATCGGGCCCTGAAGCACCTCGACGCACACCACGAGGGTGTACCAGTCCTCGGCGACCTGCTGCGTGTCATCCAGGAAGGCCCGCTCGAGGTGCGCGCTGTGGCCCTCGACCGAGGTGACGACACCCGCTACAAGGCGATCACCGAAAACCTGGAGGCCTCGCTGATCGGTCTGGTCGGCGGCGGCCGGCTGGGCGAGACGTTCGCCCGCCCCACGACCAACCCGATGCGCCGGGACGCACCTGTGGTCTACGACGTCTCCGCGATCGACGACTCCGAGATGGACCTGCAGGCAGCTACGCTGCTCGCCTGCTGGTCGGCAGGATTCGGCACGATCAACGTGGCGAACGCGCTCGCCGACGCCGGACTCGAACCCCGTCGCCACTACTTCGTGATCCTCGACGAGCTGTGGCGCGTGTTGCGCGCCGGGCGCGGGATGGTCGACCGCGTAGACGCGCTGACCCGCCTGAACCGTCAGCGCGGCGTCGGTATGGCGATGATCTCGCACACGATGAGCGACCTCCTGGCGTTGTCCAACGAAGAGGACCGTATGAAGGCACGGGGCTTCGTCGAGCGCGCCGGCATGGTCATCTGCGGTGGATTGCCGTCAGCCGAGATGCCCCAGCTGACCGCAGCAGTCCCGTTCTCGCGGGCCGAACAGCAACTCCTGATCGGCTGGCAGGACCCACCGGCCTGGGATCCCCGTACCGGCCGCGAGACCGAGCCGCCAGGCCGCGGGAAGTTCCTCGTCAAGGTGGGCGGTCGTCCCGGTATCCCGGTCGACGTCCAGCTCACGAGCACCGAACTGTCGATCAACGACACCAACAAGCTGTGGCACGAGCGCTCCCGCGTCGGTGTCCGCGCACTGCGCACCGGGGCAGGTGATCCCGCATGAGCACACCGACGAACCGGCGCCGCGATCCGGGCGTTCTGTCCGGCGAGGTCATCTTGCTGTGGCTCGGCATCATCGTGGTCGTTCTCGGCGTCGGCACGGTCTACGCCGCGCTGCATCTCGGCCACCGGCTCGCCGGAACCGACTTCGACGTGCCGCGGGACCCGTTCGCCGCCACGTTCGGCCTACTCAGCGGCGAGATCGCGTGGCCGGGCTCGTCCGGCTGGTGGGTCGTCGCCGGCGTCCTCACCGCCGTGGCCCTCCTGGCCGTGGCGATCGGCCTTCTCCGGCGCAAACTACGACGCACTCGCTCCCGCGTCGACCGGGCCGCGTCCTTCATGGGCCGCGGCCGCGACGTCGAGGACCTGACCCGCAAGAGCGCATCGGCCAAGGCCGCGCGCCTCGGCGTCAGCACGGCACCCGGTGTCTCGATCGGGCGCACCGTGGCCACCGGCCAGATGCTCTACGGCTCCTGGGAGGACATGCACATCGACATCTGGGGGCCCCGGACCGGAAAGACCACCTCCCGGGCGGTGCCGGCGATCCTTGAAGCACCCGGCTCTGTCCTCGTCACCTCCAACAAGCGCGACGTCGTCGACGCGACGCGCGAGGTGCGCGCACTGGTCGGCCCGGTGTGGGTGTTTGATCCCCAGTCGCTCGCCCTCGAGGAGCCGACCTGGTGGTGGAACCCCCTCAGCTACGTCACCGACGAAGTGCGCGCAGCCAAGCTCGCCGAGCACTTCGCCTCGGGCTCTCGCGAAGCGGGAGCCCGGACGGACGCCTACTTCGACTCGGCCGGCCAGGACCTCCTCGCTGGGCTACTGCTCGCCGCAGCCCTGGACCACCGGCCGATCACCGACGTCTACACGTGGCTGACCAGGCCGACCGACGAGACGTCCGTCGACATTCTGCGTGCACACGGATTCGCGCTCACCTCCGACCAGGTCGCCGGCGTCGTGTCCGCACCGGAGAAGCAGCGCGGCGGTGTCTTCGGCACCGCCCAGCAGATGGCCTCGTGCCTGACCAACCGGCAGGTCGCACGGTGGGTGACACCCCAGGGTGCGGCAGATTCCCGGCCACAGTTCCGGCCGGAAGACTTCGTCCGGGCCGACGGCGGCACGCTCTACTCGCTGTCGAAGGAGGGGCGGGGTACGGCCGGACCACTGGTGACGGCGCTAACCGTCGCCGTGGTCGAGGCCGCCGAAGAACAGGCCGCACGCTCGGCCGGCGGGCGCCTGTCAACTCCGCTGCTGGGTGTCCTCGACGAGGCCGCGAACGTGTGCCGCTGGCGCGAGCTCCCGAACCTCTACAGCCACTACGGTTCGCGCGGGATCGTCCTGATGACGATCTTGCAGTCGTGGTCGCAGGGCGTCGAGGTGTGGGGCGAGGCTGGGATGAAGAAGCTCTGGTCGGCGTCGAACGTGAAGGTCTACGGCGGCGGGGTCAGCGAGGCGTCGTTCCTCGAGGACCTGTCGCGGATGATCGGCGACTACGACCGGCTCTCGCGGTCGACGTCGTACGGGCGGGGTCACCGGACGGTTTCTGAGCAGCTGCACCGTGAGCGCATCCTCGACGTCGCGGACCTCGCGGCGCTGCCGAAGGGTCGCGCGGTCGTTCTGGCGTCGGGATCTCGACCGGCGCTCATCCGCACGGTGCCTTGGATGGTCGGCCCTCAGGCCGCCGCCGTCAGGGCCTCGATCGCTGCGCATGATCCGCAGGCCGAGCGCACGATCCTCGAGGCCCGGTCAGAGCTGCACGCTGTCGAGGCGGTCATCGACGCGAGAGGGAAGTCGTGAGCGACTGGGGCGACGAGGACTATGGATCCGAGGGCCTGGAGCAGCCCGACACTTCCCAAGAGAGCGCCGATGAGCCCAACCTGTACTACGGGTCCGTCGACGAGTTCGTCCGCGAGTACCTCCGCCTTGTCTACCGCCGCCGGATCGATGGCCGTCACCGTTGCTGGGCCGGCCGCTGGTGGGAGTACGACGAAGCGGTGATCCGCCTCGAGGCGCTGTGGCGCTCGTGGGAGAACCTGCGCCTGGACGCCGCGACCGGCATGAGCGTGTGGTGGCGCGACCACGCAGACCACCACATGACGGTCCTGATGGATCCCGATGGACCGTTCGCGTCAGCGACGGAAGGTGACGCGAACCTCTCCAAGAAGGGCGACCCGTTGCCCTACGTCCCTCCGCCTGACGGCATGTTCCCTGACGTCCGGGTCGGCGTCTGAGGCGGTTCGGCCGGGACCGCGTCGCTCGGTGGCAGGTGAAGTGTGTGGCCGGGATCATTCAGGGCGTCGAGGAGCTCATCGCAGGTAGCGACCCAGCTTTGGTAGACGTGAAGCGTGACGGGGGGTTCGTGTGCCGCGACTGCCACCTGCGCGTCGATATCTCCGAATGCGTGGTCGATGCTCCTGTGTAACTTCCGTGCCGTATCGCGCACCATTCGCGACGGGTGCCGCGTCGCGACGTGGTCAATAGCCCAAAGAACGTCGCCGACCCCGTCGAGTTCGGGCGCGCGGGATTGCGGGAAGCTGTCAAACCGGTCCCCGTGGTCTCTCCACGAGGTGAAGTCGATCCATTCGCGGGCTTGAGCCAGCATGGGCAGAAGCTCCCGCCGGGCGTCGAAGAGGTTTTGCTCTCGCCGCAGCGCGTCGGCGTGCTTGCGCTCTTCCAACTGCACCGTTCGTGCGTGATCCAGCTCCCTCTGCTGGGATGCGGCCGCGTTCTTCCCCCTTTGGCGCTCGATCCAGACGTTGCCGGCAACCGTCCCCAGCCCGGCGCCGACCAAGATGCTGCCGGCAGTGCCCAGCCACTCCCAGAACGCGTCCATGGCGCGAGTCTCGCATGCCGGGCGGCAGCTCGGGCGACGCTCAGGTACTCCGGTTCAGGCGGCCTCGGTGCAGCCCACGGTCATGAAGCCGCCCGTTCTTATGTCCTCAATCGGTGTGAGTGTTCCGTCGTGATCTCGCTGCCAGAACTGGCCGGCGGCGTCGCGAAACTGGATTCGTATGGTCGCGAGGTTCATACCATCATCGCCGGTCATGTGCTCGAGGCCGTCAGTGAGCTGTTCGGCCTCGTACATAACTCCGGCCTGGGACGGGGGGATCACCATCCCGACCATCAGGTTCATCTTGATGAACTGTCCCGCGTACCAGCACCATGCCCACACCTCGTACCGGCGCATCGGACGCATTGCGGATGTAGAGGTGCCACTGGAACGTCCCAACCCGGCGCACCCACGCTGAGACAAGCGAAGCCTGGGCGCGCTCCTCCACCTTCTGTGCCCGCTCCTCAGATGCGACCAGGCGTCTCGTCAGGGCCTGCTCTCGTCGCCATGCAAGCACGGCAAAAACCAGCGCGACGCTGGCGACCATGAGTGCGCCGAGGGTTGACCAGCCCGCCACAACGTCGGCGACGTCGACTGTGTCTTCGTCGATCGCGAGAGTCACCGCGCATCACCCGCGGTTCGCACAGTGGCCCAGCGACCGCCAGATGGTGCTCACCGGTCGAGTCCGCTCCTCTGCACCTGCGCCGCGCGGCCTCGGGTCTCGCGGGCCTTGCTCTTCTTGGGCCCGCCGGCGTCCTTCACTGCCGCGGTGGCGGGGTGAGCCTGGCTGACGTCTGCGCGCATCTTCGTGGCGACGGCCTCGCCGTCGATGCCCTTGGCTTCGAGGTCGCGGGCTGTTCGCTCACGACGCTCGGCGCTGTCGTACTTCATCTCTGCGGCTCCGCGCTCGCTGTCACCCGCGTCAGCGTCGGTCATCGCTTCGTGCTCGTTGCGCCGTTCCTCGCGGTTCGCCTCCGCCATCAGCCTCTGTGCCTCGGCGATCTCGGCGCTGGAGCGGTTCCGCTCGTCGCTGGCGCCGGCGAGGTCCCGCTGTGCGCGCTCGACCGCCGCGCTCACGGCGGCGGGGTCGGCTTGGGTGTTGTTGACGTCCACCCCGTAGCGGCTGCGGAGCTGGTCCCTCATGTGCTGCTCGGCCCGCCCTGCCTCGGGATCGTCATTCGCCCATGCGCGGGCCACCTGATAGGTGTGCCCGATCTGCTTGGCGTCGGCACGATCCCACCAGTCCGGGCGGTAGACGTTCGCGAGCTCGGCGCGTGCTGCCCGCTGCTCGACCTCGATCCGTGACCGCAGTTCGCGTGCCTCCTGCTCACTTTGGGCCTGAGCGCGCCGGGCAGCCGCTTCGCGTAGCCGGGCGATGCGCTCGCCGACCTGGCTGGCCGCGGTGATGAGGACACGAAGCTGTCCCTCGAACGCCTCTGCGATCCCGTCGCTCTCTTCAGCCATCCCCCGTGCCGCCTTTCTATCTCTCCGGGCCGCGATCTGCGCCCGGTCGTGTCGCCTGTCGTGGCTTGGCTGGGTCGATCTTGTTCGGAAGCGGTGAGACCGCGGGGCCGTCATCGGCCTGGCCAGCGTTGAGCCGCTCGAGGATCGCCTGAGCCTCTGGCTCGAGCGTCACCGTGCTCGTCCTCGGAGTAGTCGCCGTGGTCGCGTCCTGCTGCGGTGTCGGCAGGGCGGCGCGCAACCTGACCAGCCGAGCCCGGGTGTCATCGGCCAACAACCGGGCTTGCCTCGACTGGCCGGCGGCCAAGGATGCCTCGTAGACCGCCTGCGTGAGCCGCAGGAGCTGCCGCACCATCACCGCCTGGGCGACGGTCCCCTGCCCGCCCCGTGCCGCGCTGGCCAGCAGCATGGCCGCACCTGAGATCGCGACCGTGCCCGCCTTGTGGGGACGTACGGTGCCCCGGTACGTCTGCGCCGATCGCGACAGCGCCTCGGCTGCCGCGGCGAGGTCGCCGGGGCTCTCCTCGGTGGCGTTCGACCACGCTGCCAGTGCGCCCGCGGTCTGGCGTGCGACGGTCGCCCACGTGTCACGGTCGTCGACGTCGACGGCGCGGAGCCGCTCGATGAGGGCCTGGAGCTCCGCGTTGCGCTTGTCCCACAGCTCGGGGTCCGGCTCCTCGGTTTCGCGGCCCGGAGCAACCACCCGTCGCCCGCGCTTGGCCGCGTTCCATTCCGCCGCAGACTCACTCGCCCCCGTCGGCGTGTCCGGCCAGTTCTCCCGTAGCCGAGGCAGTGTCAGGTCTCGACCCAGGTGCCCGCCGCCGTACCAAATGGGCCGCTCGCCGGCTTCGGGCCGTTCAGCAACCGAGTAGCCGGTGATGATGTCGGTGCGCCCGTCGGAGTAGCGGGGCCGCACCAGCACACCGGCACGACGCATCCGGCGAACGAACTCTGCCTCGTTCTCGCTCGCGGCCGCGCATCCGCGGACCTTCAACGCCAGCATGTAGCGGGGCTGATCGGTACGGATCTCCGACGCGATCCGTGCCTGTCGGTCGGCGCCTGCCAGGTGCTCCCACGAGGGTGCCTTCTGGCCCCGGTTGGCACGCTCGTACTTGGCTCGGGCCCGGGCGCGTGCCTGGGCCTCGCGCTCGGCGGGATCGTAGCCGCGTGTGGCGCGCTCAGCGTTGACCGACTCCAGCCGCTCCAAGCCGTACTTGGCCTCGAGCGCGCGGGCCGCGGTCTGGGCCCGTCGGAAGTCGTTGTGGGCCGACGCCTTCGTACCGTCCTCACGAACAAGGTTCACGGCGATGTGGATGTGGTCGTTGCCGTTGGTGGAGACGCCGTGGCGGACTGCGGCCCACCGGCACGGGGCCTTCGTGCCCCCGTTGTCGTCGAACTCCATCGCCTTCATGAAGTCGCCGGCGATCTCGGCCCACCGCTCATCGGTCAGCAGGCCCTCATCGGCGCGGAGCGAAAGCGAGCAGTGCCAGACGTGACCGCCCTTCACCTCGACTCCGTACGCGGCATACGGACGGTCGAGGTGACGGGCAATGGCCAGCGCGGAGTTGTGTCCCAGCTCGGCGTCGTCGTGCCAGGCCACGATCGCCGCGTCGCCGGCGACGAGATGCGGATCCTGGTGCTCGTTCGCCCGACCTGGCCCGACGAGGTAGGTCATCAGCCCAGCCATCCGGGTGCCCCGGACCACGTTCGGCATCATGGGCGGTGCAACCTGTCGATCGCCTGGTCGATGCGCTGGGCCACGCGCCTCACTGCGTTCAGCGTGGCCCGCAGATCCTCGTGGACCTCGCCGGTGGCGTTCGTCGCTTTCGCGATCTGGTTGACGTTGTTCGAGACCGCGGCCAGCAGTCGGTGGAGCGTGAAGAGCTCGGCCATCGCGTCCCGCCGCTCGGTCGGCGTCTCCCCGGACGCCAGCGCGGACTCGACGAGCAGCCGCGGGATGGTGACGCGCTGCTCAGCGGCGAGACGCAGCAACGTCTCCTCCTCGTCGGGCGACACCTTCACCTCGTGCCGATGCTGGCGGCCGCCCTCGACGTTGGCGCGGCGACGCCGCGTGAACAGGCGACCTCCGGGAGCCTGCTCGCTCATGAGGATCACCTGCCCTTCAGCCCAGCGCAGCGACCCCGCCTCGTGCGGGGACCACACGGTCAGTGTGCCGGATCCTCGACGCCACGTCGAGGACCAAAAGCCACTTAGCCGTGCTAAGTGTATAGCTTGCTCCGTTAGGGCGGGCGTGGGTACGCAAAGCGCACGCGGGGATCCACCAGCTCCCGACGCCGTGATCCTCTCGCCTCCGCCAGCAGCCGCAAGGGCGCTTCGCGTCCCTTCGGGACTCGGCTCCGCCGAGCCCTTGCCCCAACTGCCGGAGGCGAATCTCGGCATCTATCGGGAGCTGGTGGCAGGTCTGGCCTGGACCAGGTCTGCCGGACTCTGAACCGCCGCAGGTCCTCCCTGTGACTTCGTCAATCGCGCTGGAACCGGATCGCTTGTGCCGGACTCTCCTTGGAGTGGGCACTCAATCCGTGTCCGACGTGAACCGATACGACGATCAGAGGAATCTATGCGCTTCATCAAGGGCCGTGCCTTCGCCGCGGCACTCGCCTCCGTGCTCGCAGCCGGAACGCTGCTCGCCGCCGCACCTGCACAGGCAGCATCGGCCAGCTGCACGGCGCCCTTCTACAAGGGAACCGGCTACCGGACCTGCACCACCGGCTCCATCCCCGCCAACAGTGCGCGATACATCAACATCAGCGTCACCGCATGCAAGGGAAGCCCTTGGAGGGTCTGGGACACCGGCACCGGCGTCACCATCGCCAGCGGCGTCGGCAACGGTCAGAACACAGTGATCACGCGGAAGGTCACGGGCCTCTACGGCAACTACAAGGGCAAGCTCACCGACGCCTGCTGGCAGGACAAGATCATCCTCACCAGCTGATTCGCCCTCCGCCGCGTGCAGAAAAGCGGGCCGTCCAGCCAGGTGGACGGCCCGCTTCTCGCATCCCACCGTCGTCGCCGAAGGGTCAGCGGTTCACCCCGGTCCACAGTGGTCCGTCGGCTCGCGGTCGTGCAGTCCGCTGCCTGGACCGTAGCCCTCTAGGAAACGAGGCGGCCCAGGTCGGTTGGGCCAGCGGGCCGGGCCAGCTCGACGAGTGTGACCTCGTGTGGACCACCACCTCAACGCTCTGGCGTTCCGGACCCGCGGTCTCGCCCCCGTGCTCGCCTGATTTGCGCGGCCAGATGGTCCTCCATAACCGAGGTTGGTGGGACCTGCTCCCCGGAACGTTCCTGCGCTCTCGGGGGTGTCGGGAAGGACGCTTTACGGACTGAGTTAGCACCTAATCCCGGGATGTCGTTTGCCGCGGTCCGGATGTTCGCTAGCAGGTTCCTCTGCTCGTCTTGTGGGAGGTGACGGGTCACCGCGGGAGCGTCGACCTCGACGAGGTGACGCATCGTTCGAATGAGGTCGGGGTCGGTTTGACCGGTCCGCGCGCACACCTCAAGGTCCTTGGCCAGCTGTATGGCCCAGTCTTGCCGATCGAGTTCAGAGAGTGACGTGGTTTCCCGTCCCTCGCGCAGGGCCTCTTGTGCGGCCGCGCTCACCTGTTGCCAGTTGCCCGGCTCCGGATCTGCCTCGAACAGAACGTTCGCCTGACGATCGCAAATCACGACTCGGCTAAGGAGTTGTGCGTCGAGCACGGCGTCGAGGGTCTCGGGAACCGCTGCCGCCGCGATGTCGTGCATCTTGCCCGGTGTCCACCGCCCGGCACCGACGTCCTCGACCTGGCCGGTGTAGCGCGTAAGCGTTCCCAACCGGGATAACTCGGGCGGCACGGCTAGCACGTGCAGTTCGGTTCGGTAACCCGCCGTTTTGAAGTCGCGCAGGGTCGCGTTCACGACGGTGGCCTGGCGCATCGTCGTTTCCAGCAAAATTTCCGTCTGTGTGTTCCGCAGGTACTCCAGCGCCATCCCCACCCAAACTCCCGATGCCTGTGCCGTGACGGCTGGCATGGCAAGAGGATCATCACGCATGAGGTCTTCGTAGCGAGGGTGGGCCGGTCGAAAGTCGTCACCGATGACCGGGACTGCCCCTGGAAAGGACTGGGCAAGTGCACCGATAACCCGCGACTTCCCCGCGCCCGGCTGGGCACCGACCACGTGAATGGTGGCCGCGTGCCCATCTTGATGGGCGGAAGTCAGAGTGGGGCGAATTCGCTTGTCAAAGGTCTTCCGCAGCTCCTCAGGACTGAGGTCGCCTAGGCTCATGAGGCCGTGCCTATTTCGGCACGGATGCGCTCACGCAGGGTCGCTGTCATTGCGGTAACGGCATCAAGATCCATTGCCGGCACAGCGCGAACTTCAGCGATCAGATCGCGGTCGGCCTGACTCCAGCGCTCATCTTCTTCACTACTGGCCGCCTTTCGCGCCCGCGCGATATAGATCCCGCGCAGGCGGTTCGCCAGCTCGCGCATCACGTCGTAGGTCATCGGGTCGTAGTACCGGCGTTCTTCTGCCATCGTCATCTCCCTTTGTCGAGTGTGAAATTAGCGTCGCTGTGGGTCCCAAGCGGCCCGTCACACGGCAGGCGTGCTGCCGGGCGGTCGTTACTGCAGCTATATGAACGTGAGTCTTGGTCCAGCGATGTGGTTCCAACGGTCACGATTCTGCGATCGCTTTCGTGCTGGGTGTCGCCAACTCGTCGACCTTGGCGAGTGCGCGTGCAACAGAGGACTTGCCGACACCTAGCACCGCCGCGATGTGCTGGATGCTCTTGTTATCGGCGCGCATCCTTACCGCCGCTGCCACGCGCTCGGGCGTCATCACCGACGGCCGGCCGCCGACACGACCTTGGGCTCGTGCGTGGGCGAGACCGCGGCGGGTGTTCTCTCGGATGGTGGCGACGCGGAGCTGTGCGAGCACGGCCATGATCCCGACGATGGCCTCCCCCATCGGTGTCGACGTGTCGACGTCGAGGAACGGTTCGGTGAGGCTCTTGAGGCGGATCCCTCGTCGCCCGAGGTCGCGGATGATCTCGATCGCCATCTGTTCAGTGCCGGCGACACGGTCGAGCGCACGAATCACGAGCACGTCGCCAGGGCGCAGGTACTCGAGGCATGCCTGCCACTGCGGACGATCAGTGATCCGGCTCGACTCTCCGTGGTCGACGAAGACTCGCTCCGCGCCGACTTCTCGGAGTTCTGCCGCCTGCGCGTCAGGGTTCTGCTCTCGGGTGCTCACCCGGGCGTATCCGATGATGTTGCTCATCGCTCTATCCCCTGCCCACTGCTGGGGTACCCGCGCCCGGGTCGTTGTGACTCCTGCGGCCTGGTCGGCGATGGCGCGCGGCCCGCTGCTTGTGTGGGTGACTTCGGGTAGCTCGCGCTAAGCGGTGAGTGCTCTCGCGACGTGGGCTTCGCTCGTTCGACGGCCATGGCCCTGAACACCGGTACGAGAGAGTCAGGGACGGGTTCGTACTTGTCGAGGGCGGGGCAGCTGGACGCTGAGGCCCGGTTCCACCACGCCTGGTCGACGCGAGGATAGTCGAGCTTGAACTTCGAGCGCATCGCCACGTGCTCCATGAACGCCTTCGAGCTACGGCCGTTGCCCTCACGAAAAGGATGGGCCTGGTTCAGGTGCGCGAACACGCTAGCCGCCGCGACCGCGAACTCGATGCGTGGCAGCCTCCCCCACTCCGTGGTGTTCACCAGGCGTTGCACGTCGGTCAGGTACCGGTCGACCTCGCCTGTGCGGACGTCGGCGAAGCCGCGCATCGCACCTGGCTTCACTATGTTCTGGGTGCGGTAGTCACCGGCCCATTCGTAGACATCCTGGAACATGTACTTGTGGATCGCTCGCACGTGCGCCGCGTCGAACGTATGGTCCACCAACGTCGGATCAGCCTTGAGCTCGCTCCATCGCCGGTTCGTCGCGCGGTACTCGAGTTTGCGCAACATGGTGCTGTCGCGTACATCGAACAGGTTGCGCAACACCGTGTGGTCCGGCGGCGGGTAGAAGTACGACTCCCAGGTGTCGAACGTCGTCACGATGTCAGCGCCCAGTCTCGGGCGGAGTGCCCACCTGACGCTCAGCTGCCTTGCGGCCCCGTCGCATGTACTCCTCGCCGTCGATCGCACCGCGAACCAGATCAATCAGGTCCTCGACGTCCTCCCGATTCGGGATCCAGCCCTCGTGCCAGGCCCCCGCGAGCGGCTGCACTACCTGGTCGCGCTGGCTCGGGTCGAGTTTCTCGAACAGCTCGGGCCAGCGTTCCTCGATGTCGAACTTCTCCGCCATGACCATCTCCCTCGGGTGGGTCTTCATCCACTGTATTCCCGAAAAGGGTCAATGGACAGTTTCGGTCCGTTACGGTTTCGGTCCAGCCTTTCGGGACGAAAGTGCTCGGCGTGTCGGCAACATCGAGGCGGTTAGCGCTTCTTGCCCAGAAACGATCGTTTTTGGTCACCGGGACGACGAAACGTCCGCCCCAGGAGGAGTGCCCGTCTAAGTCGTCTCCGTAGAGCCAGCACCCAACCTGTCCCGATCTCGCTGCCTTGTCGCGCCAATCGTTGTGAGGTACTGGCCCGGATGGCTTCCGTTTCCTCTGTCTTCCAGATCATGTACGAGGTACGCGACGGCCGTCTCAAAGTCGCTCACGTTCATTCGTGAATCAGGGATGGGGATCAGACCGTGCCCACCGTCGATTCGGCAGAGTTCTACCCGGTCGATGAGCGCGTTGTGCCAGAAGAAATCGACCCAGATCGATCGCACGGCCGAGTCGACGAAGTCTGCTGCCCAGTCGAAGTGCAGGTCGCGGTCGTGAGCCTCCAAGCCCCAGGACATAGTGAGGGCCGGTTGTTCGCGGCAGACAGCATGGTCACGATGTTCACCTGCGACGTAACTGAACTCTCCGTGCGATCCGGTTCCATACATCCAGCGGTAGTGAAACGACGGGCCGGCCACACCCAGCCGATACCAGGCCTCCCCGGATCGATCGGCAATAAGTTCGTGCTGGATCTTGAACAGGTCCATTCCGGCCTCCGTCTTCCCATCGCGTGAGCCGATCATGCTAGTGCGGCCGAGTGGCGCCGGAGCATTCAGCGCCCGTAGGCCTCACGGCGGTGCGCTACGCGAAAGACCGTGATGAGGACAGTTGTGTCTTGGACCTCGTAGAGGACCCGATAATCACCAATCCGGATCCGCCAGGCGTCGTCAAAGCCGGACAACTTCTTGACTCCGGCTGGCCGAGGATCAGCCTCTAGTGCGGTGAGAGCCGCGAGCACCCTTCGCCGTACAGGTGGGTCAAGTCGGCGAACCTGTTTCGCCGCAGCGCCGGTCAGGTCAACCTGGTACCGGCTCACTCGGCAAGTTCAGTGCGCAGGGCCTCCAGCGAGACTCGCTGACCGTCGTCATCAGCCTTCGCCGCCCTCAACTCAGCAACGTCTCGAGCCAGCTCAAACGCCTCCAGCGCCTCGAAGTCCTCCACGCCGATCACCACCGCGGTGACCTTTCCGTGCCGGGTGATCGCCACCCGCTCATGCCCATACGCAGCACGCCCGATCACATCCGGCAGGCCAGCTCGCAGTTCCCGCGCCGACACCTCACCACTGATCGTGTCCATGGAAGCATCTTAGCAACTGTGTACACAACTGCACATCTGTGTCCACCTTAGCCCTTCTGGAACTCGGTTGGGCTCGAGCCCGACCCGCTGCGTACTTCCCAGTGATTCCGCCTCATCGCGATCGCGGAACCGTCTCCCCCTGGCCATCTCTGGCGTTGATGGTGCGGGCGACGGTGCTCTTGCCGCATCCGAGTTCCTGGGCGATCGCGCGCTGCGACATGCCCTGGCGCCGGAGCTGGAGGATCCGTTGTGCCCGGTCGTCGTACGCGGGCGCCTGCTCGTCGGCTCCGGCTTCCGCCTCGCGGGGGCCGGCGGCGCGGACGGGGAGCTCGCGCAGCGGGTGGGTCGTCGCGGTGGTGGTCTGCTCGATCGCGGGCCGCGGCTGCCGGTCAGTCGGCTCGGGGTCGTGGGCTGTTGTCGGCTCGGGAGCCGGACGGCTGTGAGCGGGCGGTGGTTCGACCACGAGGCGCGCCATCGTGTGGGTGGCCGCGAGCTGGCCCAGCGGTGGAAGCGCGGCGATCAGTGTGCCGACCACTGTCTGCCACGTGAGGACTCCGTGCGCGGCCCAGGCGTGGGATCCGTTCGCGCTGACGGAGACGACGGTGAACGTGGCCAGTGCGGTCCAGGCGAAGATCGGCCGCTGCCCACGGCCGCGCTCGACGAGGACGGCCACGGTGTAGACGATGATCGCGCCGTCGATGAAGACCGGAACGGCCCAGCGCAGCGACGGGCGGATGTTGGCCCAGGCTGCGACGTCGACCAGCCCCGCGAACGACAGCATGAAGGTGACCGCGCTGAGCGTCGCCGCCCCCAGCACCGCGAGCCACAGTAGGACCCGGGATTCGGTCGAGATGGTCATTCGCCGTGGAACGGTGAACCCCGGGTGGTGCAGGCTCTCGGACATCGGTGCGGTCGTCATCGAGGCGACTCCCCCTTTATCGGCACGCTTGCGGTTATATTATCAGATAACCTAATCGTCTGCGTGCTGATATCGTGGTGTCCATGGTTGATCGGGAGCCGCCGGAGGATCCTGGCCCGGGGCCGGCGGGGCTGTACGACGTGGAGCGGTTGGCTCGACGCCTCGGCGTCGCTCGATCGACCCTGCGTGGAGCCCGTCGGCGGGGGGTGGACTGGTTGCCCGCGCCACTGGGAATCCTCAACGGCGCCCCGGTGTGGAGCGCTTCGTCGCTCGAGGGAATCGAGGAACGCCGGCGACCCGCTGGCCGCCCTCGCAAGTCCGACTGACTGAGCGCAAGCAGCACGCCAACCGCGTTCCCCCTGCAAGACTCCAGCCATGCAGCAGGTAGGGGATCAGTCCGTCGCGACCGAGGAGAGGCGCGCACGGAAGCAGCTCCGATCGCGCATACTGCAAATCACAGCCCTTTTCATCCTCGCGATTGCACTCCTGTTGGTCGCGTGGTGGGCGCTGCACGAACTCCCGCCGATGTTCGTCGACGAGAGTGACGGGCGCGGCCTGGAAGGCAAGGATCGCGTCGATGCGATCGCGAACGAGCGACGCACCGTTCTCGCCGGACTCGCCGGTATCGCCGCCGCGATCGGACTGTTCTACACCGCCCGTAGGCACCAGCTCGACCGTCAGAGTCACCAACTCGACCGCGAGAGCGCTCAGCTCGACCGTGACAGCAACGTCACCGAGCGCTACACACGCGCGATCGAGCAACTCGGCCACGAAACCATCGCAATCCGTCTCGGTGGCTTGTACGCCCTTGACCGCCTCACCGACGACTCAACACGCGATCAAGCAACAATCCTGCAAGTGCTCACCGCGTTTGTGCGAAACCGAACCAGGGCAGAGCCTTCCGTGCCGCCCGACACCGATGTGGCGGCCGCGCTAACTCTGCTGAGCCGCAGGCAGAACACGACGAGCGCGCCAATCAACCTTCGTGGAGCGAGGATTCGACAAGCGGAGATGCCACGAGCGCATCTGAGTGGCGCTGATCTCACCGGCGCGGACCTCACCGGCGCGGACCTCACCGGCGCGGATCTCACCGGCGCGGACCTCATCGGCGTCCACCTTGGGGGCGCGGACCTCAGCGATGCCCATCTTGAGGGGGCGAACCTCACTCGCGCCCAACTCGAGCGCGCCACTCTTTGCGGTGTCCATCTCAACGACGCAAACCTCCGCTACGCGGACCTCCGCTACGCCAACCTGGACGCCACAAACCTCAAGGGCGCGGACCTCGTCTACGCGAATCTGGTTCACGCCAGCTTTGTCGAGTCGGACCTCGGCTGGGCCAAGTTCAGCAATGCTGATCTATCCGATGCAAAGTTCTTTTCCGCGTACATGTTTCACGCTCAGCTCAACGGCGCCAGGCTGTGCGGCGCGAACTTGCGCCGCACAGCCCTCGCCCACGCCAACCTCATTGGGGCGGATCTGACCGGCGCAATCCTCGCGAACGCGGACCTCGCCGGCGCCAACCTCACCGCCGCGAACGTCACCGGCGCAAACCTGCATGGCGCGAACCTCGCCGACACGATCGGAATCAGGAGCGCAATAGGGCTGCCGCGAGAATTCTGGCCACCTGATAACGAATAGTCCCGGCACATGAGTGGAGGGCTGCCCCCAGTGGCAGCCCTCCCCCAGCTTGGGTGGTTCAGATCTTCTCCTCGGTGCGGATGTTGCGGACGGCTTCGGCGGTGGCCCAGCGCAGGGAGATTCCGACGGCGTCGGCGAGGACCTTCTGCATGGTCCGCTTGGCTCCGGTCTCCTTGTCGTCCCAGCTGTCGGTGGTGACGTTGCCGGCGACGATGACCCGGTCGCCCTTCTGCAGCGAGCCGGCGGTGTTCTCGGCGAGGGTGCCGAAGGCCTTGACCTGGTGCCGGTTGGGCTCGCGGTCCTCCCACTCCCCCGCTTCGTTCTGCCGGCGGCCGTTGACCAGGACGGTGAACTCCACGACCTGCTTGCCGCTGGGGGTGAAGCGCAGCTCGGGGTCGGCTGCGAGGTTTCCTTCGAAGATCGTCGTGGTGGTGAGCATCGGGTTCTCCTTCGCTGGCGGGTGGGACTGCACCCGGTGGTGGTGGCCGGTTGGGCCGGGCGGCTGCTTGCTGCCTGCCCGGTATGGCCGTCTGTCCAGTGGCGTGGAGGCTCGGGGTCAAGGGCCGGCGTAGCCGGTACATCTCGCCCTTGACGCTGAGACAGCCGCTGGTAGGCCCGGCTGCCACCGTTGTGGCGTGGGTGGCGGTGTGTCGGCCGAGCTCGTGAGGTCGTCTCGATAGCCCGCGCGGAGCGCGGCGTCTGGGAGGGTCAGTGCGCTGTTCGTAGTTCTATAAGTGCCGGAGTCACAGAGTCCGGCAGTACGGGAGTCTGTTACTACCAGGGGTGCTCCGGCCGGAGGCCGGCGACGAGTCAGCGCCGCGGAGCGGGTCCGCTCCCCCGGTTGGGGTGCCCGGCTGGTCCGGGCACCCCAACCGATCGGGTTAGAGGGTCTCGAGCGCGCGGTCGAGGACGTCGGAGGCCGGCGGCGTCCAGTGGGCGGGGTTCATCCCGAGCCGGGCTGCCATGCGGACCAGGTCGGCCAGGGTGTGGGCCTCGTCGCCGGCGTTGTCTGCGGCGTCGCAGGCCAGCCGTGCGGCGTGGCCGTTGCCGTCCATCCAGGCGGCGAAGGCGGCGAGGGCGAGCAGGTTGCGTGCGGACTCACGGTCGGCGTGACCGGCGAGGTCGGTGAACAGGTGCCACGCCGTCCGCGCGTTCGTGACGGTGACCTGGAACATGTAGAGGTCTCTGACCGGGATGAGCAGACTCGCCGCGACCAGGTGGTCGACGACGTCGCGGTCACCGACGGCTGCCTCATCGTTGAGGACACCGGCGACGGTGGCGATGGCGTCGTCGGCCCAGGCGCGCCGGTCTGCGACTGCTTCGACGATCGCCAAGGCGCGCTCGAGGGTGACCGGCTGGTCGAAGCGGCCTGGGGTGAGCGCCTGGTCGATGTCGTGGCGTGGCCTGGGGATCTCGATCCCGGCGGCGACGGCCTCGACGATGATCCGGTTGCTCTCCAGATCGACGGGCTCGCTCGCCCCGCAGCCGCAGGCGCAGCGTGCCTCGATCAGGTCGGTGGCGATCACGGACATCACCGTGAGGCCAGTCCTCTCACGCAGCGCCCGGTCCACGGCGACCCCGTCGTCGTAGGTGCCGAACACGATCACGATCAGCGAGGATGCGGCCAGGTGCTTCATCACGTCGGTGAGGCAGCTCGGCTCGGCGATCAGGTCGGCGGTCTCCATGATGAGCCCGTTGGGTGCGTCGGGGTCGGCGGCGTCGACGACGTTGGCGACCGTCCAGCCCTGCTCGGGGACCATGCGCATGTTGACGACGGCGGCCGCGACCTGCTCGGCCAGGGTGCTGGCGACGATTCTGTGAGCCATGAGTGGCTCCTTCCTTTGGCGTGGGGAGTTCGGAAGTGCCGGAGTCTGTGACTGCGGTAGTGACGGAGTGACAGAGTCCGGTGGTCTGTTGGTGCTGGTGGGGGCGCGGCAGGTTCTGCTCGCGCCCCCACCAGGTCAGTGGTTGACCCGCTTGCGGAGCACGGTCGGCTCCGGTGCGATCACTCCCCCAGCCACGGTCGTGGTGCAGTTTGTGCAGCCCTCGGCGATGACGTAGGCGTCGAAGAACTCCTCGACGCTGCTGCGTGTGGTGTCGAGGTCGGCGTGCTCGGCGCAGGGGTCGAAGTTCCACGAAGCGATGATGTGAGCCATGGGTGGCTCCTTCCTGCCCGGGCGTGGGTGCGCCGTCTGGGTCGGCGACAGTTGTTCGCCCCTCCCGGGCAAGAGAAATGTCGAGCCGCTGTGGAGGGCGGAGGGCAACCTCGGGGA
>NZ_JAHWCI010000012.1 GCF_019550915.1 Mumia sp. zg.B17
CACCCACATCGCCGACCGCCACTGCTGGGCGGGGGAGGGGTCCCTGGCGGGACGGCCGTCGGGTCTGCCGACCGGGCTGGAGGACTTCACAGCCCGTGGGCAGGGCGAGACGAAGGTCGCGTCCCAACCGTCGATTCTACCGAGCGGAGAGCCGCCTCCAAAGCCTCCGTTCCGGAGGTAAGCGCCCGCTCGGTACGCTCTGGCGCATGAGCCTCAGCACAGGAGACCGCGTCCTCGTCACCGGAGCGGCCTCCGGCCTCGGGCTCGCCCTCGTGGCCCAGCTCGTCGGTCGCCGGTGCCGCGTCCTCGCCACCGACGTTCACGACGACGTGCCCGCCGCCCTGTCGATCCTGGGCGACGCGGTGACCTACCAGCGCCTCGACGTGCGCAGCGACGACGACTGGTCGCGTGCGCTTGCCTGGGTCCAGGAGACCTGGCACGGCATCGACCTCGTCGTCAACAACGCCGGCGTCGCAGCCGGCGGCGGGATCGACCTCACCACCAGCGACGGCTGGGAGTGGATCACCGAGATCAACCTGCTCGGCGTCGCCCGCGGCTGCCGGACCTTCGCGCCGCTGCTCAAGGAGCAGCGGTCGGGTCGCCTGGTGAACACCGCATCGGCCGCGGGCCTGGTCCACCCGCCGCGGATGAGCGAGTACAACGCGGTCAAGGCCGGCGTCGTCGCCCTCAGCGAGACCCTTCGGTGGGAGCTCGAGCCGTACGGCGTGGGTGTCTCCGTCGTCTGCCCCTCGTTCTTCCGCACCAACCTCGCCGACTCGATCCGCAGCGCCGACCCCGAGGCGAGCGCGTCCGCGCGTCAGCTCATCGACGGCTCGAAGCGGAGCGCCGAGACCGTCGCCGCCGAGGTCCTGCGCCAGCTCGACGCCGGCAAGCACCTCATCCTCCCCGACCGCGACGCGCGCATCGCCTACGCGACCAAGCGGTTCGCGCCGTGGCTCTACCGCGCCGCCATGCTGCGCGTCGCCCGCAAGGCCGCCGCCGAGGACGAGGCGCGCGGGGGAGCGCGCACGGCGGGCGCGCGGGTCGGCCGATGAGCGCGATCCACCTCGTACGGCACGGCCAGGCGTCCTTCGGCACCGACGACTACGACCGGCTCTCCGAGCGCGGCTTCGCCCAGGCGACCGCGCTGGGCCAGGCGTGGGAAGCCTCAGGGTTCCTGCCGACGCGCGCCGTCGCCGGCTCCATGAAGCGGCACGCGCAGACGGCGATCGCGGCGCTCGACGCGGCGGGCCCGTCGGACGGGTACGACGTCGACGACGGCTGGGACGAGTTTGCCCACGAGTCGGTGGTCGAGGCCTACGCCCCGGGACGCGCGGGGACGGTGACCGACCCCAAGGAGTTCCAGAAGATCTTCCTGGGGGCGCTCGGTCGCTGGACCAGCGGTCGTCACGACGGCGACTACGCCGAGTCGTACGCGCACTTCACCAACCGCGTGCTCGCGGCGTTCGACCGGCTCACCGACTCCTTGGACGGACGCGAGTCGGTGGTCGTGTTCACCTCGGGGGGACCGCTGGCGGTCGTCGCCGCGCACGTGCTGGCCGGCGACGCCGAGACGTGGACGCCCGAGGCCCAGTCGCTGTGGCCGCGCCTCAGCACGGTGGCCATCAACGCCGGCGTCACCACCCTGATCACCGGCTCGACGGGACGCACCCTGATCTCGTTCAACGAGCACACCCACCTGCCGACCGACCTCGTGACGTACCGCTGACCCGCTTCCCCGAACCCAGGAGACCTCATGCGCAAGACGATCCTCATCACCGGCGCCAGCTCCGGCATCGGGGCCGGCATGGCCCGTGTCTGGGCGGCGAAGGGCCATGACCTCGCACTGACCGCGCGCCGCGTCGACCGACTCGAGGCGCTCAAGGCAGAGCTCGAGGCGGCGCACCCGTCGATCCGCGTGGTCGTCCACGCGCTCGACGTCAACGACCACGAGCAGGTCTTCTCGGTGTTCAAGGCGGCAGCGGGCGACCTCGGCGGGCTCGACCGGGTCGTCGTCAACGCCGGTCTGGGCAAGGGGGCGCGCATCGGTACGGGGAAGTTCGAGGCGAACCGGGAGACCGCCGAGACGAACTTCGTCGCCGCGCTGGCGCAGTGCGAGGCGGCGATGGAGCACTTCTACGCCCGGCGCGCCGGACACCTCGTCGTCGTCTCGTCGGTGTCGGCGATGCGGGGGATGCCCAGCTCGATGACGACCTACTCGGCGACCAAGGCAGGTCTGGCGCAGCTCGCGGAGGGGATCCGGTCGGACCTGGTCAACCGCAAGGGCCACGACATCGCGGTGACCACCGTCTTCCCCGGTTACATCGCCTCGGAGATGAACGACAAGGTCGAGCAGAAGCCGAAGGGCATGGTCGACACGGTCACGGGGTCGAAGGCGCTGGTGGAGGCGATCGACAGCGAGACGCCCGAGCGCATCGTGCCCCCGTGGCCGTGGCGGCCGATCGCGCTCGTCCTGCGGAAGGCCCCGCTCGGGATCGTGCGCCGCATGGTGTGACCCGGCCGTCTGGCCTGCGTGCTTCGATGGTGCCCATGACCGACTCCACCACCGAGACCGGGGCCGACCCGTCCGATCAGTCCGCCCGCGCGATCGCCGCCGCCGAGGCGCTGGGTCTCTCGTACACCGTCACGCGCCACGGACGTGTGCGCTCGCTCGAGGAGGCGGCCGCCGCCCGGGGGATCGAGCCACGGGCGCTGGTCAAGACGCTGGTGCTCCGCGTGAGCGACGACGACTACCTCTTCGTCATGGTCCCGGGTGACCGAGAGCTGTCCTGGCCCCGCCTGCGGTTCCTCCTCGGAGTCAACCGCATCTCGATGCCCGACGCCGCGACGGCCAAGGCGGTGACCGGTTACGAGCGCGGCACCATCACGCCGCTGGGGAGCACGACCGCGTGGCCGGTCGTGATCGACTCGGCGATCACCGGCGCCATCTCGATCGGCGGCGGTGGGCACGGGGTCGGGATCACCGTCGACGTCGACGCTCTCGCCGACGCCTTGTCCGCCACGCGCGCCGAGATCAGTGAGGTCCCGGGCTGACGGCGTCTCCGGGGGGCCCCTGCTGGCTCGCGGCCTCCTCGGCCAGCGCGTCCACCGTCGATCTCGGGATGCCGGCCAGGCCGGCGAGCACCGACAGCGGGATCTGCGCGGCCATGGGCTGCTCCGCGACCGCCGACCTGGCCGCGGCGTCGCCGAACGCGCGCGTGAGCAACCGCGCCCCGGCAGGATCAGCACTCCACTCCGCCAGTGTCGAGTCGGCCGCCAGCGGCCTCCTGAGCTCCTCGCCCCCCACGGTGACCGTGACGCTCCTGCGCAGGTCGGCCGACGAGGCGCCGATCGAGACGGTGAACGTGCCCGGCTCGACCACCCAGCGCCGCAGGACGGGATGCCAGTACGCGAACGCGCGCGGACCGAGCTCGAGGTCGATCCGCTCCGACGCGCCGGCGTCGAGCGTGACGCGCGCGAATCCCTTGAGCTCGCGCTCGGGACGGGCGACCGGTGCCGACAGGTCGGAGACGTAGACCTGGACGACCTCGGTGCCCCGGCGTGACCCCGTGTTGGTCACGGTCACCGCGACCATGGCCCGGACGTCGTCACCCTCGCCGGTGACCTCGACGGTCAGATCGCTCTGGGCGAACGTGGTGTAGCCGAGACCGTGCCCGAAGGGGTACGCCGGCGGGATCCGCTTGACGTCGTAGTAGCGGTAGCCGACGAACACGCCCTCGCCGTAGCGGGAGTGCCCGAGGTGCCCGGGGAAGTCGAGGTAGGCAGGCGTGTCCTCGAGGCGGAACGGGATGGTCTCGGCCAGCCGTCCGGTCGGCTCCGACCGTCCGAGGAGCAGGTCGGCGACCGCTGAGCCTGCGGCCTGGCCGCCGAGCCACATCTCCAGGATCACGGGGACGTCGCGGGACCAGGCGACCGGGGCGACGATCCCGCCGTTGGCGAGCACGACGACGACCCGCGTGCTGACGACGGCGAGCTCCTGGACGAGCTCCATCTGGCCGGGCGGCAGGTCGAGGTTCGTACGGTCGTACCCCTCCGACTCGTCGCTGTCGGGCAGTCCGAGGAAGCAGACGATGGTGCGGTCACCCTGCGCCGCTTCGACCGCGGCGGCGCGCAGACCGCGGTCCTGGTCGGGCGTGCCGCCGAGGGTGTATCCCGGTTCGAACGCGAGCCCTTCGCCCATCGCCTCGCGGAGCGCGTCGAGCGGCACGTCGACGCGGGTCGGCGTGACCTGTGACGACCCCGCCCCCTGGAACCGCGGCGTCCGAGCCAGCTCGCCGACGACGAGGACGGGGGCGGACTCCGCGAGCGGCAGCACGGGGACTCCGCCGACACGCTCGTTCTTGAGCAGGACCGCTCCCGCGGCGGCGGCCTCTCGGGCGAGCGTGTGGGCGGCGGCGTGGTCGGGCGGGTCCGCGTCGTCTCGACCATCGGCGGCACCGGCCCGGTCGACAAGGGCCAGCACCCGCCGTACGGCCTCGTCGAGCACGCTCTCGTCGAGCGTGCCGTCGCGTACGGCGTCGACGACGGCGGCATCGTCTCCGAACGGCGGCATCGTGAGATCCGTCCCGGCCCGCAGCGCCGCCACCCGGTCGTGCACGGCTCCCCAGTCCGAGACCACGACCCCGTCATACCCCCACGTGTCGCGCAGGACCTCGCGCAGCAGCCAGGCGTTCTCGGTGGCATAGGTGCCGTTGATCCTGTTGTACGACGCCATGACCGTCCACGGGTCACCAGCGGTGACGACACGCTCGAACGCGGCGAGGTAGATCTCGTGCAGCGTCCGCTCGTCGACATCGACCGACACACGCATCCGGTCGGTCTCGGCGTTGTTGGCGGCGAAGTGCTTGACCGAGGCGCCGACACCCTCGGACTGCAGCCCGCGGACGAACGCGAGCCCGAGCTCGCCGGAGAGGTACGGGTCCTCCGAGAGGTACTCGAAGTTGCGCCCGCACAGCGGCGAGCGCTTGATGTTGATGCCGGGCGCGAGGACCACCGAGACGCCCTCGGCGCGCGCCTCGCGCGCGATCGCGGCCGCCACCCGTTGCACCAGGTCGACGTCCCACGTCGAGCCTAGGGACGCCGCGACGGGGAAGCACGTCGCGGGGACACTCTCTGCGAGGCCGAGGGAAAGACCCGGATCGCCCGCCTGCTTGCGCAGACCCGTGGGGCCGTCGGTCAGCATGATCGCGCCGACACCGGCGTCCTCGATCGGTTGGGTGTGCCAGAAGTCGCTCCCCGAGGTGAGTGCCGCCTTCTGCTCCACGGTGAGGTGCGCCAGCACGTCCTCGACGGGTCGGTCGTCCTCGGTCATCGCGCACCGCTCCCCTCGTGGCCGGCCCCCGACACCGGTTCTGGGGAGCGTAACCAGGAGGGACGGGCCCCGCAGTTCGGAGCGGCGACCGTCGGTGATCAGTAGCCGACGGTGAACCGTTCCCGGTAGTGGGTCGGACTCGCGATCTCGTCCACGAAGGCCTGCGCGAAGTCGGGTGCCGAGATCGAGGAACTGCCGTCGGGCTCGCTCAGGAGGTCGTCGCCGCCGAGCCGGTACGTGCCGCGCCGGGGGACGTCCGAGAGCCGTCCGAACACCGCCGACGGGCTCACCGAGAACCAGTTGACGTCCTCGGTCGTCCGCGTGAGGGCGTCCAGCACGGCGTAGGCGGCGCGGGCCTCGGGCTTCGCCGACTCCGGGAACTGCGGCGTCTCCATGAGGATCGGCCCGTCCGGCGAGACTCGCAGCGACCCTGCGCCACCGACCACGCCGAGACGCCGCCGGTGCCGCCGCACGGCGTCGGTGAGGCCGGGGACCGCGTCGATCAGGTCGCGATCCTCGGCGTGATGGGGGACCGCGACCACGAGCACGTCGGCGTCTCGAGCCAACCCGTCGACGAACTCGGCGTCGTAGACGTCGCCGTCGCGGACGGTCTGGTGGTCGGCGGGATCGATCGAGGCGGTGTCACGCGCGGCGGCGATGACGTCGTACCCGCGGGCCAGGGCCTCGGACGCGATCGCGCCTCCGGCGAACCCTGTTGCTCCGATGACGGCGATGGTGGTCATGCCCCCACGCTAGGCCGACTCGAGCACGTCCACGGGATCGCCGACCTCGAGCACACCCAGGTCGGTCGGCAGCATCCGGATGCCGAACCACGTGGCACCGTCCCACTTGCGGTGCTGTGCCAAGGTGCGGATCGGCTCCTTTCCGCGGTGGAGAGTGGCGGTGTCGATCCCGGTCACCGCGCAGCGGTCGCAGGTCTCGGTGAACCGGAAGGCTGCCGCCCCCAGACGCACCGCCCGCCAACCGTCCTCGGCGAAGGGCTCGAGATCACCCTCGACGACCACGTTGGGACGGAACCGTGCCATCGGCAGGGCAGCCGGATCGGAGCCTTCGGCGATCCAGGCGTTCAGACGGGCCAAGGAGGGCGTGGTCGTCAGCAGGATGGGCGCGGTGTCGGCGAGCGACAGGACGTCGCCGGAGCGGCCGCCGTGCGAGGCGGAGACCGGGCGCTCGCGGGGGTCGCGCTGCCACAGGAGGCGGACAGGGCTGCCGACGACCCGGGTGAACCAGTCGGCCGCCTCCTGGCCGGCGTACGTGAGCTCGGGCTGCCGCGTGACGCTGACACCGACCGAGGGGTCGTCGGTCGGGACCGCGACGTCGAGCTCGCGGTGCCCGGGCGCGCACAGGCGCAGCCCGTCTGCGGTCGGCGTCGCGCGGACCGTGAGGAGGACCGGGCGGGTCAGCGCGCTGACCCTGGCGCCCGCCGCGTCAACCACCAGCCAGCGGCGGTCGTGCGCGAGACCCCACGGCTCGATCTGCGCACGGTCCACGTCGATCGCGGCGGTCGACTTCACCGGGTAGAGGTGAAGGGAGGCGATGCGCACGAGGCCAGCCTAGGGGGCCGCCCGGGGCCGCGTCTCGAAGTGAAGCCAAAAAAAGACAGGGTTGACTGTTTGTAAGTTTCGGACGATGATGCCGAGGTGACCGAGACCACTCGCACGACCCAGGGGGAGCGCAGCCGCGCCATGCGGCAGCGCCTCCTCGAGGCGACCGTCGACTCCCTCGTCGAGCTCGGCTGGGCCGGCACCAGCACGACGGTCATCTCGCAGCGCGCCGGCGTGTCCCGCGGCGCGCAGCTGCACCACTTCCCGAGCAAGCAGGCGCTGGTGATCGCCGCGGTCGAGCACATCACCGAGCGGCGTCGTGACGAGATGGCCCTCTCGATCTCCAACCTCCCGCAGGAGGACAGGACACGTGCGGTGCTCGACGCGCTGGCGACACAGTTCGTGTCGCCGGTGTTCTTTGCGGCGCTGGAGCTCTGGGTCGCGGCACGGACCGACAAGGAGCTGCGCGACGCCGTCGCACCGCTCGAGCGCCGAGTCGGTCGCGAGATCCACGCGTACGCCGTCGCGCTCCTCGGCATCGACGACAGCCGCGGGCGCAACCGTCAGCTCGTGCAGGCCACCCTCGACCTCCTGCGCGGCCTCGGTCTGGCCGCCTCACTCACCGACGACACCGCACGCCGTACCTCGATCCTCGACACCTGGGCCATCACCCTCGACACCGAGCTGGAGCGCTGAATGACCACTGACTCGCCCGATCCCACGACCTCCACGGCCCCGCGCCGCGACGAGGTCCTCGAAGCCGTCCTCGCCGACCTCGCCGCCGAGAGCGACCAGCTCGACGCGCTGGTCGCCGACCTGGACGACGCCGGGTGGTCGCGACCGACCCCTGCCGACGGATGGACGATCGCCCACCAGGTCGCCCACCTCCACTGGACCGACGAGGCCTCCCTGGCCGCCGTCGACGGTGGAGAGGCGTTCGCGGCCCTGATCAAGAGCGCCGTCGAGAACCCGGCGGGCTACGTCGACGCCGAGGCCGAGCGTCTGGCGGCTCTCGCGCCGTCGGAGCTGCTCGCTCGGTGGCGCGACGGTCGCGTCCGGCTCGCCGACGCGCTGCGGGCCGTCCCCCACGGAGACAAGATCGCGTGGTTCGGACCTCCGATGAGCCCCGCCTCGATGGCGACCGCGCGGCTGATGGAGACCTGGGCGCACGGGCACGACGTGGCGGAGGCGCTCGACGTCGAGCTGCCGCCGACGGTCCGTGCCAAGCACGTCGCCTACCTCGGCTTCCGCACGCGCGGCTTCGCCTATCTCGTCCGCGGCCGCGACGTCCCTGCGGCGCCGGTCCGGCTTGAGCTGGTCGGCCCCGACGGTGACAGGTGGGCCTGGGGGCCCGAGGACGCCCCCGACCGCGTCACCGGAGACGGCTACGACTTCGCGCTGCTGGCCACCCGGCGGCGCGTGCGTGACGACGTGGACGTGACGGCGGAGGGACCGGCCGCCGACGAGTGGCTCGACATCGTCCAGGCATTCGCGGGCCTGCCCGGGCCCGATCCCAAACCGCGCGGCGCGCGGGGCACGGAGGACGCGTCATGATCCGCATCGGCAACTGCTCCGGCTTCTACGGCGACCGTCTCGGCGCGATGCGCGAGATGCTCACCGACGGCGACCTCGACTACCTGACCGGTGACTACCTCGCCGAGCTGACGATGCTCATCCTCGGCAGGGACCTGATCAAGGACCCGTCCCTCGGTTACGCCAAGACATTCGTCCGGCAGATGACCGACTGCATGGGTCTCGCCAAGGAGCGCGGGGTCCGCATCGTCACCAACGCCGGCGGGCTCAACCCCGCGGGCCTGGCCGCGAAGCTGCGCGAGATCGCCGCCGACCAGGGCCTCGACATCTCGGTGGCCCACGTCGAGGGTGACGACCTCCGTGAGCGGGCCGGAGAGCTCGGCCTCGTCGGTCACGGTGGCCAGACGCCCATCACCGCCAACGCCTACCTCGGCGCGTTCGGCATCGCCGCCGCCCTCGACGCCGGTGCCGACGTGGTCGTCACCGGACGCGTGACCGACGCCTCGGTCGTCGTCGGACCGGCGATCCACGCCCACCGCTGGGGGCGCGACGACCTCGACGCGCTCGCGGGTGCCGTCGTCGCGGGCCACGTCGTGGAGTGCGGGGCACAGGCCACCGGCGGCAACTTCGCCGGGTTCGCCGACCTCGACCCCAAGCTCCTGCTCCACCCGGGCTTCCCGATCGCCGAGGTCGCGGCCGACGGCAGCAGCGTCATCACCAAGCACGCCGGCACCGGTGGCGTCGTCACCGTCGACACGGTCACGGCGCAGCTCGTGTACGAGATCGGTGGCCCCGCCTACGCCGGCCCGGACGTCGTCGCACACCTCGACTCCGTGACGCTCACCCAGGACGGTCCGGACCGGGTCGCGATCAGCGGGGTCCGTGGCTCGGCCCCGCCCGCGACGACCAAGGTCGCGCTCAACTCCTTCGGCGGCTTCCGCAACAGCGTCGAGCTCGTCCTGACCGGACTCGACATCGAGGCCAAGGCCGCACTCGTGCGCGCGCAGGTCGAGGACGCCCTCGCCGGCTCCCCGACTGGGATGCCGGCCGAGATCGAGTGGCAGCTCGACCGGACCGACGTGCCCGACCCCGACACCCAGGCGCGTGCGACCACCCTCCTGCGGTGCCACGTGAAGGACTCCTCGCCCGACCCCGTGGGACGCGCGTTCTCCTCGGCCGCGGTCGAGCTCGCTCTTGCCTCGTACCCCGGCTTCACCGCCACGCGGCCGCCTGCGGCCGCCACACCGTACGGCGTCTACACGGCCGGATACCTCGCTCAGGACCTCGTGCCGCACACCGTCGTGCTCGCTGACGGGACGCGCATCGAGGTCGAGCCACCACGTACGACCGCCGATCCGGAGACCGCCGTCGACACGGCCGCGAGCGGTGCCGCGAGCGAGCAGGGCGCCGACGAGTCGACCACACAGGAGACCGTCTCCGTGCCGCTCGGACACGTCCTGCACGCCCGCAGCGGCGACAAGGGCGGCGACGCCAACGTCGGTGTGTGGATCCGGCAGGACGTCGGCGATCCCGACGCCGCCTTCGCCTGGCTGGTCGGCTTCCTCGACGACGCCCGCGTCCGGGCACTGCTGCCGGAGGCGGCCGAGCTCGAGCTCGAGATCGAGATCCACCCGCTGCCCAACCTGCGCGCCGTCAACGTCGTGCTCCACCGCTTCCTCGGGGACGGCGTCGCCGCCTCGACCCGCTTCGACCCCCAGGCCAAGGCCCTCGGCGAGTGGCTGCGTGCCCGTGTGGCCGACGTCCCGGCCGCACTCGTCAAGGAGAATCGATGACAGCCCCGTACGACGCCTGGTCGACACCCGAGCGGAAGGCGCTGCGCGAGTCGGTCAGCCGGTTCACCCGGACGGAGATCGTTCCCGACCTCCCGCGTTGGGAGGACGAGGGAGAGCTGCCGCGCGAGCTGCACAAGAAGGCCGCCGCCGCCGGGATCATGGGCATCGGCTTCCCCGAGGAGGTGGGCGGCGCCGGCGGCGACACGATCGACATCTCCGTCGTCACCGAGGCGGTCATCGAGTCGGGTGGGTCGTCCGGCCTCATCGCGGCGCTCTTCACCCACGGCATCGCGCTGCCGCACATCGTGTCGGCGCACCTGGCCAACCCGACCGACCGCAGCACCTCGCTCGTCGACAGGTACGTCCGTCCGACCCTCGCCGGAGAGATGATCGGTGCGCTCGGCGTCACCGAGCCCAGCGGCGGGTCCGACGTGGCCAACCTGCAGACGCGCGCGGTCTCCACCGACGGCGACGCCTACGTCGTCAACGGCGCCAAGACCTTCATCACCTCCGGCGTGCGCGCCGACTTCGTCACGACGGCGGTGCGGACCGGAGGAGACGGCTTCGGTGGGATCTCGCTGCTCGTCATCGACAAGGGCACACCCGGCTTCGCCGTCGCCAGCCCGCTGCGCAAGATGGGCTGGCACTGCTCCGACACCGCCGAGCTCGCCTTCGACGACGTCCGTGTCCCGGCCGCCAACCTGGTCGGTGACGAGAACGGCGGCTTCGTCCTCGTCATGCAGCAGTTCGTCAACGAGCGGCTGAGCCTCGCGGTGCAGGCGTACACGACGGCCCAGCGGTCCCTCGACCTCGCGGTCGCCTACGCCAAGGAGCGCGAGACGTTCGGCCGTCCGCTCGCGAAGCGGCAGGTGATCCGGCACAAGCTGGTCGAGATGCACCGGGCGACGGTGACCGCGCGCGCCTACACCCGCCAGGTCGTCGAGCAGGCCGCCGCGGTCGCCGCGGGTCAGGGTGACGGCATCGACCCGATGCGCCTGGTCGCCGACGCCGGCATCGCCAAGAACGACGCCGTGGCCGCCTGCGACTTCGTCGTCGACGAGGCGGTGCAGATCCACGGCGGGCACGGATACATGCGCGAGTCCGAGGTCGAGCGTCACTACCGCGACGCTCGCATCCTGGGCATCGGTGGCGGCGCCACCGAGGTCATGAACGACCTGATCGCCAAGATCCTGGGGTACTGATGGCCGCGATGTACCCCCCATCCGTACGCACCCGCTACGCCCACGAAGCCGAGCGCTTCTCCCACTACCTCGACATCCCCGTCGAGCTGACCTTGGAGGCTCCCCGATGAGTACGACCGCGGCCGACGCCGCACCGACCACCGACGCTCCGCCGACCCATCGCGAGGCGATGCTGGCGAAGATCGACGACCTCGCCGAGCAGCACGCCAAGGCACTGGCAGGGGGCGGCGAGAAGTACGTCGCCCGCCACCACGCGCGGGGCAAGCTCCTCGCTCGCGAGCGCATCGAGCTGCTGCTCGACGAGGGCGCGCCGTTCCTCGAGCTGTCGACCCTGGCCGCCTGGGGGACCGACTTCCCCGTCGGCGGCTCGCTCGTCGCCGGGATCGGCGTCGTCGAAGGTGTCGAGTGCATGATCATCGCCAACGACCCGACGGTGAAGGGCGGCTCCAGCAACCCCCTCACGGTCAAGAAGGGCCTCCGCGCCGCGCAGATCGCCGCCGAGAACCGCCTCCCGACGGTCAACCTCGTCGAGTCCGGCGGCGCCGACCTGCCCACGCAGAAGGACATCTTCATCCCTGGTGGTGCGACGTTCCGCAACATCACGCGCTCGAGCGCGGCCAGGGTGCCCACGGTCGCCCTGGTGTTCGGCAACTCCACCGCCGGCGGGGCGTACGTGCCGGGCATGAGCGACTACGTCGTCATGGTCAAGGAGGGCGCCAAGGTGTTCCTCGGCGGCCCGCCGCTGGTCAAGATGGCCACGGGCGAGGAGTCCGACGACGAGTCGCTCGGCGGCGCCGAGATGCACGCCCGTACGTCGGGGCTCGCCGACTACCTGGCGGTCGACGAGTACGACGCGATCCGCCTCGGACGCCAGATCGTGCGCCGGCTCAACTGGCGCAAGCAGGGACCCACTCCCGCTGCCGACTACGCCGAGCCGGCCTTCGACGTCGACGACCTGCTCGACATCGTCCCGACGGACCTCAAGGTCCCGTTCGACCCGCGCGACGTCATCGTCCGGCTGGTCGACGGCTCACCCGACGGGCACGCGCAGTTCGACGAGTTCAAGCCGCTCTACGGCTCCTCGCTCGTGACCGGCTTCGCGCAGCTGCACGGCTACCCGATCGGCATCCTCGCCAACGCCCAGGGCGTGCTGTTCAGCGAGGAGGCGCAGAAGGCGGCGCAATTCATCCAGCTGGCCAACCAGACCGACACCCCGCTGCTGTTCCTGCACAACACCACCGGCTACATGGTGGGCGCGGAGTACGAGCAGGGCGGCATCATCAAGCACGGCGCTCAGATGATCAACGCGGTCTCCAACTCGACGGTGCCGCACATCTCGGTCGTCATCGGCGCCTCGTACGGCGCCGGCCACTATGGCATGAGCGGCCGGGCGTACGACCCGCGCTTCATGTTCAGCTGGCCCAACGCGAAGTCGGCCGTCATGGGCCCGGCCCAGCTCGCCGGCGTCATCTCGATCGTCGCCCGCGGGGCGGCCGAGGCGAAGGGCATGCCGTACGACGAGGACGGCGACAAGCAGATGCGCGCCTTCATCGAGAAGCAGATCGAGGAGCAGTCGCTGGCGTACTTCACGTCGGGGATGCTCTACGACGACGGTGTGATCGACCCGCGTGACACCCGGACGGTGCTCGGCATCTGCCTGAGCGCGATCGCCAACGCGCCCATCGAGGGCGCACGCGGCTACGGGGTGTTCCGGCTGTGAACGTTTCGACAGGTTCAATCAACGGAGGCTCGATGATCCAGAAGGTGCTCGTCGCGAACCGGGGCGAGATCGCCCGGCGCGTGTTCGCGACCTGCCGCGAGCTCGGCATCGGGACGGTGGCGGTCCACTCCGACGCCGATGCCGACGCCCCGTTCGTCGCCGATGCGGACGCGGCCGTACGCCTGCCCGGCAACGCGCCGGGCGAGACGTACCTGCGCGGTGACCTCGTCATCGCCGCGGCGCTCGCCACGGGCGCGGACGCGATCCACCCCGGCTACGGTTTCCTCTCCGAGAACGCCTCCTTCGCCGCCGACGTCCGTGCGGCGGGGCTCACCTGGATCGGACCCGACCCCGAGGCGATCGAGGCGATGGGCTCCAAGGTCCGGTCGAAGGAGCTCATGGCGGCCGCCGGCGGACCGGTCGCCGGCATGCTGAAGCCGGAGGACATGACGTCCTCGGACCTGCCGCTCGTCGTCAAGGCGTCCTCAGGCGGTGGCGGCCGTGGCATGCGGGTCGTGCGCGACCTCGGTGCTCTGCCGGCCGCGCTCGAGCAGGCGGCCGCCGAGGCGGGGTCGGCCTTCGGCGACACCACCGTCTTCGTCGAGCACTACCTCGAGCACGCGCGCCACGTCGAGGTGCAGGTCATGGCCGACGCCCACGGCACCTGCTGGGTCCTCGGCGACCGCGACTGCTCGCTCCAGCGGCGGCACCAGAAGGTCGTGGAGGAGGCCCCGGCGCCGGGTCTGGCCGAGGCCACCCGGACGACCCTGCATGATGCGGCGCGGGCACTGGTCAAGCAGGTCGGCTACACCGGTGCGGGCACGGTCGAGTTCCTGGTGGAGGAGCGTGCCGACCGCGACGCCGTCGTCTCCTTCCTCGAGATGAACACGCGCCTCCAGGTCGAGCACCCGGTCACCGAAGCCGTCACGGGCCTCGACCTCGTCGCGCTTCAGATCGCGGTCGCCGAGGGTCGGGCGCTCGGTGAGATCACCGGCGAGACCGAGCCGCCGGCCCCGCGGGGTCACGCGATCGAGGTGCGCCTCTACGCCGAGGACGCGGCCGACGACTTCGCTCCGCAGACGGGCACCGTCCGGGTCTTCGACGTGCCCGGTGCGGAGGGACGCTTCGCCGGCCCGACGTCGTACGGGCTCCGCCTGGACTCCGGTGTGGAATCGGGCAGCGAGGTCGGGATCCACTACGACGCCATGCTCGCCAAGCTCGTCGCGTTCGGTCCCGACCGCACGTCGGCGATCCGGATGCTGCGCGGCGCCCTCGCGCGCACCCGGCTCCACGGGGTGTCGACGAACCTCGACCTCCTGCACGGGATCCTCGGTGCGCCCGAGTTCGCCGCGGGCGAGCTCAGCACGCTGCTGCTCGAGCAGCGCATCGCGGACTGGTCGGCGCCGCGCGTGGACACGTCCGTCGTCCGCGACTACGCCACGGCGGCCGCGCTCGCCTCGGCCACGGCGGCCGCGACGAGTGCCAGGGTCCTCTCGCGGATCCCAGCCGGTTTCCGCAACGTGGCGAGCCAGCCGCACACCGTGACCTTCGCGGTGCGGGGCGAGGAGGTCGCGGTCGCGTACGACTCGGTTGGTGGTCGTCTGGTCCCGCGTTCGGGGTCCGAGGACGAGGCTGCGCCGGTCGCCACCGCCGTGTCTCCCGACCGCGTGGTGCTCGAGCGTGACGGGGTCGCACGGGCGTACACGGTCTCCACCGCTCCAGGCGTCGCCGACGTCGACGGTCCCCAGGGGCCGCTCGACCTCGTCGTCGTCCCGCGCTTCACCGACCCCGCCGACCAGGTGGCCGCCGGATCGTTGCTGGCCCCGATGCCCGGCTCGGTCGTGTCGGTCTCGGTGGAGCAGGGGCAGGCCGTCAACCAGGGCGACGTGGTCGTCGTGCTGGAGGCGATGAAGATGCAGCACACCATCACGGCGCCGACCGACGGCATCGTGACGGAGCTCGCGGTCTCCGCGGGCTCGCAGGTCGAGTCCGGTGCCGTCCTCGCGGTGATCGAGGACGCGGCCGACCAGGAGAACCCCGAAGGAGACCTCGCATGACCACCACCGCATTCGCCGAGTCCGAGGAGCGTCAGGCGCTCCGCAAGGCCGTCCGCGACCTGGGGCGCAAGTACGGTCGCGACTACTTCAACACCGCAGCGGCCGAGGGCCGCAAGACCACCGAGCTGTGGGCGGAGGCCGGCAAGCTCGGCTATCTGGGTGTCGCCGTGCCGGAGGAGTACGGGGGCGGCGGCGGCGAGATCGGCGACCTCGCCGCGGTCTGCGAGGAGCTGGCCGCGACCGGCAGCCCGCTGCTGCTCATGGTCGTGTCGCCGGCGATCGTCGGCACGATCATCGCGCAGTACGGCACGGACGAGCAGAAGCAGCGCTGGTTGCCCGGCCTGGCTGACGGGACGAGCACGTTCGCCTTCTCCATCACCGAGCCGGATGCGGGCTCCAACTCGCACAAGATCATCACCACGGCCTACCGGCAGGAGGACGGCAGCTGGCGCCTGACCGGCGGTAAGACCTATATCTCCGGTGTCGACGAGGCGAGCCACGTCCTCGTGGTCGCGCGGACCGAGGATCACAAGACGGGCAACCTCAAGCCGGCGCTCTTCCTGGTGCCGACCGACAGCCCTGGCTTCACGTTCCAGGAGATCCCGATGGGCATCGTCAGCCCGGAGAAGCAGTTCACGCTGTTCTTCGACGACGTGGCCCTCCCGTCGGACGCGCTGATCGGCAGTGAGGACGCCGGGATCGAGCAGCTCTTCGCGGGGCTCAACCCCGAGCGCATCATGGCGGCCTCGTTCGCGACCGGCACGGCGCGGCTCGCGCTCGAGATCGCGACCGAGTACGCGAAGACCCGTCAGGTCTGGAAGGCGCCGATCGGCGCCCACCAGGCCGTGGCCCACCCGCTGGCGCAGACGCACATCGAGATCGAGATGGCGCGTCTGATGACCCAGAAGGCCTCCGCGCTCTATGCGGCCGGTGACCACATGGGTGCCGGAGAGGCCGCCAACATGGCGAAGTACGCGGCCGGTGAGGTCGTGTGCAACGCGGTGGACCGGGCGATCCAGACCCACGGCGGCAACGGTCTCGCAGAGGAGTACGGCCTCGTACAGATGCTGGCGGCGTCGCGCCTGTCGCGCATCGCGCCGGTCAGCCGCGAGATGGTGCTCAACTTCATCGCGCAGTTCTCGCTCGGCCTGCCGAAGTCGTACTGACCCTCACCCCTCGCACGACGTCACGAAGGAGCAGCATCCTATGACCGAGCTCGTCCACCTCGCGGTCACCGACCAGGTCGCGACGATCACGCTGGACAGCCAGCACAACCGCAACGCCCTCTCGGCTCAGCTCGTGAGCGAGCTCGTCGGGCACCTGGAGACCGCCGCCGCGGATCCGGACGTCCTCGCCGTGGTGATCACGGCGGCCGGGTCGGTGTTCTGCTCGGGCGCCGACCTGTCCGAGGCTGCCGGGGGAGGGATGGTCGAGGGGGCCAAGGGGCTCGTCGCGCTGCAGCGCCTCATCGTGACCCTCCCGAAGCCGGTGGTCGTCCGCCTGCACGGTCCGGTGCGCGCAGGCGGGCTCGGCATCGTGGGCGCTGCCGACGTGGTGGTGTGTGCCGACGACGTCACGTTCGCATTCACCGAGGTCCGTCTCGCCCTGGCGCCGGCGGTCATCTCCTTGACCACCCTCTCGCGGATGTCGCCGCGTTCGGCGTCGCGGACCTTCCTCACCGGAGAGAAGTTCTCCGCGGCCGAGGCGGTGGCGTACGGGCTCGTCACGGAGGCCGTCCCAGCGGCCGAGCTCGACGACGCCCTCTGGCGGGTGCTCGACGGGCTCCGCAAGGCGTACCCCCAGGGCCTTCGGGAGACCAAGGCCCTGCTCAACGCCGACCTCGTGGCTCGCATCGACGCGCTCGGTGACGACGTCGCGGAGCAGTCGGGGCGGCTCTTCGGCTCGGACGAGGCGCGTACGGCGATGCTCGCGTTCCTCAACCGCAAGAAGGGCTGACAGTCGGGCCTCGTCCGCCCCTCCCAGCACACGCCGGGCACGACCGATCCCCCGATCCGGTCGTGCCCGGCGTGCGTGCTCGTAGGCCGACGCGCTGAGGCGCCGGTGGTCAGCCGGTGGTCAGGCACCGGTCAGGCGGCTATCCCGGATGAGTGGACCAGCTGCCGGATCTCGCGAAGGCGCCGACGGACGAGCAGGCGCCTGAGGGCTCGGTCTCGGTCGTCGGAGTCGGAGAGACGGTGCCCCTCCCCGGTGGTGAGGATGACGTCTCCGGTGCCGGGCTCGCGTCGGGCATGGAGCAACCCGGCGTGGAGCAGGTGATGACAGCGCGGACACAGGCCGATGAGGTTGTTGAGGTCGGTCGTGCCGTGGTCGCGGTGCCACCAGTCGATGTGGTGCAGCTCGAGGAAGGTGTTGTGGCACCCCGGGTTGGCGCAGCGCCCACCTTGCGCGTGGGTGATCGCGATCCGCTGCTGTGGGGTGGCCAGACGCTGGCTCCGGCCGACGTCGAGAACGCTGCCGGGCCGTCGTCGGTCGCTGGGCTGGTCGGGGACCTCGTGGTTGTGCCCTCCGTGGTCGCGCCTCCCGTCGTCGACGTGCGCGCCCGTGAGGATCGGGGTGACGTCGGTGTCGCAGAGAAGGCGGCCCAGGAGCAGGTCAGGGATGCTGCCCCAGCCGTGCAGTCGCGCAGGCTCGGCGCCAGGCATGCCCTGAAGACGCTCGAGGTCGACGGTGACGTAGAGCTGGGGCCGGAATCCGTTGCGGCTGGGCAGGCCGTGCTCGAGAACCTGGGTGAGCAGCCGGTCGAGATTGGTCACTCGCCGTTCCGAAGGAGCTCGACGATCGTCACGGTCGTCCGGGGCGCCCAGGTGGTCGAGGACGGTCTTGAGGCGGGCGCCGGTGGCGATGTCGAGGAAACCGGTCACGGCATAGCCGTCGCCGACCTTGGAGACCTGGAGGTCACGCTTGTCCATCCCTCGGATGTAGGCGGCGTCCAGGGACTCCGGGTGCACTGCCTCGATGAACTCCCGGATCTCCGCCCGGAGCGCTGACGGCTCGCTGCGCTCGGCGACATCGAGCAGGTAGTCCTCCGCCGAGGTGATGATGACCGGATCGGCCTTCTTCAGGCCGGCGGAGAACTCGTGGACGTGGTCCAGCCGGATCCTGCCGGCCCGCAACGACTCGGCGACCCGAGGCAACGTCTGGGTCGTCCGAGCTGCAGTGATCAGACGACCGGTCTCGCCAGCGTCGAGGTGCAGCTCGCGGCGCGCCCACGCCTTCGCGTTGGCAGCTCCAGCAGCCTCCGGCCCGCCCGCGTCGCTGAAGTGTGCCAGTCCACGCGCCAGCACGCCGTCGAGGAGCGCCTGCGTCGAAGCCACGGCTCCGAGGACCTCAGCGAGCTGCTCGGTGGTAGCGAGCTCGATCGGGGCGTCCACCAGCGCCTGCGCCGCGTGGCGCAGGTCGGCGGTGATCTCGGCGTCGAACATGACACGATGATATCGAACAGGTGTTCGACAACGCAAGGGTTAATCCGCACCGCGGTCGGAGGGTCGGTCGAGGTGGTCGAGCAGCTCGACCGCGGCGTCCATGTAGTCCTTGATCCATCGGTCGTGGATGCGTTTGATCGGCAGCGGCGCGAGGGCGAGGTGGCGCTCGCGCCCGATCTTGCGGCCGGCGACCAGCTCGGCACGCTCGAGCACGCGCAGGTGCTGGAGCACGGTGGTCCGGTCGAGTGACGACAGGAGGGCGCAGAGCTCGCCAGTCGTCCGGGTGTCCTCCCGAAGCAGGTCGAGGATCCGGCGCCGCGTCGGTGAGGCCAGCGCCTTGAAGACGAGGTCGTCGTCGGGGGTATTGCCCACGGCCGACGACATGTTGTAAAAATATCACATGACTGACGATCCTCTCCAGGAGCTGCAGTTCACCGTGTCCGGCCACATCGCGAGGCCCTGCGCCGAGGTGTACGAGGCGATCGCCGACCCGGCGCAGCTCACCCGCTACTTCACGACGGGCGGCGCCCGCGGACGACTCGAGTCCGGCGCGACCGTCATGTGGGACTTCGCCGACCACCCGGGCGAGTTCCCGGTCACGGTCGTGGAGGCCGTGCCGCCCCGGCTCATCGTCATCCGCTGGGACGCGCAGGCCTCGGCCGACGACGACGGGCGGACCACCACGACGTTCGAGCTCGAGCCGGTCGACGGCGGCGCGCGCACCCTGGTCACGATCACCGAGTCGTCGTGGCTGGTGACCGGGACGGGGGCCAAGAACGCGTTCGGCAACTGCGCGGGCTGGACCGGCATGCTGGCCGCCCTCAAGGCGTGGGTCGAGCACGGGATCAACCTGCGCGAAGGCTTCTACGGCTGACCTTCGCGGCGGCGTCGTGGCGCTCTTTCCGTGCCTCCGCGCGGCACTCTTGACATGACCCTGGTCACCGTTAAGTTACGCCTCATGCCGCCCGCCGACCGTCACAGCCCGGTCGCCGAGGTCGACCAGGTCGACCTCGACCGACTCGCCTCGGAGTACGACGAGGAGAGGCCGTCGCGGCGGTTGTCCCCGCGCTGGGACCAGGCGATGACGGTGTGGTGCTTCGCCGTCGCGGCGTTCGTGCTCTGGCAGGTCTTCTGGCCGCTTCGCCAGGGCAACCAGTACTACCTGATCGTCTTCCTCGGCGTCACCCTGCCGCTCGCCTTCCTCCTCTACCGCGGGTGGGCACGGCGCAGCACCGACGGCCGGGACGATCCCGGGCCGGTGGACTGGGTCCTCGCGGGAGCCGCGCTGGTCGTCGGGCTCTACCCGGTGCTGCCCCTCCCTGAGTCGAGCGCCGGTGGCGGTGGGTTCACGGCGTTCCTCGACCGTCAGGGTGCGCTCGACCCCCTCGACATCCTCGCGGGGCTCGTCCTGCTGCTCCTCATCCTCGAGGCGACGCGCCGTACGACCGGCTGGGTGCTGCCGGTCGTGTGTGCGGTGTTCCTCGCCTACGCCTACTACGGCGGCTTCCTGCCGATCGACTGGGTGATCTCGCACCGGGGCCAGGACATCGACCAGATCATCAACGCTCTCTTCAACGAGGCCAGCGGCTTCTTCGGCGTGCCGCTCGACGTCGCTGCGACCTACATCGTGCTCTTCACGATCTACGGAGCGGTGCTCGACCGGATGGGCGCCGGCCGGTTCTTCGTCGAGTTCAGCTTCTCTCTGTTCAAGAAGTCGGGCACGGCGCCCGGTCGTACGGTCGCGACCTCCGGCTTCCTGCTCGGCACCGTCTCCGGTTCGGGGACGGCGACTGCGGTCACCCTCGGCTCGTTCGCGTGGCCGATCCTCAAGCGCGCCGGCTATCCCCGCGAGGCCGCGGGCGGCATGCTCGCCGCGTCCGGGATCGGCGCGATCCTGTCACCGCCCACGCTGGGTGCGGCGGCGTTCATCATCGCGGAGTACCTCGGTGTCTCCTACCTCCAGGTGCTCGGCTGGGCGCTGGTCCCGACGCTCCTCTACTACCTTGGCATCTTCCTGGCGGTCGAGATCGACGCGCGGCGCTTCGGCGCGCGGCGCGTGGACGCCCGCGTCAACAGCCCGTGGGCCCTGCTCGGGCGCTTCGGCTACCACTTCGTCAGCCTCGGCGTGATCGTGCTGTTTCTCGCGATGGGTGTCCCCCCGTTCAAGGCCGTCGTGTACGCGACCGCGGTGGCGGCGTTCTTCGGGCTGCTCGAGGCGGGGCTGTCGCGTCGCGCGTTCGTCACCGACCTCGAGCAGGATCCCCGGACGGCCGAGAAGCTCCCGCTGGGCGACTCTCTGCGCGACTACGCGATCCGCCTGTTCACGGCGCTCGCGACCGGCATCCGCGCCGCGGTCCCGGTGATCGCCGTGTGCGCGGCTGCCGGCGTCATCACGTCGACCATCGCGAAGACCGGGCTGGGCCAGGTGCTGTCAGACCTGCTCGTGGACGCTGCCGACGTGCTGGCTCCCAACCAGGCGTCGCTCATCGTCCTCAGCGCGCTGTTCTCCGCCGTCGCGATCATCGTCCTCGGGCTCGCCGTGCCGGTGACCGCGTCCTTCATCCTGAGCTGGATCATCATCGGTCCTGCCCTGATCAGCCTCGGAGCCGAAGGCCCCGAGGTCGCGATGTTCATCTTCTACTACGCGGTCCTCTCGGAGGTGTCGCCGCCGACCGCCCTGGCGGCCGTCGCGTCCGCGGCGATCACCGGTGGCAAGGTGATCGCGACGATGTGGCAGGCATGCAAGTACACGTTGCCGGCCTTCCTCGCGCCGATGGCGTTCATCATGACCGACAACGGCGCTGCCCTTCTCGGGCGCGCGCCGTTCCTCGACGTCGTCTGGGCCACCGTCGTGGTCGGTCTCGCGGTGGCGGCGCTCGCGGTGGCGACGTCGGGCTGGATGTTCGGTCCGACCCGTCGCGTCGAGCGGCTGCTCTGCGTCCCGGCCGCCCTGCTGCTCCTCTATCTCGTCCCGGTGTCGATCGCCGTGGGTCTCGCGCTGCTCACCGCTGCCGTGGCCCTGCACGTGGTCGGCCGCCGGGGGAACCATCCGACCACGACCACCACACCCATCACCCAGGAGTGAACCACGACATGCGACATACCCGTACCCTCCTCGCCACGAGCGCGCTCACCGCATCGCTCGCCCTGGCGGCCTGCGGCGGCCAGCAGGACAACACCCAGTCCGACAGCGACTCCGAGAGCTGCGACGCCGGCTCGGGCCGGATCGGCATCGCCACCGGCAACTCGACCGGCGTCTACTACGTGGTAGGTGGCGGTCTGGCGCAGATCATCAACGACGAGACCGATCTGCAGGCCACCGCGGCCGAGACGGGCGCGTCGGTCCAGAACGTGCAGCAGCTCGTCGCCGGCGACTACGACCTCGCGTTCTCCCTCGCCGACACCGCCGCCGACGCGGTCGAGGGCAACGGCTCGTTCACGGAGAAGCAGGACGTCGCCTCCATCGGGCGCATCTATCCCAACTACACCCAGGTCGTGGTCCGCAAGGACGCCGGCATCGACGGCGTCGAGGACTTCAAGGGCAAGCGCATCTCGACCGGCTCACCGAAGTCGGGGACCGAGGTCATCGCCCAGCGCCTGATCGAGACCGCAGGGCTCCAGCAGAGCGACGTCTCTGCGCAGCGTCTGGACCTGACCAAGACCGTGGACGGGATGAAGGACGGCTCGATCGACGGACTGGTCTGGTCCGGGGGTCTTCCGACGCCGGCGATCACCGACCTCTTCACCTCGATGGGCGACGACGTCGAGTTCATCGACATCACGCCGCAGCTCGAGGCGCTCCAGGAGATCAACCCGGTCTACGAGGAGTCGACGATCCCCGCCGACACCTACAAGCTGGACGCCGACGTGCCGACCGTCGCCGTCCCCAACGTCCTGCTCGTCCGCGACGACATGCCCGACAACGTCGCGTGCGCGTTGACGACCCTCGTCTTCGAGGAGACCGACGCGCTCACGGCGGTGCACCCGGCGGCCAAGGACATCAAGATCGAGGACGCGGAGGACTCCGATCCGATCCCCCTCCACCCCGGCTCGCAGCGGGCCATCGACGACCTGAAGTAGAACAATCCTCCTCGCGGGGCTGCGCCAGACTGGGCACGTGCAGCTCCGCGAGGCAGGACCCGAGGACGCCGATGCGCTGACCGACTGTGAGGAGGCGGCGTACGGCACGGGGCTGGCCCACGTGTTCGGCGACCTGCCGTGGCCGCGCGACGGGATCCGGCGACGATGGGTTGCCGAGCTGGGCGATCCGGCCGTGACGACGCTCGTCGTGGACCTCGTTGGCGATGAGGACCGTGAAGGCGTTGTGATCCACGCCGTCGACCGTTAACCGGCGTGCCCCTCTCGAGTGCAACAAGTTGCGCCCGAGTCGGGACGGAATCAGGGCGTCCTTCGTGTCGTGCCGCACTGACCCCTGGGCCCGCTAGAGTCCGGCCACACTGGTCGGCCTCACTGGCCGGCCACGACGAGATGAGGTCGAAGATGAGAACAGTCCGTTCACTTGCCACCGCGGGGGCGTTGTTCGCCGTCGCGGTCGTCGCACCGCTGACCGCGCAGGCATCGCTTTCGCAGTGCACGGGTAGCAAGATGTGCGTCTGGGGGAACAACGACTACAAACTACTGATCGCAGCGCAGGCCCAAGGCCAGGGCGTTGTCGACCCCTTCAACGATGCCAACGGTGAGAACAACCAAGCCGACTCGTGGCAGAACCGCTCCAACAACTACAAGGGCTGCCTGTATGACGGAGGCAACGGCACCGGTGCCTTGCTGACCATGGGGATCGCGAGCCGGGACGACAACGTGTCGGTGTTCGATTCGGACAAGGCCTCGAGCATGAGGACCAACCGAGGATGCTGAGCACGGGGGGTCCGGGCCCGCTGGTCAGGACGGTTGGGGTCGAGCGAGAGTTCGTCTCCCCTGCCGAGACCGTGAGGGCGGTTGGTGGAGTCGACTTCGAGGCGGATTCCGGGGAGTTCGTGTGCTTGTTCGGGCACAGCGGCTCGGGAAAGACGACGATGCTCAATCTCCTTGCGGGGCTGGACCTCCCGACCTCAGGTCGTGTCGTGGTGGCGGGGCACGATCTCACGCAGATCAGCGCCGAGGGCCGCATCCGGTTGCGTCGTGACGAGGTCGGGATGGTGCACCAGTCGCACCAGCTCATCTCGGAGTTCACCGCAGCGGAGAACGTCGCGCTCCCGATCGAGGCGCGGGGAACGAATACCGTCGAGGCTCTCGACGAGGCGGAACGGTTGCTCGAGTCGGTGGGTCTCGCCGGATATGGAGGTCGCTACCCCGACGAGCTGAGCGGCGGGCAGCAGCAGCGTGTAGGGATCGCCCGTGCGCTCTCGGGTGGGCGCAAGATCCTGTTGGCTGATGAGCCGACAGGCTCGCTGGACAGCCGCAATGCCGGCGCCATCTTCGACCTGCTGGCGGTGATGTCGAGCAAAGGTGTCTTGGTGGTCGTGGCGTCGCACGATCCTGCATGCCGGGAGCGAGCGTCGCGGAGCATCGAGATGCTCGACGGCGTCGTACGCGACGTGGCGTACCGCGCATGATCGGGACGATTCGGCGACGTCTGCGGTCACGTACCCCCGTCGCGGCCTCCTTCGCGGCGCCGATCCTGTTCATTGCCTTCCTCTTCGCCACCAACAGCTTCATGGATGCGCAGAGCCTGACACCGGCTCAGAACGCCGACGCTGAGCTGGGGAGCGCCTCAGCTGCCCTCACCATGTTCGACGTCGATCTCCGTGCGGGCACCGACGACGGCGACAGACTCCGTGACGCTTTCGAGTCGCAGAGCCCGCGGTTCGGCATGGCGTTGAACGTGATCGACTTCCCGTTCTTCCGAGGGGGCCTGGACGGGGTCTACTACACCGAGAAGGACTGGGACCGCAGCCCCCCTACACGCCAGTTCAGCTTGACGAACGGCAGATGGCCGCGCGAGGCCGGTGAGGTCGTGGTTGCCGGCGCGGGGTCGACGGGCGTGCGTGTCGGCGATGAGGTTCCGACTGCTGGCGCGGCGCCTGATCTCCGCATCGTAGGGCTCGCTCGGACAGAGCTCGACCGCTGGCCGAAGCTGCTGGCAGGCCCGGGGACCTGGCGCCGGCTGGCGGAGGTTCGGGGGAGCGACGGCGCACCGCTGCGGGCCTTTCCCACATTCGAGACGACGCAAGACGACGCGGCAGCGCTGATCGAGGGCATCAACCGGGCTGTGGGATCCACGGTCCGCGCGGTGTCTGGTGAGGGCCCAGCGATCTCCAGGGCGGCGGTCGGTGAACGTGTTCGGACGCGCGCCGAGCTGGAGGCGGAGGCACCCCGTCTGTGGACCGTGCAGTCGCCGCTCAGCCTCTGGATTCCCGGGCTCTTAGCGCTGCCGGCCTTGCTGGTGATGGGATACGTGATCGTCGCGAAGCGACTGGAGTCGTCGGCAAGCGCGGCGATGGCGCAAGGCGTCAAGCGGCGAGACGCCCTGCTCGCGATCTGGCTCGTCCCACTGCCCCTGATCGTGGCTAGCACGCTCGTCGCCGTCGCGGGGGGCACGACGATCGGGTACGCTACGGCCTTCTTGGGCGAGGGACGGTGGGGATACTCCGTCACGAATGTCCGCGTTCCGTGGGCCGCTATCGAGGTCAGCGCCGCGGGCGTCGTGCTCGGTCTCGCGCTCGGACTCGCCGCGCTCCGGGACCGGATCGTCGTCTCCGGCCGACGCCAACTTTCGGCGGGCACGCGCAGCAGACTGCGTTCAGCTCGGCACCTCGTCGGCGTCGTGTGTGCGAGCATCACGCTCTGGCAGGTGCTGACCTTGCGCGAGCCGAGTGGAGCGATGGCGCTGATCGGCCTCATGGCGCTGACTGCGGCGGCCCTCGGCCCCGAGCTGATCGACGGCCTGCTGCGGGTGATGCCTCGCCGCACCCTGACCCAACGGCTTGTGGCGCGGCAGATCGCGACGAACCGTCAGCGGTTGGCTGTCGTGGCTGGCATCTACATCGTGATCGTTGCTGCGACGGTCGGGATGCTCACCATCCTTTCGAGCGAGGTCGCGGACGCTCGCGAGCGGCAACCCGTATCGGTGCCTTCCGGAGATGTGCTCCTTGACAGCTTCAGCACCCCGTTCCTGAAGCCCGACCCGGCTGTCGTCGCAGCCGTCGAGACGGTGCCCTCGATCAAGCGGGCAGAGCCGATTCAGTTCTTCCTCATCGGCAAGCGAGGCGTGAACCCGTCCATTGGAACCGAGGAGACGATCGGTACGCGAGACGACCGAACGGGAGTGGCGTTCGCCTTCGACTCCGCGGACGATCTCGAGGGAGCGCTCGGCGCCGCGCTGACGTCGGCCGACCGGGACCTGCTCGCCGATGGTGGCGCTCTGGTGATCAACCCCGATCTCGTTCGGGTGGCGCGCGGGCAGCTGGCGCTGATCGACAAAGCGACCGGCAGGGGCGTGGCGACCGTGCCGGTACGCATCGTCGATCCCGCGCAGACCCGGTGGACCCAAGCTGTTCCCTTCGTCATGCTGAGAGCCACTGCGCAGGGTCTAGGAATGGCGACGACTCCCGCTGCGATGCTGTTCAAGGACATCTCCGCCCCCGATCGCCGTGCCGCGCGCACGGCTTTGCGCGACAAGGGTCTCGATCCGCGATCGATCGGTGTCTACGAGAAGCCTGCGCCCATCGTTCCGCCTGCCGCGATCGTGGGATCGGTCGTCTTGCTGGTCGCGTTGCTCGTGGGTGTCTCGGTCCTGGCCACCCGCGCCCAGGTCCGCGCCATGCGGGGGTGGGCCAGCCAGCTCACCCGGGTGGGTGTGCGGCGACGATGGGCAGCCCGAGCCATCAGCCGTCAGCACGCCTGGATCGCCGCGTTGTCCGTCGGCGTCGGGGCCTCAGCCGCGGTCGCATCACTGGCGGTCACCGGCGCAAGAGTCCAGCGGTACGACCTCGTGATTCCCTGGACGCTCATCGGTCTCGTGATCGCGGTGGTCGCGCTCTCGACGATACTCAGCGGGAAGCTCGCCTCGCGGCAGCTCGAACCCACCGAACGATGACGCTTCGACGAGGACTGCTCGCGTCATCCCGCAGCTCGTCGCGATCGAGGACGCGGAGGACTCCGATCCGATCCCCCTCCACCCCGGCTCGCAGCGGGCCATCGACGACCTGAAGTAGAACAATCCTCCTCGCGGGGCTGCGCCAGACTGGGCACGTGCAGCTCCGCGAGGCAGGACCCGAGGACGCCGATGCGCTGACCGACTGTGAGGAGG
>NZ_JAHWCI010000013.1 GCF_019550915.1 Mumia sp. zg.B17
GAGGCCGTCGACCACCGTGCCGGCCCTGCTGATCGTCAGATCTCCGTCATGGACGGTCAGCTTCGTACCGGCAGGCACACCCGTGTTAGACGAGCCCGGACGACCAACCGGGGTCGGTGACGGGCGCGTGACCGCACCAGCCACCTCCATCGCCGCCGCGGAGAGGTAGGCATTGCGATCGCACTGGCCTTCGACGTAGTTGTCGTTCACCAGATCGATGCGGACGTCGTGGAGGCCGTCGCCTAGCGAGGGTCCGACTGCGACGGAACCGTCGGGTCGAGCGTCGTCCAGCGTCACGCGACCCGACGGAACGCCGTCGACGGACACGGCAACGACGGCCCAACCCTCGCAGTCGCTGCTCCTCCCCGAGAGGATCACCCGCCCAGATCCCGCGATCTCGGTCGTGGCATAGCTGCTGTTGCCCCACAGGACCGCCTCGGTACTCGCTGCACCCTCCGGGCTGGCGGCCGCGGCTCGGATGGTGCCGTTGACCACCTCGAACTGGGACGACGGGGGTTCCGCCTCGTTGTCGGCCGCAGCGACCATCCCTGCCGGAGCAAGCAGGCCGAGGGCCGCGATCACGACGACGGCCGGGCGACGGGAGTGGGGCTTGGAGGGACGGCGGTGTGTGGCGTTGCGGATCCGATGGACGCTGTGTCGGCGAAGCATGCGCTGGACTATAGGTCGCACAACCGGTGAGATTCGTGACGAGTTTGGGCCACCCGATCGTGGCCCAAATACGACAGACCGGACCGATCCCTGCCATAGCGCCCCCGGCGATGAAGATCAGCACTTTTAGGGCTGCGTGTGACCTGCATCACCGTGTAGAACGCGGCGTTGTGGTCAGCCTGCTCCATCGCGGCAGACGACGGCACGGAGGGTCCGCGCGGCGATCCCCAGGTCCCGGCGCATGGTCCAGTTGTCGACGTAGTCGATGTCGAGGCGTACGGCTTGCTCCCAGTCGAGGCTGGACCGGCCACTGACCTGCCACAATCCGGTCATCCCAGGCTTCACTCGCAAGCGTCGCGCGATCCAGTCGTCGTACTGGTCTCGCTCGGAGAGCAGACCAGGACGCGGCCCAACGAGCGACATGTCGCCCCTCACCACGTTGATCAGCTGGGGGAGCTCGTCGAGAGAAAGCTTGCGCAACGCGCGTCCGAGGCGCGTGATCCTGGGATCGTCACCGATCTTGAACAGGAGTCCGGCGCCCTCGTTGAGCTCCCGAACCTCATCGAGGCGCTCCTCCGCGTCGACGACCATCGTCCGAAGCTTGATCATCGTGAACGGATGACCGTTGCGTCCGGCCCGAACCTGGCGGAAGAAGGCCGGGCCGCGGGAGTCGAGCTTGACCAACGCCATCAACACCAAGAGGAGCGGCGACGCCAGCAGAAGCAGGGCGAGGCCGCCGACGCGGTCGAGCAGGTCCTTGCCCCACAGCCCGAGCGACGACGGCTTGGGGGACGAGACGTCGAGGAGCATGCGGCGCCCGACCACCACCGGCTCGACACGGTGCGGCATCACGCCGTTGAGATCGGTCGCCACACTGACGGGCACACGTGCGCGCTCGAGCTGCCAGGTCAGACGGCGCACGTCGTAGACACTGAGCGCCGCACCGGGCGCGATGACCACCCAATCCACGGCACACGAACGAGCGACCGTCTCGACGTCTGCGGGTCGGCCGAGGACGGGGACGCCGCTGACGTCGTCGGGGAGCGGCTCGCCGGGGGCGGTCGGGACGCACGCGCCGACAACATCCATGCGCTGATTGGTGGCCCACGGGTTCACCACGTCGCGGATGCCATCCCCGTCTCCGACGACGAGAACAGCGAAGGCAGGACGACGCCGCCGCTCGAGGAGGCCGGCGACGAGGGCCGTCGAGCACGCGGTGAGCACGACAGCGAGAGCAGCACGAACGTCGCCGGGGGCCAGGAGCTCGACTGCAGCAAGAGGCGTCAACGTCACAGCAGCGGCAGTGACCGTGCGTCGCGCGTAGCGCCGGGCGTCGTTCGTCCTCACGATGCCCGGCTTCGCAACCACCGCGTATAACGGGAGCAGAACCAGCACGAGGCAGAGGGAGGAGACGATCGGCCCGGCCGAGACCGCGGCTGCGGCCGCGGCCGTAGCGGCGAGGACGGGAAGCCCGAACCACGCGATGTCGGAAACACGGTCACGGTGGCGCCCGAGGGACCGTCGCGTCGGCCCGCCGGGGAGGATGTCTGCGGTCTGGCCGGGCACGGCAAGCCGCAGTGGGGCCGTTCCGCTCAGATCCGTGTCGCTCATCGCCGACGTACTCCGACTTCCTGCTTGATCAAACCTCGCCCACCGCGAGAGCGGTGGACTTCGTCGCCGAGAACATGCTAAGGCTCCGAAGGTTCTCCCTCCGCCACTTTTCGATAACTGTCCCGGCGGGTCTCGGCCCATGGTGAAAATGTCCCTGCCGTGACTCTCCGGTTTCCTACGTTCGGTCCATGGCGAGTGTGGTGATACCCCTCTCCGGTTGGATGACTCAGGGGATCGAGACGACGGCGAGACTGGCCGGCGCAGCAGCGCTCACACACCTCGTGACGCGTGCCATCACGCTCGGGGCACTGCTCGTCGCGAGCCAGGGCCGCGGCGGCCTGGGCACGGCGATCGAGCGCTGGGACGGCCGCTGGTACCGCTCGATCGCAGAGCACGGCTACCCCGACGCCTTGCCGCGACAGGCCGGCGGTGACGTGGTGACGAACGAGGCCGCCTTTTTCCCGCTGTACCCCTGGAGCGTGCGGCCGTTCGTCACGCTCGGGGTGCCGTTCTGGCTCGTCGCCGTCGTGGTCGGGCTGGTGGTCAGCACAGCTGCGGCGGTCGTGATCGCGCTCACCGTGCGCGAGTACGCGACGGCGCGCGCGGCCTTCTTCGTCTCGGCCGCTTGGTCGGTCTTCCCGACTGCCGCCGTTCTCTCGACCGCCTACGCCGAGGGCCTCTTCACCCTCCTCGCGGCGGCCACTCTCTACGCCGTGCTGCGACGCCAGTGGTGGGCCGCGGGCGTGTGCTGCGCGCTGGCCGGGTTCACGCGGCCGACCGGCGTCATCCTCGTCGCCGCCGTGGCGGTCGCCGCGGCGCAGGCAATCGTCACCCGTCGCGACGTGCGCAGCCTCGTGGCGGTGGCTCTCGGCTCGCTCGGGGTCACCGGTGCGATCGCGCACGCAGGACTTCGGACGGGTGAGCTCGACGCCTGGTTCGTCACCCAGCGGGAAGGTTGGCAGGTCAGGTTCGACGGTGGATACACCTTCTGGCGATGGGCGGCGGGGGCGACCTCGGGGCCTCGTGGGATGCTCGCCCCGGCTCTCGCCGTCGCCGTGGTCGGGCTCATCGTCCTCACCGTCCTCGCCCTCGTGGCGCGGCCCCCTCTGCCGGTCGCGACCTACCTCGTCCTCGGCATGCTGCTCGCGCTCGGACAGGGCGGCGCCTTCTATCTCTCGATGGTCCGGTTCGCCCTCCCGATCTTCCCGGTCCTGCTCCCTCTCGGGGTCCTCCTCGCCCGGCTCCGGACCGGCCTCGCCGTCGCGGCTGTCGGCGCGGCGTGCGTGGTCTCGGCGCTGGTGGGCGTCTACTACTTCACCGTTCCTACGGCGGCGTCACCGTGATCCACCCCACACAAGGGGAAATGTCCGGTTATGGGAACGTCGAGCTGCCGGCCTCACTAAGATGTGGCGACGGGTGGCGCCGACGTCGTTCGACGTCGGGAAGGAGTGTGCTGTGGAGCGTGTGATCGGGTACGCGCCTGGGGTCTACGACCTGTTCCACGTGGGCCACCTCAACGTGCTCCGCCATGCCAAGGGATTGTGCGACCACCTGATCGCCGGTGTGGTCACCGACGAGATGTGTCTGCGCGCGAAGGGGTCCCTCCCCTTCGTGCCACTCACGGAGCGGCTGGAGATCGTCCGGCACATCGAGTTCGTCGACCAGGTCCACGCCGAGGACGTGCCAGACAAGCTGGACACCTGGAAGGTCCTTCGCTTCGACCGGATCTTCAAGGGAGACGACTGGCGCGGTACGCCCAAGGGCGACAAGCTCGAGCGCGACTTCGCCACCGTCGGCGTGGAGGTCGTCTACTTCCCCTACACGGTGCACACGTCGTCCACGATGCTGCGGCGCGCGCTGAGCAGCGTCGTGGGTGAGGGGCAGGACCATGAGTCTCGCACCGGTCACCTCGACGCCTGAGTCCTCGTCCGTCGAACGCGGCAGCCGGCGTGCGCCGTGGGCGGCGGGCGCGCTCGGCGCTCTCGTCGCCTTCGCCGGCTCCTGGATACCGTCGTTGTGGACCGACGAGGCCGCCACCTCGTACGCCGCCTCGTTGTCGATGACCGAGCTCCGCGAGCTGACCGGCAACCTCGACGCCGTCCACGGCGTCTGGTACGCCTTCATGCACGGATGGGTCGAGGTGTTCGGGCAGTCGGCGCTCGCCCTCCGGATGCCCAGCGTGCTGGCGGTCGGAGTCGCGACCGCCGGCGTGTACGTGCTCGGGCGCCTTCTGGGAGGCGCTCGGCACGCGGTGTTCGCAGCGGTCATCTTCGCCCTCATGCCGCGAGTGACCTGGATGGGCATCGAGGCGCGGTCGTCGGCCCTCGTGACCGCGGTCGCCGTCTGGCTGACGGTGCTCCTCCTCACCCTCCTCCGCGGAGACCGACGGCGTGGGCTGTGGGCCGCGTACGCGCTCGGCGCGGCGGTCCTCGTCGCACTGAACGTGTACGCCGCGCTGGCGGTGCTCGCTCACGGCGTGACCGTGGCTCTCATCGCACGCCCGCACCTGCTGCGCTGGCTGGCGGCGTCCGCATCGGGCGCCCTCCTGGTCTCACCCCTCGTCTGGGCGGCGGGAGGCCAGGGCGGTCAGCTCGGCACGCCGGACGACTCCCTCCTGACGCTGGGCCGTCAGGTGGTCGTCAACCAGTACTGGCTCGGCGAGACGCCGACCAGCCTCACCGGCGCCGGCGGCGGCTCGGCATGGGAGCCCGCACAGTGGTGGATGGTCTCGTCGGTGGTGCTGGCGACCGTCGGCTGGGTGCTGGTGGTCGTCGCGGTGCGACGCGGGCTGCGGTCGCCCGTGGGCCGTCAGGTGCTCGCCTGGTCGCTGCCCGCCGTCGTCGTGCCGACGACGGTGCTCGTGTCTCTCGCCGTAGCGATGAGCCCTTCTCTCTACAACTCCCGCTATCTTGCGTTCTCGGCGCCGGGGGTCGCCCTCCTGATCGGCTGGGCACTCACGACCTTCGACACCCGGGGCCGGCAGTGGACCGCTGTCGCTCTGGTCGTTGCTCTCACCGTGCCGGTGTACGTATCCCAGAGAACACCCCACGCGAAGTCCGGGGCGGACTGGGAGCAGGCGGCGTCCTTCGTCGAGGCCCGTCGTCAGGACGGGGACGCCGTCTACTTCGCACCCCGCGACCCGACGCGGTCGTGGCCGGTGGCCCGCACCATGCGGTTCGTGGCGATGGCCTACCCAGAGGCGTTCGACGGTCTGCGAGATCTCACCCTACGCACACCTCCGACGGACACCGACGACCTGACAGGTCTCTCTGCATCGCTGGCCGAGTCCCAGGTGCGGGCTGAAGCCGGCTCCCGCCTCTGGCTGATCCGGCGTGTCGGCTATCCCGACGCCGATGCCGAACGCCGCCTGGTGGAGGGGTGGGGGTTCCGAGAGGCGAGCAGGCGGGAGGGACCCCAGACGGTCGTCGTCGAGTACGAGCGTGCCACGGTCGAGTGATCCGCACTGCGGACGGATGCCTTTGGGATGAGGATGGACGCAAAGGGACAAATCAACCCGGAAGCGCCCAATGCGAACTATCATCCTTGCCTGCTGCGTGACCGTGGCCGCGCTCCTCGGTCCGCCGCCGGCGACGGCGTCGGCGCTCGTACCGAGCGAGCCGACGGCGACGACGACGGTGCCAGGAGCTCCTCCGGCTGGGTTCTCGGCCCGCCGTCCAGTGCGGGTCCGCGCGGCCACCCTCCTGCGTGCACTCCCGGTGCGCCGAGAGGCGCGTGCCGGCTACCGCGCATCGAAGTTCGGCGGCTGGACTCGCCGTGGCAAAGGCTGCGGAAAGCGAGACATGATCCTCTCCCGACGCTCGACGGCGAAGGTTCGCACGCGGGGAGCCTGCACCGTGGTCAGCGGTCGGTGGCGATCCCAGTACGACGGTCGGACGGTCCGTCGCGCGTCGCGCGTGGCCGTCGACCGCCGTGTTCCGCTCCGTGAGGCCTGGAGGTCGGGCGCGAGGAGGTGGAACCGCGCCACGCGTCGTGCATTCGCCAACGACACCGGCTACGCCGAGACGGTGGTCGTGGTGACCAAGCAGGCACAGCGTGCGAAGCACGGCCGTGATGTCACCCGCTGGCGCCCACGCCACGCCACGTGCGCCTACACCGCCCGCTACGTCGCGGTGAAGTACCGGTGGCGGCTCGGTGTGGACCCGGGCGAGCGGCGCCTCATTGGCCGGGTTCTCGCTCGCTGCCCCAGCTCCGCGACGGCGGTGAGCCGGCCGGCACGGGCCTGGGTCCGGCCCCTTCCCAAACAGCGCAGCCGCGTCCCGCGGCCCGGCGGCCGGCCAC
>NZ_JAHWCI010000014.1 GCF_019550915.1 Mumia sp. zg.B17
GCCGTGCCGCCGTTGTCGTTGACCACGTCCTTGACCAGCGTCAACGTGCCCGGCTGATCGTCGTTGGTGATCGTGCAGGTCACGTCGCCACCGTTGGCGACCGAGACGGTCGCACCCTCGATCGTCGCGCCGGTGCAGGTCCAGTCCGACGCGGAGTATCCGGTCGGGCCGGACTCGGACAGGTCGTAGTCACCGGCGTTCACCGTCACCCCGGTCACCGCCTCGGTGCCGGTCACGCCGGACAGAGCAGTCGGCCCGTCAGCAGACAGCGTCCAGTCGGTCGCCACCGCCGACCCGCCGTCATCGTTGACGACCTCCTTGACCAGCGTCAACGTCGCCGGCTGGTCGTCGTTGACGATCGTGCAGGTCACGTCCCCACCGTTCGGAACCGTGACGGTGATTCCCTCAAGCTCTCCACCCGTGCAGGTCCAATCACCGGGGACATAACCGCCCGGACCGGTCTCTGCCAGGTCGTAGCCTCCGGCGTCCACCGTCGCGCCAGTCACCGCCTCAGAACCGGTCACACCGGTGATGAGCGTCGGACCCTCGGCAGACAGCGTCCAGTCGGTCGCCACCGCCGTCCCCCCGTTGTCGTTGACCACGTCCTTGACCAGCGTCAACCTGCCCGGCTGATCGTCGTTGCTGATCGTGCACGTCACGTCCCCACCGTTGGCGACCGAGACGGTCGCACCCTCGATCGTCGCGCCGGTGCAGGTCCAGTCCGACGCTGCGTAACCGGCCGGCCCGTCAACCTCCGACAGGTCGTACTCACCCGCCTCCACCGTCGCACCAGTCACCGCGTCACTGCCAGTAACACCGCTGATCGGCGTCGGCCCATCAGCAGACAGAGTCCACTCCGTCGCCTCCGCCGACCCACCGTTGTCGTTCACCACGTCCTTCACCAACGTCAACGTGCCCGGCGCATCGTCATTCGTGATCGTGCACGTCACGTCCTGACCCAGACCCACCGACACCGAACCACCCACCACCGGCACAGCACCAGACGGACTGACACAAACCCAATCCGAAGCCCCGTAACCGGCAGGCCCGTCCGACTCGGCCAGCGCGTACGACCCCACCACGACAGCACGGTCGGTCACCGGCACCGAACCGGTCACCCCCGACACACCCGCCGTCGGACCCGTCGCCGACAACGTCCAGTCCGTCGCCTCAGCCGTCCCACCAGCGTCGTTCACCACGTCTTTCACCAAGGTCAAGGTGGGCTGCTGCGCAGTGTTCACGATCGTGCAGGTGACGTCGGCACCGTTGGCCAACGTGAGCGACGCCCCCTCCAACGTCCCTCCGGCCCCTTCACAGCTCCAGTCCTCTGCGTCATAGCCACCCGGACCGGCCTCGGTGAGCTCGTAGGTTCCCGAGATCACGTTCTCGTCGGTCACCCCGTCCTCACCGTTGCCGCTGACCGGGTCCTGACCTGCGATCCCGTCCGGCGTCGCGGTCAGCGTCCAGTCCGCAGGCACGTCGGTGGCGCCGGTTGCCCCGCTCTCCACCTGCTTGCGCAACGTCAGCTGCGCGGGATCGTCGTCGTTCACGAAGGTGCAGGTCACCGCCTCCCCCGGGCCGACCGTCACCGTGCGGAGATCGCGGGTCACGCCACCGGCCTCGCAGTTCACCGCGACCAACGAGTATCCGGGGACCCCGGTCTCCGCCAGCTCGTACGGGTGGCCGGGCCGCACCTCGTACGTCGTGCCGGTGGCAGTCCCGGGCCCCGAGTAGGTCTCGAGACCTTCCACCGGTGGGTCGTCGCCGGGAGTCGCGCTCAGGGTGAAGTCGCCGGGCTCCGCTGTCCCACTACCGTCGTTCACGACGTCCTTGACGAGCGTGAGGCGACCGGTCTGGTTCGTCGCCGTGCACTGCACCCGTACGCCGAACTGCACCGTCACGGCACCGTTGAGGCCGTCGGCGAACCCGGGGATCTGGGCACCTTCGGCGTCGATGCGGATACACGCCCACGACCCCGTCGACGACGGATACGCGTCGCTGGACCGGACGTCGTTCTGGACATAGGTCGGAGGGCCGCCGGACTCGGCCAGCTGGTACGGAACCCGCGCCGTGACGACCTGGTCCGTGACCGCCGCACTCCCCGCCGTACCGTTCGGACCGGGCAGCTGACCCGCGGGCTGTCCCGGAGCAGGAAGCGCCGCGAGGTTCCACGACGTCGGGAGGGCAGACCCGACCACATTCTTGGCGAGCGTCAGCCGGGACTCGCAGTCGACGCTGTTGCGGATGGTCAGCGTGTTGGCACCGGCCGTCAGTGTCTGGTCGTACCCGTCCGGGATCGGGATCGGCGTGACGTCGACGCCGTTGACCTCGACGATCGTCGGCTCCCCGACGGTGCACAGGTCCGGGTCCACGGCCGGCGCAGTGATGTCGACGTCCTCGTCCACGGTCACGGTGTCGCCGGCGCTGTAGCCGGGACGTGGCGCACCCCAGTCCTGGTTGGAGGCAGGAGCCCCGTCGGGGCCGGTCAACGTCAGCTGAGCGGTGAGCCCGCCCGGCTGACTGCCGTTCGGGACGGGCGCAGCACCGTTGATGACCCATTCCTTGTCGACGGTGACGGTGGCCGGTGCGACAGCCTGGTTGTAGACCGTGCAGCTCACGGGGGCGTCGCTCGGCACATCGACGGTGAAACCGGTCGCGCCCGAGTTCGTGACCGGGACGGCTTCCTCGGTGGCGAGATTGCGACAGACGGCGTTGAATCCGTCGACGGGGAACAACGACTCGCCTTCCTGCTCGGTCTCGGTCACCGTGATCGCACCCGTGGACACGCCGCCGCCGAAGGTGATCGGGAAGTTGACGCCACTGGTGGCATCGGTCGTCGCACTGGTGGTCGGCAGGCTCACGCCGGGCGTGGTGGTCGCCGCGTCGAACGTCCACCCGGCTCCGCCCGGCGTCGCATTCGTGATGTCGCCGTCCGGACCGACGATCTGCTTGATCACCGACAGCGACTCGTCACAGTCGCCGAGGGCTAGGTCCCGTAGTGCAGTACCGACGGACGCGTAGTTCGCGACCTGGAAGTAGTCGGCCGTGTCGGTGTTGCTGCCGTCGTACGCCGTCGGACCTGAGATCGCTCGGAGATTCTGTGCGGTTGCGGGGTCGCTCACGCCGGAGCCGACGCCGACCGCCAGGACGCGCGTGCCTCGTGCCTTCAGCGCGTTGGCGGAGAAGACACCGTTCTCCATCTCGCGCACCCGCTCGAAGTATCCCGGCCCTTGTTCGGGCTGCGAGTAGAGGGTTGGGTTTCCGTCGGTGATCACGACGGCGAGGTCATAGGTGGGGGTGGCCTGCGCCGGCGCCGCGAGCCCTCGGTCCCAGTTCGTTCCGCCACCGGCGGTCCAGGACTGGTAGCGCGCCTTGAACGTGTCCGCGCCCTGCTGCGTGGCGACCGAGGTGAGTCCGGGGAAATTCTGCGTCGCCCCGTCGGCCGGGGAGACGGTGGAGAACGAGAACAACGCCAGCCGCGACGGCGTGCCGACGAGAGCGTCGGCGAAGGTGTCCGTCGCCGCCTTGAGCTCCACCAGCTGTGACGGTGTCACTGAGCCCGACAGGTCCTGGATGATGGCCACGTCGAGGCCGCAACTCTGGGCCGGTGGCGGATTGGTCCGCGACTGCTGCCAGATTCCGCCGGAAGCGACACGGTTGGTGTCGCCCGTGCCGATCATGAAGTCCGACGTCGAGCTGTAGGTGTTGCCGGCTCGGAGCCTCAGCCCGGTCCGGAACTGGTACGCCGTGCTCTCCGAGAGCGTGCCGTCGCCCTCGCCCGTCCGGAACGACGGGTTGATGGTGAACCCCTCCGGCGCACCTTCCTGCACCACCCAGAAGCGGCGGTCGCAGTTGTCTCCGGCCGTGATGCCGAGGCAGGTGCCGAGAATGCTCGTCTGCGTGTCCGGCACGACGAAGCTGCAGTCCCCGTCCGCGTCCGACACGCAGGTCGCCCATGCGTCGGCCACGGGGGTCGTCGGGGCCGACGTTCCGTTGTAGAGCCGGAGGGTCACGCCGGCCAGGTTGGACACACCGTTCGTCCCCACCCGGTCGGCGCCGACCTTGACGGTGATGACCGCGTTGTTGCCCGTCGCCGGCGGGACGTCCGCAGGCGCAACAGCCGGCACCGCACCCGTAGGCGGCGCGCCGAGGAGACCCATCAGCAGCAGCACAGCGGCCGACGCCACGAAGCGACCCGACCGCTTGTTCCAGAATTCCTTGCCGCCCATGGATCCCCCAACCCGGCCCATGCGTGACGCACTCACGCACGCATAATGGGCATCCTGCCCCAGATGGGACAAACCGGCACACGGGGTCGGAGGTCAGAGGGCTCGAGGGTCAGAGAGGCGCTTTCGACGACCTCGGCCAGCTCGAGGCCGGCACGGAGACCTACGACAAGGCGACCCTCGCCGAGAAGTCCGCACGACTCTTCCGACAGAAGGGCCGCCCGCGTCTCCTCCTCATCACGTGCGAGGACTGGGACGGCACGGGCTACCGCTCCAACACCGTC